>JAFLCX010000001.1 GCA_017302635.1 Hyphomicrobiales bacterium
CGCGCCAGCCGCCCGCGGGCTCGCGCCGCCAGGTGGACACGTAGCGCGAGACCACGCGGCCGTCGGGCAGCGACACCGGGCCTTCGGAGTAGGCCAGGTTGCCGCTGGCCAGCACCTCGACGATCTCGGGCTTCCACAGGAAGGGCGGCGTGGGGCCGCGGAAGAAGCGCTCCCAGTGCATCAGCACCGCGGGCTTGCCGCGCAGCGGCTTGCCGCCGTTGACGAAGGTGGCGTCGTCGGCGATCCAGCTCGCGAAGGCGTTGAAGTCGCGCGCGCCCATGCTGGCGGCGAAGGCGATCTCGCTGGCCCGCACCTGCTCGGCGGCGCTGGTCAGGTCGGGCGGCGGCGCGGCGGGGCGCGGGAAGCCGGGCCACCGCCGTAAGGGTGCGGGGCGCAGCGGCCGTGATGCTCCTGTCCGCCCTCGCGGGTCAAACCGCGAGCCCGGCGCTCGCCCATTCGTTCTATCCTCATGAATGCTGTTCGGATCGCGATTGCTACGCGGTCCCGAAAGAGCGGGTGCGGGTCATCCCCGGCGGCTGGATCATTGACGGCTTCCGGGTCAGCCACGGCGAAGCCCGCCCCTCTCCCGATGGCCTCTTTCACATCTGCCGCCGCGAGGATGGCAAGGGCGATCTCATCCGCCTGCCGGGCAAACCCGCCTGTGTCTGGGCGCCGGTCGAGGGGAGTTAAGCCATGACTGAAACAATTGAATTTTCAGGAATGACATTCGTCTTGCGGCGCGATGGTCGCTATTCGTGGATCATCAGCCACCATCAAACTGGTTATGCATATTGGATCGGGTCGCTCCAAGCGCCCCTACCTGATGTCCCTGGCTATCGCGGAATGCTCTTCAAGCAATGCGAGACGACGCCCCGGCACAAGTGGGGCAGCGTCCAGCGCAGCGGCTTTAGCTCGGCGCTCGAGTGGGTGTTGGTGAAGTTCGTCAGCGAACGGATTGTGTGGTGCTGACATGATCACCTTCGGCTCGCTCGATGACCGGATCAAGCAATACGCGGAGGGCGCGGCCCTGCTGCAATCGGCCGGGCCGGTGTCGGACGCGTTCATTCTTTCGAACGGCGCGCGCGATCTGCTCAACGGTCCGGTAGGCAGCGGCAAGACCACGGCCTGCATCAAGCGAGCCCTGCGCGCCGCGGTGCAGACGCCGCCGATGCTGAATGAGCGGGATGCCCACGGCCGCCCGGTGCGCCGCTATCGTCTCAGCCTCTGGCGCGAGACCTATGCGCAGCTCTGGGGCACCACGATCAAGTCGTGGCAGAAGGTGCTGAACCCGGATAAAGGCGTGGGCGAATGGCAGGGTGCCAGCCCGCGCGCCGCCGTGCATCGCATCACGTTCGAGGATGGTTTCGGGCCGATCCATTTCGAGGCGATGTTCTTTGCCTTCGGAGACGATGCCGATCCGGATGATCTCGGCGGCACCGAATACACCGATGCCTATTGCAACGAGCAGGATAAACTCCGCGAGGCGCTGTATGTGAACCTCGCCCGCTCGGTCGGCCGCTATCCGAACCGCGGCGAAATCGGGCTGCCGGATGATGAGCGGATCGTGCATGGCCGCATCTTCGGCGATTGCAACGCGCCGGCGCCGGATACGTGGGTCTATCGTGACTGGTGGAGTGTGGCCAAGCCAGCGGGCTACAAGCTGTTTCGCCAGCCCGGTGGTTTTCACCCGGATGCCGAGAACATCAGGGCCGTGGGCCGCGGCTATTATCGCCAGCAGCGCGAGGCCAATGCGCATCGCGCCTGGTGGATCCGGGTCAAGATCGACAACGAGCCCGGTTTCAATCAGGAAGCGGCCATCGTCTACCCGGATTTTGCCGATACGGAGATGAGCGCCATGGAGCCGCTCGCCGTGTTCCCGGAAATCCCGGTGATCATCGGCGTGGATGGCGGCGCGACGCCGGCCGCCTGTTTCCTGCAATGCCTGGCCAATGGCCAGATCCGCCTGCTGCACGAAATCGCGCTCGAGCGCGGCGATGAAATCAGCCTCGGCGATCGCGTCGCGGCCGTGATGGCCCTGCCGCGTTTCAAGGACTGCGAATTCTACCTCACGGGCGATGAAGCCACCTTCGCCGGCGAAGATCTGCCGAACGGCAGCTGGATCGCGCGGCTCGGCAAGGTTGTCGGGTTGAGGGCGCATCGTCCCAGTCTCGGCAACCAAGACAAGGAAGGGCGTCACTTCGCGTTCCGCGATGCCATGAAACGCCGGCTCGGCTTCAACGAGCCGGGCTTCCTGGTCGATGCGACGCATTGTCCGACGATCCGCCGCGGGCTGAACGGCACGTTTCGCTATCACGTTTCGAAATTCGGCGAGCGCGGCGCGATCGTGAAAAATCTCGACAGCCATGTCTGCGAAGCCGCCGAATATGCCGGCGGTGAAACCGGCCAGAGCCATGCCCGCAAACGCAAGAATGACCGGCTGGCCGATCGCGAAAAGAAGCGCACCGAGGCCGCGCGCAAGGGCTCTTACCGGCCCCTCGGCAAATGGTCTTCCCCCTCACCAGCCCGCAAAGGAGCCTAGCCATGTCGTTCTGGAGAAGCATCACCCGCCTGTTCGCCCCATCCGGCACACAGGAACGCCTGCAGGCCAGCGCGATCGCGCAGCAGGCGGCCGATCGAGCCGCCGAACAGCAGGCCGCCAATCAGGCCCTGCTCGCGCAGCAGCAGGAATTCGCCCGCCAGCAGGCCGAACAGCAGCGGGCATTGGTCACCAAGCTGACCAACGACCAGCAGGCCGAAATCGCCCGCTCGCAGCAGGCTGAACTCGACAAGACACGGCTCGAGCAATCGCGCATCGCGCAAGAGGGCGAGGCTGCGGCCTCGGCCATGCAGAGCCGCGTCAAGCGGGCTGGCGCATCGCGCGGCGTCGCATCCACCCTGCTGCGCAAGACAGGTCTTGCGGCCGGCCCCACCGCTGCCGCCACCCTGCTGGGGGCCTGATCACCATGGAAATGAACCTGATGCAGATGAGCCAGAGCGATCTCTTCCGGGATGTCATGATGCATCAGGAGGAAATGGAGGCGGAGCGCGCGCTCGAGGAGCCCAACTGGCGCGATCTGGCGCAGCTTTTCGCGCCCGAACAGCTGGGCGAATTGTCCGGCAGCGGTCGTAGCCGGCCGGAAGATTTTGCCGAAATTGTCGACGCGACGCAGCTCCATGCGGTCGAGGCGCTCTCGAGCGGCATTTTCACAGATCTGACCAATCCCACCAACCCCTGGGCGGCTTTCACGATCGAGGATCAGGATCTCGCGCGCTTCTATCCGTGCAAGCTCTGGCTCGAGCAGGTCTCGGCGATCGTCACCGGCACGCTGTCGCCCACGCGCTCGAAATTCTACGCGCAGGCTCCGGCCTGGTTCGCCGATATGGCCGTGTTTGGCTTCGGCACGCTGGCGACCTTCGAGCGCCGCGACATGCGCGGCTTCACCGATCGCGTCATTCCCCTGCACGAAATGTTCCTCGCGCATGATCATGACGACGATCTGGTGCGGGTGCATCGGCGTTATGTGATGACCGGCCGCAAGGCCAGGGCGGCGTTCCCGGAGCTCTCGGAAAAGCTAGACCCGAAAGCCAAGGTAACCATCATCCATGCGGTGTTTCTCAATCCGCGCCAGATGCCCGGCAAGCCCGGCTCGCTCGGCGCGCGCTGGCTCTCGGTCTATCTGTGCAAGGAGGATAAGGAATTCTGCCGCAAGGGCTTTTTCTACGATCTGCCCTATCACGTGCTCGAATGGTCGCGCCGCGCCTCGCGCTCCTACGCCACCGGCCCTGCATCCCGCGCCCGCGCCGATGTCGCCTCGCTGCAGGTGATGGAGGAAGCGCATATGACGGCGGCCAATTTCGCCGCGCGCCCGCCGATCCTCTCGGCCTCCGAAGAGCTGATCGCCGCAACCGATGTCATGCCCGGTCAGTGGGTTTCTGGCGCGGTCAGCGAGGGCGGCAAGCAGCTGGTGCAGCCGCTCAATCTCGGCGGCGATATCCGCCTCTCGGCCGAAATGTCGAAGCAGAAACGCGAGCACATCCGTGAAGCGTTCTATTTCTCGGCCATGATGCTCGTCAACCGCCCACAGATGACCGCGACCGAGGTGCTGGGCTACCAGGAAGAGCGCATGCGCGCCATGGCCCCAAACCTCACGCGCATTCAGGTTTCGGGTCTCTCGCCCCTGCTGTTCCGCCGGTTCGAGGCTCTGGCCCGCGCCGGTGCGATCCCCGAGCCGCCGCCCGAACTCGAGGGGCAGGCGCTCGCCATGGATTATCTCTCGCCGATGGCGCGGATCCAGAAGGCAACGCGCGGCCGTGCGGTGCTCAACA
Organism: Hyphomicrobiales bacterium; assembly: GCA_017302635.1. GTDB lineage: Bacteria > Pseudomonadota > Alphaproteobacteria > Rhizobiales > Beijerinckiaceae > Rhabdaerophilum. The sequence goes on from JAFLCX010000001.1 coordinate 4,327, forward strand.
CCTTCGGCGCGGCGGTGCAGCTGGCGCAGGGCGGCAAGCCGGAAGTGCTGGACAAGATCGACGGCGATGCGACCCTCGATATCCTGCATGACAGCTTCGGCGCCGAAGCCGCCATGCTGTTGCCGCCGGCAATGGTGCAGCAGATCCGCCAGGCCCGGCAGCAGGCCCAGAACCAGGCGGCCGAGCTCGAGCAGACCGGGCAAGCCGTCGCGATCGCGGCCGAGGCCTCGCATGCGCAGCAGGCCTCGACCCTCGCTTCCGCGCGCGGCGGAGCCTGATCATCATGGCAGCTCCCTGGCAATGGTTCACGCAGGCCTTCTGGCGCAATCGCGGCCCCGATCAGCGCGCCGTGCTCGATCAGTGGCAGCGCCTCGGGCAGCTGCCGCTGGTGGTGCAGGATATTGCCCTGCGCGGCGGCGTGTTTTCGCCGGCGCATCGCGATCCGCCTGCGCCACCGGTCACCGAAACCGAGATCCTGATCCATGAGGGCCGGCGTCAGCTTGCGCTCGAGATCATCAAGCATGCGGGCCTCGACGCTGCCAGCGTCTGGCGCTCGATCGCCGAGGCGCAGATCAACAGACCCGAAAACCCTTCCGCCAAACGGAGATAGACCATGAGCGAACAAGCAATTGCCGACACGACAACCGAAACAACGGCAGCAGCAGAACAGGCCGCCGCCGCTGCCAGCGCGTCCGCCACCACGTCAGCGGCCGAAGGTTCGAAAGAAACGACGGCCGAAAAGCCGTGGTATGGCAGCCTTGATGGCCTGAACGATGATCAGAAAGCCTTTCTCGGCGGCAAGAAGCCGGCCGATTTTGCGGCCGCGCTCAACAGCTGGATGAATGCCGATCGTCTGGCGCGCGATCGCAACGCCATGATCCGCCCCGAGCCGGGCAGGGAAAAGGACTGGAGCGGCTGGACCGATCTCGGCTGGCCAGCCGAGTTGAAAGAATACCAGCTCAAGGCCCCTTCCATGCCGGAGGGGCTCGAATTCGACAATCAGGCCATGTCGGAATTCGCCTCGATGCTGCATGAACAGCGCGTTCCGCTCGCGCAGGGGCAGGCCATCATCGAGCGGCTGGGTGCAACCATGGCCAAGTTCAGCGCGGCCGAAGCCGAGGCCACCGCGCGCCTGCGCACCGAGGAACTGGATGCGCTGAAAACCGAATGGGGCGCGGATTTCGACAAGCGCACCACTCTGGCCGGCCGCGCCGCGCGCGCCCTCGGGCTCGACAAGGACAAGATGGACCAGATCGAGGCGGCCCTCGGCTCCAACCGCATCGTGCTCGAGCTGTTCGACAAGCTCGCGCCGTTCTTTTCGGAAGACCAGATCATCGCCGCCGCCGGCGCGGGCAACGGCTTCTCCGGGCCGGATGCGGTCGAGATCGAGATCTCGCGCTTCAAGCGCGACCCTGAACTGGCGCGCAGCGTCATGGATCCGAGCCACAAGGACCACAAGGCCAACAAGGCCAGGTGGGAAAAACTCAACGAACAGCAGGCGGCCTATCGCGACGCCCGCCGCGCCTGACCCACTCCTCAACCCGAAAAGGAAACGACCATGAGCAAGAACCCGACCAAGGCCAAGGCAGCGTCACCAGCCCCACCGCCGCAAGTGTCAGCCGAACCGGAAAAAATGGATGCGTTTATTCTCGATTTCCTCACCGACCCGCCGCGCGAGGCGGCAACCGGCTCCTACGGTCCGACGGTCAATGACCGCTGGCATGGCCGGCGCTTCGATGTGCCGGATGGCGAGCATGAGGCAATGGATGGCTGGTTCTTCACCTTCCTCGACGGGGCATTCACCGGCGCCCGTCAGGCAGTGATGCAGGGCGATTCGGAAAAAGCATAAATTACCCTCTTGACAAGTGGCCGGACGCATTGCAGCGTCCGGCAGATTGGAGGCGTGACCCTGTATCGGTCGCGCGCGTCCCGGCCGCACCTTGGCTCTCCCAGCCTTGCCCGCCCATACCGGTGGTTACCGGTCGCTGATCCCGGTTGCGACAGCCGGAAGGCCTTGCCCGCGCTCACGCGCCGCACCCTGGCCGAAACCTCGAACCTCTCCCGTTCCTCGTTTCAGCACAGGTGCCATCATGGCCTATGAACCCGTCACAACGACGCATCGCACGACTTTTCAGAACAATGTCGAGATGGCGCTCGGCATCATGTCGAACCCGTTCGAGCCCTATTTCACGCTGCAACCGAACCTCTCCGGCAAGCAGACGCAGATGATCGAATATGTCAGCAATCTCGACCCGATCATCGACGGCGCGCGCGGCGGCCCGACCCCGAGTGCGGAGTTCATGCACGAACTGGTCTGGTGCAAGCCGCGCCAGATCGAGCAGGGCACCACGATCGAGAAGGAAGACGAGATCAAGCGCACGATCTCGCCGCAATCGATGTATGTGAAGGGCATCGCGCAATCGATCATGCGCGGCCGCCGGCAGATCATGCTCGAGAGCATTTTCGGCCCGCGCCTCGTCGGTCCCGATGGCCAGCAGGTGGCAACGGCCTATTCCGCCACGGATGGCGTCAACCTGGTGCTGAAGGATTTCGTGCGCTCTGGCGCTGCCGCGAACAGCGGTCTCACCTTCGACAAGATCATCAAGGGCCGCACGCTGCTGGTCGGCTCCGAGGTCGATATCACCGAGGAGAAGCTCTGCCTGGCGCTGACGCACAAGCAGGAATTCGATCTCTATGGCCTCGTTCAGTATCTCTCGAAGGATTACCGCGAGAAAACGGTGGTCGACGAGAAGAACAAGCGTGTGCTGAACTTCCTCGATATCGACTTCATCCGCGTCAACCAGCTCCCGCTGGCCGAGGCCGGCGTGCGTCGCCTGCCGCTCTGGTGCCAGAGCGCCATGCATTACGGCGATTTCTCGCCAATGGAAACGCAGCTCGATCGCGATCCCGGCCAGAAATACCGGCTCCGTCCTTATGGCGAGAACTGGTTCGGCGCGACGCGCTCGGAAGACCGCAAGGTGATCGAGATCCGCTGCGTCGAATAATGCAGCCGCCCGCCTCCCGGCGCGGACCGCATGGCCGCGCCGCCGCTTCTCCCCCTTCATCGTTTCACTTTCAAGGAGGCCATCATGGCCGTTGTGACCAAATACCTGGCTGGTTATCCCGATCCGTCGACCTTCGCGCAGCCGGACGTGCTGGCGCGTGGCGGTGTCATTCGCCAGATCTCCGGCATCGCCGATATCGCCAATGGCGACAGCGCCAACTCGATCTTCTACATCGGCAAGGTGCCGTCTTCGGCCAAGCCTGCGCCTGGCGGCGTCGTCACGCATCCGGGCATCACCGGCCTCACCGATGTCGATCTCGGCTTCACGGCTGATCCCGACGCGCTGGCCGATGGGCTCAACCTTTCCTCGGCCGGCACGAAAAGCCCGACTGCAGCCGTGGCCATCGCCAACATGGACAAGACCTTCTGGCAGCTTGCCGGCCTCTCCTCCAATCCCGGCGGCGAGCTCGACGTGTTCATGACACTGAAAGCTGCGGCCGGCGCGGCTGGCGCCGTGCATATCTTCCTGCCCTACGTCGCGAAGAACTGAGCGTCTGGCCGGGTCCGATGGCGCAGCCGCTTCTCCTCCTCGCCCATGTCAACCGGGCGCTCGCGCATCTGCGCGAGCCTGCCCTGGCGTCGCTGGACGAGGAGGGCTCGCGTGCGCGGCGCATGCGGGTCTGGCTGGATGATGACCATCTCGTTGCCTGGCTGCAGCGCTCGTTCGAGTTCGGGTTCTGCAAGGCCGAATGCATCCCGCCGCGCGAGCAGCCGGATGCGCGCGGCCGTCTGAAAAAGCGCTATCGCCTTCCGCCCGATTGCCTGCATGTGCGCGGTGTCGAAGGCCTCACCGTCGATGATTGGGATATCGCCAGCGCGACGCTCGATCCGGTCGCCCCGGATGACCAGCCGGCCCTGCGCGTCCTGGTCTGCAACATCGATGCGCCGCTGGTGAGCTATTCCCGCCTGATCACCAACCCGGCGGGCTGGGATGCGATGTTCGGCGAAGTCTTCGCCCTCGAGCTCGCGATCCGTGCCGCGCCCTCCTTCGGCATCGGCAACGATCGGATCGATCAACTCGAAAGCCAGCGCAATGCCGTGGTGGCACCGGCGCGCCGCCGATCGGCGCAGGAACGTGCCCCGCAGGCGTTCCCCACGCGCGGCGTGCCTTACCTCGCGGCCCGTTTCACCGGCTTCAGAAGGCGGTTCTGATGCGGATCAAAACGGAGCAGCTGTCCCTTTCAGCCGGCGAGATCTCGCCGGAACTGCATGCGCGTCGTGACCTCGCGCGTCATGCCGCGGCCGCGCGGCGGATCGAGAACGGCATCGTGCTGGCGGAAGGCGTCGTGACCAAGGCCCCTGGCACGCGCTTCGTGGCCGAAGCGCGTGAAAGTCTCGCCGCCGGCATGATGATCGGCGTCGAGGGACGCGACGGCAGCGACAGCGTGGCGGCCGTGCTGCTGGGCGATTTCGTGCGGTTCTACAAGGATACCGGCGTCATCGTGCAATCGGCCGGTTCGACCACGCCTTATGAGCTCGCCCTGCCGACTGCTTATCGCGGCACGGATCTTTCGGTGCTGCGCTGGGCGCAGAGCAATGACGTTCTGTTCCTGTGCGGCGTCGGCCGGCCCCAGACGCTCTCGCGCTTCTCGGATACGGACTGGCGCTTCGCCGATTATGACAACCTGCGCGGGCCGGTGCGAAAGATCAACACAACCGCCACAACCATTCTGGCCTCCGATGTGACGGGCACCGTGAACCTCACGGCTTCGGCGGATCTGTTTGTCGAGGGGCATATTGGCTCGCTCTGGCGGCTGGATGATGCCGATCTCTCGGCCGTGCCGGCATGGATCGCCCTCGAGAGCGTCAGTGCTGGCGCGCGCCGCCGCAATCGTGGGCTGGTCTACGAGGCTCTGAACGGAGCCTCGACCGGCCCAAATGCTCCGACACACACCGAGGGGGATGTTTCCTCGGGCAACGCTCAGGTGACGTGGCGCTACATCGATAACGGCAAAGGATATGTGCGGATCACGGCTGTGACCGGCCCGCGCAATGCGGTCGCTGTCGTCACCCAGCGCCTGCCCGCGACCGTGGCCACCGGCAGCGGCACGACGCGTTGGCATGAGGCGGCCTGGTCGAATGCGCCGGATGTCGGCTGGCCGGATCGGGTCATGATCTTCGACCAGAAAATCTGCTGGTGCCGCGGCGATGAAATCTGGATCACACGCGCCGGAGATTTCTACGATTTCGACGTGGATGATACCGACCTCTCGGCTATCCCTTTGCGCGTGACACCGCAAGGCGGCGGCTCGGGCACCAGCCGCATCAAGATCGAGTGGGTGCTCGGTGCCGGCATCCTGGTGATCGGCGGCTCGACTGGCGAATATGTCATGCGCGGCGCGGGCGCGGCCGATGCGATCACGATCACAAACGTCAAGGTGCTGCCGGACAATTCGAACGGCTCGTCCGCCCATCGCCCGGCCATTGCCGAACGCGGTGCGATCTTCATCGGCAAGGACAAGAGGCGTATCTATTATGCGGCCTTCGATCGACTGGCCGAAACGGTGGATGCCGACGACATCACCCTGTTTGCCCGGCACATTCTCAAGGGCGATGCGGTCGATCTCGCCTACCAGCGCGACCCGAACCGCTTGCTGTTCGTGCGGCTCGCCAATGGCCAGCTGCGCGTGCTCACCTTCAACCCGAAACAGGAAGTGATCGGCTGGGCCCGTCGCCTGTTCAGCGGCGATTTTGTCGAGAGCATGGCCGTCATTCCCGGGCCGAAATCCTCCATGCAGCTGTGGCTGCTGGTGCGCCGCGAGATCGGCGGGCTGACGCGGCGCTATGTCGAGGTGATGCAGCCGTTTTTCGAAGCCGGTCAGGATGATGAACGGGCGCAGGACGCCACCGGCGCATGGTTTGTCGATGCGGGCCTCTCCACGACTTTTCCTGCGCCTGTCAGCACGCTGAAAGTGCCGCACCTTGCCGGCCGCTCGGTCCGCATCTTCGCCGATGGCGGTGATCGCGGCCTCGCCACGGCCGATGCCGAGGGCAATATCGGGCTCGATCGCACCGCTCGAGAGGTGCTGGTCGGGCTGCCCCTCACCCTGCGCATCCTGCCCCTGCCCTTCGAGGCTCGGCTGCAGACAGGCCCGACCGGCGGCAAACTCAAGGCTGCAACGCATGCCAGCATCGATCTGACCGCTTCCGCCGGCGGAAAGGTGCGCATCGGGGCCGATGACAATCCGGGCCTTTTCGAGCCGCTGCACCCGACCGGCTCCGGGCGGATCGGTCAACCGGTCGCCTTGCAGCATGGCAGTATCCGCGTGCCGGTCGAGAGCGGCTCCGGTCGCGAGCTGCTGGCCGAGATCGTGCATGAGGAGGCGTTGCCGTTCACCTTCGCCGGGATCGCGCCGGCGCTTGATATCGAGGGAGGCGCCTGATGCTTCCCGCGCTCGCGGCCTTCGCGCTCAATGTCGGCAAGAGCCTCATTACCAGCATCGGCAGCTCGGATGCCGCGCGGCGCGAGGCCCGTCAATCGATGGTCACGGCCGGGTTTGAAGCGACAGGCGCGCTCAATTCCAGCGCGCTCTCCACCCAGCTCGAGATCGAGGATGCCTTTTACTCCGCCGATCGCAGCATCCGCTCGGCCGGGTTCGCTGGTGAGCGGGCGATCCGCAACAACCAGAACGCGGCCGAACAGGCCCGGATCAATATCGAACAGTTGCTGCGCGCCACATCGATCGAGGAGAACCGCCTGCGCGACCAGGGCGATCGCGTGATGGCCAGCCAGGCGGCCTATTTCGGCGCCAACGGCGTGGATCTGAGCGAGGGCGCTCCGGTCATGCTGGCGGCGATGTCGGCCGGACAGCTCGAAACCGATGTCCGCATGCTGCGCGCGAATGGGTTTGCGTCGGCTGCCGGTCTTGCAGCGCAGCGCGTCGCCTATGCCGAACGCGCTCTTGATGCGCGCGACGAAACCCTGCTGCGCATTGAAGATGCGACCACCGCCGCCGACCGGATCGGCGGTCGCGCCGTGAGCCTGCAGACCATGCGCAACGAGGACACGCTCGGCAAGCTCTCGATGACGCTGACGCGCGCGCGTCAGCGCTCGCAGGCGGCCAGTGCTTCCGCCCTGATGCGGTTCGGGACCGACACCGTGAGTGCAGGCATCAACGCCTTCGGATTTCCGGGCGGCGCTTCGACCGTCCCGGCCGCGACCCCCGCCAGCTTTCCGGCCGGCCTGCCGCGCTTCGGCTTCGCCAGCCCGTCGCAGAGGGCGTGAGCGGCATGACACAGGCCCCGATCATCACCCGCTCCATCAGCCCGCAATTCACGACCGGCATCACGCAGGGCGCTGGTGGCGAGGGCGTGGCCAGTGCCTTGCTGCAGGGCCGCACCCAGCAGGCCAATCGTTTCGGCATGGCTGAAATGTCCGCCTCGATGCGCATGTCCGGCACGGTGCAGGCGATGGCGCAGCCCGATGGTTCGGCGCAATATGTGCGCGAGGCGAGTGCCGCCATCAGCCAGACGATCGGCACTTTCCAGCAGGCCTGGGCGACGGCCGACACGATCAATGCGCAGGCCGAATACCTGCGCAAGATGTCGGATATGGAGCTGAAATACCGACAAGACCCGGATTACGCGACCGCGCCGGAGCGTTTCCAGAAAGAAGCGACCGAGCTGCAACGCGAAACGATCTCGCGAGGCCATGACATCGAGGGCCGGGCACGGCTCGAACTGTTCACGACGCGCGCGTTCGTTTCGGCTGATCAGGGCATCCGCTCGGTCTCGCTGTCGCGCCGCAATGATCGTTTCAACGCGGATCTCGATACGCTCGAGCACGGGCTGGTGCAGCGCGGTGCCGCGGCCCGCTCCGGGCCGGAACGGGATGCCGCCTCGATCGAGCATGGAGCGGCGCTGGATCAGGCGGTCAATGCCGGCTGGATGACGGCACAGCAGGCCGTGGCGCGCAAGCAGAGGTTCGGCGCGCGCATCGAGGATGCCGATGCCCTGCGCCTCATCCGCGATGACCCGGCGGCGGCTCTGGCCGGGCTCCATGATCCGACCCGCTACACCTCGCTCGATCCCTCGACGCGCGAGGCGCGCATCGGCATGGCGCAGGCCGCGCAGGATGGCCGCGTGCAGGATACCTATCGCCAGCGCGCGAATTTCGATCCGGTCGGGGCGCAGATCGATCTCGGGCGCATCACCGACAAAGGCCAGATCGCGGCCATTGTCGATCGGGCGCTGATCCCGCAGGAAAGCGGCGGCAACCCCGATGCCGTGTCGGACAAGGGCGCGGCCGGCCTCACCCAGTTCATGCCGGACACCGCGCGCGCCGTCGCGAAGCAGATGGGCCGCAAGGACTTCGACGGGCTCGATGATGCCGGCGTGCGTGGCGTGCTCAAGGCCAATCCCGCGCTGGCGCGGCAGATGGCGGTGCATCACCTGGCGGATCTCGCGCAGAAACTGGACGGCTCGCTGCCAGCCGCGTTTGCGGCCTATCATGCCGGCATTGGCGGCGGGAAGGTCGAGGGCGCGCTCAACTGGCATCAGGCCGCCATCGCGAAATTCGGGCCGGGTTACACGGCGGCGCAGTTCGCGTCTGTCATCCCCGAGGGGCGAACCGATGGCGCGAAGAAGACCCGCGATTACGTGCTCGATCTCTATGGCCGCCTCAAGGGTGATATCCATGCCGGCGGGCTGAGTTCGCAGGGCGTGATGCGCGCGACGCAGGTGGTGGCGGGCCAGCTCGCGCAGAACAATGCCGCGGAAACCACGGCGATCAAGAAGCTGGCAGCGTTGCAGGGCGATGAACGAGACGCCATCACCGAGAGTTTCCGCAAGGGTTATGCGGTGGCACCCGAGCGCATCGCTGAAGTGCGCCAGCCGCTGGTCGCCCTCGCCTCGCGCGGCGATACCGATGCCCTGCGCAAGCTCGCCGAATTCGATCGTTATCAGCGTCTCGCGCCTGTGGTGGCCGAGGCGTGGCGTCTGCCACCGCAGCAGGTCGAGCAGGCCGTCAGCGAGCTCGAGACACGCGCCGCCACCGATGGGCTCGATGCGGCCGCCTCGACGCGCCTTTCGGTGTTCAAGGCGGTCGCGCAGGAAATGGCACAGGGCCGGGTCACCAGCCCGCGCGACATGCTGGCGCGGCAGGGCCTCGCGCAGCCCGTGCTGATCGCCCAGCCCGAGGAAGGCCCGGCTTTCGGGCGCTCGCTCGCCATCGCCGCCGCGCAGGCCGAAACCGCACGCAAGACCTATGGCGGCAATCTCGTGATCACCCGGCCGCAGGAGCGCGTGGCGCTGAAGGCGGCCTATGAGCAGGCCGGGCATTCGGCGCGGATCGACATGCTCGGGCAGATCGGCTCTGCGCTCGGGCCCGATGCGCGCGAGACGCTGCTGAATGAAATCGCGCCGGGTGACAAGCTCGCCGGCATGGCCGCGCGCCTGGTGCAGCGACCGGGCGGAACGGATCTTGCGCGCGACATGCTGCGCGGCCAGGACGTGATGAAAACCAAAGGCGCCGAGCCCAAGACGGCCGATGTGCGGGACGCCATGCGCCGCACCGTGGGGGGCGATATGTTCGGCGGTGCGACCGATGATGTGGTCGAGGCCGCTCTGGCGCTCTATGCCGCCGAGCGCGCCGGACAGGGCAAGCTGTTCGATGCATCCGACAGTTCGGCCATCAGCCGCGCCATCGAGCGCGTGACAGGCCCGATCATCAGCGTGAACGGCAGGCGCGTGCCGGTGCCGCCCAGCCTCGGCACGGGTCGCTTTCAGCAGGCCTTTTCGTCGCTCGATCAGGCCGATCTCGAGGCCGCCGGCGGCGCGGTGGATGCGCAGGGCCGCGCGTTCGATGCTGGCTTCCTCGCGAGCCGGGCACAGCTGATGCCGGAAGCGCCGCAAAGCAGCCGCTATGTGCTGATGCTGCCGGGCAGCACCGGCCCGCGTATGGTGATGAGCAAGGCCGGCGAGCCGCTGGTGATCGACATGACGGGGCAGGCCAGCCGCGTCGAGGCTCGGCGGGCGGCCGAGGCCGTGAAGCAAACACGGGAACGGCTCGATTATCGCGAGAGCCAGCGCACCAATGGCAACGACCCCTTAAGCACGATGCCGTTCGGCGTGCCCCCGGCCGGTGCTCCATGAGCTTCGAGCGCGCTTTTCAGGATCGCCTCGACGCGCTCAAAGCCGCCGGGCCCGCGCGCGTGCCGGCGACGATCGGCGAGATCTGGGACACGGAATACCGCGCCGGCAAGCTCGATACGATGAGCGGCGTGAAAGAGCCGCATGAGGAGGCTTACAACGATCTGGCGCAAGCGCTCGAGAAAGAGACAGCGCGGCCGCTGGCGGATCTGGCCAGCCGGGCCGGCCGCTCCATCGATGGCGTGATGACGATCGAGGATCGCGCGGCGGTCCTGGGTGAAATCGTCGCCAGTCTGCCGGACGATGCGCAGCAGCGCCTCGCGCCGTTCCGCGATGTCGAGGCCAATGCGCGGAAGAAAGCACAGGCGCTCGAGCAGGAAAAGCGCGAGATCGGCGAGGCGACCTATGGTTTCTCGGGCATGGCCACGGGGTTTCTCGCGGGTGCGGCCCGGCAGATGGTCGAGCCGGTCAATATCGCCTCGATGTTTCTCGGCGGCCCGGTCAACGCCCCGCTGCGCTCGTTTCTGGCGCGGGAATTCGCCGTCAATGCCGGCGCGCAGGCCGCGCAGGAACCGTTCATCCAGCCGGGGCGCGCGGCGCTCGGGCTCGAGGCCGGGTTCGGCCAGGCCGCGGGGAATATCGCAATCGCCGGTATTGGCGGCGCGGGCCTTGCCGGCCTGTTCCGTGGCGCGGGCGTCGTGGCCCGCAGGGGCTATGATGCCGCCTTTGGCCGGGCCGCGCCGGATGGTGCGAGCGCGCCGGCGGCGCGTGTCGATCTCGAGCCGGAAGCCTTCGAGGCGGCCGCGCGCTTTCAGGAAACGCGCGATCTGGGCGATCTGCGCGCGCCCGATCAAAGTGCGGGCGGCGTGCATCTCCATGCCGAGAATATCGACAAGGCCGCCGTCGCTCTCGAAAGCGGGCGTCTGGCCGAACTCCCGTCCGCGCCGGTGCTGGCCATCGGCGAAACACTGGATACCCTCGGCCGGCTGGGCGAGATGCGCGGGCTGATCAATCCGTTCGAGGTGCCGGGCCTCGGCGTGCATCGCGTGGCCACGGCCAGCGGCTCGTCGATCGAGGTCAGGCCGGTTGTCGTCGAGGCCGCGACCCTGCGCGCGTCGTCCGATGCCGATTTCCCGGCCGAATTGCAGCCGCGTGACCGCGACCGCGCGGCCAGCGTGGCGCAGGTGCTCGAAATGGCGCAGAAGCTCGATCCCGAGAGGCTCGGCCGTTCTTCGGAAGCCGATCGCGGCGCGCCGATCGTCGGGCCGGATGGCGTGGTCGAAAGCGGCAATGGCCGGATCATGGCCGTGCGTCGCGCCTATGAGCTGGGTGGCGAAGCCGCCGGCCGCTATCGCGACTGGATCACGTCGCAGGGCCTCGATGTCTCTGGCTTCAAGGCGCCGGTGCTGGTGCGCGAACGCCTGACGCCGCTTGACCCGATCGCCCGGCGCGATTTCGCCTATGACGCGAATATCGGCACGACGCAGCGGCTTTCCTCGACCGAAACGGCGCTGGCCGATGCCAACCGGATCACGCCGGACATGATGGCCCTGCTGCGCGACAGCGCGGATCTCGCCTCGGTCGGCAATCTCGGTTTCGTGCGGGCCTTCATCGCCCGCTTCCCGACCACGGAAATCGGCGCGTTGACCACAGCCGAAGGGCGGCTCTCGGCCGAAGGCCTGCGCCGCGTGCGGGCCGCGGTGCTCGGGCGGGCCTATGGCGATGCGGAGCTGATCGCACGGATCACCGAAAGCGCCGATGACACGATCCGCTCGGTCTCGAATGCCTTGCAGCAGATCGCGCCCGATTGGGCGCGCATGCGGGCCGAGATCGATGCCGGGATCGTCGACCCGCGCATGGATCTGACGCCGCAGCTCATGGAGGCGGTGAGGCGCACGGCGGATCTGCGCGCGCGCGGCATGAAACTCGATACCTGGGAAAGCCAGCTCGATGCCTTCGAGACAGTCGCGCCCGATGTTCTGGCTTTCATGCGCATGCTCTGGAATGAAAATGCGCGCCGCGCCGCCGGGCAGGACTTGATTGCCGAACGGCTCGGGCTGTATGTTGATGCCGCGCGCAAGATGAGCGCCGCACCGGGGCTCGACCTCGGCCTGCCGGAGATCAAAGCCAGTGACATCCAGAAGCGCATCCTTGATGATTCCGCAGACGCCAGACCAGGCGCTGCCGATGCTGGCGCTCGGGCTGGCGATGCAGGCCGGCTCGAACTCGAAGAGCGACCCGGCAATCGCGATACTGGGCCAGACGATCGAGGCGGCCTCGCGCCAGATGCTGGCCGCGACGGCACCCGCGCCGGACAAGACCTCTCCCCGGACCTGAACGTCCTGCCGCCGCGAGCGGCGGATGAGGTTTCTCCTGCCCCCACGACAAGCCTGTTCGATCTCGCCGATCCGGGTGCGCCTGATCTTTTTGCCCGCTCGGCGCGTGCCGAGGCAGTGAGCGAAGAGCTCGCGGCGATCGAGGCGGCCATCCGCTCCAGCGGCGAGACGCAGTTCATGCTGCCCGGCCCCGATGGCGTGGCGCGGCCGGTGGAAGCCGCGCGCCTGCTGGATGATCTCAAAGACGATGCGGCGGCGCTCGATGCGCTGCGATCCTGCATGAAGGGGGGCGCATGAGCATCCTGCAATGCCTGCGCGGCAAGGGCGCATCCGGACTGGTGAAGCGTGAAGCGGCGGATCATCTGGCCGAAGCCATTGAGATGCGCATGGCCGATCGCGCCAAGGTGGCGGGCAGGATCGCGGCCGAACGCGAGGCGGCCGGTGCCGTGCTCGATGAAGCCGAGGCGATGGTGAGCCGCGAATTGCTGCTGCGCGCCGATACGATCCGGGCGCAGATCCAGCTGGCGCGCGACGCCTCGGCCTATCGCGGCCAGATCGAGCAGCTGCGCAGCGAGAAACGCTGGATCGGCAATTCCGCGCCGGTCACGCTGCAATCGGAACAATCGGCCACGCTCGGCGCGGCGTTGCGCGGCAAGCTCACCCGCGACCCATGGGAAATCGAGACCGGCGACAATGTGCATTATCTGGCGCGCTCGATCCGGGGCGAGGCGCACCGGCTGATGGCCGATCACCTGCGCGACATGCGGGCCAAAAACCTCGGCTTCAGCGAGCGCACGGCCTATGAGGCGGATGTGCTGAAAGCGCTCTATGGCGCGGCGGATGCGACGCCGGAGGCGCGCGCGCTGGCCGAGAGCTGGCAGAAGGCCGCCTCGTTCCTGCATCGCGAGCACAATGCGGTGTCGCGCGGCGGGATTGCCGAACGCCAGGACTGGCGGTTGCCGAACCCGACGCATGAACCCGCCAAAGTTGCTCTGACCAAGGTTGATGTGTTCGTCGAACGCACCCTGCCCCGGCTCGACCGGTCGCAGATGCTCGATTACGCAACCGGCAAGCCGCTTGATGATGCGGCGTTGCGGGCCATTCTGGCCGAAACGCATCAGCGCATCGGCGATGGCGGGCTCTCGGCGCCTGCGGCGCGCCCGGCCGGGCGGCCGATGACGGCGAATGCGCGGCTCGATCATCGCGTGCTGGTGTTCAAGGATGCCGAGAGCTGGCTCGCGCATGCCGGGGATTTCGGCGAGCACCAGAGCGTGTTCTCGACCATGATGGGGCATATGAGCGCGATGGCGAACGACATCGCGATGATGCGCGTGTTCGGCCCCAACCCGAATGCCAGCAAGGATTTTGCTCTTGCGCTGTTCCAGCGCGAGGCGGCGGGGCTGATGGTCGAAGTGCCTGCTGGCGCCCGCCCGCAAGTAGTCGCGCAGGCACTGATAGCGAACCGATGGGCGCAATGGAGTGCTAACCGCGCCCGCAAGGGCTTCGAGAATCTCTGGGCGCAGGTTTCGGGCGAGGCCAATGTGCCGGTGCATGGCGGCATGGCTCAGGCCATGGGCGAAATGCGGTCCTGGCTGGTGGCGAGCCAGATGGGCGGCGCGATCCTCTCCTCGATTTCCGATATCGGCCTTGTGAGCCAGGCCGCGCGCTTCAACGATATTCCGGCCGCGAAAGTGCTGGCGCGCTACACCGAAGGCATGGCCTCGGGCCAGATGGAAGTGAAGGCCGCACAGGTCGGCTTTGTGGCGGACAGTTTCGCGCAGATGCATCAGGCGGTCGACCGTGTGATGGGCGAGGAAATACGCGCCGGGCTCGGAGCGAAAGTGGGCAGCGCGGTGATCCGCGCTTCGGGCCTGCGCCGACATTCGGGCACCTTGCGCGCGGCCTTCGGGCTCGAATATCAGGCGGTGGTCGCCAATGACCTGCGCAAGAGCTGGGCGGACCTGAGCGACGCGCGGCGCGCGGCTTTCCAGCGTGTCGGGCTGGGTGAGGAGCAATGGGCCATCATCCAGAAGGCGGAGCCGTGGCACCCGGTCGATGATGCGCCGTTCCTGCGCGCGGCGGATATCCGCGAGACCGGGCATCCGGATGCGAACCGGATCGCCTCGGCCTATCAGCGCCTGCTCGATACCGAAATGGATCATGCCGTGATTGAAAGCGGCGATCCGATCACGCGGGCGCTGATCTATGGCGAGAGCCGCCCCGGCACGATCGGGGGCGAGACGCGGCGCGCCGTCGGCCTCTACAAGAGCTTTCCGTTCACTTTCATCAACCTGCATTTCGCGCGGGCCTTCGCGCGCGGCTGGGATGGCTCGCGCCTCGGCCATGCGGCCATCACCTTCACGGCCATGACGGCGTTCGGCATCCTCGCGATGCAGGCGAAGGAGATCGCCAAGGGCCGCGACCCGGTGAGCCTTGACCCCACCACCAGCAAAGGCGTGCTCGCCTATGGGCGCGGCATGCTGCAGGGCGGCGGCCTCGGCATTTTCGGCGATGTGCTGTTCGAGGACAAGACGCGCTTCGGCAACAGCTGGGCCACGACGCTGGCCGGGCCGCAATTCGCGGCGGTCGAGCGCGTGCTCGGCACGACGCTGATGGGCAATCTGCAGCGCGCGGCGAAGGGCGAGCAGACGCATCTCGCCGGCGATGCGCTCTATGCCGCCGGATCGCTCATGCCCGGCTCGACGCTGTGGTTCGCGCGCCTCGCCTTCGAGCGCAACGTGCTGGACCAGATGGCGCTGATGATCGATCCGCGCGCGCCCGAACGGTTCCGGCGCATCGAGGACCAGGCGCGGAAAAACTGGGGCAACGAGCATTGGTGGCGGCGCGGCGAGACATCGCCCGAGCGTGCGCCTGATCTCAACCGCATCCTGGAGGCTCGCTGATGACCGTTCCCAATGCCAATGCCGCCGCCCTGATGGACTGGACCGGCGCGGAAACCGCGTTCCCGGCCGGTTTCGCTGCCGCGACCGTCGATGAGGTTGTCGTGCGCTACCGGCCGCTGGCCAGCCGCAGCCTGCAGCCGCTGGCGCGCGACACGCATTACCGGGTGACGCTCGCACTCGATGGCGCGGTGACCGTGACGCCGAAGGCGATGCCGGCGGCGCCGGGCAAGGTCGAGATCACGCGCCGTTCTGCCATTGCGCAGAACATCGATTTCACGAATGTCGGCAGCTTCGATGCTGACGTGCATGAACGGCTGCACGACAGCGCCGCCCGGCGCGCGGCCGAGGCGCGCATGCTGGCCGAACGCGCCCTGCGCCTGCCGGTCGGCCAGACGCTCGACGTGATGGACCCGACCGGGCAGGCGGGCAAGGTCCTGCGGCTCTCGGCCGATGGAAAGGTGCTTGAATTCGAGCTGCCGGCCGATGTCGGGCTCGAGGTGCTTGCCGATGTCGAGGCGGCCGCCACGGCCGTGGCGGCTGATCGCGCCGCTGTGGCGGTCGATCGCGCGGCCGTGCAGGCGCTGTTCGAGATCGTGCTCGATGACGGTGATCAGGGCGACCCGCTCGGTGACAGCATTGATGATGGCGACCAATAAGGAGACAAGAGATGGCGTGGAGACGCAGAAATTTGGCGCGCGCGACCAGCGCGCAGATCGCAGCCACGGCCTATGCTCTGGGTGAGCCGATCGTGAACAAGGATGCCGGCGCGGAAAAGGGCCGGCTGAGCATCGGTGATGGCGTGACCGCCGGCGGCAAGCCGCTGGCGTTCAAGGCGGAGGTCGATGCTGTTTCGGATGCCTTCACCGGTCATGATCATGTGCCGGGTGATATCACCGGGCTTGATGAATATCTGCAGGATCTCGTCGCGGCGATGCTCGAGGCCGGCAGCAATGTGACGCTGACCTACAACGACGCGACCGGAAAGCTCGAAATCGCGGCCGCCGGCAGTGCCGGCGCCAGCCGCATCGGCGCGTTGGTCAATCTCGGCCTGAGCGCCTCGGTCGGTTCGAACGCGCTGACGATCTCGCTCGTCTCGGCGGATGGCTCGGCCCTGTCCGGCATCAACAAGGCGACGATCCCGTTCCGGTCCGCCACGGCGGCCAGCGGCGTGCTGACGCATGTGGATGTGACCGCGCCGCTCTCGCTGACCATCAGCGCCGGCTCGACACTCGGATTTGCCAACGGCGTGCCCGGCAAGCTCTGGGTGGTGGCGTTCAATGATGGCGGGACCGTGCGGCTGGCCGCCATCAATTGCCGGTCGGGTCAAGCGATCTTTCCTCTCGGCGCGTTCGGGGTGGCGTCATCGACCGCCGAAGGTGGCGCGGGTGCTGCAGACAGCGCGCATGTGTTCTACAGCGCGGCAGCCGTCGCGGCGAAGAGTTTCGCGGTGCTCGGCTATCTCGAATGGCCGACCGGCCTCGCCACGGCGGGCCAGTGGAGTGCCGCGCCGGGCCGCGTGCATACCCAGCAGCTGGCCGATCCGCTGCCCGGCCATATCGTGCAGACGCAGCATGTGCTCAAAACCGACACTTTCACCAGTTCGACCGCCGGCGTGCTGACGGATGTGACCGGGCTCTCGGTCAGCATCACGCCCACCAGTGCGGCCAACCTGATCAAGGTCTCGACGCATGTGGTCGGCCAGGGCGACACCACGGCCAATCTCTCGACACTGGTGTTGCGTCGGGACAGCGCGAATATCGGCGGCGGTGCCGCGGCCGGCGCGCGCACGCCGGCGATCGGCGCGTTTCCGCGCGTCGCAGATGGCCGCTCGATCAGCTCGGTGGTCTCCACCGTCTGGGATGCACCCGGCACCACCGCCGCGACGACCTACAAGGTGCAGTTCGTGCTGCAGACCGGCGGCACGATTGCGATCAACCGCACCTGGTCGAACCCGGATGTCATCGAGGAGCCACGGACCTCCAGTGGCATCACGCTCGAGGAGTATGTGTCATGAGGGCGACCCTGCCGGCGTTCATGCCGGAGCTGTTCAAGCACGAAGGCGGTTATGTCGACCATCCTCGCGATCCGGGCGGAGCCACCAATCTCGGCATCACAATCGAGACGTTGCGCGCTTGGCGCAAGGCCCCGGTCAGCAAGGCCGATGTGAAGGCCCTGAGCAAAGCCGAGGCCACCGAGATCTATCGCGAGCGTTACTGGAACGCGATCCGCGCCGATCACATCCCGGCCGGCCCGGATGCGATGCTGTTCGATGTGGCGGTCAACAGCGGCGTCGGCCGCGCCCGGCAGTGGCATCCGCTGGTCGCGGACAGAAACCCGGTCGATGCCGTGAAAGCCATCGGCGCGCGGCGGCGCGCCTTCTTCCGGTCGCTTCCTGCCTTTGCGGTGTTCGGCAAAGGCTGGATGCGCCGGGTCAACAGCGTCGAGGCGTGGTCGCTCGCCTGGGCGGTGCGGCATCAGGGGGGCTCTGTGCCCGTGGCGCTGAGAACCGAAGCCGTGCAGGCCAAGCGCCAGGCGCAGGCCGCCACGGGCGGCGCAGCGGCAACCGGCAGCGGCATGGTGGCCGCGCCACAGGTCGAGGCGGTGTCGCAGATCGACTGGCTAGTGCTGGGCGCTGTCGGTGCACCGTTTGCGCTGCTGTTCGGGTTCCTGATCTTCCAGGCCGTGATGCAGGCGCATCGGGCCAAAGCGATGCTGGAGGCTGCCGATGTCTGACGCTCTCACAACGATTGCGACCACTCTGGCGAAACAGGGCGCGCCTGTTCTCGGCGGGCTGATCGGCACAGCCATTGGCGGGCCTGTCGGAGCAGCGGTGGGCGGTCTTGCCGGAAAGGCCCTCGAAACTCTGGCCGAGGCGCTCGGCACAGAAGCCGAGCCGGAGGCGATTGCCGAAGCGATCGAGCGCCCCGGCGCCGCGCAGGCGATCCAGCGCGCCGAGGCCGGCGCTCCGGAATTGATCCGGCTTTTCGAAATCGAGGCGCGTCGTGTGTCCGATGCGCAGGCGGCCGAGATCAGCCAAGGCTTCACGGCCTGGCAGTTCTGGCGGAACTTCATTCAGGCCGTGGTGTGGGGCGGCTGGACCGTGTTGCTGGTTTCGGCCGTCTTCGGCGGGAATATCGGCATCAAGGGCAACATGCCGCTCGCGGATATCGTGACGGCCTGGGGCTCGGTCTCGCTGCTCTGGATGGTGGTTTTTCACGGTGGCCACACCGCCAAGGACGTGTTCTCGGTTTCAAAGTGGGGGCGGAAATGACCGATCCTCTGCTGAAATATGCCGGTGTTTCGATCGAGGCTCTTGTGACCGCCTTTGTCGGAGGCGCGGCGTCCATGCTGTTCGTGCGGGGCGGATACATCGCCCGGTTCCTCTCACTGCTGATGGGGGTCATCGCGGCCGTGTTCCTGTCGCCCTGGTTCCTCGGCGTCGCAAAGGCCATGAGCCCGGCCAGCGGCGACGGGCTCGAGCGCGCCGTGGTGTTTTTGTCCGGTTTCCTCGGCATGGTCGTGCTCGCCGGCATCTACGGCGTGGTGGAACGTTTTCGCGATCGTGCGGCCAAAGCTGCCGACAAGATCATCGACAAGATCGGTTGACAGAAAACGGCTGGAATGGTGCGGATAACCGCTCCAGATCGTTTATCAAGCCATTGATATTCTTGACATTACGTCAGTCTGGGGGACTAGGGGTCGTGGGTTCGAATCCCGCCACTCCGACCATTCTTTCAATACAGCTCGAAACCACGATTTCCGCCGATCACCGGATGCGGGTCGCCTTGCCGCTGCCGCGGATCACGATGTTACAGAAGTCCCGATTTCGTGGTCGGCGGACAATTCCAGCGCCTTGACGAGCGCCGAGTGATCCCATCCGCCCCCGCCTTGCGCAATACAGGTGGAAAAAAGCTGCTGGGTGAGCGCCGTATTCGGCAGGTTCAAACTCAAAGCTCTGGCGCCATCGAGCGCGAGGCTGAGATCCTTCTGGTGCAGCGCGATGCGGAAGCCCGGCTCGAATGTCCGCTTGATCATGCGTTCACCATGCACTTCGAGAATGCGTGAGGCGGCGAGTCCGCCCATCAGAGCCTGCCGGACCTTCGAAGGATCGACGCCGGCCTTGGAGGCAAAAACAAGCGCCTCGGCGACCGCTTCAATGGTCAGGGCAACGACAATCTGATTGGCGACCTTGGTGGTCTGGCCTGCACCATTCTCTCCGACAAGCGTGATGTTCTTGCCCATGACCTCCATGATGGGCTTCGCTCGATCGAAAGCCGCGGTCGGACCGCCCACCATGATCGTGAGCGTGGCCGCCTTCGCGCCAACCTCTCCGCCCGAGACCGGAGCATCCAGGTAATCGCAGCCGAGCGCCTGGACGCGTTGAGCGTAATCGCGGGTCGTGATCGGCGAGATCGAGCTCATATCGATCACGAGTTTCCCGCGCTCCAGACCGGACGCGACACCGTTTTCTCCAAACAGGACCTCGCCGACCTGCGGCGTATCCGGCAGCATCGTGATGATCACCGCGCTCGCCCTTGCCACTTCAACGGCGCTGCCCAGCACATTCAGGCCCTGATCGAGCAGCTCTTTCGGCGGCGGTTTGCGGTGGATCGTGGTCGAGACAGGGTATCCGGCCTTCAGCAAGTGCCCGACCATTGGCGCGCCCATGATGCCGAGGCCGATAAAGCCGATGCGTTCCATGCTGGAGTCCTTCGTTATTCAGATATTTCAGAGGGCGGATGACGCGCGGATGTTCTCGGCCAGAAGCCACGAAAGGCCTTCGACCGTCCCGTTGCGGGGCTTGTATTCGCACCCTACCCAGCCGGAATAGCCGATGCTGTCGAGATGGTTGAACAGGAATGGATAGTTGATTTCGCCCGTCCCCGGCTCGTGCCGACCCGGATTATCGGCCAGCTGGATATGCGCGATCGCCGGCAGATGTTTCTCGATCGTTCGCGCGAGGTCCCCTTCCATGATCTGCATGTGATAGATGTCGTACTGCACGAAAAGGTTGTCCGAACCGGTCTTGCCGATGAGATCAAGCGCCTGCCGGGTCGTGTTGATATGGAAACCCGGAATATCGATCGTGTTGATGGGCTCGATCAGCAGGCGGATGCCGGCATCCCGCAATCTTGTCGCGGCATAAGCGAGGTTCTCGACAAGAACCTCCTCAATGTGAGACGGGCTGACCCCCTCCGGCGTCCGCCCGGCGAGACAATTGACCTGCCGACAGCCGAGCCGCGTGGCATAGCGGATTGCGCGATCGACGCCGGAGCGGAATTCCTGAACGCGATCCGGCAGAACAGCAATTCCACGCTCACCGGCATTCCAATCGCCGGCAGGCAGGTTGTGGAGCACCTGAGTCAATCCGGACGCTTTCAATCGGGAAGCAAGTTCATCCGGCTCAAATTCGTAGGGAAACAGGAACTCCACACCTGAAAACCCAGCATGGGCGGCCGCGGCAAAGCGGTCGAGGAATGGCATTTCGTTAAAGAGCATCGTCAAATTGGCGGCGAAGCGCGGCATGCTTGGTCCTCTTTCTGTCTCGATCGACGATCACTAAGGCCGTCGCCTTTTCGGAGCCGGGGCTATTCCGGCTTCACCTTCCCGACCTCGATGACTTTCGTCCATTTCTCGATCTCGCGGTCGACATAGACGCGGAAATCCGCAGAATTGATCCCGATAGGATTGAAGCCGAGGTCAAGCAAGCGCTTGGACAGTTCCGGATTCTTGAGCGCTGCGAGGCTGAGCCGTTCAAGCTTTTCAACGATGGCTTTCGGTGTCGCCCTGGGGACGACCAGCCCCATTTCGCTTGCGGAATCGATACTGGCGAGGCCGATTTCGTCCATTCCGGGGATATCCGCCAGTTGCGGCGCCCGGCCGCGCGTCACGGCCAGACCCCGGACCTTGCCCGCTTCGATGTGTGGCTTGATCGTCGGCACCGCAAAGAACGCGAAGTCGGTATTGTTCGCCAGAAACCCCTGAAGTGCAGGCCCTGCTCCGCGGTACTGCAGCATCACGAAATCTGTGCCGGTGACCTGCCGGAACTGCTCGCCGGCAAGATGCGGTGCGGTCCCGATACCGGAGGATGCGAAGCTCAGCTTGCCCGGATTGGCCTTGATGTAATCGATCAGGTCTTTTGCCGTCTTGAACGGTGATGAGGGCTGCACACACAATACCATCTGCGTTCGCGCCAGAAGCGAGACAGGAATGAAGTCCTTCCGGGTATCGTAGGGCAACTTGTCCTTGAACAGTCCCGGATTGGAGAAGAACGCCGAGTCCATCATGCCAATGGTGTAGCCGTCGGGCATGGCGCTTGCGACAGCTTGCGTGCCGATCTGGCTGGCGCCTCCGCTTCGGTTGTCGATCACGAAGGGCTGGCCAAACTCCGCCTCGATCTGTTTCGCCAACAAGCGCGACAGGGTGTCAGTGCCCCCTCCCGGAGCATAGGGCACGATCAGCCTGACCGGGCCGGATGGATAGGCCTGTGCCAAAGCCGCATCCGGAAGGAGTGCGGCAGCGCCAAGCGCAGCGCCGCCGCGCAGAACGGAACGGCGATCCCAGTCGGACCTGCAAAAAAGCTTCATGGTCATTCCCCCCTTTTTAAACACGCATGGCAAAAACGCGCGTCTATCGCACGCATTAATGCATGCAATAACAAATGTTTCACAGGATTCACATCGATGCAATTTTTTTGAAAAATTATTTTATTATCGCAGAAAAATAATTTTGCGATTTAAGTTCAGGATGTTACGTTTTTTTGTGATGGAGGACCGCTCAATGCTCGGCCGGAAACCTCGGCTGACGCGTCAAGGCGTCACGGAAAGGAGACTTGATGGAACCGCTCGGTCGACGAATGCGCGGGAGGCCACGTCTGACCGATCTTTCGGCCAAGGGTGGCTCGGTTCAATCTCTTGAGCGCGCAATCGCGATCCTGCGCGCAGTCGCGGATTCCGACGGCCTCTCGCTGACAGAGGTCGCGCGTCTCACGGCCGTTTCGTCCTCCACGGCCTATCGCATGCTGACAACCTTGCAGCACCACCGGCTGGCGGAATTCGAGGAGGCAACCCAGCTGTGGTTTGTGGGTGTCGAATCATTCCGCATCGGCTCCGCATTTCAGCGGCGCCGAAAGCTGGCCGAGCACGGCCGCAGCATCCTGCAGCAACTGCTGGCGCAGACCGGTGAAACGGCTAACATCGCCGTCGCCGACCGCGACGGCGTAGTGTTCGTGACGCAGGCGGAAACACATCAACCGATCCGAGCTTTTTTTCGCCCTGGCACACGCGGTGCCTATCACGCTTCGGGCATCGGCAAGGCGGTGCTCGCATTCCTGAACGATGCGCAGCGAAGCCAAACTCTCCAAAGGCTTGAGCTCGAGCGCTTTACCTCGAAAACGCTTTGCACCGTGACGGACCTGGCGGAAGACCTCGATCGCATTCGCTCAAGAGCTTATGCTCTGGATAATGAGGAGCGACATATCGGCATGCGTTGCATCGCCGCGCCGGTCTTCGACGAGTTTGTGGCTCCCATCGGTGGGTTGTCGGTTTCCGGGCCGAGCGTGAGGGTGAATGATCTCTTCGTGGAACGTTTCGCTATGACGATCGTCGCCGCGGCGCGGGAGCTGACCCGCGCGGTGGGAGGGATCGAACCCGCGCAATTCAATCCCGGCACCTGCTGATGGCTTATGCGGCCGCGAACTGGGAATCAGTGGATTGATCGCGGCAACAACCATCTCCGGATACGCTGCTCGTCAACCAATTGTCTTCGTTGGCGATCTTTCAACGGAAACATTCGGCACGTTCAGATTGAATTGTCGGCAAAGACCATGCTTACCCATAATTTCCTACGCTTTTTCAGCTGGCTAAACCCTAATCCGGGGGATTATAAACTTTGGATCTCAATCCCCGATTCCTTAGGCCTTTTTCGCCACCTGAGGTCGCGAAAGCGTACAATCCTGCATGAGCGCGAACGATTTCGGCAGCGCCTGTCCGCGCATCCCTTGACCTGTGCGCAGCGCGACGATTGCAGTGCATCAGTTTCGCGAAGCACCGCATGTTGTCGATATCCGCACAGCCGGAATTCTCGCTGCGATCCTGCTTTCCTCGCCGCTCGTGCTCTCGCCTCCCGATATCGAACAGATTTTTGCGACGATCGGCGACGTACTCCACAAGCTGGCCTGAAGGGTCAGCGCCGCAGCACGTGCCTCACTCGGCCCAGAGCATCGAAACCCACCTGCATCAGCAGATCGAGCATGTCGAGCGGCACCCAGTTTTCGCGGATCAGCCCTTCATGGTGCAGATAAAAATCCATGACACGCATGAAGACGGGTTTGCCCGAGGGCGGCAGCCCGCAGAAGCCGCCACCGGCATGCACAGCATAGACCGAGGGCCAGCCGCCGGTGACAGAATACGGCCCGTCGCCGATGCGGATGTAATGCCCGGCTCCACGCCGCGCCTTTTCGGCCTGCACCTCAGCGAATGTGCCCTGCGGCCGATGAAATGCAATGCGGAACGGCAGCTGATGGCCATCCACAAAACCATCGAGACCACGCGTGGTGCCGATGCCCGCCGGGCCATACCACATCATCTTGGGGTGCCAGTGCTCTTTCTGAGGCATGGCGATAAGGTTTTCGCGGTTGAGTTTATCCCGGTCGTCGAACTCGGCGAGCGTGCGGTGCATCGCGAGAGTCTGAGCGATGCTGTCTGTCGATGGCCGAGGATCGGAAATCTCGAAGCGCACGCCATCGGCCGTGAGCGGAGCAGGCCACATTTCAGCACTGCCGAGCGGCGGCGCGATCGGCCAGAGCCCGACCTGCCGCATGATGTCCAGCACATCCCACAAGAGGTTGGCCTGAACAACCGCGCCCTCGGCATCGATCTCGTAAACCTCGCCGTAGCGCAGGTAGATCGGGCGGTTCGTCGCGGGAAGCCCGAGCCAGTCCCCCCGCATCGTGCCGCAATAATGCCCCACAGCCGCGAGATAGCGCCGGTTCTGGTAGGCGCCGCCGACGAAAATCACGTCGCGCCGCTCGAGATCCGGACAGGCGCGTTTCAGCGGCGCAAAGGCCCGGGCCAGAACCTCCGCCGTGCCCGCACAGGCATTGATCGGGTGCGCGACGCGCCAGAGCGCGTCGGGCCGCGCAAGGGTTGCGATCGCATCCTCGATCTTCCCCGCCGGTGCCTCCGCGAGTGCAGTCAGACGCTGGTGAATGCGGCGGCGCTGGATCGCATCCGGCGAGGCGGTGGGATCAAAATCTAGAACCATGCGGCACTTCGCGATGAAGGGATGAGAACGAGGATTGAGCGGGGACAGGCGCACCCGGCATCCGACACAAAGGCACTGTCGCCCATTTTGCAAACGTATTCAAGATTACTGTTGCATACGATTGCAAAGCGTGCTTGCTTGGCATCGATCAGGCTGCCGGAAGATGCGGCCGTGAGGGATGTGAAACAGGCCGACAGCGCCACAGGGGAGGACTTTGCGCATGATCAGAACCTTGAAAACAGCCTTGTCGCTGGCGGCTCTGCTCGCGGCTGGGGCAGCGCAAGCGCAGGTGAACTGCGGTGCCACAAGCGGGCGCGTCAACATTGTCGGCAACGAGTTTCCGGCGATCAAGACTGTCGCCGCCAATGCCGCCAAATGCCAGACCGGCTCCCTGACGGTGAAATCCAACCTCACATCCACGCATCAGCGCATCAACCTGCCCGGCATGCAGGGCAACCCGGCGGAATACACGTCCGCGATTATCGCGACCTCCTCGATTGTGGCGCTGATGAACGAGAACGTCATCCGCCCGCTCGACGCGCTGGTCGCCGCCCATGGGCAGGATATCCCGAAAAACCAGCTCATCACGATTGACGGCAAGGTGATGGCGGTGGCGTTCATGGCGAATGCCCAGCACCTCATCTACCGGAAGGACATTCTCGCACAGGTCGGCGCCGAACCACCCAAGACCTACGAGGACATGATCCGCGTCGGCAAGCTGATCAAGGATCGGGGCATTCTCAAGAATCCGCTCGGCGGCGCCTACAAGGCGGGCTGGTCGCTCGCGCAGGAATTCGTGAACATGTATACCGGGCATGGTGGCGAATTCTTCAAGCCGGGCTCGGCGGAAGTGGCCATCAACAATCCACGCGGGATCGCGGCGCTCAACACCATGAAGGCGCTGACCGAGCTGATGCACCCCGATTTCCTGACGCATGACAACAACGAGACCAGCGCCGAGTGGAAGAGCGGCAACGTCGCGATGATGAATATGTGGGGATCGCGCACCGGCGTGCTGATGGCGAAGGAAGGCAATGATCCGAAAGTCGCCGAGAACACGATGGTCGCTGCTCCGATGACGGTTGGCGGCGGCAACACCCCCGCCACCACGCTCTGGTGGGATGGCTGGACGGTCGCTCGGAACATCACCGATGAAGATGCCCGTGCGACCTTCCTGGTCCTGAAGAACGGCATCTCTCCCTCAATCCTCAACGACGAGACTATGGGTCAGGCGGTCTGGATGATCGCCGGATACAAGCCCGCCCCGGTCAATCAGGGCGTGATGCAGACGATGGCCATGGGTGCGAAGCCCTACCCGATGCTGCCCTATATGGGCTTGCTGCACACTGCGCTGGGCGATGGGATCGCCCCCTTCCTGCAGGGCCGCAAGGATGCCGCGACCACGCTCGCGGACATCGAGAAAGCCTACACCACGGCGGCAAAGGAAAAGGGCTTCCTGAAATAAGCCCGCGCATGGCCTGATGGCGGGTTCGTCCGCCATCAGCCCCTCCCCTGCCGCCACCCGGCCGCCCGACAGGAGCAGCCACCCGCTTCACCTTGACCGGACCGCGCTCGCGCGAAGGAGAAGGCATGAAACACGCGACCTTTCTGCGCTTCTTTCTGCCGACAGCGACCGCGATGCTGCTTTTCATCGCGCTCCCGATCCTCTCAGTGCTGATCCAGTCGGTGCATGTGCCGCATGATCGGGTGGTGGTCGAGGTAGAGAACTGCACGCCCTTCGGCTGCACGAAATCGACCGTCATCGACCAGAACGCGACCGAGAAGCTACGCGATGAGAAGCCCCTCGGGCGCTTTGTCGGGATGGCGATCTACACGGATCGCTCTCACCTTGCTTTTTCCGAACTGGGAGAAGCGTGGCACCGTTCGGCCAG
Source organism: Hyphomicrobiales bacterium (assembly GCA_017302635.1). Lineage (GTDB taxonomy): Bacteria > Pseudomonadota > Alphaproteobacteria > Rhizobiales > Beijerinckiaceae > Rhabdaerophilum. The sequence goes on from JAFLCX010000001.1 coordinate 30,875, forward strand.
CATGGGGGATTTTGCGGCGCGGGTCATGAACCTGCCGTTCTACCGGGCGCTCGCCTTCACGCTCACATACATGGCAGTCGTCACTCCGCTCTCGATCATGCTGGGCTTTGTCGTGGCGCTGGCGGTGAACGCCATCCCGCGGCTGATGCGTGGGCCGATCATCTTCTTCTCGCTGCTGCCGATGATTGTCACACCCCTGGTGGGCGCGCTGATCCTGTTCTGGATGGTGGATTCCCGCGGCATACTGGGTGCTGCCGTGCAATGGCTCGTGAATGATCCGAACCTGTCGCTGAAAGCCTCGACGCCGCTCACCTGGATCATGCTGCTCGTCTACGGGACGTGGTCGACCGCGCCTTTTGCTTTCGTGGTCTATTATGCCGGGCTCCAGACCGTGCCGCAGGACTCTCTGGAAAGTGCGATGCTCGACGGCGCGACACGCTGGCAGCGCATCCGCTACATCGTGTTGCCGCACCTGATGCCGCTGACCGTTTTCATGTTCCTGATCAAGATCATGGATAATTTCCGCGTCTTCGAGCCGATCGTCAGCTTCAACGCCGGCGCGCATGCGCAGTCGCTGTCCTACTTCATCTATTCCGATCTCGGCGGCGAGACGCGGCTTCTGTCCTCCGCCGCCGCGACCTCGGTGCTGACCATCGCCGGCGTGCTGGTTCTGTTGTCTCCTGTTCTGGTGCGCACCTGGCGCCAGTTCGGCAAGGCGTGAGGTGAAAGCGATGGCCTCCGGTTCCCAGAAACGCTCTGCCACCCTCAATCTGGTTCTCAGCGGGTTCCTGATCCTCTGGCTCGTGGTTGCGATTTTCCCGTTTGCCTGGACCTTCTGGGGCAGTTTCAAGGTCGAGGGCGACTTCTTCTCGAAAGCGAGCTGGCAGAACGCGCTGTTCGGCCCCCTCACGCGACTGGAACATGGCAACGCCTTCACCGGCGCGGGTTATCACGGTGCGTGGGTCAAGGAAGAGTTCTGGCGCGCGGCGCTGAACTCGTTTGTCGTGGTGGTGTGTGTCGTGGTGATCTCGCTCACCTTCGGCACGTTGGGCGGATATGCGCTCAGCCGCTCGACCTATCGCTACGCCTTCTGGCTGTTGCTCATGGCGCTCGTCTTCCGGGCGATGCCGCCGCTGACGCTGGTTTCGGGCTATCTCCTGCCCTTCTACCAGTGGAACCTCTGGGGCCATCTGCCGACCGCCATCATCGTGCTGGTGGCGATCAACCAGCCCTTCACGCTCTGGATGCTCACGGCCTTCTTCCGCAATATCCCGAAGGACCTTGACGAGAGCGCCCGGGTGGATGGCTGCACGCCGTTCCAGGCCTTCCGGCACGTGATCATCCCGGTGATGTGGCCGGGCGTGATCACCACGGGGCTCTTCTCGTTCCTGCTGGCCTACAACGATTTTGTCGTCACCTCGATGCTGCTCTCGAAGCAGAACCAGACGATGATCCCCAAGATCGCGAGCTTCCTCGGCACGACGCAGACAGAAGGCAACGTGATGTTCGCCGTGTCCTCCGTGGTTTCGGTCACGGCGCCGCTTTTCCTGCTCGTGATGTTCTTCCAGCGCCAGATCGTGTCGGGCCTCACGGCCGGCGCGGTGAAGGGATAAGCCATGGCCGATATCCAGCTCATCAACCTCTCGAAGCGCTGGGGCGCGGTCACCGGCGTCAGGAGCTTCAACCTCAATATCGCGGATGGGGAGTTCCTCGTGCTGCTCGGCCCCTCCGGCTGCGGCAAGACCACCACCATGCGCATGATCGCCGGGCTGGAGGATGTGAGCGACGGCGAGATCCGCATCGGCGATCGCCTCGTGAACCATCTCGATCCCAAGGACCGCGACATCGCGATGGTGTTCCAGTCCTACGGGCTTTACCCGACCATGACGGTCTACGAGAACATCCGTTTCCCGCTGAAGGTGCGGAAAATTCCCGAGGCGGACCATCATGATCGCGTCATGCGAGCGGCGAAGACCGTGGAACTGACGGAGTTGCTGGATCGCAAGCCGGCGGCTCTTTCGGGCGGTCAGCGTCAGCGCGTCGCGCTCGCGCGGGCCATCGTGCGGAAGCCGAAAGTCTTCCTGATGGATGAGCCGCTTTCGAACCTTGATGCCAAGCTGCGTGTTTCGACCCGCGCGCAGATCAAGAACCTTCACCACGAACTCAAGACCACCACCATATACGTCACGCACGACCAGATCGAGGCGATGACCCTCGCCGATCGCGTGGTGGTGATGAGCAAGGGAGAGGTGCAGCAGGTCGGCACGCCTCTCGAAATTTACGATCGACCCGCCAATACCTTTGTCGCGTCCTTCATCGGCAATCCGGCCATGAACCTGATCGCGGGCGAAGTGCGGGGTGGAACCTTCACCGCGCCGGATGTCACGATTCCCGGTTTCAACGCTGCAGACGGCACCGCCATTCTCGGCTTCCGCGCCGAGGACGCGCAGGTGGCAGGCACGGGCGAAGTCACCGCACCGGTCTATTCAATGGAGCTTCTGGGCGATTCCTCGATGGTGACGCTGCAACTCGGTGGCGGAGCTTTCGCCGCCGTCAAGACGCCCAAGGATTTTCAGGCCGCGATCGGCACAACGCTCGCTGCTCACGTGCCGGCCCGTATCTGTCATCTGTTCGACGCCAAGACCGGCCAGCGGCTCGGGGGTGGATCATGAGTCCGGCAGACACGCATCTTGCCCGTTCGAGCGAAACGCTGGCAATCATCCAGCGGATGGAAGCTGCGCTCGCAGTCAATTCCGACCGGATGGACGAGCATTTCCACCCCGATTTCGTCTGGCGCGGCAATGCCGGTTGCGGCGTAAAACACGGGCTCGCGGCGTTCCGCCGCAACTGGCAATTGCCGTTGCGGGCGGCCTTCACGGATCGCGTCTACCGCACTGAGAAATTCCTTGCGGACGGAGATTGGGCCTCGTGCTTCGGGCATATCGAGGCCACTCATTCCGGCACGTTCATGGGCATTGCGCCCACGGGCAAGCGCGTTTCCATTCCCTACATGGATTTCTGGCGGGTCGAAGACGGCCGCATCGCCGACAATCCGGTCTTTGTCGATTTCGCCGCCGTGCTGGCCCAGCTTGGGCGCGACGTGTTCGCGGGCGAAGGCTGGGAGGCCTTTGATCGCGGCGAAAAAACTCCTCCGGCCCCGCCGGGCGCAAACTTTTGAGGACAGGATCATGGCGATCACTCACCTGAAATCCGGCAAACCTGCCGATGCGCGCGCCGAAGACGACGCGAAGGTCCGGGCCACAGTCGAAGCCATTCTCGCGGATATCGAAGCGCGCGGTGACGCCGCTGTGCGCGAGCTCGCGCTGAAATTCGACCGTTACGCCCCGCAGGCCTTCCGGCTCTCGCCTTCGGAAATCGAGGCGACGATGGCGAAGGTTTCCCCGCGGGATATGGAGGATATTCGCTTCGCGCAGGCGCAGATCCGCCGTTTCGCGGAAGTCCAGCGCGCGAGCATGCGCGATGTCGAGGTGGAAACGCTGCCGGGCGTTATTCTGGGGCATCGCAACATCCCGGTTCAGTCGGTCGGGTGCTACGTGCCGGGCGGCAAGTTCCCGATGGTCGCCTCGGCGCATATGTCGGTGCTGACGGCTTCGGTCGCAGGTGTGCCGCGCATCATCGCCTCGGCCCCGCCTGTGAACGGCGAGCCGCACCCGGCGATTGTGGCCGCGATGCATATGGGCGGCGCGCATGAAATCTATGTGCTCGGCGGCATTCAGGCCGTCGGCGCGATGGCGCTCGGCACGGAAACAATCAAGCCGGTGGATATGCTCGTCGGGCCGGGAAATGCCTTCGTTGCGGAAGCCAAACGCCAGCTTTTCGGCCGGGTAGGGATCGACCTCTTCGCCGGCCCGACCGAGACGATGCTGATTGCAGATGAAACCGTCGATGCCGAACTCTGCGCGACCGATCTCCTCGGTCAGGCCGAGCATGGCTACAACTCTCCCGCCTGTCTCATCACCAACTCGCGGCGCCTCGCCGAAGGCACGATACGCGAGGTGGAGCGGCTGTTGAAAATCCTCCCCACCGCTGAAACCGCTGCCATCAGCTGGCGTGATTACGGCGATGTCGTGCTGTGCGATACCCACGACGAGATGCTGCAAGTCGCCAACGACATGGCTTACGAGCATGTGCAGGTGATGACCGACCGCGATGACTGGTACCTCGCCAACATGCATTCCTACGGCGCGCTCTTTCTCGGCGCGCGCACCAACGTCGCAAACGGCGACAAGGTGATCGGCACGAACCACACCCTGCCCACAAGGCAAGCCGGGCGTTACACGGGTGGTCTCTGGGTCGGAAAATTCCTGAAAACCCACAGCTACCAGCGGGTGATAACCGACGAAGCGGCGGCGCTCATCGGCGAATACGGTTCGCGGCTCTGCATGCTCGAAGGCTTCGTCGGCCATGCGGAGCAATGCAACATCCGCGTGCGGCGCTATGGCCGCAAGAACGTGCCTTACGGCGTGGCGGCAGAATGATGCGCCCGGTTTCGCTCCCGCGCACTCCCTCCTTCCGTCTCGACGGGAAGCGCGCGCTCGTCACGGGCGCCTCGTCCGGCATCGGGCTTGGTGCTGCTGCGGCTCTGGCCGAAGCCGGAGCAGAGGTCACGCTGGTGGCGCGGCGACCGGATGAACTCGAAGCGGCGGCCTCCGCGATCCATGCGGCAGGCGGCAAGGCGGAAGCAAAGGCGTTGGACATCACCGATGTCGAAGCGACGGCCAAGTTCGTTGCAGATGCGGGTCCGTTTGACGTGCTCGTCAATTCCGCAGGCATGGCCCGCCACGCGCCCGCACTCGATACAAAGCTCGCAGATTACGACCTGGTGATGAACCTGAACTTGCGCGCGGCTTATTTCCTCACGCGTGAAGTTGCGCGCGGATTGATCGCGGCGAAGAGGGCGGGCTCGCTCATCCATATCTCGTCGCAGATGGGACATGTCGGCGGCCCGGACCGCGCGGTCTATTGTGCCAGCAAGCACGCGATCGAGGGCATGACAAAAGCGATGGCGCTCGAATGGGCCCCGCACGGCATCCGCGTGAACACACTCTGCCCCACTTTCATCCGCACGCCTCTCGCCGAGCAAACCCTCGCGAACCCGGAGCGGAAGGCGTGGATCCTCTCTAAGATCAAGCTCGGGCGCATCGGCGAGATCGAGGACCTGATGGGACCGGTAGTGTTCCTCGCCTCGGAGGCATCCGCCCTGATGACCGGCACCCATCTCATCATCGACGGAGGCTGGACAGCGGAATGAGCAGTTCCCGCCCCCTCGACAAGATCACGAGCGCGGATGTTGCGCGGCTTGCCGGTGTTTCGCAATCGGCAGTCTCGCGCGTCTTCACGCCGGGCGCTTCGGCTTCACCGCAGACGGTCGTGAAGGTGCGCGCTGCGGCTGAAAGCCTCGGATATCGCCCCAATGTGCTGGCACGCGCGATGATCACAGGGCGCAGCCGCATTATCGGGCTGGTGGTCGCCTATCTTGAAAACCAGTTTTATCCCGTCGCTCTCGAGCGTCTGTCGAGCGCCTTGCAGGACAGGGGCTACCACATCCTGATTTTCATGGCCGGAAACGGCACCGACAAAGTCGGCAAAGTGGTGGACGAACTGCTGGATTATCAGGTCGATGGCATTGTCACGGCTTCAGTCGCGATGACAAATGACCTCACCCTGCGCTGTCAGGCCGCCGGCATTCCAGTGGTGATGTTCAACCGCGGCCAGAACGATCCACGCCTCAGTGAGGTCACATCCAACAACCGGCTCGGCGGGAGGCGCGTTGCGGAATTCCTGATCGCCGGCGGACATCGGCGCATCGCGCATATCATGGGCTGGCAGGGCTCATCGACCGGTCGCGACCGCGCCGAGGGTTTCCGGGAAGGCCTCGCCGCGGCGGGGCTCGAACCCTTCGCGATGGTCGATGGGGAGTATAGTCGCGAGCGCGCGGCTGAGGTGGCACGCGCGATGTGCGCTGGCCCTGAGCGCCCCGATGCGATCTTCGTCGGCAATGATCACATGGCTTTTGCCGTGATCGATGAACTGGTTCACCGGATGGGCCTTCGCGTGCCCGAGGATGTATCAGTCGTCGGTTACGACGATGTCCCCATGGCCGCCTGGCCCGCTTACGACCTGACTACCATCCGCCAGCCGGTGGACGAGATGGTGGATGCGACCGTGGCGACGCTGCTCGGCCAGATCGAGGGCGATACCGAACCGCATCATCACCGCATTGATGGCCCGCTGGTCATCCGCCGCTCTGCCCGCATTCCCGAAGGAACGCTCCCATGACGACATTCTCGAACCGATGGCCGGATTTTCGCGATTACATCATCGATGTCACCAAGGAGATCTGGGAAGACCGCGGCATCGGCACGCTCGATCATTATTATGCGCCTGATATTCCGGTGCGCTCGCCGATGGGAGTCGGCCGGGGCAACAAGGCGGTGATCGCCTCGACCATGGCGACCGTGCATGAGTTTCCCGATCGCCAGCTCTACGCCGAGGATGTGATTTATTCGGCTGACGAGACACACGGCTTCCTCTCGTCGCATCGCCTGATCTCCACCGGCACGCACGCCGCCGATGGCGTCTTCGGTCCGGCAACAGGCAAGCGGTTCCAGATCCGCATCATTGCAGATTGTGCGGCGCGCAATGACACGATCTACGACGAGTGGCTCGTGCGCGATTACGGTGGCATTGCGCGTCAACTCGGGATGCTGCCGAACGATTTCGCACGCCAGCTCATCCGCCGCGAGGGTGGCACTGAGAAAGCCAAGCGCCCGCTGACTCCGGAAACCGATCCACCCGATATTTACAAGGGTCGCGGCAATTCAAACCCCTGGGGTGAGCGCTACGCCAGGATGCTCGAACGCATCATGGCGGCGGATTTCAACCACATTCATACGCACTACGACCGTGCCGTCATCGGTGAATATCCCGGTGCGCGGCAGGCTCTGGGCCGAGAAGCAGTGACGGCCTTCTGGGTGGGGCTGCGCTCGGCGTTGCCCTCCGCAACCTTCAGCATCCACCACCAGATCGGGATGGATGCCGACATGCTCTCCCCGCGTGCCGCGATCCGCTGGTCGCTGAACGGCACGCATGATGGTTGGGGCGCTTTCGGGCCGCCGACAGGTGCCAAGGTCCATGTGATGGGCATGTCGCATGCCGAATTCGGCCCCTATGGGCCGGAGAGCGTGGGCCTAAGGCGGGAATTCACGCTCTACGATGAAATCGCGATCTGGAAGCAGATCCTTCTCCACACAGGTGACCTATGACCCCACAACAGATGGAATCTCGCATCGTTCGCTATGGCGACCTCAGACCGTGCAAGACCGCTTTCATCGACGCCCATACGCCGGGCTCGAACCGGAAAGAGAATTTCACGATCATCGGCGGTGGCGTATCCGAGAGCCCCGACCAGCATGTGCATATCCGCGAGACGCCTGGGTTCAATATCGGCGCGGCTGGGCAGCCTCCGGGCTGCCGGAATTCGCTCCATTCGCACCGCACGGCGGAAGTGTTCTTCGTGCTGAAAGGACGCTGGCGTTTCTTCTGGGGGCGCTGGGGCACGGCGGGCGAGTTCATCGCCGAGGAGGGCGACATTTTCAATATCCCGACCGGTATTTTCCGCGCTTTCGAGAATGTCGGAACCGATTACGGGATGATCATGGCCATTCTCGGTGGCGATGATGCCGGAGGCGGCGTGATCTGGGCGCCGCAGGTGATCACGGATGCGAAGGATTACGGCTTGATCCTCGGCAAGAACGGCAGGCTCTATGACAGCAAGAAAGGCGAGAAACTGCCTGACGGCGTGCCACCCATGCCCTTGCTGACCGAGGAGGAACTCAAGGCGTACCCCGAGCCGACCACAGCGGACGTCATTCCTCATTGCGTCGCGCGTTACTGGGACCTGATGGCCCTGTCGGACCGCCAGCCGGCCAAGGTGATCGGCGCGAACGGCAAGCTGCGGGACCGGCCTGGTTTCGAGGTCGAGTTCCTGTCGCGCAACTCAGTTTCCGATAAACCTTACAGTCTCGACCGGCACGAAATTCTCATGCCGATGCGGGGCTATTGGCGGCTCGGCTGGAGCGGCGGCAGCACGGTGCTCAATCCTGGCGATACGGCCGCCATTCCGCCGGGTCTCGAGCATTCGCTGGCTCCGGCGGTTACGGGCGAAGCGTCGCTTTACCGCGTGATCAATACCGATGATCCGGCCGGCGCGACCGGGCGATTGCTGTGAGGCACTGACCATGACAATCCTCGCCACCCATGTCGGCTCCCTGCCCCGCTCGCAGACAATTGTCGACTTTCTTTTCGCCCGCGAGCGCGCCGAGCCCTACGACATCACGGCCTTTGATGCCGCGATGGCCGAAGCCGTGATGGACTTGGTCCGCCGTCAGAAAGAGGCCGGAATAGACATCGTCTCCGATGGCGAGACCTCGAAAATCTCCTACGCCACCTATGTGAAGGATCGCTACACCGGCTTTGCCGGGGACAGCCCGCGCAACGCGCCCGCAGACCTCAAGCTCTTCCCCACCTATCTCGAGCGGCTCGCGCGCGATGGCGGCACACCGAAATATGCGCGGCCGCAATGCGTCGGGCCCGTGGCTTCAAAGGGTCAAGGAGAATTGCAGAAAGATATCAAAGCATTGAAAACCGCGATGGCCGCGCATGGTGTGGCGCGTGGCTTCATGAATGCGGCGTCACCGGGTGTCATCTCGCTCTTCCTTCAGAACGCGCATTACCCCAACCGCGAGGCTTACCTCGAAGCCTTAGCCGAGGCGATGCGAGAGGAATACCGCACCATCATCGAGGCTGGGCTTGACCTGCAACTCGATTGCCCCGACCTGGCGCTCTCGCGCCATATGCTCTTCACCCACCTCTCCGACGAGGAGTTCCTGAAAGTCGCGGGCCTGCATGTGGAAGCACTCCGGCATGCGGTGGCGGGCCTGCCGCAGGATCGTATCCGCCTCCACATCTGCTGGGGTAATTACGAGGGGCCCCATTGCTGCGACATCGACATGGAAAAAGTATTTCCGCTGCTGATGAGCGTGCCCGCGCGCTACATCCTGTTCGAGACCGCCAACCCTCGCCACGGCCATGAATGGACCGTTTTCCGCGATCGCGCGAAGGAGATACCGGAGGATAAGGTTCTCGTGCCCGGTGCGGTCGATACGACCACGAATTTCGTGGAGCACCCTGAACTGGTCCGGCAAAGACTGGAGCGGTTCACGGACATCGTCGGCAAGGATCGCGTGATCGCCGGCTCCGATTGCGGCTTCGGCACTTTCGCCGGTTTCGGATCGGTCGATCCGGAGATCGCCTGGGCCAAGCTTTCGACGCTGAAAGAGGGCGCGCGACGCGTCCGATGACACCGCTAGTGCTCATCCCCGGCATGATGTGCGACGCCCGACTCTGGGGCGATCTGCCGGGACGGTTCGCGCGGCGCATGATCGTCCACGCGCCCTGTTCCGAGGCCGAGAGCATCGAAGCGCTTGCCGGGCTCATCCTTGCCGATGCACCGCCGCGTTTTGCGCTGGCAGGCCTCAGCATGGGTGGCATCGTCGCGATGGAAATCATCCGGCAAGCGCCGGAGCGCGTGGAGCGGCTCGCTTTGCTCGACACGAACCCTTTCGCGGAAACCGAGGCCGTTCGCGCACGTCGCCAGCCGCAGATTGATCGCGCGCTGGCGGGCGAACTCGCGAGCGTGATGCGCGACGAGATGAAGCCGTTCTACCTCGCGCCCGGCCCGCGCAAGGCGGCGGTGCTCGATCTGTGCCTCGACATGGCTCTCGAACTGGGACCGGAGGTGTTCGCGCGACAATCGCGCGCCCTGCGCGACCGGCCCGATCAATCGGGAACATTGCGGGGCTTTTCCGGCCCGGCGCTGGTGCTGATGGGCCGGCATGATCAGCTTTGCCCATTGGATCGACACGAGGCGATGCACCGGATGATGCCGCAATCGCATCTCGTGATCATCGACGGAGCAGGCCATCTCCCTCCCCTCGAACAACCCGAACCCACTTTCGAAGCCCTGCAAAACTGGCTGGAGGCCTGATGCAACCGGAACTTCTCGCGCTGCTGCGCAAGGTCGATACCCCAACCGTGTGCAACGCCATCGAGGTTGTGCAGGGAAAGCGCGGCTTCAACCTCTTCACCCGAGGCACAATGATCGCTTCCGCGCCTGCTGAAGGGGCGATGGTTGGCCATGCCGTCACCGCGAAAATCGCGGCGCTGGCTCCATCAACGGAAGACCCTGCCATCATCCGCGCGCGCCGTATGGCCTATTACAAGGCCATGCATGATGGGCCGAAACCGTCGATCGCCGTGGTGGAGGATCTCGATTTTCCCGATTGCATCGGCGCCTATTGGGGCGAGGTGAACACCACAATCCACAAGGCCTTCGGCATGTCCGGCGCCTTGACGAACGGTGTCGTGCGCGACCTCGGCGATCTGCCGGGCGGCTTCCCGGTTCTGGCCGGTTCGGTCGGGCCGAGCCACGGCTTCGTGCATGTCCGTGAACTCGGCACGCCGGTCACGATTTTCGGGCTCCGGATCGCGCAAGGCGATCTCGTTCACGCCGACCGGCACGGCGCTCTGATCATCCCGCTCGATGTTGTCGATGGCCTTGCGAGCGCCATTGCCAAACTTCTCCAGACAGAAAAGCTGATCCTCGAGCCGGCTCGCCAGCCGGGATTCGATTTCGAAGCCTTCGAGGTGGCGTGGCAGGCGTTTGAAAAAGCCCGCACCTGATCCGCACGGACTGAAGCCGACCCGCTCCGCCCCTTTGGCCTAACGGATCGCTTGCATGAAGGCACCGGCGCGGCTGCGAAGGTCAACGACATCACCGCCGGGCTTGTAGAGTGCCGAGCCGATCCCGATTCCGTGAAGCCCGGCCTCGAAGTAGCTCCGCGCATTGGCCTCGCTCACCCCGCCCACAGCAATCATCCGTGTATCCTTTGGCAATACAGCCTTCAGCGCCCGCGCCCCTGCGATGCCCATCACCTCCATGGGGAACAATTTCAGGGCATGTGCGCCTGCATCAAGTGCGGCAAACGCTTCCGTCGGCGTAAGAATGCCGGGAACCGAGACCATACCCGCCGAAACCGTGCTGCGGATCAGCTCCGGATCGCAATGCGGGGACAGCACAAGGCCGGCCCCGATCCTCGCCAGCGTCTGAACCTCATCCGTCCGCCGTACTGTTCCGGCACCGATGACCGCCTTGTTGCCGAGCCTTTTTACGAGACAGGCAATGCTCGAAAAGGGATCGGGCGAATTGAGCGGAACCTCAATGATGCGAATACCGGCCTCGAAAAGCGATTCACCCGCCGACACAGCCTCGTCGGGCCGAATGCCGCGCAAAATCGCAATGACCGGTGCATCCCGGAGCGCTTTCTCGAAGTGTGCTGAGTGATCAGCCATGCTTGCCTCCCAGCAACCCAAGACGCCGGAAGCCGGCCACGGCTGCGTGATCCGGCCCCAGATCGCAAGGCAGGCCCAGTTCTTCGAATGCGGTGCGGTAGCGCGACACGAGGGCGGCCTCGCCCACGAGACGAGGCCTGCGGCCGGCTCCAGCGGCACTGGCGAGCCCGGCGCGAATTTCCTCGCCGATCAGCACGCCTGAAAGGCGCTCGGCAATATCCTCCGGCGGAAACGAGCCCAGCAGCGCGCCCGCGCGGACCGTGAAAACATCGTTCAGCAGCCCCCCTCCTCCCCCTTGAAACCCGAAGGTGACGCCTGCCCGGAAAGCCTGAGGCCGCTCGGAGCTCGCGCCCGTTGGGATCAGACGCCCGACGATCGAGTGCTGGCGCAGCAGGGCGAACATCTCTCCGGTCAGAAACGTTGAAAACCGGGTGATGGCACCGCGCTTCACACTGACCCATTTCGAATGCGTGCCCGGAAGCACGATGAGGGCATCTTCATCGGGCAAGGCTGCGCCGAAGACCTGAATTTCCTCGCCGCGCATCACATCGGGCTGGGGAATGCGGTTGCAGACGCCGGGCAGGAACAGCAGGCGCGCGCCACTGCGCGCGCGCCGTTCAAGAGCTTTTTCCTTGAGCCCCTGCAAGGTCGCGGGCGGCTCGAGATATGGCGTTTCCACCCAGCCGTTGCGGCTGGTGATCATGCCGGAGAGCAGGATTTCCGCATCAGGATCGATCCAGCCGCCGATTTCGCGTTCTAGCACGTCCTCGAACGCGCCATCCCTGACAGTCAGAATTCCGGCCTCGGCCTGATGCCTGTCGCTGATGCCGCCCTCGGAATCAAAGCGATAAGCCCGGAAATTGCTGCTGCCCCAATCCACGACAATGCGCGTCATTGTTTTTGACGTTCTCCTGCCTGACCGCCCGACCCGACGGTTGACCATGCCAGCTTGACCAATAGAAGAAAACTGAATTAAGGTCCATATCAAGATACATAGGTTCATAATATGGATCAAAATACAGGAAGCGCATCAGGAAAGGTCGCCATTCGGGGCGTGTGGCCGGTGCTGTGCACGCCGTTCACGCGTGACGGGCACATCGACCGCAGCGCGATGCGTCGCATTGTGAAATTTGCGTGCGATTCGGCTGTCGATGGCGTTGTCTTCCCCGGTTTTGCGAGTGAGGTGGACGAGCTTTCGCCCGATGAACGCCTGGCGCTGCTGGAGATCGTTCTGGACGAAGTCGGTGGCTCCGTGCCGGTGCTGGCAGGTGCCAGCGCCGCGAGCCTTTCGGATGTGATGGCGAGGGTCGCCGAAGCCGAGCGGCTCGGCGTTCACATCGTCATGATCCAGGCCCCGAAATCGATCGGAAGCGATGCCGGCGCGGTCACGGCCTTCTATGATGTGATCGCGAGAAGCCGGCCCAGCGCTACGATCATCCTGCAAAACGCGCCTGCGCCGCGTGGTTCTGACCTCTCTCCGGCCGCTGTCTTGGAAGTGACGCGATCCAACCCCGCCATCCGCTATGTGAAAGAGGAGACCATTCCTTCCGGCGGTCCGATTTCAGCGATCCTCGGCGGCGCGCCTGCCCACCTCGCGGGGGTTATGGGAGGCGGTGGTGCTCGTTTTGTCATCGACGAATTTCTTCGCGGGGCGTGCGGCGCGATGCCGGCAGTTGAACTGGCCGATATCCATGTCCGCATGTGGCGAGCCCTCGAAGCCGGGCGCGAGGCCGAAGGCCGTCTCCTTTATGAGCGCACCCTCCCCCTGCTGATGATCCAGAGCCATGCCCGCATGCGCCTCACGAAGCGCGTGCTGATGCACAGGGGTATCCTCGACAACGATGTGGTTCGGGCCAAAATCCCGGCTTTCGATGCGCGCGATCTCGATGAAATCGAGGCATTGCTCGGGCGCATCTCCGATCTTTTCCATGTTGCCCCCGTCGCGAGGGCTGCGGAATGAACGATCGCGTTGCCAAGGTTGAACAGTTCGTTCTCACCATCCCGCGCGAGGTGCCCTATCTCGGCGCATTGCGGCCGGGTGAGGAAGCAAACAGCAAGGGTTATTTCGTCCGGCGCGGGAACCGGACCGTCTACCCCAGTTTCGACCGCAACGTGCTTCTGCGCATCACGACCCGTGACGGCCTGATCGGCTGGGGCGAGACCTATGGGCTCGTGGCCCCACGCGCCACGATGGAAATCATCTCTGATCTGCTGGCCGGATTCGTGATCGGGCGCGACCCGCTCGATGCCGCCGTCATCCACGATGATCTCTACGATCTGATGCGCGTGCGAGGCTACACGGGCGGTTTCTACCTTGATGCCCTCGCCGCCGTGGATATCGCCCTGTGGGATATTGCGGCGCAGAGGCTGGGTGTCCCGCTCTTCAAGCTTCTGGGCGGGCAGCGGCGCGATCGCATTCCGGCCTATCTCTCCGGCCTGCCGAAGCCGGATCGCGCCGCCCGCGCGGCACTCGCTCTGGAATGGCAAGCCAAAGGCTTCAATGCCTTCAAATTCGCCTCGCCCGTAGCCGATGATGGTGTCTCCGCCGAAATGCGGACACTGCGGGAAAAACTGGGGCCTGAGGCGAAAATCGCCTGCGATATGCACTGGGCGCAGAAGGCCTTCGAGGCCAAGGCGATGATCCGCTCCATGGAGCCGCATGGCCTGTGGTTCGCCGAGGCGCCGGTCGCTCCCGAGGATCTCGACGGGCTCGCGGATGTTGCGGCTGGCGTCTCCACGCCGGTAGCCGCTGGCGAGGAATGGCGCACGGCGTTTGATGCCGCATCACGGCTTTCGCGGCGGGCCTGTGCGATCCTTCAGCCGGAAATGGGCCACAAGGGCATCACCGAATTCATGCGGATTGCCGCTCTGGCGCAGGCGCATCATGTCGAGATCATCCCCCATGCGACGATCGGCATAGGGATTTTCCTCGCCGCCAGCCTGCATGCGAGCACAGCCGCCGCGAACGTGACATGCCACGAATTCCAGCACTCGATCGTCGAGCCCAATCGCCGGTTCCTCGATGGAGAAATTCTGTGTGAAGCCGGAGCCTATTCGGTTCCATCCGGCACTGGCCTCGGGGTGAGGCCATCCGCCGAAGCCCTCAAGCGTCTTGAAGTCTGAAAAGCCTGAAACGGCCAACGAAAAAACGGGAGGAAACCATGAAAGCATCCATCAAATCGGTTCTGCTCGGAGGACTGGCGTCGCTCGTCCTCGCTTCGACCGCGCTGCCGGCCCTGTCGCAGCAGAAAACCCTGAAATTCGTCTCATGGCAGAAGGATGAGCGTGGCGTCGGCGATTGGTGGGCCTCGGTCATCAAGGAGTTCGAGGCCAAGAACCCGAACGTCAAGATCGAGTGGACGAAGGTCGAGCGTGGCGCCTATGCCGATACGATGACGACGCTGTTTGCGGGCGGAAAGCCGCCGGAAATCGTGCACCTCGCGTCATTCGAGTTCCAGAAATTCGCCGATCAGGGCTGGCTGGAAGACCTCTCGCCTTACGTGAAGTCTTCCGGCCTCAACCTCGATGGCTGGGCCGGGCAGAGCGCCTGCCAGTGGAAGGGCAAGCCTGTCTGTGTGATGCTGCTCTATTTTGGCAACATCTTCGCCTACAACGAGGAGATGCTGAAGAAGGAGGGCATATCCCCACCAAAGAACTGGGCCGAGTATATCGCCGCCGCACGCAAGCTCACCAAGGATACGAACGGCGACGGCATTCCCGATCAGTTCGGGACCGGCCACGAAACAAAAGGCGGTGGCGGGCAGTATCTCTCCGAGTTGATGAACTACACCCTCGATGCCGGCGGGCGCTGGACCGATGCCAATGGCAAGGTGACCATCAACACGCCGCAGATGGTCGAGGGGCTCTCGCGCTGGAAGGAGGTCGTGAAGAACTCCCTCACCCCGCGCGACCTCTCGGCCGGTGAAACCCGGCAGATGTTCGCTGATGGCCGGATCGCCATGAAGCTCGATGGCCCCTGGCTCTATCCCATCATCCTGCGCGGCAAGGCGAAGGATCAGATCAAGATCGCCGCACCGCCCTTCAACCCGCCGCTCGGAGGTTCCTCGAACATTCTCGGGATGGCCTCCGAAATCCCGGCGGATTCGAAGAAGCTGGTCTGGGATTTCATCACGATCGCGACGTCGGACAAGTTCCAGAGTGATTTCGCAACGCTGGCGAATTCAACCCCGCCCTCGCCGCGCGCCAAGACCGATGGCGCGAAAGGTGCCACCCCGCATTTCGATATCCTCGTTCAGACTGCGCAGGCAGCCTCGAAAGCGGGCGTCGATCGCATCCCCAAGGGGCTGGAAATCCAGTATAACGAGTTCGCCAAGATGATCATGGAAGAGAGCCAGCGCATGATCATCCAGGACCTCGACCCCAAGGCCGTGGCTGCGACCATGCAGGCCAAGGCCGAAGCCATCCAGAAGCAGTAAGCCGATGGCAGGCGGGCGCTTCAGTCTCGATCTCGCGAGGCCGAGCCGGCAACACTGGCTTGGCTACATCCTGCTGGCGCCCGCCGTACTGCTCATCGCGGCGATCATCGTCTATCCGCTGATCGTCTCGGTCGATCTCTCGTTCCAGAATGTCGGCATCGCGCGGCTCGATCAGCCGCGCCGCCCCTTCACCACCGCGAACTACGAACGCCTCTTCACCTCGCCCGATTTCTGGAACGCCTGCTGGGTGACGCTGAAACTGATCGTGGTGGTCACCAGCGCCTGCTTCATCCTCGGGCTGGGCACGGCTTTGCTGGTGAACAACCGTTTCAAGGGCCGCTCCGTTGCGCGGCTGCTGGTCGCGATGCCCTGGGCAGTGCCGGAGGTGATTGCAGTCGTGATCTTCGCCTGGATTTTCGACTCCTCCTTCGGGCTGATGAACTGGGTCTTTCTCTCGCTCGGCCTGATCGACAAGACGATCAACTGGTTTTCCGATCCTGATGCCGCCTTCGCGGTCGTCGCCACAACCATGATCTGGAAGGGCTATCCCTTCGTCTCGATCATGTCGCTCGCGGGGCTGCAATCGATCCCGGAAGATTATTACGCCGCCGCGCGCGTTGATGGCGCGAGTGCCCTCCAGAGACTGCGTTATATCACCCTGCCCTGCCTGATGCCTGTGATCGGCGTCACCACCGTGCTGGTGATGCTGTGGATTTTCCGCGATTTCTCGATCATCTACGTGCTCACCGGCGGCGGGCCGCTGAAAGCCACGCAGACGCTTTCAATCATGACCTATGAGCAGGCTTTCAGCTTCTTTCGCATGGGGTATGCCTCGGCGATCGGTGTCGTGACCTTGGTCATCTGTGTCATCGCGGCGAAGCTAACCATGCGCCGCGCGCCGGACAATCTGTGAGGCGGCGATGAGACAGAGCCTCCCTGCCCGCCTCTTTCTCTATGCCAGCGTCGTCCTGACCTGCGCCGTGCTGATTTTCCCGATCTACTGGCTCGTGGTGACAGCCCTTTCGCAGCCGGATCAATTGCGCCAGCTCCCGCCGAAATTCTGGCCGGATGAGCCGCGCTGGAGCGTGTTCGGCAAAATTCTCGAAGAGCGCCCGATTTTCCTCTGGCTCGGCAATTCGGCGCTCGCGGCTTTGGGAGCGGTCACGATCTCGATGGTCGTTTCCGTGCTTGCGGGCTATTCGCTCTCGCGGTTTCGCGTGCGCGGCGGGCAGAGCCTCGGCCTCTTCATCCTCACAGCCAAGATGCTGCCCGCGACCCTGCTCGTCATCCCGCTTTTCGGGATTTTCCGCATGACCGGGCTGATCGGTTCGATGTGGTCGATCATTCTCGCGCATGCCACGCTGATCATCCCATTCACCACCTGGATGCTGAAGGGCTATTTCGACACCATCCCTCGCGAACTCGAACAGGCCGCGATGGTGGATGGCTGCTCGCCTCTCGGCGCATTGTTCCGGGTCATTCTCCCGGTTTCGGCACCCGGTCTCGCCGCAACCGCGCTTTACGGCTTTGTGCTGAGCTGGTCGGATTACGCCTATGCCCGGACGTTCCTCACGAACGCTCAAGGCAACTGGACCGCCAATCTCGGCATCACGACCATGAAGGGCGAATACATCTCAAACTGGGCTGACATTTCGGCGGCGTCCATTCTTGTCGCCCTGCCCATTCTCGTCGTCTACCTTTTCCTCGAGCGCTATCTGGTGGGCGGTCTCACCGCCGGCTCAGACAAGTGACACCTTCACAGAGTGCATGACATGGCGAGAATTGTGATTGATCAGGTGCGCAAGAGTTACGGCGCACTCCATGTTCTGAAGGATTTCTCACTCGATATCGCGGATGGCGAATTTGTCGTGCTAGTCGGCCCTTCCGGCTGCGGAAAATCGACCATGCTCAAGATCCTCGCGGGGCTGGAGGAAGCGAGCGGCGGTACGATCCGGATCGGGGGCCGCGACGTCACCGATCTTGCGCCCGGTGACCGCGATATCGCGATGGTCTTCCAGAATTACGCGCTCTACCCGCATCTCACCGTGGCCGCCAATATGGGGTTCGGGCTGAAAATGCGCGGCACTCCGGCCGATGTCATCACCCGCAGAGTGCAGGAGGCGGCCCGCATCCTCGACGTCGAGCATCTGCTCGAACGCCGCCCGCGCCAGCTCTCGGGCGGGCAACGCCAACGCGTGGCTCTCGGACGGGCGATCGTGCGCGAGCCTGCCGCCTTCCTGATGGATGAGCCGCTCTCCAACCTCGATGCCAAGCTTCGCGTGCACATGCGCGCCGAAATCGGCGCGCTGCACCAGCGGCTCGGCGTGACGACCATCTATGTCACGCATGACCAGATCGAGGCGATGACGATGGCGAACCGCATCGTCATCATGAAAGACGGCGAAATCCAGCAGATCGCCGATCCCGAGACGATGTTTGAGCGCCCGGCCAATCTTTTCGTCGCAGGCTTCATCGGTTCGCCCGGCATGAATTTCCTCTCCGCGCGGGCACAGGGCGGGACCACGCGCCTTTTTGGCGAGGCTGTTCCCGTGCCGCCCGGCGCGGATGGTGATGTGACCATCGGGCTCAGGCCCGAACACATTGAAGCCGGCCCTGGTGCTGTCACCTTCATGGCCCGGCCAAGCCTTGTCGAAAGCCTTGGTTCTGAAAAATACATCTATTTCGAAGCGCCGGATGACAACCGCCCCCCTGGCTTCCTGAAACAAAGCGAGGAGGATCAGCGCGGCAGCCGCCTGATCGCGCGCCTCGTCAATGCCGGCCCGGTGCGGATCGGCGAGAATGTGACCCTCTCGTTCGACCCGGCAAGGCTGCATGTCTTTGATCCCGCGACCGGCAAAGCCATCCGGTGAGGCGAGCATGACGATCCTCGTCACAGGCAGCGCCGGCCGGATCGGGAAGAGCCTCGCATCGGCCTTGCTTGATGCCGGCGAGCAGGTGCGCGGCTTCGACTTGCGCGCAAGTGGTTTGCATCACGCGCGGTGGCAGGAAGTGGTCGCGAATTCCGATGATCCCGAGGCTGCCCGCAGCGCCATGAGGGATGTGAGAACCGTTTTCCATCTCGGCGCATTCATGTCGTGGCTGCCGCAGGATCGGGCGAAACTCTTCGCAGCCAATGTCGAGGGGACGCGCATCATTCTCGATGCTGCGGTCGAAGTCGGCGTCGAGCACCTCCTCTTCGCCTCGTCGGGCGAGGTTTACCCAGAGGGCGCACCCGAATTCCTGCCTGTCGACGAGAGCCACCCGACCAAGCCGCGCTCGGCCTATGGACTGACCAAACTCATCGGTGAGGAAATGGTGCGTTGGGCCGGGCGGAGCAGTGGCTTGCCCTTCACGATCCTGCGGTTCTCGCACACTCAGGATGCGACGGAACTGCTCGACCCGGAGAGTTTCTTCTCCGGTCCCCGGTTCTTCCTCCAAGCGCGCATCCGGCAGCAGGAAGCGATGGGCAATACCGCGAATGTTACGGCGTTGAGGGCCATTGATGACGGCAAACCGTCACTCGTGCTGGCGCGCAACGAGCGGGGCCGGCCGTTCCGCATGATGATCACCGATACGCGCGACATGGTCAGCGGACTGATCGCCGCATGGCGCAGCGGCAATACGATCGGAGAGACGATGAATCTTGGCGCGACAGACCCGGTCTGCTTTGCCGAGGCTCTGCCCGAAATGGCGCGCGTCACGGGTTTGCCGATGCGGATGGTGGATCTTCCGGGCCCCGGCGTTTTCTATGAAACATCGAACACCCGGTTCAGAACCCTCACGGGGTGGCAGCCACAGTTTCCATTCCACCGAATGCTCGAAGAGGCAGCGATCGCATGGCAAGCGAAGCAGACGTCCTGAGACCCGACGAGCGCGATCTTCCCGGCGGCGCTGCCGCTTTGGCGAAAGGGCTCTACCTGCTCGACGTGATTGGCGAACGGGAAACCCCGGCGCGGTTCAAGGATCTCCAGATCGCGACCGGCCTGCCGAAGGCAACTCTCGCACGTATGCTCCAGACGCTCGTGGCGTTCCGGCTCGTGCGCCACGAGGATCGCGACAACACCTACCGTCTCGGCCATCGCCTGTTCGAGCTCGCGCACCGGGTTTGGGAGACATTCGATCTCCGCGGGGCAGCTGCGCCGCAACTCGAGCGGCTGGCGATGGAAGCGCGCGAGACCGTTGCGATCGGCACGCTCGACAACGATCAGATCGTCTACATCGAGCAACGCAGCCAGGGCGGGCCTTTCGGTTTCCGGATCGAGGTGGGGCGGCGAGCGCCACTTCATTGCACGGCCGGCGGCAAGGCCCTGTTGGCCTTCTCCACCCCCCACGAACAGCGCGCCATCCTCCATCGCATCCCGGTTGAGCGCTTCACCGCGAATACCCTCGTCGATCCTGACTCCCTGATGGCCGATCTCGCCCTCACCCGCGCCAGAGGCTATGCGATTTCCAATGGCGAACATGTAGAGGGTGTGGTGTCTGTCGCCGCGCCGGTCTTTGACCACACCGGCAAGGCCATTGGTGCGATTGGTATTTTCGGGCCTTCCTCGCGCAACTCCATCGAGCGGCTTCACGGTTTCGGCCGTGATCTGATGGAAGCTGCGCGTCTGATTTCGGGGAATGTCGGAGCACCCTCTGTCAGCATCCATTCGCGCAAGGCACCCGTTCGAGGCGCCGATGCGAGCGTGGAATGCGTGCTCCCCTGGAACGCGAGCCTTGCGGAGGGACCGTTCTGGTCAATCGAGGAACAGCGCCTCTACTGGGTGGATATCCTCTCGCCCTCCGTGCATCGTTTCGATCCATCAAGTGGAACGAACGAGACCTGTCAGCTTCCCCGCCTTGTCAGCTCAGTGATCGGTCGCCAAGGCGGCGGGCTGATCGTGACAACAACCGAGGGGGTCGAGGAACTCGATTTTGCGACGAAGAAGCTCGTCACGCGCATCGATCCGGAGGCCTTGCAGCCGGAGAACCGGTTCAACGACGCGAAATGCGACGCGGCCGGCCGGCTCTGGGCCGGCACCATGAGCCTGGATGCCACCCGCCAGTCCGGCGCGCTGTATCGCATATCCCCGGACTACCATTGGCAGCGCATGGATCAGCCCTTCACCATCTCGAACGGGCTCGACTGGAGCCCGGATGGACGCACCTTCTACTTCACTGATTCCGGCGCCGGTTGCATCTATGCCTACCCGTTCAACCCCGAGACAGGCGCGCTCGGCAAACGTCGGCTTTTCGCGCAGATTGACCCCGGCGACGGCCGACCGGACGGCCTGACGGTGGATGCCGAGGGGTGCATCTGGTCGGCGCTCTGGGATGGCTGGTGCGTGCGCCGGTTCGACCCGAACGGGCGCATGGTGCAAGACCTGCGCGTGCCAGTGCCCCGACCCACGAGCGTCGCCTTTGGGGGGGCGAACATGAAAACGCTGTTCATCACCTCGGCGCGAGTCCGGGTTCCGGCCAATATTCTCAGCGAGGCGCCGTTATCGGGCGGCATTCTGGCCGCTGAGATCGGCGTTGCGGGCCGCCCGCCTCATCTCTTCGGAGGGTAACGCACGTGCAACCGCCCCCAGCGCGATATCCCGATCTTGAAGGTGCCCCGGTCCTGATCACGGGCGGGGCGGACGGCATTGGCAGGGCGATGGCGGAGGCGTTTCTCGCCCAAGGATCGTGCGTTGGCATTCTCGACATCAACCGGGAAGCGATCGGGCGATTTCAAGCCGATGCGCCCACACTCGCCGCCGAGCACGTGGACCTGCGCGACATTCCTGCAACCCTGACCGCGCTTTCCTGTCTTTCCGCGCGGATGGGCGAACCCCGCATTCTCATCAACAATGCCGCCCACGATGCGCGGCATGGTTTTGAGACGCTGAGCGTGGAGGAATGGGATGAACGGTTTGCCGTCAACCTGCGGCACATCATGTTCGTCTCGCAGGCCGTCGCACCGGCGATGCGTCGGGCTGGCGCCGGCGTGATCCTCAATATGGGGTCGACCGCCTGGATGAAGGCTTCGACCAATATGATCGCCTACGCGACCGCAAAATCGGCGGTCGAGGGCTTCACCCGCTCCCTCTCACGAGAACTGGGCCGAGACGGCATTCGCGTCAACGCGATCGCTCCGGGCTGGGTCATGACGAGGCGGCAGATCGAACACCATGCCACGCCCGAAAAGCGTGCTGCCAATCTCGAAGCACAGTCGCTCCAGCGCGAAATCCAGCCTGAGGATATCGCCGCAGCCGCACTGTTTCTGTGCTCGGAAGGCGCCGGCGCCATCACCGGGCAAACCCTGATTGTCGATGGTGGGATGTGCTACGGCTGAGCCGGACCAGTCGAGCGCCGCACGATGAGTTCGACCGGCAAGCAGGCCCATGGCTCGGTGATCTGCTGGCGCAGGACTGCGATGAGTTTTTTGGCGGCCTCCGATCCGATCTGTGCTGTCGGCACGTGAACGGTCGTCAATGACGGCGAGACATGTGCCGACATATCAAGATCATCGATGCCCGCAATCGAGAGATCGCCGGGAACAGACAGGCCACGCGCCTGCGCCTCGACCATACAGCCAATCGCGATCAGATCGATCCCGCACACGATGGCGGTGGGCGGATCAGCCAGTTCGAGCAACTTGGTGCACCCCATGCGCCCCCCGGCCAACGTGGGCGATTGTTCGCAGACGAGCGAGGCCGGCAAGGTGAGCCCTGCCTGTTCGAGCGCGAGGCGAACCCCATCGCGCCGCGCGCGCTGCCGATCGTTGAAGCGCACCGCGCCTGTGATCGCGCCGATCCGGCGATGGCCCAACTCGATCAGATGCCGCGCGGCGATCTCCCCAGCCCGCTCATTATCGACCACGATGGCGGGCACACCGGGCGGCGCGCGCCATGTAAGCACGACGGGCACCGGGCTCGCGGCGAGAAGTGCGGCAGCCTCCGGCGCGCGTTCGGCCCCGACCAGAATGAGCCCATCGACGCCGCGAGACAGCAGGTTCCGGATCGCCTCCGTCTCGGCGGCCGGATTGAAATCGTGAGAGGCGACCAGAAGCTGATACCCCTCGGCCGCCAAGGCGGCCTGCATGCCCTGCAAGGCCTTGGAGAAAATGGCATTGTCGAGCGTCGGCACGACCGCGCCAATGGTCATCGAGCGCCCGGATGCCAGGGCGCGGGCCGCCGCATCGGGCTTGTAACCCAGCCTCTCGGCTGCGCGGCGCACGCGCGAGAGCGTCTCCTCCGAAAGGAGATCGGGGCGGGAAAGTGCCCGCGAGACAGTGGCGGGCGAGACTCCGGCATCCTTCGCCACATCGCTCAGGCGCGTCCTCCGGCGGGCCGCAGGAGAGGCAGTGAAATTTTCTTTCATGTCGTCTTTCTAGATCGGACACGCTTTTTGCGCAACAATCATGCAAAAAACTTTCATGTCGACGGGCAATTGACAGTCTGATCGATCTGGTTTCATCTTGAATGAAAGCGCTTGCAAACAAAGGCGCGACAATCATCGGGAAGAGGCGCTCGGCATGAAAACGCCGTCGAACCGCAAGGGCCTGATCGGATTGGCCACGCTGGCCGGCCTCATCATCCTGTGGTTTCTGCTGACGAGTGTGACAGGTTGGGTATCTGGCGGGCGTTTCCCCTCGCCGGCCGAGTTCTGGATGTCACTGAAGCAGATTTCCGGTCGTGGCTATGCCGGAGCGACGCTCGCAAGCCACGCCCTGCACAGCCTCAAGCTGGTTGCGATGGGGTTTGTGGTTGCCGTGCTGACCGGCGTTCCGCTCGGGCTTTGGATGGGCTGGAGCCGCCGCGCCGAAGCGTTCATCAACCCGGTCTTCCTGATCATCCGCCCTATCCCGCCGCTCGCATGGATTCCGCTGGCGATTCTCTGGCTCGGGCTCGGCGATGCCGCCAAGATCATGGTGATCTGGTTCTCGGCTTTCGTTCCATCGGTCATCAACGCCTTCACCGGTGTGCGTAACATCGAGAGGCCTGTGCTGGAGGCCGCGCGTATGCTCGGCACACCGCGTTGGCGGATGGTGCGCGAGGTGATCCTGCCTGCTGCATCGCCCATGATTTTCACCGGCTTGCGGCTGTCGCTTCAGGCGAGTTGGACCACACTAGTGGCCGCCGAGCTGGTGGGCGCGCTGATGGGTGTCGGCTTTGTGCTGAACATGGCGCAGCAGGATATCTATCCGGGCATGATCCTCGTCGGCATGATCACAGTCGGCCTCCTGGGCTGGGCCACAACGCTTCTCCTCACAAGAGCCGAGCGTCGGGCCCTCGCGTGGAACGTGGCAGCGAGGGATTGAACCGATGAACGATCGCCCCCTCTCCTTCGCGGAAACGTTCTTCCTCGGCCTCGCTGGTCTCGTCGGTTTTATCGGGCTCTGGACCTTCCTTTCCGTCTCGGGGATCGTGCCGCGCCAGTTCCTGCCCAATCCGCTTGATGTCGCGACGCGCTTTATCCAGCTTCTGTCGGCGCCTTTTGCCGGTGCAACCTTGCCCATGCATCTGGCTTCGAGTTTCGAGCGCTACGCTTATGGCGTGCTTCTCGCGGCCTTTGTCGGGGTACCGCTCGGGCTGCTGATGGGGTGGTTTCGCCTGCTCGACGATATCGTGACACCGATTTTCGACGGGCTGCGTTTCATCGCGCCGATCGCCTGGGTGCCCTTCGCGGCTCTGTGGTTCGGAACGGGGATCGGCGGGCCGGTGATGATCATCTTCGCCGGGGCTTTCCCGCCCTGCCTGATCAATGCCTATCGCGGCGCGCGCTTTGTCGAACCACGCCTCATCGAGGCAGGCCGGATGCTGGGGACCCCCAATTCGCGCATGATCCTCGAAGTGCTGCTGCCGGCTGCCGTGCCCTCGATCATCGCAGGTTTGCGTGTCTCAGCCGGCCTCGGGTGGCAGTCGCTCGTTGGAGCGGAACTGATCGTCGCTGCGGCGGGTGTCGGCTTCATGATGGTTCAGGCGCAGGGCTCGGTCCAGACCCAGACCGTGATGGTCGGGATGATCGCGATCGGCCTTGTGGGCATGCTGATCGACGTTCTGCTGCGCCAGGGTGAAGCCTGGCTGCGGCGCCGCCGTGGTCTTGAGGCTTGAGGAGAAGCAGAATGGGCTCGATCAGCTTTCAATCGGTCGACAAGGTATTCGGCGGTAGCGTCAAGGCGCTGGACGACATCAACCTCGAGATTGCGGACAAGGAATTCGTGGCGATTGTCGGCCCCTCCGGCTGCGGCAAGACCACCTGTCTGCGCATGGTCGCGGGCTTCGAGGCGGCGTCAAGCGGGACCGTGAGCGTGAACGGCCGGCCGGTGACATCTCCGGGACCGG
This sequence comes from Hyphomicrobiales bacterium, assembly GCA_017302635.1. Classification (GTDB taxonomy): domain Bacteria; phylum Pseudomonadota; class Alphaproteobacteria; order Rhizobiales; family Beijerinckiaceae; genus Rhabdaerophilum. The sequence goes on from JAFLCX010000001.1 coordinate 56,052, forward strand.
ACCGCGCGGTCGTGTTTCAGCAGTTTGCGCTGTTTCCGTGGAAGACCGTGCGGGAGAATATCGATCTCGGCCTGCGCAACAAGAATCTCGCGATCGGCGAACGGAGCGAACTCATCGCCGGGGCGCTGAAGCTGATGAACCTCGAAAGCCATGCCGATGCCTTCCCGCATCAGCTGTCGGGCGGCATGCAGCAGCGCGTCGCCATCGCGCGCGCCTATGTGCTCGACCCCGAAGTGCTGCTGATGGATGAGCCCTTCGGTGCGCTCGACGCCCAGACTCGCGTGGTGATGCAGGAAGAACTGGTGCGGATATCGCGGCGCAATCCGCGCACGGTTCTGTTCATCACGCATGCGGTGGAAGAAGCGGTCTACCTCGCTGATCGCGTCGCGATCATGACCCGCCGGCCGGGGCGCATCAAGGAAGTGCTGGATATCAAGGCCGTGCGCGAACGTGAGGCCTGGGACAAATACCCGAAGATCGAGGACGTGATGGACCTCGAATCCTTCGTGCACCTGCGCACTCATATCTGGAAGTCGCTGCGCGAGGAAAAGGGCTTCAAGGATGTCTGACGGCGCCCGCCTCCAGCGCGACCTCACGGAGCCGGAACCCATTCCGGAAGCGGGCATCGCGCGCGCCACGGAACTCATGCGCTCCGGTCGGCTGTTCCGTTATGGCGAGATGGGTGCGGACCAGCTCGACGTCTCCCTGCTGGAGCAGGAATTCGCGGCCTTTGTCGGGCGGCGTTTTTGTATTGCGGTGAATTCCGGTGGTGGAGCGCTGTTTCTGGCGCTGAAGGTTCTCGGTGTTCGGCCGGGAGACCCGGTGCTCGTGAACGGCTTCACGCTCGCCCCGGTTCCGGGCGCGATCCTGCATGCTTCGGCACGGCCAGTGATTGTCGAGATCGGCCGAGATTATGTGATCGATCCGGACGACCTGCGCCGCAAGGCCCGCGCTTCAGGCGCGAAAGTGCTTCTCCTGTCGCACATGCGGGGCCACATCGCAGATATGGATGCCGTGATGGCGGTCGTGGCGGAATGCGGCCTCAAGCTGGTGGAAGATTGCGCGCATTCGCTCTGCGCCTCTTGGAAGGGCCGGACAATCGGCACGTTCGGAGCGGCTGCCGGGTTTTCGGCACAGACCTACAAGCACCTCAATGCTGGCGAGGGCGGGTTCCTCGTCCTCGATGACGAGACGATGGCCGCCCGCGCCATTCTCCACTCGGGGAGCTACATGCTGCATGGCCAGCATGTGAGTGCACCGGGGGCGGGTGTATTCGAGCGGCTCGGAGAAGAAGTTCCGAATTTCTCGATGCGCATGACGGCGTTGGCGGCAGCTCTGCTGCGCCCGCAGCTCGCCGAGTTGCCGCGTCGTGCCAAGCGCTGGAACGACATTCATGATCGCATTGCGGCTGGCCTGAGGCGCAGCCAGCATATCCGCGTGCCGGAGCGTGGCGGCGGGCAGGTTTTCTCGGCAACATCGGTGCAGTTTTCAGCCTCGGGCCTGTCACCCGACGAGATGAAGACATTTCTGGAGTTGGCGAAGGCGCGCGGCGTGCCGATCAAGTGGTTCGGCGCCGCGAAGCAGGCCGGCTTCACCAGTGCGCCACGCCATTGGCACTATGCCGGCGACCAGGGCCCGCTCGCGCAATCCCACGCCATTCTCGCCGACCTTTGCGACATTCGCACACCCGTGACGCTGACCGACGCGGAATGCGACCTCATCGCCGAGATCGTGCGCGATTCCATCGAGCGGACCGTTATCGGCCGATCGGAAACCAAGGCGGACCCGCAAGATCCGCTTCAGCAAGCTTCATGAGCAACCAAGGGAGGACTATGATGAAACGCATTCTGACCGGGCTCGCGCTGGCAACCGCCATCGCTTCGGCCTCACCCATCGCTGCCAGCGCACAGACGCCCATCGGCGTCAGCTATCAGCCGTCGCTGTATTGGGCGCTCCCGTTCCATTATGCGAATGTGAAGGGCTGGTGGAAGGATGTCGGCCTCACCCCCAATTTCACCACCTTCCCGGCCGGCGCGCCGCAGATTGCAGCTGCGCCCTCGAAATCGTGGGATGTGGGCGGCACGGGCTCCGTTCCGGCTGTGCTCGGCGCGGTGCGCTTCAATATCCTGACCATCGGCATCACCAATGATGAGTCGAAAACCAATGCGATGATGGTGCGCGGCGACAAGTTCGACGCCATCAAGGCCAATCCGGCCTCGCTCAAGGGCCAGCGCCTGCTGCTGACGACCAACTCGACGGTCGACTACGCCTCGCGCAAATGCCTCGTCAAAATGGGCCTCGCCGCCAACGACATGCAGTTCGTGAACCTCGGTCAGGCGCAGATCATTACGGCACTGACCTCGAATAACGGCGATATCGCGGGTGTCTGGGCGCCGAACACCTACACCCTCGAGGAACGTGCGAACGCGAAATATCTGTGCTCCGGCGCAGATGCCAATGCGATCGTGCCCGGCGCGCTGATCGTGCGTGCGGACTTTGCGAAAGAGCGCCCGGATGATGTGGCGAAATTCCTCGCCGTGTTTCTGCGTGGCTGGTCCTGGGCGAAGGCAAACCCGGCGGAGGCCCGCACTCTGGCGCTCGATTTCTACAAGCAGGGTGGCCTTGAGGTCTCGGCCCGTGCGATGGATCAGGAATTCGCGCTTCGCCCGGTCTTCGGGCTCGACGAGCAGCTGAAAATCATGGCGCGCGCCAGCGGTGCCTCGACAGTCGATGGCTGGTTCTCCGAAATCGGCAAGTTCATCACCGAGGTCGGCACCATTCCGTCTAACCCGGACGCCAAGAACTACATCACGGATGAGTTCATGAAGAAGGTCGCTGCTGACCCGAAGCTCAAGGCCTTCGCGACCGAATTCGACAAGAAATAAGCCGCTCCCAGAGGCGCGGACGAGCGATCGCCCGCGCCGATTTCCCCCATTGCAATCAAGAGGCAAGGCCGATGGCCATCATCCATCTGAAGAAGGCGAGCAAAACGCCGGAGTCGGAAACAGGCTCTGCTCGTCAGGTCGTCACCGAAATGCTGGCAACCATCGAGAAGGGCGGCGAGCAGGCGGTGCGCGATTACGCGCTCAGCCTCGACAAATGGTCCGGTCCGATCGTGATGGACAAGGATTTGATCGCGGAGCGGATCCGCGATGTGCCGCAATCGGTCAAGGACGATATCCGCCTCGCTGCCGGGCAGGTCCGGCGGTTCGCCGAAGCGCAGAAGGCTTCGTGCCAGGATTTCTCGATCGAACTTTCACCTGGCCTTCAACTGGGCCAGAAGCTCGTGCCAGTGAATACCGCTGGCTGCTATGTGCCCACCGGCCGCTACGCTCATATCGCTTCGGCCTATATGTCGGTCGCGACCGCCAAGGCGGCGGGTGTCAAAACCGTAGTCGCCTGTTCGGCGCCGTTCAAAGGCACGGGCATCCACCCGCATGTGCTCTACGCCATGACTGTGGCGGGAGCGGATATCATCATGTGTCTCGGCGGCGTTCAGGCCATTGCCGCGATGACTTACGGCCTGTTCACGGGCAAGCCGGCGGATATCATTGTCGGGCCGGGCAACAAATATGTCGCGGAAGCGAAAAGGATGCTGTTCGGCAAGGTGGGGATCGACGTCTTCGCTGGCCCCTCGGAAGTGGCGGTACTTGCCGATGACAGCGCTGATCCGCTGATTGTCGCGACCGACCTCGTGGGTCAGGCCGAGCACGGGCATGAAAGCCCGGCATGGCTGATCACCAGTTCGCGCCGCATCGCCGATGAGGTCACGGCCCTGATGCCGAAACTGATCGAAGCCCTTCCACCCACCGCGCGCGATGCGGCGGGTGCGGCATGGCGCGACTACGGCGAGGTGGTTTTGTGCGATACGCGCGAGGAAATGGTGCAGGTTTCGGATGACTATGCCTGTGAGCACCTCGAGGTGCATTGCGCCGATCTCGATTGGTGGCACGCGAACCTCACCAATTACGGCTCGCTGTTTCTGGGCGAAGAGACGAACGTCGCCTTCGGGGACAAGGTTTCCGGCCCCAATCACATCCTGCCGACCAAGTTTGCCGCACGTTATTCGGCCGGGCTTTCGGTGCACAAATTCCTCAAGCCTCTCACGTGGCAGAAGATGAGCAAGAATGCCTGCAAGACGCTTGCGCCCGTCTCCGCCCGCATCTCGCGGCTGGAAGGGATGGAAGCGCATGCACGCACGAGCGATGTCCGGATGGCGAAATACGCACCTGGCACGAATATCGACCTCGGCCAGCCTGTGGAGGCCTGAATGGGCTTCCGGCTGGAGCCGCTCTTCGATCTGACGGGCCGAACCGCGCTGGTCACCGGCGGAAACAGTGGTATCGGCCTCGCAATGGCCCGCGCCTTGGGTCTCGCCGGTGCCGGAGTGGTGCTCACGGCGCGGCGCAAGGCGGAGACCGATGATGCTATCGCCGCACTCGCCAGCGAGAGCATCGCAGCAAGAGGCCTCCTCGCCGATCTCGCGCAGCCGGATTGTGCTGAGGTTATCTCGGGCGGGCTGAAAAGCTTCGGCCTGGAGGCCGATATCCTCGTCAACGCGGCGGGCGTCAACCTGCGCCAGCCTTTCATGGAGGTGACGGCCGCTGCCTTCGACCTGCACATGGCGCTGCATCTTCGGGCCCCTTTCCTGCTCACGCAGGCCCTCGCGCCGGGAATGGCCTCCCGGAAATGGGGGCGGATCATCAACATCGCCTCCTTGCAGAGCACACGCGCCTTCCCGAACAGCGCGCCCTACGGCGCGGGCAAAGGCGGCATCGTCCAGCTCACGCGCGCTATCGCCGAGGAATGGTCGCGCCACGGCATCACATGCAACGCGATCGCGCCCGGATTTTTTCCGACGCCCCTCACGGAGCCCGTGTTCAGCGATCCAGAACGCGCCGCAAAAAATGCGGCGCAGACCGCGATCGGCCGCAATGGCGTGCTGAACGATCTCACCGGTGCAACCGTTTTCCTCGCTTCGGACGCTTCGGCTTACATTACCGGGCAGACCCTTGCCGTCGATGGCGGGTTCAGTGCCAAATAGGATAAGCACATGAAAGCTCTGGTCTATCTGGGGGCGAATTCCCTGATCTACCGCGATGAACCACAGCCGAGTCCCGAAGCGGGTGAACTGCTGGTGCGGGTCGAGGCTGTCGGAATCTGCGGCTCTGACATGCATGCCTATCACGGGCATGACAGCCGCCGCCCGCCTCCGCTGATCCTGGGTCACGAAGCCGCCGGACGCATTGTCGGCGGCGCACGTGACGGCGAGCGTGTGACCATCAACCCGCTGGTTGTCGATCCCTCCTGCCCCTATGCGATCGAGGGACGCTGGCATCTATCGCCGACGCGCCAGATCATCTCGATGCCGCCGCGCCCCGGCGCTTTTGCCGAGTATGTCCGCATCCCCGAGCGCAATGTCGTGCCCATCCCGGAAACGATGCCCATTGCACATGCCGCTTTAGCCGAGCCGGTCGCGGTATCGTGGCACGCGGTGCGGATCGGGATGGAGAAACTGCATCAGCCGCTCGCGTGCTGCCGCGTCGTCGTGCTGGGCGGCGGCGCGATCGGCCTTGCGGCCGCGATTGTCGCCCGCCATTTCGGCGCGAAAGATATCCGCATCGCCGAAACCAACACCCTGCGCACGCGCCTGATCGAAAAGGAGGAAGGTTTTGCGGTCTACGCGCCCGGCTCCGCCTCAGCGCCCGCCGAGAACAGCATCGATCTCGTGATCGATGCTGTGGGCGCGAATGCGACACGTGCCGCCGCTTCGGCTCTGGTGAGACCGGGTGGGGTGATCATCCATGCCGGCCTCCTGCCGGGGATGGATGGGCTCGATATCCGGAAGATCACGTTGCAGGAGATCACCTTCTCTGGAACCTATTGCTACACGCCTTCCGATTTCCGGATGAGCGTCGAGGCCCTCGCTTCGGGAAACCTCGGTCGTTTGCGATGGTTCGCCGAACTCCCGCTCGCGGATGGCGCGGAGGCCTTCCGCTCGATCGATGCCGGCACGGCACAGGCCCCGAAGCTGATCCTGAGGTGCTGAACAAAGCCTTCACGCCATCGTGCATCGGCTGCGAGTTCGGACCGACTGGCCAAATCCGGGACGGAACGCCATGATTGTCGCCATGAAACATGTCGCAATCCCAGCATTTCTCCTGCTTGGCCTTGGCCTTGCGCCCGCTCAGGCCGAACCCGTCACGTTCGGCCCCTCGCTCTCGGGACAGGGGTGGAAGACCCTGAATTTCCGCGGGTTGAAACCGGTCGACTTCAAAGCCGAAGGTGCGGCTCGCCTTGCGATCCGGGCGGACGGCGCCGCCAGCGTCATCTGGCGCGAACTCGATGAAAGCCTCTGGGCCAAAAGGCAGGCGAAATGGCGCTGGAAGGTCGATCAGTCTGTTCCCGCCACCAACCTTGCGATCAAGGGATCGGATGATCGCGCCATCGCGCTCTATTTCGTGTTCGCGAAAGACGAGGCGAGTGCGAAAAGTGCCAAGGGCGCGGCCTCACTTTCCTCGGCGATGTGGTGGTCATCCGGCGCGGCCCTCGTCTACATCTGGGGTGGCAATGGCGCGCGTGGACAGGTGGTCGCGAGCCCGCACATGGGAGCCTCGGGCAAGCTGGTGCTGCGCCAGCCCGGCGGCATCACGAATCCCACTTTCCTGCCTGAGGCCGCCGATCTGGCCGCCGATTTCCGCCGCGCCTTTGGGCGCGAGCCGGGGCCGCTTGTGGGCATCGCCATCTCGTCGGATTCCGATGACACCAAAGGCACCAATATCGCTGCGATCGAGGCCCTGTCGGTCGAATGAGGGCTTTGACGAGCGGGTCTCGCCGCGCCATGTTGAGCATGAGGAGGCCTGATGCCGATGCGACCCTCTATCGTCTCGATCGCTCTCACTGCCCTGATGGCCTGCGCATGGCTTGCGCCCTTCTCCGCCCACGCCAATGAGCCGTGCCTTGGGCCGATTGCGCGGACCATGCCGCGCGCGCCGGATGGCACGCTGATCCTTCCTGCCAATCTCTCGGCCGGGGAAGTTCGGATCACCTATGTCGGGCATTCCACCTTCACGATCGAGAGCCCCGGCGGGGCCATCGCGGCGACCGATTACAACGATTACGTCCGCCCGATCGATCCGCCGCATGTCGCGACGATGAACCATGCGCATTCGACGCATTATACGCTCAACCCCGATCCGGCGATCCGTCATGTGCTGCACGGCTGGGGGCGCGGCGGCGAGATGCCGAAGCATGATGTGCAGGAGCGCGACCTGCGCATCCGCAACGTGCCGACCAATATCCGCAACCTCTATGGCGAGGGCCGGACTGAGTTTTACGGCAATTCGATCTTCATTTTCGAGGCGGCTGGCCTGTGCATCGCCCATCTCGGGCACCTGCATCACACCCTGACATCCGAGCATCTTGCTGCGATCGGCCAGATCGATGTCGCGCTTGTGCCGGTTGACGGCTCGTGGACGATGGACCTTTCCGGCATGCTGGAAGTGATCGGCCAGCTCCGAGCGAAAATCGTCGTGCCGATGCACTATTTCTCGGAGCGCACGCTCGAGAATTTCCTCTCCCGCGTTGGCGAGACCCACGCGATCGAGCGCGTGGGGAATATCAGCATGGTGCTCACCCGCCCGAGCTTGCCTGAACGGCCAACCGTGCGGGTGCTGCTCGGCCGCTAGCGGCTTTCGAGCCGGTCACGCCGCTTCAGCCACCAACTGCGCCGGGATTTCGCTGTCGAGCGAAATGCCCGCCTGCCCGTTCGCGATCCAGACCGTCCGCCCCCGGAAACGCTCGCCGGATGACCATTCGATCTCGATCAGCTCGCCGAGGCGCAGTTCGGGTGTCGCCTCGATCTTGAGCCCATGCGCCGAGATGTCGAGCACCATCGTCTGGCTGCGTCGGCCGCGCGTGGAAACGACGCCGATCTGCCGGATCGCCTTGCGTGTGGCGCGGCGGCGCTCGGAGACATCCTCGGCCACGCTTTGCAGAAAACCATCCACAGTTCGCGTGAGGTTGCCTGCCACCTCGGCCAGCATGTCGGAAGTCATGCGGAGCTGTCCGGCTTCCTGACTGGTCTGATCGACCGAATGCGACATGGTGGTAACCGAACTCGCGACCTGATTCGAACCATCGGAAGCGAGCGAGATCGCCCGGCTGATCTCGTGGGTCGATGCTTCCTGCTCTTCCACCGCAGCGGCAATCGCCGTGGTGCGCCCCTGAATGTCGGAGACCTGCGCCGTGATCGTGCGGATGGAGCCCACCGCCTGCTGCGTGGCGGTCTGGATTGCCTGCACCTGTTCCGAAATCTCGTCCGTGGCCTTGGCCGTCTGGCCGGCCAGCGCTTTGACCTCGTTGGCGACCACCGCGAAGCTGCGCCCGGCTTCGCCGGCACGGGCTGACTCGATGGTGGCATTCAGCGCCAGCATGTTGGTCTGTTCGGCGATGGAATTGATGATATCAACAATGGCCCCGATGCGCTCGGCAAGGTTCGCGAGGCTCGATATGTCCTGATCGGCCCGCTCCGCCACCATCATGCATTGGGTGACACTCTCGCTCGCCTTGTGGACCTGCGTCGAGATTTCGCGGCTGGCAGCCGTCAATTCACCGGCCGCGTTGGCCACGTGATCGACATTGCTCGATGCCTCCTGTGACGCTGAGCCCGCCGTCGAGGCACCCTGAGAAGCCTCGCCCGCAATCCGGCCGAGATTTTCGGAAGAGGATTGCAATGTACCGAGCTGATGCTCGAGGCTCTGGCGAATATCGCCGATCGAACCGCGGAACACCGTGATCAGGTCTTCGACACGGCTCTGGCGTGCCTTCTCCCGATCACGCTCGCGGCGCATCTCCTCTTCGAGACGTTTGCGCTCGAGTGCGTTCTCGCGGAAGATCTCGACTGCGCGCGCCATGCCGCCGATCTCGTCCCTGCGTTCGGTTCCTTGAACCTCGACATCGCTCTTGCCGCTCGCGAGCGCCTGCATCATCTCGATGATTTTCATCAGCGGCTTGGTGACGCCCATCACGATCGTTGTGAAGGCCGCCAGCAGCCCGAGAAGGCAGCCAACGCCGGCAATGATCAGGATGTCGCGCAACAATTCGTCCTGCTCGTCCAGCAGGGTCTTGCTGCCCTTCGCATAGAGATCGACGTTCCGTTGCTCGAGATTGCGCAGAAGCTGACGTATTTCGGTCACCTGCTTGTCGCCCGCGAAAGCCAGCTTGGTCGCGGCATCCAGTTCCTTGTTGTCTCTCGACAGGCGCACGACGTTGCGGTGAATATCCCGCTCGTAATTGGCCAGCATCGCGCGGATATTCTCCAGCTCGGCACGGCCAGCTTCGACCGCCGGCTGGAACTGATCGAGCCGCGCACGCATGCGCCGCAATTCGTCATCGGCCCCGCGTTCGAAATCGGCCCGCTGCTCTGGCGTCAGCTCAAGGGGCAGGAACTCGACATTTCGAACATAAGCGAGAAGGTTCGCCGTGGCCCTTCCGGCATGTTGCAAGCGCGCCGAAGTCGCCTGGATTTCCTGTGTCGAATTGGCGATGTTCCGCGCGGCAAAATAAACCGTCGCCGAAATGCCGAGGGAGACGGCGATCAGGAAGCCGACCACGGCAAACAGTTTGGACTTCAGTCGAATATTGTTGAGAAAGCTCATCTGGGACCCCGTTTGCGCCGCTGAAAAAATTCCTGATCTCCTCCCCCGGATCGAGGGCAGCAGAGATCATGAATAAAACTTCAGGTTGTATTTTGCGCAAACAGCGTTAAATCGACGTAAATTTTACACGCCTTGGTTGCTTCAATGGTCAGAGGGAGAAATGTCGGCGAGGATCGCGGAGCCGCAAAGGTCAGCCTCTTCCGCCGCCGACTGAGTCATCATTTTTCGAAGCGCGAGAACACCATATCGGGCGCCGAAGTGTTGTGGCGCGAGGGCGCATGCCGCCCGGCCCAGAGTTCGGTCGCCTCGCCGCCTTTGTAATCGAGCACGTGCTCCTCGCCCCAGCGCGTTTTGGTCTTCTCGCGCCAGGCGACGCGCGCCATGTCGTTGTTGGTCTCGGTGATGTACATCGAGCGCAAAGCTGCGAAGGGCTTGTCCTTCGGCAGGTTGCCCGCGAGCGTTGCCTCCATCACGAAGCGATCGGTATCGAGATGGACGATGCGCAAAGCCCCTTCCCCGCCATCGCGGAAGGTGAAGGTGAATTTCTTCTCTTCCGGATCGAAGGCGATTTCTTTCAGCGCCACCACCGGCCGCCCTTCCATCGTCACCGGCCCGACCATGAAGCTCGAACCATAGGCGGTCCAGCCCAGATGCTTCGGCGGAAGGGGCCGGGCGCGCCAGTAACCATCCGGCGGATAGACGACGAGCATTTCCTCGGAACGTTCGTTCACCCGCATCCAGAGCTGGATGAGGTGCAGCCCGTGCTCCACCCGGTCACCGATTTTCACCGGCACGGTCGCCGGGCGCCAGAAAGCGGGGAAAACATGCCCGACCACCCACATGGAGGGGGTTTCCCACAGCGTCACCTGCCGGGGCTTGCCCGAAACATAGGCTGGGTCGCCCGTCATGTCGCAGGCGGTCCAGTCCGGTGCGAAGCGATCCTCGCGCAGCATGCCGATATAGCTCGGCTGAATCGCCTGGATCTTGAAGCGCCGCACATCCGGGTTGAGGAAGCGGATATCGATATTGTCCTTCTCGGCGCAGACCTCCGGCTCGGAGAGGTTCTGCACCTTAACGGTCATTTCATCTTTCGGGGGAGCGAGCACTTGGCCTCCGGTCGGTTGCTGGGCCGCGACAGGTGCGGCGAAAAGAGTGAGTGCAAAAGTCGCCTTAGCGATCGAGAACCGCATAGACATCCCCTGAATTGGCCTCATGCGGCAAGGCGCGGATATGGTCGGCCATCGCATCGGCGGAAACCCCTTGGGCAAAAGCCAGCTGCTGGCTTTCGCCGAGCGCAATATTGAACCGGTAGGGCCCGAGCGTCGCGATGATCGAAAGGCATTGATACGCGACCGTGCGCTGGATGGTCGTGAACTCGAATGAGAGCGCCGGAATGGGCCGCGAGAGCCCTGCCAGCACATCGGCCTCGAAGCCCTCGACGTCGATTTTCACGAAATCCGGCACACCATGCGCGGCGATCAGCGCATCAAGCGTGGTGACGGGCACAGCGATCTCACGATCCCAGATCTGCCCTTCCCAGCCCGCTGCACCATCGGCGGCCTTCAGGAAATCGGAACTGGCAGTCGAGACGGTCGGGTTCGCCGAATTGACATGCAATGTCAGTTCCCCGGCCTTCGGGCCACAGGCATTCTCGAGCAAAGTCACGCCGGCATCGTCCTTGAAAATCAGCCGGATGGCGCTCGCGCAATCCGGTTGCGGCTCCAAAGCCACGACGCGGGCGCCGCAGCGACGGAACGATCCGATCCGGTCGCCGACATGGCTGCCGACATCGAAGGCCAGCGAGCCGGGCTTCAGGAAAGTCGCGTAAAGCGCATCCATCGCGTCATCGCGGGCCTGATCGCCGTGATAGACCTCGAAGGAACGCTTCAGATGCGGCCAATGCGCGGTGAGCGCCGTGATATGTTCGACGGGAAGCGCCATATCAGTGGCCCGCTTCCTGCGAGCGGAGCTTCGCGATGATCGCAGGAGTCTCGATCTCCTCCGGGATCGCATAGAGCCCGTTTTTCACGGTCGATGCGCCGAGCTTCGGATCAGCGCTCCACACCGCAAAAGGAATGGCGACGAGGAAGCCCAGGGTGAGCGGCAGCGACCACAGCGCGAATTCAACGGAAGTGAAGGCCATCAGCCCCACCACGATGAAGCCGAACACCGTCTGCGGCCAGAGATTCGATGTCGCGATATCCCACGGAATTCCGTGCGCATCACGCGCCTGCCCGCCCCAGATCACCGATTTGCCGAACAGCAAGCCGACGATGAAAATCGTCGTGCGGAACGTATCGGAAGCGCCGAGAATCCACGCGAAGACGATTTCGCTCAGGCCTGCGAACAGGAACTTGCCGGTGCCGCCATAGCGCTTCGTGCCGCCGGGGGTCAGCATGATGTCGATCAGCCCGGCGATCTTCGGCATCAGGTTCATCACCGTGAAGAAGAGATAGAGCGTGAGTGCTGAACCCGCCGGAAAGGCCGCGAGGCTCTCGCCGTCGAAGGGCTTCAGCGCTGCGAGCGGCAGCATGAGCGTCCAGGCCGGGATGCCGAGGAACATCAGGATGGCCCAGATGAGCTGGAAACGGCTGACCGGATAAAGACCCTTGGTGTTCAGGAGCTTGAAATACTGCAGGTTGCCCTGGCACCAGCGGGTGTTGCGCTTCATGAATTCGAGGATGGTCGGCGGGTTTTCCTCCCACGAACCTCCCTCCTCCGGCATCACGCGCACCTCGTATCCCGCACGACGCATGAAGGTGGCTTCAACCTGATCATGGCTGAGGATATGCCCGCCAAACGGCGGCGGACCGGGCAGAACCGGCAATTCGCAATGGTCGCGGAACGGCGCGATGCGCGCCAGCGCGTTATGCCCCCAGAACGGGCCGCAATCCCCCACCCACCAGGCCTGCCCCATTGTGTAGGAGCGCATGCCCTGACGCATGCCGAACTGGAACGCGCGCGCAAAGAGGCTCTGCGACGGCATGCCGACGACAAGGCTTTGCAGAATGCCGAGCTTCGGGTTGGCCTGCATGATGCGCACATGACGCAGGATGGTTTCGCCATCCATCAGGCTGTCGGCATCGAGCGGCAGCATGAGGTCATAATCCGCGCCCCAGCGATCGAGGAAATCACGCACATTGCCGGCCTTGAATCCGGTATTGTCGGTGCGGCGGCGATAAATGAGTGGGGCGGCCTCGCCGGCTTCCGTTTTCCACTCGGCGAAAAGGGCCTCTTCCTGCTCGGCGACGTCATCCTTGTTGGTGTCGGAGAGCAGGAAATAGGCGAAACGATCGCCGAACCCCGTCGCGTCCACGGTTTCCTTCACGAGCTTCAGACGGCGGAAGGCGCGAGACGGGTCTTCGTTACGCAAGGTCATGAAAATCGCGGTCTTCAGCGTCACCTTCATCGAAGGATCCGGCAATTCTGCAAAGGGCGCGACATCCTGCATTGCGTTGCGCGGCCCGTGCAGCAGAAAGAGGCCGATCACGGCATTCCAGAACCCCAGCACAGCCCAGGGCGTGCCCAAGAGGAAGCAGATGAAGAGCAGAACATCGACGACAGACCAGCCGCCCACGCTCAGGATCGACCAGCCCCATGCAGCGAGCGCCAGATAGAGCACGATGTTGAGCACGGCGACGATGACGCGGCGCAGCATCAGCACCTCGGCGCTCTGGGTGCCTGTGGGAGTGAGGGGAAGCGCCACGCCGGTCGGGGCGGGCTCATTCGTCGTCGTCATATCGTGTCGGGCCTTCTCGTCAGCCTTGCGGCGCTGAGTTTCAAAATCACGCCTTGCGCGCCATTCTCTGCCATGAAAATGGTGCGCAAAGAAACGGCCTCAATCGGATTTCCCGATTGAGGTCGGCGCACTCCTGACGCATCAAAGCTGAACAGAAGCAAACTGAAACGGGGAACTATGTTCAATTACGCCCATGGCAAGGCGCTCTGGTATGTGGGTCCGATGCAGGCCGAGTTGCGCGAGGAGTCCGTGCGCCCGCCGCTGGCGGATGAGCAGCGCCTCATCATGCTGGCCTCGGCCCTGTCGCGCGGGACGGAGAGGCTGATCGCCTCAGGCCTCGTCCCTCCGGCCGAACATGAACGCATGGCCTGCCCGCACATGTCCGGAGAATTCCCATTTCCGGTGAAATACGGCTATTGCGCGGTGGCGCGCGTCGAGAATGGCCCGGAACATCTCGCGGGTCGCCGTGTCTTCGTGCTCCACCCGCATCAGGATGTGTTCAACGCGAAAACCGCGATGTTGAACTTGATCCCCGACCACATCCCCACCTCGCGCGCGACTCTTGCCGCCAATATGGAAACGGCGCTGAACGCGATCTGGGACTCGAAGATGAGTGCAGCTGATCGCGTCACGGTGGTTGGTGGCGGGCTTGTCGGGCTGCTGGTGACATTCCTCGCCGCCCGTTTTCCGGGTGCCGACGTGACACTTGTCGATGTGAACCCGGCTCGCAGCGCGCTCGCCACGATGTTTGGAGCCCGATTCGTTCATCCCGATGAAGCCCCGAAAGATCAGGATGTCGTGTTCCACACTTCGGCGACCCAGCCGGGACTGGCGACCGCCATCCACGCAGCAGCGAAGAATGGAACGGTCGTCGAACTCTCCTGGTACGGCGAGAAGCCGTTGCATGTGCCGCTTGGCGGGCATTTCCATGCGGGGCGTGTGAAGCTCATTTCCAGCCAGGTCGGGACAGTTTCACCCGATCATGCCTCACGCGGCTGGGGCTATTCATCGCGCCTTCAGGCAGCGTTGCGCTTACTGGATGACGAAAGGCTCGATGCGCTTCTCACCGAAACGCTTCCCTTCCCCGCTTTGCCCGATGCCATTCCGAGGCTGCTCGCCCCGGATGCAAAAGGCCTTGTCACTGTCGTAACCTATTGAGGAACTCTGTCCATGTTCGCTGTTGAAGTCCGTGACCGCATCATGATCGGCCATTCCCTCCCCGATCCGTTCTTTGGCCCGGCCCAGAACATGCACGGTGCAACCTTTGTGGTCGATGTCGCGTTCTTCCGCGAGAAGATGACCAAGCAGAATGTCGTGGTCGATATTGGGGCTGCGCTCGATACCCTCGCCGCCGTGCTCAAGCCGCTGAAATACCAGAACCTTGATACGCTTCCCCAGTTCAAAGGCGTTCTCACCACCACGGAATTCCTCGCGAAGCACATCTTCGACGAAATGCTGAAAGCCGCAAAATCCGGCGCGCTCGGCGAGGATGGAAAGGGCCTGACGAAAATCCGCGTGACCTTGCACGAAACGGACCTCGCCCGCGCGTGGTTCGAAGGAGCCGTGGCGTAACGCTTCCCATGACACGCGTCGCTTTTCTCATCCCCGGTGATCTCGCGCTACCGACGGGCGGCTATGCCTATGATCGGGCCGTGATCCGCCTGCTGCCGCAGGCCGGGGTCGAGGCGATGCATGTCGCGCTGCCGGGGAGCTACCCCAACCCCAGCGCGGATGACCTGACCGACACCGCCGCAATCATCGCGGGATTGCCGCCCGATTGCCTGCTGCTGATCGATGGTCTTGCCTATGGCGCGATGCCGGAAGCTCTGATCCGTTCCATCCGCCAGCCGATCGTGGCACTCTGCCATCATCCGCTGGCGCTTGAGAACGGGATTTCTCCCGATCGCGCCATCACCCTTCATCAGAGCGAGACGATCGCCCTTTCCCTCGCGCAGCACGTGATCGTCACTTCGCCGCTGACGGGGAAAATTCTGGCAGGCGATTTCGGCGTTGCGGCTGAGAAAATCACCGTCGCCGAGCCCGGCACCACGCGGAAGGCACGCGCGACGGGCTCGAAATCCGACATCCTGAACCTTCTCGCTGTGGGCTCGATCGTGCCGCGCAAAGGTTACGGTGTGCTGGTGGAAGCCTTGGCGGGCCTGAAGCGGAAAAACTGGCATCTCAAGATCGCCGGCACTGCGCGCGGCCTTGAGACCGTGAATGCCCTGCGCGACCAGATCGCGCTCTCGGACCTCAACGATCACATCCAGCTTCTGGGTGCCGTTCCGGATCGTGACCTCGATCAACTCTTTGCAGAAGCTGATCTTTTCGTGATGTCGTCTCTGTTCGAGGGCTACGGCATGGTGCTGGCGGAAGCCTTGCAGCGCGGCCTGCCGATCGTCACCACGACGGGTGGCGCCGCAAGCGAAACCGTGCCGGATGGCGCAGGACTGAAAGTCCCGCCCGGTGATGCGACGGCTTTGCGCAACGCCATCGACAACGCCTTGTCTGATCCTTCCTTGCGCGCCCGCCTTTCTGATGCTGCTCATCGCGCCGGCGAAAAACTCCCCACATGGGACGATACCGCGCGAACCATTGCGCAGGCGCTGGGGCGCGTCTCGACCTCCTCTTCTCCTGCTGCCGTGAAAGGCTCCTGATCATGGGATTTTCTGCCGATTGGCTCGCTTTGCGCGAACCCGCCGACCATCGCTCGCGCTCGGCGCAGATGCTGGCCGACCTCGCGAAACGGGTGGAAAACCGCGATGTGCTGCGGGTCACTGATCTCGGATGCGGCACCGGTTCGAACCTGCGCGCCACGGCGCCCGCGCTGAACGCTCGACAGGAATGGACGCTCGTCGATTATGATTTCGCGCTGCTCGAACAGGCCGCGCGCAGTCTCACGGAATGGGCTGATGAGGCGAAAGCCATCGGCGACGATCTTGTGCTTATCAAGGATGGCCGGAATATCGGTGTGAAATTCCGCATCGCCGACCTCAACAAGGAACTCGAACAGGTGATTTCCGGTGACATCGATGTCGTCACCGCCTCGGCTTTGTTCGATCTCATTTCCGAAAGCTGGATGCGCCGCTTCATCACGGCGCTGAAAGCCACGCCGGCGATATTCTACACGGTGCTGACCTATAACGGGGAAGATGATTTCCTGCCCGCTCACCCGTTCGATTGGGGCATCATCAATGCCTTCAAGATCCACCAGCGGCGCGACAAGGGCTTCGGCCCGGCGGAAGGCCCGCAGGCCGCTGCTACGCTGGCACGACTTTTGAGCGAGGCGGGATACTCGGTGGAAACCGCCGATACGCCTTGGGTGCTCAAACCATCTGATATCCAGCTCAAGACCGAGTTGCTCAAGGGCTTGCATGGCGCGGCGATGGAAACCGGGCTCGTCTCGGATAACGGCGCGAATGACTGGCTGTTCTGGCGCACATCAATGGGTGACCAGAAAGGCTCGCGCATGACGACCGGCCATACGGACATCCTGGCTGCGAAAGGCTGAGTCTTAGCTCACCCGCCCGGCATCATGCGGCGGAAAACACCATCCTTCTTCACAATCAGATGCATGAACGCGGCGCCGATATGCGCAGCCATCACCAGCGCGAGGCCGATGGCCGCCGCCTTGTGAAGCGTGAACAAGGTGCCCGCAAGCGCCTGATTGACTGGCATGATCGGCGGCAGCGACAGCCCGAACAGCACGCCGCGTGCGGGGTAAGCAGAAACGGCAGCCCAGCCGAGAAGCGGCACCAGAAACATCAGCACATAGAGAGCCTTGTGCGCCGCATCCGAGGCGAAGCGCTCGAACGGTGTCAGCGTTGAAACCGGTGCGGGCGCACCCCGCTTCTTGCGGATCCAGATCCGTGCCAACACCAGCATCAGGATGATGAAACCGATCGTCTTGTGCCAGGTGTAGAGCGTGTTGGTCAGCGCATCGAAATTCGTCGCCGCCCCGCGATAGGTCATGTAGACACCGACCGGGATCATCCCGAGCATGAGCAGTGCAATCAGCCAGTGCAGGAGTTTCTGGCTACCGGAATAGGCTTGCGGCACGGGGGCAGACATCGGCAACTCCCTATTTATGGGCAAGATCGCAATCGAATAACACTTCTCCCTTGCCGAGCAAAATCACCTCGGTCGGCGGGCGTTTGGCCTCCTTGAGAACCTTGATCGGCTTGAGGTCGAGCCCGGTCTGGCCCGAGCCGAGGATCACGGGCGACACCATCAGGTGCAGTCGGTCGATGATGCCCATGTCGATCGATTGCGAGACGATGCGCGCCCCGCCTTCCACCAGCACCTTGTCGAACCCCAGGGCGCTGAGGCACCGCGCGACGAAACGCAGGTCGAAATGGCCTTTCTTGTCAGCCGGGAGGTGCTTCACTTCGACGCCATCCGGCACGCGTTCGCCCGTCACACCCTCGGCACGCAGCAGGATGCGGCGGG
The DNA here is from genome assembly GCA_017302635.1 of Hyphomicrobiales bacterium. Classification (GTDB taxonomy): domain Bacteria; phylum Pseudomonadota; class Alphaproteobacteria; order Rhizobiales; family Beijerinckiaceae; genus Rhabdaerophilum. The sequence goes on from JAFLCX010000001.1 coordinate 73,899, forward strand.
TGCCGTCTTCGGCGAGGCATTTCGCTGTGTACGGAACCTTGCCCTTGGCATCGATGATGACGCGCGCCGGGTTGCGCCCCTCCACGAGACGCAGGTTGAGCTGCGGGTCATCGGCCAGCACGGTGCCGATGCCGACGAGCACCGCATCGACATGAGCGCGCAGCGCGTGAAGATGAACAAGCGACGTCTTCGAGCCGATATAACGGCTGTCTCCCGTGATCGTGGCGATGCGCCCATCCAGCGATTGGCCAAGCTGGGCCACCATAAACGGGCGATCATCTCTGGTCCGAACGAAATGTCTGAACGTATCAGGTGCGGGCAATACGGTTTGTTTCATCGTGAAAAGGTTCCGAATCAGGGCGATAGCGCGCCCTGAACGTGACGGGGTGGAGCGCTCCGGGCAAGCCCGAGAGAATTCTTGAACAAGGTGAACGTTCAGACATCTGCCGTTCATCTTCACTGAGGCTAATTGCGCTCCTCGAATGAGAACACGGTGTCCATCCGATGGAATTCCTCCATCGAAAAGACCGTAAAACATGGACAGAATGGAAGTCAGATGACCAATGTTTCGGACGTTTTGGGCCTTTTCGACACGGCAAACGAGCGCGCGGTAGATCGCGCGATTGCCGAATTTCGTGCGGGGCGGCCCGTCGCGATTACAGAGGGCGAGAATGCCCTCGTTGTCCTTCTTGTGGATGCGCTGAACCAGAGAAACGCCGAGGGGCTTGACCGCCTCGCGCCGGGTCGCGCACGCCTCATCATCCCCGCCGCGCGGCTGCGCCGCCTCGGCCTCGATCGGCAGCAGGCTGGTATCGTGTCGTTCCCGGTGCCGGATGCAGCACGCGCTGAAACGCTCGCGCTGAAGATCGATGCCCGCATCGATGCGCCGGTCGCGCCGGTGAACACACTCGATGAAGGTGCGATTGAACTCGCGCGCCTCGCGCTGCTCACGCCGGCGGTCTATGCCATTCCGGTCGCCACCGCGTCGCTGGCTGGCGAGATCGTACGCGCCGGCGTGCAGGATATCACCGATTATCGTGCGGCTCAGGTGAAGGCGATCCAGATTGTCGGCCGCGCGCCGGTTCCGCTGGAATTCGCCGCCGAGACCGAATTCGTGGTGTTCCGCGGAGGCGAAGGCCTCAAGGATCAGGTCGCGATCATCGTCGGCAAGCCGGATTTCTCGAAGCCGGTCGCCATCCGCATGCACTCGGCCTGCCTCACGGGAGACCTGTTCGGCTCGCTCAAATGCGATTGCGGCGACCAGCTGCGCGGCACCGTGCAGAAAATGGCACAGAGCGATGGCGGTATCCTGCTCTATCTCGATCAGGAAGGTCGCGGCAACGGCATCGCCAACAAGATGCGCGCCTACAAGCTGCAGAGCCAAGGCTGGGACACCTATGACGCCGATGAAGTGCTCGGCTTCGGGCTGGACCAGCGCCGCTTTGACTTCGCGGCCGAGATGCTGCGCAAGCTGGGTGTCACCAGTGTTCGGGTGATGACGAACAACCCCGAGAAGATCGGGGCGCTGAAGGCATCGGGCCTTGAGGTTGTGGCCGACAACCGCGCCTATGGCCGCCAGACGGCGGAAAATGTGCGCTATCTGGCCTCCAAGCGGGATCGCGCCGGCCATTTCATCGATTTCGATGCGATGGTTGCCCACGCTCCGCAGGCCGATTGATCCCTTCGGCCCGTTGGCTTAGCGTCGCACCCGGGACGGGGAGCTTGGGGATTGCGGATTAGCCTGAAAACAGGGCGGAGCCAGATCGAGGCTCCGTCGTCTCTTGCTGGCGGTCCGCTTGGACCGCTTTCATCCGACGAGCGTCAGCCCTGGCGGATCGCGGCCTTGACGCTTGTTGTCTTGTGGCTGGTCCTCGTCTGGCCGTGGCTTTCCGGCTCTGTCACCATTCCTTGGGATGCGAAGGCGCATTTTCACGCGCAGATCGTCTTTCTCGCCAACAGCATCCATCGCGGCGAGAGCCCGTTCTGGGTGCCCTATATTTTCACGGGTCATCCGCAGATCGCCGATCCTCAATCGATGATTTTCTCGCCGGCGCATCTGCTGCTGGCGATCGTGAACCCCGATCCCTCCATGCGCGCGGTCGACGCAACGAGTTTCCTGGGGGTGCTGTTCGGAGCCTTCGGCGTCCTGGGCTTTGCGCGTGACCGGCGCTGGCATGTCGCGGCCGGTCTTGTCGCGGCTCTGGCTTTTGCCTTTGGCGGTTCGGCGGGGTGGCGCATCCAGCATACGGGCCAGATTTTCTCGATGATCTACCTGCCCTGGGCGCTCTGGATGCTTGAGCGTGCCCTGCGCCTTGGCTCGATGCGGTATGGCGCGCTGGCGGGATTTTTCGCGGCCCTGATCGCGCTGGACCCGGATCAGGTCGCGTTTCTGACTCTCGTCGTGCTCGCCTTGTACATTGCAGCCTACTGGCTGGCCGGGCGAGGCGTCGTCGAGCGCTTTCGCGCCACGTGGCGCCCTGTTCTGGCGATGGGGGCAGTCGGGCTGACCATCATTGCCATACCGACCCTGATGGTCCTGCATTTCGCCGGAATGTCCAATCGTCCGCATTTCTCGATTGCGGATGCTGAAATGGGTTCGCTGCATCCCTCGACGCTGCTCACCTTCATCGTCGCCAATCTGTTCGGCACGATCGGGCCTGCCGAGAACTACTGGGGTGCGCCGAGCCTTCACTGGCCCTACATTGTCTCGCTTTTCATCGCGCGGAACATGGCGAATTTCTACATGGGCCTGCTTCCGGCGCTTGGGGTTCTGTGCTGGCTTTCGTCGCGCGAGGCGCTCGAGCGCCGTTTTGTTGTGCTGGCGATCACCTTCCTCGCCATGATCCTGTATGCGCTGGGAAAATACACGCCCCTCTTTGGCGTGCTCTACAATGTACTGCCCGGCGTTGCCCTGTTCCGCCGCCCGGCCGACTCCCTGTTTCTGGTCGGCTCGCTGGGCGCATTGCTCGCCGGGTTCGGGCTGAACCGTTTCCTGACGAGCGAACGGATCGGGCGGGTTTTCCCGATTATGGCGTGCGGGTTCGTGCTTCTGACTTTCGTCAGTGGCATCGGCATGGCCATCTGGCTGGGGAAGTTGCATCAATCCGCCCGCGATATCGGTATCGCCGCAGCGTTTGTTGTCGCATCTGCTCTGGCGCTCGCGATCGCCCGGTCGCATGCGGCAAGAAAGCCCGTGCTGGTGAGCACAATGCTCGCGCTTCTTCTGGCAATCGATTTCGGCTGGAACCTGAGGCCGAGCGATTCAACAGGCCTCTCCCCGAAGATTTATGACGTTCTGAACCGGGATAGCTCGAACGCCATTCTGGCCGAACTGAAGCAGCGAATAGTGACCAGTGAAACGCGGCGGGACCGGGTGGAACTCACCGGACTGGGCTTCGAATGGCCCAATCTCGGCATGATCCACCGGCTCGAGAACACGCTGGGCTACAACCCCCTGCGCCTTCGGCATTTCAGCCTCGCGACCGGAGCCGGAGACACCGTGGCAGGATACGACCAGCACCGGTTTGCGCCACTCTTCCCCTCCTATCGCTCACCCTTTGCCAATCTGATGGGGTTGCGGTTCATTGCCTTGCCGGTGCCGATCGAGCGACTCGATCCACGCCTCAGGACCAATCCGCTGCCGTTGGTGGCAAGCACCGGCGACACCTTTATCTATGAAAACCCGGATGCCATGCCGCGTGTGCTGATCACGCCACAGGCCGAAATCACCGATCAGGAGATGCTGCTGCAATTCGGCAACTGGCCGGGAACCGATCTCGCCCGCGTGGCCTATATCGAGAAGACGGACCAGAAGCTGCCCGGCGATGGTGCTGGCGGAACAGCGCGCATCCGCGACTATCGCAACACGAACATCACCATCGAAACCGATGCGCCGCGCGGCGGCGTGTTGCTGCTCAACGATGTCTGGCACCCGTGGTGGTTTGCTCAGGCGGATGGGCGCGACGTGCCGGTGCTTCGGGCGAACGGAGCGTTCCGGGCTGTCATCCTGCCACCGGGGACGCGTGAATTGCGCTTTCATTTCCGGCCGTTATACGGACTCTGGCGCGACATATCGCTCCGTTTCTCCAGGCGCTGACCCCGAAGAGAAACGCTCTATTTCCCGCTCACGCGCTCCCGCCCGGCCAGAACCCGGCCAATGGCGGCGCGCGCACTCTCGAGTTCGCCCAAGGCCTCGATCAGTGCAAGCCGGGCGGCACTGGTGCCTTCTGCTGGATTGGCAGCCTGAACAGGTGCGGGCGAGAGATCGTGCCGCACACCGATCCCCCCACGGGTGAACGAGACCTGGCCATCATACGGGCGTGGCGGCGCCGGCTGCTCGGGCGGCAAGACCGGCTTTCCCAGAGGCAGTTCGGTTTCGAAAACAGGTTGCGCAGCCGCATCGCCAAATCCGGAGACCGGGCGCTGGTCGGGCTGCGGCATCGAAGCAGGCGGAGGCGGATAATCTGGTCTGGCCTGCGCTCCCGGCGCCGGTTCCACATCCTCCGGCGAGACTGGCGCGAGACCCGGCACAAGCCCGCCGGCCCTGCCGACCGCCTGAACCCCGCGCGGGCCCTGCTCCTTGAGGATGCGCTGCACCCCCTTGATCGTATAGCCCTCGCGATAGAGGAGGTGCCGGATGCCCTTGAGCAATTCCACGTCGTCGGGACGATAATAGCGGCGACCGCCACCCCGTTTCAGCGGCTTGATCTGTGGAAAGCGTGTTTCCCAGAAGCGAAGCACATGCTGGGCGATGTCGAGATCCTCGCCCACCTCGCTGATTGTGCGGTAGGCATCGGGTGCCTTGTCCATCCAACCCCTCCCCCGGGGTGATTCAGTGCGGTAACCCGATCTCGTCGTTGCTTCTCGACCGGACAGACCCAACGACATGAGTCACGGAAAGACGCAACGCAACAAAACGCGGCAGGCTCAACCTATAGAAGGCGGAAGGAAAGGCCTTGAGCCAGATCAATCCTCGGCGGGATCCTCGTCGCCGTTGATCCGGGCCTTCATGACGTTGGATGGCTTGAAGACAAGCACGCGGCGCGGCGTGATGGGAACCTCCACGCCGGTTTTCGGGTTGCGCCCGATGCGCTCACCCTTCTCGCGCACGATGAACGAACCGAAAGACGAGAGTTTGACGGTCTCGCCAGAAACCAGCGTGTCGCTGATTTCCTTGAGAACAGTCTCGACAAGTTCCGAAGACTCTGCCCGGCTAAGCCCGAGTTTCTGGTAAACCGCCTCGCAAAGATCGGCTCGCGTAATCGTCCGCCCGGCCATGTTGCACTCCCTGTCTTCCCCGAGAACCCGATCGGGTTCATGCGATCGTTCATCGCCCTGCATCGAGCCCAATCGCTCGCCACGGTCAATTTTCTTTTCCCGACCGGACGATCCACGCATAAAAAACGGAATCGTATCCTTCTGATTTCCCGAAGCTATTGACAAGCGGTCGCAGGGTCAAGGCGCGAATGCCGTCTCAACCCGCATTCAGAAGCGGAAAATCGCCGAACCCCAGGTGAATCCGCCACCCATCGCCTCGATCAGCACGGTCTGCCCGCGCTTGATTCGCCCGTCCTTCACAGCCGTATCCAGAGCCAACGGAATGGAAGCGGCCGATGTGTTGCCGTGCCGGTCAACGGTCAGAACCACTTTCTCCATGGCGATGCCGAGTTTGTCGGCGCTGGCAGTAATGATGCGCTGGTTGGCCTGATGCGGCACGAACCAATCCACGGTTTCGGCGTTGAGCCCCGTAGCTGCAAAAGCATCGACAATCACATCGGTGATCATGCCGACTGCATGCTTGAAAACCTCACGGCCTTCCATCCGCAAATGCCCCACCGTGCCGGTGGTCGAGGGCCCGCCATCGACATAGAGTTTCGCCCGGTGCCGGCCATCCGACCGCAGGTGCGAAGTGAGCACGCCCGTATCGGACATGTCTCCCTTGCCTTCCACGGCCTCCAGCACGACCGCGCCGGCGCCATCGCCGAACAGCACGGCGGTGGTGCGATCATTCCAGTCCAGAATGCGCGAGAAGGTTTCAGCTCCAATCACCAACGCGCGCGTGTTCGCGCCGGAGGTGATGAATTTGTCGGCCGTCGCCAGTGCAAACACAAAGCCCGAGCACACGGCTGCCACATCGAAGGCCACGCCATGCGTGATGCCGAGCGCGGCCTGAACCTGCGTCGCGGATGAGGGGAACGTATAATCCGGCGTGGCCGTTGCCAACACGATCAGGTCGATATCCGACGCCTTGAGCCCGGCATGCGCAAGGGCGGCTTCAGCCGCCTTGGCAGCGAGCATGCTGGTGGTTTCGCCTTCGGCCGCGATATGGCGCTGGCCGATGCCGGTGCGCTGGCGGATCCACTCGTCGGATGTTTCCATCCGTTCGGCCAGTTCGGCATTCGTGACAATCCGCGACGGGAGATAGCTCCCCGTGCCGGCAATACGCGATCGACGCATCAGGCTGATCCTGTCTCACTGGCCGCAGGTTTTTCGTCCTCGCGGCTTTCGACCATGGCGGAAGAAGCGCCCGGCAAAACCCACTCTCCGCGTTCGGCGAGCGCGCTGCCGATCTTCCCCAGAAGTTCGTACTTCACCATTTCATAGGCGACATCGATGGCGCTGGCGAAACCAAGCGCATCGGTGCCGCCGTGACTTTTGACCACGACGCCATTGAGGCCGAGGAACACACCGCCATTCACACGGCGCGGATCCATCTTTTTGCGCAGGGCGTTGAACGCACCTTGAGCGAAAAGGTAGCCGATCTTGGCTAGGAAGGACGATTGAATCGCCGCTCTGAGGTAATCGGCGATCTGCTTGGCAGTCCCTTCGGCGGTCTTCAGCGCGATGTTGCCGGCGAAACCCTCGGTCACCACAACGTCCGAGCGCCCTTTGCCGATATCATCGCCCTCGACAAAACCGATATAGTTGAGGTTCGGCAGGTTGGCCTCGCGCAGGATGGCCCCGGCTTCCTTGACCTGCTCGACGCCCTTGATCTCTTCGACGCCCACGTTGAGCAGACCCACCGTCGGACGGTCGATATCAAACACGATCCGCGCCATCGCCGAGCCCATGATGGCCATATCGACGAGGTTTTCGGCCTCTGCGCCAATCGACGCACCGACATCGAGTACGATGCTCTCGCCGCGTGCCGTCGGCCACATGCAGGCAATGGCAGGACGATCGACGCCAGGCATCATCTTGAGGCAGAAACGGCTCATCACCATCAGCGCGCCAGTATTGCCCGCCGAGACGCAGACATCCGCCTCGCCCTTCTTCACAGCGTCTATGGCCATCCACATGGAGGACTTGTAGCGCCCCTGGCGCAAGGCCTGGCTCGGCTTGTCATCCATCGCCACAACGACATCGGTATGCACAACGCGGGCGCGTGCCTTGAGCGCCGGCAGTTTCGCGAGTTCGGCCTCGATCTCGTCAGCACGCCCGAAGAGCACGTATTCGGTGTCGGGATGGCGTTCGAGCGCGCGTGCAGCACCCGGCACCGTGACGGACGGACCGAAATCTCCACCCATCGCATCAAGCGAGATGCGCATCCTGCCGGAACGATTGCCGGCCTGCGGCGAGGCGGCGACCTCAGCGGGTTCGTTCATGACGGCCTTTCACTCTCTGCACGGCAGCGCCGGGCTGCGCTGTCAAATCCGGCTGTCGCCAGCAATCCCGCTCGTGAGTCCGGACGGTTCGATTAGTCCGGTCAGGGCCCGCTGGCAAGCACGAAGCGAATGGATCACTCGCCGTCGCCCCTTGGCTTCAGCGCCTTGAGCGCCGCAAAAGGCGAAATCGCCTCCTCCCCCACCTTCAGATCGGGAAAATCGACTCCCGGCTTGCGCGGGTAAGGATCGAGCCCGAGGATCAGAAACTCGACGGCCAGAGCGGCCGGATCAATCGAACCATTGACGATGGGGTCCGGCAATTCAGGCGTGCCCTCGCTGTCCTCGTCATCTTCAGCTGCGAGGTTTTCGAGCAGCTTCGCGATCACATGGTCGGGCGAGAAGGTCGCCTCGATCGCCTCGGAGACATGATCGGCGAACGGCTCGAGCGAGACAACGCAGATCGGCTCGACATCCGCTTCCAGCTGCCCCGTCACCTGCACCGAGCCATCATGACGCGGCTTCAGGAGCATCTCGGCCTTGAAGGCCGGCAGGGCATGAAGCCCGGCAAAGCGGGCGATCCGGTCGCGCGTCTCGGCATCGGGGCGCAGGATGAGGTTCGTGTCGCTCTTGATCGAGAAAACCTGAACGGGTTGCGAATACGGCAATTCTGCGCGGACCTTGCTCATGCGGCGCTCCCCTCATGCACGCGGCTGATGGCAGTCTCGAGCCTCGCGCCCGCGAGGAGCGCGGCCAGATCAGAGGCCTCGAGCGCGGCAGTGAGATCCCTGATTTCGGCCAGCAGGCCGGAAGGAACATCATCAGCCTGCACGGAAGAGCCAAAAAGGTTACGGGCCAGAGCGTCCCGCAAGGCCGGTTCATCGGCGCCATCGAGCGCTTCCGTGTAAGCCTTGGCGCGGCCGTAAAAGGCCTGCGCAAGCTTCTTCATCTTCTTGCCGACGGAGAGATCGCCCACACCCGAGCGGCGCAAGCCATCGTCGAGATGCGCGAAAAGCCGGTCAACCAGTTCCTGCCCTACGCTGTCGGCCGGGGCGTTAAGAGCATTCAGCCGACGCAGGACCAGCACCATCACCAGTGCGAGGCGCTCGAAACGTCCTTCGAAATCATCGGTCACGCCCAGATCGCGATAGGCGACCGGGTGACGCGCAGCAGCGACGATATCGGCAAAAAGCGGGGCGATGACATCCGGCTTCTTGCGCAGGAACGACAATCCGAACATCTGAAAATCTCTTTTCCCTCGTTGCTGCCCGAGCCGGCGCCACGATATTGCCGCGAAGTGGCATCACGGCCTTGAATGGCCAGAGTGAGCTTCTGGCTGACGGACATTTGTTTTTCAATGCCAATTGTCTTTCGCGCGCGAATTGGGCATCCCTATGCCGCGCCCAATGCGCTGAAGCGTTTCGGACTGACCGGAGTATGCCGCATGAACATCCGTTCCATCCCTGCCCTCGCCGGCTCTGCTGCCCTGGCCGCCCTTCTGCTGGCCACGGGCTGCGCCGACCAGAGCATCGGCACGCGTGGCTATCTGATCGATGACAAGGCGCTGGAGCAGATCAAGGTCGGCTCCTCGGCCGAGCAGGTCATTCTGGTAATGGGCACGCCCTCGACCGTTTCGACCGTGGGCAGCCAGACCTATTACTACATCTCGCAGCGCCTCCGCCGCCCGATCATGGGCCTGACCGACCGTGTGACCGACCAGCGCGTTGTGGCCATATACCTCGACAGCAAGAACCGCGTCGAACGCATCGCCGATTACGGCCTGAAAGATGGCGTGGTGTTTGATTTCATTTCGCGCACCACCCCCACAGGCGGGCAGGAAGCCAGCTTCCTCGGCAACATCTTCCGCCGCATCGGCGCGAGCTCGGTGTGAGGCAGGGCATTACCTCTTGAAAAAAACTGTATGTCACTGTAACATACATGCTGATCGGAATTGAGGTGAGAACGGCCTCCTCACGCGCCCGCGAGAACATGTTCAAGCGGGCAAAGTAGCTGAGCAATCGGTGAAGAGATCCGGAATTGGGCAACCCGGCAATTCAGTTCGATCAAAAGGGGGCGCAAGCCCCCTTACTTTTTCTGAACCAGCCTCAGAAAACCCTTCGCCTTCCGGCTTTCGATCTTGCCCCGCGAGACCGGATAGAGACTTGCGACATGATAATGTCCCTGCTCGTCTCTCTCGACTGTTATGGCGACCAGCACAAACCCGGTTAGGCCATGGGCGGTGCCAATCAGCTCGATCTTGCCCAAATTGCGAAAGTCATCTCCGAGATAAAGCGGAGCGGCTAAGATCGCGGCGACGTGAGGCTGTAAGACCGGATATTCCGAGGGATGCCGTGCTGCTGCGTGTCGCTGGGCCGCACGGCTGAACACCACAAGTCCCGCGTCAAGTTCAAGATTCAGCGTTCGGTTGATATCCTCGACCGGAAGCAGGCCGAGAATGAGGTCCGGTTGTTTAGACACAAGCACAGATTGACGGATTAACAGAAAAATTCAAGTCCAGTAAAACCAACAAAAAACCCGCGGAGTTACCTCCACGGGTTCTTTTTTGTCGTTTCGAGCTCCTCAATGCGCGAGGATCGCCAGCAGCAGCAAGGCCACGATATTCGTGATCTTGATGGCCGGGTTCACGGCCGGGCCGGCGGTATCCTTGTAGGGGTCACCGACAGTATCGCCGGTCACGGAGGCCTTGTGGGCATCCGAACCCTTGAGGTGCTTCACGCCATCCTGATCGACGAAGCCATCCTCGAAGGACTTCTTCGCGTTGTCCCAGGCACCACCGCCCGAGGTCATCGAGATCGCGACGAAGAGGCCGGTCACGATCACGCCGAGCAGCATCGCGCCCACAGCCGCAAAGGCCTGCGCCTTGCCGGCAATCGCGTTGATCGCGAAGAACATCACGACCGGCGCGAGCACGGGGAGCAGCGAGGGGATGACCATCTCGCGGATCGCGGCCTTGGTCAGCATATCGACCGCGCGGGCATAATCCGGCTTCTCGGTGCCGGCCATGATGCCCGTCTTCTCCTTGAACTGGCGGCGCACTTCCACCACCACGTCACCCGCCGCACGGCCCACGGCCGTCATGGCGATGCCGCCGAAGAGATAGGGAATTAGACCACCGAGCAGCAGACCCACGACCACATACGGGTTGGCGAGGCTGAAATCGACCGCGCCGATGCCCTTGAAATAGGGGAACGCGGTCGAGCCGGCCTTGTTCGCTTCCGTGATGAAGTATTGCAGGTCGTAGTTATAGGCCGCGAACAGCACCAGCGCACCGAGGCCCGCCGAACCGATCGCATAGCCCTTGGTGACAGCCTTCGTGGTGTTGCCCACCGCGTCGAGCGCGTCGGTCGACTTGCGCACTTCTTTCGGAAGGCCCGCCATTTCGGCAATGCCACCCGCGTTGTCGGTCACCGGGCCGAAGGCGTCGAGCGCCACGATCATCCCGGCGAGGCCGAGCATCGAGGCGGTCGCGATCGCGGTGCCGAACAGGCCCGCGAGGTTGTAGGTGAGCAGAACGCCGACCACGATCACGATTGTCGGCAGTGCAGTCGATTCCAGCGAAACCGCAAGGCCCTGGATGACGTTGGTGCCGTGACCCGTCACCGAAGCCTGGCTGATCGAGTTGACCGGGCGCATGCCCGTGCCGGTGTAATACTCGGTGATCCAGACGATCGCTGCCGTCACGCCGAGACCGACGAGGCCGCAGAGGAACAGAGCGCCGCCGGTGATGTCCTGACCGCCGACCTTGCCGATCGAGCCCCAGCCGATCGTATACTGGGTCGCAACCCAGAGACCGCCGATCGAGAGCACGCCGGTCGCGATCAGGCCCTTGTAGAGCGCGCCCATGATCGAGCCATTGGCGCCGAGCTTGACGAAGTAGCTGCCCACGATCGAGGTGAGGATGCACACGCCGCCGATCATCATCGGATAGATCATCGCGCTCGAAAGGCTGGCCTGACCCGCGAAGAAGATCGCCGCGAGAACCATCGTGGCGACAATCGTCACCGCGTAGGTCTCGAAAAGGTCAGCGGCCATGCCGGCGCAGTCACCCACGTTGTCGCCCACGTTGTCGGCAATCACGGCCGGGTTGCGCGGATCATCCTCCGGAATGCCGGCTTCCACCTTGCCCACGAGGTCGGCGCCGACATCGGCGCCCTTCGTGAAGATGCCGCCGCCGAGACGCGCGAAGATGGAGATCAGCGACGCGCCGAAGCCGAGCGCGACGAGCGCGTCGATCACGGTGCGGCTCGCAACCGCATAACCCATGAACTGGGTGAGGATCATGAAATAGACCGCCACACCCAGAAGCGCGAGGCCCGCCACCAGCATGCCGGTGACGGCACCGGCCTTGAAGGCGATGTCGAGGCCGCCGGCGAGGCTCTTCATGGCCGCCTGCGCGGTGCGGACATTGGCGCGCACCGAGACGTTCATGCCGATATACCCGGCAGCGCCGGAGAGCACCGCGCCGATCAGGAAGCCGATTGCCACGGGCAGCCCGAGCAGGAAGAAGGTTGCGGCAAAGATGACGACGCCGACAATGGCGATCGTCTTGTACTGGCGGTTGAGATAGGCCTGAGCGCCTTCAGCGACGGCCGCGGAGATTTCCTGCATGCGCTGGCTGCCGGCATCCTGCGCCATCACCGATTTAATGGTGATGATCGCATAGAGGATGGAAAGGGCGCCAAGCGCGATGATCACGAGAAGTGGTGTCATGTCGAGCCCGTTTGCGTTTCACGTTATCGTTGGCCGCAAATGCCCCGGAGAAAAGCCCCCTGCCCTCATCCGGATTTGCGGGTTGGAGCAGGGCTTTACAAAGCTTTAACCACTTCTCCAAGCCCCCATTTGGCATCAGGGCCCGGTTTTCGACGGCTTTCAGGCCGAAACGCGCCGCCGGTCATCCCGAATGAGGAGCCAAACGAAGCCGAAAGCGGCCAGCACGAAGGGGAAAAGTGCCATGTTCAGGCTCGCCCAGCCGAATCCGGCCAGCAGTTTCCCCGAGGAAAGCGAAGCGAGAGCCGTGACCGAGAAAATGACGAGATCGGTGAAGCCCTGCACCAGATTGCGCTCGGATGGCTTCTGCCCCTCCGCGACCAGCGATGAGGCCCCGACAAACGCAAAATTCCAGCCCACACCCAGCGCGATGAGCGCCGCGTTGAAATGGGCGATCGTGATTCCCGAAAGCCCGATCACACCGCACAGGCCGAGCAGCACCAGACCCAGCGCAATCACACGATAGACCCCGAAGCGCGCGATCAGATGCCCCGTGAAAAACCCGGGCAGGAACATGCCGACAATGTGCCACTGGATCGCGAGCGTCGCATCGGTGGTGGTGTGGAAACAGCCGATCATCGCAAGCGGTGTCGCGGTCATGATGAAGTTCATCAACGCCTGAGCGATGGCGGAGATGCCGATCGCGAGCTTCAGGCGGCGCGATTTCAGAATGTCGCGCAAAGGTCGCGCGGGCTCCTGGCTGGCGATTTCCGGAGCAGGGGCATTGCGGAAGAACATCAGCGCGGCAATGCTCAGACCCGCCACCGCCGCCTGCCCGATATAGCTCGCCATGAAGGTGAAAGGCGGCATCATGTCCTTGGTGTGGATCACGAGCTGGGGCCCGACAAAGGCCGCCGCGATTCCTCCCGCCAGCACCCACGCAATGGCGCGCGGGCGGAAGGCGGGGCTCGCATTGTCCGTCGCGCCGAAGCGGTAATTCACGACAAAGGCCTGATAGCAGCCACACAAGGCGGTCGCGATCATGAAGATCAGGAACGAGCCCTGCTGGATCGCGTAAGCCGCGAGAAGCCCGGCAATCAGCCCGATCGCCGCGCCATACTGATAGGCGGCACGCCGCCCGGCCCGCCGCAACAGCCAGGCCGCCGGCATGGTCGCAAGCGCCGTGCCGAGCACGAAGGTCGTCGTCGGCGCCGTCGCCCAGGCCGCCGAAGGACCGAGCGCAGCACCGACGAGAGCACCCGTAGCAAAGACCACCGAGGCATTGGCTCCCGCCAGAGCCTGCGCCCCCGAAAGTACGACCGCATTGCGCTTTGCAAGCGCGTCATCGAAAGGCATTGGCGGTCTCCATGCGGGAATCAGGGTCAGAGGCTATGCGTGTAGGAACGGCGCGTGAAGCGTTTCTCTTGACCCATCGCACTCTTCCAGATCTTCGGGGAGGACGCGGTTTCGAGAACGCCGATTTTCGTCACATCGACCCCCACATTGCTTGCCTGAGCCACGAATTCACAGGCCCGGTCCGGCGGAACAGAGCAAAGAATTTCGTAATCATCGCCGCCGGTGAGCGCCGTTTCGAGTAACGCCGCATCAGTGGAGATCGCCGTCCTTGCCGCCTCCGAGAGCGGGACGCGCGCAATCTCAAATCGGGCTCCGAGCTTGCGCGCGAGCTTGTCGGTATCGCCAACCAGCCCGTCCGAAACGTCCATCGCCGCACTGGCATAAGCGAGCAGCAATGGCGCCAGTGTGATCCTCGGGCGCGGATGCAGATATCGATCAGCGAGATGCGCGCGCAGCCCCAAATCCAATGCCTGAACCCACGGGGCATCCGGCTCCAGTCGCATTTTCAGTCCCAGCGCCGCATCACCAATGGTACCGGAGACATACACAAGATCGCCCGGCCTGCCGCCCTGCCGGGGGACCATCCGGCCCGAAGGAACCGCTCCGAAGGCTGTGATCGAGAGCGTGAGCACGGGGGCATTGACCGTGTCACCCCCCAGAAGCGGGCAAGCGGCCTCCCGCGCCATCGCGCCAAGCCCCTCGGCGAAGGCGCGGCACCAATCTCGTGTCTGCTGCGATGTCCGCCCGAAGCCGAGAGTGAAACCCAGAGGCCGCGCGCCTTTCGCGGCGAGATCGGAGAGGTTGACGCCCAAGGCCTTCTTCGCGATCGAGCCCGGGGCGTCGGCGCCAAAAAAATGCACGTCCTCGACGAGCATATCCTGCGTGATCACGAGGTTCTCACCAGAAGGGATCGCGAGGCTCGCGGCGTCATCCTCAAGCCCGAAAGCGCCCCCACCGGCCAAGGGCGCAAAAAATTCGGCGATGAGTTCGAATTCGCCGGGAACCACGCTGCCCGGCATGGCTCACGCCTCTCGCGATGCGGCCGGCTGAGCCAGTTCCTCGGCTCTGAAGTCGCGCGCAAGCTTATCGAGCACGGCATTGACCATGCCGACCTCGTCCTTTTCGAGAAAAGCCGAGGCGATATCGACATATTCCGAGAGGATCACGCGCACTGGAACATCGGCGCTGTGTTTCAACTCGAAGGCTCCGGCGCGCATGGTGGCACGCATGATGGCCTCGACGCGCTTCAGCGGCCAGCCCGAGAGCACGGCATCAACAGCGCGATCGAGCGCCACCTGATCGCCGAGCACACCTTCAAGGATTGCGCGGAACAACGCGGCCTCTGCGGGCTTGTATTGTTCGCCCTCGATCTCGCGCCCCATCCAGAAGCTCTCGAACTCAGCAAAAACCTCGTTGAGGCCCTTGGCGGCGAGGTCCATCTGGTACAGCGCCTGCACAGCGGCAAGGCGCGCAGCGGCACGCTTGTCGGCGCGGCTCAGCGAGCGGTCGCGCGAGCGCATACGCCCCTTCCCGACCGTTTTGGGGAAGTCACTGTCTTTCGGAAGTTCACTCATGCTGTGGCTTTGGCCTTCAGCGCGATGAGCGTCAAGGCCGCTCGTGCCGCATCGCCGCCTTTGTCGCCCTTTTCGGGGTTTGCGCGTGCTTCCGCCTGCGCGTCGTTCTCCACCGTGAGGATGGCATTGCCAAAGGGCAGCGCGTTCTGTGTGGCATAATCGATCAGCGCGCGGTTCGCCTGCACGGAGACGATTTCATAATGCGTCGTCTCACCCCGGATGACGATGCCGAGGGCGACAAAGCCATCCGCCGCCTTCTGGAACGCGCGCGGCTGATGGCGGATCGCCATCGCCACCGGTATTTCGAGCGCACCCGGCACGGTGATGATCTCGCAAGTCGCCCCCGCTGCCGCGATCGCGCGCTTCGCACCCGCGAGCAGCATGTCGTTGAGCGCATCGTAATAGCGCCCTTCGATGATGACGAGATGCGCACCCTTGGCTCCGGTGATGGGCCGCAGGTCGCGTTGGGCTTCAGCCATGGCGAGCTTCCTTCGTATCATTGGCCGTCTCGGCCAGTCGCGCAGCGTATCGCGCCATCATGTCGATCTCGAGATGTACCGCATCGCCCGCCTTGCGCTCGCCGAAGGTCGTGACCTTCAGCGTATGCGGGATCAGCAGCACCGAGAACAGGTCGTCATCGACCGCATTCACCGTCAGCGACACGCCATCGAGCGTCACAGAGCCCTTCTGGGCGATGAAGCGATGCAAGGGTTTGGGTGCGCGCAAGGTGAAGCGCGCCGTCGCGCCCCAGTTTGCGTCATCCGGTGTCACCTCGTCGCGCGCGACGATCATGCTCAGCGCATCGACATGCCCGGTGACGATATGGCCACCCAATTCGTCGCCGATTTTCAGCGCACGTTCGAGGTTGATGCACGCGCCGGCGCGCCAGTTTCCCACATGCGTGAGGCGCAGGGTTTCGGCGGCCGCCTCCACCTCGAACCAGCTCTTGCCCGCAACGCCGCCCGCAGCCACCACCGTAAGGCAGCAGCCCGCGCAGGCGATGGAAGCTCCCAGCGCAATCGTCGCCGGGTCGTAGCTGCTGGCAATGCGCAGCCGTTTCAGGCTCTCGCCGCCGGCAACGCTTTCGACCCGGCCTATGTCAGTGATAATACCCGTGAACATCAGCGCTGAGCCTCGAAAATTTCGCACAGATCCCCGCCGACCTTGCGGCTCCGCGTGAGTTGGGCCTTTTCCCGCCATTGCGCAAGCGACGGCCCGATCGCCGGGAGGCCATTTCCCGCTCTTGCTGGGCCAGTCAGCAGCACGAACTCGTCGATGAGGGCAGCCTCAGCCAAAGTCTCGGCCAAAGTCGGGCCAGCCTCGACCATCAGCCGTGTGACCCCCATCGCGGCGAGCGCTCCGAGGGCCGCCTGAAGATCGAGACGACCCGATCCATCCGGCGGAATAGCAATGATTTCAATATTTTGATCGTTCCGCGTGAGATGGAGATTCTGCGGCTTCGCGCTGAGAATCAAGGTCTTCGCAAAACGATTCGAGAGCATGCGCGCCTCGGTTGGCATGCGACCTTCGGTATCCAGCACCACGCGCAGCGGGCTCATGTCTTCCATGCCCGGGAGGCGAACATCGAGCCGCGGATCATCCGCGAGGACCGTTCCGATCCCGGTCAGGATCGCGTCATGGCGCGCGCGCAGACCATGCACGAAGGCGCGCGTTTCATCGCCCGTGATCACCAAGGAGCGGCGATCGGACGTGCCCGCGAAACCGTCAGCGGTCTGCGCCAGTTTCAGCGTGATGAAAGGGCGGTTTTTCGCCACTCGCAAGCAGTGTCCGAGGGTCACGGCATGGGCTTCCGTCTCGAGCACGCCGGTGACAACCTCAAGGCCCGCCTCGCGCAGACGCTGCGCTCCCTCGCCGCTGGCGAAAGGCGAAGGATCGGAGGCGCCGATCACCACCCGCCGGATGCCGCTTTCGAGAATGATCTCGGTGCAGGAGGGCCCGAAGACACGTTGCGAGCGCTGCGCGCATGGTTCGAGTGTCACGATCATCGTGGCATCGCGGGCGGCGCTTCCTGCAGCCATCACGGCGTTCGCCTCGGCATGGGGCCGCCCGCCCGGTGCAGTGATACCGCGCCCGAGCATAATGGGCGGATCGACACTGTCATCCACAACGAGCGCCGCGACAGAGGGGTTGGGCCAGGTGCGCCCGAGCCCCCGCCGCGCCAGCGCGATCGCGGCGCTCATCAGCGCTTCGTCGGAGGGACGTCTCATTATCCGCCGTCCTCGGCGCTCTCGTTGCCAGCGGGCTCGTCGCCCAGTTCCCGCAAAATCTGCCCGAACTCCTCGGCAGCGTTGAAGTTCTTGTAGACGGAGGCAAAGCGCACATAGGCGACCTGATCGAGCCGGCGCAGCCGCTCCATCACCAGCGCGCCGATATCCTCGCTGCCAACCTCGCCTTCGGATTGGCTCTCGAGTTCCCGCACGATGCCGTTGATCAGACGCTCGACCCGCTCGCGTTCGATGGGGCGCTTTCTCAGCGCGATCTCGATGGAGCGTGCGAGTTTGTCGCGATCGAACGGCACGCGCCGGCCCGAGCGCTTCACCACCACCAGTTCTTTGAGCTGGACTCGCTCGAAGGTCGTGAACCGGCCACCGCAATCGGTACAGACACGCCGCCGCCGGATCGCTCCGCCATCATCGGCGGGGCGACTGTCCTTCACCTGCGTATCGAAGGAACCACAGAAGGGGCAGCGCATTGCGGTGTTCCGAACATAAAACCGCGCCCGTTCCGACGCGGCTCATGCCTGTTTGAAACAGGGCAAAAGGTCAAGCACGAAGCCGTGCAAGCACGGTTGTCGCACCTGCCCGGTTCAGTAAATCGGGAAGCGCGCCGTAAGCTGGTGCACGCGGGTTTTCACCGCCGCCTCGAGCGCGGCGTTGCCCTCCTCGCCGTTCTTCGCGAGGCCTTCCACCACCTCGGCAATCATCTCGCCAACGGACTGGAATTCCGCCACGCCGAAGCCGCGCGAGGTCGCGGCCGGAGAGCCGAGCCGGATGCCTGAGGTCACCATCGGCTTTTCCGGGTCAAACGGAATGCCGTTCTTGTTGCACGTGATGTGCGCGCGCCCCAGCGCTTTTTCAGCGGCAACGCCGGTCACCTTCTTCGGCCGCAGGTCAACCAGCATCAGGTGATTGTCGGTCCCACCCGAGCAGATCGCGAAACCACGAGACACAAGCGTTTCCGCCAGTGCTTTCGCATTCGCCACCACCTGATGCGCATAGGTCTTGAATTCAGGGCGCAAAGCTTCGCCGAATGCCACGGCCTTCGCCGCGATCACGTGCATCAGGGGGCCGCCCTGAAGGCCGGGGAAGATCGCCGAATTGATCTTCTTGGCGATATCCGGGTCATTGGTGAGAATGAGGCCGCCGCGCGGGCCACGCAGGGTCTTGTGCGTCGTGGTCGTTGCGACATGCGCATGCGGGAACGGCGACGGGTGCGCGCCACCCGCCACCAATCCTGCGAAATGCGCCATATCGACAAAGAAATAGGCGCCGACCTGATCGGCAATGCGCCGGAAGCCCTCGAAATCCCAGAAGCGCGAATAGCCCGAGCCGCCGGCAATGATGATCTTCGGCTTGTGCTCAAGGGCGAGACGCTCGATCTCGGCCATATCAATGAGGTTCGTGACCGGATCGACATTGTAGGAGACGACATTGAACCACTTGCCGCTCATATTGACCGGCGCCCCATGCGTGAGGTGCCCGCCCGCCGCGAGGTTCAGGCCCATGAAGGTGTCGCCCGGCTTCATCAGCGCCATGAACACGGCCTGATTGGCCTGTGAGCCGGAATTCGGCTGCACATTGGCGAAATCGCAGCCGAAAAGCTGCTTCGCCCGGGCGATCGCGAGTTCCTCGGCGATATCGACGAACTGGCAACCGCCATAATAGCGCCGGCCGGGGTAACCTTCGGCATATTTGTTCGTGAGCACCGAGCCCTGCGCCTCAAGTACTGCCTTCGAGACGATGTTCTCCGAGGCGATCAGCTCGATCTCGTCACGCTGGCGGCCGAGTTCAAGCTGCACCGCCTTCGCGATCTCCGGATCGGCATCGGCGAGGCTCGCGGAAAAGAACGAATTCGAGCGGATGGCGGCAGCACTCATGGCGGTTCCTTTGCAGGGTGGTCGGCAAGGAGCGGAATCGCATCCGCGTCCTCCGGTCCAGAAGCCGCGTTCTCTAAAGCGAACGGCCGATCATCTCAAGTGCGATGGTTCGGCGCGCCCCGAAGGGCAGCCATGCGCTGACCTAGGCCGCGAAGCGCGCGACCGCCGCCTCGTTCCAGCCAAGGCCGTTGCCGGGCTCGTCATCGAGAACCGCGCACCCCTTTTTGATGCGCAGGGGCCTTGCAAGGACCGGTGCGGCGATATCGAGATACTCGAGCATATCTGCGCCCGATGTCGCGAGCAGGGCATGCGCAGAGACTTCCGGAAAAATATGGCTCGAAACCGGCAGGCCTGCCGCTTCCGCGAGCGCAGCCGTGCGGTGCCAACCGGTGATGCCGCCGATTTTCATCAGGTCCGGCATGATGAGGTCTGTCGCGCCCGCCGCGATGGACTTGGCGGCATCCTGCGGGCCCCACCAGTTCTCACCCGCCTGCATGGGTGTGCGGGCGGCGCGGCGGATCTCGGCCTGCGATGCAAAATCGGTCGAGAGCGTCGGCTCCTCGATCCAATTGAGGCCGAGGTCATCGAGTGTCGGCAAACGCCGCTTCGCCTCGGCCACCGAGAGCGACTGGTTGAAATCGACCATGATCTTCGCTTTCGGCCCGAGCTTGCGACGCAAGGCCGCGATGGCGCTGAGATCGGTTTCAGGATCAGGCATGCCGATCTTGAACTTGAAGGCCGTAAACCCCTGTTCGAGCAGAGGTTCCGCTTCTCTCACGATGGAATCGGCCGACATGCCGCGCAAGCTCGCATAAGCCGGAACGGGACGGATATCGCCACCGAGAAGCCGCGCCAAAGGCAAGCCGGCCGATTTCGCGAGCGCATCCCAGATTGCCATATCGATCCCGGAGATCGCCATCAGTACCAACCCCTCGATGCCCAGCAGCCGAAATCGCTGCTGGAGCATGTCGAACAGCATGGCAGGCGCGACCGGTTGCCCCTTGATCAGCGCCTCCATGCCAGCAACCAGTTCGGCCACCGGTTTCAGCGCGAGAGGCGTGTAAGTGAAAAGATAGCTGTGCCCGATGATGCCCGCGCTGGTCTCGACGTCGATCAGCACCAGAGGTGCAATTGGCACATGGCCGCTGGCTGTTTCGACCGGCGGGTCAATCGGCACACGGCAGGTGCGCACACGAATGGATTGGATGGTGCCGACTTCCCGCATGGCCAACTCCCTTGCCACAAAAAACGGGCCCCTTGCGAGGCCCGCTCAATCTTTCAGGAAATTGGTATACCAGCAAGAAATCGTTCCGAATGATCGAAAACTTGCATGGCGCCCCGAACCTCACTCTGTCGGGCGATCATCCCCGTCGCGCAGGGCCTGCGTCACGGCACCGGGGCCGACACCGTCGCGGCCATAGATGTCGTCGCGGAACTGGATCACGCCATCCGGCGTCGCCCAGGCGGTGATGTAGGTCCAGTAAACCGGAATAGGCTCGCGCGGCCGGGCATCAATGCGGCGGGCGGCACGGAACGCCTCGTCGATCGCATCGCGAGTCCATTGCGGGTTGTCCTGCAAAATCCAGTAGATGTACTCGCGGACATTCTGCACGCGCACGCAACCCGAGGAGACGAAGCGGTAATCGTCGCCGAAGATACCCTTGGCGGGCGTATCATGCATGTAGACGCCGTGCGGGTTGGGGATATTGATGCGCACGAAGCCGAGCGAGTTGTGCTCGCCGCCGGGATCCTGTCGGAACATGTAGCGGGTTGCCTCGTCGGAATTCCAGTTCACCTGCGCCGGTTGCAGTTCCTGCCCCTGCGGGTTGAAGATGCGGATCTTCTGCTCGGTGAGATAATTCGGGTTCTTCTGCATCAGCGGGATCAGATCCTTGCGGATGATCGAGGCCGGCACGGTCCAGAACGGGTGGAAGTTCACTTCCACGATCTTCGCATTCATGATTGGCGACTGGCGATCGATCTTGCCGACACCCGCAACATGGCGCGTGGCAACCTGACCGTTCTCGACCGTTTCCACATAAGCCGCCGGAATATTCACGGTGACATAGCGGCCACCGAGATTGCCCGAATAACCGCGCAGGCGAACGAGGTTCACTTCAAGCTGCCTAAGGCGCGTGGCGGCCGGCGTGTTCAGCGCCGCATAGGTCTGTGCGCCGACAACGCCCGTGGGTGTGAGGCCGTGGCGGGCCTGATAGCGCTTCACCGCGCCATCGACATAGGAGTCGAACACATCGGAATTGCCGACATTGGGCGAAAGATCACCGAGTTCGATCAGGCGCTCGCGCAGGGCCTGCACATTCGGATGCTTGACCCCGAGCTTCAGACGCTGGTTTGCCTGCAGAGGCGGATGACCGCCGCGCGCGACAAGCTGCTGATAGATACTGATGGCGCCTTCCAGCGCCTGCACGGTCTGGCCGCCCAGAATGGGGAAGGACGTGCGGATATTCCGCGAGCGCTGCGTGCCGGTATCGTAGGTCTGCGCCCACTCGGCCTGACCGCCGATCATCGGCCCTTGCTGCGCGAAGGCTGTACCGCCGAGCAAACCCGCGCCGGCCGCGCCGGAAACACCGGCCAGAAACAACCTGCGGTTCATTCCCTGTCCCAGCATCTTGCCATCCGTCGTCATGATTGTCCCGTCCGTCCCGTTCCAGCCCTAAACCGCACAGAATGCCGGTTCGGTGCTCTATATCTTGTTCATTCACATAAGAGAATTGCCAAAGCGTTGTCGCGGCGATCCGCGAGGCCGGCTTTCGCATGAATGCTGCCCCTTGAAGCCGTCCAACGGCGGCGAATTTGTGACATTCAGGCTGACGAACTGGTCACGAGCGCGTTATCACGCCTCGAATGCACCAAAAGGCCCGCCGGGGGCGACGGGCCTTGGGGGTGTCTCGGAAGGATGCTGCCCGGTCTCGCAGGGCAGCATCCCGGATTTCGGAAAAACTGCGATCGAAGCCTTGATCAGAGACGGTAACGGATCTGGTCGGTCCAGAAGCGGTCGAGTCGCAGCAGCGCATGGTTCAGGGTCTCGAAATCGTCCTGACCGATACCGCCGATCTGCTCGATCGTACGGACGTGCTTCTCATAGAGATCGGCCACGATCTTGTGCACTTCGTCACCCTTCGGCGCGAGGCGGATACGGACCGAGCGGCGATCCACGCGGCTGCGCTGATGCGAGAGATAGCCCAGCTCCACGAGCTTCTTCACGTTGTAGGAGACGTTCGAGCCCAGATAGTAACCGCGGGTGCGCAACTCGCTCGCCGTCACATCGTTATCGCCGATGTTATACAGCAGCAGCGCCTGAACGCTGTTCACATCATTGCGGCCGCGACGGTCAAACTCGTCCTTGATCACATCGAGAAGACGACGATGAAGACGCTCGACCAAGGCCAGAGCTTCAAGATACTTCGGGCGGACCTGCTGGATCTGCTCGCTATTTCCATCCTGACGGACAGCAACATTGCTCTTAGACATAACATACACCCCTGTTTTGCTTGAGGCAGACTTGTGCCTGTCCCCGTGTTGTGAGGGTATGTATAAGGCGATCCCGTGAATATGCCTTTAAATTGCAGCGTAAATTCTGCATTCATACTTCGCGGTAAATGAAATCACTCTCTTGTATTTGTTAGTATTTTCAACTCGTGAATCTCACCAAACGCTAACCAAGCGCCCCGCCCTCACCGTGGTCAGAATTTCTGGCGGCGGAACGCGAAGGTGAGGATGAAAAACACAGCGATCATGATGCCGGCACCCACGGCCGTGAACAGCCCGATCGTGCGCGCAAAACCCGTAGCGCCAAGGACGAACTCGATCGTCGAGAGAAACAGCCAGAGGCTTGTTCCCCAGGTCGCCAGCAGCCAAAGGCCGACTGCCGCAGAGCAATTGAGCAGAGCAAAAGCGACGATGATGGCCTGCCTCAGTCGCGGCTCCTCGCCGAGGGGCAGATCGCCAAACCCGAGGATCAACGCCCAGAATGCGACGCCCTTGAGCATGCAGATCGTCGCGGCGAGCCGCAGGAACAGGGTCATGACGAGATCCCAGCGCACACCGGATGCCTTGAGTTCTCCGCCGATCGGCGGCTCGTCGCGGCCGCCGGGCTCGATCACGAAATCGTTGCGACCATTCTGGGCATCATGGGGACGGGCCATGTTCAGGCTCCGGCGAGGTCGAGATCATGCGCAAGCGGCGCGAAATGCGCTGCAATGCGCGCGGGATCGATATCCTCGATCCGCGCCGGGTTCCAGTGTGGATGATTGTCCTTGTCGATGATCAGCGCCCGCACGCCCTCATAGAAATCGGGATCGTGCACGAGGCGCGAAACGATGCGATATTCCATCACCATCGCATCATCGAAATCGAGTTCCGCCCCGCGCCGCATCTGCTCGATGGCGATCGCCATCGAAGTCGGTGACTTCTTGCGCATGCCGGCAAGGGTTTCCGCTGCGAAAGCATTGTCGGGTCCCGCCGCTTCGAGCGAGGCCAGAATGTCCCGCAGCGTCGTATGAGAGAAATGGCGGCTGATCTGATCGAACCGCTCGCGCACATGCGCCTCACCGGCGTCTTCATGCATTCGTCCGAGCGCGACATCCACCGGAATGCCGGCCGAGAGATGCATAATGATCTCCTCCTCGCAGCCTTCACGCACCGAATGCGTGGCAAGCCCGAGCTCGAGCGCATCGGCACGGCGAATGCGCGCCCCTGTCACCGCGAGCCATGCTCCGGTGGCATGCGGGAGACGCGGCAGGGCGTAACTCGCACCGACATCGGGAAAGAAGCCGATACCCACTTCCGGCATGGCGAAGAGGTAATTCGGCCCCGCGAGCCGATGCGAGCCATGCAGCGACACGCCCACCCCGCCGCCCATGACGATGCCATCGATGAGCGCGATGAACGGTTTCGGATAATGCTTGATCACGGCATTGAGACGATACTCCCGCGCCCAGAAATCAAGCGCGACGTCGTGCTTTCCGGCCTTGCCGAGATCGTGCATCAGGCGAATATCGCCGCCAGCCGAGAAGGCCTTGCCGCCCGCGCCGCGGATCAGCACATGGCGGATCGTGGTATCGTCACGCCACTCATCCAGAGCGCCGCGCAGGCCATCCACCATCGCGTCGTTGAGCGCATTGAGCGCCTGAGGCCGGTTGAGAGTCACCAGCCCCAGCGCGCCGTGACGCTCGATCAGAATATCGCCTGCTGCTCCGGTCATATGCACCCTCACACCCTATTCTCGTGGCGTAGTTCGGCCTTTGCGGCACGTCAACGAGGAGGCGCGTGATTCATTCTTTGCATACGCGGCTCTTTCCTCACGGGGCCGCGCCGCGTAAAGAGATGAGAACTATTCCAGACTGGAACGAGTTTGTGCGCGGAGGGTTTCATGCGCTGGCCTGTCGATCATCGGCTCGAAACGCGGTTGGACCTGCCGCGACGCATGCGCCGCAGCCGCAAGGCGGAGTGGGCACGCCGGCTGGTGCGCGAGAATTCCCTCTCCACTGCTGACCTGATCTGGCCGATCTTCATCTGCGAAGGCGAAGGCCATTCCGAGCCGATCCCCACCATGCCAGGGGTGATGCGGCACTCGATCGACCATGCCGTGAACGAAGCGAAGGAAGCCGCAACACTCGGCATTCCTGCCCTCGCCCTTTTCCCCAACACGCCCATCACCTTGCGCGACGAAATGGGCTCCGAGGCGCTCAACCCCGAGAACCTCATCTGCCGCGCGATCCGCGCCATCAAGGAAGCGGTGCCGGATATCGGCATCATCACCGATGTGGCGCTCGACCCCTATACCAGCCACGGACATGACGGGCTTGTCGCGAACGGACAGGTTCTCAACGATGAATCGGTTGCGGTTCTGGTGAAGCAGGCGCTCGTGCAGGCTCAGGCCGGTGCGGATGTCATCGCGCCCTCTGACATGATGGATGGCCGGGTTGGCGCGATCCGTGAGGCGCTGGATGCGGCGGGCTTCCATGATGTTTCCATCATGGCCTATGCGGCAAAATACGCTTCGGCCTTCTATGGCCCGTTCCGCGATGCGGTAGGCGCTTCAAGCACCTTGAAGGGCGACAAGAAAACCTACCAGATGGACCCGGCCAACGCCGCCGAGGCCCTTCGCGAAGTCGAACTCGATCTCGCGGAAGGCGCGGATTACGTGATGGTCAAGCCCGGCCTGCCCTATCTCGATATCGTGACGCGCGTGAAAGATCAGTTCGGCGTGCCGACTTTCGCTTATCAGGTCTCGGGCGAATACGCGATGATCATGGCCGCCGCCGAGCGTGGCATGCTCGATGCCGACAAGGCGATGCTCGAAACCCTGCTCGCCTTCAAACGCGCGGGTTGCGACGGCATTCTCACCTATTTCGCGCCGCGTGCCGCGCGATTGCTCAAGGCGATGGGCTGACATCACGCGGCCTTGCCAAAGGCATCACCGCGACTTCAGATAGCGCTATGCCGCGCCGCCCTGCCCTTTTCCGCTTCCTCGCGGCCCTGTCGCCCCTGTTTCTCGCCTCCTGCGGCCCCTCGCTCGATGCCGAGCAGGGTCGGCTTTGCCGTATGCTGCTGCCTGCCCTGTTTTCCATCGAGAACGGGCTCGTTGTGCTGGAGAGCGAAGGCGTGTCCGAGCGCGCGGTGCATGTCACCTTCCGGGCGGGGCCAGAGGGAGCGCGCCCGAGGCTGCTCAGCTGCCGGTTCGGCGGCACCGGGTATTCAGCCGCCAAGCGCGATCTTGTGGCGGTATCGCTCGATGGCGTGGGGCTTGGTGAAGCGCAAATGTGGTTCCTCAAGGAGCGCTGGCTCGAAAGCCAGATCGCGATCCAGACCGATCCGGGTCCACCGATCGGCGAGCGCGGCTGGTTCCAGACTTCGCGGATTCAGGCGAACATGCTCCAGCACGCCATCGGAGCCTTGCCGCGCATCACGATTCTTGCGCTTCTCGCCCTCGCGACCGCGCTGATTTACGGGATTATCGGCCGGATCAACCTCGCCTTCGGCGAATTCGCAGCAATGGGCGGCATGGTGATGACGATCGCGGTCAGCCTGCTTGCTGCGTTTTTCTCCGGCGCACCCGGCATGATCGAGAGCCTCGCCCTGCTGGCGGTGCTCGCGACCACGGCCTTGTGGGGACATGCCACGGGAAGGTTCGTTCTCGCCCCACTGGCGGTGCGGGGTGGTCAGCCGATCCTCGTGGCCGGCGTTGGCTTGCTGGTGGCCGTTCAGGAAGGATTGCGACTGGCGCAGGGCGCACGCAATGCCTGGCTGCCGCCGGTCGGCTCGGGCGGGATGATCCTCGCCTCCTCGGGTGATTTCAATGTCATCGTCAGCCCACGCTTTGTCGGCCTCGCCGTCACCGGCGTGATGATGATTGCGCTTGTGCTGGTTTTCATGCGCCGCAGCCGTTTCGGCATGGCCTGGCGCGCCATTGCCGATGATGCCGAGGCCGCGCGCCTTCTGGGGTTGGATCCGCGCGCAACTCTTGTCGCTGCGAGCTTGCTCGCGACGGCCCTCGCCGGCCTCGCAGGCGCGTTCATCACCCTGTTCTGGGGCGGCATGAGTTTTTCGGGCGGCACCATGCTCGGCCTCACCGGGCTGATGGCCGCCATCCTCGGCGGCATCGGGTCTCTGGGCGGAGCCGTCATCACAGCCGTTGCGATTGGTATCGTTCAGGCCATCTGGATGGCGCTATTCCCTATACAACACTGGGAATTGGTGTCTTTCACTATCCTGACCTTCATTCTGGTGCTGAAACCCGGTGGCTTCTTTGGTTATGCTGACGGCGCACAAAGACACTTCTGAAAAGACGAACCGGGAGAAAACGGTGTGAATACCCCCACTTTCACCGCCATTGAAACCGCCGCCGCCCTGCTGGCCGGGCAAGTGGTGCGCACACCCACTTTGCTCGCGCCGCGCCTCTCGACGCTGACCGGCGCGGATTGCGTCGTCAAATTCGAGAACATGCAAGTGACAGGTTCCTTCAAGGAGCGCGGCGCCTACGTGAAGATGTCGCGCCTCGATGATGCCGCGCGCTCCAAGGGCGTGATTGCGATGTCGGCCGGAAACCATGCCCAGGCCGTGGCCTATCACGCGCAGCGCCTTGGCATTCCGGCCACCATTGTGATGCCGGAGGCGACCCCGCAGGTGAAAGTCGAGAACACGGCCCGTTTCGGAGCAGAGGTGATCCTCAAGGGTGAAACACTGGCCGAGAGTCAGGCCGAGGTCGAGCGCCTCATTGCTGATCGTGGGCTGGTGCTGGTGCATCCCTATGACGACCCGGATGTGATCGCAGGACAGGGAACGATCGGCCTCGAGTTGCTCGCGGATTTCCCTGATCTCGATTGCATTGTCGTGCCGATGGGCGGAGGCGGGCTGATCTCGGGTGTGGCGATTGCCGCGAAGGCGCTGAAGCCCTCGATCGAGATCATCGGCGTCGAGGTCGAAAGTTACCCCTCGTTCCACAACGCGTTGCACGGCACGGCGCGGAAGATCGGCGGACCAACCTTGGCCGAGGGCATCGCCGTCAAGCATGTCGGCAAGCTCACGCTTGAGATCGCGCGCAAGCTCGTGTCCGACATCATCATGGTGCCGGAAAGCGCGGTGGAGCGCGCGGTGGATGCTTTCGCAAACCACCAGCGCTCGATGGCGGAAGGCGCCGGCGCCGCCGGGCTCGCGGCAATGCTGCATAGCCCGAAGCGCTTTCAGGGCCGCAAGGTCGGGCTGATCCTGTGCGGCGGGAACATCGATGCGCGCATCCTCGCCTCGATCATGGTGCGGGAACTCGAGCGCAAGGAGCGCATCATCTCCTTCCGCCTCACTTCCGATGATCGTCCCGGCTTTCTCGGTCGCGTGGCGACAAGGCTCGGCGAGCTCGGCGCGAACATCCTTGAGGTGATGCATCGCCGCACCTTCCTCTCGGTGCCTGCAAAAGGCGTATCGCTTGATGTCACGGTCGAAACACGCGGTGCGCCCCATGCAGCAGAGATTTTCGCCGCCCTTTCCGCCGATGGTTTTGCGCCTCAGCGCATCGATCCCAACGGCATCGTAATGCCATGGGTGCCGAAAGGCAGCGAGCCAGCGCATAGCGAAGGCGGGTAGGACGTCATCATCAGACCCAGTCCGATGATGATGCGGCCATTCGACCACCTTGCGAAACCGGAGGAATCCGGTTCACATTCAGGGCATGACGCAGCAGCCGCGGGATACGCCGCAATTCTTCCTCACAGCACCCACCACCTGCCCTTACCTTCCGGGGAGGCAGGAGCGGAAGGTGTTCACGCATCTCGTGGGCAAACGCGCGATCCAGCTCAACGAAATCCTGACGCAAGGCGGCTTCCGTCGCAGCCAGTCGATTGCCTATCGCCCGGCTTGCGAAACCTGCCGCGCCTGCGTTTCGGTGCGCGTTCTGGTGGACGAGTTCCGGCCCTCGGGCACATTCCGCCGCGTTCTGCGCGACAATTCCGACATCACCGGACGCATGCAGCCGGCGACCCCGACTTCGGAGCAGTATTCGCTGTTCCGCGCCTATCTCGACGAGCGCCACGCCGATGGCGGGATGGTCGATATGTCGGTGCTCGATTACTCGATGATGGTGGAGGACAGCCATGTTGAGACCCGGTTGGTGGAGTATCGCCTTCCGCCGGTGGGCGAGCGCCCCGGTGACCTTGTGGGCGTATCGCTGACCGATATCCTCTCGGATGGCCTCTCGATGGTCTATTCGTTTTATGACCCCGATTACGCAGTCCGCTCGCTCGGCACCCTGATGATCCTCGATCACATTGCCCGCGCACGCACGCTGGGCCTGCCCTATCTCTATCTTGGCTACTGGGTCGAGGGCTCGAAGAAGATGGCTTACAAGGCCCGCTTCCTGCCGCAGGAGCGGCTGGGCATGTTGGCCTGGGACCGGGTCGACCGGTAGAGCATTCTCAAGCGAAGCCGCGTCCGGTTCGCGAGATGAAAAGGCGATAGACAGGCCGTTCCGATCAGACGTCGGCCACCAAGGCGGCCTCGATGCGCTCGATCATCTCTTCTGCCGCGGCATAGCCTTGCCCCACCAGCAGCATCGCCTGCGGGTTCTTGCCATCGAGACGGTGGAGAACCAGAGTGGGAAAACCCGTGATCCCGAAATTCTGTGCCACCCGGAAATCGCTCATTGTGGCCTCGCGGATTTTCTCCGAGCGGAATGTCTCCAGAAACGTTTCTTTCGGAATTTCAAAACGGGCAGCATAGCCGGCCAGAACGTCATCCTGCGTGATATCCTCGCCCTGCGCGTAGAAAGCGCGCTGGATGGTGAGGTAATAGGAATAATCCTCACCGTCCGTCAGGTGGCGCATAGCCACAATCGCCCGGCTCGCGGGCTCGGTATCGTAGATGAAATCGGGGTCCATCAGCCGGGCTGTCGTGAAGGGCTGGCCCGTGATCTCGCCGATCTTTTCGTAGGTTGCGGCGAGTTTCTCCCGCATTTCCGGCGCCATCGGCTCCTTGTTGAAAGGTCGCAGGCCGCCGCTGAAGGTGAAATATTCGAGCCTGTCGCCGAAATGGTCGGCGATCTTATCCATCACCGGCGAGAAGCCGTAGCACCACGAGCACATGGCATCGAGAAAGCACAGGAGGCGGGGCTGCGGCTTGGGTTCGGACATCGGATGCATCCTTGCAAAAGAAAACGGCGCGACCAGCGTCGCGCCGTCTGATTCGTCATTCTACCGGAGGGGGCTTCAGGCTGAAAGCTTGGCGGCGATCTTCACCATCCGGGCCGCGAGCAGACGCACGGTCTCCTTGTCACCTTCAGGCGGGCTCTGCTCGGCCGCAACATTGTCGGACTGCGCCATCGCACCGAGGTAAGAACCGATACGGTTGGGCGTATCCGCCGCCGAAGTGGAATTGCCATTCGGGTTGCCCGGCATCATCCCGAGCGAAACCCAGATCATCGAATGCTGGCCCGCGAGAATCGAGAGCTGGATCAGGGAGTTGAGCTTGTCGCCGGAAAGCGAGTTCGAATTCGTGAAACCGCTCGCAGCCTTGTCTTTCCAGCCCTGCGACATCCACACTTTGGACGAGGCATCCATGAACGCCTTCATCGGAGCGGAAACCGAACCCATATAGGTCGGCGCACCGAAAAGAATGCCGTCGGCGGCGCTGGCGGCATCCAGCAGCGGGTTGAAATCCTGCGAAGCGTTCTCGATCTTGAGCAGCAAGGGCTTGCCGCCAGCGCGCGTCACGCCCTCGGCTGCAGCCTTGGCCAAGACTTCGGTATGGCCGTAACCGGAATGGTAGACAATCGCGATGGTGGTCATGAAAGAATGTCCTCTGAAGGGCTGGAATAAGCCTTCGACAGAGTTAGGTTGCGCCAACGCATGCGACAAGGCCAAAATCAGAGCTTATCGGCGCATCAAATTTGCAAAAATGCACTTATCCAGTGAAGAGACCTGAGCGCGGGAAGCCTTTCGGCACCAATCGTCCGGCCTCGGCCCGCGCGCCGCTCCAGTCAGCGAGCTCTTCGCCCTTGAGGCTGAATGTCCGCCCGGATGAATCCTGCCAGGTCAGCCCTTTTTCGGTGGCGAACGTCTTGATGTCCGAGAGGCCGCCATCCTTCATCTTGAGCAGGCGCACACCCTTCCCGCGCGCCATTTCCGGCACTTCGGCCAGCGGGAAGACCAGCATCTTGCGATTTTCGCCAACAATCGCGAGTTGATCCCCCTCAACCGGCACGATGCGCCACAGGCGTGCATCGTCCACCACCATCACCTGCCGCCCCTTGCGGGTGGAGGAGAGGAGATCATCGCCCGGCACCATGAAACCGCGGGCATCACGCGCGGCAAGCACGAACTTGCGCCCCGGCTGATGCGCGAAGGCAGCCATGATCTCCGCCTCGGAGTCGAGATCGACCATCAGGCGGATCGGCTCACCGAACCCGCGACCGCCAGGCAGTTTCGAGGCATCAAGCGTGAAAGCCTTGCCGTCCGTCGTCATCAGGATGATCTTCGCGGTTGTCTCGGTCGGGAAGGCGAAATGCAGGGCGTCGTCGCCTTTGAAGGCTAAAGTGGTGAGGTCCACCGCATGGCCTTTGAGCGCCCGGATCCACCCCTTTTGCGTCACGACGACCGTGATCGGTTCACGCTCGATCAGGGCTTCCGCGACATCGAGGGATACCTCGCCCACGAGGCCGAAATCCGACCGGCGCCGGCCCAGGGCAGTCTCCTTGGAGAATTTCTTTGCGACCTCGCCGATCTCCCAGCGCACGGTCTTCCATTGCTTGGCTTCGGAGGCGAGCAGCGACTCGATTTGCGCCTTTTCGGCCGAGAGTTCCTCGTGCTCCTTGCGCAACTCCATTTCCTCGAGCTTGCGCAACTGGCGCAGGCGCGTGTCGAGGATGGCATTGGCCTGCACCTCCGTGAGGTCGAAGCGGCGCATCAGCACCGGCTTGGGCTCATCCTCCTCACGGATGATACGGATCACCTCATCGAGATTGAGGAAAGCGACGAGCAAGCCACCGAGAATTTCAAGGCGCGCCTCGATCTGCCCAAGCCGATGGCGGGAGCGACGCAGCAGCACATCACGGCGGTGATCGAGAAACGCGCGCAGGGCCTCGCCAAGCCCCACCACTTTCGGCACCTTGCCGTCGATCAGCACATTGAGGTTGACCGGGAAGCGCGCTTCCAGTTCCGTGAGCTTGAACAAGGCCTCCATCATCAGCTCGGCCTCGACGGCGCGGCTGCGCGGCTCGAGGACGATGCGAATATCCTCGGCGCTCTCATCGCGAACATCATTGAGAAGCGGCAGCTTTTTCTCGTTGAGCAGTTCGGCGATCTTCTCGATCAGCCGCGATTTCTGCACGAGATAGGGAATTTCGGTGACGATGACGACATAGGTCCCCCGCCCCGTTTCCTCCTTGTGCCACCGCGCCCGCATCCGCACCGAGCCTCGGCCCGTGCGGTAGGTCTCGGCGAGGCTCGCCGGCGTCTCGACAATGATGCCACCGGTCGGGAAATCCGGCCCCGGCACATGGCTCATCAGGGTTTCGAGCGGGGCGGTCGGATCGTCAATCAGGGCGATCGCGGCTGCGCAAAGTTCGGCGGCATTGTGCGGCGGAATGGAGGTCGCCATGCCGACCGCGATGCCCTGGGCACCGTTGGCGAGGAGGTTCGGGAAGGCGCCGGGGAGCACGACCGGCTCTTCGTTCAGCCCGTCGTAATTGGGGCGGAACGCGACGGCATCCTCGTCAATGCCTTCGAGCAGAAGGCGCGCGACCTCCGTCATGCGCGCTTCGGTGTAGCGATAGGCGGCCGCGCCATCGCCATCGATGTTGCCGAAATTCCCCTGCCCATCGACCAGCGGGTAGCGCGATGAGAAATCCTGCGCCAAACGGACCAGCGCATCATAGATCGCCTGATCGCCATGCGGATGGAACGTACCCATCACATCACCGACGATTTTCGCGCTTTTCTTGAACGGCGCGGCCGGGTTCAACCGCAGGAGATGCATGCCGTAGAGAATGCGCCGGTGAACAGGCTTCAGCCCATCGCGCGCATCGGGCAGCGCTCGATGCATAATGGTCGAGAGGGCATAGGCGAGGTAGCGCTCCTCCAGCGCATCGCGCAGGGCGACAACCTCAGTCCCCTCTTCGGGTGGTGGCTCAACCGGCTTTCCCATGCGAAACTCTCTGGCGCAGCCCAACTCGACCGCGAATCAACTCAGGGAGGATGGCGGTTCGTATGCCTGATTCCTAGGCTTTCCTGTGCATACGGCTGGGGATGGCGCCTCACCGGGATTTGCGGCATGTTCCGGCCGGATCAAGCACACCGTGCCTGCCACACGAGGGAGATACCCATGATCACCCGCCGTTTTGCCCTATACGCTGCCGCCTTTCTCGCGAGCCTGCCGGCAATGGCGCAGCAGGCCCCGAGACCTCAGAGACCGCCGCAGGACCCGGCTCTGGTCGCCGCGATCTCCAAATCGAATGCCTATATCAGCCTCATGAACCGGACTTTGCGTGCCACGCAATCATGGGATCGCTATGCCAGCTGGGTGAATGTGAAGACGGGCCCCACCGGGCGAGAGCGCTACATCACTTATGGCCTTTATTCTCTCTACGACGTGCGTTCGGAAATCGCGAAGGCCAAATCAGCGATGATGGCAGATCCGAAATCCCCTGAACTGGACGCCGCGATGGGGCGGTACATCGCAGCCTATGAGGCGTTGGCCCCCATCATCACTCAGGCCAACGGCTATTACGAGCGTCAGGATTACAAGGTCGACAACATGGCCGAGGGCAAAGCTCTGCACGTGAAGCTCGTGCCGGCAGCCGAGACCTTCAACACCGAGCGTGCGAAAATTGAAGGGCTGCTGAAGGCTTTCAAGCGCGATATCGATGAGCGTGAACTCGCGGCCATCGAGGCGACTGAAGGCAAGACCGGCCGCTACCATGTCAAGATCGTGATGATGCGGGCGCAGGAAATCATGGATTTCATGCCAACGGACAAGAAACCCATCGTTGACATGAAAGGCTATGACGAGGCCCTCGCCCGCTTTGCACCTGTTGTGCGTGAATTCGACGCCTTCAACGCCGCCAATCCGGGCCAGATGTCGGGCTTCGATTCCTATCCTTCCCGTTTTCTCGGAAAGTTGAGGGAATTCCAGACCAAGCTTCAGAAGTCGAAAGGCGATGCCCGCCGGGGCGCGGGAAACGATTTCACTTGGATCGTCAACGATTACAACATGATGATCTCGTCGGCGCAGATGGCAATGCGCTTCTCGCGCTGATCACATGCCGAGACGGACCTGTTTGCTCCCCAACGGACCAAGCCCTTGCGGAACAGGGACGGAGGCACCCGCGAAATTGGAATTCAACATCAGGTTCGGCCCGTCATAAAGGTCGAGCTTGTTCACGACCATCACGGTGAACGGCGACTGGTCGGCCACCGGGCGGCGGCTGTCGATCAGCAGCAGACCGTTGCGCAGGTAAATCGTTCCGGTCAGTTCGCGTGCGCGGTCGGAGTTGATGTGGTGCTCGTTCGTTTTTTTCGGCGGCACCACGCCGGGGACCGGGGGGCCGCAATTGTTTGCGCCGGCATCATCGTCATCATCATCCCCGCCGCCGCAACCGCCATTCTTCCACGAATTCAGGCCGGGCTGGAAGGAGCGCGCCTCCCAAAGCAGCATGCCCGCACTTGCGCCACCCGAGGGTGCGGAGATGCGGATCAGGCTGTTGTCGAGGAAGCGGAAATAGGATTTCTTGCCGGTGAACATCAGGGTCACGCCCTGGCCGGCGAATTCGGCATTCTGGCGCACCGTCAGCGGGCCGTCCCGGAAGATATAGATGCCCGGATTGAGGGTCACGCGCGCGGTTCCCTCGATCGTCACGCCCTTGCAATAGACGCCCGGCGAGAGTGTGCGGATGCCATCCTTGATCGTGAGTTTGTTCTGCAAGCACGCACCCTGAAGCGGCGGCTCCGGCTTCGTGTCGAGCGGATTGCGCTGGATCGGGCAATCGTTGACCAGCGTGGCCCGCACCTGGCCGGCCATGTTGGAAACACCGCCACGGGCACAAACCATGTTGGCGGTCAGCTGCGATCCCTGCTGAACGATCACCGCGCTCTTGTGCGTCGAGTTGGAGTACAGCATGCATTCCGGCGCGTTCAGCATCGAGCCGTTATGCATGAAAATGCCGCCATTGTGATATTCGCCCAGCGAGAGCACGCACAGCTTGGTCGGCGACGAGGAGGTGTTCACTCGCGCCAGTGATTTCGACTGCAAGGTCGTCTCGCCCGTCAGCTTCGGCAACAGGCCCAGAGGCGTCCTGAGGGGAGCGGTGATCACCACCAGAATAGCCGTATTGTTCTCGGCCAGCGTGCCGACAACCTGAACTTCGCTGGCCTCGCCCCCCAGAGCCGCCTGGACATGGCTGGCGGCGAGGAGCTGCACGCGCTGCGGCGTCATCGGCGAGAGCGTCATCTCGCGGGCGATCGACAGTGCGGCGGCATCCGCAACACCCTGCAGGCGCGATTGCGACTGTGTCGCCGCTGTGTAATCGACCGCTCCACCGGCAAGGGCGAGCAGGGAAGGAAGGCCAATCGCCAGCAGAACAGAAGCCGAGCCCTCGCGAGCGCGCCGGAACCGATGCAGCAAGGATCGGAGAGCCCTGCGCATGGCTAGTTCTCCAGCCTGAGGTTCTTGAGCCCGATGGGTCCGAGATCCTGTGGCACCGGAACTTCCGAGCCGGCATAGTTGGTGTTCAGCACAAGGTTCGGGCCATCATAGAGTTCGAGCTTGCGCGCGAGGATCACCGTGTAATCCGAGACCTGTGCGACCGGCGCTTTCGCCCCGATGTAGAGCGTGCCTTCCGGCAGATAGATCGTGCCTGTAAGCCGGGTTGCGCGGTTGGCGGTGATCACATTCGTCAGGGACGGAGATTTTCCGCTTGTCATGTCGGCGCGGTTGACGATCCGGTCGCGCCACAGAAGGATGCCCGCCATCGGGCCACCCTTCGGTCCGGAAAGATCGATCAACGCGTTGCCCGTGAAACGGAAATAGGACGGACCACCCTGAAAAAACAGTCCGACATCGGAGCCGCGCAGAATAGCGTTGTCGCGCACGGTCAGATCGCCATCCTTGAAGATGTAGATGCCGGGATTGAGCTGAACCTGAGCAGTGCCCTGAACCTCGAAGCCGCCGCAATAGGTGCCGGGGCTCAGCGTGATGAGGCCGGATTTATAGACTTCCCGCGTCGTCTTCGTGCAGGTTCCGGCAACTGGCGCGATCCGCGTCCGCAATGGATCGAGCACCGGCGGGCAATCGTTCAAAATCTCGCTCTGCACCGTGCTGCCACTGTTCGAAATCCCGCCGCGCGAGCAGACGAGGTCCGCGGTCAGCTTCGAGCCTTCCCCGAGCTTGATCCCTTCGCGTGAGCGGGAATTCGAATGGATGGAGCACTGCGCGCCAGTCAGCCGCGCATTCATGTTGATGGCCATCGCCGTGTTGTTGTCGCCCATCAGCAGAAGGCAGAGCTTGGAATTGTGCGCGAGACGCGCCGTTGCCTTCACATTGGCGATCCATGGGTCGGGCGCGACACCGAGCGTGGCGTAAAGCCTGCGGAACATCGGCACGATGGGGCGCGTCACCTTGACGACCACGGCCTTGCCGCTCTGCTCCAGCGTACTGTCCACGGTCCAGTCTGCCTTGATGCCCTTTTCGAGCAGAAGCGCATCGACCGTTCGTTTGGCGACCGCTTGCAGGCGGGCAACGGTGGGTTCTGCGATGATCAGTTCACGTGCGGCATTCAAGGCGGCCGCATCGGCGGCGGATTGCAGGTTCGCCTGCTGACGCGTGACGCCGGCATAATCGATGGCAAGGCCCATCCCGCCCGCCATGGCCGGCAGGGAGATCGCGAAAATCAGCGCCGTTGCGCCGCTTCGATCCTTGAAAAATTGTCGCGCCGCTTCTGCAGGCTTCATCATCCACTCCTGGAAGAGTTGGAGATAAACCAGTAATTGCAAACAAACCGGCGACGAACATCGCTAAAATTTTATTTGAATCGCAGAATGTTCGTCTCTCAACCCTGCGCCAGCGCCAAATTCATTTGCGTCAGAAGAGCTTTGCGAGATGAAATATCCGAAATGCCGCGCGGTTCGAACACATGGCGCTGGAGGAAAAACCCCGCGAGTTCAAAAGCCTCGTTCAGCGCTTCGAGTTCAGGCGGTGGGACATCGGCACGCGGCGCCTCCAGCAGGAACGACGGCAGCTTGAGGAGCTTGCCAGCATAAGGCGCCCCTGCCTCCGCACTGACGGCACGTGCGGATTTCGGCGAGACATAGATGAGGTTCCCCACACTGCCCGTGGCAGCGCATTGAGAAAGATCCAGCCCGAAGCCAAGCTCGCTCAGGATCATCAATTCGAATCGGACCATCGTCGCCGCGAGATGCGCCGGCTCACCCAGCAAGCCGCAAAGGCCATCGGCGGCGTGATAGACATGGCTATGAGCCTCGCGCTCGGGCATCAACCGCAGCAGAAGCCCGAGATGGTTGACCGCATGAAGCGCCAGAGGTGAGGCCAGCACCTGCCCGGCCCGCGCATGCAGCGTTTCGGCTGAAAACACGCCCAGATGCTCATCGAGCCGAGCCCGCCAGACCAGCGCGAGGCGGTTTCCGGGCTGGAGCATCGGCGCGTGCCGACTGGAGCGCCCTGCCCGCACAAGGCCGAGATGCCGCCCGTGATGCTCGGTCATCACTTCGAGCACGCAATCCCGCTCGCCGAAGCGGCGCGTGGCGAGAACAAGCCCCTCGTCACGCCATTCCATGCCGCTCTATCCCTTGGTGGCTTTGGGGAATTCCAGCCCCATCTCGCGATAGCGCTCCGGGTCGTCCGTCCAGTTCTCACGCACTTTCACGAACAGGAAGAGATGCACCTTGGCTTCAGCCGCCTCAGCGATTTCCTTGCGGGCCGCCGAGCCGATCGCCTTGATCGTCTGGCCCTTTTCGCCCAGCATGATCTTGCGCTGGCTTTCGCGTTCGACAAAAATCACCTGCTCGATCCGCACATCGCCGCCTTTGAGCGTCTTCCAGCTCTCGGTTTCGACCGTGGAGCGATAGGGCAGTTCATCGTGCAGACGCTCGAAGATTTTCTCGCGCGTGATCTCGGCCGCAAGGAACCGCAAGGGCGCATCCGAAATCTCATCCTCGGGGTAAAGCCACGGACCTTTGGGCAGGCGCTGGCCAAGATCGGCCAGAATGCCCTTCACGCCCGAACCCGTGAGCGCCGAGACCATGAAGGTCGCCGCGAAGCCGATGCGCTGGTTGAGCTTTTCAGCCATCGCGAGAAGCTGCGGGCGTTCAATCAGGTCAATCTTGTTGAGAATCAGCAGCTTCGGCTGACGCACGTCAGCGAGCCGGGTCAGCACCGCCTCCTGAGCTTCGTCATCATGCCGGGTGACATCGATCAGAACCGCGACGATATCGGCATCCGCCGCCCCGCCCCAGGCCGAGGTGACCATCGCGGTTTCAAGCCGCCGCTTCGGATTGAAGATGCCCGGCGTGTCGACAAAGATGATCTGTGTGCGGCCTTCCATCGCGATGCCGCGGATCTGCGTGCGCGTGGTTTGCACCTTGCGCGACACGATCGAGATTTTCGCGCCCACCAGCGCATTGAGCAATGTGGACTTTCCGGCATTCGGCGCGCCTATCAGAGCCACGAATCCGCAACGGGTTTCCGAGCCTGCCTCGCCAGCTTCGAGTGTCATGTCTCGATCCCTTCCCGTGCGAGCCAGCTTTCAGCGGCTGCGCGCTCTGCCACCCGCTTCGAGGGGCCGCTTCCGCGCGCTTCGGCATGGCCATCCACCATCACGGCCACCTCGAATTGCGGAGCATGATCGGGGCCGGAGCGGCCGATATCGACATAACGTGGCACGGAAAGCCCCTTTGCCTGAACCAGTTCCTGAAGCCGGGTTTTCGGGTCTTTCGGCGCGGTGACCGGCTGGTGCATCCGCGCTTGCCAATGGGTCCGGATCAGCGTTCGTGCCGCTTCGAAGCCGCCATCGCAGAACACCGCGCCGAGCAGGGCCTCGCAGGCATCGCCCAGAATGGCATCGCGCTTGCGAGCGCCCGAGCGACGCTCCCCTTCGCCAAGGCGGATATGCTCGCCCAAACCCCAGAGGCGGGCGATATCGGCGCAGGTTTCCTTCCGGACGAGGTCGGCGAGCCGGCGCGACAACTCACCCTCGGTCGCCTTGGGAAATGTCTCGAACAGCAATTCCGAGATCACGAGCCCGAGCACCCGGTCGCCCAGATATTCGAGGCGCTGATAGCTCTTGCCCCCCGGCAGCGAGACGGAAACATGCGTGAGCGCTTCTTCCAGCAAATCCGCATCGCGGAACGAATAGCCGATCCGCGCCAGCAACGGGTCACGCGGCAGGCGTGCCATCACCTGATCCGCTGGAACAGGCGGCCCCAGCGCACATCCGTCGGCCAGCGCCAGATCTGCCAGGCCTGTGTGCCCTCTTCCACCGAGAAGAAGATCATCTGCGCCTTGCCGACCAGATTGTTGAACGGCACGAAACCCACCGAACCAAGATCGCGGCTGTCGGTGGAGTTGTCGCGGTTGTCACCCATCATGAAATAGTGCCCGGCCGGCACGACGTATTCGACCGTGTTGTCGAAATAGCCGCGATCGCCCTCGCGTTCGATCACGTGATAGGTGACGCCATTCGGCAGGGTTTCGCGAAAGCGCGGCACGCGTGCCGAACGCCCGAACGCATCGCGATCCTCGACAAAGCCATCCGGTGCCTTCTGCACGAACTGGCCGTTGATGCGCAGCCGGCCATCCAGCACCTGCACCCGGTCACCCGGCAGGCCAATGACGCGCTTGATGTAATCGGTTTCGTTGTCCTTCGGCAGCTTGAAGACAGCGATATCGCCGCGCGTCGGCTCGCCGGCCCAGATACGGCCGGAAAGTGGCGCGACCGAGAACGGGAAGGAATGCTTCGAGTAGCCGTAGCTGTATTTCGAGACGAAGAGATAATCGCCGATGAGCAGGGTCGGGATCAGCGAGCCCGACGGAATCGAGAAGGGCTGGAACAGGAAGGTGCGGATCAGCACCGCGATCAGCAGCGCCTCGATGATGACGCGGATGGTTTCGCCAATCCCGCTGCCCGATCGGGATTTCATATCGCTCTCGGGCACAGGGTTTGTCATCAGCGGCGAAGTCCTTGGCATGGCAGGAAGGGGATTCATGGGCGGTATACAGCCCGGCCCTTGCGAGGGCAATGTGGCGGATGAGGGCTGCCTTAGCCCGTCTGCGGCAAAGCCTCGATCACCACGACGGCAAGCGCGTAAGGCGCATCATCGGTGATGGTGAGATGCAACACCGCGTGATGCCCCGCCGGCGTGATCGCCTTGAGCCGCTCGGCAGCCTTGCCGGTCAACTGAAGAGTCGGCTGGCCGGAGCGCAGGTTGACAACCCCCATATCGCGCCAGGCGGTGCCCATGCGCAGGCCGGTGCCGAGCGCCTTGGCGCAAGCCTCTTTCGCAGCGAACCTCTTCGCATAACTCGCCGCCCGATCGACCTTGCGATCGGAGCGCTGACGCTCCGTCTCGGTGAAGACGCGCGTGACGAAACGTTCGCCGAACCGCGCCAAAGTCTTCTCGATGCGGTCAATCCGGCAAAGGTCGGAGCCGATCCCGATGATCATGAAAGGCCGGCGGCGCGGCGACCGCGATCCATCGCGAGGCGCATCTCGGCAATGGCCGCCGGAAGTCCGACAAAAATTGCCTCGCCCATCAGGAAATGACCAATATTGAACTCAACGAATTCCGGCACGGTGGCGAGCTTTTCCGCCGTTTCGAAATCAAGGCCGTGGCCGGCATGCATTTCGAGACCGAGCGATGCACCAAACATCGCGCCATGCTTCAGCCGCGCGAACTCGGCGGCCGCCCGGGTTTCGTCCCCGGCCTCGACCGCGTGGCACCACGTGCCGGTGTGCAGTTCGACAATATCCGCGCCCAGCGCCTTCGCGGTCCGGATCGGCGCTTCATCCGCCTCGATGAACAGCGACACGCGGATGGAATGGCGCTTCAGCATCGCGATGGGGGCAACGAGCAGGTTATGCTGCCCCACCACATCCAGCCCGCCTTCAGTCGTGCGCTCCTCGCGCTTTTCCGGCACGAGGCAACAGGCATGCGGCTTCACGCGCTCGGCGATGGCGAGCATTTCCGGCGTGACGGCCATCTCGAAATTCAGCGGCTTGTTGATGCCCGATTTGAGCCGCTCCATATCCGTGTCGCGGA
Organism: Hyphomicrobiales bacterium; assembly: GCA_017302635.1. Taxonomy (GTDB): domain Bacteria; phylum Pseudomonadota; class Alphaproteobacteria; order Rhizobiales; family Beijerinckiaceae; genus Rhabdaerophilum. The sequence goes on from JAFLCX010000001.1 coordinate 115,051, forward strand.
TGTGCCGGCGGTCCTCGCGCAGATGCGCGGTGATGCCATCCGCTCCCGCGCCGATCGCCAGCATCGCTGCACGGACGGGATCAGGCCTCGCGCCCCCACGTGCATTGCGCACGGTCGCGACGTGATCGATGTTCACACCGAGGCGGAGTTTCCCGCTCATGCCTTCACACCCTGAATGTGCCGCGAGCCGGGCTTGGTCGCCGGGATCGCGGCAAGTTCCGGCGGCAACTCACGCGGATCGTAATCCGGCACCGCGAATTCGCACAAAGCCACCAGCGGCGCACCGAGATCGGCCTTGCCGGCCGAGCGATCGATGAGGCACGCGACGCCCAGAATTTCACCCGGCTGGTCGCCCAGCGAATTCAGACATTCGCGCACCGAAAGCCCGGTCGTGATGATATCCTCGATCACCACCACCTTTTCATGCGCGCGGATTTCGAACCCACGACGCAACTGGAAAGCGCCATCCTCACGCTCAACGAAGATCGACCGGGCCTGAAGCGCACGCGCAATCTCGTAGCCGGGCACGATACCGCCCACGGCGGGAGCAACAACGACATCCACCTTGCCGAAGCGCGCGGTGACCTTCTCGGCCAGAGCACGGCAGATTCTCTCGGTCCGCTTCGGGTCTTCAAAGACGCGGAATTTCTGGATGAAAACGCCGGAACGCCGCCCCGAGGAAAGGATGAAATGCCCCTCCAGCAGCGCGCCCGCCGCCCGGAACTCTGCCAGAACCTCATCGCGCGTCATCAACTGTCTCCCGTCCTCGTCATGCCATCGGGGTATCTCGGAAGGCGACGACCTTCAAGCCTGAGTTTCCTACCCGAGCACACGCTCGACATTCGCGATCATTGGTCGCGCGTTCAGGTCCGTGAGCAGAGTGGTGAGATGCTTGATGTTCCACACCTCGATATCGAGCACCATCTCTCGAAAATCCTTGGTCTTGGCGCGCATTTCAATGTTGTCGATGTTGGCGTCGGTTTCAGCGAGCATGCGGGCCACTTCAGCGAGGCTGCCGGGCTCGTTGATCACCGAGACGATGATGCGCGCCGGGAAGCGGCGGCGTTCGCCCTCCTCCACATCCCAGCGCACATCAAGCCAGCGCCAGGGTTCCTCGTCGAAAGCGGAAAGGCTCGGCGACTGGATGGGATAGATGGTGATCCCCTCGCCCGGTGTCAGGATGCCCACGATCCGCTCGCCCGGAACCGGTCCGCCACCCGGCGCGAACCGCACCGGCAGGTCATCCGAAAGGCCCCGGATCGGCAGCGCGCCAGAGCCGCCTTCCTGCCCCGGAACCTTGAATTTCACCTCGCCCGCGCCCTGAACGCCGAACCAGCCTTGCCCTTGAGGTGAGGCCGGCGCCTTGGCGGTATCTTCCTTGAAATCCGGGAAAACGGCCTTGATCACATCGGCCGAGTGCAATTCGCCGCGCCCCACAGCCGCGTAGACATCGTCGATGCTCGGCCGTGCGAGACGCGGCACCGCGATGGTCAGTTTATCCTCGGCGAAGGGCTTCGACATCCGAGCAAACGCCCGCTCGATGATTCGCTTTCCGAGGCCAGCGAATTGCTTGCGCACCGCCTCGCGCGTCGCGCGGCGGATCGAGGAGCGGGCCTTGCCGGTCACCACCAGACCTTCCCAGGCGGGTGGCGGGACCTGCGCCTCGGAGGTGAGGATTTCCACCTCGTCGCCGTTGCGCAGTTCGGAAGTGAGCGGCGCGTTGCGGCCGTTGATACGGCAACCCACCGCGTGATTGCCGACATCCGTGTGTACCGCATAGGCGAAATCGATCGGCGTCGCGCTGCGCGGCAGGGCGATCAGCAGGCCTTTCGGCGTGAAGCAAAAGACCTGATCGAGGAAGAGTTCGAGCTTGGTGTGTTCGAGGAATTCTTCCGGATTGTCGCCCTCCGCGAGGGTCTCGATCGTGCGACGCAGCCATTGATAGGCGCGTGCCTCCTTTCCGAGAATATCGCCCCTCTCCTCGACCGATTTATCCTTGTAAAGAGCATGCGCGGCAATGCCGTATTCGGCCACCTCATCCATCGCCCGCGTCCGGATTTGGAGTTCGACGCGCTGGTGCTTCGGCCCCACCACCGTCGTGTGGATCGAGCGGTAATCGTTCTGTTTCGGGGTCGAGATATAATCCTTGAACCGCCCCGGAACGAAGGGCCAGGCGTTGTGAACGATGCCCAACACCCGGTAGCAATCAGGGATGTTCCCCACCATCACGCGGAAACCGAGGATATCGGAAAGCTGCTCGAACGAGACGCTCTTGCGCTCCATCTTCCGCCAGATCGAATAGAGCTTCTTCTCGCGCCCCTTCACCTCGCCGGTGATGTTGTTGGCGATGAGCTTCTCGCGCAGATCGTTCTCGATGAGTTCGATGATCTTGCCCGAGCGGGCACGGAAAGCCTCGAGCCGCGCCATCACCATCGCATAGGCATCCGGCATCAGGGTGCGGAAGCAGATATCCTCCAGTTCGTCGCGCATTTCCTGCATGCCGATGCGCCCGGCGAGCGGCGCGTAGATCTCGAGCGTCTCCTCGGCGATGCGGGCACGCTTGTCGGGCGGCACATAATGCAAGGTGCGCATGTTGTGGAGGCGATCGGCGAGCTTGACGAGCAGCACGCGCGCATCGGCCGCGACCGCGAGCAGGAGCTTGCGCAGGTTTTCAGCCTGCGCCGCCTTTTTCGAGACGAGATCGAGCTTCTTGATCTTGGTCAGGCCTTCGACAAGGCTCGCGATGTTCTCGCCGAAGCGCTTGGCGATGTCGCCGCGCGTAGTCTCGGTGTCCTCGATCGTGTCATGCAGCATCGCGGCGGCGATGGTCTGGTCATCGACACGCAATTCGGTGAGGATCGCCGCGACTTCGAGCGGGTGCGAAAAATAGGGGTCGCCCGAGGCACGCCTCTGCGAGCCATGCGCCTTCATCGCATAGACATAGGCGCGGTTCAGGAGGTCCTCATCCGCGTCCGGATCGTAGCGCTTAACACGCTCGACGAGGTCGTACTGCCGCATCATGCTGAGGCTGTCTTGCCCGTCCTGGGCCGCGCGATCGAACGCGCGAACCCGCTGCCAGAATCAAAAAAGGCGGCGCGGAATGCGTCGCCCTTTTCAATATGACAATCGATTCTCCGGCGTGCAACGCCGAACTCGCGGCGATCACTCGTCGTCGTCGGTTTCCGTCGGTGCAACCAGGCCATCGAGCCCGCGCAGCAGATCTTCTTCCGACATGCGATCGAACTCAACCGCGCCATCGTCATCCGACGAGGCAGCAGGCTGGAACCCGGTTGAGGGGGCCTGAAGCCGCGGCACGGCCTCCGGCTCGGGCTCATCCACCTCAACATATTTCTGGAGCGAGTGGATGAATTCCTCTTTCAGATCGCCCGGCGCGATGCGCTCATCGGCAATCTCACGCAGGGCGACAACGGGGTTTTTGTCGCGATCGCGCGCGACGAGCGGCGAAGCGCCGCTGGCCAGCATGCGAGCGCGGTGGCTGGCGAGCAGAACGAGCTCGAACCGGTTCTCGACCTTGTCGACGCAATCTTCGACGGTGACGCGAGCCATGTGACGACACGCTCCTCAGGCTTGAGATGAATACGGAAGAGGCGACCGCTTACACGCTTCCCGTGCCGCCTGCAAGCACGCGCTTCGCTTTTGTGTTCCAGCTGAAATGATCCAAACGGTGAAATTCAGTCTTGCGCGAATGCACTGGCATATGCTGGGAACATGCATCAGAATGTTCAACGCTCGTTGTGAGCGATCCGATTTTCCGTTCATCCGATTTGGATTGGTGATGATGCAAAACGCAGAAAGAATTGCGCTGTTTATCGATGGCGCCAACCTCTACGCCACCTCGAAAAGCCTGGGCTTTGATATCGATTACCGCCAGCTTCTCAAGGAATACGGCTCGCGCGGCTACCTCCTGCGCGCCTTCTATTATACGGCCCTTGTCGAGGACCAGGAATATTCCTCCATCCGCCCGCTGATCGATTGGCTCGATTACAACGGCTATGCTGTGGTGACCAAACCGGTGAAGGAATTCACTGATGCAATGGGCCGCCGCAAGGTCAAGGGCAACATGGATATCGAACTCGCGGTCGATGCGATGGAGCTCGCGCCTTTTATCAACCACATGGTGCTGTTCTCGGGCGACGGCGATTTTCGCAGCCTCGTCGAGGCGATGCAGCGCAAGGGTGTGAAGGTCTCGGTTGTCTCGACCGTCCAGACCCAGCCGCCGATGGTCGCGGATGACCTGCGCCGTCAGGCGGATCACTTCATCGATCTCGTCGATCTGCAATCGAAGATCGGGCGTGATCCCTCCCAGCGCCCGCCGCGTGAAGCTCGCGCGCCCGGTGCGCCGGCTGACACGCGTTCCGCGATGCCCTCGTTCATCGAGCGGCCGACGCGTCCGGCGCGGGACAAGGATGACGACTGAGCCGTCCCGCGATTGCCCTTTCTGCCCGCGCCTCGCCGGTTTCCGGCAGGATTGGCGCGAGCGGGAAGCGGGCTGGCACAACGCGCCCGTGCCCTCTTTCGGGGACAAGAGCGCGCGCCTGCTGATTGTCGGCCTCGCGCCCGGTCTGCGCGGCGCCAACGCGACAGGGCGCCCTTTCACCGGCGATTATGCCGGAGATCTGCTCTACGGCACCCTGCTCGATTTCGGCTTCGCAACCGGAGAATACCGCGCCCGCCCCGATGATGGCTTGCGCCTCGTGGATTGCCGCATCACAAACGCAGTGCGCTGCGTGCCGCCGCAGAACAAGCCCGAACCGGCGGAAATCACCCGCTGCCGCCCGTTTCTCGAGGCGACGATTGCCCAAATGCCGCGCCTCGAGATCATTCTCACGCTGGGGCAGATCGCGCATCAGAGCGTGGTGCGGACCTTCGGGGTTTCGGTCGCGCGCCATCCGTTCAAACACGGCGCGACGCTGGGGATCGGCGGGAAAACCCTCACTTCCAGCTACCATTGCTCGCGCTACAACACGAATACCGGCGTGCTGACCGAAGCCATGTTCCGGGATGTGTTTGCGCGGATCCGGGAGCGCCTGGTCTAGCCCCTGTCCCGCAAGAGCCGCCCCTGCTCGCGCTTCCAGTCCCGTTCTTTTTCGCTCTCGCGCTTGTCGTGAAGTTTCTTGCCGCGCGCGATCGCGATCTCGATTTTCGCCCGGCCTTTGTCGTTGAAATACACTTTCAGCGGAATGAGCGTCATGCCCTCGCGCTCAATCGCCTGGGCAAAGCGCGCGATCTGCTTCTTGCTCGCGAGCATCTTGCGGGGCCGTTTCGGCTCGTGGTTGAAGCGATTGGCCTGGAGATATTCCGGAACATAGGAATTCACGAGCACCAGCTCGCCATTCTCGATCGTGGCGTAGCTCTCGGCGATGGTCGCCTTGCCGCCGCGCAGCGCCTTCACTTCGGTGCCCGTGAGCACGAGCCCGGCCTCGATCGCATCGACGATCTCGAAGTTGTAGCGCGCCTTGCGATTGTCGGCGGCGATCTTGAAACGCGGATTGGGCTCGGACATGGCTTTGAGATGGGCTCAGGGCGCGTTGCGCGCAAGATGTGCCGCAATCATCGCCCGCATCTGGGCTGCATCCGGATCACGCTCAGTCAAAAGACCATCATGCACGCCCTGCTGATCGGCCCGATTGCGGTTCTGACTCAGCTTGAACTTGCCGGTCATCTCACGAATTTCGATTTCCACTCCCACAATCCCGCGCATCTGCGCCTCGATGAAGGGCTGGGGGGCATCAGCCACATTCCACGGCTCGGCCCGATGCGCCTCATGCTGACGCGTGAGCTGGTCGATCTGATCATGCAGATAGGCGGCGCTGTCATCGATGCGAGCCGGTCCGCGCACCTGAACGACGACATAGTTCCAGGTCGGCACCACCTTGTGCGTCTCGCGCTTGGTCGCGTACCAGCCGGGCGAAACGTAATGATCGACGCTCTGGAAAATCGCGAGCGGTTCCGCTCCCGCCGCGATTTCCCGCCATTGCGGATTGGGCCGCGCAAGGTGAGCGCGCAGCTTCTCGCGCCCCGGTTCGCCGGAAATCACGAAGGGGATAGGGTTCGCCATCAAGCCACCCTCGCCTGCGGTCACCAGCATGGCGAGCGGGTTCGCGCGGATCACGCTGAACAGGCTCTCCCGATCCTCAATGCGAAAATGGGCGGGCTCATACATGGCGTTTCTCTATCCCGATCGCAAAATCTTTACGCGAACCGACAAGCACTTCGCTGGATTTTGCTCACGAAGCGCTCAGTTCAGCAATCCGGCATGCACCATAGCCGCCTTGATGGCGGACTTCGTCGCCTCCTGCTGCACGGGCAGCATCGGCAGGCGAATGTTGTCATCCATCCGCCCCAGAAGCTTCAGGCCATATTTCGCGCCGGCAAGACCCGGTTCGCGGAACGTCGCGTCATGCAGCGGCACGAGGCGATCCTGAACGCTGAGCGCGCGGGAATAATCCCCCTTGAGGCTCAAGGCCTGCATTTCGGCGCAGAGGCGCGGCGCGATGTTCGAGACAACCGAAATGCACCCCACGCCACCTGCAGCATTGTAGGCCAGCGCTGTCATGTCCTCGCCCGAAAGCTGGATGAAATCCTTGCCCAGCAGGTGACGCTGCTGCGACACGCGTGCGAGATTGGCCGTGGCATCCTTCACGCCCACGATGTTCTTCAACTCGAAAAGCCGGGCCATCGTCTCGTTCGACATATCGACCACCGAGCGCGGCGGGATGTTGTAGATGAAAATCGGGATACCCACCGCATCATTCACTGCCTTGAAGTGCTGGTAGAGCCCTTCCTGCGTCGGCCGGTTGTAATAGGGGGTCACCACCAACACGGCATCCGCGCCAGCCTTTTCGGCATGGCGGGCGAGGTCGATCGCCTCGGCGGTATTGTTCGAGCCGGCGCCGGCCATCACGGGCACGCGGCCCCTGGCTTCCGAGATGCACCATTCCACTACGCGCTTGTGTTCGTCGTGCGAAAGCGTCGGGCTTTCACCCGTCGTGCCCACAGGAACTAGCCCGTTCGTCCCCTCGGCAATCTGCCACGAGACATGCTCGCGGAATTTAGCCTCATCCAACGCACCATTGGCAAACGGCGTCACGAGCGCCGTGAACGAGCCACGAAAGCGGGAGGCATTGGCGGGGGCAGTCATCGCGAGATGTCCATCTGAGGAAAGCCGGGGGAGCACACCGGCAGCGGCCAAGGTTTCATCGGAAAACGCTTGCCGCGTCAACCTCAGCCATGAGAAGCAGAGGCAAACCCGCAACAGACAAGGCTGTTTCAAGAATGCCCGATGCCCAGAAGCCGCACCCTGAAATGACGGGCTGGCGGAGCCGTTTTCTCTCGGCTCCCGACGGTTTGAAACTGCACTTTGCCGAAACCGGCGACAGGCTCTCCCCGCGCTTGCCGGTTCTGTGCCTGCCGGGGCTGACGCGCAACGCCATGGATTTCGAGGCGATCGGCAACCGGATCGCGGCAGCACAGGGTCGTCGCGTCCTCGCAATGGATTATCGCGGGCGCGGGCTCTCGGACTACGACCCCGACTGGAAGCGTTATGACCTGATGGTCGAACTCGATGATCTGATGGCAGCGCTTACGGCTCTCGGCATCGAGCGGGCGATTTTTCTCGGCACCTCGCGCGGCGGGCTGCTCACCATGCTCACCGCCATTGTCCGGCCGCAGGCGATTCACGCGGCTATCCTCAACGATATCGGTGCCGTGATCGAGGCGCAGGGGCTGGCGCGCATCAGAGGCTATGTCGGCAAAATCCCGCAGCCGCGCTCCTATGAGCAAGGTGTGATGACCCTGAAGCAGATTTTCGGAGCGCAATTCCCCGAGGAGAGCGAAGCGAGCTGGCTCGCTTTCTCGAAGCGCACCTGGCGCGACGACAAAGGCACGCTTGTGCCGCGCTATGACATCAACCTGATGCGCACGCTTGTCGATCTCGACCTCGAAAAGCCCCTCCCCGAACTCTGGCCGCAATGCGATGCCCTGAAGCCCGCGCCGCTGATGGTGATCCGGGGTGAGAATTCCGATCTCTTCGCGCAATCAACCGCCGAGGCGATGGTGGCGCGCCATTCCGAAGGTGATTTCAGTCAACCGGCCCGGCTGCACATTGCAGCGAAACAGGGTCACGCGCCGCTTCTGGAGGATGAGGCCGCGAGCCACGCGATCCTCGATTTTCTCGACATGGCTGACCCCGCCTGAACTGCCATTCGGCCGCAGACCGCAAGTTGATGTGAAAAAGCCCCGCTTGCACGGGGCTTTTCTCCAAGTCTTTGGTAAATCTTATTTTTTGGTCGGTGGCTTTTTGCCAGCGGGCTGTTTGGGCGTGGGCAGCTTTGCGGCATTTGCCTGGCCCTTGTCGCCGGAATCGGCCGAAGTCGCAACCAAGCCCTTGGCGACGCGCTGCGAGAATTCCGTGTCCTTGCCGGCAGCGAGAACCTTGGCCTGCGCGATCCATTCCTCGCGCTCGATCCGGCCGGGGAAAGCGAGATAGGAGCCAACCCAGAGCGCTTCATCGGCACTCCATGCCGCGACCTGATCAAAGTGCCAGATGCCGAGCGCATGCAGGCGCCCCTCGTTCTGCTTACCGATGCCACGGATGCGCTTGAGGTCATCGGCCTTGCCGCCACGCGGTGCTTCCAATCCCTTCGGCTTTGCTCCGGCATGGCCGTCGACCAGAGCGACAGGCGCAGCCGCCGGAGCACCGCCCTTCGGCGGACAGGCAAGTTTGCCGGCGACAATCTGCTCGGCATCATATTTCCAGCGCCACCACCAGCTCGGGAAGCGGCCTTCATATCCGAGCTTGCGGAACAGCCAGCGCCGCTGGCCAGGACTCATCGAGGCGATCTGATCATGATGATAGATGCCGAAGCCGTTGAGCTTGGTTTCCACCGCATCATCAATGCCATAGATGCAGGTGAGGTTGTCCGCCTTGCCGTTGCGCGGGCCGGAGAGGCCGGTAATTGCCTCTTCCGGAATATCGTCATCCGCCTTGGCTGGCGCAGCCTTCGCCGGCTCGACCGGAACCTCACGCACAGCGGCAGCAACGGGCGCCGCAACAGCGACCACATCGCTCTCCTCCTTGCGGAGCCGAAGCAGGTAGCCGAGGAAGCAACCGACAAAATAGCTGCTCGCGAGCAGCATGCCGAGATCAACCCAGAACCCGCCGCCATCCTTGAACAACCGCGTGACCGCGATCAGCGTTCCAAGTCCGAGGAGGATGCCCCACGGGATAAGGCCGCGCCAGAAATTCTCGTCCCGGCCCTTGAACGTGACCCAGCCGACAACAAGGCCAAGAACCAGGGCCATCAGCAACCAGAGCCAGAATTGCGAAACCAGATACCACATCAGGCGGCCCCCTCACTGAACCTTGAACTCGATACGGCGGTTCTGCGCACGACCTTCGGCCGTGTCGTTCGACGCCCTGGGCTGCGTCGGGCCGAAGCCTCTCGCCTCCACGCGATCTCCCGCGATGCCGGAGCGTGCGAGATATTCAACCACCGATTTCGCGCGGGCTTCCGACAAAGTCATGTTGCTCTCAAGCGATCCGACGGAATCCGTATGCCCGGAGATTTCGACTTTCGCGTCCGCACAGCGCCGCACAACCACAACGAGACGATCGAGCAGGCCATAACTTTCCTGAACAATGGTCGAGGAGCCGGTATCGAAATTGATCTGCGCCCGCGAGAGCAAATCCTGAAACAGGATGTTGCACTCGCTGAACACCGTGATCACCGGCGGCGGCGGCGCGGTATTGACCTCAACGGCGCTGCCGTAACCCTGCGGCACGCGCGCACGGAACGCGGCTACCGCCTGATCGCGCGCCGTATCGAGCGGAGCCAGCCCGCGCAGCGCGATGCTCGCATCGGAAAGCGAGAGGGTTCCGCCCGGCAGGAGGCGTGACAGATCCTGCAGACCACCGCGCACGGCGTTCACGAAACCTGCAGGCGCGCCCTGCCCGACCTGCAACTGATCGACAATCCGGTCTCCCTCGAAGAACCGCTTCGCGTGGTCGACAATCTCGGCCTTCGTGCGCGCATCCGGTGCAAACCCGGTGAGCGTGACATCACGCTCGCCGCGCACCGCGTTGAACAGGTAGGGCCGGATTGCCGGCGAGGTGATGTCGCCCTGCCCGAGGCCCTTGGCCAGAGTCACGCCGGCTGGAAGCGAGGCAAAACGGCGCCGCACATCATCATAGGCCTCCCCGGACGCTGCGCGCCCGGTCACCGAAAGGGTCTGATCGGACAGCGACATCTGCCCGGTCTGCAAACGACCCAACTGGCCGAGGCCATAGTCGACCGAGGCGGAAAATGCTGGCGCAGCACCATCAGCAATTTGCAACCGATCCGTAACCGGCTTGCCCAGTGCCGTTGCGGCGGCAAGGATGATGCGCCGCGTCGCTTCATTGGGAACATGGCCGGTGAGCACGGTCGCGGCATCGGTCTTCTCAGCTGCGATGGTGTAGGGCTTCACGATCGGGGCGAGAATATCTCCCTCGCCGAGCCCTTTGCCCAGCGTGATGCCTTGCGGGAGGTTCGCGAGCTTCGCCCGCACATCGACAAACTTCGCGATATCCGCGGCCCGACCCGTGATCGAAAGCGACTGGTCCGTGAGCGTCATCTGGCCGCTCGAGAGTTTTCCGAGTTCGCCAAGCCCGAAACCGGCTCCCGCGAGATAGCTGGTGGGAGCACCGCGCGCGAGTTTCAACTGATCATCGACCTGCGCTGAGGGAAACGCTTTCTTCGCTGCATCAAGGACTTGCGCGCGAACAGCCGCAGAGGGAACAGAGCCGGCGAGCGTGAGTTTCGTCCCCTCGATCGTCGCATTCAGAGCATAGGGCTTCGCCTCCGGCAGAACGGTCATCTTGTCGTTCACGATCCGGATTCCAAGCACGCGATCCGCCGCAGCGACAGCCATGCCGCGCAATTCGGGCTCCGGCGCCTCACCTGTCAGGATCGCATCACGCCCGGCCATGCTGACTTTCGCCCAAGGGAAGCCGGAAGCTGCCAATTGAGCCGCTCCTTTGGCGGTCAGGTCAGTCTCGACGCCCCCCTGACGCATCAGACCAGCGGCGAGCAACAGACCCGCAACAGGCACAAGGCCCAGAAACCACTTTTTCGGTTGTGACATCACGCCTCCCAACAACGCATGCGAAGAGCTGTTCCGCTCCGGCAATCCCCCGGGCGACAACTCACACCGGGATTAAGCTTTCGTCAACTCATTGCGGCAGGGGGTGGCGAGAACTTTGGATAAGTATCCAGAAATCAGAGAGATAGGAGGGATGATCGGCGACAAGACATAAAAAAAGACCCGGAGCTTTCGCCCCGGGTCCAATTCCAAACCTCTTTTCAGAGATTAGAAGTCACGCTGGAAGCGGACGCGACCGGTCCAGTTGCCACGGTCGCGAACGTCGCCACCGGCAGCCTGCGCAACCGGAGCACCAGCGCCGGCACGACGGCCATTGATGGCACTGTAGCCAACTTCAGCACCGATCAGGAAGCCAGCGGTCGGGAGCCAAGCAGCCTGACCGAAGACCGAGTAGGTGCGCACGGTGTTCGCCGGACCAGACGGGTCAAGCTGAGCATACGTGCCGTAGAGGCCGAGGCGGATGGTCGGAGCCGCGAAGACTTCGAGACCGCCCGAGAGACCCCAAGCCTTCGTGGTGCGGAGCGTGCCGCGCGTGCCGGCAACACCCGACCAGGTGGCGTCGGACACCGTCACGGTGCGGCCACCAGCTGTCATGGTGGAGTTGAAGCCAACGTAGCTGGAAGCACCGTCAGCATAGGTAGCGCTCGCCCAGATGTTCGAGCCGCGCGAGATCATCGGCAGGTTCACCTTGGCAGCACCGGTGATCGCGAAGCCGTACTTCGTCGAGGCCGGCGGGTTGATCGCGTCACGGATCTGGTGGACCGCACCGGCGAGCTTCGCGGAACCCCACGAGCCAGCATAGTCAAGCGACGCCACCACGTCCGGCATCGCCTGACCACCATAGGTGGTGCCGGAGATGTTGAGCTGACGCTCACGCGCCGAGTCCAGAGCCAGAGTGGCCGAGAAGCCGCCGCCGAACTGGAAGGTGTAGCCGAACGAGTTCACGTAGGTGATGTCCGAATGACCACCGAGGCCGTTGATGCCCTGGAACGAGTTGGAATAACCATGCTCGAAAACCGGGGTGATACGACCAACGGTGAGGCCGCCGAACTGGATGAAGGCGTACTCAAGGGCAGCAGCGCCCGTCGCCGCATTGTCACGGCCGATGAAGCCGCGGATGTAGGTGCGGAGCAGGCCGTATTCCGTCGCCGTACGATGATCGTAGCCGAAGTAGCCACGGGCACGGAACGTGTTCTTGTCAGCCGTGCGGGTCAGGTCGTTGTTGAAGATGGCATCGACGCGAACGCGGCCGATGATCTTCAGGCACGACGTGGTACCCGGAACGACGAAGAAGCCGGCGCCGTACTGCGGGCAGGTCTTCACATATTCAACAGCGGTCGGCTTCTTGACGCCGAGATCGGCAGCCGAAGCACCGGCAACAGCGACCAGACCGGCCGCCGAACCGAGAAGAAGGCTCTTAACGAGCTTCATGGTGATACCTCCAAAGGATTTCGAGACCACGGGAGTTCTGGAATTGGCCCGGTTGCCCGAATTTCTTCCAGTGTCCCTTTCGTTGCCTTCCCTTTCCGGCCCCCCGGAAAAGAAAAGCGACCGCGACAAGAACCTCCCGTCGCAAGCCGCACCATACTCAGGCTTCCCCCCGGTTCAACCTTGCAATCGCATTCCACAGGCCCGCGGGGCGGCTTTTCAAACCCATGTTGCGATAAAGTCACGCAACCGGGTGGAGGGCGGATCGCGAGCGCCCCAAAACGAGTCAGAAATTAGCAATTCAGTAAGAAATTGCCGACGACTCGACTGGTTCAGGCAAGAATTCGGAAAGGGCGCAGGCGCCGTGCAGCCCCGGCATCAGGCCGGATTCGACGGCCCGGAACGGCTTTCCGCCCGCTTCTGGCGAAAAAAGGCGCGGATCGCGACCGGAATGCAGATCACATAAAGCAGCGTCAGCGCGCTCACGGTCTCGAAAGGGTGCACGACGAGCAGGAAAACAACGATTCCCGCCAGAAGCAGCAGCGGAACCACCCAGTTTCGTGAAATCGGGGTACGCAGCCCCTTGCCCGAGAAAGTCGGGAGCCAACTCACCGCGAGAATGCCGGTCAGCACGGTCCAGAGCATCACAAGCACCGATTCGCCGGCAAAATGCGGCATTCCGGCGAGGTGGAGGTTGAGTGGCAGCAAGGCCATCATCGCCCCGGAGGGAGCCGGAACACCCACCGCAAATGCCTTCTGCCAATCCGGCTTGGGTTCGGAATCGATCATCACGTTGAAGCGCGCGAGGCGCAGGGCCTGCGCGAAAGCCAGCACCAGCCCGGCAATCCAGCCCGCCGTTTTCAGGTCTTTCAGCAGCCACATGTAGAGAACGAGTGCGGGAGCGCAGCCGAAACTCACGAAATCAGCCAGCGAATCGAGTTCGGCTCCGAATCGCGAGGTGCCGCCAAGCGCGCGCGCGATGCGGCCGTCGAGACCATCAAGAATGGCCGCCACCATGATGGAGATCGAGGCGAGGTCGAATCGTCCCTCCAGCGCAAGCTTCACCGCCGTCAGCCCCGCCGCAAGCGCGAGCAGGGTCACGAGATTGGGGATCAGCATGCGAATCGGCACGGGGCGAAACCGCCGCTGCGGCGGCGTGGGGTCTGGCTCGTAAGGCGGAAATATCGTTTCCATGCGTGTCCTGAGCCTCGCGCGCCGCGCTACGATTCGTATTTCCCGGATGCCACGCCGCTGGCGGCGGGCTTCCGAGGCGGAAAAACCGTTTCCATCACCCTTGCTTATCTTGCACGTGTCGGAACGGAAAGCCTCAATCCAGCCGGAAGCTGCGCTGTGTCTCGCCCGATTTCATATCGACGAGCACCGTTTCGCCGCCGATCGCCGTTTGCCCCTCGGTCACGAGAGCCTGCGCGCCAAGCGGCACATAAACATCCGTGCGCGAGCCGAACCGGATCAGCCCGAAGCGAGCCCCGGCCGTGATATCCTCGCCCTGCTTCACGAAACACAGGATCCGGCGCGCGATCAGCCCCGCGATCTGCACGCAGCCGATCGCACCCGATGAACTCTCGATCACGAGGCTGTTGCGCTCGTTGTCCTTCGAGGCCTTGTCGAGATCTGCGTTGAGAAACAGCCCCGGCGTGTAGACGATCTTGCGGATTTTCCCTGAAACGGGAGCGCGGTTGATATGCACGTCGAAGACCGAGAGAAAGATCGAGATCATCAGCATCGGCTGGTCGCCGAGTTCGAGTTCGGGCGGCGGCACGGCCTGTCCCACAAAGCTCACGCGGCCATCGGCGGGCGAAACCACGAGGCCTTCACGCATCGGCGTATGGCGTTTCGGATCGCGGAAGAAATAGGCCACGAACAACGGCAGCAGCCAGAACAGCCAGCCGACGCGCGGCAGCAACCAATCGAAAATCAGCGCCAGAATTACCGCTCCGGCGATGAAAATATATCCTTCGGGGTGGATGGGCGTGATCTGCTTGCGGATGGACGCGACAATCGACATTCAAGGATTCCTGAAAAATGAAACCGGACTTCTGCCGCCTCCCCTATCACGCCGGGCGCAAATGGGGGAAGGGGTGCAGATTGAGGGGGCATTCCGGCAGGGGGCCGGCAACGGGCCCAGCCAGTTCCAGCCTTTTGCACTGCCGCAAACTGTGCTACTTTGTCGCAGACTTTAGGCTAAGAACGCCCCAAAAGAACCACATCGGGCGAGGAGTTTGGGGTCGCAGCTCGCTCGGACACGATTGAAGCCGTCATTGAACGGTGCCGCCGCAGGCGCTCGAAAGCATCTGAAGGCCAGGCACACAAGGGAGGATGTCATGGATCACTCGCTTGGCATTGCGTGCATCGGTTATGGCTCGCTGCGCAAGTTGCGCGAGCAGGCCTTCTCTCTGGCCCCGGCCCAGACGCCCGCCCGGCTCATTCTCGCCGAGCCCGATCCGGTCGAATTCTGCATTGAGGCGATGAGTTCGGATCATCCGGAATGGGTGCCACGGATCGACGCGGCGACACGGGCCTATATCCATCATCGTCTGCAATCCGAGGCCGAGCGGACAGCACCAAAACGGTTTCATTGACATCCGCTCAAGGGCGGATCGCGGGCATCACAATCTCGCGCATGAAGGCCATATCGGCTGACCGCTGGTCCCGCACATGCGTGATGACGACCGCGGTCCTCAGCTCCGGCACAACATAGAGAAACTGACCACCGTAACCGATGCCCATCACCGCCTCGTGTTTCCGGTCGGGCGTGCGGAACAGATACCATTGGTAGCCATAGGGCATGTTCGTGTAAGGCCCGCCCGCATTGCGGCGCGTGAGCATGGCCTCGATCCATCCTGCTGAAACCACACGCCTGCCCTGCCATTCGCCCTTGTCGAGCACGAGTTGGCCGAATTTCAGTGTGTCCCGCAGGGTGAACTGCATCCGGTGCCAGCCCAGCACGCGCCCCTGATTGTCGCGCCCCCAGAGATAACCCTTGATGCCGAGCGGCTCGAACAGGTGCTTTTCGGCAAAGGTCTCCAACGGCCCGCCAATCGCCCGCGCCAGCGCGATCGCGATCAGGTGCGACGACGCATTATCGTATTGAAAAGTCTCGCCGGGCGTCAGCGTAACCTGCCGCTTCAGGGCATCGAGTGGATTTTCCGGCGGCTCGTCACTGGGGCTCACCGCCCAGCCCGCCGAAAGCGAGAGCAGGTGCGCCAGCGTGATCGTGCGCGATTTCGGATCGACATCCGGCGCGTCGAGTTCCGGAAAGAAATCGGTCAGCGGCTGATCGACGGATTTCAGCACCCCCTTGTCGAGAGCGATGCCCACGAGAATGGCCGTGATGCTTTTTGTCACCGAGGCGATGCCGACATAGCTATCGGGCTGCGCTTCCCCCTGATAATGCTCGATAATCAGCTTTCCGTCGCGCACGAGGCCAAATGTCAGCAGGCGGCGATTATTTGCGAGGCTGGCCTTGAGCGCTTCCGGCATGGCGGGGTCGATCCGCGCCTGATCCGGCGTGGCACGTGGCCATTCGAAAGGTGCAGGCTGAGCCGAAACCGCACTGGCAAACGCCAGAAGGAGGCTCACCGAGGCGAGCCGCGCCAGAACCATCCGCATCGCATGCTCCCTTGGCGCTTATCGTTGCGCCGATGCAAGGATGCAGCTTATGCCTCGCCTCCATCGGGTCAACCGATGAGGCTGGCCCAAGCCATGCGCACAGGAAGGACAGCCTATGCCCCCAGCGTCTGCCTCAAGCTCGGCTCCTCACCTTCGGCTGCGCGCTTGAGCGTCTCTCGGGCGAGGTCGACCTCGCGCTGGCGGTTCCACATCCCGGCATAGAGGCCACCCAGAGCGAGCAACTCGTCATGCGTGCCGCTTTCGGCGATCACGCCCTTGTCGAGCACGATGATGCGGTCTGCGTTCACCACGGTCGAGAGGCGATGCGCGATCACCAAAGTCGAGCGCCCGCGCGAGACACGCTCCAGCGCATCCTGAATTTCCTTTTCCGTGTAGCTGTCGAGCGCGCTCGTTGCCTCATCCAGCACCAGGATCGGCGGGCCCTTGAGAATGGTGCGGGCGATGGCCACACGCTGCTTCTCACCGCCTGAAAGCTTCAGCCCGCGCTCGCCCACCTGCGCCTCGTAACCTTCCGGCAACTGGCGAATGAACGGATCGATCTGCGCGAGCCCGGCCGCCTTCTCGATCTCGGTCTTGTCGGCTTCGTGCCGTCCGTAGCCGATATTGTAGGCAATGGTGTCGTTGAACAGCACCGTATCCTGCGGCACGATGCCGATGGAGGCACGCAGGCTCGCCTGCGTCACATCGCGGATATCCTGCCCGTCGATCGTGATCTTGCCGTCGATCACATCATAAAAACGGAATAGCAGGCGCGAGAGCGTCGACTTGCCCGCGCCCGAAGGACCGACAATCGCGACCGTCTGGCCAGGGGGAACCTCGAAGGAAACGCCCTTGAGGATCTCGCGCTCCGGCACATAGTGGAACTTGACGTTCTCGAAGCGGATGCGCCCCTCAGGGACCCTCAGTTCGGTCGCGCCGGGTCTGTCTTCCACCTCGGCATTCTTGTTGAGGATGTCGAACATCTTCTCGATATCGACGATCGCCTGTTTGATCTCGCGATAGACCATGCCCATGAAATTGAGCGGCTGGTAGAGCTGGATCATCAGCGCATTGATCATCACAAAATGGCCGACGGAGTTCTTGCCGGCCACGACATCGGCCGCTGACATCGCCATGCAGAGCGTCAGCGCGAGGGTGAAAATAACCGCCTGCCCCGTGTTCAGAAGGGCCAGCGACGTGTAGGTTTTGATCGAGGCCTTTTCGTATTGTGCGAGCGAGCGGTCATAGCGCCCGCGTTCGCGTGTCTCCGCGCCGAAATATTTCACGGTCTCGAAATTGAGGAGCGAATCCACGGCCTTCGCATTGGCATCGGTGTCGCTCTCGTTCATGCGGCGGCGGATTTCCATCCGCCATTGCGTCGCCTTCACTGTGAACCAGAGATAAATGACGATCATGACCAGCACGGTGACGACATAACGCCAGTCGAATTCGATCGCGAAAACCGCGATCACGAGCGCAAATTCGACAACAGTCGGGATGAGCGTCATCAGCGTCATCCGCGTCATTTCCTCGATGCCGTCGCGCCCGCGCTCCAGCACGCGTGTCAGCCCGCCGGTCTTGCGCTCAAGGTGGAAGCGCAGGCTGAGGCGGTGCATGTGCGTGAAGGTCCGCAGCGCCAACTGGCGCACGGCATTCATCGCCACTTTCGCGAAAAGTCCTTCGCGCACCTGCGTGAAGATCACCATCAGGATGCGGACGAGCCCGTAAAGAACCGTCGCGAGGATCGGTGCCGCGATCAGCCAGCCCAGATTCCCCATCTCCTCGATCTTGCCGCCCGAAGCCGCAACCAGCGCATTCGTGGCCCATTTGAACATGTAGGGCATCAGAATCGTGAAGCCCTTGGCGACGAGGATCAGCGCCAGCGAAATAGCGATCGTGCGTTGCAGATCCGGTCGTTCATGCGGCCAGAGGAACGGCCAGAGGCTCCGGATGGTCGCGAGAAGCGAAGCCTCGCTGTTGCGAGACTGGGGAGATGAAGAAGGGCTCGACAACAGCTTTTCCTGTCAGGGCAAAGGCGTGGGCAACGCCTTGCCCTCAAGGCCTGGCATTGCAGCAAATCGGAATCGGGAGCGGATGCGCGGTCGGCTCCCTGAAATCAAGATAAGGACCGCTTCTCGAAATGTCATCGCCCGTAATTCGAGAATCCACGCCACGATTCCTGCATTGAAAAGCCTTGCGGGCTTCACGAAAAACGGGCGGGATCGGCTCATGACGATGATTCGATCGATTTGCGTGTTCTGCGGTTCGGGCAATGGCACCGATCCACGCTTCGTGTCCACGGCCGAGAAGCTCGGTCAGGAAATGGCCGAGAGCGGCCTGCGCCTCGTTTACGGAGGCGGTTCGCAAGGCCTGATGGGTACAATTGCCCGCTCTGTCATCGAGCATGGCGGGCATGTCACCGGCATCATCCCTGACTTTCTCAAAGCCCGCGAAATGATGCTGGATGGCGCCGACGAGATGATCGTCACGAAAAACATGCATGAGCGCAAAATGCTCATGTTCGAAAAGGCCGATGCCTTCGTGACCCTCCCCGGCGGCATAGGCACCCTGGAAGAAGTCGTCGAACAGCTCACCTGGAGCCAGCTCGGCCAGCACGACAAGCCCATCATCCTCGCGAGCATTGCCGGGTTCTGGAAACCCCTGATGGTGCTTCTGGCGCACATGCGTGAAACCGCCTTCATCCGCGAGGGGCTTGAAGTGCGCTACCAGGTCGCCGAACGGGTCGAGGAAATCATCCCGATGCTGCGCGATATCGAGCGGCGCAGGACGGCTCTGGGCGCGGAATAGCGCCCGAAATTCGTTTCGTTCCCGGAATGCGTATTTATCCGGCCTTGATTTCTGCCCAATTCGAGCGAATGTTGCAGGCATTCACGCATCAGTTGAGGGGATCGGCATGCGTCAGTGGAGTGTAATCGGACTTTCGGCGCTGGTCGCCGGCCTCTCGGTGAGTGCCGCGGAAGCGCAGCAGCGCCGCGCGGTGCCGAAAAATGCCAGCGAGGCGATTGTCACAAACGGGCGGACTGTCGCCGTTACGGGTCTGGAGATCACGACCTCGAAGGGTGACAAGGTTGGCACGCTGCAAAAGGCGCTGGAGCCGGGCAAGAAAATCACCTTCCGGTTCCGCCCGCGCAACGGCTGCATCTTTACGGTCAACGCGGCTTTTGCCGACGATTCCGGCTTCGACCCGACCGAGGTCGATCTCTGCACCGACAAGAACATCCGTTTTGTGGATTGAACGAGCTGATTCGATGGATTTCCAAAGGGGGCTGCAGCCCCCTTTTTTCGTGGCTCACTCCGCCGGCAGTGCGCCCTGCTCTTTCGCGCGCATCAGCTTGTAGGTGACGGAATCCGTCAGCGCCTGGAATGAGGCATCGATGATGTTGGCGCTCACGCCCACCGTGGTCCAGCTTTCGCCGGTTTCATCGGTGGAGTCGACCAGCACGCGCGTCACCGCATCCGTGCCGCCCTGAAAGATACGCACCTTGAAATCGGTGAGTTTCAGGCCCTTGATGATCGCCTGATATCGCCCGAGATCCTTCCGCAGCGCCTTGTCGAGCGCGTTCACGGGGCCATCGCCCTCCGCCGCCGAGATGTGCGAACGCTCGCCAATCCTCACTTTCACGATCGCTTCCGAAAAGGTGATCAGCTCGCCTTTGGCGTTGTAACGCCGCTCCACATTCACCTTGAACCGCTCGACCTTGAAAAACTCCGGCACGCGCCCGAGCAAGCGCTGCGCGAGCACATAGAAGCTCGCATCGGCCCCTTCATAGGAATAGCCGAGCGCCTCGCGCTCCTTCACCTCGTCGAGAATGCGCCCGACGCGGCTGTCATCCTTCGCGATCTCGACACCGAGCCGCTCGAGTTCCGCAAGCACATTCGAGCGCCCGGCCTGCGTGGAAACCAGCACGACGCGGCGGTTGCCGAGTTTCTCGGGCGCCACATGCTCGTAGGTTTTGGGGTCCTTGATCAAGGCCGAGGCGTGAATCCCCGCTTTCGTCGCGAAAGCAGAGGCCCCGACGTAGGGCGCCTGCCGGTTCGGAACGCGGTTCAGCAGCTCATCAAAGGCACGCGACACGCCCGTGAGGCTCGCGAGCGCGCCATCTGTAACGCACGTGTTGAAGCGATCGGCAAATTCCGGCTTGAGCTTCAGCGTGGGGATGATGGTGCAGAGGTTGGCGTTGCCGCAGCGCTCGCCGAGCCCGTTCAGCGTGCCCTGAATCTGCCGCGCACCCGCCCGAACCGCCGCGAGGCTGTTCGCGACCGCCTGCCCTGTATCGTCATGCGCATGGATGCCGAGCCGCACGCCGGGAACAGCTTTGACCACATCCGCCACAATCGCCTCGACCTCATGAGGCAAGGTGCCGCCGTTGGTATCACACAGCACGACCCAGCTTGCGCCGGCTTCATGCGCCGCCTTCACGCAATCGAGCGCATAGGCGCGGTTGGCCTTGAAGCCATCGAAGAAATGCTCGCAATCGACCATCGCTTCCTTGGCCACGGCGAGCGTGGCCGCGATGCTCTCGCGGATGCCGGCAAGGTTTTCCGCCAAGGTGATGCCGAGCGCGAATTCCACGTGGTAATCCCAGCTTTTCGCGACGAAGCAGATCGCCTTGCCCCCGGCCTGCAACAGCGCCTGAAGCCCCGGATCATTCGAGGCCGAAACCCCCGCGCGCTTCGTCATCCCGAAAGCGGTGAACGTGGCGCGCGTCGCGGGAGGCTTCTCGAAGAATTTCGTATCCACCGGGTTGGCCCCCGGATAGCCGCCCTCGATGTAATCCACCCCGAGCTTGTCGAGCATCTCGGCGATGCGCTTCTTGTCGGCGAGCGAGAAGTCGACGCCGGTCGTCTGCGCGCCATCACGCAGGGTGGTGTCGAACAGGTAAAGGCGTTCGAGGGTCATGCGACACTCCTTGCCCGACGCGTCATGCTCGGGCTTGGCCCGAACATCCACGACTTCAACCCAAGACGTGGATGGCCGGAACAAGTCCAGCCAAGACGGAGGAGAAGCCCTGCGCTCATCGCTTCACCTCCCATGTGGTCACCGGGTTGCCGTCCGCATCCTTGCCATCCATGAGCTGGATGCCCATCGCCACGAGTTGATCGCGAATGCGATCGGACTCGGCCCAGTTTTTCGCGGCGCGGGCGGCAAGGCGGGCTTCGATGAGGGAGTTGATTTTCTTCGCGTCCACTGTTGCCATTGCGCGCTGCAACGATCGCCGGATCCCCGATTGATGACGGCTCAAATCAAAGCCAAGCAAGTCCAGTCCCGCTTTCAGGGCAGGAAGATCGTTCTCGCGGGTTAATCGGTGTAGCTCCGATATCGCCTTGGGCGTATTCAAATCATCTTGCAGCGCTTCCATGAATTCTTCGCTCGGCACCGACGGCAAAACGTTGGCGACCAGTTTTTGCCACCGATCAAGATGAAACTCCGCTTCCCGCAACGCCTCAAGCGTCCAATCAATCGGTTGCTTGTAGTCCGAACGGAGCATTGCAAGCCGCGCCACCTCGCCCGGCCAATCTTTCAGGACGTCCGCGATTGTCAAAAAATTCCCGAGGCTCTTGGACATTTTCTGTCCTTCCACCTGCAAGAATCCGTTGTGCATCCAGATGTTCGCCATCAGCGGGTTGGGCTGGCCCGGCTGGCCGAAGGCGCAGCAGGATTGCGCGATTTCGTTCTCGTGATGCGGGAAAACGAGGTCGATGCCGCCGCCGTGGATGTCGAACATGTTCTTCACCGGGTCGTCGCAGGCGAGCCCGCCGCCGAAGGGTTCCAGCAGTTTCGCCATCGACATGGCCGAGCATTCGATATGCCAGCCGGGGCGGCCGAAAATCGGCACGCCATTGAAACTCGCGTCCCAGCCCGGCTGATCGGCGGAGGACTGCTTCCACAGCACGAAATCGCCCGGATTGCGCTTGTGCGCCTCGACAGCCACGCGCGCCCCCGCTTCCTGCTCCTCAAGCCTGCGGTTCGAAAGCTGGCCATAGCGCGGCATGGATTGCACCGCGAACAGCACTTCCCTGCCCTCGCCACCCTCGGCCACATACGCAAAACCTTTATCCAGCAGCTTCTGGATGATCTGCTTCATGCCCTCGATGTGCTCGGTCGCGCGGGGCTGATGTGTGGGTTCGAGGTTGCCGAGCGCCTTCACATCAGCCTGAAACTGCGCGTTCGTGCCCTCCGTCACGCGGCGGATCGCCTCGTTGAGCGGCAGGCCGGGAAAGTCGCGCGCGGCGCGATCGTTGATCTTGTCGTCCACATCCGTGATGTTGCGGGTGTAGATGACGTTTTTCTCGCCATAGACGTGCCGCAGCAGCCGGAACAGCACATCGAACACGATGACCGGGCGCGCATTGCCGATATGGGCGAAATCATAAACCGTGGGCCCGCACACATACATGCGCACCATCGGCTGGCCCGTTTCCGGGTTGATGGCGAGCGGCTTCAGCGGTTCTTTCGTCCGCGTGAGCGTGTTGTAGAGCCGGATATTGGCCGTCATGGTTCAGGTCCCGTCTGGATGCGACAAAGCAAGCCCTGCGCTGGCTTTCTCGGTTGCACCTTAGGATCGGGAGGTAAACGAGAGTGGGCCAGCGCCGGAAGCACTAGCCACAAATGATGATCGAAAGAATGATCGCCCGTTTCATGGGCATTTTCATGCCTGAAACAGCCTCGTGGGTCAAGGGAGCGGTGCAGGAAGCCCATCACCTGCCTCGATATTGCATTGCAGCAAATGCAGGGCTTCCATTCGGCGACCGATCTTTCTGCATCGCAACATCATCCGTTAACGAAAGCTCAACGCATTCGGAATCAATCTGCATCTTCCAGGTTGTATCGCTTCCGGGAAGGACAGATCATGCGCAAGCGTTTGAGCGTTTTCGCCTGCCTCGGCATGGCGGCGGTTTCCGTGGCCATCATGGCCAGTTCGGGTGTCGAGAGCGAAGCGCGCTCGAAACCTGCGCAGCGCGATTTTGTCATCGCCGGCTCGGATGGCTATGGCACGCAGGATTGCCTCGCCTCGAACAATGATTGTGGGCGCATTGTCGCCAATGCCTGGTGCGAGTCCAAGGGCTTCAAGGGCGCCCTCGCCTATCGCAAGCTCGGCGCGGACGAGATCACCGGCTCCACCGGTTCAAGCCAGCAGAAGCCGGTCGAGAGCTTCCTGATCTCCTGCAAGGACTGAAGTCAGCCCTTCACCCAGTCCGCGCATTTTGGCGCTTCCGCCTGCCCCCACGGCATGATGGGCACGGTGGAGGTGGAGTTCTTCGGGCTACCATCGATCAGCTTGTCGGAATAAACGAGATAGACCAGCACGTTGCGCTTCGCATCGCAGCCGCGCACGATCTGCATGCGCTTGAAGAGCAGCGAGCGGGACTGGCGGAACACCACATCGCCCTGTTCGAGCTTGGCCTTGAACTTCACGGGCCCGATCTGCCGGCAGGCGAGCGAGACATCGGAAACCTCCTCCGCGAGCCCCAACCCACCGGAAATCCCGCCCTTTTCGGGCACGGTATAATGGCAGGCGACGCCTTCGATATCAGGATCATCGATGCCGTAAGTCGCGAGCTTGTCATCCCAGGTCAGCATCCGGAAAACGGTCGATTTCTTGAAGATGAGATCGGGTGATTGCGCGGCCGCAGGCAGCAAAGCCGCGAGCCCCAGAAATCCGCCCAGAACGATAGCCCGGATCATCGCGTCTCTCCTCTTCGTGATCCCCTCCAATGTGAGGGCGGAGAGCGCGATTTTCAATCGCCGCGCAGAGATTGCCGTGCGGCCGCAATCGCCTGTTCGAGGATCACCTCGTCGCCGATCTGGTTCGCGAGCAGCAGCACGAGCCGGGCATCGAGCTTTGCCGCTTCCTCGGGCGAGAGCCCGCGCCGCGCCTCGATCAGCAGGCGAAACGCACGATCAGGATCCGCAAAGCGGCTCGAGGTATCGAGTGTCATGCCACTTCCCCCTTGCCGCGCGCCTTTCGCAGGGCTGCACGGATCACGCTCTTTTCCGCCTGGAGAAACCGCGCAGCGACATGCCCATCCGGCCGGATAAGATTGGCTCGACCGGGTGAAAGCGCGAAGCGCGCGGAGAGTTCGCCCTGCGGGTCCGCGAGCACAAAGGCCACCCCGGGCGGCGCGAGCGATGCTGTCGCGTCATCACAGCCGAGCAAAGTGAAATCCCGACCGAGATGTTCGCTCAGATACCCCTCGCCAAGCCGCGCATCGGGGATCGGCGCGCCGGGGGGCGGGCCGGCCTCCCATCGGCCGTCATCGGGGGTCGAAAGCGGGCTTGCGGTGTAAGCCGTCGGCGTGGAAAGCCGACCGGAATTGACCATCCTTTTCGCAAAGGCATGGTTTTTCGCGAGCGAAAGCGCCGCGTCGCGCAGCAGGCGCTCAGCATCCGATTGCGGGGCGATGAAATCGGTCGAGCGCGTGGAATGTGCGATGTTCTCGTTCGCGGCCTCGCCTCGTTCCATGTCATAGGTCGCGAGCAGCGAGGCAGGGCTGTCGCCATCGAGCACGGCCGCGAGCTTCCAAGCGAGGTTCTCCGCATCCTGAATGCCGGAATTGGCGCCGCGGGCTCCGAAAGGCGAGACCTGATGCGCCGCATCGCCCGCGAACATCACCGCGCCATGCTGGAAATTCTCGAGACGCAGGCAGCGGAAGCGGTAGATCGACACCCATTCAAGGCTGAAATCGCCATGCCCCAGCATGGCGCTGATCCGGGCACCTACGCGCTCCGGCTGCTTCTCGAATTCGGCATCGGCACTGGCGGCGAGTTGCAGGTCGATCCGCCAGATATCGCGGGGCTGGCGATGCAGCAGCGCCGAGCCGCCCGGATGAAACGGCGGATCGAACCAGAACCAGCGTTCGGTCGGGAAATCGCCTCTCATTTTGACATCGGCGATGAGGAATTGCTCCTCGAACACCTCGCCCGAAAAATCGAGACCGAGCGTCGCCCGTACCGGCGAGCGCGCACCATCGCAGGCGATCACGTAATCCGCCGAAAGCGCGTAGGGGCCATCGGGCGTCTCGATGGAAAGCCGCGCGCCCGGATGCGCTTGCTCGACGCCGGTGACACGGTTCTTCCAGCGCAGATCGACCCCCAGTTCGACCGCGCGATCAACCAGAGCCTTTTCGACCACGAATTGCTGGATGTTGATGAAAGCCGGCATCTTGTGCCCCGGCTCGGGCAGCAGATCGAATTCGTAGAGCAGCGCATCACGCTGGAAAACCTTGCCTGTTTTCCAGCTCACCCCCTCCTCGACCAGCGGCCCGGCCATGCCGAGGCGATCGAAAATCTCGAGTGTTTTCTTCGCGAAGCAGATGGCGCGGCTGCCCTCGCCGATCCGGTCGGAATCGTCGAGCAGAACCGGCCCGTGCCCTCGCAGGGCGAGATCGATCGCGAGGCTCAGACCCACCGGCCCCGCGCCGACAATCACCACCCGGTGATGCGCAGGCATCGCGCGGCTTTGATCCGGCGAGGGAGAATAGCGGAAGGTGGCGTAGGGCGCGCTCATGACCATTTGCCCCCGAGGACCGAAAGCAGCACAAGCGCGAGCCCAGCAAAAAGCAAAAGGCAGCCCTTCAGGATCACTGAGAAACGGTGTTCGACGACCCACAGACGGCCATCGTCAAGATATTTGAATGAAGCTCGCATTCCCTTGGCTGCCGGAGAGTAGCCGATAAATCGATAACTATTGGCAATTTCTTCTGCATTCTGAATGTTTTGCCTTCGAAGGTGCTCCACTCTCCACTCGAGTCCGAGACCTTTGAAGGTCACGATACCGAGCACGATCAGCAGCGCTCCTATCCCTCCCAGAATATGGAACATGGCCTCACCCCTGCAATTGCGCCCACATCTCGCGATCGCGCTCGGCGGTCCAGATCACGGGATGGGCAATGCCGCGCGCTTCATCATAGGCGCGGCTCACGTTGAACGGCAGGCAATGCTCGTAGATCGCGTAGGCGCCGAACGGCCCGTCCATCGCCGCGCGCACGCCCTTGTAGGCTGATTTGAGGTCATCGCCGCGCGCGACCGATTTCTGCACCGTGCCGTAGAGCGCGTTGAGGAAATCGCCCGTGCCGGCAATCGCCGCCGCCACCTTCTCGCGCCCCACCAGCGCATCGCCCCGCCCCGGCACGAGCGCCACGGGATCATAGGCGGCGAGCTTTTTCAGTGTTTCCGGCCAATCGGCGAAATGCGCATCGCCGCAATAGCAGGCCGAGTGATATTCCACGAGATCGCCCGAGAACATCACGCCCGCATCGGGCACGAAGGCGATGGTATCGCCCGCCGTATGCCCGCGCCCGAGATGCCGGATGCGCACCTCGCGCTTGCCGAGCCACACACTCATTTCGGTCGCGAAAGTCACATCAGGCCAGGTAAGGCCGGGAATGGTCTCCTGCCCGCGAAACAGGCGCGGAAACCGGCCGATTTCGCTCGCCATGTCCTGCGCGCCACGCTCGACGATGAGGTCGCGCGTGGCATCCGACGCGATGATCATCTTCGCGTGCTTGTAGGCCGAGGCGCCCAGCACCCGCACGGCGTGATAATGCGAGAGCAGCACATGGGTGATGGGTTTGTCGGTGACCGAGCGCACCCGCTCGATCACGGCCTGGGCCATCGCCGGTGTCGCCTGCGCATCGACGATCAGCACGCCGTCATCGCCGATGATGACGCCGGTATTCGGGTCGCCCTCGGCAGTGAAGGCGTAGAGCCCGTCGCCGATTTTCGCGAAGGTGATGGTCTTCTCGGCGAGGTCATTCGCAGAGGCAAAAGATGGCCCGCTCACCTGCAAACCTCCTCAACTCGCCTGAACGATGCGATTTTCGATCGCGCCGAAAATCGAGTGCCCCTTGCGATCCTTCATCTCGATGCGCACGACATCGCCGAAGGAGAGGAAGGGTGTCGAGGGCTTGCCGTCGCGGATCGTCTCGACCATACGCTGCTCGGCGATGCAGGAATATCCGCGTCCGCCCGCGCTCACGGGGCGGCCGGGCGAACCGTCGGGATCGCGGTTCGAGACCGTCCCCGAGCCGACAATCGTGCCCGCGGAAAGCGCCCGCGTTTTCGCCGCATGGGCAATCAGCACGCCGAAATCGAAGGTCATTTCCTCGCCCGCCTCCGGCTTGCCGAAAGGCTGGCCGTTGATGGCGGTGAGAAGCGGCAGCGCGAGCGTGCCGCCCGCCCAGGCAGCCCCCAGTTCGTCGGGCGTGACGGCGACCGGCGAGAACGAACTCGATGGCTTCGATTGCAGGAATCCGAACCCTTTCGCGAGTTCGTTCGGGATGAGATTGCGCAGCGATACATCGTTCACCAGCAGCACGAGGCGCACATACTTCAGCGCCTCGGCCGGGCTCACACCCATCGGCACATCAGCGGTGATGACGGCAATTTCAGCCTCGCAATCGATGCCGAAATCCTCCGAGGCGACCTTCACAGGGTCACGCGGCGGCACGTTGCAATCGGACGTGCCCTGATACATCAGCGGATCGCTCCAGAAGCTCTCCGGCAATTCGGCGCCGCGCGCCTTGCGCACCAGTTCCACATGGTTGACGTAAGCCGAGCCATCCACCCATTGCGGGGCGCGCGGCAGCGGCGAGGCGCAATCCTGCTCGTGAAAACGGAATGAAGGCACCGAGCCGTGCTCGAGCCCTTCGGCGAGATCATGCAAAGCCGCGGCAAACAGGTCCCAGCGATCCAGGGCTGCCTGAAGCGTCGGCGCAATGTGGGTGGCATCGGTCGCGCGGGTCAGGTCGCGCGAGACCACGACAAGCCGGCCGTCGCGGCCCGATTTCAACGATGCGAGCTTCATGCGCCTTCTCCCTGCTGGCCGATGTCTATCGTCGACCGTGTCAGTCGATCATGAAGGTTCGGCCGCAGCGCGGAAAGGGCAAACAGGTTTTTTATCATGGGAACAATCCGAGGGGCGTGACGAGAAATCCGTCTCGTGCAATCTTGATGTTCAACCATAACGCTGAATGCGAAACAAACAAGTTTCACACGCAACTAAATTCGAGAATGCGAGCGGGAGAGAGCCATGCGGCGCAGGGATGTGGTGTTTTCGGGGCTGGGGCTGGGGGCGGCGGCGACGATCGCAAGGCCGGCGATTGCGCAAAGCCTTCCGGAAGTGAAATGGCGGCTGACCTCCAGTTTTCCGCGCCAGCTCGACACGATTTTCGGAACAGCCCAGCAACTGGCAAAGCTCGTGGCCGAGGCGACAGACAACAAGTTTCAGATCCAGGCCTTCCCGGCGGGTGAAATCGTTCCGGGCCTGCAGGCGCTGGATGCCGTCACCTCCGGCGCGATCGAATGCTGCCACACGCCCACCTATTTCTATGTCGGCAAAGACCCGACCCTCGGGCTTGGCACTGGCCTGCCCTTCGGCCCGAATGCGCGCCAGCAGCATAGCTGGTGGCATTTCGGCGGCGGCGAGAAAATCGTGAATGATGCACTCGCGAAATTCAACGCGATCTCCTTCCCGGCCGGCAATTCCGGCACACAGATGGGCGGTTGGTTCCGTAAGGAAATCAATACGCTGGATGACCTGAGGGGCCTGAAATTCCGCATCGGCGGCACGGGCGGCCAAGTGCTCGCACGGCTCGGCGTGGTCCCGCAGCAGATCGCGCCGGCCGATATCTACCCGGCTCTGGAACGTGGGACACTTGATGCTGTCGAGTTCGTCGGCCCCTACGACGACGAGAAACTCGGCTTCAACAAGGTCGCGAAATACTACTACTATCCCGGCTTCTGGGAGGGTGGCGCGATGCTGCATCTCTGCGTCAATCTCGAGCAGTGGAACCGCCTGCCCAAAATCTATCAGGCGGTGCTTCATCAGGCTTGCGAAAGCGCGAACAACTGGATGCTCGCAAAATATGATGCCGTGAATGCGCCAGCGCTGAAGCGCCTCGTCTCGCGCGGCACGGAATTGCGCGCCTTCCCCGGCCCCGTTCTCGACGCGGCCTATGATGCCGCAAGAGCGGTCTATGCCGATATGGCCGCGCAGAATGCCGGTTTCGCGAAGGGGCTCGAAAGCGTCAACGCCTATCTCGGCGATGTGATCCCGTGGTGGAAGATCGGCGAGTTCTCGTACGATTCCATTTCCATACGGATGCGTGAGCGGGGCTGAAAACCAAGGGCGCTTGCTGCGTCAATCGGACCGCCACAATTCGCACGATGATTTGTTGCAATGCAGCGGACAGGATGCAATCCTCTGCTTGCAGGGCGGCGACACATCGTCCGGGTCTTCGGGGCATCTTCAGACATGAGCTCGGTGGCAGGAAAAATCACTCCGGATGTCTCCGCGCGGGATCGTGCAGCCGCCATCGAGCTTGAGGGGTTCCTGCCCTACAGACTCAACGTGCTTGCGACTTTGGTAAGCCAGAGCCTCGCGAAGGTTTATGGCGATCGGTTCGGGATATCGATCCCGGAATGGCGCGTGCTCGCGACCTTGGGGCAGTTCCGCGAGAAAACGGCACGAGAGATCGGCCTGCATTCCCACATGCACAAAACGACAGTGAGCCGTGCTGTCGCGGCCCTTGCCGAACGGAACCTCATTGCCCGCCGCCCGAATCGCGAGGACATGCGCGAGGCATTCCTGACCATGACTCCGAAGGGGCAGGCAATCTATCTCGAGATCGTGCCACTCGCGCGGGCCTTTGCCGAGCAGTTATCTGAGGGCCTGAGTCGGGACGAACTTCAGGTGCTCGACGGCCTGATTTCGCGCCTCATGGGCAAGGTCGCCCATCTGGAAGGCGGGAATGGCATCGAGAACACCTGAATTTTAGCGAGTTCGAGCCCGTTTTCTTCGCAATTCCGTGTTGAATGTCGTGAGCATCTTGCTCCTGACGCAATCGGGCATTAACGGCTTGTTCACCATAAATGATCGAGCGTGTAGGTCGCTCATCCGAGGCTGACTGATGTTCGTTCGCTATCCGCTCGTCAAAGTTCTGGCAGGCGCGTTGATCGCGTCTGGCCTGTTCGCGGTTGGCGCTGCGCAGGCGCAGCAGGGCGCGGCGATTTGCAACCAGATCCGCATGGAGCTTTCCGGACTCCAGCGTCTTGGCGATTCCGGCGGAGGGTCCGCCCGCGAAGCCAATCAGCTGCGGGCCGAACTCGCCCGGGCACGCAATGCCTTGCGCGTGAATGAATGCGACGCCCAACGCGGACTCTTCACCTTTTCCAGCCCGCCGGCCGTCTGCGCGCCCCTGCGCGCTCAGGCCGGGCAGATCGAGGCGCGCCTGCGCCAGATCGACGGGGCTGACCCGAATGCACCGCGCCGCGCGCAATTGCTGGCCGCCCTCCAACGCTACAATTGCATGGGCGAACCGCAGGAGCGCGGCGTGATCTATGCCCGGCCACAGGCCCCCAGCCTTTTCGAACAATTGTTCGGCGGCCGCTCGACCTCGGCTGCGATCATTGACGACCGCCGCGACATGCCCCCGCTGGACCCCGCCCTTGAGGACGAACTTCGTGAGAAGGCACGGCTCGGCGGTCGCACACCCGTCTGTGTGCGCAGCTGCGATGGCTTTTTCTTTCCCGTGAATTTCGAGGGGCTCACCGCGCGTGACGAGCACGGGGCCGTCTGTCAGGCGCTCTGTCCGGGCGCGGAAACCGAGGTGCTTTACATGCGTCTCGGTGCGGATATCGAAACCGCAGCCACGCGCGACGGACGCCCCTACACCTCACTGCCGAATGCCATGCGCTATCGCGAGAACCGCGATCCGGCCTGCTTCTGCCGCCCGCCGGGCTTCACGGTGGCGCATCTTGCCAAAGATCAGGTGGATATTGTCGAAGCCCGCAAGGGTGATCTCGTCGTCACGCGTGAACAAGCCGAGGCGATGTCCCGCCCGAAAGAAGTGCGTGGCGCGCCGCAACCGCGCAACACCCGTCAGACCCGGAATGCGCCAGCGCCTGCCCCCGCCGAACCGGTGCCCGTGCCCGAATCAGCCATCCCCACCGCCGGCACGGCTTCAGCCGGCATCGGCCCTCGCTCGGGCGAGCAAAGGGTGGTGAATGGCGCTCAGGGCACTGTTCAGGAAGTGGTCGGCGCCGATGGCGTCAGGCGGCAGGTGCGCGTCGTGGCCCCTGCCCCAAACGCGCCAGAGCCTCAGCCCGCCCTAAGAGGGGCAGCACAGCCCTCAGTTCAGGCCCCTGCTCGCGCCCCGTAAGCGCCAGCCTGAGCGGCATGAACAAGGCTTTGCCCTTGCGCCCGGTTGCCGCCTGGAGGGCGGCAATCCACCGCCCCCATGTTTCATGATCGAAGGGCTCCTCCGGAAGAAGGCGTGCGGCTTCTGCGAGAAATTCCGGCTCGGTCGAGACGAAATTCTGCGGGCCAGTGATGATCTGCCACCACGGCTCGGCGTCTTCGAGGCGCGCGACATTGCCATGGATGGCCGCCCAGAAGGACTCGGCCTTCGCCCCCATAATGCCCATCGCCGCGAGTTTCGGCGCGATCTCGGCATAGGGCTTGGCATGCAGCAGCTTGACCGAAAGGTCGGCGATCTCGGCCGGATCAAACTTCGTCAGCGCGCGGGAAAATTTCGGCAATTCGAGTAAGGACGAAAGCTCTTCGAGCCCGTGCAACGGGCGGATCGCCTCGGATGTGCCGGTGAGGGTCGCGACAATCGCGACAGCAAGCGGATCGACTCTGTCGGCGCGGAACGAACGCAGCGAGAGCGCACCGGTGCGTTTCGACATCTCCTCTCCTGTTGCCGAGGCGATGAGATTGTGATGCGCGAACCGCGGCAGATTGACCCGCAAGGCGCGAAACAACTCGATCTGCACCGCCGTGTTCGCCACGTGGTCTTCCCCGCGCAACACATCGGTGATGCCGAAATCGGCGTCGTCGATCACGCTCGCGAAGGTGTAGAGCACCTGACCATCCGCCCGCGCCAGAATGGGATCGGAGAGTGAAGCGGTTTCGATATGGCATTCGCCGCGCACGCCATCGTGCCATGTCACGGTCTGGCCCGAGAGCTTGAAGCGCCAATGCGGCTTGCGGCCCTCGGCTTCGAGCGAGGCGCGATCGGTATCACTCAGCGCCAGCGCCGCCCGGTCATAAACCGGCGGTAAGCCCCGCGCCTGCTGGCGCTTCCTTTTGCGATCAAGTTCCTCTGCCGTTTCGTAAGCAGGATAAACGAGCCCCCTCGCCTTGAAATCCTCCAGCACGGCCGCATAGCGGGCCGCGCGGTCGGATTGCCGCTCAATCCGGTCCGGCGGAATGCCGAGCCAGGCGAGGTCATCCAGAATACCCTGCGCATATTCGGGGCGCGAACGCTCTGTATCGGTATCGTCGAACCGCAGGATGAAGGTGCCGCCCATGCGCCGCGCGAGCAGCGCGTTCCACAACGCCGTGCGCGCATTGCCGATATGCAGATAGCCCGTTGGCGAAGGGGCGAAGCGGAAGGTGTGTTTATCCATCATAAGCCTCGCCAAGTGTCTTCATCACTTCCGGCTGAAGCGTCGGGTCCGGTTTGTATGCCCCCTCTGAACGATCGCGGAAGCGGTTGATGATCGGGTAGCGCCGGTCGCGACCGAAGCTGCGCTCGGTTACTTTCACGCCCGGCGCGGATTGGCGGCGCTTGTATTCGGCGATGGCGAGCAGGTGCTCAATGCGCTCGACGACCGCCCGCTCATGCCCGCGCGCGACGATATCCGGCACGCGCATCTCCCGCTCGACCAGACATTCGAGAATGTCGTCGAGCACGGGATAGGGCGGCAGCGAGTCCTGATCTTTCTGGTTCTCGCGCAACTCCGCCGTGGGAGCCTTCACGAGAATGTTCTGAGGGATCACGACACCATCTGGCCCCTTGGCACCGGCAGGTTTCCAGCGGTTGCGGAGCGCCGAAAGGCGGTAGACCTCCATTTTGTAGAGATCCTTGATCGGGTTGAAACCGCCATTCATGTCGCCATAGAGCGTCGCGTAGCCCACGCTCATCTCACTCTTATTGCCGGTTGTGACAACCATTGGCCCGAACTTGTTCGAGATCGACATCAAAATCGTGCCGCGCGCCCGCGACTGGATGTTCTCCTCCGCGATGTCGCGCGGGCTGCCCGCAAAAAGCGGTGCGACGGCGGCCTCGATCCCTTCGACTGCGCTCGCGATAGGCAGGATATCGTAGCGAAGCCCGAGTGCGCTCGCGCAATCCCTCGCGTCCTTCAGGCTGTCCTCGGAAGTGAAGCGATAGGGCAGCATGACGGCGTGCACGCGCTCCGGGCCGAGAGCATCGGCGGCCAAAGCCGCGCAAATGGCCGAGTCAATGCCGCCTGAAAGACCCAGCACAACGCCGGGAAAGCGGTTCTTTTCGACATAGTCGCGCAGGCCCAGCATGCAGGCCGAATAGTCCGCCTCATCGCGTTCCTCGATCAGCGCCTTCTCGCCAGGCACAATCCGCCACTGGCCGGAAACCCGTTCGAGCGTGACGAAGGCCATCGCCTCGCGGAAGGCCGGCATCTGCAAAGCGAGCGCGCCTCCGGGGTTCAGACCGAAACTCGCACCATCGAACACCAATTCGTCCTGCCCGCCGACCTGATTGAGATAGATGAGCGCCAGCCCGCTTTCAGCGACGCGCGCCACGCCGATATTCATTCGCTGGTCGCTGACCTCGCGCCGGAAGGGCGAGCCGTTTGGCACGAGCAGGATTTCTGCGCCGGTTTCGGCGAGGCATTCCACCACATCCGTGCCCCATATGTCCTCACAAATCGGCAAGCCGAAATTGATGCCCCGAAGGCGCACGGGCCCAGGCATCGGACCGGGATCAAAGACGCGTTTCTCATCGAAAACGCCGTAATTTGGCAGATCGACCTTGAAGCGCACCGCAACGATCCGCCCGGCATCAAGCACAGCAAAGGCATTGTGCAATTTGCCACCCTCGTTCCAGGGCAGGCCGATCAGGACGGCCGGGCCGCCATCGGCAGTGTCGCGCGCGAGTTCGTCCAATGCCCGACGGCAGGCATCCTGAACCGCCGGCTTCAGCACCAGGTCCTCGGGCGGGTAGCCGGTGAGGAACAGCTCGGAGAACATCACGATTGCCGCACCGCCCTTCGCGGCTTCAGCTCGGGCAGACCGGGCGCGGGCGAGATTGCCAGCCACATCGCCCATGACGGGATTGAGTTGCGCGAGAGCGAGCGAAAGACGCGGAGGGGAAGCATTCATGGTGGTCCCGATGTAATGCGCCTCGGCACGCGAGACAATCCGTTCCGAAGCCAGATCAGCCGCTTTGCCGCCCGCCGAGCCTGCAACCGTCCCAAATCGGAGCAACAACAGCAAAAACCGGCTTAACCGGGCAGTAAGGTTACTTTTTTACCATGTTTATCAAGCCGCCCTCTCTGCGCGGCAGCTGATTTGTTTTTTGGAGTTCGGTCCCATGTCGTTCCATCGCCTCGTTTCGCCGAAAGCGTGTTCCCGACTGGGCGGATTGGCGCTCGCAGCGCTTCTCGTCCCGACGGGCGCGCAGGCGGCTGATTATCTACGCGGCGCTTACGGTGGTCATCAGGGGGTCGAGCCGGTGGGCGCGCCTCAAAATGGCGGCGTCGATTGGGCCGGCGTCTATGTTGGCGGACATGTCGGCATGAGCAATGTCCAGAGCAACTCGTCCCGGTTCAACAGCACTCTGGTGCAGGGCGCAGGCCTGCCGAACACGACGCTCAGTGGCATGCTCACAACGGTGACAAATTTCCGCAACTCCGAGAAGCGCGGCACCAGCTTTGGTGTCTTCGCCGGCGCGAACTATCTCTGGGATGACGTGGTTCTGGGCGTCGAGGCGGATTACTCGCGCAATGGCGCGGATGCCACCTCGCGCATCGGCCCCTACAATAACTCGCAGGATAGCGGCGGTTCGCGCTGGAC
This sequence comes from Hyphomicrobiales bacterium, assembly GCA_017302635.1. Lineage (GTDB taxonomy): Bacteria > Pseudomonadota > Alphaproteobacteria > Rhizobiales > Beijerinckiaceae > Rhabdaerophilum. Next base: position 150,135 of record JAFLCX010000001.1, read on the forward strand.
TCTGCAGGGCTCCGCAACTGGACGTGCGCAGGTCAACAGCTGGGGCACGTTTCGCGGCCGCGTCGGCTGGGCTGCCGGCTATTTCATGCCGTATCTGACAGCGGGCGTCGCTGTGGCCAGCATCGATGGTCGCGCGACCACCAGCGGAACCTGGCAGCAGGCCAACCCTGGGCTGCCGGGCGTGCCCGTGATCGCCAACGGCACCTATTCTTCCCGCGCCGGCCGCGAAGGCATCGCTTATGGCGGCGCCTTCGGTGCGGGTGTTGATATTTCCTTCTTCTCGAACATGTTCCTGCGCGCCGAGTGGCAGCACATTCAGTTTGCAGCAGGCAGCAATCGTGTGCCGATCACCATGAACACCGCCCGCGTAGCCGGTGGCGTGAAATTCTGAGGCCGCAATCGGCCGAGATCGAAACAAAAAAGCCCGGCCTCGCGGCCGGGCTCTTTATTTTTCAGGCACCTGCCACAATCAGCGGCAGACCTGCACCCGCTGGAAAGCCCAGCCATGGCCGGTCCAGACCTGCTGCTTGCGGATCGTGCAGACCGGACCGCGATAGCCATAGCCGGTCTCGGCGTAACCATGATGCCGATGACGCTTGTGGTAGCGATAGCCGGGATGACCATGATAGCCATAGCCCGGATGATACTGCACCGCCTGCGGCTGGGTGTAGACCGGCGCCGGCGGCACATAGGCATCTTCGGGATCATAACCCGAATGGCCATAATGGCCGCCATGCCCCTGACCGGCCTGCGCTGCAATCGCGCCGACAGCCAAAGCACCCAGCACACCCGCCGCGATGAGAGCACCCTTGCGACCATTGCGGGCTTCTGCTTCACCGGCGGTCATCGTCAGGCCAGCACCCAGCGTGAGGGCGGCGAGAGCAGCGGCGGCAACCTTCTTGCCGAGCGGGATCGAATTCATCATGGCTCTTTCTCCGAACCGGAAGACCTGGCGAACGCGATCCGTTCGCATCCGGTCTTCATGGTCGAGAGATTAGCGCGTTAACCTTGGCCGCAAGCTGAACGGCGTTGTTGCTCGCCGTTCATGTTGCCGGATGCCCTCGACGAACGGTGCGGAACGGCGCATCTTGCCTCTCGCGAAGCGGAGGAAGTCCTGTGAAGTCGCTTCTTGTCCTGAGCATGCTGATTGCGCTGGCTGGCTGCCGCACCGAGCCTGTCGGCAAGACCATCGAGGACATGACACCGGTCGAGGTGGAAGCTGCCAGTCAGGCGCTCATGGCAGCCTGTCGCGCGCGCGGCGTCGATATGGGTAGCCGGGACTTCGACGATTGTGTGAGGCAAGAAGCGATCAGGCGCGGTTACACACGCTGATCACGTCTGTTCTCACTGGCACACTTCGACGCGGCGATAGGTGTAGCTGTCCTCGTCGAGCCAGACCCGGCGCCGCTCCATGTGGCAGGTCGGCTCATAACGCGGGCGACGACGCTCGTAGACAACCTCTTCCTCTTCGACGATCGGGGCGGCCTGCGAGCGGCCCTGCATCAGGAAATAGGCACCGGCAGCCCCCAGAGCGAGGCCCGCGCCGAGTGCGCCCTTGCGCCCCTGGGCGGCTTCGGACGGATTGGCGGAGAGAATGGCGAAAGCGACGGCGAGGCCGGCCGCGAAGGCGGAGAGATGATAACGCATGACAGGATCACTCCGGATCGAACGCAACGAACCGCAACCTTTCCTGCCAAACCGTTAAAAATTTCCTCCTGATTCCAGTCGATCGAAATGCCGGATAGCAAAAGGGCGAGCCCGGAGGCCCGCCCCTTGCACCGCGATATGGAGAAATGTTACTCTGCCGCTTCGGATACCGGCGTGCCACGATTGGCCTTCTCCTTCTTGAGGAGATCGGCCACCAGAAACGCCAGTTCGATCGCCTGCTCGGCGTTGAGGCGCGGATCGCAATGGGTGTCGTAACGGTCGGCGATCATCTCGTTCGTGACTGTCTTCGCACCGCCCGTGCATTCGGTGACATTCTTGCCGGTCATTTCGAGATGGATGCCGCCCGCATAGGTTCCCTCGCTCTCGTGAATCGCGAAGAAGTTCTTCACCTCCTGCGTGATGCGATCGAAGGGTCGGGTCTTGTAAGCACCGATCGAGATCGTGTTGCCGTGCATCGGGTCGCAAGACCACACTACATTCCGCCCTTCGCGCTTCACGGCACGGATCAGGTCCGGCAGGTGATTGCCCACCTTGTCCGCACCGAAACGGCAGATCAGCGTGAGGCGGCCCGCTTCGTTCTCGGGGTTGAGCATGTCGATCAGTTCGATCAGCCCGTCCGGCGTGAGCGAAGGACCGCATTTGAGGCCGATCGGGTTGAGAATGCCGCGGAAGAACTCGACATGAGCATGATCAGGCTGGCGCGTGCGATCACCGATCCAGAGCATGTGGCCGGAAGTCGCAACATACTGGCCCGGATGCGTGGAGTCCTCGCGCGTCATCGCTTCTTCGTAGCCCAGCAGCAGCGCTTCATGGCTGGTGTAGAACTCGGTGAGGCGCATCTCGGGATGCGTATCCGAATTGATGCCGATGGCGCGCATGAACTGCAAGGCCTCGGTGATCCGGTCGATCAGGTCGAGATAACGGTGCGAGGCCGGGCTGTTCTGCACGAAATCGAGCACCCATTTCTGGGCATTGTCGAGGCTCGCGTAACCGCCCGTCGCGAAGGCGCGGATGAGGTTCAGCGTCGCCGCCGACTGGCGATAGGCCTCGATCTGGCGGCGCGGATCGGGGATGCGCGCCTCCTCGGTGAACTCGATGCCATTGATGATGTCACCGCGATAGCTCGGCAGTTCCACGTCATCATGCTTCTCGACATTCGACGACCGCGGCTTGGCGAATTGCCCGGCTACGCGCCCGACCTTCACCACCGGCGACGAGCCGGCATAGGTGAGCACCACCGCCATCTGCAGGAAAACACGGAAGAAATCGCGGATATGGTTTGCCGAATGCTCGGCGAAGCTCTCGGCGCAATCACCACCCTGAAGCAGGAAGGCTTCGCCCGCCGCGACCTTGCTCAACGCCCGTTTGAGCTTGCGCGCCTCGCCTGCAAAAACCAGCGGTGGAAAGCTCGCGAGTTGCTTCTCGGTCGCGTCCAGCACCGCTGAATCCGGATAGCTCGGAACCTGCGCAACCGGAAAGGAGCGCCAGGACGACGGGGTCCAGAGCTTCTTGGCAGCAGGGTCGAGCACACGCGAGGTCATGACAGCACCTTGAAATCGTTGAGACGCCCTCCCCCGAGGGCGGAGACGCTCTTTAGCGTCAAAGCGCTCACAAGGCGAGAGGAAATGGCTTTTTGTGTCTTCCTGTTGCCCGGAGGGCATAGGCCCCTTCAGGCGCGCTCGAAGCGCGCTGTGCGCGTGCGCATTGTCACGAGTTCTTCCGCCGTACTCGGGTGAAGCGCCATCGTGGCATCGAAATCACGCTTGGTCGCGCCCATCTTGATCGCGATGCCGACCAGCTGGATCATCTCGGCCGCCCCCTCCCCCAGGATATGACAGCCGAGGATGCGATCCGTCTCAGCATCGACCAGCAGCTTCATCATCACCCGGTCATCCGAGCCTGAAAGCGTCGCCTTCATGGCGCGGAACGAGGTCTTGTAGAGATCGACGATCCTGAACGAGGCGCGCGCCTCGGCTTCCGTCAATCCAACCGTGCCGAGCTCGGGCGTCGTGAAAACCGCTGTCGGTATATTCGCGTGGTCAACCTGCCAGGGGGCAATACCCTTCGTGGCGCCGAACAAAGTATCGGCCACCGCGTGCCCCTCGCGGATCGCGACCGGCGTGAGATTCACGCGGTTCGTCACGTCCCCCACCGCAAAGATATGCGCGATATTGGTCCGCGAAGCCGAGTCCACGGCAATGGCACCGTCGCTTGCGAGGATAACGCCCGCCTTTTCAAGGCCCAGCCCCTCGACATTCGGCGCACGGCCAATGGCGAAGAGAATCTGATCGGCAACCAGTCGTTCGCCCTTTTTTGTGATGCCCGTGAGGCCATCGCTGCCCTTCTCGATGGCGCGGAACGTGTCCCCCAGCACGAAGCGAATGCCCGCCTTGTCATAGGCATCAATGAGGCCATCGCGCAGATCATCATCAAAGCCGCGCAGCGGCTTTTCTCCCCGGTAGATCACCGTGACCTCGGCCCCGAGGTCGCAGAAAATTCCGGCAAATTCGAGCGCGATGTACCCGCCGCCGGCAATGAGAATCCGGCGCGGAAACTCGGCCAAATCAAACACCTCGTTCGAGGTGATCACATGCTCGACACCCGGAAGATTTTCATCAAGGTTCGGTCGGCCACCCGTCGCAATCAGGATATTCTTCGCGCGGATGATGCGATTATCGCTCACGATCCGCACTTCATGCGGGCCTTCCAGCACGGCGCGTGACTTGATCACCGTCACGCCGGCCCCCGCCTGCCCCTTCTCGTAGAGGCCTTCGAGACGCGTGATCTCGGCCTCCTTGGCGGCCACGAGGCGGTTCCAATCATGTGCGGTCTCGCCGACAGACCAGCCGAATCCTCTGGCTTCGCGAAAATCGCGGGCAAAACGTCCGGCGAGCACATAGAGCTTTTTCGGCACGCACCCGCGGATGACGCAGGTTCCGCCCACGCGAAACTCTTCCGCCAGCATCACTTTCGCGCCATGACCCGCTGCAATCCTCGCAGCACGCACGCCGCCGGAACCGCCACCGATCACGAAGAGATCCACATCGAATTCCATCACGCGCTCCACACTCTTGCCGCCCGCTCAGACATAGGCGGGTGATGCGCCGATTGCACCGAACGCTTCAAGCACGATCGCGTGAGGATCGCAGTTCGATCGCGCGGGCCGAGAACAGCACAATCCCGATCCCGACCAGCGCGAGCCACCAGGCCTGCCACGCCCCGTGACTGACGATCGCGACCGCTACAACCGCCGCCCAGAAGCCGAGTGCGAACGGGCGCATCTGTGCTGGCAGACCCTGGAGAGCCCTGTAGGCGAAAACAACCAGCGCAGCGACGATGGCAGCGCCGACAAGACCCATTTCGAGCCAGAGCTGCACGGCCGCGTTATGCGGATGGCCGAATTCGACATGAGACTGCAACTCGGCCGGAATGCGATGAAAACCCGGCTCATCCTTGTAGCGGCTCGCCGAATTGAATCCGGAGCCGAAAATCGGCGCCGCGGAAATCGCGGATTCAAAAGCGGTGTAGATCTTCACGCGGATGGCAGAGGACGCCGATCGGAGCTTCTCGTGCAACCAGTCGGGAAACATCGTCCCGAGAATCAGTCCGTGAAACGGGCCGGTGACAATGGCGAGAAGCGTTCCGGACAGCACGAGCCGCGACATCCAGGCCCAGTTGAGCCAGGCCAGAGCCGAGACGATGCCCAAGACCAGAGCCGCGAGCGCACTGGTCGCGCTGTCCGACCGGAAGGCAGCCACCACCACAACCGCGCTGACCAGGATCGCGATGAACCGCTCCCGTCGCGTTTCAGCCAGAATGCCAAGCACCGGCAGCAGCATGACGAGGGTCACCAGCGCACGGTTGAGGCGGAACACCTCTTCGCGCAAACCGAAGAAGCGCCGCATGAGGCCTGGCTGGGCAATTTCGGCGAAAACAAGGGCAGAGGCGAGAAGGAGGCCCAGAGCCAGCAGCCGAAAACTCAGATATAGGTTTTTCGCAGGCAGGATGAACAATAACAGCATGGTCGTCGCGACCGGCACGAAAGCCTCGCCCAGACGCCAGAGGTGAAACTGCGCATGCGCCGTGCGCGGAATTCCGGCAAGCGCCAACAGGAAAAAGGCCAGGAACAAGAGACCAACCGGGCGCAGGATGGCAGCACGCACCTCCGCGAGGAGATCATTCCGCCGCCGATCGAGCACACGTGCGACGAGCATGAGGCTGCAAGCGAAAGCCAGAATGGCCGCAGTGGCGCGATTGGCGAACACCATGACGACTGGCAACACCACAAACAGCAGGAAACCCGCCGAGAGCGCCAGCAGATCGGACACAAACCGACGCTCCTGCGACATCAACCCGTGCCCCCCGCCTCAATTCCTTGTCTTCGGGATGATTGCCTGCAAACAGGCGCGATCAGAAGCGATGGCCGCGCTTGCTCATCTCGTCGCGGAAGACGCCCATCAACTGCTGGCCCACGCCCTGCTGCCATTGCTCAAGGAAAGGGAGCATATCCTGCATGAAGCCGGGCAGGTTCTCGACATATTTCTTGCCGACGGCACTATTGAGGAAGGTGTTGACTTCCTTGAGTTCTGCCTCGGTCAGCCGAGCGGCGAGGAAACGTGCGGCGTTGGTGACTCCCTCGTTGGTGACAGCCGGCATCTGGGCCTCGACCACCTTCAGGGATTCCTCGATATCCTTCACGAGTTCCGGCCGCTGCCGGGTCACCTGGGTGCGCAGCATCTCGACCACATTTGGCATGCTCGCCTCGAACGTGCGCAGCAGACCAGAGGCCTTGAGCACTTCGGCCGAAATCGCGAGATGGGACGGCATCACCGGGGTAGCAGCGTTCTGCTGCGCGACCGAAAGACCCGAAGCCGAGACCAGCAGTGCGCCGGCCAGCGCCAGGGCACGCATCGAAAAAAACCTCATGGACCACCCTTTTCGAGTTTCGGGGCGAAAGCCCGGTGAAATGCTTCACCAGCGCCAGCCAAGCACACTCATATCCTATCGCCTTGCCTGTTAGGGCCTTCCGCAGGACACGACAACCCCCTCGCGCATGGCAAGGGTAACCGAGCAGATGAAAACCGCCGCGTTCCGACGGCCGGACCGGTCGTCCTTCAGCGCGCTGCGGGCGAGCAGACGATCTCCTGATCACCGCGCACATAGCAAACGCTCACATCACCCGTGCGGCGATTGACCCGGAAGATCCCGGCTTCGATGCGATGGTTGGAGGCAACGAGCATGTAATCGCCTGGCTCCCCAGCCTTGGCGCCTTCGCCCGCCGGATAGCACAGGGTCAACCCGACCGAATTCTCGTCCTTGAGCGCGAAGGCGCAAGCACCCATTTCCCCGGTCAGGCGATCGACGCGGTAGATCCGGCTCAACTCCTGCGAAGGGGCTGGCATGAAATGAAAGGATTCCGCCAGCGCGCCAGAACACATAACCAGAGCGGCCAGAAGGGCCACCGAGCCGCGAAGAGCCATGTTTGTCTCCCTCGAATCTTGATCGAGCCATCGCCGCCGCGGACCTGACCTGATGCTCCGGGCTTGAAGCGAATCGCCTCTTTCCTCTAAGGGAGGCTATCCAATCTTCATGGCAAAATCCGCACGGAGCTTGGCCTTTTCCCGAAGATCACAAGGACAAATCCTCCGATGCGCGGCACACTCGTCTTTGATCTTGATGGCACTCTGGCCGAAACGGCGCCCGATATCATGGGCACGCTGAACGTCCTGCTCGAGCGCGAAGGCCTCGCGGCCCTGCCGCTCGAGAAAGCGCGCGAACTGGTCGGCGCCGGCGCGCGGGCACTGATCGAGCGTGGTTTCAAGGCCTCGGGACGCCCGCTTTCGGTCGAGAAACTCGATGAACTCTTCGCGGCTTTCCTGCCGCATTATCTCAGCCGGATTGCCGAGGCGAGCTTCCTGTTTCCTGGCGTCGAAGCAGCGCTCGATCGCCTCGCGGCGCGCGGCTACACACTCGCGATCTGCACGAACAAGCCCGAACCGCATTCGCTGGCCTTGGTCGAAGCTTTGGGCGTGAAAAATCGGTTCAGGGCCATCGTGGGGCGCGAGACATTCCCGTTCTTCAAGCCCGACCCGCGCGTGCTGCTCGAAACCGTGCGCGCGAGCGGCGGCGAGCCGACACGCGCGATCATGATTGGCGACAGCAAGACCGATCTCGATACCGCCAAGGCCGCGCGTATCCCGGCTATCGGGGTGAGTTTCGGCTACACCGATGTCCCGATGGCGGAGCTGGGGCCGGATCGGCTGATCCACCATTTCGATGCGCTTGATGAGGCGGTCGAGAGCCTGCTGGCGGCGTGATCACTCCACGCAGACCAGTGAGATGAGGCTTTTTCCCGCTTGCGCTACGATTGCGCTCATCGAGAGCCGGTCGAACGGGCCTGAGGCTTGCTCCTGAATGCCAGCGATCTCGGCCAGAGCCCTGATGTCCGCGAACCGGTAAAGTGCAACAGGAATGACGCCCGCAACCTGAAAATTCCGGCGAGGCTCCTCGATCACAAGGCCGACAAGGCGCCCGCCGCGATCAACCAGAGCAGCGCCGCCCAGCTGCAGAGGCGCTTCCGCCCGCCCCTCGGCCAGCAACGCCGACGCTGCGAGCAAAGCGCCGGACTGATCGTGCTGGAGCAGGATCGCCTCTCCACCGGCGGGCGCCAAAGTCAGCGGAGCCGCATGCGGGCGTGAAAATGCCAGCACAGCAAGACCATTGGCCTGTTTCTCGATGCGGGCGGTCTGGGCTGGCTGGCCCGCATTCAGCGCTTTGCACGACGCGATCGCCGCCAAGGACGTGATGAACCTTCCGGGCGCGACCTCGACCGCGTTCACCCGCTTCGGCTCCGGGGCGCTCGGGCGCACGGGGCCGGGGACCGGCAGCGTCGACGCGATGCTGGTCGGTTGCGGAGCCACACCGGGCTGCGCCTCAAAACTGGTCGCGATCGCGATCACCATCCAATCGAAAGCGGGAGAGAGCGCCTTGTTGTAGCCGATTGAAAAGCCTCGAAGCACGCCGTCCGTGCCCTTTTCCAGCCGGCGATAGAACTTGCCCGTCGTGGTCTCGCCCGAGATCACGAAGAAATCGGGCCGCAAGAGCCTGTAGGTGATTTTTCGTCCCGCGACATTGGTGGCCGTGCCGCGCTCAAACAATTGCGCGAGGTCATCGTCCGGTTTTCCGACGGAGAGATCGAGCGTGATCTGCTCCTTGTCATCCTGCCAGCGCGAGAGCCCTGCCGGACTGGTCGAGCGTTTCGACAGGAGCTTGGTGGGAACTCCAATCCGCATTTTCGAAGTCGCATCGGTTTCCGTCCGGAAGCCGATTGCCTTTCGCCCGGTCTCGGCTGCATCCGCGAGTTTCTTGCGCTTTTCTGCCGAGAGAACGCCATCCACAGGCGTCTTGAGGTCGGCATCGAGACGTTTCAGGGCGGCGAAGGTCAAGGCGCCAAATTCTCCGGAAGCCGCGCCGGTAAAGGCCGAAGTCCAGATCAGATCGCGCTGGATCGCGCGCCGTTCAGCGACGTCGAAGCGCTCGAACGCGGCCGCAGCCGCGACAAAAGCCGGATCGGCGGGCCGTGGCGGCGCGTTTTGTGCGACAGCGCACAAGCCGAAAAAACCGGAAAACACCAATACGAGGCCGCCAACTCTCGTCCATTTTTGCAGTTTCTGCATGGATCGACCCTCCTTGGCTGCCCGCAATAGTGAAATGTCGCGATCCGTTCGGCAAGCCCGGATTGCATGCCACGCACCGGGTGATAGGTTCAGCGGGCCAATCATTCTCGGGGGAGTTCACGATGAAGCGCTTTTTCGCCCGCATTCGTGTTGTCACAACTTTCCTTGTTCTGGCGATCGCCTCGCCAGTTCTGGCCCAGACCGGACCAAAGGCTTTCCAGCGCGATGATCTCACCAGCCTCGCCGCGCAGGTCGAAGAGCGCCTGAAACGCGAGGTGAATGTGCCGGCCAACGCCGATGTCGCGCGACTGATCCGGGATGGGAATGCCGCACTCGATCGCGACAACGCCCGCGCCGCACTGCCGCTGGCCAACCAGGCCGTGATTGCCGCCCCGCGTGACCCCAATGCCTGGCAATTGCTGGCCGAAGCCGCCAAAGCACTCACCCCGCGAGACTGGCGCGAGCGCTACGAGATGCAGGAGCGTGCGACCGCAGCAGCCTATATCGCCTATCAGCGCTCCCGCACGAAACCCGAGGAGGCCGAAAGTCTCGCCTTGCTCGCAGAGGTTTTCGAGTGGCGCGAAATGTGGCGCCCCGCCCTGACGGCCTATCGTCTGAGCCTTGAGGCTGAGGACGATGCCGATGTGCGCTCGGATTACGAAACATTGCGCGAGGAGCGCGGTTTCCGCCTCGTGCGGCAGGAAACCGATGCCGATTCAGCAACTCCCCGCGCCTGTTTCGTGTTCTCGGAGCCTCTGGCCAAGGGGCGGGTCGATTTCGCGCCTTATGTCGCGATCACCGGGCGCGGCGACTTCGCCGTCACCGCTGAAAACGAGCAGCTTTGCGTTGAGGGCCTGCGCCACGGCGAGCGCTATGGCGTGGTTCTGCGCGCCGGCATTCCCTCGACGATTGCTGGCGAAAACCTGCTGAAAAATGCCGATTACGACATCTATGTGCGCGACCGCAAAGCCTCAGCGCGTGGTTCGGGCCGGGCCTATGTGCTGCCGAAAACCGGCCAGCAGGGCATTCCGGTCGTGAGCGTCAACACAGCGACGCTCGGGGTGAAAATCCTGCGCATCGGCGATCGCAATCTCGTCTCGACCATTCGCGAAAGCGGCTTTCTCGATCCGATCGAGCCGTATCGCATGCGTCAGATCATCGAGAATTCCGGCCAGCAGGTCTGGTCCGGCACGATGGACGTGAAAACCGAACTCAACCGCGATGTCACGACCGCCTTTCCGGTTCAGGAAGCCGTGGGCGAGTTGAAGCCGGGCATCTACCTGCTCGTCGCCAAGCCCGATGCCTTCCGCGAAGGCAGCGAGGCGACGGACGGCTTCAACGAATATGACGATTCCGAAACACTCGCGACGCAGTGGTTCGTCGTCTCTGATCTGGGGCTGACGGCGTTCTCGGGCGGGGATGGGCTCACCGTGCTGGTGCGCGGGCTTGCCAATGCGGCTCCGCTCGCGAACGTCGATGTAAAACTGGTCGCAAAAAACAACGAGATTCTGGGCACCGCACGCTCGAATGCGCAGGGCGTCGCGCGGTTCGAGGCAGGCCTCTCTCGCGGCACGGGCGGGCTGCAGCCGGGCCTCGTGAGCGCGGAGCTTTCGGGCGATTACGGTTTCCTCGATCTGACGCAATCGGCGTTCGACCTCACCGATCGCGGCATGAAAGGCCGCATCGCGCCGGTGGGACTCGATGCCTTCATCTATGCCGAGCGCGGGGTCTATCGGCCGGGCGAAACCGTGTATCTCTCCGCTCTCCTGCGCGACGCGCGCGGCGCGGCGGTGACCGGCATGCCGCTCACAATCGTGATCCGCCGGCCGGATGGCGTGGAATATCGCCGTGTGCAGGTCGAGGATCAGGGCGCTGGCGGGCGTGCGCTTTCGGTGCCGTTGCTTTCAGGCGCGGCCATCGGCACGTGGCGGGCGATGGTGTTCGTCGACCCGAAACGCCCGGCGATCGGCGAGGCGACTTTCCTCGTGGAAGATTATGTGCCCGAGCGGCTTGAACTGGCGCTTTCGGCCAGAGCGCCCGCGCTTAAATCCGGTCAGGATGCGGAGATCGATGCGAATATCCGTTACCTTTACGGCGCTCCGGGAGCTGATCTCGCCGTGACCGGCGAGACGATTGTGCGCGTCGCAAAGGAGAGTGCCGTTCCGGGCTTCGCCGGCTACCGAGTCGGTCTGGCCGACGAGTCGGTCGAGCCCGCGCGCACACCGATTGAAGAAACGGTCCGTTCGAATGCGCAGGGGCGCGCAACCATCACCACCCCGATCACGGAGCCCGAGACGAACCTGCCGCTCGAAGCTGAATTCCTCATCACCGCGAATGAAAACGGCGGCCGCGGCGTGACGCGCAGCCTGACGCTCCCCATCATCCCGAAGGGCGTGGTGATCGGCGTGAAGCCCCTGTTCGAGGCCGATCAGCTTACCCCCGGTTCAACCGCGAAATTCGGTGTCATCCTCGCCACAGGCGAGGGGAAGCGCCTCGCGCGGCCAGGCCTGAAATGGCAGCTTTCGCGCATCACAAAGAGCTATCAATGGTTCTTCAAGGAGGGGCGCTGGGCCTATGAGGCCACGACCTCCACCCGCCGCATCGCCGATGGCGATCTGGCCTCGAGCGAGACGGCCGTGGCGGAAATCGCGGCGCAGATCGGCTGGGGCACGCACCGGATCGAAGTCCGGCTCGGCGGCAACGAGACGGCAGAAACCGCGTTCGATTTCACAATCGGTTACGTCGCCGAAGCGAAGGCCGATACGCCCGATACGCTCGAACTCGTGCTCGATAAACCCGCTTATGCAGACGGCGAGACGATGCGCGTGCGCCTCAACCCCCGCGCGGCGGGCAAGGCGACACTTGCCGTGATCTCAGACCGGATCACGCATATCGAAACGGTTGATGTGCCGGCGGAAGGGGCGAGTTTCCCCATCAAGGTTTCGGCGGATTGGGGGCCCGGCGCCTATCTGGTGGCACTCGCGCACCGCCCGCTCGACGTCGCGCAGAAGCGCATGCCGGGGCGGGCTCTCGGGCTATCGTGGTTCACGATCGGGGCGGAGGCGAGAAAACTCGCAGTCAATCTCGGCGCACCGGCCATGGTGCGGCCACGCGGCACGCTCAACTTGCCCCTGAGGATCACCAATCTCGCGCCTGGCGAGGAGGCCTTCGTCACAGTGGCTGCGGTCGATCAGGGGATTCTCGCGCTCACCCGCTACGAGCCGCCAAATGCCAGCCAGTTTTTCTTCGGGCAGCGCCAGCTTTCGGGCGAAATCCGCGACCTTTACGGCGCTCTGATCGATGGCATGCAGGGCACGCGCGGTGCGATCCGTTCGGGTGGCGATATCGGACCACAACTGAGCGGCGAGAAGCCCACACAAGAGCCGCTCGCGCGCTTCTCGGGCGTAGTGAAAGCAGGGCCAGATGGCTCGGCCCCTGTGGCCTTCGAACTCCCGGCCTTCAACGGACAGGTGAAGGTGATGGCGGTTGTGTGGTCGAAGAACCGCACGGGCGAGGCTTCGGCCGATGTCACCGTGCGCGATCCGATCGTGGTGCAGGCGACCATCCCGCGCTTCCTGGCACTGGGTGACCGCTCGCGGCTCCATGTCGAGATCAACCCGGTCGAGGCTGAAACGGGCACTTATGTGCTCGATGTGAACGTGAAAGGCCCGATCAACGCAGCACTCGACCCGGCCTGGCGGAACATCCGGTTGGAGAAGGGCAAGAAGGCCGATCTCACGCTGCCAATCATCGGGGCGGGAATCGGGCTGGCTGAAATCGAACTGACCCTCTCGGGCAACGGCCACAATCTTGCGCAAACTCTGCGCCTCCCGGTCAAATCCTCGGCCCCGAGTGTCGTGAACCGCATCGCGCGGCCGATTCCGAATGGCCAGACGCTTGAAATCTCGCGTGATCTTTTGGCCGAGATGGTGCCGGGCTCGGGCAGTGTTGGTATCTCGGCTTCGCCCTACACGGCGCTGGATGCCGCCGGCCTGCTCGCGAGCCTCGATCGCTACCCCTATGGTTGCACGGAGCAGATCACCGCGCGAGCCTTGCCGCTGTTGTATGTCAACCGCCTCGCAGCCGCCGAGAACCTCGCGCTGGACGGCTCAACCGATCAGCGCATCCGCGATGCGATCGAGCGCGTGCTTTCCCGCCAGAATGGTTCGGGATCCTTCGGGCTCTGGAGCATTGGCGGGAATGATCTCTGGCTCGATGCGTTCGTGGCCGATTTCCTGACCCGCGCCCGCGAGCGCAATTTCGCGGTCCCGGCCATCGCGTTCAACCTCGCGCTCGATCGCCTGCGCAATCAGGTGACGAATGCCGGCGAGGTGCGCGCCGAGGAGGCTGCCGGCCTCGCCTATGCGCTCTATGTGCTGGCGCGGAACGGCAAGCCGGTGATGGGGGATTTGCGCTACCTCGCGGATAACCGGCTCGATGCTTTCACCTCTCCGCTTGCGAAAGCGCAGATCGGCGCGGCCCTCGCCTCGCTCGGCGACCGGACGCGCGCGGCGACCGCCTTCAATGCTGCCGCAACGGCTTATGCGGCGATGCCGGCGGAACTCACGACCTTCCGGGCGGATTACGGCTCGAAATTGCGTGATGGCGCCGGTCTGCTCGCGCTGATCGGCGAGGTGGATGGCGATCGCGCCATCGCGGCACGCGTTTCCGCCAGCCTGGAGGAACTGCGCGGTCGTCGTCGGCATCTCTCCACGCAGGAGCAGAGCTTCATGGTGCTCGCCGCGCAGGCCTTGCAGAAAGATATGGAGGCTTTCACCATTTCGGTGGATGGCACGAGCCGGAAAGGCCCCTTCCACCGCAATCTCAGTGCCGCCAATCTTGAGCGCGCGCCGCTCTCTCTCAGGAACGAGAGTGGTGCCGACATGCGCGTGATCCTGAATGTCTCCGGCATTCCGGTGCGGCCCGAGCCGGCCGTTCAGCAGGGTTATGGGCTGGAGCGACGTTACTTCACACTCAAGGGGCAGGAGATACGGCCTGACCAGTTCCGCCAGAACGAGCGCTATGTCGTGAAACTCACGATCAACGACCCAACGAGACGACAGGCCAGGTTGCTCATCGTGGACCCCCTGCCGGCCGGGCTTGAGATCGAGAATGCGAACCTCGGTGGCTCGGCCTCGACCGAAGGGTTCGGTTTCCTCGGCGACCTGACGCAAGGCGAGCACACCGAGGCGCGCGACGACCGCTTCGTCGCTGCCATCGAGCACAGACCGAACGACAAGAACGTGAATTTCACGCTTGCTTACATCGTGCGCGCCGTCACACCCGGCAAATATACTCACCCGGCCGGTTTGGTGGAGGATATGTACAACCCGGAGAAATTCGGTCGCACCGCGTTCGGCGAAGCGGAAATCACCGCCTTCGCCAATGCTGCAAGGCCCTGAACCATGACATGGCGCGGCCCATCACCGGCAAGGAGACGATGGCGGATCATCGCCGCGTTCCTGATCGGGTTGCCGGCGATAGCGCTGCTGGCGGTTGAACTCGCGATACGCAAGCTGCCGCCGCTCGATCTCGCGCGGGCCTCGGAGCGCTCAACCGTTGTGCTCGATCGCGAGGGGCGGCTGCTGCGTCCCTTCGTGATGGCCGATGGCCGGTGGCGCATGCCGGTGACGCTCGATGAAGTCGACCCGCGCTATCTCGATATGCTCATCGCCTACGAAGACCGGCGTTTCTGGTCGCATCCCGGTGTCGATGGTTTCGCGCTCATCAGAGCCGGAGCGCAGATGCTGCGCCACGGACGGATTGTTTCCGGCGCTTCGACGCTCTCGATGCAGGTGGCCCGACTCGTCGAACCGCGCGAGGAGCGCAGCCTGAAATCGAAAGCGCGACAGGCTTTGCGCGCGCTGCAAATCGAGCGGCAATTCGGCAAGAAAGGCGTTCTCGAGCTTTATCTCGCGCTGGCTCCGTTCGGCGGCAATATCGAAGGGGCGCGGGCGGCGAGCCTCGCCTGGTTCGGGCGCGAGCCGAAGCGCCTCTCGCTCGCCGAAAGCGCCCTGCTGGTCGCCCTCCCCCAAGCGCCGGAAGCGCGGCGTCCGGATCGTTTCCCCACAGCCGCCGCTGAGGCACGGGACCGTGTTCTCGGCCGGATTGCACAGGCGAAAATCCTTCCCGAGGCTGATCTCGCGCGGGGTGCTGAAGAGGCCATCCCGCACGCGCGGCGCGCCTTCCCGCGCCATGCGGCACACCGTGCCGAGGCTCTGGTGGCCGAACATCCAAGCGAGCGACGTATCGTCACCACCTATGACCGCGCGATGCAGGCGAGCCTCGAGACGCTCGCCCGTGAGCGCGCGGAGGCACTCGGTCGGGAGGTTTCGGTCGCGATCGTGGTGATTGATCTCGCAAGCGGAGAGGTGCGGGCATCGGTCGGTGGCGCGGATTATTTCGACACCACGCGGGCAGGCGGCATGGACCTCACGCGCGCCATCCGCTCACCGGGTTCGGCGCTCAAGCCGTTCGTCTATGCTTTCGCTTTCGACGAGGGGCTCGCGCATCCTGAAACCCTGCTCGAAGATCGCGCCATGCGATTCGGGCTTTACGCACCCGAGAATTTCGATCCGGGCTTTCAAGGTGTCGTCACGGCTCGCGCAGCCTTGCAGCAATCGCTGAACCTGCCAGCCGTCGACATGCTGAACGCGCTCGGTGCCCAGCGTTTTCTCACTCGCCTGCGCCAGAGTGGCGCGCATGTGTTGCTGCCCGGCGACGCCAGCCCCGGCCTCGCCATCGCACTGGGTGGCCTGGGGGTTTCGCTCCATGACCTCACGGCACTTTTCGCCGGGCTCGGGCGCGGTGGTGTGACCTTGACGCCGCGCGAAAGGCCCGGCCAGCAGCCGGAGCGGCATACACTCACAAGCCCTGTTGCCGCCTGGTATGCGGCCGATATCCTGATCGGCGCGCCGCCCCCCGATAACGGGCCTTCCGGGCGCATCGCGTTCAAGACCGGGACATCCTTCGGTTTTCGCGATGCCTTCGCGATCGGGTTTGATCGCAGCCACGCGATCGGAATCTGGGTCGGGCGCGCCGACAACGTGCCGGTTCCGGGGCTGGTGGGCCGCAAGGTCGCGGCGCCCATCCTCTTCGAAGCGTTCCAGCGAGTAGGACCAAGTCCCGGCCTGCCGCCGCGCCCGAAAAATGCGATTGTCGCACGCACGGCTGATCTGCCGCCGCCGCTGCGCCACATGCGTTCGGATATCCCGAAAACCGTGCAGGCGACCGCTCGGCAGGCGCTGCATATTGCCTATCCGCCCGATGGTGCGAAGCTCGATACTGACTCGCTCGAAGATGCAGGGCGCTCGACTCTCACCCTGAAACTTCAGGGCGGTGCGCCGCCTTTCACGCTCCTGCTGAATGGTATGCCCGTTGGCGAAGGCCTGACCCGGCGGACAATCCCCCTGCCCGCGCCGGGACGCGGCTTCAACGAGATCGCGGTCATTGACCGCCTCGGGGAAACGAGGCGGGTCGGCGTCCGGCTGGAATGATACGTTGATGCGGGTGATGGGTGAAGAATGGTGGGCGCGACAGGGATTGAACCTGTGACCCTTCGCGTGTGAAGCGAATGCTCTCCCGCTGAGCTACGCGCCCGGTGGAACTGCGCTTAACTGAGAAGCGCGCCGGGCGTCAAGCACGGGAAACAGCAAGCCGTGAAAACAACTGGTCAAAGCGCCGCAGGCCCGTCGATTTAACCGGCGCTAAACGTATCATATTTACAACAACACAGGTTGCGGGCGATGGCCGGCGCGTTCAAACCGCTCACGCCTGCGTGATCGGTCTTGCAATGTGCGATAGAGCACGGTCAAAGGTCGACAAGCTTGGTATTCAAGAATTCCTTCGATTCATCTGGGGAAAGCCGGAAATGCGCCTGATTCACTCTCTCGTCCTCACTGCCCTGGTCGGCTTCGCAGCCGCGCCGCAGGCGCAGGCCTTCATTGATCCAGTCACACGCCTCCCGATCGAGATGTCGGATGACGTGCGCTTCCAGGCGGCGGCCATCCCGCGCGAGGAAGTGGAATATAAGGGACGCTACGCACCGGGCACCATCGTCGTCGATACGAACGAGAAGCGCCTCTATTTCGTGATGCCGAACGGCCGTGCCATGAAGTATGGCGTCGGTGTCGGTCGTCCGGGCTTCGCCTGGGGCGGGACCAAGACCGTGACCCGCAAGCAGGAATGGCCGACCTGGACCCCGCCGCCGCAGATGCTGAAGCGTCGCCCCGACCTGCCGCGCTTCATGGCAGGCGGTGAAGGCAACCCGATGGGTGCCCGTGCGCTCTATCTCGGCACATCGCTCTACCGCATTCATGGCTCGAACGAGCCGGAGACCATCGGGCAGGCCGTGTCTTCGGGCTGCATCCGCATGATCAACGCCGACGTGATCGATCTCTACGAGCGCGTGAAGGTTGGCACCCGCGTGGTTGTTCTGCGCTAGTCCACCGCATCCGTATTCTGATCAGGGCCGGCCCGCGAGGGTCGGCCTTTTTCGTTTTCGCGGCTCGATGCCATCAACGCGGTTTCGGATCGCGGCTCATGCCCTTTGCGGCAAGTTCAGCTTCGTATTCGGCCATCATCTGCGCTTGATCCGTCGCAAAGCGATGCAGCAGGGTCCAGCCATAGATGCCGCTGTCATGCATGTCGTCGAATTTCAGCCGCACGGCGTAGTTCCCCACGGGTTCGACCCCGATGATCATCACGTTGCGTTTGCCCGGAACGGTCTTGCGCTCGGAGGGCGAATGGCCCTGCACTTCAGCGCTCGGCGAGCGCACGCGCAGAAGCTCGGCGGAAATCGAGCCGGCAAAGCCATCGTCGAATGCAATGCTGAGCGCACGCCGGTCCGCGCTCACGCGCAGTTCGCTGGGCCACACGGATTGTTCAGGCATGGGAGTCCCTCAAATTGGCAATGGGTGCGGCATGGCGCCTCAGAAACCACGGTTGTTTGCGTGGTAGCTCTTGCCAAGCAAGGTAGAGCACTCACATTCTGGGTCCATAAGCTCCGGAAAGGAGCAAAGCGATTGTCAGCACAATCGCGAGAGGAGAAAACGACACCATGATCGCTCCCGGCCTCGATTCGCCCGCGGCACCTGCGGCCCCCGATCTTGTCGATCCGTTCGGGCGCGGCATCAGCTATCTGCGCGTCTCGGTGACGGATCGCTGCGATTTCCGCTGCGTCTATTGCATGAGCGAGAACATGTCCTTCCTGCCCAAGCAGGACCTGCTCACGCTGGAAGAACTGGACCGGCTCTGCTCGGCTTTCGTGCGGCGCGGCGTGAAAAAGCTGCGCATCACAGGCGGCGAGCCGCTGGTGCGGCGCGATATCATGACCCTGTTCCGCGGCCTCTCGCGCCACCTCGCGACAGGTGCGCTGGAAGAACTGACACTGACCACCAACGGCTCGCAATTGCAGCGCTATGCCCGCGAGCTTGCGGAATGTGGCGTAAAGCGCATCAATGTCTCGCTCGACACGCTCGACGCCGACAAGTTCCGTGCGATCACGCGCTGGGGCGCGCTGGACAAGGTGATGGCCGGCATTGATGCGGCGCAGGAAGCAGGCCTTGCGGTAAAAATCAACGCGGTGGCGCTCAAGGGATTCAACGAGGAAGAATTCCTGCCCATGATCCGGTGGGCGCATGGGCGGGGCATGGACCTTACCTTCATCGAGGTGATGCCGCTTGGCGAGATCGATGGCGAACGGCTCGACCAATACCTGCCGCTCAGCCAGGTGCGCGCGCAACTCATGGATCATCTCACTCTGGAGGAAAGCTCCCATCGCACCGGCGGCCCGGCCCGTTATTTCACGGCGAAGGAAACGGGCGGTCGCATCGGGTTCATCACGCCGATGACGCATAATTTCTGCGAAAGCTGCAACCGCGTGCGCCTCACCTGCACGGGCACGCTGTTCATGTGCCTCGGGCAGGAAGATGCCGCCGACCTGCGCAAACCCTTGCGCCAGAGCGAAAGCGACGACGCGCTGATGCGCGCCATCGAAGCCGCGATCGCGCGGAAGCCCAAGGGGCATGATTTCGTCATCGACCGGCGCACGCAGAGCCCGGCCGTCGGACGCCATATGAGCGTCACCGGCGGCTGATTTTCGGATGCTCCAAAGCCAGAAGAACCTGCGCGGCATCGCCGCGATGATGATCGCCATGCTGTTTTTCGTCGGCAATGATGCGCTGATGAAACTCGCGCGCGGCTCGCTCGAAACCGGGCAGGCCCTCTTCGTGCGCGGCCTTTTCGCGCTCGCCATGCTGACGGTTGCCATCAGCATGATGCGCGGGTGGCGGCTTCTTCCCCTCGCCTTTCACCGACTTGCCCTGCTGCGCGCAGCAACCGAGAGCATGGTCGCCGCGCTCTACATCTCGGCACTCAGCGCGATGGCGCTCGCGGATATCACTGCCGTCCTGATGCTGACACCGCTGATCCTGACAGCACTGTCCGTCTTCCTGTTGCAGGAGAAGGTCGGCTGGCGGCGCTGGAGCGCCGTGATCGTCGGTTTCATCGGCATTCTGCTGGTGATCCGGCCCGGCGGGCAGGTCGCGCCGTTCTGGGCAGTTGCAATGGCCTTCGGCTCAGCCGTGCTGGTGGCCGTGCGCGATGTCATGACCCGCCGGATGCCGGTGGCGGTTCCCAGCCTGATGCTGACCTTGACGACCACGCTCGGCACGATGGCCGGCGGCATCGCGATGCTGGCGGCAGGGCAGAGCTGGCAGCCGCTGACCACTCCGGTTCTTCTGATTCTGGCCGGAGCGGCACTGCTTGTGCTGATAGGCAATTTCGCCATCATCGAAGCCTTCAGGGATGCCGATATTTCGGCGGTTTCTCCCTTCCGCTACAGCGTGATCCTGTGGGCCGGAATTCTCGGATTTTCCGTGTTCGGCGAGATACCGACAGCCCTTTCGCTGGTGGGGCTCGCCCTGGTCATTGCCAGCGGCCTTTACACCGTCCATCGCGAGCGCGTGCGGCGACGCGAGGAAGCCGGCGGCGATACCGCGCCCTGAGGGAGCATGGTCTGAGCAATCTGCGCGCTTGCGTCGCAGTTCTGGCTCGGTTAGCACAAAGTCTAACCATTCGAGATGCGCAGGGAGTGCATGTCGAATCTGCAGGCGGCGGGCGGTTGTGAAGGCCCCGCTGATCTGTCATGCGGGCATCTGGTCATTTTCCGGTTTGGAAATTGGCAAAAATGCGTTTGCCGGTTCAGCAATGGGCCGCCGATCGACAAAAAGCGGTTCCGTGAGGCCCGTTTATTGACAGAGGGAGTGGCAGCACCATCTTGCAGCCAAACAATGAAGATGCCGTGGCACATCAGAATGCCGCGGACGGGTCCGAAGGGAGAAGGGCGTGCAAAATCTTCTGAAAATCAGCTCGGCCATTGACGCGTTCAACACACGCGTCGGTCATATCGTGAAATGGGCGATCCTTGCGGCGGTCGTGATCTCTGCGGTCAACGCCATTGTCCGCAAGTTGTTCAATGTCTCGTCCAATTCCTGGCTTGAGATGCAGTGGTATCTCTTCGGTGCCGTTTTCATGCTCGGCGCGGCCTACACCTTCCTGAAGAACGAACACATCCGCATCGACGTGGTGACGAGCCATTTCGCCAAGCGCACGCGCGACTGGATCGACGTGTTCGGGCATGTGTTTTTCCTGATCCCGTTCTGCTGGATCATGATCTGGCATGGCATTCCGTTCTTCCAGCGCTCTTTTGCGATCAGCGAGCAATCGATGAATGCGGGCGGCCTCATTGTCTGGCCGGCCAAAATTCTGGTTCCGCTGGGCTTCATCCTGCTGCTGGCTCAGGCTGTCTCGGAACTCATCAAGCGTGTCGCGATCCTTCGCGGTGAACTTGAAGACGAGCACGCCGCTGCCGGTCATCATGCCGCTGCTGAGGCCGAGGCCGAGCGTCTGCTCAAGGCCGCGGAAGAAGCCGGCCTCGCCGCGCGCAAGTAACGCCAGTCAGGATCAATCCGATGTTCAATCGTTTCGTTCGTATCACGGGCGCGCTGATCGCTGTGGCGGTTGTTGCGCTGCTTCTTTCCGACCCCGCCCTCGCCTCCGGCCTGCCGGTTGTGAAGAAGCCGGGCTTCCTCGGGTGGGTCGAGTATTACATGGCCCCCATCATGTTCACGTCGCTCGTGTGCTTCCTGCTGCTGGGATACCCCGTGGCGTTCGCATTGGCGGCCTGCGGCCTGTTCTTTGCCGTCATCGGCATCGAAATGGGGCTTTTCGTGCCGAACTTCCTGCAGGCCCTGCCGGAACGCGTTTACGGCACGATGAACAACGATGTGCTGCTCGCCATCCCATTCTTCACCTTCATGGGCCTCATTCTCGAGCGCTCGGGCATGGCGGAAGACCTGCTGGACACGATCGGCCAGCTCTTCGGCCCGATCCGTGGCGGCCTCGCCTATGCCGTGATTTTCGTCGGCGCGCTGCTGGCCGCAACAACTGGCGTGGTGGCCGCATCGGTGATTTCGATGGGCCTGATCTCGCTGCCGATCATGCTGCGTTACGGCTACGACCGGCGCCTTGCTTCGGGCGTGATCGCGGCCTCGGGCACTCTGGCGCAGATCATCCCGCCATCGCTGGTTCTCATCGTCATGGCTGACCAGCTCGGCCGCTCGGTGGGCGACATGTACGAGGGCGCTTTCATCCCCGGCCTCGTGCTCTCGGCTCTCTATGCCGGTTATGTCTTCCTGATGTCGGTGATCTATCCGAAATCCTGCCCGGCCCTGCCGAGCGAGGCCCGCACTCTGGGCGGTGGCGTGACATCGCTGATCGTGGTGGCGTTGCTGACCTTCGGGCTCGCGTTCTGGAAGTCGAGCCTGCTGGTTGGCCATGTGCAGAAAGGTTCCGAAACGATCATCGCGACCTTTGCGGCGATGATCGTGGCCTACATGATCGCGCTCGCGAACAAGGCGTTCAAACTGAACTTCCTGTCTCGTCTCGCGCAGGAGGTCATCATGGTGCTGATGCCGCCGCTGGGCCTGATCTTCCTGGTGCTGGGGACGATCTTCATCGGCCTCGCCACCCCGACGGAAGGTGGCGCGATGGGCGCGGCCGGCGCGATGCTGATCGCCTTTGCCAAGCGTCGCCTGAACCTGAGCCTGATCAGCCAAGCTCTCGACTCTACGGCGAAGCTCTCTGCCTTCGTGGTGTTCATCCTCGTCGGTGCGCGCGTGTTCTCGCTCACCTTCTATGGGGTGAACGGGCATCGCTGGGTGGAAGACCTCCTCATCTCGCTGCCGGGCGGCCAGACAGGCTTCCTGATCGTCGTCAACGTGATGGTATTCCTGCTCGCGTTCTTCCTCGACTTCTTCGAACTCGCGTTCATCGTCGTGCCGCTCCTTGGCCCGCCGGCAGAGAAGCTCGGGATCGACCTGATCTGGTTCGGCGTCATCCTCGCGGTGAACATGCAGACCAGCTTCATGCATCCGCCCTTCGGTTTCGCGTTGTTCTACCTGCGATCCGTGGCACCAAAACTCCCCTACACCGACAAGGTGACGGGCCTCAAAATGGAGCCAGTCACGACCGGGCAGATCTACTGGGGTGCTGTGCCGTTCGTGGTCATCCAGTGCATCATGGTCGGCCTCGTCATCACCTTCCCGCAGATGGTGATGATCTACAAGGGGACGCAGACCACGATGGATCCTGCCAAGGTCGAGGAGCAGCTGAAAAACCTCACCATCCCCGGATTCGGCGGCGGTGGCGGCGGTATTCCGGGTCTGGGCGGCAGCGGCGGAGGCATTCCTGGCCTTGGTGGTCCGGGCGGCGGGATCGTCATCCCGGCACCCGAGGCTCCGAAGCAGTAACCTGCACAGATGCATGAACAGAAAGCCCGGCCTCGGCCGGGTTTTTTCGTTCACGGGCCTGCATTCCGCAAGGGTTGCTCAGATGACCGGAATATCGAAATGCAACACATCCTCGCGCACCCCGAGCTTGGTATAGAGGGCGATCGCAGGGGGATCGACATAATCCGCCTGAACATAGATCACGTGAGCACCACGTGCAGCTGCAAGCGGCTTCAAGGCTTCGATGAGTCCCGTTGCAACGCCCTGCCGGCGATGAGCCTCATCAACCGCAAGATCGTAGATATAGACCTCGCTGCGTTCCTGCTCGAACTTGCGCAGCTCGTAGGCAACGAGCCCCCCGATCGTTTCGCCTTCCTTCCGCGCGTGCAGGGCGAAAAAACCGTCATCCTCGAGCAACCGAACAAAATACTCGCGAGAGGGTCGCGCCGATGAGTAGTGCTCCGGATCCTCGAAGGCCCGAGCGAAGAGATCCAGCAACTCGTGCATCCGTTCGACCTGACGGGCATCCATGCGCTCGATTGTGAAAGAGACTGGACCGGGCATACGAATTTTCCTTGCCTTCTGTTCAGTACCCTGCACGCAACAAAAAAGCGGCGACCCGAGGGCCGCCGCTCCTGTTCTTCCAACCTTGAGCCGGAGGCTCAGCGGCGGGTCACCGCGTTCACGAGGAACGCGTCATAGGTGAGCTCGGCCACCTGCCACCAGAGATACTCGTCGTTCCGGAAGGCCATCATGTTGTCATGGATCTTCTTGAACTTCGGGTTCGCAGCAGCGGTCTCGGCATAGAGTTCATTCGCAGCCTTGAAGCAGGCCGCCATCACGTCCTGCGGGAACGGACGGAACTGCGTGCCAGCGGCGAACAGGGCCTTCATGGCGGCCGGGTTCTTGGCATCATACTTCGCCATCATGTCCGTGTTGGCATGCTGGGCTGCGTTCTCGAGAACAGCCTTGTAGGCCTTCGGCAGCGCATCCCATTTCGGCTTGTTGATGAAGAAGTGCAGCATCGCGCCGCCTTCCCACCAACCGGGGAAGTGATAGACCGGAGCAACCTTGTTGAAGCCGAGCTTCTGGTCATCATAGGGACCGACCCACTCCGCCGCATCGATCGTGCCCTTTTCGAGAGCCGGATAGATGTCGCCGCCGGCGATCTGCTGCGGAACCGCACCAAGCTTGGTGAGCACGCGGCCGGCAAATCCGCCGATACGCATCTTGAGGCCGTTGATGTCGGCCACCGTCTTGATTTCCTTGCGGAACCAGCCGCCCATCTGGGTGCCGGTATTGCCGCCCATCAGGGCATGGATGTTGTAGCCGCCATAGAACTCGTTGAGGAGTTCGTTGCCGCCACCATGCATGCACCAGGCATTCTGCTGGCGGGCGTTGAGGCCGAACGGAACGGCCGTGCCGAAGGCGAAGGTCGGGTCCTTGCCGACATAGTAGTAGGACGCCGTGTGGGCGACTTCGACGGTGCCGTTGGTGATCGCATCCTGGGCCTGCAGGCCGGGAACGATTTCACCAGCCGCGAACACCTGGATCTGGAACTTGTTGTCGGTCATTTCGGCGACCGCCTTGGCGAAAACGTCCGAGGCTCCGTAGATGGTGTCGAGCGACTTGGGGAAGCTCGAAGTCAAACGCCACTTCACTTCGGGCGATGACTGGGCAATGGCAGGCTTGGCAATGGCGGTGGCCGCGAGGCCCGCACCCGCTGCAGTCAAAAACTGACGGCGCTTCATGTGGTTTTCTCCCTTGATTTCGGTCGTGGCTTTAAAGACGGCACGCTGCACAACCTTTAAATACACAGCGTGAGTTGTAGGCTAGACCACGGTTTAAGCAACTGTTTTTGCATTCTGCCGGACACATCACTCATGCGCTTTTGGCACAAGGGGCATGAAATTACCGCAGAGACATGCCGCAAGCATTATTCGAACACGATGCGTGGCGCCGCTTTCGTGGTGCCGCCACCCTCCAGCCGCTCCCAGACCCGATCGGCAATGGCGCGATAAGCCGCGGCATGCGGCCCATCGGGCTCGGTGACAACGACGGGCAGCCCGCTATCAGACCGTTCGCGGATGTTCATCGCCAGAGGGATTTCGCCCAGGAACGGCACGCCCTGCCGCTCGGCCTCGGCGCGCGCGCCGCCGTGCCCGAAAATGTCGTAACGTTTGCCGGTATCCGGCGCGATGAAATAGCTCATGTTCTCGATGACCCCGAGAATCGGGACCTCTACCTTGCGGAACATTGCAACGCCGCGCCGGGCATCAATCAGCGCAAGATCCTGAGGCGTCGAGACAATCACCGCACCCGCAAGCGGCACGTTTTGCGCCATGGTCAGTTGAGCATCTCCCGTGCCGGGCGGCATATCCACCACGAGAATATCGAGTTCGCCCCATGCCACTTCACGCAGCATCTGCTGGATGGCGGAGATCACCATTGGACCGCGCCAGATCATCGCCGCTTCCTCATCCACGAGAAAGCCGATCGACATCACCTTGATGCCGTAATTCTCCATCGGGTTGAGCGTGCGCCCACCGGCCAAAGTCGGTTTGCCGTGGATGGCAAAAAGCTTGGGCATGGACGGCCCGTAGATATCGGCATCGAGCACCCCCACTTTCAGCCCGCGCGCAGCGAAGCCCAGCGCCAGATTGCAGGATGTGGTGGATTTGCCGACCCCCCCCTTGCCACTTGCCACCGCGATGATGTGCTTCACACCCTGAACGGCGAGCCGGGCCGGGTTCATGGGTCCGCTGGCCAGCGGACCCGCCTGCTTCGGAGCAGCGGGTTGCGGCTTGGAGGCCGCTTTCTCGGCCGTGAGAGTGACCAGCGCCGATACGATGCCCGGAACCGATTTCGCAGCTTCCTCGGCCGCCTTGCGCAGGCCTTCCGAGGCCTGGACCGCATCGGGCGCAACCGAAATGGAGAAATAGGCTTTCCCGTGATGCACAATGATGTCCGAAAGTGCGCCGCTCGTGGCGAGATTGCCGCCGGAGGGCATCGACACATGCGCGAGGGCAGCAAGGATAGTGGATTTGTCGGACATGGGATTCCAGGGGCTCGGTTCGCTGCACAGGTTGAGGACCTGCACGCATTGAAACGGTTATGGGTCGAAGCGGCAAAGGGTCAATGCACCGGGTATGCGTATAAAAAATACAAATAAAAGTTTTTTTACTACATTTGTTCAGCCGATACCCTTGGCAATATGCGCCGGAAATCACGCTTTTCTGACACTTTGCGCAAGCACGCCCTCAATCCGGAAATTCAGACCGGGCAAGAATTCGCCCCTCGGATGCGCATCGTTGTCGGCTGCAGGACACGGCCCGTCCCCGAATGCTATGATTATCGGCAACGAGCCCTCACCTTATGCAGAAATACCCTGACATTTTGATAATCAGATTGCCAAAATGACCACATTGCCAAGCCTACCGTTCCTTGGCAGTCTCATCTCCGGATCGGCGGGCATCGACCTCTGAGGTGTGCCAAGCCGCCATAAGAACAGGGAGAGTTGATCAATGACCACCAAGCGCGCTTTTCTCGCGGCGATGCTCGCCGCTGCGGCCTTCGTGCCCGGCACAGCCTCGGCGCAGGCCATTACCGAGATCAAGATCGGCACCGAAGGAGCCTATCCTCCATACAACAACCTCAACGCCAAGAAAGAACTGGAGGGTTTCGAGATCGATTACATGAACGATCTCTGTGCCCGCATGAAGGTGAAATGCACCTGGGTCGTGCAGGATTGGGATGGCATCATCCCGGCTTTGCTCTCGAAGAAGTATGACGTCATCGTCGCCGGCATGAACGCGACGCCGGAGCGCGCAAAGCGTGTCGATTTCACGGATGTCTACACCTCGACCCCGATCGCGATGGTCGGAGCGAAATCGATCACCTCGACGAATATTTCTCCCGATGCGCTCAAGGGCAAGACACTCGGCGCACAGGGTTCGACCATCCACATGAATTATCTGGAGGCTTACTACAAAGGCTCCACCCTGCGCCCCTATCCGACGCAGGAAGAAGCCAACCTCGACCTGCTGAATGGTCGCCTCGACTACATCGTGGCGGATCTCGAAGCGCTTGAGAGCTTCCTGAAAGACAAGGGCAAGGATTGCTGCAAGATCATCGCGGAAGTGAAGCGCGATGCCGCGATCCACGGCCCCGGCGTCGGCATGGCCTTGCGCAAGGGCGAGGATGCCCTCAAAGCCATGATCAACAAGGCGATCGCCGAGTCGAAGGCCGATGGCAGCCTGGACAAGCATGCGATGAAATGGCTCGGCAAGAAGGCGATCCAGTAAGCCTCTTCCCCCGGATGGAGCGGAGGCCCGAGGTCTCCGCTCAACCCTCTCACGCGTCTCGCGAAAGCAACCTGCCCGCATGGAAAAAGTTCTGACGCTCCTCTCCTTTGGCGATCAAGGCTGGGGCGATGAACTCTTGCAAGGCGCGATGGTGACAATCTCGGTGGCTTTGGCCACCCTGCCCTTCGGCCTGACGCTGGGCTTGCTGATTGCGCTGGCGAGCCGCTCGAAATCCAGATGGATCAGCGGCTTCGCGACGCTCTACACGACCGTGTTTCGTGGCGTGCCGGAGCTTCTCACACTTTATATCATCTACTTCGGCGGGCAGATTTTGATCCAGCGGCTCTGGAGCGGGCTCGGGTTCGAAGGGTCACTCTCCATTTCGCCGTTTCTCGCCGGCATGGTGGCATTAGGGCTGGTGCTCGCGGCCTTCTCCTCGGAGGTCTGGGTGGGCGCGCTGAACTCCATCCATATCGGGCAGCGCGAGGGCGCAGCGGCGCTTGGCCTCAGCCGGGGGCAGGCCTTCCGGCTGGTGGTCTTCCCGCAACTGATGCGCGTCGCGCTTCCGGGGCTCGGCAACAACTGGATGGTGCTGCTCAAGGAGACCTCCCTCGTCTCGGTCATCACCCTGCATGACATCATGTTCATCGCGACGCGGGCGAATGTCTCGACCAAGGAGCCGTTCATTTTCTTTTCGGCCGCCCTCGCGCTCTACTTTTTCTTTTCGCTGCTCTCCGCCTGGGGCATCGGCCGGATGGAGACACGTCTTAACCGGGGATATGTCCGATGAGCTGGTGCGAACTGCCCGGCTACTGGTTGGGCCTGGAGGTGTTGGAACGCTATGGCTGCCGAATGGCCGATGGCCTTGTCATCACCATGCAACTGGTTGCGATTTCGAGTCTTCTCGGATTTTTTCTGGCTGTTGGCCTAGCGCTTCTGCGCTTGCGTGGCCCAAGACCCGTGCGATGGGCCATCGCCGGCTACACCACATTTTTTCGTGGCACGCCGCTGCTGTGCCAACTCTTCCTGATTTATTACGGGCTCGGGACATTCCGGCTTTTCTGGCAGGATGTCGGATTGTGGTGGTTCTTCCGTGATCCGCTCTATTGCTGCTTGCTGGCTTTCACCATCAACACCGCCGCCTATCAGGCTGAAATCCTGCGCGGCAGCCTGCAGGCCTTGCCCAAGGGGCAGATCGAGGCGGCCCGCGCTCTCGGGATGCGCCCAGTTGCCATCTTCATCAAGGTCGAGATGCCGCAAGCGCTGATCATCGGGTTGCGACCCCTCGGCAACGAACTGATCACGATGATCAAGGTGAGCGCCATCGCCTCGCTGGTGACCCTGTTCGATCTGATGGGGGCGACACGCCTCGCTTTCGCCCGCAGTTTCGATCTTTCGATTTACCTCGTGGCGGCACTGATCTATCTCGCTCTGGTCGAGATCGTGCGGCGCATCTGGAACCAGATGGAAGCGCGGCTGACGCGGCACATGGTTCTGCGCTGAAGCAAAAAACGGAGAAAAACAATGGCGAAGGTTGCGTTTCTCGGATTGGGCGTGATGGGCTTTCCGATGGCCGGCCACCTGAGCAAGAAGGGCGGGCACGACGTCACGGTTTATAATCGCACCTTCGCCAAGGCCGAGAAATGGGTCGCCGAATTCGGTGGCAAGGCCGCGAGAACGCCGAGAGAGGCCGCGGCCGGGCAGGATTTCGTGCTCGCCTGCGTTGGCAACGACGATGACCTGCGCATGGTGACCATCGGCGCTGATGGCGCATTCCAGAGTATGAAATCCGGTGCGATCTTCATCGATCACACGACAGCTTCCGCCAATGTCGCGCGCGAACTGCATGCGGAGGGGCTGAAGCGCGGCATTGCGTTCATCGATGCTCCGGTTTCCGGCGGGCAGGCTGGCGCCGAGAATGGCGTGCTCACCGTGATGTGCGGCGGCGATGTGGAGCCTTACGCGAAAGCGGAGCCCGTCATCATGGCATTTGCGCGCGCCTGCCGGCTGCTTGGACATTCGGGTGCGGGCCAGCTCACCAAGATGATGAACCAGATCTGCATCGCCGGGCTGGTGCAGGGCCTTGCGGAAGCCATCCATTTCGGCCAGCGCGCCAATCTCGATGTCGAAGCGGTCCTTGAGGTGATCTCCAAAGGTGCTGCGGGCTCCTGGCAGATGGAAAATCGCGGCAAGACCATGAATGCGGGCAAGTTCGATTTCGGCTTTGCGGTAGACTGGATGCGCAAGGACCTTGGTATCGTGCTCGATGAGGGGCGCCAGAACGGCGCAAACCTTCCGGTGACGGCGCTGGTCGATCAGTTCTATTCCGAAGTGCAGAAAATGGGCGGCCGGCGCTGGGATACGTCGAGCCTGATCGCCCGGCTCAACCGCTGAAATCCCAGATCAGCACATTTTCTGCTGCACCATCTGCGGCGTGCAACGCCCCATGGCGGAGGGCGGATTGACGCCTCGGCGGACGGCTGGCGGTGCCAGCGGTGAACCCGGCCTTGCGACCGGGCCTGGCGAAACGGGCCGGTTGGGGCGTGGCACAGGCATGAAGCCAGGTGGCGCCGTTTGCGCACCGGAGCCCAATGTCGGGCTGGCTCCCTGCGGACGCCGCTCAGGGAGTGCCGTCCGGCCCGGTGGCGGCGAGGCAGGACCGATCCGGTTCGTGGGAAGAGGCGGGCGATAACCGGGCGGAGCCGGGCCGAAAGAAGGCTGCCGGGCCTCGAATTTCGGGCGCGTGCCCGCCGGCGGTTGGCGCGCTTCGACCGGAAACATGCGCGAGGGCTCGACCGGTGCGCGCATCAGGGGCGGGGTGACTTTCGGACTTGCGACAACCGGCGCGCGAACAATCGGAGATGAGACGACCGGAGCGCGCGGGGGCACAGGTTCCCTCGGACCGATCGGTCGCGGCTCGGCCTGACGCGGTGGCTCGACGACAGGCGTATTTGGCGGAATGCCGCCCGAACCGGGCGAGGCAGAAATACCGCCCGCACGCGGCGGCAG
Source organism: Hyphomicrobiales bacterium (assembly GCA_017302635.1). GTDB lineage: Bacteria > Pseudomonadota > Alphaproteobacteria > Rhizobiales > Beijerinckiaceae > Rhabdaerophilum. Next base: position 180,582 of record JAFLCX010000001.1, read on the forward strand.
CGGAAAGCGCGCATCGCCATTCGTGTTCGCTGCGGGCACGGTCATACGCGGCTGGATCGCGCCGGTATTCTGGCGCTGACCCGCCGAAGGCGCGGGCGCAGTGATGGCCGGAAGCTCATTCTGCTGCGCGCGAAGGGGGGCCGAAGGGACGCTGATGAGGAGCGCCAGACCGATCCATCCTGTTCCGAACTGCGCGCGCATGCATCAAAGCTCCGATCTGGCCTCCTTCATGCCTGATTCGAGGCGTTTGGCGCAGCCAATACGCCTCATCGGAAGGCAAACGACCGAATTGCCGGCGCCCCGGCGAGCAGATCGTCGCAAGACCAGCGCTTGCCGCCATCGCCATGTTCGTTCGCATTGCCCTTGAGGATGCGCGCGATGGCATTCGGACGACCGGTATCACGCACCAGCAGGCGATAGTTCTCGCCCTCTTTCTCCACCGTGAAACAATAGGTGCGGCGATCGGTGCGTGGACCATAATGATAGCAGACGGCATCGCCGTCGATATTCCAGCAGGCATCGACATTGAGCGTGAAACCGTTATCGCCGAGTGCGCGGCCATCGATGGCGTGGAATTCGCTGAACAGGCCGCCATGCATATAGGTTCCGGCAACCGTATTGCCGGTGAACAGCTCCTTGATCGCGTCGCCGTTCAGTTTTTCGGCTGCGTTGGCGTTCGCCGCGGCGAAGAGCAGGCCGGCAACAGCCAAGCATCTGGTCAGGACATTCATCACGCGGCGGCGCTCGGACGGCTCGAGACAAGCTGGTGCCAGCGGCGCAGATGTTCGAGATTTTCAGGCATGGCCAGTTTGGCGGGCTTCAGGAAATCCACAGTGCAAAGGAGCGTGATATCGGCAATCGAGAAATTCTCCCCCACCAGGTAGGTCTTGTCCGCGAGCTGCTGATCGATCAGCGCCATCATGGCGAGGGCGCGGGGGCGGTTCGCCTCACCCCAAGCCGGAACCTGTGGAACTTCGCGCTCAGCCATCGCCGGATGGGTGTGACGGAAGGCAGCCTGCACGGCGAGATAAAGCTCAAGCTCCACCCGCCTGTTCCACATTTCGACGAAGGCGCGTTCGCGCGCCCCGGTGCCGAATAGAGGCGGCTCGGGCTGCAATTCCTCGAAATAACGGCAAATCGCGACAGATTCCGTGAGATGCACACCGTCGTCGAGTTCCAGAACCGGCACGCGCTGGAGCGGATTGCGCGCTGTGAACTCGGCGGATTTGTGATCCATCCTGCCAAGATCGGTCGGAACCATCGGCACGTTGATGCCCTTTTCGGCGAGAAAAACACGCACACGGCGTGCGTTGGGTACCCGGCCACCGTCAAACAGGCGCATCGCAAATCTCCGCTGGATGGAATGCCAACTTGTACAAGGGGATCATGTCAGGTTCGTGCTGGTCAAGGTCGCGATTTTTCAGGCAATTGTGAGGCCCGGTCGACCTGCTTCTCGTCGCGCGTCCGACGGCGGTAATCCTCGGGCCGCTCGAACTCGCCGCCCCAGAGGCCCCGATAGGCAGCGCGCGCTTCGCGTTCTTCGGCCGCGTAGGAGCCGAAGGCTACTGCCACGCCGTTCCGCACAAGATCCGCCCCGATATCCGCCCCGTTCACCCGGCAGGTGACCAGAAGTCGCCCGTAACGATCCGTCTCATGGCCAATGCAGGAGACCGGCCCGCGCGCGAGCCAGCGCTGGAGGGCCTGCATCGCCTGTCTTCCACACGGCACGGATTGGCCTGCAAGCGAACAGAGCTGGCGGGCTTCCGGTGCATCAAGGCCTTTAAGGCGCATCTCGCGCCCCTGCACGACAAGGCTGTCGCCATCGATGGCGCGGGCGCCGCCGACAATCATCTCTTCGTTGCGCTTGTTCAGGGCAGCCGCGACCAGCACGCAGAGCGCGATAAAGACGGCTGCCGAGACGAATCGGGGACGGAACATGGTCGATTGATACCTGATTCAACGGCCTTGCTATGCCAATGATGACGGGCGGCCTTTGAAAAATGAGTGGCGGTTATCAGTCTTCGCTTAACGATTTGTCAGGCATTATCCGTTCGATCATCCGACCGAGAAACGTTCAGTAGAGCTGGCCCCGAAGCATTGGCGATGCGGCACCACATCCAGACCGCGGCAGAGATCGAACGCAAGCAGGCCTTGGCCAACAAAGCCAACGCGCAGCGGCGTGACCTGACGCGCGCTGTCAATGATGTGCGCGAGAAGATCACCTCGTCTTCCGGGCTCAAACGCGTTTTCGAGATCGAACTCGCGCAGCTCTTCGCAAAGAACCACCTCAATGCACTGGCAGTCGTGACCGCCTTCACCGCCGTCATCGCGGCCGCGACGCTCACCTGGGCGGCACCGGGACGATCGCTGATCTGGCTGTTGCTGACCTGCATCGCCATCGTCGGGCAATGGATGGTCTGCCGCCGCTTCCTGCGCATCGAAAATCCATCGGAAGTGCTGCGCGCATGGATTCAGCGCCTCATGATCTGCGAGATCGTGCTGGTATTTTGCTGGGCCATGTTGCCGCTGATGGTTGGATTGCCGGCTTCCGATGGCCTGCGCCTGTTCCTGTTGTTCTCGATCCTGCTGTTCAGCGCGGTTTCGGCCGTGCTGTCGCATTCGTTGCCGGCAGCCGTCTATGGCGCTTTGCTGCCGGTCTCGGCCGCAATCATCCAGATCGTGCTGGATCGCGCACCGGCGGAGCGATGGATGATCGCCGGCCTGAGCATCGGCGCGATGCTGCTGTTCGTTGTTCTCGCAAACAAGCTTTATGTCGCGACACTTGATGGATTGGTCGCGCGGGCCGAGAAGGATGAACTCATCCACGAGGTCGAGCAGGCCAATATGCGGCTCAAGGAAGCGACCATCCATGCCGAGGGAGCGAACGCTGCGAAGTCGAAATTCCTGGCGACCATGAGCCATGAATTGCGCACGCCCCTCAACGCCATTCTCGGGTTCTCGGAGGTGATCCGCTCGGAGATGTTCGGGCCAGTCGGCAACCCGCAATACAAATCCTATGTCGACGACATCCACGAGAGCGGCTCGCACCTTCTCGCGCTGATCAACGAAGTGCTGGATCTTTCTCGCATCGAGGCGGGCAAGCACGAATTGCAGGAAGAGGCGATTGATCTCGTGGGCACGGTCGATGCCTGTGTGCACATGCTCGACCTGCGCGCCAAAGGGCGCGGCCTCGTGGTGCGAACCGCCTACACCGAGAACATGCCGCGCCTCTGGGCCGATGAACGCGCGATCCGGCAGGTGGCGCTCAACCTGCTCTCGAACGCCATCAAGTTCACGCCGCAGGGGGCCGATATTGTCATCAAGGTCGGCTGGACTGCGTCCGGCGGCCAGTATTTCTCCGTGCGCGACAACGGCGCCGGCATTCCCGAGGATGAGATCGAGACGGTCCTTTCGACCTTCGGGCGCGGGTCGCAGGCGCTGAAGAACGCCGAACCGGGCTCAGGGCTGGGCCTGCCAATCGTCAAGAGTCTGGTGGAGTTGCATGGCGGCGCCTTCCGCCTCACATCAAAGCTGCGCGAAGGCACCGAGGTGACGGCGATCTTTCCGGCCACGCGCGTGATGACGGCGATGGCGGCCGTCGATCCGGACAAGTCCCGACGGCAAGGCGGCGCGAGCCGCGCGGCCTGATCAGGACTTCTCCGGCACGGAAGCCTCGGCGAAGGTCGCCATGCCGGAATGGCAGGCGAGCGCGGCTTTCACGATGCCGCAGGCGAGCGCAGCACCGCTTCCCTCGCCGAGTCGCATTCCAAGATCGAGCACGGGCTTCAGTCCCAGCCGATCAAGAACCGCCCGATGCGCGCCTTCAGCCGCAACATGGCCCGCGAGGCAATGCGCGATCGCATCCGGATCAAGGGCATGAAGAATGGCGGCGGCGCTGGTTGCGACGTAGCCATCGATGATCACCGGCACGCGCTCGATGCGCGCCGCGATGATGGCCCCGAGCATGGCGGCGATCTCGCGCCCGCCGAGACGGCGCAGAACCTCCAGCGGGTCTTTCAGGTGCGAGGCATGAAGCTTCAAACCGGCCTCGACTGCCGCCACCTTGCGCGCATGGCCCGCATCATCGACGCCCGTGCCGCGCCCGACCCATTGAGCGACAGGCCCACCGTATAGCGCAGCATAGATGGCGGCGGCCGCGCTCGTATTCCCGATTCCCATTTCGCCGAGGCAGAGAAGATCGGTGCCATTGGCGATTGCCTCCATCCCGAAGGCAATGGTGGCGGCGCAGGCGGCCTCCTCAAGGGCTGGTGCCTCGGTGAAATCGAGCGTGGGGATATCGATCGCGAGATCGAACACCTTGAGGCCGATATCGAACTGCTTGCAGAGCTGGTTGATGGCCGCCTGCCCGTTCGAGAAGCTCGCAAGCATCGCCCGGTTCACGCTGGCGGGATAGGCCGAGACACCTTTCGCCACGACGCCATGCGACCCCGCAAAAATGGCCACCAGCGGCCGCGTGATGCGCGGCGGCGCGCGGTGCTGCCAGGCGCCAAGATGCGCGACGATCTCTTCGAGCCGCCCCAGTGCCCCGGCGGGCTTGATGAGCTGCGCTTCGCGCGTCATGACCTCGCGCCGCGAGCGCTCGTCCGGGCCGGGCATGTCACGGATCAGGGTGCGGATGTCATCAAAAGGCAGGCCGGAAGCGGACACAGGTTGAATTCCTGAACTGGCGGGAGAGATCGCGGGTCGCTACCATGTGCCGCGCCGGATCGGCAAGAGACCGGACCGGCAAGGCAAAAGGGGAAGCATGAGCGAGCCGGACGAAACCATCTCCCCTGCCCTTTCGGCGCCGGCTCGGGTCATCGTCGCGATTGCACAGGCTACGCGTTTCTATTCGCGCCTGCCCGTGCCGCAACTGGCATTCGAAACCGAGCCGCATGCGCTGCCCGATTTTTCTCGAATCGCCTGGGCTGTTCCGATTGCCGGTTTGATCATCGGCGTGATCGGCGGTCTGGCCGGCGCTCTCGCCATGCTCGCCGGCCTCTCGCCGATGATCGCGGCCTCGCTCACGCTCGCGACCCTCGTGATCATCACCGGTTGTTTTCACGAGGACGGCCTCGCCGATGCCTGTGACGGGCTCTGGGGCGGCATGACGCCGGAGCGGCGGCTCGAAATCATGAAAGACAGCCGCATCGGCTCCTATGGCGCGGCGGGACTGGCGCTTTCACTGCTGATCCGTTTTGCGGCCTTGAGCGAGCTTTTCCGCCTGATGGGCCCCTATGCGGGTCTCGCAATCCCCGCTGTGGCGAGCTTCTCGCGGGCGATATCGTTCGTTCCGGCGGCCATGCTCAATCCGGCTGCGACCAAGGGTCTGGCGGCTCTGGCTCCCATGCCCGGCTTGAGGGCCCTGCCGCTGCCTCTCGCGATCGGCGGAGCGGTCTTTGCCGGCACGTGCCTGCTGCTTGATCTTGCCCCTGCCTTGTGGATGGCGATCGCGCCCCTTGCGCTGGTGCTGATGCTCGCCATATCCCTCATGCGTCGCAAGATCGGCGGGTTCACCGGCGATCTTCTCGGGGCGACGCAGCAATTGGCCGAAATGGCCCTGCTGTTGACCTTCGCCGCCGCGATCTCGGCGCGCGGACCGTTCTGAAAGGACCCGTTTCGATGGACAACGAGAAAACAGCCCTGATCATCGTCGGTGTGCTGGCGCTGGTTTTCGGTGTTGCGATTTTCGAACGCCTGCAAATGCCCTTGCCTGCGATGGGCGATCGTTCGTCTGGCGGCGTGATTGCCGGTGTGATCGGCGTGGTGATGTGTCTCGCGCTGATGGCCGGATGGGTCTTCAACCGCGACAATGAACGCGGGGCCCGCCTCAAGAATGTAATGATCTGGGGCGTGATCATCACACTCGTCGTATTCGGAATCACGCTGTTTGGTGGAAACGTCGCTAGCCGCTGAGCCCGGTTTCGGCGTCGATCACCATCATGGTTGCGAGCATGACAGCGATGGGCTTGCGCTGACCTTTCTGGATCGCGAAAGCCTCGCCCATCGCCACGTGCACGCGCTTGCCGGCGCGGATGATCCGCCCTTCGGCCTCGAAGCTCTCTCCGGCAGCGGGGGCGAGCAGGTTGATCTTGAACTCACTCGTAAGCACAGCCTTGCCCTCGGGCATCAGGGTCAGCGCCGCATAGCCACAGGCACTATCGACAATCGAGGTGATGGCCCCGGCGTGGGCGAAACCATGCTGCTGCGTGATGCCTTGCGAGAAAGGCATGGCGATCAGCACCCGCCCGGCCTCGACCTCGCTCAGTTGCGCGCCAAGCGTCTGCATCAGCCCCTGTTTCGCGAAACTCCCGGCGATGCGCATAAAAACGGTGTCAGACATCAGGCAGCCTCCTCGCGTTCGCGGCGCAGGCATGCCAGCGCTCCGGTCAGCACGTTTGCGCCGGCGCCGGGTTTGACAGCCTCGGTCGACAGGTGACGGCGGAAGCCGCGCGCGCCCGGCTGGCCGGGAAACAACCCGAGCAGATGGCGAGTCATCGCGTGCGGGGAATGCCCCGCCGAGACGAGGTTTTCGAGATAGGGCATCAGCCTCTCAATCACCTCGAAGATATCCGCGGCAGGGGCATCCTCAGCAAACAGCAAAGGGTCAACACCGAGCAGCAGGCCGGGATTCTGGTAAGCCGCGCGCCCGAGCATCACGCCATCGAGACCGGGCAGACCACCTTCCGGTTCGAGCAGGGTCTGCGCGGCTTCAAGAGTCGCAATGCCACCGTTGATGGCCATGGGAACCTTCGGCCAGCGCGCCTTCAAACGTCGCACCAGAGGATAATCAAGAGGCGGGATGTCGCGGTTTTCGCGCGGGGAAAGGCCCTGCAGCCATGCCTTGCGGGCATGGACGATCAGCGCATCACACCCCGCAGAAATGACGGCCTCGGCGAGTGCGTTCAGCGCCTCTTCGGGCTCCTGATCATCGACGCCGATCCGGCACTTGACCGTGACAGGGACGGAAACCACCGCCTTCATCGCACTGACGCATTCGCCAACAAGCTGCGGCTCTCGCATCAGGCAGGCACCAAAACGGCCGTTCTGAACGCGATCGGACGGGCAACCGCAATTGAGATTGATTTCGGCGTAGCCCCAATCGGCACCGATCCGTGCGGATTGTGCGAGGTCTTTCGGGTCCGAGCCGCCGAGTTGCAGCGCAACCGGCTGCTCCATCGCCGAAAAATCCAGCAGGCGATTGCGATCGCCGTGCAGGATGGCACCTGTTGTGACCATCTCGCTGTAGAGCCGTGCATGACGGCTCATGAGCCGGTGGAAGACGCGGCAATGCCGGTCGGTCCAATCCATCATAGGCGCCACAGAAAAGCGCATGTCGCGAGGCGTGAGCATGCCCTGCCCATACCCCGCCTCAGCGTGCACGTCCATTCTCTGCCCTCTTGCGGCGCGCGAGGCGAGGCGCGACACTGGCGAAAACAAAGAACCGGAGGGAGGCCTCGATGAACGCGCCGCAAGCACCGCACGCCCAGAATGTGGTGCGGTTTGCGAATTTGATCGGCGACCAATGGCGGCCCGCCCGTGAAGGCCGGCATCTGTCCATGGTCGACCCCTCGACCGCCCTCATCTTCGCTGAAATTGCGGCGTCGGAGGCTGAAGACATTGACCTCGCCGTGAAAGCCGCCCGACACTCATTTGATGAAGGTGCATGGGGGCGCATGCCGGCCTTTGAGCGCGGGCGGCTGCTGAGTCGGCTGGCTCAGGCCATTCTCGCGCATCACGATGAACTTGCTGCGCTCGAGTCGCGCGACTGCGGCAAGCCGTTGAAACAGGCGCGCTCCGATGTGACGGCAACCGCACGATATTTCGAATTCTATGGCGGCGCGGCAGACAAGCTCCACGGCGACACCATCCCTTATGTCACCGGCACAACCGTGCTGGCCCTGCGCGAGCCGCTGGGTGTCACGGCCCATATCATTCCGTGGAACTATCCGTTGCAGATCTTCGGCCGATCGGTCGGAGCGAGCTTGTCTGCCGGCAATACCTGCGTCGTCAAACCCGCCGAGGAGGCCTGCCTCTCGCTTCTGCGCCTCGGCGCTCTGGCGCTGGAGGTGGGTCTGCCGCCCGGCGCGCTCAACATCGTCACCGGCACCGGAGAAGCGGCGGGCGCAGCGCTGACCGCCCATCCGGCGATTGATTTCATCTCCTTCACCGGCTCGCCGGAAGTCGGCACTTTGGTGCAGCAGGCGGCAGCGAAGAACCATGTCGGCGTGACACTGGAACTCGGCGGCAAGTCACCGCAGATCATTTTCGCTGATGCCGATCTCGACCTCGCTTTGCCCAACGCGATCAACGCCATCATCCAGAATGCGGGGCAGACCTGCTCGGCCTGCTCGCGATTGCTCGTCGAAAAGCCGGTCTACGATACCGTGATGGCGCGGCTCGCGACCGCGTTTTCGGCCCTGCGCGTGGGCGCAGCGGAAGCCGACCCTGATTGCGGGCCGCTGATTTCGGCGCGGCAAAAACAACGAGTCGAAAGTTTTCTCGGTGAGGCGCATCAGGCCCACCTGCCGGTGCTGGCGCGCGCGCACCTGTTGCCGGGCACGAACCCAAACGGATTTTTCGTGCCACCGACGATTATCGGCCATGTGCCACCGAATGCGCACCTGGCGCGCGAGGAAGTGTTCGGCCCTGTGCTCGCAGCCTCGCCTTTCAGCGATGAGGCCGAGGCCGTGCGGCTCGCCAACGGCACCGATTACGGGCTCGTCGCCGCCCTTTGGACGCGTGACGGCGCGCGGCAATTGCGGATTGCCCGTGCCATGCGCTGCGGGCAGGTGTTCGTGAACGGGTTCGGCGCGGCGGGCGGCATTGAGCTGCCCTTCGGCGGCGTGAAAAAATCCGGGCACGGACGCGAGAAAGGGTTCGAGGCCCTCTACGAATTCACAACCACAAAAACCATCGTTCTCAATCACGGGTGATTTATGCGTCTCAAGGGCAAGGTCGCGATCGTCACGGGCGCGGCGCAAGGATTTGGCGCCGGCATAGCCCGGCTTTTTGCCGAAGAAGGTGCGAAGATTTTGGCCTGTGATCTCAATGAGGCGGGCGCGAAAGCGATTGCGGCCGAGATCGGGCATGGCGCGATTGGCCTCGCTTGCGATGTCTCGAAGCTCGGGGATGCGAAGGCCGCAGTGGCGGCGGCTGTGCAAGCCTTCGGAAGGCTTGATATCGTGGTCAACAATGCGGGCACCTCACATCGCAACAAACCGATGCTGGAGGTGAGCGAGGAGGAGTTCGACCGCGTCTATGCGGTGAACGTAAAGTCGATCTACAATTTCGCGATTGCTGCCGTGCCGGCGATGGCGAAACAGGGCGGCGGAAATTTCGTGAATATCGGCTCGACGGCAGGCCTGCGCCCCCGCCCCGGCCTCACTTGGTACAATGGCACGAAGGGCGCGGTTCACTTGACGTCAAAGAGCATGGCGGTGGAACTCGCGCCGCAAAAGATCCGCGTGAACGTGCTGGCACCCGTGGCCGGTCAAACGCCGCTGCTCGCGACCTTCATGGGCGAGGACACGCCGGAAATTCGGGCCAAGTTCATCGGCTCGATCCCGCTCGGGCGCTTCTCGACCCCGCTCGATATCGCGCGCGCAGCGCTGTTTCTGGCGTCCGACGAAGCCGAGTTCATCACCGGCACGGTGCTGGAAGTGGATGGCGGGAGGTGTGTCTGAATTATTCGTCCAGCTTCGGCATCGCCGCGAGGAGCGCGCGCGTGTAATCGTGCGCCGGAGCGGAGAACACCGCCTCGCTCTCGCCCTCCTCGACCACCTTGCCGTGATGCATCACCATCACGCGGTCGGCGAGGTAACGGACGATCCCGAGATCGTGGCTGATGAAAATCAGCGCGAGGCCGAACTCGGCGCGCAAGTCACTCAGAAGATTGAGAATCTGCGCCTGAATGGAAACATCGAGCGCCGAGACCGGCTCATCGGCCACCAGAATGCGTGGCCGGGTGATGAGCGCGCGGGCGATGGCGATGCGCTGGCGCTGCCCGCCTGAGAACTGGTGCGGATATCGGCGCAGGGCTTCGGCCGTCAGCCCGACGCGCTCAAGGATTTCCAGCACCGCGTCACGTCGCAGCTCGGCTGACAAATCCGGACGCGCGACATCGAGCGGCTCCGCGACGCTGTCGAGAACGCGCATGCGGGGATCAAGCGAGCCATAGGGGTCCTGAAACACCATCTGGATCTCGTGCCGGCGCGAACGCAGGGCCAATGGCGAAAGCCGGCTGATATTCTCGCCCATCCAGCTGACCTCGCCGCGATCAGGCTGTTCGAGCGCCATCAGCATGCGCGCAAGGGTGGATTTGCCTGAACCGGATTCGCCGACAATCCCGAGCGTTTCGCCGTCACGAAGCGTGAGTGACACATTGTCGACGGCCTTGAGAACCGGGCGCGCGCCAAACAGTCCGCGCCGCGGCAGACGATAAAACCGGGAAAGGTTGAGCGCTTCCAGCAGCAAGGGGTTCGAAGCAGTCATGAACCGCGCTCCGGGTGAAAGCACCAGGCAGTGGTGGCCTCGAAACTGGGCGGGGGCGGAAAATCGGCGCACGTCTCGTCACCGCGCGGGCAGCGGCCATGAAACGGGCAGCCCGGCGCAAGGTGTTTGGCAGCCGGAACAAAGCCGGGAATGGGTGAAAGTCTCGTGCCCCGGCTGTGCCCGTGCGGCAGCGCTGCGAGCAGGCCTTTTGTATAGGGATGGCGCGGTGATTTCAGCAGCACGCCGGTATCCCCCGTTTCCATCGCCGCACCGCCATAGAGCACCAGAGTGCGCCGGGCGATGCGGGCGATGACCGCAAGATCGTGGCTGATGAACAGGGTGGCCATGCCTTCCTGCAATCTCAGATCCCGCAGGAGATCGAGAATTTCGCTCTGCACAGTGACATCAAGTGCCGAAGTCGGTTCATCGGCAATGAGCAAGGATGGCTTGCACGACATCGCCATCGCGATCATCACGCGCTGGCGTTGCCCGCCGGACAATTCATGCGGATAGGAACTGACACGGCGCGAGGCATCCTCGATGCCGACTCGATCGAGCAGGCGGGTGGCTTCTCTGAGCGCTGCCACCCGATCCATCAGCCCATGGAGCACGAGCGTCTCGGCAATCTGGTCACCGACCTGATGCACGGGGTTGAGCGCGGTCATCGGCTCCTGAAAGATCATGCCGATGCGCCGCCCGCGATAGAGGCACATCGCATCATCATCGAGGTCAAGCAGGTTCTCGCCCTCGAAGATCACTTTGCCCTCGGCCCGCATCAGGCCCGGCAGCAGGCCCATGATGGCGAGAGCCGTCATGGACTTGCCCGAACCCGACTCGCCGACGACTCCCAAAGCCTCGCCGCGGTCGAGTGAGAAACTCAGGTTGCGGATGATGGGTGTGCCGCGGAGGGTGATGCGAAGATTTTCAACCCGGAGCATGGCTCAGCGCTCCTTGGTCTTGGGGTCGAGAAGATCGCGCAGACCATCGCCGAGCAGGTTGAAGCCCAACACGGAGAACGCGATCGCAAGGCCGGGGAAGATCGCCAGCAACGGCGCCTGCGCGAGGAAGGTCTGCGCATCGTTGAGCATCCGACCCCAGGAGGGGTTCGGCGGCTGCGTGCCGATTCCGAGATAGGAGAGCCCGGCCTCGGCCAGAATGGCCAGTGCGAATTGCACGCTCGCCTGAACGATGATGAGCCCTGCAATATTCGGCAGGATATGCCGCAGGATGATGCTGAACCCCGTGCGACCGGCAGCCCTCGCGGCACGGATGAAATCCCGCGCCATCACCTGCAACGCGGCTCCCCGCGCCACGCGGGCAAAGACAGGAATGTTGAAAATGCCGATCGCAATGATGGCATTGACCACCCCCGGCCCGAGAAAGGTTAGGATCAGGATTGCGGTCAGCACCGCCGGGAAAGCGAAGGTGAAATCGCAAGCACGCATGATGGCTTCATCGAGCAGGCTCCCCTCGCCATGCGCGGCGATCATGCCCAGTGTGACACCGATCGTGACACCAATCCCGACGGCGACGATGCCAACGAGCAGGGCATTGCGCGCGCCAACCATCAGCATCGAGAAGACATCACGCCCGAATTGATCGGTGCCGAGCCAGTTGAGTTCGGAAGGCGGGCGGAGCCGGTTCATGATGCGCATCACGCCCGGATCGTAGGGGGTCCAGAACAACGACAGGAGACCGGTACCGATCACCAGTAGGGTGATCAGCAAGCCGACAACAAATGAAGGGTGGCGCAGGGCGCGGCCGATCATCTCGAAACCCCGCGCGCGAGCCTCAGGCGCGGGTCGATCAGACCGTAGGTGAGGTCGACAATCGCATTGATTAGGATCACCGCACCGGCAAAGACCATCACGAGGCTTTTCACCGTGATGATGTCATGACCGCCGATTGCCTGGAACATCAGGCGACCGAGACCCGGCAGCGCAAAAACATTCTCGATTACGATCGTGCCGGCCACCAGAAACGAGAACTGCATCGCGAGCATGGTGAAGACCGGCACCATCGCGTTACGCATCACGTGCCGGCGCAGGGTCTGCCAGCGCGTGAGGCCCTTCGCGCGGGCGGTGCGGACAAAATCCTCGCCCAAGGCTTCCAGCACAGCCGTGCGGGTGATGCGCGCGAGGACAGCCCCTTGCGGCAAGGCCAGAGCGAGGGCGGGCAGAAGCAGTGCCTTCAGCCCAATGAAAAAACCGGCCTGCCAGCCCGGAAATCCTCCCGCCGGAAACCAGCCGAGCGTGATGGAGAACAGCAAGACCAGCAGGATACCGAACCAGAAATTCGGAACCGCGAGCCCGACCTGCGCACCGGCCATAATGCCGGCATCGACGAGGCCATTGGCGCGGCTCGCCGCAATCGCGCCGAGTGATATGCCGAGCAAAGACGCCATCGTGATCGCCAGCAGGGCAAGAGGCAGCGTGACCGGCAGCCTCTCTGCGATCAGCCCCGCAACCGGCACCCGATAGGCATAGGAGATGCCGAGATCGCCGGTCAGAAATCCAAAAATCCATTGAAAGAACCGCTGCATCGGTGGCGCATCAAGGCCGAGATCCGTGCGCAGGGCCGCGATGGTTTCGGGTGTGGCCGTCATGCCGAGCATGACGGCGGCCGGATCACCGGGCAGGATTTCCGTGACCGTAAAAATAATGATGGCCGCGACCATCAAGGTTGCAAGCAACGTGAGTGCGCGCCGGACGAGAAACCCGATCATGCGGGAGGTCCGACAGTTGCCTTCATCACGGCGATTCCGAATACCTGTCCACGGCTGCCGTTTACTCCCAGGACAGTTGCCCGAGCGGGTTGGCCGGCACCGGCCAGTTCGCCCACATCCCCTTCAGGCCCGCCTTCTGAACCGTGATCTTGGGCAGCATGAAGAGGTAGACATTCACGTGATCCGCCGAGATGCGCCGCTGGGCATCCTGAAACGCCGCATTGCGCGCCTCGGCCGTTCTGGCGGATTTCGTGCGCGCGATCGCATCCTTGAGAACATCAGACGCGTAGCCGAAATAATAGCCCTCGCGCGAATAGATGTTGATATCGAGCGGTTCGACATGCGCCACGATGGTCATGTCGTAATCGCGCTGGCGATAAACACGCTCAAGCCATTGCGCCCATTGCACCGGCTCGATGGAGACCCTGATGCCGATCTGCGCCAGCATCGCCGCGACAACCTCGCCGCTGCGCTGGGCGTATGACGGTGGCGGCAGGCGCAGGCTCGCCGAAAAACCGTTCGGAAACCCGGCCTCGGCGAGCAGCTTCCTGGCAGCGGCGGGATCAAACTTCACGGCACCCGTGAGATCGAGATAGGCTGCATGGTTGGGTGAGAAATGCGTGCCAATGAGCGTGCCGAAGCCCGACATCGCTCCCTCATTCACCTGCGCGCGATCAATCGCCATCGAGATCGCCTGCCGAACGCGCGGATCATTGAACGGAGCTTTCGAGTTGTTCATGGCGACAATCGTCTCGCCCTCGGTGCGACCGATCGTGACGCGCAAATTCGCGTTTGCGCGCAACTGCGCCACGGCCTCTGGCGCACCGATATTGGTGTGCGCGTCGCAGTCACCGGCCATCAAGGCAGCGACCTGCGCCTGTGGATCGGCAATGAAGCGCACAATCGCATTGGCGATGGCAGGCTTCGCGCCCCAATAGGCGTCATTGCGCTTGAGGATGACGCGATCACCGCGGTTCCAGCGCACGAACTGATAGGGTCCGGTCCCGATCGGCTCAGTGCCGGCCTTGTCGGCCGATTTCGCCGAGAAAATCGAAGCATCAGCCCAGGCGAGCCCCTCGATGAAATCGCCGGCGAAGCTCTTGAGCGTGATCACCACCGTCGATGCATCCGGCATTTCAATCGAGCCGATGGGCGCGAAAATCCATTTCTGGCTGTTCTTCGAGTCCGGCGCCATTGCCCGCTCGAAAGAGAATTTCACATCGGCCGAGGTGAGCGGGGTGCCGTCATGGAAGGTGACGCCCGTGCGCAACTTGATGGTGTGCACCATGCCGTCATCGCTCGAACTGATGCTCGCAGCAAGGCGCGGCTGTGTCCGCCCGGCGCTGTCGAAAGCGATCAGGGTCTCGAAGATGTTGTCATAGGTGATTTCACGGATCGCGGCGGCCGCGCCGCCGGTCGGGTCGAGGATCGGCGGCTCGAGGGTCTGGCAGAGCGTCACCGAGTCGCGATTGCCTTGCTGCGCGAGCACGGGCGATGGCAGCACGGCCGCCAAAGTCAGGAAACCGGCCGCCCCCGCAGCCTTTGCAGCCGTGAAAATCTGACGCTTCATCATGCAGCCCTCCCTTGCAAGCATGCATTCGCATATCCGCAAAACGAGTTATGCACCCTCTGCGTCCGCACGCAACAGGGTGAGCGCGGCCGCAGCCATAACCTTGGCGGACATCAACATGTCTTCGATCCCCACCCATTCATCGGGCTGATGTGCGAGATCGAGAATTCCCGGCCCGTAGGCGACGCAAGCCCGGACCGAACCGTGCCGCGTGATATGCTTCTGGTCATAGGTGCCGGGAGAAGCGATCAGCGTCGCGGGGCGATCAAACAACCGCTCGATCCAATGGTCGAGCGTCTTCACCAAAGGCGCATCGGGAGCGGTCATGGTGGGCTCGAAAGTCATGATCTCGCGCAGCGAATAATCGAGGCCAGCGCGGGCGGATTTCACGCGCTCGAGCAGGTCGATGATTTCGGCTTTCACCTCGGTAAACTCTTCCTCGACGAGGTAGCGCCGGTCTATGACGAGGCGGCAGCGATCCGCCACCACCGGCGAGGGGCGGCCATCGCCCGGCTCCGGCTGGCCGCCATGAACCGAATTGAAATTCAGCGTCGCCCGTCGCGCGCCCTCCGGCATGCAGGGCATGGCCGTGACGCGATTGCCGAGGCGCGGCATCAGCTCTTCCTCGATCAGTTTCAGCAGGTCGCCCATGCCGGCGATGGCGTTGACGCCCAGAAACGGCATGGCGCCGTGCCCGATGGCGCCGGTGATCTCGATCTCGGCCCACCACACCCCCCGATGCCCGAGGCAGATGCGATCGGGGTTGAGCGGCTCGGGGATGATCACATGATCCACCCTGCCCCGATCGAACCAGCCGTTTCGGGCGAGATGTCCCACGCCGCCGAACCCGCCGGATTCCTCATCCGCCGTGCCGGAGCATTCGAGGCTTCCGCGCGTGAGCAGCCCACATCCGATCAGTGCCTCGATGGCGATGAGGCTCGCCGCGAGCCCGCCTTTCATGTCGCAGGCCCCGCGCCCGTATACGCGGCCATCCTTCACAACCCCCTCGAAAGGCGGAACGGTCCAGCCGAGCCCGGTTTCCACAACATCGATATGGCTGTTGAAATGGACACAAGGGCCGGGTTCCGGAGCAGAAAACCGTCCGATCACATTCCAGCGCGGGAACTCATCGGAATCGTCCGGCACGCCTTTCGCCCGGACAAATTCGACCGTTGCCCCATGCGCCGACATGCGAGCGCCGAGAAAGTCGCAGATCGCGCGGTAATCCGCGCCCGGCGGATTGATGGTCGGAAAGCGGATGAGGTCACGCGTCAGGGCTACGAGATCATCGCGGGAAGCATCGATCCTTGCGAAGAGTTGAGCGATATCCTGTTCGTGAACCATGCTTCGCCCCTCTTCCGTCAAAGCGAGGATAACGGCGATGGCTCAGAAGAAAATCCCCCACAGGAATCGCAGCGACACGATAAGAAGAAACAGCCCGAAGGCCACTTCCAGCGTGCGTTTGTTCAGCCGGTGCGCCAGCCGCGCGCCGTAAGGAGCGCAAAAGGCCGAGACGGGTGCGACGAGCGCCAGGCCAAGCAGAGAGACATAGCCGACGGAGAACGGGGGAAGCACCGCCATTTTCGGCCAACCGGCGGCGATGTAGCTCAGCGCGCCGGGGATCGAGATCAGCACGCCAAGCCCCGAGGAGGTTGCGACCGCGTTATGGATCGCCTTGCCATGCAGGGTAAGGATCATGTTCGAGATTGCGCCGCCGCCAATACCCATGAGGGCAGAAGCGAGACCGATCAGCACGCCATAAGCCCGCATCCCGACAATGCCCGGCAGATCCGGCGCGATGCGCCAGTCATCGCGACCGGCCAGTTGCTTGATGGCATTCGCGCCGGCGACGGCCACAAAGACGAGTTTGAGCACAAGCGCAGGAGCGAATGCGGCAATCAGCCCGCCGAGAAGCACCGAAAGAACCACCGGCACGGCCCAGGATTTCAGCACGTCCTCCAGTACTTTTCCCTTGGCCCGATGCGCGCGGAAGGACTGGATCGAGGTGGGGATGATGATGGCCAGCGACGTGCCGACACAAAGGTGCATCCGGACATCTTCGGGCACGCCGAGAAAGCCGAAAATCTGGTAGAGAACCGGCACGATCACCGCACCGCCGCCAACGCCGAACATGCCGGCCAGAAGCCCGGTCAGAACCCCCGCCGCCAGCAGTGCAATCGCGAGAGTGGCGAGATCGGCGAGCGGAATCGCGGACATGACAGGCCTTTCGTGCCGGATGGTGAAGGCCGCACGTAGCGCAGCACGAGGCTCTGCGCAAATTCAGGTTCATGCATTGCACGCCCCGAAAGGTATCGACACAAATGTTGCATCGCAGCAGACATGAAATATCCTCCGAGGATCATCCAGCGCAAGGAGATTGCTGAGGTCTAGCAAAAAAGAAATCTCCAAACAAACAAAACAATTCACATCAGAACTCATGAACGTGACATGCTGTTGCTGACACAAAAATTCAGAACGTTGACTATCTATACATTGATTTTTCCGAGAGGCTTTATGTATACGACCACTCAATCAACATCAAATTCTTGGATTTGATTGTCATGAGCCGCTTTACAAGCCTGCCGAAAGCCGCTAGCAGCCGAAGAGAGTGAGACTTTAGTGGGCTTTGGTGCGTCGCATGCGGGCCCCTGTATCATGGTAGGGGGGAGCCTATGGATACGAAAAGGCCGGGCGGCGCCGCCCGATCGCCGCAAGATATTTTTGGCGGCTTGTTTTTGGTCGCGATTGCGGTTCTGGCGCTTTACCTTGTGAATCACTTGCCGGCTTCGGGGCGTGTTGGCTTCGCCTCCGGCACGGCCCCTCGCCTTTTTGCCTATGGATTGCTTGCGCTCGGGGCCTGGATTGCGATTGCGGGCTTTTTCAAGGAGGGCGTCAGCATCGGCGCATTCAATTGGCGCGGGCTTTTCACCATCCTTGGCTCGGTCGTGTTGTTCGCGGTCGGCATCCGCTATGTCGGGCTCGCACTGATCGGTGTTCCGATGGTGATGCTGGCCTCGCTCGCGGATCATGAGTTCAAGGCCGAAGAGGCGCTTTACTTCGGTGTCGGCATGACGGCGTTCTGCGGCCTGCTGTTCCCGACCATTCTGGGGCAACCCATTCCGCTTTGGCCGCCCTTCCTTGATATGACTCCGGGCAAGTCCACAGGGCTGATCGTGCGTTTTGCGGCCGGTGCGGTTGTGCTGGCTGCTGCGGTCTATGTCGCGCGGCAGGCGCTTGGAAACAGCAAGCGCAAGGGGAGCTGAGCGATGGAACTCATTGCCAATCTGGGTCACGGCTTTGCGATCGCGGTCACGCCCACCAACATTCTGCTCTGCCTGATCGGCGCATTGGTGGGCACACTGATCGGCGTGCTGCCGGGCATCGGCCCGATCGCGACCATCGCGATGCTGCTTCCGATCACCTACAAGCTTGATCCGACCGGAGCGCTGATCATGCTCGCGGGCATCTATTACGGAGCCCAATACGGGGGCTCGACGACCGCGATTCTGGTGAACCTGCCGGGAGAAAGCTCCTCCGTCGTCACGGCCATTGACGGCCACCAGATGGCCAAGAAAGGAAAGGCCGGCACTGCGCTCGCGATCGCAGCGATCGGTTCGTTCATTGCCGGCACATTCGGCACCATTCTCGTAGCCGCACTCGGAAAACCGTTGACACAAGTCGCGCAGGCCTTCGGGCCAGCGGATTATTTCTCGTTGATGGTGCTCGGCCTTGTCTGCGCCATCGTGCTGGCGTCGGGCTCCGTGCTGAAGGCGATCGCGATGATCTTCCTCGGACTGTTGCTCTCGACCGTCGGCACGGATCTCGAAACGGGCGAGCAGCGCATGACCTTCGGCTATCTGCCTCTGGCGGACGGCATCGAATTCGTGACGCTGGCGATGGGCATGTTCGGTTTCGCCGAAATCCTGCGCAACCTCGAGGCCCAGTCGAGCCGCGATATCGTCAGCCAGAAGGTGACGAACCTGATGCCGACACGAGACGATTTGAAGGAAGCTGCGCCCGCTGTTGCGCGTGGCACCCTCCTCGGCTCGATCCTCGGTATCCTGCCGGGCGGTGGCGCGGTTCTCGCGGCCTTCGGGGCCTATACGCTCGAGAAAAAGATTTCAAAGAAGCCGCAGGAATTCGGCAAGGGTGCCATCCGTGGCGTGGCCGGGCCGGAATCCGCGAACAATGCGGCAGCGCAGACCTCGTTCATCCCGCTGCTCACGCTCGGCATTCCGCCGAATGCCGTGATGGCCGTGATGGTGGGCGCCATGACCATTCACGGTATTGTTCCCGGTCCGCAGATCATGACGAAACAGCCCGATCTGTTCTGGGGTCTGATCGCCTCGATGTGGATCGGCAACCTGATGCTGGTCATCATCAACCTGCCGCTCGTGGGACTTTGGGTGCGCCTGCTGCGGGTCCCCTACCGGATGCTGTTTCCGGCGATCCTGTTCTTCTGCGCGATCGGGGTCTACTCGATCAACAACCAGCCGTTTGACGTGGTTCTGACAGCCTTTTTCGGGCTGACAGGCTATCTCCTGATCAAGCTGGGCTTCGAGCCCGCACCAATGCTTGTCGCTTTTGTGCTCGGCAAGATCATGGAAGAGAAACTGCGTCAGGCCATGCTGCTCTCGCGCGGCGACCCGTTCACCTTCGTGAACTTTGATCGCCACCCGATCTCGACCGTGCTGATCATCGTCTCGGCGGTCCTGCTGATCCTTGCGATCACCCCGGCTTTGCGTAAAAAACGGAACGAGGTGTTTGTCGAGGACTGACCTAAGCTTCAACACGCACCAGGCGAAGGGAGAGCGCTATGCTGCGATTGGCTTTTCTGTTGGCGACCATGGCGTTTGCCCTGGCGCCGGCCAGGGCTGACGACGAGAAGATCTGCTTCTCGATCGGCACAACAGCCTACGAGGACAAGAACTACTGGCAGGTGGGGCTCGCCGCCTGCGAGAGAGTGATGGCATCACGCAATCTGACGGACATCCAGAAATCCGCTTATTTCAAACAGAAGGCGGACTGGAAACGCCGGATGGGCGACCTCAATGCTGCGGTCAGCGATTTCGGCGCAGCTGCCGCACTCAATCCGCGGGATCACGAGATCTATGATTATCGCGGCGATACCTGGGTGGCGCTTGGGAACGACAGGCTCGCCCTTGAGGATTACAACAAGGCGATCAGCCTGAAGCCAAGCTACCCCGCGGCCTATCTGGGGCGGGCGGAAGTCTACAAACGAAGCGGCAACCTGAAGGGTGCTGAAGCGGAATACCGCAAGGTGCTCGCGCGGCCTGCCACCGACCGTATCGACGAATGGGCGCATGGCGAGGCGCGTCGTCGCCTTGAAGACCTGAAAAAGGGCGGACCGAAGAACAACTGAGTCCGCTGTAAGAAACACGCAGGGGTATCTAGGTAACCACCCCGGCATGGCAAATTTGCACCCGGATGGGTTCAACAACGCTCGATGAGCAAGAGGGAGAAACAAGCATGTCTTTCACACGTCGTATCCTGATGGTTGGCACGGCCATGGCGCTCGGCATTGCTGGCGCAATGGCGCAGGCCTTCCCCACCAAGCCGATCACCATGATCGTGCCCTTCGCGGCCGGTGGCCCGACGGATACGATCGCCCGCATTGTTGGCGAGCACATGTCGCGCACGCTCGGCCAGACGGTTGTGATCGAGAACGTCGCAGGTGCTGGCGGCACCACCGGCATCACGCGCGCCGCTCGCTCGGCGGCTGATGGCTACACGATCATGATGGGCCATATGGGTACGCATGGCGCGGCACCCGGCCTTTACCCCAAGCTCGCCTACGATCCGCAGAAGGATTTCACGCCGATCGGCCTCGCCGCCGGCACGCCGATCGTCATCGTGACGCGCAAGGACCTTCCCGTGAAGGACCTGAAGGAGTTCATGGAATACGCGAAGAAGAACGAGAAGACGATCAATCAGGCTCATGCGGGCTCAGGCTCCGTGTCGCATATCACCTGCATCCTGCTGAACGAGATGATGAAGGTCGACCCGACTCCCATTCCCTATCAGGGCACCGGTCCGGCGCTGAATGATCTCGTCTCCGGCAAGGTCGACTATATGTGCGACCAGATCGTTTCGGTTCAGGGTCAGGTGGCCGGTGGCGGCGTGCGCGGCCTTGCCATTGCGACGCCGAGCCGTTCGCCCTCGCTGCCGAACGTGCCGACCACGTTGGAAGCCGGGCTCAGCATGTTCCAGGTTTCGGCCTGGAATGCCGTGTTCGCACCGAAGGACATCCCGGCCGATGTCGCCAAGAAGCTTCAGGATGCGCTGGTGAAAGCCGTGACGGACCCCGCCACGAAGACGAAGCTCGAGGGCCTCGGAGGTGTCGTGCCGGACGCGCAGCGTGCCTCGCCCGAAGCGTTGGCCACTCTCGTGAAAACCGAGAACGACCGCTGGGTGCCGCTGCTCTCCCGCAAGGTGAAGCAGTAAACGCGCAGGGCTTGGCCCGGCCGTCGCAGGCGGGGCTGCAAAAAACAGAAGGCTGCGCTGCGAGGCGCAGCCTTTTCTTTTGGCCGCTTCCCCCATAGCCTTGCCGGAATGTCGAATCCCGCTGAGCCTGCAAGAGCCTCTACCCTTTCGCCCGGGGTCAGGCGGGCTATCTGGGGTTTGGGCGTCACGCAGATCATCGGCTGGGGCACCACCTACTACCTTCTCTCGCTGATGGGAGGGCAGATTGCGCGCGATCTTGACCTGCCGAAAGGCGTGATGCTGTTCGGGGTGTCGATGACACTGGTTGGCGCCGCCCTGTTCGGCCCATGGATCGGTCGTTGGCAGGACAGGCGCGGGGCACGCGAGGTGATGACGATTGGCTCATTGCTGGTTGCATCCGGTCTTTTCGCTATTTCACGATCAACAGATGCGACGCTCTATTTCCTTGGCTGGTCCCTCATTTCCCTCGCGACACCGATGGCGCTCTATAGCGCCGCTTTCACGGGGCTGACGCAACTGGCAGGTTCGCAGGCACGCAGAGCCATCATCTTTCTGACCTTTCTCGGGGGCCTCGCCTCATCGATTGCTTGGCCGACGACGGCGTGGATGCTGACCTTTCTGGATTGGCGCGGTGTCATCGCGGTGTTTGCGCTGATCAACCTTGTCATATGCGTGCCCATCCATCTTCTGGTTCTGGGGGGAAGGCCTCGGGACCATGACGGCAAGGCCGCGAATGTCGTTCCGCCAGGCCTGCCGGCAGAAGCGACCATGCGCGCGTTCTTGCTCATCGCAGCGGTGCTCGCCACCAATGCCGTGATTTTCAATGCTTGGTCGTTGCTGGTTTTCCCGATCCTGGAAGGCGTGGGCTTCGCAACCTCGGCAGCGGTGTTCGTGGCCAGCTTTGTCGGCGTCTGCCAGGTTTTCGGGCGCATGGGAGAGATGGCGACAGGAGACCGGTTCACCGCCTTTCAGAGCGCGACCTTTGCCATCGTGCTGCTTCCGCTCTCGTTCCTTGTTCTGATTTTTGCGGGCGGAAACCTGATCGTCGGATGCCTCTTTGCCTTGCTCTATGGGGTGTCGAACGGGCTCATGACCATTGCACGCGGCACCCTGACACTCGTGATTTTCGGCTCGCTTGGCTACGGAGAGCGGCTCGGAAAAGTGATGTTTGCCTCAGGCCTGATGGGTGCCGCAGCTCCTGTGGCAGGCGGCTTCGTGCTGGAGACAGCCGGCACAGGGCCGCTGATCTATTCGCTTCTGGCGTTGACCTTCGTTTCTTGCGCCCTGATGCTGGTTCTGGCAGCGCATTGTCGGCGTCATGGCCTGAAATGACTCCTTCCCGCCCCGATTTGCAGTACAGCCATTGCCCGTTCCGATTGCGGAATCGCCGCAGCCGGGCCACATCGTGAATACGTACAGGAGGATGCGATGCGCCCCGATCTCTCGCCCCTGATCCGCCTTTCGGAATACCGGGTTCCGGATTTCCTGATCGACCATGTCGATCTCGATTTCCGGCTCGTGCCGGATGCCACGCGGGTGAAAGCCTTGTTGCACCTCCGGCGCAATCCGGCGGGGCGGGCCGATGCGCCTCTCGCGCTGGATGGCGAGGACCTGACGCTTCTCTCGGTCGCGCTGGACAATACGCCTTTGGCGGAAGATGCATACGAGGTCTCGCCGGAGAAGCTCAGAATCAATCGGGTTCCAGACGGGCCGTTCCGGCTTGCGATCGAAACCCGGATCAATCCGGCAGGCAACACGCGCCTGATGGGGCTCTATCGCTCGAACGGCGTCTATTGCACGCAATGCGAGGCCGATGCCTTCCGGCGCATCACCTATTTCCTCGATCGCCCGGACGTGATGTCTACCTATCGCGTGCGGATGGAGGCCGAGAAGGCCGAGGCGCCCTTGTTGCTCTCGAATGGTAACCCGGTTGAGGCTGGCGACGTGCCCGGCACGACCCGCCATTTCGCCATATGGGAAGACCCGCACCGCAAGCCCGCCTATCTCTTCGCGCTGGTTGCGGGTGATCTCGAAGCCTTTCCGGGCGAGCATGTGACACCTTCGGGTCGGCGCGTGACGCTCAATGTCTATGTCGAGAAGGGCAAGAAGGACCGCGCGGCCTACGCGATGGACAGTCTGATCCGCTCAATGAAATGGGATGAGGAAAAATTCGGCCGCGAATACGACCTTGATCTCTTCAACATTGTTGCCGTCTCGGATTTCAATATGGGCGCGATGGAGAACAAGGGGCTGAATATCTTCAACGACCGCTACATTCTCGCGACCCCCGATACGGCCACCGACCAGGACTACCACAACATCGAAGCCATTGTGGCACATGAATATTTCCACAACTGGACCGGTAACCGCATCACCTGCCGTGACTGGTTCCAGCTTTGCCTCAAGGAAGGGCTGACCGTCTTTCGTGATCAGGAATTCTCGTCCGACGAGCGCTCTCGCCCTGTGGAGCGCATCGCTAATGTGCTGACCCTGCGCGCGGCACAGTTCGTGGAGGATGCGGGGCCCCTCGCTCACCCCGTGAGGCCTCAACAATACAAGGAAATCAACAACTTTTACACGGCCACGGTCTACAACAAGGGCTCGGAGGTCATCCAGATGCTCCGGCTCATCATCGGGCCGGCGAAGTTCCGGGAGGGCATGGACCTCTATTTCGAACGCCATGACGGAGAAGCCTGCACGGTCGAGCAATTCATCCGCTGCTTCGCGGATGTGTCAGGCTACGACTTCACCCAGTTCATGCGCTGGTATGATCAGGCCGGCACGCCCATTCTGACCGTGAATGACAGCTATGAAGCCGCGACGGGGCGCTACACCCTGCATTTCAGTCAGACGACCAAACCCACGCCCGGCCAACCAGAGAAACAGCCGCAGGTGATTCCGGTGAAACTCGGGCTGATCGGCGAGGCGGGAAACGAGTTGGTCAGCGACGATGTCGTGATCGTCGATCGCGAGAGCGTCACGAAAACCTACGAGAACATCCCGCAGCGGCCCATTCCCTCGTTGCTGCGCGGTTTTTCTGCGCCCGTTCGGCTTGAAATGTCTCGCCGGGACGGGGATCTGCTGGCACTCGCGGCACATGACCCCGATCCCTTCAACCGCTGGCAGGCCTTGCAGGATGTCGAGATCGATCTTCTGAAACGCTCGGTGGTGGCCGTACGGGCCGGTGGCGCACCTCTGACAGATGCCCGACTCGCGGGCGCGATTGCCGAACTGATCCGCACCAGCGATGCCGACCCGGCCTTCGCGGCACTCGCGATCGGCTTGCCGCGGGAAACCGAGATGGCACGGGAGATCGCTCAGGACATCGACCCCGATGCGATCGGCACCGCAGTTTCTGGGTTGTGGAAATATCTGGGCGGTCAACTCGGATCGATGGCGCGCGAGACCTATGAGCGTCTGGCGAGCCCCGTTCCCTTCAGCCCCGATGCGAGAAGCGCAGGCCGGCGCGTGCTGTCGCTTCGATTGCTAAACTACCAGATTGCCGCTGACCCCGCCGAGGGCGCAGCCTTGGCATTCCGGCAATTTCAGCGCGCTGACAACATGACCGATCGCGCCAACGCACTCTGGGCGCTGCTCATGGCCGAGCGGCCGGAGCGCGAGGAAGCCCTCGCTTTGGCCGAGAAACGCTTTGCGGATGATCCGCTGCTCATGGATCTGTGGTTCACGCTCAATGCCAGCATTCCCGGCCGAGCAGGCCTCGCGCGCGTTGAGGCACTGATGAGCCACTCGAAATTCACTCTTCTCAATCCCAACCGCGCCCGGGCGCTGGTGGGTGCTTTCGCGAATGGCAATCCGCGTGGTTTCCATATGGCGGATGGCGCAGGTTATCGCCTTGTGGTCGGAGCCATCGGCGAAATCGACGGCAAGAACCCGCAACTCGCGGCGCGACTTGCAACGGCATTCCGAACCTGGCGTGGATTGGAACCTGCTCGCGCCAGGCTGGCAGAAGCCGCCTTGCGCGAACTCGCAGGTGGCAAGGCCCTTTCTCGCGATCTTGCGGATATTCTGGAGCGTTCTCTGGCCTAAAAGAAAGTGTATCAGGCAAAGGCGGCAGCAGACGAGAACTCTGGCTCGTCGGCTTAGATAAAGTTAAAAAAAATTTAACACAACCTCTGCGTGAGAATGTCGCGGAGGAATCCGAACCCTGCGCCACCTTTCCCTGAACGAAAAAGGAACAGAGAGAGTCCGCAACGAATCCGTTCGCCGCGCCATCAACGCAACTCTCGGATGTGACCTCTTCCTGTGCCGTTTTCAGCGCGAGAAGTGCGTCCACCCGCCTCTGGACAGGGGATTCAGCCTCGATTCAACTAGGGGTGATTCGGGGGCGATGCGGCACATTTCTCCGGGTTCAACGTGCAGATCGAGGGGGCAGGAATGGTGCGAGTCATCGCGGCCAAGAGGGGCGTTTTGCGCTTGTTTTCCAAGGGTCCGTCGGGGGCGGGCTGGATTGGTAAGCATCGCCGGTCTTCCGAACTCATGGACGCAACCGACCCCCTTCTCGACCGCTTTGTTCCGGCACTCGTCGTCATTTTCCTCGCTATCGCCGGCTTCAGCATGTTGGTGCAGTACACGAGCACCCGCCACGAAGTTCTGAGCGCGAGCGAGAACGCGCTGGCTGTTGCAGCACAACTGACGGCTGCTGAGGCGGGGCTTCGTCATCTTTCCGGCACCGACCCATCGGGCGCGGTTCTGGCCGCTCCGGCTGCAGCAAAACTCACCGGCAGCGCCTTTATGGTGGTTGGTACGGATCAGCGCATTGTCCGGTCGAGCACCCCGGACATTGCTTCAGGCCGCCACATCCGCAGCCTGTTTGCCTCCCAGAACGACATTGCCGGCAAGGATCTGCGCGGAGCCATGCGTCAGCTTGTTCTGGCCGATGGTCGCCCAGCCAGTGTCATCGCGCATGACCTGCTGAACGGGCAGGTTCTGGTCGCCTATCAGCCGATCGAGGATGAACTCATGGCCTGGCGGCGGCACGCCTATATTATCGCCGCGCTGCTCTTCGCCTTCGGTGCGGTGACAATCGCCTTTTCGGCAGCCTTCTACATGCAGCGGGCGCGGGCGCGCGACACTCAGGAAAGCGCCACCCGACTCTTCAACCGCTTCGAGGTGGCACTGGATCGCGGCAATGTCGGCCTTGTGGATGCGCGCATCGGCGACACCCATGTCTGGCTGTCAAACTCGATGTTCCGCCTTCTCGGGCTGGAGCATGGCGACCGGCAGGTGAGCCGCGCCAGCCTTGAGGGCCTGATCCACCCGGATGATCTTTCGCCGCTGGTGATCATCGAACAGGCCGATCCACAATCCGGCGAGATCGATCACCTGTTCCGCATGCGCCACGCATCGCGGGGCTGGTTGTGGATGCACATGCGCGCCGCACGGATTGCCGAGAACGGTCGTCGCAGCCGGCTGCTCGGAATCGTGATGGATGTCACAGCCGAGCGTGAGGCGGCCGCGGAGAGCGAACGTGCCGATCTGCGTCTTCGCGATGCTATCGAAAGCATTTCGGAGGCCTTTGTGCTGTGGGACGAAAACAACCAGCTTCTGTTGTGCAACTCGAAATATCGCTCCTTCCACGGGCTGACAGAGCGCGAGACTCAACGCGGCACGCGCTACAAGGCATTGATGGGTCAGGCACAGGAGCCGCGTCTGGTGGTCGAGATCAGCCGCGGGGCCGAGGAGGATGGCCGGGCGCGGGCTTATGAGGCGCAATTCGAGGATGGTCGCTGGCTGCTGATCAGCGAGCGCCCGACAAGCGCCGGCGGTTATGTTTCGGTGGGCACCGACATCACTGCACGCAAGTGCCAGGAGGACCGCCTGATCGAAAATGAGCGCCAACTGCGCATCACCATCGCCGATCTCGCCGCCTCGCGCGAGACCTTGCGCAAACAGGCACAGGAACTCGCCGAACTCGCGGACCTCTATCACGACCAGAAGATCGAAGCCCTTTGCGCCGTGAAAATGAAGGCGGAATTCCTCGCCAACATGAACCACGAGATCCGCACGCCGCTGAATGCGATCCTTGGCTTTGCAGAAGTCATCGAGAACGAGGTTCTCGGCCCCGTCGCCTGCGAGAAATATCGGGACTACGCGACACATATCCGGGAGTCCGGCGTCAACCTGCTGATCATCATCGACGACATTCTCGAGATGGCCAATATCGAGGCCGGGCGAGTTCAGATCGAACGGACCTCCAACCGGGTTGGCGATCTTCTGGAAGAAGCGGCAACGGCGGTTTCACTTGATGCTGCCTCGAAGAATGTCCGCCTCGAAATCGATCCGGCCGTGACAGAAAGTGCCGGCCAGAAAGGCATCGAGATCGATGCCCGCGCCACCCGGCAGGCTCTGGCGCATCTCGCCCGGAACGCCATCCGGCTATCGCCGGCCGGCGGCACCGTGACGATGCGGGCTCGGATGCAGGGCGAACACATCAACATCTTTATTTCCGATCGCGGCTGTCATCTTTCGGAAACCGATATCGGCACCATGACAAGACCGTTCGGCCACATCGACAGCATGTTGCACGATGGCTGCAAGGGCTCGGGTCTGGGTGTGGCGATCGCCCGTGAGCTTATCGAGTTGCAAGGCGGAAGCCTGCGCATCCGTTCGACGCCGCAGATTGGCGCGCTGACGATGGTGCATCTGCCGATCACGCCGAAGCCGCGGCAGCTTGACCTGCCGATGGCGCATTGAGCGAACATCTCTTAGCTCAGCGTCCCTACCCTCTTCGTGAAAATCGCGCGCACAGCCTTTTGCAACCGATCCAGATCGGCGGAGAGCGGCGGGAAATCGGGAAAATCCAGCAGCCGGGCGATTTGCCGGCGCAAGATCGCGCTGGTATCGCTCTCGCTGAAAGAGCCAGCAAGCACCAACCGGCTGACCTGCTGGAAGCCGAATTGCAAATCCCAGGCTTCGATCAGAAGCTCGATCTCGTCAGCTGGCAGAAGGCTCGCCCTTCCAATCGCCATCAACCGTTCCCGCGTGGACCCGATCGAAAGTGCAGGATGGTCCCCGGCATGGATGAGCGCGAAGGCTTGGGTGATGAACTCGATATCCACCAATCCGCCAGGCTGGTCCTTGACGTCAAACCGGTCACGGCCCGGCTTTTCCGCGCCCATCAGCTTGCGCATCGCCGCCGTTTCCCGAAGCACCATCGCGCCGTCGCGCGGGGCCGCGGTCAGTTGCAGGATCGCTGCGTGAAGCTTGGCCGAGAGATTGGCATCGCCGACCAGCACACGCGCCCGGCTCAGCGCCAGATGCTCCCAAAGATCGGATTCCGAACTCGAGAAATAGGTCTCGAAGGCTGCAAGCGAGGCCGCGACCGGCCCCTTCTTGCCAGAGGGGCGCAGGCGCAAATCGACATCATAGAGCGTGCCGGCGCGCATGGGTGCTGACAGCGCGGCGACGAGGCGTTGCGTGAGCTTTGCGTAATATTCGGAGGTCATCAGAGGCTTTTCGCCATCTGACCAGACATCCCCCTCGGCCTCATAGACCACGACAAGATCGAGATCGGAATTCGCTGTGAGCTCACGCGATCCGGCTTTACCGTAACCGATGATCGCGACGGCGCCGCCCGGCAATTCGCCATGGCGCTCCGCGAATTCTCGCTCGACACGGGCAAATACCAACCTCAGCACCGCCTCGGCCAACACGGTATGCGCCTCGCCGAGTTCGCTCACCGGTATGAGGCGGGAAAGCGCACGCGTCCCAACCAGAAATCTTTCGCCGCGCAACAGGATGCGCGCGCGCTCGAGTGCCATCTCGTAATCCGTTTCGCGGTTGATCCGGGGCGCGAGGCGCATCTCCGGATCGGCTTTCGTATTCGCGAAATCCGGATCGACCAGCACATCGAGCACATGCGGCGACTGCGCCACCATTTGCGAGAGACGCGGCGCCGTGCCGAGACACTCGGCAAAAAGCTGACGCAGGCTCGCATTCGAATTCAGGATGGTGAAAAGCTCGACTGCCGCCGGCATGCGTTGGAGTGCACCATCGAGCGCCAGGATGGCCCCGTCAGGATCGCTCGCACGACCGAAGCTCTCGAGAAGACCGGGTACCAGCTCGGTGAGCACCTCGCGCGCCCGCGGGGTGGTGACGGCAGGCCTGCGCCCGAAATGCCAACCGCGCACGGTTTCAGCCACCATGTCGGGCTGGCGGAAACCAAGGCGTTTCAGAGTGTCGCGGGTTTCGGGGTCCGTATCGACACCCGTGAACACGAGGCTCCCGGCGCCCGAAGCAAGGGCCGGCCCTCCCTCGAACAGACGCGCATAATGGTGCTCCACCTTCTTCAGCGCCCGGATCAGGTGCTTGTCGAACGCGCTGCGGGTCATGCCGCAGAAATGCGCGAAGCTCGCGAGGTCCTCGTCGGATTTGGGGAGTTTCTGGGTCTGCTCGTCATTGAGCATCTGCACCCGGTGTTCGAGCGTCCGCAGGGTACCATAGGCTTCGGCGAGGTCTTTCGCGGCATCCTTGCTGATCCAGGTCTCGCGGGTCAGGGCCTCCAGCATATCGAGCGTGCGCGGCCCGCGCAGCGTGGGGCGTCGCCCGCCATAGACGAGTTGCTGCGTCTGCACGAAGAACTCGATTTCACGGATGCCGCCGCGCCCAAGCTTGAGATCATGCCCGGCAACAGTGATCTGATCATGACCCTTCACGGCATAAATCTGCCGTTTCATGGCGTGGATATCGGCAATCGCGCCATAATCAAAATACTTGCGCCAGATGAAGGGCTGCAACTCGGCCAGATAGTTCGAACCGGCCTCGGCATCCCCCGCTACGACGCGTGCCTTGATCATGGCAGCCCGCTCCCAGTTCTGGCCGACGCTCTCGTAATAGGCGAGCGCTGCGTGCACGGGCATGGCGATGGGCGTGGTGCCGGGATCTGGGCGCAGCCGCAAATCGACACGCAGCACATAGCCATCGGCCGTGCGTTGCGAGAGCGTGTTGGCCATGCTCTTGATGATGGCGACGCAGGTTTCAAGGTGATCCGCGTTTCCGGCCAGCGCCGGCGCCTCTGGATCGTAAAAACATCCGAGATCGATATCGGAAGAGTAGTTCAGTTCCCGCGCGCCATGCTTGCCCAAAGCCAGCACGAAGAGACCGAGTCCTTCTTCTGGCCTCTCGATATTCGGGAGAGTGAGGCGCGAGCCATGTTCGGAAATCGCGAGATGAAGCGCTGCTCCCACAGCCTCATCGGCAAAATCCGAGAGCGCACGAGTGACGGCCACTACATCAAACACTCCTCCGAGATCGGCCATCGCCACCAGCAGCGCGAGGCGGTTGCGCAGCTGACGCAGATGTTTCATCCCTGCATGGACATTGCCACAGCGCCCCGCGTCGCGGGTCGCGGCGAAGATGACCTTCAGCCCGGCTTCAGGCGAGGTCGCGAGCAGATCGGTCGTGCCGGCAGGGTCGCGCCGCACCAGCCGCCAGAGAAAGGGTGATCCCTCGGCAATGCCGGCGAGGAGCGCACGGCCCGCCTGTTGCCCGACCAGAAGCGCTCGCAGGGAGGCGGCTTCCTCTTCGGCGAGGACATCATCCAGTCGACGGAACCCGAGCTTGCCGGATTTCGGGGCCGAGGCGAGGCGGGAGAGGAGCGAAGCAGGTTGATCCATGCCTATTTTTTACGCTGCCAACGGGACGGCGCAAGAGTTCAGGCGGATTGTCACGCGCTTTCCAACGCTCGCGTCAGAGCGGGAATGACCAGCACAGCGCGAAGGCCGGGCGTGTTGTCCTCCAGCAAAAGCTCGCCGCCATGCAACCGCGCAATGGCCGCCACAAGCGACAGACCCAGCCCAAGACCCGGCTTCGAGCGGCTTTCATCGAGGCGCACAAAACGTTCAACAACACTCACACGTTTTTCCGGCGGAACACCTGTCCCCCGGTCGGCAACGCTGAGGCGGATGGAATTGCCATCGCGTTGCGCCGCGATAGCGAGCGCGCCACGTTTGCCGTTCTCGCTCAAACCATATTTGAGCGCGTTGTCGACAAGATTGGAGAGCGCGCGCCCCATCAGTTCACTATTGGCCAAAGCCATCAGGCCCGGCTCGACATCGACAGAGAAATCCAGTCCGGCCTCTTCGGCCAGCGGTTCGTATAGTTCGCAAATACCGCTGGCAAGTTCGCCTAGGTCAACCGGTTGCAAGCTGGTGGCGAGATTGCCGCTCTCGGCCCGCGCGATCATCAGCAGGGCATCGAAAACCTTGAGGAGATTGTCGCTTTCCTCGATCGAGCGCTCGAGCGCCAATTTCGCCTCTTCGAGCGTCGTGGCTTTGCGCAGGGCATCCTCGGCACCGTTCCGCAGGCGGGTGAGCGGGGTTCTCAAATCATGCGCCACGTTGTCGGAGAGTTCGCGCAAACCGGTCATCAGCTCGCCGATGCGGTCGAGCATCTGATTGAGATGCATGGACAGACGGTCGAATTCGTCGTTCGTGTTCGTCACCGGCAGACGATGGCTGAGGTTCCCCTCCATGATGGCAGCGGAAGTTTTTGCGACGCCTTCCACGCGCGCCAGCACGCGCTTCGTGACGAACCAGGCACCAAAGCCGCCGAGGAGCACGACAAGCAACAGCGAGAGACCACGCGCGCGCCGGGTCACCTCCTGCAACCGCGAGCGTTCTTCAAGATCGCGCCCTACAAATAGCCGCAGGCCGGAAGGCAGCAGGAAGACCCGCACTTTCGCAAGGCGAGCCACGGATTCAGGCTCGTCCGGCCAATTGTAGCTCATCTCGATCCAGCCCGGATTGACGGTCAACGCGGGCACGCGAAGAATGGCGTTGCCGGTCATGGAATCGCCGCGCGAGTCCACCAGAAGATAGAGGAATGACCCGGTCTGGCGCCCTCGCCGCTCGATCACACTGATCAGACGCCGTAACCCTCCCTGACGATACTGCTCGGCCAGCGCGTTGATTTCGGTCTCGATCGTCTCGGTGATCTGGGCGTCGAGCAGACGACGCGTATTCCAGGCGAGATAACCCAGGATAATTCCAGAAAAGATAGCGAAAATCAGCAGATAGACCGCCGAAAGCTTGAATGCCGTCGTTCGCGCCATGCGCCGGAGACCAGCGAAGCGGCCAGTATCGCCTGTCAGGTCTCGCGTCGGAGCGGCCATTCTATTTCGCCGGATCGCGGATCATGTAGCCCGCACCGCGAATGGTGTGCAGGAGGGTCGGCAGCCCCTTGCGCTCGATCTTGGAGCGCAGGCGAGAGACGTGAACATCGATCACATTGGTCTGGGGATCAAAATGATAGTCCCAGACATTCTCGAGCAGCATCGTGCGCGTCACCACCTGCCCGGCATGGCGCATCAGATATTCGAGAAGCCGGAATTCCCGCGGCTGGAGGGGGATATCCTCACCCGCGCGACTGACGCGATGCGCGAGGCGATCAAGTTCGAGGTCAGCGACCTTATAGGTCAATTGCGCACTTTGCGGGTTCTGGCGACGGGCCAGAGCCTCGACGCGCGCAAGGCATTCGGTGAAAGCGTAGGGTTTCGTGAGATAGTCATCACCACCGGCGCGCAATCCGAGCACCCGATCATCCACCTGCCCGAGCGCCGAGAGAATCAGCACCGGCACGGTTCGCTTCTCGGCGCGCAAGGCCATGATGAGCGAGAGTCCGTCGCGCCGCGGCAGCATGCGGTCGACCACAAGCACATCGTAACTTCCCGCCAAAGCCATTTCGAGCCCTGCCTCGCCATCGCTGGCGAGGTCCGCCACATGGCCCGACTCATTCAGCGCCCGAGCGAGGTAACGACCGGCTTCGGCATCATCTTCAACAACGAGGATTTTCATGAGAGCAGCCTGACATTTCCCGGAAGATGCGGGTCCTCGACCCGAACTCGACACCTGCCGGCGAGCCTCGTCAAGGCAGAGGCGGTTTCGGTCCTGCGACAAGCTGTGGAGCGGGGGGCGACGGGATGTTGCTGACAGTCGCCGCAGGACCTTGATCCGGATCATACATGCACAAACTTCGCGCCAACCTGTCAGGCGAATGAAAATTTGGTAATGGTGCCGGGGTCAGCGCGGCGTTCGGTCTTTCAGCATTGCGTCGAGAGCCGCCTGTTCATCAGCGCTCAGCGGGACAACGGGTGCTTCTGCAACGCGAGCGCGCTTTCTGAACAAGGAGGCCGCAATCCAGGCACCAGCAATCAGCCCTATGGCCGGCAAACTCCAGAGCAGAACAGTCTTTGCGTTGACCGGAGGGCGAAGCAGCACGAACTCCCCATACCGCGCAACCAGAAACTGCCGGATCGCGTTATCGCTCTCGCCTGCCGAAATCCGCTCGCGGACCAATCGCCGCAAGTCACGCGCGAGTTCCGCATCCGAATCGTCAATCGATTGATTCTGGCAGACAAGGCATCGCAATTCTCCCGAGAGCTTGCGTGCCCGCGCTTCCTGAGCCGGGTCCGGCAATTGCTCGCCGGGCTGAACCGCGCGGGCGGCGCTGCTCACAAGAACCGGAAAAGCCAGAAACAGACGACGCGAAAGCCCCTTCATTCGGCCGGTTCCATTTTTTCGTTCCGCCGCGCAACTGGCCTTGGCGCGCCCACCCGCATCCGCCGGTCTGAAAGCGAAACGAGGCCGGCAAAACCCATCAGCGCCGGACCAAGCCAGATTAGTGTCACAAAAGGCTTCCAGTAGGCGCGGAGATCGACACGATCGCCCTCGGAAGTCTCGCCAATCGCCACATAAACTTCCGAGAACCCGATGCGATGACGTCCAACTTCGGATGTCGGCATGCGCCGGCCGACGTAAATGCGTTTGGCGGGGCGTAGTTCGGCCACAACCTTTGTGCCGTCATGCACCTGAAACTGCGCAACCGTCGCTGTGTAGTTCGGCCCGGTCAGCGGGGCAATGCCGGTCAAAGTGAGCGTGAACTCTCCCAGAGTGGTGCTGTCGCCCGGCTTCATCGAGAGAATTTTCTCCTTTTCGAACGCCGTGAAAGCGATGCCGATCACCATGATGCCGACGCCCGCATGCGCAAGGCAGGTCGCGATGAAGGCGCGCGGCAGGTTGAAAAGACGACGGAAAAACCCTTCGAAGCCACCCCGCGCGGCCCGTTCGCGGATATCATCCAGCGAAGCGATCAGGATGAAGACCCCGAGGCCGATTGCGACAATCGCCAGCACCGGCCCGCGCGCGATGGAATAGGCAATCCCCGCAAGAGCCAGCACACTCACGCCGATGGCCCAGCTCATCCGCTGCGTGACACCCAGCAGGTCGCCGCGTTTCCAGGCCAGTCTCTGTCCGAAAGGGATAGCGACAAAAAGCGGCAACATCAGCGGTATGGTGGTGAGGTTGAAGAAGGGCGGCCCGACCGAAATCTTCTGGCCCGTCACGCCCTCAAGCGCGAGCGGGTACAGTGTGCCCACGAACACTGCCAAGGCCGCAACGGCGAGAAACAGGTTGTTGAGAACCAGGGCTCCTTCGCGACTGACCGGCGCGAACAGCCCACCCGTTTCCATCGCTTTCGCCCGCATCGCGAAAAGCGTGAACGCTCCACCGATGAAGGCGATCAGGATCATCAGAATGAACAGTCCGCGTTCCGGATCGACCGCAAAGGCATGCACGGAAGTCAGCACGCCAGAACGCACGAGGAAGGTGCCGAGCAACGAGAGTGAAAACGTGATGATCGCGAGAAGGATGGTCCATACCTTCAGCGCCTCGCGTTTCTCCATCACGATCGCGGAATGCAGGAGCGCCGTCCCCGTCAGCCAGGGCATGAGCGAAGCATTCTCCACTGGATCCCAGAACCAGTAACCGCCCCAGCCGAGTTCATAATAAGCCCAGTAGGAGCCCATCGCGATGCCGAGAGTCAGGGTGACCCAGGCCACCAGCACCCAGGGTCGAACGATGCGTGCGAAAGCCGCGTCAATTCTCCCGACGATCAATGCCCCCGCCGCGAATGAGAAGACAATCGAGAACCCGACATACCCGAGATACAGAAGCGGCGGGTGCACTGCGAGGCCGGGGTCTTGCAGGATCGGATTGAGATCACGCCCTTCAAGCGGCGCAGGGATCACGCGTGTGAACGGGTTCGACGCAAAAAGGATAAAGGCGATGAAGGCGGCGGCGATCATGGCCTGCACCGCCAATGTCGCACCGAGGATATCGTCGGGCAAGCCGCGCGAGAACACCGCAACCCCCGCCCCAAACAGAGAGAGGATCAGCACCCAGAGCAGCATCGAGCCCTCATGGTTGCCCCAGACACCGCTCCATTTGTAGATCAGCGGCTTCAGCGAATGCGAATTCTCATAAACGTTCGAAACCGAGAAATCCGAAGCGAGATAGGCCTTTGTGAGCGCGATGAAGGCAATGGCCACCAAGGCCAGTTGCACCAGCGCCGCTTGCGGCCCGAATGCGACCAAAGCGCCATCGCGCTTCACCGCGCCCCAAAGCGGCACGCTCGCCTGAAACAGAGCGATCACAAATGCCAGCACCAGCGCATAATGTCCGATTTCGATGCTCATGGTTTGGGTGGCCCCTCGCCCTTGCCCGGCTGCCAATGTCCCTGTTTCTTCAGGGCATCAGCCACTTCACGCGGCATGTAGTTCTCGTCATGGCGCGCGAGAACTGTGGATGCCGTAAACTGCCCGGATGGATCGAGCCGCCCTTCCGTCACAACCCCCTGCCCTTCACGGAAAAGGTCTGGCAGGAGGCCCTGGTAAGTCACGGCGATCACGTTCGCCCCATCGGTCACGCGAAAGCGCACCATCTGGTTGGGGCTTTTCTCAATGCTGCCGTTCTCTACCAGCCCGCCGAGCCGGAAATTCTCGCCCGGTCGCACCTTGCCGGCCACCACCTCTGTGGGTGAGCGGAAGAACACGATCTGGTCACGCAGACCTGTCAGAATAAGAGCCAAAGCAGCCGCGAGAACGGCGCCAAACCCAAAGATGATGGCGAGCCTTTTTTGCTTGCGCGTCATGGTTTTGCACTCCCGGCCGGCGTCAGCCCCAACCTCTCCGCCAGACGATCCAGTCCAGCGAGAGCGGCAGCGTTGCCGGCAAGCGCCCTCCTTGCCTCATCGAGAGCTTCTCGAGCTTTGTCTCCCTGTTCAAGCACCATACGGGCCTGAACGAGACGCTGCCACTCATCAAAGCTGCCGCCCTTGCTCCGGAGCCGCTCCGCAAGCCCCTCGACCATTCCCTCGATCGCTCTCGCACGCTGTTCCGGCGGAAGCGCCGTGATCGCCTGCCCGGTTGACCCTTGCTGCGAGGTACGCGGCGGCGCCTTGCCTTCAGCACGGAAACGATCAAGTTCCGCTTCCACCCGCATTTTGCCCGGCCCTTCTTCGAGGCTGGCAGAAAGCGCGATCAATTGCCGAACTGCCCCCTCGACATCACCATCTTGCTCCGCCGCGATCGCGACATAAAAACGGGCTTTGGCAAAAGTCGGGTCAATCTCGATCGCGCGTCGGAATGCAGCCTTCGCATCCGCGTTCACGACGCCGTTTTGCCCTGCGACCAGCGCTTCGCCAAGGTCGGCGAGCCGATCGGGCGTTTCGCCGGAAAGCGCGATCACCCGGCGATAGGCAAAGGTGGCATCATCAAAACGCCCGGATTGGAGATAGACCGGCGCAACGACTTCAAAGCCTTTCGCATCATTGGGGTTTTTGGCGAGATGAGCCTCGATGCGCGCAAGCGCGTCAGCAAGCTGCATGGTGCGCGGTTCCGAGATCCGGGCCGCGAGCGGTTGGTCCGGCATGCCCGGTCGGCCAACCTTCAGGTACAGGGGAATGGCGAAAAGCGGCAGCCCGGCGAGCAGGAACAAGGCCGCGATCTTCTTACGCTGCATCGAACGATCAAGGGAGACATCCCGGCCGCCGTCGGATTGGCGTCCAATAACAAGCAGCCGCCGGGCCTGCTCCGCCTCAAACGCTTCGCACTCGGCCAGCGAGATCAAACCAGCCTCGGCTTGCCTGCGCATCTCGGCCCGGCGGGTTTCATAGAAACGAATGGCATGATCCAAGCTGGTCTGTTCAACCGGACGACGGAAAAGGGGACGCAAAGCCAAAGCGGCCGCGCCAAAGGTCAACAGAACAATTCCAATCCAGAGTGTCATTCCGCCTCTGATTTAGGGTCACAATTTGCCCGAACCATGACCTGCCGCAAATCGCCGCGGCGAGACCCATTCTGCTGCGTAGCGGTGGCCGGGTCCGAGCGCAACGCCTTGCCGTTTCGATCAGAGAGCCGGAAGATTGAGCCGGGCACGCAAACCACCCAGCGGGCTGTCCTCCAGCACGAAGCCGCCGCCGTAAAGGCCAGCCAAGTCAATCACGATAGACAGACCGAGCCCTGATCCGGGCTTTGTTTCGTCTAATCGCCGCCCGCGTTTCATTGCGTCCAGGCGTTTTTCCTCGGGCAGACCGGGGCCATCATCGTCGACCGTCAGGATAATCTGCGGTGGAACGGTCTCGGAATGCGCTGCCGCGCGCAGTTCGATCCGGACCGCGCTCGTGGCCCATTTGCCGGCATTGTCGATCAGGTTCCCGACCAATTCCTCGAGGTCCTGCTTTTCGCCGCGAAACCGCAAATTGGTATCGATAACAGTTTCGAACCTGAGGTTCTTGTCGGCATAGATCTTTTCGAAGGCCCGCACAAAGGCTGCCAGAACTGGCTCAACCTCCGTAATGTTGCCGATGGTTGCGGCGCGCGCGGCTGCCCGGGCGCGATCAAGATAGTACTGGACCTGATCGCGCATGATGGCGGTCTGCTCTCTGATCTTGTCGCTCAGCGGGCTTTTCTCGACACTCGCCTCGTTCAGCAGCACACTCAGCGGCGTCTTCAGTGCATGAGCCAGATTTCCGACCTGCGCGCGGGCCCGGCTGACAATCTCCCGGTTCACGTCGAGCAACTGGTTGAGTTCGCCCGCGAGCGGCGCAACCTCCACCGGGAACTCACCCTCGACATGGTCTCGCTCGCCATTGCGCACCTGCGAGAGCGACTGACTGAGTTCGCGCAACGGTCGCAGGCCATACCGCACCTGAATGTAGGCAGACGCACCAAGGGCCAGCCCGAGCAACGACAGGATCGTGAGCAGTGTGAGGTCAAACTGACGGCGCTGATCGACAATTTCGTCGGCGTTGCCGGCCACCGCAATAACGAATCGATTTTGCTCGCCGAGATCGATCTCCTGCTCGACGATGCGGACACGCCGCCCCGCCGGCCCTTCGCGGTATCCGTCGCGGAAGTCGCCGCGTGCCGATGGAAGGCCCGGCTCCACCAGCGAAGGCAGTCGCCGCGAGAACAACGACGGCGAAGTGCGCAGGATCGTTGTGAAATTGCTTTCGGGATCAATCCGCAGGATTTGCCAGTACCAACCGGAAAGCGGAATCTGGAATTGCGGCTCCCCCAGATTGCCCGGCTCGACATTGTTGCCGTCCGTCAGCGACGCGACGTCAGCGACGAGAACCTTCAAATAAAGCTTCAGCCGCTCGTCAAAACCGGCCTCGACCGCGCGACGGTTGATCGTCGAGAGGATGGCTCCCGCCGAGATCAGAACCAAAGCGGACAGAATAATCGCGGAAAGGAAGAGGCGCCCGGCCAGCGAGCGTGGGTCAGTCGGGCCTCGCAGGAGAACCGACATGGCGGGCTATTTCGACTTCGCCGTCGGCGAAGCGGGGGCCTGCGCAATATAACCGAGCCCACGCACCGTTTCGATCACATCGACCCCGAGCTTCTTGCGCAGACGCCCGATGAACACCTCGATCGTATTGGAATCCCGGTCGAAATCCTGATCATAGAGATGCTCGACCAGTTCAGTGCGTGAGACCACCCGCCCCTGATGATGGACGAGATAAGCGAGGAGCCGATATTCGTGGCTCGTCAGCTTCACGGCATTGCCATCCACCACCACGCGGCTCGACCGCGTATCAAGCAGCACAGGTCCGCAGGAGAGTTCACTAGTGGCGTGGCCGGCGGCCCGACGCAGCAGGGCCCGCAGGCGGGCCAGCACCTCCTCCATATGGAAAGGCTTCGTCACGTAATCATCCGCGCCGGCATCAAAGCCCTGAACCTTCTCGCTCCAGCGGTCGCGTGCCGTGAGAATCAGAACGGGCATCTTGCGGCCCTCGCGCCGCCATTTCTCCAGAACACGGATGCCGTCCATCTTCGGCAGGCCCATATCGAGAATGACGCCGTCATAGGGCTCCGTATCACCCAGAAAATGCCCTTCCTCGCCATCAAATGCGGTGTCGACCGCATAGCCCGCATGTTCGAGCGCTGTTGTCAGCTGGCGGTTGAGATCGCGATCATCCTCGATCACCAGAAGGCGCATGCCGGAACTCCTTGCTCGTCGGCCCTGCCGTCGTGCGCAGGACGCGTCCTACATACACGAGCTTCCGGCGATTTCGAGGCTTGGCGAGCAAAAGGGGCCTCCCTTTCCCCAATGTGCGGTTCAGGCGAGTTTTTTTGTCGCCAGCACGCGAAACAAGGTCGAGGCAATGAAGCTCACGGCCGCCACCGCCTCCAGCGCCTTGTCCGCGATCAGGTTGGGTTCGATTTCGCCGGTCTTGAAACCGAATATCGACAAGGCGATGCTCGCGAGGCCGATCGTGTTCGCCCACACGGTCCGGCTTTCCAGAATATTCTTGGTCAGGTTCATGCTCGTCTCCTTCTCTTGAAACTTGGGGGCCGTCTCGATCATTCCCTCGCCGGCCATCTTGAGACTGGCACGCTCGATCGCGTCCACGCGCCGCATCCAGCCCCGGCCAAAGACCGGGGCCGTCGGCAGATTGCGCAGGAAATTGCGTCGCGCCTGGCACATGTCACGGATAAGCGACGGCAGCTCCTGGCCTTCGAGTGCCGCCAGAGTGCGCGGCCCCATCCGGCCGTCGATCTCCACCGCCAGCAGGCCCTGCAAGGTCCGAACAGCGCGTCCGGGGCCGGAATTCACCGCATGATCGAACAGCACGAGATCCAGCCCTGCCGGCAACGCATCGCCCGAGACCACATTCCAGTAGCGCGCACGATAGATCTCGCCAGCTTCCTGCCGCGACAGAGCGCGCACTTCGTCTTTCGAGACTGCCCGCCGGCGCCACTCCGCCAGAGTTGCACGGGTGATCCCCATCATCGTGGCCCCGCCCGGATCAGAGGGATGGTCGGCATAGCCGCCCTCGTGCCGCAGCACGTGTTTCAATGCGGCGTCAAAATTCTCTGCTGCCATCGCTTACCTCAATGAATGGGGAGTGTTTTGACCAAGGCATCGCCGGGTCCTACGCGGGTCGAGACCTGCGCGATGGACACCGAGATCATCGTCTGCACGCTGCCGAAATCCGCCATTTCGTCGCTGCTCGGGTAAAGAAACTCGGGAACCGAAAGGCTCGCCTCACGCTTGACCGTATTGCCCTGCCGAATTTCGAGCCGGTATTCCTCACGGTCTTCGCCCAGAGGCACCTCGAAAAGGTCCCAACTGTCGCCGCCCGCCCGCGTGCGCCGGATGAAGCTGATCCGCACGCCACCCGCTTCTCGCCGCGCCTTGGCGTGAACCGGTGCAAGAGGACGATAGGTCAGCCCGGTGATGTTCTGCGTCTGGCGCACGCTGGCAGGGTCAGCGATGTCCCGACCGAACGGCACCACCGCCAGCTCGACCACGCGTCCGATTCGGTCGATGCCCAACCCAACATCGATCACCGCATCATCCAGCAGAAAGCAGAAGGCTCCGGCCGAAACATTGCGTCCGGCAGCCTTTTCCGAGAGGCCTAGGCCACGCACAAGACCCGAGATGCGGTAGGTCCGCGCAGCAATGAGCTCGGCGTGTTTGAAGAGGACGATTTCCGTCAGACCGTCGCTACCCGTGACACCAACCGCATTGATGCCGGCCAGTGCCGCCTCGGCACTCACACTGGAAAGCGCCCCGGCTTCCAGCACGAGATCGAATTGCGCGGCATGGTCCCATCGCCAGAGCGGCCCCGCCGGCAGCGATGTGACAAGCGTGCCGACACGTGCTGGCTGCGTTACTTCTCCGAGGCCAGCCAGAGTCCCTCCGGCGCCGATCTCGGCGATGGAGTAAGGCGGTCGCCACGGATTTGCCCGTGCAAGCGCGGCCAATGGTCCAGCTTCCGGTTGATGCGCAAGAGGCAATTCGATGAACCGCACGAAGGCCGAGCCCGGCAATGGCGGGGGCAAAGGATCAGGCACTGCCAGACGAACCGGTGGCCCAACGGCGCCGCTGGCCTCATCGAACGAGACCGCTTCGCAGACCCGATCGCGAGCATCGACAACGCGAGTCAGCCTCACCCGCCGGAACCCGGAGGGCGTTTCCAGTTCCACCAGATCACCCGCCTCAAGCAGACGATAGCTGGGCGGCAGCGAGAAACGAAACTGCTCGCGCGCACCCCAGATATCGACCAGCCTGCGCTCCGCGATGGCCTGTGCCATCGGCGCAGCCACGACCATCGCGCCCTCGTCACTCACCTCGCGCTGCGCAGAGCTTCTCTCGCGCCGGGCTTCGGCAACCGCCCGGCGGAAATCACGATCCGGATCGAAATAGCCAAACCGGAAACTGCGAGCCAGTTCGACTTCCTCGCGGCGACTGATTTCAATTTCAACCGCCCCGCGCTTTTCGGCGAGAACCAGATCTTCCCGTTCGATGGTGGCCGAAGGCTTCATCGAACGCGACGCCAGTTCGAGCCCGACCGGGCTGACGCGAGCCGTCAGGCCAAACCCGTCCACCAGCGGCTCGATCGCCGCCCGTGCACTCATCGGCCGATCAATCACGTAACCATCGATGGCACCTGCGACCGTGCCGGTGACAGCCAGGTCATGCCGGTGATCGCGCAGGATTGCGCGCACCAACTCGGTGACGGGCGCCATCTCGAGCCGCCCGTTCAGCCAATGGCCAAGTTCCCAGTTGGAACCGTCGGACCATAGGGACGTGAGCGCCGGAAAGGCCGGGAACGGCCTTGCATCATAGGCCCAGGGTGCGATGAAATCCGGCGATACCATCGGGCCGCCATAGATCGGCGAAATCGGATTATGCGCCCCGATATGTCCGGGTTGTCCTGTATCGAAGCGATCCAGCATCGCCTCAAGCAGCCGGCGCTGGATCAGGTCATCGCGCATGCCGCTCGAAAAATGCGGCAATGCATTCTCGGAAGATTTCGGATCAGGAAAAACATTGGGCTGGTTCGAACCAGAATCGACGGCAGGACAACCGATTTCCGCCAGAAGGATCGGCTTTGAGGCGCCAACCCAGCCTGTGCTCGATCCCATTTCCACCCCACCGAACCGCTCGTGATGCGCGTTGCTCCACCACCCCACAAGGTCCTTCGCCCGGTAGATCCAAGGCTTACCGTAGGCGCCGTCCGCGATGGGCTGGCGCTCCTGCAATTGCCGCGCGGTCGCATCGGGGTAATACCAGTCAAAGGCTTCGCCAGCGCCGATACGATCCAGCAAGTACCCGGCATCATGCGGATGGTCCGCAAGCTCCGCATCGAGATGATCGGAGCCCGCACGCCAATCGCTGACGGGCGGATAGAAATCGATCGCGACCGCACCGATCTCGGGATGCGACCAAAGCGGATCGAGCGGGAAGCGCACCTGCTGCCCACCTCCCAGCACATGCGCTCCGTATTCGGTCCAGTCGGCGGCATAAGTGATGCGTGTCGAAGGCCCGAGAATGGCCCGCAACTCGATCAGCATCCCCATCAGGGCCTGCACCATCGGATAGCCGCTGACATTCCCTTGAACATGCGTCAGCCCGACAAGCTCCGAAGCGATGAAAAAGGTCTCCACCCCGCCCGCCGCCTTCGCAAGCATGGCATGGTGCAGCACCATGCGCCGGAAACTCCATTCCTCCGGCCCCGAATAGATCACCCGGTCTCCATCGAGCGCGAAATGATGCGATTGCGCCATTCCGACAAAAGCCTCGATCTGGGCATTGGCCGCGAGGTTGCCGGCCACCGATCCGGGCTGACCGGGTGCCGGGTCACAGGTGATGCGACCCCGCCAGGGGAATGGTGGCTGGCTCGCACCTCCATGGGGGTCGGGCCTCGCATTCCCGGCCGGAATATCCATCAGGATGAACGGGTGCAGCGCCACTTTCAGCCCGCGCGATTTCAGATCGCGAATCGCCGCAATGATGGTCGCATCCGATGGCGTGCCGCCATAATTCGGACGGCCACCATATTCCGAAACCGGTAAGGCCGTGGCGCGGTTCAAGCCGCTCACTTCCCAATCCTGCCCGGTGGTTACCTTGTTGCTCTTCTCGGTACGCGGCTCGAGCCTGCACACTCCTGCCCTGAGGTCATCCCCAAACCAGCTCGATATCAGCGTTGCGCGCTGGAGGTTCGGACAAAGTGCCTGCAGCGCATCGATCGAAGCCTGCCAGTCGGTTGGATGCGTCCATTGCGAACGGTTCAGCGCACGCGAATTCCCGTATCCGAAATCCTCCCGGATTTCGCTGGTGGCATAACCGAATTCCGTCGAGCCGGGAATAATGTTGACAGTCCGCAGCCTCTCCGGGAGGCCCGGCAACGGCCGCACGACTTCAAACGAAAACTGGGGCAGCCGATTGCCATAGGCGGCCAGCGGAAAGCGTTCGAAAACAATATAGGCGAGGCCGCGAAACGCGGGAACATGCCCCGTCCCCTGCTTCGCCACAATGAGGGGATCGGCGGGCTGGAAACCGGTTCCGGTGTAGATCCGATAGTTGAGGCCTGCGAGATCAAGCGGCTTTCCATCGGCCCAGATGCGGCGGATGAAAGCAACCGGGCCTTCGCAGATCCCGATGGCAAAATTCGCCGAATACACATAGCGAATCGTCGTCTGCTGGGGCTGCGGCGCACGCAATCCGGTGCTCTTGCCTCCCGATCCGCCCGAGCGCTCGACCGTCGTCTCCTCTTCGAATTCCGTCGCCCAGATCACCTGCCCGCCCAGCCGCACGCGCCCATAGGCGCGCGGCACCGGCGCTCCCTCGCTCGCGGATATCCCGTCGAGATCATTGAGCCTCGGCCCGGACTGAACGCGCCGCTCGCTGCCCCCCATGATCGCACGATCGATAGCCGCTCCGGCGAGCGCCCCCGCCGCGCGTCCGAGAATGGCCCCGAAACCCCCACCAAGGGTCTGGCCAAGGCTTGAGCCAATCATCTGAAATGC
This sequence comes from Hyphomicrobiales bacterium, assembly GCA_017302635.1. Lineage (GTDB taxonomy): Bacteria > Pseudomonadota > Alphaproteobacteria > Rhizobiales > Beijerinckiaceae > Rhabdaerophilum. The sequence goes on from JAFLCX010000001.1 coordinate 224,952, forward strand.
GAGCGTCGCCATCACGAACTCCTGACAGGGAAATCGAACAATCCGGCAATGCGCCGCCGCCACCCCGGCACCAGCGCCACTTCCGCGACCGACACCCCATCATGCGCATGGATGAACCGGTCGGGCCCGGTCGCGATCGCGCAATGCTTCGCCGGCAGATTGGGCCGCCACCGGAACAGGATCACCATTCCGGCCTCAATCGCGACATCCTCGCTCGCAATCAGCAGGTGGCGGCGCGCAGCGTCCTCCAGCAGGTTCTCGCCCGAGATTTCGGCCCAGGAGGGCGAGTAGGGTCGGAAGGATTCCGGCTCGCTGCCGATCACTTCACGCCACACGCCGCGCAGCAGGCCGAGGCAATCAGCACCGATCCCTTTGAGCGAAGCCTGATGCTGATAAGGAGTGCCGATCCAGCCGCGCGCAGCCTCGATCACTTCCGCGCGCCTGCCCCTCAACTTCCGGATGCCGGGGCGACGAGGCTGTCTGACTGTATTTCCCACGGCCCTTCTCCTCAAAGCTGAACCAGAGGTCGGCCCTGATGGGTTCCCTCGCCTGTCTTGGCATAGGAATAGGCAAATTCCGGCGACGGGATCAGCGGAAAGCCTCTGAAATTCAACGCATTTCCAAACCGGTCACGGCATGTGGCGAAGCGCTTGTCACAGCCGGCGCTCACCACGACCTGATCTCCGGGAGCAAGCTCGGCCGGAAGCCCCTGCCACAGGCGCAGCCTATCGCTCTGATGATCCCGGATCGGCATCGTCACACCCGCATTGGCACCAGTGACGACTCGGAGCCGCCCGCGCGCATAAAGTCCGGATGCGGCGCTCGCCAGAGCGGCAGCGTTCAGTTCATGCCGACCATCGGTCGAACTCACGACTACGGTCTGGGTAAACGGCGCCGAATTGAGGTTGAACCCGCAGGCCGCGTCCCCGAGTTCTGCTGGGCAGGTCGAAGCATAGAGCCGACCCTGCTCGGCATCGAGCGCATGGAGCGTGTTGTGGGTCTCGGCGATGAAGGTCCCGTCACGACGCTTGATCTCGCCGATTGTCGCGACGTCCATCAGGAAATCGAGCGCTGGCGCGTCCCAGTCCACGAGCCAGCGGCGCAGTTCAGCTCCGTCGTACCGCCCCGCCTCGATATCCTCCGGTCGGATGCGGACACTCGTGAGTGCGCCGTTGATCTCGCCGCCGACCGACGCCAACCCGGTCTCGGCCTCTACGGAAGCTGCATCGATGCCGCTCGCGGCTTCGAAGAGGAAGCCTTCAATCGTGAGGTCTCGATCATGGTCGGTGAATCCGAGGCTCACGCCGTCGCGCCGCGTCAGTTTCCAGCACTGGCAATGCGTCGTGGTCCCGGATGCGAGTGCATCCGCGAGAACGGTTGGCAATTCGCGCATTGCTCAGCTCCGGATTTCAACAAGTGGGATCGATGGGATCGCTCCGGCCTCAAAGGCCGAGAGATCGATTTCGAGAAAGTCGGTATCGAACCGCACCGGCACATCGAAGGAAAACCCGGCCGTCACCGCGGCGCCAGTGGCTGGCACATGCCCGGACAGGAAGGTCACGATCCCCGTTGTGGTGTCGCAGTTGAAATGGGTCCCGGCCGTTTGCTCGACTCCCGCCACCGCGACCCGCACCGAGCCCTGAACCGGCTTGCTGATCGGTCGTCCGTAAGGCGCGAAATTCGCGCCATAAACCTTCACCAGCGGAAAGGCGGCCTGCGTCCCATCGCCCGTCCCGATCGTCTGGTCAAAGGGGGCGGGTGGGGCATTGCCGGAAGCCGAGGTCCAGTCCAGCCGGTCCCGGAACCGGAAGCCATGCAGCCTGCCGCGCCGTTCCTCGAAAAACGCCACGATCGCGGCCAATCCATCGATCGAGCGCACGCCATATCCGGCATCATAGCGCCGTCGGGAGAGCGCCCATCGGGCATTGCGTTCCTCGCGCCCGGTCGAGGTCGTCACGATTTCCGTGCGCCTTTCGGGTCCTCCACGCGCGCCGAGCGCAATCTCGATCGGAAACCGCACTTCATGAAATCCGGGTGTCGACATGGTTCCCTCACAGGCTGCGTTGGCCGCGCGCCACGGCTCGGGCGAGGCTCGCCGAGACCTGGGCCTCGGACCGGCGGAAACTTTCAGCGTCCGGTGTCTGAATATTCATGCTGACGGTCACTGGCCCGCCCCGGCCCGCATTCGAGGCCACGCCGAGCCTGCCATCCGGCCCGCGCGCCAGCGGTAGGATGGCCTCGGCACCGCGCTCGCCAGCGAGACCAAGCCCTCGCCCCATCGGGAAGAAATGCGGGGTCGAGATCACGCCACCGCTGGCAAAAGGCGTGACGCTTGCACCACCGCCGCCAAACAGCCCACCGAACAGGTTGGAAAGACCACCCACCCCGCCGGAGACGAGGCCGGTGAACAGCCCCTCCAGCGGCTTCAGCGCAGCCTTCAGACCGATTTCGATGAACCGCTGCCCGATGGTCTTGAGGATGTCCTCGAAGCCCTTGCCTTGCACGATCCCTTTGGCAAGCGCGGCCGAAAGCGATTTCCCGAACTGGGCCGTGATCCGGTCGAGCGCTTTCATCTGGCGCGTCAAAGTGCCGACCGCCGCGCCCGCAAAGCCAGTCTCGTCATTCTCTTCAATCTCGTCGGTCATGATCCACCTCTTCGGCTCCATCGGGGAACATCGTCATCAGGCTGTGCAAACCGGTCGCGTCGAGCGGCGCGACGGATGCGAACTCGCCCTTGGCGCCGCGCAGGGCGGCAGCGAATTCTTGCAAGGTCATGCTCCAGAACGCCTCGGGGCAAAGCCGCAGCAGGCCGAGGCCGAACGCCATCGCCTCATCCCAGGGGAAGGGTCGCTGCGTTCCGGATCCCGCTACGGCGCGCGAGGGCGTTTGCTGTCATCCGCCCCGAAGGAAAGCGCGAACAACTCACCCAGAGCCGCCACCGCGTCGGGCAATTCCTCGGCGCCCATTCGTTCCGCAACAGCAGCATCGGAGAGTTTCGCCCCTCCCCCGCGCACCGCCGCACCGATCAGCGCGATCAGATCGCGCGCACCGGCCCGTCCGGCGGCGAAGCGTTCGCCAAGACCCTGAAGGTCGTCTGCCCCCAACGCTGCCTCAATTTCTGCCAGAGCCTGCAAGGTCAGCCGGAGGGCAAAAACCTCGCCGCCGATCGCCAGCTTCACTTCTCCACGATGCCGGTTGGCCATCGTCCGCCTCACAAGGCCGCGAATGTGAGAGCGCCCGCGCTCTCCATCGCGATTTCGAACGTGACCTCGCCCGAATGCTCGCCGCGATAGTCGAGGCTGGTGATCTGAAACAGGCCCGTAATGGTCCCGAAATGCGGCAGCACCACCTGCCATTCGCGGATCGCTCCATCGAAAAACACCAGCCGGACCAGCGCATCCGAAGCATCGTCCTTGAAGATGCCTGAGCCTGTCAGCGAGGCACGCCGCACGCCCGCGCCATCGAGCAGCTCGCGCCAGCGACCGACCGATTCCGAATGCGTGATGTCCACCGTCTCGGCGTTGAGCGCGAGCCGGCGCGTGCGGAGCCCGGCCACTGTCACGAATTGGGCCGTCTCATTGGCGAGTTTGAGCAAGATGTCCTTGCCGCGTTGGGGTGCCATGCTGGCCTCCTCTTGAGTGTCGAAATGAGAGTTCCGGTCAGACCGGATGCAGGAAGGCGCGCAGTCGGAGCGTCACGCGCGAGAGTGATTTCGCCTCGTCATGCCGCGCGATCGTTTCGCGGATGAACATCACCGAGACGCTGTGCCCGTTCACCGGGAGCGGGCTCGCGAGCAAAGCTGCTTCGATCAATCCCGCGAGCTCCAGCGCCGCGCGTGTGCCGCGCTCGCGGGTGATCGCCACCATGTCGATCTCCGCGATGAATGCCTCAGCCTCGCTGGTGCCGTTCTCGCGCAGGAGCGCATCGCCAAGCACGAGGTAGGGCGGCTCGGAACCGCGAGGCGGCGCATCATGCACGCCCTGCCCGATCAGCCCCGTTACGGGAGCCGAGGCCAGGAGGCGCGTGCGGATCGCTTCCTTGAGCGCCAGGATCGGGTGCGGGGTGCTCATGGTATCACCTCATCGACAAGACAGGTCGTCCATCGGCGCGTGCCATCGGCATCAAACGCGGCCCGGATCGCAAAAATCCGCGCACCCAGCCGGAACCGCATGCGGGCATCGATCGCGTCGCGAAACCGGATGCGGATGCGCGTCTCAACAGCGCCCGCAAGCCGCTCGCCCTCGCTTGTCTCGCGGCCTGATTTCGCGATCACCTCGCCCCAAAGGGTCGCGATCGCCTGATAACTGATGGCTGCACCGCCGATGGAATCCGGCACTTCCACCGGCCCTTCCAGCACGAGGCGCTTGCGCCGCGCGCCCACCGGCATTGTCACTGGTCTGACCATTGCCACCTCCTCAGAGCCGCACGGAGCGGTAGGGTTGCAGCAGTTGCGTCACCATCGGCGGCAGGCCGCGAGCGGGTTCCGTCATGTCACCGCGCTGCTCGAAGCCGTGCGTCAAAAGATGCCGGATTGCGAGGCGCAGCGGTTCCGGCACATCCGTGCCCATCTCGCCGAAACCGAGGCGCAGATCGATCTCGATCCCGCTGCGTCTGCGCCCGGGAACAGGTCTGCGTTGCGGCACGATGGTGTCGTGCTCCACGCCACGTTCAATCGCAAAATCGTCGGAGGACATCAGTTCTGGCGCGCCTTCCGCCGGAAAGACACGACCGCCAGCCACCGATATGACCTTCCCGATCTTCACCGGAATACTCTCGCCGGGAGGCCAGGCATCGCCGATCAACCGCCAGTTCTGGGCCAGCAGAACCCGCCCGATCTGAGCCTCCACCATCAGTCGCGCCGAAACGATCAGCGCCTGAATGAGGCTGTCCTCCTCCGCGCCGTCCACCCGCAGCCAGGCTTTGGCCTCCATAAGACTCACCGGCTCAAGCTGTGGGCCGTCCACCAGAAACGAGATCATGGGCATGGCCCTTTCCTGCTTGCAAAAAATCCGCATGCCCGCTCACGGGCTTGCATGCTTGGAATGCGCAGTGCAAAGCTCCGCGCCGTGAGAATGCTTCGAGACAGATTCCTCCGGCGCGCGGCGCTTGGCATTTTGGCGGCCGCCATGGCGGTTTTGGCCCAGCCCGTCCTCGCCCTTGGAGGTTCGCAGTCGAGTGCCAATTCCGGCCTCTCGGCGCATCTCGTCATGGTTCTGTCGCGTGAGGGCAACCGCCACGGCGCCTGCACCGGCACTGTGGTCGCATCCAATGTGGTGCTCACTGCCGCGCATTGCGTCGCCGGCAAGAAGCAGGTCGTCGTGGCCTATGCTGAAAGCGGCAGCCACGTTCTCCAGCGCGTCGTCGCGCGGGCACTGCATCCCGGCTTTTCACGCAATGCATCTGTGTCGGTCGATGTCGCACTGATCCGGCTGGAACGTCCCCTGCCCGCCCGCCTGTCGCCCCTGCCGATCGATCGCGGCGAGAGCGATCATGCCATCGGTGCGAGCCGGCTCGTGGCCGGTTTCGGCATGCAGCGCGAGAACGATGAAGCCAGCGCCGGCACCCTGCGCAGCGCCAACATGCAGGTGCTCCCGCGCCTGTTTCCGCGCTTTATGCGGCTCGGAACCAGCGTCGACGCAGAGCTCTCTGACGCCGCCATCTGCACCGGTGATTCCGGCGGCCCGGTGCTGGATCGCTCCGAGAGCCCACCGCGCATCGTCGGAGTCATTTACGGCCGCGAACGCTTCGGCTCCGCCAAGAGCTGCGGCACCATTGCACAGGCTGTGCGCCTGGCCCCACAGCGCCAATGGATCGACGCAACGCTCGCGAAATTCTCGGGCGGAGCAGCACCCCGCCCGAGCCGCGAACCGCTGTCGCTCCAGCGTTAGGCTGCGAATTTCATCAGCTTGATGGCGTCGAAATCCTGCACGCCACCGCCCACACGCTTCGTGGTGTAGAACAGCACGTAAGGCTTGGCAGAGAACGGATCACGCAGGGTGCGGATGCCGATCCGGTCCACCACCACATAACCGCGTTCGAAATCACCGAAGGCGATCGAGAGCGAGTTGGCCGCGATATCCGGCATGTCTTCGGCTTCCACGAGCGGGAAGTTCATCAGGGTCGCGCGGGCGCCCTGCACGCTCGGCGGTTGCCAGAGGTAATTGCCCTGCGTATCCTTGAACTTGCGGATCACGCCTTGCGTCTTGCGGTTCATCACGAACGAACCGTTCTGGCGATAGAGCGTCTTCAGGCTGTGAACGAGATCGACCAGCGCATCGGACGGGTTCGAAGCCGCGAACGCGCCTGCTGCACCCGAAGCAATGAAGCCGAGATTGCCCCAACTCCAGCTGGCATTCGCCACGGTCGAGTAGGTCAGGAAGCCCTTCGGCTTGTTCGTGCCGTTGCCGTTCACGAAAGCCGCACTTTCCGCGGCCGCAAAGGCCCGCTCGATCTCGGCGCTGATCCAGGCCTCGATATCGACCGCCGCGTCATCGAGCATGGTCTGCGTGGCCGCTGGCTGGCTGAAGAGTTCACCGGTCGGAAAATCGAGATTGGAAAAGGCCGTCGCCGCCACCGAATTGCTCGGCGCGGTATCAGCCGTCCAGCCTGTCTGGGATCCGGAAGCCGCAACCGCCTTGCGCAGGCTCGATCCCGAAATCGACTGCACATTGGCGATCGAGCGAATGGGCGAGAGCCCGGCGATTCGCGCCAGAACTGATTCTTCGACATGCTGCGGCAGCAGGTAGCCCGCATCCGGAGCCGTTGTGGTCATTGCCGATTTCATCTCGAGACGCTGGAGGCGGTGTGCTTCGCCGGAGCGCATATAGGCATCGAAAGCGCCCTTGTGTTCGAGTGCGACCGGCGAAAGGCCGGTTTCACCTGTGCCGAAGCCCAGAGCTGGACGGCGGCTCTTTGTTTCGAAAGAACCCATTTTTTCCATGCAGAGGTCGATGGCACGATCCATCCGCTCGATCTTCTCGTCGCGCAGCATATCGACGCTCGATTTGCGTTCCAGCTCCGCAAGGCGCTCGTCATTCTCCGAGCGATATTCGGCGACAAGGCGGTTCAGCGCGCCGAATTCGTCGGACTGCGCAAAGGCCTTCGTTTCCGGGGCCTGAGCCGCCGGGTGACGCATGTCAGTCATGGCATTCCTCTTGTTCTGGTCAGTAGGGCGCCGTCCGGCGCGGGAACGGAGCGGACGCAAGAGCGCGCCCGTCCTTCATCCCCCTCACCGTGCTGCGGGGCGCGATGCGTGCCTGCGGCAGGAGGGGAAAGGTCACGATCGAGATTTCCCAAAGCTCGAGTTTCTCGATCCGGCGCAGGCCCGTGGCGGCGTCGCGCTTCTCACCTTCGGTCCGATACCCGATCGACAGGCCGTCGATCGTGCCGCGCGTCACCAGCCGGTGCAGTTCGCGCGCCTTGGGCAGCGCCAGATCCAGCTTGCCGACCACGAAAAGTCCGCGCCGGTCCTCGGCGATCTCGAGCCATTCACCCAGAGGCTGGCCCGGATCATGTTGCCAGAGCAGCTTGATATCGGAGGCAGAACGACGCGACAGGGTCGAGCGGAAAGCGCCGGGCATCACCACATCCCGGCCGAGATCCGCCACGCCGAAGAGCGAGGCATAGCCTTCGAAGAAACCCTCCGCATCCACATTCGGAGGCGCATCCGCACCCCCGCCCTTGCGGGCAGGGGCACGGATGTTCCTTCCGGGCGGCAGGGAGGCGGACCGGCCGGAAACAAGGTGCAGGGGCATGGGCAACTCCAGATCTGCGACGTCTTTCAAGGCCGACGTTCGGCATCGGCATCGAGCCGCGTTATGCGCAGTTTGCGTCTCGGCTCGGATTTGGTTTCGAGCTTCGGCTGAGGCCGTTCCATCCGCTCGATAAGGTCGAAAAAGCGGCGGAAGAGGCCCTCTGGCCGCTGCATATTCGGCGGGCCGGCGCCTGCACGCCGCCCCCGCGCGCCACGGACCCAATACGTCATGATGCCTCGCATGCCCGTCTCTCCGGTTCAGCCTGAACCCTGGCGACGGTTGAACCGCGCGATTTCCCGCACGAAGGCGTCGAACCGCCGGTTGGCTGCCGCATTTTCGCGCAGGAGATGCACGATCATCCCGGAAGCGCCGGTCGCCCAGAGAAACAGGACAAGATGCGCGAGATCACCCCGCGCGATGATGCTCTCGGTCACCGCATTCATTGCGATGTCGAGCGTTTGCCGGCCGTTGCCTCCGCAGCCGTGCCGTAGCCGAGCGCCTGCCGCTTCTCGTCATCCGAGAGGAAGCTTGCCTCACCCACGCGCTTCCAGAGTGCAGCGCGGTCCTCGCCCAGAGCCTCGATCTGGTCGAGATCGGGCTGGATCGAAATCCTCCCTTGGAAACCTGGCTGAAGCCATTGCGCCATCGCGGTCGAAACACGCCGCACCATCGGCACGATGGCCTGTCGCCAGAAAGCGCGGTTTGCCTCGGCATAGTTCGAATAGGTGTTGTCGCCCGGCAAACCGAGCAGCAATGGAGGCACTCCGAAAGCCAGCGCGATCTCGCGCGCCGCACTGTTGCGGGCTTCTTGAAAATCCATGTCCTTCGGCGAGAGAGCCAGAGGCTTCCAGTCGAGCCCACCTTCGAGCAGCAAGGGCCGCCCCGCATTGCCCTGCCCCGAAAACGCGCTCTCAAGCTCCACTTTCAGGCGATCGAACTGCGCGTCCGTGAGGTTTTCCGGCGAAGCATACACGAGCGCCCCCGATGGCCTGGCCGAGTTGTCGAGCAAAGCCTTGTTCCAGCGGCTCGCCGCTTCATGCATTTCCAGCGGCACCAGAGCGGCCGAAAGCGGCGCGAAGCCGCGATGATCCTCCATCGGATCGGCGAGCTTCAGATGCAGGATCGGCGCAATCCCCTCGCCCTCGATCGAGACACGCGAGGTTCTCACCCCAGCCGAATAATCATAGGCGACCGGCCAGCCGTCCGGCCCCGCAATCACACTCACCCGGTCCGGGCGGAGCGCATAAAGCTCGCGCACAGATTCACCATCGCTGACAGCATTGAGATACGCATTCCCGAACAGCAGCAGGTGCATGTAGACCTGATCGAGCATCTCCATGCCGCTCTCGCGCGGATTGGGGCGCTCCAGCAGCTTCTCGACTGGATGGGATTTCACCTCTGCGCCATCCAGCGTCAGAGTGAGTGGCACGCTCGCCCCCGCTTCCGCGATGAGCCGCACGCAGCGATGCACCACTGGATTGCGGTGATAGCCCGCCCGCACCAGCCCGAGGCCGGAAACCTCGCCAAAAAATCCCCGGCCGGGGTGATGAAAGGCGAGCATCGGCGCTGCTGATTTGCGCTCGGCGGCGCGCAAAGGCTCGCTCCCCGGCTTGGCGCCGAAAAGCCGGTTCATCCAGCTGGTCATGGGTTTCTCCAGAATATCTCGTTTATCCGAAACGCCGCACACGCGGCGCACCTGCATCGCCGCGCAACATCAGCGCCGTCACCGCCCAGACCAATGCATCCAGCCGGTCGGGCGAGCGCCCATCGGCCAGACCATCCGGCCCGAAGGCCACCATCTCGTCTTCCAGAGCCGGAAACGCTCCCACATGCTTCACCCGGCCCTGCGCATAGAACGCCGCCACCGGCTCAGCCCGCGCCCGCTTGCCGCGGCTCGCACGCACATTCGTCACCGGCACGCCCGGCTCGATCGCCGCGATCACGGAAGCGACCATCTCGCCGCCCTGATTCACCTCGGCGATCAGCAGATCCGCCTGATGCGCCTCATAGGCCGCAATGGCTCGCGCCGCCCAGGCTTCTGGTTTGGCAACTTCGAGCGAGGCATCCTCCAGCACGAAAACCGTGCCATCCGCCGTCCGCCCCGCCACCACGATCCCGCAGCGCCCGCCGCGTTTGCCACCCGCCGGTGGATCGACCGCGACCACGATCCGCTCCAGGTCATGCACCTCTGAAACCCTGTTGCGCTCCATCACCTCGCGGCGGAACAAGGCATCCGGGTTTTCTTCCACGAACAGGCCTTCAAGCTCCTGCCGCCCGAGCGATGTCCCGCGATAGCGCCCGACGATTTCGGCCAGGAATCCCGGCGCGAGATTGGCGGCATTGGCCTGCGTCGCGGCCCGTGTCACCGCCACGCGGCGGTCATTCGCGAGCCTTTTCAGCAGCGGAATGGGCCGCGGCGTCGTGGTGATCACCTGTCTCGGCCGCTCGCCCAGCCGCAATCCGAATTGCAGCATGTCGAAGGCCTCATTCGCATAGCGCCATTTGGCGAGTTCATCGCACCAGGCCGCCTCGAATTGCGGCCCGCGCAGGCTTTCCGGATCTTCCGCTGAGAACCCTTGCGCCACAGCACCATTCGGCCATTCGAGCCGCCGCCGGCCGGCATTCCAGACCGGCCTCTCGCGCCACGGATGCACCGCCCTCAGCCCCGAAACACCCTCCACCATTACCTCGCGCAGATCGTTCTGCGTTTCGGCGACGATCGCGATCCGTCCGACGGGCCTGTCGCTGAAAGGCGCGAAGCCCAAAGCCATGCCGCGCACCCATTCGGCGCCAGTGCGGGTCTTTCCCGCCCCTCGCCCGCCAAGCACCAGCCAGGTGCTCCACGGTTCGCCGTCTCTCGCAGATGCCGGCGGGAGTTGATCCTCTCGCGCGAAGAGCATCCAGTCGGTGGCGAAGGCCTCAATCGCCCTCGGCGAGAGCCTCTCCAGCAGCGCCGTGCCCTGCCCGTTCGATGCGCAATTGCTCAAGCTTTTCCGCAAGCTCGCGGCGGAAATCGCTGACTGCGCGATTGGCCTCGGGAACGGTGTCGTCATGGCCCTTGTCCCCGCTCTTCAGTCTCGCCTTTTCCTCGTCAATCGCGATGAGATCGCGCACCGTCCGGGCGATGATGCCGAGCGTCTTCGCTTCGCGTTCCAGCGCCTGCGGTTCATCGTTAAGCGCCGCGAGGCGCTGCTCAACCGCGCCCACCTGTCGCTCCGCCATGCGCCAGAGCTGCGAGATCACCCTCTGGCGCGGCACCGCCTTCACCTTTTTGGACGACTTCGGCGGTTCGAAAAGACGAGACATCGGCAGAACCTGATTCATGCTCAACCCCCTGCGAAATCCCACCCGATCCTGCCATTGGCAGCAGGGAGGCATGCGCAAGACCTCCGCCCGGATCCACTCCGTGCAGAAGCTCGCAGCCCGCGCCCGCCCGGCAGCGAAGCGGATGACAATCATACGACTTGTTTTGATTTCTTGGCCCCAACGGCCGATCCAGCGATCAGCGACACTTCTGGAGCGTGGGAAAACACTGCCAGCGCAGCGTCACGCTGTCAATGAATTAATTCCTATTCTGGAATATTTACCTTAATTGCGGGGAGTTCTGCGGCCATTCGTCCCGCACGGGGTTCAGGACCGCCTGGCGCCTTTGGGCCAGCGGCCGGGCCAGGCCTTGATCCGCCCGATCAGTTCGGGCACCGAGTAATCGTCCTCATGGCCCGCAAGCCTGCCTCGAACACTGATTCCCGCCTCCACAACGCTTTCCGGCCGGCCCGAGACCAGCGGGTGCCAATCGGGCAAATCCTGTCCGTTCGCGAGCAGCCGATAGGCGCAGGTCGGCGGCATCCAGTGAAGATCGCCGATCGAAGCCGGAGTCAGCCGCACACAATCGGGAACCTTCTCGCTGCGATTGGGATAATCCCGGCACCGGCACGCATCGCCATCCAGCAACCGGCACGCCACATCGGTGAAATGAATCCGGCCCGTTTCCTCATCTTCGAGTTTCACGAGACAGCAGCGGCCACATCCGTCACAAAGGCTCTCCCATTCGGCCTCACTCATTTGAGCGAGCGATTTTTCCTGCCAGAAAGGAGGTGTTTCAGGGGGCATCCTGTCGATCCGGGCGTGAGAACCTGCACCAATCGCCGAGCCATGTGGTCAAATTCACATACGGTCAAGCCGTCCGCTCTGGCCACGCCCGCCTCGGACCGCTAAAAGGGTTTTGCAATCAGATCGCCATAGGCTCGGATCGTGGATTTCCAGCGCGTCACAAGGGCAGAGAAGCTGCAACGTCGCATCCGGGATTGGGATGCGCGGGTGGAGCACAGCCTGTTCCAACTCGGGCGGCGGCTGGGCGAAATCCTCTGGCGCATTCGCCATGCCTCCGAGAAGCTCGAACCCTCGCCGTTCGGGCGCGTCGTTGTCACCATCTGCTGCGAGGCGCTCACCTACATCGCCATCGGCGGCGTTCTGCTCACTGCCCTGGCCAAACCGGCGATGCGCGCGGTGAATGAGGAGAACTGGCTCAAGCAAACCGATCTCGCCATTACGTTTCTCGATCAGTCCGGTGGCGTGCTCGGCAAGCGCGGCATTCTTCACCTTGAATCGGTCGCGGTCGAGCAACTGCCGGAACATCTCGTGAAAGCCGTTCTCGGCACCGAGGACCGGCGCTTCTACGAGCATTTCGGCATAGATATCGGTGGCCTCATCCGCGCCATGATGACCAATGCCCGCGCTGGAGGCGTGGTGCAGGGCGGGTCGACGATCACGCAGCAATTGGCAAAGAACCTGTTCCTCTCGAACGAGCGCTCTCTGGAGCGCAAGATCAAGGAGGCCTTCCTTGCCTTTTGGCTCGAAGCCCGCCTGCCGAAAAACGAGATCCTGAAGCTCTATCTCGATCGCGCCTATCTCGGGAACGGCGTCTTCGGCGTGCAGTCCGCCGCCGAGCATTATTTCGGCAAGAACGTGCGCGACATCAGCCTCGCCGAAGCCGCGATGATCGCCGGTTTGTTCAAGGCCCCGTCGCGCTTCTCGCCGATGGTCAACCTGCCCGCCGCCCGTGCACGCGCTTCCGATGTGCTCTCGAACATGGTCGAGGCGAAGTTCCTCACGCAAGGGCAGGTCGCAGCCGCTTTGCGCAACCCCGCGACACCCGTCGAGCGCAACACCGATACGGTGGCGGATTATGCGCTCGATTACGGCTTCGAGGAAATCAAGCAGCTCGCCCTTGCCGGCAAGCTGGGCAACGAGCGCACCCTCGTTGTCCGCACGCCGATCGACCGCGCCCTCCAGCGCCATGCCGAACGCGTGACGAACTCCATCCTCCAGGAATTCGGCCCCGGATACGGCGTCAACCAGTCCGCGACCGTAGTGCTTGATCTAGATGGCGGCTTGAAAGCAATGGTGGGCGGGCGCGATTATGGCCTCAGCCAGTTCAACCGCGCCACTCAGGCGATGCGCCCGCCGGGCTCATCGTTCAAATCCTTCGTGTATGGGGCCGCGCTCGCAGAGGGTATTGTCAAGCCCGATACCATCGTAACCGACAAGCCCACCTGCGTTGGCAACTGGTGCCCGAACAATTACGGACGCTCCTATGCCGGTTCCATGACGGCCACCGTCGCGTTTGCGAAGTCGATCAACACCATCCCGGTGCAGCTCACCACGGCGCTGGGAAAGGGTAACGCGAAGATTGGCCGACAGAAGGTGGTCGATTTCACCAAGGCGATCGGCTTCACAAACACCCTGCGCGACATGACCTCGATGCCCATTGGCTCGTCGGAAGTCACCGTGATCGATATGGCCGCCGGCACCAACACGTTCGCGAATGGCGGCAAGCTCGCAAAACCCTATGTGGCGCGCGAAATTCTCAATCCGCAGGGTGAAGTGATCTACCGCATCGAGGCGGCAGAAGCCCGCCATACACAAGTGATGTCAGAGACCGCCGCGCGCGAACTCGTCTTCATGATGTCGAAGGTCCCGACCGAGGGCACGGGCCGTAGAGCCGCCTTGCCCGGCATTCCGACCGGTGGCAAAACCGGCACGACCGACGAGTACCGCAACGCGTGGTATATGGGATTTTCGGGTAATTTTACTGCCGTTGTCTGGTTCGGGAATGATGATTTCAGCCCCACCAACCGCATGACGGGCGGTTCACTGCCGGGCATGACCTTCGCCCGCATCATGGCTTTCGCGCATCTCGACGCCGACCTCAAACCGCTCTACGGCCTCGAGAACGAGAAGCCCGTGCGCGACCCGAAACTCGCGGAACTCGCGGGCGCTTCCGATCCGGCCGGAGCGCAAAGCCAGCGCATGCTGCGTCTCACGCCGCGCGGCAAGGCCCTGCTGAAAGAGATCGAGGCGCTGGCCGACGACCCCTCTGAAAGCCCGCTTTCGCTCATCCCCACGGCGCCGGGACGTTCCTGAATTCCATGCGCCTGCTCACCATCCTCGCCGCCATTCTGGCCGGTCTTCTCGGCGGCACAGCGCTGACAGCACTGGTGGCTCGCGATGGCATCGTTTTCGATCACCGCACGCTTGGAAGTTGGGTCATCGCGCCTCGCGTCGGCAGCGAGCTGATCGATCCCTATTCGCGCCTGCGCGTGCTGGTTTCCGGTGAATTGCCGCTCGCGAATGGCGAAGGCTTCAGCCTCACTGCCGACCGGGACCATCAGGGCCAAGCACTGGATGGCCGTTGCACCTATCGCCTTTCAGGGATGATGCCCGCGGCACGCTTCTGGACGCTGAGCCTGACCACTCCGGATGGCCGCCCGATCATCACTCCGATCCAGCGCACGGGTTTCACCTCGGCTGAGATCATCCGGCACGGGAACGGCAGTTTTGCGATCGAGATCGGGCCACGTCCGCTCGCAGGCAACTGGCTCCCCTCGCCCGAAACCGGCGCCTTCATTCTCGCCTTGCGCTTCTACGAAACGCCGCTTTCCGCCACGGCGACAGTGCTGGAGCCGCGAATGCTGCCCGAATTGCATCGGGAGGGATGCCCATCGTGATCATGCTTCTGCATCTCATGATTGTCGCCGTGGTCGCAGGCCTCCTCCACATTGCGGGTCTTTTCGTGCTGCCGCGCATGGCGCAGGAGGATGCCTTTTCGGTTTTCTCGCGATTGTCTGGCCCGGACGGCGTGACGGTGATCACCGAGGATCGTCTGCGCCAGATGCCGTTCGTTGACCCGCATGTCGCGATCGGGATCTGCAAGTTCGATCTCTCCGTGGGCCCGTTCCGCGTTCGCACCGGGCTCTCGGATACATTTCTCGCCGTGGTTTTCGCGCGCGAGCAGCACGGCATCCTCGCCAGCGTCTCCGATCGGGCAGCGACCTCCGGCGCGCTCGATGTCGTGCTCGCGACTCCCGCCCAACTCGAAAGGATCGCCGCGCTCGACGATGGCAATGAAGCGATCGAAGAGGTCCGCGTGCCTTCGAGCCAGATGCGCGGAGTGGCGATCATCAAGATTCTGGTTGATCGCCCATCGAGTCGACCCGGCGCCGAGGCCGTCATCCGAGCCGTGCAATGTGGCTCGGAAGCCCTGCCGGGCTGACGACCGAGGCTGGCCGCGCTTAGCCCTTGCGCACCAGCGGCCTGGGCTCCAGCGGCGCAGGCAGTTCGACAGGCTCCGTACAGGCCGACGGGATCATCGTGCCCTTGCGGAAGCGCCCGATATCCGCCTCGAAAGCCATCAGCGTCCGCTCCGCCGGAATGGCCTCGCGCTCGGGCCCTTCCACGAGCAGGTGCTCGAGCGAGTAGCGATACTGCGCCGCGCGATCATGAAAGGCCCAGTGAACGCGGCTGATGATCAGCGCATTCTCGCAAATGCGCTGGATGGCCTCGTTCTTCTGCTCGGCGGTGAGGTTCGGAACATGATGCAGGGCTTTCGCGCGCACATGGTCGGCCTGGATCACCTGCGCCGCGATCAGCTTGAAATGCGGCACCATCGCGTGATCAGCCGTGATTACATCCCGCGTGCGGTTGTAGCGCGAGGTGAGCGAGCGGAAGCTCTGCCCGCCTGTCCACACCCTCAGGGTTGGGGAATAACCCACCATGCCGCCCAGATACGGCCCGCCCATGATCGTGCGGTGATAGAGCGTGATGTCGAAATCGCGCGGCGGAAGCAGCCGGTGATAGCCGAAATGATCCTGAAGCTGGGTGAGCGACGGCGCGTCGGTTTCGGGCATCAGGAAGAGCCAGGCGCGGTTGCGCAACTCCTTCTCGTCTTCCGTCAAGGCATACCATGACGAGGGCTCGCCACGCAGGCGCGCCGAGAACATGCCAGCCGTCGGCAGAATCGAGTTCTCCCAAACGCCCTGCACGGGACGACCAAAATCGCCCGTGGCGGTATAGCAGCCCGAAAGCGCCAGCCCGAGCGTGCCGAACAAAATGCCTAGAATGCCGTGTTTTTTTACGCGGAACTTGTCACGGCCAGCGAAAGGACTTGCCATCGCCGGTCTCCGTCTGTCGATTTGCCTGTCCGCGAAACGTCGCGAACTAGGCGCGCTTGCGGTTTTTCCCGCGTTTTGATCGCCCCTTGGAGGCGATCGCATTGTCCCCGTCATGGCGCTGGTAACGCACGCCCAGGAAGAGGATGATCTCCGCGCCGTCTCCACTCATTGGTCCGGCATCCGAGCCGGATCTTGAGCGGGTGCGGCCTTCCTGACGGGGCTGAAAGCGAAGAACTTCGCCCATGGCCCTGCTCCGGTTTGCGAGGATTTTCGCTCTGAAAAATGTCTCGCGAATCACCTCATGAGCCTCAAGGTCGAGCAGAAGTGTTAAGCCTTGGATAACGGAGGGTCTTTGAGAGGCCCGGCGAAACCGCCATGACCCGCCTCGCGCTCCCGATTTCAGACAATATTGTCAAGAAATGCTTGTCCGTTGCGGTCTTCGATCTCGAGAATCCAGAGATCAGGATCGAATCGCATTTCTTTTTCCAGACGGGCTTCGATCACCTCGCGGGAGGCTGTTTCGTCGGGATGCATGCGGGTGAAGGCCCTCGCGCCATCCTCCGCACCGTAATGCGCCTGCGGTGCCGGGCCGAAGAGCTGGCATGTGCCGTCGAGGCGATCAACCACCACGAAAATCGCTCCCGCTTCCATCCCGCCCCGCTTGCGCAAGGCCGCGAATGCCCCGCCCAGTTCAGCGCGGCGGATGGTCGCCGAAACAATGAAATCGCTCTTGAGGCGCATCAATCAAACCGTGAGGAAGACGTTCTTCAGGCCGTGGCGAAACGGGCGTTTTTCGAGCAACCGTCGCGCAGCGTATATCAGGATCCGTGAGCATCGGAGCGCAGAAAAACGCCTGATGCGAACCGGCATCACGAATTTTATTACTGCGCGATCTGCACGCCTGTGACGGATGCAAGCGTCTTGATGTTCTGCCCCTTCGGTTCACCCTTCATCGGCAAGCGATTGTCCTGCTCGAATCGCGTCAAGGCCTGGCGCGTGGTCGGTCCCCATTGGCCGTCTTCCTTCAAGGGGCCGTAGCCAGCCTTGTTGAGCGCCTTCTGGATGTCGCGCACCGTGCGCTGCGGCGGTCCGTCCGCACCGGCATTGCGCACGAGGTCGAGCAACTCATCCTTCATCGTGGTCTTTGTGGCCTGAATGTCGCGCAGCAAAGGCTCGCTCGGCTTGCCATCCACCGCCACGCGTTGCGCGAACTGGAAATCGCGGATCGCCTGCGTCGTGCGCGGACCGGGCTTGCCGTCCGGCTCGCCCTTGAAATAGCCGCGCTTGGCCAGTTCGCGCTGAATTTCGGTCAGCAGCGCTTCGGTGGCATCGGGCTGAACAGTCCCGCGCAGGGTGACCTGTTGTGGTGCAGGCGCGGGCACAACCGGCTGCGATTGCACCTGAACCGATTGCGGGCGCGCACCGGCGATCGGTTTGGGCTCGAAGACAGCCTTGGCTTGAGCCAGTTCCTGCCGCTGCGGAGGCAACGGCAACACGGCCGGCGCTTTCGCAATCGGCCGGAACAACGGCTCGGGATGACGTTCGGTCTGGAACGCCACCGCGTTCACTACGATGACGACAGCACCGAGGGTCGCAGCGGCGATCACAAGGCGTGAGGTTGTCAGCCCCGATTTCCGCCGCTTTGCCGGCCGCGCCGGCGAGCTTGCGCTGCGCATCATGCGCGGCTCCATTGTATCGCTCATGGCTCGTCCCTCTCCATGATTGCGCCCGTTCACGAGGCCAGTCTCCCACGTTGAAAGGGGTGGATGTCAGCAGATGTCAGCGGCTTGAGCGGAGTGACCACCGCACCGCGCAGAACCAGAGAACGCTCCCCTGTACCTCCGATGAAGCGCATCGGAGCAAGGCCCTGCACGGCTTGTTCCAGAGCCATCTGGAAAAGGTCTTCGCCTCGATGCGAGATGTCCGCCTGATCCATCGACCGCACGCGAATGATCGCATCCGCACCGGTTGTCGTCAGGCTGATCTGCAAGCCGGTATTGGCGTGAATCGATCCACGCAGCAGCACACCGATCGCGAAGCGTGCGACATCCCCCGAGATTTCCGCATGAAGCGGAGCCGTTCCCGTATCGATCTCGATCCGGGCTGCATCCCCCTCGGCGCTGGTGAAAATACGCGCGGCATCCTGTGCCATGCGCACAAGATCGATCTGCTCGCGCGCCATCGGCTGCGGCGCGGTGAGCAGCTTCAGCCAGCGCCCCATCAGCGCCGTGTTGCGGTGGGCCTCGATCAGCGCCGAGCGCGCCTCCTGCGCATAGTGACGCGTGCTCGCGAGATCACGCGGCGCAAGACGCGGATCGGCAATCAGTTCGAGATAGCCAAGCCCTGCATTGAAGGGCGATACGGCGTCATGCATCGCCCGCTGGATCAGGGCCTGATCATTGGTCTGCGGGCTTGAATATTCCACGGATTGCTGTTCGCCGTTCGGCTGCTCGGCAATCAGCACAAGCGCGCGGCCCGGCAATCCGGCCACAGGCCAGATGGAACACAGTTTCGGGCCATAATGCCCCTCATGCCCGGCGCGGCGCATGCGCAAGGTGAGGTTTTCGCTCGGCAACTGATCGTGGATCGCGCGGGACAAGGCTTGCAGCAGCACGGGCCGATCGACCACCAGCAGGGTTTCGGTGAACGATCCTCCCGGCACGAGGGCGGCACGCAGGTGCTCGGAGAACGTCGCCTGCTGCTCGGCCTGCTGGATGGTTCCCACGCCGTCGAGAATGAGCACCGGGCCCGGAAAACGAGACAGGGCAACATCCAGCAACGCGGCGAGCGAGGACGGCTGGGTCGCTTCAGGCGCAGGCTTCTGCCCTCGCCCGAGGGTCAGCGGCGCCATGGCCAGAGAAGGAATGGCGACACCCGCCAGCAGAGCCGCCGCCAGAGGCTCGGCAACCGCAAGCACCATGGCAATCGCCGCCGCCACCACAGCTGCACCGAAAAATCCGGCCGCGAGCGCACGACGATCCCGGAACAGCATCGCGATGGCGATCTGTTCGGCGACAACCAACACAGCGGCGGCCAGCAGCACGCTCGGTCGAGTGCTCAGTCCGGCCAGAAGCAGCCACTGCAACCCGCTGATCGCGGCCAGCGCCGCCAGCCCTCTCGAACCGATCTGACGGGCGATCGCGAAACCGATGACCTGGACAACCAGAAGCCCGGCCACAGCCAGCATCTCCTCCGTCCGGGCACCGAAGCTGCCCGTCACGGGGCTGAGGGCAACAGCTCCGACAAAAATCAGGACCGCACCCAGCAGGCCAGCCATGCGACCCGCCAACAGGATCGCATAGGCCGGACGGCGCGCATGGGCGGCAGCATCGTCTGTGCCGAACTGGCCGTCAGGGCCGAGAAGGGTTTGTGTCCAGTCGATCCGCATGTGCCTTTGACGCTGAGCTCCCGGCTTCTGCCGGCCTTTGTGTTCGGGCTTCGCCCTTTCGGAAGACCCTGGGGCAACGCTTCTTAAGCCGGGACTAAACGGGAAGGCCGGATGCCGGCAAAACGCGGGATCACCAGCCGTCGGCGCCGCCTTTCGCCGCGCATGGTGAACAACCTCTCTCCAAAATCGGCCACCGGAACCGGATTCGTAAGCCCTGCGAAGAAGCCGCAGCCCGTTGCATCAAATTTTATCGAATCGACGAACGGGATCGGAACAGGTGATCGGCTAGGGTTTTCGCCGGATCGGGAGGGACACCATGATCACGCGACTGCTCGTTGCCCTGTTTGCGCTCTACATCGTCGCCGGTTCACCCAACCTGCGCGATCTGCCACTCGCATCCGCGCTTGAAGGGTCGAGTACCGCCAATGCACGGCAAGCCGAACTGGCGAAACAGGCGCTCGATTTCTGCATTGCCAACCGCGAAACCTGCGCGGGCATCGCCTCGGGCGTGATCGGCGGACCCGCGCGCACTGGCGCAATTGCCTTTGCACCGACAACGCCCGAGACGCAGGCCCTCCCGCAACCGGCCCCAGACCTGCCATTGCCGCCGCGCCGTCGTGCGTCCTCTCATCGCGGGGCTTGACGGCGGGGACGTCCGGGCCCCATCTCCGGCGGGCCCTCAAGATGGATCGCCCCGATGCCCGTGCCGACTGCCAACCGCCGCCTCGCGGCCATCGTCGATGATCTGGCCTTCCTCGACGACTGGGACGAGCGCTACCGCTATTTGATCGAGCTCGGTCGCAAGCTCAAACCCTTGCCCCGCGAGGCCTACGCCGACGAGAACAAGGTGCAGGGCTGCGCCAGTCAGGTCTGGCTTCTGATGAATCGGGATTCCAGCGGCACGCTCTCCATCCGAGGAGACAGCGATGCGCTGATTGTCAAAGGCCTCGTCGCCCTCGTGCTCGCGATGTTCGATAATCGGCCCGTGGAGGAAATCGCAAGTTTCGATGCACCCGGTTTCTTCGCTGAAATCGGGCTCAAGGAGCACCTCACGGCGCAGCGTTCCAACGGCCTCGCCTCGATGGTCGCACGCATCAAGGCCGAGGCCGGCCGCTAGGGCGACGACTCTCGGGAGGAGCGCGTTTTCGTCGAGCGAACTCGCGCCCATTTCGTTCGAAAATGCGTCTGTCAGCGCGGAAAATCGGGCCGACTGTCCGGCGTACCCCAACGCCGGATCGGCTGACGCGCTGCGCCGCGCGCTTCATCGGCAAACCCATAATGCCGGGCGAGGGCACGCAGGGCGAGCGCCATGACGACCTTGCCAGATCGCACAGGCAGCGCCAGCCCCTTCTCGATATCGCCGATCCCGCGGGAGAAACCACACAGATCAAACAACGGCCCCGCCAGATCCGGCCCGACGGCCACGAGAGCCGCGTTGACCCTGGCACGGGCTGCCGCTTGAGCCTCACTCAACGTCAAGCCGCCTCCCGGTCCCGCGCCATCCACCACAAGCCGGTCCCAGTTCGAGGTTGTCTTGGGCGGCAGGCTTGCTTGATGGATATCACGCCGCAGCCTTTCACCGGCCGCAATCGCAGCAGGCGGGACAGCGAAGCCGCCCCGCTCCTGTCGAGCCAGCAAGGCCAGAGGGTCTTCCCGCAGGTTGCGCCGTGCAAAACCGCCGCCTGCTTCATCATCAAGGCGCGCTTCCTCGATCAACCGGTGTTGATCCGCGAAGCCTTCCTCTCCCCGTCCGATCCGGAAGAGCGACTGACGCCCCTCTTCCGTGAGCACGAATTGCGGGCGACCACCCTTCATCAGGCAGCGCACCGCCCCCGATGACAGCAGTGTCGACAAGGCCTGTGCCGAGGCGCGGCCTGCAACCACCGCAACGCCCTTTTTCTCCGCGACCACCTCGACCAGATCGCCGTCGCGACGGGCATAAGCCTGAGGCTGCGCAAGCAGGCGCAGCAGCGCTTCAACCGTTTTCGAATCAGCCCTTGATCCGGCTTCATGCCGAGACTTTCGCTCTGGCGTGACAGCTTCCGGCAGACCTGCGCTCAGAGCCATCGCGCCGCGGTTACGCAGAAGGCCATTGCTCATGGCTGATCACCTTCTTCGGTCAGGCGAACGGCAAACTCCTCGCTCCAATGCAGCAAAGCCCCGGCCACAAGCCGGAGCGCGTGATCCATGCTCTGGCGGTCACGCATGCGATCCACCCGCGAGCAGGCATGACGCACGGTTGTGCGATCACGCCCGAAGACATGACCGACCCGCGTCATGGACCGCCGCATGACCTTGTGAGCGAGATACATGCCGACCTGACGTGCCGTCGAGATCGGCGCGGCGCGGCGGGAGGGTTGCCGCATCTCGCGCAGGGGCGCCCGGAGCCAGGCCGCTGCGACGGCTTCGGCCTGTCGCTCACCTAGCAAGATCCGAAGCATTCCGGGGTGCATGGAAGGTGCCGACAACATCTTGCGCGGCCGCCCCCTGCGCCTGCTTCCACCCGTGAGCGGGGGTGACGATTGCGGCATCCGCCCTGGAGATGCCGACGAACGGCGACCGCGTTCAGACCCATTCTGCTTCATGATTGCACCCCGCTTCTGCGACAGGGTGGGAGGCTAGGCAGGCCTTTTCGCGAGGTAAATTGATTCAATGCAATTAATAAGAATTTATTCAGATAATCCCCGTAAAATGGGAATTTAATATGATTTTAGTCCTATAATTTACCGAAAAATTTGATCAATAGCGCGACATTCCGGCATCCGACAGCCCGCTGGGCAAGCGGCTCGCCTCAAAAGAAAGGGCGCCCCACGAGGGGCGCCCGAGTAGAGCTCAGATCAAGGCGCACTCAGCGCGAACGCTTGCGCTTCTGGCCGAGCCCCATCTCCTTTGCGAGGCGCGAGCGCGCCGCAGCGTAGTTCGGAGCCACCATCGGATATTCAGCAGGCAGGCCCCATTTCTCGCGATACTGCTCGGGTGACATGTTGTACTGGGTGCGCAGGTGCCGCTTCAGGGATTTGAACTTCTTCCCGTCTTCAAGGCAGATGATGTAATCGGGGAAAACCGATTTCTTGGGCGACACGGCGGGCTTCGCGGGCTCCGCCACCACCTCGACCGGAGCTGTGCCCACACGGGTCAACGCGGTATAGATGTCATTGATCAGGCCCGGCAAATCGGAGGCCGGCACGGAATTGTTGCTGACATAAGCCGAGACAACTTCCGCAGTCAGTTCGATCAGTTCACTGTTATCATTGGCGGTCATGGCCACATTCTCCCTCAGATATCCCGGCGAGACATCCCGCAAAACAACCGTTTCTCGTTGCTGCCAGGGCGCCGAATTCATTGCGTCATCGCAAGAAAGGCTTGAATTCACACCAACAAATCCGATTCGAATATCCAGCGGACCTGATGAAATGAGAATCACTGCTCTTCTTTGAACACTGAATTAAAGCGATAATACAGCCATCGCAATATTTATACCGATGTCTTGATGTTTTTATTGACAGACGTTGTGAGCCGTCCCGCTTTTGTTCTCCAATTGGCTTCGCACGGTCACGTCCGGGTCTCGCAATCTTGAGCGCGCAGGCCTTGCGACCAGCACGGAGCTTCGCCATCTTGAAGAGGAACCGAAGGAAAGCCCATGCCGCCCAAAATCCAGCGCAGCAACGCCGAATGGCGTGAGATGCTGACACCCGAGCAATACTATATCCTGCGCGAACACGGCACGGAGCGGGCAGGCTCTGGTCCACACAACGATGAGAAGCGTACGGGCATGTTCACCTGCGCCGGTTGCGGCGCGGCACTCTATCGCTCTGAGACCAAGTTCGAATCCGGAACCGGCTGGCCGAGCTTTTTCGCGCCCGCCTCGCCCGAAGCCGTGAGTGAACATGTCGATCGCAAGTTCTTCATGCGCCGCACTGAAATCCGCTGCGCCAGCTGCGATGGCCATCTGGGCCATGTTTTCAACGATGGCCCGCGCCCCACGGGGCTGAGATATTGCATGAATGGCTTCGCGCTGGGCTTCCAGCCGGACGAGGAGACGTGATAGGGCGCGTCCCATGACGATGACGCCGCGCCCCCCTGCTCTCCACCCGTTCCCCGCCCTCGCCGATCATCGCGCACCGCGCGCGAAACGGATCCCCACGTCGCGCAAGGTGCACGGCGTGACGCTGATCGATGACTACGCTTGGCTGCGCGCGAAAAACTGGCAGCAGGTGATCGAGGAGCCGGAGAAAATCCCGGCCGAGATCAAGCGCTACCTTGCGGCCGAGAACCGCTATGCCGCGCATGGCTTCCGCGCCTCAAGGCCGCTCCAGAAGCAGCTCATCGCCGAAATGCGCGGCCGCATGGTCGAGGATGAGAGCGCTCCGCCCTGGAAGGATGGACCCTGGCTCTATTACGAGCGCTACCGCAAAGGTGCGCAATACACCCTGTGTTGCCGCAAGCCCGTGAGTGGCGGCCGCGAGCAGGTTCTGCTCGATGGTCCGAAAGAGGCGCGCGGGCTCGATTATTTCGATATCGGTGCCACCGCCGTTTCCCCCGATCACTCCCTGATGGCCTGGGCCGCTGACCTCACCGGCTCGGAGAGTTACATTATCCGGCTGCGCGACCTTGCGACCGGGCTCGACCATGATCGTCTGGAACGCACCTCCGGCGACCTCGTCTGGGGGCGCGATGGCACGTTCTTCTACTATATCGAGCTGGATCAATCCCAGCGACCCTATCGCGTCATGCGGCACCGCCTGGGCGACGAACAGGCGCAGGATGCCGAGATATTCCGCGAAGCGGATTCGGGCTGGTTCGTCAGCCTCGATCGCACGCAGGATGACCGCTACGGCTTCATCGACATCCATGATCACGAAACCACCGAGGTATTGCTGCTCGACCTTGATGACCCGCGCGAGGTGCCCGTGCCGGTTTTCCCACGCGAGCAGGGCATCGAATACGAAATCGACCACCATGAGGGCCGCCTCATCATCCGAACCAATCACGCCGACCAATCCGGGCGAAAGCCTGAGGACTACCGCATCATCGCGATGCCCGTCGGCGAGACCGATACGAACAAGGCCGAAGTCCTCGTCGAGGAAATTCCCGGGCGCGCCATCCAGTCCGTGCATGTGCTGAAGGACTGGCTCATCTGGTCGACTTTGGGCGCGGAAGGCCCGGCAATCCATGCGCGTCACTGGAAAACGGGGCGGGAACGGCACTTTACCGCGCGCGCGGCCGGAGCATCGGCAAGCGAAGTGGACACCGGTTCGCGTGAAGGCGATGCGACCAGACCAACAAGGGTCGGTGATATTTCCGGCGCCATCGGTCCGGAATATGAAAGCGCCATCCTGCGCCTTTCGTTCTCCTCACCGGCTGACCCGGAAATCACGCTCGACCACAATCTCGATACGGGTGAAGAGACCATCCTCAAGCATCAGCTTGTGCCCTCGGGGCATGATGCCGCGCGCTATGTCGTCGAAAGGCTCGAAGCCCCGGCAGCGGATGGCGCGACCATCCCCGTCACCATCCTGCGTCTTGCCTCCACGCCCATCGATGGCACCGCGCCGTGCCTGCTCTACGGCTATGGCGCTTATGGCTACGCGATGGATGCCGATTTCGAGACCGACCGGCTCTCCCTCGTCGATCGCGGCTTTGTCTACGCCATCGCCCATATCCGCGGCGGCATGGAGAAAGGCTTCGGCTGGTATCGCGACGGCAAGCGCGAGAAGAAGATCAACTCTTTCTCCGATTTCATCACATCAGCCGATTTTCTGGTCGACAAGGGCTATGCCGCGCCGAAGCGCATCGTCGCGCATGGCGTTTCCGCCGGTGGCATGCTGATGGGCGGCGTCGCGAACATGGCGGGCGAGAAATTCGCCGGCATCATCGCCGAGGTGCCGTTTGTCGACAGCCTCAACACCATTCTCGACCCGACCCTGCCCCTCACACCGCCCGAATGGGTGGAATGGGGCAACCCGATCGAGGACAAGGCGGCTTTCGAGGCCATGCGCGCCTATTCGCCCTATGACAACATCAGCGCGAAAACCTATCCACCGATGTTCATCGTCGGCGGCCTCACCGATCCGCGCGTGACCTATTGGGAACCGGCGAAATTCGTGGCCAAACTCCGCGCCACCATGAGCGGCGGCGGCCCGATCCTGTTCCGCACCAATATGGGCGCGGGGCATGATGGCGCTTCAGGCCGCTATCGCCAGCTCGATGACGTGGCCCGCGCCTATGCGTTTGCGATGGAAGTGACGGGGGTCGCGCCTGGTTCTGAAACTGCCTAGGGTCAGCTCTTCATCCCGCCATCGATGAAGGCGCGCAGCGCATCGAGGCTGGGGAAGCGGCGATCGACACCTTCGCCCAGAGCCGTCACCGAGCCATCGGAATACATGGTGAAACGCGTGCCGCCGCTGTCGTAGGCGCCGACGATATCCAGCGTTTCGAGCGGGACCAGAGCCGGTTCGTCATCCTGCAACGCCGCGAGATCATCATCGGCGATCAGGCCGGGGGTTGAGGTCGGCGGGGCATCCTCTTCAACCGCGAGGTCCTCGCGGTCTTCGTCAGCCGTATCGTCATCATCCGCCTCAGGCTCGTTCTCGGCCGGCGCAGCGATGTCGGTGGAGACGGGCGCAGGCGCCTCATCCTCTATGGCGGCATCCTCATCCTCGGCCGTCTCGCCCTCGCCCGTATCGGCCAGCGCCTCACCGGGTGGTGCGAGCAGGGCTGCATCTTCGGTCTCGGTTTCGGTCTCCGTTCTCGTGACATCGCTCTCTTCAACGCGATCCGGAAACAGCTTCGGCTCGGTCTTTCCGATATCCGCGAAGAGATCCCGTTCGAGATCATCGAGGAATTTGTCTTCCACCTTGGGCAGCGATTCGGTCGGCGATGCCTCGGCTCGTGTCACCCCGCCGAGCAGCCCTCCGGCGACCACGCCGGCCGTCGCGGCGGCAGCACTGGTAGCGAGGATTGCGCCTGTTCCGACTTTCGGTTTTTCCTCGGCGGGAAGCGTCGAAATCGGAATCTGCGGCAGGGTCACGACCGGCTCGGTCTCAATGACGCGCGGCGCAGGCATTGCTTGCAAGCCTTTGATCTCTTGGATGATTGCCTTGCCGACAAAAGCCATGCCCGCGAGCAGCCCGGCACCCACCACGAACAGGTATCCGCCAAGCAGATAGGTGTTGCCGATATCGGTCGGGATGAGCTGGAACGCGAGGACAAACAGCCACAGGCTGATGAGGAGAAACGCCCCCACCCCGTAGAAAACTGCCTTCATCCGCTTCACTCCCAAATGCATTCTGCCATTAAAAATCGAGCTATTTCACCGCCTTAAGGTAAACTTTCCCTTGATTGCAAGGATTATGGGATTTCAATCCCGTCTTCCCCTCATTGCCTTGCGCCGACCTGAAGCCTATTTCTTCCCCGTCTGACGCCGGGAACAGCACCCCTGCGCCAGCTTTCTCCTGCCATCCGATTTTCAGAGGTTTCCCATGTCGTTCACGCTGCCGGATCTCCCCTACGCGCATGATGCGCTCCAGCCCTACATGTCGAAGGAGACGCTCGAATATCATCACGACAAGCATCACCTGGCTTATGTGAACAACGGCAACAACCTGCTGAAAGGCTCGGAATTCGAGGGCAAGTCGCTCGAAGAGATCGTGAAGGGCAGTTTTGGCAAGAATGCCGGCCTCTTCAACAATGCCGGCCAGCATTACAACCACATCCATTTCTGGAAATGGATGAAGCCGAATGGCGGCGGCAGCATCCCCGGCAAGCTGGAGAAGAAGATCATCGAAGATCTCGGCTCGGTCGAGAAAATGAAGGAAGACTTCATTCAGGCCGGCGTCACGCAGTTCGGCTCGGGCTGGAACTGGCTTGCGGTGAAGGACGGCAAGATCGTCGTGATGAAATCGCCCAACGGCGAAAGCCCGCTCGTGATGGGGGCGAAGCCGATCCTCGGCTGCGATGTGTGGGAGCATTCCTACTACATCGATTACCGCAACCGCCGCCCGGATTACCTGAAGGCGTTCATCGATCATCTCGTGAACTGGGAATACGTGGCCGAGATGTTCGACGCCGCCGTGAAGTGAGCGAACGCTCCGGCAAACAATGCAAAACGCCGGGGCCACCCGGCGTTTTTTGTTGTTGATATGACTGGAGCCGGTTCAGGTCGGCCGGGCTCAATGCCCGTGAGCATCCTCGTTGATAGTCAGCGTCGGCATGTTCGAGAAATCGACCACAACCGGCGTCTTCGCCTTGATAAGCTGGCTCTGATAGGTGCGGATCACGTGTTCGAGGCGGCGGAAAGCCTCCTCGTAACCCGGCGTATCCTTGTGGGCCTCGAGCGGCTTCAGGCAGAAGCCGATGATCTCGCGCGGACGTTCAAAACTGGAATTCGGCATGATGGGTTCCCCCGTTTTTCGATCGTTGTGATCCCGGTTGTGCAGCGCAAGAACCGAACCGTCAATCCGCCTTTAGAGCATTTCGAGGTGATGCCGGCAGCCGTTCGGATCAAGACATCGCCCCCGGAAGAACTAGCCTCGGAAAACAAACCACGCGCCGGCGCAGATCAAGCCGAACCCGATCAGGTGGTTCATGGTCAGCTTCTCGCCGAGATAGAACACCGAGAATGCGGCGAAAACCATCAGGGTGATGACCTCCTGAATGGTTTTCAGTTCCGCCGCCGAATAGACTTGATGCCCGATGCGATTCGCGGGCACCGCCAGGCAATACTCTATGAAGGCAATCCCCCAGCTGATGAGGATCACCAGCGGCAAGGCCGTTTCCTTGAATTTCAGGTGCCCGTACCAGGCAAGTGTCATGAACACATTGGAGGCGATCAGCATCGCGATCGGCAGGAGGTAGGCTGAGGACAATTGCGGCATTCATCACCCCGTTCTGATCGGCGATCCATCGTTATAGCTGTGCAAACCGAACCATCTTCATCCCCGCCGCATCGCAGGTTTCGAGAAAACGTTCAGAGAGGAAAAACTCTTTCTCCAGCGGGCGGGTAGCCGTCACAGGATCGAGTCGGAGCAATTCGTCATCCACCTCACCCGGATGGCACATCACGAGATGCTTCGCCCCGGGATGCTTCAGGAAATGCGCAAAATCGGAGCCGAAATCGCGCTTCGTGTTAAACGACGAGTAGCCCGCAAACCCCTCGTTGAGCGAAAACCCGAGCGCTCGCATCCGCTTTGCGAAGGGCCCTGACAAGGTGGCGACCAGCGTGGCTTTCCCGATACTCAGGCGGCGCGCACGAATGGCAGCAAGCCGATCCACCGGGTTCCGAAGGTAAGGTTTTTCGCGCGGATAACGCTTGGCCAGCACCGCGCCGAGCGCACGCCTCACGCCCGGCATCGCGTGAACATGCTGATGCCCGTCAATGAAATCCGGCATTCGACCCATCGCATCCTCGAAGGCCGAAAGCTGCGCTTCGAGTTCCCCCGCCACCTCGGCGAGCGGCAAACGCCGCAGACTCCCGGCCCGGAGGATATCCGGCAGTTTCGGCAATTCGCCGCCCGGCGCGAGGCGCGGCATCGCCGTCAGCGGAACCCCGCAGGTGAGGTTGAAATGCAGGCCGAGATCGGCCTTGCCCTCGAAGGCACCGAGCTGCGGTGCGAAGCTTTTCCAGTGCGGGCGGTTCGTCATGGCGCCGGTCGCGGTGATCCGCCCGGCTTCGAGGCATGCGAGAATGCCGCGCGTGACCGCAGGAGTCATCGCGTAATCGTCGGCCGTCAGCACGAAACGAGCCATTGGGTTTCCATTCATGCGGAAAAATCTATCAACCGCAACTTGCTGCGAAGGGCTTCACGTTATGGCGCATATCGTTCAGAAACATCCATCCGATGCGGCTTTGCGGTCGTTATCCACCGGAGCGGGAGAGCGAGCCTCACCCCGTCGGCGCGAGGGGGTTCAGCGCATGGCGCGCGTGGCGACAGACAGGACAGGGGGCGACAAGCCGGGGAACCCCGAGCTTTCGGTCATTGTGCCGGCCTTCAACGAAGGCTCGAATGTCGACGAACTCGTCGCGCGCCTCGTGCCCGTGCTGGACGCGCTCACATCCTCCTTCGAAATCCTGTTCGTGGATGATGGCTCGACCGACGACACACCCGATCGGCTGCGCATGTTGGCGCTGCACGACCCGCGCATCCGCGCTTTGCGCTTCAGCCGGAATTTCGGCAAGGAGATTGGCCTCGCCGCCGGGCTCGACCATGTGCGGGGCGATGCGGTGGCGATCATCGACGCTGATCTCCAGCACCCGCCGGAAATCCTCAAAGACTTCATCGCGCACTGGCGCGAGGGCTACGAGATGGTCTACGGCCAGCGCGTCGACCGCTCGACCGATGGCCCGCTGCGCCGCTGGATGACCGAGCGCTTCTACCACCTGTTCCACAAGTTCGGCGAAATCCCCCTCCCCGCCGGAGCCGGTGATTTCCGCCTGATGGACCGCAAGGTGGTGGAAGCCCTGCGCCGCCTGCCCGAACGCGCCCGCTTCTCGAAGGGGCTTTACGCGTGGGTCGGCTTCAAATCGATCGGCGTGCCGTTCGAGGTGCAGGATCGCCTGCATGGTCAATCGAAATGGGGCCTGCCGAAACTGACGCGTTTCGCGCTCGACGGCCTCTCATCATTTTCGACCCTGCCCCTGAAGCTCGCGACCTATCTCGGGATCGGCATCTCGATCTTCGCGATCACCTATGCCTTTGGCGCGGTGTTCCGCACGCTTGTCTGGGGCTCCGATGTCCCCGGCTTTCCGACCCTCGTTGTCTCGGTGATGTTCTTTTCAGGTATCCAGCTGATTTTCCTCGGCATTATCGGTGAGTATATCGGCCGCATTTTTGCCGAGGTGAAGAGGAGGCCGCTCTACATCGTCGCCGAAGAAATCGGCGGCGAGGTCGAGGAGGCTGCTCCCGTGCGGCCGCGCACATCGCGAACCAAGAGCCGCGCCGCGCCATGATCCGCGCCTTTTTCTCGGTTGGCCTCTGGACGCTTGTTTCGCGCATTACCGGCTTTCTGAGAGATATCCTGCTCGCGCGCCTGCTTGGCGCGGGGCTGATGATGGATGCTTTCGCGGTCGCCTTCCGGCTGCCGAACCATTTCCGCGCCATCTTCGGCGAGGGTGCGTTCACCTCCGCCTTCGTGCCCGCTTATACCCGGCTGCGCGAACAGGCTGGGGATATCGCAAGCCGCCGGTTTCAGGGCGAAATCCTCACTCTGGTGCTGATTTCGCAAGGCCTTCTGCTGATCGCGGTGATGGCCTTCACGCCGGCTTTCATCCGGCTTCTCGCGCCGGGCTTCGCCGCAACGGGCGAGACCATGCGGCTGGCGGTGGAACTCACGCGCCTCACCTTCCCCTATCTCGCGCTTGTCACGCTTGTGGTGCTCTGGACCGGCGTTCTCAATGCCGAGCGGCGTTTCGTGGCCGGTGCGGCCGCACCCGTGCTGCTCAACCTCGCGATGATCTCGACGCTGCTACTGGCGGGTTCCTTTGCCAGCGCCGCCCATGCCGCGGCCTGGGGCGTGCTGATTGCCGGCGTGCTGGAAGCCGCCCTTCTTCTCGTTGCCGCGAAACGCGCAGGCCTCATCGCATGGCCGGCAAGGCCCAAGCTCGATGCCGAGATGCGTGCGTTTCTCAAGGCCTTCGGCCCGGCGGTGATCGGCTCGGCCGGCGTGCAGATCGCGATGCTGGCAGATACGATCCTCGTCACCTTCCTGCCGGCAGGCGGCGCCTCCTCGCTCTACTATGCCGATCGCCTCTATCAATTGCCGATCGGCGTCATTGGCGTCGCGGCCGGCACCGTGCTGCTGCCTGAAATGTCCAAGCGCATTGCGGGCGGCGACGAAGCGGGGGCGCACCGGGCCCAGAACCGCTCTCTCGCGATCTCGCTCCTGCTCGCCGTACCGTTTGCCATCGTTTTCTTCATGATCCCGGAGGCGATCATCGCCGGGTTTTTCGGCTATGGCGCTTTCGGCGCGAGCGCGATCAAGGCGGCGGCGGGGGTTCTGGCGGCTTACGCCATCGGCCTGCCGGCCATTGTCGCCATCCGTTCCCTCGTGGCGAGTTTCCACGCGCGTGGCGACACGAAAACACCGCTCTATGCTTCGCTCAGTGCCATCGCGCTGAATCTCGTGCTGAAACTACTGCTCTGGAAGAGCCACGGCGCGGCAGGGCTCGCGCTCGCCACTGCGATTGGCGCGATCGCCAATGCGGCGATCCTCGCCTTTCTCGCCCTGAGGCAGAAGAAATGCGCTCCCGACGCGGAACTCGGCTTCGCCATCGCCATCGCACTGATTTCGGGGATCTGGCTCGTCGCGGCCCTGACGATGCTGGAGCAGTTCTGGGGTGCCTCGCTGGGCACGCTGCACCCGTTCCTGAAGCTCGCCGTACTCGGCCTCGGCGCTGGTGCAGCCTATTTCGGGGTCGCGGCTTTGTGCGCGAAAGTCACGCGCGTGCAGCTCACCTTGCGCTGATCAGCCGCGCCCGCCAATCCGTACCGGAACGCAGGTCGCGATACCCGGCTGAAGCGGAAAATCGCCGGCCCGTTTCGCGAGCCAGCTCTCGCAGGTGGCGATATCGCGAAAACACGCCTGGAACGACTTGCGATCCACTACGCCATCGCGCTGGACACGACCTCCGAGATAGTTCCCGGCGATCAGCGTCACCTCTGTGGAGCGCGCGGGAGCACGGCAGGGCTGACCCACGGGCGGCGGCGTCCAGGCCATCGCCGGACCGGCCAGAAACAGGCATGCGACCGTAAGAACCGCCGAAAAGCGCATGATATCCTCGCTCCGAATCCGCGCTGCATCACGCGAACGTGCATTGCGATAACCCAAGGACCGGGGCAAAACAAATTCATATTCTTGCATGTGTTCATCGGCAGAAAAGGAGATCGTCATGTCACGCAATGTTGGTTCGGTTGATCGCATCCTGCGCATCATCCTCGGTCTGGCCCTGATCGCCTATGCGATCCCGATCGGATTTTCGCAGACCGGCTGGAATTGGGTCGGC
Organism: Hyphomicrobiales bacterium; assembly: GCA_017302635.1. Taxonomy (GTDB): domain Bacteria; phylum Pseudomonadota; class Alphaproteobacteria; order Rhizobiales; family Beijerinckiaceae; genus Rhabdaerophilum. The sequence goes on from JAFLCX010000001.1 coordinate 257,544, forward strand.
TGGATTGGCGTGGTGCCGATTCTCACTGCCGTCTTCAGCACCTGCCCGGCCTATTCCATTCTGGGCATCTCGACCTGCCCCGTGAAAAAGGCCTAACAGCGCGCAACAATAGCGAAACAGAGCGCAGTTATAGATGCGCTCTGTTCTCGCCATTCCAGCACTACCCCGGAAAGGGTTTGCCATGCGCCATCGCTTCGCAATCAGCCTCGGAATTCTCGGCCTCGCCAGCGGCATCGTGCTGGCCCAGCATTCGGGCCATGGGCCGCACGGCGGCAACATGCCCCATGGGGGGCATATGCAGCAGAGAGGTCATGGCTCCCACGGGGCAGCCCAGCAAGGGAACGCGCCGGCTTCCACTCAGGCTTTCCGCGCCGCGAACGACAAAATGCACAAGGATATGGACATCCAGTTCTCGGGCGACGCCGATATCGACTTCTTCAAGGGTATGATTCCGCACCATCAGGGTGCCATCGACATGGCGAAGGTCGTGCTTCAGCACGGCAAGGACCCGGAAACGAAAAAGCTCGCCGAGGAAATCATCGCGGCGCAAGAGCGGGAAATCGCCTTCATGCGCGACTGGCTGAAAAAGCGCGGACAGTAAGCGTCCGTTCTCAGGCGATCCTTGCACCACCGCGCGTCTCGAGCCGGCTGATCGCCTCGCGGACCATTCGCGCGATGATATCGGCTGCTGGTTCGATCGCCCGGATCAGCCCCGCTGCCTCGCCATAAACGGGTGCCGAGTGTTCTGCATCGCCCGCTGCCAGCGCAGCCTTGTAAGCCGGAACCTCTTCAGCGAGGGCCATGCGCAAATCCTCCTCGCGGCCGTGCCAGCGATCGGTGAAAGCATTGCTGCCCACCCGGATGGTGAAGCCCTCGGGCCAATCGAGTTCCCGCACGACATCCACCGCTTTTGTGCGCAGGGTCGAGTCGCCATCGCGCTCCACTGCCCGAAGCTGATGCCCGTGCGGCGCGAGCGCCTCGGTCGCGGCCCAGAACCGGGTGCCGACCAGCACGCCATCAGCGCCCAGCATGAGGGCGGCAGCAAGGCCCCGCCCATCGGCAATGCCCCCCGCCGCGAGCAGCAGGGTTTCGGGTGCGTGATGCGCGAGAAAATCGGTGACCTCCGCCACAAAGCTCAACGTGCCGCGCGTCGCACCATGCCCCCCGGCCTCCGCCCCCTGCGCGACAATCGCGCTCGCGCCCGCATCAAGTGCGGCACGCACATGCGTCATATTCTGGCATTGGCAGATCAGCATCGCGCCGGAATCGCGGATCGCACGTGAGAACGGGGCGGGGTCACCGAATGACAGCATCAGCGCGGCAGGCTTGTGCGCCAGAACAAGATCGAGCAGTTCGGGTTTTTTCGCGAGGCTCCAGGTGATGAAACCGCAACCGGTGCGGACATTCCCGGCATCGCGATACGCGGCTTCGAGAAAGCCCGCATCGCCATAGCCTCCGCCGATCAGCCCGAGCCCTCCCGCGCGGCTCACCGCAGCCGCAAGCTTGCCGCCGGATGTCAGCGCCATCGGGGCCGAGAGGATCGGATGCATGATCCGAAGAGCGCGCGTCAGGCGCGTTTCGATCCGGCGATCCATCAGGCGAGCCCCGACGAAAAAGGCCGCAGCTTTGCGCCACGGCCTTCCTGTTGAGTCGGTCTCGAACCTTCGAAGGAACCACGTCTGTCATTGTGGGGGCGCAACGACGCGAATTCCTGAAAGCATCGCCTATCATCACCGGATTGATGGAGGCATAAGGGCTCAATCATGGCGAAATCCCGAAACGGAACACGAAAGCGTTTCCGGGCGAACGCGGCGGGAGTGCCGACCGCCGCACTCACACATCATGCGCGAAGGCCCAGTAGAGTTCACGAGTCTTGCGATAGACAGGGCCGGGCTGGAACTTCGTGTCGTCCAGCGCCGTCACCGGCATCACCTTCGAGTAATTGCCCGATGAGAACACCTCGTCGGCACCTTCGAAATCCTTGTAGGTCAGGGTTTTCTCGACCACTTCCGTGCCATCATCGCGCAAGAGGCTGATCACCCTTTGGCGCGTGATGCCATTGAGGAAAGAGCCATTCGGCGCAGGGGTGAACACAACGCCATCCTTGACCATGAAGATATTTGCGGTGGCAGTCTCGGCAATATTGCCGAGCATGTCGCGCACGAGGCAATTGTCGAAGCCGCGCGATTTCGCCTCGCCAAGACAGCGGGCATTGTTCGGGTAGAGGCACCCGGCTTTCGCATCAGTCGGCATGCATTCGATCGAGGGGCGGCGGAAAGGCGAGAGCGTCAGCGTCATCGCCTTGGGCTCCGGCATCGGCGCTTCGAACAGGCAGAGCGCGAAGCGGCAATCGTCCGGATCGGGCAGGATGGTCGAAGGCCCCTCGCCCTCGGCCCAGACCATCGGCTTCACGTAAAGCGGCGTGCCGGGCGTGAACTTCTTCACGCCTTCATGCGTCAGCGAAACGATTTCGGCAGCGCTCGCCTTCGCCTTCATGCCGAGATTGCTCGCGGAGCGGACAAGGCGCTCGGCATGGCGATCAAGGTCTGGCGCGACGCCTTCAAAAACCCGCGCGCCATCAAAAACGGTCGAGGCCAGCCAGAAAGCGTGGCTGCGCGGGCCCATCAGCGGCGGGTTGCCGTGATGCCATTGTCCTTCAAAAAAGGTCCAGGTTTCCGACCACGCCATGATGCTCCCCCATGAGAATATTTTTCTCAAATGAGCCCGCGCCACGGGCGAGGTCAACCACCACACGCCGACGTGACTGCCCTATTCGAACAAATCATGATTTCATCACACTCGCGAATTGGAGGGTGCGATGCCGGGAATTTTCATGTTCGACGCCTACGGCACGCTGTTCGACGTGCATTCGGCGGTGATGCGTGCCGGAGCCTCTCTCGGGCCCAAGGCCGGGGAACTCTCGGCACTCTGGCGTGCGAAACAGCTCGAGTATTCCTGGACGCTGACGGCGATGGGCCAATCTGCCTCGGCGGATTTCTGGCAGCTCACGCAGCGGGCGCTCGATTTCGCCCTTGAGCGCTTTGACGTGCGCGAGCCCGCCCTCCGATCAGCCCTGCTCGATGCCTACCGCACGCTCAATGCCTTCGCCGAAGTGCCGGATACGCTGTCGCAACTGAAGGCGACAGGCCATCGCACCGCGATTTTCACCAATGGCACCCGCGGGATGATCGAGGATGCCATCCGCGCCGCGCACCTCGGAAGATTGATCGATCAGGTGATCACGGTCGAGGAAACGGGCGTATTCAAGCCCGCCATGAGCGTTTATGCGCATGCGGCACAAGCTGCCGGGATGACATCCCGGCGCGAGATCACCTTCTTCTCCTCGAACCGTTGGGATGTCGCCGGTGCCGCTGCCGCAGGTTTCAGCCCGATCTGGGTGAACCGAGCAGGACAACCGGATGAATACCCGGCCCTCGCGCCTCTCCGCGTCATCCCGGACCTGCGCAATCTCCTCGCCTGATCAGCGTTTGGCCAATGCTTCAATGATGCGCGCCCAGCTCCTTTGTCCTTTGAAGAAGCTCTGGAGGTCGTATTTTTCGTTCGGCGAGTGGATGCGGTCGTCGTCGAGCCCGTAACCGATGAGCAGGGCATCGAGCCCCAGAACGCGCTTGAAATCCCCCACGATCGGGATCGAGCCGCCATGCCCGAGCACCACTGGCTCCTTGCCCCATTCATCCTTCAGCGCCTGCACGGCGAGGCGCAGATCGGCGCTGTCCTCGCTCACCTGCACGGCGCGGCTGCCCTTGTAGCCAATGAACTCGACCGAGCAATCCGGCGGGATCATTGTCCGCACATAATCGCGGAAGTTCTTCTGGATGGCTTTCGGGTCCTGATCATGCACGAGGCGGAACGAGATTTTCGCCCGCGCCTCGCCGGCAATCACGGTCTTGGTGCCCTGTCCGGTATAGCCGGACCAGATGCCGTTGACATCACAGGTCGGCCGGGCCTGAATTTTTTCGACCAGAGTGCGGTCTTTCTCGCCCGCCGCATATTTCAGGCCGATCGTGCTCAGGTAATCGGCCTCCGTGAGGCCGAGCGCGTTCCACGACGCCTTGCGATTGTCGCCCGTCTCATGCACGCCGTCATAAAAATGCGGCACCGTGATACGCCCGTTCGCATCATGCATCGCAGCGATGATGCGCGCGAGGATGTGGATCGGGTTCTGCGCCGTGCCACCGAAATGGCCCGAATGCAGATCTCGATCGGCGGCGCGGATGATGATCTCCTCATAGAGCAATCCACGCAGCGACGACGTGATCTGCGGTGTTTCGCGATCCCACATGCCGGTATCGCAGACAAGACAGATATCGGCCCTGAACTCGGCTGCATGCGCTTCAAGGAAGGCCGGCAGGTTGATCGAGCCGTTCTCCTCCTCGCCCTCGATCATCACGGAGAGCGAAATTGGCAGGTCTCCCGTCTCTGCAATGATCGCGCGGCAGGCTTCGAGAAACGTCATCACCTGCCCCTTGTCGTCGCAGGCCCCGCGCGCGACGATTGCCTTGCGACCGGGCTCGATCTCCTGAACCGAAGGCTCGAAGGGCGGGTGCTTCCAAAGCTCCAGCGGATCAACCGGCTGCACGTCGTAATGGCCGTAGAACAGCACATGCGGCTTGCCCGCGCGGCGGCGATGGCCGACCACAACCGGATGCCCCGGTGTCGCACGGGCGCTTGCCTCGAAGCCCAGCGACTGCAAGTCCGCGACAAGATGGGCGGCAGCTCGCGCCACATCGGACTTGAAAGCGGGGTCTGTCGAGATCGATGGAATGGCGAGAAGCGCGAAGAGGCGCTGGAGGCTTGCCTCCTGCATCTGGTCAAGGCGCGAGAGGACGGCAGGGAGAGACATGGGGGAATCCTTTGGGGAGGGAGAGTTATGATTGCATCATCCACAGCACGAGCTTCGCGGCAATCGCGAACATGATACATGCGATGATTGCATCGAGAATGCGCCACGCCACCGGCTTTGCGAAAAGCGGCGTCAGCACCCGCGCCCCGTATGCGAGGCCGAAGAACCAGACGAACGAGGCGCTCGCGGCGCCGATCCCGTATGCCCAGCGCGCCTCACCTGAATAAGGTGCGGCGAGGCTCCCGACCAGAATGACCGTATCGAGCCAGACATGCGGGTTGAGAAAGGTGAAAGCGGCACAGGCTGCCAGCGCCGCCCGGAGCGTGATGGGCCCACCGGCACCCACATCCAGAGCGGAGGGGAATGCCGCCCGTCGCGCGGCTTTGAGGCCATACCAGCCGAGAAACAGAACCCCGAAAACGGTGACACCCGTGAGCATGCCCGGCACGCGCTGGATAAGAAGCCCAAGCCCCGCAACGCCGAGCGCGATCAGGATTGCATCGGAGAGCGCGCAAAACAGCGCCACCGCGAAAACATGTTCGCGCTTGATGCCCTGCCGCAGCACGAAGGCATTTTGAGCGCCGATGGCGATGATCAGCGATCCGCCGATCGCGAAACCGGTCAGGAAGGGAGCGAGCGGGAGCATGGGCCAGGATTTCACAGGCTGGACAAGCGGAGCGGATTCGAATTTCCTGCGCCAGGTTTCAGGCTGGAGATTCTCGACATGCTCTCAACACGGGCTGCGGCCGGTTTGTCCAGCCTTGTTTTCGTGGCTTTCTGCGTCACAACGCCAACCCTCGCGCAGCAGAAGCGCAAGAGCGGCAACGAACAGATGAAACTTTCGGCCGTTGCCAATCAGGAGATCGAGTTGCGATCCGCGCTCAGCCTCGATCGCAATTGCGACTCCTACGACATGCCGCGCATCGCGATCATCCGTGCGCCGAAAAACGGCACGGTGACGGAAGAATTCCGTGAGCGCTATTCGAATTTCGGCCCCAATAACCCGCGCAAGATCTGCAACGACAAGAAATCGAAGGCGACTTATGCTCTCTACCGCGCAACATCGGGGTTTCAGGGCGTCGACCGCTTCACCTTCGCCATCGTCTATTATGACGGAAAAACTGACGTCTATGACGTCGAGATGACTGTCTGGCGCTGATCGCCATCAGAGGAATTTTTCATGATCCGATATTTTGCCATCGCTGCCGCCCTTGCTTTCGCTGGTCAGGCCGAAGCCCAGAACCAGCGCCACAAATGGCAGCGCGCGGCGGTTGGCACCCAGCCGATCGAACTGGTTTTCGCGACCCATATCGATATGGATTGCAAATCGAAGGGCGAGAGCAGGCTCGTGATCTCGCAGGCCCCGAAAAACGGGTTGCTGACCGGCAGCCAGCATCAAGGTTTTTCCGAATTCTCCGGCTCTTATGCCAAATGCGAAGACCGGAAGGTCGATGGCCTGCGCGTCGTCTACGCCGCCAGCCCCGGCTTCAAAGGCAAGGACAGGTTCACCTTCATTGTTGTCTATTCAGACGGCGAAACCCGCCGCTACGACGTGGAGATGACGGTGTATTGAGGGGCGGGCTCACCGCCGCCCCCCGAGCAAACTCCCCAGCACCCCGCGCACGATTGCAGTGCCGATCTGGCGTCCCACCGAGGTTGCGACGGAGCGCGCGGCGGAGGTCGCGATCTTTTCGGCCATGCTCTGCTGAGGGCGGGGTGCAGCGCGTCCCCGCCCCGTCGGCGCGGGGGCCGAGCCTCCGCCCAGCATGCCGCCGAGCCAGCCGCCGATGCCGCCTGAGCTTTCGGCTTCCTTCGCCGCCGCTTCGGCACGGCCGGCGAGCATTTCGAAGGCACTCTCGCGATCCACCGTCTCGGTGTATTTGTTGCGGAACGGGCTTTCCTTCATCAGAGCCGCGCGCTCCTGCGGAGTGACCGGCCCGACGCGCCCGCCCGGCGGCGCCACCAGGGTGCGCTCGACAATCGAGGGCGCGCCCTTGCCTTCCAGCACCGAGACCAAAGCCTCGCCGACGCCGAGATTGGTGATGACTTCGGCGGTCTTGAATTTCGGGTTGGGCCTGAAGGTCTCGGCTGCCGCTTTCACCGCCTTCTGCTCGCGCGGGGTGAAAGCACGCAGGGCATGCTGCACGCGGTTGCCGAGCTGCGCGCCGACCTTGTCCGGCACGTCGAGCGGGTTCTGCGTCACGAAATAGACGCCCACACCCTTCGAGCGGATGAGGCGTACGACCTGCTCGATCGCCTCGATCAGTGCCGGAGGCGCGTTGTCAAACAGCAGGTGCGCCTCATCAAAGAAGAACACCAGCTTGGGTTTTTCGGGGTCGCCCACTTCGGGCAGGGCTTCGAACAGTTCCGAGAGCATCCAGAGCAGGAAGGTCGCGTAAAGACGCGGCGACTTCATCAGCTTGTCGGCGGCAAGGATATTGATATGCCCGCGCCCTTCTTCGTCGGTCTTCATGAAATCCATCAGGTCGAGCGCTGGCTCTCCGAAGAAATTCGCGCCGCCCTGATTCTCGAGCACGAGGAGCTGGCGCTGGATAGCCCCGACCGAGGCCGAGGTGACATTGCCATAAGTCGCCTGCAACTCGGCCTGAAGTTCCTTGTTGGCGCCCACCTCGGCGAGCGCGGCCCGCAGGTCCTTCAGGTCCAGCAGCAGCAGACCATGCTCATCGGCGTAGCGGAAAAGGATGTTGAGCACGCCCTCCTGCGTCTCGTTGAGTTCCATGAGGCGCGAGAGCAGCAGCGGGCCCATCTCGGCCACGGTGGCGCGGATCGGGTGCCCCTGTTCACCGAAAAGATCCCAGAACACGACCGGAAATTGCTCGGCCTTGTACTCCACGCCGATTTCCTTGGCGCGATTGACGAAGGGCGGCAGGGAGTTCCCCATCGCCGAAACACCCGCGAGATCGCCCTTGATATCGGCTGTAAACACCGGCACGCCCACGGCCGAAAATCCCTCGGCCAGCTTTTGCAGCGTCACGGTCTTGCCCGTGCCGGTCGCGCCAGTCACGAGGCCGTGGCGGTTGGCGAGCTTGAGCGTCAGGTTCTCGAATTTCGTTTCGCTCTTGCCGATCAGGATGGTCTTCGCGTCAGCCACGTGGGTCTCTCCAAGCCGTTTTGAATGCGGGCGAATTCGCTATACCCGTTTTGATGGGCTTTCGGAAAGATCGCAATTGAACGAAAAACCCGATGCAATTGTCATCTTCCGGCAAGCTGAGAGTCGCCCCGCGGTAAGGTGAGCTGTGGGAAGCTGATCTCGTCACACAAGGAGTTCCTGCATGTCACCGCGCTTGCCCTTCGCTCTCATCGCTCTTCTTGCCGCAGGCGCGAGCGCCATCGCCGACACCTATCGCCGGGCCGATGGCGTGATGGTGGATGCCAAGGTTCTCGATGCGCGCGGCTGCGCCCCGCTCGTCATCATCTCGCACGGGCTGGGCGGAAGCCTTTCCGGCAACGCGCCGCTCGCTGCAGCGCTCAATCGGGCCGGGTTTCGCGTTGTAGTGCCGAGCCACGCCGAGAGCGGACCCCGGCTGCTGATGGCCGGGCTTTCCGGCGGCCGCGGAATGCGCGGCCTTGATGCTGCCGCATCCGATCCTGCGGCGCACCGGGCGCGTCAGGCCGATCTTGACGCCATCCTCGCAGCCGAACTCGCGCGCTGCCGCGTGCCCTTCAAGGTGCTCGCGGGGCATTCGATGGGTGCACGCTCGACGCTGGTCGAAGCGGGCGCCGCCTCCTCGACCGGCATTCGCGGCAAAGACCGGTTTGATGCCTACATCGCCATCTCACCGCTCGGGGAGGGGCACGGCATGTTTCCCGAGGGCAGCGGTGCAGGTCTGCGCAAGCCGGTGCTGATGATCACCGGCACACGCGATCAATCGGCCGAACGCAGTTACGAGTCGCGACTTTCGGCCTTCGAGGGTTTGGCGCTGGGCCGCAAACGCCTCGCCGTGATCGAGGGCGCGACTCATCGTGCGCTCGGCGGCCGGGGCGAACCTCAGGTCGGCGCGATGGTGGGTGTGATCGCGGTGGAATTCCTCAGTCAGATCAGGCCGGGGCCCTGGGGACCGCCCGGGCGTCGCGCCGGTGTGACCTTCGCCGAGAAGTAGAAAGGTTTACCTCTAAACTTTCAAGCTTGCGCGACCCTGCCGGATCGCGTAACCCTCCCGCCCGAAAAAGGGCGAACCGACGGGAGAGAGCCATGATGGAAGAGCTGATCAATCGCGTGGTGCAGAATGTCGGGCTTGACCCCGCGCTCGCCGAGAAGGCTGTTGGCCTGATTTTCGCGTTCCTCCAGAAGGAAGCGCCCGAGGCTGCGGCCGAAGCTTTCGCCGCGATGCCGGGTGCCGAGGCGTTGGCGGCCTCCAATGCCGCGTCGGAAGGCGGTGGAGGATTGATGGGCGGCCTGATGGGCATGATGGGTGGCGGCGGCGGCGTGATGGCGCTGGGCCAGCAGCTCATGGGCGCCGGAATCGGCATGGGCCAGATCCCGACCCTTTCCAAGGAAGTGTTTGCCTTCGGCCGCGAAAAGGCGGGCGAAGATGCAATGGGCGCAATCGTCGGCGCAATTCCCGGCCTCAGCCAGTTCGTCTGAGGCCCTATGTCGGATTCCCAAGGAAGGCTGGGCCCGGCGCAGATGCGCCGGTCTCCCTTTCCATCGAACAGTTGCCACCCCCTTCCAAAGTCGTTTTTGCGTTGCAATGAAGCCGCGCTATAGAAGCGCCTCATGGCCGACCGTGACGACACTCCCGCAGCTTTCGCATCCGAATTTCCCGCCGCGACTGAAGCGGACTGGCGACGCGTTGTCGAAGGCACGCTGAAAGGCGCCTCCTTCGAGAAAAAGCTCCTGACCTCGACGCCTGATGGAATCGCTGTTGCGCCCATCTCTCCGCGTTCGCCCGATGCCCGACCGATTTCGAGCCGACGCGGATTGGCGCCCTGGCGCGTGGCCACGATTGTCGATCACCCAGATGCAGCCGAAGCCAACCGGCTCGCTCTGGCCGATCTCGAAGGCGGTGCGGATCAGCTTGTTCTCGCTTTCGCGAAATCGCGTTCTGCGCGCGGCTTCGGCCTTGCGGATACCAGCGAGGCGAACCTCGCCGCCGCTCTCGAACGAATCGAGATGGATCTCATCCGCCTCGCAATCGATCCGCCGCCGTTCCATGGCAATCTCGTGGCGCAGAACATCGCGCAGCTCTGCCGCTCCCGGCGGTTGGTGCCCGCGACGCTCTCGATCGATTTCGGCATTCGCCCCTTCGCCCATTGGGCTGAAGGGGGCGCCTTGCCGCAATCCTGGGCCATGCTCACGATGCGGGTGCGCGAGACGATTGTGCAGTTGATGGAGGCAGGTTTCACAGGTCCGTTCCTCTGCGCCGACGGTCGTCCGTTCCACGAAGCGGGGGCCGGCGATGCACAGGAATTGGCCTGCCTGATCGGACAGGCGACGGCCTATCTGCGCCTGCTGAAAAAGGCCGGTATCGAGCCCCAGCAGGCGCAATCGCTCATTTCTTTCACGGTCGCGGTGGATCAGGATCAGTTTGCGGGCATCGCGAAGCTCAGGGCCCTGCGTCGCCTCTGGTCCGGGATTGTCGAAGCCTCGGGCGGCGAGCCTCTCCCGACGCAAATCCACGTCGAGACCTCATTCCGGATGCTCGCCAGACGCGATCTCGGCGTGAACATGCTGCGCTCGACCATCGCGGCGCTCGCCGCTGGGCTCGGTGGTGCGGACAGCATATCCATCCTGCCGCACACGGCGCCCCTTGGCCTCGCGGATGACGGTGCGCGCCGCCTCGCACGCAACTCGAGCCTGATTCTCGCGCGCGAAAGCCAGCTCCATCGCACGATCGATCCGGCTGCCGGCGCGGGTTCGATCGAAGCGCTGACGATCGCCATGGAAGACAAGGCATGGGCCCTCTTCCAGCGCATCGAGGCCGCGCGATCCGGCCCCTATTTCGCGATGCCGGCCGCGCTCGATACCGGCTTGCTTGCGGGCGAGATCGCGGCGACGCGCGAAGCCCGAATGAGCGCGATTGCGAAGCGCAAAACGCCGCTGACTGGCGTCAGCGAATTTCCTGACCTGGGCGAGGCGTCGCCGTATGTGCTCCGCCCTGCCCCGCGCACAGTGCCAGTCGGGCCGTTCCCCGGCATGCGCCTCGCCGAGCCTTTCGAGGCTTTGCGCGACCGGGCCGAGGGCCTCGCTCCGCGCCCGCGCGTGTTTCTCGCGCCGCTCGGCCGCCTCGCGGATTTCACGCCACGTGCGGGCTTCGCGAAAAACGCCTACGAGGCCGGCGGTATTGCAGTCGAACTTTCGGACGGGTTTCCGCTAGCGGCGGGCGGCACGGATGTCGATGAATTGCTGCGCGCTTTCAAGGCCAGCGGTGCGACGGCGGCTTGCCTTGTGGGCGCAGATGCCGACTACGCCTCTGAAGCTGTTGCGATTGCGCAAGCCTTGCGCAAGGCTGGCGCCACCATGCTGCATCTCGCGGGAAAGCCGGGTGAACTTGAGCAGGCTCTCAACGCCGCCGGAATTTCCAGCTATCTTCAGCTTGGCATGGACCTCGTCGCGTTTCTGGATGCAACGCTCACATCGTTCGAAAAGTCGGAGACGGGAGCCGCCGGATGATCCCTGATTTCTCGACCATTTCCCGCCCGAATGTTGCGGCGCCGTCGCCCGCTGAGGCGCCGTCCGGCGCGTGGCACACTCCAGAGGGCATCGTGATCGCGCCGCTGACCTCGGAAGCCGATCTCGCCGGGCTCGATTTTCTTCAAACATGGCCGGGCATCGCGCCTTTCCTGCGCGGGCCCTACCCCACCATGTATGCCACGAACCCATGGACCATCCGGCAATATGCCGGGTTTTCGACCGCCGAGGATTCGAACGCCTTCTATCGGCGCAACCTCGCGGCCGGGCAGAAGGGCCTCTCGGTCGCTTTCGATCTTGCGACCCATCGCGGCTATGACAGCGATCATCCGCGCGTTTCGGGCGATGTCGGCATGGCCGGTGTCGCGATCGACTCCATCCTCGACATGCGCACTCTGTTCGACGGCATTCCGCTCGACCGCATGAGCGTTTCCATGACCATGAACGGTGCCGTGCTGCCGATCCTGGCGCTTTTCATCGTCGCGGGCGAGGAGCAGGGCGTGCCGGCGGCGAAGCTCTCTGGCACGATCCAGAACGATATTCTGAAGGAGTTCATGGTCCGCAACACCTACATCTACCCGCCTCAGGGTTCGATGCGGATCATCTCGGATATTTTCGCCTATACGGCTGAAAATATGCCGAAATTCAACTCGATATCGATTTCCGGCTACCACATGCAGGAAGCGGGCGCGACCGCCGACCTCGAACTTGCCTACACGCTTGCCGACGGCCTCGAATATCTGCGCGCGGGCACGAGAGCCGGTCTCGATATCGATGCATTCGCACCGAGGCTGTCGTTCTTCTGGGCGATTGGCATGAATTTCTTCATGGAAATCGCCAAGATGCGCGCCGCGCGCCTCATCTGGGCGAAGATCGTCAAGGATTTCAAACCGAAGAGCGAGAAATCCCTCGCCCTTCGCACCCATTGCCAGACCTCGGGCTGGAGCCTCGCCGCGCAGGATGTGTTCAACAACGTGCCGCGCACCATGATCGAGGCGCTCGCCGCCACGCAGGGCGGCACACAATCCTTGCACACCAACGCGCTCGATGAAGCGCTCGCCCTGCCGAGCGACTTCTCGGCCCGCATTGCGCGCAACACGCAAATCCTGATCCAGCAGGAAAGCGGAACGTGCCGCTTTATTGACCCCTGGGGCGGTAGCCGCATGGTCGAGAAGCTCACGGGCGACCTCGCCCGCCGCGCCTGGAGCCACATCAAGGAAGTGGAAAGGCTCGGCGGCATGGCCAAGGCCATCGAGGCCGGCATTCCGAAGCTCCGGATCGAGGAAGCCGCCGCCCGCACGCAGGCGCGGATCGATTCCGGCGAGCAGGCGATTATCGGGGTGAACACCTTGCGCCCGCTGGACGAGAAGCCGCTCGACATCCTTCAGGTCGATAACGCCGCCGTGCGCACCCGGCAGGTCGACAAATTGCGTCAGCTCCGCGCGGGCCGCGATGCTTCAGCCGTGAACAATGCGCTGGCCACGCTGGAAGCGGCTGCGCGTTCGGGAAAGGGCAACCTCCTTGCCCTGGCCGTCGAAGCCGCACGCGCCCGCGCTTCGGTAGGCGAGATTTCGCTCGCCCTCGAACGAGCATGGAACCGGCACCAGGCAGAAATCCGGGTCGTTTCCGGCATCTACAAGGATACGCTGGGTGCCGAAAACCCGATCGCGAAACGCGCCTCGGGCATGGTTCAGGCCTTCACCGAGAATGAGGGTCGTAAGCCCAAGATCCTCGTCGCGAAGATCGGGCAGGACGGGCACGATCGCGGCCAGAAGGTTGTGGCTTCGGCCTTCAACGATCTCGGATTCGAGGTGGAAATCGGCCCGCTTTTCGCAACGCCCGAAGAGGTGGCGAAACAGGCCGTGGCGGGCCACGCCCATGTGGTGGGTGTCTCGTCGCTCGCTGCCGGGCATCTCACGCTGGTGCCCGCGCTGAAATCCGCGCTCGTGGCCGAGGGTGGGGCGGATATCATGATCGTGGTCGGGGGCGTGATCCCGCCACAGGATTTCGCGGCCGTGATGGAGGCTGGTGCCACCGCCATCTTCCCGCCCGGCACGAACATCGCCGAAGCCGCCGCGAGCCTGCTTGACGGACTGAACCAGAAGCTCGGTTACGCGCAGCCCCTCGTCGGAGCGCCATAACCCTCAGCGCGGACTGAAGATCATCCGTGCCGCAGCAGCAGCCATGCGCGTGTTGTCGTGGTCGACACCCGGCACCACCACCTTTTTCCAACCCAGCGGAACACCGAGTCGCTTCGCCTCGGCCTCGGCTGCCGCGAAGAAGAACTGGCCACGCGCGAAACGGTGCGGGCCTTGCGCCTTCGCACCCTCGGAATTGTTGAGCTGGTAGTGATTGGGGTCGTTGTCCTGATCGCCCAGCATCAGCACCATCGGGCGCTGAAGCGCGGCCTTGCGCTCTCCTTCGCTGATCGGCGTGCCCTCCAGCGAAAACGGAAACTCAAAGCCACCCGCTTCAGCCTTGCCGGTCGGGAGGGTGTAAAACCCGGCATTGCCCGCAATCGCGAGGCGGTAGCGCGCCTGCGGCATCGCCAGCACCATGCGATGCACGAACTGCGCGCCGGCTGAATGCCCGAACAGAACATATCCGCCAGCCTCGGCTCGTTTCTGCATCACGAGATGATCATAGAGCCGTTCAATCGTCTGGTAGAGCCATTTCGCGTGGTCCGGCTCTCCCACCACCCCACCCTGCTGGTAAAGGCGCGTGGGGAAGCGCTTGGTATCGAGATACGGTGCGACCACGATCAGGCTGTGCCGTTCGGCGAGATCGAGCCAGTTGTCGCGCGTCTGGATGGCGTTGCGCGTCAACCCGTGCATGGCGATGACCAGCGGGCAGGGTTTCGTCGCGCAAGCCGAGCCTGCCACGGCGGCAATCTCGATCTCGACATCGCCGCGCGCGCCGCGATCCTGATAGGTGAAAAGATGCGACCCGACCGGATGGGGCGATTGCGCCAAGGCCGGAAAGGCCATCAGCAGCAGGGCAAGCACAAATCCGGGCATGGCAACCTCTCTTTCAGCAGCGAGGCTACCCGGTTCGTGCCGCTTGGCAAGGCTCAGGCGCGCTGCACTGCCCGCTGGATGGCGGCCCGCACATCGGCATTCGAGACGAACACATCATGCCGGATCAGGCCGGAGGCAAAATCGGTGGCGTCGATCACGCGAATGCCGAGGCCAGCCAAGGCCTTCGCCGGCAAGGCACCAACGCGATCGCCACCTGCAAGACGGCGCGAGAGATCAAGTGCACGGTCGTTGGTGGCGGTGATCACGGTCATTTTTTCGCGCATCGGCCCAATCTTCTCGAGCCCGGCGCGGAAGACATCGGCATCGATGTCGGGTGCGGCGAAGACGACCGCGCCGATGCGGTCCATCCCCTTTTCGCCATGCCGGTCCCAATGCATACGCAGGGCTTCGAGGGCCACGAGCGTGCCCATGGAATGCGCGACGAGATGCAAACGCGCGCCGAACGGGTCCTGCGTGACGGCTGCCAGAGCATCAGCGAACGGGTCGCGGGCAATCAGCGCGCTCTCGCGATCATAGCCATAGTCGAGCAACCCGGCGCGCGACGGCCAGGTGAACAACGCAACATTGCCACGAAACCCGATGGAATCGCCCAGCAAGGCGGCATCATAGGCCGCGCTTTCGAAGGTCTGGTTATAGCCATGCACGAAGAGAAGGGTCGGGCGACCGCGCAGGCTTTCCGCAAAGGCTGTCGGCGCCTCGCCCGGTTGTGGCTCCAGTGCGGCCACCGAGTAATCGCCGTTCGAGACGTAAGACCCGATCCGCCCCAGCGTCGACTGGTCTGGCGGGCGCAGCCGCGCGCGATGATAAGCGAGGCGCGGCGAGCGGCTGGCATCGAGGAAAGGTGAGGCCTTGCCCTCTTTCGCGAGCTTGCGCGTGGTGATCACGTGCAGCACGGGCTGTTCGGTGATCGTCTGGTCAGCGCCCGAAGCCCTGAATCCCGGCCCGGAGGCACAAGCCGTCAGCGGCGCAAGCGCCAGCCCCGCCAGCAATTGGCGGCGGTTGGGAAACAGCGAGGGGCGCGCGCTTTTGAGGCTCATGACAATCGAAAAGGAGTTGGGAGGGCTTCTCGTTAGATCGCGGCGCGTGAACGCTTCGTTAATTCACCGTCGCGCTTGAAATGGGCCGCTTGCCTCGCGGCCAATTCAGGCCACATGATGGCCGGATATGAGAAAACACCTGCTGATCACCGGTTTCGGGCCGTTTCCAGGCATGGCCATCAACCCCTCGGCGCGCCTCGCCGAAGCGCTTGCCGCCCGGCCCTGCTGGTCATGGCTCGACTGGAAAGTCCGCGCGGCCATCCTTCCGGTAGGATATGGCCCCACCGAGAAGGCACTGGAGCGCCTCCTCGAGAAAAAGCCGCGCGCGGTGCTGATGTTTGGTGTCGCGGCGCGGCGCAAGGCGATCTCGATCGAGATGGTGGCCCGCAACCGTGCTTCTCGCACCCAGCGCGATCAATCCGGACGATTGCCGCGAACATCGGCGCTGGATGACGGGCCGCCCATGCTGAAAGGGCGCGCGCCGATGCGCGTGCTGCGCGATGGAATGCGCCACTTTGGCCTGCCGACGACACTCTCGCGCAATGCCGGGCCTTACCTATGCAATGCAGGTTATCGCTTCGTGTTGCGCCGGACGAGTGCGAACATACCGGTCGTCTTTGTGCATATCCCGCGGGTGCAGAGATCAGGCGATGCAAGGGGACTGCACTTCGCCCCCTTGCTCAAGGGCTCGGAGGCCATTGCGCGGCGGCTGGTGCTGGCGGCGCGATTGTCAGCCCGCTAGGCCCATCGCGGGGCGCAGACGGCCGACCTCGATCCCGTTCCAGTTCGACATGCGATAATCGAGATGCGCGGCGACATTTTTTGAAGCTGAGGCGTCAAGTTCGAGGAAGCGGGTCAGCATCGCGGACATCGCGGTCTCCGAGGCGCGCGTGGCACCATCATCGATCTTGATCGCGATGCCGAGCCCCTTCTCGGGCAGAGCGGCACAATAGACCCCCTCCGCCCCGGTCTTGATGAAAGCCCGCTCGCGCAAATCCTCCATCACGAGCGTATCGAAGCGCCCTGTTCCGGCCACGTGGAAGGGCGAGGCTGCAACGGCCTGGCGCAGCCGGCGCACGGCCTCGGCGCGGCTTTTTGAAAGCCCCTCGCCGCTGGCGAATTTCGCGAAGCCGGTCGCGATGTTTTTCAGCGGAATGGCGTAGGTGGGGATAGAGCAACCGTCCACGCCACGCGCGGCTTTCGCGAGATCAAACCCGGTCATGGCTTCGATCGAGGCGCTGACTTCGCGCATGGTGGGGTGATCGGGCTGGATATAGCCTAGCGGATCATGCCCCATCTCGATCGCGGCGCAGACGAAGCCGGAATGCTTGCCCGAACAGTTGTTGTGAAGCGCTGTCGGCTTTGCCCCGCTGGAGAACAGCCGCCGCGCGGCTTTCTCGCCCATCGGCCAATGCGCACCGCATTCGAGGCAGGCCTCTGTCTGCCCCGCTTTCGCGAGCATCCCCGCTGCGGTGGTCGCATGCTCCGGCTCGCCGGAATGGCTGGCACAGGCGAGCGAGAGTTCGGCATCAGTGAGATGAAAACGATCCGCCGCGCCACTCTCGATCAGCGGCAGGGCCTGAAACCCCTTGATGGCCGAGCGCGGGAAAATCGGACGCCCGATGTCGCCCATCGAGAACACCACGCCGCCTTCCGCATCGCATACCGCGATCGCGCCGGCATGCCCGCTCTCGACGATGCCGCCGCGCGTGACTTCAACCAGAAGGGGGTTCGACATCAGGTCCTCGCGCGTCTTCTTGTTGCGCGGTTCATTGGCACGGAGCGGCCGGGAAATCCAGCACGCGCAGAGTGCGAACTGTCAGCGGCGGTAGACCAGCGGAAAATCCTTGGGGTCCATCGATTTGCCGTCGCATATCGTCTTCTCGCGGTATTCGATCAGTTCGAATTTACCTTCGTCATTCAGCCGGTGGCGCTCGAAAATGCCGCAATCCCGGCCATTGCCCTCCGTGACGATCGACGTGATGACGCGCGCTTTCAGGTCCCATTTGGGGTTGACGATCTCGCGGATATTGGTCTGGCGCTCCTTGCCCTTGGGGACATCGAAACGCAGGAAGGTGTAGTTCTGCGCCGGGTCAGGCGTATAGACCAGCACCATGATCTTGCCGGGGCCCCCCGCATAATCCTCGCAGGTCAGCTCCCAGATCGCCGATTCCTCGCTCATGGAATAGCCTGAGCCACCCTTGCGCAGGTTGGCATCCTTGCAGCCGATGGACTTGACCGCCTCGGCGCGCATCTTGGCAGGAACCTCGGCACCACGCACGGGATAGGGCGAGAAACTGCCGATCGCGTTGGTTTCCTGCTTCGGCTGAGGTGCCGGAGCAGCGGCACGCGGCGCGGGCGCGGCAGGCGTGTTGCAGCCGGCATTGCCCTTCACGCTGATGACGAAAGGCGGGAGTTTCGGCCGGATGACGGTCATCGTGCCGCCATTCACATCCATCACCTCGCCCGGCGAATCCTCGAGCTTGAGATCGAAGATCAGGAAACTGTCATCCTTATCGGCCTTGTAGAGCGCGCTGGGGAAGGTCTTGTAGCCGAACTCCTTGGCGCCCCCCACCGCGACACGCTTGAAGCTGATCACCTCGTTGCCGATTTTCACCCGCGCATTCTCGCGCACGTGATTGCGGCCCAGAGTCTCGCTGAAAACATAGGCGAAGCGATCCTTGTCGGGGTCGCGATCCTCCTGCCAAAGGACGAAAGAACAGCCCTTCGAGCGGTCGACTTCCGATTTCTCGAAAAGCTTCAGGTCGATTTTCGGAGGAGCGGGCGGAGGGTTCTGGGCCTGCCCGGCCGACAGGCCTGTCATGGCAGCGAGGGCGACAAAAGCGGCAACACCGCGCGACATTCCAACCCAAGCCGACATGAAAACCCCCGGTGTGATCCCGGGGGTGAAGCTAGAACGGGTATGCGCCGCCCGCAAGCGGGACGCGATACCTCAATCCTTCGCGCGTTCCACGTACGAACCATCTTCCGTGTTGATCACCACGCGCGTCCCGGCCGTAACATGCGGCGGGATGAGCGTGCGCACGCCGTTCGAAAGGATCGCGGGCTTGTAGGAGGAAGAGGCCGTCTGGCCCTTCGTCACGGGCTCGGTCTCGGTGATTTCGAGGATCACACGCTGCGGCAGCGATACGGTCACGGCGATGCCGTTATAAAGCCCGAGCTTGGCTTCCATGTTTTCCTGCAGATAGGCCACGCCATCGCCAATCGTATCGGCGGCGACCGTCACCTGCTCGTAGTTTTCCTTGTCCATGAAGATGTAGCCGTTATCGTCGGGATAGAGGTAGGTGTAGTCCTTCTCCTCGACATAGGCCTTTTCCACCTGCTCGGTGGTGCGGTAGCGAACCGTGGTCTTCACGCCATCCGAAAGGCGGCGCGCGTCGATCTGCGTTGTAGGCGTGCCCTTGCCGGGGAAGAAGCTTTCCGCCGAGATCACGGAATAGAGCTTGTCATCCAGCTCGATGACATTGCCCTTGCGGATGGAGGAAGCGATGACCTTGACCACGGAAAACCCCGACTGATTGGAAGCGCGATTGCTTTTCGAAAGATGCGGCTCCATAGCCGCTTCCTCGAAAAACGCCAACCCTTTCGGAAGCGAGGATTTCGGACCTGCCTGCGCCCCCACCCCCCTTCTGGCATCGCGAGAGCCATGCGCGTCGTCGGCCCGGGCTTGTCATCCGTGCCCGGCTGAAGGAGGCCTTGCGCGCCCATTTCACTCGCGATGAGTTTCTCGAGGTCGATACCGGGATCGTTCAGGTCTCACCAGGGAACGAGACGCATCTGCATGCCTTCGAGGCGCGATGGGTGGATGCAGCGGGTGAGGCATCGCGCGGCTATCTCCACACTTCGCCGGAATTCGCGATGAAAAAGCTTCTTGCGGCAGGCGAGAGCCGCATCTTCCAATTCGCGCCGGTGTTCCGGGCGCGCGAAGCCTCGCGGCTCCACGCGCCCGAATTCGTGATGCTCGAATGGTATCGATCCGGGGAAAACTACGAGACCCTGATGGCCGATTGCACAGCGATGCTGAAACGTGCAGGCGAAATTGGCGGGCGGCGCGAGTTCCACTTTCGCGGACGGGTCTGCGATGTGCGCAGCGAGCCCGAGCGCCTCTCACTGGTCGAGGCGTTTGAACGCCATGCCGGCCTCGCGCTCGAACCCTGCCTTGAGGATCGCGATCGTTTCGCAGCAGAAGCCAACCGGGTCGGCATCCGCACCGCGTCCGACGACACATGGGGCGATATCTTCTCGCGCGTCCTCCTGGAAAAAATCGAGCCGCATCTGGGCATGGATCGCGCGACTTTTCTCGATCGCTATCCGATATCCGAAGCTGCTCTTGCGCGTCCATGCCCCGATGACCCGCGGTTTGCCGAGCGTTTCGAACTGTATGTCTGCGGGGTTGAACTTGCGAACGCCTTCGGCGAACTCACCGATGCAGCCGAACAGCGCCGCCGCTTCGAAGCCGATATGTCAGAGAAACTCCGCCTCTATGGCGAGCGTTATCCTGTGGACGACGATTTCCTCGCTGCCCTTGCGCACATGCCCCCCGCCTCCGGTGCGGCACTGGGGTTTGATCGGCTCGCGATGCTTGCGGCCGGCGCCGAGGATGTTCAGCACGTCATCTTCACCCCCTTCACGATCGGTGAGGGCGCATGAGACGCACCATCACCTCCCTGAATGGATTGCGGGAAGCCGGGCTTGTCGAAGCCATTCCGGCCCTCGTCGCCGTAACCGATCGCTACGCGGTCGCCATCACGCCTGCCATGGTCGATCTGATCCGGCAGGGCGAAACGGCGATTGCAGCCCAGTTCCTGCCCGATCCGCGCGAAAGCATCACGACGCCGGATGAAAGCCCCGATCCGATCGGTGATCACACCCACTCACCGCTGAAGGGGCTGGTGCATCGCTACCCCGATCGCGTGTTGCTGAAAGTCCTGCATGCCTGCCCCGTTTATTGCCGGTTCTGCTTTCGCCGCGAAATGGTCGGGCCGGACGGTGACGGCACGCTGAGCGAAACCGAACTCGATCAGGCCTTCGCTTACATTGCCGCGACCCCCGCGATCTTCGAAGTCATTCTCACGGGCGGCGACCCGCTGATGCTCTCGGCGCGGCGAATTCAGGCACTGGGTGAGAGACTGGCGCAAATCCCGCATGTGCAGCTCGTGCGCTGGCACAGCCGCGTGCCGGTGGTCTCGCCCGAACGCATCACCGCTGAGCTGGTTCGCGCGCTTCGGATCGAGGGGAAAGCGGTGAGTGTGGCGATCCACGCCAACCACGCGAGCGAATTCACTTCGGAAGCGAAAAAAGCCATCGCAAGGCTCGCCGATGCCGGGATCGTGCTGCTGGGCCAGACCGTCTTGCTCAAGGGCGTGAACGCCGAAACCGAAACGCTCGCGACGCTCTTCCGCGCGATGGCGGCGAACCGCATTCGCCCGCTCTATCTGCACCATCCCGATCTTGCGCCGGGCACGGGCCATTTCCGGCTCCCCATCGCGGAAGGACAAGCGATCTACGGCGCGTTGCGCGGGCAGCTCCCCGGGCCGGCCATCCCGGCCTATGTGCTCGATCTGCCAGGCGGGCACGGCAAGGTGCCGATCGGCCCCGGCCATTGCCGCGAGACCGAAGACGGCATCGAAATCCTTGACCCAGCCGGAACTTGGCGACTTTATCGCGGCTGACGACGGATTGAGCGCGACTGTCAGCCTCGCGTCAGGTTTGCCATGTAGCGAGCGGCGGACGGATTTCTGGCGAGACCGTTGGAGAGCGGTCTCGACCATTGACAACCGTATCGGCGATGGGTCCAACTGACCCTCAAGAACAACGAACAGGGAGGAATTTTCCATGACAACACGGCGTGATCTTCTCAAAATCGGCACGGTCGGCGCTGCCGCAATCGGCCTCGGGCTTCCAGCTCTCACTTCCGCGCAGGCTCAGGCCATCACCAGCCTCGACGTCTTCGTCCCGGCCGCCCCGGGTGGCGGGTGGGACGGCACCGCGCGTGCGATCGAAGCCGCAATGCGGGCCGATGGCATCCTGAGCGAGTTCAAGTTCGAACATGTCGGCGGCGCTGGCGGCATGGTCGGTCTGCCGCGCTTCATCAATGGCAAGAAGGGTCAGGCGAACGCCATCATGATCGGCGGCATGGTGATGGTGGGTGCCGGCATCGCCAACAAGAGCCCGGTCACGATCGCCGATGTCACGCCCATTGCCCGCCTCACCGGTGAAGCTTTGGTGATCGTTGTTCCGGCGGCCTCGCCCTACAAGACGATCGGCGATCTGACGAATGCCCTCAAGGCAAACCCGAAGGCGGTTTCCTGGGCCGGTGGTTCGGCCGGCGGCTCTGACCATATCCTCGTCGGCATGGTCGCGAAATCACTCGGGCTTGATCCGCGCTCGATGGCCTACGTTGCCTTCGCGGGCGGTGGCCCGGCTCAGGCCGCTCTGCTCGGCAATCAGGTCGGGGCGGGCGTTTCGGGCTATGGCGAGTTTGAGGAGCAGATCAAGGCCGGCAAGCTGCGCGCGCTTGCCATGTCTTCCGAGGGCACCCAGAACGGCGTCAAGTCGCTGAAGGAGCAGGGCGTCAATGTCGTGCTCTACAACTGGCGCGGCGTCTTCGCGGCTCCGGGCATCACGACCGCCCAGCGCGATGCGCTGGTGGCTCTCATCGAGAAGATGGTCAACGGTCCGGCCTGGAAGAAGACGCTCGAGACCCGCAATTGGGACGGCATCTTCCTCGCTGGCGACAAGTTCGGCGAATTCCTCAAGAAGGATATCGGCGAGACGGCCGCCATCCTCAAGGATCTGGGGCTCGCCTCCTGACCCAATAACTTGGAACAACTGAACTCCAGGCGATCTGTGCGCCTGGAGTTTTTTGTGCTCAGATGATCAGCCGGGCGGGGGGCCGGCACGGATGAACACAACAAAACGCTCGAACATTCCGCATTTCTGTATTGGTCTTGGCGTGCTTGCGCTCGGCGCCGTTGCCGCCTGGCAGACGTCGATCATCCCGCAGGTGCTTTATGCGACGGTCGGTCCCTCGGTCTTCCCTTCGATGATCACGGTTTTCCTGCTCATGCTCGGAACCGGGCTCGTCGTTGCGGCGCAACGCGGAGGGTGGGCCCATGATCAGGATGGCACGATTACCGAGATGGGATCGCTCGGGTTTGTTGTCGCGGGGCTGGTGCTGAATGCGGCCCTGATTGACAAGATCGGTTTCATCATCGCCTCCACCATCATGTTTACGCTGGTCGCCCGCGGCTTTGGCAGCGAGAAATGGTGGCGCGACGCCCTGATCGGGTTCTTCCTCGCTTTCGGGTCCTATGTCGGGTTCGACCGCGTGCTTGGCTACAAGATCGGCACGGGCTTGATCGAAAGCCTCATCTGACAATCACATCGACTGCAAGACGGTCAGCCCGGCGGGGTATGCTCGGGGCAGAGGGGAGACCAATATGGTCGAAAGTTTCAACCTGCTGATGATGGGTTTCGCCACGGCGCTGACACCCATGAACCTCCTGTGGGCGCTGGCGGGCGTCACGGTCGGCACGGCGATCGGCGTGCTTCCGGGCCTCGGGCCGGGGCTGACCATCGCGCTCCTGCTGCCGATCACCTACAAGGTGGACCCGACCTCCGCCTTCATTCTGTTCGCCGGCATCTATTACGGCGCAATGTATGGCGGATCGACCACCTCCATTCTCATCAACACGCCGGGCGAGAGTGCCACCATCGTCACCGCGATGGAGGGGCACAAGATGGCGAAGAAGGGCCGCGCCGGCGCGGCTCTCGCCACAGCCGCTGTCGGCTCGTTCGTGGCCGGCACCATTGGCACTCTGGGCATCACATTTCTTGCCAAACCGGTCGTCGATCTCGCTTTGAAATTCGGTCCGGCCGAATATTTCTCTCTGATGATCCTGTGTTTCGTAACGGTTTCGGCCGTTCTGGGATCATCTGCGCTTCGGGGGCTGACAGCGCTCGCGCTCGGCCTGTTCTTCGGCCTGATCGGGGTTGATCTGCAATCGGGGCAGGCGCGCTTCACCTTCGGCGTGCTCGAGCTTCTGGACGGGATCAATGTGCTGATTGTTGCGGTCGGCCTGTTTGCCGTGGGCGAAACCCTGCATCTCGCCGCGCAGAAGAAACACAAGGAGGAAGTGCTCGAGGTCAAGGGCGGCGTCGGGATGACACGCGACGACTGGAAGCGCTCGTGGAAACCGTGGCTGCGTGGCACAGCGTTCGGATTCCCCATCGGGGCGATGCCGGCGGGTGGCGCGGAAATCCCGACCTTCCTCTCCTATTACACCGAGAAGAAACTCGCGAAGAACCCCGAGGAATTCGGGCATGGCGCGATCGAAGGTGTCGCAGGACCGGAAGCAGCGAACAACGCTTCCGCTGCCGGTGTGCTCGTGCCGATGCTGACGCTTGGCCTGCCCACATCAGCCACCGCCGCGATCATGCTCTCCGCCTTCCAGAGTTACGGGATCAATCCCGGCCCGCAATTGCTGACAACGCAGGGGCAATTGGTCTGGACCCTGATCGCCTCGCTCTTCATCGGCAATGTGATGTTGCTGGTGCTCAATCTGCCGCTGGTGGGTCTGTGGGTGAAAATCCTCAAGATTCCCCAACCGCTTCTCTACGGCGGCATTCTGGTCTTTGCGACGATCGGCACCTACGGCATCAGCCGCTCGGTGGTTGATCTCGTGCTGCTTTATGTGGTGGGGGGACTCGGTTTCCTGATGCGGCGGTTTGATTTCCCGACCTCGCCGGTGATCATCGGGATGATCCTCGGGCCGATGGCAGAGCAGGAATTCCGGCGCGCGATGACCATCTCGGATGGCAGCCTGCTGATCTTCATCCAGAAGCCGCTTTCGCTCGCGCTCCTGCTGATTGCCGCCACAGCCGTGCTTGGTCCGCATATCTGGCGGCTGGTGCAACGCAAACGCATGATCCGAACAAATTAACTCAAGTTGCCGAAGTAAGACGTTTTTTAAAGATTGCCGGATAGCGTCGCCTGCAACCATAGAAAATGGTGTTGCATGCGTACGTTTGAGTTCGAATGGCACGCCGAGCGCGGCCTGTCCTGGACTGGTGAGGCGGACTTTGAGCCGGATCTCGTCCTGTTTTTCGGAGAACGCGCCACCGTCGCGCAGGGCGCGTGTTTTCGTGCGCTGCGCGAGGCCTTTCCGGAAGCCCGGATCGTGGGCTGCTCCACTGGCGGGCAATTCAACGCCGAGGTCATCACCGATGAGCGGGTTCTCGCTGTCGCGGTGAAATTCCATCACGCTCGCGTCGATCTCGCCACGATCAACAGCAGCGATTTCCCGGATTCGGAAGCCTGCGGCCGCGCGCTGGCTCAGTCGCTCCGGCGGCCTGACCTCAAGGCCGTGCTGGTGATTTCGGATGGACTTCAGGTCAATGGCAGCAAGCTTGTCGCGGGTCTGACGCAGGGCGTCGGGCCCGGCGTGGTTGTCAGTGGCGGCATGGCCGGCGATGGCACCCTGTTTGAAAACACGATCGTGGCGGCCAATGCACCCGGATGCAGCGGCGCGATTGCCGCGATCGGCTTCTTCGGTTCAGGGTTTGAGGTCCGGACCGGCAGCGCCGGTGGCTGGGACGTGTTTGGCCCGCGCCGCCGCATCACGAAATCATCGGCCAACGTCCTGTTCGAACTCGACGGAAAGCCGGCACTCGAACTCTATGAACGGTATCTTGGTGCCGATGAAGTGCGCGATCTGCCGGGCTCCGGCCTGCTCTTTCCGCTTCGGATCGACGACCCCGATGCGCCGGGCAATGACGTCGTGCGCACCATTCTCGCGATTGATCGCGAGGTCGGTTCCATGACCTTCGCAGGCGACATGCCGGAGGGGTGGACCGCTCAGCTGATGCGCGGAAGTTTTGATCGCCTGATCGAGGGCGCGGCGGACGCCGCCCGCCAATCCGCGGCGCCGGAGGACGAGGTTAGCGGCCTCTCCGTGCTGATCTCCTGCATCGGTCGACGCTTGCTGATGGGGCAACGCGCTGTCGACGAAGTGGATGCCGCCGCCGAAGAACTGGCGCGCAATCATGCCATGATCGGCTTCTATTCCTACGGCGAGATTTCGCCGCACTCGGGTTCCGGGTTCTGCCAGCTTCACAACCAGACGATGACCGTTTTCTCCATCTACGAACGAGCGGCGCGGATCTCCTGACGTGCACAAGCTGTTCAAAAAACAACTGGAGCAAGCGCGGCTGAGCGATGGCACGCACGATATCGCGCGCCTCGCGGAACTGGTTTCGGCCGCCTACGAGGAAAGCGACCGGGATCGTCGCCGCACCGATCGCTCCATGGAGCTGATGATCCAGGAGCTCGACAGCTTCAATCTCGGGCTGCAGCAATCGGTGGATCAGCGCACCGCCGAATTGGCCATCGCGACCAGCACCATCAACGCCACCCTCTCGAATGTGGATCAGGGCATCGTGATGATCGACCCGGATGGGCGGGTGAGCGTTTTCAACCGGCGCTTCATCGAGTTTTCCGGGCTCCAGCCGGAAGATTGCGAGAACAAGCCCTTTTTCCGCGACCTCGTTGACAAGATGCTCGCTCAAGGCGAATTCGCCCGCATGGGCTCCGAGTTCCAGCTCTGGGCCGCCAAGGTCGCGCACAAACCCGGCAACCGCGTGTTCGAGCGCACGCGTCCCAACGGCGCGGTTCTGCGCGTCCAGACAAAGCGGATGGCGAATGGCGGCGAGGTCCGCGTGCTCTCCGACATCACCGACCTCGCCCGCCGTCGACAGGAGGTGGAGACGATCCGGCGTGAGCTGGAAGAAACCATCGAGAATGTCTCGCAAGGCATCATGAAGATCGGGCCGGACAAGAAGGTCGAGTTCTTCAACAGCCGCGTTGTCGAATTGCTCGGTCTGCCGCCGACCCTGCTGCGCGCCGGCATGCCCTTCGAAGAGCTTCTCGAATACCAGATCGGGGCAGGCGAATTCGACAACATGGGTCAGGATTTCATCGAGTTTGTCCGCTCGGGTGGCGTGGCCCTCGCCAATCAGTCCTATGAGCGGCGCCGACCCAACGGCATCATCCTCGATATTCACACGATTGTGCTGCCGGATGGCGGCGCGGTGCGCACTTTCGCCGATGTCACCGAGGCGCGCAGCCGCGAATTGCGGCTCGAGCGGGCCGAGGCCGAATTCCGCTCGCTGTTCGAAAACTCTATCGTCGGCATCTATCGTTCCGCAATGGATGGAACGCAGTTGCGTGCCAACCCCGCTTTCGCGCGGCTGAATGGCTATGAGAGCGAGGCCGAACTGCTGGAACACGCGAGTTCCCTCGCACACAACTGGTATGTTGATCCTGACCGCCGGGACGAATTCGCCGCCATCATGGCGCGCGATGGCCGCACCACCGATTTCGTCTCCGAGGTCTATCGCATGAAGACCGGCGAGAAGATCTGGATCTCTGAAGCGGCCTGGATCGTGCGCGACGCAGAGGGGCGCCCGCTCTATTACGAGGGCATGGTGATCGACGCGACCGACCGCAAGCGGGCGGAAAGCGAAATCGAACACCTCGCCCTGCATGACATGCTCACGAGCCTGCCGAACCGCACGCTCTTCCTCGAGAAGCTGACGAACTCGATCGCCACGAACCGCAAGGGCCAGGAAGTGGCGGTGCTCTGCCTCGACCTCGATCACTTCAAGGACGTGAACGACACGATGGGGCACGATTCGGGCGATGTTCTGCTGCGCATGGCGGCGCGCCGCCTGACCCGCGCCGTGCCGGCACATGGCATGGCCGCGCGTTTTGGCGGAGACGAATTCGCTGTCATCCTTCCGGACTTGCGCGACCGGGATACGGTGGTTCAACTGGCCAAGCGTCTCGTGCGTGCTCTGTCCATGCCCTATCGCATCCGCGGGAAGCGCGTTTTCGTCGGCGCGAGCGTCGGTGTCGCGATTGCTCCAACGGACGGCAACGACGCGCAGGAGCTGCTCAAGAAGGCCGATATCGCGCTCTACCGTGCCAAGCGCGACGGACGCGGAACCTACGCCTTCTTCGATCCGGGCATGACGGCTGCGCTCCTTGCCCGCCGGGAAGTGGAGCAGGATTTGCGCCGCGCCATCCAGAATGATGAATTCGTGCTGTTCTACCAGCCCATCATCGATCTCGAGCACAACGAACCGGCCGCTTATGAAGCCTTGATCCGCTGGAAACACCCTGAAAAAGGGATGTTACCGCCGGCCTATTTCATCGATATCGCGGAAGAGAGCGGGCTGATCCTGCAAATTGGCGAAATCGCGCTGCGTCAGGCCTGTGCAACTTTCGCGAAATTGCCCGGCGGCAAGCAGGTTTCGGTCAATCTGTCGCCGATCCAGTTCCGCAATCACCAACTGGCGGTTTCGGTGATCAACGCGCTGGCCATGGCAGGCCTGCCGCCGCACCGCCTCATTCTCGAAATCACGGAATCGGTGCTGCTGACCGACGACACCCGCACGCTCGAAATCCTGCGCCAGCTTCGTCTTCTCGGCGTTCAGATCGCGCTCGATGATTTCGGCATCGGCCATTCCTCGCTGAGCTATATCCAGAAATTCCCGTTCGACAAGATCAAGATCGACCGCTCCTTCGTTCAGGATACCGACGACGGAACGATGAACATGGCGATCCGCCGCGCCATTCTCGGGCTTGGGCAGGATCTCAGCGTTGATGTTGTCGTCGAGGGTGTCGAGACAACGCAGCAGCGCGACATGCTGATTTTCGAGGGCGCGCGCTTCGCGCAAGGATATCTCTTCGGCAAACCGGAACCGGCCTCGATTGTCTTTGGCGAGGAATATTCCGTCGAGTCCATGCGCCGCGTCGCCTGAAATCCGGACTTGTCGCTCGCCCAACCCCGTGCTTTCTCCGGTTCGAAGCGAGAGAGTCGGGACGCCCTGAAGATGAAGCCGAAGCGCATATTGGTGACAGGAGCCGCCGGCTTTATCGGGATGCATCAGGCTGAGCGGCTGCTTCAGGCGGGACATCAGGTTCTGGGGCTCGATAATCTCAATTCCTATTATGACCCTGCCCTCAAGGAAGCGCGCCTCAGCGTTCTGGGGAATCATCCGGATTTTCGTTTTGAACGTGTCTCGCTTGAGGACGAGGCAAAGGCCTTGCCGATCATTGCGGCGTTTCGACCCCAATACATCGCCCATTTTGCCGCTCAGGCTGGTGTACGGTATTCGCTTAAGGCGCCGCGCGAATATACGCGTTCGAATATCGAGGGGTTCCTCACCATCCTTGAGGCGGCACGCGCCAACCCGATCGAGCATCTTGTCTATGCATCTTCAAGCTCGGTCTATGGCGCGAACACCAAGGTGCCGTTTTTGGAAGATGATCCGGTGGATCACCCCGTCTCGCTCTATGCCGCGACGAAGCGCGCGAACGAGCTGATGGCGGAAACTTACGCCCATCTGCATCGTATCCCGATGACGGGGCTGAGGTTCTTCACGGTCTATGGTCCGTGGGGGCGGCCCGACATGGCGATGTGGACCTTCACCGCGCGCGTCCATGCCGGCGAGCCGATCGAGGTCTATGACGAAGCGCGCATGTCGCGCGATTTCACCTATATCGACGATGTGGTTGAAGCGATCGAAAGGCTTCTGCCGCTGCCAACACCGCCCGGCCCGACCGGTTCGCCGCATCGCGTTCTCAACATCGGGAACAACCGCCCCGAGCGCCTCGCCGATTTCATCGCGGCGATTGAGGCTGCCTGCGGTCGCCCCGCGATCAAACTCCACAAGCCGCGCCAGGTGACGGATGTCGAAACGACCTATGCCGATATCTCGAAGCTGATGGCCTTGACAGGCTTTCGCCCGAAAACCTCGATCCAGGATGGCGCGCGGCTTTTTGCCGATTGGTATCGCGGCTGGCTCGCGCGGTAGAGCATTTGCGGCGAATTCGTATTTGCCTCACAGGCTCTACCTTATCATATTGTCGCATTTCTGCACGCGACCCTGGGCCACTTCGTGCGAAAATGCCCTGTGGCGCTCCGAAGCCCGGCCCGATTGTCGATCACGCGATCCACAAAAAAAAAGCCCGGCCGGAGCCGGGCTTTGTCTTTATCTCTCGTCGCTGGCCTTACTTCGTGAGGCGCAGCTCGGCAATGCTCTGGCCGATCTTCGAGAAGGCCGTGAGGAATTCCGAAGAGTTCTTCGCATCGAAGAACTGTCCGCCGGTATTGGTGGCGCATTTCTGCAGGATTTCCTTCGTGGCCGTGTCGGTCACATCGAAGGCGACGGAGAACACCATGATCTGGTTGGTCTTGTCGGCTGCGATGTTGGTGCAGATTTCCTTCGCGAGGTTATTGGCCAGCCCGCCATCCCAGCCATTGTTCGCGGGGTATGTCGGTGAGCGCGTATTCAGGCCGTCGGTCATGAAGATCATGAACTTGCGCACATTTTCCGTCGCGGTCTTGGTCTTGGCCGTGAGCGGCTCGTGCGGGCTGAGCATGCGCCAGCCCCAGATCAGGCCCGACGGCGTGTAGGTTTCACCCGTGGGGTTGAGGCTCTTGATGTGATCCTTGGCCTTCTTGGCATCGGTGGTGAGATCCAGCATCTCGCTGCCGCATTTCACGTTCATGATGCCCGGAATGCGATTGCCGTAGCTTTCATCCCGCGTGTTGAGCGGATAGTTGCGTGAGCCGGCGCAGCCATGCCACTTCACGGTCTTGGTCGAGGTCTTGCAGACCTCTTTTTCCGGCCCGTAAACCGGGTCGCAGGCGTCATAATAGTACCCGGCATGGCCCGCGCTACCGCCGCATGAATACGGCACGCCGTCGTTATAACAGGTTCCCGGAGGCGTCGGTCCCTTCGGCGGCACCCAGACCTTCTTGCAGTTGATCCAGTTGATGACCTCTTTTTCCATCTTGCAGGTCGTTGTCGTCGTGCTCGAATCGTCCGGCACATCCATCCAGACCTTCTTGCGGTTGGACAGGCCGATATTCACGTATTGCGCGAAGGGGACGACGCCATAGCTGACCTTGCCGGAACCATGCGACAGGTTCTCCAGTTCGTCGATCAGCTTCGTCGCGGCATCCTTGAGCGTGTTCATCTTCCAGCCGGACATGGAGCCGGTGGTGTCGAGAACCATCGAGATTTCAGTGGGCGTGCCAATGGTGCCGATGGCCTCGGCGAGACCGGACATGCCGATTTCGGAATAGCCGAGAATGCCGCCGAGAATGGTCTTCATCTCGCCCGAGACACCGATGCGATAGCCGTAGTTCTTGCCATCCTTCAGCACATTGGTCGGCGTCATCACCACATTCTGCAAATCGGGGATGAGCTTGGTGTTCGCCTCGAACACGCGCTTCGCCACCTCCTCCCGCTCAGCCGCCGTGCCGTGCGTGCGGGCGGCGGCGAGTGCGGCGGAATCGGCAGCGGCCATCAGGCGGGCCTTGGTCTGCGCGCCACGCGAGAAATCTGTGGCGAGCCCCGCAGTGCCGAGCAACCCGAGCGCGCTCAACGCGAAAATGATGGGAACAGTCCCTTCGCGCTGGCCCAGCATGGACCGGAATTTCGAAAACATCGAGTGCATGGACATCGCCAATCCTGACGTGAGAGCGGGCATATTCGACGCGAGGATTGGGATCGAACTTCCAAGAAACCCTTAAACCGATTGTCGAGGCTCGCACGCTCTGAGCCGCGGATTTTCATAAAATTTGCCGGAAATGCCGCGAAAAACCGGGAATTTCACCGCGGGACTGCAAAATTGCCCGACCGCAGGGAAGTGCAGCATCACCCGGATTCTCATCGCGGGTGGTAAAGGCCCGGTTGCCACAATTGCGCAATTTCGAAGTATGGGCCCTTCAGACCCTGCCCTCCAGCGCGCGACGGAAGAGATCAGCCGCGTGCTCCTCATCGAGTGGAACCGGGTTTCCCCCGGCAGTCGGGTCATTCGGAGCCATCGTCGCCATCAGGGCGATGTCGGGGTTCGGAACACCAAGTTCCCGCAGCGTGTGCGGCACGCCGAGTTCTTGCCGCAGGCGCATCACGAAATCGAAAAAACCTGCATAGCTCGGCTGAAGCCCGAGATAGGCCGCGGCGCGCGCGAGCTTTTCGTCCACCGCACGACGATTGAATTCCAGCACATAGGGCATGAAGACGGCGTTCGTCATGCCGTGATGGGTGTTGTAGAGCGAGCCGACCGGATGGCTCAGCGCATGGATCGCGCCGAGCGCTTTCTGGAAGGCCGTGGCTCCCATCGCCGCCGCGCTCATCATGTGCGCGCGGGCCTCGATATCGCCGCCATCTTTCGCCGCGCGCGGCAGGTATTCCTTCACGAGCCGCATGCCTTCAAGCGCGATGCCATCGGCCAGCGGGTGGTAGAACGGCCCGCAATAGGCTTCGAGGCAATGCGCGAAGGCATCCATCCCCGTGCCGACCGTGATCAGACGCGGCATGCCGACAGTGAGTTCGGGATCGCAGATGGTGATTTTCGGCATCATCAGCGGGTGGAAAATCACCTTCTTCGTGTGGGTCATCTCATCAGTGATGACGCCAGCGCGCCCGACCTCCGAACCGGTTCCAGCGGTGGTCGGCACGGCTACAATCGGGAAAATCCCGGCTGGATCGGCGCGGGTCCACCAATCGCCGACATCTTCAAAATCCCACATCGGCCGCGTCTGACCCGCCATGAAGGCGATGACCTTGCCGGCATCAAGCGCCGAGCCGCCGCCGAACGCCACGACGCCATCATGTTTTCCCGCACGCAGAACCGCGATACCGGCCTCGACATTCGCGGCATTCGGATTGGGTTTCACATCCGAGAAGATGGCGCAAGGCAGGCCCGCCGAGTCGAGCTGGGCCTTCGCGGCCGCGACCATCGGCATTTTCGCGAGCACCGGATCCGTGACCAGCAGGGGCCGCGAGAAGCCGGACTTCTTCACGGCATCCGCCAGTTCCGCAATGCGGCCCGCGCCGAAGCGCACCGAGGTGGGGTAGTTCCAGTTGCCGCGCAGGTTCATGTTGGTTCTCAGACGTGTTTCAGGTGGAAGCTTTTGGGGCGGGTCAGGGCATCGTAGCCAAGCACGGACAAGGATGCCCCGCGCCCGGTTTCCTTCACGCCGGTCCAGGCGAGGCCGGGATCGAGATAATCGGCCCGATTGGCGAACACCGTGCCGGTCTCAACCCGGTCGCCGATGCGCTCCACCGCGGCAAGATCACGCGTGAAGATCGCGGCGGTGAGGCCGTAGCGGCTGTCATTCATGAGGCGGATGGCCTCCTCGTCATCCCGCACGGGCATGATGCCGAGCACAGGCCCGAAGCTCTCCTCGTTCATCACGGCCATGTCATGCGTCACATTCGTGAAAATCTGCGGCGCGAGATAGGGCGTGCCCGCCCGATCAGCCGCGAAATCCGCCGGGCACAGATGTGGCTTCGCGCCCATCTTCATCGCGGCATTGGATTGCGCGCGCACCACATCGGCGAGGCGAAGCTGCGCCATCGGCCCGAGGGTCACGGCCTCGCTCAGCGGGTTGCCGAGCACATATTGCTTCACCAGCGCTTTGGCATCCGCGACGAATTTTTCGAACACATCGGCATGCACATAGGCGCGCTCGATGCCGCAGCAGCACTGTCCGGAATTGAAGAAGGCGGCATCAACCACGGTTTCAACCGCATTCTGCCAGTTGGCATCAGGGCGCACATAAGCCGGGTCCTTGCCGCCAAGTTCAAGGCCAACGCCGGTGAAGGTGCCTGCCGCCGCGCGCTCGATCACCCTGCCTGCCTCGACCGAACCCGTGAAACAGACCTGGTTGACCGAGCCGGAGGAAATGATTTTCAGGGTCTCCTGATGACCGAGCGTGAGGGTGCGGAAGAGCCCGTTCGGCAGCCCGGCAGCATCGGCTGCCATTTGGAAGCGCTCCCCGACGAGCAGGGTTTGCGCCGCATGCTTCAGGATCACGGCATTGCCCGCAACCAGCGCCGGAACCACCGTGTTCACGGCTGTCAGGTACGGGTAGTTCCACGGCGCGATGGTGAAGACGATGCCTGCCGGATTGCGACGGATGAACCGCGTGAAGCCTTCGCGCTTTTCAGGCACGATATCGGCCAGAGCTTGTGGCGCGATGGAAATCATGTGCCGCGCGCGCTCAGTGAAACCGTTGAGTTCGCCTGCGGCGTAGCGGATCGGGCGGCCCATCTGTCGCGTGAGTTCGGGGCCGATCTCGTCTTTCATGGCGAGCATCGCATCGACGAAGCGCGTCACCGCCGCCTGCCGTTCAGTGAGCGGCACATGCCGCCACTCGGCCTGCGCTGCGCGGGCGGCCGAGAGCGCCGCGGCGATCTCGGCTTCGCCGGCGATGGGCCGCCGCGCGACTTCCGCGCCATCAATGGGGGAGATGCAGGTGATGTGGGTCATGTTCTGTCCTCGGTTGACGCCGGTTTAGTAGCGTTCGAACCCCCGGAACAACTCCCAATCGGTGATGCGGCGGTCATATTCCGCCTGCTCCCAGCGCGCGGTATGAACATAATGGTCGATCACTTCATCACCGAGGGCGCGCCGCAGCATTTTTGATTTGTCGAGCGCCTCGGTCGCATCGCGCAGGGTCTTTGGGATCTCGGGCAGCTTGCGCCCGCCATAGGCATCGCCGGAATGGGGTTTCGCCAGTTCCAGCTTCTCGTCAATCCCGGCGAGCCCCGCGGCGATCAACGCCGAGAAAGCGAGATAGGGGTTCAGATCCGCCCCGCCGATGCGGCATTCGATGCGGATGGCCTTCGTACCCTCGCCACAGAGGCGAAACCCGGCCGTGCGATTATCCCTGCTCCATACGGTCTTGGTCGGCGCAAAGGTGCCTGCCATGAAGCGCTTGTAGGAGTTGATGTAAGGCGCCAGAAACCACGTGATCTCGCGCGCATATTTGATCTGCCCAGCCACGAACGAACGCATCAGCGCCGACATGCCGTATTCAGCGGACTTGTCGAGAAAGAGCGGCGTCTTCCCCGCCTTGTCCCAGAGAGACATATGGATATGCGAGGACGACCCCGCGAGGTCACCGCGCCATTTCGACATGAAGGTAACGGCTTTACCCTTCCCCCAGGCGATTTCCTTGATGCCATTTTTCAGGATGGAGTGATTGTCCGCCATCGCGAGCGCTTCGGCATAGCGCACATTGATCTCCTCCTGCCCCGGCCCCCATTCGCCCTTGGAATTCTCGACCGCGATGCCCGCGCCAGCAAGGCCGAGGCGGATGGCACGCATCACCTCCTCTTCCTTGGAGGTTTGCAGGATGTGGTAGTCCTCGATGTATTGCCCCGCCGTTTTCGGCTCGTGATAGCGCTTGGCGCGGATCGCCTCATAGCTCTCGTCGAAGAGGTAGAACTCGAGTTCGGAGGCGAAATAGGCGAGGTAGCCGCGCTCATCGAGGCGCTTGAGTTGCTTCTTCAGCATCTGGCGCGGTGAATGCGCGAGATCATGGTGATGGTGATCCTCGATATCGCACAGAACGAGGGCGGTCGCTTCCAGCCATGGCACGCGGCGAAGGGTGGAGAGATCCGGCTTCAGGACGAAGTCGCCATAGCCGCGCTCCCAGCTTGAGGCGCGGTAGCCCGGCACGGGCTCCATATCGATGTCATTTGCGAGCAGGTAATCGCAGGCATGGGTTTCCTCATGCCCGCCATTCACGAAAAACTCGCCATGGAAACGCTTGCCGATCAGCCGCCCCTGCATATCGACAAAGCAGACCAGCACCGTATCCATCTCGCCGGAAGCGACAGCTGCCTTCAGCTTCTCGAATGTCAGATTTCCGGCCATCGGCACTCCCTGCTCCCGCGTCCGGCCCGATCAGGCGAGCCATCCATTATCGCTGATCATGACATCCGTTCGTCGCTTGGCAATCGCGAAAAACGGCCGTTCAGCCGGAAGTGCAGCGTGCAAAAATCACGCTTGATATTTTAGCCGGCGAATAAGAAGATCATGATTCTGCGGGAGGGCAGATCGCGCTTTTAGCGCCCGAAGAAGGTCGTTTCGACATGCTGGTGATGCTTGCCCGCCGGGAGCGCCTCTGATGGGCGGCGGCTCGGTGCTTCTCAACCTCCTTGGCGCCATCGCATTGCTGCTCTGGTCTACCCGGCTCGTCAAAACCGGTGTGACGCGTGCCTTTGGCGAAGAACTGCGCGGCTGGTTGATGCAGGCCACCTCAAACCGCCTGAAGGCGATATCGCTCGGGGCAGGTGTTGCGCTCATCATGCAAAGCTCGACCGCCGCGTTGCTGCTGCTGACCTCGTTTGCGGGGCGCGGGATGATCGCGCTGGTGCCGGCGCTCGCCGTGGCTTTGGGGGCTGATATCGGCTCGACCTTTGTCGTTCAGGCCCTGAGTTTCGATCTCAAAGCCTTTGTCCCGGTGCTGTTCATTCTCGGCGTCGGGGGGTTCTTGCTCTCGGGCAACGCCACAATCCGACAAGTCGGGCGCATCCTCATCGGGCTCGCGCTGATGATCCTCTCGCTCGGAATGATCGTGCAGGCCTCGGGCTCTTTGCGCGGCGACCCGACGCTGGTGCTGGTGCTCTCGCGCCTCGCGAATGAAGCCGTGCTCGCGATCGTGATCGGCGCTGGCCTCACGTGGCTGCTGCATTCGTCGGTCGCGATGGTGCTGCTGATCGTGAGCCTCGTGGGTGCGGGGCTCATTCCCCTCTCGCTCGGCGTGACCTTCCTGCTCGGCGCGAACCTCGGGGCTGGACTCATTCCGCTCGGGCTAGGCTGGCGCGAGCCGATGGCAGCGCGACGGATTCTCGTGGGCAATATCGCGTTCCGCGCGATCGGGGTGCTGATCGCCCTGCTGATGCTGCCGCTCGTGCAGCAGGATGTCGCGCAATTGCCGCTGGCACCCGAACGGGCGATCGCTGCGGGCCATACCCTCTTCAATCTCGCTTTGGCCTTGCTGTTCCTGCCGCTTCTCGGCCCGGCTGCAAGGTTGCTCGAGCAGCACCTGCCGGATCGGCCGGATGAATCACAGGCCGCGAGCCGCCCGGTGCATCTCGATGACAGCCTGATCGAGACCCCGCATCTTGCGCTCGGTGCCGCGTCGCGCGAGGTTATCCGCCTCGCGGAGCGCGTGGAAGTGATGCTGCGCGAAACGATCCTCACCTTTCAGGATATCGACGATCGGCGCCGCACAATGATCCACAGCCTCGATGACGAGGTGGATTCGCTGCAAGAAGCCATCAAACTCTACCTCACGCGCCTCACGCGACAGGTGACGACCGACGAGGACCAGAAACAGGCGGTGAACCTCATTCTCTTCACCACCAATCTCGAGCATGTCGGAGACATCATCTGCAAGAACCTGCTTGAATTGGCGGCGAAAAAGCAGCGCTATGGACTCGCTTTTTCGGAAGCCGGGTGGTCGGAACTGACCGAATTCCATGCCCGCATCGTCAAGCAGATGAAGCTGGCGCTGACGCTTTTCATGACCCGCGACGTCATGATGGCGCGCGATCTCGTGGCCGAGAAGGACAACATCCGCGCGCTCGAAAAGGTCGCGACCGAGCGTCATCTTGCCCGCCTGCGCGATGGTACTCCCGCCTCGATTGAAACCTCATCGCTGCACTTGGATATCCTGAGGGATCTCAAGCGCATCAACGCCCACATCACTTCCCTCGCGCATCCTATTCTCGAGGCGAGCGGAGAAATCCGCCAGTCTCGCCTGCGCACCCAGAAAGCCTGAGTAGAAACTGCCGTGAGGGTAGCACCTCTCACTTTTCCTTCTTGAATCGAGCCCTCTTTGTCCCTGTCTGTCTTCTTCATCGTCCTTGCCGCAGCTGCGATGCATGCGGGCTGGAATGCGCTGCTGAAAATCCGGCTTGAGCCCTTTCTGGCGATGGTGCTGATCCATCTCGTCGGCACCGTCCTGATGCTGCCGGTGCTGATTTACACAGGCTGGCCGAAGGCGGAATCCATGGTGTGGCTTGCCGCCTCCACCATCATTCATGTCGGCTACTACTTCGCGCTCGCAGCCGCCTATGACCGCGCGGATATGGGGCAGGTCTACCCCATCGCGCGCGGCTCGGCTCCGCTGATGACCGCGCTTCTTGGCGTCTCGGTTTTTGGCGAGAAAATCAGCCTGATGAGCGGGCTCGGCATCGCCCTGCTCGCACTCGGGATTTTCGTGATGTCGCTCCGAAGCGCCAAAGATGCGACCCATATGGACCGCAAGGCGCTGCTCTATGCCGGTCTCACCGCCATCACGATCACAGCCTACACGATCTCCGACGGCATCGGCGCGCGGGTTTCGGGAGATGCCATTGCTTACATTGCCGCCTTGTTCGTGCTCGATGGACTGACACTCTTCGTTCTGGCGTTTTTCACGCGCGGCTGGCAGGGCCTGAAGCCGATGTGGAGCTTCGTGCCGCAAGGCATCGCGGGCGGTGCGATGGCCTGCGGCTCCTACGGCATCGCGATCTGGGCAATGACCGTCGCGCCCATTCCGCTGGTGGCGGCCGTGCGCGAGACGAGCGTGCTGTGGGGCGCGGCAATAGCCGTGATTTTCCTGAAAGAGCCCTTGCGCGCCAACCGCGTTGTCGCAGCTTGCCTCATCGTCGCCGGTCTGGTGATGATGCGCCTGCAATGAGCGCAAAGCCTTATCGATTCAATGTGGGCGTGGCCCTGTTCCATCGCGATGGCCGCGTATTCGTGGGCCGCGCGATCGAGGCCGGCCCGGAGCGTGTTTTCCCCGGTTACGAATGGCAGATGCCACAAGGCGGCATCGACCCGGACGAGGACATCATCGCAGCCGCCCGGCGCGAACTTCTCGAGGAAACCGGCATCAGCAAAGCTGACTACCTTGCCTCCACGGCCGATTGGTGGGCCTATGATTTTCCCGATTACACGCCGAGCGGCCACAAGCTCGAAGCGTTTCAGGGCCAGCAACAGCGTTGGGTCGCCTTCCGGTTCACGGGCCACGATTCCGAGATCGACCTCACCGCAACGGGGGCGGATTTCAGCCCCGAATTCTCGGAATGGCGCTGGGTGACGCTTGAAGAAGCCGTGGCCGGCGTCGTCGCGTTCAAGCGCCCGAATTACGAGAAAATGGCGCGGGCTTTCGCGACCTTCAGTGGATGATCATTTCGTTGTGTCGCGTTTTCCTGACGCGAACCGGTGCCCACTTCGCTTGAAAACGCTTCAGCGCTTCCGCCACGCCTGAAGCTTCGCGAAAACCAGCCGGTCGAGCAGCAGGTGCAGGAGCTTCACGCCCATCGCTGTCACCACAATGCAGGTGGCCATCGCCGCCGCGGCGGCCACCGCGCCAGCCTCATCCATATGCACGATCGCGATCGAGGCAAGCTTGGTGGAGGGTCCGTAGAGGAAGATCACGGCCGAAACGGTGGTGAGCGCGTTGACGAACATGTAGACCGCGATATCGAGGATCGCGGGCATCGAGATCGGCACCGTAACGCGCCGGAATGTCGTCCAGAACGGCACCTTGAGCGAGGCGGAAACGCTCTCGAATTCGCCATCGATCTGCTTCAGCGCGGTCACGGCCGTGATGTGCGCCACGGTGTAGAAATGCGCGATGGAATTCGCGACCAGCACTGTGAGCGTGCCATAGAAAACGCCGAGCGGGTTCCACGGCGCATTGACGAAAAACACATAGCCGAGCCCCAGCACGAGCCCCGGTACCGCCATCGGCAGCATGGCGAGAAAATGCGCGAAACCACGCAAGGCCGGCGCGGGTTTGGTTTTCTCGATGAGATAGGCACCGGTGAAAATCAGCGCCGTGCCAATGATCGCCGTCGCTGCCCCCATTTTCAGTGAGGTGAGATAGGCGTTCCAGCCCTGCGGGTCGAAATTGTCGAACTGGTAGTTGTTGAGCGTGTAACTCAAGTTATACGGCCAATAGCGGATGAAACTCGCCCAGATCGCCACCCCGAGCATGGCGAGCAGAATTCCCCCGACCACGAGGCAATAAATCAGCAAAGCCCAATCGCGTTTGGCATTCGGCTTGGGCTGATAGGGCACCGCGCGGGCCGAAAGCAGGGCTACCTGTTTCTTCTGAACCTGCCGATCAACCACGAAGGCGAGAATGGCCGGCGCAAGCAGGATGAGCCCCACCACAGCCCCCATCTCGAAATTCTGCTGACCCACAATCTGCTTGTAGGCGTCGGTCGCGAGCACGTTGAACTGCCCGCCAATCACCTTCGGGATGCCGAAATCGGTGATCACCAGCGTGAACACCACGAAGGCGGCGCTGATCATGCCGTAGCGCGCGCCGGGCAGCGTGACGGTGAAAAACACGCGCGGTTTAGAGGTGCCAAGCGCCTCAGCAACCTCATAGAGACGCCCGTCGGCGAGGCGCAGGGCTGTCACGATGATCATCAGCGCATGCGGGAAACAATAGACAACCTCGGCCAGGATGATGCCGATCGGGCCGTAGATCGTGCCGCCCATCAGCCAGGATTTGAGGAAGCCCTGATTGCCGAACACATAAATGAGCGAGATCGCCGAAAGCAGCGAGGGCGCGAAAATCGGCGTGAGGGCGAGGGCCATGAACAGGCCGCGCGCCGGCATCAGGCTGCGCGTCAGCGCATAGGCATAGATGAACGCGAGCGGCACCACGATCAAAGCCACGAGTGCCGAGAGCCAGATCGAGTTCCAGAGCGACCGCACCAGAGCGGGGGTCGCGAAATAGCGCTCGAAATTGCCAAGGCCGATAAAGGCACCCTGCCCGTTCTGCACGGCTTTCGACAGAAGCGACCAGAGCGGAATGGCAATCAGCAGCAGCAGGATCAGCGCCAGCACGCCCACCAGCAGGCTCGCGACCAGCGCCTCGCGATCACGCCGCAAGGATGCGAACATCGCACTCATCCGCCTGTGCGCGCCGGAAAGAGCCGCAAGGCCTCGGCTGGCAGGTGCGCCACAACGTGATCACCGGGTTTCAGCGGCTGGTCCTGCATCCGGTTGAACGGAATATCAGCCAGCAAGGTGAGCGGCGACCCGGCCCGAACCGCGAGCGTAGCGCGAACAAACGAACCGAGATATTCCAAGGCCTCGATGCGCATTGCGAGGCGGTTCTCGCCACCCAGAGCCGCGACGAGCCGCACAGCCTCAGGGCGCAGGCCCACTTCCACCGTCGCACCGGGCGGGAGATTGGCCGATTGCACGCGCAGGGGGTGCGACCCGATATCGACGATGCCGCCCTCGCTCATCACGCCGGAGAGGAAGGTCATCCGGCCCACGAAATCCGCGACGAAAGCCGTCTGCGGCCACGCGTAAACCTCCTCAGGCGTGCCGACCTGCTCGATCACGCCATGGTTCATCACCACGATTCGCTCTGCCATCGAGAGCGCCTCTTCCTGATCATGCGTGACCATGATCGTGGTGACACCGAGCCTGCGCTGCAAGGAGCGGATCTCCTCGCGCAGCCGGAGACGTACGCGCGCATCAAGCGCAGAAAGCGGCTCGTCAAGCAGCAGCAGACCGGGCGAGGTCGCGAGCGCCCGGGCCAGTGCGACGCGCTGCTGCTGACCGCCAGAGAGCTGCGCGGGGTATTTCGAAGCCTGTTCGGGCAAGCCCACGAGAGCCAGAAGCTCGGCGACACGGCGCTCGATTTCGGGCCGGGCGCGCTTCTCGTTCACGAGACCGTAGCCGATATTATCGGCCACGCTCAGGTTCGGAAACAGCGCATAGGATTGAAAGACGATCCCGAAATCGCGCGCCGAGGGTGGTGCATGGGAAACATCGCGCCCGCGCAGCATGATGGTGCCGGAGGTCTGGCGATCAAGCCCCGCAATGGCACGCAGGAGTGTGGTTTTCCCGCAGCCCGAAGGCCCCAGAAAACAGACGAACTCGCCTTCAGCGATATCGAGATCAATATCCTTCAGCGCCAGAAACGCCCCGAACGCCTTGGTGAGATTGCGAACGGAGAGAAAGCGGCTGTCTTTCGCACGCTTTTCCGTCCCGGGCACGATCGAAACGGACATGTCCGGCATGGAGGCCTCAGATGCGCGAGGGGAAAGCCCCCCGGCGAGGCCAGAGGCCAGCCGGGAGGGGAACGGAGCGTCAATCAGCGCGGCGCGGCCTTGCTGTCGTAGCGCTTGGTCCATTCGGCGAGAATCCGGTCGCGGTTCTCGGCCATCCATGTGAAATCGTTCTTCACCATCTTGGCTTCGGCATCGCCGGGATAGTTCGGCGGCGCGCTCTTCACTTCAGGATGGGCCACGAGGGCGTAATATTTGCCATAAAGCTCGTTGGCTTTCTTGGTGGCGACCCAATCTGCCACTTTCTTCGCGGCAGCGAGGTTCTTCGTGCCTTTCACGATCGCGGTCGCTTCCATATCCCAACCCGCACCTTCCTTGGGCAGGATGAGGTCGATCGGCGCGCCCTGCGTTTTTTCGCGTGCGCCGCGCATGTCGAAGCCGATGCCAACCATCCGCTCACCCTTCGCAGCCTGTACGCAAGGCGCAGAGCCCGAATGGGTGTAGACGGCGATGTTCTCATGCAACTTGTCCATGAAGGCCCAGCCGCCCTGCTCGCCCATGATCTGGAGCCACGCGGCGACCTTGAGATAGCCGGTACCCGACGAGGCCGGATGCGGCATCACAACCTTGCCCTTGAACTCGGGCTTGGTGAGATCGGCCCATGAGGTCGGAGCAGCGACCTTGTCCTTCGCGGCTTCCGCCGTGTTGAAACAGACAACGGCGAGGAAAGCATCCATGCCGGTCCAAGTGTAGGGGCCGGATGTATCGCGGAAGGCGGGCTTCAGGGCATCGACACCCGCAGGCTTGTATTCCTCAAGAAGGTTGAGCTTCTCAAAAGCAAGAAGGCTGGTCGCCGCCAGCGCCAGCACGATATCGGCGCGCGGGTTGTCTTTCTCGGCGAGGAAACGCGAGGTGATCACCCCCGTGGAGTCGCGCACCCAGACGATTTCCACGTCCTTCACATCGGCTTCGATCGCCTGCTTGAACGGACCGAGCTGATCGTTCTCCAGTGCCGTGTAAGCCGTGATGCGCGTGCGCTGCTGCGCATCGGCGCTGAAGGTTGCTCCGACAGCCATCGTCAGGCCCAGAGCCGCACTCGCCAAAAACTTGAATTTCATGCTTTTTCTCCCTGCCGGACGGGCACTCTCCAAACCCGTCTTCCCAACGCCGATCTATTGCAGCCTAAAGACAGACACATGACAAGCCTTGTCACGCATTCCTTCAACTATGCACTCCAGGGCATCGACCAAGTCCGGACATTGGTGAAGCTTTTCATCGCCTCCCACACGCCTTCCTTGTAGCCGAGGCCGCTATCCTTGATCCCCCCGAAAGGCGACATCTCGATCCGATAGCCGGGAACCTCCCAGACATTCACCGTGCCGACATCGAGTTCGGCGATAAAGCGCTGGATGTAGTCGATCCGGTTCGTGCAGACGCCCGAGGAGAGCCCGTAAGCCGTGGAATTCGAGATGCGGATCACCTCCGAGAGGTTATCCGGCACGCGGACGATCGGGATAACAGGGCCAAAGGTTTCCTCGTGCACGAGTTCGGCCGTGTAAGGCACCTTGTCGATCACGGTGGGGTGGAACAGCGCGCCTTCACGCGGATGGCCGTAGAGCACCTCAGCCCCGAGACTTTCCGCAGCCCTGACGCGCGCCTCGAAGAGCTTGGCCGCACCCTCGTTGATCACGGTGCCGATATCCACCTCGGTATCGGCCGGGTTCCCGCATTTGAGCTTTTTCGCCTTCTCGACCACGCGCTTGGCGAATTCATCTGCCACGCTTGCGACGACGAGGATGCGTTTGACCGCCGTGCAGCGCTGCCCGGAATTCTTGGTCGCCCCTTGCACGGCAAGTTCCGCGGCCTTGTCGAGGTCGGCATCCTCCATGACGATCAGCGGATCATTGCCACCGAGTTCGAGCACGATGCGGCGATAACCGGCCTTCTCGGCGATGTATTTCCCCACGCGCACCGAACCCGTGAAGGTCACCAGATCGCAGGCGGGATCGGTGATCATGCTGTCGCCCATCGTGCGCGGGTTGCCGGTGACAACCGAGAGCATTTCGGGCGGCAGTCCCGCTTCGTAAAGCACATCCGCCAGCGCCAGAGCCGTGAGCGGCGTCAGTTCGGTGGGCTTGAGCACAAGGCGGTTGTTGGTGGCAATCGCGGGGGCGAGCTTGTGGCTCACCATGTTGAGCGGGTGGTTGAAAGGCGTGATCGCCGAAATCACACCCAGTAGCGGCACGCGCGTTGTGAAGATTTTCCTCGCCTTCCCATTGGGCGAGATGTCGCAGGAGAACTGCTCGCCATCGTCACGGATCGCGAGTTGCCCTGCGAAGGACCAGACATCGTAAGCGCGCGTCGCCTCGTAGATCGCATCCTTCCAGCAGAGGCCCGATTCAGCCGAGATGAGCCGCGCGAAATCCTCGCGCCGGTCCGCCAGCAATTGCGCGGTTTTCATCAGGATCTGCTGGCGCTCGTAGCGCGAGAGCTTCGGCTTGAACGCATGGGCTTTAGCGAAAGCCTCCCGCACATGCTCAGGCCGTGCGGCCGGCACAGTGCCCACGAGCGACCCATCATAGGGGTTTCGAACCTCGATCACCTCATCGGCGGAAACAAGCTTGCCCGCGATGCGCATCGTTTCGGTGCGAGAGGCCAGTTTCGGCATGATCGGCATGGCTCACGCCTCCAAGCAGTTGAGCGCGACCCAGAACGCATCGAACGTCCTCAGGCGATGCCCGGCCGGGATGGCGAGCTTGCGGTTCGAGAGCATCGGCACGCGCTGCTCGGTGAGACCACCATGGCTGCGCAATGGCTCGGTAAGGCCCGAGAGGTCGTGCTTCTCGGGTGCCGTGCCGAGCGTGACGTGCCGGGTCGAGATCACGACGAGGTCGCCCAGCCGATCGGGCGGGAGTTCGAACTCGGTACAGGCCTCGGCGCGTGTCAGCGCCACCTGTACGCCCGGCGTGGCCTTGAGCTTTGCGATGAGCCCCGGAATATCCGCCCCTTCCGGCAGATACACCGTCGCGAACGAACCGAGCGCCCCGTGATGCACCACGTAAGGGTCGGTGATCGGCAGGATCACCCGCGCCTTGCCCTTGCCGAGCCAGCCATCGAATAGCGGG
The DNA here is from genome assembly GCA_017302635.1 of Hyphomicrobiales bacterium. GTDB lineage: Bacteria > Pseudomonadota > Alphaproteobacteria > Rhizobiales > Beijerinckiaceae > Rhabdaerophilum. The sequence continues at coordinate 302,189 of JAFLCX010000001.1, forward strand.
TCGAGATAGACGACATTGGGGGATTTATCCGTGTGGTGCTTGTCGTTCATGCCGTGATCGGCGGTGGCGACGATCGTGTAGCCGAGGGCATCGAGCCGGCCGAGATAACCATCGATCATCGCATAGAAATCGTTGGCGATTTTCGTGCCCGGCGCCACCTTGTGCTGGATGTAGTCGGTCGTCGAGAGATACATGAGGTCCGGCCGGAAGCCCTCTGCAAGCTTGCACCCCGCCGCGAAAACAAACTCCGAAAGCCCCGCCGAATAGACATCCGGCACACCCATGCCGACAAAGCGGCAGACATCGCCGATGCCGTTTTCGGCTTCGCTCGCCTTGTCGGCCTTTTCGGAGGAGAAGGCGACTGCGGTGCCTTTCGAGTAATCGAGCCCCTTCGAGAGCAGGAGGCGCAGCTTGTCTTTCGCCGTCACCATCGCAACCTTGTATCCCGCCTGCTGCACGCCCGCGAGAATGGTCGGCGCGCGCAGGAAGCTCGGATCGTTCATCATCACTTCTTTCCCCGTCGCGGGGTCGTAGAAGAAATTGCCGGCAATGCCGTGAAACGCCGGCGGACGGCCCGTGATGATCGAGAGATTGTTGGGGTTGGTGAACGATGGGATCACGCATTCAGCGATCGTGTTCGCGCCCTCGCGCATGAACCGCGCGAAATTCGGCGCGACGCCGGCCTCGATCGCCTTCTCGATATAGCCCGGCTCCGAGCCGTCGATGCAGATGACGACCGTCGGGGTTTTCGGCGCAGCATAATCGCGGCCATTAACAGAAATTGCGCTCATCATCCCCTCACTTCACCGGAACCGGAACGCCCATCTCGGCGAGCACATCGCGCACGGCCGTCACTGCACCGTCCATGTCTTTTTCGAATAGCCGCCCGATGCAGCCGATGCGGAAACTGTCGGCCACCGTCAGCTTGCCCGGGTAGATGACATAGCCGCGGTCCTTGAGCGCATCATAGAAGGTCTGGAACACGAATTTGGGGTCCTTCGGCATATGGAAGGTGATGATGATCGGGGCCTGCAAAGCATCCGGAAGCAGCGTCTTGAAACCGAGCTTGCGCATGCCGTCGATCAGCACCTTGCCGTTGCGGGCATAGCGCGCGCCGCGCCCCGGCTGCCCACCTTCGGCGAAGAACTCCATCAGCGCCTGGTGGAACGAGACAATCACGTGGATGGGTGGCGTGAAGCGGTATTGCCCGGTCTTCTCGAAATTCGCGGCCTGATCGAAAAGGTCGAGAACGAGCGTCGTGGCATTGCTCTTGGCAGTTGCCAAAGTCGATTTCCGGCACAGCACGAAGCCAAGGCCCGGCACGCCCTCGATGCATTTGTTGGAGGAAGCCGCAATCGCATCGGCATGCGCCTTTTCGGCATCCAGCGGCAAGGCACCAAAGGCAGACATGGAATCGATGAGATAGATCTTGCCGTATTTCTTCGCGAGCGCCCCGATCTCGTGCACGGGGTTAAGGATGCCGCTCGTCGTCTCGCAGTGCACCGTGAAGATATGCGTGATGCTTTTCGAGCGCTTCAGGATCGCCTCAACCTTGCGCAGATCGGGCGGTGTATCCTCGGGGGTCTCGTAAACAACCGTCTTGCGCTTCGCGATATCGAGGATGCGCTTGGCCCGGTGGCCATAGGCACCGTTGATCAGCACAAGCACCCTGCCCTTCGCTGGCACGAGGCTGGTGAGCATGGCCTCGACCGCAAAAGTGCCAGAGCCCTGCACCGGCACGGTGACGAAACTTGTCGTGGCATTCGCGATCTCAGGCAGGCGCTCGAGCACCTCGCGGTTGATCTTGAGGAAGGTCGCATCGCGGCTTCCCCAATCATGCACCATCACCTCTTTCACGCTTTTGGCGGTGGTGAGCGGGCCCGGCGTGAGAAGCAGCGGATCGCCGGTTTCGGAGGCGGCACGGTTGAGGCGGGCAGAAGACATGGCGGGCTCCGGCTTTCATTTCCGGAGGCAGGATAGACGCATGTCTTTTCATACGTCCAATACTCTGTATGGATACAAGCTATAGATATTTTCTATAATCAGGAGTTCTTGCCCGCATGTCCATCACAGGTCTGCGCGCCTTCCATGCCGTTGCGAAGGCTGAGAGTTTCACGCGGGCGGCTGCGGCGATGGGCATCAGCCAGCCCACGCTCTCCAGTCAGGTGCGTCTGATCGAGGAACGGCATGCAGCCGCTCTCTTTGATCGGCGCGGACGCGGGGTCACTCTCACACCACTGGGGCAGCGCCTCTTCGATATCACGTCGCGCCTGTTCGCGGCCGAGGGTGAGGCGCGCGCCCTTCTGGAAGGCGTGCGCACGGTGCAGAGCGGTCATCTGCGGCTCGCCACGGATAGCGCGACGCATGTCATGCCTCTGCTCTCCGCAATGCGAAAGCGGGCAAGCGGCCTGACATTCTCCTTGAGGCTCGGCAACTCGACAACCGTGCTCGACGACCTCGTGAATTATCGCGCCGATATCGCGATCACCGCGCGCCCGAGTTCCGATCCGCGTTTCCTGATCCGCTTGCTGAAGCGCGACCGGATCGTGCTGTTCGCGCCGCGCGACCATGCGCTGTCGCTGAAACGACATGTGCCGATCACCGCCCTGGCGGGGCATGATCTGGTCATCCGGGAGCGCGGCTCGATCACCCGCGAGGTGTTCGAAAGTGCGCTCGCAGCCGATTCCGTCATCCCCGGCACGCTGACCGAGGTGGAGGGACGCGAGAGCGTGCGCGAGGCCGTTGCGGCCGGGTTCGGGCTCGGCATCGTGTTCGAGAGCGAAATGCCGTCCGACAAGAGCTTCGTCCCGATCGAGATCGAGGGTGCGGCTCTCGATGTCGCGGAATATGTGGCTTGCCTCGCGAGCCGCAGCAACCTCGCGATGATCCGAAGCTTCATGGCGCTGGCTGCAACTGAAGCCGGCTCAGGTTGAAAACGGATACAGGCAACCCGCATGCATGGCTTTGGGCAGATTTCAGTGCTATTCGGGATCATCGCGATCGGGGATGGAGTAGGGTTCGGTGGGGAGTAAGCCTGCAAAGGGTCAGAAAATGGGCCCAAGGCATGTCATGGCTTACGGTGTCCATGTCTTCACGGCTTTGGGCGCGGCTCTCGGATTCCTGGCTCTGGAAGCGGCCTTGTCGGGCCATATCGTCGCCTGTTTCGGCTGGCTGGGCGTGGCCCTGTTCGTGGACGCCGCCGATGGCCCGATGGCGCGTCGGCTCAACGTGACCGAAACCGCGTCGCGCTATGACGGCGCGACCCTCGATCTCGTGGTGGATTTCATCACCTATGTCTTCGTGCCGGCCGCCATCCTGCTCCGGCCGGAAATTATGCCGCAGCCCTATGGGCTTGTCGCAGGGCTGATCATTACCATCGGGTCGGCGCTCTATTTCGCGGACACCAAAATGAAGACCGAGGATTGGTGGTTCCTCGGCTTTCCCGCCGTTTGGAATGTGGTGGTGTTCTACATCGTCGTGTTCCTGCCCCCCGCATGGCTGGCGCTGACGATCGTCGTGGCGCTCGCCGCAATGATGTTCCTGCCGGTCGTGTTCGTGCATCCCGTCCGCGTTCGGCGCTGGAGACCGATGACGATGATCGTGCTGCTGGTCTGGAGCATCGCGGCCCTCTCGGCCATCGTGATCGAGAGGCTGTCGCCCGCCTTTTGGACCAAGGCGATCCTGCTGGCGGGCGCAGTCTATTTCCTCGGGCTCGGCTTCCTGCGCGATAAGCCCGAGTCCGAGTGAAAACGCTCACTTCTTCGCGTAGCGCTTCTGCCATTCGGCGATGATGCGATCGCGGTTTTCCATCGCCCAGGCGAAATCATTCTTGATCATCGAGGCCACGACTTCCGCCGGGTAGTTTTTCGGCGCGGGAGCGACACCTTCGATCGCAGTGAGCGGAACCCATTTGGCATAAAGTTCGTTCGCGCGGCGGCTGGCGGCGAAATCCATCAGGCGTTGCGCGGCGGCAAGATTCTTCGTGCCCTTGAGAATGGCGGCGGTATCCATGTCCCAGCCGCCGCCTTCCTTCATGACGAGGATATCGATCGGCGCGCCCTTGTCCTTCTCCATCATGCCCGCCAGCTCATAGGAGATGCCGATCGGGAACTCGCCGGTCGAGGCATGGCGGCAGGGCCGCGTGCCGGAAGGCTCGTAGATCGCGATATTCCTGTGCAGGCCATCCATGAATTCCCACGCCTTTGCCTCACCGAAGAGCTGGATGAAGGCTGAGACATGGAAATACCCCGTGCCGGAAGCTGCAGGGTCTGAAAACGCGATCTTGCCCTTATAGACCGGGTTCAGCAGGTCAAACCAGCTTTGCGGGCGCGGCAGGTTGAGCTTCGCGGCCTCCACCGTGTTGAAGCAGATCGCCGCAACCCACGCCTCCATGCCGATCCAGCTTGGCACGGCATCGGCATCGCGGAAGAGCGGGCGCAGAGCGGCGAGGTTTTTCGGCGCGTAGGGTTCGAGGATGCCGCGTCGCTTGAAATCGAGCATCGATGTCACGGCAAGGCCCCAGATCACGTCACCCCGCGCCTGTTCGCTTTCAGCGATGATGCGGGCGGTGAGCGTGCCGGTGGATTCGCGCCGCCAGACGATTTCGAGATCAGGGTTCTCGCTCTCGAAAGCGCCCTTGAACTCGGCAAGGCTTTCGGGAAGCAGGGTCGTGTAGACCTGCACTTGCGTTTTCGGGGTCTGCGCGAAAACCGGTAGGGCCAGTGTGAAAGCTGCAACGGCCAGAGCGGCCCGGCGGCTGACAGATTGGAAAAGACTTGTCATGGCGGATCTCCGTTTGTCAGAGATCCGGATTGGGGCTTGAGATTGCGGAGCGGCCCGACGAAACGGAAATCTCCGCGCCATCCCTTCGCCGGCATGATCCGGATCAGGTTCAAAGGGTCGCCGCACCATGAGGCCGAAGCCTCCCTCTTGCGGTCATCTCAGCCCCAAAACCCGTCTGCACGGATGGCCGGGGCTCCCCTTGGCACAGGTCGGAGATAGGGCGATGGTGAGCCGACGTCAATTCTCGCCGTTTGGCCCGCGAAAGGGCTGCGTGAGGAGCCGACCCACGCGCCGCTCCTTCTCGTCCATATAGCCATCGACCCCGAAGCAGATCGCATCGTCACCGACAACGGGCTCGGGGCGGTAGGTCCCGAACATGCGGTCCCATATCGCAAGATTGAACCCGTAATTCGAGTTGGTGTCGCCTCTGTCGAGCGCGTGATGAACCCTGTGCATGCCGGGTGTCACCACAAGGAAACGCAGGGCATGATCGAGCCCGCGCGGCAGTTTCCAGTTGGCATGCGTGATCATCGACCCCGCATTGAGCAAGACCTCGAAGAGAAAAACCGCCAAAGCGGCCGGGCCGAGGATCAGGATGGCAGCGACCTTGATAACAAGCGACAGCGCGATCTCGATCGGGTGGAAGCGCAGGCCGGTCGTCACATCCAGCACTTCGTCAGCATGGTGCACGCGATGCAGCTTCCAGAGCCAGTCCACCTTGTGGAAGACCACATGCTGAAGCCAGATCAGGAAATCGAACACGATGACGCCAAGCAGGATTTCGAGCCATGCGGGCCAATCCAAAAGGTTGAACAGCCCCCAGCCGCGATATTCCGCATAGGCTGCAACGCCAATCGCACCGATGGGCAGCATGAGCCGGGAAAGCAGAATGCCCAGAGCGAAAAGTACGAGATTGCTGCCCCAGCGCCGCGCTTTGGCGCGATCGTGATGGTGGGGAAAGACAAGCTCGATCAGCGCCATCGCGACGAAGACGAGGGCAAAGATCGCGGGCCGGACGACGAGCTGTGCTTCCATCAGCCCCGCTCCCAGCGATGATAGCGCTCGAGGAGCTTCAGGGCCCATTCCGGCGCATGCGCCTTCTTCCACACGCCAGCCGCGTATTTGTTGGCTTCCATCATGGTGGGGTAGGCATGGATGGTCGAAAGAATGGCGTTGAGACCCAACCCGTGGCGCATGGCGAGCGTGAATTCGGCGAGCAATTCGCCCGCCTGCTCGCCCACGATGGTTGCCCCCAGAATGCGATCCTTGCCCGGTACGGTCAGCACTTTCACGAAGCCATGTGCCTTGCCATCGGCAATGGCGCGGTCGAGATCATCGATGCCGTAATGCGTGACCTCATAAGCGATGCCTTTCGCCTTGGCCTCGGCCTCGTTGAGCCCGACCCGCGCGATCTCGGGATCGAGAAAGGTCACAGCAGGCATCGCAGCATAGCTGACCTTGAAGCGTTTGAAGCGGCCGAACAAGGCGTTGACTGCGGCGTGCCATCCCTGATGGCCGGCAGCATGGGTGAACTGGTAGGGCCCCGCCACATCGCCCGCCGCAACAATGTTGGGGTAGAGCGTTTCGAGATAGTCGTTGGTCTCCACCACGCGCTGAGCCGGGATGCCGAGTTCTTCGAGCCCGAACCCTGAGAGACGCGCCACCCGCCCCACCGCCACGATCAGCGCATCGAAGGCGACCTCTCGCTTCAGGCCACCACATTCGGTGAGGAGCAGTTTCTCACCGTTGCGCAGCTCACAGGCAATGGCCTTGTGCCCCGTAAGCACCTTGACGCCATCGGCCATCAGAGATGCCTCGGCAGCGGTCGAGACCTCAGCGTCTTCGCGCACGAGCAGGCGATCCATCAGTTCGACCTGCGTGACCTCGGCACCGAGCCGCTGGAGGGCCTGCGACAGCTCGCACCCGATCGGCCCGCCGCCGAGCACCGCGATCCGCTTCGGGATCGTGTCGCGCATGGAAAAATCAGCCCAGAGGGTGTCCGAGGTGAGGTAACCCACCGCATCAAGCCCCGGCAGTTTGGGAACGAAAGGCGCGGCACCCGTCGCGATGCAGATCGCACGGGTGGTGAGCCGCGAGGATGAACCATCCTCCGCTGTGATCTCCACCGTCCACGGATCCAGGATTTTCGCCCTCCCCTGCACGACATCGACGCCGAGCTTCGTGTAGCGCTCGACCGAGTCGTGCGGTTCGATATCAGCAATCACGCGGTTCACGCGCGCCATCACATCCTTGAATCGCAAGCCTTCGAGGACGGTATCAATGCCATAGGCCGCGCCATGCCGCGCCTGATGCGCGATCTTCGCCGCCTTGATGAGGGCTTTCGAGGGCACGCAGCCGTAATTGAGGCAATCGCCGCCCATCCGATGCGCCTCGATGAGCGTCACCCTCGCGCGCACGGCAGCAGCGACATAGGAGGTCACGAGCCCGGCCGCCCCCGCACCGATCACCACAAGGTTGCGATCGAAATGCGCGGGCCTCGTGAAGCGGGCATAGACCCTCCGACGCTGGATCACTCCGACGACCGCTTTTGCAATCCAAGGCAGCAGCCCGAGTGCGGCGAACGAGAGCACCAGCGGAGCCGAGAGGATATCTCCCGGCTTCTGGATATCGGCGAGGCGCGTGCCGGCATTCACATAAACGAAGGTCGCGGGCAGCATGCCGATCTGACTCACGAGCGCGAAGGTCCGCGCTTTCATTGCCGTCAGCCCCATCACGAGGTTGATCACGAAAAACGGGATCACCGGAATGAGGCGCAATGTGAAGAGGTAGAACGGCCCGTCGCGCTTCACGCCCGCATCGATCGCGGCAAGGCGGTCGCCATAACGGGCCGCAATCGCATCGCGCAGCAGGAAGCGCGCGCTGAGAAAGGCCAGCGTCGCGCCCAAGGTCGACGCGAAGGAGACGAGGATCGTGCCCGTCAAAAGCCCGAACAGGGCACCAGCGCCCAGCGTGAGAATGGCCGCACCCGGCAGCGAGAAAGCCGCCACCAGCACGTAGAGCCCGAAATATATCAAGCCTGAGAAAACCGGGCGAGCGGCAATGGTTTCGGCCAGCCGCGCCTGATGCGCCTTGAGGCTTTCGAGCGTGAGGAGCTGATGCAGGTTGAACGCATAGGCGAGCCCCAAGCCGAGGGCGATGACGGCCAGAATAACCAGTTTGCGGATCATGATTGTCTTTCGAGCATGGAGCGCAGCACCAGAGTCCGGCCCAAGGCCGTCAGGAGGCACATCGCAGCGAAAATATAGGCCAGGGGCACAAACCAATCCGGCCGCAAGCAGAACAGCACGAAGAAGGCAATGGTTTCGGTGCCCTCAGCCAACCCGGCGAGGTAATAGAAGCTCTTCTCGCCTTGCGCGCGCGTCTCCCAGCCCTTCTCGGCGGCGACGATCGCGCTGGCGAGGAACGAACCGCCCGAGAGGATAAAGCTCGCGACAAGCACCAGAGCGGCGAGCCGTGCTTCGGGGAAAGCGATGCCGAAGGCCACCGGAATGGCGGCGTAAAAAGCAAAATCCGAGACAATATCGAGATACCCGCCAAAAGCTGTCTTGCCCCGGATACGCGCCACCGCGCCATCCAGGCCATCGGCGAGGCGCGAGGCAACGATGAGAGCCAGCCCGAGTGTGAAATTCTGGAGCGCGATCGCCACGGCTGCGCCGAGGCCGAGGCCAAGGCCAGCCAGCGTCACCTGATTGGCGCTCAAACCGGTCGCGGCCAGAACGCGCCCCAGAATCTGGAGCGGTGGGTCAATCAGCGGGCGCAGGGTTGAATCGAACATGACCTATCTGCATATTGTGCTGTCTCAAAGCAAAGACACGCTTCTGTGAGGCATGTGGCAAGCGGATATGTCGCATCAAACGCGCGCAGGGGCAAAGCAGGCCGTGTCCTCGATGCTGAACCGACGACAGGGACTGGTCGCGCTGGCCGCGCTTCCGGTCGTGCTGCGGACGGCCCAAGCCGCAAATCCGCTGAAACTCGTCTCGACCACATCGACGCAGGATTCAGGCCTTTTGCGCGATCTCCTGCCCCGGTTTCAGGCGGATACGGGCATTCAGGTTCGGGCCATCTCGCTCGGCACCGGTCAAGCGCTCGAAGTGGCCCGGCGCGGCGATGTTGATCTGGTGCTTGTCCATGCGAGAAGCGAGGAGGAAGCCTTCGTTGCACAGGGCTATGGCCTCTGGCGGCGCCCCGTCATGTATAATGACTTCGTGATCGTCGGTCCGCGCCACGACCCCGCCGGCATTGCCGGATTGGCGGATGCCATAGCGGCTTTCGATCGCATCCGGAGCTCCGGTCAGGTCTTCATCTCGCGCGGCGACCGTTCGGGCACGCACCTGATGGAGCTTGAAATCTGGCGATCACTGAGCGTCAACCCGGATATTCTGGACAAAACCCGCTATCGGCCGATCGGTCAGGGCCAGGGTGCCGCCCTTGCGATTGCCGGTGAACTCAACGCCTATCTGCTGGTCGACAGGGGCACCTGGATTGCATTTCGCAACAAACGCGAACTGGCCTTGCTATGCGAGGGTTCGCGAGCCCTGCGCAACCAGTATGGCGTGATCCCGGTCCATCCGGCGCGTCACCCGCATGTCCATAGCCGTGAGGCGCTGATTTTCGCGGATTGGATCACCGGAGCGCGCGGTCAGCAGGCGATTTCCGATTTTCGCATTGATGGGCAACAGCTCTTCTTTCCCAATTCGGGCGAGGCTGGGGCTTGACGCCTGCAGGAAGCTGCTGTCGAACGTCTTGCCATGAAACGACTTTCGGATGCGGGCGGTGCAATTTCGAGATGGGTGGGAAGACCGGTTTCCGGGCTGGTTTTCATTGTCGCTTTGGCCATGCTTCCGCATGCGGCGGCTGCCCAGAATGAGCTGAAAATCTACAACTGGTCGGATTACATCAACCCGGCCGTGCTGGATGCCTTCACGCGAGAGACCGGAATCCGCGTGATCTACGATACTTATGACCAGAGAGAGCAGGCCGAATCCGCCCTGAAAAGCGGGAAAAGCGGCTACGATCTCGTGGTCATCGATGCATCGACAATGTCGCGTCACATTGCGCTCAATCTCTATGCTCCGCTCGACAAGACCCGCCTTTCGAATCTGAGCCAACTCTGGCCGGAGATCACGCGGCGCCTCGCCCGGCATGATCCCGATAACCGTCACGCGGTGAACTATCTCTGGGGCACGACGGGCCTCGGCTACAACCTCAAGAAAATCCGGGAGCGGCTGGGGCCCGATGCGAGGGTGGAGAGCTGGTCTATTCTGTTCAACCCCGAGACACTGAAGAAGCTCGCCCCTTGCGGCGTGCATGTGCTGGATGCGCCGGAGGAATTGTTCCCCGCCGCCCTGCGCTACCTCGGGCTCGATCCGGATTCGCGCAAGGAGGGCGATTGGCGAAAGGCTACCGAACTCCTGCTGAAAATCCGGCCGCATATCCAGAAATTCCACTCTGCCGAATTCATCAGCGGGCTTGCCAACGGCGACATTTGCCTCGCGGTCGGCACTTCGGGTGACGTGATGCAGGCGAGACGACGCGCGAGGGAATCGCGCAACGATGTGGAAATCGGCTATTCCATACCGAAAGAGGGTGCGCTGGTCTGGTTCGACAACCTTGTCATTCCGGCGAACGCCGCAAACAAGGAAGCCGCTCACCGGTTTCTCGATTTTCTCAACCGTCCGGAAATCGCGGCGCTGAATGCCGGCTTTCTCCAGTTCGCATCGCCGAATCTGGCCGCGCGGGCGTATCTGCCGGCGGAAACCCGCGACCATCCCGGTCTTTATCCGTCGGCCGAAGTGGTGTCGCGGCTCTTTACCGTTTCGCCTCTGGATGAACCGTCGCAGCGTGCCCGCGCCCGACTTTGGCAGCGCGTGAAGACCGGCAAATAAAAATGTCCGTATTGGTGAATTCAGCACGGTTTCCCCGATATCGGGCTGAAGTGGCCGCCAGTATTTTTGCAGGGCCAGCGAATTTTCTTGTGTCGCGAGCAAAAAAGGGCTAAGCGGCCCAGATCGTATTTCGGTCGAACGATTTTGCCCTATGGCTCTGATGAGCCGGTTCGGCTGATGACCTCTCCCAAAAATACCGATACTACCGCAGCGATACGCAGACCCGCGTGTCGTGATCTCGACCTATCATCAAGGACTATCCCATGCAGACCGGAACCGTGAAGTGGTTCAACGCCCAAAAGGGCTATGGCTTCATCCAGCCCTCGAATGGCGGCACCGACGTGTTCGTCCATATCAGCGCTGTGGAGCGTGCGGGCCTCAATGGCCTCGCCGAAGGCCAGAAGGTTTCCTACGAGATCGTCGCAGACCGCCGTTCGGGCAAGTCTTCGGCCGATCGCCTCCAGATCGTCGACTGAAGGGAAACGCCTCGTGCTCGTCCAGGTTCGCGACAACAATGTCGAACAGGCGCTCCGCGTCCTGAAGAAAAAGATGCAGCGCGAGGGAGTTTTTCGCGAAATGCGCCAGCGGAAGGCTTATGAGAAGCCCTCCGAGCGCCGCAACCGCGAGAAGGGCGAGGCCATCCGCCGCGCCCGGAAAGCACAGCGCAAGCAGGCACAGCGCGAGGGTCTGATCCCCGCGCCGAAACCCCGGGACGACAAGCGCCCCGGCGCAGCACGGGCCGGCGGCGCAAGCCGCTGAACCCGCCCCTGTCCGCGCCCTCCGGGGCTGCGGCCAGATACCCGAAATAGCGGCGCCACGGATTGGCGCAGGGCTTGAGTAGCGTGATTGCGCGGGGGATTTCTCCCTTGTGCCGCTTCGCCCTTGGCTGTTTTTCCCTGGACCACCTCCAGTCACGCGAGGTTGCCCGTTTGACCCGTAAAGCGCCCGCTTTACGGCGCTTTGGGCTGTTGCGTGAAATGGCCCGCCTGAAGGTTCAAATTGACCAGTTTTTCTGATTTCGTCCTGCTCGCCCCTCTCAACAAGGCGCTGGCCGGCGAAGGCTATACCCAACCCACCCCCATCCAGATGCAGGCCATTCCGCCAGCACTCGAAGGCCGCGACCTTCTGGGCATCGCCCAGACCGGCACCGGCAAGACCGCGGCCTTTGCGCTGCCGATCCTGCATCGCCTCGGCAAGACGGGCATGACCCGCAAGCCGAAGAGCTGCCGCGCGCTCATCCTGAGCCCGACGCGTGAACTCGCAAGCCAGATCGCCGAGAGTTTCAAAGCCTATGGCCGTTACATGCACCTCTCAATCGATGTCGTGTTCGGCGGCGTGCCGATCGGCAAGCAGATCCGCCGCCTCGCGACAGGCGCCGACATTCTTGTCGCCACACCGGGCCGCCTGCTCGACCTCATCGACCAACGCGCGATCACCTTGCGCGATCTCGAAATCCTCGTTCTCGACGAGGCAGACCAGATGCTGGATCTCGGGTTCATCAAGCCGCTGAAGCGCATCATTCCGATGCTGCCGAAGCAGCGCCAAAGCCTCTTTTTCTCGGCCACCATGCCGGGTTCGATCGCCGAACTCGCCGATCAGTTCCTCACCAAGCCGGTTCAGGTCGCGGTGACGCCTGTCGCCACCACCGCCGAGCGCGTGGTGCAAGGCGTGATGCATGTGGAAGGTGGCAACAAGCCCGCCTTGCTGAGGGCCGTCCTCACCGACCCAACCGTCGCCCGCGTGCTGGTGTTTACGCGCACCAAGCACGGGGCGGATCGGGTTGTGAAAGGGCTCGGCCGGGATGGAATTCCCGCTCTGGCCATCCACGGCAACCGCTCGCAATCGCAACGCCAGCAGGCGCTGGCGGCCTTTCGTTCGGGAAATTGCCGTGTGCTGGTCGCCACCGATATCGCCGCGCGCGGCATTGATATCGACGGTGTGACCCATGTCATCAACTATGATCTGCCGGATGTGCCGGAATCTTACGTGCACCGCATCGGCCGGACGGCCCGTGCGGGTGCCAGCGGCATCGCGATTGCGTTCTGCTCGGGCGAGGAACGCTCGAACCTGCGCGCGATCGAGAAACTGACCCGCATCGCCATCCCCGTGCTCACCCTCCCCGAAGGTTACAGGGCCGAACCGCGCCCGGCGCGCGTTCCGCAGGAACCCGGACAGGAGCGCCGCGAGCGCGAGTTTTCGCGTCCGCGTGAGGGCGTCCAAGGCGAGCGCGACGAGCACCGTCCGCGCAAGCCTTTCGGTCAGCGCCCCGGCGGAACCGATCACGCAAGGCCCTTTGCGCCGCGCGGGAAGGGTTTCGGACGACCGGGCCAGCGCAACGAGCGCCCGCATGGCGAACAGGCTGCACCCCGTCAGGATCGTCCGCAGGGCGAGCAGCGGCAGGACCGGCCGCAGGGTGAACGGCGTCGTTTTGCCGGTGGCGGCAAGCGCTTCGCCAATCGCTCGGCTTGAAGCCTTTTCCGGCCAAGTGGATGCCGCTTGGCCGCAAGATATTGCGGCAACGGATTTTGAAGGGCTCAGGCGCGGTTGCGCCCGCCACCGGCGAGAAAATCGGCGTAAGCTGATGAAAGCCCCGCTTCGAGCGGGGTTTTTGCTATCCAGCCCATGGCCGCCAGCTTCGAGACATCGAGGAGCTTGCGCGGCGTGCCATCCGGGCGTGACGCATCAAAGGCGAGCGCGCCCTTGAAGCCGACAACCCGTGCAATGGCCTGCGCCAGTTCGGCGATGGTCACGTCGGTGCCCGTCCCGACATTGAGATGCGGCTCATCGGAATAATGCTCGAGCGCGAACAGGGTCGCTTCAGCCAGATCATCGACATGCAGGAATTCACGGCGCGGCGTGCCGGTTCCCCAGATCACAACCTCTTTCGCACCCGTCTCCTTCGCCTCATGAAACCGGCGGATCAAAGCCGCGATCACGTGCGAATGTTCGGGGTGATAATTGTCGCCGGGGCCGTAGAGGTTCGAGGGCATCAGTGAGATCATGTCGGCGCCGAATTGGCGACGATAGCTCTGCGCGAGCTTGATGCCGGCGATCTTGGCGATCGCATACCACTCGTTGGTCGGCTCGAGCGAGCCAGTGAGCAGGCTCTCCTCGCGGATCGGCTGCTCGGCATATTTCGGATAGATGCAGGATGAACCGAGATTGACGAGCTTCCTCACGCCATGCCGGTGCGCGGCCTCGATCACATTTCCGGCGATCATCAGGTTCTTGTAGAGAAAATCGCGGGGGAAGGAGTTGTTGGCGACAATGCCGCCCACATGGGCCGCCGCAAGCAGCACCACATCGGGCTTCTCGCGCGCAAACCAACTCTCGGTCTGAGCCTGATTTTCGAGATCAGCCTCGGCGCGCGTGGCGACAAGTGGCGTCATTCCACGCGAGCCTAGCGCACGCACCAAAGCCTGCCCCACCATGCCACGATGCCCCGCGACGAAGATTTTCCGGCCGGCGAGCGCGAAGGGGACCTTCATGCTCAAACGTTCCGCTCGTTGCGATTGTGCTCGCGCAGAACGGTGTCGAGGTCGGCCCTCACCATATCGCGCACAAGCGTTTCGAACGGGGTGGAATGCTGCCAACCCAGTTTCGCCTTCGCCTTGGAAGGGTCGCCGATCAGGAGATCAACCTCGGTCGGGCGGAAGTAGCGCGGATCGATCTTGACCCGCACAATCCCGGACGCTGCATCGCGGCCGACCTCATCGACCCCCTCGCCTTCCCAGGCGATGGTCACGCCGGTTTCGGCAAATGCGCGCTCCACGAATTCCCGGACGGCGTGCGTCTCGCCCGTGGCGAGCACGAAATCATCGCCCTCGGGCTGCTGGAGGATGCGCCACATGCCCTCAACGTAATCTTTGGCGTGCCCCCAGTCGCGCTTGGCATCGAGATTGCCAAGATACAGCACATCCTGAAGCCCATGCTGGATGGAGGCTACAGCGCGGGTGATTTTGCGGGTCACAAAGGTTTCGCCGCGCAAGGGGCTTTCATGGTTGAACAGGATGCCGTTCGAGGCATGCAGGCCATAAGCCTCGCGGTAATTCACCGTGATCCAGTAGGCATAGAGCTTCGCAGCGGCATAGGGCGAACGCGGATAGAAAGGTGTGGTCTCGCGCTGCGGAATTTCCTGCACCTTGCCGTAAAGCTCGGAGGTCGAGGCCTGATAGAAACGCGACTTCTTGTCGAGACCCAGAATGCGGATGGCTTCCAGCAAACGCAACGTGCCGATCGCATCGGCATTGGCGGTGTATTCGGCGGTCTCGAAACTCACCTGTACGTGAGATTGCGCCGCGAGATTGTAGATCTCGTCCGGTTGCGTTTCCTGCACGATGCGGATGAGGTTGGTGGCATCGGTCATGTCGCCATAATGCAGGGTCAGGCGCACATCCTTCTCGTGCGGGTCCTGATAGAGGTGATCGATCCGCGCGGTGTTGAAGGACGACGAGCGGCGCTTGACGCCGTGCACGTGATAGCCCTTCGCGAGCAGCAATTCAGCCAGATAGGCGCCATCCTGGCCCGTGATGCCGGTGACAAGGGCGGTCTTTTGCATGGTGAAACGAGGGCCTGTCGTTAGGAATGGGTTGAGCTTCCGGCCAACATCCGAGCACTGTCACCGGCGGGAAGCATCGAGCGCTTCTTGTCTTCGCATTCAGGCCTGCCCGCACGGGCGGGACGGCGCGAACGGAAGCCGAAGCTCTTGAGACGGCGCTCATAAGACATTTTTCAGGTGAAGAATCAAGTTGCGCTCCCTCCGCCGCACACTCTTGCGAGCTGGCCCGGAGAGCAGGCCGAAACGGCCATCCCTCCTCACCGGAAGGGCGCTGTTGCAAACGGTCTTTTGCTGCTTTAACGGGCTTGTATCGGCTGATCGGAGGCGAAAACCCCGCGGCCAACGGCAGGAGGTACAGGTTCCGGCACCAGATATGAGGTGAAATGCCGGTCTGGTCTGTTTCGAATGTCGACGGTTTCTTGCGAACAAAGTGGTGAGTCCATGCATATCCTAGCACCCGGCGCTCCGACGCTCGTCCTCTGCGCGCATCCGGATGACGAGATCGGCTGCGGTGCCCTGATCAACAAGCTGACGGAAAGCGGCCAGCCGGTCCATTATGCCTATTTCTCGGATTGTGCAGAAAGCACGAAAGCGCTGGGATTTGAGCCGGAAACGCTGATCGAGGAATGCTACGAGAGCTGCAAGCGGCTCGGGATCAAGCGTGAAAACATCCAGGGCTTTGATTTCCCGGTCCGCTATTTTCCGCAATACCGGCAGGATATTCTGGAAACGCTCGTCAAGCTGCGCAAGCAGATCAACCCGAGTCTTGTTCTCGTGGCCAGTCGCGATGACATCCATCAGGATCACTCGGCCCTGACCAATGAAGCGGTGCGGGCCTTCAAGCATTCGACCATCATTGGCTACGAATTCCCCTGGAATCACATGCATTCGCATCTCGATATGCTGGTGCGGGTCGAGCAACGCCATATCGACGCGAAAATCCATGCCTGGGGCGCCTACAAGACCCAGACGGCCCGCGCGTATCACGGCCAGAAAGTGCTGGAGTCGCTCGCCCGCGTGCGCGGAGTTCAGGCCAATTCGGAATTTGCCGAGAGCTATGAAACGATCCGCGTATTCATGTAATTTCGACATGATGCTTCAACCTTGCGCGTCATTCATGTGCCGGGTTTGCACGCATCCAGACCACACCCATCAGCGGAGAAGAGCAGGATGACCATTGCCTCAGAACAGCTCGGGGCTGCACTTGGCCCGCTCCTGAAGGGGATGCAGGGCAATCCCGACCGTCTCCTTCTCGCGGCCCGCTCGATCAATCAGCCCGCACCGGGTGGCCTGACCTATCTGAAGCCCGGCTTTGCGCGCCTGGCGCAGATCGCGCCGGGACTTTCGGGCATGGGAGTCATCTGCTCCGCTGACCATGCCGCCCTGCTGGCCGGAGCTGACGTGACATGCTTCATCACCGACAACCCACGTCTGGCCTTCATGCGTGCCGTTGAGCGGTTTTTCTCCCGACCGCGCCCGGCCGCAGGCATTCATCCGCGTGCCGTCATAGACGGATCGGCTCACATCGACCCGACGGCCAGCGTCGGAGCGAATTGCTATGTCGGCGCGAATTGCGTGGTCGGTGCCCGCACCGTTCTTTTCCCGAACGTGACCTTGATGGACGATGTCCGCGTGGGTGCGGATGTCACGATCGCCAGCGGCACCGTGATCGGGGCCGATGGCTTCGGCTATGAGCGGAATGAAGATTTCGAACTCGAAAAATTTCCGCATATCGGCGGCGTCATCATCGAGGACAATGTCGAGATCGGCTCGAACACGAGCATCGATCGCGGCACGCTGGGCGACACGATCATTCGCTCCGGAGCGCGGATCGATAATCAGTGCCATATTTCCCACAATGTCGAGATCGGCCAACATGCCGCCGTCATCGCCCAGAGCATGGTGGGCGGGAGCGCGGTCGCTGGCGAATACAGCTGGCTGGCCCCGGCCGCGATTATCATGAATCAGGCCAAGATTGGCGCCCGTGCGACCGTGGGGCTTGGAGCTGTTGTCGTGAAGGATGTGCCTGCCGGATTGACGGTCATGGGTTCACCTGCCATTCCTGCCGACGAATTCCGGGCGCAGCGCGCTGCGGTGAAAAAACTACTCGGCTAGCCCCTTTCCGCGACCGTAGCGGGACAGGACTGGCGCAACGCGGCGATCAATTTGACATGTGTGGAATCTGGGCTTCGATCAATTTGGGGGCAACCCGCGCGGCCATCGACATCATTGCCCATCGCGGCCCGGATGGCGACGGCTGGAAGAGTTATGAAACGCCGGCCGGCACGCTGGATCTGGGTCACAGGCGTCTCGCCATCATCGCCACCGACTCCTCCGGCCTGCAGCCCCTGAGCTATGGCGATGGCCGCTTCTGGATCGTCTATAATGGTGAGGTCTACAATTATCGGGAATTAAGGGCCGAGCTTGAAGATTATGGACAGGTTTTCAAGACCCTGACCGATACCGAGGTTATCCTGGCGGCTTATGCCGAATGGGGCGTGAGCTGCCTCCAGAAATTCAACGGCATGTTTTCTTTCGCGATTTATGACCGTCGCGACGAGACGCTCTTTCTGGCGCGGGACCGCTTCGGCGTGAAGCCACTCTATCTGCTGGAAAACGAGCGTGGCATCGCTTTCGCCTCCGAGATCAAGCAGTTCACGACGCTTGATGGCTTCCGCTCCCGGGTGAACGCCCCTCGCCTGCGCGATTTTTTCCTCTCCGGCGTGATGGATCACACCGACGAGACCTTCTTCGACGGGGTGAAACAACTCCGTGGCGGTGAGTATGCGCTCCTTGATCTCAAGCGCTGGCGTCCGGGTCAGCGGCTGGTCACCCGCCGTTGGCACGATTTGCCGAGCCCTGACACTGTGCGCCTCCCACTCGAAGACGCCGTCGAGCGCTTCGAGGAGCTGATGCGCGACTCGGTCCGTCTCCGGTTGAGGGCCGATGTCTCGGTGGGTTCCTGCCTGTCGGGCGGCCTCGACAGCTCAACCATCGTCTGTCTCGCGAGCGAGGTTCGCGGCGGCAATACCGGGTTGGGGCACCACACCTTCACCTGCGCGTTCGAGGATCCGGGCCTCGATGAATGGAGCTACGCAAAGGCCGTCATCGACCAATGCGGCAACGAGAGCCATGTCGTGCGCCCGAGCGCAGGCGATCTATGGTCGGCGATTGATGACATGATCTGGCATCAGGACGAGCCGTTCGGCTCGACCTCGATTTTCGCGCAATGGTCGGTGTTCAAGGAAGCGCGCGCCAACAATATCACCGTCATGCTCGATGGACAGGGCGCGGACGAAACGCTGGCGGGCTATCATACGACATTCGGTGCCGCCCTTGCTGGCCATGTCGAACGGGGCGACCTGCGCCAGTTCCGGGAGGAATTGCGTGGCATCCGGCGGCGTCACAAGACACCGCTCGACAGGTTGGCGGTTCTCGCGGCGGCCTCCATGCCGCAATTGCAGGTTCTTATGCCGCTTGTCCGGCCTTTCATTCCCAAGACAAAATCCGAACAGCTCTGGATCACCCGCTCGCTTCTCGAGAATGATCTGGCGTCCTATCAGGCGGCCACCGCTCCTGCCCGCCCGGCAGGTGCCAGCCCCCTTGGTCATCTTTGCTCCGTGCAGCTGACCAATACCAGCGTGCCGATGCTTCTGCATTTCGAGGATCGGAATTCGATGGCGCACTCGATCGAGGCGCGCGTGCCATTCCTCGATTACAGGCTCGTGGAATTCGCAATCGGCCTGGGAGAGCTGCACAAGGTCATGGATGGCGAGACCAAGATCCTGCTGCGCAAGGCCATGGAAAAGGTTCTGCCGGAAAAGGTGCAGACCCGACAGGACAAACTCGGATTTCCCACGCCGGAGCAGCGCTGGTTCCGCACGGAGCTCAAGGAACAGGTCCGCAAGGCCTGTTCTGAAACGATCGCGGCCTATCCGACCATCTTCGACGGTGACAAGGCGAGAAAGACCGTCGATGGTGTGCTGGACGGGGATTTGCCATTCTCGAATTCGCCATGGCGGATCATGTGTTTCGGGCGTTGGGCGGAGCGGTTTGGCGTGGTGACCTGAGGCCGATCAGAGCAACTCTCTCCGCTTCGTTCTTCGCGAGGTTGAGTTGCTCCGGTTGCGTCGTTTCTCGGGTTTTTCATCTCTCGCGGGGACCATTGTTGTTGGAACTTTTGTTATCGCCGTTTCGTGTGATTTTCCGTCACCGTGCCTTGTTGCTGGGGACGTTGGTTGTTGAGTTGCGGAGCACGTATGCGGGTTCAGTTCTGGGCCTGTCCTGGGTTGTGATCGCTCCTCTGCTGCTGATGGTGATTTACGCGAGCGTGTATCTTCTGATTTTCCGGGTGACGCTCCCGGGTCTTGGTCCGGTGGATTATGTTTTTCTCACCTCGACCGGGCTTTCGGCCTTCATGACCTTTGGCAATTCGCTGGGGGCTGGCACGAATTCGGTTCTGCGCAACAAGCAGGTTCTGCTGAATGCGGTTTTCCCGGCGGAGCTTTTGCCGGTGAGAGCCGTTCTGACGGCGTGCCCGCCGCTGGTTTTCGGGGGGCTGGCGCTGATGGTGCTGGCGCCGGTTTTCGGGCAGGGCAGCTGGAAAGTGCTGTTCGTGCCGGTGATCGCGCTGTTCCAGGTGATGTTCATGTGCGGGATCGCGTGGATCCTGTCGCTGCTGACGCTGCTGATCCGCGATATCCAGCACCTGATCCAGTATGTGACGACGGTGCTGCTGATCATCACGCCGATCGGCTACACACTGAGCATGGTTCCGGCGGGGATCGCGCTGATGGTGAAGCTCAATCCGCTCGCCTATTACGTGCTGGCCTATCAGTCGCTCATCGTGTTTGACCGCTGGCCCGATGGCGGGATACTGGCTGTCATCGCCGTGATGAGCACGGTGACTTTCCTGGCCGGGTTCTGGATTTTCCAGAAGGCCAAATTCGCCTTTTACGATTATGCCTGAACCCAAATTGTCGATGCAACATGCGCTGGTCGGTTTCCTCCACCTTCCGGTCGAGCCGGACAATCCTGATGGAGACTTCAGCCGACGCCCCACAAACTGGAAAAAATCAGCACAGAAACCGGAACGGACCTGGAGATTGACCGACCGTCCGGGACAGGCGTCAGATCAATCCGAAATCAGCATCGGCTGTATTCGTGCGGATGATCATGAGGGCCGGAGGCAGCACTGGGGAAGTCTTGCTCGTGGATAAAAAATCCGCACAGAAACCGCGCATCGGAATCCTCTGCATCTCAGCCATACCGGATGACCCGAGGGTGCGCCGGCAGGGTGATCTACTGACCGAGGCCGGATGGGACGTTGTCGCCATCGGGCTGCGGGGCGCACGTTCCGCAATGCCCGACTGGACCTGTCTGGCCATCGAGGAACAACCCGGCTCGATCTCAGATGCGCATCGAGAACTGGGTGAATCACTCCCGTCTGCGCAACACAAAGTCCGCCGGTTCGTCACCTCCCGGCCCGCCATGCACAATGTTGCGAGAATAGCAGGCCGCGTTACACGTGGTCTGCGACGAGCCGTCGAGATCACCCGGCTTTGGCACGACCCGACCTATGCTGAAACAATTTATTGGCGGATGAGCCCGCGTTTCAAGCTCATGTTTGATCTGGCAAGCCGGCACCGGGTGGATTTCTGGCTGGCGAATGACTGGATGACCCTGCCCATTGTGCGCCAACTGGCGGCCGAACAAGGTGTTCGTTATGGCTATGACACGCACGAACTGGCGGTGGACGAACATGCCCAAAGCCGGCTCTGGCGCTTCGGCCAGCGGCCGGTGATTGCCGCCATTGAGGCCGCCGGCATCCGGGGAGCGGCCTTTGTCACCTGCGTCTCCGACGGCATTGCCGACAGGCTGGCCGAGGTTCACGGATTGCCGCAGCGGCCGACGATCATCCGGAACATGCCGATGTACAGCGCACTGCCCTTCCGGGCGACCGGCGAGACCGTCGAGGTGCTATATCACGGTGCGGTCTTCGCCGGGCGCGGACTGGAAGCCTGCATTCGCAGTGTGGCGCTCTGGCGACCCGAATTCCGTCTCACCATCCGCGGCCCATCGCACCCGGACTACCTCGATACCCTGCGCCAGGAATGCATGGCCGCGGGCGTGAGCGAGCGCGTGATCTTCGATGAGCCCGTGCCGATGACCGACATGGTGGCGCGCGCCGCTAGCTTCGATGTCGGGCTCTTCGCCTTGCCCGATCATTCGCTCCAGAATGTCTATGTGCTGCCGAACAAGTTTTTCGAGTACACAATGGCGGGGCTTGCCCTTTGCGTGTCGGATCTTCCCGAGATGACGCGACTTCTGAAGCGTCACGATCTGGGCACTCTCATCGCAGCGGTGACGCCGGATGCGATTGCCGAAGCCGTGAATCAGCTCGATCGCGCGTCGATCGACCGGTTCAAGCAGAACGCGCTGCTCGCCGCGAAGGAATTGAACTGGCAGGCCGAGGGTCGCAAGCTGCTGGAGGCCTGCGCGGCCAGCATCGGCAACCCGGCTTCCATCGAGCGTCAGGTTGGAACTGCGCCGTAAGGCCTCGGCTGCGCGGAACATCCGGTGCCCAAGGTGTTATTCCTTGGAAGCGAGAGCCGATTCCAGTTCAGCGAGACCATAGGCCTCGATCATGCGCGCCTGCTCGCGCTCCCAGCAGAGTTCCTTGGCCAGTTCGAGCGAGGCCTTTTTGCAGGCATCGATGCGCGCGGCATCGAAGCTATTGATGCAGCGCGCAATATCCTCCGGCGTGAAATCGGAAATGACGGCGCCATTCCTGTGCGACGTGACGACAGGCGCAAGTTCCGGCACATCCATCACCGCCATTGCAAGCCCAGCCATGATGTATTCGAAGAACTTGTTCGGAGAAGCGAATTGCCGCTGACGCGAGTAGTTCATAAACGCGAGATAGCCGATATCCGCCTTGTTGGCGGTTGGGATCAGGTCATGAAAGGGAACCGGGGGCTTGATGGCCAGCCGGTCCTCGACACCGAGTTCACGCGCGAGCTCTTTCAGATGGGCGATGTAGCTCTCGGGCCCGGGACCACGAATCGTGAAACGAAACTCGGGCCGCCAGAGCGCAAGGCTGCGCACGCCGATCTCGAGGTGTCGCGTCGGGTTGACGAGACCGTGGTACATCACGTCGATCATCGGGCCGGTAGGGCGAAAAGGTTGCTCGGTGAAGAACGGCGTGGAGCGCACCACCGCTGGCGCTTTTGGCAGGGCGTAATCCTGAGCCACCTGGTTGGCGATGCTCTCGCAAACGCAGGAGGCAGCCCTGATCCGGCCGAAATAATGACGATGGAAGGCATCGATCATCGGCCGGGTGACGTGGCCGAAATAGCGATGTTCTGGTGTGCCGGCTGAGAGCGGATACTGCTCCACCGCGTATTCATGAATATCGAACACGATCGGCGTTCCGCGGCTTTGCGCGAGATCATCGGCCAGCGGCAGCACGTGGTAATCATGCGCGATGATCAGATCGGCAGGCGGAAAACGCGGGGCCATCACATCGCGGAAATAAAGGTGCTTCGGCTCGCGGTAAAAAATCGCGCGTGCCTCATCAAGGGTGATCGCGCGCGGAACGGGCAAATCGAGCAGCGCGGCCACAAGCGCACCGGCATCGAGGCTGTTCTGTGCCGTCACCTCAGCGGTTTCGTCGGGCACAACTGAAGCTGCTTCAACCGCGTTTCTTGATCGAAGTCGATTGCCAAGCGTTGATAACGCGCGGCGCAAGGGCACCAACAGGCGCCAGAACAGGAAGCTGCCAAGCTTTTCCAGCCCGTTGCTTGGCTCACGTTGCGTAAAATGATCCGGCAGGTTTTTCGGAAACCCGGCGCTCACGACGGTCTGTGCTTGCGGTTCGGCCGCAACGCTCTCGACCGGCGGCGGCAAGGTCAGATCGTGGAAATCCCAATCTGCCGGAACAGGCAGAGAACCGGGGTAGCCCGCAACACTGATCTGCCAGCCCCGATCGCGAAACGTTCTGATCTGCCGGAGGACGCGGGGCTCCTGCGTGACCAGAGTATCGGAGATGATGCAGACGCGCATGAGGAAAGCCGTCTCAGGCCTTGGGCCGTGCAATCACACGTTTTAGAATTCGCCATGCCAAACGGAACGGCAGTTTCACAAGGATTTTCACCCACAGCCAGATGAACAGCCATTTCACGCGGAGCCATTCAAAGCCAGCGGCGAAACCATCGCAGACCGACTTCCAGGCTCTTCCCGAAAGAACCCGGACCGGATTCTTCAGCAAGTCCAGATTGTGCAGAGCCCAGTGATAGGCCTTGTCGGGGAAGTATTTCTCGTCGCTGTCGAAATCCCAATAGGTCTTGGGCGGAGCAGCCAACACCTTGGCATATTCCGCCTCCGTCAGCCCGAGCTTCTTGAGAACGAACTCCCGGTCTGTCTTGGCAATTTCCTCGGCGATCGGCGGTCGCTGCAGTTCCGCCAGCGCTTCATCACGTGTCATGCGATGATCGTTGATCAGGCATGAGAGGTGCGGCCTTCTTTTGTCGGCCCCGAACTTCTCGATGAGGTACTGTGTTTGATAGAAGCGCGTGTAAATTGACTCGTGGTGTTTGTCGCCATAGGAGACCCAGCCGAGTTCGGCCTTCATCAAATCAATGGCTTCAATCTTGTTGTACTCGATGTAGTTGAGCACGTAGACCATACGCATTTCGCGAACATAGGGCCAGTAAATGGCGTGCTCCCAAAATGTGTAATGTGGATAGCTCTCGAGTTTCTTGCTCCCGAATTGCTTTTGCAAAGTGCGGATATAGCGCCAGTCGCCATGGCCTGACGACCAAGTGCGCGGCACCATCTGCTCGGTTGCGAGGTTCGAACCGCCGATGATGAAACGCACTCCCTTCTCGATCGCGGTCTTGTAGAGCACGGCACCAATGGCGTGATCGGTCGGAATCTCACAATCCGCGACGCCGGCGCGGATGAAACTCGCCTGGAGGTCGCGAAACTCCTCCCAATCCAGCACGACCGTATGCAGGTCGATGCCGAGGCGGGTGACGACGTTCTCGATGTTGCGCACAGCGATTTCGGTGTTCCAGCCATTGTCCATGTGGACGGCGAGCGGGCGCAGGCCGAGCTTTTTCACAACGAGGTACGCCACGTAGGTGCTGTCCACACCGCCGCTCAGCCCGATGATGCAATCATAAGGCTTGCCTTCGCCCTCCTTGCGGATGGTTTCCGCGATGGCCTCCATCTCGGCCCATCCGGCGGCATCACGCTTCACGTAGAGGGCGATCTGCTTGTCATAGTTGCGGCAATGCTGGCAGACGCCCTCATCATCGAAGGTGATTTCGGGGTCGCTGCTGTCCATCACACAGCGTTTGCAGATGCGATAGGTGGTGGCCGATTGCTCGCCAGGACGCACGGCCGGAGGCTGGAACCGCGGGCTGATTTCGGTCGCATAACGCTTCGAGAGCTTCTCGTCGAACAGGTCGACGATGCGGTCGCGAAGCCGATTCTTGTGGGAGCCTTCCATCAGCTTAGTCTGCCTGTCATCGCCAAATCCCCATGTTCGCCGGCTCT
Organism: Hyphomicrobiales bacterium; assembly: GCA_017302635.1. Lineage (GTDB taxonomy): Bacteria > Pseudomonadota > Alphaproteobacteria > Rhizobiales > Beijerinckiaceae > Rhabdaerophilum. The sequence goes on from JAFLCX010000001.1 coordinate 326,996, forward strand.
GAGCACCTCAACGGAAATGCCCGGAACTGGCTGATGCGCCTGGCCTGCCCGATCATCGCCGTTGGCGTTCGTCAGCCCAGTTTCTTGAAGAACATCGTCGAGCGTCGACGATCCCTGGCGCGCAACGAGAAGCAATTGAGGCCACTATTCTCAAGTTTCCAAATCTTGCGGACGGCCGGAACTTGATAGAGGAAATGCGCGATCTGCCAATCCCGCACCTTGTCGTGGTCATAGACGTACATGCTTGGGTCGGTTTCGTCTGCGCGCGACTGCAGTTCATACCCAGCATCGGCGAAAATGCGGATCACCTCTTCCGGCTGGCGCAAGACCCAATAGCTGAATTCGTCGAGTTGCACCCGGATCATCACCCCCAGTGTGGGGATGACACTGTGATTGATGCAGATGAGCCCGCCATCGGGCAGGATATTGCGGCAATCTCGTGCGAAACCGCCAAGATCCTTGCAGAACATGATCGCCGCTCGGGCAAAGATCATATCGTATTTCTTATCAACCGTCTCGTGAATGCGGTTGCTGTTGAAATTGAACTCATAGACATCGATGCCATGAGTCTTCCGAGCGTAGTCAAGTGTCGGCTTGTTGATCTCAGTCAGCGCGACAGTAGCGCCCAGCTTGGCGATTTCCATCATGAAATGACCGTTGCCCCCACTGATATCGAGGATCGAACGACCACTTAAATCGATCTTGTTGGGCTCAATATGCTGCCTAATGAAATCATGAGCGGTACCGATTGAGTATTCAATATGCCCCGGCTCGATGAAATAATCATACATCACGTCTTCGGAGTCGCCCGATTTCTTCATGAGCCGATTGGGCAAGAAAGTCAGCGCATATTTTTCTTTCTGAATCGGGTGCGCGGTTCCGCACTGATGGCAAAAATACCATTTGCGCTTGTAAGTATTGATTTCCGTCAGCGAGCCTGCGCCGCAACCCATACACTCAGACACAGTCAACCTCATTAGATCTGGCAAGCTGGAGACGATCTCCAGCTTGCGGGTGAAACGGCCCTCAGGCCGCCTGAATGGCATCCTCATAAAGCGCGATAAAGCGCTTCTGCTCCATTTCCCAATTCAACTCAGCGGCAGCCTTGCGAGCATTGGCCTTATAGCGGTCCACCAGCTCCGGCGTGAACCGGTTCACTGCATCGGCGATCGCCTCCGGCGTGACAGCAGAAATCGGCACACCAAGATCGTAGTGCTCCATGATACGACGCATGTCCGGCAGGTCGGCGACACACATGGCAAGCCCGGCCTGAATATACTCGAAGAACTTGTTGGGCAGTGCGTAGATGTTGTGTTTGGATGTCGATGGCGGCGTTGAAATTCCGATATCGGCCTGCGCGGCCGCCCGCACCAGTTCGACCATCGGCACTTCCGGGAGGATTTCAACGCGGTCCCAGACGCCGGCCTCGATGATCGCCGCCTTGAGCGTGGGCATGAATTCGGGGCGGATCGGCCCGCGCATTTGGAAGACGAATTCTGGTCTCCAGAGCGGCACAGAGCGGATGCATTCCTCGAGACCGCGATCAAACGTGATGATCCCGTGGAAATAGACCCGCATGCGCCGGCGTGTCGGAACAGGTTCCGGCAGGTTGGCCACCCTGTTCGGAACATTCCGGATTTCGACAGGCACCCTCTCCACGCAGTGCAGCGCAGCCATGTCGCGCGCGATGCCGGCGGAGACGGCCGTGGTGATCGCAGCCTCGCGCAAACCGCGCGCCTCGATCGCGCGTACCATCGGCACCTTCGTTGTCAGGAAGTCCGGCTTGTAGCGATATTCCTCGACCGCATATTCATGGGTGTCGTAGGCAAAGCGCGCGTTGTTCTCTCGCGCAAGCTGCCGCGCCACCGGCAGCATGTGCCAGTCATTGGCCAGATAGAAATCGGCCTTGATGCCATGTGCAGCCTGATACATGCGGTAGATTTCCCACACATCCATGTAGTTGGCTTCGGCCTCGTCCGGGTCCATTGGCGGCGGCAAGGGCTGCAGCGCCAAATCCGGTTCGCTCAGCTTGGCAGGCCCGCCTGTCCCGGAGTCTTTCTTGTCGGCCGCAGATCTCGAGCTCTGGCGTATGTTGCGCAACAGGGCAACCACGCCGCGGATGGCCTCAATCAACCGCACAATCTTCCATTTCACAAACAGGAAGACGCGCACGACGAGCGTCAAAATCTTGAAAAAGAGATGGACGGCGGGTCGGAACAGGTGACGCTTCTCCGGGGGGATGAGAGCACGACCGAACTCGATGAGCCGCGTCCGCGGCCCGCGTCGCCGCATCGGAGCCGGGGTCGACGTTCCGGAGTCAGCGGGCGGCGTATCGACCGGCGACTGAGCGTCCTGAGCCGGCTGCATGACACTAGGTGCGTCGGCCTGAATAATGCGCCAGTCGGGCGCTGGCGATCGTGACGAGCCGACACCCACAGCGGTCACGGACCAGCCGGCATCATGGAAAGCCTGTCCTTGCCGTCGCACACGCGGGTCATCCGCAATCGGTGACAGCGAGAGGATGACGATGGATTTCTTGCTCAAGGCAACGACCTGCATTGTAAGCAACAGAGGATGGAGCTCGCGCCCCAATTGTTGCGCGACCATTCAATCAAGTCTTTCGCCGGGTCAAGCGTCTCGCGTGCCAAATGCGGCGTGAAGCTGCTCGTCCGTCGGGTAAGTAATGAGAACAGCGCGATGCGGACCATTGAAGACAAACATCGAGCCCGCCGCGGCTGCGGCTGCACCCGCATCGGTCGCCTGTTTGAAATCAGCCGGGGTCCTTGCTCCGCCAAGCGCGATGACCGGAACATCTACGGCGTCGGCAACACGTTTGATCAAGGCAAGATCATAGCCGTTCCCGACCCCTTCGCGATCAATGGCCTGAACGATGATTTCTCCCACGCCGCGCGCAGCAACTTTGCGCGCAAGATCTTCCGGCTTCATGCCCGTGCTTCGCTGGCCTGCCCCGACATAGCTCTTGTAACCACCCAAAAAGGATTTTCGGCAATCGAGACAGCCAATGACACTTTGAGCGCCGAACACGTTGGCAATACGCTCCGAAAGGTCAGGGACTTCAACGAGGGCTGAATTGAGAATGACCTTCTCGACCCCAAGCTCCAGGATGCGCGCGGCCTGCTCGTAGGTGCGAATGCCCCCGCCATAGGCAATCGGCATGAGGCTTTCGCTCACGATCTCCTCGATCAGCGCGAAATCGGGCTCGCGGCGCTCCGTTGTCGCCGTCATGTCGAGCAACGCGAGTTCATCGGCACCCTTGTCGTTGAAGATCTTCACCGCAACCCGTGGGTCGCCGACATATTTGGGGGCGCTGAATTGCTTTGGCTTGTGCAGCAATCCGCCCTTGAGCAACAGCACAGGGATCACACGCGGGCGGCGGCGAGGCAGGTTGAGAGGCGGCAATTCGTCTTCGTAAGCCGTCATGATGTCCTCAGGGCTTCCAACGCGCGAAATTCTCGAGAAGGCGCATGCCGAAACGATGGCTTTTCTCCGGGTGGAACTGGAAGCCGACAATGTTGTCCCGCATGACACCGGCCGTGAAGCGCTCTTCGCCATATTGCGACTCCACCAAGACCTGATCGCGCCTCTCGGCCTTCAGCCAGAAGGAATTCGCGAAATAGAAGCGCGGCACGTCTCCAAGGTCTGACAAAACCGGGTGAGAACAGGTGGCTCTGACATAGTTCCATCCCATCTGTGGAACTTTGGAGCCATCTCGCGGACGAAAGCGCACGCATTGTCCGGCAATCCAGCCGAGCCCGGCTCCGTCGCCCTCCTCGCTGCCGGCGCCGAGCAACTGATGGCCGACACAGATGCCGAGCAGGGGCGTGCCACCTTTAAGCACCTTTTCGTCGAGAACCTCTCGAAGCCCTGAGGCTTCGAATTGCTTCGCACCATTCGAGAAGTGCCCGACACCCGGCAGCATGAGCCGGTCAGCCGAGCGCACTGCGTCGATGTCGCTGGCGACACGGGCCTGAACGCCGAGCCGGTGGAACATGTTGCGGATGGAGCCGAGATTGCCCATCCGATAGTCGATGATCGTGATCATGCTGGCGCTCCCTGGCTCCGCAACGGGCCAGCCGCCGCACCGGTGTTCAGTCCCGATTTCCAGGTGCCATCCTGCAGCATGGTCAACCATTCGCTCAGGCTGATCCAGATCCACAGCGACCAGGACAACTCCTCGCCTTGCTGGTGCCGGTCCCAGATCGCTTCCAAAGCTGCCCTGTCGTAGCCTTCGAGTGCTGTTGCAGGCCCGGCGAAAATCCGCTCATGCGCCCAATCCTTCAGGGCTCCCCTCAGCCATCGATCCTGCGGAGCCTGAAATCCGACCTTGTCGGCCCGCCACGCGACGGATTTCGGCAGATCAGTGTCGATCGCCTTGCGCAGAATCCATTTCTGCCAGCCATTCCGGATCAGAACATCCTCGGGCAAGGTCAGGCACCAATCGACGAACGCGTGATCGAGGAAAGGGAAGCGCGCCTCGACGCTGGAGCCCATCCCGTTCCTGTCCGAAACAACGAGCTGGTTGGGCATGGTCGCGTAAAGCAGGCCATTCGCCAGATAGTAGCGCAGATAATTGCCACCTGCCGGCGAGGGAACGCCCTCTTTGGGAATTTGCATCGGCTGTTCGAGCAAGGGCTCTCCGCGTGCGCGGCGCGCGCGGTTTTCCCAGGCAGTCTTCAGGTAGAACTGGAAAGGCCTGCCGGCTTGCGGGCTGAAGCGCCGAACAGAATCGGCATATTTCGCCGCTTCGCGCCTGAGCCTGTGCGACATCAGCCAAGTGTTCCAGGCGAGTGCACCCCACTGGTTGGTGTTCATCCAGTCATTCTGCCGGATGGCGAAATAATACTGGTAACCGGCAAGGATTTCATCGGAACCCTGACCATCGATCATGACCGTCAGCCCATCCCGCCGGGCTGCCCGATGAACAGCCCATTCGAGATAAGCCGAGGCCGACATCATCGGCGCTTCCTGATGCCAGTGCAGTTGCCGCGAGGTTGCGATCAGGTCCTCCGGCGTCGTGTGGGCTGCAATACCCTGAGTGCGGGTATGGCGAAGAACCTCGTCGATGTAATGCCCCTCATCAACGGTCGGGTCGTCATTGAACCGTGCCGAGACGGTGTGCAGCAGCTGACCGCGATGTCCACTCGCATCCCTTGCCATCAGCGCGACGAGGCTGGAGGAGTCAAGCCCACCGGAAAGGCACGCTCCCACCTTCACATCGGCGCGCAACCGCATGGCGACACTGCGCTGCAATCTCTCGCGAAACTCGTCGATCAGCGCACCGGTGCTCCGGCCGACTTGGCGTTCAGCCAGCTTGGGAGTCCAGTAACGCTCGTAGCGCCGGATCGAACCATCCGCTCCAACGATCATCGCATGGGCGGACTGGAATCGCTCTATACCTGCGAACGGAGTCGAAGCGCTCCCGTAATCGGCGATCCCTTGCGTGTATTTGCCGATATGCGCCCAATCCGCCGCAACCGATACGTCCGGATGGGCAAACAGTGCTTTCATCTCAGAGGCGAAAGCAAGGGAGCCATCCGGCAATCGGGTAAAGTAAAGCGGCTTCTCGCCAAACCGGTCGCGCGCCAGCAGGGCTGTGCCGCTTCGGGAATCCCAGAGCGCGAAGGCAAACTGGCCGTTCAATCGCGAAAGACAGCTCTCCCCCCATGCCAGATAGGCAGCGAGGAGAACCTCCGTGTCGCTTCCGGAGCGAAAAACATGGCCGAGAGCCTGCAATTCCGCCCTGAGTTCGATGAAATTGTAGATTTCGCCGTTGAAGACGATCCGGATTTGTCCGTCAGCGCCTGCCATGGGCTGAGCACCCAGTGGAGAGATATCCTGGATCGACAACCTGCGGAACCCAAGCCCGATATGGTTGTCGCCCTCCTGGTGGTGCCAGAGACCTTCGTCATCCGGGCCACGATGCACGAGGCGATCGCGCATCGCGCGCAGAATACCTGCCTCAACCGGGCGAGGACCAAAAACCGCTACGAAACCGCACATCACCCAACCTCACGTTTCGCAACGGAGCGGCAGACCCGCACGGCGGACAGAGCCGGAGGCGATATCTCAACCCATGCCATGAATGCGCACTCTCGCGGGGGCAGAGTCCCCTTGGTGAACCCACCCGTCAAGATGGAGCTTCGGCGGATCGGATTCGTTGGAGGGCGCATAATTCAAAGAGCCGCATTGCGACCAAAGATCGTAACGGGCTTCTTCGGATTGCTCCGGGAACGCGGCATCCTCCACAAGAAGCGAGACAACATAATGGCCAACGCCGAGCAGGATCTGCGTGATTTCGCCGTCAATGACCGCTTTGCCGTCCTTCTCGAAATCGACATCCACAAGACCGGATGCACGTGCGAGTCGTTCGCCCGAAAGTGTGTAGATCAGAAGGGACAACCGCAAATGTTTCCGGCCCGGATTTTCGGACACTAGATCAGCTGAAATCTGGATTCGATCACCGACCTCAAGGCCCCGCTCCTGATTGTCCGCCAGCGAAAATCGGACGCCGGAAATGCTGAGGCCGGGCGCCCCGACGAGGCGGCGTGTCGCGCTGTCTGTCGCTCCATCGGGGACAACGGGCTGGCAATTGCCTGCAACGGGTTCGGCGGCGAGAACGTGCTCCCGGACGAAATCAGTGCGCAAACTCACCGGCAAGGAAAAAGGTCCTGCATTGTCGACAGCCTCCGCCCGCACGCCGGCACCAGCCTGCGCGAGCGTCTCCATTTCCTGCTCATATTCGGCCAGAACCGGCTTGGCGGGACCATCCCGGTGTATACGGCCATCCCGAAGCCAGATGACCCGTTCACAAAACATCTCGATGGTCACGGCCGAGTGTGACACGAGGATCATCGTGCATCCGCTGCCGATCAGTTTTTTCATCCTGTCTGCGGATTTGGCAGCAAAATAGCCGTCTCCAGCTCCCAGAATTTCGTCGATCAGCAGGATATCCGGGCGGAAAGCGGTCGCGACTGCAAATTGCGTTCGCGACTGCATGCCCAGCGAATAGGTGCTGTAGGGCTGATCGAGATATTTGCCGAGTTCGACGAAGCGGATCACGTCGTCCATCGCCGCCTGGTAGGCTTCTCCGTGCAAACCGAAATACTGCAAGGTCGCGTCGATGTTCTGGCGCCCGGTGAATTCAGGATGAAAACCGATGCCGGTCTGCATGAGCGCTTGCAGCGTGCCGTTCACTTCAACGGTGCCACGTGTCGGCGCAAGACTCCGCGTGATCAGCTTCAACAATGTGGTCTTGCCGGCGCCATTGCGCCCGATCAGCCCGATGCGTTCACCACGCGCGAGCGTGAAGTTGATATCGTCCAGAGCGGTGAACTCCGGGATCGGCGGCTGACGCAGAAACGGCAGATCCCGCAAGCCCAGCTGGTGCGCCACCATCTGCCGCGCATCTGAAAACAGCTTGAATGTCTTGCCGACACCGTCGACGAGGATTGCAATATCTCTGGGGGCTTCAGTCAATGTCGAATGCCGCCTTGCGGTTGATCAAGCGCGCCACAATCCCGGCGAACCAGCGGCGAGTGCCGCCATCGTCCGGCATGGCGCGCTCCGGATGCCACATGATGCCGGCCCAAGGCAACCTTCGGTGCGACGCGGCCTCCACACTGCCATCCGGGGCCAGTGCGATCGGGTTCAGTTCAGTGCTGAGGTCATCCGGCATCATTCCCAGATTGTGGTAGGAATTGACCGAACGGATACCGTCCGCAAACGGACCCACCGTATGGGTGCTGGCAACATGGCCTTCGAGGTGACGCAATGTCCCGCCCAGATGGACATTGAGAAACTGGAAGCCACGGCAGACGCCGAGCACCGGAATATGAAGGTCGGCCGCCCGGCCAAGGAGGGCTGCTTCCGTATCGTTTCGCTCCGGCGCGTGGCTTGTGCCGCCCGGCAGAACGGCATTTCCACCGGTCAGAATGATGAGATCGGGCGCCAGCACCTGAGCTTGATGGAGGGCTGTGCTGGCATCATTGGCCGCGGCGAACCCGTCACAGCCAAGATCGGAGAGCAGCTTCATCCACGCCTGATCGAGCGCGTCCCGGCGCTCGCCGTAAGAGGCGACAACCTCCACTCTCTGGGTCAGAAGCACGACGTTGCGTTCGCGGGTCATCAGGTCCAGGCGACTTTCTGAAGCTGGCAATCGAGTTCGATGCGCCGTGCTTTCGCAATCCGGTGGAACAGTTCGTCACCGACACCGATCGCGGCCGGGATCCCGAATTCGGCGCAGCGGATGGCCATGTGGGAATTCGCGCCGCCATAGGCCGTTACCAGTCCGGCGATCTGCCGACTGAACAGCCAATCATAGCCCGGATCCGCGCGTTCAACCAGAGCGACAACGCCTGCAAGGCCATCATCGCCACCATGCCCGTCGATCAGACGTACTGGCGCGTCGATCCGGCCCTTGCCGACGAAATTCGGGCGCACTTGGGGCACGACAAAGCCACGGACATCCGGTCCGGCCAGCAGCAAGGGGGGCAGGACAATCGAGGAGGCCAGATCATACCGTTCCCGATTGGCCGCTACCATGGATTTCAGCGCCGCCTCGGGAACGGTTCCTGCGAAGTAACCCCGGACATCCTCGAGATCGAGAAAGGCCATCTCCTCTCGCGACAATCCATGCTCACGCCCGAATTCAGCCAAAGCATCCAGCGCCCATGAAAGGCCGCGCGTGAAAACGAATTTCGCATATTCACGGCCAGTGATCGCACCACGCAGGAAATTCTCGAACGCGGCGAGGTCGGGCTCGAGGCCGATTTCAGCGAGCGCGGCCTTGAGCGCAGCCTGTTCTTGTAAGGTCCAGATAAAAGCCTGATGCGGCTCAGCGGGATGCTCCATGTCGAGGAGCGGGCGCAGGTACTGATCCGGCGCCTCGGCATAACTCGGCGAAGTGATATCGTACGTTCCGGGACGCAGATGGCCATACCGCGCGACAAATTCCGGGAATGCGAGTTCGCCCCGCGCTGTTGCCGCTGCATCGGCGCTCAGTTGGTGGCTGATCGTGCGTATGGTCGCGAGGAATGCCTCGACCCGCTCCGCGGTCAGAAATCCGCGGGCAGTGGCGGTGCGCAGCAGGCTCATGGCCACGAAGGCGCACCGCGCCAGATGGGCAAAGGGTAACACCCCCTTGTCCCGGCACAGACGCAGAGCATGGTCGAGCCTGCCGATTTCACTCGTCGGTCCGAGCGCGCCGGAATTGAGAGCCGCCTCGTAACCAAGAATGACCGACCATGCCTTCTTTTCCATCCTGAAGGCCGTGCCGTTGACGGTGGCATAAGCCGAGCGGACATGCGAGAGATCGTCATCCGAAAGACCGGCAGGCCGAAATAGGATATCGGTCCACCGTCCGAAATCGAAATCGAGGCATGTCGGAATGATCTCGAACTCGATTTTGTCATGGAACTGGGGTTTACGCTCCAGCCGATCCAGCGCCGCATCCACGATACGCGCGGCGAGGTCTGGCGCCAGCACGGCTGGAATGAAGGAATTCAGGCTGGCGCGCACATCCACATAGGCATGGCCGGCGAATTGCCTCATCAACCGGGTGGGCCGGAGATCGCGATAACCGAATTCGGCGCGCTGGCAGGCCCAGGTCTCATCCATCACGAGGTGGCGATACAAGGCTGCCGAGAGCGGGCGCGGGACCACGCCGATGATCTCCGCCGGGTTCCAGTCCGGCATGACACCATAGATGGCCCGTCGGCCGAGTGCCGGCATCACAGGTGCTGCGAGTTCGCCATGCAGCCGGATCGCCGCCGACAATTCCTCGCTCAAACGGACATCGTCATCGCGGCTGCGGTCGTGATCCACGGCCAGCGGCCGCACCTGCAGCACATGGACCGTACCGTGGGTATCGACCGCAAACTCGATGTCGAGCGTATCGAGATCGAGCAAGGTCTCGATTTCGTGCGTTGCCTCGATGACGGGGCGCAGGAAGTCGGGGTCCTCCGGAATGCAGATACGATCGCGATGCACATAGGCAATGCGCGTGTTGTCGCCGCCGCCGGTGACGACATCCGTCCGCTCACCCACACTGTAGTTCAGCACGTAATAGGGTGCGCCATGATCGAGTGTGCGCGTGAAAACCACACCGCTGGCTTTGACGCCCGAGATCATAGGCTGGACCAGAATCTGGTTCTCGGTCGACTCGTCATAGGAGGCGATGACAGCACCAACCGCCTGAACAATGGCGACTTCGTCGCAACCGACATTCAGACACGAATGGTAACGACCGGCCTGGCTCGACTCGAAGCTGTCCTCGCTGATCGCGCTGGAACGGACGGCCAGGTTCTGGTTCGGAAACGAAGTCAGGATATCCCGCATGATGGAGGACGGGTTCTGCCGCCATTGAGCGACAGTAAAGGCGACCTGCGGAGCGATACTGGCCCGGCTGACACGCTGGGCCAGGCGCGCCAAAGTCTCGGCCTTGGAGCCGAACAGGAAGCGAGCCAGATCGCCGCGATCGTCGAGATCGATCCAATCCCCGGCGATATCCACAACTCGCAAGGGCAGGCCGCGCTCCAGCAGGGCTTGAAGCAGGGCACCGAGATGGCCACGCCGCAAGGCGAGCGGACGCTCCTCCCTGAGCCTCCGAAGCGCCGGCACCCATGCGGCCGGAACCCGGATGAGACCGACGAGGTCGGCGAAAGGCGCGTCTGCCGCTTCAGCCTCGGTGGTAAAGCGCCGGGGAGCACCCTCTTCGTCGAGTTCGACGATTTCGCGGCTGCCTCGTCGGCGCGCGGAGCGCGATCGATCGATCGCTACGCTGATGGCATCGTCGCTTCCGGCCAGCGCCAGAGCCGAATGGTTCTCGAAAAGAATATCCGCATAGGCGATCAGATGATGCTTCTCAGGATCAAGATCGCAACAGAACAGGGAGTGGGCAGCACCGGTCACCTCCCAATCCGGGTTGAGGTGAATACGGAATTCATTGTCGAGGCGGTCAAAGCTGCCGGCACCATAGCCTGCCACCAGTTCGATCGAGGCCTCAAGCGGACGCAACGCTGCTGCCTGCCATTCCAAGACATTCATGTCCTGTCCGGCTTTCCGGCGGCCCGACGGCGTATGGCCGCCAAGCGGCTTTCCTGCCCCGAGGATGATGGCGACGCTTCGGTTCATGTGGAAATGCCGCCCGCGATCTGTCTGAGAACCTTTCGGGTGAGCCGCGGATGCATCCAGAAATAGCTGCGCCCGGAGCCCGCCTGCTGGGCCTGCGCCGGCAGCGCATTGAGCGGTTGCCCATGGGCTCCCTCGATCACATCCAGCAATGTCATGGCACGCAAATGCGGATCGTAGGCGTGCAGCAAGGCGTTGTAGGCCATGTCTGGGTCGGACTCGAAGGTTGCTGCAAGCTGGGGAAAACAGGGTGCATGAAATTCGCGTGTCCGGATGATGTTGCCGGTATCGATGCCCGCATTCATGTAGAAACAGCTCATCCCCGGCACGCCACGAACCAGCAACGACCAGAACAGGCAATCCGAGCCCTTGACCTCCGGCACAACGCCCGGATGGATGTGCAGGATGCGGATATCCGGCTGCGAGAGCAGCGAGGGCGGCACACGCCCGCCATTCGTGTAGAGGAAAGTCGTCCGCCCCTCGCGCAACATCATGCGATGCAGGTCCGGGTCGTCATAATCCTCGGCAGCAAAGGCGACAACGCGCTCGGCGTGGCGCGCGAAATCAAACGGCCCGAAATAATCGACCTGGACATCGAAACCGGCCTGCAACTGCGTGCAAAGTGTCTGGAACGCCGGTGCATATTCGCGCTCCGGCCTACGGATACGGCGCTTGAACCACCAAGCGATCCAGCGCCCCCATTTGGTCGCCATCGCCCGGCTTTGCGGGTGCGGGCCGATAAAGTCCACCAGCAAGATCTTGCGCACGCGGTAACCCGACGCGGCGAGATAACTCAGGTAAGTCCGGCTTGTCGCGCAGGAGCGGTCCGCGACGACACACAGATCGAGTGTCCTCATGCCTGCTCCTCCAGCAACGCCACAAGCAGTTCAGCGATGGGTTGCGGCATCTGGAAGGCGGGCTCCTGGAGGATCCCCCATTCCATCTTGAGAGCCGTATTGATCCATTTCCAGTCTTTGCGCATCAGCCCAAAATGCACGTAAGCTGCCGCCAACGCTTCGGCATAAGCCGGCGCGACACAGAGATCGCTCGCCTGTTTGGCAAGGTCCACCGTGTAGGCGAGGCGCAACTTGCGGCCAACCTCCACCTTTTTTGCCAGCGCCTCCAGCACCGTGGCCGTTTCGAGATCGATCTTGAGCGACGAAAGGGCCCCGATGAAGCCTTCGGTGGCGAACGCATCGCCAAAGGGGCGAGCGGGCGGCAAGGCAGCCACCATGGCTTCGAGAATGCTTGCGCTCCTGCTTTCCAGATCAGCACGCATTGGGTCAGTCAGCCCTGTAGAGCGCGTGAAGGGTCCCGGCGCGATGGGCCGCCTCATAGGCGTCGAGATCCTGAAGACTGTCGACCTCCAGCCAGCCATGGCGGATGAAGGCTGCCCCCACATCAAAGCCATTGTCGATCAGCAACTGGATGAAGGTCGTCATATACATGTTGGCCTTGTCCTTGCCCTGATAAGGCCCCGCATCGCCGAGCCCGTCATGGAAGGCGGCGATATGTTCCTGTATTCCGGCTGAGAGACGGATCAGGCCGATATACTGTCCTTCGATTTCCGAAAGCGGGGTTGGCCTGCGACCGAGTTCGATCAGGCGGCCATCGGCACCGATCCGCATGCTGCCTGCATCGGCGACCGGATCCTCCATGCGCAGCGACCATAAATCGAGCCAGCCCTTGTCGACAGCGACGGCGATATCGTGCCGGGCTGCCATAAGCGCATCGAGAACCCGGGGTTCGAAAACGATATCACCGTAGACAATCACGAGATCGCGCTTTCCATCGAGAAGATGGCGCGCGCAAAAGAGCGAACTGACCATATTGGTCCGGGCATAATCGGCATTCACCACATGCTTCAGGCCCGGCAGTCGCAATTGCTCGGCCATATGGCCGGCAACGATCGTCACATCCTCGATGCCTGCTCCGGTTAGGATCGCGCACTGCCTTTCCAGCATTGTGCGGCCGAAAAGCGGCGTCAGGCATTTCGGGTGGTGATCGGTCAGCGGCCGCAACCGCGAACCGAAACCGGCGGCGAGGATCACCGCACGCGCAGGGTGCAGATCAGACCTGCTCATCTTTGGGTTTCCGCGATCACGGTGCCAAGGAGAGCGACGACCTTTTCGCCGACATGCGGCTCGTCGTGCAGGAAATCGGCGATCACCTCTGACATTGAGGGGCGATTGTTGCCCACATCGTCGAGAGCCGCCAGCACAGCCTCCGGAGCGGAATCGGCGATGAGGCCCAGCCGTTCGCGCATATCGATTTCGACAGCAGGCACGCCGACCGCCTCCCAATGCGGATTGAGGATCTTGCGCGGACCATCGACAAAAACGACGGGACGCGAGCGCAGGGCGGCATATTCGAGCGCCATTCCGGAGTAATCCGAGATCATTACATCGGCCTGCCACAGCGCACAAGATCCGCCGGTGGAGCGCTCCACCGCCACCGATGGATGATCGGCGAAGCGGACAAGAATCGAGTCGAGCTGTCCGTCGGGATAGACGAAGAAGCTGGGATGAGGCCGCAAGGTCACGCGCCAGCCTGCCTCGACCAGGGTTTCGGTCAGGGCAAGTCCATGTCGACTCAGGAGGTTGTTCTCGCCCCACGAGGGCGCGACGAGCACATGGCGGCCTTGCTCGATCGACTTGGCAGGAGCCTCGGTGCGCATCACATCGAATTTGCCATAGCCGGCAGCAAAACAAGCTCGCGGGCCGAGCCCGTTTGCAGCCCCGAGCGCCTGGAACTCGCGCGTGTGGTGAGGCCCGGCAGCAAACAATGTGTCGCACCCGTCAAAGGCATCGGCCGGATAAATGGCGTGCAAGCTGGCCAGCGAATGAGGCATGTGGATGAGGCGGGCGAGGCTCTCGCCGAAGTAGCTGCGGGGAATCCCGCTTGAAGCCGTGACGACAACGCGCATGCCGAGCGAGTGGAGAACTTCAACTGTTGGCGCCCATTCGAGCGGGATATCCGCCTCGGCGTAGCGCGCGGCCAATTCCTCCGGCCATGTTGTCCGATCTCCGGAAATGACCATGCGGATAGCGAACCTGGCCCTTCTGGCAGCCAGAGCGGAACTCCGCACCCAGATTTCGTCGATCCAGGTCGCGGCGTAGAAATCGACACTCTTCCGTTGGCCCGGCTTCAACCGTGCGACGAGTTTCCGGACGAGGCTTCTCACTCCCTTCATGAGACCATCAGTTTCGTTTCATGATGTAGAGTTCGCGCGTCTTGCTGTCGGTTTGCTTGTAGAGCCCGTCGAAGGAAAACAGGGTCTTTGTGGCTTCGAGGGCCGCGTAGAATTCGGCGTTTCCGACATCGTTGCAATGGGTTTCGAAGATCAGGGTTCCGCCCTTCTTGAGGTAGCCCGCCATGCGGGCCATGTGATCTTCGATAGAGACGCGGTAATTGTTGTCGTCGGTCCAGTGCGTGGCAAAGGAGAGGACGACATCGAACGGAGTTTCGGGGTTGTAGTCCTGCAGGCGTCCGGCCTTCATCTCGACAAGGTGGGAAATGCGCAGATGTTCTGCAGCGAGTTTTCCGATTTCGACCATGTGGGGATTGATGTCGATTCCGGTAGCATGGCAGCCGGTGCGGTAGCTCGCGAGGATGCCGATAAAGCCGCAGTTGCAGCCGATATCGAGCACACGGTCCCCCTCCTTGATGAAGCGGCGCAGTTCGTAGTCATCGAAGCGGTAATCGCTGATCCGGTCGCCGAAAATGCCGGCAATGCCCAGGCCCTGATAAGGCTGACCGAAGAAATACTTATAAGCTTCGGGATCGGCCTGATAGCGCTTGAGTACGGCGTCGACCTTGGCCTGGAGTGCGTACTGGCTGACGACAAAGTCATTCCCCGCCGAGAAATCCGTATCGGGGTAGATGGTCTTGAGCAGGATGCGTGACTGGGCGCTCAGGTACAGCCCGATGCGGTTGATCCGGGCCGCGAAATGCACCAGCCGGGGCCAATGCGTTCGGTTGGCCGCCACGCGGCGCAGGATGAAGTCGGGCAGGATGTTCATGGTGTTTTCATTCGGTTTGGGGATTGGCGGGGGCGGGCCGGGTTCCGTCGGGATTGTTCCCATTTTATAGGGTGCTGGATGAGGTATCCATCGGGATTGTCTGGCTCGATCCGGAGCTGGAGGGCATGGGCCAGCACGTCGTAGCGGATATCGGCTCCGTGCCGCGTCGAGCGCTCGAGTCGCAGGTCATAGACCGAGAAGGAGACGAGATAGGTGCCTCGTGTGAGTGGCTGCCTGGACAGAGAGAACCGCACCGTTCGTGTCTCGCCCTCCGCCAGCGAGAAGGCATCGACATCATTTTCGACGCGCCCGACGCGCACGCCTTCCGGGGTCCAGAACGTGATGAGGTACCGGCAGTTGAAGGCGGCACTCTCCTCCGCGACGAGTGTCATGTCGATGACGATGTCGTCGCCCGGCCGGAAGGTCTGGCGCTCCGCCGTGCCGTCCCCGAGCTTCAGGCCGCTGATCTTGATGCCGCGGTTGGAGGGCCAGCGATAAACCTCGCGCCCGTCCGCCAGAGTCGAGATCATCGCCGCCTTCGCATCCGGTGCGGCGGTGTCCCGCGCCCCCTCGCGTGCGGATTTCTGCTGCGCGAAGAGATCGAAATCGCTCAGCGGCAGATCGAGCTTGTAGGCGAGGGTGCGGCGTTCGAGAAACACATCATAGGCGTTGGCGACATCCAGGGCGGGGCCATCCATGACAACCCGGCCCTCCTCGATCCAGATTGCACGCGTGCAGAAATGCAGCACCTGCTGCGTGGCATGCGACACCAGAAGCAAGGTGCAGCCCGAAAGCGCGAGTTTCTGCATGCGCTTGGCGGATTTTTGCAGGAAATAGCTGTCACCGGCGCCCAAAACCTCGTCGATCACCAGAATATCGGGCTGGATCGCGGTCGCCGTCGCGAATTGCAGGCGCGAGGCCATCCCGGCCGAATAGGTCTTGAACGGCTGTTCGAGATGCTCACCCAGCTCACAGAATGCGACGATATCCTCATACGCCTCCTCGAGCATCGCATCGGGAAGCTGGTTATAGGCCAGCGAGGCGCGGATGTTCTGCGCACCCGTGAATTCGGGGTCGAAGCCGAGCCCGGCCTGAAGCAGCGAATGTACCTGCCCCCCCACATGGACATCGCCGCGGGTCGGGACGATCGCGCCGGTGATCAGCTTGAGCAGTGTCGTCTTGCCCGCCCCGTTGCGGCCCACAATGCCGACACGCTCCCCCGGGGCGATCTCGAGGCTGACATCGGCCAGCGCATGATGCATCGGGATAGAGCGTCGGGCGAGGCCGGGCAGATGGTTATAGAACCCCAGCCGGTCCAGAACCCGCTGCCCCGGATTGCGATAGAGCGGGTAATCCTTGCTCGCGCCCTGCAGGCGGATGATCGACAATTTGGGTTCAGGCATAATCGTAAAAGGCGAATTTGGCCTTCTGGAAAATCCAGAACCCGGCCAGGAAAGTCACCGTGCTCATCACGGCGATGACAGCCAGTATCCCGCCATCGGGCCAGCGGTCAAACACGATGAGCGACTGATAGGCCAGCACGTAATAGGCGAGCGGATTGAGCTTCACCATCAGCGCGATCCCCGCCGGAACCATGCTCAGTGTGTAGCCGATCGGCGTGATGATCAGCAGCACCGTCGTCACATACTGGATCAGGTGCTGGATATCGCGGATCAGCAGCGTCAGCAGCGACAGGATCCACGCGATCCCGCACATGAACATCACCTGGAACAGCGCGATCACCGGCACGAACAGCACTTTCCAGCTGCCCTGCCCGAAAACCGGCGCCAGCACCATCAGCGCCAGCCCCCCGAAAACCAGCGGCGGGCACGCCGTCAGAACGGCTCTCACCGGCAAAAGCTCCGCCGGGAAAACCGCATTCAGCAGAACCTGCTTGTTGCGCAGAACCGAATTCGTGCCAGCCCCCAGCGAATTGCCAAAGGTCATGAAGGCCGAAAGCCCGGTCGAGGTGAGAAAAACATAATCCACCGGACCAAGACCCGGGAGCGTCACCCGGAAAATCAGAAGATACACGCTCGCGTAAATCACCATCAGCAGCAGAGGAGCGATCACAACCCAGGACAGGCCCAGAACTGAACCCGCATACGTGCTCCGCAACTCAACAACCAACGTCCCCAGCAACAAGGCACGGTGACGGAAAATCACACGAAACGGCGATAACAAAAGTTCCAACAACAATGGTCCCCAAAAATACCAACCGAGGAGGAGGGAGAGGCCGAATTCGAACCCTCTCGACGACAGTGACGGGAGCCTCGATACCAGCAAGGCCGAACGCGCAGATGCGCATCGCAACGCCTTGCACGAGGCAAGCGCGCTCTTAGACCAACCGGCAAAACTTGTCGAGAAGACCAAAAAACGGCGGAACGAAGTGGGCTCTTAGAAGGTCACCTTGAACCGGTCACCCCACATCCCGAGATTGACGATGCGCCAGAGCGTGAAATCGAGCGGGCGGCGTCCTTCCAGCATGTCGGAGGCCAGTGCGCGCACGCCATCGGCGTTCATCAGGCCCGGATAACGCGCCAAAGTCGCCTCGATCCCGTCGGTGACAAGGCCACGCAGCGGACCCCGGAACCAGATCTGCTCGGGTGTTGCAAAGCCGAGCTTGTCACGCCGCTCCTTCACGATCTCGGGCAGGATACCGGTCATGCCACGGCGCAGCACGCGCTTGGTATCGCCACCGACGATCTTGTGATCATTGCCCAGCGCGAGGCTGAATTCCACGAGCGGGTGATCGAGGAACGGCACGCGCGCCTCGATCGAATGCGCCATCGAATTGCGATCCTCGAAATGCAGGAGCATGGCGAGGTTGGAGCCATAGGTCAGGGTCATGCACAGGCTGCGGATATCGGTGACCGTCGGCAGGCCCAGCAGATCGGAAGCAAGCTGGAAGGCTGTGCCGGGGTTGCCCTTCTCCCGGATCAGATCGGTGCCGAGCCAATCATGCTGCGTGAGCTGCCGGTGCTTCCGGCGCATCAGCCCGGCAAGGCCGCGTGGAATCATAGGAACAGCGAAAAGGCGCAATTGCTCGATGATCGGCGTTCCATGATACCGGTTGCGCTCGATCATGGTGCGCAGGAGCTGCCCGAACTGCCAGCGGCGCGCCAAACCGGACATGTAGTAGGAAAATCCGCCGTGGTAGCCGGCGAGCTGCTCGTCCGCGCCTTGCCCGTCGAGCATCACCTTGATGCCTGCACGCCTCGCCTCCTCGAACACGCACCATTGCGCGAAGATCGAGGTTGAGCCAAACGGCTCATCCTGATGCCAGGTGATATCCGAAGCGCGCTGGAAGACATCTTCCGCCTTCGGAAAAATGAAGTGCGGTTCAGTATGCGCATGGGCCACCACCGCATCCATGAACGGCTTCTCGTCGACGCTCTTTTCCTCGTAGCAGGCCGAAACCGTGTTGACCCTCGCGCCCCCCTCAACCGAGCCGAGCAGGTTCGACATCAGGCAGACAATCGCGGAGGAATCGAGCCCGCCGGAGAGGCATGAGCCGACAGGAACATCGGAGCGCAAATGCAGCCTGACCGACTCGCTCAGAAGATCGCGGAAACGCTCCGCCGCCTCCGCCTCGCTCAGCTTCAGATCGCCCGCAGTGGCAGGATACCAGCGCCGGATGACGGCTTGCAGCGGCGTGCCGCCAGCGGTCTCGATGGTGATGCACTCACCGCCCCGCACCTGCGTGATGCCTTCGAACATCGTCTCGGAGGTGTGCTCGGAAATCCCCGAGGCGAGGAAATCATGCACGCGGGCGATGTTCATCCGGCCGCTCAACCCCGGCAGGCCATGCAGTTGCTTGATTTCGGATGCGAGCGCGATGCCTTTTGGGTTCTGCACCAGATAGAGCGGCTTGATGCCATAGCGGTCGCGCGCTGCGAACAGGCGCTTGTCGCGATCATCCCAGATGATGAAGGCGAACATGCCGCGCAGGCGGTCGAGCATCGCCTCGCCCCAGAGCATGTAGGCACGCAGCAGAACCTCGGAATCGGACTCCGAGACAAACACTTCGCCCTTGGCGCGCATCTCCTCGCGCAGCTCGATATAATTGTAGATCTCGCCGTTGAACACCATCTGATAGCGGCCGGAGGCATCGCCCATCGGCTGGAGTCCGGCATCGGAGACATCGATGATGGCGAGGCGGCGATGACCGAGTGCGACCGGCCCGGCGGCGCTCTGGAAAACACGCCAGCCGCGCCCGTCAGGGCCGCGATGGGCGACAATATCGATCCGTGCCTCGTCCGGAGCAAAGCCGATCGATCCGAATAATCCGCACATCCCTCACCTCGGTCCTGTTAGTCGGAATTCGCCCGACGTCACCAGCAGCCTGCACGCGTTTCCGCTGGCGGAGCACTACGACGCGCGAGGCGAACTGTGGAGCAGTTTTTCCAATGCGCGACGCAGAATTCCGCTCTCGGTCTCCCAGCACAATTCGAGGGCGGCACTTCTGGCGGCCGCCTTGAAGGCGATCATCTGCTCTTTCGTCAGATCGTTGATGATATCCGCAATCGCTTGCGCTCCGGCATCGCGGCTGACGACGCCGATGCCATAATTTTCGACGGTAGCGCGCAGGTCGGAGCCCGGCGACACGGCCACAGCCAATCCGGCCGCAACATATTCGAAAATCTTGTTCGGCAGGTTGAAATGGTGCTGACCCGTGCGCAATGGCGTGAAAAAGACGCCGAGATCGGCGCTGGCCGCCGCCGCATGGATCACTGCATCCTGATCGACCGGTGGTTCAAAGCGAACACGGCCCGGCGGAACACCGGCCACCAAGGCCTTCAACGACGCGACATAGGCGTCGGAGCCCCCGCCCCGGATCACCAGCGTATGCGGCTCACGCCAGAGCAGAACGGACTGGAGCAGCGACTCGAGGCCACGATCCGGTAGGAGGTGTCCGTGATAGAGGACACGCATCGGCCAGCGGCAATCGGCATCCTGCTGGACATCTACCCGCCTGGGTGTCGAGCGGATCGCCAGGGGTGAATGGGCCAACCCGTAAAGCGAACGGATCGCCTCAGCGAGACCGGGCCCGACGGTCGAAACCGAGTCGGCGGAGGGAATCGCTGCCCGTTCAAGCTGCGTCACCATCGGCTTGTAGACCATGCGCCACCACAGGCTGCCGTCGAATTCCTGCGTCGCGAATTCGTGGACATCGTAATGAACGCGACCGCCGTGCCGCGCCTTCCAGGCGGCCGCCACGACCAAGGCCGGCCAGTCATTGGCCAGAACGAGCTGCGGGCGTAGCCGTTCCAGTTCGCCGAGCGCCCAGCGAAAAGCAGGCTCGACCCAGAAACCGGTCCGCGCCGCCGCGAGACCGAGATGCGCCGGCAATTGCCGGGCGAGCGTCTTCAGCCGGTGAACAAGTGTGGGCTTCGGCGTGGGCCAGCGCGAAAGCGGATAGCCAATCGTCTCCCCAGCATCGGCATAGGCGACGACATGGGGTGCATGCCCCATCTCTTTCAGCAGGGCGCATTGACGCAGAACGCGCTGGTCGCGAGCAATCGGCGAGAACGAGAGGACAACAACGGAGGTCATGCGATCCTCACTGGCTGGAGGGCTCTTTCGATGATCACGCCCGTCTCTTCCGCCCGCACCTGCCAGGATGCGTGATGGCGCACGTATCCTGAACCACGAAGGCCCATTTGCCGCGCGTCTTCAGGACCATCGCGAAGCCGGGCCACGGCTTTCGCCAAGGCGCCCGGATCGGCAACCGGAATGACGATCCCCGCCTGTTCATTCCGCACCACGTCAGCCTGGAACGGCAGATCAGTAACAATCACCGCTGTCCCGCAGGCCATCGCCTCGAAGAGCTTGAGCGGCGCGACACCTGTGCTCGATCGACCATCCGGATCTTCGATCACACAAAGCGCACCAATGGCCCCGCGCAGGTAAGTCGGAACCTCGGCATAGGGCTTGCGCCCCAGCCAGACGAGCCGGGGATGATCCTTGGCGGCGCGCAGGCGCTCACGCTCGACACCATCGCCGATGACCACGAGACGCACGCCTTCCGGCCATTCTTGACGGTCGATGGCTGAAAGCATGGTCGCGACTCCATGCCAGGCCACCAGCCCGCCCACGAAGGCGACATAGATGCCAAGGTCTGCTGGCTTGTCACCATCCGGCCGGAACAGGTCTGTGTTCGCGCCGTTCGGGACGAGGCTGACACGCGAATGGCCGCTCTCGGCGCCCGCCCACAATCGCAGGCCCTCGGTGACGGTGATCACCTGAGCGGCCCATTTCATTTGCCAACGGTAGCACGCCTTAAGGGGCCAGCCGAGCCAGCGCAGCCACGGATAGGTGATGACAAGATCATCCGGCCGGCCGTTGATTTCCTGGATCACCGGCTTGCCGAGGAGCGCGCACAGGAGTGAAGCGGGCAATGCTGCCGGATGCGTGCGCATGTAAACCGCATCAAACTGCGACAATCGCTGCACCAGGCGCCCTTGCGCCAAGACGTAATCGAGAGCGCGGCGCCAGAGGGCTCCGCCTCCAGCCGCGCCGCCCGCTCCGGTCGTGACCAGATCGATAGTCCAGCCGCGCGAACGCAGACCTTTGATGATCTCATGGACATGCGTATGAGCTGCCTGCCCTTCGCGCGGCGTCTCAAGGCAGAGATAGGCGATGGACCTTTGGGATTGCCCGCTCACTCAACCTTGCCCGAGCTTGACCTTCGGCACATCGGCGAGCGCCTCACGTGCGGCGGCAATGATGTAGGCCTGCGTTGCCTCGTCGAGATAAGGATGCATCGGCAGCGAAACGACCTCTTTCGCCACGCGCTCGCTCACCGGCAGGCCGTTGCCTGCGACAGGAAAGCGCTTATAGGCCGTCTGCTCGTTCAGCGGCTTGGGGTAATAGACCGTCGTCGGCACGCCTTTGGCCTTGAGTGCGGCCTGAAAGGCATCCCGCGAGGCAGCCGGGACCCGGATCGTGTATTGCGCCCAGACCGAGACGCACTCCGGCATGATGAACGGCGTCAGCGCCATATCGGCGAGGCCGGAATCGTAGCGAGCGGCAACCACCTGCCGGGCGGCGATCTCATCCTCGAACACCGCGAGTTTTTCGAGCAGGATCGCGGCCTGAAGCGTATCGAGCCGCGAATTCATGCCGATACGAACATTGTCGTATTTGTAGTCGCCCTTGCCGTGGAAGCGCAGCGACCGGATCAGGGCGTCCGATGCATCGTCGTTGGTGGCGATCGCACCACCATCGCCGTAGCAGCCGAGCGGCTTGGCGGGAAAGAAACTCGCGGTCGTGAAATCGCCGATCACCCCGGCGCGACGGCCCTTGTAGCTCGCACCAAAGCCTTGCGCGGAATCGCAGATCAGCTTCAGCCCATGCTCGGCGCAGAAGGCCTCGATCGCGTCATAATCGGCCATCTGGCCGAAGAGATCGACCGCGATCACCGCTTTGGCTTTCAGGCCAAGCCGGGTCGCCGTGTCGAGCGCCACAGCGAGCGCCTTGGGGTCCATGTTGTAGGTCGCCTCGTCGATATCGACGAAGATGGGCGTCGCGCCAAGCCATGCCACGGCTTCGGCCGTGGCGGCAAAGGTGAAAGCCGGGCAGATCACCGCATCGCCGGGGCGCAGACCGAGAGCCATGAGGCAGATGCCCAGCGCATCCGTGCCATTGGCGGTGCCGATCACATGCTTGGCGCCGCAGAACGCCGCCATTTTCTGCTCGAACTCCGCCACCTGCGGCCCAAGGATATACTGGCCCGCCTCGACGGCACCCATGATAGCCCGCTCCATGCGCGCTCCGATGCGGGCGCGCTGGGCCTTGAGGTCGATGAACTCGATTGGAGGGACGGGCATATTCATGGTCATGCGATCTCCTCGAGGCGGCCGTCACGGGTCTCGCGGTAACGCTCGCCGGTTTCGGGGCAAATGAGGTCTGGCCCGAGTTTCGCGCCGTTGCGGCTCATCCAGCCGATGCGGCGCGCCGGAACACCCGCCATCAGCGCAAAATCCGGAACGTCCTTCGCCACCACCGCGCCGGCAGCGATGAAGCAATAGCGGCCGAGGGTGTGGCCGCACACAATGGTCGCATTCGCGCCGATGCTTGCACCCGTTTTCACCAAGGTGCGGCGGAACTCGGACTTGCGGTTCAGGAAAGCGCGCGGGTTGTTGACATTGGTGAAGACGCAGGAGGGCCCGCAGAACACGCCCTCCTCCAGTTCTACGCCGTCATAGAGTGCGACATTGTTCTGGATCTTGCAGCCATCGCCGATGGTCACGCGCGGCCCCGCCATGACATTCTGTCCGAGCACGCAATCCTTGCCAATCACAGTATGCGGCAGCACGTGCACGAAATGCCAGATTTTTGTGCCGGAACCGATGCTCACATCCTGATCGACATAGGCGCTTTCGTGGATCGACACGCCCGCGAAGCGAGGATCGGAGCGCATCTCCGGCTGGCCGGCCATGCTGCTCAGCCCCCGGTCTTCGCGACGATGACGGGATGACGCTCACCGCTCGCCGTCACAGGCATGTTCCGGAAAGCCGAGACGACCTCGATGGAGAAGCGCACATCGTCGAGCCCGTAGCCCTGACCGGCGAGAATTTCCTCGTAGGAGCGCGTGTGCAGATCGGTGAAGCCATCCGAGAATTCAACCTCTTCGCCATCCATCGTGATGGAGCGATAGGTGGTTTTCTGGCCCTTCACGCTCTCCGGCAGGTCATTGCGGTCAACCGAGAGGAACCAGCGCACATCCGCCTTTTCATATTCGAGGAACCCGCCCGCGCGCTCGCCTTCACGCAGATGCGCGCGCTGGCCTTTCAATGGGCCAAACACAAAGGCGAGCATATCGAAGAAATGGACGCCGATATTGGTGGCAACGCCACCCGATTTCTGATCCTCGCCCTTCCAACTCGCATGGTACCAACGACCGCGCGAGGTGATGTAGGTGAGGTCCACCGCATGCCGGCTGTTGGAGCGGGCAACACGCTCCCTCAGTGCGATGATCGCCGGATGCAGGCGCAACTGCAGGATGGTGTTGACCTTATGACCGGTCTCGCGCTCGATTTCGGCGAGACCATCGATGTTCCACGGGTTCAGCACCAGCGGCTTCTCGCAGATGACGTCCGAACCCGCACGCAGACCGAAACGGATATGCGCATCATGCAAATAGTTCGGCGAGCAGATGCTCACATAGTCGAGGCGCTCGCCCTTGCGGCGCAGTTTGTCCACATGCCGGTCGAAACGCTCGAACTCGGTGAAGAAATGCGCATCCGGGAAGTGGCTATCCATGATGCCGACGGAATCGTTCGGGTCGAAAGCAACCTTGAGATCGCCGCCCACAGCCTTCATCGCCTTCATGTGGCGCGGGGCGATGTAGCCGGCAGCCCCGATCAGCGCAAAACTCGTCATGTCCGTATCCACCCGAAAAAGTCAGATCGTGTCAGGGCTTTTCACGCCTTGACGACATTGCCGCCGGTGATCCCCGCCTTCGCGCAGGCATTGCGCGTGTCCACCACCAGTTTCGACGCCTTGACCAACGCCTTGTAATCCACCGCATCGTGATCGGTCGCGATCAGAACGACATCATAGGCTGCGACATTCGCGTCGGTGAGCGGCACAGATTTCCGCCCCGTCAGCGAGGCGTGCTCGCGCGTCTTGGGGATCACGCCGACATGCGGATCATGGTAATCCGTCGTGGCGCCACGCGATTCCAGGATTTCGATCAGGCGGAGCGACGGGCTCTCGCGCATATCATCGATGTTCTTCTTGTAGGCGATGCCCATCACCAGCACTTTCGCGCGGGACAGGCCCTTGCCTGCCGAGCGATCCAGGGCTTCGGCCACACGGTCGACCACGTAATGCGGCATGCCGGTATTGATCTGCCCGGCCAGTTCGATGAAGCGCGTTGTCACATCGAATTCGCGCGCTTTCCAGGTCAGGTAGAACGGGTCGATCGGGATGCAATGCCCCCCAAGGCCCGGCCCCGGATAGAAGGGCATAAAGCCGAAGGGCTTGGTCTTGGCGGCGTCAATCACCTCCCAGACATCGATGCCCATCTTGTCGTAGATGACCTTCAGTTCGTTCACGAGCGCGATATTGACGGCGCGGAAGATGTTCTCCGTCAGCTTCACCGCTTCGGCCGTCGCGGAGGACGACACCGGCACGGTCTTGACCACCAGCGCATTGTAGACGGCAACGGCGAGCTTGAGGGCTTCGTCTCCATCGCCGCCGACGACCTTGGGGATCGTTGAAGTCGAGAAATTCTCGTTGCCGGGGTCCTCGCGCTCGGGCGAGAAAGCCAGGAAGAAATCTACCCCGCTCTTGAGCCCTGTCTTTTCGAAGCGGGGGCGCATCACCTCATCGGTCGTGCCCGGCCAGGTGGTCGATTCCAGAACGACCAGTTGCCCCTTGCGCAGGCGCGGCGCGATCGCCTCCGCCGTGTTCTCGACATAGGAGAGGTCCGGCTCACGCTGCTTGGAGAGCGGCGTCGGCACGGCGATGATAATGGCATCGACCTCTTTCAACCGGTCGAAATCCGTGGTGGCGACGAAGCGCCCGTCTTTCACCGCCTCGTTGATAGCGGTGGTCGGGATGTGCTTGATGAAGCTCTCGCCGCGGTTCAACTGCGCCACGCGCGGCGCATCGATATCGAAACCGATAACCGGGAAACCGGCTTTGCATGCGGTCAATGCGAGGGGAATACCGACATAGCCAAGGCCGATGATGCCGATGGTATAGTTGCGGGTCGAGACACGGGCGATCAGATCAGCGACCATCGCTTCTGGTGTGGCAGACATTTCTCAAGGCTTCCTGACGCGAACCAAAGGCGGAGCGCCGATGGCGGGCTCCGATGAAAACGGGGCTTGTCGGCATTTGTCCGGATGAAATCCGGGCCATTTTCGCCGGAACATCAGATCCAGCGTTATCCCGAGCAAGTGAGCAGACTGCCTTTGCGTCCCCGGCGCGTTGATGTCAAGCGGCTGCGCGGGCCAGTTCCGGGCGAGCGCAACCATTCTTCCCGGGTCAGGTGCCGGGCAATATTGACCTCGGCACCCGAAGAGAAGCCTCTCCTGCCACGGGCGGCATGCAAGCGCCGCGCTACGGATTTTCAACTCTGAATTTCCTCGAGGGTGATCGACGAGGAATACCGCCCGACACCTGCTACGTCGGAGTCACTGTGCGTGCGGTTGACAAACAAAGTACCGCTCGATTGCAGGATGAACTGCACCTTGTAGAGGGTTGGCGATACGGTTCCGGGTGCATCGACAACAAGAGCGGTCGCAGTGGAGGTGCTGTTGTTGTCTGTTGTCCTCTGAAGACCGGCAAAGACCGAGACCCTGTTGCCCGACGCGACACCACCGCCGATATTGGTCGAACCGCGCAGCAGTGCAAACGAGCATGCGTCACCCGTGGTGGAGGTTTGACCCTGCACGCGCGGCGTTGCGCGGATCAGGTTCGCGGCACTGGTCGGGGCGACAGAAAGCGACAGCCCCGGTATATCCGTGAGTGCGCCAGAGATCGTCGATGTGAAGGTGTCCGTTTTCACGGTATGCGCAACCTGCACCACATCACCGGGCAGTTTCATGCTTGGATGCCACACCTCGATGCGGTCCGGCGCGGCCCAGGCTCCGATTGCTGCGAGGCCTGACGACCATTCCAGACGCCCGAGAATGCAGTAGGGTTTCGCCACCATCGCAGCGGCCGAGTAGAAGGTGTGTGCATTGTCGGCACCGCCGGCCCCACCTTCGGCCGTGGATGTCGCGAGCGGGCTGGCACGACCGAGCGGGAAGACATTCCTGCCGGACAGGCAATTGATCACGCCGAGCCGCGCAGTGCCCGCATCATCGAACGCAACGACCCAGAGAGCGAACGGGGCGTTTGCGGCCAGAACGCCAAGCGTCGATCCCGACGAGAGGGTGATCGACGTCTGGGCAAAAACCTGCCGCATCGTCACTTCACCGCTGCTTGCAATTGCGGACCGGAACGGCAGAACGCATTGCGAGCCGCCCGAGGGCTCCAGCCCGGCACTCGTGGTGAGCCGGATGGTCAGCGCCCCGGCCGCCAGCGTCGTCGCAAGCCCCATATTCACAGGAGCATGGACGCTCAAAGCGCCACCACCCGCCCCGGCAATGCCGAAAGGTACGCTCACCACACCCGTTACCGGATCGATGGTCAAGGCCTGCTTCCAGTTCGCACCGTCCGTCGAAACCTTGATTGCGAACTGGTCGTTGCCCATCAGCCCGGTTTCGGCCCGGCCGGAAAAACCCGTCTGATACAACTGGCTGGCAGTGTTGGCGGCGCCCATCTTGTTCATGATGGCGCGCAAATCCCCATGGCCCACTCCCTCCTCATGCGAGAAAAGCACGTTGTCGGATTTCACGGCGAGGCGGTTGGAATTGTCTGCCGTCGCGTTGACGCCGATCGCGACCGCATTCTGGATCATACTGGTATTGCCGACCTCCACCCAGGATGCGCCGTCGAGGACAAGATGAACATTGGTTTCCTGATCCCAGATGAGCCAACCGATCTGCGGTTCCAGAAACCGCCAGCCAAACCCGTTCCAGCTGGCAATCTTGCCATCATGACCGTTCCAGGCACCTGTGGCCCCTGAAGGCAGCAGATACCGGGCACCCAGTGCTGGCGAGCCCGGCGGTGTGCCAAGGGTGCGGCTGAGAACCGAAAGATGCGTCGCAGCATCGAGGATCTCGGCAATTTCGTTCAGCGTCACATGCTTCTGGGCCTGGCCAGCAGCGAGAAATGGCAGGGAAAGATTGGGAGTCTCGGACATGGGGCACCTCGTTGGATGCATCGATAAATAGGTTTAATTTCCTATTTTGTCAAATTTTCCTATTTTGTGTCCCTGCCATCCGCGATCGAACCGACATCTGCGAGAGCGCGATGACATGAGAACCGGTCCCCGCCACGTGTCGGCAGTTTGGCGCACGAGCCGGCTGACCGGATAAAAAAGGCAGTGCGCGACAGCAGCGGCCGGCTCGGAACTCCGACCCATGCGTTCTGCCTGATGCTGCCCATGATCGCGGCACCGATCTGAACTAGTCCAAACCGATCGTAGTAGCTTGACCCATGAGGAGCAGCGTGATTCCGATATACAACACTATGACATTTGAGTTGGCGATCGCGGCGACACCGCCCGCGCAACCGCGAGAGACATGCAATGTCAGCGAATGCCAACACGGTCTCAATCCGCTTTCAGACGCCCCATCGAAAGGCAGCGGTGCATACCGGTGCATCCCAAAGCTCGATCATCTCGTCATCCAGGGCTGCAAGGGTCAGCGAGCAGCCAGCCATATCCAATGAGCTGACATAAGAGCCGACCGTACTCCGGGCAACCACAATGCCCCGCCGTTCGAGGTTGCGACGCGCCGCATGCGCCATCAGATAAAGTTCGATCGAAGGTGTGCCACCAAAGCCGTTCACGAGCAAAAGGCTGGGTTGGCCGGGTTTGAATTCCAACTCGGCAAGGATCGAGTCGAGCATCTCTTCGGCAATATGGTCGGCGGCCTTCAATGGCGCGCGGCGCACCCCGGCCTCGCCGTGAATACCGACGCCGACTTCCATATCGCCGAGACCCAGGTCGAAAGTCGGTCGTCCGAGAGCCGGCACCGTGCATGGACTGAGTGCGACACCAATCGAACGGATCCGTGCCGCAATGCGAGAACCAAGCTGTACCAGAGCGGCGAGGCCGCGCCCCTGTTCGGCTGCCGCACCGAGCATCTTTTCCACCAGAATGGTGCCCGCGACCCCTCTCCTGCCGATGGATTGGGCGGAAGGCCGGATCGACACATCATCATCGACCAGAACCTTCCCGACTGACGAACGGCCCATCTCCATCGCCATGTCGAAGTTCATGACGTCGCCCTCGTAGTTCTTGACGACCAGAAGCGACCCGACACCGGAATCCACGGCCAGAATCGCGCTGACGATCTGCGCAGGCGTCGGCGATGTAAAAACCTGCCCCGGGCAGGCAGCATCGAGCATGCCGAGCCCGACAAACCCGATGTGAAGCGGTTCGTGCCCGGCTCCTCCGCCGGACACGAGCGCAACCTTGCTGCGCGAGCGAAATTTGCGCTGCACAAAACGCAGACCCGGATCGAGGTCGACCAGGTCGGCGTGAGTAGCTGCGAAGCCGCGCAGGCTCTCGTCAAGAAAAGTATCGGCGCGGTTGATGAATTTCTTCATCCCTCGCTCTCCCGCCCGTCCGCTTCGGCTTCGAGGACATCGGCCGTGAGGTTGGATAGGTTGCGCGCCAAAGCCTGAATGATTTCATCGACCTTGCGGTTCATCGCAGGCTGGCCGAAATCAGGCAGTTCGACAACAATGCGCCGGGTCTGGCGCGGCGCCCGGATCGATTCCAGCTTGCCGGGATGTGCTGCCCGATAAGCTTCCAGGAAAGCTTCCCGTTCCTGCGGAGCAAAATGACAGATCGAGAATATGGTCTCGATATGCTGCGAAGGGACGGGTGTCGGATAGCTCGCATTGATGATCTGCGAGATGAAGCTGCGGTTCTTCCCCAAAGCCTCGGCCAGCCGTTGACGCGTGCCGGAGGGCCGGTTCTCGATGACGGCAAGCAGGATCGCCTTGTATTTTTCGATCGGCGAAACGTCGGGCGTCGGGCGCTGGTCGCTCATGCCACAATACTCGTTCCATCGCTGGCACGGTGGTTGCGGATCGCGGCCTTCAATTCCGCGACACAGCCCGGCGCAACTGAAAAACTGCCGATGCCCATTTCAAGGAAGGTGGGGAGCATTGCAAGATTCCCCGCAGCGTCACCGCAAAGCCCGAGATCAATCTTGTTGGCGCGAGCGAAGTGCGTGACATGAGCCATCATGGCCAACGTGCCGGGGTGAAGGTTGTGCGCATGCCCCGCAAGCTGCAAGGCGTCGCGCGCGGAGGCACACGCATATTGCTCAAGATCGTTCGACCCGATCGAAAAGAAGTCAACGGGAAAAATCTCCGGGGCCATTGCGGCCGCGGGTACCTCGATCATGATTCCGATGGGCGGGACGACAAAGGCCAGACCAGCTCGCGCAAGTTGTTCCGCCGCGATGTTGACCAAGCTCCGCGCTTCTCCAACCTCCTCGGGGAGCGTCACCATCGGCAGCAGGATGCGCGTCGGCCCCAAAGCTGCTGCCCGAAGAATCGCCCGCAACTGCACGAGAAAGACATCCGGTCGGGACAGCGAGAGGCGAATGCCGCGCAGGCCAAGAAACGAATTCGCCTCCCCCTCCGGTGAATAACCCGGAATGGGCTTGTCTCCCCCGGCGTCGAGCGTACGGATCGTGACAACGCGCCCGGCCGCCCAACGGACAAGCGCGGCATACGCACGAAATTGGGCCTCTTCGTCCAAGAGAGCGGATTCGATGAGAAACTCGGTCCTTGTCAGCCCGATACCGTCGCAATCCTCCGGCATCAGGCCAGTAAGTTCTCGCAAAGAAGAGATATTCAGCAGAATGGACAAGCGTTTTCCGTCACGGGTGACAGCAGGCTCTCGCATGCGCTGCTCCGCCTCGCGCCGACCGACGGACAGGCGTAAAGCCTGCGCCTGAGCCTGGGTGAGGCTCTCCTCGACCGGAGATCCGATCACCATCCCGGTCTCCCCGTCGAGAACGGTCAGACCGGTAAGACCTTCAACCGCCTCTCCGAGACCGACCACCATGGGGATCGAGCGTGCCCGGGCGAGCATCGCCACGTGACTTGCCGGACTGCCCGCCCGAAGCGCAATGCCTCCTCCGGAAGTCCAGTCCATCCGCAGAAAATGCGACGGCGCGAGATCCTCTGCCACGACAATCTGCCCTGGCTCGATGGGATCGTGTTCAGGCGTCGATCGAAGGTGCGAAAGCACGCCATCGCGGATATCGGCGAGATCGGAAACGCGGCCGCGGAAATGCACGTCATACGAAGCCCTGTAACGGGCCATTTCCATGTCCATCGACCTCAGCCACGCGGCATCTGCAGGTTGCCCCTCGCCGACAAACTGCTCGGCCTCCAGAGCCAATTCCGGATCTTCGAGCATGGCAATCTGAAATTCGAGGATAGCAGCCTCGTCACCAGCGAGGCGCGCGACCATGCTCCGCAAATTCTGTTTCGTGGCTTCAATGGCTTGCCGCAGGGCGGATCGCTCAAGGTCGGGCGCTGCACCGGCACGTGGCACACCCGAAACAGGACGGAGCGAGACCACACGCCCGATGGCAATGCCGGGCGAGGCAGCTTTGCCAATGAGGCGGCGTTCCATACCCTTCATTCCTCGTCGAAATTCCGCTGAACGAGATCCACAACGGCCGCAACTGCGCTCGCCGCATCTGCGCCGAACGCCTTCACATGCAGGATCTCACCTCTCACGGCTTTGATCCGCATGATCTTGACCGGGCTTTTCGCATCCGTCCACGGTCCATCAAGCGAGGTCGCGATTTCGATGCGTGCGGAAAAGCGCTTGGCAATCTGGGTAAGCTTTACGGACGGTCGGGCATGGAGGCCAACCCTGTTGGTCAGCTCCGCGCTTGCCCGAGCCTCCGGCATCGATTTCGCCTCCCGAGCCATCATCGGCCCGCCATGAGTTCTTCGGCGGCATGACGCACGACTTCGAGCGGAGAGCCTCCGGAACTTTCGGTAGCGGCCATGACAGCCCCCTCAACCAAGGGCGCGTTACAGATGACAATTCGGTCACGTCGCTCCGGAGCCATCATTTCGATGGCCATCTCGCTGTTGGTTTCGGCTCCGCCGAGATCAACCAGGATGACAACGCCTGCCTCGGACCAAGCCTTCTGGAGAGCCGCCAGGACCAGCGTCATATGAGTGCCCAGCCCTCCATCGGGATTGCCCCCCACCGCGGCCAGAGGCACCGCATCGCCGACCATTTGACGCACCATATCCGCCGTACCCTCTGCCACTTTGGACGAATGGGACACGATCACGACGCCGACATTCGGCTTACTTGCCATCGAATTCCTCCACCAGCACACGGCCTATGGCACCGAAAATCAGACTTGCGGACCTCGCGCCCGGATCGACATGCCCAACAGAGCGCTGGCCAAGAAAGGCAGCTCGGCCTCGCACGGCAAGCATGGAGCGAGTCGCCTCTGCAGCATTCTCGGCAACCGAGGCCAGACGGGCAACAGCCGCGTCATCCCCAGCAACAAGTGAGGTATGAACAGGAACGAGGACATCGAGAAGCGTCTTCTGCCCCGGCTCTGACTTCCCCCGCCTTTTGACATCCTCGATGGCCAGCCCGAAAGCCTCGATCCAGCCGGAAATCCCGGTCGTTCCGGGAAGGTTACGGGCCATGGAGAGTGCGAGCGTGCCGTAGAGCGGGCCCGAGGCCCCACCAACGTTATTCAGGAGCAGCATGCCAGCCGCAGCAAGAGCCCCGGACTCTGACATACCGGCCAGATCATCAACTTCGGCGAGCACGGCTTCGAAGCCGCGCCGCACATTGGTCCCGTGATCGCCATCACCGATCGCCTGATCGAGACGGTTCAGTTCGTCGGCATGGGCAATCACATCGCGTGCAACCGCAACGATCAGCGCGCGTCTGGCCCCCCGTTCCATGTCTGCTCCCGAAAAGCCAGCCTCTGTCTTCATCTCGCGTTGCGCCGAAAAAGACAAGCCGGAACAGGTAGAAAGCGAGATCGGGGTCTGACCCATAAGCTAGTTCGCCCTCAACGAAGCGAAGACATGCGCAACAGCCATCGCGCCGGGATCGGCCGCCCCGTCCAGATCCTGCGTCGAGAGATATGACGAGCGACCGGCCTTGGCCTTGCGCATGCTGCGGGTTGCTTCCGCGCCAGCCCTTGCGGCCTCGATTGCCGGCTGAAGACCTTCTTTCTCAAGTGCTTGAAGCGCCGGCGCGAGAGCGTCGATCATTGTTCGATCCCCGGGGCCGGCGCCGCCATAGAACATCACGCGTTCGAGCCCCGCGCTCAACGCCTTGGGCAAGGACGAGCCAGACTGCAACGCGGCTGCCGTGGCTGTGAAGAAAATCGACATGAGGACTCCGCTGGAGCCCCCCATACTGGTCGCCAGCGCGCGACCGATCGCGGCGGCTGTTCCGGCCGGGTCGGCCAAAGGGTAATCCTGCAATCCGCCGAGAACGCTGCGCGCTCCAATGGCGAGAGTCGAACCGGTGTCGCCATCGCCGACCCTGGCATCGAGGGCGTTGAGCTCGCCCTCCGCTGCCACGAGTGCCCTGCACGCGGCCGAGATCAAGGCATGGGTTGTCTCGTCATGGCTCGCGCGCTCATGGGAGAAAGGGGCTGCAATCGCAGCCAGAGGGCGAGTCTCGACTGTGCCGGGTGTTATCGCGCCAGGCCAGGCCGGAACATCGACCGGTGCCCGCAACGCCGCTTCCCGCTCGGCATCGAGACGCACAAGCGACAGCGAGAAGCCGTTCATGTCGAGCGCGGTCATCAGCGCCGCCGGCCCGACCAGCAGATGGATACGGTCGGCGAGCGGCGATGTGAGCACCTCGCGCGCGATCAGGCCCATTTCGAGTGGCGGAACAGCACCGAGATTGTTGATCATCAGCCCGAAACGCCCGCCCGCAGGCATGGCCGCGCTCAATCGCTCCATCATGATGTCAACGAGCTTTGTCGCTGAACTCATCGCGAAGCGCTCGATCCCCGGCTCGCCATGAATGCCGAGGCCGAGTTCGCCCTCGCCTTCCGCGAGCCGTTCCGAAAAAGCCTGCCCCGGAATGGAGCAGGATGATAGCGAGGCGCCGATCGAAAAACTCCCCCGCGCCACCGAGCGGGCCAGTTCAGAAACCGCTTCGAGATCAGCACCTTGCTCCGCAGCATGGCCTGCGATCTTGTGAACAAAAAGAGTGCCGGCGACACCGCGCGGTCGGGGATTTTCGGGGATGGCGATGTCGTCCGAAACGATCACCATCTCGACGCGGTACCCTTCGGCACGAGCGCGCTCTGCCGCGAGGCCGAAATTGAGCCGGTCACCGGTGTAGTTCTTTACAACCAGCAGACAACCAGGCGCACCAGTGACAGCGCGGATGGCCGCCAGCACAGCTTCGACGCTTGGTGAAGCAAAAATCTCGCCGGCAACAGCGGCGGTGAGCATGCCGCGCCCGACAAACCCGGCGTGGGAGGGCTCATGCCCCGCCCCTCCGCCCGAGACGATCGCGACCTTCTTGCGCTCCCAATCTGCGCGCAGAATGACCTTGATGCTGGGATAGCCGTCGAGCCGGGCCAATTGCCCCTTCGGGTTCGCGAGCAGCAGGCCATCGAGCGCTTCAGTGACAATCGTATCGCGGGAATTGAAAAAATGGGTCATGGCATGGCCAACCTTCTCGACAGATCTGCTCGATGTCGCCGCATCAACTGATGCGCGCTCCTTCAGAGTTGAAAAACAGAGGATTTACGAAAGAGAGATCGACGATTTCGCCGTTCTGGAGTTCCAGGGTCGGATCGGCGAGCATCACCATTTCATGCTCGCCAATCGCGAGATGGAGATGGTTCTGGTCGCCGAGATGTTCGACCCGCCTCACGGTGGCAGCGAGATCTCCCTGGCTTGTCATGCGCAGTTTGGATCGACGCAGAAGCCGCATATGCTCGGTCCGGATACCGATTGTCGCCGTTTCCGGCGGCACCGCGCTCTCGCCCAGGATCGCTCGCGGGATCAGGTTGATCGCAGGCTGGCCGAGGCGGCTGGCGACATAGGCGCTGACCGGATTCTCGTAGATTTCGCGCGGAGTACCGACCTGGACCAGCCGCCCGCCCTCCAGCACTCCGATCCGGTCGGCCATGGTCATGGCTTCCATCTGATCATGCGTTACATACAGGATGGTGGTGCGAAGCTCGCGCTGGATTCGTTTCAGCTCGACGCGGAGGTCTGAGCGAAGCTTCGCATCCAGCGAGGACAGAGGCTCGTCCATCAAGGCGATGGCCGGACGGCGCACCAGGGCGCGCCCGATCGCGACGCGCTGCATCTGTCCACCTGAAAGCTGCGTGGCCTTGTTGCCCAGCTTGGTCTCGATCCGCAGCATCGTTGCCACTTCATTCACAATGCGGCGGATGTCTTCCTCAGGCGTGCGTCTCGTGGGAGAGCGCAACGGGAAAGCGAGATTTTCGAACACCGTCAGGTGCGGGTACAGAGAATATTGCTGGAAAACGAAGGTCACGTCACGCGCGGCGGGTGGCGCATGCGTTGCGTCCAGACCGCCAATCGTAATCGTGCCGGATTCCGGTTTTTCAAGGCCTGCGACAAGCCGCAAGGTCGTCGTCTTCCCCGCCCCCGTCGGACCGAGAAGGGCCACGAACTCGCCATCTGCGATCGTCAGCGAGAGATCGCGCACCGCGCGCGTCGCGCCAAAGCTCTTGCTGACATTCGAAACCGAAACCTCAGCCATGGGATACCCCCGCCATTGGTGAATCGTGAAGAGCGGAGGCGAGAACCTTCCCCGAGCCGGCCTGGAACAGCGAAAGGCAATCCGTTTGGAATGCCAGACCAACATTCTCTCCGGCGTGCGCCGGGATCGACGAGGCGATCCGCGCCTTGACAACCCCACGCGGCGTCCGGACTGTCACGATCTGCATCGTGCCCAGATACTCCGTGCCGAACACCTCCCCGCGCACCGAACCGACATCCGTGAGCGTGACATGCTCGGGGCGTACGCCCAGAACGAGCTTCGTCTCGACCGAGCCTTCCCGCAGGACCGGAATCCCGATCCGCGCGCCATCGATCGCAATGGCATTGTCGCCGGGCGCGACCGTGCCTTCGATATGCAAGAAGTTCATCGGCGGTGAACCGATGAAGTCCGCCACGAACATCGACGCAGGGCGGTCATAGATTTCACGCGGGGAACCAAGCTGCTCGATACGCCCTTCATTCATGACCGCGATGACATCGGCCATCGACATGGCCTCGAGCTGGTCATGTGTGACATAGACGGTCGTTGCTCCCAGGCGGTCGTGCAGGTTGCGAAGATCGGTGCACATGATGTGCCGGAACTCGGCATCGAGCGCGCCGAGCGGCTCATCCATCATGAAAGCCTTGGGCTCACGCACGATAGCCCGGCCCAGAGCCACGCGCTGGCGATCGCCACCGGAGAGGCCGGAAACGGATTTGTCCAGCAGATGCGTGATCCGCAAGGTGCGGGCGGCCTCCTCGACACGGCGACGGATTTCCTCGCGCCCAACACCCGTGGAAACAAGCGGGAACGCGATATTCTTGCGCACGTTCATGTGCGGGTAGAGCGCGAAAAGCTGGAACACCATCGCGATATCGCGCTCGCGCGCCCGTTTGAAGGTAACGTCCTCGCCATCCAGCAAGATGGAACCTGAAGTGGGCAATTCCAGCCCTGCAACCATACGCAGGGTTGTCGTTTTCCCGCAGCCCGAAGGGCCGAGAAGGCAGAAGAACTCGCCATCATTGACGGTGAAATTCGCGCCTTTCACCGCCTGGAAATCCGCGAATGTCTTGACGAGGTTCTGGACCCGGATCTCAGCCATCACTCACTCCGGAAACTTCGAGACAATCGTGAACATCACAACGCCGGCGAGGGTCGTGACGAAGGAATAGGTGAACAGCACCATCATGAAGGGCTGGAGCATCATCAGAACACCGGCTGCAATCAGTGCGGTGGCGACGTTTTCCATCTGCCCACGCCGCAGCCATTTCGGCCAAGCGGACTGAGGCTCGATATTCGGGTTCGGACTTTCGGATTTCATTTTCTCACGGCTCCGAAAGTGATGCCGCGCAACAGATGCTTGCGGAGCAGTACGGTGAAAACGAGGATCGGGATAAGGAAGAGCGCCGTACCGGCCGCAACCGCAGGCCAGTCCTGGCCACCCTCGCCAATAATGATCGGGATGAAGGGCGGTGCCGTCTGCGCCGCGCCGGATGTCAGCAGCACCGCGAAGGCGTATTCGTTCCAGGCGAAGATCAAGCAGAAGATCGCAGTGGCGACGATGCCGGTCACGGCCTGCGGCAGCACGACCTTCCAGAACGCCTGGAGGCGGGTGTAGCCGTCGATCATCGCGGCTTCCTCGTATTCGCGGGGAATTTCGTCGATGAAGCCTTTCAGGAGCCAGACCGCGAGACTGACATTCACGGAGGTGTAAAGGAGGATCATCCCCAGCCGGGTGTCGGACAGGCCGAGTTCCCGGTACATCAGGAAAATCGGGATCGCGACGGCGATCGGCGGCATCATCCGCGTGGAGAGGATGAAGAACATCAGGTCGTCCTTCAGCGGTACCTTGAAGCGCGAGAAGGCGTAGGCTGCTGCTGTCCCGAGCACGATCGACAGAAAGGTCGAGCCAAACGCGATGATCAGCGAATTGATGTAGCGCGGGACATAATTGGACGGCCCGACAACGACCATGTTGCGCGAACGGGTGATTTCCTCGCATGCGCCCTGCGGCGGCGGCAGCGATCTGAGGTATTCTGGAGTTTGCCGCGATCGCGTCGAGAACAGGTTGCAATAGCCCTCGATCGACGGCTGAAAATGCACATACGGGATGACCTTCGGCGGATAGGAAATCGAATCCGTCGGAGTCTTGACGCTCGTCAGGCCAATCCAGACGAGCGGAATGAGCGAAACCAGCGCGTAGAACGCGACCAGCACGCTGGCGACCAGCTTCGCTTGTCCCGATGGCTCGACAACCGAATGTGCGGAATTGACAGCACTCATCGCGCTTTCACCTTGTTCAAAGTCTTCACGTAGATGTTGGCGAGCCCGAACACGGCGACGAAAAGGATGATTGCAAAGGCCGAGGAATAGCCGGTGCGCCAGGCCTCGAAAGCCGCGCGTTTCAGTGTGATCGAGGCCAATTCGGTTGTGGAACCCGGCCCGCCCGATGTGAGCAGGTTCACCATGTCGAACATCTTGAAGTTCTCGATGCCGCGAAACAGGACGGCGAGCATGATGAACGGCATGCACATTGGCAGCGTTATGGAAATGAACTGCCGCCAGTTGGACGCGCGATCGACTTCCGCGGCCTCGTAAATGTAGTCGGGAATCGACCTCAGGCCCGCAAGGCAGATCAACATCACGTAAGGCGTCCACATCCATGTATCGACAATGATGATCGCCCAGGGGCTC
The DNA here is from genome assembly GCA_017302635.1 of Hyphomicrobiales bacterium. GTDB lineage: Bacteria > Pseudomonadota > Alphaproteobacteria > Rhizobiales > Beijerinckiaceae > Rhabdaerophilum. Next base: position 365,213 of record JAFLCX010000001.1, read on the forward strand.
AGCGTGACATCGCCCAGCATCTTGAACGAGCCCGGCGGTACGTTGGCGAAGAAGCCAACGATGTAATTGAAGAGCCCGATCTGCGGCTGGTAGAGGAAAGTCCAGAAATTGCCGACCACCGCAGGCGACAGCATCATTGGAACGAGGATCAGCGTCGTCCAGAAGCCGTGCCCGCGGAATTTTCGGTCCACGAGATAGGCGAGCGCGAAGCCGATGATCGTCTGCAGCGCGATGGTCCAGAAGACGAAGTGCGCCGTCGCCTGCATCCGCAGCCAGATGTCCGGGTCGGTGAGGATCGCGCGGTAATGATCGAGACCGATATTCAGGATCGGGGCATTGGGTCGGTTCGCCCGGTAATTGGTGAAAGAGAGCTGGATCGTCCAGATCAACGGAAAAAGGTTGATCGCGAGCAGCAACAGCATGGTCGGGCCGATGAAGAGCCAGGCGATCGCCTTGTCCGAGAGCCCACGCACCGTGCGGGCTACGCGATCAGGCGTCATGTTGGCAACGTTTCGGGCCGGGCCCTCGGAGTCGGATCGGGCGTTCATCGCATTACCAGAAGTTCGAAGCGGAGAAGGGATCGGCCGACGCCAGTCGCGTCGGCCGACTTTACTGCCACGGGGCGGGAGGTACCCGGGGCAATGCAGTGCTTCAGTTCTTGCCGTCTTCCTTGAAGACCTTCGTCCAATCCTGAACGAGTCCGTCGAGCGCTTCTTTTGCAGTGCCCTTGTCGGCAATCACGTAGTCGTGCAGGCGGCGCTGCATCGCCTGAAGAAGCTGGGCGTAGGATGGCTCCTGCCAGAAGTCCCTCACATTGCCCATCGCCTTCAAGAAGTCCGCGGCGAAGGGGGCGGTTTTGGCGAAATTCGGATCGCCGAGGACCGCGCGATGGCACGAATAACCCCCAAGAGCCCACCATTTCTTCTGCACTTCCGCGTCGGCAAACCACTTGATGTAGGACAGCGCCTCAGCCTGGTTCTGGGAATAGCTGATCACGGAAATGCCCTGGCCACCGAGAGTCGAGCCTTCAGTTTTCTGCGAGGGATTGACGAAGAAGCCGATCTTGTCGCCACCCACATTGGGGTCTTTGAACAGGCCGGGGAAGAAGGCGAACCAGTTCATCTGGAGTGCGACCTGACCGGACTTGAACGCATCCAGCCCTTCCTGCATGTAGCCGTTGGTGTAACCCGGCGGGGTGCAGCACTTGAACAGCGACTTGTAGAACTCGAGACCCTCGATCGCATCAGCCGAATTCACGAAGCCCTGCATCTGGTAGGGACGCTGCGGGTTTTCATATCGGAACCCGAACGGGTAGAGCGCGGCCGTGGCACCCATGGTGATGCCCTCAGACCCGCGTTCGGTCGGGATCGCCGCACCAAAAACCTTCTTTCCGTCGATTTCCCGACCCTGGAAGAATTCAGCAACCTGCTTGAGTTCGGTCCATGTCTTTGGCGGCGCAAGGTCGCGGCCATGCTTCTGTCGGAACTCGGCCTGCAGGGCAGGACGGGCAAACCAGTCCTTGCGGTAGGTCCAGCCCATTGCGTCGCCCATGGCCGGCAGCGCGTAATAGTTATTCGTGCCCTTGGGCCAGGTCGAATAGGCATCAACCGTGGTCGGCAGGAAGTCGCCGATCTTGATCCCTTCCTTCGCGAAGAAATCGTTGAGTTTCACATAGTGCTTGTTCTCGGCCGAACCGCCGATCCACTGGCTGTCGCCGATCATCAGGTCGCAAAGCCGGCCCTTCGAATTCAGCTCGTTCAGCATGCGATCCGCGAAGTTCGGCCACGGCACGAACTCGAACTTCATGTTGATGCCGGTCTTGGCCGTGAAATCCTTGGAAAGCTCAACGAGCGCGTTCGCAGGATCCCACGCTGCCCAGCACAGTGTGATGGTCTTTCCTTGAGCCAGCGCCGCTGACCCCGAGCTCAGCATCGTGGCAGCGGCGAGGCCCGCGGCTGCAATGAGTTTCTTCATATGCCCTTCCTCCATGCTCCCCCGATGCAATGGGCGTTCGGGGAGGTCCGACTGACGACTGCCTTGCCATCAGGTCATTCCGGTTGACGTTTCCATCCCGACCAAAATCGCTCTTGAAGGCGACGATTTTGTTCAGTGATTTGTTTAGTAACATCTGTTCACTGAATATTTCAAGCGGAATTTTTCCGGGTATGATTTTTCCAATTTGTTATTATTTTTGTTTATTTTCATATATTTATATACGATTCTTATGTGCAGACACGCAGAGAAGCTCGACATTTCAACCGCGCAGAATGCTGAAATTGACGGGCAGAACTGAGTTTAGTGAAGCTTTCGATCGCCGCCGAATGCGGACTCGTCTGAGCGATTTCGCAGCTCATGGCCGCGCTGGTCCGCCAGCAGGGAGTTTTTGAACGGACGATCAGTTCCCGACCGCTTTAACTCAACGTGGTCGACGCAGTCGCGCCCTTGAGTTGCGCGGGCGAGCGCGGACGATGATCCGAGAGGTCGATTGTCTCGTCAGCCAGCGAGCGCAACAGCGCGAGGTCATGACTGATCAGAACGAGTCCGAGGCCGTTTTCATCCACGAGTTCACGCAGCAGCAGCATTGTCTCGCGCTGCACCACCGGGTCGAGCCGCGAGGTCGGCTCGTCGGCGATGATCGCGAAGGGGTCGAGGAGCAGGATGCGGGCGAGGGCGAGGCGCTGGGCCTCCCCGCCGGAAATCTCGCCGGGAAGGCGGTTCAAAAGGCTCGGCTTTACGCGCAGTCGATCCAGAAGCGGGGGCAGGTCGCGGGCAACTGAAAGGCCGGGTTTCACCGCTTCGAGCGCCTTGAATTGCCGCATCAGCGCGAGGTGCGGCAAGAAGGCCTTTATGGGGTCCTGATGCAGCTTCTGGTAGCGCTGCCGCAAGGGCCGGATAGCTGCGGAGCTTGCAACGATGTCGATGCCGCCCCACTCGACGCTTCCCATGCGAGGGCGCCTGAGACCCAGCAGGATATCGCCGAGCGTGCTCTTGCCGCTGCCGCTGGGGCCTGAAACCGCGAGCACTCCGCCCTTCGGCAGGTGCAGATCAAGATTCTCGAAAAGAGGTGGTTGCTGCGGCCATCCGAAGGAGAGGCCGTGTGCGGAGAGCGTGAGCCTCTCCATGTCACAGCAACGATGACAGCGCGGCCAGTGCCGGGGGTCGGCGTCCAGCCAGATGCGCGCGTAATCACTCTCAGGGGCTTCGAGGATGTGCACGCTCTCGCCGCGCTCGATGATGGCCCCATCGCGAATGATCGCAAGTTCGCCTGGCAGTTCTTCGGCGACACGCCTCTCATGCGTGATGACCAGCAAAGTCCTTCCGGCGCCAGCAAGCTGGCGCAGCGCATCGATCGTTTGCGTGACGCGATCGGTGTCGAGCCCCTTCGTTGGCTCATCGGCGATGATGACGGGCGCACCAACACCCAAAGCCGTGGCGATGAGAACGCGTTGAGCCATGCCACCGGAGAGCGCGAAAGGAAAGGATTGTCCGGTGCTCGCGGGCAGATCAAAGGCCGAGAGCGCCGGGTTGATCGCTGCATCGGCGAGGCCCGCAAGAGCCATCTGCCGCCGCACTTTCATCGTGGGATCAAGCGCCAGCGACGGTTCTTGCGGGATGAGCATGATTTGCTCGCGCCACAATCTGGCCAGTGCGCGCGGATTTCCGGCCTCAATCGGCCTATGGCCTGCAATCGTGATCGTTCCCGATGCCGCAAGCTCAGGCGACAGAAGGCCAAAGACGGCTTGCGCGATCAGGCTCTTGCCACTGCCGGTCTCACCGATCAGCGTCAGCACGCCATTGCGAGGCACAGCGAGGGAAACGCCCTTCACAAGAGCGTTGCCCTGCCGATCACGCACCCACAGATTAGTGATGGTCAGCGCCATGTCAGTCATGGTTCAAGCCTGTCGTCTGTGTGGCCAAGGCACGACCGGCCAACGTGAGCAGGAGCACGGAGACGAAGATCAAGAGGCAAGGTGCGGCCATCTGCACGAAGCCCTCGGACAGGAACGGCAGCAGCTCGTTGATCGTCGCACCCCATTCGGGCGTCGGCGGCTTCAGCCCGAGGCCCAGAAAGCCCAAAGCCGAGATCGACATGATCGCCTGCCCCACCCCGAACGTCGCGAGCGGCAGAATCGCGCGCAGCACGGCGGGCAGCACATGGCGCAGCAGAATGACGCGCTCCGGGAAACCGGCGAGGCGTGCCGCTTCGACATGCCCCTCGCGCAGAACACCGGTCGCCACAGCCTCAGCCATGCGCGCATATTGCGGCCACAGGGCGAGTTTCAGGCCGATCAGCATCGGCCAGATGCCGCCTCCGAGAAAACCGGCAAACAGCATCGCGAGCAACAGGCCCGGAAAAGCCAGCATCAGATCGGCGAGCCGCATGATCGCAGCCCGCGTGAACCGGCCGCCATTCGCCGCGGAAAGCCCGAGCATCACGCCGATGCTCGCCGCGAGCGCCACGCAAAGTGCTGCAAGGCCGAGGGATTGCGGAGCGCCCGCCAGCACACGCGACAGCACGTCCCGCCCGACATGATCGGTTCCAAGCAGGTGATGCCAGCTGGGCGCCTCCATCACACGCAGGAGGTCCTGCGCATCAGGATCATAGGGCGCGAGGAATGGCCCCGACGCGGCAAAGGCCGCCAAGGCTGCAAGCGGCCAGATTGCGCCGGGCAGGCGGCTACGGGTCGGGCGGGCTTCGAGCAGCATGGTCATGCCCGCGCCTCCGCAAGTTCCCGCGGATCGAGCCAGAGACGCGCGAGATCCGCGAGAAGGCTCACAAGCGCGAAAGCGAAGCCGATCACCAGCCCCGCTCCCATGATCACCGGCACATCGCGCGCGACCAGCGCCTTGACCAGCAATTCACCCAAACCGGGATAGTTGAACAGGGTTTCGATCACGACGAAGCCATCGATGACAAAGGCAAACTGCAAAGCCGCGAAAGTCACCACGGGAATGGCCGCATTGCGAAGGCCATGATGACGAAGAGCTGATACTGGGCTCAGACCCTTCACCCGGGCATAGGTCATGAAGAATGCACTACGCGCTTCCACCACGGCGTTGCGGATTACGGGGATCGAGAACGCCACAAGCGACAACGCCAGCGTGAAAGCCGGCAACACCATATGGGCAAATGTTCGAAATCCCGCTGGCGGCAGCCATCGCAGGGTGAGTGCAAAAAGCGTGATGAGCCCGATGCCAACCAGAAAGGCTGGCAATGAGGCGAGCGTCACCGCAAGGGCTTCGGTCGCGCGGTCCACCGCCCCGCCCGGTCGCATGCCGGCCCAGATACCGAGCGGAAGGGCCAGCACGTAGGAAAGCAGCCAGCCGATCAGCCCGAGCTGGAGCGTGAATTTGGTGTGATAGGCCAACTCCGCGGTGACCGGCTTGCCGGAAAGCAGCGAACGGCCGAGATCCCCCCGCGCGAGATTTCCCATCCACTGGCCGTATTGCACGATCAGTGGCCGATCGAGCCCCTCCTCGCGGCGGATGCGCTCGGCGGTTTCGGAGGTCACGCGCTCGTCACCCACCCGCGCAGCGGCAACGCGCAGCGACAGATCGCCCGGCAGTGCATGCACGAACGCGAAGCACAGCGTGGCCAGCATGGCTGCCGTCGCCAGCGCTTGTCCGATCCGGCTCAGGATGATGCGGGCGATTGTCGTCACATCAAGTTGACCTTGTGGAGCCAGTAGCGCGTTTCGAACGGGTCGATCACGAGGCCCTTCACCCGCTTGTTGACCGCCACCGTGTGCTCGAACCACGAGATTGCGGCCACGGGAACCTCCTCGTGGATGATCTTCAGGATGTCCTTGCGCAGTTGAGCTTTCCGGTTCTCGTCGAAGCTCTGGACGTATTCGTCGGTCAGCGCTTTCACGCGGTCCCGGCCCGGCCAGTTGAGCGTGCCCCAGGTCGAGCGCTCGCGAGTGAAATCCGGGATGATCGTGGCGATCACTTCCGGCACGTTCACATAGGTGCGTGCGAACATCGTCATCTGCATCGTGCCGTCCTTGATGGCGGCGGGGATATTCGCGGCGGGGCCCGGCTCGACCGAAAGCTCCATGCCGATCGCCTTCAGCTGCGCCTGCATGGCGGTCGCCATCACGGCAAGTTCCGGCCGGTTGGCGATTGTGAGCACCTTGGCCGCAAGGCGCGTGCCTTCCTTCGCGCGCACGCCATCAGCACCCTTCGCCCAGCCGGCCTGATCGAGCAGCGCATTGGCGCCGGCGGCATCGAAGGCATGCGGCGTGAGGCTCGCATCATGCCAGGCTGGCACGGCGGCCGGCAGAAGCTGCGTCGCGGCAGAGCCGGGATGGCGCAGGACAGCGCTCGCGATACCCTTGCGATCGATCGCCATGTTGATCGCGCGGCGAACGCGCACATCCGCGAATTGCGGCAGGCCGACATTGAAGGCCATGGCCCGCACGCGGGGAATCGTGAGGCTCTCGACCTTCATCTGGCCCGCGGCATCAATGCGCGGCGAGGCCGCCGGAACTGTTGTGAAAATGATGTCCTGATCACCGGCAATCGCAACATTGGTGCGTGTATCGCCATTGGGAATGGCGGTGTAGCGGGCGCGCGCGACTTTGGCCTTCTCGCCCCAGTAGCGGTCGAAGCGCTCGAGTTCGATCACGGTCTTGCCATCGACGCGGGTGATGTTGAACGGCCCGGTGCCAAAGACCTTGGCGACCTTGCCATCCGGCCCGTAAGAGGCCGGCGCGAGCACGACAGAGGCATAATCGACGAGAACCGCCGGCAAGTGGCTGAAGGGCGTCTTGGTCTTAAGAACGAGAATGTTGCCCTCGGCCGAGAGCGAGGCGACCGGGACTTGCTGCATACTCTCTCCCGCGAGCGAGCGCCTGAGGCTGGCAGCAGCCACCTCGGCAGTTAGCGGAGAGCCATCGTGAAACACGACACCGGAGCGGAGCCTGAATCGCCAAGTGAGCCCATCCTCGCCGATCACCCAGCTTTCGGCAAGGCCACCGACCAGTCTGCCATCCGGCTCCACCATCACCAGCGTTTCGGCAATCTGCATCCGGGCCATGATGTAGCCGGTATCGGTCGGCTCGTTCGAGGTCCATTCCCAAGGTGCGGCAACGCGCAGCACGCCTGCTTCCTGAGCGGTAGAGGGCGCGGGCAGTGCCGCAAGGGCAGTCGCAGAAGCAGCCAGCGAGAGAACCGAGCGGCGGGACAGGGGCAGAGAACGGAACATCAAACACCTCGAACGGATTGGGATTCAGGAAAACGGAATGGCAGGTCATGCCGGGCGAGGTTCGACCTGCCGGGCTTCGGGAATAAGGGGCGGCACGCGACCGAGAATCCCGGCCTGCAGCGCTTCTGGTCGCTCGAACCGCTCCATGAATCCGTCAGGCCGGGCGGCATAGAGCGCGAAAGCCTCAAGCACGGCGGCGGCATCACGCGCCGGATCGAGATCGCCGAACAGGTAGGTGAACCGGTCTTCGCCTGAGAAAGCGACCACGCAAGGCCGCTTGCACTGGCTCATGCAGCGCACATCACGCAGAAGCGCGATATCGATGCCACGTCGGGAGGCCTCGGCCTTGATGGCATCGGCGAGGCTGGCGCCCGGACGCATGTCATCGTGTCCGCTCCAGCCCTCGGGCTTGCAGCGGAAACAGATGGAGAGGCAGGCCTTTTCAGTGCGGGCGGACATGATCAGGCCGTCTCGTAATCCCGGAAATGGCGGTCATGCGGCAGAGTTTCCCGGAAGGCATCATCGGTCAGGTCAATCGTTTATGTTATAATGTAACATTTCTCAATCATGCGAATGGGCAGGGGTCAAGCCCTTTCGATCACTTCAGATTGGCTCTAATGCATCGTAGCGTGGGATAAGCTGCCGAGAGCCGCGCGCGATCGTGCTCGGTGCCGAGCGCTCCTGAGGCCTCGCCGGGCATGTCGACGGGAATTGCGGTCGTCAAGGAGCCACATCCGGCCTTATCTGCCGGCGGTCTCGCGCGCCTCCCGCGCCGTTCCGAAGATCGGCATCGTCACGCCGGTTTGTCCATGTGCGGCCATCAGTGCATCTCGCACGAAGGCGATATGCGCCGTCTCCTCGATGATTTCAGCCAGATACTGCGCTTCGATCATCGTTTTCCCGACCCCGATCGTACCGTGATTGGCCAGAACCGCAGCGCGGATTGATCGATCCTGGAAAACCGGACTGATTTCAGCCTCGGTCTGCGGCCCGCCCAGTGGAGATAGCGGGATGAGCGGCATCCGCCCGATTTTCTCGATGGTCTGAACGGTCAGGCAGGGGATTTCCCGGCCCGCACTGGCATAACCCGTCGCCCACGGACTGTGGCAATGCACGATAGCCTGAATATCGGGCCGGATACGATAGAGATCGAGGTGGAAATCGAGATCCTTGGACGGCTTGAACTCGGAAGGCTCCATTTTGCCATCGAGATGAACAAGCTGAAGGTTCTCGCGCGTGCATTCGTTGAAGCCGACGCCGGAAGGCTTGATCACGATGGCATTGCCCGAGGCGAGGCGCATCGAGAGATTCCCGCCCGCGTTGGTCTGCAACCGCAAGTCAAAGCAGCGTTTGGCTGCCCAGATCACCTCGTCTTTGCGCGCCTGAATGTCTGCTGGGTCGAGCATGGGTCTGTCCGTCATATCGTTTGGAGGAGGAGTTCGAGTTCTTTCGCAACACGCGATGCAGTGGCGAGATCATTGATGTGAGTTTCGACGGGTACGACGCGCAGGTTCGGAGGGGCCAGCGCCTGCGCCGTTTCCAGAAAGACGGCCCGGAGGTCCGGATCTTCGATCGCACCGCCGGGGCAATCCTGATGCGAGAACCCACCCATCGGCACAACGACGACCGAATTCGCAGATGAAGAGCCGGCCGCATCAACCAGAATGCGCGCGAGCTGTTTCATCTCGTTCGGCAGCACCTTCACATGCGTGAAGAAACCGGAATGCGCATAATGCGAGCGCTGACGATAGGGCTCCGGAACGCTGGCCAGCGGACCCAGCCCGATGAAATTGAGCCCTCCCGGCAGTACGACATTCGGAAGGCCCATCTCGCGCGCAAAAGTGAAGCGATCCGGCATCGCAACGCAGGCCCCGGCGAGGTGCAATCGCGTCAGCTCATGCGGCGTAAGGTCGATCACGGCCCGCAAGCGTCCCTCCCGGCCCAGCCGGGACAGAGCCGCGCCGCCATAGCCATTCGCATGAAAGAACGTGCTGGAAATTCCCCTGCCCTCTAGGATTTTCGAAAGCTGATCGGCGCCGAGCTGGGTCGCACCAAGGACTGAGATGGCAACCGAGGTTTCCCGGTCTTCCCTGTGCGGCAGACCCACGAGACCGGCCAGCATGGCTGCGCATCGATCAAGAAGATCGCGCATCCACCCATTCAGGCCCGAAAAATCAGCGAGCGTCGGCATCAGGATGATGGCCGAGCGCGCCAGAGCCGGCCGCGGATCAAAGGGCAGCGTCGTCACCAGGACCTGCGGGAACTCAACGGGCTGGCGCTCCATGATCCGCAGGATCATTTCCCCGCCGGTGCCTCCTCCGAGGCCGACAACCGCTCGAGCGCCGTCGGCAATCGCCTGAGCCACAGCGCCGAAGGCCTGTTCGCTGACCGCCTGCATGCGAGCGAGCTTGCGCTCTCCCGGCCAGACCTCGCCCTCGGCGCCAAGCGAGAGATCGATCACGCGAACACTGAGCGCCCGTTCACCCAATTGGTGGACAAGGTATTGAGCCTCGCTGGCCTTTGTATCCATGGTCGCGAGGAGGACGACATCAGCCACCGGATCAGCCCTTCACCGCGCCGGCCGTCATGCCGGTAATGATCTGCCGCGAAGCGAAGAAGGTGAAAAGGATGGGCGGAATGGCCAGCAGCATGCCGGTCGCCATGATCACCCCCCAATCGATGTTGTATTCGGTAAGCGAGTTCACAATCGTCACAGGCACGGTTCGGGTGCTTCGGTCCGACAGGGCATTCGCGAGCAGGAACTCGTTCCAGCCGATACGGAACGTGAAGATCGCAGCCGCCGCAAGGCCGGGCTTGATCAGCGGCAGGACCACCAGAAAAAACACCTGAAATGGCCCTGCGCCATCCATCCGCGCGGCTTCCTCCAACTGAACCGGCACCTGCACGATGAAGCTTTGCAGGATCCAGATCACGAATGGCAGGTTCATCGCCACATAGACCAGAATGATGCCGTAGCGGGTGCCGCTGATTCCGTACTGGAAGGTCCAGATTCCGAAGACCGGCACGAGCAGCACGGCAGGCGGTACCATGCGCATCAGCAGGGTCGAGAGCGAGGCCGTGTCACGCCCGATGAACCGGAAACGCACGATCGCATAGGCGGCCATGCAGCCGATGACGAGCGTGAGAACGGTCGAGATCAGGCAGATGATCAGCGAATTCACCAGCGCGCGGCCAAAGGTGGGATCGCAAAAATCGAGGCTCTTCGGCTGATACCAGAGCAGGTCGCACAAGGCCGCCTCATAATTACGCAGGGTCGGCATGAACAGAAGGCTCGATCGATCTGACATGATGTCGACATTGAGCTTCAGCGAGGTCGCGAGCATCAGTACGATCGGGCCAACGGCCATGATCACGAGGATGATCAGCACCATGTAGAAAAGCGGGTTCTGGCGTTCGCGTTCCATGTCACTCCTCCCCGACCGGAGCGGCACGCAAGGCACGGGCACGGGCTTCCATGGCTTTTGAATAAAGGAACATGGCCAAGGTCAGCCCCATCAGCACCAGCAGCAGGATATTCGACATCGCGGCGGCTTCGCCCAGCGCCCGGAATTCCGAGGCCGTGCGATTGATGCGCAAGGACAGGATCTCGGTGGCAAGGCCGGGCCCGCCATTTGTCATGACGAGGATCACTTCCAGCACCTTGAAAGCATCAATCAGCCGCAAGAGCATGGTCACGATGAGCACCGGCAACATCAGGGGCAGCTTGATGTAGAGAATGGTCTGCCACTGGCTCGCCCCGTCGATGCGCGCAGCTTCCAGCGCCGAGCGCGGCAAGGATTGCAAGGCGGCCAGCGACAAGATGAAGATGAAGGGCGTCCATTGCCAGATATCGGCAATCACCACCGCCGCGAAGGCCCAGTCGGAATCGGAAAGCCACGGCACCGCCTCAAAACCCATCGAGGTGAGCGTGCGATTGAAGATGCCGATGGTCGGGTGATACATGTAGCGCCACATCAGGCCCACGACGATCGGGGCCACCATCATTGGCAGGATGAACAGGGTCCGCAGCAGGGACATGCCCCGGATGTTCCGGTCAAGCAGCAAGGCGAGGCCGACCCCGATGATCATCTCGGCGGTGACCACGACAGCCGCGAATTTCAAGGTGACCCAGAGGCTTTCGCGGAAAGCAGCGTCGCCCAGAAGCTTCATGTAGTTCTTCAAGCCCACATAGGCAGCTTCACCGATGCGCTGGCTCGGGTTCCAGTCGAGAAAACTTGCATAGATGACATAGCCGATCGGGTAGATCAGGGCGACGACCAGAACGATAGCCGCAGGTGCCAGAAAGAGGTACGGGGTCAGCCGGTTGGCTGTTGCAATACTCAATTGTCCTGCCTTCCCCATCTGCGCGGCGTATGGCCCGAGAACGTGATCCCGGTTCTGGATCTCAACGTGTTCTCAGCAATAAGAAAACTGGGGAGGGCATGGAGACAGACCCCACGCCCTCCCTCTCGGGAGCTTGTTACTTTTGCCAGGTGTAATACCCGGCTGCCCGCATTTCGGCGCGCGTGCGCTCGGCCACTCCGTCGAGGCTCGCCTTGATATCGGCATTCTCGGTCAGGACCTTGGAAAGCGTCGTGCCGAGATCGGCATTGATCTTGCCCCACGGCGGGATGATCGGGCGCCAATCCGGATCAGCATCCTTCAGCGCTTCGCCGAAGGCCGCAGAAAACGGGAACTTGGCGTTTAGCGTCGGGTTCTTGTGCGTCGAGTAACGCGAGGGATTGCCGCCTTCGAGCGCGATTTTCAGATCTGCTTCTTTTGATGTCAGCCATTGCAGCAGCAGGAAGGCCGCCTCCTTGCTCTTGGCGTTTTTCGGGATGCCGATCCCGAAGCCGCCGGTCTGCGAGCCAGCGCGCACCCCTACCGGATGTTTCACCCAGCCCACCTTGCCGACAACCTTGCTGTTGGCAGGGTTTTCGAAGCCGGCCGCATAGACCGTGCTGTCAAGGAACATCGCCGAGTTGCCCTGAGCAAAAGAGGCTGCGGCTTCGGCCGGGCCAAAAACCTGGCTGCCCCTCACGCCGCATTCGACAATCTTCTTCAGAGCCTGCGCAGCGGCAATGCCCTTCTCGTTGTTGACGATCGGGTTCCATTGATCATCAAAGATGCGTCCGCCAAGCGGGGCCAGATGCAGCAGGAAGGCATGCGCGGCATGGTGACCCGAAGCCGCACGCATCGCGACACCGCCCATGCCCGGCTCCATCTGCGGGATCTTGCAGGCGAGATCGAGCATCTCGGTATAGGTCTTGGGCGGGGCCAGCTTGTGCTTTTCGAAAACATCCGTGCGGTAGAACAGAACCGAGGTCTCGGCTCCGAACGGCACGCCGAAGAGCGATCCGGTCGGTCCCGGCAGATAGCCCTTCCTGCCGCCGGCGACGCCGATGTTCTGGACATAGCCGTCAATCAGGTCCTCTGCATCATAGGCCGGATCGGCAAGCTTCGGGTTCATGAAGTAGCGGGCCAGATTTTCGAGCTGGTCCGCGAAAACATAATCCGCCTTCGAGAATACGACATAGGCAATGAGGTCGTAATCGCCGCGCGCCTTGGTCAGCTCAAGTGTCTGCTTCTCGCGCATCTTGAGGAATTCAAGCTGATCGACCTCAACCTGGATGCCGGTCAATTTCGTGAATTCCGGCAAAACCTTGCGCACCGCCGAGTAATGCGGATGCGCGGGAAAATTCACGACGAGCTTGGTGCCGGCATAGGGCTTGAACGCCGCATCACTGGCCAGAACGGCCGTTGCGCTGGCTGCCGCCAGAAACAACCCCGCCTTGATCGATTGCATGAAACTCAATGGATCCTCCCATCCGATATGCGCTCTTGAGAAGCGCGTTCTTGATCGCCTTACAACGACGTTTCAGTTTTAGAATCAAATAGATAAAGGCTTTCTTCGGCAACCTTGAAGCCGCGCGTTCCCCCGATCGGGATCGGGCCGGAAGCGTTGACCTCGATCGCGATTCGCGCGCCACCCAATTCCGAGATGATGACCGACTGAGCACCGAGATATTCGGAAAGCACGACCGGCAACTGGAGCGCATCCGCGCCCTCGGACGGCTCAAAGGCCGAAGGGCGTACCCCGAGATCGACCGCGCGCCCAAGGGATGCATGCAGGCTCTTGCTGCGCTCAGGTGAAAGCAGGAACCGAAACCCCTGCCCCACCACGGCCACGCGGTCCTCCTCGCCGACCAGATCGGCCTTGAGGAAATTCATGGTCGGCGAGCCGATGAAGCCCGCGACAAAACGGTTGGCCGGGCGGCGATAGAGTTCTTCCGGCGAGCCGGCCTGCATGATCTTGCCGTGCCGCATCACCACGATGCGATCGCCGAGCGTCATCGCCTCCACCTGATCATGCGTGACATAGATCATGTTCTTGCGAATGCGGCGGCTCATGAGCGCCAGTTCGGCCCGCATGGAACCGCGCAGTTTCGCGTCCAGGTTCGAGAGCGGCTCGTCGAACAGAAAGGTTCCGGCATCGCGGACCAGAGCGCGGCCCATCGCAACGCGCTGACGCTGGCCACCGGACAGTTCGGCGGGCTTGCGATCCAGGTAGGGTGTGAGGTCGAGCGTGGCTGCAACGTCTCGGACGCGACGCTCTATTTCTGCCGAAGGATAGCGTGCAAGCCGCAAGGCGAAGGACATGTTCTTTGCGACATTCATGTGCGGGTAGAGCGCGTAATCCTGGAAAACCATGGCCAGGTCGCGCTCTTTAGGCTCGAGCCGTGTCACGTCACGCCCATCAATCAGGATCGCGCCGCCCGAGCAGGTTTCAAGGCCGGCGATCATCCGCAGGGTTGTGGATTTGCCGCAACCCGATGGACCAACCAGCACGGTGAACTCGCCGTCCGCCATTGTGAGATCCAATCCCTCGATGATCGAGTGATCCCCGTAAGCCTTGCGCAGGCTCTCGATGCGTATCTCCGGCATTGCGTCTCCCGCGGCCCCCAGAGCCGTCATTTTTCAGTTTCTGCCAAGGAGTAGGTCTAATATGTATACAAAGTCAATAAAAATTATGCAGTCCGACTTTCCAAGACTTGGAACCGGCCCGCCGTCGTGCTAGTTGCTCAATCAACAAACGAAAGGATTATCGATGGAAATGCCGTCTTCCGGTCGTGAATCGACCGCCGCACGCATCGAAGCTGCGCTCCTGGAGGATATTGCCATCGGGGAGCTGGAGGCTGGCGCCCGGCTTGACGAGACGCGCCTGGCGGAGCGTTTCGGCGTCTCCCGGACACCCGTGCGCGAGGCACTCAATCGCCTGACGGCTCAGGGCGTTCTGGTCACAGGCGAGAAACGCGGTGTCCGCGTGGCGCAGTACAGCCGCGAAGAGCTGGCACAAATGTTTGAAGCCATGCATGAAATCGAAGCTTTTTGTGCCGGCCTGGCCGCACAGAGACTGACCTTGCTGGCCCGTTCGGAACTTGAAAGTGCGCAGGCGGAATGTGTCGCAGCTGCCGAGTCAGGCGATCGCCTGCGCTATCTCAAGGCCAACGAGGCGCTGCATTTCCTGATCTATCGCGCGACCCGCAACATTTATATCGAAGCGCTGGCGGTGGATTTTCGTCGCCGGACGGGCCCGTTCAGGGCCAAGAAGTTCGCGACTCGCGATGATCTGATCGCCTCGGCCCGAAGCCACGAAGAGTTGCTGCAAACCATCTTTTCAGCAGATTCAGAACGCGCTTCCGATGGGATGAGGCGGCACATGACGGCCAGTTTTCTGCGTGTCCTCGCGGTCAATTGAGCTTCTGCGGGTCGCAGAGAAAAATTTTGTAGACATAAAATAATTTTTGCATACAAATCTCCGGATCAGTGAGGAGATTTCGATGGGCGTGGCCGAGACCAAAATCTATCCGATCAACACAGGCTGGCTGGAAGCCGATCTGGGCACCTACATTTTCTGGAAGGGGCCGGCGGGCAAGAAAATCTGGAACCCGGTCTATTGCTATTACATCGACACTGGCGAGCACAAAATCCTCGTCGATACGGGGCTGTGCGACGAGGCCCGCGCCACGAAATACCACCACAAATGCGAAAAGCGTGGCTGCACCGAAGTCCACAAGCACCTGCAGGAAAAGCTGGGCGTCCATCCCGATGAGATCGATGCCATCGTGTTCACGCATCTGCATTGGGACCATGTGCAGAACATGAAGGAATTCCGCAACGCGCGCTACATCGCCCCGCGAGCGGAAATCGAGATGGCCTACAACCCCCTGCCCCTCTACTACCGCACCTATGAGTCGCCTGTGCTGGGGATCGAGCCAGCCTATACCGGCTGCGCCTTCGAGATGATCGAGGAAGAGACCGAAGTTCTTCCGGGCATCACGATGTTCCACACGCCGGGCCATTCGGTCGGCCATATGGCGGTGACCGTGGCGACATCGGCCGGCGACATCGTGATCGTGGGCGATGCGATTTTCCAGGCGCGCAATCTCGAGCCGAACGAGGAAGAAAAATGGCGTTATTGGGTGCCCGCTCGTTTCGTGAACTCGGTGGAGGGCTGGAAGTCGGTCGAGGAAATCGACAAGCGGGCGGACTACATTCTGCCCTGCCATGACGAGGCCTGCGGCGTCAGTGAGGTCTTTCCGTTCCCCGGCATGAAGCTGCGCGAGCGCAGGAAGCACATACCCGGCTATCACTTCTATTTCGGGGATATGCCCAACGGGGCCGCAAAGGATTCCGCCCGCTCGCGTAAAAGGTGACGATCATGCGGGAGCTGACCGGACTCGGCGCGATTGCCGGCGCTTTCGATGCTATCGTGTTCGATCAGTGGGGTGTGCTGCACAATGGCACGCAACGCTATCGCAGCGCTCGCGAAACGATTTCGGCACTCGCGGAAACACCGGCTCGGCTGGCAATTTTGTCCAATTCCGGCAAGCGCAGCCAGCCGAACCGGGCACGCATCGCCGCGATGGGGTTCAGGATCGACGATTTTTCGGTGGTCATGACATCCGGCGAGGCCCTGTGGCAGGATTGCCAGTCCGGGCGACTGGGCCCAATCCACCGTCTTTTCCCCATTTGCGCGAAGGAATCCGATGCGTTTCAATGGGTCGAGGGTCTGGAGGCCGTTGAACTGGTCTCCTCGCCTGCCGAGGCCGACGGCATTCTTCTCATGGGGCTGGCAGACGACGCGGATGTGAATTCCGGTATCCGATCGAACCTCGATCAGGGGCTGGCGCGCGCCTTGCCGCTTTTCTGTTCGAACCCGGACAAGGCTTCGCCGCGCGCCAACGGTGTCGTTGTATCTTCGCCGGGGGCCCTCGCCGAGACCTATGCCAAGGCGGGCGGAGTGGTTCACTTTTATGGCAAGCCCTATCCGGCCGTTTTCGAAGCGCTTCAGCGCGAACTCGGCATCGATGATCCATCCCGCATCCTGATGGTCGGCGACTCGCTCGAACATGACATCGCTGGCGCTGCGGCCAAGGGTTGGAAATCACTGTTCATTCGTGGCGGTCTGCATGCCGCCGCGTTTTCATCGGAGCTGGAGATCGCGTCGAGCGTGGAGTGCCTGAGCCGCGAAGCACGGAGCCCTCTGCCCGATTACACAATGGAATTCCTATGCCCCTGAGTGATCAATCCCCGCTCCCGCAGGATTTCGTAGAGCTGTCCGCCCGGTTGGGGCAGGACCCACTCAGGGTTCAGGGTCCCGGCGGCAATACTTCGATCAAGCTCGGGAACATCCTCTGGATCAAGGCCTCGGGGACCGAACTGGCGGAGGCCCGAAACGGCTCGATCTTTGTTGCCGTTGATCTCGCCGGCGCGCGCAACGAGGCCCGGGGCGCAGGTGACGGCACCTGCATGGCCTGCCTTGTCGACAAGACACAATCGCTTCGCCCCTCGATCGAGACCACCTTTCATGCACTGATTGAATGGCCGGTCGTGGCCCATATCCACTCTGTCGTGACGATCACGCATGGGATCAACCCGGAAGGACGAGCGGCTGCGCGCGAGAAACTTGCAGGCCTGCCGGTTGATTTCATTCCCTATCGCAAGCCCGGCCGCCCGTTGACAGAGCGCATCGCTACGACACTCGACCGAACAACCCAGATCTGGGTGCTTGAAAACCACGGTCTGGTTTGTGCGGGGCCCGACACGACTGCTGTGGCTTCCCTTGTCGAGGAGGTCGAACGACGGCTCGAACTGGCGCCCTGCGCGACAGAGATGCCAGATCCCGCCGAACCGGCTCCGTATGGCTATAATTGGCTGGCGGCCTCCGCCGGAATTGCCGGTGACCATCGACTCTGCCGCCTCGCACTCGGCGGCTCCTATTATCCGGACCATGTGGTTTTTCTCGGGCCTGCTTTGCCGGAATGGCGGGATGGTCTCGTGGCTCCGGCAGCGGTGCGCAGCGGAAGGGGTCTTGTTGTCAAGGAAACCGCCACCTCGGCCCAGCGCGCGATGGCTCGGTGCCTGGTGGATGTTCTGAAACGCCTGCCGCCGGATTGGACGCCGCAAAAGCTCAGCCCGGAGCAGGAGGGCGAATTGCTGAACTGGGATGCCGAGAAATACCGTCAGGCTCTTGCCGCACGTCGAGCTGAAGCATGAGCGGACCTCTTTACCTCGGCCTTGATCTCGGAACCTCCGGAGTCCGCAGTTCGGTGGTCGATGAGACGGGGCTGGAAGTCTCGTCCGCCCAGATCCGGTTTACCGCCCCCAGCGGCCCAGTTTCGGATGCGGATATCTGGTGGGACACGGCCTCCGCCTGTCTTGATGCCCAGATGCAGGCCCTGCGCGACAAAGGTCTCTCGCCGGGCGCGATCGCAAGCATGGCTATCGATGGCACCTCAGGCTCGATGGTCCTCGTGGATGAACAGGTTCGACCGGTCACACCCGCCCTGATGTATCACTCTGCCGGTTTCGACGCGGAGGCCGCCGCAATCGCGCGTGTCGCAGAACCCCGATCGATCACGCGCGGCAGCAATTCGGCGCTCGCGCGGCTTCTGCGCCTTCAAAGCCTTGATGCCGACCGGCGCGCACGCTTTTTGTGCCATCAGGCGGATTTCATCATGGCAAAGCTCAGCGGCGAGCCGGGCATTTCTGATGACAACAACAGCCTCAAGACCGGCTTTGATCCTGAGGCCAACGGCTGGCCAGACTGGCTAACGGATGCCGGTGTCAACCTTTCGCTTCTCCCGAGGGTTGTTCGCGTTGGAACGGCACTGGCCGGCGCCAACGCCTCCAATCAAACGAGGTTTGGTTTCTCATCCTCGATGATCATCCGGGCTGGCACGACCGATAGCATCGCGGCATTTCTGGCGTCGGGTGCGAACGAGATCGGCGATGCCGTCACATCGCTTGGCACGACCCTGGTGATCAAGCTGCTCTCCCGACATCGGATCGACGACCAGAGCCGGGGTCTTTACAGCCACCGGATCGGCGATCGCTGGCTTGTGGGTGGAGCGTCGAATTCCGGCGGCGGTGTCCTTCTCGATTTTTTTACAGTCACAGAGCTTGAGTCGCTATCTTCGCGCATCAATCCGGCAAAAGAGACCGGGCTGGACTATTATCCTCTGCCCCGACCCGGCGAGCGCTTTCCGGTGAACGATCCCGGTCTGATGCCTCGCCTTGTGCCCCGGCCGGCCGATGATGCGCTCTTCCTTCAGGGCCTGCTCGAAGGCATGGCGCGAATTGAAGCATCTGCCTATCGTGCACTGGCTGATCTCGGCGCGCCTACACCCAATCGCATCTACACGGCGGGAGGCGGAAGCCGGAATCCCGTTTGGACGGCCATTCGTCGCCGGGTTGTCAGCCCCCGGATTTTTGAGGCCCAGTCTTCCGACGCCGCCTACGGCGCCGCGCTTCTCAGCTTGTCGGCGAGTGGTGAGTTTCCGCTCGTGTGATCCAGCCTATCGCTTGAGGAATAGCTGTTTATAGCCGAACAGGGCTGTCGATCCGCCGGTATGAAGGAAAACGATGTCCTCCTGATCATCAAAAGTCCCCTTGCGGATCGCGCCGATCATGCCGGCCATGGCCTTGCCGCTATAAACAGGATCGAGAAGAATGCCCTCTGTCCGCGCCAGTAAGGTGAGCGCATCCACCATGCCCGGCGTCGGCAAGCCGTATCCGGGGCCGACATATCCATCATCAGCGAAAACGTCCTCGCGTTTGACGACACCGCCATGCCCCAGATATTCGGCCGTGCGGCACGCCAGATCGAAAACCATGTCTTCCTGCTTCTGGCGTGGATGGCGAACCGAAATGCCGAATACGGAAATCGGGCTCTTAAGGGCCGCAAATCCGGCCACGAGGCCAGCCTGGGTGCCGGAACTTCCCGTTCCATGCACAACGCGCGTCGGGCTGATCCCAAGCTGTTTCGATTGGGCGATCAACTCCATGGCGCAGGCGACATAACCCAGAGCGCCGATCGGGTTCGAGCCGCCGCCGGGGATGATGTACGGCTTGGCTCCCTTCGCCTTGAACTCTTCTGCTGCTGCAGCGCAGGCGGCGGCAACATCGCTGCCGCCGGGCACATAACTGCGTGTGCAGCCGAACAATTCATCGAGCAGAACGTTGCCGTTCTCTTCGTAATCGGCGTCGGTTTCGGTCACGCGGCGTTCGAGAACGGCATGGCATTTCATGCCGGAGCGCGCGGCCGCAGCGGCTGTCATCCGGACATGGTTGGACTGAACCGCACCCGGCGTGATGAGCAGGTCGCAGCCCTTGGCGAGCGCATCAGCCAGCAGAAACTCGAGTTTGCGCGCCTTGTTCCCGCCTTGCGCCAGTCCGGTGCAATCGTCGCGTTTGATCCACAGTCGCGGACCGCCGATGGCCCGCCGCAACAGGTCCATTGGCTCCAGCGGAGTTGGCGCGTGCGAAAGGCTGACACGAGGAAAACGTTCGAGAAGCATTGGGAACCGTCCTGATTGAAAGGAATGGCGCGAGGCTAGCGCCGCCAACCGACAGTTAGAAATTCAAATTGCACAATGCCTATGCGTTGATTGCATAATCTCTGGGCAGCTTGGTGACCGTGTTCCAGACATGCTCGACAATCGAACGTTCGCGTTCCGCCCGGCGATAGATCCTGATTTCGACGGCCAGTTCGTAATCGGCGTGTCGCGCACAGGGAACAAGCTGCGCCGCACTCAACTCGGACAGGATGGCGGAACGGGGCAGCCAGGCAACACCTTCGCCAGCGATCGCCATGCCTTTCAAGGCCTCGACCAGCGAGCTTTCGTAGGATGGACGGGCCCTTCGGCTGAGGTCCCAGTTCTCCAGCGCGGTGCCGACGAGACGCCCGAGATAGGAATTGCTGGAATAGGCCAAGAGCGGGAAGGATTCGTTTGTCGTCGCGTCAATCGTGTGTCGAGCCGCCCCTCCTGTCACCGGAGCCGACACCGGGATGACCATGTCATCGCCGATATGCGCGGCCTCAAATCTTGACATCCCGAACATGGACGGCAGCGCGTTGGCGGTATACGCCAATACCAGATCGCAGGCACCCTCCATCAAGGCCTGCCCGCAATCGTGAAGATCCGCGGCGATCATTTTGACATTCAGTTCGCCCATACCCTCGGCGTGGCGAAGAGCCGCGATCCAGTTTGGCGAGAAATGGATTGCAAGCGTGTGGGTGGCACAGATCCGGATGGTCCGCGCGTCGCGCTTGACCAGACCACGGAACTCCGCCCTCTCTCTTTGCAGGATACGAACAACGTCGATCGCCGTCTGGTAGAACGAGTGTCCTGCCGGCGTGAGCGTGGTGGGAAAGCGTGATCGATCGATCAGGTCTGCTCCGAGCCAGTGCTCAAGCGCGCGAATGCGCCGGCTGAAGGCCGATTGGCTGATGTTTCGTTCTTCCGCCGAACGCGAGAAATTCCCGGTCGAGGCAAGACTGACGAAATCCTCCAGCCAGCCGATTTCCATCATTTCCTCGCCGGTTCCTTGGCTCGTCCGTTTTTACGAGCCCTTCAACGTTATGCGCACTATGCATAGCAAATCGAAAATGAGCAATAGCGAGACTGAGAGCTCTGCCTCTAGCTTGTCCACTCACGATGGCTGTCCCGTTATCCCGATGGGCGCTCAGGTTCACGAGGAGGAGGATGACAATGCGCCTTTTCAAAAGTCTGGCCTTGATTGCCGGATTGGGTTTGACCGCAGTGACCGTAGCCGTAGGCCCGGCTCTCGCCCAAAAGCGCGGGGGGACGTTGGTTCAGATCACCCAGCCGGAGCCACCTTCACTCGGCTCGTATATCTCCACCGCCAATCCTGTTGGTCAGGTCGCCTCCAAGATCTATGACGGGCTCCTCGAATATGATTTC
The DNA here is from genome assembly GCA_017302635.1 of Hyphomicrobiales bacterium. Lineage (GTDB taxonomy): Bacteria > Pseudomonadota > Alphaproteobacteria > Rhizobiales > Beijerinckiaceae > Rhabdaerophilum. The sequence goes on from JAFLCX010000001.1 coordinate 386,690, forward strand.
GATCTGAAGCCGCTGCCCGGACTCGCCCAGTCGTGGACGGTCTCGCAAGACGGAAAGACAGTGACATTCCGCCTGCGGTCCGGCGTGAAGTTCCATGACGGCAAGCCCTTCACCAGCTCCGACGTGCAGTTCACCTTCATGGAAGTGCTGAAGAAAGTTCATCCGCGCGGCATCAATACTTTCGCCGAACTCACCGCGGTTGAAACGCCGGATGCTCAGACCGCGATTTTCCAGCTCAACCGACCGGCGCCCTACATGATGGCGGCGCTTTCAGGCTATGAATCTCCGATCTTGCCGAAGCATGTCTTCAGTCAGGGCGACATCCGGACCCATCAGAACGCCAATTCCCCCATCGGCACCGGCCCCTTCAAATTCGCCGAGTGGCGACGCGGCGAATTTGTGCGGCTTGATCGTAATGCCGATTACTGGAAGCCGGGCTTGCCCTATCTCGACCGGATCGTGGTGCGTTTCATCGGCGATACGGGTACTCGGGCTGCAGCGCTCGAAAAGGGCGAGGCGCATATCGCCGGCTTCGGTGCCGTTCCCTACAATGACGTGAAGAAGCTCGAAAAACTGCCCAACATTCAGATCGTCACCCGCGGTTATGAGATGCTCTCGCCCGTCGTTGAACTGATGTTCAACACAAAGAAAGCGCCTTTTGACAACGCGAAGGTGCGGCAGGCGGTCTCGTTCGCGATCGACCGCAAGTTTGTGATCGACAACATCTGGTTTGGTTTTGGCAAGCCGACCAACGGCCCGATCAGTTCGAACTTTGCCGCCGCCGGTCTCTACAGCGCAGATGTGATGAACTACAACGTGCCGGACGGCGTTGAACGTGCCAACAAGTTGCTGGACGAGGCCGGCTTTCCGCGCAAGGCGGATGGTGTCCGCTTCGAAATCACGCACGACATCACGCCCTACGGCGAAGAATGGCGGCGGTTCGGCGAGTATACCCAGCAGGCACTCGCCCGGATCGGGATCAAGGCCAACCTTCGCTACGAGGATGTGGCGACCTGGCTGAAGCGGATCTACACGGATTACGACTTCGATCTTTCGTCGAACCATCTGTTCAACTTGGCTGATCCTGTGCTTGGTGTGCACAGGGCCTTCCATTCGCGGTTCATCCGCCCCGGGACAGTGTTTGTGAATGGTGTGCGCTGGAGCAGCCCGCTCACTGACGAATTGATGGATCGGGCCACGATCGAGCCAGACGCGAAGAAGCGTGCTGAACTCTATGCCGAGGTCCAGAGGATCGTGGTAGCCGAAGCACCTTTGGCTTGGACGCATGAGATCAGCTTCGCCACGGTGCTCGACAAGCGCTATCGCGACGTTATCGTGAGCCCGCTCGGCCTCTTCTCTTCCTTCGACCGCGCCTGGCGCGAGTAAGCCCCACCATCGGTCAGGCGGCATTTCCTTTCGGGGTGCCGCCTGCAAAGGGAGAGACACGACATGCGGGGAATGCGACTGGTCCGCTTCATCCTGACCCGGCTCCTTCAGGCGGTGCCCGTGGTTCTTGGCGTTGTGGTTCTCAATTTCCTGCTGCTGCAATTGGCGCCGGGTGATGCGGCGACTGTTCTTGCCGGCGAAGCCGGGGGGGCTACCCCAGAATATGTCGAGCAGCTCCGCGCTCGGTTCGGCCTCGACAAGCCAGTGATCGTACAGCTTGGACTGTACCTGAAGAACATTCTCCTGCTCGATCTCGGCTTCTCGTTCCGCAACAACGCCCCGGTGCTGGGACTGATCCTCGACCGTCTTTGGCCGACCCTGCTCCTGATGGGCGCGACGCTTGTCGTGTCGGTCGGCGGTGGCGTTGTCCTTGGCGTCATCGCTGCACTCGGCGTCCGGACCTGGCGCGACCACCTGATCTCCATTGTCGCGGTCATTGCCTATGCCACGCCGCTTTTCTGGATCGGGCTGATGCTCATCCTCGTCTTCTCCATCCGCCTCGACTGGTTTCCGACCTCTGGCATGGAGAATGTCGTCGCGTTTCATGAGGGCTGGGCCCGAGTGTTCGATATCGCACGTCATCTCGTGTTGCCGACCATCACGCTCTCGCTCTTCTATCTGGCGCTCTACACGCGGCTGATGCGCGCCACGGTGCTGGAACAAAGAGGAGCGGAATACGCGACGACGGCCCGCGCGAAAGGACTGACCGAGCGTGCGATCACTCTACGCCATGTCCTGCGGAACGCGCTGCTCCCCGTCATCACCATGGCCGGGGTGCAGGTCGGTGCCCTGCTGGGCGGTTCGGTCGTCGTCGAGACGGTGTTTGCATGGCCGGGATTGGGCCAACTCGCGTATCAGTCGCTGTTCGCGCGGGACTTCAACCTGCTGCTGGGTATTTTCTTCCTCTCGGCCTGCCTGGTCGTGATCGTGAACATCCTCGTTGATGTGATCTATGTCCTCCTCGATCCCCGGATCCGGGTCGGAGGCCAATCATGAATACGTCGTTCCGGGTCCGCTTTCTGGGCAATCCGCGTGTGCTGCTGGGCTTGATCTGGCTGGCTCTTGTCGTGATCGGCGCGGTTGCGGCACCTCTGATTGCGCCGCTTGATCCATTTGCCATCTCGGGCAAGCCGTTCGTGCGGCCGCTTGACGGCTTTCTATTCGGAACCGACTCGCTGGGTCGAAGCGTGTGGTCTGGCCTCGTTCATGGTGCACGCACCACCTTGCTGATCGCCGTGATCGCCACGGTGGCGGCTGTGGCATTTGGCGGATTGCTGGGGGCCTTGTCGGGCTTTTATGGCGGGCGCGTGGATAACATCCTGATGCGCTTGACCGAGTTCTTCCAGACCATTCCGTCTTTCATCTTCGCGATCCTGCTGGTCGCCGTTCTGTCTCCGTCAACGACGAGCGTTGTCGTGGCAATTGCAACGGTGAGCTGGCCGCCGATCGCGCGGATCGTGCGAGCCGAGGTCATGTCGCTCCGGTCCAGAGAGTTCATCCAGGCTGCGATCACGCTCGGCGAGAGCGATTCCGTGATCCTTTTCAGACAGATCCTTCCCAATGCCCTGTCGCCCCTGATTGTCACCGGGTCGCTTCTCGTTGCAACTGCGATCCTGACCGAATCCGCACTCTCGTTCCTCGGTCTGGGGGCCCCCAACTTCATGAGCTGGGGCTTCATGATTGGTGCCGGCCGAAGCTTCCTGCGCGACGCTTGGTGGCTGGTCGCCATCCCGGGCATCGCCATCCTGCTGACGGTGCTCAGCATCAATCTGGTGGGCGAAGGTTTGAACGATGCCCTCAACCCGAGGCTTCGCACCCCATGAGCAGCGCCAAGCCTCAGTCATCCGCCGCAGGCGTCAGCGAGCCGGTTCTCGAAATCCGCGACCTGTCAGTGTCGCTGCCGGCCTGGGCTGACCGACCACGTGCGGTGAATTCCGTGTCGCTGACGGTCGGCCGGGGCGAAACGCTTTGCGTGGTCGGTGAATCCGGATCAGGCAAATCGGTGATGGCGAGATCCATCCTCCGCCTTCTGCCGGAACCGCATCTGCGGATATCGGGAGGCGCCATCCTGCTCGATGGCGAGGACCTGGCGAGGGCGGATGACCGGCGCATGCGCCAGATTCGCGGCGGCGAAATTGCCATGATCTTTCAAGAACCCATGGTCTCGCTCAATCCGCTCATGACTGTAGGGCGCCAGATCGACGAGATTCTCGAGGTTCATACCAGCTGGGGCAAGGCCGAGCGGCGGCGGCGCGTGATTGCAACTTTCGAAGACGTTCGTCTTCCCGAGCCGGAACGCATTGTCGATGCTTACCCGCATGAACTCTCGGGCGGCCAGCGCCAGCGCGTGATGATCGCGATGAGCCTCGTGCTCGAGCCAAAACTGATTATCGCGGACGAACCCACAACTGCACTGGATGTGACAACGGAAGCCCAGATCCTGACCCTGCTGAAGGAGTTGCAGACCAAGCACGGAACCGCTTTGCTGTTCATCACCCACAATTTCGGCGTCGTGGCCGAGATTGCCGATCGCGTGGCCGTCATGCGGTTCGGGGAACTGGTCGAGTACGGTCCGGCCGCCAATGTGCTCGACAACCCACAGCATGCTTACACCAAGGCGCTGATCAATGCCGTGCCCAGCCTTGTGCCGCGCAAGCATCCGCCACGCAACGCGGAAGCCCTGTCCGAGCCAATCCTGACCGTCCGTGGTCTGGAGAAGACCTATGGCAGGCCCCAATCAGGCCCAAACTGGTTATCCCGAATCCTGCCCGGTCTTGGTCAAGGCCGGCGCAGTGCCGTCCGAGCCGTGAACAAGGTCGATCTCGACATCCGGCGCGGCAGCGCGGTGGCGTTGGTCGGAGAGTCCGGATCCGGCAAATCGACTTTGGCCCGCTGCCTGATTGGTCTCGAACAGGCCGATGCAGGATCAGCCGTGGTTGCAGGCGACCAGATCGTCGGGCTTAGCCGAAAAGGTTGGCGGCCCCTTCGATCGAGGGTCCAGATGGTCTTCCAGGATCCCTTCGCCTCGCTCAACCCGCGGACCAAGGTTGGCGATATCATTGCCCGTGGTGCAATCCTTCAGGGCGAAAGCGCGGATGCTGCCTTGAGCCAGGCCCGGAACCTGCTGGATCTGGTTGGGCTCGATGCCAAAGCGGCCGAGCGCTTCCCGCATGAATTCTCCGGCGGTCAACGGCAGCGGATCGGGATTGCCAGGGCGTTGGCGGTGAAGCCCGACATCCTGATTGCCGATGAACCGGTTTCGGCTCTCGATGTATCCGTTCAGAAGCAGGTGCTCGACCTGCTGGATGATCTTCGGCGTCAGTTCAATCTGACGATGCTTTTCATCACGCATGATCTTCGTGTGGCGGCACATGTCTGTGAAGACATCATCGTGCTGAAAAACGGAACGATCGTCGAGCGCGGCACGACGGCGGACATCTTCGCCAATCCTCAGCATGAATACACGCGCACCCTGCTCTCCTCCGTACCCGGACGGAACTGGCAGCAGACGATTCCCGACGGTTATCCTGCCCGCCACGTCTGAGTCGTCCTTTCCCGCTCTTTGCGTCGACTCCGGCCCACACGGTGCCACCGAGCTTAGATTGGTCAGACGCCGTTCAAATCCTCCGCAAAGGCGAGAAGAAGCGCGTCTTGGCCGGGCCATGACATCAGCTGGAGCGCGGAAGGCAACCCGGCCGATGTGGTTCCATTCGGAAGGCTGATGCCACACAGATCGAGGCAGTTTCCGAGCCGGGTGTAGAACGACATCGGAATCGCTTTGTCATCGACCTCGCTCAATGGAATCGCCGGAAGCGGCGTGCTGGGGGTGGCAAACATACCGAAATGTCCCAGCTTTTGCCGGAACTCCGCGATCGCCTTCTTGAGCGCTTCCTGCGCAGCTTCATACGCAGCATCGTCGATCGCTCGTCCTGAAAGAACGCGCTGGCGGACATAAGGATCGAGCGGGGTGTTGGCGTCTTCGACCACAAGCTTGTGATGCCTGTAAGCGTCATAGGAGACAATTCGGCCATTGAGTGCCTGATATTCGGTCAATTCCTTCGGCAAAACGAAGGTTTCGACGATATGCCCGCGGGCCCGCAACGCTTCAAGTGATCGACTGAAAGCCTGAAGGATATCGGGGTCGCACGGCTGGAGCTGTTCGAAGACCGGAACACCAATCCGCAAGGGGCGGGAATTCGCCGGGATCCCGACCGACTGATTGCTGAGAACCGAAAACAGCAATCGCGCATCACCGACGGTTCTGGTGATGGGCCCCAAAGTGTCAAAGGTCGGACTCAAAGCTGCCACGCCTTCGAGCGGGATCAGCCCGAAACTCGGCTTGAAGCCCACAAGTCCGCAGAGTGAAGCCGGAATGCGGATCGATCCACCCGTATCGGAGCCGATTGCTGCAGGCGCGAGTCCGGCCGCCACGGCAACCGCTGATCCGCTGCTCGAACCGCCCGGAACCCGATGCACGTTCCGATCGATCGGATTCCACGGCGTTCCCACGGCATAGTTCGTGCCCCAGCCTCCAAGGGCGAATTCAACCATGTTGGTCATGCCGATGATAATCGCGCCCACGTCGATCAGGCGCTGGATCGCAGGCGCCGTCGGGCCATCCGCCATTCCGCGATAGCACTTCGAGCCGAACCCCGGGACCCGCCCCCTGATCCGCGCCAAATCCTTGACGGCGATTGGCACGCCATGAAGGGGGCCAACCGGGCCAGACTGCTTCAACCTGCGATCCAGTTCCTGCGCCCGCTGTCCGGCAGAATCCGCAAAAACCTCGGCAAAGGCGTGCAGGCCTTCATTTTCCGCCGTAATCCTTTCGAGATATTCCTCAAGAATGGATCGGCTTGAAACTTGGCCACTTCTGCACAAGTCAGCTATGTCGGTAACAGTCAGTCCGGATCGGCTTTTCATACCGGTTTGTGGCCCATCCTGCGAACGTCGTCCAGCAGTTGCAGGCCTTTTCGGTCAATCAAGTGACTGGAATCGAGAGCTTGAGAAACCAGTCGCGCACCCGCTTTGCGCCGGGTGACAGCGGCGGCCCCTTGGGCGTGACAAGGAAATAGCTGAATTCTGTAGGGTAGCTTCGGCCGAATGGGTTGACCAAGGTTCCGGACGTCAACTCGGCCTGAACGAGCCACTTCGCGAAAAGCGATATCCCAAGACCGTTGATCGTTGAACTCAGCTGAAAATGGCGATCCTCCAGCATCATGCTGGGCTGGTCGGAACGAAGGGCGATATCGCAGCCTGCTGACCATTCCGCCCACATCCGTTTGTCATCAACGTGCAGCAAGGTGCAGCGCGCGACATCTTCAGGGCTTTCGATCGCCAGACGATCACGGTACTCCGGGCTGCAGACGACGACCAGCCGTTCATCCCACAACTTGACCGCATCGACGCCCGACCAGTTGCCTTTGCCCCACTGGATGCCGAAATCGGCGAAGGCGCGTGGATCGGCAAAATCAACAAACGTGTTGTTGTGATTGAGCAGGACAATCTCGACATCAGGACAGGATTGCTGCAAGCGGCTCACATTCGCCGAGACGAGGCGGCTGGCAAACATCGGCACCAGCGCCACACGAACGCTGGTTTTGCGCCGGGTCACAAGGTCAATGCCCTCTCCGATCTGCTGCAGGCCGGCATCGACATGCCGCGCAAGGCTGATCCCTTCATCCGTGAGTTCGAGCCCATGCGCCGTGCGGCTGAAGAGCACGACCCCGAGATCCGCCTCGAGCTTCTTGATGTGATAGCTGACGGAGCTTTGCGTGCTTCCGAAATGCCGGGCAGCCTTCGTGACGCTGCCGTAGCGCGCGACGCTGTCGAAAACATGGATCGAATTGATATTCCGGATTCGCATCACAGGATGTCCGAGCACCTTCACTCAAGCCCCAGCATACCATCGAAAAATTAGATATCGAGCGCAAATCTTTGCGATATCCAGCGCATTGGCCGGCTCCTAGACTTCCCCTAGGCGTCCTCGTTGAACGGTCACGCAAGATGGCAGAAACGATCCTCCGCGTTGAAATGCTCGTCAAAAACTTTGGCGGGGTGAAAGCGGTTCGCGATCTGTCGTTCGAGGTGTCAGCAGGCGAAATTCTGGGACTCATTGGCCCGAACGGGTCCGGAAAATCGACAACGGTGAATGTGCTAGCGGGCCTGATTCCGCCCACATCCGGTTCGATCCGCCTCGGGCCTCACTCGATCGAAAACCTGCCGGAGACAGAGCGTGTCGCCAAGGGTCTCGCGCGCACCTTCCAGACGGCGCGGGTCTTTCCTGAATTCTCGGTCCGACGTCACGTGACCATGGGATGCCATACGATCCGGCGAAGCAATCCTTTCGCGTCGGTCCTGCCGTTGGGCTTCTCATCCCGCGAGGATGCTGAAACCGCGCGGCATGTCGACGATGTCTTGCAACTCTGCTCGCTGGCCCAGATTGCCGATCGCCCGGTCGGAAGCATTTCTTCAGCGCAACAGCGCTTTCTCATGATTGCGACTGCGCTCGCTTCGAAACCGCGTATCCTGCTGGTGGATGAACCGGCAGCCGGACTTGTCGAGCATGAACGACAGAGCCTCGCGGAACTCATCCGCGGTATCCGCCAGCGCGGGATCGCGGTGGTCATCATTGAGCACCACATGGCGTTGATCATGGCGCTCTGCGACCGGATCGTGGTGCTAAATTTCGGCTCCAAGATTGCTGAAGGCAGTCCGGCTGAAATCCGCGCCAATCCCGCCGTCATCGATGCCTATCTTGGTGAGGCGGCCTGACATGCTGGCGCTGCGGGACATTCGTGTCAGCTATGGAGCCATTGAGGTGGTTCATGGTGTCAGCATCGATGTGGCAGCCGGTGAATGCGTGGCGCTCATCGGCGCGAATGGCGCGGGAAAGTCATCGACGCTGAAGGCGATCTGCGGCCTCGTTCCGGTCTCAGGCGGCTCCGTCCAGTTCGAAGGACGCGACATCACCAATGCGAGCGGACATGCTGTTGTTCAGGCGGGCATCACCATGTGCCCCGAAGGACGCCAGGTCTTCCCGCAGATGAGCGTCATCCAGAACCTGCGCATGGGGGCCTACACCCGCACGGACAAGGACCAGGACGCTGATCTGGCGCGGATGATGGATATGTTCCCGATCCTTCGGGAGCGTCAGTCGCAGGCGGCAGGCAAACTTTCGGGTGGCGAGCAGGAAATGCTGGCCATTGCACGGGCGCTGATGGCGCGTCCGCGCATTTGTCTCTTCGACGAACCCTCGCTGGGGCTCGCGCCAAAAATCGTGGCCAGCGTCTTCGAAACCCTGGCGCAGATCAAGGCCATGGGAATGACCATCCTGCTGGTCGAACAGAACTCGATGATGGCCCTGAATCTGGCTGACAGGGCTTACCTCTTCGAAGCAGGCAAGATTGTCATGGCAGGTCCGGCGAAGGAGATGAAGAGCCACCCCGATGTGATGCGTGCCTATCTCGGCCACTGAATTTTCTGTCGACTGCTCAAGCTAGCTGACAGAAAAACAACGGTAAAACAATACTATAATCGGCATTCTGGCCTGTTCTGGCCAGCACGTGTTCGAACCAAAAACAAGGGAGGAAACGATGTCCAGTCGAACAATAACCGGTGCTGTCGCGGCGCTGACGATAGCCTTGACGGCCAGTTCAGGCTTCGCAGCCGAGAAGAAGCTCACGATCGGCGTCGCCGATGCGCTGACAGGTGGCGGCGCGGTTTACGGCCTGCCGCAAGCCAATGCCGTGAAAATGGCGGCAGATGAGATCAATGCAGCCGGAGGCATCAAGGTCGGGTCAGACAATTACAAGATCGACGTCATCGCTTACGACGACAAGGCCAACCCGACCGAAGCAACGAATGCCGTCCGCAAACTGATCGACCGGGATGGCGTCAAGTACATTCTGGGCTTCTGCTGCTCTGGTTCCACCAGCGCTGTTGCTTCGTTCATCGGAAACGAGAAGGCGGTGATGCTGGTTGGCAACGCAGCCGAGCGTTCCATCACCACGAAGAAGATTCCCAATCTGGTCCGGACCCGCCCGCCGGCGGATTACACCGGTCAGGCAGCTGGCACGTTTATCGCGCGGAAAGGCCACAAGCGGATTGCCGTTCTCGGGGCGCTCGACGTCGGTTTCTATGCTCAATACGTGGATGCCGTTGAACGCGAGGTCAAGAAAACCGGCGGCGAGATCATCGCCCGCGAAGTCTTCTCGCTGAGAGACCGCGACATGACGCCCCAACTGACCAAGATCCGCGGGCTCAACCCCGATGCCATCCTTGTTGTCGGCTATGTTGAACCAGCCGCCTTCGTCTACCGGCAGGCGGTCGAACTAGGCATGAATATCCCGCGTTATGGCTTCACCAGCGGCAGCGAGGAACAGTTCCTGCGCGTGACCACCTCCGAACAGATGGAAGGTGTCTGGGATTTGCGCCCGACGGAGCTGACCCTGCTGTCCGCGACCAAGAACGGCATCGCTTACCACGCGAACTACACGAAGAAATACAATGCTTCGCCTTCGCCAAGCTCTCCCTATGCCTATGATCAGCTCTACGTGCTCAAGGCAGCAATCGAGGCCGCCGGCACGGTCGATGACACCGTCGTCGTCGCCAAGGCCATTCGCGGGCTGCCGGTGCCTCCGCAGGTGGTGATGCAGTACCAGCCGGTCGACGGGAAGATGTTCGACGTCAACGGGCAGGCCTACACCTCCAACGGAGCCTTCCAGTGGCAGAAGGGCAAGTGGGTGTTCGTCGAGGACCTGCCCTCGGACTCGAAGGCCTACTCGCAGTTCCTCAGCACGCTGAACTGATCGGGCGGACAGGCCGATGCTGATCGAAATCCTCCAGCAGACAATCAACGGTCTGGCGATCGGCGGCGTCTATGTGCTGATCGCACTCGGCCTGACCACCGTGTTCGGCATTCTCGGGATCGCCCATTTCGCGCATGGCTCCATTTCCATGTTCGGAGGCTACCTCACCTTTTTTCTGGTAACCTCGCAGGGATTGCCGGTGCTGGCGGCGATCCCTGTTGCGCTGGCAACCGGCATCCTCCTTGGCCTTCTGGTCGAGATGCTGGCCTATCGTCCTGTGCGACATGCCAACCATATCAACGCCTTCATTGTTGCCCTTGGCCTCACCATGATGGTCGAGGGCATCAATCTCCAGCTCTTCGGGCATGAACAGGTCGTCATCCCCACAGGGCTGAGCCGTGTCTTTCGCTTTGGCGGCATCACGGTTCCGGAACTGCGTCTTTACGTCATCATCGCGGCCATCGTGCTGGTCGTGGCGATGATGGTTTTCGTGGAACGAACCAAAACGGGGCAGGCCATCCGCGCCGTCGCGGAGAACCGCGACGCGGCTATTCTGATGGGCGTCAATGTCAAGTCGATCCCGTTGATTGTGTTTGGGATATCGACGGCACTTGGTGTTGCCGCCGGCATCATGGTCGGGGCGTTGTTCGCGATCGCTCCGGGTATCGGAGAAGGCTTTGTCGTCAAGGGATTTGCGGTGCTCATCCTGGGAGGCCTCGGCTCATTCCCCGGAGCCATTCTGGGCGGGACCGTGCTCGGGATCACGGAGTCGATCGCCGCGGGCTTCATATCCTCCGCCTACAAGGATGTAATCGCCTTCGTGGTGATGATCCTTGTCCTGCTGATCCGCCCCCAAGGCCTGCTGGGACGCACGCCATGAACCGATCGCTTCAATCGCTCGCCTGGCTTCTGGTCTTCGCGGCTCTGGCGATGCTGCCGCAGGTCCTGACGGTCAAGTACTACCTGCACCTGAGCATACTGGCCCTGATCTGGGTGATTATGGCGCAGGGCCAGAATCTGATTCAGGGTTACACCGGCTATGTCTCGATCGTCGGCGCAGGCTTCATGGGAATCGGCGCGTACAGCTCCACCCTGATCGGCATGCATTTCCAATGGCCGATCTGGGCCACGATGGCAGCCGCTCCACTGGTCACAGCATTGTTTGCGCTCGCAACCGGCTATCCCAGCCTGCGCGTCAAGGGCCATTACTTCGCGATCGTGACGCTGGCCTTCAATCTCATCATCGTGATCGTGCTAGTGAACTACAAGGAACTGACCAATGGCGAGACCGGAATCTCCAACATCCCCAAGCCTTGGGGCGGCAGCCGCGATGCCTACTTCTATCTTGTCTTGATGCTGGCTGCGGCCATGACAGCGCTGGCAGCGCTGATCGCACGATCCCGGGTCGGGGAAATCCTGCTGGCCATCCGACAGAATGAGGATCTCGTGGGTTCCATCGGCATTGCTGCATGGAAGTACAAGCTCTTCGCCTTTGTGATTTCCGCCATGTATGCCGGGCTCGCCGGCGCGCTCTATGCGCATTTTCAAAGCTTCATCAATCCGGAGATCTTTGGCGTAGCCCAATCGCTGGACGCCATTCTGGCTGTGATCCTCGGAGGATCGGGCACAATTGCCGGGCCGGTGATCGGTGCTTTTCTTGTCGTCTTCCTGCCGGAAATGCTCCGCTTTGCCGATAGCTTCCGCCTGATCCTCTACGGGTTGATCCTCGTGCTCGCGACGATCTTCATGCCGATCGGCATTGTCGGCGTTTGCAAAGCGCTGATCGGCAGGTTCAGCCGCAAGGAAGCCGCGTCATGACCGATGATGCTGCGGCAGACTTTCTCGCCGATGTCCGGGCCTTTACTCGCGCGCATGTCGAGAAGGATGCCGCTTCCTGGGCTCGCGGCGAGGCACTTGACCCTGCAATCGCCTTGCAAGCGGCCGGAATTGGCCTCACGCGGATCGAGGTGCCGGTCGCGTCAGGCGGTCTGGGTCTTGGGTTCCGCGCAAAGGTTCGGGCATGCGCGATCCTCGCTGCGGCGGATTTTGGCCTCGCGATGTCGCTGGTCAACACGCACAATGTCGCCAAACGCATGGCCTTGACTGCACCGGAACCGGTTGCTCGCAAGCTGCTGCCTGATCTCCTTCAAGGACGCGCCGCGGCTTGCACGGCACTCACGGAACCGGCCGCCGGGTCTGATGCCAGCGCCATGCGCTGCACAGCGCGACCGAAAGACGGCGGATGGCTGCTTGAAGGCGAGAAAACATGGATCGTCAATGCGCGCCACGCGCGGCTGGCGATCGTGTACGCGCAGACCGCTGAGCACGGCCAAGGAGCCGGCATCGCGGCTTTTCTCGTCGATCTGACGGGGCCGGGCTGCGAGCGGTATCCCATCGAGGCCGGGTTCTCGCAGGTCAGCATTGGCACCGGCGGTTTCTGCCTGAACCAGTGCTTCGTGCCGGGCGACCAGGCGATATTGCCGGCTGGCACTGCGTTCAAGGCCATTCTCGATGAGATAAACGGTGCCCGAATCTATGTCGCGGCCATGTGCTGCGCGATGGTTTCCGCCAGCCTGCGCCTCGCGCGCGATCATGGCGAGAGACGACACACCTTCGGCAAGCCTCTGAACCAGCATCCGACATGGCGTGAGCCGTTGGCCAGGTGCGCGACACAGCTTGCAGCTGCCTGGGCACTGGTCGAGGCGGCTGTCGCTGCAACGGAGACTGGCGCTGACACACGTCACCTCGCTGCCGCGGCCAAGGTCAATGCCGTGTCGCTCGCGCAGACCCAGCTTCCAGCCATGCTGCATGCGATGGGCGCTGAAGGGCTCAGGGAAACCTATCCCTTCGCTCGCCATATCGGCGCTGCCCAGATCGCGGCGCTGACCGATGGAAGCACGGCGATGCTGCTCGACCGTCTGGCGGGCTGGGACCCTGCCCCCGTTTCTCTTTGAGCCCCGCGAGGACTGAAATGATGCGTGTGTTCCAGATCGACGGTGGCTGGGGGATGGACCACCTCAACCCTGCACAACGGCCCCGGCCGGAACCTCGGGCTGGTCAGGTGCTGATCCGCATGCATGCGGCCTCATTGAATGCCCGTGATCTGATCGTCCCCATTCGCGGGTATGGCCGCGCCACGGGCGAGCTTCCGCTGATACCCGTATCTGATGGTGTCGGCACCGTTGTCGCCGTCGGAGAGCGTGTCACCCGAGCCCAGATCGGCGACAGGGTTTGTCCCACCTATTTTCAGGGCTGGACCGGTGGCGAGCCGACGCAGGAGAATTTTGCAACATCTCTTGGCGGTCCGCTCGATGGCGTGATGGCGGAGTACATGTGCCTTTCGGAACAGGGGATCGTGCGCGTTCCCGATTATCTCACACATGACGAAGCCGCGACTTTGCCCTGTGCTGCCCTGACGGCTTGGAGCGCCATTGTGACCCATGCGACCACCCGACCGGGTGACCACGTTCTTGTTCAGGGCACGGGCGGAGTTGCATTGTTCGCCCTTGCATTCGCCAAGCTGCATGGCGCGCATGTCACGGTCATATCGTCGAGTGACGAAAAGCTCGCGCAAGCGCGACAGCTGGGCGCCGACGCAATCGTGAACTACGTCACGAAGCCGGAATGGTCGCGGCCAGCCCGCGAAATTGCCGCCGAACGCGGCGGATTCGACAAGATCATTGAGCTTGGCGGCGAAGCGACCTTGACGCAATCGGTCAAGAGTATCCGCGTCGGCGGGACCATAGCCTTGATCGGCGTTCTCTCCGGCCTGTCGCCAACCTTGCCGCTCGGTGCAATCGTGACCCGGCAGGTCCGCCTGCAGGGGGTGACCGTCGGGCATCGCGACGGGTTCGAAGCGATGTTGACGGCCATGGAGCAGCACCGGATTCGCCCGGTCATCGGCAAGATATTCGGGTTTGACGACCTGAAAGCCGCCATGGCCGAGATCGCCGCGCCCACCGGTCTTGGCAAGACAATCATCCGGTTTGACCATGAATCGGCATGATCTCCCGCCGTTTCATCCGCGCCGACATGCCATCGAGCGCCCGGATGATGTCGCGTTCCGGATCAGCACAAGCTCTGAGAGAGTGACGTTCGGCCAACTGGAAGTGCGGGCAAACCAAGCGGCACACACTTTGCGCCAACTTGGGCTGAAGCGCGGTGATCACATCGTGATCGTGATGGAAAACCGCCGGGAGTTCCTCGAAATCTGCTTTGCTGCCGATCGCACGGGTCTCTACTACACGACGGCCAGCACACATCTGACGGATGACGAGATCCACTACATCATCCGGGATTGCGGCGCATCCCTTGTGCTGGTCTCGGATACTTTGGTTGAGCGGATATGCGCCTCTGCGGAGCTGATTCAGGCGGGCTGCCCCATCATGGTGATCGGGCGAGGTCTGGAGGCCTTGCCGAGCTTCACCGATAGAGCCGCCGCCGCTCCGGCAACACCGATACTCGATGAATCGCAAGGGCTCGACATGCTCTATTCGTCCGGCACAACCGGGCGGCCGAAAGGGGTGAAATGGGCGCTGCCCGATCACCCGGTCGGCGCTTCGTCCATGCTGATTGAGCTGTTATCCGGGTTGTTTGGCTACGGGTTGGGCACGCGCTACCTGTGCACGGCGCCATTGTATCACGCAGCCCCACTGCGCCACACCATGGTGACGATCCGCGCGGGGGGTTCCGCGGTCATCATGCCGCGGTTCGATGCTGAAGCAGCGCTCACCCTCATCGAGGCTGAGCGCATCACCCACAGCCAGTGGGTCCCAACCATGTTCGTGCGTCTGCTGAAATTGCCGGAAGATGTCCGCCAAAAGTATTCGCTCGAATCCATGGTCATGGCCGTGCATGCTGCCGCGCCCTGCCCGATCGACGTGAAACATCGCATGATCGAATGGTGGGGCCCGATCATTCATGAATACTACGCCGGCACCGAGAACAACGGTTTCACCGCGCTGACGACCGGCGAGTGGCAACGCCATATCGGGTCAGTCGGTAAAGCCAAACTCGGGGTCATTCATATCTGCGACGAGAATGGTGCAGAATTGCCTGTTGGTGCCGAAGGCGAAGTCTTTTTCGAGAATGGGCACCAGTTCGAATATCACAACGACCCTGAAAAGACCGCCTCCAGCCGCAACGCGCGAGGTTGGACCACGCTGGGGGATATCGGCCGCCTGGATGATGACGGCTACCTTTACCTCACGGACAGGAAGTCTTTCGTGATCATATCGGGTGGCGTGAATATCTATCCTCAAGAGGTCGAAAACCTCCTCCTTCAACACGACGCGGTGCTGGATGCCGCCGTGATTGGCATTCCGAATGAGGAGTTCGGTGAGGAAGTCAAAGCCGTGGTTCAACTCGTTGAGGGGCGCGAGCCCAACGAGGATCTTTCGGGCGAACTGGTCGCCTTCTGCCGAACCCGATTGTCGGCCTTGAAGTGCCCGCGCAGCATCGACTTCCGGACCGAGTTCCCCCGATCACCCACGGGAAAACTCCTCAAACGGAAGATAAGGGACGAATATCATCGGGCCCAGGTCTCGAAATAAGGATCGGCAGTGAAAAACGCCCCGATGGCCAATCTCCCGATAAGGGCTTAGCATTCCCTTCCGCATAGAGGGCGGAGCGCTGGCGAAATTGGGACAGGCCAAGGGTGAGGTGGGAGGTTTAGATGGTATCGGGAAAGAATGTTGCAGTCGTTGCGCTGGCCTTGGCTGCCTGTGCTCCAGCCGCCGCCCAAGGTCTTCAGGCACGGCCATGCCCGACGGAGATCGGGACTGGGATCGCCTGCTTCACGGTGAAGGACGAGAATGGAGCCTATGTGCTCGCCGCAAAGCCAGAAAAATGGAACGGCTCGCTGATCGTTCACACCTATGGCGGACCGCGTATGCGCCAGCCTGACGCGACCATGGTGGATGAGGACCTCGTGCGCTTCATCGAGACGGTCCGTGAAGGTTATGGCTGGGTCGCCACCAGCCGTCGGCGAGGCGGTTTCGGCGTAACGCAGGGCGCCGAGGATGCCGACAACGCCCGCAAGACATTCATCGCCGCGTTCGGGCGACCGAAATACACGATCGCGCATGGCCAATCCTGGGGCGGCAATATCGGCGCGATCCTCATTGAGAAGTTCAACAAGCCGGATGCGTCCGGCAAGCGCCCTTATGACGGCGCGATGTTGACATCAGGCGTACTCGCGGGCGGAACACGGGGCTACGACATGCGTCTCGATGTCCGCGCGGCCTTCCAGGCGGTGTGCGATGTGCATCCGGCGCCGAGCGAACGCCCCTACGCGCTGGGGATCGGACTGCCGGCTGGTTCTGCGGTCACGCGTCAGCAGGTCACCCGCTGGTTCAATGACTGCACTGGCGCCGACAAGAAATCCGAGGAGCGCAGCGATGCGCAGAAGCGCAACCTCGCCGATATCGCCGGCGCAAGCCGTATTCCGCCCGGTGCACTTCTCGGCCATATCCAGTGGGCGACCTTCGTCTTCCAAGACCTCTCGGAATTCATCACCGGTGGCCGATCGGCATTCGGGAACGTCAACGTGCGCTATCGTGGCACATCAGATGACGAGGCCTTCAACCGCAAGGTGGCACGGATCGCGGCCGATCCCGAGGCCGTGAGGACGCTCTCCGCCGACAGCGACCCGACTGGCCGGATCGATATCCCGGTCATCACGATGCATCAGGTTCGCGACACGACCGTTTTTGTCGAGCAGCAGCACGAATACCGTCGGGTTGTTGAGGCGGCTGGCCAAGGGCAATACCTGTTCCAGACATTTGTCGACGACAACCAGCACTCGAAGACAAGTCCGCCGCATTATCCGGCGATCCTGAGAGCGCTTCAGGGCTGGATCGAGTCCGGCAAAAGGCCGACGATCGAAGCGGTAGTCAGCTTTTGCGAAGAGGCGAAGGGCACTTACCACGGGGAGTGCCGTTTCATGCCGAATTTCGCGCCCGGGCCTTGGTATGAGCGGGTCAATCCGAGGTAATCTGAGGGCATCTGATCGCCCACAAGCCTCCGATCAAAGCGAGAATTTGACGTTGAGCCGCCACCGTTCTCCGGGCGCCGTGAGCCAGGCCAGCGTGGCAATCCGACCGCCGCACCAGGTGCGACGCTTGACCTTCAGACAGGCATGGCCCCGTGACACATTCAGCAATCGCGCGATCTGGCTGTCCGCTGCCACGGCCTCGACAATCTGCTCGGCCTGTTCGGGCCGCGCGATCGCCGTCAGATAAGCATTCGGTGAACGCGCTTCGAAAATCTGGTCTAAATAATCCGGCGCAAAGGCCGGATCGACGTAACGATCCTCCAGCTGAATCGGCCGACCATCGGATTCATGCACGATCAGCGTATGAAGCAGTTCCCAGCCCGCCGGCACTTCGAACGCGCTGGCGATCTCTCCCCTTGCCGGTGACCGGTTGCGCGCGATCAGGCGGGCCGAGTAATGGCCGCCAGCCGAGCGTATCTCCTCGATGATATCGGGCACGCGCAACAAGGAGAGTTCGAGGCGCTGCTCCGCCACGAAGCTGCCGCTTCCTGCCGTCCGGAAAACGAGCCCTTCGGCCGCCAGTTCCCGCACAGCGCGATTGGCTGTCATGCGCGAAACGGAAAAGCTTTGCGCCAGTTCATTCTCGGAAGGAATGCGATCGCCCGGCGCCAGACGCCCCGAAGCGATCTCGCTGCGAAGTGCATTCATGATGCGGCGGTAAGGTGCCTCGCTCATCCGACCTCAGAAGAGTGCTTTTGGAAGCCATGTGGCGAGCTTGGGGAAGATGACGACAAGGGCAACCGCCAGCAGCTGGATCATGACAAAAGGCACGATGCCTTTGTAGATGTCGATCGTCCTGAGGTCCCGCGCCACGCCCCCGAGATAGAACAGGGCGAAGCCGAAAGGGGGCGTGAGGAAGGATGTCTGGAGATTGAGCGCAATCAGGACCCCGAGCCAGATCGGATCAATGCCCATGCCGAGCAGGATGGGCCCGACAATCGGGATGACGATGATCGTGATTTCAACAAAATCCAGAAAGAACCCCATCAGGAAGATGATGGCCATGACAACGGCGAGCGCACCATAAATCCCGCCGGGAAGCACCGACAGGAATTCCTTGATCATCTCTTCGCCGCCCAGCCCGCGAAAGACCAGCGCAAAGAGCGTCGCGCCGATCAGCGTGGCGAAGATCATCGCCGTGATGGTCATGGTCGTATGGCAGACTGCACTCAGGACCCCAACGCGGAAGCAGCGGAGCAGCGCAACGGCAATGCCGTTGAGCAAGACCAGAAGCAGCAGCCCGGCAACGGCCAGCGCCACCAAATCTCGCGCAGGAATGGTCTGCCGCCCGATGCGCATGTCGAAAAGATTGCCGAGTATCACCAGCCCGATGGCCGCCGCGCCGGCGGCAAGGATCGGCCAAGCCCGGCCTTCATGGTTGCGAAGGCCTGCGAGCAGGGTCGCCCCCACGGCGCCCACCGAGGCAGCCTCGGTCGGTGTTGCGATACCGCCGAGGATCGAGCCGAGAACAGCCAGCACCAGAATCATGGGCGGAGCCAGAGCGCGGGCGATCTCGCCACCGCTGACCACCGCCAGTTCTTCCTTCGGAATGGCCGGGGCCAGTTCAGGCTTCAGCCAGGCAATTGTAAGCTGGTAGAGGATGTAAAGGCAGACGAGCATCAGGCCGGGGATCATCGAGCCGGCGAAAAGCTGCCCCACTGAGATCGTTTCGACCGAAAACTTTCCCTGCGCGAGCTGCGCCTGCTGATAGGCCGCCGAGAGGACCTCGCCCAGAATGACCATGACCGTTGAAGGCGGAATGATCTGACCCAGCGTGCCGGCGGCGCAGATGGTGCCGGCGGCAAAAGGCTTGTCGTAGCCGCGCCGGAGCATGGCGGGCAGCGCCATCAACCCCATCGTCACGACGGTAGCGCCGACAATACCCGTGGAGGCCGCGAGCAAGGCTCCCACCACCGAAACCGAGATCGCGAGGCCACCCCGAACCGAACCGAAAAGACGGCCCATCGCCTCCAGCAGCTCCTCGGCAATCTTCGATTTCTCGAGCATGATGCCCATGAAGACAAAAAGCGGGATCGCAACCAGCACCTCGCTCGTCATGGTCCCGAAGATCCGCTGCGCCAAGGCTCCGAGCAGAAACGGATCAAACACGCCAAGCATGACGCCCAGGCCGCCGAAGACGATGGCGCACCCGGTCAGGATGAACACGACCGGCAACCCGGTAAGGATCAGCCCGCAGAGGGACAGAAACATCAGAAGATCGAGAAAGGCCCCGATGCCACCGGCATGGTTCATCTGCATTCACCCATGAGAGGAGTGCTGGGGGCGAGCGGGGAAATGGGTTTCCGCATGGCCGGTGAGAACGGCAATGCATCTCAGTCCGATCGCGACGGATTGAAGCAGCAGGAGCACGGCCATGATCGGGATCAGGCTCTTGAGCCATTGGACGAAGGGTACGCCACCGAGCGCCATCGGCCCCTCGCTGATGCGCCACGAATTCAGGGCATAGCCCCAGCTCGCCCAGATCACGAGCGCGCAGAACGGCAGGACGGCGATCAGAATGCCGACAAGGTCGGTCAGTGCTTTCCGTCTGGCCGACCAGCCGCCGTAGAGAACATCCACGCGCACGTGCTGGTCGACGAGAAACGTATAGCCCACCGCCAGCATGAACAACGAGGCATGGGCGTAGATGACACTCTCCTGCGCCCACACATAGCTCATGCTGTAGACATAGCGCAGCACGACTACCCCGAACTGCACCAGCACGACGGCAAGGGCGAGCCACATGGCGGCTCGCCCGATGCCGCGGGTGGCGGCGTCTATCGCGTCTGCGATCCGAAGCCCCACCCGGATCATGTTCAGCCCCACTTGATCGGCAAGGTGCGGGCGTTGAAATTCGCCGCGTAGGACTGGAGCATGTAGGCTTGGCTGCGATTGCGGAACTCGGCGTAGCTGTCCGCGATCTTCTTGACCATCGGGTCCTGATGAGCCCGAAACTCGGCCAGCATCTCACCGGCGGAATTGCCGAGCGCGATCAGGATATCGCGCGGCACTTCCAGCGGTTTCACACCGTTGTTGGCCACAAGCTGCGCCAGCGCAATCGGATGGCGTGCATCGTATTCCGTGGTCGTCTCTTCCGCGACAGACATGCAGGCGAAACGCACGGCCGCTTTCAGGTCGTCGGGCAGCGCGTTCCATTTGCCAAGATTGATGCCGATTTCCTCGGCAGAGGAAGGTTCCTGCACGCCGGGGTAATAATAGTTCTTGGTCACCTGATGCAGACCCAACGGCGCATCGGAGAACGGGCCGAGGAATTCCGCAGCGTCGATCGTGCCGGACTGCAGGGCTGCGAAAATCTCGCCAGCCGGCAGCGTCACGACGGACGCTCCGGCGCGCCGGAACATCTCGCCGCCGAGACCGGCAGTGCGGAATCGGACACCACGGAAATCTTCAATCGATTTCAGTTCTTTGCGGAACCAGCCGAACCATTGCGGGCCGGAATTGCCCGTGTTGAACGGCTTCACGCCGAAGCGCGCATACATCTCGTCATAGAGCGCCTGCCCGCCACCATGCATCATCCAGGCCTGCTGTTCATAGACTGTCATACCGAAGGGAAACGAGCCGAAAAACCCGATGCCTGGCGATTTCGAAATCCAGAAGGAAGGAACGCCGTGATAGAGATCAGCCGTGCCCGCTGCCACGGCATCGAATGCGCCGGGAGCCGGCACGATCTCGCCCGCCGAAAACAGCCGCACCGAGATCCGTCCGCCCGTCACGGCGGTAATCCGATCGGCGGTGCGCTGGGCTGCGACACCCGGACCAGGAAGATTGCGCGGCCATAGTGTCACCATGCGCCACTCGATCCGGTTCTGCGACAAGGCTGGAGCCGCGAGCGTCGCGGCGCCGACCGCAGCGGTCCCGGCGGAGGCTGCTTTTAGAAAATCACGTCTCTTCATGTCTTCCTCCTGAGGTTATTGGACATCAACATCACGAAGTCGCCCTCGTACCAATCTTCACGTTCCGATCCCGAGCGCCGGAAGTTTCAGCCCCCGCTCGCGGGCACATTCCTGAGCGATCGGATAGCCTGCATCGGCATGGCGCATGACTCCCGTGCCGGGGTCATTCCAGAGCACGCGCTCGAGCCGCTTTGCGGCCTCGGGCGTTCCATCCGCGACGATCACGACACCGGAATGCTGCGAGTAGCCCATCCCGACACCGCCTCCGTGATGCAGACTGACCCAAGATGCGCCCGAGGCGGTGTTGAGCAGCGCATTGAGCAGCGGCCAATCCGAGACGGCATCCGAGCCGTCCATCATCGCTTCCGTCTCGCGATTGGGCGAGGCCACCGAGCCGGAATCAAGATGATCGCGGCCGATCACGATCGGGGCCTTCACTTCGCCCCGGGCCACCATCTCGTTGAAAGCAAGGCCAAGCCTGTGGCGTTGGCCAAGTCCGACCCAGCAGATGCGCGCGGGCAAGCCCTGGAAGGCGATTCGGTCCTTCGCCATATCGAGCCAGTTATGGAGGTGCGGATCATCCGGAATCAGCTCTTTCACGCGCTGATCCGTGCGATGGATATCCTCGGGATCACCCGAGAGCGCGGCCCAACGGAACGGGCCAATGCCGCGGCAGAAGAGCGGGCGGATATAGGCCGGCACGAAGCCAGGAAAATCGAACGCGTCAGTCACGCCCATATCCTGCGCCATCTGGCGGATGTTGTTCCCGTAATCGAGGGTCGGCACGCCCATCCTCTGGAAAGCGAGCATCGCCCTCACCTGCTCCGCCATCGACAGCTTCGCGGCCTGCTGCACGGAAGCGGGGTCGCGCTCACGCTTCTCTTCCCATTCGGCAAGCCTCCAGCCTGCCGGGAGATAGCCGTTCAGGGGATCGTGGGCCGAGGTCTGGTCGGTGACGACATCCGGCCGGATACCCCGGCGAACCAAGTCCGGAAAGACCTCTGCCGCATTGCCGAGCACGCCGACAGAGATCGGTTTGCCCGATTTGTGGCTCTTCTCGATCATCGCGAGCGCTTCATCGACGCTTCCAGCCTGCGCGTCGAGATAGCGCGTCCTGAGGCGAAACTCGATGGATGACGGGCGGCACTCGACGGCGATCATCGAGGCGCCGGCCATGGTCGCGGCGAGCGGCTGAGCGCCGCCCATACCACCCAATCCACCGGTGAGGATCCACTTGCCCTTGAGGCTACCGCCGAAATGCTTGCGGCCAACCTCCGCAAAGGTCTCGTATGTCCCCTGAACGATGCCCTGCGTGCCGATGTAGATCCATGAGCCTGCTGTCATTTGACCATACATCATCAGCCCGATCTGATCGAGCTTGTGGAAATGTTCCCATGTCGCCCAGCCCGGCACGAGATTGGAATTCGCGATGAGGACGCGCGGCGCATCCGTGTGCGTGCGAAACACCCCGACTGGTTTACCGGATTGCACCAGCAGCGTTTCATCCGGCTCGAGCCCTCGCAAGGTCGCAACGATCCTATCGAAGCTGTCCCAGTCGCGCGCCGCGCGGCCAATACCACCGTAAACGACAAGCGCCTCGGGCTTTTCAGCAACTTCCGGGTCGAGATTGTTCATCAGCATGCGCAAGGCCGCCTCGGCACCCCAGGTCTTGCAGCTCAGCTCCGGCCCACGCGGCGCACGGATGATGCGGGAATTATCGATGCGGTTATTCATGGGAGCGACTCCGCTGAGGCAAGTGATGCGGCAATGATCGTTTCAAGCGCCTGCTGAAGAGGCTGTGCGACATGCGGCGCGAAGGTCCAGGGTGGCTCTTCCGCGGCGAGATAGCCGGCCAGCGAAAGTTCCATCTGGATGGCATGAACCCTGTCTGCCGGCCGACCATAGAACCGCGTGATCCAGCCACCCTTGAATCGCCCGTTGCTGACATGGGTGAGGCCCGTTCCGGCCATAGCCTGTTCTGCCGCAGTCTGAATGCCCGGCGCGCAGGATGCCCCGCCATTCGTGCCGAGATTGAGCATCGGAAGTTCACCCTCGAACAGGCGCGCAATGCGTGACTTGATCGAATGGCAATCCCACAGAAGGCAGAAGCCGTGTCTTTGCTTCACACGCGCGATCTCGCCCGCGAGCGCATCATGGTAAGGCTGGAAATAGCGCGCCCGGCGCCTCGCGACCTCGTCCGCATCCGGCGGCACCTGCCAGATCGGCGTGCCGTCGAAGGTTGTCATCGGCACCAGTTCGGTGGTCGCCTGCCCGGGATAAAGCGATACACCGGACGGATCGCGATTGAGATCAATGACATAGCGGGAGAGTTTCGCCTCGATCACGGACGGCCGGAATCGCTCCTCGACCGGCCGGTAAAGCGCTCGCATATGCCAGTCCGTATCCCCGACCAGACGGCCGCGATCGGTCAGTGCAGCGTCGATCTCCCGAGGCAGACCCGTACCGGGATGCGGCATCGACAAGATCAGCGGCGAATCCCCTGAGGTGAGCGAGAAAATCTCTGTCATACAGTCTCCCCCGGAAGAGAGACGAGACCGGCAGCCCTCACGATTGTCCCGTCCGCCACCAATTTGGCGGCCACGGCGAGATCATCCGCCATATACCGATCCGCTTCCAGCATGGGGATCTTGGTGCGCAGGCGCGCGATCACCTGCTCCAAAGCCGCACCTGTGTTGAGGTGCGGCAAAGGATGCCGGACATTGGCCAAGGCCTCGAGGCCCCAACCCTGCTTCCTCAGATCGATCCCCTGCGCCGAGCAGAGCAATTCGATGCCCAGAATGGAGGCGAGATTGCGGTTCATCTCGTGCAGCCGCCGCGCGCCATGCGCCGCCATCGAGACATGATCTTCCTGATTGGCGCTGGTGGGCGTCGAGTCGATCGATGCCGGCGTAGCCCTTTGCTTGTTCTCGGCAAAGAGCGCAGCAGCGGTGACCTCCGCAATCATGAAGCCGGAATTCAGGCCCGGCTCCGGAGTCAGGAAGGGCGGAAGTCCGAAATTGAGCGCCGGGTCTACCAGCGTGGCGATCCGGCGTTCGGCGATGGCACCGATCTCGCTGATGGCAATTGCGAGTTGATCAGCCGCGAAGGCGACCGGCTCGGCATGAAAGTTGCCACCGGAGAGAATCTCGCCGGTCTCGACAATGACCAGCGGGTTATCGGTCGCGGCGTTCGCCTCGATCACGAGAGTCCGGAGCGCCTGTTCCATGAGATCGAGCGCGGCACCCGTCACCTGAGGCTGGCAGCGCAGGCAATAGGGATCCTGCACGCGCTCATCACCCTCCCGGTGCGCATCTCGGATCGTGCTGCCATCCAGCAAGGTCATGAGGGCCTTTGCGGCCTTGATCTGCCCTGGCAGCCCGCGCAAAGCCTGAATTTCCGGCCGGAAGGGCGTTGTGGATGCCATCGCGGCATCGACCGAGAGCGCCCCTGTCGCGAGAGAAGTCATGGCCAACTGATAAGCCTGCAAGGCGCCCGCAAGAGCCTGTGCCGTCGAGAACTGGGTGCCGTTGATGAGCGCGAGCCCCTCCTTCGGGCCCAGCACGATGGGTTCGAGCCCGGCCATCGCCAAGGCCCTGCCACCGGGCAGATTCTGGCCGCCAAACTCGGCCTGCCCCTCCCCGATCATGGCAGCGGCGAGATGCGCGAGCGGCGCCAGATCGCCCGACGCTCCGACCGATCCCTGCGCCGGAACGACGGGCGTGACCCCCGCCGCCAGCATGCCTTCAATCAGCGCGATCACCTCGGGACGGACGCCGGAAGCCCCGCGCCCGAGCGAGACGAGCTTGAGCGCCATCATCAGGCGCACGATGTCGCGCGGCGTCGCCTCGCCCACGCCACAGCAATGGGACAGGATGAGATTGCGCTGAAGAGTGGCCGTGTCGCCGGGCTTGATCCGCTTCGAGGCGAGCTTTCCAAACCCCGTATTCACGCCATAGACCGGGGTGTCGCCAGCGGCTGCGCGCAGGATGACCGCATTCGCGGCCGCGACGCGCGGGAGCGCCGAAGATGCCAGCTTGGCCGGCGCGCCGGCCAGGATCGCGACAATCTCTTCCAGCCCTACCGAACCGGGCGTGAGCGTCACGGGATGGCTCGTCATTTTCCACTCCAGAAGCGCCGCCATAGCGGGTTGAAGCCGATGCGATAGACAAGCTCAGCCGGGTGTTCGATGTCCCAGATGCACAGATCAGCCCGCTTGCCCGCAGCCAGGATACCGATTTCGCTCAGTCCCAGAGCCTGCGCCGCGTGACGGGTGACGCCCAGCAGACACTCCTCGACCTTCATACGAAACAGGGTCGCACCCATATTCATCGTGAGTAGCAGCGAGGTCATCGGCGACGAGCCTGGATTGCAATCTGTCGCCAGTGCCATCGCAACACCGTGCTGGCGGAAAAGTTCAATCGGCGGCTTCTGGGTCTCGCGAATGAAGTAGAACGCCCCCGGCAGCAGCACGGCGACGGTGCCTGCCTCAGCCATCGCCTTCACGCCGGCTTCATCGGTGTATTCGGCATGATCGACCGACAAAGCGCCGTGCCTCGCGGCGAGTGCAGCACCATTGAGGTTGGACAGCTGATCGCCATGAAGCTTGACCGGCAGACCGAGATGTCGGGCGACAGCAAAGACCCGCTCGACCTGTTCGGGCGAGAAGGCGATACCCTCGCAGAAAGCATCCACGGCATCCGCCAGTTTCTCGGCGGCGATGGCGGGCAGCATGTCCTGGCAGACGAGTTCGATATAGGCGTCCTTGTCGCCATTGGCCTCGGGCGGCATCGCATGCGCGCCGAGGAAGGTCGTGCGGACTGTGACGGGGTGCTCGCGCCCGATCCGGCGCGCAGCCCGGAGTTGCCGGGCCTCGGTCGCGGTTTCCAGCCCGTATCCGGATTTGATCTCGATGGTCGTGACACCTTCGGAAATCAGTGCCTCGAGGCGGGGTAAGGCTTGTGCGACAAGCTGGTCCTCGTCCGCTGCCCGCGTGGCGCGCACAGTGGAGAGAATACCGCCCCCTGCCCGCGCGATCTCTTCATAGGTCGCGCCGGTCAGCCGCATTTCGAACTCGGCGGCGCGATTGCCTGCATGGACGAGATGGGTATGGCAGTCGATGAGGCCGGGGGTCATCCAGCGGCCAGAGCAATCGATGGTCTCCTGCGCCTCGATGGCCGGCGCGTCATCCCTTGCGCCCGCATAAACGATGGTCTGGCCTCGGGTTGCGAGGATCGCATGCTCCACCACGCCGATGCCGTTCTTTGACGGGTCCATCGTGGCGAGCCGGACATGGGTGAACAGCCTCTCGGCTTTCATGGTCACCTCCCTCGACGGCATGCAAGCAAAGTTGTATAGACAAGTCAAGCGCGCGACCGGCCGGGCTCGCGCCTAGCGATGGAGGAGCAGTTCATGCCGTCCCAGCGAGTTCTACGTTTCGATCATGCGCTGACATCGGAGGGCTGGCGGCGCGATGTCGCTGTCACGATCGATCCGAGCGGCAGGATCACCGCGATGGCATCCGCTTCAAGCGAAGGCGAGCGCATTGCCGGCGCCGCGTTGCCCGGCCTGGCCAATGTCCATTCCCATGCCTTCCAGCGTGCAATGGCGGGCCTGACCGAGCGTGCCGGAACCGGCGATGACAATTTCTGGAGCTGGCGCGAGCTGATGTACCGCTTCCTCGCGCGCATCTCGCCCGACGATGCCGAGGCGATCGCCGCGCTCGCTTATATCGAGATGCTCGAAAGCGGGTTTACGACTGTCACCGAATTTCATTACCTGCATCATCGGCCCGATGGCGGCTTCTATGACGATCCCGCGGAAATGAGCCATCGCCATGTGGCGGCAGCGGCGGATGTCGGGATCGGCATGACTCTACTGCCGGTTTTCTACGCGCACGGGAATTTCGGCGGGCGCCCTCCCGATGCCGGGCAGCGGCGCTTCCTGTGCGATCCGGACAGTTTCGCCCGGCTGGTCCAATCGGCCGCGCGTCACGCGCCGCCGGGCAGGATCGGGATTGCACCGCATTCGCTGCGCGCGGTGACGCCGCAGGAGCTGGCCGTCGTCGACACCATCCTGACCGACGGGCCGCGTCACATCCATGTCTCGGAACAGACCCGCGAGGTCGAGGATTGCCTCGCGGCCCACGGCACGACCCCGATCCGCCTGCTCGCCAACTCGGTCGAGCTTTCGCCGCGCTGGTGCCTGATCCATTGTACCCATGCCAATCCACAGGAAATCGAGCTGATCGCGAGCGCAGGCGCAGTTGCCGGGCTTTGCCCGGTCACGGAGGCCAATCTCGGAGACGGGGTGTTTTCCGCACGCGACTTTCTCGATTGCGGTGGGCGTTTTGGTCTCGGTACGGATTCGAACATCCAGATCGGTGCGGCCGGTGAGTTGCGCCAGCTTGAATACAGCCAGCGTCTCCAGCATCGCGGGCGCAATGTTCTTGCGCCGCGTGGTCGGTCGACGGGCGAGCGGCTCTTTTTCGACGCGCTGACAGGCGGCCGGCAAGCTGCCGGGATTGAGGCTGATCCGAGTGCGGGGAGTGGCGCCACGATGCTAGGTCTCCAAATCGGCCAATCGGCGGATATCGTGGTGATCGGTCTTGATGGGCCGGAATTCACGGCGGCCATGCCGGAGCAGTTTCTCGATATCTGGATATTCGCATCGCCCGCCAATCCGGTTCGCGACGTATTTGCTGCCGGTCGACACGTCGTCTCGGAAGGGCGGCATCGGCAACGTCCCGCCGTTGAGCGAGCCTATCGCGCGGCATTGTCCCGGATTGTCGCAGATTGATCAGAGGCGCGCTGGCATACTTCTCCAAGGCAAGCGCTTTACAGTTGAAAATGCTGTCATGGCCGTACGGCGGGCGCATCCATCGCCATGCCGGCGGAGCGTTGCATGAGATAGAGTTCGATCTCGATCAACTCGGGAGAACCGGGCGCGAAAGGTTCGGCACGCACACCAGTCAGGCAATTGCGCAAACGCCGCTGGAGCGACCCGACAGCCTGCCACTCCATCCGAAAAATGGGATACCCTGTGGGATGCCCTTGCGGAATCCGCGTTCCGCCGAGTGACTTGCCCCAGTTCTGATTGTGGCATTGCGCGCATGAGAGATTGAGCTGGCCGAAGCGCTGGTTGAAAAGCGCCTGCCCTCTCTCTCTGGCTGCCGCAAGACGCGGATCAGCTGTGGCCGCGATCGGCATTCCGCGCGACTGCAACGCGACAAGAGCCTGCAATGCGAGCAGAAGGGCGGATTCTCGTGGCGCGGCCTGCACGCCTTGACGCTCAGTCTGGCATTGCTGGATACGCCCGGCGAGATCGATCGGCCGGTTGCTCCCGGCATCAAAGGCGGGATAGCGCGCCGCAACGCCTGTCATGCTTGTTGCGACATCGTGATGGCACCCCTGGCAGGATTTCTTTCCCTGAGCCGGCGCACGCGACCAGAGCTGCTCACCCTCGCGGACCGAAAGCATGGCGGGGTTCGAGAAGTCGTCGCGCTGCATGGCCTGCACATCGGCGCCCATCATCTCGAAGCCGGACAGCCGATCATGCGCGGGGATATCCTGTGCATGCAAAGGCAGTACGGCCATTGCAAGCCCGAGCATCACGATCGAGACGAGAGGACGCATAAGGCCTAGTCCGTCACATTCATGATCGCCGTTTCCACGTGTCGGAAGCCGTTATCTCCGGTCCATATGAATGAGACAGGCCCTGTCTTTGTGGCAATGGTGGTGAAAGCAAGAAACGGATTGGCGGAAATCGACGGATGGAAATCGCAGGAGAACACTTCCACGCCGTCATAGTGACAGGAGACGTGCCGGATGATGTTGCGCGGAATTTCGCCGCCGGTTTCCGTTCGGCGAAACCCCGTCTCCATCGGATGCGCGATGATCGCTTTCAGCGTCACAATATCGCCCTTGCGAATGACGGAACGTGGAATGAGAACATTGGCTGTGGCCATGTTCATTCCTCCGTGCAGGCGGCGATGGTGACAATCACCTCGCGCGCATCGGACCAGAAACTGCCGTCAGAGAGCCGGGCCACCGCCGTGACATGTTGGGAGGTCGCGAGGCGCATCCGCGTGATGACATGGGCACGTCCGGCTCGCGGGGTCAGATGAAACACCGCGACGCCGGGCAGCGGGTTTTTCTCGTTGAAAATTGCGATGTCCGTGACGAAATTTCCCGGCAGCATGGGATGATCCACGGCCACCTCGATCGAGACCGCATTGCCGTTCTCGACCAACGGCGCGATCTCGATCGCTACCTTGCCCGGCTTGGGCACGGCACCATCCGTAAAGGCCCGGATGGCGCGCTCCATATCGTCCGGCATCGCCTGTGCCGGCCGAACCGCAAGCAGCGTGCCCAACACCGCTCCGGCCAGGATCACCGCTCGCCGGTCCGGCTCAGTCTCGCAGCGTCGAGAGATAGGCTGTGACATCCTCAATCTCCTCTGCCGAGAGGATCGTCCGGCCGGAAAAGGCCCGGCCAACCCGGTTTTTATCTTCCGCTCTGAAGTATGCCGGCATAGTCGTCTCTGGATTGATCCGCGTGCTGTCTATCAGGCGAAATCGCAACTGGCCTTCGTTCCAGCGCGTCCCCGCTCCGGCGAGAGACGGCGCGAGGTTGCCCTGAAAACGCTCTTCCGGAAAGGGCCCGGAATGACAAAGCAGGCACATCCCGCGCCGACGATCCGCAACGATTTTTCGCCCGTTTTCTGGGTTCGGCGGGCGAGAAACGGCCAGCGGTGGGGCTTCGAGAACAACTGGCGTTTCGGCCTTGGCATGCGCCGGGACCAGAGATTGCGCCACGAGGCCCTTGAAGATGGCAAAGACCAACCCATGCCATCCCACCACGAACCCTGGCCTCACGCGCGGCGCAGGTCGGCGTTCTTCAGCGGCAGCGAGCGCACGCGCTTGCCTGTCGCCGCGAAGATCGCGTTCATCACGGCCGGTGCCGCGACCGCGATGGTCGGTTCGCCGACGCCACCCCAGAAATCGCCGGAGGGTACGAGAATGCTCTCGACCTTGGGCATCTCGTCGATACGCATGGCAGGGTAGGAATCGAAGTTTTCCTCCACGATCCGCCCGCCCTTCACCGTGCATTCCTGATGGAATGCCGCCGAGAGGCCATAGACAAACGAGCCCTCGACCTGCGCCGCGACCTGATCCGGGTTGACCACATGCCCCGGATTGGTCGCAGCAACGATACGATGCACCTTGATCGCGCCGGAATTCGATACCGAGACCTCGGCCGCCGCCGCGACATAAGACCCGAAGCCCATGATCTGGGCGAGGCCCTTCGCCGTGCCGGGCGCAGAAGGCGCCCCCCAGCCGATCCCCTTCGCCACCGCTTCGAGCACAGCGAGGTGCTTCGGCGCGTTCTTCATGAGCCGCCGGCGGAATTCCAGCGGATCGACACCGGCGGCATGGGCCAGCTCATCCATGAAGCATTCGACATAGATTGCGTTCTGATTGAGGTTGACGCCTCGCCAGAAACCCGGCGGCACATGCGGATTGCGCATCGCGTGATCGATCAGCAGGTTCGGGATGCCATATCCGAACGGTCCCTCGGCCCCGCCGGGATTGAGCCCCTGGAAAACCACGGGGTCACGCCCGTTCTGAAGGGCCTGCGGGTTGACGCCCGCAAGGATGGACTGGCCGGAAATGCGCATATGCAGACCAACGAGGTTCCCGTCCTTGTCGAGGCCGCCCACCATCCGCGCCATCGTGATCGGGTGGTATGTGCCCTGAAGCATATCCTCCTCGCGGCTCCAGAGCAGCTTGATCGGGATGCCGGGCATCTGCTTGGCGATGAGAACGGCCTGGGTCACGTAATCCGAGCGTCCGCGTCGCCCGAAACCGCCGCCAAGATGCACCTTGTGGACGTCGCAGCGTGCGGCTGGATGGCCCGAGGCCTCGATGGCGGCGGCGAGCGCGGCTTCGCCGTTCTGGGTCGGGCACCAGACCTCGCATTTCTCGGCCGTCCAGAGGGCGGTCGCGTTCATCGGCTCCATGCAGGCATGGTTCTGGAACGGGTAGGAATAGGTCGCTTCGATTTTCCTTGCGGCTGAAGCAATCGCGCCCTTGGCGTCGCCCGCCTTGTTGCCTTCGAAGGCCTGTTCGGCATCGAGGCCCTCGCGCAACATGGCCGCAATGGTATCGGACGATGCCCTCGCGTTTGGCCCTTCGTCCCAGACAATCGGCAGCGCATCGAGCGCGGTCTTGGCCTGCCACCACGTATCCGCCACCACCGCAACCGTATGCGGATTGACCTGCACCACCTTCTTCACACCCGGCATTCCGGTGATTTTGGCTGCATCGAAACTCGCGATCTTGCCGCCGAAGACCGGGCAGGCCTTGATCGCTGCGTTGAGCATGCCCGGCAGCCGGATATCGGCTCCGTAGACCTGCTTGCCGTTGAGCTTGTCGACCGTATCAAGCCGCTTCACCGATTTGCCGACGATGGTCCATTCGCTGGAGGGCTTGAGTTTCAAGTCCTTGGGCGGTTCCAGCTTGGCAGCGGCGGCAGCGAGCGAGCCATAGGAAGCCGTTCGACCGGATGGCGCGTGGGTAACGATGCTTTTCGCTGCACGGCATTCCGAGACCGGCACGTTCCAGTTCCGGGCAGCGGCCTCGACGAGCATCATGCGCGCGGCGGCACCGCCCTCGCGCACATATTGATGGCTCTCGCGGATGCCGCGCGAGCCGCCGGTGGAGAAATTCCGCCAGACGCGGTTCCGCTTCAGATTCTCGCCGGGCGTCGGATACT
Organism: Hyphomicrobiales bacterium; assembly: GCA_017302635.1. Lineage (GTDB taxonomy): Bacteria > Pseudomonadota > Alphaproteobacteria > Rhizobiales > Beijerinckiaceae > Rhabdaerophilum. Next base: position 418,686 of record JAFLCX010000001.1, read on the forward strand.
CCCAGCCGACCTTCGCCCAATCGGCCTCCAGTTCTTCGGCGACGAGCTGCGCGAGCCCGGTCAGCGTGCCCTGCCCCATCTCGGAGCGTGCGATCCGCACGATGATGCGATCATCCGGCTGGATGACAACCCAGGCATTGATCTCGGGCGTGGCAGCCTGCGCCTGCGCCTCGGTGAAGGGAATTGAAAAGCCGAGCGTGAACGCGCCGGCAGTGGCGGCACCACCCTTGAGCAGCGCGCGGCGGGAGAGTTTCACATGTGCGTTCATAACCCGTCCTCCCTTCTCAGAGGCCAGCGGCAAGCTTGATGCCCGCCCTGACCCGGTTGTAGGTTCCGCAACGGCAGATATTGGTCATTGCCTCATCAATATCGGCGTCGGTCGGTTTTGGCTTTTTCGCGAGAAGGGCCGCTGCGGCCATGATCATGCCGGATTGGCAATAGCCGCATTGCGGCACATCGAGTTGGAGCCAGGCCTTCTGGATCGGATGCGAGACATCCTCGGAAAGCCCTTCGATCGTGACAATTTTCTGATTGGGTCCGACAGCTTCGATGGGCAGTGAACAGGCGCGTACCGCCTCGCCATCGATATGCACGGTACAAGCGCCGCATTGGGCAATGCCGCAGCCATATTTCGTACCGGTCAGCCCGGCCTGCTCGCGCAAGGCCCAGAGGAGTGGCGTTCCCGGTGGCGCATCGATGTCCATCATGCGGCCATTCACATTCAGCCGTGCCATGTGATCCTCCCAGATCGCTCGATTTTGGGACAGCAGACTATCCCGAAGGGCGCGTTTGTCACGTTAAAAGGCGGCCAGGATGCGCGGCTCCTTGCGAGATCGTGCAGGCAGCGAAGGACTCAGGCAACCGCACCCCGACAAACCCGGCGCGGCTCGCATCCCCAACTGCACGACATCGAATGCGTCACCAAACTAGGCGCCCGCGCGTGGGCAGGCTGCTTTGGTGAATTCCCTTCAACTGATCGAAATTCTGCGGCGCTTTTTTCTGCGAACCTGTTATACGCGGCCATCTCGGCGCCAGCATCCATCCTGCGACCTGCCGTTCCGCCAGCCAGGATTGTCGACGATTGACCGAGCTTTCTCCCCTGCTGCACCCCCTGCTCGCCCAGGCGCTCCGCCGGAAGGGGTATGATACGCTGACCGCCGTTCAGGCCGCTGTCGCTGACCCGAAACTCTGGGATCGCGATATGCTGGTATCGTCGAAAACCGGTTCGGGGAAAACCGTCGCTTACGGGCTAGGCATGGCCTCAGCCCTGCTGCCCGATTCCTTGCCCGGAGAAGGCGGAAACCGCCCGGTCCTGCCTCCCGCGGGCAAGCCGCTCGCGCTGATTATCGCGCCGACGCGCGAATTGGCTCTTCAGGTTCAGCGCGAGCTGCGCTGGCTCTACGAGGAAACGGGTGCGATCATCACCTCCTGCGTGGGCGGGATGGACCAGCGCGCCGAGCGACGGCATCTCGAGCGCGGCGTGCATATCGTCGTTGGAACACCGGGCAGGCTGGTCGACCACCTGTCGCGCGGGGCACTTCATCTCGATGAACTCGCGGTAGCGGTGCTGGATGAAGCGGATGAAATGCTCGATCTTGGCTTTCGCGAGGATCTCGAACTCATTCTTGCGGCGACACCCCCGACGCGGAGAACCTTGCTGTTTTCCGCAACGCTGCCCAAGGGAATCGTCGCGCTCGCCACACGGTTCCAGCGCAATGCTGCGCGGATCGAGGTCGCGACCGATGTTGCGGGGCATTCGGATATCGAGCATCGCGCCGCACTTGTCAGACCCAACGCCATCGAGAAGGGCGTGGTGAACCTGCTGCGCCAGACCGAATCCCCCGCAGCACTTGTGTTCAGCAACACGCGCGAAGCGGTGCGCCGCATGCACGCAACCCTGATCGAGCGCGGGTTTTCCGCCGTGATCCTCTCGGGCGAACTCGGCCAGCACGAGCGCAATCAGGCCCTGCAAGCCCTGCGCGACGGTCGGGCGAGGGTTTGCATCGCGACCGATGTCGCGGCGCGCGGGATTGACCTTCCCCATCTCGGACTCGTGATCCATGCGGACCTGCCGCATGATTCGGAGGTGCTTCAGCACCGTTCGGGCCGCACCGGTCGCGCCGGTCGCAAGGGCATCAGCGTGATGCTTGTGCCGCCCTCGCGCCGTGGAAAGGCCAATCGCCTTTATGCAGAGGGTGGCATCACCCCGCTTTGGGTGGCCCTGCCGAGCGCGGATGATATCCGGGCGCTCGACCGCACGCGCGTCCTGGGCGATGAGACGCCCTTCGCTGATCTTACCGATGATGATCGCGACATGGCGGCTGCGCTGCTCGCCAGCCGTCCGGCGGAGGAGATCGCGGCCGCCCTGGCGCGCGTGTTCCGCTCGCGCCTGCCGGAACCGGAAGAGATCGATCCGCTGCCGCTCGACGATAGCCGTCCGCCGGGCAAGAGCCGGCTGGAGAAACCTGCGGGCGGCCCGGCGCAATTCCGCTGGTTCGAACTCAATGTCGGGCGGCAGGATCGGGCTGAGCCGAAAGGCATCCTGCGCATGCTCACCCGCAGCGGCGGCGTCGAGCGGCGTCATATCGGCGGCATCCGCATTCATGACCGAACCTGCCATGTCGAGATCGCGATGGAGGCCGCTGATCGCTTCCAGAAGCGAACGGCCAACCCCGCGCCGGATGAAATCCGGGTGCGCCCGATTGACCAGCCCGGCGCCAAGCCGAAGCGTGACTTCGGATCGAAGCAAGCGCGAAACGAGACCTCAAAGCCGGTTTTTCGCGAGGAGCGCTCGGAATCGAAAGCTGAACGGACTGGCAAGAAGCGCCCCAAGCACAAGGGCAAAGGAAAAGGCAGGGCGTAGGTCCCGGCAATCCGCATGACCGGAGGCCACAGACCGACGGCGAATGCGAACAGCGCAAACAAAAGGTTAGTGCCCGGCACAAGGTGCATTTGGCGGCATTGGCGCGGAATGCGCCCTCATTGCGGTTCAATAGAGGACCATTTTTTGCCAACAAGACCTTTGGATCAGAGATCGAGCAACAACTGCCTCGCTCCAGACAAACCCTTGGTGTCGGCGTTCTCCTTGCCGCGCGTTGTTCTCGCTGTCTTGTTCCGCTTGCGGCTGCCATGCTGGATGAAGACACGCTTGGCCTCGTCGCGATATCCAGCTGCCCTGCGTGCTTCGGTCAGTCGCGCGCGGGCCTCGCGGGCCGCGACCTCGTGGTCGACAAGACGCTCGGGGTAATCCTGACCGAGCACGCAACCGAAAAGGCGCTGCTGCCCGACATCCATCCGCCACGGCTCGTGAAGGCAAGCAAGGGGCACGTTGGCAAGCTCGGGGAGCCAGCGCCGGGTGAAGATACCCTCAGGGTCCTGATCGAGCCCCTGTTTGACCGGATTGTAGATCCGGGGGGCGTTGATCCCCGTCTGTCCGGATTGCATCTGCACCTGAGGCCAGTGGATTCCCGGCTCGTAATCGGTGAAGAGCCGCGCCAGACGTGTGCCGCTCGCCTGCCAGTCGAGGGCGAGATGATAGCTTGCAAGGGCCTGAACCATGGCCCGCATCCTGAAATTGAGCCAACCTGTCGCGATCAAGGATCGCATGCAGGCATCCAGAAAGGGCAGCCCGGTCCGGCCGGTGGCCCAGGCTTCGAGTACCGGGTCATCGGGCGCGGTGCGAACGCGCCTTTCCTCATGCAAGGCGTGCTGAGATCGCCATTCCAGCGCTGGTTCACTTTCCAGCTTCTGGATGAAGTGGCAATGCCAGTACAGGCGCGCGACAAGACTGTCGATCGCCGTCAGCGGAACCGGGCGCGCAATCGGAGGCAGCGGCACCAATCGCCGCCGCTCATCAAAGCACCGATGCAACACCTCGCGCATCGAGAGTGAACCGGTGGAAAGCGGCACAGAGAGCCGTGAGCAGGCGCTTTCGCCACCGAGCGGACTGGACATCGCGCGGCGGTAATTCGCTCCGCGCCCGGCAAAGAAGCTGTCGAGCATGCGCATGGCTTCGGCGCGTGTACCCGGCTGGGGCGCTTCGCATCCATCCGGTGCGAGCCCAAGGGCCTCGGGAGTTGGCAGAGCCTGCGAAACGATACCCAGAGCCGCGATCAGTCTGCGTGGTTCGGGCAGAGGTCGCTCGCTCACATGCTCCCGATGCAAGCGGGCCCATTGATTGCGGTCACGAAGACGGCGGAAAACGCCGAATTGCCGGTACTCGTCGAACTGGATGCCCAGTTCTCTGCACAACCGGTGCACAGCGCGGTCGCGCTGGTGCGTGAAGTCGTTCCCGGTTTCCTCATGGGCATGGATGGCTTGAAGGCCGTGCTTCTCATGGATTTCTGCCAGCACATCGACCGCCTCGCCCACACGGATGATCAGTGGTGCTCCAAGGCGTTCGAGCCTCGTGCCGAGTTCTTCAAGCGTGGCGCGGATCGCCACCCATTGCCGGCGCGATGTATCGGCGAGCGCCCAGTAGCGCGGCTCGACAATATAGAGTGGCAGGATACGACCCCGCTCACAGGCCGCAACCAGCGCGGCATGATCGAACGTTCTCAGATCGCGTTTGAACCAGACGACTTGCAGCATCGTATGCTCGATACGTCTGATGCTGAAGCATGGATGCTTCATCCCCGGCGCCCATCAATGGATTGCGGAGCAATTGGAATATGGCAGGCAAAGTCCTCATTTTTGGTGGTGCAGGCGGTATCGGGGCCGAGACCGCGCGCCTCTTGGCCAAAAGGGGCTATCTGCTTCATCTTGTCGGGCGCGATGAGGCGAAGCTCAGGATCGTCGCGGCAGAGACGGGCGCGGACTACTCCATCGCCAATGTCGAGGATGCGGGGGCGATCGCGCGTGCGGTGTCAGAAGCCGGGAGCCCGCTTGCGGGCCTCGTTTATGCCGTCGGCACCATCACGTTGAAGCCGCTGACGCGCCTCTCCGTTGCGGATATCGAACGCGATTTCCGGATCAATGCTGCCGGTGCGGCTCTTGCTGTGCAGGCCGCTTTGCCGGCACTCAAAGCGGGCGAAGGCCCGGCTTCAGTCGTGCTGTTCTCGACGGTGGCGGTGGCACAGGGCTTCACTTCGCACGCCTCTGTCTCGATGGCGAAAGGCGCGGTCGAAGGGCTGACATTGGCTCTCGCGGCGGAACTCGCGCCGAAAGTGCGTGTGAATGCCATCGCGCCTTCGCTCACGCGCACGCCGCTCGCTCAGGCGCTCACGGGCAACGAGCAGATGGCAACCGCCATTGCCGGATTGCATGCGCTGCCGCGCCTCGGTGAAGCGGCTGACAGCGCCGCATTGGCCGCTTTCCTGGTTTCGCGGGAGGCCGGCTGGATCACGGGCCAGATCATCGGCGTGGATGGTGGGCGTTCAACACTTCGCACCAAAGGCTGATCTCTTCCATGCCGAAAATGCGCAAGAAGGCCGATCTTCCGCAAAAGCCCTGCGCGCATTGCGGCCTTCCCTTCGCATGGCGCAAGAAGTGGGAGCGCATCTGGGATGAGGTGCGGTTCTGTTCGGATCGGTGTCGTCGTGAGGCAAAAGCGACCAAGCCGAAGACCGTGAACGCATGACACGAACGCTACGTCTGGTTCTCGGCGATCAGCTGACGCGGTCGCTTTCGGCTCTCGAAGGTCTCGATCCTTCCATCGACATCGTGCTGATGGTCGAGGTCCAGGCCGAGGCGACCTATGTGCGCCATCACAAACAGAAGATCGCCTTCCTCCTCAGCGCCATGCGCCATTTCGCCGACGAATTGCAGGCCGAAGGCATCAGTGTCGACTATGTGCGGCTGGATGATCCGGGCAATACGCACAGCTTCACGGGCGAAATCCGGCGCGCCATCGCACGGCACCAGCCGGATCAGGTTCACGTCACCGAGCCCGGCGAATGGCGTGTCTGGGAGATGATGCAGAGCTGGCGCGAGGAACTCGATTGCCCGCTGACCATCCATCCTGATACGCGCTTCATCGCCTCACGCGCGGAATTCTCGCTGTGGGCTCAAGGGCGCAAGCAATACCGGATGGAGTATTTCTACCGCGAAATGCGCCGCAAGACCGGCTTCCTCATGGAGGGCGATCAGCCTGTTGGCGGTCAGTGGAATTTCGATCCGGACAACCGCAAGGCGCTGCCGAAAGGGCAAACGCTTCCGCAGCGGCTGCGATTTGAAACGGATGCGATCACGCGCGACGTGCTTGCCTTGGTCGAAGCCCGCTTTGCGGACCATTTCGGCGATCTCAAGCCTTTTGGCTGGGCTGTCACGCGGGCCGGTGCGCTCGAGGCACTCGATCATTTCATCCGCGATTGCCTGCCCGATTTCGGTGACTTTCAGGACGCAATGAAAACCGGAGAGTCCTTCCTCTATCATTCCGTCATCTCGCCTTACCTGAATGCCGGGCTGCTCGAAGCCCGGGAAGTATGCGAACGAGCTGAAGCCGCCTACCGGGCAGGCTCGGCCCCGCTCAATGCCGTCGAGGGCTTCATCCGGCAGGTCATCGGCTGGCGCGAATTCGTGCGCGGGCTCTATTGGCACGAAATGCCGGATTACGCCGAGACGAACCATCTGGACGCCACGAGGCCCCTGCCCTGGTTCTATTGGTCGGGCGAGACCTCGATGAACTGCCTCAGCGAATGCATCGCGGTCACCCGACGGCACGCCTATGCACACCATATCCAGCGGTTGATGGTGACTGGCAACTTCGCCCTTCTTGCCGGGGTCAGTCCGCGCGAGATCGAGGAATGGTACCTTGCGGTTTATGCTGATGCCTATGATTGGGTCGAGCTTCCCAATGTGCATGGCATGGTGATGCATGCCGATGGCGGGTTGCTGGGCTCGAAGCCCTACGCGGCCTCCGGCGTTTACATCAACCGCATGTCGGATTACTGCAGGGGATGCGCCTATGATCCGACGATCAAGCTTGGTCCCAAGGCCTGCCCGTTCAACTACCTCTACTGGAATTTCCTGATCGAGAACGAGACCAAACTCGGCCGGAATCCGCGCATGGGAATGCCGTACCGGACGCTCGGCAACATGCCGCCAGCACAGCGAAAAGACATCAGCGAGCAAGCCGAAGCATTTCTTTCCGCGTTGCCGAACGCCCCAGACTGAAGCCGCTCTGCCAACGGGCAAGCGAGCAAATCCGGCAATCCGGTAAGCATCTGCAGAACGGAATTGCTGATCGCGTTTCGGGACACCCTGCCAGCCAGCGACAGCAAAGCGAAACGCCGCTAGCGGATTGCGGAAAAATTGGCTGGGGCGCCAGGATTCGAACCTGGGAATGGCGGAATCAAAATCCGCTGCCTTACCTCTTGGCGACGCCCCAATCCCCCGGAGATTCAACCGGGGACTGGCCGCTCGTCTAGCGGCTTGGGGGCTCAGCTTCAACCACCTCGATGAGAGAATTTGTGTGCCGCGTGCACCATCCGGGATAGGCCGGGATTGAATTCGGTTTTTTTAACACCCGAAACGCTTGCGCAGCCCGGACGAGGCCTGTAAGGAACCGGCCTCACGTCGGTCGCGGAGTGTAGCGCAGCCTGGTAGCGCACCTCGTTCGGGACGAGGGGGTCGCAGGTTCGAATCCTGCCACTCCGACCACGCGATCTTTCCCGAATTCCCCTACCCGATTACCCGATCGGCTTCGGCTGCCGCCACGAACAGGTGGTAGAGTGAGGAAGCCGGCACGAATTCGCCAATCGGTTTTCCATGGGCGTCGAACTGGTCATACCAGCCACCCCGGAACGGGCCGGCAAGATAGGATTCCATCAGGGCGGCCATTAACACTTCTGCGGCTTCGTCTGCCCGATCGGCTCCGGTTTCGGCCTGGGCAAGCCAGGCCTTTATCAACTCGGTCTGCGGCCAGAGTCGCCGCGAGGCTTTGCGAGGACGGCCCAAAGTATCGATCTCATCGATCAGGAAGCCGCGTTGCGGTTCAACCGCCCGCAAGGCTGCACCCAGGAGATGAGTGCCCATCGGGCTCGATTTCTGCTGGGCCTGTCGCTCGAATTTACGGATCAGCCATACCCATTCCGCCATATGCCCCGGCTCGACGAGCGAAGCCCCGTCCTCGACCACCGGTTTCCAATCGGCATCGAAAAACTCCAGAAGCAGCGAGGTTTTCCGATCGAGAAAGACCTTTTCGAGCATGCCGCGATAGTGCCTGGCCAGAGCCATCGCTTCGGGATGGGCGATGGTTTCGTGCAGAGCAAGCATTGCCTCCAGCATATGCATGTGCGGATTTTGCCGGCGCGGGAATTCTGGCGGCAGGGCTTCCAGGAGAAAGCCACGCTGATCACTCAGATCATCGCGTACAAACCCCAGTACGAGTTCGAGAAGCGAGCGCACTTGCGCGTCGTCGCTCACGCGGGCAAGCCAACTGAGCGCCAGCAGAGCAAAAGCATGATCGTAACTGTCGCGCTTGGACGAAGCCACGGAGCCATCGGCACTCAGCAGATGCACAAATCCCGGTTTCCCATCCGGAGCCCAGCCTTGTGCGATGACGTATTCCAGACCCTTGAAGGCCAGCTTCAACCCATCCGCCCAACCCAGATGGCTGGCATGGGCCAGCACGTAGATCTGGCGCCATTGAACGCGCAGCCGTCGTGGGGAGTCCCGATCCGGCTCGCCACCGGATGACATCCGCTCATAAAACCCGCCACGGTCCGCATCCCAACCCTTCCTGATCCAGAACGGAAGAGCCTGACGCTCCATCCAGTCACGGAAAGTCCGGGCGACGGCGCTGGGCGGTCGTCCGGGGCGTCGGGTGCCACGCCGGGATAAGTTCGCAGCATTCTGAAACGCTTGTTTCATATCCATCCGCACCGGGAATCACATGTGTCAGCCGCGGCTGATGTTACAGCGCACTTCACCCGCCATGAGCAAGCAGCGAAGTGGTGGACATCCACTTTGCGCGCGCCAACTCCTGCGAGCGCAATTGTCTTGGCGGGCGCGAGCGGCTATGCCCTCGCGAGTTTCCTGAAGCGCCCGCCGGTTCGAATGATCACGCCTCCGCCCACCCCGCTTGCTGCTCCCTGGCCCCGCCGCTCCGACGGGCGCGCGCTGTTGATGGGAATCGTGAATGTCACGCCAGACTCGTTCTCCGATGGTGGCTTTTTTTCCCAAGCCGAAGCCGCCATCCGTCACGCCGAAAGCCTGATCGAGGATGGTGCGGATGTCATCGACATCGGCGGAGAATCGACCCGTCCCGGCTCGACTTTTGTGCCCGCCTCCGAGGAAATGGCGCGCGTCCTGCCCGTGATCAGCGCCCTCCATGACCAGGGCATCCGTGTCCCGATCTCGATCGATACCTACAAAAGCGAGACGGCGGCTGCGGCCCTGCGCGCCGGCGCAAGCATCGTCAATGATGTCTGGGGCCTCCAGCGTGATCCGCTGATGGCCGAAACCGTCGCAGCGAGCGGTGCAGGGCTCGTGATCATGCATAACCGCGACATGCGCGACGAGAGCCTCGACATCATCACCGACATGGAGCGCTTCTTTGCTCGCTCCCTGGAACTGGCCGCAAAGGCTGGCATTCCGGTTGACAGGATCGCGCTCGATCCCGGCATCGGCTTCGGCAAGACGCTGGAGCAGAATCTGGCTGCAATTCGTTCCATTCCGCGCCTGAAGGCAATGGGCCATGCCGTCCTGCTGGGCGTATCGCGCAAATCCTATCTCGGTCTGCTGACCAATCGGGCCGTGAACGAGCGCCTGGCCGGGACAATCGCTTCCGCAATGATCGGGCTCGATCTCGGAGCGGATATCCTGCGCGTGCATGATATCGCGCCCCATGTCGACGCGCTGGCCGTCCGCCAGGCCCTGCTTTGAGGATTGCCGATGCCCCTGCATGACCCCGCTTTGCCGAAAGATCGGATCCGCCTGAAAAAGATTGCGGTCTTCGCCTACCATGGTGTCTATGCCGAGGAGGCGCGGCTGGGTCAGCGCTTCAATATCAGCCTGGATTGCGCCATCGACCTCTCCGACGCCGGCCGCACGGATGATTTGCAGCACGGCGTTTCCTATGCCGATCTTGCCGCTCTGGTGCAGGAAATCGCCGTGAGCGAACGTTTTCACATCATCGAGGCTCTCGGCGAGCGGATCGCCCAGACGATCCTCGCGAAGCACCCGCGCATCGCCGGGATCGCGGTGACAGTCGAGAAGCCGGCCGCAGCCATCGCTGCCCTTTTCGAGACGATTGAAGTCACGATCCAGCGCAATCGAAGCCACGCATGAGCGAGGCTTTGTGCCATATCGCTCTCGGCGCCAATCTCGGCGATCGGATCGGCGCCCTGCGCGAAGCCACACGCCGAATCGGCCAATTGCCGGAAACTGCTATCCTCGCCCGCTCCGCGATCTACGAAACACCCCCCTGGGGCAAGATCGATCAGGCCCCGTTCGCGAATGCCGTGATCGCGATCCGGACGGGCCTTGGCCCTAAGCCCCTGCTGGATGCCTGTCTCGGCATCGAGACGGCAATGGGCCGCGTGCGTCGTGAGCGCTGGGGGCCAAGGCTGATTGATATCGACCTGCTGACGCACGGCACAACCCGCATGACAAGCGACCGCCTTACCTTGCCACACCCGGCCATCGCCGAGCGCGCATTCGTGCTGGTGCCATTGCTGGAAATCGCACCCGAATTTCGCATCGGGCGAAGAAAGGGCAGGACGATCCTCAATCAACTGGATCAGGCTGGAATAGTGGCGATTGCGCCGCTCTGATACAGAAAAGCCGGGCACGAAGCCCGGCTTTGTATCCATGCGATGCGGAGGGTTCAGGCGCGACGGGCGCGCTCCACCATCCACCAGGCCGCCGGCAGCAGCGCCGCGCCGAGCAGGGTCTTGAACAGGCTCGCAGCATAGAACGGCGCAACACCGCCGAGATAGGCCTTGCTCATCCCGATCAGGGAAGCAAGCCAGCCGAACCCAAACAGGAAAATCACGGCGTGGCCGATCGTCATGGCAGCGAGCGTGCCGAGAACGGTTTTCGTCCATCCGCGCTCAGCCAGATAGCCGGTCACAGCCGCTGCCGCAACGAACCCGAGCAGGTAGCCGCCAGTCGGGCCCATCATGTAAGCAAGGCCACCGCCCTGCGCGAAGACCGGAAGTCCCATCGCACCCTCAGCGAGGTAAAGCGCGAGGGTCGCAGCACCGAGCCGCCAGCCGAACGCCGCGCCGATCACCAGCACCACTAGCGACTGCATCGTCATCGGAACGGGGTAGAACGGCACCTGAATCTTCGCTGAAATCGCGAGAATGCCGGTTGCGGCCAGCGCGATCATGGCGTCTCGCACCAGCGAGCGGCTGCCCTTGCCGGCGAAAATCGTATCGATCAGGGTGGCGCTCTGCTGCATGTCCAATTCTCCGAAAAAAACTCTGCGAGGCTGATTTTCGGTCTATAGGCCGGTATACCGATGAAGACAAGCGCACTGCATGACGAGGGCAATGTGGAATTCAACGTCAACCCGGCGCGACCGGAGACCGGCACGATCGAGGAAGTCGTGCCTGGAATCCGGAGATTGATCGCACCCAATCCGGGGCCTTTCACCTTCACGGGCACCTGCACGTACCTCATCGGCACGAGTGATCTCGTGATCGTCGATCCGGGACCCGCCGACGACGGACAACTCGCGCGGCTGATGCAGGCGATCGGCAAGGCAAAAGTCGCAGGCATTCTGGTCACGCATACCCATCGTGATCACTCCCCTCTGGCGCGCGTCCTGAAAGAGCGCACCGGCGCGACGATTTTCGGCTGTGCGCCACACCGGGCTGCGCGCGCCCTGCGGCTCGGTGAGATCAACCCGCTCGATGCCAGCGCCGACACGGACCACCTGCCCGATCGTCAACTCGATCATGGCGAGCATCTCGGCCTGGCCGGGCAGGCGATCGAGGTCATCGCCACGCCGGGGCATACGGCGAACCATCTGTGCTTCGCGCTGCCGGAACAGGGCATCCTGTTCTCGGGAGACCATGTGATGGGTTGGTCGACTTCGATCGTGGCCCCGCCGGATGGCGCGATGGGCGACTATCTCGCCTCGCTCGAACACCTCATCAGCCGTGAACAGGACCGCCTCTACCTTCCCGGTCACGGTGGTCCTGTGAGCGACCCGCGCCGCTTTACGCGCGGCCTGCTCGCGCATCGCCGCCAGCGCGAGACCCAGATTCTCGATCGTCTGGCGGAAGGCCCGAAAACAATCCGCGATCTGGTGGCGTTGAATTATCCGGGGCTCGCTCCGGCCCTGCTGGGCGCGGCGGCACTCTCGGTTTTCGCGCATCTTGAGGACTTGCATGCGCGGCAAACCGTCACGGCGGAACCAGATCTCGCCCTGGAGGCGCTGTATCGGCGCCGGTAAGCGAACTATTCCTTTGGCGCGACGATTTCCTCGATCAGCCTACGGATCCGGCGTGCATTGGCCCCGAAATCATGTCTCCCAACGCGACTTGCCGAACGCATGTCAATCCGGGTCCCGGCGCCTGACGGGCGGATCCGGATCACGATATCGTCCTGAAAACGCATGATCCTTGTTTCAGCGACGGCCTCGATACGCCCTTGCCCGCTGCGCCCGCCGGGAGCAGCCTCCTCGATGATCCGCCATTTGAGCGTCGTCACGGCTTCCTTCACCAGTCGAAAGGCCTCATCGGCTTCCACTTCGAGCACCAGCGTGCGCAAATCGGCATAGGCGCTTCGCTGCTTTTCACGCTCTCTGGGGTCGATCGTTGTGGGAACATGGCCATTCCGCGCCGCAAGCGCCCGACCAGAGCGGGAAAAAACCGGCGGATCAATGATGTCCGTGCTGATGTCATTCATGCGTGGCAATCGCCCCGCTTCGATGGCGAGATAAGCGGGAAAAGCCAGCACGAGAGCAGCAACCATGCCGGTGCGAAACAGTCCGGCGAGCCCTGTCCGCCCATTCCGCCAGATATCGACCGCGCCAACCAGCGCAATGGCAACGGCCAGTGTCGAGACAAGCGCAGCGCTGGCCAGAACAAGCACGCCAGTCATCGGCGGCACCTGACCGGAACGGGTCAGCAGCACGGCGATGGCCGCCAGCGGCAGCGCGAGATAGCCGAGCCGCTCAGCCCATTGAACGAAACGCGAAGGTTGACGCGAGGCGCGCGAATTGACCATCAGGCGCCCCCCTTGCAAGAACTTTTCAGCGCGGCCCACTGAGCCGCCGACAGGATGGGACGCCTCGCGGATGGAGCGTCATCAGCCATGCGATCGACATTCTCGATCCGCTCCGCCGTCAGCGGGTGCGAGCGGAAAGTTGTGGAACCGCCCTCGCCGCCCTCGGCCTTCAGGAGACGCCGGAAGAAAACGTTGATCGCGCGCGGATCGGCACCGGCGTCCTGCATCAGTTGAACACTCACCTGATCGGATTCGCGCTCCTGCTCGCGCGAGAAGGCCGAACCGAGCATCATCCGACCCAGCAGAGCGATGGAGGTTCCGCCCGTGACATCGCCCAGCACGAGCCCCGCGAGCACCGAGAGCGCGCCATCATGCAGCACCGCGCGCATCGAGTGCCGGTGCACCACATGGCCGATTTCATGCGCCAGCACACCCGCCACCTCATCGGCACTGCTGGCTTTCTCGATCACTTCGCGAAACAGGAAAATTCGCCCGCCTGGCAGCGCAAAGGCATTGGTGATGTCGATATCGACCACATCCACTTTCAGCGGACCGCGGAGCGCCAGATTGGCCGTGAGACGCCGGGTCATCTCATCAAGCGCCGCCCTCCCCGGAGTGCCCGGCACGGTGCAGAGCCGAGAGGGCTTGCCCTTGCTCACCATCTCGAGCACGTCTTTTTCAACACTTTCGCCGAGCTTGACCTCCCATGAATAGGGAATCAGCGGCGTGGCCACTCGCGCAAGGAACGGCAACCCGACCAGCAGGATGAAGGCCAGAGACGCTATCGCGCCGACGCTCCACAGCGCGATGCGCGCGCCTCCCGCCTCGCCCGCACGACGCGTGCGGAACCGGCGAAGGTCTCCTGCGCATTCCCGCTCCAGCATTGCTGTGTTGAGCGAGAGGCGCGCGCCGGTATCAATCTCCTGACGGATCAGCGTGAGGCGCGACTCCGCCCCCAGCCTTTCCCAATGCACCTCCTCGAAATTCCACAAGACGCGCACGTTCTGGCGTGGCACAGCGATCATCAGGCCGGTTTCGGTGCGCGTCACCTCGGCATCATGCGTGACCGGCGATACACCGTCGGAATATCGGCCATGCAGCATCCTGCTTACCCTCCGATATCGAAGCCGGGATCAAAACTGTCTCCGAGCGCACTCCCCTCCTGCCCCTGACTCTGGATGATGTTGGCGAGCTGGCTGGTATTCGTCAGCGTGATCGAGCCGGCATAATGCTGCCAGAGCTTCCGGTTCAGATACAATTCCTTGATCAGAGCGTAGCCGATCAACGCGGCAAGCCCGAGCACAATCAACATCAGGAAGCCGCCGCCCGCCTCGGCATCATCCGATACGACCTCCCAAAAGGCCGCCATACCGCCCAGCAGAGCCATGATCGCGATAAGCCCGATCAAAAATACAACGAGCAGCAGCAGGAATTTCACCGTGATCCAGATCACGGTCTTGGCCGAAGCATCGGATGACAACGCCAGTTCGCCAAATCGCGTGGTCGAAACAAAATGCCGGAATTCATGCACGCGATAGACCTGCCAAAGCACGGCGATGACCAGCAGGCCAATCAGCAGGGCCGGACCACCGAGGATGAGCAGGAAACCGGACCCGATCACGAGGCTCTCGGCTGAAGCCCCGTTGAATGTCGCCAAGGCAAACCCGATCGCCGCCAGCCCGCCGCCCACCAGCAGAAGCATTGCGACACCCCACACGAGAAGCCAATGCTTCATCAGCGCCTTGGGGCTCGAACCGCAGTTCGCGTTGAGCGAGCCGAAATGCGTATTGCTGATCTTGTAGCGGTTCATCGCCTCGCGCAGGTAAGGAAGCACGATGCCGAAGGTGAGTGCCGTCAGCAGCAGCCATTTCGCCGTCGTGGCGAGAAAAGCCGTACCTGTGCCGGTCTGATGGAACCGGATGCCGCGATAGCGTGTGCGGCTCAGCCGATAGCCGCGGGCGCGGTAGATGAAAATCTGGATCAGGGCCGGGAGAATCAGCGCCGCCGCGATCGCGGAAATCACGCTGCCGACGACCTCGCCGGCGAAAAGACCGACAAGGCTCGCAGCGAAATTCAGCGGCACGAAAATCGCGAGCATGATCAGGAAGCCGACCAGCAGCTCCCGGCCGGTTCCAGTATATTCGAAGCCATCACCCAGCAGGGTCGTGTTTGACCAGTAATAGCGCCGCAGGTTCACACGATACCAGAATCGGTAGATGCCCAGCGTTATGAGCGTGAGGAGAGTGCCTTTGACCACGATTCCCGCGAGCGGCGCATCGAACGGTTCCAGCCGGATCGCCTCTTCGGGAGCGCGTGGCCTGCCCCAGGGCGATGCGGCGCCGGGGCCACGGTCGATCGTCGGTACGCGCATGAAATTCCCCTGCCCCGCATGCTCGATGTTTTCCACGCCTTTCTGGCATGTCGAACCGGGTTCTGGAAGGGTTCGGCCGAGATCAGCGCTTGAAAAGCCGCGCAAGGCGCGCCAAAGGTTTCGCCCAACATGACTGAGAGAAGCGTCACGCCGTCCCGCATTTGGTTCCGCTTTCTGCGGATGCATCAGCGTGGCCATTCGGCCATGTCCTCGCGGCTGCGCGCCATCGGCCTCTCGGTCGCGCAGTTCGATCTGCTCTCCACGCTCACCGAAGCTGAAGGCATCACCCAGCGTGATCTCGCCGAAAGGCTTTATGTCACGAAGGGCAATGTCTCGGGCCTCGTGGACCGGCTGGTCGAGGCGGGTCTTGTCGATCGCAAGCCAATCCCTGGCGACCGACGCTCTCACGCGCTGCATCTCACCTCGGAAGGCCGCCGCCTCGCCCGCGAGGGCATGGACGTGCAGCGTCGTTTTGTCGACGAGACGATCGGGCAGCTTGCGACTGACGATCTCGAGAAGCTGGATGTTGTCATCTCCCGCTGGCGCGAGACCTTCCGCGCCATGGAAGACAAGGGCTGAACCCGCCCGCCGGGATTGATCGCTGCTTCTGCGCAAAAATTAACCAATTTGCCGCGCTGTCACCACAATTGGGCCAAAGCGAATTCAAAAAGCGCGGGCAAAACGCTTCTCAATCCGGGTCCACCCGGTCCAAGAAAGAAATTGAGGAAACCCTCCATGACGACCGCCTCTCTGATTGCCGAGAGCCTTCGCCATCACGAAACAATTGAAAAAGCGCGCGAGCGCCTTTCGGCTGCGCCTCTGGTCGCGCAGTATTATTCCGCGATCCGCCTGCCGGCCCTGGCTGCCGCTGCGGCGCGGATTGCGGAGCGTCGCCGGGTCCGGCGCAAGCTTGGTGATACGACGGCCACTGCCTCGAACTGAACCCGCCGGCGCGGCCAAGCGAAAAACAAAAAAGGCGGCCCGAGAGCCGCCTTGATCATTTCCAGCCGCTGCAACTCAGCGAACGATGACCTTGGCCCCCAACTGCACGCGGGCATAAAGATCGATCACATCGATATTGTGCATCCGGATACAGCCCAAAGAAACCGGCTGGCCGATCATATCCGGCTCGTTGGTGCCGTGAATGCGGTATTCGGTGTCCCGTCCGCGCTCGTCATAGAGGTAGAGGCCACGCGCGCCGAGCGGGTTGTTCGGGCCGCCGGTCACAGTCGCCGGCAGGCCGGGAGCCATGCTCCGCGCTTCCTTGCCGGGCGTCCACGACGGCCATTCGACCTTCCGGCCGACAGTCGCCGTGCCGCGCCACTGGTGCGACTCCATGCCGGGGGAGATTTCATACCGCAGAACGGTCTGTGCATCCTCGACGAAGTAGAGGAAGCGCGCATCATTCTCGATGATGATCGTGCCGGGTGTCTTCTCACCGGTCGAGTTCGGCATGCGCATGCGGGCGCGCGCCGGATCGAGGTCCCGCGAGAGGGATTGCGGCGAGAGCGCCAGCAATTCCACGTCTCTCTTCGAGAGGCTCGGATCGGGGAAGGAGGTATAGGTGGAGCAAGCGGCGGCCGCCAGCGAAACGCAAGCCGCAACACATGCTTTCAGAACGCGAGACTTGTTGAACATGGTTTCTGATTGGTGCCTGATCATGATTGAAAAGTGCTTAACGTCGAGAGGATTTCGTGGCCAGTGCATGAAAGTCACACCCCGGATTTCATTGTTGCAGCGCACGCAAATTTCTCGCGCTTGACGCTGGATGCACGGCACGCTCAATCACAACACCAACTGTCTCGTCAGACGCGAATGGTTCCGGGGTACCCGCCGCCGGGGCCAATCACGCAGAATCGCAAACAGGATCGAAGCGGAATGACCACACTTCTGATCACCGACTCGGTGTTTCTAGACCATTTGACGCCGGCGGGCCACCCCGAACGACCGGAACGGATGAGAGCGATTGGTCGCGCCCTTGACGATGTTGCTTTCGCCAATCTGCGGCGCGAATCCGCGCCGCCTGCCCCGATCGAGGCAGCCATGCTCGCCCACCCTGAGGATTATGTCCGGCTGATTGAAGGAGCATCGCCGGAGACAGGATTCCGGTTTCTCGACAACGACACCTCGATGTCACCCGGATCGCTCCTTGCAGCCCTTTCTGCGATCGGCTCAGCGCAGCGCGCTGTCGATGCCGTGATCGGCCGCGAGGTCGCCAATGCCTTCGTGGCCTGCCGCCCGCCGGGCCACCATGCGGAGCGCGCGACAGCGATGGGATTTTGCCTCTTCAACACCATCGCGATTGCCGCAAGACATGCGCAGGTCGCGCATGGCCTGAAGCGCATCGCGATCCTCGATTGGGATGTGCATCACGGCAACGGCACACAGGATATCTTCTGGGAAAACCGGGATGTGCTCTTCATCTCCAGCCATGAGATGCCGCTCTATCCCGGCTCCGGCGCCGAGCATGAGACGGGCACGCACGGCATGATCCACAACGTCCCGCTCATGGCAGGAACGGATGGCGCGATGTTCCGTGCGATCTACGAGGCGAAGGTATTTCCCCGCCTGGAGGCGCACCAGCCAGAATTGATTCTGATTTCAGCCGGTTTCGACGCCCATCGGCGCGATCCGCTCGCGAACCTTCGGCTGGAGGCCGAGGATTTCGCCTGGGTCACGAGCCGGGTGATGGAGATCGCGGCAAGAACCTGCGGCGGGAGAATCGTCAGCCTGCTTGAGGGAGGCTACGATCTCGAAGGGCTCGCGAGTTCAGTCGCAGCACATGTGCGGGAACTGATGCGGGGTTGATCAGAGCGCCTCCGTGCCCGCAATCTCGATACCGAACGAGTTCAGCCCCACAAAGGCTCGCGCGCCCCCGGTGGACAGATTGCGGATCGATTTCACGCCGAGATCGCGCAGGATCTGGGCTCCTAGTCCCACTTCCCGCCAGGCTGTTGCCCGCTGCTGGTCCGAATTCTGGGCGGCTGTGAGAGCAGCGCTCGGCACACCGGCTGTTCCATCGCGCAGGTAGACGAGCACGCCCTGCCCTTCCTTCTTGAAACGCCTCAGCGCGGCATCCACGGCCTTGCCGCCGCCGAACACATCCGTGATCGCGTTGGCCCGATGAAGCCTTGTCAGCACGTTCTTGCCATCGCCCACATCGCCATAAACGAGCGCAATGTGCTGAACCTCGTCGAAAGGTGTCGTGAAGGCATGGCCTGTGAGCGTGCCGATCACGGTCTCGACAGCAAAAGTCGAAACGCGCTCCACCAGCTTCTCCCGCGCCTGCCGATAGGCGATCATATCCGCAATCGTGATGCGGACGAGCTTGTGCTTTTCGGCAAAATCAACGACCTGCTGACCCTTGGTTACCGTGCCATCGTCGTTCACGAGTTCCGAAATCACACCGATCGGCGGCAATCCCGCGAGCCGGCACAGGTCAACCGCCGCTTCCGTGTGGCCGGAGCGCATCAAGACCCCCCCTTCGCGGGCGATCAGCGGAAAGATATGGCCGGGGCGGACGAAATCGCCCGCCTGCACGTTGCCATTGGTGAGTGCGCGCACAGTCGCGGTGCGCTCATCCGCCGAAATTCCGGTCGTGAGCCCTTCGCGATAATCGATCGAGACCGTGAAAGCGGTGGTGTGCGCCGAGTCGTTTACTGCGACCATCGGATCGAGCCGCAGGCGGCGCGCATCGGCGATGGGCAGCGGCGCGCAGACAATGCCGCTCGTGTGGCGCACGATAAAGGCCATCTTCTCGGGCGTGCAGAGCGACGCCGCGACGATGAGATCCCCCTCGCCTTCGCGATCATCGTCATCGGTGACGACGACAATCTCCCCGCGCTTGAAAGCATCAATGGCGGCCTGAACGCGGGCGGTGATCTCGGGCATCGAAACAATCCTTGAAAATGATGGAACGGAAGGCTCAGCCCACCTGCCCGCGATGCCTCAGATAATGATCCGCCAGCACAATCGCCAGCATCGCCTCGCCAACCGGAACTGCACGAATGCCCACGCAGGGATCATGACGCCCTTTGGTGCGGATTTCGGTCTCGTTGCCGAAGCGATCGATCGTGGCGCGCGGCGTGAGGATGGAGGAGGTCGGCTTTACCGCAAAGCGCGCGACAATCGGCTGGCCGGTCGAAATGCCTCCCAGAATGCCGCCCGCATGGTTTTCGAGGAAAACGGGCTTGCCGTCATTGCCGATGCGAATCTCATCCGCATTTTCCTCGCCCGAAAGCTCGGCTGCGCCGAAGCCCGCACCGATCTCGACACCCTTTACCGCGTTGATCGACATCAGCGCCGAAGCAATATCGCTGTCGAGCTTGCCATAGATCGGCGCACCCCATCCTGCCGGCACACCCTCCGCGACAATCTCCAGCACGGCGCCGATGGAGGAGCCATTCTTGCGGATGCCATCGAGGTAGTCCGCGAAAAATTCGGCCGCCTTCGCATCGGGGCAGAAGAAGGGATTACGGTTTACTTCCTCCCAATCCCAATTGGCTCGATCAATCCGGTGCGGACCTATTTGCACCAGCGCGCCGCGCACGCGGATATCGGGGATGACCTTGCGGGCAATTGCACCGGCCGCGACGCGCATCGCGGTCTCACGCGCAGAGGAACGCCCGCCACCGCGCGGATCGCGGATGCCGTATTTCGCGTCATAGGTGAAATCGGCGTGGCCCGGCCGGAAGCTCGCGGAAATCTCGGAATAGTCTTTCGAGCGCTGGTCGACATTCTCGATCATGAGCCCGATCGAGGTGCCGGTGGTGCGCTGGATGCCATCGGCTTCGGTGAACACACCGGAGATGATTTTCACCTGATCCGGCTCTTGCCGTTGCGTTGTGAATTTCGACTGGCCCGGTCGGCGGCGATCGAGATCGCGCTGGATATCCTCGGCGTTGAGTGGAATCAGCGGCGGGCAGCCATCGACCACGCAGCCAATGGCCGGACCGTGGCTCTCGCCGAAGGTGGTGAAACGGAAAAGATGCCCGAAGGAATTATGCGACATGCGAGGCGTTTAGCGGGAATTGGCGCTTTTTGCCAATCCCCCGATTTTCAATGCACCGCCACGGATGGCACAGCCGGCGCACCGCCCCAGATGGTGCTGGCCGGAAGCTGCTCGCCCTTCATCACCAGCGTGAGCGGCTGGAGCCGGGCGAAATCGCCGACTTTCGTGTCGTAGAGCACCGTCGAGAACGACCCAATCGTTACACCCTCGCCGATCTCGATCCGGCCCACCTTCATCACGCGATCTTCGTAAAGATGCGTCTGAAGGCAGGACAAGTCATTCATGGCCACGTGATCGCCGATGGTCACGCAATCGAATTCCGTGATGTCGGTCGTATCCATGTAGACACCCGAGCCGATCCGGCAGCCGAAAAAGCGCAGGATGAAGGGCAGGAAGGCGGTGCCCCGCAGGTGCTCGAGCAGCACCTTGCCTCCCAGACCCCAATAGAGCACGGCCACTGCCTCGGTGCGCATGGCCCACCAACTCCACATCGGCCGCGCGAGCGGTTTGTAGACGCCCATCAGGCTCCATTTGATGGCGCAGACACAAGCCACCATGATCACCGGCATCACCACGCTTGCCGCGACAAACCAACCGGCTGCTGCCAGAAGATCGCGTTTCTCCAGCGCCGGATAGACGAAGAAGAACATGGTGATCGAACCCAGCGTGAGGAACAGCATGGTCGGGAACGTGGTGTGCATGGCCTCGAACACCGCGCGCCACAATTTCATGCGGAAGGGCGGCTCATAGGTCCAGTTTGCAGCGACACCCTCGAATTTCTGGCGCACGGGAAACTTGATCGGCGGCGAGCCGAACCAGGTTTCGTCGCGCTGGGTTTCGCCATGTTCCGGCGCCTTCGATTTCACGCCGATCAGCGTGCCCTCGCGCAGATGCGTGCCATGCCCGATCACGGCGTTGTTGCCCACGAAAACACGGTCTTCGATATGGGTGCTCTTGAAGGTCACCCAGCCGCGATGGATATCCTCGTCGCCGAGCGAGCATTCATCCGCCATGAAGCTCTTCGACCCGATCGAGATCAGGTCATAGCGCGCTCCGATATTGGTCGAGATTTCCGCGCCTTTGCCGATCCGGCAGCCCATCAGGCGATACCATGCGCGCATGTAGACGGTGGCATAGAGCGAAGAAAGGGTGTCGAGCGACACCTCCGTGCACAGGTTCACGATCCACTGACGCAGGTAGAGCCATGAATGAAGCGAATAGGTGCCGGGCTGCAAACGCCTCGGCATCAAGACCCAGCGCACGATAATGACGAAACCGATCGTGAAGACCACAAGCGCCGCACCCATGATCCAGGCGACAATCGGCAGCACATGGTACCATTGCACCCAGTCAAACATGCTGACGAGATTGGTTTCCACGTAATCATAGACAAAAAAAGCCGGGAAAAGCGGCATCAAGCCAATGCCCGAGACGGCAATGATCAGCAGGCCATAGACCCAATACTGCAGATGCCGCCAGATCGGGCCGGGAATCGACCGCTCGGGCAATGTGGCGGGATCGACCATGCCGATTTTTTTCGCGGGTGAGCCATCCCATATTTCGAAAGGCGCAACCTGATGGTTTGGCGTGAGGGCCGACATATCCTCGATGCGCGCATCATGGCCGATATGGCAACCCGAAGGCACCATCACCTGATTGCCGATATAGGCATCCTTGCCGATCACCACTTCACCGATGATGAGTTCACCGGCAACAATCTCGGCATTGGCGATATTGGCCTTATGGCCGATGGAGGCGCCAGCGCCGATTTTCGTCAGGTCCGCCGCACCAAACTGCGCATGCGCGACCATGACGCCCGACCCCACCTTCGCCCCGAGAAGGCGCAGATAGAAACGCATGATCGGGGAATTGGCGAGATAGCTCGGATGCGCCAAAGCGTAGAGCCGCTGCACGAACCACCAGCGGAAGAAATAGGCTCCCCAGAGCGGATAGCGCCCCGGCTTTGTGCGCCCGATCACGAGCCATTTCAACAGAACCACGACGATCAGCGTGCCGAATTTGATGGCTGCATAGGCCGAACACAGGATGCCGACCTGCTTCCAGAACGAGAAATTCATCTCGTGGATCATCATGTAGGTCAGGAAGACCCCGAGCCATTGCAGGGTCGAGATGGTGAGGATCACCGGCATCGCGAACGCTTGCGCGATCGTGCAGAGCACACGCCGGGCGAGCGGCGGTGGCGCGAAGGAGAGATCCGGCGGCGGGCCCTTGAGATGCCCGAATTTCTCGTCGAGCATCGTGGCGATCTTGCGCAGGGTGCGCAGGTTGTAGATGTCCTGCAGCGTGATGCCGGCAAAAGCGGGGCTCTGGCGCACGATCGAGATGAACTGGGCCGCGATCAGCGAGTGACCACCAAGATCGAGGAAGAAATCGGCCTCGAACCCGATGGCGCGGCCGGGCATCACCTGTTTCGCGGCTTCGAGCAATAGCGCTTCGGTATCCGTCTGCGGGGGCTCTTCCGAGCCGGGCGCAATCACCGCTTCGGCGAGCGGCATGGCTTTGAGCGCCTTGCGGTCGACCTTGCCGGAGGTGAGGCGCGGCAATTCAGCCACCGTCTCGAACCGTTCGGGGATCATGTAGGGCGGCAGGCGGCGGCGAAGCTCCTCGCGCAGGGTGGAGGCCGCCACGATCGCCTTCGGCTCGGGCACGCAGAAGGCCACGAGCCTTTCAAGCCCCGAGTCCTTGCGCACCACCACAGCCGCCTGAAGCACATCATCGCAATCGACAAGCGCACTTTCGATCTCGCCCAACTCCACACGGAAACCGCGGATTTTGACCTGATCGTCAATCCGCCCGTGGAACGCGATATTCCCCTCGGCATTGAGGCTCACCGCATCGCCCGAGCGGTAGAGCACGGGGTCGTGCCCTGCTCCGCCGAACGGGTTGGGGATGAATTTCTCGTTGGTGAGGTCCGGCCGCGCGAGATAGCCCTGCGCCACACCGGGGCCTCCGATGAGCAACTCTCCCTCTTTGCCCGGACCGAGAAGGTTGAGGGCCTCATCGACAATGTAACAGGTGTAGTTCGGGATGGGCCGGCCGATGGTGACCGGCTTTCCGACCTGCACTTCCTCGACTGTGGCCACGACGGTCGCCTCGGTCGGGCCATAGGTGTTGAAAATGCGCCGGCCCGGCCGCGCCCATTTTTCGACCAGAGCGGGCGGCAAAGCCTCACCGCCGAGCAGGATCAGCCGAAGACTCGGGATATCATTCGGGATAACCGAAAGCAGGGTCGGCACAGTATCGATCACCGTCACCTTCTCGGCGGTGAGCAAGGCCGGCAGCTTCTCGATATCCGAGAGGATTTCGGGTGTTGCGACCGATAAAGTCGCGCCCACGAGATAGGGCACCCAGATCTCCTCCATCGAGAGATCGAAGGCCACGGAAGCACTCTGGAAGACAATATCATCTTCCCGCACGCCATAAACCGCGTTCCCCGAACGCAGGAAATGGCAGATATTGGCCTGGCTGATCACGATGCCTTTCGGCACGCCGGTCGAGCCGGATGTGTAGATCATATAGGCGGCGTTGTCGGGTGTGGCCGCCTGAGGCTCCACCTCGTCGAGCGCGATGTCGCCGAACATCGTCGGTGTGCCGTGATGCGCCACCGGGATCGATTTGCCTTTGACGAGGCCGGTCTCGTCGGTCACGAGGCCGATCGCGGCGCAGTCGTCGAGACAGGTGGCGATGCGATCCACCGGCGCATCCCAGTCGAACGGCAGGAAGGCTGCCCCCGTCTTGGTGATGGCAATCTGAGCGAGGAGCAGGTCGATACCGCGCGGCAGCCACAGACCGAGAACCTTGCCGGGCCCGGCACCAAGGGCCGCGAGCCGACGCGCAGCGCGATCGGTCAACCGATCCGCCTCGGCATAGGTCATTGCGCGTGCGCCGGAACGATAAAGCACCTTGCCGGCATGATGCGCCGCGCTGGCCCGGAAAATATCGGCCAAAGTCTCCCGGCGCAGGAGAGCAGGATCAATCGGACCCGCGAGGATGGCCGCTTGAGGCAAATCCGCCGCGGCTTTAAACCCAGCTTCAGGAGTGTTCATTCCGTCCCCGCTCTGCCGGATTTGCACCCGGCTCTCCATCCCGCAGGCGGATAGACGCCAAAAACCACGCAGCCGTCAATCCGCAGGCACCCCTCAGCCCCTGTCGAATGCACGAAAACCAGTTGAGGCGCTTAACTGGTGCGCAATTCGATCAAGTCGAGCGCGCCATGTGCCATTCCGCTTGAACAGGGGCTGAATGCCGCAGGGCTAGCGAATCACGGATCGAGATGTCCCGGCCCCGGCAACCAGTCATGATCACCCTCGCCGAGACGGAGTAGCTTGCCCTGCCACACATCGGCCGAAACCGCACGTTTGCGCGGAAGATCCGCCAGCAGCACCAGCAAGACGCGGGCAATGCCACCATGAGCCACGATGCAGGCATCACCTGTCAGGGTCGACAGCCATTCCGCGACACGGCTTTGCACGATCTCATAGCTCTCGCCGCCCGGTGGCACGTAATTCCACTTGTCGCGTTCCCGCGCCTGTGAACCGCCGGGGTCACGCTCCTGGATTTCGCGCCAGACACTGCCCTCCCATCGCCCGAATCCGATCTCCTTGAGACGATCATCAACGGCGTAGCCTTGAGCGGAGAAACCCAGCCCGTCCCGCACGATTTCCATCGTCTCCCGGGCGCGGCTCATCGGGCTTGCGACGAAGGGCAGTCCGGTAAGCGTTTCCACCGAAACCCCCGAGATATGCCCCGCGCGGATCGACCGCGCGATGCCTGCCGCCTGCGCCCGGCCCTTGTCGTTCAGCGGAATGTCGGTCTGGCCCTGAAGACGCCCTTCGGCGTTCCAGTCGGTCTCGCCATGACGCAGGAAATACAAGGTCGGCATAGGAGGACTATTCGACCATGACGGTGGCGCTGACCTCGCGCGTATCGCCGTTGGGGTAAGTCAGGGTAAACTGGATTTTTTCCTCACCCTTGAAGCGGCGATCCGCGCGATAGAGCACCGCCAGCCCGTTCGGCGAGGTGCCGATGCAGGTGCGGCGCGGCGCCCCCGGCACGTCTCGAAGGTTGATCGGGTGCGGGCGCGTCCGCATCTTGCCGTTTTTCGGCTCCAATGCGTAGGTCACCTTCGGCGCTTCACCGATTTTGCATTCGCGGTCGAGTGTCAGGTAGATGCCGAGAAAAACATCGTTGTTCGGCCGACCTTTGCGGGTGACCTCCGTCTTTGTGGCAACCGGCTGGCGCGGCGTGACGGCCGCCTGAGTTGCAGCACCCGGCGCCGGTGTCTGCCCTTGCTGCGGGCGCGGCACCGGCGTGATCGACTGGGCCGCAGCGGCTGCCATTCCGGCCAGCAGGACCGGAAGGACCAGAACCGCGCTGCGCAAAATCCTCGCCATCGGATCGATCATTCCTTGTCGAGCAGGAGGTCGGGCGCGTCCGGGTTCTTCATGCCTACGACATGATACCCCGAATCGACATGCATGACCTCGCCGGTGACACCGCGCGAGAGGTCCGAGAGCAGGTAAAGCGCGCTGTCGCCCACCTCCTCGATCGTCACGGTGCGGCGCAGGGGCGCGTTGTATTCGTTCCATTTCAGGATGTAGCGGAAATCACCGATGCCCGAGGCCGCAAGCGTCTTGATGGGCCCGGCGGAAATCGCGTTGACGCGGATATTCTGGGGCCCGAGATCGGCGGCGAGGTAACGCACGCTCGCTTCCAGCGCAGCCTTGGCAACGCCCATGACATTATAATGCGGCATCCACTTTTCAGCGCCGTAATAGGTGAGCGTGATGATCGAGCCACCGTCGGTCATCAGCTTTTCGGCACGCTGCGTGATCGCCGTCAGCGAATAGCACGAAATCAGCATCGACTTCGTGAAATTGCCCTCGGTCGTCTCGAGGTAGCGACCTGTCAGCTCGTCCTTGTCCGCAAACGCGATGGCGTGGACGACGAAATCGAGCTTGCCCCAGACGCGATTGATCTCGGCGAAAACGGCATCGATCGAGGCCGCGTCGGTCACATCACAATGACCGGCGACGATGCCACCCATCTCGGCTGCGAGCGGCTCGACGCGCTTCTTCAGCGCATCGCCCTGATAGGTGAAGGCGAGTTCGGCACCCGCAGCGCGGCAGGCCTTGGCAATCCCCCAGGCAATGGAGCGATTGTTGGCAAGGCCCATGATCAGGCCGCGCTTGCCGCGCATCAGCCCGTTGCCGCCCTCTGCACCCGATATTTCAACCATCGTCATCGATCCCAGAACTGCCAGACCTTCAGCGCGCAGGTCGGGAACGAAGCCGGCAGGGCTTACGACGAACGGCGCAATCGAGCCGTCTTCCATAAACTTTCCGGCGCGCTGCGCAAGCGGGTCGCACGCGCGATCGGGTGAAATCCCGGCGAAAACTCAACCGGGACGACGACGGAAAAAGCCTTCGACTTCCGGGTCGGGCGCGCCGAGATCAATGTCGAGAGAGACGAACAGATCGCCGGTCCCATCCTTCAAAGGCAGGCCACGGCCGCGCATCCGCAGGGTTTTTCCGCCGCTGGTCCAGGGCGGAACGGTCATCTCGGCCTCGCCGGAAAGTGTCGGAACACGCACAGCGCCCCCGATCACGGCATCCTTGATCGGCACGGCAACAGAAACCCGCAAATCCGCACCCTCGACCGTAAACCGCGGATGACGCTGATACCGGATGGTCACCAGCGCATCGCCCGGCATGGCTCCGAAGGGTGAAGGTCTGCCACGACCCTTGAGCCGCATGGTTGCCCCGGCGGCAATACCTTTGGGAACATTGATCTCAACGGCACCGCCATCCGGCAGGCTCACCCGATGCGCGCCCCCTGTCGCTACGAGTTCAAGCGGTATGGCGGTTTCAACCGAGATATCCTCACCCGGCGGCGGGCCTGATCGCCCGGAACCCCGTCGCGCCTGCGCTGCGAACGGATCCTGCGGACCGCCCTCGAATTGCCGGAAGAGATCGGAGAACATATCGCGCGGATTACCACCCCCGCCATGGCCAAAATCAAACCGGAAGCCGCCGGGCCCCGCACCACCACCAAAACCCGGCCCGCCGCCGGAAAAATCTGAATAGGCCGCACGAGGCTTGCCTTCGGCATCAATCTCGCCGCGATCGAAACTCTTGCGTTTGGCCTGATCCCCAAGGATTTCATAGGCGTTGTTGGCTTCGGCGAACCGGGCAGCAGCCTTCGCATCCCCGCGATTGGTATCCGGGTGATAGGCTTTCGCGAGCTTGCGATAGGCGCGCTTGATCTCCTCCGCCGAGGCATCGCGCTTCACGCCGAGGACTTGGTAGGGGTCGGGCATGGTCTTCACTCACCTCCGGCCGATCTGAACCGGTCGATATCACTCTCGGAAATGGTGTTGAAGGGCGGCGGTTGCAAGGCTTGGTGTGGCCTTGCCGCAACGCCGGTTCAATCGCGCCGGGGCGGTGTTTGCAAGATCGCGGGCACAGCGGGCGGCAGTTTCTGGCTGGCCTCGCCGGACGACGCCACAAGCCCGGCCGGCTTCACATCGCGCATGGCCCATTCCCCGGGGCCCATCCGGCAAGCCTGGCCGATATGCTGGCTCTCTTTCAGGCCATCCACCAGCTTCGCCTTGAAGGGGCGGCAGAGTGTGTGCCCGACAAGCGCAAGCGCGCCACTCTGCTCAAAGCTGCCGCGCTTTTTCGAGGCAGGATTGTCCCAGTTCACCGGAAGGCCCGCGCCCTGCGGATCGACCGCGAGCGCCAGAGCCGCATTCACGCGCCGCCAATCCTCATCATCGAGCGGGACCGGAAAAACGGAAGTCTGCGGCGCGATGCTAGCGGTTGTCTCTTCTTCGCCTGAAAAGCCGGTGAGATTCATGGTGAGGCTGCAACCGGAGGCGAGCAGCGCGATGGCAAGCGAAAGAAACGCGAATTGAGCCCGCGCGCGGCGATTGCGCGACTGAGCCCCTTTCCTGTATCCCTCAACCACCCGACCCGGACGCGACAGCACACGACTTCTCCGAAGTGCCCCTAGTGTCGGTATTAGAAACGGAAAGCGTTAATGAGCGGTGAGCCCGAACCCCTTCCCGATCCATTTGTTCTGTTCGAGCAATGGTTCGCTGAGGCACGCGCGAAGGAGATCAATGATCCGAACGCCATGGCGCTCGCGACCAGCGATGCCGACGGCCTGCCCAATGTGCGGATGGTGCTGATGAAAGATATTTCGCCTGAGGGCGTGGTTTTCTACACCAATACCGAGAGCGCCAAGGGCACGGAGATCCTCGCCAACCCACAGGCGGCCGTCGTGTTTCACTGGAAATCCTTGCGACGGCAGGTGCGCTTCCGGGGAAAATTGGCCCGTGTGAGCGATTCCGAGGCCGATGCCTATTTCGCCTCGCGCCCGCGAGACAGCCGCATCGGTGCCTGGGCCTCGCAGCAATCGCGCCCGCTGGAAGATCGTTTTGCCCTTGAGAAAGCTGTTGCACGCGAAACCTTGCGATTCGGGCTCGGCGAGGTGCAGCGTCCTCCGCATTGGACCGGCTTTCGACTCACGCCCATCTATATTGAGTTCTGGCAGGACAAGCCGTTCCGCCTGCATGACCGACTGGTCTTCCGGCGCAGGAGCGCGAGCGGGGCCTTCTCGACCGAGCGTCTTTACCCGTAAACAGGAGCGCGACCATGATGGACAAATCCGGCTCCAACACGCCCGGCGAAAAGCGCACTCTGCTTCTCACGGGGGCTTCGCGCGGTATCGGGCACGCGACCGTGAAGCGTTTCGCCTCGGCGGGCTGGCGGGTGATTGCCTGTTCGCGCCAGCCCTTCCCGGAAAACTGCCCTTGGGAAGGTGGACAGGATGACCACATCCAGGTCGATCTCGCCAACCCGGAAGATACGCTTCGCGCGATCGAGGAAATCCGCAACCGCCTGCCCGATGGCAAGCTGCATGGCCTCGTGAACAATGCCGGCATCTCGCCCAAGGGGCCGGGCGGCGCGCGCATGGGTGCGATCCAGACCCCGCTCGTGGATTGGCAGCAGGTTTTTCAGGTGAATTTCTTCGCGCCGATCATGCTCGCGCGCGGCTTGATCGATGAGCTCAAAGCCACGCGCGGCGCGGTGGTGAACGTGACATCCATTGCTGGCGTGCATGTGCATCCTTTCGCCGGCGCCGCCTACGCGACATCCAAGGCCGCCCTCGCCGCTTTGACGCGCGAGATGGCGGCCGATTTCGGCCCCTTCGGCATTCGGGTGAATTCGATCTCGCCCGGCGAGATCGACACCTCGATCCTGTCGCCCGGCACCGAGAAGATCGTCGAGACCTTGCCCCTGCGCCGCCTCGGCACGCCCGAAGAAGTCGCGAAAGCCATCTATTTCCTGTGCACAGACGCTTCGTCTTACGTGACCGGCGCGGAACTGCACATCAATGGCGGGCAGCATGTCTGAGCCGAAGCGCCCGGTTCTGGCGGCCTCGATCGCGGTGTTTCGCGATGGCAAGGTGCTGCTGGCACGGCGCGGCAAGGCCCCGGCCCTCGGCCTCTATTCCCTGCCCGGCGGGCGGATCGAGCCGGGCGAGCGGATGCAGGATGCCGTTCTGCGCGAGCTTTTCGAGGAAGTCGGCCTCAGGGCGAGCCTCGTCGGCTTTGTCGATCATGTCGAGCATATCGAGCACGCGGAAGACGGCACCTTGCGGGCTCATGCCGTAATCTGCGCCTTCGCGGGCCATTGGGAAGCGGGTGAACCTCGGCTTTCGGACGAAGCGACTGACCTTCTCTGGGTTGATCCACTCTTTCCCGGCGAACTTCCGATGACACGCGGCTTGCCGGAAATTCTGCGCAAGGCGTCGATCATCATCGGCAATCGCACGAGCGAGGCGGCATGAAACGCTGGTGCTGCCTTGTTGCCGCGAGCCTGCTGGCGAGTTCGGCCTGCTTCGCGCAGCAACCGCAACCCCGACGCCAGCCTGCCGCACCTGCCGCACAGCCAGCCACGCCACCTCGGAGTGTGTTGCCGGCGGAATACGAGCGACCCATTCTCGAACTCTCCGAAACAATGGGCTCGCTCGCTTTTCTCACGACGCTCTGCCGACCGGCTCCGGGGCAGAACCCGTGGCGGCGGCGGATGGAGGAACTGGTCGAGAGCGAGGGCAGCGCCAACGCCAATCGCGAGAAGCTGATGGGAGCCTACAACCAGGGCTTCTCGGCCTTTTCCACCACCTACCGCCAATGCACCGATGCGGCGCGGGCCGCGCGATCGGTGCTGGTGCGTGAAGCGGCCCGGCTCGCGCGCGAGATCGAACGGCGCTACGGCGGCTGACGTTTTCTGGTTCATCGCATTTTCTTCACGCGAACCGGCCTCCACTTCGCTTGAAAATGCTCAAGCGTTCAACTTTCCACAGAAGGCAATCGCCCGCGTTAACGTTTTCGCAACAGATTGCTCGCCTTCCCCCGTTTCACCCGCTAGGGTCTTTTCAACGGCGGCGAGAGCGGGTGGGGACCCTTTTTTGCAGGCCAAATCTGGAGCGAAAGATCGTTCCTGTTCAGTCACTTTGCGTATGGATTGGGTAGAACCGTGCAGATTGCCAAGCCGATGGGCACCGCCAGCGACACGCATTTCGCAGAACAGCGCCGCGCCGCCTATGGCTATATCAATGAGGCTTTTGCCGAGGGACGGCATGACGGCATTGATGGCGATTGCCTCGCCCACGCCGCGCTCTTCGCCGCCTTCGTGGAACTCGTCGCGACCTACGGCGAGGATGCCGTCTCGAAATTCTCCGAGCGCCTGCCGGAGCGCATCCGCTCGGGCGAATATTCAGTGCGGATGAAGAATTGAGCTGAGTTGCTCGCCATTCCGACGAATGTCGACGTTTCTTGGGGCGAGAGCAGCGCCTTCACCCCCCCAAAGTCTCCCCGAACCGCACCACCTCGCCTTGTGAAGGCGTGACCAGTTCTCCTTCCCACATCACGCGGCGGCCACGCACGAAGGTGCCCACCGGCCAGCCCGTGACCTCCACGCCATCATAGGGCGTCCAGCCGGCGCGGCTGGCGGTCCAGGCATTGGTGATGGTCTCGCGGCGCTTGAGGTCCACGATGGTGAGGTCCGCGTCAAACCCTTCGGCGATCCGCCCCTTTGCGGCGATGTTGAAGAGCCGTGCCGGGCCGTGGCTCGTGAGGTCGACAAAGCGCTCCAGCGTGAGTTTCCCTTTGGAAACATGGTCGAGCATCGTGGGCACGAGCGTCTGCACGCCGGTCATGCCCGAATGCGAAGCCGGGTAAGCGTGGTGCTTCTCCTCGTGTGTATGCGGCGCGTGGTCCGAGCCGAGAATATCGATCACGCCCTGCCGCACGCCCTCCCAGATGATGGCCTGATGGCTCGCATCCCGCACGGGCGGGTTCATCTGCGCGTAGGTGCCGAGCCGCTGGTAGCAATCGGGCGCCACAAGCGTGAGGTGATGCGGCGTCGCCTCGGCGCTCGCGACATCCTTGTGCTTCGCGAGGAACCCGATCTCCTCGCCGGTCGAGATATGCAGCACATGCACCCGCTTGCCGTATTTCCGCGCGATCGCGATGAGGCGCTCGGTGGCCATCAGGGCCGCGACCGGATCACGCCAGACCGGATGCGATGACGGATCACCCGGCACGCGCAGATGCATCCGCTCGCGCAGGCGCGGCTCGTCCTCGCAATGGAACGAGGCGCGGCGCGAGATGTTCTTCAGGATGCGCGCGAGGTTCGCGTCATCCTCCACCAGCAGATTGCCGGTCGAGGAACCGATGAAGACCTTGATGCCCGCAGCGCCCGGCAAGCGCTCGAGTTCGCCGACACGATCGGCATTTTCCGCCGTGCCGCCGACGAAGAACGCGAAATCGCAATGCATGCGGTGATGCCCGGCGGCGACCTTCGCCCGGAGCGTTTCCTCGCTGGTCGTCAGCGGATTGGTGTTCGGCATCTCGAACACCGCTGTCACACCGCCCATCACCGCCGAGCGCGAGCCGCTTTCGAGATCTTCTTTGTGCGTCAGGCCCGGTTCGCGGAAATGCACCTGGGTATCGATCACGCCCGGCAGAATCGTGAGACCACGGGCATCGATGGTCTCTTCGGCTTGATCGGGCGAAAACGAGCCGATTCCGGCGATCTTGCCGTCGCGGATAGCGAGGTCGCGCAGGCCACGACCATCCTGATTGACGATTTCACCGCCCTTGAGGACGAGATCGAAGGTCGGCTTCATGGCGGGCTCCCTTGCTGAGTGGCTCTCGGTTGCTTATCTGCCGATGAAACCCGAAACAAGCGGAAGCGAGCGCGACGTGCCCCAGTTCATCCCCCTGCCCGAGCGCGCGCTGCTGGTTGTCGCAGGGAAGGACGCCGCCCATTTCCTCCACAACCTCGTCACCGCCAATATCGAGACACTCGCTCCTGGCGCGATGCGCTCGGCAGCTCTGCTGACCCCGCAAGGCAAGATCATCACCGAGATTCTGATCGCCAATGCCGGCGAGGCGGGCGATGCGGAGGGACTGTTCCTGATTGATGTGTCGTTCGGCTATGCCGATGATCTTCTGAGCCGCCTCGCGGCCTACAAGCTGCGCGCGGAAGTCACCATCGGCCACGCACCGGAAGGTACATCGGTCGCGGTGCTGCTCGATGCGCCGGACTATGCGAGCGAGGATATCTACGCCTTTGACGACCCGCGCCATGCCACACTCGGCAAAAGGTTGGTCGGGCCTCGCGATATCCTCCAGTCGATCGGCGAGGGCTTCGCGTGCGCCGAACCCGCGGCCTATCACCTGCGCCGTGTGAGCCTTGGCGTGCCGGAAATGGGCAAGGATTACCCTTCGATCGACGCCTTTCCACATGAGGTCCTGCTCGATCAGCTGGGCGGCGTGGATTTCAGGAAAGGGTGTTATGTCGGGCAGGAGGTTGTGAGCCGGATGGAGCATCGCGGCTCGGCGCGCACCCGTTCCCTGCCAGTGCGGTTTCTCAACGGGTTCGGCGTTCTGGGTGGCGCAACGGTGCGAGCGGGTGAGGTCACCCTCGGATCGATCGGCGAGAGCTTCGGCGACCGGGCGATTGCGCGGCTGCGGCTCGACAAGCTCGAAGACGCGCTCCAATCCGGCGCCGAAGTGGTGGCTGGCGGCGTGCCAATCTCGGCCTCGAAGCCCGATTTCGTGACCTTTGATGTCCCCGGAGTGAGCGCGAGCTCTTGAAACTGTGAGCCACGCTCGCGATAAGGCGGGATATGCCCAGATCCATCGCCCCTCGTCGCTCGCAAGCTCCGGCGCCCCGCGCCTGGCAGCGCATGCTCTCGGGGCGGCGGCTGAACCTGCTCGACCCCTCGCCGCTTGATATCGAGATTGAGGACATCGCCCACGGCCTCGCCCGCGTCGCGCGCTGGAACGGCCAGACTTTGGGTGCCCACATCTATTCGGTCGCGCAGCATTCCTTGCTGGTTGATGAGATTGCCGGCGCACTTTCGCCTTCCGTCTCGCTCGTCACCCGCCGCGCGGTCCTGCTGCATGATGCAGCGGAATATGTGATCGGCGATATGATCTCGCCCTTCAAGGCGGTGATCGGCGGAGCTTATCGCGAGACGGAAGCCCGCATCCTTGATGCCATCCTTCGTCGATTCGATCTGCCGGCTCCCATGAGCCGGATCGCGGCTGACCTTGCGAAAAAGGCCGATCGGGCCGCCGCCTACCTTGAGGCCACGCGGCTCGCGGGTTTTTCGGAGACCGAGGCCCGCCCGATTTTCGGCGAGCCTCCCGCTTTGGGCTCCGGCATTCTGGCGCTGCTCTCGCCCTGGAGCGCCGAGGAAGCCAAAGCCCGTTTTCTCGCCCGTTTCGCGGAACTCTCCATCGTCACGAAAGCCTGATCCATGCCGCGTATCCATGTCTGCTCGCTCGATCGCCTTCACACCACCGTGCGTCAGACGGGCGCGCGCGACGTGCTGACCGTGATCAAGAACATCGATCAGGTCATCACCCCGCAGGGCGTGGAGGAAGCGCGGCACCTGAAGCTCGATTTCGCCGATATCTGGCAACCCACAGCCGGCGAGGTGATGGCCAATGCCGATCACGTCGCGGAAATCCTCGGCTTCATCCGCCGCTGGGATCGGGCAAACCCGCTCGTCGTCCATTGCTATGCCGGTGTCAGCCGTTCAACCGCCAGCGCCTATATCGCAGCCTGTGCGTTGCGGCCCGATACCAGCGAGGCCGAATGGGCCGAACGCATCCGGCTTGCCTCCCCCACCGCGACTCCGAATATCCATATCGTCCGTCTAGGCGATTCCATCCTTGAGCGTGGCGGGCGCATGGTCAAAGCCATCGAACGCATCGGCCGGGGCGAAGATTGTTATGAAGGCGTGCCGTTTGCGCTCGATATCGGCCCGCCGGGGCGCCCTGCATGAAAGCTCCCGGTGGCAGCGCGCTGGAGATCAATCTCACCGCCGTCATCCTGATGATCGAGCGGGACATGCCGCAGGTCTATGCGTCGGCTTTCGATGTCGCCGGCAGTCCGGGCCTGCCGTCAGGACCCTTCGAGCCGATGACCCATCGCACGCTTGAGCTTGGGCTGCGCGCCTTCGCCTCCGAGCAGGCGGGCCTCAGCCTCGGATATGTCGAGCAGCTGTACACCTTCGGGGATCGCGGGCGGCATGCCGACGAGCGGACCCCCGCCGCGCCAGATGACAATCCGCATGTCGTCTCGATCGGTTATCTCGCGCTGACCCGGATCGAGGGGCGCGAGCGCGCGAAATCGGCCTTGCACAATGTCTACAGTTTCTTCCCGTGGGAGGATTGGCGCGGCGGCCGCCCTGCCATGCTTGATGCCGACATCGCTCCACGCCTCAGCCAATGGGCCGAAGCCGCGCGTGACGATACCTCCCGTGGTGACAAGCAGGCGCTGACCCGGATGGAGCGTGCGCGCATGCTGTTCGGGCTCGAAGGCCGCCCATTCGACGAAGAGAAAGTGCTCGAGCGCTACGAATTGCTCTATGAAGCAGGCCTTGTCGAGGAAGCCGCGCGCGATGGCCGCCCGGCAGCGCAGAACTGGTCCGAGCGGCCACGCCTCGGGCGGATGATGCAGTTCGACCATCGCCGCATACTGGCAACGGCTCTCGGCCGGTTGCGCGGCAAGCTGAAATATCGCCCGCTGGTGTTTGAATTGCTTGAGTCGAGCTTCACGCTCACGGCCCTGCAAACCAAGGTCGAGGCGATTTCCGGCCATCATCTGCACAAGCAGAATTTCCGCCGCCTCGTGGAGGGCACCGGGCTCGTGGAAGCCACTGGCGAGCAGATCACCACCGGCGGGCGCCCCGCGGCCTTGTTCCGGTTCCGCCGCGATGTGTTGCTGGAGCGCCCGGCTCCGGGCCTGCGTTTTGGCGTACGCGCCTGAACGGCCTTGGGATAAACCGGGGAAAACGGGTTCAATTCAGGCTCCATGTCGTCTAGGTTGCCAGCATGAGCAAAGACAACGCCCCCGACGAGACCGCCATTTCAGCCCTGCCTTTCGAGGAGGCCATGCGCCAGCTTGAGTCCATCGTCACCGAACTGGAGCGCGGTGACGTCAAGCTCGAAGCCTCGATTGCGCTTTACGAAAAAGGCGAAGCACTGAAGAAGCGCTGCGAGGCCCTGCTGGCCGAGGCGCAGATGCGCATCGAGAAGATCACCCTCGGCGCAGATGGAAAGCCCTCCGGCAAGGTGCCGCTCGACAACTGAATCGGCGATCGAGCAATATATTTTGCCTGAATTCGATAAATCTTTGCGTTTTTACAATTTTAATTGCCGCGCCTTGTTCTCTTGCGCCGCCTCGCCATCTGGTCTGACATGTTCTGCGCCAAGCCAGAGAGGCCCTGATGTCGTCCCTCCCTCATGATGATCCGAACCCAGGCGATGCGCGGGCCTGTGCCGCCATCGAACAGGTGATTGTGCCGCGCGCCCGCGATATCGGCGGGTTCGAAGTGCGGCGCGCCCTGCCCTCCGTGGGCAAGAAGATGGTCGGGCCATTCGTGTTTTTCGATCAGATGGGGCCGAGCGAATTCCTGCTGGGGCAGGGCCTCGATGTGCGACCGCACCCGCATATCGGGCTCTCGACCGTGACCTACCTCTTCGACGGCTCGATCGTTCATCGCGACAGTCTCGGGGTCGTGAAGGAAATCACGCCCGGCGCACTGAACCTGATGACGGCCGGGCGCGGTGTCACCCATTCCGAGCGCACGGGCGAAGCCGCACGTGCCACCGGCCAGCGGCTTTACGGCATTCAGGCCTGGGCGGCTCTGCCGAAAGGCTTCGAGGAACAGGACCCGGCCTTCATTCATCATCCGGAGGCTGATCTTCCCCGCGTCGTCGGAGAGGGCAAGCGCGTCCGGCTCATGATGGGTGAAGCTTACGGGCAGCGCTCTCCGGTCGAGTTCCCGCACCCGGCCCTCTATGCCGAGGCGATCCTCGCGCCGGGCGCGATCCTCCCGCTCGATCCGGATTATGACGAGCGCGCGATCTACACCGTTTCAGGCGAAATCGACATCGCGGGCGATGTGTTCGGGCCGGGCCAGCTGCTGATCCTGAAACCCGGCGACCGGATTTCGATCCTCGCGCAGACGAATGCCCGCCTGATGATTTTCGGCGGCGAGCCAATGGATGGCCCGCGCCATATCTGGTGGAATTTCGTGTCGTCGAGCAAGGAGCGCATCGACCAGGCCAAGGCCGATTGGGCCGCCGGGCGGTTCGACAGCGTGCCGGGCGAGAGCGAGTTCATTCCGCTGCCCGAGAGATGACTCTCAAGCCGCCTTCTGCCCCTCGAACTGCAGGAAGGCCGTCATCGCATCCGCCGCATACATCAAGGAGGGGCCACCGCCCATCTGCACGGCGACGGCGAGAACTTCGGCCAGTTCCTGCCGGGTGGCGCCCAACTTCACGAGGGCTTCGGCATGATAGCCGAGGCAGGCATCGCAACGCGCAGCCACACCGAGAGCCATAGCGATGAATTCCTTGGTTTTCTTGTCGAGAACCCCTTCTTTCATCGCCTCACGGGTGAGCTGGCTGAAACCGGCCAGCGGCTCGGCGGCATCTTTGCGCAATTCGCGAAGACCGGCGGAGGTGGATTTCGTGATTTCGAGATAGTTTTTCATGGCAGGTCTCTCCGGTTCCGGTCTTGTCAGGACAACATATTCCTATTATTGAATGCGTATGATGCGGCGGTTGGAATTGCAACCCCCTCCGCCCAACGCGAGGATGACACCATGCGCGAGATCGATGCTGCAACGGCCATGAACTGGCTCGCGAAAGGCGAAGCGCGTATTTTGGATGTGCGCGAGCCGGCCGAATTCGCATCCGAACACATCCGCGGTGCGCAATCCTTGCCGCTCGGGCAGATCGGTTCCGTGCGGATTGCACCTCAAGCTGGCGAGAAGCTTGTGCTGGTCTGTGCCAGCGGCCGCCGCTCCGGCATGGCCTGTGAACGCCTCGCGGCCGAAGGAATGGAGGTCTATTCGCTGAAAGCAGGGATTTCAGGGTGGAAATCTGCCGGGGGATCGGTGGAAACCTCGTCGCGCAAAGTGATTCCACTGGAGCGGCAGGTGCTGCTTGGTGCGGGATTTCTGGTGCTTGCCGGTGTCATTCTCTCGTTGCTGACGCACCCTTATTGGATTGCTCTGCCGGCATTCGTCGGGGCCGGGCTGATGTTCGCGGGCCTCACGGGTTTCTGCGGCATGGCTCTCTTGCTGGCGCGGGCACCCTGGAACCAGCGCGGAGCGGCCACGCCCGTTTCGAAAAGTTGAGTTCTGTCAGCGTCAAACGCGTTGCTGATGCGGCCAAAGCGGCTATATAGCCGGGCATGACCCAGCGCCCGGCAACTCCCCTGCTCGACACCGTCGAGTTTCCCTCCGATCTCCGTCGCCTGCCGGAGAGCGATTTGCAGCAGGTGGCCGATGAATTGCGTGCCGAAACCATTGATGCTGTTTCGGTTACGGGCGGGCATCTGGGCGCCGGTCTCGGCGTTGTCGAGTTGACGGTCGCCCTGCACCATGTGTTCAACACGCCCGAAGATCGGCTGATCTGGGACGTGGGCCATCAGGCTTATCCGCACAAGATTCTTACCGGTCGACGCGAGCGCATCCGCACCTTGCGGCAGGGCGGTGGCCTCTCGGGCTTCACCAAGCGCTCGGAGAGCGAATACGATCCCTTCGGCGCGGCGCATTCCTCGACCTCGATCTCGGCAGGCCTTGGCATGGCCGTCGCGCGCGATCTCGCGGGCGGCGACAACCATGTGATCGCGGTCATCGGCGATGGCGCGATGTCAGCGGGCATGGCCTACGAAGCCATGAACAACGCCGGCGCGCTGGGTTCGCGCCTCATCGTGATCCTGAACGACAACGACATGTCGATCGCCCCGCCCGTGGGCGCGATGTCGGCCTATCTGGCACGGCTCGGTTCGGGCCGCGCCTATCTGAAACTGCGCGATATCGGCAAACAGCTTTCGGCCCAGTTGCCGCGTCGCCTCGACAGCGCCATCACCCGCGCCGTCGAGCATGCACGTGGCTATGTGACCGGCGGCACGATGTTCGAGGAACTCGGCTTCTACTATGTCGGGCCGATCGACGGACATAATCTCGACCACCTTCTGCCCGTACTGAAGAACGTGCGTGACGCCGATATCGGGCCGATCATGGTTCATGTCGTGACCCAGAAAGGGAAGGGTTACGCCCCTGCCGAGGCGAGCGCCGACAAATATCACGGTGTTCAGAAGTTCGATGTCATCACCGGCAAGCAGGCGAAGCCGGCTTCGAACGCTCCGAGCTATACCAAGGTTTTCGCGCAGAGCCTGATGGCGGAAGCCGAGGCAGACGAGAAGATTGTCGCCATCACTGCCGCCATGCCCTCGGGAACAGGGCTCGACCTTTTCGGACAGGCTTTTCCGAAGCGCACCTTCGATGTCGGCATCGCCGAACAGCACGCCGTGACTTTCGCCGCCGGCATGGCGACCGAAGGCTACAAGCCGTTCTGCGCCATTTACTCGACCTTCCTCCAGCGCGGCTACGATCAACTCGTCCATGATGTCGCGATCCAGAACCTGCCCGTGCGTTTCGCACTGGATCGCGCCGGGCTGGTCGGAGCCGATGGCGCGACCCATGCCGGGGCCTTCGACCTCGCTTATCTCTGCTGCCTGCCCAACATGGTTGTAATGGCGGCTGCAGACGAGGCGGAACTCGTTCACATGGTGCGCACCGCGGCCGCGCATGAATCCGGACCGATCGCCCTGCGCTATCCGCGCGGCGACGGGCGCGGTGTCGAGATGCCCGAGCGGGGCGAAGTGCTGGAAATTGGCAAGGGGCGAGTCATCCGCGAAGGAAGCCATGTCGCGCTCCTGTCGCTCGGCACCCGGCTTCAGGAAGCCGAGAAAGCCGCGGATGAGCTGGAAAAACTCGGCCTTTCCACCACCATCGCCGATGCCCGTTTCGCCAAGCCGCTCGACGAGGCGCTGATCCGCGATCTCGCGCTGAACCACGACATGCTGATCAGCATCGAGGAAGGCTCGAAGGGCGGTTTCGGCGCGATGGTGCTGCATTTCCTCGCCGAGGAGGGTCTTCTGGATCAGGGCCTTGTTGTGCGCACCCTGACGCTGCCGGATCTCTATCAGGATCAGGACAGCCCCTTGAGGCAATATGCCGAGGCCGGTCTAGATGCCGCAGCCATCGTGAAAACCGTGCAGGATATTCTGGCACGGCAGAAGGCGAGCGCCTCAGCGCGGGCCTGAGCTGGCACTTGCAAAAATGTTCCCTCTATGTTCTTTTTTCCTCGCAGAACAACGAGTGAGGGAATCGGGGACACATGCGCAATCACGAACAGGATCGGGCGGCACTCAGCGCTCTCAACGCGAAGTTCATCCATAATTTCGTGACATGCGATGTGGCATCGCATGATGCGATCATCCATCCTCGCTTCGTCTGTCTGTCCTCCTCGGGTTCGGTGCATGGCCGCGCCGAGTATCTGAAGGACTGGGCGACGGATTTTGATCCCGAAGTCATTCTCTATTGGGACATGCGCGACGAGCACATCGAGATTTTCGGCGATGTCGCTCTGGTCCGCGCCAACACGAAATGGGTGCGTCGGCTCAATGGCGAGGATGTTACCGGGATGACCATGTATACCGATACATACTGGTACGAGACGGATCGCTGGCTCTGCGTGCAGGCGCAACTCACGCCGGTTTCACCCCAGAATTTCACGGCCGATACGGCCATCGTCTGTCGTTATATCAAGGGCGTGCTCCAGCCTTGAAGCACGCCCTGAATTGCCTTCCGCTCAGATCGCGAGTTTGCCCGCTTTCGCCGCAGCAAAACGCTCGCCGATTTTCGACCAGTTGGCGACATTCCACCAGTTGGCGAGGTATTCGGCACGACGGTTCTGGTACTTGAGATAATAGGCGTGTTCCCACACGTCATTGCCGAACAGCACCATCTGCCCGTCCATCAGCGGCGTATCCTGCCCCGGCTTTGAGACCATCGCGAGTTTGCCTTCTTTCGAAACCGTCACGAACACCCAGCCCGATCCGAAGACCCGGCCGCCGGCACCGTTGAAGTCGGCCTTCATCTTGTCGAAGCCGCCGAGATCACGGTCGATCGCCGCCTTGAGCTCGCCCTCCGGGGTTTTCGCGCCACCGGGAGTCATGATCTGCCAGAACATCGTGTGGTTCGCATGGCCTCCGAGCGAGTTCTTCGCACCGACACGGATCGACTCAGGCAGCTGCTGCCATTCTGCCAGCAGTTTCGGCACAGAACCGTTGGCGATCACGCCGTGATCTTTCGCGAAATTGTTCAGGTTCGTGATGAAAGCACCGTGATGACGCTGCGAATGGATTTCCATCGTCATGGCATCGATATGCGGTTCGAGTGCGTTGAAGGCATAGCCGAGTTGCGGCAACGCGAACGCTCCGGCGGGGGCGGGCGCAGCGGCCTGAGCAAAGACGGCTTTCGGCAACACGCTTGCACCAGCCGCGACGCTGGCACCGGCGAGAAACAGGCGACGCGAGAGTTGGGTATTCATGACATCCTCCTTCGGGTTCGAGCTTCGCGCCGCTGCGATTGGAATGCCGCAACGCAAGCTTCTTGTGCTTGAACACGCAAGGTCGCATAGCGGATGCAGAAAGCACGACAGAAATTTCGAACCCGCGACCATGAGCCGCCTCCGGATTGATCAACTCCTTGTCGAACGGGGCCTTTTCGAAAGCCGCGCGCTGGCGAAGGCTGCCATTGAAGCCGGTCTTGTCCGGGTGGATGGCGTGCCGATCGACAAGCCATCGCGCGGCGTGATGCGCGATGCCACCATCGACGCCGCGCGCCCGTTCGAAACCGTTTCGCGCGGTGGCGTGAAGCTCGGCGCGGCGCTGGATGCGTTCGGCGTGAACCCTGGGGAGCGCATTTGCCTCGATCTCGGCGCTTCAACCGGCGGCTTTTCGGACTGCCTCATCAGGCGCGATGCGCGGAAGGTTTATGCGGTGGATGTCGGCCACGGGCAGCTTCACCTGAGCCTTCAGGCGCATCCACGCGTCATAAGCCTTGAGGGGCTCGATGCGCGGGCCGTTTCGCGAGAGCATATCCCCGATCCGGTGAGCCTCATCGTGGCGGACCTCTCGTTCATTGGTCTCGCAAAGGCGCTTCCTGCTGGCCTACGCCTGTTGGAACCGGGCGGCGACCTTGTGGCTCTCATAAAGCCGCAATTCGAAGCCGGGCCAAAGGCCAGCAAGGACGGCGTCATCCGCGATACTGCTCTCCAGCGCGAGATTGCCGAGCGCGTTGCGACAG
This sequence comes from Hyphomicrobiales bacterium, assembly GCA_017302635.1. Lineage (GTDB taxonomy): Bacteria > Pseudomonadota > Alphaproteobacteria > Rhizobiales > Beijerinckiaceae > Rhabdaerophilum. The sequence continues at coordinate 460,970 of JAFLCX010000001.1, forward strand.
AAATCGCCGGGCTAGGACTGGACATTTGCGGGCTGATCCCCTCACCGATTGAGGGCGGCGATGGCAACCGCGAATTCCTCTTGCATGCGCGAAAGCCCTGATGAAACCGCAGACCATTGAAATCAGCGCGATCGGCGCGCGTGGCGATGGCCTCGGCGAGATCGGGGGCGCGCGTGTCATCGTCCCCTTCGCCCTGCCCGGCGAGCACGTCAGCATCACGCGGGAAGGCGAGCGCGCGACCTTGGTGGAAATCCTCGCACCGAGTGCCGACCGCATCGCGCCCGAATGCACCCATTTTGGCACCTGTGGCGGCTGCGTCGTGCAGCATTGGCGCGCCGAGAAGGTCGCCGAATGGAAGCGCGGCCGCATCCGGCAAGCGTTATCGCGCGCTAGGCTTGAAGCGGAAATCCTGCCTACCGTGGACGCTCATGGAGCCGGACGGCGGCGCGTGACCTTGCATGTCCGCTACCCAAAAGTCGCCGGCGGGCCCATTGAGGCCGGCTTCATGCAGGCGAGAAGCCACGCGCTGGTAGATCTCGATTCCTGCCCGCTGCTCGTGCCGGCGCTCGCAAAAGCTCCGGATATCGCGCGGGGCATCGGGCATGTCTTGCGCGGTATGGCGAAGCCTCTCGATGCGCAGGTGACGGCCTGTGATCAGGGCCTCGATATCGATATTCGCGGCGCGGGCGCGATTGCCGAAGGATTGCGCCAGAAGCTGATCGCCTTCGCGAAATCCCATGATCTCGCACGACTCACCTTGCATGGCGAGCGCCTCATCGAGGAGCGCGCGCCGCAGCTTTCCTATGACGGGCTGGTTGCCTTTCTCCCCGCCGGCTCGTTCCTGCAGGCCACGGAAACGGCAGAGACTCTTCTCGCGGATTACGCGAAGAACGCGCTGAACGGCTCGAAAAACGTCGCCGATCTGTTCTGCGGTCTGGGACCGTTTGCACTGCGCCTCGCGCGCCGGATGAAGGTCACGGCCATCGATTCCGACAAACAGGCGATCGCAGCGTTGCAACGCTCGATCCGCGCCAATCCGGGTGGTAGACCGATGGTGGCCGAGGCGCGCGATCTCTTTCGCCGTCCACTTTTCGCGCCCGAGTTGAAGCCGTTCGACGCCGTGCTTCTCGATCCACCCAGGCAGGGGGCCGAAGCGCAGATGCGCGAGATCGCAAAATCGAAACTGGCGCGGGTTGTCTCGATTTCCTGCGACGCCGAAAGTTTCGCGCGTGATGCCCGCATTCTGGTCGATGCCGGGTTCAGGCTCGGGCCAGTGACGCCTTTCGACCAGTTCCGCCACGCGGCGCATGTGGAAATGGCAGCTGTGCTGGAGCGTTAGAGCAACCGCTCATCCTCGTCGCCCACGCGCTCGATCGGCTCCATCACGAGTGCCGCTTCGTCCGCCGGACGCATGAGGCGCTGCACCTCATCCTGCCCTGTCTCGGGCGCAAGCCACGCATCAAAATCCCGCGCATCGAGGATCACCGGCATCCGGTCATGGATCGCGGCAACAAGGCCGTTCGCGCCAGTGGTGAGGATGGCGCAGGTATCGATTTCCGAGCCATTCGGACTCACCCATGTCTCGTAAATTCCGCCCATCGCCAGCGGCTCCCCCCCGCGACGAAAAATGCGATAGGGGCGCTTGAACTTCCCCTTGGGGTCGAGCTTCATCCACTCATAGAACGCGTCGGCCACGAACAGGCAGCGCCTCCGCCGGATGGCGTTGCGGAAGCTCGGCTTCTCGAACACCGTTTCACTGCGCGCATTGATCAGGAGCGGAAATTCCTTCTCGTCCTTCACGAAACCGGGGATGAAACCCCAGCGCATCAGCATGAAGTGCCGCGCGCCGTCGGAAAGGGTCACCACCGGCACGGGCTGGGTCGGCCGGATGTCCGGACGCGGTGGAAAATTCGGGAACTCGCCATAACGGAAATAGGCGCGCGTGGCTTCAGGCGGCAGCGTCAGCGCAAATCGTCCGCACATTGTCTTTTGCCCCTCGCACAGGCACGGACGGCCATTCTGCCGACGTCTGCTGCACCCCTACAACCACCGCTTCATCTTGAAGAAGCTGTAAGTGCCCACAGCTGCGAGCACCATGAGGCCGATCGCCATCGGGTAACCTGCGGCCCATTCCAGTTCGGGCATCGCCTTGAAATTCATGCCGTAAATCGAGGCGATGAGCGTCGGGGGAAGAAAAATCACCGCCGCCACCGAGAAAATCTTGATGATCTTGTTCTGCTCCAGACTCACCAGCCCGAGCGTCGCATCGAGCAGGAACTGAATCTTCGAGGTCAGGAACGTCGCGTGGTCCTCGAGGCTTTGCAAGTCGCGAAGGGTGGTGCGCACTTCCTGCCTCAGGTTATCGGGCAAGGTGGAACCAGCGGTGTTCGCGGTGAGAAACAGCAGCATGCGCTCGATCGAGACGAGGCTCTCACGCACCTTGGAGATGCGCGCCCCTTCAAGGCCAAGCGTTTGCAGCGTTTCGCGGAAAACACGCGGATCATTCTCGTTGGCGCCGCCCTTGCCGAACACCATCGGCGAAACATCGTCGATGCGCTCACCGGCCATCCGGAGCAATTCGGCGGCGCGGTCGATCACCGTTTCGAAGAGTGAAATCAGCATGTGGTCGCCCGTGGGCGTGCAGGCCGAGGGCCGCGCCATGCGGTTGATGAACATCTGGAACGAGCGCGGCTCGTCGTAACGCACGGTGACGAGATGATGATCCTTCAGGATGAAGGAAATCGGCGCAAGCTGCGGTGTCTCGCTCTCAGACTGGCACAAGATGCGCGCAGACATATAGCGTACGCCATTCTCGACATAGAGCACTTCGGACGGCTCGATATTCTCGCTCTCCTCGCGCGTCGGGATAGAGATGCCGAGCCGGGCCTCGACGCGGGCATCCTCCTCACGCGAGGGGTTGAGCATGTCGATCCAGATGACATCGGCAGGCACAGGTTCGCCTTCGCCGATGATCCGCCGCTCGAAGTGACAGCGGGTTTCCGGGCTCGCATGGCCGGGGAGATAGGCGACGATCATTCTGACGCTCCCCCCGATTCACCAGCCGCGACGTCCGGCCGGATTTGAGCCGCGTGGGGGCGGCGAAATCAAGCGAAATCTCAGGCCTTCAGAGGTCCGTAGGTCGCAACGGAGGGCGGCAGGATGTCATCGGGAACAAAGAAATCGGGTGCGAGTGCCGAGGTCGGGTCATTCCGGTAGATATCGAAATCCGTGACGCCCTCGCCCGCCATAAAGGTGTCATCGATGATGAAATTGCCAGTGAAGGTCTTCGCATCCTTGTTGAAGATCATGTAGGCGGCATCGGCGAGAATTTGCGGCGTGCGCGAGGCGCGCATCAAGGCTTCGCCACCGAGCAGGTTGTTCACTGCTGCGGTCGCGATGGTGGTGCGCGGCCAGAGCGCATTGACGCCGATTCGTCCCTTGGTTTCGCCGGCAAGGCCCAGAACCACGAGACTCATCCCGAATTTCGCCATGGAATACCCCGTGTGCCCGGCGAACCACTTGGTCTTCATGTCGAGCGGAGGAGAAAGCATCAGGATATGCGGATTGCCGGCTTTTGCGAGGTAAGGCAGCCCGCAGCGCGAGACGAGATAGGTGCCGCGCGCGTTAATCTGGTGCATCAGGTCGAAGCGTTTCATTTCCAGCTTCTCGACCGGTGCGAGATTGATCGCGGAAGCGTTGTTGACGACGATATCGATGCCGCCGAAATGCTGCGCCGCCTTCGCGAAAGCTGCCTCCGTTGCCTCGTCATCGCGAATATCGAGCTGGATCGGCAGCGCTTTGCCGCCGGCCTTTTCGATCTCTTCGGCGGCGGTGAAAATCGTGCCCTCGAGCTTGGCATGCGCCACTGCGGTTTTCGCGGCCACGACAATATTCGCGCCATCACGGGCTGCGCGGAGCGCAATCGCGAGGCCAATGCCGCGCGAGGCGCCGGTGATGAAGAGGGTCTTGCCGGAAAGGCTCATGATATTCTCCAGTTCGGATCAGGATTTGCCCTTGGCGAGAAACGCTTCGAACGCCTGGCGCGCTTCTTTTGACATCAGTCGCTCGGAAAAGAGCTTCGCCTCCTCATCAATGCGCAGGAGGATGGCGGATTGATCGCCACGAATGAGCTTGCGGGCGAGCTTCACCGCTTCGCGCGGCTTGGCTGCGATCGCTTCAGCGGTTTCCCGCACTACCGTTTCAAGCGTGTCGAGTTCAGCAATAGTGTTGACCAGTCCGGTCTCGCGGGCGCGCTCGGCGCTGAATTTCGCGCCCATCGCCAGCATCTCGAAGGCGAGCCGATTGCCCATGAGCTGCGGCACGATCAAGCTCGAAGCCGCCTCCGGCACAAGACCGAGATCGACAAAAGGTGTGGCGAACACCGCGCGCGGCGAGGCGATCGCATAATCGCAATGCAGGATCATCGTGGTGCCGATGCCGATGGCCGCGCCATCCACGCCCGCCACGAGCGGTTTCTCGTTGGCCACCAGAGCGCGCAGAAAATCGAGAATCGGCTGACCGATGCCCCCGCCCATCGCAAAGGCGATGAAATCCTTGATATCATTGCCCGCACAGAAGATGCCAGGCTGCCCGAGAATGACGATCGCTCCGATTCCATCATCGGCATTGGCTGCCTTCAGCCCCTCGGTGAGGGCCGAGTACATCGCGCCGGTGAGCGCGTTTTTCTTCTCCGCGCGGTTCATGCGCAGGGTCAGAACCTCGCCGTCGCGGCTGGTCAGAACATCGCTCATCATCATGGTCCCGGATTATTCGGCCGCTGTTTCGTAGGCGGCATTGACGGATTCAGCACCTTCGAGAATGGTGGTCTCGAGCCCACCCGCCGCCGTCACGAGGTTCTCGGCGAAGAACCGCGCATCTTCGATGCGCATGGCGTGGCGCGGGTCGGTCTCGCCCGCGCCGAGCCCCGCATGGGCCGCAAGCGCCTGATCGGCGAGATAGGCGCCGCCCGCCACAAGCCCGAAAAGCCGCGCATAAGGCGTGGCACCAGCGAGCACATCATTCGATTTCGAGGCGAGATTCGCGAGCATGTATTCGGTTGTGCGCGTCAGCGCCGCGAGCCCTTCGCCGAGCCTCTGCCCGATTCGTGCGAAGGCCGGGTGATTGATGGCGCGGGTTGCCTCGACGGTCTTCGCATAGCGCGCCAGCACGCCCCTGACGCAAGCACCATTCGAAAGCGGCAGCTTTCGCATGACGAGGTCGATCGCCTGAATGCCGTTCGTACCCTCATAAATCGCGAGAATGCGCGCATCGCGATAATGCTGTGCCGCACCGGTTTCCTCGACAAAGCCCATGCCGCCGTGAATCTGGACCCCGAGCGAGGCAACCTCAATGCCGATATCGGTCGAGAAGCCTTTCGCGACAGGCGTCAGCAGGCTCGCCTCCTCATGCGCCGCCTTCGAGGCCGCGCCCTCCAGCCGGTGATAACCATCGAGACCGGCGGCCGTGACGAGGCAGATCGCGCGCGCGGCAGCCGTTTTCGAGCGCATTTCAAGCAACATGCGCTTCACATCGGGATGCGCGATGATCGGGCTGGCATTCGCCGCGCCCACCGCCTTACCCTGCTTGCGATCCTGCGCATAGGCAAGCGCCTGCTGATAGGCGCGATCGGCCACGGCCACACCCTGCACGCCCACTGCGAGGCGAGCGTTGTTCATCATCGTGAACATGCAGGCGAGGCCCTTGTTCTCTTCGCCGACCAGCCAGCCGATTGCGCCGCCCTTGTCGCCATAAATCATGGTCGCGGTGGGCGAGGCATGGATGCCGAGCTTGTGCTCGAGCGCGTGGCAGCGCACATCATTTGCTTCGCCCGGCGAACCATCCGCTTTGGGGATGAATTTCGGCACCACGAAGAGCGAAATGCCGCGTGTGCCGGGAGGCGCATCCGGCAGGCGGGCGAGCACGAGATGGACGATATTCTCGGTCAGGTCGTGATCGCCATAGGTGATGAAGATTTTCTGCCCGAAAATCCGGTACGTGCCATCGCCATTGCGCTCGGCACGGCTCGTGAGGAGCGCGAGGTCCGAGCCCGCCTGCGGCTCGGTGAGGTTCATCGTTCCGGTCCATTCGCCGGAAATAAGCTTCGCGAGATAGGTGGACTTGAGATGCTCCGACCCATGCGCAGTGAGCGCTTCGACCGCGCCCATCGTGAGGAGCGGATTGAGCGCGAAGGCAAGATTCGCCGCGTTCCAGAGTTCCGTGCAGCCAATGTTGAGCAGCACCGGCAGCCCCTGCCCCCCGAAATCGGGCTCGGCAGCGACACCGGCCCAGCCGCCGGCGGCCCAATCGGCGTAGGCCTCCTTGAATCCCTTGGGCGTGATCACCTTGCCGTCGACGAGCCGCGAGGTTTCCTTGTCCCCCGTGCGGTTGAGAGGGGCGATCCGGCTCTCGGCAAATTTTGCGGCCTCTTCGAGCACGGCCTCAGCCATGTCATCAGCGAGATCGGCGAAAAGCCCGCTCTCGATGCCCTGATCAAGCCCCGCCGCATGGCGCATGGCGAACAGGATATCCTCAACCGGCGCGCGATAGCTCATGCTAGCCTCCATCCCTCAAGAGCCGGGGCCTTGCCGCCCTCTTCGCCGATCACGATAAAAGCGCTCGCGCGCCGTGACCAGACGGATTTGCCTCTCGTGACGCAACTCTCTAGGAAAGCGCCGGGAGGCAAGATTGTTTATATATAAACTATCTGACTTGTAAACACCCACCTTGAACGAAATCGATGATGACGACGCGCCTTGCTACGGACACCTGTTCCCTCGCCGAAGCCGGTCGGCTCCTGGCCGAAGGTGCGCTTGTCGCGTTTCCGACCGAGACGGTTTACGGACTCGGAGCCGATGCTACAGACCCCAAGGCCGTGGCGCGGATTTACTCGGCGAAGGGTCGTCCCAGTTTCAATCCTCTGATCGCGCATGTCGGCACGGTGGAAGCGGCGCTCAGGCTCGGTGTTTTCAATGACGATGCCCGGAAGCTCGCGGCCACCTTCTGGCCGGGTCCGATGACGCTGGTCGTGCCGGCGGCGCGCGATTGTGCGGTTTGCGATCTGGCCCGGGCCGGGCTGGATACCGTCGCGATCCGCGTTCCGGTCGATCCGGTCGCGCGCGCCATCCTGCAGTCGGCCGGTCGGCCGATCGCCGCACCGAGCGCCAACGTCTCGGGCCATGTCTCACCTTCCGAGGCGCAGCACGTGCTGGCCGATCTCGATGGAAAGATCGACGCGATCGTGATGGGGAGCGCTAGCAGAGTGGGTGTCGAGTCATCGATCTTTGCGTGCCTGAAGGGCGACACGATCCAGCTGCGCCCCGGAGCCGTGACGCGAGCCGAGGCCGAGCAGGTCATCGGGCGCGCGATCGCGATACCGGACGAGGTCAGCGAGACGAGCCCGCTTTCACCCGGCCGCCTCGCCTCGCATTATGCCCCGCGCGCACCGCTGCGGCTCAATGCCCTTGAAGTCCGACCCGGAGAGGCCTGCCTTGCATTCGGGCAAGAAATACCTCCGGGAGCAACAGCGGCGCTGACCCGCAATCTCTCGCCTTCCGGCAGCCTCGAGGAGGCCGCAGCGAACCTCTATGCCAGTTTGCGGCATTTGGATTCACTTTCTCCTACAGGCATCGCAGTGGTCAAATTTTCCGAGGAAGGGCTTGGAGAAGCAATATTTGACCGCTTATTGAGAGCTGCCAGCCCTCGGTAAACCACTCGTTTATGACTTAAGTTCAATGCGACTCAGGGTTTCACCCCCTGTCATCGGCAGTTTGGTTGCTATATAAACTGGTTTGGGACGGTTTTGCGAAACCAACAAGAACCTCGGCGGAACCCGATGACTCAACCCCTTGCCTGGGATGATTTTCGCCTTGTGAAGGCCATTGCGGATGCGCGCTCGCTGGGTGGCGCAGCCGAGGCCCTGACGGTGAACAACTCGACCGTCTTCCGGCGTCTCAACACGCTGGAAGATCAGCTCGGTGTTCGCATTTTTGAGCGCGCGCGCACCGGATACATGCTGACCTCAGCGGGCGAGGAAATGGTGGCTCTGGCAACGCGCATGTCGGAGTCGATCATCGAATTCGAGCGTCGGATTGCCGGTCAGGATGTGCGCCCCTCGGGCGAGTTGCGGGTCACGACCACCGATACGATGTTCTCGGATCTGATTGCACCGGCTTTCTGCGCTTTTCGCGAGAAATTTCCGGAGATTCTGCTCGATTTCATCATCGACAACCGGCCGCTCAATCTCTCGCGTCGGGATGCGGATGTCGCCATTCGCGCGGCCGTCGATCCGCCGGAGACTCTGGTGGGTCGCCGCGTCGGTTCGATCGCCTGGAGCGCCTATGCGTCGAAAGCGCTGATAGCCCAGCACAAGCTGGACCCGAAGGACCCGGCGGGCTTTTTGACCTCCGGCATCCCGTGGATCGGGATGAGCTACCCCATGCATTCGATGACTCCGACGAAATGGCTGGAGGACAACATTCCGCCGGAAAATTTTGTGGCGAAAGTCAGCGCCGTGTCGGCGGTGGAAGATGCGATTGTGGCCGGCATCGGCGCCGGAATACTGCCCTGTTTCATGGGGGCGAAGAGGCCGGCTCTGGTCAAGCTTCCGCTGACGCCGAAGGCCGATTCCAGCCTCTGGATTCTCACCCATCCGGATCTGAAAAAGGCCGCGCGTGTACGCGCGTTCCTCGATTTCTTCGGTCACGAACTCACGCGCCAGCGGCGTCTGCTCGAAGGCGAGGAAGGCTGAGTTTCAGGGGCTTCAGGCCGGTTGTGGCGCGAGCCCATCACGCGGCGCGGGCTTCTCGCTGATCGGCAGGTTGATGAGCGCCGAGGCGACCCCCAGCCCGATCGAGAGCCACCAGACGACATCGTAACTGCCGGTCTTCTCGAACAAAATTCCGCCGAGAAACACACCGAGAAACCCGCCCACCTGATGCGAGAAGAAGGCGAAACCATAGAGCATCGCCATGTAGCGCGGGCCGAACATGATGGAAACGAGCGCAGCTGTCGGCGGGACGGTCGAGAGCCATAAAAGCCCCGTGAAGGCCCCGAACAGCATGGCGGAAACCACGCCGACTGTGGTGGCGTAACCGAACACCGTGATCGGCTGATGCACATAGGCGAATGAGGCCAGCAGCCCCAAGGTCGCGACGGATCGCGCGATATAGATAATCGCGAGAATCCAGCGCTTCGGCATGCGATTGCCGAGCCACCCGGCTGAGAGTGAGCCGACAATATTGAACAATCCCACCAGCGCGAGCGTGATGCCTCCCACCTCGGGCGGCAGGCCGACATCCTTGAAATAGCTCGGCAAATGCACCGTGATGAAGGCAAGCTGGAAGCCGCAGGTGAAGAAGCCCAGCACCAGCAGCACATAGGAGCGATGCCGGAAGGCTTCGGCCAGCGCCTGCCGCACAGTCTGGCCCGGCACGTTTTCGTTGGCCGCTGAAGATGCCTTCCCGCCCTGCGGCTTTGTGGCGAGAGCAATGGCCAGCGGCATGGCCAGCAATGTCAGCGCGGCGAACACGATCAGCGCGTTCTGCCAGCCATAATCGCGGATCAGCACCACCGAGAGCGGCGAGAACAGGAACTGCCCGAAAGAGCCGGCCGCGGTGCCGAAGCCGAAGGCCATGCTGCGCTTCTCGGGCGGCAGCAGCTTGGTGAAGGCCGCCAGCACCAGATTGAAACTGGATCCCGCAAGGCCGAACCCGATCAGCACGCCCGCCGTGAGGTTGAGCGTGAGCGGGTCCGTCGCGACGGTCATGAAATAAAGCCCGAGCGCATAGAGCGCCAACCCCGCCCAGAGCACACGCAGAGTGCCGAAGCGATCGGCGATCGCCCCCATGAAAGGCTGCCCCACACCCCACAGGAGGTTCTGCACCGCGAGCGCCAGCGCGAAGACATCGCGCCCCCAGCCATTCGCCGAAATGATCGGCTGCTGAAAAAAGCCCATCGAGGCGCGCGGCCCGAAGCCGATCGTCGCGATCATGCAGCCGCACAGGATGATGAGGCCCGCAGGCACGACGCGGGTGGTGGTAGAATTCATTCGGCTCGCCCTCCCGCCCGCGCCAGCTCAGCGCCGCATCTTCGCGACGCTAGCCTGCTTTCCTGCATTCCAAAAGCGGATTGATGGAATGAAATGATCAGAACGGCGAATGGATAGAGGCGCCACCGAAATCGTCTCGCAAGGATAGGAAAGCCCCTAACCCGCGATTTTCGTGAAATCTGCAACCTGCCGCGTCACACGCCGAAGGGTGGCGAGAAGCGCCAGACGATTGCGGCGGATGGCCGGATCATCAGTATTGACCATGACAGCCTCGAAGAAGGCATCAACCGGGCCACGGAGCGACGACATCACCCGCATCGCGGCCTCGAAGTCCTGCTTCCCGAGCGCGTGCAAGGCGGCCTCGCCCGCCGTCAAGAGCGCGGCGTGCAGCGCCTTCTCGCTCGGCTCGCGGAGCAAGGCTGGGTCGGCCGCAGCTTCGAACGCGCCCTCGCCGTCTTTCTTTTCCTCGGCGCGCAGGATGTTCGTCGCGCGCTTGGCTCCGGCGAGCAGGGATTTTCCGTCTTCCGTGGCGAGGAATTCGCCGAGAGCTTCCACGCGGCGCACAACGAGGAGGAGATCATCATTCGCTTCGCCATTGGCGAGCACGGCATCCACCAGATCATGCCGCGCGCCCTGGTCGCGGAGCATGACTTTCAGGCGATCATGGAAGAAGGAGAGGAGGTCAACTGACTTGTATTTCGAAATTTTCCTAAGCTCGATCGCAACAAAGTGAAATCGGCCCAAGTCTTCAAATGTCGATTGCTCCAAAAATTCGATCCAGTGCTGCGCAGCAATACGATTCATACAGTCTGGGTCAATTGGTGGAATTTTATCTGAAACAAATTCATATAGCTCTTGGAGCCTCGAAGTTTCGCCAGCAGCTTGTATTACCTGATCTGCCAATCCGGCATGTATCCAGTGACCGAAAAAGTTTTCGACGGATGACCACCCCACCCTCACCCCATTCTCCACCACAAGGCGGATCACCCCCAAAGCCGCTCGCCTGAGCGCATAGGGGTCTTTCGAGCCGGTGGGTTTCTCATCGATGGCCCAGAAGCCCACGAGGGTATCGAGCTTGTCGGCGAGGGCGACCGTGATCGAGACCGGGTCGCGCGGCACCGTGTCGTTCGGGCCAACGGGCTTGTAATGCTCCTCGCAGGCGGCGGCCACGGAAGCATGCTCGCCGATGAGCCCCGCGTAAACACGACCCATGAAGCCTTGCAGTTCGGGAAACTCGCCCACGACTTCCGTCTGCAAATCCGCCTTGCAGATGCGAGCCGCGAGATCGACCTCGGCGGGGTCCACCCCCGTGACCTTGCACAGTTCCTTCGCCAGCGCGCGGATGCGCTCAATCCGGTCCCACTGGCTGCCGAGCTTCTCGTGGAAGGTGACGTTCCTGAAGCGCTCCAGCCGCTTGAAGTCGCGATCCTCGGCCCAGACGCGCTTGTCGGTCTCCCAGAAAAACTTCGCGTCCGAGAGCCGCGCGCGGATCACGCGCTCATTGCCACCGATGATGACCTTGCCGCCATCTTTCGCTTCCACATTCGCGGTGAGCAGGAAGCGATTGGCGAGCTTTCCATCGCTCTTTTTCAGCACGAAACACTTCTGGTTCGCGCGGATCGTGGCGCGGATCACTTCCGCCGGCACATCGAGGAAGGCTTCCTCGAAAGCACCCATCAGCACGACCGGCCATTCGACAAGGCCCGCGACCTCTTCGAGCAGGCCCTCATCTTCCACCACCTCAAACCCCTGCGCGAAGGCGAGGTTCTGTGCATCGGTCTTGATGATTTCCTTGCGGCGATCGGCATCCAGCACGACCTTCGCGGCCTCGAGTTTCATAACGTAATCATCGAAGCGGCGGATGCGAATTTCGCCGGGGGCCATGAAACGGTGACCGTAAGTCACGTTCCCGGCCTTCAGCCCATCCACTTCGAAGGGAACGATCTCGGTGTCCTCGGTTTCAGCACCGAAAGTCGCGAGAATCGAGCGCAAGGGTCTCACCCAGCGCAAGCTGCCCGGCGCGGCGCTCGCGGCACCCCAGCGCATCGATTTCGGCCAGGGGAAAGCGCGGATAATGCCGGGGAGAATCTCGGCCAGCACATCCAGCGTCGGCTGCCCGGATTTCTCGATGATGGCGAAGGCCGTGGCATCCTTGCCGGTGCCACGCACCTCGACCGACAACCCGCGCTCGGGCAGGGAGACCGAATGCCCCTCATAGAGCTCGAAGCGATGAAACTCGCTTTCCGGCACGCCAATGGATTTCAGAAAGCCGAGACGCGCGGCCTCCGGCGCGGAAATCCGCGGGCCTTTCTTCTCCTCGCGCACATCCGGCTGGCGTGCGGGCAGGCCGGCAATGGTGAGCGCGAGGCGGCGCGGCGTCGCGAAGGCCTTCGCACCCTCATAGGTGAGCCCACGATCGACCAGAGCGTTGGTGACGAGCTTGCGCAAATCCTCCGCGGCCTGCCTTTGCATGCGGGCGGGGATTTCTTCGGAGAAGAGTTCGAGCAGGAGATCGGGCATGGATTCAGATCTGGGCGGAAAGGAAGGTCGCGCAGGAGAAAATTCCCGCAAAGCGATCGGAGAGAGCGGCAAGCTCGGCACGATGCAGGGTCTCGGCGCTCACCACGCCACCATCGCCGTCGGGCAGGTCCCGCGTGGCGCAGGCATCGGCGAGAATGGTGGTCGAGAAGCCGAGATCGAGCGCGGCGCGCGCGGTGGATGAGACGCACATATGCGTCATGAAACCAATCATCACGAGCTTGGTGCGGTCCGTAGCAGCAACAGCCTCGGTGAGCGCGGTTTTCGCAAACGAGTTCGGCAGCGGCTTCTCGATCACGGTTTCGCCAGCCACCGGCGCAAGCGCATCGACAATCTGCCCGCGGGGCGCATCGCGATCGAAAGCGCCGCCGGGACGACCTTTGTGCGCGATGTGGATCACCGGAGCACCCGCCGCGCGGTAGGCGGCCAACACGGACGCGCATTGCGCGATAGCCGGGGCAACGCCGGTGAGGGCCAGCGGGCCTTCAAGATATTCGTTCTGGGCATCGATGATGACGAGAACGCTTTCCGAAATCGGGGGCGGAACGGGCATGGCACCCGCCATGTCGAGGAGTGTTCTGGGGGGCATGTCAGCTTTCCCTTCCGATCTCACCCTGGAGATCCTGCCCAAAGGCAATGTGATGGCCGTCAGGCGTCTCGATCATGAATTCGATGACACCATAGGGCTGTTTTTCAAGCGGGGCAGCGAATGTGCAGGCACTTCGGGTCAAATCGTCATGCAGGGCTTGTGCATCGTCGACCCAGAAATAGGCGTCCATCAGCCCGGATCGCTGGTCACGCCGCAACATTGGCGGACCGGAGCGCGCCATTCCGATCATCTGATAGGCACAATCACGCCTCAGAATCGCGAATTCAGGCGGCGAGCCGAAGGTCTCCACCACCGAGAACCCGAGTTTCCCGATCCAGAAGGCCACTGAACCCGCGACATCAACAGAAGTCAGCACGCCCGAATGAGCGACGACGCGCGCCATCACCCGCCCCCCGCTTCTGTCTGCACCCAAGCCGCGCCGCAGGCTTTCGCGAGTTCGCGCACCTTGAGGATATAGCCTTGCCGCTCGGTCACCGAGATCACGCCGCGCGCATCAAGCAGATTGAAGGCGTGAGAGGCCTTGATGCATTGGTCATAGGCCGGCAGCACCTGCTTGTGACGCTGATCTGAGCCCTCCGGCGGTGCGCCGGCGGCGAGGAGCGCGAGGCATTCCTTCTCGGCTTCGGCAAAGTTCCGGAAGAGCTTCTCGGTATCGGCATACTCGAAGTTATGGCGAGAATATTCCGCCTCAGCCTGTTTGAACACGTCACCGTAAGTGACCTTGCCCTCGCCTTCGAGGCCGTTGAAGTTCAACTCGAAGCCGTTATCAACCCCCTGCAGATACATGGCGAGGCGTTCGAGTCCGTAGGTGAGTTCACCCGCGACCGGCGCGCATTCCTGCCCGGCCACCTGCTGGAAATAGGTGAACTGGCTCACCTCCATGCCGTCGCACCAGCATTCCCAGCCCAATCCCCACGCCCCGAGCGTCGGACTCTCCCAATCATCCTCCACGAAGCGCAGATCGTGCACGCCGGGGTCGATGCCGATCGCGTAGAGGCTTTCGAGATAAAGTTCCTGAAGATCGGGTGGCGATGGCTTCAGGATGACCTGAAACTGGTAATAATGCTGGAAACGGTTCGGGTTTTCACCGTAGCGGCCGTCCTTCGGACGACGCGAGGGCTGGACATAGGCCGCATTCCACGCCCTTGGGCCAAGGGCACGAAGCGTTGTTGCCGGGTGAAAGGTGCCGGCCCCCACCTCCATGTCGTAGGGCTGAAGGATCACGCACCCCTTCGAGGCCCAGAAATTCTGCAAGGTCAGGATCAGCCCCTGGAAGGAGCGGGTGGGGTCAAGAGAGGCGGGAACGGCCATCGCAGTCATGAACAACTCCAGCAGAATCAGGGCCATCCTGATCGGGATGCGGCTCCATCGGAGCGCATCGATCTCCAGTCGGATCAACCGACGTGACCCGAAAAGCCCTGTTTCGAGAGAGTTGCTCTAGAGCACTTTTCACCGGCTGCGAAAAGGGTCTCGAAAAAAATCACTCCGACCTTTGAACCTCCTGTCGTGCCGCCGCGACCAAGAGGCATCGGGGGCATTGGTGCCCTTGCGCGAAAATCAGGAGGAACACATGAACACGATCTCGAAATTTGCGGCCATCGCCTTCACGGTTCTGGCTCTGGGTGCCTCGGTGCAGGCCCAATCACAGGGTGGCGGCAATGGCGGCGGCCGGGGTGGCGGTGAAGGCGGCGGGGGTGCCGAGCCCGCCGGGGTGATGCTGGCTGCCGGAGGGCCGATCACCCACGTGGTCGCTCGCGAGCGCACCCAGCGCGTTGACCAGAAGGTGCGTGACATCCCGATCTACAATTGCGGCGAAGGGATCAGCATCTCTTCCGGTCGCATGTGCCAACCGGTTCTTCGCTGAGCCGACTTTGCCTCCCGGTGCGCTCTCCCCGCCGGGAGGCGCGCCGTTTGGCTGGCGTTCAGAAATGCGGGCATAACTTTCGCTTGGGCGATCAAAGAAAGAGGACACAACATGCTTGGGTTTTCACGCCTTCTCGCAGCCTTCGTCATGGCCACCCTGATGGCTCTGACTTTCGCGCCGGCCCGCGCGGCCGGTATTCCCGCAGGCTCTGCTCTGGCGCTCGAACAGGCCGGACGCATCGACGCGGGGCAGGTGCAATACCGCTATCGTCACTATCATGGCCGACCGGTTTACCGGCATCGCGGCTATTACGGTCGACCGGTCTATCATCATCGCCGTGTTTATCGTCCGCGCTATTACGGAGCGCCGGTCTATTACGGTGGCCCGGTCTATGTCGGTCGGCGCTGCTTCAACCGCGTACGCTGGGTCCGGACACCCTACGGCCCTCAGCGGCGCGTGGTGCGCGTCTGCCGCTGGTAAGGGACGATCATTCGAACAGGGGCAGGTTTGCCTTGCCCCTGTTCAGGCCCTCGGCGAAAGGTGTGAAGCAGCCGTCGCTTTCGTGCAGCACGAGCGGCGGGAGGATGGAGAGTGGCGCGCGCGATGCTTTGGTGGCGCCCGCAAGCACGCGGATAGCCGGCTCGTCCTGCCTCGGATGAACGAATATGAGGCGAATTCCACCGAATCGTCCTTTGAGTGCCTCGAGAACCGCACCAATCTCGTCGGCTCGATGGATCAAGACAAGCCTGCCTTTCGGCGCGAGAACGGATGTGGCCCGCCGGAGCCAGACTTGCAGACCGGAGCCTCCACCCTGCGGCTTCATCACATAGGCGGCTGATTTCGCAGTCGGCATTCGGGTCCGGCCCGCCTCATGAAACGGCGGATTCGAGAGTACGCAATCGAAGGCTTCGCGCCACGTTGTCAGCGTGCCGGGTTCCAGAATGTCGCGCTGGGCGACCTCGACGCGCCCATCGAGATCATTCGTCGCGATGTTGGCTCGAGCCAGGGCTGCAATCTCCGCGTCCTGCTCGAACAGGGTGACACGCGCCTGCGGGTTAATCTGCGCCGCACGCAAGCCCACCAAGCCGCTGGAGGCCCCGAAATCGGCTATACGAACCGCATCCGCTGGTGTCGCGGCTGCCAGCAGCACACCATCTGTGCCGGCACGGTGGCCCTTCGGCGGCTGGCTAAGCCGCAGAAGGCCACCGAAAAGCATGTCAGGTGCCGGGCAATCGATCATCGAAAAGGCAGTCCATTGCAAAGTAGGGCCATCCGCCACGTTGCAATTGTGCGTGAGAGCGTGCAAGCCTCAGCGTGAAAATGAAAAACGGGGAGCAGGACATTGGGCGTCGTCGTTTCGTTCAATGAGAAGGTCGGCACCGAGGGCATCGAGCGGCTTGTTGCCCTTGTGCGCGACGACATGAACCGCGTGAACGAGATGATCCTCTCGCGGACCGGCTCGGATGTCACGATGATCCCGGAAGTGGCGCAGCATCTGATCTCGTCCGGCGGGAAGCGTCTGCGGCCGATGCTGACACTCGCGACGGCCCAACTCGCAGGCGCAAGCGGCAATGGCCATATCCGGCTCGCGGCGGCAGTCGAGTTCATGCATACCGCAACCCTTCTGCACGATGACGTGGTGGACGAGAGCGACTTGCGGCGCGGCAAGCCCTCAGCGCGCAAGGTCTGGGGCAACGAAGCCAGCGTGCTGGTGGGCGATTTCCTGCTCGGGCAAGCTTTCCGGATGATGGTGGAGGTGGGCTCCCTCCCCTGCCTCGATGTGCTCTCGACAGCAGCAGCTGTGATCGCCGAAGGCGAGGTGATGCAACTCGCCGCCGCCAAGAACACCGCGACGACCGAGGATGATTACCTCGCCGTCATTCGTTCAAAAACCGCCGCCCTGTTCGCCGCGGCGGCGGAAGTGGGGCCTTTGCTGGCGGAAACCGGCGAAGCGCAGCGCCGGGCCTGCCGGTCCTACGGCATGAATCTCGGTGTGGCCTTCCAGCTCATCGACGATGCTCTTGATTATGGCGGATCGGGCGCCAAGCTCGGCAAGAATGTGGGCGATGATTTCCGCGAGGGGAAAATCACCTTGCCCGTCGTGCTCGCCTTCCGGCGTGGCTCGGATGAGGAGCGTGCCTTCTGGAAATCGGCGCTGGAGCAGGGCCAGAATGATGACGCCCAGCTCGACCGCGCAGTCGAACTCCTGAAAAAGCATCGCGCGCTGGAAGATACGGTCGAGCGCGCCCGCCATTATGGCGAAGTCGCGAAAGATGCCCTGGCGCTCTTCCCGGCCTCACCCATGCGCGAGGCCTTGGGCGAGGTGGTCGATTTCTGCATCAGCCGGGCACATTGAGGCGCTTCAACTCGGCAGTTTGATGAAACAGGTCTGGGCCCACCAGTCGGGTTGATCCCGGTTTATTGCCTCGGCAGCGTGCTGCGCACGCGCGACCGAGTCAAAAATCGCGAAACAGGTCGCGCCGGAACCGGACATGCGAGCGAACTGACAGCCTTCTCTGCTCCTGAGGTGCTGAAGGACCTCGAGGATATCCGGCGCGATCCTGATCGCCGCTTCCTCGAGATCGTTGCGCGTAGCGGCCAGGATATCGAGGCCGCCGTCCTTGCTGCTTGTCGACTCCGGCTTTTCTGGCTTGTGGCGCTCCCCGTTCGCCAGCCCGAGGGCCGCGAAGACAGCCTGGGTCTCGATGGGAACTCCCGGATTGACCAGCAAAGCAGGATAGCGAAACCCGTGCAGTCGATTGCCGAGTTCGTGCCCGATGCCCTGCATCAGGCGAGGTGCTGCGGGATCAAGGCAGACCGGCACGTCGGCCCCAAGGGTGCGGGCTGCATCAAAAATCCGATGGTCGCTCAAGGGTATGCCATTCGCCTCGGCGAGTAGCCGCAACGCGGCGGCGGCGTCCGACGAACCACCACCGATGCCCGACGCCACAGGGAGGTTCTTGATCAGATGAAAGCGCCCCGTTTTCACTCGGCCGAAGCTCGCGGAAAAGGCGCGCACCGCTTTCATAACGAGGTTGTCATTCCCCGAGAGGCCGAAGGAAAACGGCCCTGAAAGGCCGAGCGATGCGGCATCTCCGGGCTCGAGGGACAGTTCATCCCCGATATCGGCGAAACTCACGAGGCTTTCGAGATGGTGATAGCCATCGTCTCGACGCCCGAGGACGTGCAGGAAAAGATTGATCTTCGCCGGAGCGAATTCACGCAGCATGAAAGGGCCAGCCGAGCTCAGCCGCCATTCGGCTTGGGCGCTGGCGCAGGAACAACCGACGCCGAGACATCTTCGAGCCCGTGTTCAAGCTTTTTCTCGATGGCGGCTTTCTCATCCGGCTCGGGCTTGAGATCAAGCGCCTGCTGCCATTTGAAGTAGGCCTCACGACGCCGGCCGACGCGCCAATAGGCGTCGCCCAGATGATCATTGATCGTGGCATCGCCCGCACGCAACAGCACGGCGCGCTCCAGTTCGCGCACGGCCTCTTCGTAGCGACCAAGGCGATAATAGGCCCAGCCGAGGCTGTCGACGATCGCTCCATCCTGCGGCGCGAGCGACACGGCTTCGCGCAGCATCTCGAATGAACGATCGATGTTGCGGTGCATGTCGACCCAGGAATAGGCGAGATAATTCAGCACCTGCGCACGCTCGGCCCGCTCGCGGTTGGTGCGCGGGCGCGGCGGCAGCAATTCCAGCGCCTTGAGAAAATCGGGCTCCGCCTTTTCCCATTGCTTCGATCGCTCGAAGCCGATGCCTCGCCCGAAAAACAGCACCCAATGCTTGTGCTCTGGCTTCGCGGTGGCGCGGATGGCGGCATCATAAACCTCGATCGAGGCGAGCCAATCCTTCTTCACGCGGAAGATCGAGCCGAGCGTGTCCGCTGCTTCGATATCTTCCGGGTGGAGCGCCAGCAGCGCCTTCAGCGCGCCGATCGCCTCGTCGGTCTTCTCCAGCCGCTCGAGCGCGGCCGCGCGACCGATCGCGGCCCTGTTGCCGAACACCGAAGAGGGCGGAATGAGAGCGTAGGTATCGGCCGCGCGCTGATGCTGGCGCAACTGCTCGTAATACTCGGCAATGGTGAGGGTGACGAACTCATCATCCGGTGCGAGGAAATGCGCGAATTGCATGTAGACCAGAGCCGTCAGCGGATCGCGCGCGGCGGAGCCCAAAGTCGACAGGCTGTAAAAGACCTCCGCGACCCCTTCCCCGACATCGCGCGCCAGCGGTTCGAGAACCTCGCCCTTGAACAGGGCGAGCGAGGGAGCATCGAGGAAGGCAAGACCCGGATTGCGCTCTTTCCATTGCGAGTAGATCGCCTGCGCCTCAACCGCCTTGCCGCGCCGCGAAAGCATGCGCGCATAGGCATCGGTGAAGCGCAGACTGGCCGGATCGCTCTCATAGGCGCTTTTCAGGCGCCTTTCGGCCTCGTTCGGCCTCTTGCCGATTTCGGCCATCAGCCCGCCGAAGAAATCGCGGAAAGGGCGCAGTTCCGGATCGGAGAACCGGTCGACCGTCCGCAGGGCTCCGTCGAGATCACCCGATCCGACCTGAGTCCAGGCGCGAAGCAACGAGGTGGTGATGTCAGTGCGCCGCTCATCGCCACCGGCTCGGTCAAACGCCGCGCGGGCCTTCACAAATTCCTTGGCTTTCAGCGCCCGGACACCGAGAGAGACATGCGCCAGCGAATTGCCCTTGTCCCGCTGGACCAGCCGTTCCGCAAGACGGAAAGCATCACTCAGCCGGCCATCCACGAGGTTGGCGACGAAGGCTTGATCCAGCAATTCCGTGTTGCGCGGGTCTGCGCGCAAGGCCTGCGCAAAATACTCGGCCGCCGCTCCCAGATCACGCGAGGTGTTCGCAACAACGCCTGCGACAAAATTGCCGGAAGCGCCGAGCGCCTCGAGCCGACGCGGCCCACCTGTCGGTGCGGCGATTGCCGCTGTGGCCAAGGCTCCGAGCGCAAGGCCCGCGAGAAGGCGCAAGCGCCAGCCCGAGCTGATCATGCGGTATGTTCTCCCGTGCTGCACAGGCATGGCCTCCCGGCCTTTTGCCGAAGCAAATCAAGTTGTCGCTGGGTTTCCGGGTAGCATCGAATAGCGTCAAGACAAAGGTCTTTCGCATTCGCGCGTAACCTCGGGGATCGGTGCTGACGAACTCGTGATAGGGCGGAGAGCGGTCGTGAAATGACGCAGTTTGTTTTTTAGGGCATGACAGTCTCGAGAAGCCTGCAAGGCTCCGGATCAAGACGCTCAAAAGAGGAAGAGCCCATGTCGATGTCGCGCCGCACCATTCTGGCAGTTTCCGGTCTTGCCCTGACGGCAGGGCTTTTCAGCGCCGCTGCCGCCCTGCCGCCGGGCTTTGGCGACTACACCAAGGAGAAATTCGAGGCAGCCCTGAAGGGTTCGAAGCCTGTTCTGGTGCATGTGCATGCGGATTGGTGCCCGGTCTGCGTCCGGCAGGAGCGCGCCTTCAAGGAATTGTCCGAGAGTGCTGATTTCAAGAAGTTCACCGCGGTGCAGGTGAATTTCGACATGGACACCGATTTTCGCAAAACCCACAACGTGAACAACCAGTCGGTGATCATGGTTTTCAAGGGCGGGAAGGAAACCGGACGCATCGGCGGCGTGACCGAGACGGCCAAGATTGCCGAATTCCTCGCGAAAGCCGCGCAGTAAATCCGCCTTTTCACGAATGAATAGAATGGCGAGGTCGCGCGACCTCGCCATTCCTGCCGTTCCAGACCTTCGCGAGGCTCGATCGGGCCTCGGCCGATCACATGTTCGGGTAAGTCGGCCCGCCGCCGCCCTCAGGGGCTACCCAGTTGATGTTCTGGGCGGGATCCTTGATGTCGCAGGTTTTGCAATGCACGCAGTTCTGCGCATTGATCACGAAGCGCGGGTCAGTTTTTGAAGCTTCGTCCTTGTAGACGACCTCATAAACTCCGGCCGGGCAGTAAAGCCGCGCCGGTTCGCCATAAACGGGAAGGTTCTTCGCGATCGGCACACTCGCATCTTTCAGCGTGAGGTGGATCGGCTGGTCCTCCTCGTGATTGGTGCCGGAGAGGAAAACCGAAGAGAGCTTGTCGAACGAGATCATACCATCCGGCTTCGGGTATGTGATGGGTTTCACCTCCGAAATCGGCTTCAGGGTCTCGCTGTCGCGCTTGCCATGCTTGCGCGTGCCGAAAAGCGAGAAGCCGAACAGCTCGTTCGTCCACATATCGAGCGCGCCGAGTGGAATGCCGAGCCACGTGCCGAACCTCGACCAGAGCGGCTTGACATTGCGCACCTTCCACAAATCCTTGCCGATCTCGGAAGCGCGCCAGCTTTCCTCATAGGCCACCACTTCATCATGCGCGCGACCGGCGCTGAGCGCCGCGCCGAGGTGGTCAGCCGCGAGCATGCCGGAGAGCATCGCATTGTGGCTGCCCTTGATGCGCGGCACGTTCACGAAACCGGCCGAGCAGCCGATCAGCGCGCCACCGGGGAAGCTGAGGCGCGGCACACTCTGGTATCCGCCCTCGGTAATCGCGCGCGCGCCATAGGAGAGGCGCTTGCCGCCCTCGAATGTTTCGCGGATCACGGGGTGCGTCTTGAAACGCTGGAACTCGTCGAAAGGCGACAGCGTCGGGTTCTCGTAATTAAGGTGCACCACGAAGCCGACGGCGACGAGATTGTCGTCGAAATGATAGAGGAACGAGCCGCCGCCTGTTTTCGAGTCAAGCGGCCAGCCGAAGGAATGCTGCACCAGCCCCTTCTTGTGCTTCTTCGGGTCGATCTGCCACAACTCCTTGAGCCCGATGCCGAATTTCGGCACATCGCTGTTGCGGTCGAGCCCGAATTTCGCGATGAGCTGCTTCGAGAGGTGCCCCCGCACACCCTCGGCAAACAACGTGTACTTGCCCATCAGCGCCATGCCGCGCGTGTAGCCGTCTTTCATCTCGCCGGAGCGCGCGATGCCCATATCGCCGGTCGCGATGCCGATCACCGCGCCGTTCTCGTTGTAAAGCACCTCCTGCGCGGCAAAGCCGGGATAGATCTCCACGCCGAGCGCTTCGGCTCGCGTCGCGAGCCAACGGCACAGATTGCCCAGCGAAATGATGTAGTTGCCGTGATTGCCAAGAAGCTTGGGCATCGCGAAGTTCGGCAGGCGGATGCTGCCCGCCGGGCCGAGAAAGAGAAAATGGTCGTCGGTCACCGGCGTTTTCAGCGGGCAATCGGCATCCTCGCGCCAATCCGGAATGAGCTTGTCGAGGCCGATGGGATCGATCACCGCACCGGAAAGGATATGCGCGCCGACCTCGGAGCCCTTTTCCACCACGACAACGGAAATCTCCGTGCCCTTCTCGGTGGCAAGCTGCTTGAGCCGGATCGCTGCGGAAAGGCCGGCAGGCCCCGCTCCGACGATAACGACGTCATATTCCATCGCGTCGCGTTCCGGCAGTTCCATAGCCCTCTCCCCTGGCGCGTTCCTTCGTTCGTGAACGGCATATAGTTTATATATAAACCAATCGCAATCCGATCCTTGTTTTGGATACGGCGGCACCGTAGAAAAGCAAGCCTTGGGCAAGGAATGGAGCGCGGGAAATGGAGGATGTCGTGTCGTCGCATCGCCAGATTCTCGAATTCCAGCTTGCGGCGGGGCTTGATCTGCCGCTGGAAGATGTGCCGGTTGATCGCTTTGCGGTCTCGGCGGAAGCCATCGCCAAGGCGGAAGCCGCCCGTCCGCCGCCTCCCGAGCGCCGAAACGAGAGCCGCGTTGCAACCGCCCCGACCGCCGTCCCCGCTCCGCTCGCGCCTGATGCGGCGATCATGGAGGCGCGGCGCCTCGCGGCATCGGCACCTGACCTCGAAACCCTGCGCCGGTTGCTCGAGGATTTCGATGGCTGCACGCTGAAGTCGACGGCGTCCCGTCTCGTTTTCGCCGATGGCCGCCCCGGCGCGCCCATCATGATCGTCGGCGAGGCGCCGGGGCGCGACGAGGATGAGATCGGCAAGCCCTTCGTGGGCCGGGCCGGGCAATTGCTCGACAAGATGCTCACGTCCATCGGGCTCTCGCGCGATGATGTCTACATCGCCAATACCGTTCCGTGGCGACCGCCGGGAAACCGCACACCGACACCGCAGGAGATCGCAATCCTGCTGCCCTTCATCACAAGGCAGATCGAGCTTTCTGGCCCGAAAGTGCTGCTCACGATGGGCGCGCCCGCCACGCAGACCCTGCTGAACCAGAAAGAGGGCATCCTGCGTCTGCGCGGCCGCTGGTTCGAGTACGCGATGGGTGGCAGAAAGATCCCCGCCCTCGCCACCTTGCACCCCGCCTACCTGCTGCGTCAGCCCTCACAGAAGGCGCTCGCCTGGCGCGACCTGCGGGCGCTGAGGGCGAAGCTGCACGAGGCGTGAGCCTGTCGCATTGATCAGGGGCCGCCGCGCAGGATAGAAGCGACAATCAGCGTATTTCCGGAGGCTCCCCATGCGGCTCGATGACATCAGCGAAAGCAGCAACGTCGAGGACCGGCGCGGCCAGGGCGGCAGCTTTGGCGGCGGCATGCCAGGGGGCCGGGCCGGCCTCGGCTTCGGCACGATCGCGATCCTGACCATTGTCGGCTATCTCCTCGGCATCAATCCGGCGATCCTGATCGGCGGGGCGGAGATGATCGGCGCCGGGCGTGAGGCCGTGACACAGCGCACATCGGCTCCGCCACGCTCCTCGCCGCAGGAAGAACAATTGCGCACCTTCGTGGCGCGTGTGCTGAAAACCAACGAGGATGTATGGCAGCAGGTTCTGCCGCAGCAGGCGGGCGTGCCGTTCCGGCCTGCTCCGCTGGTGATTTTCCGTGGCGCGACCCGCTCTGCCTGCGGCGGCGCGCAATCGGCGATGGGGCCATTCTATTGCCCGGCCGATACGCGCATCTATCTCGACATGAGCTTCTTCGAGGAAATGCGCACCAAGATGCGGGCGGGTGGTGACTTCGCCTATGCCTACGTGATTGCGCACGAAATGGGCCATCACATCGAGAACCTGCTCGGCATTCTGCCGAAGGTGCAGGCTGCCCAGCAACGCCTCTCGCGGCGCGAGGCCAATGCCCTCTCGGTGCGGGTGGAGCTGATGGCGGATTGCCTGGCGGGCGTCTGGGCGCATCACGCCAACAACCGCTGGCGCATTCTCGAACAGGGTGATCTCGAAGAAGCCCTCGCCGCTGCCGCTGCCATCGGCGACGATCGTTTGCAAAAGGCCTCGCAGGGCTATGTCGTGCCCGACAGTTTCACGCATGGCTCCTCGGAGCAGCGTGTGCGCTGGCTCACCCAGGGCCTGCGCACCGGCGATGTCCGCCAGTGCGACACCTTCAACAGCCGGGTGATCTGATGTCCCGCATCGACGAGAGCCGCACCTTCGTACCGCTCAACATCGCGGTGCTGACGATCTCGGATACGCGCACGCTTGATGACGACAAATCGGGCAACACGCTCGTCGAGCGGCTTGAAGGTGCCGGCCACAGGCTCGCCGACCGCGCCATCGTCCCCGATGATGTCGGGATGATCCGTTCGAAGGTGAAAGGCTGGATCGCCGACAAGGGCATTGATGTCGTCATCAGCACGGGCGGCACGGGCTTTACCGGCCGCGACGTCACTCCGGAGGCCGTCGAACCGCTGTTCGAGAAGCGGATGGAGGGGTTTTCGGTGCTCTTCCACCACATTTCCATCCCCAAGATCGGCTCTTCAACCATCCAGTCGAGGGCGACAGCGGGGGTTGCGGGTGCGACCTATATCTTCTGCCTGCCGGGTTCGCCGGGGGCTTGCAAGGATGCCTGGGACGGTATTCTGGGCAATCAGCTCGACTATCGCCACCGTCCCTGCAATTTCGTCGAAATCATGCCACGGCTCGACGAGCATTTGCGCAGGCCCAAGGCAGCGGGCGCCACGGCCTGATAGTTGTCCTCCTGCACGGACAGGGAGAATTTCATGCGCTTCGTTCTGGCAACGATTGTTCTGGCCCTCACCGCAAGCTTCGCGCTCGCGCAGGAGCGCCAGCCGAGGCGCGACCTCATCATCGAATGCATGGCCTGCCATGGCGATGATGGCATCGCTAAAGACCGGGAGGTGCCGCATCTCGCCGGACAGAATTACGACTACCTGCTGAAGCAGCTTCGTGACTTCCAGAGAGGGCGCCGTCCGCACAAGGAGATGCGGGTGATGAGTCGCCTGCTGACGGATTTCGAACTGGCCGAAATTGCCGATTTTTACGCCCGCCTGCCGCGAGAGCCGAAGCCGTGAACCCTATTCCGGCACGCGCCGGGTGCTGACCGGCAGGATTTCCAGCCTTGCATCGAAGCGGTGCTGCCAGGGATCGGTTTTCGCCTGAGCCAGTTTGCGGGCGAAGGAGCCCGGCAGCAGCAGCACCTGATCACGGCTCACGGCGCGCGAGCGGCGCAAAGCGCGCATGGTGAGAATTTCCGCGAGCCTGTTGGACCGCAGCGGTGCAGTCGATGCGGGGCGGTCGGCCAGCATCGGGAGTGAGTCCGCGAGGACAGGCCAGAATTCCTGCCCCAGGATCACGCCCGTATCCACGACGAGCAGAGGCGCCCCGGCAGAGATCGCGACCGCGCGCGCGAACCCCTCTGTCCAGTCACGCGCCACCACCACCCGGCAACCGGCCGAATCGGCAATCTCGTCGATTTCGCTGTTGCGGCTCGACGTGACCATCATGGCCGAACCGACCAGGCCTTCCACCACGCCGCGCACAAGCGGACCAAGCGTGGCCGTGAGCGGCATGGGGGCAGGACGGGCATGGATCACGGCGTGAAACATACCAGCATATTGCACTGCACAATCATCAAAATGCAACGCCCCTGACGTCGCAGTGTCATGAACTCGGAATCAAGGTTGACGCGACTCGAATGTTCGTTTTTTGTTCGTCCATGATCAAGCCCGTGGCCCGCCTCGCCTCCACCGCGCTGGATGAACGAAACCACAGCGCTCTCGCCGACAGCAATCGCGCCAAACGTGGCAGCATCACCAACCTTGCCGGGCGCTATGAACGCGAGATCCGCGAGATTTTCGACGACGGCTGGAGCGAGGATGAAGCCCCGCTCCCCTTGAAAACCGAGACGAGCTTCGAGCGGGCGCGCACAATCATCACCCGAAACCAATCGCCCGATATTCCGTTTGATCGCTCCATCAACCCTTACAGAGGTTGCGAGCATGGCTGCTCCTATTGCTATGCGCGCCCCACACACGCCTATCTCGGCCTCTCGCCGGGTCTCGATTTCGAGACGAAGCTGACCGTGAAACCCGATGCGGCAGCCTTGCTCGAGCGCGAACTGGCTGCGCCGGGTTACCAACCTCGACCGATCGCGCTCGGTTCGAACACCGATCCCTACCAGCCGATCGAGCGTGAGCATCGCATCACGCGCGCCATTCTCGAGGTGCTGTCGCAATACAATCACCCGGTGACGATCGTGACCAAGAGCGCGCTGGTGGCGCGCGACATTGATATTCTCGCACCGATGGCGGAGCGCGGCCTGGTTCGGGTGGCGATTTCGCTCACGACCCTCGATCGGCACCTCGCCCGCACGATGGAACCGCGCGCCACAACGCCAGCACGACGGGTGGAAACGATGCGGTTGCTTTCATCTGCCGGCATCCCGGTCTCGGTGATGACGGCCCCGATCATCCCGGCGCTGAGCGATCATGAAATCGAAAGCCTTCTGGAAGCCTCGCATGCAGCGGGGGCAACGGGTGCGGGCTATGTTCTGCTGCGATTGCCGCTCGAACTGCGCGACCTCTTCCGCGAATGGCTGCTCGCGCACCATCCGGGCAAATTGAGGCATGTCATGAGCATGGTGCAATCGACGCGAGGCGGACGCGATTACATCCCGGATTTCGCGAGCCGCCAGAAAGGCACAGGTCTTTACGCCGAACTCATCGGCAAGCGGCACAAGCTCGCCTGCACGCGGCTTGGCCTCAATGTAAAAAATCCCAAACTGCGGACTGATCTCTTCACGCCACCCACCCGACCGGGGCAGCAGCTCAGCCTCTTCTGATCACGACCGGACGACGAAAATCCGCAAAGCGAGAGCGGTTACCACAACAGCGAGGCCCAACATCAGCAAACGCCAGAAGAGACCTTTCCAGTTGAGTGGCTGATCCGGATTTTCGACCGCGAACCCGGTGGAAAATCCCCAGGGCCAGAACCAGGTGCGCAACCGTTTCGGCTTTTTTTCTGGCATCACAAGCGCGGGAGCGGGCGCCTCGGATGGAACGGAGATCAACAGAGCGGCCTGCTCGCGATAGCTGTTGAGCCTTCGCTCGGCGCTTTCTCCCATCAGGAACAGGCGCATTTCGCCGGTATCCGGCCTGCGACCTTCCACCCTCTCGAAAACTTCCATCCAGTCGAGCACGGCACGGCGATGCAGGGCGAAAGCGAGGTGCCCCTCGGCATCGTCCGATCCGGCAACGAGCCGCGCGAGCATGTCGCGTTCGAGCGCGAGCATGTCGAGCGGCTGTGCCACCGTCTGTTGCGTCGTCTGCGTCATTGACCCTCTCACCGGACTTGACCTTCTCGCCATTGTGTCGCGAAACGTCGAGGGATCAACCGTGAAGATGAGGTCTGGCAGTCTTGAGTCGTGATTGGCCACCCCTTCCACCCGCCGCAAGCCGCGCGCAGCATATTGCCGGGCTCGACGAAGTTGGCCGTGGGCCGCTCGCCGGGCCGGTTGTCGCCGCCGCCGTGATCCTGCCCCCGGATTTCCCGGTTCATCTGCTGGATGATTCGAAGAAGCTGCCCCCGGCGCGGCGGCAGGAACTGGCGAGCCTCATCAGAAGCCACGCCGCCGTGGCTCTTGCCTCGTTGCCCGCCCCGGACATCGACCGTCTGAACATCCTGCAAGCGAGCCTCCTCACGATGAAACGCGCGCTGATCGCATTGCCGATGACGCCGGATTTTGCCCTGATCGATGGCAACAAGGTGCCGAAAGGCATTCCCTGCTCTGCCGAGGCCGTGGTGAAGGGCGATGCGCGTGTCGCCTGTATCGCCGCCGCCTCGATCATCGCGAAAGTGGCGCGCGACGCCATGATGGCCGAGGCCGCCGTGCATTATCCCGGTTACGGCTTTGAACGTCACATGGGATATCCGGCGAAGGCGCATCTCGCCGCCCTCTCCAAACTGGGTCTTACGCCGATCCACCGGCTGAGTTACGCTCCTTGCCGGGCCATTGCCGAGCGGTGCTGAACGCGTCTGCGTGCGAAAACGGGACAGGATCAAATGCGATCCATAAACCCGACCTTCACCCTCCTTGCCCGATAACCATCGTGTCTGTCGTCTCTCCCGGTGCGGTTGTCATGCGTATCGTCCGCTCGGCAGCGAACAGTCTCAGGCCCCGGATTCCTGTCTCGCGTACCGGGGGCGTGACTGATCGCACCGGCTATGCCCTTCCGATTGATTCCGTGCTTGTAGGCGATTGCATCGCCGCGCTTGAAGGCTTGCCTTCGGCTTCGATCGATCTCGTCTTCGCCGACCCCCCTTACAATCTCCAGCTAGCCGGCTCGCTCTCGCGACCGGACCAGAGTCTTGTCGATGCGGTGGATGACGCCTGGGACCAGTTCGAGAGCTTCGAAGCCTATGATCGCTTCACACGGGCATGGCTTTCCGAGTGCCGCCGCGTTCTGAAGCCGAACGGGACGCTCTTCGTCATCGGCTCCTATCACAACATTTTCCGTGTCGGCGCGGCCTTGCAGGATCTCGGGTTCTGGATTCTGAACGACATCGTCTGGCGCAAAGCCAATCCGATGCCGAATTTCCGCGGCCGCCGTTTCACCAACGCGCATGAAACCCTGATCTGGGCCGCGCGCGACCAGAATGCGAAGAAATACACCTTCCATTACGAGGCCCTCAAAGCCGGCAATGAAGATTCTCAGGCGCGTTCGGATTGGTATCTGCCGCTCTGCACGGGTGCCGAACGCCTGAAAGACGATGCCGGCGACAAACTTCACCCGACACAGAAGCCCGAAAGCCTGCTGGCGCGTGTGCTGCTCTCGGCGACAAACCCCGGCGATGTGGTGCTGGATCCGTTCTTTGGAACCGGCACGACGGGGGCCGTCGCCAAGAAACTGGGGCGGCATTTCATCGGCCTCGAGCGCGAGGAAGCCTATGCCGCAGCAGCGCGGGCACGCATTGCAGCGGCAGAACCCGTGCCTTCCGAGTTGCTTTTCCAGCCGACCGCCAAGCGAGAGGAACCGCGAGTCGCTTTCTCGAGCCTGATCGAGGGCGGTTACATCAATGCGGGCACAGTGCTGAGCGACGCGCGCAAGCGCCATTCCGCCATCGTGCGGCCCGACGGGCAGATCATGGCGAACGGCATCATCGGCTCTATCCACAAGATCGGCGCTCTGGTGCAGGGACTTCCCGCCTGCAATGGCTGGACCTTCTGGCATTGGGATGGCGGCAAGGGCCTTGAGCCGATTGATGCGGTGCGTGCGGCCTTTCGCGCGAAAGCCGCCACCTGAACTCAATTCAGCGCGCGCAAACCCACCTCGATCACCTTGCGAAACAGGGTCGGCAACGGTTCGGCATTCAGTTTCGCGACCTCCACCCAGCGCATACCATCCGGAGGGGGGATAGGGCCCGCAATCCTCGTCACTGCGATCTCCATGCTCAACTCGATATGTGTGAAAATGTGGATCACCGGTTGGTTGAGTCGACGCCATTCAGCGCTGAGCGGCTGGGCTTCCAGCCCGCCGGCCTGCGCGGCCCAATGAGAATTCGGCACTTCGGCCATTCCGGCCAGCAAGCCTTTGGCGGGGCGAGTGGAGAGCAGCAGGCGATTCTTGCCATCGAGCGCCACAAAAGCGAGACTCCTCAGCACCTTCTTCCCCTTTTTCGGCGGCTTGACCGGAAAATCCGTCATCTGGCCGCGCGCTTTGGCGATGCAGGTAACCGCGAGCGGGCACAGGAGGCAGGACGGAGATTTCGGCGTGCAGATCGTAGCACCCAGATCCATCAAGCCTTGCGCGAAATCGCCGGGTCGATCAGCGGGAACAAGCCCTTCCAGCACGTCGCGGATCTCTCCCTTCACCTTTGGCAGAGGCGTGTCGATGGCTTCCAGCCGCGTGATCACGCGCTCGATATTGCCATCGATCACGATGGCCCGTTCGCCGAACGCAATCGCCGCGATGGCCGCTGCCGTGTAAGCACCGATGCCCGGAAGGGCACGCAGACCAGCCTCGGTATCGGGAAAATTTCCCCCGAAATCACGCGATACAATCCTAGCGCAGGCGATGAGATTGCGTGCCCGGGCATAATATCCCAGCCCCGCCCATGCGGTCAGCACCACCTGATCTTCGGCCGCAGCCAGCGCATTCACATCCGGAAAAAGCGCGAGAAACTTCGCGAAATATGGTTTGACCGCCTCAACTGTTGTCTGCTGCAACATGATTTCGGAAAGCCAGACGCGATAGGGATCGGCCCGGCCCTGCTTCACCCGCCAGGGCAGATCACGGCCCTCTCGATCATACCAGGCGAGCAGGGCCCGTGTGCGAGCGCGTGAGGCCTTCACGGAGGCGGACGAAATCTCTAGCATGGTCACAACATGGAGAGGAGCTGCGGCGAGGCCAAGCCGGAGTGCCTCGCTTTCCCCGTCAATATCGCCCCGAATGCGAGCCGATGGCATCCGAGCCCGACAAATCCTCGTTGCTGCGCAAGCGACCACGCGTCAACCGGCTGGCAGCGCTCGTGCCGGAGATGATCGAGCCCGCGTTGCGCCAGCGTGGCTTCGCTTCGACCGCCGTTCTCACAGAATGGCGCGAGATTGTGGGCGAGGCCTTGGCCGAGCGCACGGCACCGCTGGAAATCCGCTGGCCCAAACGCCGTAACCCGGCGCAGGACGCCCGCCCCAACCAGGGCCGCATGCAGGAGAAAGCGGAGGGCGCGACCCTCGTGATCCACTGCCCCGGCGCTTTCGCGCTCGAAGCGCAGATGGCCTCGGGCCGGATCATCGAGGCAACCAATCGCCGTCTCGGTTTTCGTGCAATCACCCGGATCGAAATCCGGCAGGCGGAATTGCCGAAGCCTGTGACCGCAAGGGTCGAACAACCGCTTTCCGAGGCGCAGATCGCGGAAATTGCCGCGGAACTGGACGACATTTCCGACGAATCGCTCAAACGGGCGCTGGCGGAACTGGGCGCGGGCATCGCTCGGAAAGGCCGTCGCTCAACGGGATTGTGAACGCGCAAAGCTTGCGGGCTTCACGCATTCCACCTATCTCGGTTCTGCCATGATTGACCGCCATCGTGAGCGTGAACCGGAGATTTTCTGACCCATGATGCCTTCGAGCCCTGTCATTGCCCGCCGCTCCACCCTTCTGGCGATGGCGGCACTTGCGCTTCCGCTCCTGTTCGTCCCGGTCGGCACAACGCAGGCCCAAAATGCGAACACCGTGCCGCTGAAGGACCTGATGCAGCCCGGCCCTCTCGGCGATCGTGTTCTCGGCAAGGATGACGCACCGGTGACGATTGTGGAATACGCCTCTTTCACCTGTGTGCATTGCGCGAACTTCCATCTCGGCACGATGCCGGGCCTGAAGGAGAAATACATCGACAGCGGCAAGGTGAAGCTCGTGTTCCGCGAATTCCCGTTCGACGCAATGGCGACCGCCATGTCGATGCTCGCGCGCTGCACGCCGGCCGAACGCTATTATCCGCTGATCGACCTGTTCTTCCGCCGGCAGGAAGCGATCATGACCTCGCAAAAGCCGCTGGATGAATTGCAGGCAGCGGCGCGCCTTGCCGGTTTCACACAGGAAAGCTTCGAAGCCTGCTTGAAAAATCAGACCATTTATGACGGCGTGAATGCTGTGAAGAAGCACGGCGCTGAAACGCTGGGCGTCAATTCCACGCCCACCTTCTTCATCAATGGCAAGCGGGTCGGCGGCAACCAGTCCCTCGCGGATCTGGACAAGCTGCTGGAGCCCCTGCTCCCGAAATAAACCCCGCAACGGGGTTTGCTCCCGGAGCCGGGCCTCCTCCGCCAAGGGGGCATTGATCGCGTGAAGTTCGAGCGGCTGCGGCTTTCCGGTTTCAAGACCTTCGTCGATGCGACGGAGCTTGTCATCGCGCCCGGCCTTACCGGTATCGTCGGGCCGAATGGCTGCGGAAAATCCAATCTCGTGGAAGCCTTGCGCTGGGCGATGGGGGAGACCTCGTCGAAATCCTTGCGCGGGGCCGAAATGGATGACGTGATTTTCGCCGGTGCCGGCACGCGACCGGGGCGCAATCATGCCGAGGTTTCGCTTCGCCTGACCGAACCTCCGCAGGACCTGCCGGGTCACCTCGCCAACGCAGACATGCTTGAAATCTCACGCAAGATCGTGCGCGAGCAGGGCTCGACCTTCCGGATCAACGGGCGCGAGGTGCGTGCACGCGATGTGCAGATTCTCTTCGCCGATGCGGCTTCCGGTGCCCGCTCCCCCTCGCTCGTGCGGCAAGGCCAGATCAGCGAGATCATCAACGCCAAGCCACAGCATCGCCGCCGGATTCTTGAAGATGCCGCTGGCACGGCCGGGCTTCACGCCCGCCGCCATGAAGCAGAATTGAGACTGCGTCAGGCTGAGGGCAACCTGACGCGCGCAGAGGATGTGCTCATCCAGCTCGATCGTCAGGCCGGTGAATTGCGCAAGCAGGCCCGGCAGGCGGAGCGCTACAAGGCTCTCGCGGCTGAAATCCGCGCGCTTGACCTGCGCCTGCTCTCCGCCTCTATGACCCGCGCGCGGACCGAGCGGGACAGTGCTCGTGCGGCGCATGAGCAGGCCGTGCGTCAGGTCGCCGCTGCCATGGTCGCGCAGGGCGAGAGCGAGCGGAGCCGCGCCGTCGCAGCGCATGAGCTGGATCAGGCGCGCGCTCATTCGGCAGGCCAGTTGCAGGCCCTTCAGGCCCTGCTGGTGACGCGTGAAAGCCTCGATGGTGAGATTACCCGCATTGAAGGGCGCCTCACCGATATCGCCGAGCGCCGCCGTGAATTGCAGCGGGATCGTGAAGGGGCCGAACGCGTGCTCGCCGATGCACAGGGCTCGACAGAGACCTTGCGCAGAGAGGCCGAAGCCTTGCGCGTGAGCCTGACGGACCTCCGGGTCGAGAACCAAAAGCTCGCAGGCGACTTGCTGCAGGCCGAAACCCTCCGCGCCACATGTGAGGGCGAGTTGCGTGCTCTCACCATCGCCCGGGCGGAAGCGGAAGCGAATTCACGCGCTGCCCAGCAAAGATACCAGAACGCCTCCAGCCGGCTCGATCGGCTCACCCATCAGCATGCGGAGGCCCAGCGTGGGCTGGCCGCTCTGGCGGCCAGTTCCGGCGCCCTGGCGGATTACGCCCGGCTTCAGGCCGATCTCGATCGTCTGACTGGCGAATTGGCCGCCGCAGGAACGCGCGCGGACTCCGCCGAAGCGGCCGCTCGCAATGCTCGAGATGCCGAGCAGGCCGCACGCCCGAAACTCGCCGAAGCCGAGCGGCTTCTCCAGCGCCTCGAGACCGAGGCCCGAACCATCCGCAAGCTGGTGGATGCCTCCGAACCCGGCCTCTGGACGCCCGCCATCGACCAGATCAGCGTCGAGCCCGGCTACGAGACTGCTCTCGCAGCGGCTCTCGGCGAAGATCTCGACGCAGCAATCGAATGGGGCGCGCCGCGTCACTGGAGCACGCGCGAAAATGCCGGAGAGCGAGCGCTGCCTCAAGGCATCAAACCGTTGATTTTATTCGTGAAAGCTCCTGCTCCACTTCATCTGCGCTTGAGTCAGATAGGCCTCTGCACACGTGACGAGGGCGAGAAACTCGCGGCACAGCTTTCGCCGGGTCAACGGCTCGTCAGCCGAGAGGGCGACCTCTGGCGCTGGGATGGCTTCGCGGCGCGCGGAGATGCGCCTTCCGCCGCCGCCCGACGCCTTGCGGAGCGCAACCGCCTCGAAGAGCTGGAACGCGAAGCCGCGACAGCAAAATCCAAACGCGACGAGGCACGTGAACTTGTCGATCGAGCAATTCGCTCGACCCGAGAGGCTCAGGAAGCCGAGGCGCTTGCCCGCGACCATGTCCGGCGCATCACCAGAGCCCGCGAGGAGGCCAATATCGCGCTCCAGCGCGAGATGCGTCGCACGGAAGAGGCCCGGCTGAACCACGAGAGCGCGAAGCTGCGGGTCGAGACCGCCGCGCGCGATCTGGCCGAGGCTCGTCAGGATCATGCCGAAGCGGAAGCTGCACAACGCGCCCTTCCGGCCCTTGCGCCCGATGACCCTGCCCTTCCGGCGGCAGAAAAACGCCTCGCCGATGCCCGTGCCGCCGAAAATGCGGTTCGGGGCGCGATCAGCCATCGTGAGGCAGCCCGCATGGCGGCCGAGCAACGGATTGCGAGCATTGATCGCGAGATTTCAGCCTGGAACGAACGCTCCGAGCGCTCACGCTCCATGCTCGCGGAGCACGAGGCGCGCAAGACACGTCTGGAAGAGGAATTTGCGCGCCTTGAAGGCGAGCCTGCCTTGCTTGCGGCGCGTCGTCGCACGATCGAGGCCGAGATCGACGCGGCCGAGCAGGCACGCAAGCAAGCGGATGATGCATTGGCATCTCGCGAATCGGTCTTCCGCTCTGCTGATGATGCCGCGCGCGCAGCGGTTTCGGCGTTGAGCGAAGCTCGCGAGGCCTCGGGACGGCTCGATGTGGCGCGGGAGAATGCCGAAAGCCGCCTCGCCCATGTGATTGCCACGATTGAAAGCGAAATCGGGGCGCCTGTCGATAAGCTCGGCGACAAGGTCGAGACGGATGAGCAGCTCAACCCGCTCTCTCCCGACGAGATTGAGGCGCGGCTGCGCGATCTGCGATATGATCGGGATCGCCTTGGGGCGGTCAATTTGCGTGCCGATATCGAACTGGGCGAGGTCGAGGGCCAGCACGCCGACCTCTCCCGCGAACGCGCGGAGATCGAGGCGGCCATTGCCAAGTTTCGCCGGGCGATCGAGGCCCTCAATTCAGAAGGCCGTTCGCGGCTTCGTAGCGCTTTCGATGCTGTTCAGGGCCATTTCACACAATTGTTCACGCGACTCTTCGGCGGTGGCACGGCAGAATTGCATCTGATCGAGGCGGATGATCCGCTGGAAGCCGGGCTTGAGATCATCGCGCGGCCTCCGGGCAAAAAGCCGCAGCTCCTCTCGCTGCTCTCGGGTGGCGAGCAGGCCCTGACCGCGACGGCGTTGATCTTCGCGGTGTTTCTTACCAATCCTGCGCCGATCTGTGTGCTCGACGAGGTGGATGCGCCGCTTGATGATTCGAATGTCGAGCGCCTCTGCGCACTACTGCACGATATCGCGGCGGAAACCGGCACGCGTTTCCTCATGATCACGCACAATCCCATCAGCATGGCCGAGATGGATCGTCTCTTCGGCGTCACGATGGCGGAGCGGGGCGTGAGTCAGCTGGTCTCGGTTGATCTCGCCGAAGCCGAGCGGCTGGCTGTAGCAGTTTGAACCCGCTTTTGTGCTGCAATGCGGCAACAGCCTGTGATTTGCCCCGACAGGAGGGTTCATCACCCAAAAGAACGGGTGATCCGTCCTTGACATGAGGTTACGCCCCTGTTTAACAGCGCGCGACGAACGGGGAGGATTTCCGCTCCGGATGTGGGGATCGGCGCGAATTTTTCGCTTCGATTGCTGCATGGGTCAGACGGGTTCGGATGCAACACCATGCGTGAACCGGAGCCAGGCCAGCCGAACGCAGACAAAGCGGAAGCGGGTCGCTCGGGCGACGAGCGTGAGTTGCGCGCCAGACTCGAGGCACTGAAAGCTGATCTGAGCGAGAATGTGCGCGAAGAGCAGGCCAAGAGTGCCAAGGCCAGTTCATCGCGTGAAAGTGCGAGTGCATTGGCAACCGGGATGCGGGCCGCATCCGAGCTTTTCGCCGGCGTTCTTGTCGGGGCAGGCATCGGATATGTGCTGGATCTGCAATTCGGCACCAAACCACTGATGCTGCTCATCTTCATGATGTTCGGCATGGCGGCCGGTTTTTGGAATATTTATCGGCTGGGCACGCGCTCATCGCGCCAAACCAGCGAGCGAAATGGGCCGAAGGCCTGACAGGAAGACAGGAAGCAAGCTGTGGCGAGCGGGAAAACAATCGATCCGATGCACCAGTTCGAGGTCAGCAAGATTGTTGATCTGAAATTGTTCGGGACCGACATTTCCTTCACCAACGCTTCGCTTTGGATGGTGATCGTTGTGGCTGTTGTCAGCCTGATCATGCTCTGGGGCACCTCGTCGCGCTCTGTTGTTCCGGGCCGCCTGCAAAGCCTCGCCGAGATGTCCTACGAGTTTGTTTCCGAGCTGCTCACGGGTGTGACCGGCAAGGAAGGCATGCGCTTTTTTCCGCTGGTTTTCTCACTTTTCATGTTTGTCCTTGCCGCCAACATGCTCGGCATGCTCCCGGGCTCGTTCACGGTTACCAGCCAGATCATCGTGACAGCGGCGTTCGCGCTTCTCGTGATCAGCACCGTGATCGTCTATGGCGTCATGAAGCATGGCACGCATTTTCTCGGGCTGTTCGTGCCCTCGGGTCTGCCGGCCCTTCTGCTTCCCTTCATCGTGCTGATCGAGATCATCTCGTTCCTCTCGCGCCCGATCAGCCTCGCCCTGCGTCTCTTCGGCAACATGTTGGCCGGCCACGTGGCGCTGAAACTGTTCGGAGCTTTCACTGTGTCATTGCTTGGGGCTGGCGCTTACGCCGCTTTGGCTCCGCTGCCGCTGGCGACTGCCGTGGCGTTGACAGCGCTCGAATTTCTCGTGGCCTTCCTGCAGGCCTACGTGTTCACCATCCTGACCTGCGTCTATCTCAACGACGCGTTGCATCCGGGCCACTAACGACCGGAAGCCAGGCCAAGTTTTCTCACCAGTTCCGCAAATTCCGAAGGAGATGATCATGGAACTCGCAGCTGCCGTTTCTCTGGGCAAGTTTATCGGTGCCGGCCTCGCGGCCATCGGCATGGGCCTCGCGGCCATCGGCGTGGGCGCCATTTTTGGCAACTTCCTCGCCGGTGCCCTGCGCAACCCGTCGGCGGCTGATGGCCAGTTCGGCCGCGCCTTCATCGGTGCCGCTCTCGCGGAAGGTCTCGGCATTTTCGCCTTCGTCGTGGCGCTGATCCTGCTCTTCGTCGTCTGAACCCGATCCTCTGTGATCGAGTTGAGAAACCTGCGTGCCGCTTTTCTGGATGCGGCACGCCTGTGAGGGC
This sequence comes from Hyphomicrobiales bacterium, assembly GCA_017302635.1. Classification (GTDB taxonomy): domain Bacteria; phylum Pseudomonadota; class Alphaproteobacteria; order Rhizobiales; family Beijerinckiaceae; genus Rhabdaerophilum. Next base: position 498,288 of record JAFLCX010000001.1, read on the forward strand.
ATCGGTTCCCTCTCGACCTGCAAATACCCTTTCGACAAGAAAGAGAGATGCGATGCGTCTGATGCCGAAATCCGTTTTGATGGCAAAGCTGCTCCTGCTCGCGGGTGCGGCGGGGCCCGCTCTTGCGGCGGGTGCTCCGGCTGATGGCGGGTCGAAATTTCCGCCCTTCGAGGCCTCGACCTTCCCGAGCCAGCTCTTCTGGCTCGCGGTCACGTTCGGGCTCCTCTACATCCTGATGAGCCGCGTGGCCTTGCCGCGCGTCGGCGCGATCCTCGAACAGCGTCGTGAGGCGATTGACGGCGCCCTGCGCGCGGCCAGTGCCGCGCAGAAGGAAGCCGAGGAACAGGCCAATGCCCTCGAGACTTCGCTGGCGAAAGCACGTGCCAGTGCTCAGGGCATCGCCGGCGAAGCGCGCGACAAATCCTCGAAAGAGATCGAAGCGCGTCGCGCGGCCGTCGAGAAGGACCTTTCGGCCAAGCTCGTGGCGGCGGAAGCGCGCATCACCGAGACCAAGTCGAAGGCGATGGGCAATGTCGAGACCATCGCCAAGGACGCTGTGAGCACCATTCTCGAGCAGCTTGGCAGCAAGGCCACGGATGCGGCGATCGCCAAGGCGATTTCGGCCGTGAAGGCATAAGGGGCAACCGATGTTCAAGGATCCGACATTCTGGACTGGCGTTGCGCTGCTGATTTTCTTCGCCATCCTGTTCAAATTCGGCGTGCACAAGCTCATCGTTTCGGGGCTCGATGCACGCGGCGAGAGGGTCGCGAACCAACTCGCGGAAGCCGAACGTCTGCGCAACGAAGCCGCAGCGCTGCTGAAATCCTACGAGGAGAAGCGCAAGGCTGCCGAGAAGGAAGCTGCTGATCTCGTGGAAGCGGCCAAAGCCGAAGCGAAGCGCGTCGAGGCGGAAGCCAAGACGAAGCTCGATGAGTTCGTCAAACGCCGTACGGCTCAGGCCGAACTGAAAATCGCGCAGGCCGAGCAGCAGGCCGCTGCCGATGTGCGCAAGGCCGCTGCGGAACTTGCGGTGAAGGCGGCTTCCGGCATTCTCGGCGCAGCCAAGGGTGACGACGCTTTTGCCGAGGGGCTGAAGCAGGTGAAATCCCAGCTCAACTGAGTCTTTTCTCGCTTCACTCAAATGAAAAGGCCGCCTCATAGGCGGTCTTTTTCGTTTTGTGGCATCCTTCTCGAAATTTGGGAGGAGATTCGATGCGCCGTTTCATTCTGGCCGGGCTGCTCGCGGCGGCTTTTCTTGCTTCGGCACAAGGCGCAGCTTCAGCCGAATGGGTGACGCTCGATAATGGCGGCATCCGCGCTCAGGTATTCAAACCTGCGGGAAAAGGCCCCTTCCCGGCCGTGATCGGCCTGCATGGCTGCGCCGGTATGATGAGCAATGGCCGCCTGAATGCACGCGATCAGGACTGGGCTTTGCGCTTGCAGAAGGCCGGCTTCATGGTGGTTCTGCCCGATAGTTTCGGTTCGCGCGGACTGGGTTCGCAATGCGCGAACAGCGATCGCACAGTCTCGACCTCGGACCGGGCGGAAGATGCCTTCGCGGCAGCCGCCTGGCTTGCCGAGCAACCGCAGGTCAACCGCAATCGCATCGGCGTGATGGGGTGGTCCAATGGCGGCACGACGGCTTTGCATGTCGCCCGGCGTGGCAGCGCGCGCGGGGTGACGATCCGGCAGATCGTGGCCTTCTATCCGGGTTGCCGGCTGTTTGCCGATCGCGGCTTTGCCTCTCCGCTCACCATCCTGCACGGGCTCGCGGATGACTGGACGCCCGCCGAGCCGTGCCGGAAGTTCGCTGGCGTGCGCTTCATCGGCTATCCTGGCGCGCACCACGATTTCGATCATCCATCGATGGCCCTGCGCACCCGGCAGGCCGCGTTCACGGCGGCGGGAGGCCCGGGCACCGTGACGATGGGCACGCACGGCCCCTCGCGCCAGAAGGCGATTGGCACCGTGATGGCGATCTTCCGGGGGATGTGAAAAAGGCCCGGTCGCCCGGGCCTCTGTTCTTTACTCCGCCGCCTGCTGAATGGGCTGAGGCGGCACCCAGCGCAGGATGGGATTGCGCGCCGCGCGTGTTTCATCGAGCCGCCGGCGCGGCGCATGATAGGGTGCACCCGAAAAGCGCTCGGTCTCGCCGCGCTTCGCCCGCATCGCGAGATCGCGCAGAGCCATGATGAAGAGATCGAGCGAGGCGCGGCTTTCGGATTCCGTCGGCTCGATCAGCATCGCGCCATGCACCACAAGCGGGAAATACATGGTCATGGGGTGATATCCCTCGTCGATCATGGCTTTCGCGAAATCGAGCGTGGTGACGCCGGTATCCTTCAGCCAGGCATCATCGAACAGGGCCTCGTGCATCGAAGGATGCTTCGGGAAGGGCAGCGACATCAGGTCCTGAAGCCCGGCGCGGATATAGTTCGCGTTGAGCACAGCATCTTCCGAAGCCTGTTTCATGCCATCCGCGCCGTGGCTGAGCATGTAGCTCAGCGCGCGCACATACATGCCCATCTGGCCGTGGAAGGCCGTAACACGCCCGAACGGCTTCTGCTTCGCGCCAGCATCGGCCGCATGCTCGACGAGTTCAAGCTTCTTGCCCTTCCGGCGGATGAACGGCACGGGCGCGAAGGCCGCGAGCCGCTTCGAGAGCACGACCGGCCCTGCACCGGGACCACCGCCGCCATGCGGGGTGGAGAAGGTCTTGTGCAGGTTGATATGCATCGCGTCGATGCCGAGATCACCCGGCTTCGCCTTGCCGACAATCGCGTTGAAATTCGCGCCATCGCAATAGAAATAGGCTCCGGCCTTCTTCATCGCGCGGGCGATTTCCACGACCTGCGGCTCGAAAATCCCGCAGGTGTTCGGGTTGGTGAGCATGATCGCCGCGACATCCGGCCCGAGCAGCTTCTTGACGTCTCGCACATGCACAGTGCCATCGGCGCGGGCCGGAACCGGCTTCACCTCGAAGCCGATCAAGGCAGCGGTGGCCGGGTTGGTGCCATGCGCCGATTCCGGCACCAGCACCACGCGGCGTGTGGCACCTTCGCCCTTGGCTTCAATGGCGGCCTTGATCGCCATCATGCCCGCGAGTTCGCCATGCGCACCGGCTTTCGGCGACATCGCAACTGCCTCGGTGCCCGTGAGCACCATGAGGTAGCGCGCGAGCTCCTCGATGAGTTCGAGAGCGCCCTGCACCGTCGATTGCGGCTGGAGCGGATGGATATCGCCGAAGCCCGGCAGGCGCGCCATTTTCTCGTTGAGGCGCGGATTGTGCTTCATCGTGCACGAACCGAGCGGGAAAAGCCCGGTATCGATGCCGTAATTCTTCTGGCTGAGGCGCACGAAATGTCGAACGGCCTCGGGCTCGGAAAGCCCTACGAGTCCGATCGGCTTTTTCCGCTCCTGCCCGCCGAGGCGGGATTTCACCGGCTTCGCTTTCACGACATCGACGCCGGTTGTATCGGCGCGGCCAATCTCGAATAGCAACGCCTCTTCCACCATCAGCGCGCGATTACCGGTGAAGGTGGGGTGAGCGCTGCCAGTGGCTTCACCGGCGGACGTGGGACGACCCTGATTATTGAGCATTAGAGCGCTCCCTTCAACGCAGCCACGAATGCGGCGCGGTCCTGATCGGTGTTGATTTCGGTGTTGGCGACAATCAGCAGATCATCCAAGCCCGCGCCGGGCAGCAGGCGCGAGACGGGCACGCCCGCGAGCACGCCTTTCTTCGCCATTTTCTCGATGATTTCGGCCGCATTGCCTGGAAGCTTGAGGGTGAACTCGTTGAAGAAGGCGGAGGTCAGCACCTTCACGCCCTTCACAGCTTCCAGCATCTCGGCGAGTTCAACCGCGTTCGCGTGGTTGAGTTCGGCCGTGGCGCGCAGGCCCTTTTCGCCGAGCAGGGTCATGTGGATGGTGAAGGCGAGGCAGCACAGCCCCGAATTCGTGCAGATGTTCGAGGTCGCCTTGTCGCGCCGGATATGCTGCTCGCGGGTGGAAAGCGTGAGCACGAAGCCGCGCTTGCCCTCGGCATCCACCGTCTCGCCACAGAGGCGACCCGGCATCTGGCGCACATATTTCTGCTTGGCGGCAAACAGCCCGACATAGGGCCCGCCGAAATTGAGGCCATTGCCGATCGACTGGCCCTCGCCGACCACAATATCGGCTCCCTGCGCGCCGGGGCTCTCGATGAGTCCGAGCGACATCGCCTCGGTGAAGACCGCGATCAGCAGCGCGCCCTTGGCCTGCGCAGCCGCCGCAAGCGGACGCAGATCGCGGATATTGCCGAACACATCGGGGCTTTGCACCACGATGCAGGAGGTTTCGGCATCGATCAGCTTCGCGAGGTCCTCCGTGGCCGTCACATCGGGCTTTGCGGAAACGACCGTATCGCCCGCCATCTCCGAGAGCGTTCTCACCACATCGGCATATTGCGGGTGAAGCCCACCCGAGAGAACCGCCTTGCGACGCTTCGTGACGCGATGCGCCATCAGCACGGCTTCGCCGGTTCCGGTCGAGCCGTCATACATCGAGGCATTGGCGACCTCCATTCCGGTGAGCAGAGCCACCTGCGTCTGGAATTCGAAGAGATATTGCAAAGTGCCCTGCGCGATTTCCGGCTGGTAGGGCGTGTAGCTCGTCAAGAACTCCGAGCGCTGAATCAGGTGATCGACGCTCGCCGGCACATGGTGTTTGTAAGCGCCGGCACCCACGAAAAACGGCACGGACGAGGCCGGAATGTTCTTCGCCGCCATCGCGCCGAGGGTGCGCTCGACACTCAGCTCGCTCGCATGGTGCGAGAGTGCCACCGGCTCCTTCAGGAGCTTGTCGGCGGGGATATCGGAGAACAGGTCGTCGACGGATTTCACGCCGATTTTCGCGAGCATCGCGCCGCGATCTTCAGCTGAGAGGGGGAGATAGCGCATCAGAGCCTCAGGAAATCGACTTCAGGTAATCGGCGTACTCGGCTTCCGACATCAGGCCCTCGAGCTCGGACTTGTTGGCAAGCTTGATCTTGAGGAACCAGCCCTGCCCGGCCGGGTCTTCGTTCACGGCACCGGGGCTGTCGGGCAACTTGTCATTGACCGCCACGACCTCACCGGAAACCGGGGCATAAACCTCTGAGGCAGCCTTCACGCTCTCGACCACCGCAGCCTCGCCACCTTTGGTGAGCTTCTTGCCGAGATCAGGAAGCTCGACGAACACCACATCGCCCAAGGCATTCTGGGCATAATCGGTGATGCCGACCGTGCCGACATCGCCTTCAACGCGGATATATTCGTGGTCTTTGGTGTAGCGTGTGGTCATGGAGAGGCTCCTCTCGATCCAGGGGATTGTTCAGCGAAAGTAACGATGCGGGGCGAAAGGCATGGTCACCACCCGTGCGGGCAATTCCTTGCCACGCACAAGAAGCGTGACCGGTGTTTCAGGCTTCGCGAAAGTGGTTTCGACATAGCCCATCGCCACCGGGCCCTGCGCCGTGGGGCCGAAGCCGCCCGAGGTGATGACGCCCACCTTGCGGCCGGCCGCAAAAATCTCGGTGCCCTCGCGTGCCGGCTGGCGCCCTTCCGGCTGGATGCCGACACGCAAGCGCGACGGGCCCTCTTTCAACTCGCGCTGGATGCGTTCAGCGCCGGGGAAGCCTCCTTCCTCGCGCCGCCGCTTCTGGATGGACCATCTGAGGTCTGCCTCGACGGGTGAGGTCGTGGTGTCGATATCATGCCCATAAAGACAAAGCCCGGCCTCAAGGCGGAGCGAATCCCGCGCGCCGAGGCCGATTGGCTTGATGCGTGGATCGCCGGTCAGAAGGTTTGCGAGCTTCTCGACATCCTCGCTCTTCACCGAAATCTCGACACCATCCTCGCCGGTATAACCCGTGCGGGAGACATGGCACCAAAGCCCGGCGATCTCGAGATCAGTCGAGGTCATGAATTTCAACTCTGCCAGGTTCGGCGCATGGGCGGCGATTGCCTCAACCGCCTTGGGCCCTTGCAGGGCGAGCAGCGCCAGATTGTCAGCGATTTTCAGCGTCACGCCCTTCGGCAGCTGGGCGGCGAGATGGCGATAATCCTCCACCTTGCAACCCGCATTCACCACGAGGTAAATCCAGTGTTCATGGCCAGAAAAGCCGAGTCGGGTGATCATCAGGTCATCGAGAATGCCGCCTTCGACATTCAGGAACTGCGAATAGCGCTGCTGTCCCGGCTTGAGGCTCAGCACATCAGCTGGAACGAGTTTTTCAAGCGCTGCGGCGGCAGTTTCATACCGGCCATCTTCAGGGATGAGAAAACACTGGCCCATATGGCTCACATCAAAGAGCCCGGCGCTTTCACGCGTCCAGTTGTGCTCACCCATGATGCCGAGCGGGTATTGTACCGGCATGTTGTAGCCCGCGAAGGGCACCATCTTGGCGCCCTGTGCAACATGCCAGGCCGCGAGCGGCGTTTCGAGGAGCGTTTCGCCCGTTTCAGCTGAAGCCATGCATGCCCGGCTCGCGCCGCCTCCGGAAAAGTGACAGGTGCGCAGCGCAAGGCGGAATGCCGCCCGGCGTCGCTGCCCCCTCTGTCACGGAACCTGAGAGATTTCGGGCAACAAAAATGCCCTTACTCCTTCGGTGGTGCCCAGATGAGGGGCACGCTTTCCAGAGCGGCTTTTCTCGCGCGGTCCTTTTGCCTGAGCGTTTCCGGGGCGGTTGCGCCTTCGGCGGCGGGGTTGCCCCCGCTCTCTCCCGCGCGGGAGATGGCCATAGCGCACACCTAGCCTTTTCAGGCCAAGTGTCAACGCCGCCCGGAAGTTATCGACGGCGATTGCGTGTCGGGCGCCCGCCCTGCGGGTCGAGCCCCACCAGCACTGTGTATTCATCGCCCGGATCATTGACGCCGACAGGCAGCAGGATACCCTCGTCGAGAACGATGAATGTGGCCTGCGTATCGCTCGCCGAAATGGTGACGGAGGCAGGAGACATTTTTGAATAGACGGTCTGATCGCCCTTTCGGACAGCCACTCGCACCGGGATGGAATAGGTGCCGGGCTTTCCGGCCTCGCCAAGGATCACCCGGCCCTGCACGCCGACACGGATGCGCAGCTGCGCCTCCGTTACAAGAGCGCATTCCCGAGCGATATCACCGATCGCGGCCTGATAGGCGACGCCCCGCGCGACATCGGCGGCGCCGGAACGGTAGGCCACGGTGCCATCAAGAATTTCGGCCTTCGGACAGGAATATTCGCGCTTCTCGGTCGGCGGTGGTTCAGAGAAGCGACGCCCACCATAAATCAGGGCCGTGCCGAAGCCCGAACCATCACCGGCGACGATCTGCCCATCGGAATTGGTGTTGCTGGCGGTCGAACCACAGCCATTGAGGAACATGAGCCCTGCGAAAAGGCAGGCAGCCCGACCGAGGTGGCCCATGACTCGTGGGCGGATCTGAACAGAATACACGGTGCTACGATCCTTGCTGCAACCCGGATAATTTTGAAATTACTGGAGTTTCGAGAAGCCTTCCGCGAAGCCGTTCAGCGTCACGGGCAGCCCGCGCCCCTCCTGCGGCGTGAGGAACACCGCGAAGAGCGCCACTTTGCCCTTTGAGAGCAGGTCGATCAAGGTCTGATCCATATCGACCTCGGCGACACAGCCCGATTCGAGGCAGCGCACGAAATCCGTCGAGCCGATCTCGCGATCATCCACCTTGAGCCCCAGTCCGCGTGGCAGGAGCACACCGAGCGGTGCGATGATGCGCAGAACAGGGCGCCGGACGGGTTTTGCATTCGCGTCTTTCTTGCGCGCTTCAGCGGTCGCTGCCGTATCCTCGACCTTGAGAATCACGACCGCGAGGTTGAGATCCGATTGATCGAGTACATTCTGGATGAGAATGCATTGCTCGGCGCCGCTTTGGGCGACGCGGTCGCAACGATGCTGCCAATCGCCGAACGAAGCCCTCAATTGCCCCTGCGCCGCAGCAAGAGCTGGGAAAAAGACGAGAGCGACCATTGCCAGCAGCCATGACGGCCAGCGCGCCCAACCGGCCGTACGGAAAGCAGGCTTGCCTCGTCCAATCATGCCCATCCTCATCCTTCAGAAAACCGATGATGCGGTCCGCTGTTCGAATCACTCCGCAGCCGAGACTTCGGTCGTGCACAAGAATCTGGGCGCGAGGCGTAACAGAGCATGCATCCCTGTCAAGGAAATGGCTTCTGGGCGCTCCGTGCTTGCCCACCTGCAACAATTGGCCGCTCTTGCGACACGTGATCAATCATCGCGCATCGGCTAAGACGAAAAGGCGGCGGAAGCCTGACGGAATTTGCTTGCCTTTTTGGCGAAGCTGAGGCTTGCAGTTCTGGATGTTTTCGAACCCTGCCTTCCCATGCGCCGCCTCGCCCGCGCGAGGGTGTCATAGACAGGGTTGGTGCGCAAAAGCCTTGAGCGGGATCAAACCGGCGGATGTGACCGTCGTGCCGCGAGGGTTCGATGCGAAGGAATGGCGATTGCCCGGGTTGGGTGTCCACCGGGCGGTCATGACGGAGGGAGTGGCTATAGCCATGAAGCGACTGGTTGATGCAGGTGGTTCTTTGAGTGGTGCATGGTTGCGCCTTTTGGCCCTTTCGGGTGCGGTTGCCCTGCCGACAGGTGCGATGGCCGGCACGGGCCAGCCCTCGCCGTGGCAGATCGGCCTGCAAACGCAGGTGACTCCGATCGGTGAATATGCGCAATGGTTCCACGATGCCCTGCTGATGCCGATCATCACGGTTGTCTCGCTCTTCGTGTTGCTCCTGCTGGTCCTCGTGGCGGTGAAATTCAACGCCAAGAAGAACCCGGTGCCCTCGAAAACCACGCATCACGCTGGCCTTGAGGTCGCTTGGACGCTCATCCCGGTGCTGATCCTCGTCGTCATTGCCGTCCCCTCGTTCCGCCTCCTCAAGGACCAGATCGTGGTTCCGAAGGCGGATCTGACCATCAAGGCGACCGGCTATGCCTGGTATTGGAAATTCGCTTATCCGCAGGATGCTGGCGGCTTCGAGTTCGAAGTCCGCATGCTGTCGGATGAGGAGCGCGCCAAGGCTGTCGCCGATGGCAAGGGCAAGAAGGAAGATTTCCCGCGCTTGCTCGCCGTTGACAACGAGGTTGTCGTTCCGGTGAACAAGGTGGTGGCGGTGCAGGTGACGGCAGGTGATGTTCTGCACGCTTTTGCCGTGCCGTCCTTCACGGTGAAAGTGGACGCCGTTCCCGGTCGCCTGAACCAGACCTGGTTCAAGGCCACCAAAGAGGGCATCTATTATGGCCAGTGCTCCGAGCTTTGCGGCAAGGACCACGCTTTCATGCCGCTGGCGATCCGCGTTGTGTCCCAGGCGAAATACGATGCCTGGCTCGCGGATGCGAAAAAGAAATTTGCCCGGATCGACCATGCGCCGGTCCAGACCGCGCATTCCGAAGTGACGCGTTGAGACGCGCCGGAACCCGAGATTTCGACAGGAGTTGACTTCAATGGCACAGGCCCACGCGCACGCTGACGATCACGCGCACGACATGCCGCATGGCTGGCGGCGCTACGTCTATTCGACGAACCACAAGGATATCGGCACGCTCTACCTGATCTTCGCCCTGATGGCGGGTCTGGTGGGTGGTTTCCTCTCGATCATGATGCGCATCGAGTTGCAGGAACCGGGCATGCAGGTTTTTGCGAACTCGCACACGTTCAACGTGTTCGTCACCGGCCATGGCCTCATCATGATCTTCTTCATGGTCATGCCGGCGCTGATCGGCGGCTTCGCCAACTGGTTCATCCCGATCATGATCGGTGCGCCGGACATGGCTTTCCCGCGCATGAACAACATCTCGTTCTGGCTCCTGCCGGCAGCGTTCGGCCTTCTGGTGCTCTCCATGTTTGTGGAAGGGCCAGCAGGCGGATTGGGCGTCGGCGGCGGCTGGACGATTTACCCACCGCTCTCGACTTCCGGTCAGCCCGGTCCGGCGATGGATTTCGCGATCCTGTCGCTCCATATCGCCGGTGCCTCGTCGATTCTCGGCGCGATCAACTTCATCACGACGATTTTCAACATGCGCGCGCCGGGTATGACGCTGCACAAGATGCCGCTTTTCGCCTGGTCGATCCTGGTGACGGCCTTCCTGCTGGTGCTGTCGCTGCCGGTGCTCGCCGGCGCGATCACCATGCTGCTGACGGATCGCAACTTCGGCACGACCTTTTTTGCGCCGGAAGGCGGCGGTGATCCGATCCTGTTCCAGCATCTGTTCTGGTTCTTCGGTCACCCGGAGGTTTACATCCTGATCCTGCCGGCCTTCGGCATCATCAGCCACATTGTCTCCACCTTCAGCCGCAAGCCCGTTTTCGGTTATCTCGGCATGGCCTATGCCATGGTGGCGATCGGTTTCGTGGGCTTCGTCGTGTGGGCGCACCACATGTACACGACCGGCATTTCACTCGCCGCTCAGCAGTATTTTGTGGCTGCGACGATGGTGATCGCCGTGCCGACGGGCGTGAAGATCTTCTCCTGGATCGCGACGATGTGGGGTGGCTCGATCAGCTTCCGTCCGCCGATGGTCTGGGCGATCGGCTTCATCTTCCTGTTCACGGTGGGGGGTGTGACAGGCGTCGTGCTCGCCAATGCCGGTATCGATCGCGCCTTGCATGATACCTATTACGTTGTGGCGCATTTCCACTATGTGCTGTCGCTCGGCGCGGTGTTCGCGATCTTTGCGGCCTGGTACTATTGGTTCCCGAAGATGACCGGCTATGTCACCCCGGACTGGATCGGCAACCTGCATTTCACCTTCTCGTTCATCGGCGCGAACGTGCTGTTCTTCCCGCAGCATTTCCTGGGTCTTGCCGGGATGCCGCGTCGCTATGTCGATTATCCGGATGCCTATGCCGGCTGGAACTACATCTCCTCGATTGGTTCCTATATCTTCGCGGCTGGCCTGATCATCTTCTTCTACGGCATTGCCTATGCCTTCATCCGCAAGGAGAAGGCCGGCAACAACCCGTGGGGTGAAGGGGCGAACACGCTGGAATGGACCCTGTCCTCGCCACCGCCCTTCCATCAGTTCGAGACGCTGCCGCGCATTTCCGGCTCGGATCATTGATCTCGTGACCGTCGGTGGGGCGCTCCGGTGCCCCACCCCATTCACAAGCGCCTGACCTCAGGCGTTTTTGAATGGGGCCTCCCCATCCATTTGTTCCAGACACCAGAGTGAGACCTTGAGCGAAGCGGGAGCCGATATCCGGCGTGAAACGCTGATTTCGAATGCGGATCCGGGCGATTTCCTCGCCCTGATGAAGCCGCGTGTGATGTCGCTTGTCGTTTTCACGGCTCTGGTGGGGCTGATGATTGCACCGGGCCACATCCACCCCGTGATTGCAGCCGTCGCGATCTTTGCGGTGGCGGTCGGCGCCGGCGCGTCCGGTGCCCTGAATATGTGGTACGATGCCGACATTGATCGCGTCATGCGCCGCACAGCGGGGCGGCCCATCCCGGCTGGCCGCGTGACGGCGGGCGAGGCCAAGGCCTTCGGTCTTATCCTCTCGGCGATGTCCGTGATGGTCCTCGGGCTCGCGACGAACTGGCTGGCCGGCGGGTTGCTCGCTTTCACGATCTTCTTCTATGTCGTGATCTACACGATGTGGCTGAAGCGCTCGACTGCGCAGAACATCGTGATCGGTGGCGCGGCTGGCGCTTTTCCGCCCATGATTGGCTGGGTCGCCGTGACTGGCTCGATCAGTCTCGAAGCCATCATCCTGTTTCTGATCATCTTCCTCTGGACACCGCCGCATTTCTGGGCTCTGGCGCTGGTGAAGAATGAGGATTACGCGCGCGCCGGCGTGCCGATGCTGCCCGTCGTCTCGGGTGATCGCACCACGCGCACCCAGATCCTGCTGTATACGATCATCCTGACGCCTGTGGTGCTGAGCCCCTACTGGTTCGGGTTTGGCGGCGCGCTCTATCTTGCCAGTGCGGTGATCGGCTCGGGCTTCATGCTCTGGTGGGCCTGGGATATTTTCGCCAAAGGTGACGAAGCTTCTGATCGCAAGGCCTGCTGGAGGATGTTCGGCGGATCGATCCTTTTTCTGTTTGCCTTGTTCGCAAGCTTGTTGATCGAGCGGCTTTCGCCTGCCTTGTTCCAGTTGGTCTCGCGCTTTGCGGGGTTCGGCGCATGAGTGACAACGAGAAGCCCCGGACATTGACAGCCGAAGAGAAGGCGCGCCAGAAGCGCCGCTCGCGGGCGATCGGCCTCGCGGTTGCTGGCCTAGTCGCCTTGTTTTACGTCATCACCATCTTCAAGATGGGACCCGCCATCATGAACCGGCCGCTCTGATGAACGAAAATGCTGAAAATCCGGGGCTGAGGCCCGTGACGATCGATCAGCGCCGGAACCTGCGCGTCGCCGGCTACGCCTTGGGTGGCACCCTGTTCATGCTTGGCATGAGCTTTGCCGCCGTGCCGCTCTACGACATGTTCTGCCGCGTGACCGGTTATGGTGGCACGACGCAGGTTGCCGTGAGGGCACCGGACCGGGTCAGTGATCGGCTTTTCACCATCCGCTTCGATGCCAATGTGAATGCGGGGCTCAACTGGCGCTTCGAGCCCGAATTCAACTCCATCGAGGTGAAGGGCGGCGAAGTGCGCGCCGTGAGCTACACCGTGCGCAATCTCGGCGCGCAACCCGTCACCGGCATCGCCAGCTACAACGTGACGCCGGACCAGACCGGCGCCTGGTTCAACAAGATCGCCTGTTTCTGCTTCAACGAGATTACGCTTCAGCCGGGCGAGGCCCGCACGGAAGAAGTGGTGTTTTTTGTCGATCCGGATATCGGAAAAGAGAAAACTCTCGATCATATCCGGCAGATTACCTTGTCTTACACGTTCTTTCCCGCCAAAAACGCTGCCAAGCCGCTCGCGGATGCCTCATCCGCGATGGGGCCGCAGCGCTGACGGGGAAGCGGAAGCCTAACGAAGAAGGGGGCCTCGGATGGCCGACGCACACGCCAAGAACCACGATTACCACATCCTGCCGCTGTCGCCGTGGCCGTTTATCGGCTCGGTCTCGGCCTTCATCATGGCGGTCGGTGCCGTGATGTGGATGAAGAAAATGACGCTCGGCGGCATGACGCTCGGCAGCTATTTCTTCTTCGCCGGCTTTCTGGGTGTTCTCTACACCATGTATGGCTGGTGGGCCGATGTCGTGAAGGAAGCCGAAACGGGCGACCATACTCGCGTGGTGCAGATGCACCATCGCTACGGCATGATCCTGTTCATCGCTTCTGAAGTGATGTTCTTCGTCGCCTGGTTCTGGGCCTATTTCGATGCCGCTTTTTACACGGGTGAGGCAATCCAGTTCCAGCGCACCGAGCTGACCGGCGGGCAATGGCCGCCGAAGGGCATCGCGGTGTTCTATCCGTGGGAACTGCCGCTGTTCAACACGCTGATCCTTCTCACCTCCGGCACAACCGTGACCTGGGCGCATCATGCGCTGATCCACGGCGATCGCGAGGGACTCAAGAAGGGCCTTTGGCTCACCATCTTGCTCGGCGCGCTGTTCACCTGTGTGCAGATCTACGAATATACCCATGCCGGCTTCAAGTTCTCGGGCCATATCTATGGCGCGACTTTCTTCATGGCGACGGGTTTCCACGGCTTCCATGTGTTCGTCGGAACCATCTTCCTCGCGGTGTGCCTGATGCGCGCCTACAGGGGTCATTTCACGCAGAAGCAGCATCTCGGCTTCGAATTCGCAGCCTGGTACTGGCACTTCGTGGACGTGGTTTGGCTGTTCCTGTTTGCAGCCATTTATGTCTGGGGCTCGAATTTCGGCTTTGCCCCGCTGATGGTGGGCGGCGGTCACTGATCGCGGTCGCCCTGACGCGTTTGAAGGGCGGCCTCGTGCCGCCCTTTTTCTTGAAGCGGAGGATGTGAGCGTCATGGAATACAAGGGCATCGAAGCCGATGCTGTCTCTGCCGGATTGCGAGGGCGCTGCCCGCGCTGCGGCGAAGGACGCTTGTTCTCCGGCTTCATCTCGGTCGCGCCCTCGTGCCGGGCCTGCGGGCTTGATTACAAATTCGCGGATTCCGGCGATGGCCCGGCTGTGTTTGTCATCCTGCTGGCCGGGTTTTTCATCATCGGCCTCACGCTCTGGACTGAAATCCGGTACGAGCCGCCGATGTGGGTTCATCTTGTCATTTTCCTGCCAATGACACTCATCGTCTGCCTTGGCCTGCTGCGCCCGATGAAGGGCCTCGCCATCGGCCTGCAGTACAAGAATCGCGCGGAGCAGGGCCGCCGGGTCGAGTGATGCGGGGACGCGGGCTCACCTTCTTTCTCGCCTTCACGCTGATCAGCACGATCATCCTGGTGATGCTCGGCTCTTGGCAATGGAACCGCCGGACGGAAAAGCGCGCCTTCATCGCACGGATAGCCGAGGCGGCTGGCCAACCAGCGAAACCCTTGGGGGAAGCGTCGCTGTGGGACCGTGTGACGATCAGCGGCCGGTTTGTCCCCGGCAAGACGGCCTATGTTCGCACATCGCGGCCCGCGCCCAAACCGGGTGAGCGGGATTCGCGCGGACGGGTGCCGGTTTCAGGTTTCGGCGTGATGGTGATTTCCGCCTTCTCGACGGAAATATGCCAGGGCGGAACATGCTGGCCTGGCGAGGTGCTGATCAATCGAGGCTTCCTGCCCACACCGCCCTCCGGCGAAATTCCGGCGTTGGAGACGCCCCAAGGGCACGTGAGCCTCACGGGCTTCCTCCGGCCGGGAGAGCGTGAAGGACTGTTTCCACCTTACAACGCGCCGGAGAAAGGCCTCTTCTTTTTTCGGTCGACAGAACAGATCGCCCAGACGCTCGGGCTGGCCGGATGGCCGTTGCCAACGCAGGGCCGACACCCGGCCTTGGCCTTTGCGGCCTCGATCGACCTTGAAGCCCTGCCACACGAAACAGCCGCGCCTTTCGGCATCGACATGCCGGATTTGCTCAAATCCATTCCGAACAACCACCTCGAATATGCAATCACCTGGTGGAGCCTCGCGATCACCAATCTGGTGATCGCTGCGCTTTTCATGCGTGCATCGCGACGTCGACGTGACGAAAACGCCGTGACGGACGGGAATTGATCGGCTAAACGCCGAGCCATGCGCTACATCTCGACCCGCGGCCTCGCGCCCACCCTTGATTTTTCCGAGTGTCTGCTCGCTGGCCTTGCCCGTGACGGCGGGCTTTACGTGCCTGAGACATGGCCACAAATCTCGCGTGGCGAGATCGCAGGCTATGCCGGCCAGCCCTTTCACGCCGTGGCGTTCGACATCATCCGCCGGTTTACGGGCGGCTCGATCCCCGATCCGGTGCTGAAGGAAGCGTGCGAGGCGGCCTATGCGAGCTTCGCGCACAAGGCGACGACGCCGTTGCAGCAGATCGCACCGAACCGTTTCATCCTCGAGCTGTTCCACGGTCCGACGCTCGCCTTCAAGGATGTCGCGATGCAGCTTCTGGCGCGCCTCATGGATTACGCGCTCCAGCAGAAAGGCACGCGCGCCACCATTGTGGGCGCGACCTCCGGCGATACGGGAGGTGCGGCGATCGAGGCGTTCCGCGCCTCGAAGCGCGCGGATGTCTTCATCCTGTTCCCGAACGGGCGCGTCTCGGATGTCCAGCGCCGGATGATGACGACGCCGACAGAGAAGCATATCCATGCGCTCTCGATCGACGGGCATTTCGACGATTGTCAGGCTCTGGTGAAGGCGCTTTTCAACGATCACACCTTCCGCGACGAAACGGGGCTCTCGGGTGTCAATTCGATCAACTGGGTTCGGATTGTCGCTCAGGTCACCTATTATTTCGTCGCGGCCGTGGCGCTCGGTGCGCCGCATCGCAAGGTAGCGTTCTCGGTGCCGACCGGGAATTTCGGCGATATTTTCGCGGGTCATGTCGCACGTCGCATGGGACTGCCGATCGAGACCCTGATCGTCGCGACGAATTCCAACGATATTCTCGCGCGCACGCTTGAGTCAGGGCAATACGAGATGCGCGGCGTGGAGGCGACCACGTCTCCCTCGATGGATATCCAGATTTCCTCGAATTTCGAGCGCCTGCTGTTCGAGGCCTCCGGCAATGATGCAGGGGCCGTGCGCGCCATGATGGAAAGTCTGAAGCAATCGGGCCAGTTCACGCTGCCCGAGAAGGTTCTGGCGGCGATCCGGGCCGAGTTTCTCGCGTATCGGGGCGGCGAGGACGAAGTCGCCGACATCATCCGCCGGACGCGTCGCGAAAGCGCCTATCTGCTGGAACCACATACTGCGACCGGCGTGATCGCGGCCGAGAAGGCGGGCCTTGCGCCCCATGTTCCGCTCGTGATCCTCGCCACGGCCGCGCCGGCGAAATTCCCGGATGCGATCAAGGCTATCACCGGCATCCATCCCGGATTGCCGGATAGGCTCCAGCATCTGATGAGCGATAGCGAGCGAATGGTGCATCTGCCCAATGCGCTGCAGGCCCTTCAGGCGCATATCCGCGCCCACCGCTGATTGCCGATGCGCTGGCTAACCGACAGCCTCCCCTTCCTCGGCGGCAGCGACGGACCGGAGCTGACGGGAAGCGGCCTTCTGCTGCGCCCACCGATGATGGCGGACTTTCCGGCCTGGGTCAGCCTGCGCGAAGCCTCGCGCGATTTCCTGATCCCATGGGAGCCAATCTGGCCAGCGGACGATCTGACGCGAAGTGCCTTCCGGCGCAAGCTTGCGCAGGTGCAGCTTGAAGCACGCGATGAGAGCGGTTTTTCCTTCCTGATCTTTGCTGCGGATCAGGGCGACCTGCTCGGCGGCATCACCCTTTCGAACATCCGTCGCCGCGCGGCACAGACGGCGACACTCGGCTATTGGATGGGCGAGCGGCATGCGGGCAAGGGCCACATGACCAAAGCCGTCCGGTTGCTCGCGCATTTTTCATTTCTCGAAATGAAGCTTGACCGCGTTGAGGCCGCCTGCCTGCCCGAAAATCACGCCTCCGTGCGTGTTCTTGAAAAGGCCGGATTTCGCCGCGAAGGCTACGCGCGCGGCTATCTCGCGATTGCAGGACGACGTCGCGATCATCTTCTCTACGGTCTGCTGAAAGCAGACTTTTTCCCGCCCGATTCGCATCAATCGTAACCAAGACATCGGTGCAGTGCTTGCTGCGCTCAAGACCGGACGCTACCACTCGACCATGACGCGTTGCCTGCCTCATCCTTCGCCCCGAACCCGCGCGACGGCCTTTAGCCGTGTGTTGTGGTGCGCGATGGGTGTGCTGGCGCTGGCCGCCCTGCTGTTGCCGCGCGCAGCCTCGGCGCTGGACGCAATCCGGATCACGCCACAGACCGAGGCGATCGATCTTCTCCCCGCCATCCAGACCTACCAATCGCGCGAGGACCGGCTCGAAATCCAGACCGCGCGCGATGCGAACGGCATCGTACGCCGCATCGAGGTGCAGGCCCGCGAAGCCGGTGCACGCCCGCGCTGGATTGCCTTCGCCCTGCAGAATGACACGAACGAAACCATCGACAGACTGCTCGTGGCCCCCCGCTTCAAGCTCGCCGGTTCAGGCGTGTTCTGGCCTGATCTTGCCTCGGTGCGCATCGAGGCGATCACGGCCAGCCACGGCTTCCGGCCCGAGCGCGAGGAAGGCCCCGAAGCCGACATGTTCACGATTTCGCTCGAACCGGGTGCGATCGTGACCTTCGTTGCGGAACTGCGCGGCACGCGCCTGCCGGAACTCACCTTGTGGGAACCGGAGGTCTACAAGGACAAGCTCAACGCGCTCACGCTTTATCGCGGCATCGTCACGGGTATCGCAGCCCTGCTGGCGACGTTTCTGACGATCGTGCTCGCCTTGCGCGCGGCTCTGATTTTCCCGGCATCGGCTGCACTGGCCTGGGCTGTGCTGGTCTATCTCGGCATCGATTTCGGCTTCATCGGCCGATTTTTCGCGTTGAGGCCCGAGGTCGAGAACATCTACCGTGCCGGCTCCGAAGCAGTGTTGGGCGGCACCTTGCTGGTGTTCCTGTTCGCCTATCTCAACCTCAACCGGTGGCATTCGCGTTACGGGCACATCACGCTCGTCTGGCTCGGCCTGCTCGGGTTGCTGATCGCGATGTCGAGTATCGATCCGGGCGTGGCCTCGGGGATCGCGCGCATCTCGATGGCAGCGATCGCGGGCATCGGCTTTGTCCTGATCGTGTATCTGGCCTTCCACCGCTATGACCGCGCGATCATGTTGGTGCCAACCTGGTTCCTGCTGCTCGTGTGGGTAGGCGGCGCGGCGCTCGTGGTGTCCGGGCAGGTCCAGAACGATGTCGCAGCCCCTGCCTTGCTCGGCGGATTGGTGCTGATTGTGCTGATGATCGCCTTCACGGTGATGCAGAACGTGTTCTCATCCAGTTCGGTAGCAAGCGGCGCCGTGCCCGATGCCGAGCGCAAGGCGCTGGCTTTTGTTGGCGGCGGTGATCTGCTGTTCGACTGGGATGTGAGCGACGATCACCTGCATGTCAGCCCCGAACTCGAGATGCATCTCGGCCTGGAGCGCGGCGCGCTGGATGGCCGGGCCTCAGCCATGATCGAGATCATCCATCCCGCCGATCGCGATCGCTATCGCGCGGCGCTCGACGCGATGATCGAGCAAAGGCGCGGCCGGATCGGACAGGATTTCCGGCTGATGGCGCGCGATGGCTCGACGGTGTGGTATCGCCTCAAAGCCCGGCCCGTGGTGAACCGCGACGGCGAGGTCGTGCGGATCGTGGGCAGCTTTGCAGATGTCACGGCCGTGCATGTCACACAGGATCGCCTGCTGCATGATGCGATCCATGATCACCTGACCAGCCTGCCGAACCGCCGCCTCTTGCTGGATCGGCTGGAAACGACGCTGATCAACGCCCGCCACGGTGGACCAGGCGCTCGCAAACCGGCGCTGATTCTGCTCGACATCGACCGCTTCAAGCAGGTGAACGAATCGGTTGGCGTGAGTGCGGGCGATATCATCCTACTCACCATTGCCCGTCGCCTCGGGCGCGTTGCGCGCGCGGGCGACACGCTGGCGCGCATCTCGGGCGACAGTTTCGCGCTTGTCGTCGTCTCGGAACAGGAGCCGCAGCGGATCATGGCTCTGGCAGACCTTGTACGACGCGCGGTTTCAACCCCCATCACGCATGGCGAACGGCAGATCTATCTCACCGGCTCTGTGGGCGTGGCGCTTCTCGATGAAACCTCGCTCAACGACAAGGAAGCCTTCATCCGCAACGCCGAACTGGCGTCGATCCACGCCAAACGCACCGGGCGCGACCGCGTGGAAATCTATCGCGCCTCGATGCGCAACACGCCGCATGACCGGTTCAACCTTTCGAACGATTTGCGTCGCGCGATCGAGCGCAACGAACTGGAGGTGCAGTTCCAGCCGATCGTTCGTCTTGAAGATCGTTCGATTGCCGGCTTCGAGGCGCTGGTGCGCTGGAATCATCCGCGCCTCGGTCGCCTGCCACCGGGCGAATTCATTTCGATCGCGGAAGAATCCGGGCTGATTGTCGATCTGGGGCTCTTCGTTCTGGAAACAACGGCGCGCGAGCTGTCGTCCTGGCAGCAGGCGCTGGTGGTCGACCCGCCGATTTTCGCGAGCGTGAATGTGTCGAGCCGTCAGTTGATCCGGCAGGATATCTTGCAGGATTTGAAGAACGTGCTGATGCGCTATCCCTGCCAGCGCGGCTCACTGAAGCTCGAGATTACCGAAACTCTGGTGATGGAAAACCCGGAATATGCCGCGCAAATTCTCGAAAAGGCGCGCGAGTTGGGGGCCGGTCTCGCACTTGATGATTTCGGCACCGGCTTTTCCTCGCTCTCCTATCTGCAGCGGTTCCCGTTCGATACGCTGAAGATCGACCAGAGTTTCGTGCGGCATGATGATACTGGCAAGCGCCCGCTGATCCTGCGCTCGATCGTCGGCCTGGCGCATGATCTCGGCATGGACATCGTGGCGGAAGGTGCCGAATCGGAGGCCGACACGGTGGAACTGTTCCAACTCGGCTGCCAGTTCGCTCAAGGGTATGTGTTCGGCCCCGCGATCAGCATCGATCAGGCGCGCAAACTGATCGGCATTTCGGGCGGAGCATAAGCACTCAGCCGTGCCCGGCCTCGCTGGAAAGGAAAGCGGGGTCGATACCGATCAACCGGAGCGCCGCATCATACTTGCGCTCCTGATCCAGCCCGAAGACGAGATCATGCGTGGCCGGAGCGTGGAGCCAGGTATTGGCGTGCAACTCGCTTTCGAGTTGCCCCGCGGCCCAGCTTGAGTAGCCTAGCGCGAGAATGGCCTGATCTGGCCCCTCCCCCCGCGCGATCGCCTTGAGAATATCAACCGTGATCGTCAGCCCGATCTGATCCGAAACCGGGAGAGTCGAATTCTCGATCGCGTAATCGGCCGAGTGCAGCACGAAGCCGCGCGTGGGTTCCACCGGCCCGCCGGAGAGCACGGAGGTCTTGATCGCCCGCTCGGGCAGGCGGATCGACTGATCGCGCGAGATGAGATCTAGCTGCACGAGCAATTCAGGAAAATTCATGTTCTGCGCCCGGCGGTTGACGACGAGCCCCATGGCACCCTCGTCGGAATGCGCGCAGATGTAGATCACCGACCGGCTGAACCGCTCATCCGGCATGCTCGGCATTGCGATGAGCAATTGCCCGTCGAGAAAGCCCTTTTTTCCAGATTGCCGAAGCTTGTCGAGTTTCATGGCTACCAGCTTCGCAAGTGTTGCGAATATTGCCAAGAGGCTAAGTGGTCGCGAGATCGGGCGGATCGTGAATTTCTCCATCACGCGAATGTTGGTGGTTTTTGAACGTCTCAACCGCAATATCGGGGACATGCCCGCTTTTCTCGCGCTCGTCCTCCTGCTCGTCAGCCTCGCTCCCTCCCTCGCGGCGGGCGCGCGCGCATCCGCATGGGCCGAATTCCGCGAGGTTCGGGTGCGCCTGCTGATGCTTGAAGCAGCCCCCGGCGATACGATCATCCGCGGCGGCATCGGCATCCGTCTCCAGCCGGATTACAAGACCTACTGGCGTAGCCCCGGCGATTCCGGCGTGCCGCCTGTGGCCGATCTTTCTGGCTCCGAGGGGATCGCCGGCTTCGAGCTTTTATTCCCGTTCCCCTCTCGCTTCGATGACGGTGCAGGCGGGCATTCCTGGGGCTATAAGCGCGACATCATCCTGCCCTTCACCGCCCGACGCGAGGGCAACGGACCGATCCGGCTCAAGATGAAGCTCGATTTTGCCGTGTGCGGCACGATGTGTATTCCGCTGACAGCCGATTTGAAGCTCGACCCTGGGCAACTGCAATCCGACGACATCGTCGCATCGTTGCAGCGGGCACATGAAAGACTGCCAAGGGTGATCCCATCGGCTGACATGATGAAAAAGATCGTCACGCGCCGTGTGCCGGGAGCCGAGAAACCCAGTTTCGAAATCGAAATCCGCCATGACGGCGAAGACCCCGATTTCGCCGTTTTTGCCGAGGCCAAAGGCTATTTTCATGTCGGTGATGCGGTTCAGAAATCGCCCGGGATCTATCGTGTAAAGCTGATGGGCCGTCCTGCACCGGGCACAGGGGGGAAATTCGGGCCCGTGCGGCTGACATTCGGTACAAAGAATAGCGCCTATGAAGGCGTGATCGACCTCGACGGATTGCCTGCCGCGCCATAAATAGGCGCGTGTCGGCCGGAATTCCGGCCTAGTTCAATCAGAGGTGCACCATGCCGATTGCTGCCGGAGATCGTCTGCCCGACGTGACCTTCCGTATCCTGTCCGAAACTGGTCCGAAGCCGCTTTCGACGGCTGATGTTTTTGCGGGCAAGACCATGGTGCTGTTTGGCGTTCCCGGCGCCTTCACCCCCACCTGCCACAAGACCCACCTTCCGGGCTTCCTCAAGGAAGCCGAGGCCTTCAAGGCCAAGGGTGTGGCTGGCATTGCGGTGGTGGCCGTGAACGACCCCTTCGTGATGGCGACCTGGGCCAAGGATACCGGCGGCGAAGGCGTGATCACCTTCCTCTCCGATGGCAATGCGGAATTCGCGAAGGCGACCGGGCTTGATGTCGATCTCTCGGTCGCGGGCCTCGGCATCCGCAATCGCCGGTTCTCGATGCTGGTGGAAGATGGCGTCGTCAAGAAGATCAATATCGAGGAAGCGCCCGGCAAAGCAGAGCTTTCATCGGCCGAGACGCTGATCTGCCAGCTCTGAGCCCGTCAATGACGCGGGTTTCCAGACTTCGGAAACCTCCGGAGTGACTTTTGCTCGACGATCCAATCAGGCCGCGGACGCACCGTTTGCGGCCTTTTCCTTATCCGCCTCGCGCATGGCCTTGATGGCGGCTCGGGCGAGGGCATCGGCCCGTTCGTTGTTGGGCTCGCCCGCATGGCCCTTGACCCAGCGCCATTCGACCTCGTGACGCGCGATCGCATCATCGAGCGCCTGCCAGAGATCGACATTCTTCACCGGCTTCTTGTCGGCCGTGCGCCAGCCGTTCTTCTTCCAGCCGAAAATCCAGCCGGTGATGCCGCCCTTCACATATTGGCTGTCGGTGTGCAGCACCACATGGCACGGGCGCTTGAGCGTGTTCAGCGCCGAGATCGCCGCCATCAACTCCATGCGGTTGTTGGTGGTCTCGGGTTCGGCGCCCGAAAGCTCTTTCTCGGTCGCGCCATAAACCAGTACCGCACCCCAGCCGCCGGGACCGGGATTGCCCGAACATGCACCATCGGTCCAGATTTCAACGCTGGAAGATGCGGCTTTCACGCCACAAGCCCATAAGCTGACGCATCTTCGACATTCTGGTGGAAGCGCAGTTTCTTCCAGTACTCGAGCGGATCGAGCGGCCTAACGAGCGCGCCGGGTGGCACATTCAGCCAATCCACGAGCCGGGTGAGGAGGAAGCGCAGGGCCGCACCGCGACACAGGATCGGCAGAGCCGCGATCTCGGCCCCGTTAAGCGGGCGTTTGGCGCGATAAGCCTCGATCATCGCGCGGCCCTTGGTGAGATTGAACGAGAAATCCGCCTCAAAGCACCACGCATTCAGGCAGATCGCAAGGTCATAGGCGAGCGCATCGTTGCAGGCGAAATAGAAATCGATGACGCCCGAGAGAGTATCGCCGACGAACAGCGTGTTATTGGGAAAGAGATCGGCGTGGATCACCCCTGCGGGCAGGTTGCGCGGCCAATGCCCTTCAAGGTCTGCGAGTTCGCGCGCAACCGCCTGCCCCAATCCCGGCGCGACGCGGTCAGCGTCGGTTCCGGCTTTCTCGACCAGCGGACGCCACCCCGCGACCGAGAGCGCGTTTTCGCGGCTCAGATGAAAGCCTTTCCCGGCCTCGTGCAGCCGCGCCAGCACATCGCCAAGAGCCGCGCATTGCGTGGGCGTCGGCCTGCGATAGGAAACCCCCTCCAGGAAGGTCACGATCGCCGCCGGCCGTCCGCACAAGCTGCGCAACGCCTTGCCGTCATGTGCCTTGACCGGCAGCGGACAATTGATGCCGCGATCGGCAAGATGCCCCATCAATCCGAGGAAGAACGGCAGATCGTCGCCCCTCACGCGCTTCTCGTAGAGGGTGAGGATGAACCGGCCGCGTTCGGTCTCGATCAGGAAGTTTGAGTTCTCCACACCCTCGGCAATGCCCTTGAACGAGAGCAGGCCGCCAAGATCATAGGCACCGAGAAAGACGGCGAGTTCCTCTGCGCTGACATCGGTATAGACAGCCATGACCGGAGCGCCCCTTGCCGGATTTCACCCTCCGAAAAACCGGATCGGGGTGACATGATTCCACAAAAAGGTGATACGCCTGAGCGAGCGGCAGCGTCAAATTCCTGATGTTGCCCGGCTGGGGTTTCTGGAACATGCTCTGGGCACTTTTTGCGGTGCTGGCCGCCGCCGGCCAGACCATGCGCAATGCGATGCAGCGCGATCTCGTCGCGCGCGTCGGCGTGGTGGCAGCGACGCATGTGCGCTTCCTGTTCGGCTTTCCCTTTGCGCTGCTGTTTCTGGCTCTGATGGCGTTGGGAACCGGCGAAGCCGTGCCGCCCGTGGCCATCGGAGCCCTGCCGGTGATCGCAATTGCGGCGGCGACGCAAGCTGTCGCCACCGGCCTGATGCTGCAGGCCATGAAGACAAAATCCTTCGTGGTGACAACGGCCTACACCAAGACCGAACCGGTTCTTGTTGCCCTGTTCGGGCTGGTTTTTCTCGGCGAAAAATTGTCAGCACCCGCTTTCGGCGCAATCGGTATCGCGACCTTCGGCGTGCTGCTCACCGCCTGGCCGCGCAGCAAGGGCGAAGGCTGGTCGATGCCAGCGATCGCGCTCGGGCTCGCCTCCGCAGCGCTTTTCGCTATCTCAGCCGTTGCCTTCCGCGCGGCGATCCATGCCTTGCCCGAAGGCGGTTTCGGCATCCGTGCCTCGACAATCCTGGCCGTCGGGTTGGGGATGCAGGCAGCTTTCCTGACGCTCTATCTCCTCATCACTGACCGGCCTGCACTGTCGGCGATCCTTGCGAACTGGAGACCCTCGCTTCTCGCGGGGTTTCTCGGCGCGCTGGCGTCACAGTTCTGGTTCCTCGGCTTCGCGCTGATCTCGGCGGCGAAAGTGCGCACGGTGGGGCTGGTGGAGGTTCTGTTTGCCCGACTTGTCTCGGGGAAAATGTTCAGCGAGACGCCATCGGGCCGCGAGGCGGTCGGACTTCTTCTGATTGTCCTCGGGGTCGCTATGCTGCTGAGCGTCAGTGCCTAGACCGCCGCCTTCTCGTCACGCAGGATGCGCGGGAGGGGGAAAAACACGCTCTCGTCGGCGGTCGAGACCTGCTCGACCTGCACCTCAAAGCGCTGGGCAAAGGCTTCGATGATCTCCTCGACAAGCACTTCGGGAGCCGAGGCCCCTGCGGTGATGCCGAGCGAACGGATATCACCGAAGATGCTCCAATCGATCTCATCCGAGCGCAAAACGAGGGCGGTCTTGCTGCACCCGGCGCGCTCAGCCACCTCGCGCAGGCGCTGCGAATTCGAGGAATTCGGCGAACCCACCACGATCAGGGCCTCGACCAGCGGAGCCACATGCTTGACGGCTTCCTGGCGGTTGGTCGTGGCGTAGCAAATATCTTCCTTGTGCGGCGCGACAATCTCCGGGAAGCGTTGCTTCAGCGCCGCAACAATCGCCGCTGTGTCATCCACCGAAAGTGTCGTTTGTGTCACGAAGGCCAGCGGCGCGCCGTGTGCGAATTCGAGCTTTTCGACATCGACTTCCGTTTCGACAAGCGTCACCGTGCCGGGCGGCAACTGGCCCATTGTGCCGATCACCTCCGGGTGCCCGGCATGGCCGACCAGGATGATGGTGCGCCCGCGCTTGTGATGAATCTCGGCCTCGCGGTGGACTTTCGTCACCAATGGACACGTAGCATCAATCGCGAAGAGCCGACGGGCATCGGCCGCCTGGGGCACGGCCTTGGGTACCCCATGCGCCGAGAAGATCACCGGGGCATCGGTATCGGGGATTTCGTCCAGTTCATCGACAAACACTGCGCCCTTGCGCTTGAGACTATCGACGACGAAGCGGTTATGGACAATCTCGTGTCGGACATAGACCGGAGCGCCGTATTTTTTCAGCGCTTCCTCGACCACATCAATGGCCCGCACCACGCCAGCGCAGAACCCGCGCGGCGCGCAGAGCAGAATGGAAAGCGGCGGCTTGGCTTTCATGAAAACTCCGGCTGAAAACTCCCCGCGGTTGTGGCGTCCACACCCCGCCCCGTCAAGCGGGATCGGTTACCTTTCGTGAAGCCTAACGCGAGGAAAGAAGCAGAAAACATCGCTGAAACCGATGCTTAACCAGCCTCCTTGACGGTTTGACGCCGGCGCCGGCGCTATTCTCCACTCGTGACCGGCGGCGAAAGACCATCCGGCACGAAACAGGGTTTTCCGTGATCGAGACTCCAAAACGGAGCCGAAGCGGGCAGAGAACAGGGCGGCGGGATGCACAGCAATCTTCCCAATCGCGTCACGCAACCGGCGGGTTTTGCCGGATTTGCCAACGACAATTCGGCGCCGGGCTATGGCTCAGCCCCGAAAGGCATGGCCGGGCTCGCGCTCTCCTGCGAGACCGACGCTTCGGGGCATCCGATAGCGGCCATACGGCCGGTGATGGTCGATGGCACGCTCGGTCAGAGCCTGCATGTGGCCGAGGACGGCACGGATATCATCGCGATCTGGCGCGCTTTCGGGCAATCCATGAACCTGCCGCTCTTCGCGGTGGCTTCGGATGGGAGCCTCGAGGTGTTCGCCATGCCAATGAGTGGGGTGGCTTATCCGCGCCGCGGGGGCTCGCCGTTGAGCAATCGACGCACGCGCTTTGCCCGCAAACGACAAATCCCTCTGCGGACTTTTGAAAAGACTGCTGGCCGCGTCGTCACGCGGCGCTAAACGCGCAAAAACGCGTCGGCACAGAGGCCCGCGAACAAGAGCAGCCCCGCATCCCTGTTCGAGCGAAACAGCATCAGGGCCTGCATCGCATCGTCGCGCCTCAGCACAATGACCTGCCAGACGAGGTGGGCAGAAAAGGCCGCAAGGCCGAGCCAGCCGAGCATACCCGCGCCAACGAGATGCATCGCGAAACCGATCAGCGCCAGCGTTCCGGCATACATCGCGATGATGAAGATACGCACATGCTCGCCATAGGCGCGAGCCGTCGAGCCGATGCCGACAATCGCGTCATCCTCGATATCCTGCAGGGCATAGATCGTATCGTAGCCAATGACCCACAGGATCGCGCCGCCATAGAGCACGAAAGCGGCGAGCGGCAGCGCGCCGAGATGGCTTGCAAACCCCATCAGCGCGCCCCAGGCGAAGGCGAGGCCAAGCACGATCTGCGGATGATTGGTGAACCTCTTCATGAAGGGATAGACAATCACCGGGAGGAGCGAGGCGAAACCGACCGCAATCGTGAACCGGTTGAAGCTCAAGAGCACCACAAGCCCGACCAGAGCGAGCGCAGCGAGGAACAACGCCGCCTGTTTCGGGCTCACGGCACCGGAAGGGATCGGCCGGGCGCGCGTGCGGGCCACTTTCGCATCGAGATCGCGATCGGTGATGTCGTTCCAGGTCGAGCCCGCGCCACGCATCGCGATGGCGCCGATCAGGAACAGCATCAGGGTCAGGATGTTCGGCGATTGCCCGATGCTGCGGGCGGCCAGTGCCTCGCTCCACCAGCACGGCAGTAGCAGCAACCACCAGCCGATCGGACGATCAAGCCGCGCCAGCCGCGCATAGGGGAGGAAGGAAGGCGGCAGTCTCTCGACGATCGGGTGCCGGATGGCATCCGGCGTGGGTCCGCCGCCTGAACCCGATCTCACAACGCGCCTTGCGGCAGCCGCACGCCAGCACCGGGAGGAGGCGCGCCACGCGGACCGCCACCACCCTCGCCGGCTGCCTCCCGCCGCGCGGCGGTGCAGACCTGACCGCGAACTTTCGTCGTCTGGCCGGCCGCCTGCTTGATCTGGTCGAAGAAAGCGTCCGGAATCTGGCACCAATCCTTGTTGTCCGTCATCCACTTGATGAGCCGGGCCTCGGCGCCGGTCAGATTGCCGAAGGCCGCGCAGGCCGCCTGCGCGGTCGGGCGCTTCTTGTTGAACGCATTGATGCGGTCGACCGCAGCCTGACGCTCATCATTGTATTTCTGGAAATCGGCCTGGCAACTCGCCGGCATGGCTGATGCCGACTGGGCATGGAAAGCCAGCGCGAGGGCGGGAAGGATCAGACGGGCGGAACGCATCGGAAGGACCGGAACCCCTTGTGCAGCATCGAAAAACCGGCCTGAACGCGATCCGGTTTGACGTCTGGTGAATTTATCGGCGAAATCAATGGCGATCCACGCCAAAAAAACAAGGCGATTCTTTGATCAAGTGCCCTGCTGACTGCAAAACGGGGCCGATCTCACCGGGAGAAACCCTGCCCTTGGCACGCTATGATTTTGCCACCCATCGGCTTTTCATCCACGAGGATATCGCTGCGGGCGAGCCCGTTGCGCTCACGCCCGAAGCCTTCAATTATCTCGCGCATGTGCTGCGGATGCCGGAAGGCGGCAAGCTGCTGACTTTCAATGGCCGCGACGGCGAATGGCGGGCGGAATTTCGTTTCTCGGGCAAGAAATCCGGGATCCTAGTCCCCGTCGAGTGCACCCGAGCGCAGACGGTTTTGGGCCGCATTCATCTCGCCTTCGCGCCGCTGAAAGCCGCGCGGCTTGATTACATGGTGCAGAAGGCGGTGGAAATGGGAGTGGCGAGCCTCACCCCGGTCCTGACGCGCCGCACGCAGGTGCGCGGGCTGAAGAGCGAGAAACTTCGGGCGAACGCCATCGAGGCCGCCGAGCAATGCGGCGTTCTGGCCCTGCCCGCCATCTTGCCCGAAATCACCCTGGAGCGTTTTCTCGCCGAGCAACCGCCGGAGACAACTCTGGTTTTCTGCGATGAAGCCTCGGAGACTGCCGACCCGATTGCCATCCTCCGCGCGGCCGACCCGAATGGGTCGATCATCGTTCTGATTGGCCCGGAGGGAGGCTTTGACGAGGGGGAGCGCCAGAAACTGCTGGCAAGGCCGCGCGTCATTCGCCTGTCGCTCGGACCGCGCATCCTGCGCGCCGATACGGCGGCAGTGGCCGCCCTCACGGCGGCGCAGATCGCGCTTGGCGACTGGCGCTGAACAAAAGGATGTGATGGCACGCACCCCGCCCTCGCATTGAACTCGCGCTCCGGCGTTCCTATAACCCGTATCCGGTCGCGTCCCGGCGTTCCGGTTTCTGTCTGCACATCCCCCGAGGTTCTCATGGCGCGCGATACGATCGACCTCACCCCGATCGAGACCAAGCGCGAGCTGATCGAGTGGTTCGAGAAGGGCATCAAGCCCGAGAGTCAATTCCGGATCGGCACCGAGCACGAGAAATTCCCCTTTTATGCCACGACACATCGGCCTGTGGGCTATGATGGCCCGCGCGGCATCCGCGCTTTGCTCGAAGGCATGCAGGGCCTGCTCGGCTGGGAACCGATTCTCGAGGGCGATCATCCGATCGGGCTTTTCGATGTGACAGGGGGCGGCGCCATCAGCCTTGAACCCGGTGGCCAGTTCGAGCTTTCGGGCGCGCCGCTCGACAATATCCACCAGACCTGCATCGAGCTTGGCGCACACCTCTCGCAGCTGAAGCAGGTCGCTGACCCGTTGGGCATCCGCTTTCTGGGCCTCGGCATGAGCCCGCTTTGGACGCTTGCCGAAACGCCCGTGATGCCGAAATCGCGCTACCGGATCATGAAAGGTTACATGCCGAAGGTGGGCACTCGCGGGCTCGACATGATGTTCCGCACCTCGACCGTGCAGGTGAACCTCGATTTTTCCTCCGAAGCCGACATGGTGAAAAAGCTGCGCGTCTCGCTGGCGCTTCAGCCGATTGCGACGGCTCTCTTTGCCAATTCCCCCTTCACCGAGGGACGGCCGAACGGCCTCAGATCGATGCGCTCGGAAATCTGGCGCGACACAGACAATCACCGTGCCGGGATGCTGCCCTTCGCGTTCGAACAGGGCTTCGGCTTCGAACAATATGTCGATTATGCACTCGATGTGCCGATGTATTTCGTCAAGCGCGGCGACCACTATCACGATGTTTCCGGCCAGAGCTTCCGCGATCTTCTCGCGGGCCGATTGGGCTCGTTGCCCGGCGAGCGGGCCTATGTGAGCGACTGGGCCAATCATCTCTCGACGATTTTCCCGGAGGTCCGACTCAAGCGGTACCTCGAAATGCGCGGCTCCGATGTGGGTCCACGCCCGATGATCGCGGCCGAATCCGCTTTCTGGGTGGGTCTTTTCTATGATTCAGCCAGCCTCGATGCCGCCTGGGAACTGGCGAGAGGCTGGACGGCGGCCGAAAGACAGAAACTGCGCGATGAGGTGCCGAAACTGGGGTTTTCGGCTCAGATCGGCGGGCGTTCGGTGCTGGACCTCGCCCGCGAAACGCTGGCCCTCTCGCGCGATGGCCTGAAGCGGCGCGCGCGGCTCGACGGCTTCGGCCGCGACGAGACCCTGTTCCTCGAACCGCTGGAAAAGCTGGTCGAGGCCGGCGAAACGCAGGCCGATATCCTGCTGCGGCGCTTCCACGGCGAATGGGGCGGTTCGGTGGAACCGGTCTTCGAGGCTTTGGCTTACTGAGTTTAACTGGGAGGTGAATTTGAGCAATTTGATTGACTGGAAAACAATAGAAAATCATATCGGTTGGGGGCGACCAGACGCACCGGTTGTTTTTATTGGGATGGAAGAGGGCTACTCTGGAAAGGAGAAAGAGATCGAGAAGCATAAGGCTGAACTTGAGGCGCATTTGATTGAAAGATCAATGTATCCTGAGATTTCTGAGATTGATTTTTCGAAAGCAAATCGTGTTATCAGGACCTATCGTGCGCCGTGTCACTTTATGCTTCGACGTGAATTTATGGTGAATCAAAAGCCTTTTGAGGCACCAAAGAATTTAGACTTGCTCGAATACCAAAAAACATTTGGAATGAGCACAGGTGATGTTTTCTTGCTAGAGTTGTTTCCTTATCCTGCTAGGGCTACAACCGTTTGGCCTTATTCCGATCCGCCCTTTTTCAGAGACAATGATCGCGCTTCTTACATAAAGCGTCTTCTGGAACCTCGCTCAAAATTACTTATGAATGCAATCAATCTCGTCCATAGAGAAGCTATTATTTGCTATGGTAAAGCATATCAAAAATACTACAAAGGTATTTTTCCTGAAAATCTGAGTTGGAAAGATGAATTTTCATTTCAATATACTGAATGGAATAGGCAAAAAATAGCCATCGTTCCTCATTTTTCTTCTAGAGTATTTAATTCTATTTCTAAAGCAGATGATTTATTTGAGCTTATCTACGGGTAATTTATTGCGAGTCACTCCGCCGCCATCAATCTCGAAGTGCCTGTGCGCTCGAGCGACAGGTTGTCGAGGCTCTGGATAATGTGATCCGCCAGCGCGTCGATCAGGTGATCATGCCGCTCGGCATTGCGCAGCAACGCGATTTTCACGGTCGGCATCGCCGGAAAGCCATCCTGTTCCGAAAGAACACGCATGCCGGGGCGTATGGCACTTTCGGGTAGCACGCCCACCGCAAGCCCCGCGAGCACGGCCGCGCCCACGGCGGAGGAGTTCCAGCTCGTATAGAGCACGCGATAAGGCACGCCCTTCTCTTCCAGTCGCGCCACGGCAGCACGTCGCCAGTTGCAGGTATCGCGCCCCAGAGCGAGTGGCAGAGGTCGCGTCTCGTGCACGCAATGGCGCTGTGAAGTCACCCAGAGGAGCTTTTCCTCGCGCAGGATGTCGCCCAGACCCCGCTGCTTCGAATGTGTGATAATCGCCAGATCAATCTGGCAGCGCTTCATATTCTCGACGAGATCCGGCGTGGGTTCGCACACCACCTCCACTTCGATGCCAGGGTTAGATGCGGTGAATCGCGCAAGTATTTCAGGTAGATAGCGCTCAGCGTAATCGTCCGGGACGCCGAGCTTCACCCGGCCGGTGAGCTTCTCTCCACGGAAGGCGCTCACCGCCTCGTCATTGAGGCGCAGCATGCGATAGGCGTAATCGAGAAGTTTCTCGCCATCCGCTGTCAGCTTTGCGGTACGCCCTTCCTTGCCGAAAATCTCTCGCCCCAGGCGCTCCTCCAGCTTGCGGATCTGCATCGAGACAGCGCTCTGCGTCTTGTGGACGATCTCGGCAGCGCGGGTGAACGACCCGGTTTCGGCGATGGCAACCAGAGTGCGCAAATGATCATTGTCGAGAACCGGCAGCATCCTATCCCCCCTTGATGGTGCGAACCCGCCAGCCAGAACCCGGCAGATGCAACCTGATCGCGAAAGCTGTCATCACAAGCGCTGATGATTAGATCAGAAACATTCGTTTTTCTTATAACGAGGGGTTTGATAGGTCAAGGATGTTGCCACAACGCGTGGCGATTCGATCCGGCGGATTTCCGGACCTCGGAGGTTACCATGGCCATTTTTCCCGGCTCGCTTCTCTCACTTGGCCTTTCGGCCGTGAAAGGCTTCCGCAATCTGGTTCAGGTCGCCCAGAATCGCCACCAGACGCGCGCTCTTGCCCAATGGGATGATCGTGCGCTGAAGGATATCGGCCTCACTCGCTCTGACCTGTCGGGGGCGCTCTCCCTCCCCTTCCGGCAGGACCCTTCCTTGCACCTCGCCTCTCTGTCCGGGCGCTCCCCCCGGGCAAAGGGCGTGGATACGCTCCGAAAGGGAACCATGCGGGCTGTGAAGCCAGCGCAACGCCAGCCGGGCACTCCCCCCTCCGCCCGGCCCGCGCTTTCCGCGTAAGTCGCAACTCCGGATGCGCCAGGCTCCCCCAGCCTGGCGCTTCTTTTTTGCCGATGGCCCCATGCTCAGGCCGAGAGCTCGAAATCGGGTGTCTGGCCCCGGCGGATTTCCCGTAAGCAGACCGCATGACAAGAGACCACTGGATTGACCTTGGGCTGCTCGCCGCGATCGTCTTCGCGTGGTCGACAAGCTGGATCGCCTTGAAGTCGCAGGTGGGCGTCGTGGCGCCCGAAGTGTCGGTCTTCTGGCGTTTTCTGCTCGCGGCTCCGCTCACTTTCGCCTATGCCACCATGCGTGGTAGTCGCCTGACGTTTCCGCTGAAGGCCCATCTTGGCTTCATGGCGATGGGAATCCTGATTTTTTCGACGAATTTCATCCTGTTCTATTACGGCGCTGTTTATCTGCCCTCCGGGCTTCTGTCAGTGGTCTTTTCGCTGGCCTCGGTCATCAATCTGCTTTTGGCATTTCTGCTGTTCGGGGACAGAATCAACCTGCGCGTGGCTTTGGGCGGGCTCGCCGGATTTCTCGGCGTGGCCCTGATGTTCCAACCCGAGATCGCGCGAGCGGGAACGGCGGCCGGCGGCACCGTTCTGTTCGGCCTCGGGCTTTGCGCCATTGGCACCCTGTGCTTCTGCTTCGGAAACATGCTGTCGTCGCGCCTGCAAAGGCACAGCATCCCGGTGATTGGCGCGACGGCCTGGGGGATGGCCTATGGGACAATCTGGGCAGGATTGCTCGGGCTGGTGACCGGCGATCGGTTTCAACTCGAATGGACGCCGCTCTATTTCGGAAGCCTCGCCTGGCTGGTGCTTGTCTCAACCGTCCTGGCGTTCCTCACCTATCTCACCTTGCTCGGCAGGATCGGCGCCGCACGCGCGGGCTATGCCACAGTGTTGTTTCCTGCCTTTGCACTGGTGATTTCATCGCTGGTTGAAGGCTACGTCTTCACGCCCTTCGCGCTGATCGGGCTGGGGCTTGTTGCGTTCGGGAACTTTCTCGTGCTGCGTCGAGCATGACGCTGCGCCGCCTATGAAAAACCCACGCTTTCCGGGGTCTGGAAAGCGTGGGCGAAGTCATCCTTGGGGGCGAAGGTCGAGGCCCGACCCAATCGATTGCCGGGCCTCGTCTCGTTGGGTATGTTTCAGGCCACCTTGCTCAGGAAGCCCTTTTTCGTATCCGGCTTGGCATCCGAAGAACCACCGCGGTCCATCACCTCGTTGCGATCAAGGTTCTGGCCCAACCGCTGTCCGGGCATCGC
The DNA here is from genome assembly GCA_017302635.1 of Hyphomicrobiales bacterium. GTDB lineage: Bacteria > Pseudomonadota > Alphaproteobacteria > Rhizobiales > Beijerinckiaceae > Rhabdaerophilum. Next base: position 531,971 of record JAFLCX010000001.1, read on the forward strand.
GTCGGAATAGGGGAAGTATTTCCGGGCTTCGTTGCGCTCGCGGACTTCCTCGTTGCGATCTCGACGGCTGTCGAGATCTTCGAAGATTTCGCGAGCCCGATCGCTGACACCCTGCATCGACTTGGTCATGAACTCAGCGAAGCGATCCACAACGGCTTCCGGACGGAACTGCCCGACCGGTCGATCCCACTCGGCTGCGGACTCAACTGGCGCGGCCTGTTCGCCAACAGCAGTCTTTTCATCAACCGGCTTGGCTTTGGGCGGCTCGTTATTGCCTGCCTGTGGCTGAGAACCGGCCGGCGCAGAGCCCGGCTCGGTCGATGAACCGGAGCCAGACCCCGCCGGAACCGGAGGAGCCGACCCGGAACCAGCCGATGTGCCGCTGCCATTGCCGGCGCCAGCACCAGCACCATTGCCCGAACCCGAGCCATTGCCAGCGCCGTTGCCATTGCCCGAACCGGGCGCGACCGGGGCAGGCGGTGTCGGACCCGCGCCAGCTGGCGACCCAACGCCATTGCCGGCACCAGCGCCATTGCCCGAACCCGAACCATTGCCGGAACTGCCCGCGATGGACGGCAGCGGCGGAAGTGTGGGCGGAATGAGGCCGGTGTAACGCTCGCGGTTCGACTGCAGCTCCTGATTTTTCAGGGCGAAGTCGTTCATGGCGGTTTGCAGCCGCAGGTACTCGCCCCGCGTGATTCCTCCGTCGGCGAGTTTCGTTTCGAGGTCTGCGATCGATTGCTGCGAGTTCAGCAGCGTGGTGGTTTCCTCGTTGGTCAGCGTGCGGTTGGTCACGCCGCGGGCAAGACTTTCAAGCTGCTGGGCTTGACGCAGGTCCACATGTTTCTGATCGACATAGCTGTCGGCGAGCTTCTTGCCGGCATCGTTGCGCTGGAGATCATAGAGCACGATTTCGGCATCGTTGAGCGCGCTGCTCATCTTGACCGCATCGCGCCAGTCCACGCGGCCATCGGCACGCAGCTCGGCCTCGAATGTCGCAGCCTTGTCAAAGGCCGAACGGACCGCGTCCGCCTCGGCCTCGGTGAGCGCTCCCGCCTTGATCCCGGCTGCAAGCTGCTTTTCGAGATCAGCCTGGCGACGATCGATCTGGTCGCCATAATTGGTATTGGCAACATTGTTGCCAACGGAATTGCGGCGCAGGTTGTTGATCGCGTCGGCTTCCTTGCGCAGGAGGTCAAGAACCTGCTTCTGCTCGCCGGCCGTCAACTTGCCATCGCTGTCACGGAAGGCCGTCTCGAGCTTGTTGAGCTCATCCTGGCGCGCGAGGAGCCCTTTGGCTTCATCGGCCGTGAGCGAACCATCCTTGATGCCCGCATTGATGCGGTTCATCAGGTTTTCCTGAACGATATCGAGATCAGCACCCGAGATGCCCTGAACCGAATTCAGGTCGGCACCCTTGCCGTTCGTGGTCAAACGGCCGATCTGGGCCTCGGCCCGCTCAAGGCGACGTTCGAGACGGGCGAGATCCTTCTCGGTCGGGCCGCCTGCCTTGGCCTGAATCTTCGCGGCATAGGCCGAAATCGCTTCCTGGCGCTTCATCACGCGCGCGCCTTCCTCGAAAGTCAGCGAGCGATCATAGAGCGCCGCGCCAATCTGCTGACGCTGCATGAAAGCACGGGCGTCAAGCTCCTTCAGCGTCGGCACCGCCTTAGCGCCGGTCTCGGGCTTTGCCGCCGACTTTTCCTGGGAATTCTTCTCATTCGCTGCCTTCAGTGCAGCTGCCTTGTCCTTGGCTTCGTTCGCCTTGAGCGTCGCGATATCCACCGCGACAGCCGACGCCTTCACTGTATTGACCATTTTCTTGTCCTCACACCTGCTTTCTGCAGACCGAGGAGCGATAGAGGGTCAGGCGTTTGATCGGTTCAAACATGAACGATCAAATTTTATGCAATTCGTCTTTTCAGATTAGACCTAAGTCGGAGGCCGATATTCTTGGTAAACGCGTTCGATACAATCGGCGACTATCGCTGTGTGATCTGTCGGAAAATCTGCTGAAGCGCATCGACCTGCGTGTTCTGCACTTCCTGCCCGGTCTGGAACATGCCCTTGAGCATATCGAGCCCGGCCGCCATCGGGTCCTGCGGCGGGGGTGGCGCTTCGGGCGCGCGCCCGCCGAAGAAGCTTCCGAGAATATTGCCAAGCATCCCGCCCATACCGCCCATCTGCGGCTGTTGCGGCGCCATCTGCTGCCCGAACATGCCGCCGAGGACCGAGCCGAGGCCACCCGGCATTCCGCCCGCAGCCCCGCCCTGCATCATCTGGCCGAGAAGGCCACCGAGGCCATTGTTCATCGCGCCCTTGAAGAGCCCGCCCATCACCATCGAGGCAATCACCGGCAGCATCTGCTGCATCATGCTGGCGGGAAGCCCGGCGAACTGAGCGGCCTGCGCAGCGACAGCCTGCGTTGTTTCGGGGGTGCCGAACATCGCGCCGAGCGCGTTCTGGCTGTCATTATCGAGATGATCGGGAATGCCGTCGCCGTCCGAATCGAAGAACTCCGCCGCGCCCTGCGCCTGCCCGAGCGAGCCGAGCAGATTCTGCCAACCTTCCATCGACTGGGTCTGCTGTTGCAGGCCCATCGAGAACGCCGGGAGCAGCGCCTCGACGGCCTTCTGGGCCTGATCGGGACCGATGCCGAACTGGTTCGCGAGATTGTTATAGGCGTTGCCACCCTGCGCCTGCTGCATGATCTCGAACAGATTGAGCATCGTTCACTCCGACTCTGTGTCCGCACATCACGGACGGTCAGCGCCAAGGTTTACGGCTTCGCATCCGCTTAAGCAATCTCTGACGATCCGATGGGCGCGCGCAATTCCAGTTTCCGGATTGCGCGGAACGCGGTCCAGGCGCTCGCTATCCCGAACACGATCGAGCCGATGGTCACCCCCACCAGCGCGCCCTCGACACCAGCCACCATCGAGCCAAGCATGGCTGGCGGCAGGGTTCCGAAGGTTGCCCGCCCCCAGTTGAAGGCGGTCGAGTAGAGCGGAAAGCCGAGATTGTTGAAGGCTGCATTGGCGACGAACAGGAAACCGTTGAACAACCAGGCCGCCCCGGAAATCACGCAGAAAAACGCCACGTAGGCAGCGGTCTGACCGCTGACGCCGAAAAGTCCTGCAATCTGGTGCCGGGCCAGAAACAGGATGATCCATGCGAAGAGACAATAAATGACAGCGAATTTCAGCGCATCGAACATCGCCCGACGCAGCCGATCAAACTGCCGCGCTCCAAGGTTCTGGGCCAGAATTGGGCCCACCGCCCCCGAAAGCGCGAACAGCACGCCATAGGCCACCGGCACGAGCCGATCGATGATCGTGTTGGCGGCGATCGCCGCCTCGCCATACGGCGCAAGAACCCTGTAGAGCAGCAGTGCGGCAAAAGGCGTCGCGATATTGGTGAGGATGGCAGGGCCGGCAATATCCATGAACGCCTTCGCATCAGCGATGACTTCCCGCAGCCGCGGCATGCGCACCAGATCATGCACCTTCGAGACGCCATAAAAGCCCACGCCCATGAAGACGAGGCGCGAGATCACCGTGGCCCAGGCTGCGCCATCGGTCCCGAGTTTCAGCCCGAAAATCAGCAGCGGATCGGCGAAAGCTGTCACGAGCCCGCCGAACAATGTCACGTTCATGGCGCGGCGCGGATCGCCGACGGCGCGCAGGAAGCCGGACAGGCTCATGCCGAGCGCCATCAGCGCGTTGGCCGGCAAGGTGATCCAGAGAAAGCGCGTCGCGACTTCAAGCGGCAAGCCCGTGGCCCCGAGCTTGGGCAGAAGCCACGGCATGGCGGCGAGCAGCGCGATGCTCACGACGAGGCCGATGACGGCCGAGAGCACAAGGGACGTCGAGGCGATGCGCCGTGCACCGTCTTCGTCCCGCGCGCCGATCCGCCGCGCGACCATCGCCGCACCAGCAATCATCGAGCCGATATTGGCCGAAATCGCGAGAAACATGACAGTCGTAGCAAAGCCGACACCGGCCGTGAGACGATCGTCTTTGAGCAGCGAGACATAGAAAAGCGACAGGAAATCGACGACGAAAATCGCCATCAGTCCAATGGCACCGGTCGCAGTCATGACCAGAACATGGCGCATGAGCGACCCGCGCGTGAACGGGGCGATCTCCTGCTGGGGCTGGCTCACGACGATTCTCCCGTGACGCCCTCTTCCGCACCAGCGACGGAGCGGCTGGGAGGCGTCTTGGCCGTGATGTTGCGCCCTTCACGGCGCGGCTCGGAGAGGGGTTCCGGCGTCACTTTCACGCCATGCAGCAGGTCCATGCCGGCATAGATGCCCTCATCGCGCTGCTTGTTGAGGCGCTGGGTGTCCCGCCGGCGCACATCGTCACGCAGCTCGTCGGCCTCGTCTTCCGAGAGCCCGAGGCCCATCAGGGCATCGCGGCCGAAAGCCAGGGCGGAGTCGAAGGTCTCGCGGAACGGCGCGCGGATGCCCCGCTCCATCAGGTCGAGTGCATGGGTGCGATCGTAGGCACGGGCGTAGAGCTTCGCACCGGGAAAGGCGCGGCGCGCCATTTCCGCGATCGAGGACGCCGCCTCGCGGTCATCGACACAGATCGCAATAACGCTCGCGCGCTCCGCCCCGGCAGCCCGCAGCACATCAAGCCGGCGGCCATCGCCGTAATAAACCTTGAAGCCGAAACGCTCGGCCGAGCGGATCTGGTCGATATTGCGGTCAATCACGGTGACATCTCGCTCGGCGGCAAGGAACATCTGGTTCACGACCTGCCCGTAGCGGCCAAACCCGATGACCAGAACCTCGCCATGCGCTTCAGAGAAATCCTCCACGATCGTGGTTTCCTTGCCCCGCCGCCTCTTGCGCCAGGCGAGCACCGGTTCCAGCAGTTTTGCGAGAATCGGCCCGAAGAACATCGTCAGAGCGGCAATCGCAGCGAGAATGGTCGCGGTCTTCGGCCTCAGCAGGCCGAATTGCGCCGAAAGCGGCAGGATGACGAACGCGAACTCGCCCACAGGAGCCAGCAGGATCGCGGCACGGGCGGCTTCGGAAAATCCGAGCTTGCCCATGCGCAGCATGATGAAAACCAGAGCCGCCTTCAGCGCGATCAGCCCGAAAGCCGCGCTCAGAATCACCGCGAGGTTCGCGCGGATGACAGCCGCATCGAGGCTCATGCCCACGCTCATGAAAAAGAGACCCAGCAGCAAACCGCGAAACGGCTCGATATCCGCTTCAAGCTGGTGACGGAAATTGCTCTCGGCCAGCATCAGTCCGGCGATGAAGGCGCCAAGGGCTGCGGAAAGCCCGACTTTATGCATCAGCTCCGCCGAGCCCAGAACCAGCAGCAGCGCGGCGGCTGTCATCACCTCGCGCGCCCCCGCTTTTGCAAGCAGGCGAAACAACGGGTTCAGCAAGTATCGCCCGGCCAAGACGAGCCCCAGCATCGCTCCGACTGCAAGGCCGATTTCCGGCAGGGCATCCAGCACCCCACCGCCATTCCCCTGCCCTTTCCGGATCGCGAGCAGCGGCAGGACCGCAATGAACGGCACAACGGCGATATCCTGAAACAGCAGGATCGCGAAGCTCTTCTGCCCGTAAGCCGAACCCATCGCGCCCCGTTCATCGAGGATTTGCAGCGCGATGGAGGTGGCCGACAGCGCGAAGGCGAAGGCCACGGCCAGCATGGCCGCCCCGGCAAAACCGCTGAACCAGAGCACGATCGCAATGAGGATGCCGGCGAACGCCATCTGCGTGACACCGAACAAAAGGATATCGCGCCGCATCGAGAGGAGCTTCGAGGGTTTCAGTTCCAGTCCGATCACGAACAGGAACATCACCACCCCGAGTTCAGCAAAGGAGCGCAGTGCGTTTGCATCGGTAAAAAGCGCGAAGCCGGAGGGGCCGATCGCGAGCCCGGCAACGAAATATCCCAGCACGGCCGAAAGTCCGGCATACCGGAAAACCGGAACAGCCAGCACGGCGGCACCGAGAAAGACAAGCGATAGGACAATAAAGGATTGTGGTTCGGCCATTGCCCCGTCATGCACATGAAGGCGCGAGCTTGCCAAGCGCTTTTCGAAGCCACAACGTCACGCTTGCGAGAGCACTGGCGCAGTGTATGCGACAAAGCCGGAAAATCGTTCTAGACAGACCTTGTCTATCCCCTCACGAAGAGAATGATCATGCCGACACCCTTGCCCAATTCGCTGGCTTTCGCAGCAAGCTATGTCGCCTGCCTCGTATTGCTCGGGATCGTGCTGACGGCGCGCGTCATTCTCATCCGTCGCGGGGAGAAAGTCGGCATCGGCGATGGCGGTAACCGCGAATTGGCCAAGCGCATCCGCGTGCACGGCAATTTTTCTGAAACCGCGCCGTTCCTCGCCGCTATTCTGATCCTGCTGCCGCTCCTGGGTGGCAAGGAATGGCTCATCCACGCGATCGGGCTGCCGGCACTCACGGGGCGCATCATGCATGCGATCGGGCTCGGTCGTACGGCTGGTTCCAGCTTCGGTCGCGTCTTCGGCATGGTGCTCACGCTGCTCGCGCTCGGCTTTGGCGCAATCGCGCTGCTGGTTCTCGCCTGGACATGACCCTGCCTCGCCTGCCGTTCCTGCCCGAACTCGCGGCACAGCTCGAAGCGATCGCGCTCGAAGCTGGCGCGCGCGCGATGCAGGATTATCGCCCGGACGGCGACACCACGGCCGAAATCATCTGGAAGGCGGATCAATCGCCGGTCACCAGCGCCGATCTCGCGCTGGATCGGCTGATCGCAGAGCGGGTGGCGGAACTGAACGTGGCTCATCGGGATATCCCGTCGGTCCGGTTTCACTCTGAAGAGCGCCCCGCAACATGGACAGGCGAAAGAGGCGGCCTTGTCGTGGTGCTCGATCCGATCGACGGGACGCGCGCTTTCATGAAAGGGCGTGACGATTGGTGCGTCGCGCTCGGCCTTACCTTCGAGGGTCGGCCTGTCGCGGGGATTCTCTACGTGCCGGCGCGCGGTGAAATGTTCTCGGCCTATCACGGTGGCGGCGCCCGTCGGGACGGCAAGGTGCTGAAAGCGCGCGCCGGGCTGGCAGATGGCTTGAGGGTTTCCGGTCCGCGTGGGGCTGCCGAAGCTTTCGCCGCAGATACTGGAACTCCCTTCAGCCTGGCTCCGAATGTCGCTGCCTTGGCACATCGGCTGGTGCGGCCCCTGGCGGGGGATTTCGACATTGCCCTCTCGCGCTCCGGCGGGCGTGATTGGGATCTCGTCGCGGCCGATTGCATTTTGCAGGAGGCGGGGGCGACACTGGTCACCGACCGGGGTGAGCGCCCGGATTACAGGCTTGCAGGCGGTTTTCACCCTGGTTTGCGGGCTGGCAGCACCGCATTACTCGAAACGCTGATGCCTTCGCACTTGACGCCGGACGCCGGGGCGGCGAAACGCGGGCTGTGATTTGATGCCGATGCGCGGGAGCCGCTCCCGCATCGCCGAGCCGCGAAGAGGGAAAGAATGAGCACGCCCGAGAAAGACACCCAGCTGCTGCATCTCGTTTTCGGGGGCGAATTGACCGAAATTGACAGCACGACCTTCAAGGACCTCTCGAAGCTCGACATTGTTGGCATCTTCCCGAATTACAAATCAGCCCATCTCGCCTGGAAGGCCAAGGCGCAGGCCACGGTCGACAATGCGCAGATGCGCTATTTCGTGGTGCACCTGCATCGCCTTCTCGATCCGGACAAGTGATCGGCCTTCATGCTGAAATCCCTGTGGCGCAGCCGCTTTGTGCAGCAGAGTCTGGGGAGCCTGATGGCTCTCTACCTGCGCCTCGTGCAGCGCACGAGCCCGATGACCATCATTCCGCCCGACGCCTACCGGGCCATGGATGAAACCGGTCCGGTCATCCTCACCATGTGGCATGGCCAGCACTTCATGCAGACGTTTGGCCTCCGGGCCGGTGACCGCGTTCATGTGATGATCTCGCGCCACGGCGATGGCGAGGTGAACGCGATTGCCGCCGAGAAACTCGGCATGGGCATTGTGCGGGGCTCCGGCGCGCAACGCACCGATCAGGTGAGGAAACGCGGCGGCGTGCAGGCCCTGCGCGCGCTGCTTTCGTTGCTCGAAAAGGGCGATCATGTCTCGATGACAGCCGATGTGCCCAAAGTCAGCCGCGTCGCGGGGGAAGGCATCATCCTGCTCGCGCAGCTTTCGGGCCGGCCAATCATCCCGGCCGGGATTGTCTCCTCGCGCCGCATCGATTTCAAGTCCTGGGATGCTGCAAGCCTCGGGCTGCCTTTCGGCCGGATCGCCTTGGTCGTGGGAACACCGATCGAGGTGCCGCGGCAAGCCGATGATGCCACCCGCGAGCAAGCGCGTCGCGCGCTCGAGATTGAACTCGATCGGGTTTATGCCCAGGCCTATCGTGCGCTCGGACAGGACGATCCGGGAGCCAATCGTGAGGGGGTGCGCGAGGCACGGGAGCGAAAGGCAACCGGGGCTGCGGCATGAAAAACCTGCCCGCCACTTTGCGCGCCTATCGCCTGTTCAGCTATGGCGCAGCGCCGTTTCTGCCGTTTCTTCTCCGTCGCCGCCTGAAGCGCGGCAAGGAAGACGCGGCGCGCCTGAACGAGCGCCTCGGGCGACCGAGCCGCCCGCGCCCCGAAGGCCGGCTGATCTGGCTGCACGGCGCGAGCGTGGGTGAGACCATGTCGATCCTGCCGCTGGTCGAGCGCCTCGTGGCTTACGGAGCCGTGATGCTGACGACCGGAACCGTAACCTCAGCGAAGCTCGTGGAAAGCCGCTTGCCCGCGGGCGCGTTTCACCAGTTTGTGCCGCTCGACAGCCCCGGCGCGGTGGCGCGGTTTTTCGCGCATTGGAAGCCTGATCTCGGCCTGCTGTGCGAATCCGAACTCTGGCCGAACCTGATCATCGAGGCGCATCGGCAAGGTATATCGCTCGGGATCATCAACGGGCGGATGTCGGATCGGTCATTCCGGCGCTGGTCGAAACTTCGCGGGTTCATCCGGGCCTTGCTGGCGCCGCTCGCTTTCTGCTCGGCGCAGAGCGAGGGCGATGCCGAGCGCTATCGCGCGCTCGGCGCTTCTTCGATCTCGCCCGGCAATCTCAAATTCGATGTGCCGCCGCTGCCCTTTTCTGCCGATGAATTCACAAGCCTTCGAACGCAGATTGGCGCGCGCCCCGTTCTTGTGGCCGCGAGCACGCATCCGGGCGAAGAGAGCCAGGTCATCGAGGCGGCAAGAGCCATCGCGCCGGATATCCCGGATCTCCTCACGATCCTTGTTCCGCGCCACCCGCAACGCGGGGAGGAGATCGCGAGCCTGTTGCGCGAGATTGGCATCCCGCCTCTGCGCCGCAGCCTCGGCGCGGAGCCTGAGAAGAGTGTGCCCTTCTACATCGCCGACACTTTGGGCGAGCTCGGGCTGTTCTACCGGCTCGGTACTCTGGCACTGATCGGCGGATCGCTGGTCGAGCATGGCGGGCATAATCCCATCGAGGCGATCAAATGCGGCTGCCCCTGCATTTCCGGACCGCATATCGACAATTTCAAGGATGTTTTTGCCGATCTCGTCACGGAGGAAGGCACGAAGCTGTTTGCGCCGGGTGAGACACTGGCCGACGGGCTTCGCCACCTGCTGGATGACCCCGACGCAAGAAGCGTACTCCATGCGAAAGCCTCGAAGGCCCTTGCCCAACATGAGGGCGCGCTGGAGCGCACGATTGCGGCTCTGGCCCCGTTGCTAAAGCCGGGAGGCCGTTGATGCGCATGCCGGAGTTCTGGTCCAGGCAGCGGAGCCTTACGGCGCAGCTCCTCGCGCCTCTCGGCTGGCTCTATGGGCGCATCACCCTCGCACGACTGAAACGGCGGGGGGAAAAACTTTCGGTCCCGGTGATCGCGATCGGCAACTTCACAGCCGGCGGAGCGGGCAAAACGCCGGTGACGCTCGCCATTGCCTCGGCACTCGCGAAGCGGGGTGTCAGGCCCTTTGTCGTCTCGCGCGGCTACGGCGGCAGCGAGAGCGGACCCTATCGCGTTGATCCCTTGCGGGATTCGTCGGCGCGCGTCGGCGACGAGCCCTTGATGATGGCGCGCTCTTTCCCTGTGATTGTCTCTCGCGACAGGGCACGAGGCGGGAAACTCGCCCTGGCGCAGGGCGCGGATGTGATCCTGCTCGATGACGCCTTGCAAAATCCGGATCTCGAAAAAGACTTCACGCTCGGTGTTGTCGACGGAGGCTTCGGCTTCGGTAACGGCTTCTGCGTTCCAGCCGGTCCCTTGCGTGCTCCGCTCGCGCCGATGCTCGCGAGGGTGGACGCAACCTTGGTGATCGGAGCCGACGCCGCGAAATCGCGCGATGCCCTTGCCGGCAAACCGTGCTTCTCGGCCTCGATACACGTCGGCAGCGGATTGAAATCCACTCTGCGCGGCCAGCGTGTTCTGGCCTATTGCGGCATCGGCCGCCCGGAAAAATTCGGCGAGACCCTGCGCGAATGCGGCGCCGAGATCGCGACCCTTCTCGCCTATGGCGATCATCACGCCTTCACCGAAGACGATGCCGCGCACATCCTCTCCGAAGCGATCCGCCTGCGCGCCCGCCCGGTGACGACCGAGAAAGACGCCGCCCGCCTCGTCGGAAGCGTGACCCTCGAGAAACTGAAGGCTGCAAGCCTCGTCGTGCCGATCCGGATTGCCCCGCCCGATGAGCTTCTGGCGATGATTTATCGCGCGGCGGCCTCTTCGGCGAGCCGAGCCAGCACGGCCTCGGGCGAGGAATAAGCTTCCTGCCTCTCGGCGCTCCAGTAACGCAGATCCTCGATCTGGATCGGGTTGCCGGTCACCCCGCACCGCACGAACGTGCCCTGCCGCAACACACGGTAATCGCTGTTCGAATATTCGAGAACGGCTTCGGTGCCGAAGGCGGGCGGGCGCAGCATCGCGATACTCCTGTCGCGCCATACCTAGCGGAGAGCAACGGCCCAAGGCAACATCAGAACAGGCTGCCCTGATCCGGACCGGGCCTAGGCCGTGCCGAGCGCGCAGGCGCTTTTCCGCCCTCTGTTGCAGCGCCAGCGCCGGGTGTGACGTCGATCGTGCCATCGGCAAATTCAAGGCTCAGGCGGCTCTCGGCACCGGCCAGAACGGCGGAACGCAACGGCTCGTTCGATGCGTTCCGGACCACGACATAGCCGCGACCCAGCACCTGCTTGTAGCCCAGAGCGCCAAGCAGCTTCCCAGCCTTGCCGAGGCGGTCGGACTGCTGCTGCCAAAGGAGTTTCGGCGCACGCCGAAGCCTTTCGGCCAGAGCATCGAGCCGGGTTCTGCCCTGCAATTGATCGCGCCGCGCGAGCGTGATGCGATTGGCAAGCGCAATCGGCAGGCGCGCTTCCAGCCCCTTGAGGCGCTCGGCCATCCGCGCGAGCCTCGCCTCGGGGCGTTGCGCCGAGAGACGCCGCGCAAGAGCCAGCAAGGCCATTTCTTTGGAATTCCGGCTTGAGCGGATCGCGCCATCGCGCTTGGCGATGGTCAGGTCGAGCCGCTGCTGCGGGCTCTCTATCAGCCTTGCGGCATCCGGCAAGGCCCGGATGAGCGCTGAATAATCGCGCCGCAACCGGTCGCGCAGGCGCAAGATACCCCCGGCGAGCCGCGCGCCCCGATCACGCAACATGTGCAGGAGGTCTGCCCGCACAGGCACGGCCAGTTCGGCAGCGGCGGTGGGCGTTGGCGCGCGGACATCGGCCACAAGGTCGAGAAGCGTCCAGTCCGTCTCGTGTCCCACGGCCGAGATCAGCGGAATGTGGCATTCCGCTGCGGCGCGGATGACGATTTCCTCGTTGAAGCTCCACAGGTCTTCGAGCGAACCGCCGCCACGCGCCACGATCAGCACATCGGGGCGGGTGATATGCCCGGCACCTCCGCCCTTGGGAGCAACGGGCAACGCGCTGAACCCGCGAATGGCGGCGGCCACCTCTTCCGCCGAGCCCTCGCCCTGCACACGTACAGGCCAGAGCAGCACATCTCTTGGAAAGCGGTCGGAAAGGCGGTGGATCATGTCGCGAATCACCGCGCCTGTTGGCGACGTGATGATGCCAATGACGCGCGGCAGGTAAGGCAGGCGCCTCTTGCGCGCGTCGTCAAACAATCCTTCGGCCGTGAGCTTGCGGCGGCGTTCCTCGAGCAGCGCCATGAGAGCGCCGACGCCAGCGGGCTCGATGGCTTCCACGATGATCTGATAGGTCGATTTGCCCGGAAAGGTCGTGATGCGCCCTGTGGCGACGACTTCCAAACCTTCTTCGGGACGGAACTTCAGCTTTCCGAACACGCCTTTCCAGATGACGGCGTCGATTTTCGCGTTCTGATCCTTGATCGAGAAGTAGACATGGCCGCTTGAATGCGGGCCACGATAACCCGAAATCTCGCCGCGCAGGCGCACGTGCCCGAAAGCATCTTCAAGCGTGCGCTTGAGCGCTCCGGCGAGATCGGAAACCGAATATTCCGGCGTGTTGTTGGGAATGTCATCCATGCAAGGGGGAGTGTAGAGATTGCCTCACCGCAATGCTACAGCGGGCGCGATGTTTCGACAGGCGAATGGAGAATGAGCATGCGGGTTCTGCTGATCGGCGGTGGCGGGCGCGAACACGCTTTGGCCTGGGCGATTTCCGCGAGTCCGCTGCTCGACAAGCTCTTCATCGCGCCGGGCAACCCGGGCATGGAGAAGCTCGGCACGCTGGTGCCCTTGAAGCTCGATGACCATGCCAGCATCGTGAACTTCGCGACCGACAATCGCATCGATCTCGTGGTGGTGGGGCCGGAAGCGCCGCTGGTCGCAGGACTCGCGGATGTGCTGGTCGCTGCCGGTATCCGGGTGTTCGGCCCCTCGAAAGCAGCGGCGCAACTCGAGGGATCGAAGGATTTCACCAAATCGGTCGCGATGGCAGCGGGTGCACCCACGGCCGCCTATGAGACCTTCACCGACCTCGCTTCGGCGATTGCCTATGTGAAAAGGCAGGGCGCGCCCATTGTCGTGAAATATGACGGGCTCATGGCCGGCAAGGGTGTCACGGTTGCTGAAACAGTCGATGAAGCGGTCGCGGCTCTCGAAGCGCTCTATGCGAGCGAGCCAGAAGCTCGCGTGGTGATCGAGGAATGTCTCTTCGGCGAGGAGGCGAGCTATTTCTGCCTCGTGGATGGCGAAAATGTTCTGCCCTTCGGCGCGGCGCAGGATCACAAGCGCGCCTTTGATGGCGACAAGGGCCCGAACACGGGCGGCATGGGTGTTTATTCGCCCCCGCCCGTTTTCACGCCGGCGATCGAACAACGCGCTCTCGAAGAGATCGTGAAACCGGTCGCACGCGAGATGGTGAAACGCGGTTCGCCCTATCGTGGTGTGCTGTTTGTCGGATTGATGATCGGGCCGGGTGGGCCCAAGCTCATCGAGTTCAACTGTCGCTTCGGCGACCCCGAATGCCAGGTGCTGATGCTGCGCCTGAAGGATGATGTCCTCACCCTGCTCGACGGTGTGGCGCGCGGCCAGCTGAAGTTTCTCTCGGCCCGCTTCCGGCCTGAACATGCTGTGGGAGTCGTGATGGCGACAAAGGGTTACCCCGGAGCATATCCCTCCGGCACTCCGATTTCCGGCATCGAGGAGGCCGACAAGATGCCCGGCGCGATCGTGTTCCACGCAGGCACGAAAGGCCGCGCGGGCGAGATCGTCTCGGCAGGCGGGCGCGTGCTGACGGTGTGCGCGACGGGGATCGACCTGATCGAGGCCCGCAAACGCACCTATGATGCGATTGAAAAAATCGACTGGGCGCAAGGTTTCTACCGCACCGATATCGGGGCGAAGGGCCTCGCCCATCTGAAGAGCTGAACCATGAGCGACCTCGCCGATCTTTTCCCCGGATTTTCGAGCCATCACATTGGCACGCCGAACGGGCATGTTTTCGCGCGGGTAAAGGGCGACGGCGAACCCCTGATCCTCGTGCACGGCTTTCCGCAGACTCATGTGATGTGGCATAAAATTGCGCCGGAACTCGCGAAAACCCGTCGCGTGATCGCATTCGATCTGCGCGGCTACGGCTGGTCGTCTGTCGTCAAGGAGAGTCGGGGTGGCTCGGGCTATTCGAAACGCGCGATGGGCGAGGATATCCTCTCGATCGCCGATGAATTTGGCCTCACGCAGTTCACGTTGCTTGGGCATGATCGCGGTGCGCGGGTGAGCTATCGCTTCGCGCTCGATCATCCGGGTCGGGTGAAGAAGCTCGCGCTTCTCGACATCATCCCCACCTATCAGGTCTGGGACCGGATGAACGCCGAGGCCGCGATGCGCGTCTACCATTGGCCGTTTCTGGCACAGGCTGAGCCGATCCCTGAAACCCTGATCGGGGCTGACCCGCGCATGTGGCAGGAGAGCTGCCTTGCAGGCTGGACTGCGGCAAAAGACCTGAAAAGCTTCGATGGCCGCGCGCTGAGCCACTATCGCGCGTTTTTCAACGATCCGAGCCGCATCCACGCGACCTGCGAGGATTACCGCGCCGGTGCCACGATCGACCTCGCGCATGATCGCGAGAGCCTTGCCAAGGGCGAGACCATCACATGCCCCACTTTGGTGCTCTGGGGCGAGAAAGGCATCCCGGCCGGCAAATCCTCGCCACTCGATGCCTGGAAGGCACTCGCGCCCAAAGCGATCGGCCAGGCCATCCACGCGGGGCATTTCCTGCCGGAGGAAAACCCTGACGATACGCTCGCAGCGCTGAAGGCTTTCTTGTGAGTGACGGCTCGCCCCGCATCGGCCTTGTGCTCGGCAGCGGCGGCGCGCGCGGATTGGCGCATCTGGTGGCGTTCGAAACTTTTGACCGGCTCGGGATCAAGCCGGTGGAAATCGCCGGAGCCTCCATCGGAGCGGTTCTTGGTGCAGCTTACGCGGCAGGCTTTTCCGGCAAGGCCTTGCGCGCACACGCTCTGCGCGATTTTCGCGATCGTGCGGAGGTGATGTCGCGCCTGTTCAAGGCGCGGGTGGGCCGGATTTCCGATTTCTGGAAACAGGGTCTTGCCAACCCGGTGCTGATTGATGCCGTCGCGACACTGGAAAAATTTCTTCCGGCACCACTCCCCTCGCGCTTCGAGGATCTCGACATTCCGCTATCGGTGATTGCCGCCGATCTGCATCGGATGGAGCGGGTGGTCTTCACCGAAGGCTTGCTGGTGCCGGCTGTTGCGGCCTCGATGGCCATCCCCGGCCTTGTGCGCCCGGTGGTGCATGAGGGGCGCGTGCTGGTGGATGGCGGAGCGGTGGACCCGCTGCCGATCCGCGCCATCCGCCAGCCGGTCGATCTCATCCTCGCAATTGATATCTCCCGTGCCGCCGCGCGCGAGGAAACCGAGGCCATTCCTGGCATGGTCGAGGTGGTGACCCGTGCCTTCGACCTCATGCAATCCTCGCTGATTGATGTGCAGCACCATGTGCCGCCCGCACCACTTTACCGGATCAAGGCGAAGGTCGAGAATTTCGGCGCACTTGATTTCTTCGCGGCGAAGAAAATCCTGACGGCCGCCGAGCCCATCGCGGCCGAAATCGAGGCGATTCTCAACGCTGTAACCCACGCTAAACGGCTCGTTTCTCCCGAAAGAAAGCCCTGAGCAATCCAGCCGCTTCACTCTCGCGGATACCGGAATAGACCTCCGGCGCGTGGTGGCAGGTCGAGTGCGAGAACACACGCGGGCCGTGCTCGACGCCACCGCTTTTGGGATCGGATGCCGAATAATAGAGCCGGCGCAGGCGCGCGTAGGAAATCGCGGCGGCGCACATCGGGCAGGGTTCGAGCGTAACGTAGAGATCGCAATCGCCGATGCGCTCCGAGCCCAGCTTTTCGCAAGCGATGCGGATTGCCAGCATCTCGGCATGGGCGGTGGGATCGTTGAGTTCACGCGTGCGGTTTCCGGCCGAGGCAATGAGCGCGCCATCCCGCAGGATCGACGCGCCGATCGGCACCTCACCGCGCACACCCGCTGCATGGGCCTCGGCGAAAGCCGCATCGAACCCGTTGCTGCCGCCTCGCTTTTGCATGGCAGACCCCGCGCAAACTTTCCTCGCCCGGCCCTCGCTAAGCCGTGGAGCTTCTGATACGAGGGCGCGATGAAAAAGAGCGATACAGACAAAACTCGCGGAGGCAAGCCGCGCGACGGCGGTCGTCGCGGTTCCTCGACCGGCCCCCGTGATGGCGCCCGGCCCCGTTTCTCGAAGCCGCGCGGCGAAGATCGTCCGCGCCGCGAGGGCGACGAACGTCCGCGTTTCAAGCGCGAGGAAGGCGGCGATGCCCGCCCGTTCCGCAAGCCGCGGCCCGAGGGCGATGCGTTCAGTGGTGGCGATCGTCCCTATCGCGCCCGTCCACCACGCCGTGATGACGAGGGCGGCGAACGTTCTGTCCGCAAGCCCCGGTCCGAGGGCGGTGAGCGCTCGCGCCGTTTTGAAGGCGAGGATCGTCGTCCCCCGCGTGGCGATCGTCCCGATCGTCCGCCACGCCGGTTCGATGAGACTGGAGGCGAAGCTCGCCCGTTCCGCTCCCGTCCGCCACGCCGCGATGATGAAGGCAGCGAACGGCCCTTCCGAAAGCCCCGGTTCGAGGGCAGCGAACGCCCGCGCCGCTTCGAAGGAGACGACCGCCGACCCCCGCGCAGTGATCGCCCGGATCGCCCGCCCCGCCGGTTCGACGACGCCGGAGGCGAAGGCCGCCCGTTCCGGGACAAGAAGCCGTTCATAGAGAGAAAATCGTTTGGTGACAAACCCTTCCGCGCCCGCGACGGTGGTTCGGACCGCCCGTTCCGTGGTCGCGATGGCGATGCAAAACCGCTCCGCAAACCGCGCGATGAGGGGTTCACGAATGAGGAGCGTGCACCGCGTGACGAGGCGCGTGAACGCCCGAAAAAGAACACCTACGGCATGCGCGCCGAACGTCAGGTTGATCTCAAGAAGCCCGGCACGGCAGGCATCTCGGCCGAAGGCGAGCGCATCGCCCGCGTGATGGCACGAGCCGGGCTCTGCTCGCGCCGCGAGGCCGAGGACTGGATCGCCGAGGGCCGCGTCGCGGTCAACGGCGCGGTGATCACGAGCCCGGCGCTGGATGTCACCGCCAAGGATCAGATTGTCGTCGACGGAAAGCCGCTGCCCGAGCGGGAGGCGACGCGCCTCTGGCTTTATCACAAGCCGCGTGGCCTCGTGACGACGGCCGACGATCCCGAGGGGCGACCCACGGTGTTCGACCACCTCCCCGCCGGCTTGCCGCGCGTGGTCTCGGTCGGCCGGCTCGATATCAACACCGAAGGCTTGATGCTGCTCACTAACGATGGCGGCCTCTCGCGCGTGCTCGCGCACCCCGATACGGGCTGGCTGCGGCGCTATCGCGTGCGGGTCTATGGTGACGTGAACCAGGCGCAGCTCGATACCTTGCGCGATGGCATCGAACTCGATGGCATCCAGTATGGCCCGATCATCGCGCGGCTCGATCGCGAGATCGGCGACAATCTCTGGCTCACGATGGATCTGCGCGAGGGCAAGAACCGCGAGATCAAGCGCGTGCTCGAACATTTGGGGTGCCAGGTCTCGCGGCTGATCCGGGTCTCGTTCGGGCCGTTCCAGCTCGGCGATCTGCCCGAAAGCGAGGCGATCGAAATCCGCCCGCGCGTGCTCGCCGATCAGCTCGGCCCCGAGCTTGCGGAAGAGGCCGGCGTCTATTTCGACGGGCCCCGCCACAAGCATGAGAGCGACGAGGAACCGGAAGAACGCCCGAAACGGTTCGACAGACGCAAGCCGACCCAGAAGCGCGACATGGCGCTGATGGGCGAGGATCCGACGCTCAAGGTCCAGCGCGAAAAGGTGGCGGATCGCAAGGGCCGCGACGTCAAGGTCGAGCGCGTGGTGCGCGTTGCCGAGGAAGAGCGCCCGCGCGCTCATCGCGGCCGCGAAGAACGGCCAGAGAGGCGCTTCGAGCGCACCGGTAACGATCGCCCGTATGGTGATCGCCCGCCGCGCAAGCCCCGTTTCGAGGGCGGCGACGCACCGCGGGGTGGTCGCCCCTTCCGTGACAAGCCTTTCCGGGCGCGTGAGGATGGCGCACCGCGCCGCGAGCGCAGTTTCGACGATCGACCTCCGAGAGGGGAGCGCCCCTTCGGCGACAGGCCTCCGAGGGGCGAAAGACCTTTCGGTGACCGGCCGCCCCGCCGAGACCGCCCCGAGGGCGAACGCTCGTTCCGCCCCCGCGAGGGAGCTGACAGCCGCCCATCGCGCAAGCCGCGTTTCAGTGGCGGCGATGGGCCGCGGGGTGATCGCCCCTTCGGTGACAGGCCTCCACGGCGAGATCGTCCCGAAGGGGAACGCCCGTTCAGGTCCGGTCCTCGCTCGGATGGGCCGCGCCGGGATGGTCCTGGTCGAGGTGGGTCGCGCGGCGGGAAACCCGGCGGATTTGGCGGCAAGCCCGGTGGCGGGCCACGCCGTGGGCCGCGCCGGGGCGAGTAACCGGTGATGCGGATTGTCGGCGGAAAGTTCGGGGGGCGGGTGATCAAGGGCCCGTCTTCCGATGGCATTCGCCCGACCTCCGACCGCATGCGCGAGAGCCTGTTCAACATCCTCGCGCACGGGATGGACATCACGCTCGACGGGGCGCGCGTGCTTGATCTTTTTGCCGGAACCGGTGCCTGCTCGATCGAGGCGATTTCGCGCGGGGCCGGCTATGCCGTGATGGTGGATATCGGCTCGGAGGCGCGCGGATTGCAACGCGAAAATGTCGAGGCGCTCGGCCTTGGCGGCATCACGCGCATCCTGCGGCGGGACGCCACAAAGCTCGGGCCTGTTTCACCATTCGAACCCTTTGATGTCGCCTTTTGCGATCCGCCCTATGGAAAAGGGTTGGGCGAAGCCGCGCTGAGTTCGGCTCTGGCCGGAGGCTGGTTGAAAAAGGGCGCGCTGGTTGTACTCGAAGAACGCGCAAGCGCGGATATCACACTGCCCCGCGGTTTCGAGGAACTCGACCGGCGCAAGGCTGGCGAAACGCAGCTGATTTTCGCGCGAAGCGCGGGCGGGTAGCCAGATCAGCCCCGGCCGAACAGCCTTTCGAGATCGGCCCGGCTGAGGTGAATGGAAGTCGGCCTGCCATGATTGCATTGGGCGGAGGCGGGTGTCGCCTCCATCTCGCGCAGCAAAGCGTCCATTTCCTCCACCTTCAGCTTGCGCCCAGCCCGCACCGAGTGATGGCAGGCGAAGGTTTTCAGAACGAGATCCATGCGCGCTTCCAGCCCCTCGGTTCCACCCCATTCGGCGAGTGTATCGGCGGTTTCGCGCGCGAGTTTGGCCGGATCGACATGCGCCAGCAGCCCCGGCACCTCGCGGATGAGGATGGTTTCGGGTCCGAAGGCTTCCAGCGACAACCCAAGAGGTTCGAGCAGGGAAGCCGCCGCGACGAGGCGCTCTGCCGAGGCCGGATCAAGTGTCACGACGGCGGGGATGAGCAGCATCTGGCGCGCCATCGCACCCTCGGAGCGCGCGCGCTTCAGCCGCTCGTAGACGAGGCGCTCATGCGCAGCATGCTGATCCACCAGCACCACCCCCTCGGCGGTCTCGGCGAGAATATAGGTCTCGTGGAGTTGCGCGCGGGCAAAGCCAAGCGGCGGAATGGCTGTGGTTTCGGAAGAAGGCGACGCGTAGGGCACCTGCGGCGCCTCGGCAAAGCCGCGCGAAACGGGGGCAGCCGCCGTGATGTTCGGCGAATGCTCGAAGGGCCGATAGCCCATACCGGGCAAGGCCGGAGCCGCCATCTCGGGTAAACGGAACCGCTCCAGCACAGCCGCCGGGCGGCTTGCAGCGCGATGCCCTTCGCGGGACAAGGCATCGCGGATCGCGCGCACAATGAGACCGCGCACGGCCTCTGCATCGCGAAAGCGCACCTCCAGCTTGCCGGGATGGACATTCGCGTCGACGAGGCCGGGATCAAGCGAAAGAAACAGCGCGACGCTCGGGTGACGGCCGGAAACGATCGTGTCCGAATAGGCTGCCCGCAGCGCGCCGATCAGAACCTTGTCGCGCACCGGGCGGCCGTTGACGAAAAAGTACTGATCGAAGGCCGAAGCCCGGTGCCAGGTGGGCAGGGAGACCCGCCCAGACAGCGAAAGCCCGTCGCGCTCGGCCAGAAGCGCTGTCGAATTCTCGATGAACTCGCGGCCCAGAATGGCGCCCATCCGCCGGGTGCGCCCCGCCTCGTCGGCGCTCTCGGCAGGCAGGTCAAACCCCGTGAGATGATCCCCAGCGAGCGAGAAAGCGACATCCGGCTCCGCGAGCGCGAGGCGGCGCATCACCTGCGCCACAGCCTGTGCTTCGGCCCGGTCGCCTTTGAGGAATTTCAGGCGAGCGGGTGTGGCATGGAACAGGTCCTCAACCTCCACCCGCGTGCCGGCCGAAAGGCTCGCGGGCCGCAGCGGCTCGACTCGCCCGGCATCGACACGGATGAGATGGGCCATGTTCTCCCCGCTCGCTCCGGACGATGCTCGTCCGCTCGCGGGCTGGCGGAGGCGCGAGGTGATCGTGAGCCGCGCCACTGCGCCGATGGAGGGCAGCGCTTCGCCGCGAAACCCGAGGGTCGCGATCTGATCGAGCCGCCCATCGGGTAGTTTCGAGGTCGCGTGGCGCTCGATGGCGAGCGCCAGATCATCCGGCCCCATGCCGGTGCCGTCATCCGAGATACGGATGAGCCGACGCCCGCCTTTCTCGATGACGACATCGATCCGGCGCGCCTGGGCATCGATGGCGTTCTCGACCAGTTCCTTCACGGCTGCGGCTGGCCGCTCGATGACCTCACCGGCGGCGATCTGGTCAATCAGCAGGGGCGACAGGCGCTGGATGGGCATGGAATTCAACTAGGGCGATTCCGCGCCCAATGCGAGGCTGTCCTTGCTTCAATGCGCCTCAACCCGCGCCTTGAGGTTCGCGAGCCCTGCCTCGAAATCGCGCCCGATCATCCGGTCCATGTTCATCAGGAGGTCCATGATTTTCGTCATGAGCGGTGCAGGGCCGTGCAACGACCAGATCACCTCGGTTAAGGCCCCAGCGGGGCGCAGTTCGAACTGGGCAACATTCGTCGCCTTGAAAGGCTTCTCGAAATCGAGACGCATCGTCACTGAGCTATCCGGAACAGTTTCGGTGATGGTCATCGTACCGGTGCCGACCTCCTTGTTCCCCTCCCAGCGCATCGAAGCGCCCTTCCCTGCCCGGACGGCACCAAAGGTGTTTTTTGCGTTGGGGTCTTTGCGGGCCCAGGGCGACCAGGCCTGCCAGGTTTCGAGATCATTGATGTGCGGAAAAATTGCCTCCGGCGCGGCGGCGACGCTCAGACGTCGCTCCACACGAAAGGTATCGGGCTTGCGCGAGGCCACGAAGACGAGGCCGCAGATCAGGCCAGCCAGAGCCAGCAGAAAAAATCCGAAAATGCCCATAAAAAAATCCCCCGTTCGAGTGAACGAGGGATCATTTATCATGAAACAGGCCGGATATCAGCCAGCCAGCGCTTCACGCTGCTTCTCGAAGCGTTTGCGCTCATTGGGATCGAGATATTTCTTGCGGATGCGGATGGATTTCGGCGTCACCTCGACCAGCTCATCATCCTGAATCCACGCCAGCGCCTTCTCAAGCGTCATCCGGATCGGCGGCGTGAGGCGCACGGCCTCATCCTTCGAGGTGGTGCGGATGTTCGTGAGCTTCTTGCCCTTGAGCACATTCACTTCGAGATCATTGTCGCGGGTGTGGATGCCCACGATCATACCCTGATAGACCTTCCAGCCCGGCTCGATCACCATCGGGCCGCGATCCTCGAGGTTCCAGAGCGCATAGGCCACAGCCTCGCCCGGCTCGTTGGCGATGAGCACACCGTTGTTGCGCCCGGCGATTTCGCCCTTGTACGGCTCATAGGCCTTGAAGATGCGGTTCATGATCGCGGTGCCGCGCGTATCGGTGAGGAGCTCCGACTGATAGCCGATCAGCCCGCGCGTGGGGGCATGAAACACAAGTCGCAGACGGTTGCCGCCCGAGGGCTTCATCTCGATCATCTCGGCCTTGCGCTCGGACATCTTCTGCACAACGATGCCGGAATGCTCCTCGTCGACGTCGACGAACACTTCCTCGATAGGCTCCAGCGTCTCGCCGTTCTCGCCCTTCTCGTAGACGACGCGCGGGCGGGACACTGCGATTTCGAAACCTTCGCGGCGCATGGTCTCGATCAGCACGGCGAGCTGCAATTCGCCGCGTCCCGAGACGAAGAAGCTGTCCTTGTCGGTCGATTCCTCGATCTTGAGGGCCACGTTGCCCTCGGCTTCCTTCATCAGGCGGTCGCGGATGACGCGGCTGGTCACCTTGTCACCTTCGGTGCCGGCGAGCGGGCTGTCATTGACGATGAAGCTCATGGTGACGGTGGGCGGGTCGATCGGCTGGGCCGGAATGGCCTCGGTGACTTCCAGCGCGCAGAAGGTATCGGCCACCGTGCCTTTCGAGAGGCCGGCGATCGCGACGATGTCGCCCGCGACCCCTTCCTCGATCGGCTGGCGCTCGATGCCGCGGAAGGCCAGGATCTTCGAGATGCGGCCGGTTTCAATCAAGGTGCCATCGCGCGAGAGCGCCTTGATCGACTGGTTCGGCTTGATCGTGCCCGAGGTGATGCGGCCGGTGATGATGCGGCCCAGGAACGGGTTCGCTTCAAGGATCGTGCCGATCATCCGGAACGGGCCTTGCTCGACCTTCGCCTCCGGCACATGCGCGAGCACGGTATCGAACAGAGGGGCGAGGCCATCATCGGGCGAGCCGTCAATCTTGGTCGCCATCCAGCCATTGCGGCCGGAGCCGTAGAGGATCGGAAAATCGAGCTGGTCGTCATTCGCGTCGAGGGCCACGAACAGATCGAACACCTCGTTGATCACTTCCTGCGCGCGCGCATCGGGCCGGTCGACCTTGTTCACCGCGACGATGGGGCGCAGGCCGAGTTTGAGGGCCTTCGAGACGACGAACTTCGTCTGCGGCATCGGGCCTTCGGCAGCATCCACCAGCACCACCACGCCATCGACCATGTTGAGAATACGCTCGACCTCGCCGCCGAAATCGGCGTGACCCGGCGTATCGACAATGTTGATGCGCGTGTCTTTCCAGACCACGGATGTGCACTTGGCGAGAATGGTGATCCCGCGCTCTTTTTCGAGATCGTTCGAGTCCATCACCCGCTCGACGACGCGCTGGTTGTCGCGGAACGCGCCGGATTGGGCGAGCATCTTGTCGACGAGCGTTGTCTTGCCGTGGTCGACGTGCGCGATGATGGCGATGTTGCGCATGGACATGGGTATTGTTCGCTTTCGGATCATCCTGCTGGCGGCATCCGCCAGGCGGGGTCAAAACAGGCAACTCGCCGTCATCGGCGGCGCAATCTCTTGCGCGGCCCGAGCAATCCGGAAAAGGCCGGATCATTCAAAGCTGTGGCGAGGGTTCGGGCGTGCCGATACCCGAAAGCACGCTGCACTGCAACCTCAAACGGTCGGGAATTGCCGCAGCTTCGTCAGATTGCCGCTTTTCTCCGGTCCGCCCGCAGCCAGCAGCAGGTTATGCCGCCGGCGCGCGAGCGTATGCCGGAATTCGGAAACCAGCAGCGCGACCGCCGCGACCTGACCGTTGTCACCGCCCCGGCCAGTCGAAACCTGAAGGAGACGGGCGATCATACCTTCGGTTTCCTCCTCGATCGCATCGAGGGCTTCCGTCGTCTCGGCCTGTCGAACTCGGTCCATTTCGGCGACCAGATCGCGCATGAGCTGATCCGGAGCAGCGGATTCCGGTCGGCGCATCAGTGTTGAGAACAGGGCCGCCAGCGCTGAGCCCAGGATCGAGGCCCCCATGATGCCGATATAGATGTAATCGCCGTAGCGCTCGAAGAACGTCTTCGTCTCCCCATCGATATACGCCACCGCCCCGGGATGGGTGGGCAGGCGGGCGGCCCGATCTTCCGTGGAGGGAAGGTCGATCTGGTTCGCTTGAGGCGCCTCGCGCACCACCTGCGGACGCAAGGTCACGAGAAGGCGCGTGAGTTCCGAGACGACCGATTCGGACAATTCGTTATGTGCCACAAGTCGATGGGTGACGGCCAAAGTGGTCATGGCACTTTCAGGCAGGACCGGATTGGCGCCGAAAGCGCCACGCAGGATTTCGACGGTGTCGAGCGCCGGATGATCCGCAACCAGCGCCTCGGCTTCCGACACCGCCAGAAGACCGGGCGATTGCCCCTCGACCTTCGGGAAAGTCTGGAGCGCGGCGCGGATCACGCGCTCGTTGAGGGGAGTGACAAAAAACAACGCGTCGATCCGCCCCTCCTGCACCGCCTGCTGCATCTCGGGAGGCGTGCCGCTGACCCTCGTGATATCGCCGATGCTGATGTCATTCTGCGCGAGCACTTGCGAAAAAATCCGCTCGTTGGCGGCGCTGGTGCGCACAAGGCCGACCGTTTTGCCTTTCAGGTCCGGAATCTGGCTGACACCGCTTCCCGGGCGGGTGAGAAAGAACACCGCCTCCTTGCGCATGATGGCAACGGTCGAACTCTTCGCCGGGATCGCGATATCCGACCGCACGATCGCGAGGCTGGCACGCCGGGATTCGAGTTTCGCGGCAGCATCGGCCGGACTCTCGGCCAGAACGAGACGCAGGCGGACATCCGCGCGCTCGCGCTGGAAAGCCTGCAAATACGAGACGATCACGCGCACATCACTCGAGCCCACAGGTCCGGCGGCAACATGAAGAACTGTCGGACGGAACCAGTAAGCCGCCAGCGCCGCCGTGGCAGCAACGCCGACCAGCACGGCAGCGACGATTTTCAGTTTCTGGCGCATGCGGGAAGTTTGACGACGAGGCATGCCCCGTCAAGCCGCATCAATGCGGCGGAATGAAGAACGGGGGCCTCTGCCCCCGCTTGAAGCTCAAAGCCCGGCTTTCCGTCGGCGCATCTCAAGCGTGCGCAGGCGCAGCGCATTGAGCCGGATGAAGCCCTGCGCATCGCGGTGATCATAAGCCACCGCACCTTCCTCGAAGGTGACAAGTTCCTGATCGTAAAGCGAGAACGGGCTCTCACGGCCGATCACGCTCACATTGCCCTTGTAGAGTTTCAGGGTGACGCGGCCGGTGACATGCTCCTGAGAGCGGTCGCACAAAGCCTGGATCATCTCGCGCTCGGGCGTGAACCAGAACCCGTAATAGACGAGTTCGGCATAGCGCGGCATGAGCGATTCCTTGAGGTGCATGGCCTCGCGGTCAAGCGTGATGCTCTCGATGCCACGATGCGCCTGATGCAGGATGGTCCCGCCCGGTGTCTCGTAAACGCCACGCGATTTCATGCCGACGAAACGGTTCTCGACCAGATCCAGCCGGCCGATGCCGTTGGCCTTGCCCAGTTCATTGAGTTTGGTGAGCAGCGCGGCGGGGGAAAGTTTGACACCATCAATCGCGACCGGATCGCCCTTCACGAAATCCATCGTGATCACGGTCGCCTTGTCCGGCGCGGCCTCGGGCGCGATGGTGCGCATATAGACCATTTCCGGAGCCTCGATCGCCGGGTCTTCCAGCACCTTGCCTTCCGAAGAGGAGTGCAGAAGGTTCGCATCCACCGAGAATGGCGCTTCGCCGTACTTGTCCTTGGCAATCGGAATCTGATGGCTTTCGGCAAAAGCGATGAGCTTGGTGCGGCTCGACAGGTCCCATTCGCGCCAGGGCGCGATGATCTTGATCGAGGGCTCCATGGCGTAATAGCCCAGCTCAAAACGGACCTGATCGTTCCCCTTGCCGGTCGCGCCGTGGCAGACGGCGTCCGCCCCCACCTGCCGCGCGATTTCGATCTGCCGTTTCGCGATCAGCGGACGCGCGATCGAGGTTCCGAGGAGATACTGCCCTTCATAGAGCGCATTCATGCGGAACATCGGGAAGACGAAATCGCGCGTGAATTCCTCGCGCAGGTCGTCGATGAAGATGTTCTCCGGCTTGATACCGAGCAGGATGGCCTTGTCGCGCGCCGGACCCAACTCCTCGCCCTGGCCAAGATCGGCGGTGAAAGTCACCACCTCGCAGCCATAGGTGGTCTGCAACCATTTGAGAATAACGGAGGTATCGAGCCCCCCCGAATAGGCGAGAACGACTTTCTTGATGTCGGATTTGGCCATGTGCATTCGCCCGGGTCATGAACGGGAACGCTTCAGGCCTTGACCTTCGACATTCCCAAGAAAAGATCGGGCTTCTATAGATGCTGCAACGACGCTGGCAACCCGGGCCAGATCAAACACAGGCCGATCGGGCCGCAAAGTTTTGATGGATTGATGCTTTCGCCTGATGAATTGACCCGTTTCGCCCGCCATATCGTGCTGCGCCATATCGGCGGGCCGGGCCAGCAACGCCTGCGCGCCGCGAAGGTGCTCGTGATCGGCGCGGGCGGATTGGGCTCACCCCTGCTGCTCTACCTCGCGGCGGCGGGTGTCGGCACACTTGGAATTGTCGACGACGATGAGGTGTCGCTTTCGAACCTGCAAAGGCAGGTGATTCACACGACCGCAATGCTCGATCAACCCAAGGTCGTGAGTGCCGAACGCACAGTTCTCGCGCTGGATCCGGCTGTGAAGGTTGTGGCGCATCCCGTCCGGCTTGATACCGGAAATGTAGCCGGACTAATTGCCGGCTATGACGTGGTCGCTGATGGCTCCGACAATTTCGACACGCGCTACACGCTCGCCGATGCCTGCGCGATCGCAAAAAAACCACTGGTGACGGCGGCGGTCAACGAGATGCATGGCTCGCTGACGACCCTGCGGCCCTTTGAGACGCGCGCGGATGGATCGAAGAACCCCCATTATCGCGACCTTTACCCCGAGAAGCCTCCGGCGGGTACGATCCCCACCTGTTCAGAAGCTGGTGTGCTCGGCGCGCTTTGCGGCGTGATGGGCTCGCTTCAGGCGATCGAGGTGATCCGGCAGATCACGCCGTTTGGCACACCTCTCGTGGGTAAGATCCTGATGGTCGACGCGCTCGATATGCGCTTCGAGACTTTTCAGTATTAGACCCGATTACCGGCGCTTTTTCCGGGGCGCTGGACTGCGTGCACCAGCCCAAGGGTCGATCGTGGCGCTGACTCGCCGACCGGTCGAGCGGCGAATGGCGACACCGGAATTGTCCTGCATCTGCGGCGCAATCGCGCTGCGGCGGCGGCTCGGCACGCTGGCTTCTGGGTCAGCCCCACCCGTACCACCGGCGCGACGCCCGCCGCGTGCAGCCGGCCCGGGAGCTTGTCGCGCGAGGCATTCATTGTACTGGAACGGGTTCTGGATCGCCTCGCAATTCGTCGCAGCACTGGCCGATTGCGGCACAGAGATCACAGCAAGAAGAGCCGCGAGAAGCCCCGCGAACCCGCTTGTCGAAAATGCCGTGACGCGCCCCATATTCCACAACCTCTTGTCATTCAGGCGCGCAGAACCGCGCCAGTCTTCGCCTGCACTTCGCCGACGAGCTTGATCGAGAAAGCCTCGATCTCGGCATCGGTCAGGGTCTTTTCGCGCGGCTGAAGCGTGACAGCCACACCGAGCGAGACCTTGCCGGGCTCAATGCCCTTTCCGGAATACCGGTCAAAGATTGATACATCCGAAACCAGAGCCCGATCGACCCCCCGCGCGATCTTCATGATCGCCTCGGCCTCGACCTTCTGGTCGACAAGGAAGGCGAAATCACGACTGACAGGCTGGAAAGCCGAAAGCTCCAGCTTGGGCTTCGCCTTTGTGGGCTTCTTTTTCGGCGCGGGCAAGGCATCGAGGCTGATTTCGAACACCAGCACGCGCCCCTCTGCGCCGAGCGCTTCGGCCGCGCGCGGGTGCAACTCGCCGAAGCAACCGATGAGGTTGGGACCGAAGCCGAGGGTCGCCGAGCGGCCCGGATGCAGGAAGCTGGGCCCACCCGCTTTCACCTGCAAGCCGCCTGTGGGGATGTTGAGCGCGGCAAGCAGGGCCATCACGTCAGCCTTCACATCCTCCAGCGTCACCTCAGTCGAGCCCGACCAATGGCGCGATCCGCCCGCGAGGCCGCGCCGCAAACCGGCTGCGACCATGCGCTGATCGTTCTCTCCCGCCCCGAGAAACACCTGACCCACCTCGAACAGTGCCACATCGGGATAGCCGCGATCGGCGTTCCGGTTCGAGGCGGCCACAAGGCCCGGCAGCAGGCTCGGACGCATGTCGGAAAGATCCGCCGCGATGGGATTCGCGAGGCGAAGTTCGGGCTTGCCGCCGCCCATCAGCCTGGCCTGCGCATGCGGGATGAATGACCATGTGACGGCTTCGACCATTCCGCGCAAAGCGAGTGCGCGCTTGGAGAGCCGCGTGCGGGTTTGGAGCAGTGTCAGAACCGGTTTGTGAACTTCATCGACACGCTGGATCGGCACGAGGGGGACGGAATCAACACCGACAATCCGGGTGATTTCCTCGACAATATCCGCCTTCGCCTCGATATCCGGCCTCCAGCTCGGCACGGCGACTTTCGCGACCGGTGCGGAGCCCGACATCCAGAAACCGAGTTTCTCGAGGATGACGCGCATCTCGCCCATCGGCACATCGAGCCCGGTGAGGCGCTTCTGCTCGGCGATCGGAAATTCGATGATCTTCTCGCCTGAGGGGACCTCGCCCGCGAGGCTGATCTCGCTGGCTTCGCCACCACACAGATCAATCACCATGCGTGTTGCGAGTTCGCAGCCCGGCACGGTGAAGGCGGGGTCAACCCCGCGCTCAAACCGGTAGCGCGCATCGGTGATGATACCGTGCTTGCGCCCCGTCTGCGCGATGTTGAGCGGCGACCACAAGGCGCTCTCGATCAGCACATCCTTGGTGTTTTCATCGCAACCTGAATGCTCGCCGCCCACGATGCCGGCGAGGGACTCAACACCGTTGTCGTCGGCGATCACCACGTTTGAGGTGTCCAGCGTGTAAGTTTTTCCGTCCAGCGCGAGAATGCCCTCGCCAGCCTTCGCGCGGCGCACGACGAGATTGCCCGCAACCTTCGCAGCATCGAAAACATGCAGCGGGCGACCGCGATCAAACGTGATGAAGTTCGTGATATCCACGAGCGCATTGATGGGCCTCAGGCCGATCGCGCGGAGCCTTTTCTGCATCCATTCCGGCGAAGGGCCGTTCTTCACGCCGCGCACGAGGCGAAGAGCGAAAGCGGGGCAAAGGTCGCGGTCGGCGGGCGCGAAATCCAGGGTCACGGTGACGGGGCAAGCGCCCTTGCCACGCACTTGTGGCACATTGCCATCCTTGAGGTGCCCCAGCCCCGCAGCGGCGAGATCGCGCGCAATGCCGTAGACGCCCGTAGCATCGGGACGGTTCGGCGTGAGATTGATCTCGATCACCGGATCGGAAAGCCCGACCCAATTGGCATAGATAGCACCGACGGGCGCATCTTCCGGCAGATCGAGAATGCCATCCGACTCATCCGAGAGTTCAAGCTCGGCCGCCGAGCACAGCATGCCATTCGAATCGACGCCGCGGATCACGCCCTTGCCCAACGTGATGCCTTTGCCCGGAATATAGGTGCCCGGCGGCGAGAAGACACTCTTCATGCCGGTGCGGGCATTGGGCGCACCGCAGACCACCTGCACCGGCTCGCCAGCACCCGTATCGACCATGCAGAGCCGCAGCCGGTCGGCATTGGGATGCTGCACGGCCGAGATCACATACGCGATCGAAAAGCCGGCGAGTTTCTTGCCGGGATCATCCACGCTTTCCACTTCGAGGCCGATGCGCGTCAGTGTCTCGACAATCTGGTCGAGGGTCGCGTCGGTCTCGAGGTGATCCTTGAGCCAGGAGAGGGTGAATTTCATCGCGAAAACCTTGCATGTGCCGAGAGGGCGTGGCGACCACGCGAGAACCTCTCATCCATCTGAAATCGTTGCTGGCGGGAATAGCCTCTGACGCGCCCGAAAGGCAAGCTGCAGCTCGATTTAAGTGAGCATGGCGATCCGGTGCGGGATTTCGGCAATTGTCTTTGAATCGACATTGGCGAAGGCAAAGCGCAGGTGCTGCTCCTGTCCCGGCCCGAAATAGCTGCCGGGCAAAGCGAGAACGCCGGCTTCGAGGGCGAGCCTGCGCGCGACATCCACGGCCCTGGCGTCTTCATAGGGGTGCCGGACGAAGGCAAAATAGGCCCCGGCCGTGACGAGGCTCCAGCCGTTGAGCCGTGCGAAAGCCTGCCGCGTCGCTTCCGCCCGCTGCGCCAGATCATCGGCCTGCGCGAGGCGCCAGTCGCGCTCCTCGGTGATGGCCCGCGCAATGACGCCCTGCGCCGCGCGTGCCGGGCAGATCTGGATGCAATCAAGCCATTTCGCGAGTTCGGTGATGACGGCCGAAGAGGCCATCACCGCCCCGAGCCGATGCCCCGGAATCGCATGCGCCTTCGAGAAGGAATAGAGCGAGATCAACGTATCGCCCCAATCCACCGCCTGGAACAGGCGATGCGGCGGCGCGCCGGGAGCAAGAAAATCGCGGTAGGTTTCATCGAGCACCAGCGCGATGGAGCGCGCGCGGCAAAGGGCCGCGAAGGCCGCGATTACGTTGGGCGGATAGACTGCGCCGGTCGGGTTGTTCGGGCTGACCAGAATGATCGCGCGCGTCGAAGGCCGGATGAGATAGGCGGCCTCCTCGACATCCGGCACGAAGCCCGCCTCGGGCCGCGCAGGGAGGATATCGACATCAATGCCGAGCATGTCGAGCGTCATCCGGTGGTTGAAATACCACGGTGCCGGCAGGATGACGCTGTCGCCTGCACCCGCCAAGGCCATCATCACGCTGACGAATGCCTGATTGCACCCCGCCGTAATGGCAACCTGTGACTCCAGAAGTTCGGCGCGGTAGATGCGTCCCGTCTCGGCAGCATGGGCGGCGCGCAACCGGGCATCACCCAAAATGGGTCCGTATCGGCTCGCTTCGCTTGAAGCGGCGGCCTCGCCCAAAGCCTTCAGCACCGAGGCGGGAGGCGGCGTGGAAGGCACGGCTTGCGAGAGGTCGATCATCGGTCCGGCATCGCCCGAATAGAGCGTCTTCCAGGCCTGCGCCTCCGGGATCGGTGGCGCATCGACGGCGAGCACACGACTGTTGAGCGCGAAGGGGGGCGGAAGCGACGACATGGTTCGCGAGTTAACCGGGCATGCCGCGCTGATGCAACCGGCTGGTGAGAATCATTCGCCTTCTCTATCGATTTTGCGGATGGAGTTTTCGCCGCAGCAGGATCGTGCCCTTCAGGCCATTTCACAATGGCACAAAGGCGCCAAGAAAGGCCGGGAAGCGCAGCTTTTCCGGCTTTTCGGCTATGCCGGCACCGGCAAGACGACGCTCGCCAAGCACATTGCTGAAGATATCGACGGGGATGTGCTCTTTGCGGCCTTTACCGGCAAGGCCGCCGCGGTGATGCGCGACAAGGGCTGCGGCGATGCCTCGACCATCCACTCGCTGATCTACCGCGCCAAGGAGACCAAGACCGAGGAGCCGACCTTCGTCATCAACCGCTCGTCGGATGTGAAGAAAGCGAGCCTCGTCATCATCGATGAGTGTTCGATGGTCGATGCCGAACTGGGGCAGGATCTGATGAGCTTCGGCGTGCCGGTGCTGGTGCTGGGTGATCCGGCCCAGCTTCCACCCGTGAAGGGCGGCGGATTTTTCACCGAATCCGAGCCTGATATCATGCTCACCGAAGTGCATCGGCAGGCGGTCGATAACCCGATCATCCGCCTCTCGATGCTGGCACGCGAAGGCGAGCGCCTGCCGCCGGGCGAATATGGTTCAAGCCGCGTGATCGGCCGCGATCTCATTACGGCCGAGGCCATTCTCGCGGCAGATCAGGTTCTGGTCGGGCGCAACGAAACGCGCCGCCGCTACAACATGCGCATCCGCGAGTTGCGCGGCTTCACCGACACCATGCCCGCCAAGGAGGAGAAACTCGTCTGCCTGCGCAACAACCGCCAGAAAGGGCTGCTCAATGGCTCGACATGGACCGTCAAGCTCGCCTCCGAGCGGCGCGGCGATCTGATCCAGCTTCGCGTCGCGCCTGATGACGGCAACGGCCCGAGCGTGAAGGTTGGTGTGCTGACCGCGATGTTCGAGGGCAAGGGCGAGGAAATCCCGTGGGAAATCCGCCGCCATACCGACGAATTCGATTATGGCTACGCGCTCACGGTGCATAAGGCGCAGGGCTCGCAATGGGATAAGGTGGTGCTGTTCGACGAGAGCTTCGCCTTTCGCGAGCACCGCTCCCGCTGGCTCTACACGGCTGTGACGCGCGCGGCAAAAGCGCTCACGATCGTGACCTGAGCGACAATTGTCAGGCTGCTATCGCCCGAGATCGAAGGTGTAGCTCGTCGCGAGACCAAAGCTGAACTGATCCCGACTGCCACGCTGCCGAACCAGGGGCGCGCGCCCCGCATCGCCAACCAACTGGCGATATTCAGCCGAAACCGTGGTGCGCAATCGCGGTGTCCAGGCATAGGTCGCTTGCGTGAGGAACCCGATCGATTCAACGCCGCCCTTGGGCCGATAGGCCGGAAGGCCCGAAGCCGCGACCTGCGCCGCGGTGACGCCAAGATAGGTGCGGTTGAAATCGGCTGTCGCCAGCACGACACGCGGGCCCAGCCCAAATGAGAGTTTGTCTGTCAGAGAACCGAAGGCATCGAGCTTCAACTCTCCCCGAACAGCGTCATGAGCCAGAAATCCGCGACGCAGATCGGCCCGCGCCCGGAGCCACGGCAGCACATAATATTCGGCGAAGGCACCCGCTTCGAAGCCAAACGGCACATTACCCAGACCACGAAGGCGACGATCGGACGATTCACGCCGCTCCCACAGGATCGCGCCGGAGAGGCCAGCGCGCCAGTTCTCGCCAAAGATCAGGCCGGGCCCGATCGCATCATCGGCCGCCGAATGCCAACGGCTCGTGAGGCCTCTGGACAGCCCGAAAACCGGGCGCGGCCGGATGGAATATTCGCTCGAGCCCATAAACTGGGGCGTTACGCGCGCCCCGATTCCGAGCGTGAGGTTCCAGTTGTTCGATGCACCGCTATCCTGTGCCAGAAGGGACGTTGTCGCAAAGAGTGAGATGAAGCCGATACCCAAAAGCCGACGCATGAATTTTCCCGAGTTCAAAGGCCGCGCCGATACAAGGCGGCATGACCGCTACGCCAGCCGTACAGGCTTGGATTGCCGACGGTCCCGGAAAATGCACGCGGCGCTGTTGAGATGACCTTAAGCATCAGTCGCTCGTCGTCGCTAACTTTGCCACAATCAGCTGGTATGGTTTGCGAATAAGAAACGCCGGAGGAAATCATGGCACTGCGACTGGCCCGCCTGCTCGGGATCATCGTCTTTCTGGTCTCGGGCAGCGCGGCTTTCGCGCAAACGCCGCCCTCCGAAAGTGAAATCGCCAGCTATCCCGGCCTGTTTGCCGCGGCACACCGGGGCGATGTTGCGGCGATCCGCCAATCGGCGACACGCGAGAACGTGAACATGCGGGACGGGCACGGCCGCACGCCGCTGCTCGTGGCGGCCCACGCCCGGAAAATCGAGGCGATGGAAGCGCTTGTCGCAGCGGGCGCTGATCCGCGCGCGAAAGACAGCCGCAATTACGACGCCATCACCATCGCGGCCGTGGCCGATGCCGCTGACGTGATGTCGGCGGCGATCCGGCTGGGCGGCACGGCGAAGGAAATCACCAGCCCCTATCTCGGCACGGCCCTGATTGCGGCAGCGCATCTGGGACATGACGAGGTGGTCCGGCGATTGATCAAGGCCGGCGCGCCGCTCGATCATGTCAACAATCTCGGCTGGACAGCCCTGATCGAGGCGGTGATCCTCGGCGATGGCGGTCCCCGCCACGTGGCTTGCGCCAAGGCATTGGTGGAAGCTGGTGCCCGGCGGGATCTCGCCGACCGAGAGGGGCGCACCCCGCTCGATCACGCGCGCAATCGCGGTTACGCGGCGATGGTGGCCTTGCTGTCGCAGTAGGATTCAATACCCGGCCTTGCGATCCACCACATCCATCAGTCGCCCCTCACGCTCGTGCAGGGCGATGTTTTCGAGCACGACGCTGACCAGAGCTTCTGGCGTGGAATCCGCCGCGACATGCGGCGTGATGATCACGCCCGGATGCTGCCAGAGTGCGGACGAGGCAGGAAGCGGTTCGGTCTCGAACACATCGAGGCTCGCTGCCTTGAGCGTGCCATCCTGCAGGCAGGCGAGGATATCCGCTTCCTCCTGAAGCCCTCCGCGCCCGGCATTGATCAGGATCGGGCCTCCCAGAACGCCATCCCGCGCGAGCTTTGCGAACAGGTCGCGACCGAGCAGGCCGCGCGTCTCCGGTGTGAGCGGCAGCAAAACGACCAGAATGTCCGTTCGCGCGAGGAAGGCCGAGAGCTCGTTATGGCCCGCGAAGGCTTCCACGCCCGGCATGGTCGCGCGCTTGCGGCTCCAGCCCGCCACTCGAAAACCGAGGCGCATCAGCACCTCGGCGGCATCCTGGCCCAACACCCCCATGCCCATAATGCCGACCCGAACCTCCCGTGCGGAAGGTTGCGGCAGCGGCTTCCAACGGGCTTCTCCCTGCAACACGCGATAAGCCTCGCTCTGGCGCAGATGGGTGAGGCAGTGCAGCACGACATATTCGGTCATGCGGGCGGTGAGGTCCGGGTTCACGATCCGGCAAAGCGGGACATCGGGCAGCGTCTTGTCGCCCAGCAGGGCATCAACACCCGCACCGAGGTTGAAAATCGCCTTGAGGTTCGGAAGCCTCGCCAGCAAACCCGGTTCGGGCTTCCAGACCGCTGCGTAATGGATCGCTGCGGGATCGAAATCCTCGCGCGCATCGAGAACCGGCCTTGGCGCAGCGGCGACGCGAAACCGCGCAACCCACTCATTGGGTGACCAGCCCTTGATAGCGACGAGCAGGGACATTCCGGAAACCTTCCACCAAGCGAATTGCGATATGCTTCCGGTAAAGTGAAGAATCGTCCGGATCAATCGAGGAACAGCGGATGCCATCTCCCCTTCTGGCTTTGGGCGCCATCAGCGGCACGTCGATGGATGCGATTGACGTCGCCCTGATCCGCACCGATGGCGAGAGCATCGTCGAGCCAATCGGCGGTGCCGCCTACTCTTACCCGGCCGAACTCAAGGCGCGGCTGATGGCGGCACTCGTCGATCCGGAGATCGCGGAAACCGACCCGTTGGCCGAGCTTGAAATGGCCGTGACGGATGCTTTCGCGGAGGCAATTTCGCGGTTTCTCACCGAGAAAGACGTCGCGCAGGTCGATCTTGTCGGCCTGCACGGCCAGACGGTCTGGCATCGTCCGGAAAAGCGATTCACACGCCAGTTGGGGGATGGCCAAAGGCTCGCGAACAGGCTCGGAATTCCGGTTGTGAACCGCTTTCGCCATGCCGATGTCGCTGCGGGCGGACAGGGCGCGCCGTTTGTACCGCTCTACCACGCGGCGCTGGCGCGGGGGCTGGCTCAACCACTCGTGGTGCTCAATCTGGGAGGTGTTGCGAATATCACCTACCTTGATGGTGATGAGATTCTTGCTTGTGACACCGGCCCGGCCTCAGCGCTGATTGACGATCGCATGCGCCAGCATTTCGGGCGTGAATACGACGCCAATGGCGAGATCGCGCGGTCCGGCCGGGTGGACAGGGCCATTCTCGATAGCCTGATGCAGAACCCGTTCTTTGCAGCGCCTTTGCCGAAATCGCTGGACCGGAACGATTTTCATCAGCGGGCCAAAATCGTCGATCCGCTTTCGCCATCCGATCAGATCGCGACGCTCACCGCTTTTACAATCGAAGCCACCGCAGCCATTCTGGGTCAGTTGCCACGAGCCCCGCATCGCTGGCTGGTGACGGGTGGCGGGCGGCACAACGCCATGTTCATGCGCGGCTTCGCCGAACGCTTGCGTGTGCCGGTCGAACCGGTGGAGGCGGTGGGCTGGAATGGCGATCTGCTGGAAGCCGAGTGTTTCGGCTATCTCGCCGCCCGCTCCCGCAAGAACCTCCCGCTCAGCCTGCCGACAACGACAGGCGCGCCGGAGGCGATGCCGGGCGGGGAATTCTGGTTGCCCACCTAACCGGCAACCTTGCCCTTGAGCCGCCCGCCGATCTCATCTCGGATCAGTTTATCCAGGGTATCGCGCACCTCGCGATAGGCCAGCATGCGCTGCTCGCGCGTGCCGGTCGCCTGCGTCGCATCGGGGATGGGCCAATGCAGTAGCTCGACCGCGGTGGCGCGCAGGGCCTCCTTCGTGCGGGCATGGGCTTCCGGCGAGAGGGCGATGATGAGATCGAAGCCTTCGTAATCCACCTCTTCGAGCACATGCGGTTGATCGTTCTCGAATTCGATTCCGATTTCACGCAAGGCGGCGAGCATGAAGGGGTCGCGTTCGGATTTCTGCAATCCGGCGCTATCGACATAGATGTGCCGGCCATAGCGGATGCGCGTCATTGCCTCGGCCATCGGCGAGCGCACGGCATTGAGAGAGCAGACGAACAGAACCGCCTGAAGCGGATTGCGGCCTTCGGCACTCATCGATCCTGCCCTTTCCATGAGAGGGCGACGATGAGCGTGAAGAAGCGGCGCGCAGTCTTGTGATCGATCTCGATCTTGCCTTCGAGGCGCTCCATGACGAGACCTGCCCCTTCATCATGCACGCCGCGCCGCCCCATATCGATCGCCTCGATCCGTTCGGGCGAGGCGGAACGGATGGCCTCGTAATAGCTCTCGCAGATCAGGAAATAATCCTTGATCTGCTTGCGGAAGGGCGAGAGCGACAGGAGATGCATCACGACCGGGCTGCCATCTTCCTTGCGGATATCGAACGAGAGCTTGCCCGCCACGAGCCCGAGATTGAGCGCGAACGGCCCGTCATGCCCCGGCGGCGAAAAGAGATTTTCCTCGATCAGATCATAGATCGCGACAGCGCGCTCATGCTCCTGATCGGGTGTGCCGCGCTCGATCGAGGCTTCATCGAGCGTGATCGCGACAAGGCGCTTGTTCGCGTTCGGCATCTCACGCATCCCCGAGCCGTATGGAAACCGAGCGGGCATGGGCCTGAAGTCCCTCGGCCTCGCCCAAGGTCACGGCGGCAGGGCCGATAGCACGGAGCTGTTCGGGCCCGCAGCGCAGAAGCGAGGTGCGCTTGACGAAATCATAGACGCCGAGCCCCGAAGCAAACCGCGCCGAGCGCGCGGTGGGCAGCACGTGGTTCGAACCGCCGACATAGTCGCCGACAGCCTCGGGTGTGTGCTCGCCGAGAAAAATCGCGCCGGCATCGGAAATGGTGGCCGCGACGGCATCGGGCTCAGCGCTCATGATCTCAAGATGCTCGGGCGCGAGGCGGTTCGAGAGAGTGGCCGCTTCGGCCATATCCTTCACAAGCACGATCGCGCCATTGTCGCGCCAGCTTGCGGCGGCAATTTTCTGACGCTGAAGGCTGGCGAGCTGGCGCTCCAGTTCAGTCGCGACAGCTTCCCCGAGCGCAGGATCATCGGTGATGAGGATGGATTGCGCGGCTTCATCATGTTCCGCCTGTGCAAGAAGGTCCGCCGCAATGAAATCGGCGCGGGCGGTCTTGTCGGCGATCACCACGACCTCCGAGGGGCCGGCGATCATATCGATGCCGACCTGGCCGAAAACCTGCCGTTTCGCTGCGGCAACATAGGCATTGCCCGGACCGACAATCTTGAACACGGGGCGGATCGTCTCGGTTCCGTAGGCGAGTGCTGCCACGGCCTGCGCACCGCCAACACGATAGATTTCGTCGACTCCACCGATCTGCGCCGCTGCCAGTACGAGGGGCGAGATCACGCCATCAGGCGTCGGCACCACCATCACAAGGCGCGAAACACCCGCGACTTTCGCCGGGATTGCATTCATCAGCACCGAAGATGGATAGCTCGCCGAACCGCCCGGCACATAGAGCCCCACGGCGGAAATCGGGCTCCAGCGCCAGCCGAGTTCAACGCCCAGCGCATCGGTGAAGCGCATATCAGCCGGTTTCTGCCGCTCGTGATAGGCTCGGATGCGCGACGCAGCGAGTTCGAGGGCGGCAAGATCAGCGGCCGAGCAGCGCGCGCGAGCCGCGCGGATTTCGGCAGCATTGATCGCGATGCCCAGTTTGCCGAGATCAGCCCGGTCAAATTTCAAAGAATATTCAGCCAGAGCCGCATCGCCGCGCGCCCGCACATCGGCGATGATGGCATGCACGGCCCGGTCGACATCCTCGGAGACCTCACGCTTCAACCCGAGCAGGGTCTGGAAGCCCTTCTCGAAATCCGGATCAAGGGAGGAAAGACGGTACACCATTCGAAACGGCCAAATGCGCAATCGTGAGCCCGGACGGGGCGACTCTTTTCCTGTTAACGGGCTCGCACGCTTGCCGCAATGCGGGAAAAGACAGGAGGGGCATGAAGCGGGTGAATGGTCCAACGGAAAGAAGCGTTCACGACGTCTTCAGGCATGGGGTGCACAATCACCGAAAGAGGGTATGATCGGGCCATCGAGTGCCGATCCAGAATGCAGGAGGCTCCATCATGTTGCGCCCGTCCCGCCTTGTCCGCTCCGCCTTTGGCGCGTTCCTCGCGCTTGTGATGTTCGGAGGCGCGAGTTTCGCGCAGTATTACTACCAGCCCGCACCGCGCTACTACCCGTCGCCGCGCTACGTGCCGGAACCCTATCATGGGCAGGGCTATTACGGGCCGCGCCCGCGTTATCAGGAGCGCTATTTCGAGGACGATTTTGATTATCGGCCGCGCCGCAGGGGCAATCCGAATGCCGATCACGGCTATTCGCGCGGCGGTTTGGGTTCGGTCTGTGTGACCTCGCGCGGGAATTGCGGTGTCGGCGCACTGGTGCCGATCGGCTCGGGCTGCCGCTGCAACATTCCCGGTTTCGGGCGCAAGTCCGGCCAGGTCGGAGGCTGATGCGCCGTTCCTGCAAGACAGAAAAAGGGCGCTTCGCAGCGCCCTTTTTTGTTGCCAATGCGGCGGCTTCAGCCCCGGATGCGCTCAACCTCCGCGCCACAGCGCTGAAGCTTCGATTCGAGCTGCTCGAATCCGCGATCGAGGTGATAAACTCGGTTGATCATCGTCTCGCCTTCCGCCGCCAGCGCCGCAATGACGAGGCTGACCGAGGCACGCAAATCAGTTGCCATCACCGGCGCGCCCTTGAGCACCGGCATACCTTCAACAATGGCCGTATCGCCATCAAGCCGGATTTTCGCACCGAAACGGGCCAACTCCGAGACGTGCATGAAACGGTTTTCGAAAATCGTCTCGGTGATGCGCGAGGTGCCCTGTGCCTTGGTCATCAGGGCCATGAATTGCGCCTGCAGATCGGTCGGAAAGCCGGGGAAGGCTTCGGTCTCGATATTCACCGCGGCGAGGCCATTGCCGTTGCGGCTGACGCGGATGGAATTCTCAGTCGTTGTCACGGTCGCACCGGCATCAGAGAGCCGGTCGAGCGCGGATTGCAGGAGATGAGGCTGAACATCGGTCAGGGTCACGTCGCCGCCGGCCATCGCCGTGGCGAAAGCATAGGTGCCGGCCTCGATCCGGTCCGGCAGCACGCGGTGATGCGCCCCTTTCAGGGAGCCGACGCCGGTAACCTCCAGCACGGAGGTGTCGATGCCGGAGATTTTCGCGCCCATTTTCACGAGGCAGCGAGCGAGATCACCCACTTCCGGCTCACGTGCTGCATTGCGGATGATCGATGTCCCGTGTGCGAGAACCGCCGCCATCAGTGCGGTATGCGTACCGCCGACCGTGACTTTCGCAAAATCGATCTCGCCACCCTTCAGACCCTTCGGCGCGCGGGCCAGAACATAACCACCTTCGATCTCGATCTCGGCACCGAGCTTCTCCAAAGCCATGAGCAGAAGATCGACCGGGCGCGTGCCGATGGCGCAGCCGCCGGGCAGCGAGACCTTCGCCTCGCCCATCCGCGCCAGCAGGGGTGCGACCACCCAAAAGCTTGCGCGCATCTGCGAGACCAGCTCATAGGGCGCAACGGTATCGACAATCGATCCGGCGGTGAGTTTCACTGTCTCGCCGTCATCCTCGCGGTCGCCCAGACGCTTGCCGGCCACGGTGATATCGACCCCGTGATTGCCCAAAATCCGCTTGAGCATCCGCACATCCGACAGGCGCGGCACGTTCTCGAGGGTGAGTGTTTCGGGCGTGAGCAGGCTCGCGATCATCAGCGGCAAAGCCGCGTTCTTCGCGCCTGAAACCGGGATCGTGCCGTGCAATTTGGCTCCGCCCACGATCCTGATTCGATCCATGCCCATCACTCCGAGAATTTCGCGGCGCTGCTTTGCCACGCTCCGAAGGGAATGACAAATCGAGCTTCAGCGCTTGGGCGAAGTCTCGGGCGGAACTATGGCAGATTGTTCGTCGGCGTCGCGTTTGCGGGCCTGCTTTTTCCGTTTGCGCAAGTTGTCGCGCAGGGCTGCGGCAAGGCGTTCCTGCCGCAGTTCGGCGGGCTTCTTCGGGCTCATGCGCGCTTCGCCCTTGACCTTTTCGCTCATTCCGCCTTGATCCATAAATGAGTGCCAGCGCTTGAGCAGCGTCAATGCCGAAGCTTCCCGCGGCTGGCAAGAGAGGCTATCGGGGGAGCGGCCCGAGAGGGCCGAAGAAGAAAGGCAAACGGCTTGTTCGATTATTCAGAAGCCTTCCGCGCCGTCCGCAAGACGCTTGAAGCCGAGCGTCGCTACCGTGTCTTTCAGGAAATCGCGCGTGACAGCGCCCGCTTCCCGCATGCGACCTGGGCTGGCCCCGACGGCACGCGGGATGTCACCGTGTGGTGCACCAACGATTATCTGGGCATGGGCCGCCACCCGGAAGTGATTGCGGCAATGGTGGCCGAGGCCGAGCGTGGGTCTGTGGGAGCCGGCGGCACCCGCAACATTTCCGGCAACAGCGCCGCGCTTGTCGCCCTCGAAGAAGAAATCGCCGACCTGCACGGCAAGGAGGCGGCCCTCGTCTTCTCGTCGGGATATGTCGCGAACCAATCCGCCATTGCCGCGATCGCTGGCGCCTTGCAGGACTGCGTGATCCTCTCCGATCAGGGCAACCACAACTCGATGATCGAGGGCGTGCGTCGCGCTGGACGCGAGCGGATGATTTTCCCGCACAATGATCTTGCAGCGCTCGAAGACATGCTGGCGGGCTTGGCACCCGAGCGGCCCAAGCTCATCGTGTTCGAAAGCGTCTATTCGATGGATGGCGATGTCTCGCCCATCGGAGCCATCACGCGCCTCGCGCGCCAATATGGCGCGATGACCTATATCGATGAGGTGCACGCCGTCGGCCTCTACGGTCCGCGCGGGGCGGGCTATGCGGAAGAAACCGGCGTGATGGGCGAACTCGATATCGTTCAGGGCACGTTGGGGAAAGGGTTTGGCTGCTTCGGCGGATATATCGCCGCCAGCCGTGACGTGATTGATGCCGTGCGCTCGACCGCTCACGGTTTCATTTTCACGACCGCCTTGCCGCCGCCCGTTGCCGCCGCCGCGCGGGCCTCGATCCGCCATCTCAAGGCGTCCGGAGCCGAGCGCCTCGCCCAGCGTCGGCAGGTGACGCGCACCAAGGCGCGTTTGGCGGAGACGGGGATTCCCGTGCTCGACAACCCCACTCATATCGTGCCGGTGATGATCGGGGATTCAGCCAAGGCGAAAGAAGCCAGCGATATGCTGCTGGAGCAGCACGGGCTTTACATCCAGCCGATCAACTACCCTACGGTAGCGCGCGGTACGGAGCGCCTGCGCATTACACCCTCGCCATTTCATACTGATGCGATGATCGATACGCTGGCTCTGGCTTTGGCCGATGTTTTCGACCGGCTCGGCCTGGAGCGCGAAACGGTTGACCATCGCCTCGCGGCCGAGTGAGAGGTCTGCGCGACCCATAGAGGTGATCAAAGAAAAAGCCGGGCGGAGTGCCCGGCTTTTGTGTGTTATGCCGAGATTGGACGGTTATTTCTTCTTCGTGGCCTTGGCAGCGGCATCCTTGGCCGCGGCAACGGTTTTCTCGACCGCATCGCGCGCCTTGTCCTGTGCCTTGCGGGTCTCGGTCACAAATTCGGCGGCGGCGGCCCGCGTCTGGGCTTGGATGGCCTGACCGGCATCCTGAATCTGTCCGCGCATCGAGGCGAAGGTCTTGGTCATGTATTCGGTCTGGAGCTTCATGACCTCATCCACGCTCTTCGCCTTGACGAGTTTTGCGGCAAGATCGAAGGCTGCGGCGACATTCTGTTCGGTGAAGGCCATCGTCTTGCGGCGCAAATCGAGCGCCTGCTTCTGCGCCGAGCCCGCCTTTTCATCCAGTCCGCGCGCGGCCTCATCCGCCGCCTGCATCATCTTCTCGAACCCGGTGCGCGCTTGCTGCACGCCCTGATCCAGCACTTCACGCACTTCTTCCGGCACGCTGAACGATGGCCCGTTCGACATTGTCTGACACTCCTTCTCCCGGTTAGGCCCGGACATTCTCCTCTGAGGGAATTCCGGAACTTGCACAGGCTAGCACCGTTCCTGCACCGCCGTTAATGATGTTTTCGCTTTCAGCGGCGCGAAAGGCGTTTCCCACATGGACCTTGCGCACCAACGGATTTATTGAAAATTTGTAAACAGGTGTCCCAAAAAGGATCACCTTAGCCGACGGCTCTTCGGCCGGAAGGTGTTTCAGTATCGCGTCTTTGTGAGGTTTTTCGGCGATGTCTGGCAGTGGCGTAACCGCGGACGGTGAGGGGCTGCTGGATCTGGTCGGTCCGGAGGCGATGGCTGTTCTGGCAGCCGAAACTGCAGGTGCGATGCTGATCGGCGGCGATGGCAGGCAAGTCCTGTGGGCGAATGATCAGGCTGCCTCGGCGCTTGGTGTCGCGAATGCCTCGGCGCTCATGGCGCAGCCCCTGCCCGACAATGCGCCCGGAACCGATCGTTTCCGCGCGCTGATGACGGCTCCTGCCTCGGCCACGCCAAGCCTCGAACGCCTGCGCTTCTTCATCGGCTTCCGGGGCGTGATGCGGATTGCATTCTGCCGCCGGATTACGCTCAGGCACGGCACCCCGGCGATTGTTGTCGCTTTCACACAGAACGAACCCGGCCAGATACAGGCCGATGGCTTGCCAGCCGTCCTGACGATCGAGGTCGCCCGCGCGGCACCGGAACCATTCCGCACGCCGTCGGGCAATCCCCTCGCCGAAATCGCTGCGGCGATTGAAGAACAACTCGCTCAGCCGATTGTCGAGGCCAGCACATCGACCTCGCCGGCATGGCTCCAGGTTCCGAAAGTTGAACGGCGCGCCCTGCGCTTCCTGTTTTCGCTCGATGCGCAAGGCTTCGTGCGTTCCGTTTCGCCA
Source organism: Hyphomicrobiales bacterium (assembly GCA_017302635.1). Classification (GTDB taxonomy): domain Bacteria; phylum Pseudomonadota; class Alphaproteobacteria; order Rhizobiales; family Beijerinckiaceae; genus Rhabdaerophilum. Next base: position 575,436 of record JAFLCX010000001.1, read on the forward strand.
CCGCTCGCCGCAACCGTTGGCGCGGGGCCCGCGGCGATCGAGGGCAGACTGCTGCCCGATGTCGTTCGGGCCTATGATCCCGATGCCGCCGACGAGATTGAGGTCGCGATCACAGACGGCGAGACATTCACCGGCATTCGCGTGCATTGGCCAGTGGAGGGTGCGGATATCACCGTTCCTGTTGATCTATCGGCTCTGCCTCTGATCGAACAGACCATTGGTCTCAAAGGGTTTTCCGGCTTCGGACATTGCCGCACCGATATGGTGGAAGCGAACAGCAGCGCCCTGCCTCAGATTGCCGAAGCGCGCTCCGAACTCGCGGATGAGCGGATCGAGGCGGCGCCTTCTGCAACTGAACCGGAATCGGTCGGTTCGCGAGATGAAGGCGAGATCGTGGACGCCGATGACGAGCGGCGAGCTGCCGGGCGTGTGCCCGCGCCGGAGGACGGTGCCAATGTCGTCTCGCTGCGCACAGGGCAGCCGACCAGCCCGCTGCCGGGTTTCCAGCGGCATGGGCTTTCAATGTCGGAGCGGAATGCGTTCCGCGAGATCGCCAAGGCCCTGGGCGCGCGTTTTGACGAGGATGAAACGCTGCCCGGCCTCGGCAAGCCCGAACCGGCCAGCGAGACACCCGGCAGGAACATCGATGAGGTGTTCGACCAACTCGCGGCAGCGGAATCGGAAACGCATCCCGCCACCCAACCGGCTTTCGCGCCGGTCCGGGCCGGGAACACCGATCTGCTGGACCGGCTGCCCATAGGGCTGCTTGTGCTCCGCGGCGATGATCCGCTCTATGCGAACCAGACCCTGCTTGACCTGACCGGGTACCCCGACTTCGCGCATTTCAAGGCCGAGGATGGCGCGCGCGCGATCTTCCGCAAGAGCACGCGCCCGAGCGCATCTTCCGGCGTCATCGAGACGGTGGTGCTCGCAAGCCGTGACGGCGAGATGATGCCAGTCGATTGCCATCTGCAGATGGTGGAATGGGAGAGCGCGCCGGCCACCTTGATCTCGCTCCGCCGCGCGGTCGAACTGGAACAGGGCAAAGCCCTGCGCTCTGTGGCGCTCGATCTCAAACGCTCCCGCGCGGATGTAGCGGAACTGCGCGCCATTCTCGATACCGCGACCGATGGGGTCGTCCTGCTGGACGAAACCGGTTCCGTTCTGGGTTTGAATGGCGCGGCCCAGGCCCTTTTCGGCGTCAACGAAAACGAAATGGTCGGCGAGAGTTTCACGCTGCTTCTTCACCGCGACAGCCATGCCGATGCCCTCCACTATCTGGAAGGCATGCGGATGGCTGGCGTGCGCTCGATCCTGAATGACGGACGGGAGGTTTCGGGACGCGAGAAGAAGGGCGGTCGCATCCCGCTTTTCATGACAATCGGACGGATCAGCGAGGACGAGCCGAAGCGATTCTGCGCCGTCCTGCGCGACATGACCGCCTGGAAGCGGGCGGAAGCAGGACTCAATGAGGCGCGTCAGGCCGCCGAGATCGCCAACGCCAAGAAAAGCGATTTCCTGGCCAAAATCAGCCATGAAATCCGCACGCCCATGAACGCCATCATGGGCTTCGCGGACTTGATGCAGGAAGAGCGCCTCGGCCCGCTCGGAAACGAGAAATACAAGGAATATCTGGGGGATATCCGTACATCCGGCCAGCATGTCGTCAGCCTCGTGAATGATCTTCTCGATCTCGCGAAAATCGAAGCCGGGCGGATGGAACTGAATTTCGCCGCGACGGATCTCAACGCGATCGTGGCGAGTACGGTGGCGATCATCCAGCCACAGGCGAACCAGAATCGCGTGCTCGTGCGCACGCAACTCGCGCAGAAGCTGCCTCCGGTCGTGGCAGATGAGCGCTCCATCCGCCAGATCGTGCTCAACATGCTCTCGAACGCCACGCGCTTCACCGAAGCCGGTGGGCAGGTGATCGTCTCGACCTCGTTGCTCCCTTCCGGTGAGGTGACGATCCGCATCCGTGACACCGGCATCGGCATGACCGCGAGCGAGATCGAACAGGCGCTCGAGCCCTTCCGTCAGGTGGGGCGTGATCGGTCTCGTGGCGGCACGGGCCTCGGCCTGCCGCTCACAAAGGCCTTGGTGGAAGCCAACCGCGCCAGTTTCGGAATTTCGTCGAAGCCGAGCGAAGGCACTTTGGTGGAGATCACTTTCCCGCCGACGCGTGTGCTGGCGGAATAACGCTACGGATCGATCCGCTGCGGGCGCGGATAGAGCACGCGGTTGGCCTGTTGCTCCAGTGTTGACGTCGTGCGTGGCGGCAAGGGCTGGTTCGGGACGGTCAATTTCGGACGGGCTGCGGGTATCGCACTCGTCGGTGTTTCGTCCGGCGCGCTCGAGAGAATCGCCAACTGATCAAGCCCGTACACATCATCGCGGAAATGCGTCACGCCATCGGGGGTGACATAGCCGGTCAGATAGGCCCAGATCACCGGCACCGGCTCCTTGAGGCGGATATCCTTGCGGGCATCGTTTTTCAGAATGTCATCGACATCCGTGCGATCCCACGGTCCGCCACCGGGGCCGGGCATGGGTGCAAGCAGCCAGGTGACGAAATCACGCACGCTCTCGACGCGCACACAACCCGAGGAATGGAACCGGTCATCGCGCGCGAAAAGGCGTTTCGAGGGCGTATCGTGCATGTAGACCGCCTCGCGGTTGGGCATGTCGATGCGGATCTGCCCCAGCGAGTTTCCCGAGCCGGAATCCTGCCGCAGGGTGAAAGCAGTCGCGCGCTCGGTTGACCAATCGATCCGTGTCGGCTCGATCTCGACCCCGCTCGCGCCGAAGATGCGGATCTTCGATTTCGCGAGATAGGACGGGTCTTTCTGCATCTTCGGGATGATATCCTTCTTGATGATCGAGACTGGCACGGTCCATGTCGGGTTGAAATTCACATTGGTGATACGGGTTTCGACCTCCGGCGAGGGACGATCGGGCTTGCCCACCACCGCGATGTGCCGCCGCTCCACTTGCCCCGCCGCGATGGCCTCCACCGATGCCGAAGGGATGTTGACCACCACATAGCGCGCGCCATAGGCGAAGTTGCGCACGTGCAGGCGCCTGGCGCTCTCGTTGAGCGCCTGATAGCGCTCATGCGCTGTTACATTGAGCGCGCGCAAGGTGATATTCCCCACTAAACCGGTTTGCGCGAGGCCGTGGCGGCCCTGAAACAGTTTCACCGACTGAACAAGACCCGCATCGAAATCCGGGTTGTTTGCCTGAGCAGGGTCGAGATCCCCCTCACGCGCGAGGCGCTGACGCAGCAGAATAACCGCCTCGCCGCTTTGGCCCTGTTTCAGAACCTGGCCCTGCGGCAGCTTCGGCCACCCGCCAGTCAGGGCGATCTGGCGATAGCGCTCGGCCGCGTCCTGAATGGCATCCGCCGCACCGGGATAGATGGTGGGGCGAGGATCGTTTTTCGCGACCACACGCGTCAGCGGCAGGGGGGGCGGGGCAACCTTCGGCTTGGCTTTGGCGAGCGGCTGGGACTTCGCCTTTTCAGGCACGACCGCTGGATCGGGCGTGGATTTCTCAGGCGCGGGCGGCTGCCCTACGAGCGGCACAGGCGCCGGCGGCGCGACCTGCGCAGCTGCGAGGGTCGTGATCAGACAACCAGCAAGGATGAGGGCAGCACGCACGAGGAACGCTACTCCGGAGAACATTCCGGTTAACCATAGCAGCGCATGGTAAACGAATTGGTGGGGCGCAGGGTTGCGGGGGGCCTCTCACTTGCATGGCCGGCTTGACCCGGACATCCCATCTGGATCACCAGCTCAAGGCCGGTGATGACAAATTTCAGTTCACCCCTCCACCACCACTATGTGCAGCGCCCGGGGCCCATGCGCGCCGAGCAGGATGGTCTGCTCGATATCGCCCGAACGCGATGGACCGGTGATGAAATTCACCGTGCGGGGCATCTCGCCCTTTCCGAACTTCTTGCGGATGCGCTGCCAGATGGTTTCGAGATCGGAGACCAGATCAGCCGCATGCAGCACGACGATGTGATTGTCCGGCAGGAAATTCAGCGTCGTCGGGTTCTCGTGGCCCGAAACCAGCGCGAGAGTGCCGGTTTCGGCAATTGCACTCTCGGCATGGGAAATCGCCGAGAGATCGAGCCCATGGGAACGCCCCTTCTCGACATCAATGGATGTCTCTTTCCACGGCATCGCCGAAAGGCGCGGGTCATCCCCCATGCGCAAAGCGGCGGGCAGGTTGTTGTCGCGCAGGTAGCGCGCGACCTCGCCGGGCACGTCCTTTGCCGAGGCCACACGGGCGACGGTGGCCTGCACGCCTTCGGCTTTTTCGACAAAAAGCCTGAGCTTTCCCGCAGCGTCGAGTTGCGCGCGGGCTGGAATGACGCCTTTGGGCGAACGATCGAGCCGGTCCTCGGCAATCGAGGCACGGATACGCTCATCGCCCTTCACAGCGAGCGAGCGGCGGATGGAGGCAAAAATGGTGTCGCGGGAGGTCATTTCGCGGCCCTTTTCTTCCATTTGGCCTGGAAGGTCTCGCCCTCCGGCACGGCGAAATCGCGATATTGCGTCCAGGCGCCGGCGCCGGGCAGCGATTGAAAGCTGCCCTTGTTGCGTCCCAGCAGTTTCATCGATTTAGCGGCAAGGCGCGTCGAGAGCCGGTAGAGCCACGGCTTTTTCGCGAAAAATGCCCAGAAGCCAAGGCCATAGCGCGCCACGGCGGGGTTGAGGTTGCGCTCGAATTCGCGCTCGCGCCAATGGCGCATCATTTTTGGCAGCGGGATTTTCATCGGGCAGACGCTCTCGCAGCGCCCACAGAACGTGGAAGCGTTCGGCAGATGCCCCGCCTTGTCCACGCCGATCAGCGACGGCGTGAGCACCGAGCCCATCGGCCCCGGATAGATCCAGCCATAGGCATGCCCGCCGATCTGGTGATAGACCGGGCAATGGTTCATGCAGGCCGCGCAACGGATGCAGCGGAGCATATCCTGAAATTCGGTGCCGAGCATGGCCGAACGGCCATTATCGAGCAGCACGACGTGATATTCCTCTGGCCCGTCGACATCGGTTGCGCGACGCGGCCCGGTCGAGAGCGTGGTGTAGACGCTCATCTCCTGCCCAGTGGCCGAGCGCGCGAGCACACGCAGGATCTGGCTCGTATCCTCCAGAGTGGGCACCACCTTCTCGATCGAAGCCACAACCACATGCACGCGCGGCAAAAGCTGGGTGAGATCGCCATTGCCCTCGTTCGTGACGATGACCGAGGTGCCCGTCTCGGCGATCAGAAAATTCGCACCGGTGATCCCGACATCCGCCACGAGGAACTTCTCGCGCAGCATCGTGCGCGCTTCGGTCAGCAAGGAGGTTTTTTCTGTCAGGTCGCGCTTGGGGTCGAGATTGGTGTGGACGCGGCGGAAATCCGCCTCGATCTGGTCTTTTGTCAAATGAACCGCCGGCGCGATGATGTGGCTGGGAGCCTCACCCCTGAGCTGGATGATGTATTCTCCGAGATCCGTCTCGACCGGCACCACACCATTCGCTTCGAGATGGGCGTTGAGACCGATCTCTTCGGTGATCATGGATTTGCCCTTGGTCACGGTGCGCGCACCCGCCTTGCGGCAGATGTCGAGCACGATCGCGCGGGCTTCGGCGGCATCGACGGCAAAATGCACGTGCCCGCCGCTTTCCTTGACCTTCTGCTCGTAGCGCTCGAGGTAGAGATCGAGGTGCTCGAGCGTGTGGTTCTTGATTTCCTTCGCGCTCTCGCGCAGCGCTTCGAATTCGGGCAGGGCCTCAACCGCCTTGACCCGCTTGTCGATGAAGTTCTGGCGCACATTTTTCAGCGCGCGTGGCACGCCGCCATCCTGAATGGCCTTGGCGGCGTTGTCCTTGAAGGTGTGGCTGGTCGGACGGCTGCTCATGCGGTTTTCTCCCCCGCTTTGCCGATCGCCGGCTCATTCGCCATGTCGGCAAGCACTTCCGCCACGTGACGCACTTCGATCTCGGAGCCCATGCGCGAGAGTTTCCCGGCCATGTTCAACAGGCAGCCGAGATCGCCTGCGAGCAAGGTTTTGGCGCCCGAGGCTTCGATATTTGCGCATTTCTCGCTGACGATCTGGTCGGAGATCGGGCCATATTTGACCGCGAACGTTCCGCCAAACCCGCAACAAACCTCCGAGTCCTTCATCTCGACAAGATCAAGCCCATCGACTGTGCCGAGCAGGCGGCGCGGCTGGCTCTTGATGCCAAGCTCACGCAGGCCGGAGCAGCTGTCATGATAGGTGCAGGAGCCCTTGTGGCTCGCCTCGACCTTCATCACACCGAGGATATCGGTGAGAAACGAAACCAGTTCGAAGGTCTTCGACGCGAGTTTCTCGGCACGCCCCGAAAGGCCGGGGTCATCGGCGAACAATTCGGGGTAATGCTTGGCAATCATACCGCCGCAGGAGCCCGAGGGAACCACCACGTAATCATAGCCCTCGAAAGCCTCGATCATCTGAAGCGCGAGTTCCTGCGTGGTGCGACGGTCGCCGGAATTGAAGGCCGGCTGCCCGCAGCAGGTCTGCGCCGGCACCTCCACCACGCAGCCAGCCTGTTCGAGCAGCTTGGCTGCCGCGAAGCCGATCGAGGGTCGGACGATATCCACGAGGCAGGTCGCGAACAGCGCAACCCGGAGTTTCGCACCCGGCTCCGGCCGGGGCATTCTGGCATTCCCGCTCTTCTCCACGCGACCAAACGGGCGTTTCCGCCCGCCTCCCTTGGTTGCACTCGCCTTGGCGGCTATCCGGCCGCCGGTTGCTATTGTTGTAGGCACCGGTTCATATCGGGGGCAAGCATCCAAAAGGTCCATGCGGGTCGATTTTCCGGGTCGCGCATCGGAGCAAGAATTGAAAGCATTCGGTTTCGACCAAAATGTCACAGACAGCGGTCAGATCAGATATCCATTGCAAAGAGATATTGCCAATCGACTTGGCCACGGTTGGAATTTTGGATGCGGCCAAACATTTGAATGATCATGGCTTTCTGATCACTTTGGCACGGATGGCCACTCAGCCTGCAAACCTTCCGGACTCGACAACCCTGGAGAAGCAGCTTGCCGAAGGTCATCGCGACGACCGACAGCGGCAAGGCTTCCTCGCGCGACGTCGGATCGCCCGGGCGATCCTGGCTGCCGAGGCTGGTGTCGATCCTCAGGCGGTGACGATCACCCACGGGGAAAGCGGCGAGCCCATCGTCGCCATGCCGGGAGGCCGATTTCATCTCTCCTTTTCGGCGCGAGCGGACATCGCGCTGATCGGCATCGCCAGGAGCCCGATCGGCGTGGATATCGAGATCATCGGGCCGGGCATGCTCATTCCGCTCAACATGCTGCGCGCGGATGAGCGCACCCTGCTGGAGGCGCTGCCCGAGGGTGCTCGGGCATCCGCCTTCTGCAGGCTGTGGACCGCCAAGGAAGCCGTGGTAAAGGCCCTGCATTGCGGTTTTCAGATGCCGCCGGAGGCGATTCACGTCGATGGCTGGAATACAGGCGACACGCTGACACTGACGGCTCTGGAGACCCGACCGGGCGGGGTCACAGCGGAGGCCTCAGCATGGCACTTGAAAACGTGGCCCAATCTGGTAGTTGCCGAAGAGACCGGTGGGCTTGTCGTGGGGGCGGCCTGCATCGCATGACGTCAGCGAGAGCCGGGAACCCGCGATTGCTCAAGATCGCCGAGTAGAGCCCGATGGAATTCATTACGCCTTACATCATCCCGGTCCTCCAGATCATCTGGATTGACCTTCTGCTCTCGGGCGACAACGCGGTCGTCATCGCCATGGCCTGCCGCGCCCTGCCCCCGCATCAACGCCGTATCGGCATGATTCTGGGGGCTGGAACGGCCATCGGTTTGCGAATCGTCTTTGCGATTTTCATCACCTATCTGCTGGGCGTGCCCCTGCTGAAAGTGGTGGGCGGCGCCTTGCTGCTCTGGATCGGCGTGAAACTCGCATTGGGCGAGGAAGATGCCGGCCACGAGGTGGAGTCGAGCGAAAATCTCTGGCGTGCAGTGCGCACCATCGCGATCGCCGACGCCGTGATGAGTCTCGACAACGTGGTCGCAATTGCGGCTGCGGCGGGCGGCAATATCTGGCTTTTCATCTTCGGCCTTCTTCTCTCGATCCCGCTGATTATCTTTGGCTCCACGCTGCTTTCGACCCTGATCGACCGTTTCCCCATCATCATCTGGGGTGGTGCGGCCTTGCTCGGCTGGATTGCAGGCGAGATGATTGTTTCGGACCCCTTCGTCATGAATTGGCTGAAGGGCATCAACCCGGGCTGGATCATCACGTCAGCCGCTTCCGACGGCCATGGCGGCACGACGATGATCACGAAACCGACCGGCTGGATCTTCTACGGAGCTGCTTTGGTTGGTGGTGCTGTGGTGCTGGCCATCGCCGGGTTCATCAAGTCGCGCGAGCCCAAGGAAGCGTGAGGGCGTCGCTCCGCACCAAACAAACAAGGGCCTGGCGAAAGCCGGGCCTTTTCTTTTGATGGGCAGAGTATTGCGTGGCGATTTTTGAGATTGGTACAGTCGGGTGGACTTGAACCACCGACCTTCGGAGCCACAATCCGACGCTCTAACCAACTGAGCTACGACTGCATCCGGCGAGAGCCCTAGAGGCAAACGCCGTGGATTTCAAGCGCGACAACCGGCCTTGAAAAAGAAAAGGCCGGCACTCGCGGATGAGCACCGGCCTTCGGGCTTCGATTCTGTTCAGCGACGCAGGATCAGTTCGAAAGAGGCACGCAGCGGCGAGGTGACATCGTTGGCGATCTTGCCCGCCAGAGTGGCTACATCCTTGGAGCGGGTCTGGGCCGACTGGAACTGCGAGAGAACGAAGGCCTGCTGTGCCTTCACCAGATCGGGAATCGACTTGGCACCGGCAAGTGTCTTGGCATGATCGAGATTGGCATGGGTCTGCGCCTTGACGATCTCGAACAGGGCAAAGCCAATCTCGCGCGAACCGCTCTGGGCCGCTTTCATGCTGTCTTCCAGACGGGTGGTGGCTGTCTCGGCGAATCCTTTCACCTCGGCGTAACGGCCGCGGAATTCGCTCAACGCCTTTTCCGTGTTGGCCCGCACATTTTCCTGCAGCATTGCGACAGGCTTCATCACATCCGCAATCGGGAACATGTCGGTAGACTTGGTAGCGGCTTTCGGAGCGGGCTTGCCCGCCGGCTTCGGAGCGGCCTCGACAGCCTTCGGCAGCACGGGTGCTTTGGCAACAACCGGAACCTTCGCCGCCTCAACCGGCTTCTGAACCGGAGCGACAGGCTTCGGGGCCGCAGGAGCTTCGACCTTTGCCGCGACAGGTGCCGCGGGCTTTGATGCCTCAACTTTCACCGGCTCCATTTTTACCGGCTCGACCTTGACGGCCTCCACCTTAGCAGGCTCAGCCTTGACCGGCGCGATCTTCGGAGCATCAACCTTGGGGGTCTCGAACTTCGCCGCCACAACCGGGGCGGAGGCAGCCGGGGCCGGCTTGATGACGCCCGGCGCAACGGTGGCAGCGGGAACGGGCTTGACGGGAGAAATGGCAGGGTTGGCGGCGATCGGTGCGACAGGCGCAGGTTTGGCCGGCGCAACGAACGGCGGTTTCTTGGAATTGGCCATGGTCAGGCTCCTCGGAATGGCGGGCTCCGGCTCAGGAGCCTCGAAAATGGCGGGAAAACAGCCCCTTTTACACTGGAATTGCTCGTATCACGCGAGATTGTGCGCCGCAACATTTTTTGTGCAATGCAACATAATCCTTTGATCGCAAGCCTGTCAGGCCATTTGGACGTTCCTGGACATCAAGAACAGCGCTCGCGGCTTGACCGCCCGACTCCCCTATGGCAAGGGCTCGCAACGCGTTTCGCTGCGGTAGCTCAGTGGTAGAGCACTCCATTGGTAATGGAGAGGTCGAGAGTTCAATCCTCTCTCGCAGCACCAGCCATTCTCATGAAAACCGATGTTTTTCCGGTTCCGGCAGAGAAACTAGGCGATTTGAGCCGTTTACACGAGTGCGCTCCTTGCAGAGCGAGCTGATGGCGTCGCCTCCAAACTCAATCCTGTTCCGAGCGCGTTTCCGGCGTTTGTTGAATTCCTCCGGTTTGGAGCGGGAAAATGCGCGCGGCCCGAGAGCTATCCCGTCGAGCGCTCTCCTGGTTACTCGGCCTCCAGCATGGTTTGCCGAACCCGGCCCCGCATCGTCTCGGGATCCGGCAGAACGAGCGCCCCACGCGTTTTTTGTAGCAATCCATCGCGTTCCATCGCACCGAGCTCGCGCGTGATCTGTTCCCGTCGGCATCCAACGCGCGCGGCCAGTTCGTGATGGAAGGGCGGCGGCGAAACCACACGAGCGGGCGCGGCACGGAAAGCCGCAGCAGTTCGGCATAGAGTTTGTGCCGGATATCGAGCACGGTGTGCTCGAGAAGCCTCGCATTGAGATCGCGAATGCGCCGGGCGAGAAGCTGCATGACCTTCTCCGCGAGCATCGGAGAAGAAGCCAGCATCTCGCGAAACAGGGCAGATCCAACGATACAGATCACGGCTTTGGTCAGCGCTGTCACATTCGCCGAACGCGGCTCACCATCAATGGCGGAGAGTTCGCCGAAAAACTCGCCTTCACGCAGATCAGCCAGAATGAATTCCTTGCCGCCGGGAGTCCGCATTTGGATGCGGACATCACCCGAAACGAGAAAATAAACATCGCTGGAAACATCCTCGAAATCGACAATCGACTGGCCTTCATCGATTTTTTTCCAGATGCACCGGCGCTCGAAGCGTACGAGGTCGAGGTCGGTGGCTCCCTTGAAAAAGGCGATTTGTGCGATCGATTGCATGCGCCCTCCCAAGGCAGATTGTATCCCGCAACGACATTCCGGGCGCGAGGGCGGCGGGCCGAACCCCACCACCAATTCCAGATCTGTTCGCCTGTGCGTTTTGACACCGCAGAATAAGAGTTAAAGCGCTATGCTGGCCATTGATCAACAGGCCGAAGCGCCTCTCGGCCTTCGACAGAGGCATGAAATCCTCTCCCCGACCGTTTGAACCCCGGTCTCCACATCGGATAATGAAAGCCGGATCCGGATGAGCAAGCAGAGGCAGACCTTGAAGCGCAAGATCACAGCCATCATGGCGGCCGACATTGCCGAATACACCCGCATCACGGCCGAGGATGAGGAAGAGACGCTCGCACGGCTCGAATCCTATCGCGAGGTCTTCGATGATTTCGTGAAACGGGCCGGCGGGCGCGTGTTCAACACCGGCGGCGACAGCATCATGTGCGAGTTCGCCAGCGCGGTGGAGGCCACGCGCTGCGCGATCGACATTCAGGAATCGCTGCGCACGCGAAATTTTGCCTATCCTCCCAATCGGCAGATGCATTTCCGGATCGGCATTTCGATTGGCGACGTGGTCGAGCGCGATGGCGATCTTCTGGGTGATGGCGTCAACATCGCCGCGCGGCTCCAATCGCTCGCGGAACCCGGCTCGATCTGCGTCGCCCGCAATGTGCAGGAGGCCGTGCAGAACAAGATCGCGCTTCCGTTTGTCGATCTGGGACACCGCGAGGTGAAAAACCTGCCTCATCCGGTCCACGCCTTCCAGATCGAGATGGGCGGCAGGAAGCCCAAAGTCGCTGCGCCAGCGATGCCAAAGCCGCTCTCCGGCGCCCTTGGGCTGCGTCCCTCGCCACGATGGGCCGCCCTGTGGCTCGCCGCCGGGATCGCGATCGTCGCGAGCGGCACCGCACTCTACTGGATGGGGCGGGCTGATCAGGTGAGGGTGCAGCCGATCGCAACCGCGCCACCCCAGCCACAGAACCCGCCTGAAACGCAACCCGCGGCCGGTGCCACGGTCGTGGTCACCGAAAACCTCTCCCCCTCGCAAGCTTTCGAGAAGCTCGCGAAATCCGGAGGCCTGGTGAAAGATGCCTCCAGCGCCGCCGAGCTTTATCACAATGCGCGGACATTCGAGGCCCGCGGAGAGAGCGCCAATGCGAGGCGCGATTATCTCGCTCTCGCCGCGCTCGATACGGATTACATCGACCCTCTTCTGCGGCTCTCAGCCTTGATCCGCGCGCAGGACGGGCGCGCCGGTGCGCGCGAGATTTTCACTGAACTTGCCAAGGGCAAAAGCCGTGCGGCTGCCCTCGTCCACGCCCAGCAATATGAAGGGGCCGAGCGCACGAGGCGTCTGGCCGCTCTGGCTGAAGCGAATCCGGATTTTGCGCCGGCCCAATATCTGTTGGCTATCGAACTGGGCGAAGACCGCCAGAACGCGCAGACCATTGACGAGCGAAGGCGTGAGCTTGCTGCGTTGTCGCGTTTCCTGTTGGCCGAGCGCGAAGGGAGGCTCGTTTCAGGCTTTCTGGATCAGAGCGTTCTCGCTCAATGGCTGGATCATGCGCAAAAGCGTGAAGCGGCTGCGAAGACTTTCTTTGCGGAGGGACGCGACCGGATTTCCGCGCAATTCATGCGCTCGAATACGGGATGGATCGCGGCAATCACCTTGCCGGAGGCCGCGACCCGAATGGAATATCGCCTCGACAGCAAGAACGAGTTCCGCACCACGGGGTTCCTGCAAGCGCTCGATCCGCGCACGGGTCGGCCGATGCCGAATCCCGGTTTCGAGTTGCCACCTCAACAGGGCGCGACAGAGATTGCGCTGCGCTATCTCGATGCCAATGGCGCTGCGTCCCATGAAACGATCATCACCTTCGATCCGAAAACCGCCCTTCAACGGGGCATGCGCGACATACTCGAGCGCTTTTCGACATCCTGGCTGGCCTTTGGATCCGGGCAAAACAGCCAACTGCTGTATTTCACGCATCTCGTCAGCTATCGCTGTGCGATCGAGAAGGTGGAGATCGGCTATAACGGAAAGCCGCCGCAGGAGGTGATTTCTCTACCGCCCTGCGATCCCGCCAATCCCTACGCCGTTCCGGCGAACGCCCGGCCATACATCACGCTTCGGTCGGATGCGGAAAATGCGTCCATCCGCATCACCTTCGTGGGCGGCGATATCTCCGACATCAAGACCTTCCAGCGTCCCCGCTGATTCTGGCCGCAGCCTCGTAAAGTGCGCCAGCGCACAGCGCGTATCGGCAGAATGACGCACGAATGAAGCACGGGACGACGCTCACTGTCCTGAGCCGGATGATTGCTTCACCCGGCCTCAGACAGACCAGAGTGCCTTGGCCCGGCAGACATTCACATTCAGAAGACCGGCCTGCCGGGCCGGCTTGAGGAGATCATCATGTCGTCCAGTTCGCGCATCCGTCTCTCGGCTCTCGCCACCGCAGCCGCCATCCTGACCTTCATGGCAGCGACCCCGGCCAGCGCCTATGCTCTCATCTGCAAGCACGGAAAATACGACATCGACAGCCGCGACGAGGCCCAACTGAAGAGCGCGTTCGGAACGAGCTACTGCACGATGCGCCGCTTCAGCTATCGCTCGGATGCGGAGAATTTCTCCAAGAGCAACAACATGCAGGTCGGCAAATCGTGCTCCTGCCGGTAAGGGTGGCTGAGCCAGAGGCAGCGGGGCGACACATCACAAAAGTGCTTGCGCTGGCTCTCACGTTGCTCGGCGGCGCGTCGGTTCAAGGATGGACCGACGAGCCGCCCCCGCTGCGCAAGGACTTTCGCGGCACCTGGGCGGGCGACGCGCATTGCCGATGGTCGGATATATTCATGCTGGTCTATGACCGCAGGACTGTGTCGCTTCCGCATCGGAACGCACAAGAACCAGGCCTCGATTGCCGCATCCTCAGCGTCCACGGCAAACGACCGGAATGGAAGCTGAAATTGTCCTGCCGGACGTGGGAATCGCCGAGCCCGCTCACAAAGCGCTTCGAACTCCGGCAGACGTTGACATTGTCCAACAACGGCTTCGAGATGGTTGTCGAGACGGAGCCCTTTTGGGGCAATCCGGCACGACGGGAAGAGGTTCGTTACTGCCGTGGTGCAAACGACCCACCGCCACCTCTCATGTGTTTCGACAACGAGAAGGGCCACACCGTGCCCTGCGATCCGTGATGCAGAGGCTGCTCGGCTGAGTGCAGGGAGATACCCCTCCGCCTCGGACTGAAGCAGCTCGACTGGAGCCAAGACCTAACCTTCGCCGTAAACAAGCGAGAGGGCTTCCTCGACGATCATGAACGGGTTGGCCGCAAGCGTCGGATCGATGATCTTGACGATCCGGCGTCGCAGGATTTCACGTTGAGCGTAGCCGTCATATACAAACTGATAGGCGCGCGACGCATGGTTCGATTGCGCCCCCGTGGGGACACGGCATGTGCAAAAACCTTGGCGCTGCTCGGCAGGCCCGAATTCGGAGATTGCTCCAGGCATCAGCACCCAGCCGAGGCATGGAAAGATTTCTCCCGAATAATCCGGCCCGAGATCCGGCACCCGACAATCAGGCTCCACATGCATGCAGCCTTGCGTCCGCTGTTCAAACCCGAGCCACTGCAGCTCCGTGATGAGAGCGCTCGTCTCGGAGGCAATCAGGAAATGAAATTCGTTCACCGTCTCGGTTTGGTGAGCATGATTTTGAAGGTTGAGGTCATAGCCCCACGCCCGTGATCCGCAGTGATCGAGAAACCGGACAATCTCCGGCTGGCTTTCCAGGTTCGAGACAAAGGCCATGTTGCACGCCGCAGCATCGAGGCGGATGTGGCGATGTTCCGCGGCCAGAATCGTGAACGGACCTGACGCCGCCTCCGCCATCGTGAGCGGCCGGAATCCGGTCCAAGCCAAGGCCTTTTCCAGAGCGCTCAGCGCCGGCGACGGCTCTTTCCGAAGAGGGGCGGACCCGGCTTGAAGAAGTGGTTCCATGCTCACAGCCAAAACACGATGCGGTTCAGAACATTAGCCACATCGCACAATCAGGAATGTGTGACAGCGCACATTCCTGCTGCTCTCTTTTGCCTAAGAACGCTCTGGGCATGGGGACGTGCTGGATAATTCCAGCGAATGACCGAAACGGAGTGTCTCGGCACGGCTCGGGGCGCATCTGTGGCGTTCATCAAGGGCATCTCATCCCGCCTTGTAAACATGTCAGCGAGCACGGGACCCAACATGCAAAACATCATCCATATCGTTCGGAATTCATACCTCGTGATGTTCTCCGCCCTCGGCATCCTGATCGGGGCGGGGATGGTGGTCTACAGCGCGGTTTCGGCGCCGCCGACGCGCGAGAGCCTGCAAACAGTGGAAGGAACGATCACCGAAGCTTCCCGTGTGACACGGAAAAAGCGGCGGACGGGATCGACTACCTCCTACTACGAAATGACCTTGAAACCAAAAGCCGGGTCAGCGGACCTCAAGCTGCGGGTTCCCACGATCGAGATGGCTGAAACCGATGTCCGGTCGTTGCTGGGACGTCCCGTCAAGGCCGAGTTCGATTCGGAACAGGACGTCTATGTTCTCAGCAGCGGCAGTCGCGAGGTGTTGACCTACGCCAACTCGCTCGAGCGCCGCAATCTCAACTTCCGGCAATATCATGTCGATGGCATCGCGCTGATGATCGGTTCCGGCGTGATCCTGCTGATCGGCTTCTTGCTAGGCTATCGGAAGCTTCGCAAGGAAGCGGCAGCGGGCACCGCTCCGGCGCAGGACTAGGCGATCATGGCGCGGAAACATGAGGAGCGCAGGCCGCGGTTGCCCAGAGCAAGGCTCGCAGGGCATCCGCGCTGGCGATGGTTGATGGCGGCAACCGCCCTGATGGTGACGCAGGCTCATGCCTTCAGCCTGAGAGAGATCGGCGAATGGGTTGTCTCCTGCGACAATGCCGCGACCTGTTCCGCCGTTAATGCCTCGCAACTGACTCAGTTGCGGGCGGCACAACCATCACCTTTCGGCCTGTCGCGCATCTGCATTCACAGGCCTGCGAAAGCCGATGCGGAACCGCAGTTCTTTGTCACCTTGCGTTCGAATCCACCGAAGAATTTCGCCGCCAGACAGGAAGACCGTTTGCTGCGTGTCGTGGGATCCGGAAGCTCGCTGACCGATATCGCCATGGAACATCGCGGAGTCGATCACTGGCAGGTGCCGCCTCACGCGACGAGGACTTTGCTCGCGAGCTTGGGCAAGGGCACGCAGCTTCATGTGGTGGCGCGGGACGGAGCAATACTGGAAAGGCTTTCGGTGCAGGGGCTCGATCAGGCCTTGTCGATCATCGACAGGGCGCAGGAACGGTCAGGGACAGTGACCGCCTTGCGTGAGCAAGGCGCCAAGGCGCCCGCGCCCACGCCCTCCAAAGCACCGTTGCCCACCCTGGTGACGGCGTCGTTGCCGAGGCTTGCGCCACCCTTGAGCCCCTCGCCCGAAGCCCTGCGGCTTCGGCGAGCCGCATGCGGCACTCCGGGCCTCGATGCGAGTACGGGCTATCGTCTACTCGGCGACCAGAACCGCCCCGACCGCACCCTCTGGGTAACACCTTGTGACTCCCAGCAAGGTCTTCGCCGGGCCTATTTCGTCATCGAGCACAAGGATGGCTCGGCAGCGCCTGTCGATTTTCCGGGAGCCCGGCCCGAAAGGCCTTCCGGACTGGCCGGACTGCTGACACTACCGGAGATTGACGCTGAAACCGGACGGGTCCGCGAATTGTGGCGTGAAATTACCCCGCCCGGCGCTGACAAAGCCTGCCTCATCCAGCGGCTCTGGGGTTGGAACGGCCGATCATTCGAACTGGCCGAAGAGCACCGCAGCCTGAGTTGCGCCGGGTTCGTCACCGGATATTGGCCGAAGACCTACACACGCCCGCTGGTCACCCCTGCGCGGCCCGGTACGCCGGCCATCGCCGCATCGTTTCAACCCCCTTGCTGAGGGCAATCGCCATGAATTTCCGACAGTTCCTGCTGGCCATGCTGATCCTGCTCGGGGCGGCACCATCCTCCATGGCCCAGCAACGCGATGAAGAGGAGGCCGGGTGGGTCGGGTTTGTCGAGGGCATCGAGAGCTGCCTCGCCGACAAGAAGCCGCTTTTGACGTATGGCTATGAGTGCATTGGCAAGTTCAGCGCAGCTTGCCTGAAACATGGCGAGAACCAGACCACGATCGGCATGGAGCGCTGCTATCTTGACGAATTCCGCACCTGGGATGTCCTCCTCAATCGCCACTACAAGGATCGCCCGAAAGCAGCCGGTCCGGACGAGTTGCAGCAGGTCCAGCGCGCGTGGATCACCTATCGGGACCGCAAATGCGGATATTTCCGGGTGCATTATTCGGGCGGCTCGATGGCGCGGTGGCTTGGTGCCCAATGCATGATGGATACGACTGCACGTCGGGCGATCGAGTTGCGGTTCTTCATGCAGGATCGCTGACATGCTGCTCTGCTGCACAGCCAGACCGACAAACCGGATCAGGATCTATCGCATCAATTTTGTTTCGCCGGGTTGCGAGCCATGACTCCCATCACGCTCAATCGCTGGACCGGTTCCTCCAATAGCCTGCGCATTCGTGTTGCACGAGAACTGGATCGGGCCGGGACATCCGGCCGTATCGAGGCCGTTCTCCGCGCGCACGGAGCGCCGATTGCCTATGAGGTTTTCGATCGTGATTTCGTCCTGTGCGAACCGCACCTGCCGGGCGTGCAGGGCGATCCGGATATCGCTCTGGTGATCGGCGACGCCGAGCATGAGCTGTTTTTCGTGGCCCAACGCGAACGCGGTGGCCTCAAATTCCTCTCCGTGCATGAAGCCATCCACGACGCAGTGCGTGATTTTCTGGGGCGGGCGATGGGTGCGGAAAGCCACATGCACATATCGGGCGTGATCGCGACAAGGGATCAGCCGTGATCCAGGCGCCGCCCCCTTGGGCCATCTGTCTCATGCCGCAGAGACCGCAAACACGGCCGGGCCCTGCGCCTTGTGATTGCCCGCGAATGTTAGCCGGTAATGCGCCGCAACCGTCTGGGCCGGAAGGAGCATGCTCAGCCGATCAATGGCAGGGCCGTCATAGGCAATCGCGAATTCGCCGACCTTCCTGAACTTCTCCACCGCATCATCCTCGGCCCGTTCGAGCACGAACTGGCCCGAGAGCACCAGTCGACGGTCGCTGCCCGATGCAAGTGCTTGCGGGGAGATCGCCATCACGATCTCGATATCTGCACCCACCGGAACGACAGGCGCCTCGACGGAGAGCACAAGCGGCGGAGCCGGTGGTCTGGCTGCCTCGATTGCCGCCCCTTCATTCCCACCCAGCAACCGCACGAAGACCTTCCGAAACGGGTCTCCTTCAAACACGGTTGAATGCTCGTTCACCACCATCTGCCGCTGCCCCTGGCGCGGCAAGGCGGAATAAAGCGGCACTGTCCCGTCGCCACCATCCGGTGTGAGGGTCTTTTCGCTGCGCTCGTGATCGATCGGGCCTGTGCCCTCCGCGAAAACGTTCACGCGACTCACCGTTCGATGGCCGGTGCCTGCGAAATAGAAATACCGCACGCCCTTCGGGGGTGCGCCGGTGTTCAGCACATCATGCACCGCCATGGCACGCTTGAGATTGGTGGTTGATAGCCCGAGCCTCTTCGCCGTCGCGGGATCAAAGATATCGAGCCCGGCGAGGTCGGCGCTCGCCTGATCCCAGCAGCAGAGCTCAGCCCGCGGAGGCAGAAGCTGATAGCCTGACGGGTAGGCCGTGCTCGCCGAGAACTTGATGAAATCCGAGCCACTGACGCCGAGCGTGGGATCGAGCCCCAGCACCCGCGCCAGAGCCAGAGGCGCTCCGAGATGCGGCACCGCGAGTGCCACGAACTGATCAATTTTCCCGAACCATTTCCGGCTCTTGTATTGGCCGCTTTCAAGCAGCAGCCGCGTGATCAGCCCGCCCATCGAATGCGCGACGATGGATATTTTCGTCGCATTCTCAGCCTTGATGGCGTCGAGTTTCGCCGCCAGCACATCGACGGTCTTGAAGAGATCCTGTCGCCAGTCATAGGGGAAGAGCACCAGCCTTTTCGCTCCCCCGCCCTCGACAAAACCAAGATCGTTCAGAAGATCCGTGATGGTGCTGTAAAACTGGAAACACAGCACGCTCGAGATCAATGTGGTCGGATAGACCGCCGGTTTCATCAAGGCGTCTATGCGCTTGTAGCCGAACTTGGTTTCGAACGGCGTCGGCGGCCAGACCTCCTCGACCGAGCCATCCGGCTGCTTCAGTGCGAGTCGCGTTCCCATAATTCCGGGAATGAAAACAACGATATGCATGGCAAGACCTCCTCAATGGGAAACCCGGTGAAATCTCAATGATGCCGGCGCCCCACATTCGCGCGGAGGGCGACGTCCGGCCCGCGCTCATCGAACTGATCGGCTTCAAGAATATTGGCCCCGAAGCGGATGCCGGCCTGTTCGCCGATCACAGCGAGCGGCACGAGAAAACGCTTGAAAGCCGCGGGCACGACAAATTCGGTCGTCTCCACCTCCGACAAATCCTGTTCGAGCATGAAGCCGAAGGCCGCGATACCGCTGCTGATCCGGGCGATGATCACCTTCCAGAATTTCAACGGAATCTGGACCATACGCCGTTCGCCTTGCCCGAACTGGCCGAGAAAGCGCGGGTCATTCGGGCCGAGCACAGGACCTGCGAAGACGCAGAGTCGTTCGCTCGCGGCTTGCGAGAGAACGACATTTTCGAGGTCGCCCCAATTGTCTTTCCCGCGCGCCGACTGATTGAACCCGGAGACCTGCGGCGAGCAATTGGTGACGTGATACGTGTCACCATTGGCGCGACGCAGAACCGCATAGCTCTTGCCCCAGGCCACATCCTCGCGCCGCACGATGTGACCCTTGTCGAATGAGGCGTTGTCGCGTGTGAAGAACACATCGGGGAGCTGGAAGCGTGCATCCATGCGCGGATCAAGAAACCATCTTTCCTGGTCGTTCTCGCCCAGCCCTGTCAGCCCCTTGCGGGTGTAATCCTTGCCGGGTTCAGGCATCTTGAGTTTTTTCTCAGCCGTGACATTCGCTGCCGTGATGAGGGCCAGTCGTCGCTTGGCATGCATCTGCACCGAGAAATTCTCGTAATCGAGCCGCAAGCCGCCGTTGAGGGTTTTCGCAAGAACGGCGGCGCTTGTCGGCTGCGGAGCAGGCACAGCAACGCCGAGGAAGGCCTCGTCATAGCCACGGCGCGAGGCATAGTTCGTATCGCGGACGGGCTCGACCATCTTCTCGGTCGCCGCCGCCAGAAGCTGCTGACCACTGAGCGCCACCGAAAGCGAGCCCCCCGCACCCGGCTCGATCCGGACGGTGACGGGAATGGTGACATCCATCGCCTGCAGAGCGGGGGACACGGCCGCCTGCCCTGTCGGCCTTTCGGAAGGAGGCTGGCCCTCTTCGTCCAGTCGGGCCCAATAGCCGGTCCACGATGGTGGCCCACCCGGTTTCGCCGCTGGGTCGAAACTCACCCCGGCATCCACCACACGCGGGTCTGCCGCAAGATCGGCGGTGGAAACCGCGAAATTGCGCCGCAAATACTCGCCACCGAAATGCAGCCCGATGACCTTCCCGGTCTCGATATGGATAACCCCGGCACCCGAAACACCTCCGAGAGTTGAGCAATCATGTGTCGGGACGTTGACCAGCTTGCCGTAGCTTTCAGTTGATTGCCGCTCGCGCAGTTTTCCGGGCTGAAGCTGCTTGATGCCAAAGCGGTTGTCATAAAGACGTGACTGCACATCCGGATCGTTGCGCGGATCGAAAGCCGGATAGCCGATCACCGCGATCTCGTGTTTCTCGAAATTTTCGCTGGAACCTGTCGAAAGGATCAGCGGTTCTGCAACCAGCCCCGCGACCTCGAGCAGTGCCATATCCCAGTAAGGATGCACCATGCGCAAGCCGGTGATGGCGGGCGCGGGATTTTCGTCGTTGTCGGGCGCGAAGGAGCGGCTGAACCCCGGTGAAATGCCCGGCACGAAGGAAAGGCCCCGATCCCCCACTCCGCTCACGAAAATCTCGGCAACATGGCGGTTGGTCATGATGAGGCCCGGCGCCACCACGAACCCCGTGCCGCCATAAGGATACTCCGAGCCCTTGACCTCGATCCGCCCGATCGATTTCGCGGCACGGGTCAGTCTTGCCCGGATAGGCTCGTCGTTGAGGTGAAGCCAGAGCTTGTGGGTCGCGGTGTAGGTGCCGCCCTGCAGCGGCATCACTGGCCGCTTATCGGGGATGATGATGGCTTCGAGCCCGTAGCGGTGCTCTTTCGAGAGTTCCTTGCCTGAGGCCACCGATTCGATCGCCGCGTTGAGCGTTTCCGGCCTCATTTGTGGTTGGAGGCGCTCGAGGCCTGCAAGACTCTCCTGCCCTTTCCGCGCGACTTTCATGGCTTCGACCGCGTCGGAATCGACCCGCATCGCCTCGACTCCGTTGTCATCGGCAATGTCGCACAAATAGGCCGCGATCCGAGCCGAACGATCAGTGCTCATGCGAAATCTCCAACGGCGAACAGGCTATCACGACAAATAAATTAAATTAAATCATGATGATATGAGAGATAATTATCGCAAATTTCGATCAAACTCAAACAACAAGCACGCTGATGAAATCACGATTTATTTAGGTCCACAAGATCAGTCTGCATCTTTCGTAATCCAATGCATGCCTGTTTTTGTTCATCACTATACCATTTTCGAAAGCAAATATTCGTCAGCGTACAATTCGACAATGAATTCTGGCAGGGCACCCGCATCGCCCAGCAGTGAAGAAGGTTGCGTCAGCGCATGATGCTGACAATAGTATTGCCAACAGAGTGGCGCCCCGCAACCGGGTCGCCGGGGGCGAGCACGATCACAATGCCGACATTGTCGCCGCAAGAAAACGATCAACTGATCCAGATGCTGCGGGACTCGCTCGATATGCGTCAGTTGCGTCGCTGCCTGTATCTCGCAACCGGCGAGCCGCTCGACAAAAAATATCTCGCCGAAGGCCAGACGCTGAAAAACGCACTGATCGACGTTGTAACCGGGCTGGAAAGGGACCAGATCACGGATCAGTTTCTGGATGTCATTTATCGCGAGAAGCCGTTCCAGTTCGAATTGCGAGCCTTCATCGCGAGGCTCTACCCGGCCATTGCGGCCGGAGAACCGTTCGAGCGGCGCGCTTTTGCCGTTCAGGAATCGGGGCGGCCGTCGCGCCGGGCGGATGCACAGGATGAAGGACCAGCTGGCGGGGTTCCGGCTCTCCAGCGCCTGATCAAACCGGGGCTGAGCCACAAGGACCTGCGTGTCTGGCTCGATCGCATGGAAGCGATCGAACGACAGGTTTGTCGGATCGAGGCCAACGGAGCGGCTTTCGGTACGGGGTTCCTCGTGGGCCCCAAGGCCGTTCTCACCAACTGGCATGTCGTGCAGGAAGCGCGGGATCAGGGCGTCGACTCAGCTCTCGCCTGCCGGTTCGACTTCAAGCGTCTGACCACCGGGCAGACCGATGGTGGCACGCTCATCCCCATCTCCACGATATTGGCCGAAAGCCGGTGCAGCGAAGCCGAGGAGAAGGGCGACGACCCGGATAGCCCGCCGCCCAAACCCGACGAACTGGACTACGCGCTGATCGAGTTGCCGGCCCCTCTGCCCGATCGGGGTTATATCCGGCTCGGCACGCCGCCACCCCTGAGGGCGGGTGCTCCGCTGATCATCGTCCAGCATCCGGAAGGCGATGCCATCCGCTTCGCTATCGACACAGACGCCGTGATCGGCATGATGCACAGCAACCTGCGCTTGCGCTATACGACAACGACAGAGCCGGGCTCCTCGGGCTCGCCATGCCTGACGATGGACCTCGATATCGTGGCGTTGCACCATCTGGGTGATCCGCGGCGCGTCGCACAGTTCAATCAGGGCATCCCGATCGGGCTCGTGCGCGAATCGATCATCACCAGGAACCTTGAAGACCGGCTGGGGATTTGAGTGATGCAGCTTTCAACCAGTTTCCGGCTTTCCGATACCGACATCCAGAAATGGCGGGCAACGCTGTCGCGTGACCGCAACGGCCGGGGCTCTTATGATCTGGACCTTCATACGAGGAATGCCCTTGCCCGTTATCCCGGCCAGCTGGGGCGCGGAGATACGTTTCAGGAAAAGGCAACTCCGATCGAGAGGCTCGATTACTGCCTCGAGCAAATCTATCTGGAAAACAAGGATTTTTCGCGCTCATTCCTGTTGCGCGTTGTCGAAAGCTGCTGGTCCGACGAAGCGATACGGATCGAGATCGTGGATGAGACACCGGCACTGGTTCATCCCGATCCCGGCTTCGGGACCATGATCCAGACGATCAGCGCAGCCATCACCGCCATGCTCGCCCGACTGCCCGCAGCGCCGAAACGCCGCGACATTGGCGATGCCCGGATCTATCGACTGATCTGCACCAACAGGGATCAGATCCTGACGCTCAACCGGGCGCTGGTGGCACTGGAAGGAGAGAAAGCGTTTCACGACGCCCTCCAGCATTTGCAGGTTCAAGGCGATGAATGGCTTGATGCTGCACCCCCGGACGATGCCGAGAAGCCCGGCCCGTCTGCAGTTCTCGCGGGCCTCGCCCTCGGCGCCTCACAGGCAATCCATGCCATCCTGCCGAAACTGCCGGCGCGCGACAGTGTGGCGGCACAGCGCTGCCTCGCGGTGCTGGATGATGCCAGAGTGCGGCTCGACAGCGGCAAGCCAGATGAGGTCGAACTGGCCGTCAATGCGCTGCGCGCCATGCTTTTTCGGGAGTTGCCGGAAATTTCGGAAGGCATGTTCCAGACATGCCGCGATTTGCCCTTGCGGGAAATCCGCGCAGTCTTTGCCGGACAGGACGCAGTGATTGTCGCATTGGTGGAATTCTGCGACCGGTTGCGACGGCGGATCATGGCCCATTCGCTCTGGCAGACCTGCGATCTCAAGGTAACGGCCATCGAACTGCTTTTTGCCAACCCCACGCCCACACTGTTTGATGATTTACGGAACCATATCAATGTTTTGCGTGTGAGTCTGGCCGCCCTGCTTGAAATACCCGAGCAGCAACCGGGACCGGTCGAAGAACTGGGGGACCGACTCTACGAATACGGCGAGAGCCTGCCGGAGGGTGCCGAACCGGAAACGCTCGATGTCGCGCCGGCCAGTTGGCGCAAGGCACTGAGCGATCTGCGCGAGACGGTGCGGTCAAAATTCATGGAAGAAAATCACAAGTTCACATCCGATATTCAGGAAATTCTCGCCCTGAATGAGCCACTGCGGCAGATGCTTCGCCGCGTTTCCCAATTCTGTGATCAGAACCTCTAGCCATGGGCTCTCAAACCTCCGCCCTTTCCGCTGCCGACCCCGTCATCGACCTGCGACGCAAGCATCAGGCGTTTCTGGCGCGCATCGGGACCAATCCGCCGGGCGCAGACGAGATCGCGGCCTTCATGGACGAGTTGCAGTCCGCCGGACGCTTGCTGCCCGACACGCCCGAGGACAAGCGGCGGAGCACGGTTCGCAACATGCTGTTCTACTGGGCCGGCGATGCGATCGCGCGGGGGCATCGACCCAAGAATGCCCCGCTGCCCCAACTCGCGGATTTCGCGGGGGAAAGTGCGGGAGCAACTCATGAATCAGGCATCGTTCCGGAAAGGATTGCCGACGACAAGGCAGAATCGGGCAATCGCGAACCGGCGGCGGAATCTGCGGGGAGCGCCCCTCCAGAAAGTGTGCCGGTCAGTTCCCCCGAGAAGTCGCAGGGTGACAAGCCCCTCACCGATATCGAAGCTATTGCCCGGGCGCGCATCATCCTGCGCTATGGCGGCTCTGCGCGACAATGGAAACAGACCCCGCCCGAGAAAAGGGCAGATTACCTGCTGACAGGGAACCGCCTTGCCGAGGCCTCGCTTTACGTGCAGGACGACCCCGACATCCGCGCCCATGTCGAGGCCAGCGAGAAGGCTCGTGACGCTGCGCGGGATGCGGAGATCACGCGGCGCAGCAAGCTGCAGCGGCAGAGGATCGGCATCCTGACAGGATTGGTGGTTTTCGCTTTTTCCATGGTTGGCGCGTTGTGGTGGAAATCGATCCAGTTGCAGGAGGCGCTCGACGAAGCCGAAAAGCAACGCCAGGCCGCAGTGGCGGCGCTCAGCGCGCGCGACAGGGCCGATCGCGAAAAGGCCGCAGCCTTCGAGGTTCTCGAGGACCCGGAGCTCCGGCTGCGACAGAGCCAGCGCCAGCAAGCCGACGCGCCGCCGACCGCGAGCAATATTTCGGAGGCCCCGCGACGGCCCGCTCCACCGGCAGGAAAGCCGGAAGACGTGCCGGTGCCCATTGCCGTCGCCGAACCCTGTTCGGGCTATCTCTGGCTGGGCAGCCCGTCCGACAGTCGCCTTCTGAACGGACAATCTCCGGCAGCGCTCAAGCCGGGCGACAAGGTGACGATCAGCCTCGCCAACGACATTCGTCTGCGCGAGGCGCCACCAAGCTTCAATTACCAGATGGGGCGCCAGAATGGACTGGTGCCGGGGGGAAGCTCCGTCACCATCGAATCCCTCCTCACTCCGTATCAGCGCCCCAGTGGCGCGCAGTATTGGGCTCAGGTTCTGGTGCCTCGGCAGTTCTGCACCAGCGTTTTTGTGCAGTTCGCGGGTGCGATGCCGGCCCAACTCGATGCGATAAAGGGCGAACTGCTCAATCTGGGCGTACAGACTCCCGAGGCCGAGGAATTGTCGAGCGCGCGCGGCAAGGCCGAAGTGCGCTATTACTGGGCATCTGATTGGCCGGTTGCACAGCAGGTCGCGACCGCGCTGGGCAAATTCACCAAGGATGGCAAGCCGCTCCGCCTGACGCCCCTGACCGATTTTCCACCGGCCGCGAAAGCCAAGGCGACCACAATCGAGGTTTGGCTTGATCTCGATCTCTTGAAGCCGTGAGCGATCGCGACAGGGCTGAATCAGGGCTGAAGGAAAGCAAGGAAGGCAGGGTCGAGCTCGTCATCGCGGTTCCAGCGGTGCCGGACAACAGCGATGCCTCCGGCATTGATGATCGCGTTTTCATCGCCAGGCGTTGTCGTGTGCGGCCTGCCGCGCCGGATGCGCCATGTGATCGAGTCATCATCGCGAGCGACGATCTCCGATGCATGCCCGATCTTGTCACGACCGATGCGCGCGGCGGCCGCTGGCGCGGGCAAGGTTGTCGGCAGATTGACGCTCAACCACCCGCCATCAACCAGCCAAGCGGAACGGTTCTCCCACAAGCGCCGGATCAGCGCCTCGAGAGCCGAGATTTCAGTCTCGCCCATCGCCCCGTCCTTGGTGCGGGAAAATCCGATCGCGGGTACGCCCCAGAATGTGGCCTCACGCGCGATAGCGAGCGTGCCGGAGTAGGCGGCATCCTCGCCGGCATTGCGCCCGTCATTGACACCCGAGAGGACAAGATCGGGCGGATTGTCCCTCAGCACGAGTGTCATGGCCGCGATCACGCAATCCGCCGGGCTGCCTGAGCAGGAAAATTGCTGCGGTGCGCGGCGTGTGAGCGTGAGATCGCGATCAAACGACAATTGATGGCTGGCAGCCGTCCATTTTCGATCCGGGGCTACGATCCACAGGTCGCGCGAGATGCGCGCCGCCGCTGCCGAGAGAAATGCAAGGCCCGGAGCATCAAATCCGTCGTCATTGGCAAGCAGGATGCGCATAGAGCCTCAGATCTCGATGCTGCCGCGCGGGCGGATATCGACAACGAGATTGTCGATCGATCGGGCAAAGGCTGACAATACCCCAGCAGCACAGGAATGCGCCAGCACGCGCCCAGCCCGACAAGCGAACGCAATGTCGCGATTTTCGGACAAGGTGGGGTGCGTCGGAAAGCGCAGCCAATGCGCCGCGCCCTTCTGCATCAGCCGGTCACCGGGGCTGCCACTCGGCACATGCCCGGTGAAGAGAACCGGGTACCCCTCTCGCCCGGCCCTTTCCAGAATTTGAACAGAAGGCCCGGACAGGCCCATGCCGTCGTGACACAGGAGCGGCCGGTCGGGCCAGGGTTGATCCGGCTGCCACTCAATCGTCAGTGCCAGCCGATCGCGAAGCCCAGCCGCAATGCCAGGACGCAACCAATCGACCTGATCGAGTTGGCGCAACAGCCCTTCAAGCATTCCCGGCGCCAGCGCCGGAGGCTGCTCGACCAGAGCCAGCATCTCAAGCGAACGCCCGATCAGAGGGGTGGGAAGGATGCAGGCGGGGTTTCGGCCGAGATATTGCCGGATGGATGCGAAGCGCATCTCGCCGCTCACGTCGTCTTCCCCGTAAGAGCCGTCAAGCATGACAAGACCAGCGACCGGTAGCGGGTCCATCGGGAAAACAGCGCTCGACGGCACCACATCACCGCAATAGAGCACCGAGCGTCCCGCCGACGCGAGATGCACCCAGACCCCCCCGACAATGTGCCCCGAGCGTCCTGTTTCCACCCGGAAAGGACCGAGATGAAACACCCCATGCGCAGGAATAAGTTCCACAGGCAAACTCATGGCGTGCCGATACTCGGGCTCAGGCGCGTAGGCTTTCCAGATCGCGGGCGCTTCGGCGCGGGTTTCGCGCGTCATCAGCAAACGCCCCCGAAAGCCATGCGCGACGGCCCATCCAACCGCTGCGATGTGATCCTCATGCGCATGACTGATGAGCATCGCATCGAGTCCGGCGCATTCAGCGGGGTTCAGAGCCGGGTAATAGGTCTTGGAATCAGAGGTATTGACTCCGCAATCGAGCAGCAGAGTGAAGCCCTCCGTTGAGACTGCGATTGAGGTCCGGCCTTTTTCGCCGAAGCCGCCGTAAGCCGTCGCTCTCATGCCAAGACGTCCGTTTGCGGCACAACCCAGCCGTCGCGCAACACGATTGGCAAGAGGTCGCCCGGCGCGACCTCGCAAGGTTCCGGCAATGTGAGAGCCAGCGGCAGGTTTTCGGCATTTTCGAGCAAGAGGTCAGCCTGGAAGTGCCCGCCCTGGTAAACCAGCCGACGCAGGCGTGCCGACAGTGGATCACTCGCCTGTCGATCGACCGCGAGGTCCTGCGCGCGCACGCAGATCTTGACCGGTCCCTGCGCGCCATGATCCGGGCCACATCGGATGACGGCACGATGTCCCAGAATATCAACCGCAACCCGACCATTGGCAGGCTCGCCGGCAAGCTTCCCCGGCAGGATCATGCCGGCTCCGATGAAGCGGGCGACGGTTTCATTCGCCGGCTCGCGATAGAGCTGGGAAGGAGGCGCAAACTGGAGGATGCGGCCGTGATCCATCACAGCAATGCGGTCTGCCAACGCCATGGCTTCGGCCTGATCATGCGTGATGTAGAACATTGTCGTTCCGGTGCGCTTGTGGAAGGTTGCGAACTCATCTTCCATCGAGGCCCGCAGATGCACGTCAAGATTGGCGAGCGGTTCGTCGAGAAGCACGATTTCCGGCTGCATCGCGAGGCATCGGGCGAGCGCCACACGCTGCCGCTGCCCGCCGGAAAGGCTGGCCGGGCGGCGATTCCGAAAGCTGGTGAGCCCCACCGTTTCCAGTGCCCGCGCGACACGCGCGGCGCGCTCGACCGTGGCAACTTTCTGCACCTTCAGGGCATAGGCGACGTTTTCCTCGACATCCATATGCGGCCAGAGGGCATAAGACTGGAATACGATGCCCATACGCCGCTCCTCGGGCGGCAGGTGAGTTCCGGGGCCTGAAACGATGCGATCTCCGATCGCGATCTTGCCTTCGCTGACAGCATCAAATCCCGCGACAAGACGCAGCATCGTCGTCTTGCCACAACCGGAGGGGCCGAGCACGGCGACAAACTCCCCATCTTCCACCTGCATGGAGACGTTTTTCAGTGCAGCCTGATCGCCGAAATACTTCGACAGCGCCTCGATCGTCAGTCGCGCCACGGCAACACCCCCTGCGGCAATTTGTGGTGAAACAGCAGGGTCGATAGAGCGAGCCCGATTGTCACCAGGATGGTGAGGATGGAGACGGCCGCTGCCGCAGTGGACTCACCCCCCTGCTCGAAAGAAAAGACCACCACGCCCAATGTCTCGGTGCCCGATGACCATAAAAGCGCAGAGAGCGTGAGTTCGTTGAACGCCGTCAGGAAAACAAGGATGGCACCCGCCGCTGCAACCGGTGCAACCACCGGCAGAATGATCGTCACGAGCCGTCGCAGGAATCCGGCTCCGGCGACCTGTGCGGCCTCTTCAATCGCCCGATCCATCTGGTGATATCCGGAAATCACAGGTCGCAGCCCAAGCACCAGAAACCGCGCAAGATAGGCAATCAGCAGGATCCAGACCGTGTTGTAGATCGAGAAGCCGAGCACGGGCAGCGGCTTGAGAAACAGCAGGATACACGCGATAGACAGCACCACGCCGGGCAGCGCATAGGGCATTTCAGCCGCGATACTGAGCCAGCGAAGCAGCGCTGATTTTCGCCAGACGAGAAAATAGGCCAACAGGACTGAGATGCCCGTGACAATCAGGGCAGCCACGGCCGAAAGCGTGAAACTGTTCACAAGCGCACGCCGAGATGCTGCGTGTTCAAAAATTACGTAAGCGAAATTCTGGCTCGTCGCCGATTTTGCATTCAGAGGCACGCCGTAGGCGGGCACCAGGGCGGTCGCGAGCAGGCCGAGGATCGGCATGATCACCACGAAGAGTGTGACGGCCCACAGCGTGATCTCGACCGGGAGACGCCATCGGCCGAGTTCAAAGGCCCGCGCCGCGATCGAGGTTGTCGCAACCCGAAAATCGCGTCGCCGCAGCATGATGTCCTGCACGAGGATGCCAATGATCGCGATCGAGCCGATGAACATTGAAAGCACAGCGACTTCCGAGAGAACCCCCGGCCCCAACCCCGAGAGCCGTTGGTAAATCAGTGTCGGAAGAGTGAGGTAATTCCCTGGAATGCCGAGAAAGGCCGGCACGCCGAAATTCCCGAGGCAGGAGACAAAGACCAGCGCCATGCCGGCGACAAGCGATGGTGTCATCAGCGGCAGGATGATCGTCCGGACCACCGTGAATTTCGAGGCCCCGCTGGCGAGGCCGGCCTCGATCAGTTCGCGCGGCAAGGCGCGCAGACCGGCACGCAATGTGAGGAAAACCAGCGGTGAATATTCCACCGCCAGCAGCAGTATGATGCCCTCACGCGAATAGAGCGGGTTCTTCGTTCCGAGCGGAGGTGCGAGGCCGAGGAGGTTCAGCAGCGCGCTCGATGGACCCGATATCTGCAACCAGGCGAGGGCCATCACCTGCGGCGCGATGATCAGCGGCATCACAAAGACGAAGACGAAGGCATTGCGCGCGCGAAGGTCTGTCAGCGTCACGGCCAAGGCCACCACGCCGCCGAACATCATGGCGAGGATTGTAGCGCCGAACGAAGTTTCAAGACTGTTGCGTAGGGCAACCCACACAATGGGGCTGTTCCATGCCCGCTGGAGAGCTGCAGTCGAAAATGTGCCTCCGGGCGCGATCGCCTCGCCGACCAGCCGCACCAGCGGCGCAACGGAGAGCGCGAGCACAAGCAAAACCAGCAGGATCAGGGTAATCTGATCCTGCCGGAACAACCCGGGCCTGACGCGCCCCAGCATCATCGCTGCCCTGCCTTGATCCGCCGGGCTTACTGCCCGAACATCGTCGCAAAACGCTTCTTGTCATCCTCGATGGTCTTGACGACACCTTTCATGTCCACAGGCATGAGATTGAGGTCCGCTCCGGCCGGCAGCCAACTCGGCTTCCCCACCGTGGAACGGGTGGCGAAATAGCCTTGCGAGAGGCTCAGCTTCTGGCCTTCATCCGAGAGCAGGAAATCGACAAATGCACGGGCCGCGGCCTTGTTCTGTGCCGTGCGCAGGATCGCGACCGGTTCTGTGACTACCGTCACGCCCTCTTTCGGGAAAACGAATTCGACCGGCGAGCCTTGCTGTTTGGCGTTGAAGGCCATGAAATCGACGATGATGCCATAGGCCTTCTCGCCCGTGGCGACCGCGCGCAACACCGCGCCATTGCCACGAACGGCCGAGGCTTCGTTCGCCTTCAAGGCCTCGACGAATTTCCAACCAAGATCGGGATGGGCCGTCACCGCACTGAGCTTGATTGCTGCGGCACCCGAATAAAGCGGGCTTGCCATCGAAATCTGGCCCTTGAGTTCCGGCTTCGCGAGGTCAGCCCATGAGGTCGGGATCAACTTTGCGGCCTTGTTGTAGATGATCCCGGTCGAGATCACCTTCGTGCCGAAATAGGTGCGATCGGGGTCAATCAGCCCGGAGGGAATGCCGTCGACCTTGGCTTCCTTGTAGGCTTCGAGGCGGTTTTCGGCCTTGAGAATCTCCATGCTCGCGGCATCCGCGATGAAAAGGAGATCGGGGCGCGGCTGACCCGCTGCGAATTCCGCAGCGAGCTTTGACATCACCTCGGTAGTGCCCGAGCGGAAGACCTCGACTTCCACGTTCGGGTGAAGCTTGCGAAAGCCGGCGACGGTCTGTTGCGCGTCGCGATCCGGCTGTGAGGTGTAAAGAACAAGCTTGCCGGAAACGGGCTGGGCAGAAGCCGTCGAGAGGCTGACGGCCAGCATCGTGCTTGCGGCCAACATGCCAAAGTGGCGGCGTGTGAGGTTCATGGGGTAACTCCCTTCGGGGTTCGGGCACCTGCTTGGATGCCTCGACTGATTGGACTCTGGCACGTGACGGTTTGACGACAAAGCTAGAGCAACAATTCCGGTCTTTCGAGCAAGGGGTACAAATCAGCCATGAATTTTGCTGCAATGCGATTTGCAGCGTCGCGGCGCTCGAACTCGGCCCTTGTGCCGGATACCGCGCGTGGCGATGGCTGCCTCGGTCGCGCGCACTGCCCGAGGGAACCGTTGCGCTTCAAAGCGGCTCTGGCATGATGCTGCCATAAAGGGGGCTCATCTTGAGCAGGCCCCTCGAAGAGCAAGCGTTCCAAGGGAGTTCCGATGCACGAGAACATCCGTCAACTCGCCCAGAACACGCTCCATTTCCGCCCCTCCGATCTGCGGCTCGTGCTGGAGAGGGTGAAAAACCACGTCATGCACCCGCGCATGCCGGCTTCGCAGCTGCGTGAGATCGTCAATTGTCTGGGCTTTGAAACGGTCGAGGATTTCGGCCGGCATATCGGGCTCGAAAGCGCCACGGCCGAAAGCTGGGCGCGGTACGGCCTCTCGCGCGATGCGGCGCAATTGCTGCTGGCCTTGCTCGAATATCGCTTCCGCCTTCAATCGGCGATGGACGATTTCGAGAAGATGACCCAGATCCCGCTCGATCAGTTCTTCGACTCTCACGCCCTGCCCTGAGGCAGCCGGACAGGCGACATAAGGCCTCAGGCCGAAAGGCCTGAAGCGAGGTTCGGCAAATCCAGTGGCCGGAAACCGTAATGCTTCAGCCAGCGGATATCGGCCTCGAAGAACGGGCGCAGGTCCGGCATGCCGTATTTCAACATGGCGATGCGGTCGATGCCCATGCCCCAGGCGTAGCCCTGCACCGCATCGGGATCGAGTCCGCAATTCCTCAGCACATTCGGGTGAACCATGCCGCAGCCGAGGATTTCGAGCCAGTCCTCGCCCTCGCCGAAGCGGATTTCTCCGCCTTTTCGCGAGCATTGGATGTCCACTTCCATCGAGGGCTCGGTGAACGGGAAGAAGCTGGGGCGGAAGCGCATCTTCACGCTTTCGACCTCGAAGAACGCCTTGCAGAATTCCTCCAGCACCCATTTCAACTGACCGAGATTGGCTGATTTGTCGATCACCAGCCCCTCGACCTGATGGAACATCGGCGTATGCGTCTGGTCGGAGTCACAGCGATAGGTGCGGCCGGGGCAGATGACGCGGATCGGTGGCTTCTTCGCCAGCATCGTGCGCACCTGCACCGGCGATGTGTGCGTGCGCAGCAGTTTACGCTCGCCCTTCTCGTCAGGCTCGAAGAAGAATGTGTCGTGCATTTCCCGCGCGGGGTGACCCACGGGGAAGTTCAGCTTCGTGAAATTGAGATCGTCGCTCTCGACATCCGGCCCCTCGGCGATCGCAAAGCCGAGATCGGCGAAAATCGCCGTCAATTCGTCCATCACCTGGCTGATCGGGTGGATACGCCCGGCCTCGATCCCGCTTTCGCGCAGGGGAAGCGTGACGTCAGCGCGCTCGGAAGCGAGGCGGATATCGAGCGCCTGATCTTTCAGGATCACGCGGCGCTCGGAAAGTGCCTCGGTGACGCGGTCTTTGAGCGCGTTCACGGCCGCGCCAAAGCTCTTGCGCTCATCGGGAGCCATCGAGCCCAAAGTGGCGAGAAGGCCGGAAACGGAGCCCTTCTTGCCCAAAGCCGCCACGCGCACGGCTTCGAGCGCCTCCTCGGAGCCCGCGGCCGCGATTTCGCCCAGCAATGTGCCTTCCAGCGTGCTCAGTTCCGACATCGTAACCCCGTTCGCAATTCAAGTGCTCCGCTTGTATTGCCGGAGCGATTTCCGTCAAGAACGGAAACGGTGAGCAAAAGAAAAGGCGGCCCGTGAGCCGCCTCCGAGATTCTCAACGCGGGCCTGAGAATTTCAGGCGGCAGCCGGAAGCGCGCCCTTGGCCTGCTCGACAATCGCCTTGAAGGCCGCCGGCTCGCTGATCGCGAGTTCGGAGAGCACCTTGCGATCCACCAGCACGCCGGCGCGGGCAAGGCCATCGATGAAGCGCGAATAGGTCAGGCCATATTCACGCACGGCGGCGTTGATACGCTGGATCCAGAGCGCGCGGAATGTGCGCTTCTTGGCGCGACGATCCCGCGTCGCATATTGCATCGCGCGATCGACAGCGGCCTTCGCGGTGCGGATGGTGTTCTTGCGGCGGCCATAGAAGCCCTTGGCGGCCTTGTAGGTTTTCTTGTGCTTGGCGTGAGACGTCACGCCCCTCTTCACACGAGACATGGTTCAACTCCTTGATTGGCTGATCGTTCTGAGAATTCCCGGGGGCGATCAGCCGTTCGGGAGGAAATACTTCTTGATGTTGTCGCCGTCCGTCTTGAACAGGATGGCGGTGCCGCGATGCTCGCGGATCTGCTTGGTCGAGCGCTTGATCATGCCGTGGCGCTTGCCGGACTGGGTGTACTTCACCTTGCCGGTGCCCGTGATCTTGAAGCGCTTCTTCGCGCCGGATTTGGTCTTCAGCTTGGGCATTTCGGTCTCCCTTTGCGCCGTCAGGCGCAGCGAGTGGATGCGGGTTTCTGCGCCTGAAGGCGAAAAAACGGACGCATGAAAGAACCGCCACGGCAGCCCTTACCGGCCGGGCGGTTCGATGAGGAGGCGGTCATTAACGGAAAAGCGTTCGGAAAACAAGCGCGTTCGCCGCAAATTTTACCCTCGACGACAACGAGCGTGACACAAATGCGGCAAGACGTTCTCACAAGCGCCAAAATCAATCCGAATCATCCCCCGGCTCGATGAAAAGGAGACAGCGATGAGACCTCAGAACGCAATCGCCCTCAACGAAATCAAGGCGGATTTTTCGAACGTCTATAACCTGGATGATCCCAGAGAATATTTTCGTTCTCTTTCAACAAACGACTATATCATTCCTCACATTGCTCGGGATATTTTTCTTCAACTGATCGATTGTCGCGATGAATTGCACAGCAAAACCCTGAATATTATTGATCTTGGTTGCTCCTATGGCGTGAACGCCGCCCTGTTGAAGCGGCACCTGAACTGGGACATGCTCGTCGCGCGGCAAACGCTTCCGGGCATGATGCGGCTGCCCAGCGTGGCCTTGCAGCGGCTCGACCGGCTCTTTCTCGAAAGCTGGCCGTTGCGCGAGCGCATCCGCATGGTCGGCATCGACATTGCCGAACGCGCCATCGCCTACGCCAACGCGATCGGTGCGCTCGATATCGGTTTTCCGATCGACCTCGAGAACGAGGACATGCCTCCGCGGTTGCGGCGGGAGGTCGAGACAGCCGATCTGATCGTCTCGACCGGCTGCGTCGGCTATGTCACCGAGCGCACGTTCTCGCGCCTGGCCCTGGCAATGGCCGACCAGCAGAAGAAGCCTTGGGTCGCTTCCTTCGTGCTGCGCGCGGTCGACTATTCACGCATCGCACGCGAACTCTCGCGCGCAGGGCTCGTGACCGAGAAACTCGAAGGCGTGACCTTCGTGCAGCGCCGCTTCGCCGATGTGGCGGAGATGGAGGCGACGCTTGAAATCCTCAAGCGGCGCGGCGTCGATTCCACTTTTCATGAATCCCGCGGGCTGATGCACGCCGAGTTCTATCTCTCGCGACCGCCCGAGGACATCCAGAAGCGCCCGCTGCATCAGCTGATCCGTGTCTCGGCCGGCCTCAACAAGCCGCATCAGATTTCGGCCGAGACCCTGAGCGGCTCGATCATCAAGCATCCGGCGTGACCGGGGCGCATTTTCGAGCGAAGTGGGCGGCGGTTCGCGTGAAGAAAATGCGGCCATGCATAGATTAAAGCCCCCACAAAAAAGCCCGGCTGAACCGGCCGGGCTGATCCTTCAGAGCGCGAAATGAAAACCGCTCACTTCGGCGCGAGCACCATCACCACCTGGCGGCCTTCGAAACTCGGCTCGTTCTCGACCTTGGCGATGTCGACGATATCCTGCTTCACGCGGTCGAGCACCTTCATGCCGATATCTTGATGTGCCATTTCACGGCCACGGAAGCGCAGGGTGATTTTCACCTTGTTGCCTTCCTCGAAGAAGCCCTTCATCGCCTTCATCTTGACGCCATAATCATGGTCATCGATGGCGGGACGAAGCTTGATCTCTTTGATTTCGATCACTTTCTGCTTCTTGCGCGCCTCGGCGGCCTTCTTCTGCTCCTGGAAGCGGAATCGGCCGTAATCCATGATCTTGCAGACGGGCGGTTCGGAGTTCGGAGCGACCTCAACGAGATCAAGCCCCTGTGCCTCGGCAAGTTGCACCGCGTCGAAAACGCTCAGCACGCCCTTGTTGGAGCCGTCCGCGTCGATCACCTGCACTTCGCGCACGCGGATATCGCGGTTGATTCTCGGTCCGTCCTTCGTCGGGACAGGGGCGGTTCTCATCGGCCTGCGAATGGTCGTTCTCCTTTGGCTTTGCCGTCCGGCCCCGATGGGCCCGGCTTTCGGGATTGGCGGAATACATACACGAATTGTCGCACGATGCGATGGGGTTTCGCGCGAAATTTGTGCGAGTTCAAGCGTTGTGACGCGAGCCAAGCAGGGCCGCATAGCAATCCAGCGTCTCGCTGACCATGCGTTCGAGCGAGAAGCGCTCGGTGACGTGCTGGCGGGCACGGGCGGCAAGGCTCTGGTAGGCGCTCGGCATCAGGTCGATCGCCTCAGCGATGGCATCAGCGAGTTCTTCGGGGTTGTCAGGCTCCACGCGCCAGCCGGTCCGCTGGTCGGGCCGCACTTGCGGCGGGGCGAGCACGGTTTCCGGCACGGCACCGAGGTTGGAGACAACCACCGGCACACCCATCGCCTGAGCCTCGACCGCGACCCGGCCGAAAGCCTCCGCCTCGGTCGAGGGCACGGTGACAAGCGCCGCAGCGGCGAGAGCTGCCGGCATATCGGTGACATGCCCGACACGTCGCACCACGCCACTCAACCCGTTCTCGGTGATCATCCGGTCGATTTCGGCCACATAGCCATCCCGACCTTGCGGATCACCGGCAAGGACGAAGACCAGATTGCGATATCCTCGCTCGCGCAGCAGGGCTGCTGAGCGGATGAGCACGCGCTGACCTTTCCATCCCGTGAGGCGCGCAGCGAGCAGGACCACGCGCTCCTCGGGTGCCACAAGCCAGCCCTTGCGCATTTTCTCGACCCGCTCGAAGCTCACCTTGTCGGGCGAGAAGGCCTCGAAATTCGTGCCGCGATGAATGACGCGCAATCTCGTCGGATCGATCCGAAACTGTGTCTGGATCCGCTCGGCCGTGAAATGCGAATTCGCGATCACGACTTCGCCGCGCGCCATCACTGAATTGTAGAGCTGCTTCGGAGCGGAAAGCCCCGAATAGGCACCGTGATAGGTGGTGACGAAGCCCACTTTCGCGAGCCGGCTCGCCGCCAGCGCGACCCAGGCCGGGGCCCGGGATCGGGCATGCACGAGATCGACCTTCTCGGCACGGATGATTCGCAGCAACTTGCCGACATTGAGCGCCATGGCGGCGGGGTTTTTCGTTTCGGCTGGGAAAGGAATCCAGATTCCACCTTTGGCCTGCAACTCGCCGACAAGCCGCCCTCCCGCGCTGGCGACGAGCGGGCGGGCCCCGGCCTGCGCCAAACCCTCAGCAATATCAACGGTCGTGCGCTCCGCACCCCCCGCCTCGAGAGCGGGGATGATCTGGAGAATGGTCCGACCCACAAGAGAGTGTTGCATCGACTGCGAAAATACCATGCTGGGGGGTTCAACCATGCACGCGAATGTGAGACATCGTCCCGGTTTCGCGAAGCAGGATACTTCGCGCGGGCTGAGCGGAGCTTTAGTGGCATGGACGCGGAGACGCAATTGCTGGGTCTGAAGGCGGACAAGGATAAGGGCCTTCCAGCCCGCTACCTTGCCTATCGCTTCACCCCAGGACGTGGCCCGGCTGTCATCTGGCTCGGCGGTTTCCGCTCGGACATGACCTCCACCAAGGCCGCGGCCCTTGATCGCGCCTGTCAGGAGGATGGTCGCGCGATGCTGCGTTTCGACTATTTCGCGCATGGCGAGAGCAAGGGCGATTTCATGAACGCCACGATCTCGATCTGGCTGGATGACGCCCTTGAAATGATCCGCAAATTCGGCGGAATCGCGCCGGTGATTGTCGGCTCCTCGATGGGAGGCTGGATCGCGCTTCTGGCGACCCAGCGCCTCAAGGCCGAAGGGCGGGCGCCGGGAGGCCTCGTGCTGATCGCACCAGCGGTGGATTTCACCGAGCGGCTCATGTGGGCGAAATTCCCCGAGGAAATCCGCCGCGAGATCATCGACGACGGTGTCTGGTATCGGCACTCGGAATATTCGCCCGAGCCCTACCCCATCACGCGCTCATTGCTCGATGACGGGCGCAAACACATGCTGATGAACAAGCCGATTCATATCGGCGTGCCGATCCATGTCCTTCAAGGCGCCAAGGACCCCGATGTGCCGATCCAGTATGTCGATCTTTTCGTGAACTCGCTCATGCAGGATGATGTGCGGATGACCATCATCCATGATGGCGATCATCGCCTCTCGCGCGAGCAGGATATCGCGACCCTGATCAGGATCACCCGCGAGATGGCGGATGAGGCCGGGCAGAAAACCGCCGCGGCCTGATCGTGCTCAGTGAATGGCCGAGAGCGTCAGCTTGTGGTCCCAGGCACCTGTGAGAACCGCATCGCGGGTGTCAGCCAGAATGAGCGGCGTGCCATCGGCGCCGAACAGGGCAAAAAGCTCGACCGAGGGATGAAGCTCCGCCGTTTGCGGGAACATCTTGCGCAGCTCGCCTGCCCGGAATTTGCGCAGATAGGCTGTTTCGCCGTCACCCATGGCCATCAATTCCTCAAGGGCGCGGCGCGCGGCGCTCTCGCGTGCCTTGCCAGAGACCAGACCGGGGTGACGCTCGGGGTTCGACTTGGTCGTTACTTGTCTCTTCGTGGCCATGGTGACCTCCAGTTCTCACATGAAACGCCCGAAGGCGTTGACGAAGTCTTGCACAGGCCGTGCCGCATCAGCGGCAAGGCGTCGCTTCCCGGTGGGCGCCTAAACAGGGTTGATGAACGATGAAACCGGCGAGGCGGCGGCTCAGTCTTTCGCCAGGATATCGATCCGGCGGATGATCCGCTCCGGTTCGGGGCGGGCAAGATCGACCGAGAGCAGGCCATTCTGAAGTTCGGCGCCCGCAACCTCCATTCCCTCGGCGAGGAGGAAGCAGCGCTGGAACTGACGGGCCGCAATACCGCGGTGGAGATATTGCCGGCTCTTGTCGTCAAACTGCCGACCACGGATGATCAGTTGGTTTTCCTCGATGGTGATATCGAGTTCCTCACGCGTGAACCCCGCTACGGCCAGCGTGATGCGATAGCGCTCGGGATGATTGTCCTCGCGCTCGATGCGTTCGATATTGTAAGGCGGGTAACCGTCGGACGCCGCCTTGGCGAGGCGGTCCATCGTCCGCTCGATTTCATCGAAACCGAGCAGGAAAGGCGCAGACAGATTGAGAACGCGAGACATGCGGCGAAGCCCTCCGGACGAAGCGGCCTTGAACAATGTCACCCGTGATGGCGTGACCAAAACCAATATGGGAGCACGCAGCGGCGCATGCAAGGGCATCGCATGAGCGATCGGGACAAGGCCGCGATCACGCGGGAAAAGGCTGAGTTGCGCCGCATCATGATCGCGGCGCGCGACGCCCTTCAGCGCCCCGCGCTGTTTGCGGCGAGCCGAGCGCTGCTGGATGGGGAATACTGGGAAACGCTGCTGCCCTTCTTGCCCCCGAAGGGTGGCGTGATCGCGACCTATATCGCGATGCGTTCCGAGCTTGACCCCGGCCTCCTGGTCATGCGGCTCGTGGCGCAAAGCTATCGTGTCGCCTGCCCGCGCGTGACGCCGGAGGGCCTGAGCTTCCACAAGGTCAGCAGTGCGGCGGAGCTTGTCCCCGGCCCGTTCGGCACACGCGAACCGCCGGGAGATTCGCCGCGGCTGAAGCCTGATCTCTTTCTCGTGCCCCTGCTGGCCTTCGATCGGCAAGGCTACCGGCTTGGCTATGGCAAGGCCTATTATGACCGGGCCTTCGCCGCCCATCCCGAGGCGAAACGTGTGGGGATTGCGTTCGATTTTCAGGAAGTCGCGCATGTCCCGCGCGAGGCGCACGACCTGCCGCTCCATGCCGTGCTGGCGGTGAAGGCGTGAAGGGCTTTAGCCCATCCCGAACTTCCACCATTTCTTCTTCGGCTGACCCGCCTCATCCTCGCCAGCCTCTTCCGGCGCAACAGCTTCGGCAAATCGCTCGAAAAACTCGCCCGCGAGTTTCTTGGCGGTGGCATCGATGAGGCGTGAGCCGAGCTGGGCAATCTTGCCGCCGACCTCCGCGCGCACCGTGTAGTGCAGGATGGTCTCCTCGCCGGCATCCTCGAGCCGCACATCGGCCCCGCCGCGCGCATGGCCGGCCGCGCCGCCCTGCCCTTCACCCGAGATGGTGTAGCCATTCGGCGGATCGATGTTCGACAGCGTCACCTTGCCGGAGAATGAAGCCTTCACCGGGCCGATCTTGAGCGTCACCCGGGCCTGCAACTCATTCTCGCCGATTTTCTCGATCGAGTCGCAACCGGGAATGCAGGCCTTGAGGACATCGGGATCATTGAGCGCAGCCCAGACCACCTGACGTGGTGCGCCGATCTGTCGGCTGTCCTGCATATCCATATCGGCTTCCCCCCGCTTTTGCGTGATCAAGCCCGAGAGCAGGCCTCCCCGTCAAGAACGACAAAGGGCGGGTACATCCTGACCCGCCCTCGCCATCATCATCAAGAAGACAGACTTACGGCTTGATCTTGCCGTCGGGACCATATTGCTTGAGGAACGCAATCAGATCGGCCACGCGCTTCTCGTCCTTAAGGCCCACATAAGCCATCTTGTTGCCGGGCATGAAAGCCTTGGGGTCCTTGATATAGGTGGCGAAATTCGCCTCATCCCAAGTCACCCCGGATTTCTTGTTGGCCTCGGAGTAATTGTACCCCTCGACCGTGCCAGCCTTGCGGCCGAACAGGCCATTGAGCAGTGGGCCCGCGCCATTCTTGGCCGTTTCTCCAACCTGGTGGCAGGCGCGGCACTGGTTAAAGACCGTTTTTCCGGCTTCAGCATCTTGAGCAAAGCCATGTGAGGCCGGCAGAACAATCAGGGCGGCGAGAGCGGCAGCGCGAAGCATCGTATTCCTCATTGCGAATGTGTGGTCCGGCACCATACCCATTTCCGGCCTGCACACAAGATGAACATGCATGCTACGCGGCTGCGGTGTTGCCGGTTTTGCGGTCGCTATGCCGCAGGCAGGTTCAGGCCCTGATCCCAACTCGGGACAGGGCCATAAAGCTCGGCCAGAAAATCGATAAAGACACGCGTCTTCTGCGGCAGGTGGCGGCGCGAGGGATAGACCGCATAGATCGCCACCCGCTGCCCTCCCCGATAGGCTGGCAGAACCGGCAACAGCTGACCGGATTTGAGTTCAGCGCCGACATCCCATGTGGAGCGGAGGGCAATCCCAAGCCCCGCCAGCACCGCCTCGCGGATCACTTCGGAAGAGTTGGTCACAACCGCAGACTGAACCGGCACGCTCACGGCGCCTTCCGGACCATCCAGCCGCCAGTGATCTGCGTTGTGGACCAGCAGCCGGTGCCGCGCGAGATCGGAGATGGAAGCGGGGAGACCATGCTTTTCGACATAGCGCGGCGAGGCGCAAAGCAGCCGATGGTTCGATGCGAGTTTCTTGGCGACCAGACTCGTATCCGCGAGATCAGCGATACGGATCGCAACATCGAAGCCATCCCCCACGACATCGACAAAATGATCAGCCAGCGAGAGATCGACCGAAATTTCGGGATATCTTTCCAGAAAGCGCACAAGATGCGGTGCTACGTGCAGCCGCCCGAATGTCGTGGGAGCGGAAATCCGCAAGGGACCTCGCGCCACATTCGCGCGTTGGGACACCCAGGTTTCGGCATCATCCACCGCACCCAGGATCGCAATCACCCGCTCGTGAAAGCCTCGCCCGGCTTCCGTCAGCGCAATCTGGCGTGTTGTGCGTTGCAGGAGGCGCGTGCCGAGGCGCTCTTCAAGCCGCTTGATCCGCTTCGATATGACCGGCGGCGATAGCCCGAGGTCGCGCGCCGCGCGGGACATCGAGCCGGTCGAGGCAACGCGGGCGAAAATCTCGAGATCACCCAGCCTGTCCATGCGCAGAACCCCCTTGGCACTGTCACAGGAGAGCCATGACCGCGCATCGAATTTTATATGTCTTTGATCTCAATCTAGCGTACTTATTCGAAAATAGAACAGATGCCATGCGTCCTTGCGGGTGCTGTGCAGGAGCGGAATTTGCTCTAAGCTGCTTCCAATTGAGCTGCATTGGAGCAAGGGAGGCCCGATGACTGCGATCCTGTTCCCCGAGCCGCGGGCCGATGTGCTCGCCCGCCGGGATTTCATCATCGACGGATTGTCGAAACTTGTCGGCCCCTCTTCGCTGGTCACGAGCGAGGATGAGCGGCGCGCTTTTGAGACGGATGCCTTCACGGCCTATCGGCGCATGCCGCTTGCGGTCGTTCTGCCAACCACGACCGAGGAAGTCTCCAGGGTTCTCGCCTTCTGCCATCAGCATGCTGTGCCGGTTGTGCCGCGCGGCGCGGGCACTTCGTTGTGCGGCGGCGCAATCCCGCAGGAAGATGCGGTGGTGATCGGGCTCTCCAAAATGAGCCGTATCCTTGACATCAACTATCCGGACCGGCTGGCGACGGTGCAGATCGGGGT
Organism: Hyphomicrobiales bacterium; assembly: GCA_017302635.1. GTDB lineage: Bacteria > Pseudomonadota > Alphaproteobacteria > Rhizobiales > Beijerinckiaceae > Rhabdaerophilum. Next base: position 617,882 of record JAFLCX010000001.1, read on the forward strand.
GACCAATCTCGCGATCACCAATGCTGTCTCGGCGGAAGGGTTTTTCTACGCACCGGATCCGTCGAGCCAGCTCGCCTGCACGATCGGCGGCAACATCGCGATGAATTCCGGCGGCGCGCACTGCCTGAAATATGGCGTGACGACCAACAACATCCTCGGCGTCACGCTGGTGCTCGTCGATGGCACCATCTGTCAGATCGGCGGCGAGGCGATGGATGCGGCGGGGCTTGATCTGCTCGGCCTCGTTTGCGGCTCCGAAGGTCAGCTCGGCATCATGACCGAAGCGATCGTGCGCATCCTTCCGGCCGCCGAAGGGGCCCGCCCGGTGCTGTTCGGTTTCGAGACCAGCGAGAAGGCGGGCGAGGCCGTGGCCGCCATCATCGCGGCAGGCATCGTGCCGGTCGCGATGGAATTCATGGACAAACCGGCGATCGAGATTTGCGAGGCCTTCGCCAAGGCCGGATACCCGATGGATGTCGATGCGCTTCTCATCATCGAGGTCGAAGGCTCCGAAGCCGAAATGGAAGCGACCCTCGCGAAGATCGTCGAGATCGCCAAAAAGCATGGCGTAAAACGCATCAAGGAGTCGAAATCCGCGATGGAAACGGCCGCCATCTGGAAAGGTCGCAAGAGCGCTTTCGGCGCGACCGGCCGCATCGCCGATTACATCTGCATGGACGGCACCATCCCCACAGGCCAGTTGCCCTATGTGCTGCGTCGCATTGACGAAATCGTGAAGCATTACGGCCTGCGCGTCGCCAATGTGTTCCATGCGGGCGACGGGAACCTACACCCACTGATCCTCTATAACGTGAACGATCCCACCGAGGCGATGAAGGCGGAAGAGGCCGGCAACGACATCCTGAAACTGTGCGTGGAAGTCGGCGGCTGCCTCACGGGCGAGCATGGCGTCGGAATCGAGAAGCGCGACCTGATGATCCATCAGTTCAACCCGGCTGACCTCGCGCAGCAGCTGCGTGTGCGCGCGGCCTTCGATGCGGACTGGATCCTCAATCCCGCCAAGGTGTTTCCCCTCGAAGGACGGACGGCCTGACCATGCTGACCCCGAAAACCGAAGAAGCGGTCGCCGAAGCCGTGCGCGGCGCGATCGCGAAGAAACTGCCGCTCGCCATTCAGGGTGGCGGCACGCGCAAGGGGCTTGGTCGCCCGGTTCAGGCGGGAGACATGCTGAGCCTCGAAAAGCTCGCGGGCGTCACCCTGCATGAACCTGCCGAGATGGTGATTTCAGCCCTCGCCGGCACGCCCTTGAGTGTGGTCGAGAAAACGCTCGCTTCCAAGGGCCAGATGCTGCCCTTCGAGCCGATGGATCACCGCGCGATTTTCGGGACCTCGGGCGAACCGACCATTGGCGCCGTTGTCGCGGCGAATGTCTCCGGTCCGCGCCGCGTGGTGGTGGGAGCGTGCCGGGATCACCTGATCGGCGTGCGCTTCGTCAATGGTGCGGGTGAGATCATCAAATCCGGCGGCCGGGTGATGAAGAATGTCACGGGGCTTGACCTCGTGAAATTGCAGGCCGGCGCGCATGGCACTTTGGGCGTGCTCACCGAAGTGACGTTCAAGGTTCTGCCGCGCCCCGAGGCTTCGGCCTCGATGGTTTTTGATGGCTTGCCCGATGGCGAGGCCGTTGCAGCCATGTCGGCAGCATTGGGCTCGCCCTTCGAAGTGTCCGGGGCCGCGCATCTGCCCGCAGGTGTCGCCGGTGAAAGCGCGCAAACTCTCCTTCGTTTCGAGAATTTCACCGCTTCCATCGATTATCGCTTCAAGGCGCTCGCCGCTATGCTGAAGCGGTTCGGAAATCCGCGCCGGATCGATGGCTCGGCGTCCGAGAAGCTCTGGGTCGACATCCGCGATTGTCAGCTGCTCGCCACACCGCGCGAAACGGCGCTCTGGCGTCTCTCGGTGAAGCCTTCCGATGCACCCCGGGTCGCAGACATCATTCGCAACGGTTTGACCGACGCGAAACTCTTCTATGATTGGGGCGGCGGGCTGATCTGGCTCGCGACCGCCTCGGTCAAAGACGCCGGTGCTACCGTGATCCGCGCGGCCGTAAAAGGCAAGGGCCACGCGACTTTGGTCCGCGCATCGGATTCCATCCGTATTTCGGTACCGGTCTTCGAGCCGGAAAGCGCGCCTGTCGCGATGCTGTCACGCCGGATCAAATCGAGTTTTGACCCCGCCGGATTGATCAATCCCGGTCGGATGATTGCCGAGGCCTGAGGTTTACCCATGCAAACGAATTTCAGCCTTGCGGCCCTGGCCGATCCGGCCATGCAGGCTTCCGAAAAAATCCTGCGCACCTGCGTGCATTGCGGGTTCTGCACAGCGACCTGCCCAACCTATCTCGAACTCGGTGACGAACTCGATAGCCCGCGCGGGCGCATCTATCTCATCAAGAAGATGTTCGAGAGCGGCGAACCAGCGACGAAAGAGGTCGTCACTCATATCGACCGCTGCCTCTCGTGCCTCTCATGCATGACGACTTGTCCCTCGGGCGTGCATTACATGCACTTGGTCGACCATGCCCGCTCCCATATCGAGAAGACCTACAAGCGGCCCTGGAACGAACGGCTGATGCGCGGAATTCTCGCGAATGTGCTGCCCTACCCCAACCGTTTCCGGCTGGCGCTTCTCGCCTCGGCAATCGCGAAACCTTTCAGGTCAATCGTCGAGAAACTGCCCGTAATCGGCAAGCAGATGGGCGCTATGCTGGGCCTTGCGCCCGCTTCCATTCCTTCGCGCTCCTGGACAGATGGCCCGGCTGTCTTCCCGCCGAAAGCCGAGCGCAAGGGCCGCGTGGCGATGCTCTCGGGCTGCGCGCAGCCGGTGCTGGCACCGGGCATTAACGAGGCCGCGATTCGGGTGCTGACGCGCCTTGGCATAGAGGTTGTGCTGCCCAAGGGCGAGGGCTGCTGTGGCGCGCTGGTGCACCACATGGGCCATGAGAAAACCTCGCATCATCAGGCAGAGAAACTCATCGACGCCTGGATCGCCGAGATGGACGGGCCAGGGCTGGACGCCATCATCATCACGGCCTCAGGCTGCGGAACGACAATCAAGGATTACGGCTTCATGTTCCGCGACAACCCCGCCTATGCCGAGAAGGCGGCGCGGGTGTCGGCGCTCGCCAAGGACATCACCGAATATCTCTCGACCCTCGAACTTGCGCCGGCGCGCGAAACGGGGCTCACCATCGCCTATCATTCGGCGTGCTCGATGCAGCACGGACAGAAGATCACCGATGCGCCGAAAAACATCCTGCGTGCGCTCGGCTTCAAGGTGAAGGACGTGCCGGAAGGGCATATCTGCTGTGGCTCGGCTGGAACCTACAACATGCTGCAACCGGAGATTTCGGCGAAACTTCGGGCGCGCAAGGCCCGCAACATCGCGCGGTTGAAACCCGATGCCATCGCCACCGGCAATCTCGGCTGCATTACCCAGATCGGGCTCGGCTTCGAGGAACGCGGCGAGCCGACGCCCATTCTCCACACGATCGAACTGGTGGATTGGGCCTTGGGCGGCGAGCGGCCTCAGGCGCTGGGGGGCGAAAGAGCCGTGTGATCAGCGGCCGCCATCATCCGCTTCGCCAGCCTTGCGCTCTGGCTCGTCGCGGCGCAGAGGCGGCCGGCGACCGGGACGGGACGGGCGGGGATTGGCGCCGCTTTTCTGGATTTCAGCCCGGAATTCGTCGCGTCTTTCATGCACGGAGGCGATAACGAGCCCCATCGGCGTCCCGATATCGACGAGCACATTCTCGGCAAGTTGCAGGCTCGCCTCAACGGTTTCTGGCACAACATCCGAGGCACCAAGCGCATAGAGCCGGGCGGCGTGCTCGGCATCGCGAGCGCGCGCCACGATGACAAGATCGGGCCGTTCCGCCCGGGCAATCCGCACCAGTCGCTCCACCGCATCCGGATCGGACGAGGTCGCGACCAGCGCGCGCGCTTCCGCAATCCCGATCCGGCGCAGGAATTCGCGCCGGCTGGCATCGCCGAAAATCGCGTCAATGCCAGATTTCCGGGCCAGGGCAATGACAGCAGGCTCGACATCGACGGCAAGAAACGGGACCTTGTGGCGGCTCAGCATTCCTGCCACGACCTGCCCCACCCGGCCAAACCCGACGACGATCACCTTGCCGATACCGGCATGCTCGGTGGCTGATGTCGCAGCCGCCGGCAGCGCGTTCACGCGGTCGCGCTGGCCCAGATACATACCGAGCCGATGAAGCGGAGGGATAGCGAACATCGTCACCAGAACAACAATGGAGGCAATGGCAGAGACCTGCGGTGTGATGATTCCGCCCGCGACACCAGCGGCGATCAGCACGAAACCAAGCTCGCCAGCCGGGGCGAGCGTCAGCATGATCTCGGCTCGTGCGTAGCTCGCAATCCGGAACAACCGAAGCAGAAACAAGAGCACCACCACCTTGAGGCTGACGAGACCGATTACCAGCCCCCCGATCAGCCACGGATGCTGAAGCAAGGCCGCGAGATCGAGCTGGGCGCCTGCCGTCATGAAGAACAGCCCCAGCAGCAACCCTTTGAACGGGCCGATCGTCACCTCGATCTCGTGCCGATACTCGGTTTCCGCCAGCAACAGCCCCGCGACAAAGGCGCCGATCGCCATCGAGTAGCCGGCTGCGGCGGCAATCAGCCCTGCGCCCATCGCCACGAGCAGACAGGCCGCGAGAAACAACTCCTGGCTGCCTGACCGAGCCACAATCTGCATCAATGGACGCAGAACGAGCCGCCCTCCCACGACCATCACCGCAATGACCATCGCGCCAAACGCGAAAGCCTTGAAGAAGCTCAGCGTGGGCGAGGCGCCCGCAGCGGCTCCGGCCATGGCGGTGATTGCGATGAGGATCGGCGCGACCGCGAGATCTTGCAAGATCAGCACGGCGAAGCTCGCGCGCCCCGCCGTGGAGGCGAGACGTCTGCGCTCCGCGAGAACCGGCAGTACAATTGCAGTGGAGGAAAGGGCCAAGGCCGCGGCGAGAATGGTCGCGGCACCCAACGATAGCCCGAAAACAAGCCCGCTCACGGTCAGTACAAGGGTGGTCGCGAGCATCTGGGCGCTGCCAAGCCCGAAAATCAGGCGACGCAGCAGCTTGAGACGCTCGAAAGAGAGTTCCAGCCCGATTGTGAAGAGCAAGAACACCACCCCGAGTTCGGCGAGCGGCATCACCGCGCCGATATCGTAGATCGTGATGGCCCGGACGAGCGGCTGATCCCCGAACAGATGCGCCAGACCATGCGGGCCGAGGATCACCCCACCAATCAGGAAGCCGATGACAGGGCTGATTCTCAGACGATGGAAGACGGGAACAATCACCCCCGCCATCGCTAGAAAGATCATCGCTTCCCGGAAGTAACTCGCCCCGTGCGCCTCAGCCATCCCCTCTCCTCATCGGAAGAATACGAGGGTGACCACGACAAACAGCGGGATCAGGATGGCCACGCTCCACACCATGTAGCCGAAGAAGGAGGGCATCTTCACGCCCATATCCTTGGCAATCGCGTAGACCATGAAATTCGGCGCATTGCCGATATAGCTGTTGGCCCCCATGAACACCGCGCCGCAGGAAATCGCCGCCAAAGTCAGCGCGCCCTGTGTCATCAGCACTTTTGGATCACCCCCCGCGAGTTCGAAGAACACAAGGTAGGTCGGCGCGTTGTCGAGGAACGACGAAAGCACGCCGGTGAGCCAGAAGTAGGCGACATTGTTCGGGCTGCCATCGGGGTTCGAAACCAACGCCACCAGCGGCGCGAAGGCACCCGCTTTGCCGGCTTTCAGCATCGCCAGAACCGGGATCATGCAGATGAAGATACCTGCGAAGAGTTTCGCGACCTCGAGAATCGGTCCCCAGCTGAACTCGTTACCCGCACGCACCTGCCTCGGCGTCATTTTCAGCGAGATCAGCGCGATGAGGATGAGAGCGATATCGCGGACCAGATTCTGCAATTCGATGTAGCCGCCGGGGAAGTGGAACTTCACACCCGGCTTCCAGGAAGCCGAGATCAGGATCATCACGATGATCGCGCCGAGAAGAGCGAAATTCGAGGTTCCGTAGAGCTTGATGTCGCGGTCCGGCGTCTTGTCCGGCAGCGGCGGCAACTTGTCATCCTTCGCATGAAGGATGGTGTCCCAGATATAGAAAATCACCAGCAGCGCGATCGACATGAGCAGGAATTCCCCGAACATGTGCGATGTCGTCCAGAAGAAATCGACGCCACGCAGGAAGCCGAGGAAGAGCGGCGGATCACCCAGCGGGGTGAGCGAGCCGCCAATGTTCGAGACGAGGAAGATGAAGAAGATCACGACATGCACATTGTGGCGCCGATCGTCATTCGCGCGGATGATCGGCCGGATGAGGATCATCGAGGCGCCCGTCGTGCCCACCACGCTCGCGAGCACGGTGCCGATGGCGAGGATGCCGGTATTCACCGCCGGTGTGCCGCGCAGGTTGCCTGTCACGAGAATGCCGCCTGCCACGGTGAACAGTGCAAACAGCAGGATGATGAAACTCATATATTCGAGCAGCATCGTATGGAGGACAGCTTCCAGCGCCACGCCGGCCCCCTTGAACAGAACCAGCGGCGCGATGATCAGCAGGGCCCAGAGCGCGGTGATCTTTCCGTAATGATGCTCCCAGGTGCGATGATAGAGCACCGGGCCGGTCGCAATGCACAACAGCAGACCGGCGAACGGCAGCGCCCACCAGAGCGAAAGGCCCTTGCCATCGAATCCTTCGGCCGCAAGAGCCGGAGAAGCCAACATCATTCCCAGAAAAATCAACCCCAACCGCATCGCTTTTCTCCTCCCAAAGACCAGCGTCGTCCGTTCGGCACGGCATTTGTTTGGCCAGCATTCAGCATGGCCGTGCACGAATGAGCCCCAACTCGCTCTAGGGCATGCAAACGCGGTTTTGCAACGCAATCTTGCGGCTTCATCTTCCATTCACCGGAAGAGGGAGATAATTCTGAATTCGTCGGTTGGGGAAGAAAATTCATGTGCCGCTTTCTCGCATATCAGGGTGAACCTGTTTTTCTGGATACGGTGGTGAGCAAGCCGTGCCATTCCCTGATTCACCAGAGCATGCGCGCGACCGAGTGCAAGACCTCCACCAACGGCGACGGATTCGGCCTCGGCTGGTATGGCGAGCGGCCCGAGCCCGGCATTTACCGCGATCTGCGCCCGGCCTGGTCGGATGACAACCTGCTCTCGATCTGCAATCAGGTGCGCTCACCGATGTTCTTCGCGCATGTGCGCGCCGCCACCGGCACCGCGACCGCGCGCGCCAATTGCCATCCTTTCACGCATGGCCGCTCGCTTTTCATGCACAATGGGCAGATCGGCGGCTTCGGGAAAATCCGGCGGCAGGTCGAGGCGATGATTCCGGATGAACTGTACATGCATCGCGTTGGCACGACCGACAGCGAGGCGATTTTCCTCGCGGCGATGGGGCGGGGCGCACGGGAGAATGCCGGTGAGGCCTTTGGCTCGGTTCTCGGCGAAATCTGCGCCATGATGCGCGCCGCGAATATCAACGAGGCGATGCGCTTCGCCGCCTGCTTCACGGATGGCGAGACGCTGCATGCCTTTCGCTGGGCCTGCGACGAGAAGGCCCCCACCCTCTATTGGCGGCCGGGCCACTCCTCGGTGCAGGTGGTGTCCGAGCCGCTTGATGAGAGTCATGAGCACTGGAACGCCGTGCCGCAGGGCTCGATGCTCACCGTGCGCGGCGGGCAGGTGGTGGAACTGCAGGCGTTCAACGTGACGGTTCACTGAGGCAGATGGGGACCGGCATTCGCCGAACCCGCCTACTTCCCCGCGGGACGGGCGGTTGACACCGTGCTCTTTCCAAGCCCAGAATTCTTCGTTGGCTCAATTCCGGTGGGGTGGAAAGCATATGAAGAAGATCGCTTTGGCTGCATTGGCGGCCGTGGTCCTGACATGGTTGCCTGCCGAGGCTGAAGCGCAGAGCGCGAGCAATTTCTGCATCGGCGTCTATAACAAATACAAGGCATCACGCGGCCCAAAGGCCTTTGTCACTGGCTCGGATGGCTCATGCTGGTGGGGTGCCGGCCAGAGGAACATCGCGGCCGCGCAGCAATTCGCACTGAATGCATGCCGCAAGAACCGCCGCCCGGGCTGCAGATTGGTTGAATCGGCGTTCTGAGGTGACGGGGAGTCGTGGGAGTGGGGGCCAACCTCCTCCCGCTCAATGCGCCTCGTCCCAGTTCTTTGCGGCGCGCGCATCCACCTGCAACGGCACTTTCAGTTGCAAGAACGGCAAGGGCGCGGCCTCCATCACCTTCCGGATGAGGGGGATCGCCGCATCCGCCGCACCCTCCGGGGCTTCGAAAATCAGTTCGTCATGCACCTGAAGCAGCATCTCGGCCGGTGATTTCGCGGCTGCGAGCGCATCATCCATCCTCAGCATCGCGCGCCGGATGATATCCGCCGCCGAACCCTGAATGGGCGCGTTGATGGCTGCGCGCTCCAGAAAGGCGCGCTCCGAAGGGTTCCTCGTATCGATGTTGGGAAAGAAGCATTTGCGGCCGAAAATGGTCGTGACGAACCCTTCCGCCTTCACCTGTTTTTTCGTCGCCTCCATGTAATCCTTGATGCCGGGGAAGCGCTCGAAATACTTCTTGATATAGGCCCCCGCCTCCTCGCGGCTGATGCCGAGCTGTTTCGCGAGCCCGAAAGCCGAAATCCCGTAGATGATGCCGAAATTGATGGCCTTTGCGCGTCGGCGGATTTCGCTCGTCATCTCCGAGAGCGGCACCGCGAACATCTCGGAAGCCGTCATCGCGTGGATATCGACGCCATCGGCGAATGCGCGCGTGAGCTGCGGAATTTCGGCGATATGCGCGAGCAGGCGCAGTTCAATCTGGGAATAATCCGCCGAGATCAGCACATGCCCTGGCATGGCGATGAAGGCCTGCCGGATTTTGCGGCCCATTTCGTTGCGCACGGGGATGTTCTGCAGGTTCGGCTCGGAAGAGGCGAGCCGCCCGGTCGAGGTCGCGGCCAGCGCGTAAGATGTATGCACGCGGCCCGTCTGCGGGTTCACGAAAGAGGGCAGCGCATCGGTATAGGTTGATTTCAGCTTCTGGAGCTGGCGCCATTCGAGAAGCTTTTCGGGCAGGATATGCCCCTGCTCGGCGAGTTCCTCAAGGACATCCGCGCCCGTGGACCACGCGCCTGTCGCGGTCTTGCGGCCGTTGGGAATGCCCATCTTTCCGAAGAGAATATCGCCCAGTTGCTTCGGCGATCCGAGGTTGAAACTCTCGCCCGCGAGTTGGTGGATTTCGGCCTCCAGCCGCGCCATTCCTTGAGCGAATTCACCCGAGAGGCGCGAGAGGATCTGCCGATCAATGGCGATGCCGCGCCGCTCCATCCGGGCGAGGCAATCGGGCATGCCGCGCTCGAGTGTTTCATACACACTCGTAAGCCCTTCGGCGGCAAGACGCGGTTTCAGCGCGAGCCAGAGCCGGAGCGTGACATCGGCATCTTCCGCGGCATAGGCCGTGGCGCGGTCGATCGGCACCTGATCGAAACTCACAGCCGCCTTGCCTTTGCCCGCAACCTCGCCGAAGGCAATCGGCTGATGGCCGAGATGGCGCATGGAAAGTTCATCCATTCCGTGCCCGCCGCGCCCGACATCCAGCGCGTAGGAGATCAGCATCGTATCGTCGATCGGGCGGATATCGACGCCGTAACGGCGCATGATGTTGAGATCATATTTGAGGTTCTGGCCGATTTTCAGCACGCTTTTATCTTCGAGAAGCGGCTTTAGCGCCTCGAGTGCGGCCTTGAGATCGATCTGTCCCGACGCGAGGCCGGCATCGAACAGGCCATCGCCTGTGCGGTGCTGAAGCGGCACATAGATCGCGTGCCCCGGTTCGATCGCCATCGAGACACCGACGAGTTCAGCCTGCATGCTGTCGAGCGAGGATGTTTCGGTATCGAAAGCCACGAGGCCCCGCTCGCGCGCTTCGGCAATGAAACTCTCGAGATCCGCGAGCGTGCTCACAGCCGGGTAGCTCTCCGGCTTGATCGGCAGCGCGCGCAGGGAGGCGAGACGCGAGGCTGCGAATGCAGCAGGTGTCAGCGCATCGGCGGAGGGGACACTGGCTGCCGGCTTCGCGCGCTCGCTCGGTTCGGCGTTCCCCGCTGCAGCAGGCTGGCTGCCGTCGCCTTTGCCTCCGGCCGCGTAAGCCGGATCGGGTGGCACGCTGTCAAACTCGACGCCCGAGAGATCCGCAATACGCTTCGTGAGCGTGGTGAATTCCATCGCCTTGAGGAACGCGATGGCGCGTTTCGCATCCAGCGGATGCGCGACGAGCGTTTCGAGCGGGTTCTCCACCGGCACATCGCGCACCAATGTGCAGAGCGTGCGCGAGATTTTCACGCGCTCCACGACGTCAGGATCAGTCAAGGTCTCGCGCCGCTTCGGCTGCTTGATTTCGCCTGCGCGAGCCAGAAGCGTTTCGAGGTCGCCATATTCGCTGATGAGTTGGGCTGCGGTCTTGATGCCGATGCCGGGCGCGCCCGGCACATTGTCGGTCGAGTCGCCGGCGAGCGCCTGCACATCGACGACGCGATCCGGTTTCACGCCGAAATATTCGATCACTTCGGCTTCGCCGACGAGGCGCTCGTCGCGCTCGCCGGAGGCCGGATCATACATCGTGATGCCTGGTGCCACGAGTTGCATCAGGTCCTTGTCGGCCGAGACGATGGTCACCTCGGCACCAGCCGCTGCCGCCTCGACGGCATAGGTCGCGATGAGGTCATCCGCCTCATATTTCGTCATCTCGACCGGCTCGTAGCCGAAAGCGCGCACCACGGCGCGCATCAGGGGAAATTGCGGGATGAGTTCATCCGGCGGCTCGGAGCGGTTCGCCTTGTAGGCGGGGAACAGCGCCTTCCTGAAACTGTCCTCCGATTTGTCGAACACCATCGCCAGATGCGTGGCTTTCTTGCCGCGCGCGCCATCACGGATGAATTGCAGGAGCTTCGTTGCAAAAATCCTCACCGCGCCTGTGGGCAGGCGGTCCGATCGGTAATTGTAGCGCGGGTCCTGCCGGATCGACTGGAAATAGGCCCTGAAAATGAACGACGAGCCATCGACCAGGATGACGTGATCGCCCTTGCCGGGCGCGCGGGGCGGAAGAGAATTGCTCATGGCAAGCGTTATAGGCGGGGCAGAGGAGACAGTCAGCCGGGAATTCAAAGAGATCCCAAAACCTCGGCCCCTCAGGAGATTTCTTCGACGTGCTGACGGATCAGTTGCGCAGTATCTTCGTCGGCAGGAAAAAAGTGCTCGATTCGCAAGGAGGAGAGCGAGACATCCAACGGCGTTCCGAACGTGGTGAACATGCTGAAAATGGCCAGAACACCCACTGGCGTTCTGAGTCGTGTTGTCAGCACCGGAGCACGGATATCCGTCGGTTTATAGAGTATTCGGTTGGGTTGCTGGCGGCCGACTCTTGCGCGGACGTTCGCAGCAACTTGCTCCACCTTTCCGGCCAGTGACGGTCGGCTTGTTGTCTCATGCCTCAATCTGGCGAGAAATTCTTGGGCGATCTGCTCCAGATTGATCACCGCGCCGAGCAATCCGTCCGGATGAGCAAGAGCATCGAGCAAATTGACGGATGATCGATGCGAGTTGATGACGAGCCCCGGCATCAATAAGCCGAAGAGCCAGCGTGCACCCTGATTGAGCGCCAGCACGTTCCAGTCAACATCCAAAATGATGGCTGGCATCGGATCATGTGCCGCCAGAAGACGTTCGAGAGCCGCCCGAGCCTGGGAGAGCTGAGGATCGTCAAGGCTCGAATCGGAATAGAGGGGTGCATACCCGGCCTCAGTCATAGCGGCGTTTCGAAGCACCAACGGGCTTTGCAGTTCCTCCAACCAGGCGACAAGCAAGTCACGGCTGGGGCGGGCGCGGCCGCTTTCGACAAAGCTGATGTGACGTTGAGAGACGCCGATACGCAGGGCTAGTTCAAGCTGACTCAGGCGAGCTCCCTTGCGCGCTTTCCGGAGCGTCACGGCAAGCGGACTGTGACGATGGGGCGCGTTCATATGTCAGCCAATCAGAAAGAGCGAGTTTGATAACCTGCCAGGTAATTGCAGGCCCTCGAGGAGTTCCGGATAAGCAAGCCTCTTGTCAACTTGCTCAGAGGATCAAAATGCAGCGTATTGCCCTGATTACAGCGCTTGTCCCTTTTTCCGTCGTCACGACCCTCGCTCTCTGGAAGGAGGGTTATTGGGGCGTGATTGCGCTGTTCCTCTCGGGGTGGGCTGGCGCTCAGATTTTTTTGGATTTGGCGATCGCGCTCGGCATCATCCTTTGGTGGATGGTTCAGGATGCGAGGCGAAATGGCCGGAAGATATGGATATGGGTTTTTGTGACGCTGGTCATGGGGTCCCTCGGGCCGATCCTCTACTTGCTCTCTTCGCGACGCGAAGTTTGATGAAGTCACAAAAAAGCCGGCAGGTTTCCCCGCCAGCTTGATCCTTGCAAAAGGCCACGAGGCCCGGAGCTTACTTCTTCTTGAGCGCCGCGCCGAGGATGTCGCCCAGCGTCGCGCCGGAATCGGCCGAACCGTATTGCGCCATCGCTTCCTTTTCCTCGGCCATTTCAAGAGCCTTGACCGAGACCTGGATCTTGCGGGCCTTCTTGTCGAACACCAGCACGCGGGCATCGAACTTCTCGCCGGCCGCGAAGCGATCCGGACGCTGGTCGCCGCGATCGCGCGCCAGTTCCGAGCGCTTGATGAAGGTGGTAAGGTCGGAACCGATCACCTTCACCTCGAGGCCGCCATCCTTCACTTCCAGCACTTCGCAGGTGACAACACCGCCCTTGCGGATGGTATCGGCCGCGCCCGCGAACGGATCGGAGCCAACCTGCTTGATGCCGAGCGAGATGCGCTCCTTCTCGGTATCCACATCGAGGACGACGGCCTTGACCATATCGCCCTTCTTGTATTCCTCGATGACCTGCTCGCCCGGACGGTTCCAGTCGAGATCGGAGAGATGGACCATGCCGTCCACATCGCCGTCGAGGCCGATGAACAGGCCGAACTCGGTCTTGTTCTTGACTTCGCCTTCGACAACGGAACCCACCGGGTGCTTGTCGACGAAGTGATCCCACGGGTTCGCCAGAGTCTGCTTGAGGCCCAGCGAGATGCGGCGCTTGACCGGATCGACCTCGAGAACCTGCACTTCCACTTCCTGCGAGGTGGAGAGCAGCTTGCCCGGATGGACGTTCTTCTTGGTCCAGCTCATTTCGGAGACGTGGATGAGGCCTTCGATGCCCGGCTCAAGTTCCACGAACGCGCCGTAATCGGTGATGTTCGTGACGCGGCCGGTGAACTTGCCCTCGATCGGATACTTGGCCTCGATGCCCTCCCAGGGGTTGCCCTGGAGCTGCTTCATGCCGAGCGAAATACGGTGCGTATCCTGATTGATCTTGACGATCTTGACCTTCACCGTCTGGCCCACAGAGAGCACTTCCGACGGATGGTTTACACGACGCCAGGCGATGTCGGTGACATGCAGCAGGCCATCGATGCCGCCGAGATCGACGAACGCGCCGTAATCGGTGATGTTCTTCACCACGCCGTCGATGATCTGGCCTTCTTCAAGGTTCGACACGAGTTCCTGACGCTGGCCGGCACGGGTTTCCTCGAGCACGGTGCGGCGCGAGACAACGATGTTGCCGCGGCGGCGATCCATCTTCAGGATTTCGAACGGCTGCGGCACGCCCATCAGCGGGCCGATGTCGCGGATCGGGCGGATATCGACCTGGCTGCGCGGCAGGAACGCCACGGCGCCATCGAGATCGACGGTGTAGCCACCCTTGACTTGATTGAAGATCGAGCCGGAAACCTTTTCCTTGGCCTCGAACGCCTTCTCGAGACGGACCCAGCTTTCTTCGCGGCGTGCCTTGTCACGGCTGATCACGGCTTCGCCGAGAGCATTCTCGACACGCTCGAGATAGACCTCGACCTGATCGCCGATCTTCAGCACGAAATCCTTGTTCGGGCCGGCGAATTCCTTGAGCGCCACGCGCCCTTCGGTCTTCAGGCCGATATCGATCACCGCGACATCCTTCTCGATCGCGACAACGCGACCATTGATGACGGTGCCCTCGGCGGTATCCGCCTTCAGGAAGCTCTCGGCGAGCAGGCTCGCGAAATCCTCGCGGCTCGGGTTCATTTGGGTATTGGACATTGAAACTCCAAAAAGCGCCTGCCGCATCAAGCGGCCTCCGGCGCAGGCACTGGTCCATTCGCTTCGTTCCATCCCGGCCAGCCAGCTATCGCAAAAGCGATAAAGCTCTTTCGAGCGACCAGTGTGGGCACACCGGCAGGCGGGATGTCTGGTGTCCTCGCCAGAAAGCCGGTTTCATCGGAAACGACAAAACCGCCAAAGCCCGATGCCAGGCCCGGCGAATTGAGCGGCGCAATAGCAGAAGGCCGCGGGGGCGGCAAGCGCCCTGCTCAGGCGCGGTCGACCTCCAGCATCATGAAGGTCGAGTTCGGATCGGCCAGATAACCGGCGAAAGGCGGGCACTCGACAAAGCCGTGCTTGGCATAAAGTTCCCGCGCCGGACGGAAATATTCATACGAGCCGGTTTCGAGATAGAGCCGCCTGAGGCCCATCTTGCGCCCTTCTTCGATGAGGCATTGCACAATGGCGCTGGCGACGCCGCGCCTTTGAGCGGCCGGCAGCGTGCGCATGGATTTCAGTTCGCCCTCGCCACCATCCAGCTGCTTCAGCGCCCCCATGCCGAGGAGTCCGCTGCCCTCCCACAAGGTGAAAAAAGCGATTTCCGGCACCTGCATCGCTGAGAGATCCAGCACATGGCACGAACCCTGTGGCGAATTGGCGCGGTTCTGCTCGTAATGATAGCGCAGCAGGGCAATCACCTGCGGATCGGAAAAATCGCCGGGCCGGATGTCGAAAGCCATGTGTCGCCTCACACCATGAAGATCAGATAGCGCGCACCGCTCATCGGCGGCGTTTCGAAACGGGTCGTGCCGTGCAGCACGTAACGCAGGCAATCGCCGGGGCCGAGATGGTGTGTCAGGCCCTCGACCGTGAGCGCCAGCGCGCCTTCGAGCATCACGAGATGATGCTCCAATCCCGGTTTCGGCGGCAGGTCGTAGCTGATGATGGTGCCGGCGGAGAGCGCGCCTTCAATCACCTCGCCAGCGAGATTTTGCGCGGGCGGCGAAACGGCGCGGCGAATGAACCCGCTCGCGGGGTCTTCCCAAACCGGTTGCTCCGCCCGGCGCACCAGCGGCGCGGCTTCGCTCTCGACCTGATGCAGCAGGCGCGAGGCTGTCAGCCCGAAGGCGCTGGCGAGCTTGCACAGAGCGGTTGCGGTGGCACTCACCTCGGCGTTCTCGAGCCGGGAAAGCGTCGCGCGGCTGACGCCACTGCGCGCCGCCAGTTCTTCCAGCGACCAGCCACGGCCTTGGCGAAGCCGTCTCAACCCCTGCCCGATCTGCCGATCGAGGTTTTCTGACGTGGAAGGAGGGTCGAGCGCAATCTGAATTCCCATATACGAGAATATTTCTCGAATATGGGATATTGTCAACGCCGGAGCAGCACCATCAAGCCCGTCAGCGCCATTCCACCCAGAAACCCGAAGAGATGGGCCTGCCAGTCGACGCCCGGTGCGAGCAGGGCCACGGCCACGTTCAGTGCAAAATTGGTCAGGAAGAACGATGCCGGAATTGCGACAAATCGGGTCAGTTGCAGCATCAGCAGCGCTCCGAGCAGGCCGGATACACCGCCCGAGGCGCCTGCCCCGACGAAAGGACCTGCATGCATCATCACCGATCCGATTGAACCGGCAACGATGCTGCCGAGAAACAGGATCACGAACCGGCCCGTTCCGAACAGCCGCTCCAGCGGCACGCCCCAAGCCAGCAGGCAGATCATGTTCGCCGTGATGTGCAGCGGACCGAAATGCAGGAAGCCGGCCGTGAGATACCGCCAGGGCTCACCCTCCATCCACTGGATGGGCAAGATGCCGCCCCATTCGGCGATGAGGCGCGGCGACATGTTGAACCCGCCCTGCAAGGCGGCAAGACCAAGAAATACCAGCGCATTGAGCGCCATGATCAGCCACACGCCCGGCGTCCGCCTGCGACGAATATCGCGCATGGAATCCATCATGGTCTCCTGAATTCAGACGAAGAAGCTCGAAATCTCGGCGAGCGGCTTTTTCTCGGTAGCGTATTTGGGAATGGTGCAGCCCTCAGCCGGATAGCCGGTGACCAGCAGGATGTAGGGCTTCTCATTCGCCGGGCGTCGGCAGATTTCATTGAGAAACCCCATCGGACTCGGCGTATGGGTTAGAGTCGCAAGTCCGGCCTGATGCAGGGCCGCAATCAGGAACCCTGTGGCAATCGAAACCGATTCCGGCACGTAGTAGTTTTTCCGTATGACACCATCGGCACTCACGGAATTGCGCGCGCCGAAAACTGCGATCAGCCACGGTGCGACTTCCAGAAAGGGTTTGCCGGCATCGGTACCAAGGGGCCGCAAAGCACCGAGCCATTCCTCGCCGCCCTTGCCTGCGTAAAAGGCCTTTTCCTCGATTTCCGCTTCCGCCCGGATGCGCGATTTGATCGCCGGATTGCCGATCACCGCGAAATGCCAAGGCTGGTGATTGGCGCCGGAAGGCGCGGTTCCTGCTGTTCTGAGGCACGTTTCGATGATGTCGCGCGGAACCGGGCGATGGGAGAATTCGCGGATCGTGTGGCGCCTTGCCATCACCGCGCGAAACCTTTCGGCTTCCGCACGCATGGCCTCAGGCGATTTTTCCTCAAAATCCGGAAGGGGAATGGGCTCATAGTCGCGGATCATGATCGGCCTCGTCGGGTCGTTCAGCGATGACCCGAAATCAAGTCTGGACGCGCCGCCGCACCGCCGCAAGAGCCTCGGCGACGGCTTGGTCGACATCGAGATGCGTAGTGTCGATGCGGATCGCATCTGGCGCGATCTGCATGTTGGGGGCATCGCGGGCATCGCGCGCCATGAGGTCCGCCAGAATATCGGCCTCACGAACAACTTCGCCGCGTCCGATCAACTCGCGGAAACGCCGGTTTGCGCGCGCTTTCACATCGGCATCAATCCACAGTTTTGCATGGGCATCTGGCGCGATGATCGTGCCGATGTCACGGCCATCCAACACGGCACCGCCCGGCTGGTGCGCAAAATCCTGCTGGAACTGCCGCAAGGCCACGCGCAGCCCCTGATATTTCGCAACCCGGCTCGCCTGCTCGCCCGCCACGCGTGTTCGGAGCCGCTCATCGACAAGCCATTCGATCGTGAAAGTGCGCGCGGCCCGCTCAGCTGCGGTCTCGTCATCGAGGCTCAGTCCGTGATCGACCATATGCTGCGCCACGGCGCGATAGAGCAGCCCGGTATCAAGCATCGGCAGGTGGAATTCGGCCGCGATCCGTTTGGCGATCGTGCCCTTGCCCGAGGCTGCCGGGCCGTCCACCGCGATGATCGGCCCGTCCATCAGGAAATCTTTCCACCGAGCCGCGCCATGAGCGGCAGGAAATCGGGGAAGCTCGTGGCGATGAAGGTGACATCATCGACCCC
Organism: Hyphomicrobiales bacterium; assembly: GCA_017302635.1. Lineage (GTDB taxonomy): Bacteria > Pseudomonadota > Alphaproteobacteria > Rhizobiales > Beijerinckiaceae > Rhabdaerophilum. The sequence continues at coordinate 635,546 of JAFLCX010000001.1, forward strand.
GACCGGCCTCTCGCTGGCGAGCCCCATGACGAGGAAGCTCATGGCGATGCGGTGATCCATATGGGTCTCGACATTCCCGCCGCCTTTTGCGGCACGGCCATTGCCGGAAACGATGAGGTCGTCGCCCATAACCTGATGTTCGACACCATTCACCGCGAGCCCCGCCGCAACGGCCGCGAGGCGATCGCTCTCCTTCACGCGCAGTTCCTGCAAGCCATTCATGCGGGTTTCGCCCATGGCGAAGGCGGCTGCAACGGCCAGAACCGGGTATTCATCGATCATCGAAGGCGCACGCTCGGCGGGCACATCAACGCCCTTCAGCGCCGAATGACGCACGCGCAGATCGGCGACAGTCTCGCCACCCTCCTCGCGCCTTTCGAGTTCGACGATATCGGCGCCCATTTCCTGGAGCGTGATCAACAGCCCCACGCGCAGCGGGTTCATCATCACCGATTTCACGATGATGTCCGAGCCGGGGGTGATCAGGGCAGCGACAATCGGGAAGGCGGCGGAAGAGGGATCGGCCGGCACAATGATCGGGCGAGGCCCAAGCGACGGCTGGCCTTTCAGGACAATCTTGCGACCATGCGCGCCGTGTTTCGAAACCTCCACTTCCGCCCCGAAAAAGGCGAGCAGCTTCTCGGTATGGTCGCGGCTCGCCTCGTTCTCGATCACAGTAGTCTCGCCCGGCGCGTTCAGCCCGGCGAACAGGATCGCCGACTTGATCTGCGCCGAGGGGACGGGGGTTTCGTAGGTGATGGGCAGCGCATCCCGAGCACCCCGGATCGTGAGCGGCAGGCGGTTTCCTTCCGCGCAATCCATGACCTCGACGCCCATTTTCTTCAGGGGATCGAGAATCCGGCCCATCGGGCGTTTGCGGAGCGAGGCATCGCCATCAAAGGTCGCGCGGATCGGATGGCCGCCGACGACGCCCATCATCAGGCGCGAGCCGGTTCCGGCATTGCCGAAATCGAGCACGCCACGCGGCTCCAGCAGGGTTCCGACACCCATGCCGCGCACGCGCCACTCGCCGGGCGCGAGATGCTCGACCGTCGCCCCCAGCGCGCGGGCGGCGTCGGCTGTGCGCAGCACATCCTCGCCTTCGAGCAGCCCTGAGACGCGTGTTTCACCCACAGCCAGCAGCCCGAAAATCAATGCGCGGTGCGAAATGGACTTGTCACCCGGGACTTCGACAGCGCCCTTCAGAGGGCCGCTCGCCGTGGCACGCATGGGTCTGGGAGTGGTGGCATGGCTCATGTCGGGTCGTCCTCAAAACGAAGGTGCCGCGAGTCCCGGCTCCCATCCGGAGGCTCGCAAGAACAGGATCGCGCCTCGCGCATCTCAAACGCGCATTGACAGGCGATGGCGCACCCTCTAACGGGCTTCATCCCGAATTTGCAAGAGATCGTTCGGCGTGGCGGATGCGCCTTTCGATCGCTTGATGAAGACAAACCCTTCCATGATCATTCAAGACGGGACCTCGACCGTGGCGAAGCCTGAACTTGGCACCAAACGCACCTGCCCCGTAACGGGCAAGAAATTCTACGATCTCAATCGGGATCCGGTTGTTTCGCCCTTCACCGGGCAGAAATATCCGCGCAGCATGTTTGACCCGCAAGCGAAGCTGGCAAAAGCGGCCGAGGTTGAGGAAGAGGACACTGAACTCGCGGCTGCCAGCCCCGAATTCGTGCCGCTCGAACAGGTGGCTGCCGGCGACGAGGCCGCTGCGGCCGATGTCGATGCGATCGAGATCGAAGACGAAATCGGTGATGAGGACGACACGTTCCTCGCGCCAGAAGAGGATGAGGACGACAGCGATGTTGCCGACCTCATCGACGGCGACCTCGAGGAAGACGAGGAAACCTGATCGGGGTCGAGAAGCCTCTTTACCTCTTGCGGTAGGACGAGGCTTGTGACAGAAACCCGGCCGGACGATTGATCGTCCCTTCTGCTTCGGGATTTCGGGCCGAGCCCGTTCTTCTGACAGAGAACCACGAAGCACCATCCCAGGCTGCTTCTGTCGAGATGTGGGGGTATAGCTCAGCTGGGAGAGCGCTTGCATGGCATGCAAGAGGTCAGCGGTTCGATCCCGCTTACCTCCACCACTCCCCTCCATCCTTCGAGCAGGTCGTCAACGGTCCGGAAATTGCGCCGCGTTTTGAGGCCTTTGCAAGCGACCCAGGATTCATTTGCGCGACTGCGAGAACATCTGACCGCTCAAGGAGCCGGTCGGTTTTCGCGAATACTCAGCCACACGAAACGAAATGCCACACCTCGCGATCGAGCTGGCATTGCTGGTCGGGCTCGAACGCTGCCTGCACAATGAAGCGTTGGCTTAGCACCCCATTTCAGCCGGTCGAGGTCTCGTTGGCAGATGCCTGAAGCCGCATGTCAACATGTCGGCCTTTTCAGGTCTTTGCATGCACATTGATAAAACCGGAGGGGGCCTATTTCTCTTATCGGCCCATGTTGGGCCTGCAGCGCCATTCTCCGCTCACATCGTCATCGCATAGGCGATGGCGGCGTAATGGCAGCCAGCCGCGACCGAGACGAAACTGTGCCAGATCACGTTGTTGAAGCGCAGGGACTTCCACACGTAGAACACAACGCCGACAACATAGATGAGCCCGCCTGCAAGCAGAAGATAGAGCGTCGGCTCGGGTAGTTTCTCGATCATCGGGCGGAGCGCAATCATCGCCGAACAGCCCAGCAGGATATAGATCGCAATCGAGAGTCGATCGAACTGCCCCGGCAGCGCCACTTTCAGCACGATGCCGGCAATTGCTCCGGCCCAGACAATCGCGCCAAGCGTTATGGCCCAGAACGGGTCGCCCAGCAGCACAAGAAGCGGCGTGTAGGTTCCGGCAATCATGAGATAAATCGAGGAATGATCGAACCGCCGGAGCACCCATTTCAGCGGTGAGGTGGGAACCAGATTATAGGCAGCCGAAAAGCCGAACATCGCGAGAAGTCCAATGCCGTAGATCACCACGGCCGACAGCTCGAGGCCGCCGCGCTTGAGCAGAACGAGCACAATCAGCACCGCGAGCCCGATGATCGAGGCGAGCAAGGCCACGGCATGGAGTAGCCCGTCGGCGATCAACTCGCCCTGTGTGAAGGGGCGGCGCGTCAATCGTGGGTGGTTGGCAGGCAGGGTCATCGGAGTTTCCGGCTTGTTGGGTCGCCAAGGCTACCCGCTTCAGTGCCCAGGACAAAGTGTCGTTTATGATCCTCCGTTCTAAAGGCCTCACCATTGACTCTCCACCCCTCTTTCCGTTTATAAGAACGTATCATGAACATTTGGGTTCGAAGCCATGTCCCTCCCTCTCAGGAGAACACCCGACTGTCAGGCCCCTGCATCGCTCGGGTTTTCCCTCGCAGCGGCGGCATTGCATGAGTTCTACGGTGGCGCCGAGGCCGATAGCGTGAGCCTTGCAGCTCTTGCGCTGATGCTGGGTGCGAGCCGTGGAAAGAAGGCGATGCTCTGGGTTCGACACGAGACCTTGGCGAACGAGACCGGTGCGCCATACCCGGCCGGATTGGCGGAACTGGGGTTTGACCCGAAACTCCTCCTGCTTGTGCGCGCCCGTGATGTGTCATCCGCGCTTCAGGCGGGCCTCGAAGGGGCACGATGCAAGGCACTCGGCGCGGCGATCATCAACATCCGGGGAGAGGCGCGGGCCTATGATCTCACGGCGAGCCGTCGCCTTGCGTTGGCCGCAAAAACCTCTGGCGTGCCAGTTTTCCTGCTGCGGAGTGGAGCGAAAGCCACGGCAAGCGCCGCTGAAACACGCTGGCAGGTGCGGGCGCTGCCCTCGCGCGCTCTGGCCGCGAAAGCACCGGGGAATCCGGCTTTTCACTTCACATTGCTGCGTGCACGCAACGGGCAGGAGGGAGCGCAACATCATCTGGAATGGAACCGCGATGCTCAACGCCTTGAAGATCGATTCACCGACAGTGGAACCGGATCCGGAACCCGCATCGATGACGGGTCAGGCCCGCCGCTATCTCGCCCTGTGGTTCCCGTTTCTCTCGACCGATCGCGCACGGTGCGCGATGAGCATTCCCAAGCACAACGGGCGGGATGAACGCCCGTTCGTGTTGGTCGAGAAAGATCGCGGCGCGTTGCGGATCGCGGCGCTCGATCCTGTCGCAGCACGCGCCGGTCTCAGACTCGGAATGGCGCTCACCGAGGCACGCGCGCTCTGGCCAAACCTTGAAGTTGCGGAAGCCAACAACGAGGCCGACATCCAGTTTCTGCGCCGCGCGAGTGATATCTGCGATATGTTCACACCCCTCGTGGCCCCCCGCGAGCGCGATGGCCTTATCCTCGATGTCACGGGCTGCGCCCATCTCTTTGGCGGTGAGGAGGCGATGCTCGGGCGCGCACGGCGCAGGCTTGCGGGCCTCGGGCTCACGACCTGCGCAGCCATGGCCGGCACGCCGGACGCTGCCTGGGCTTTCGCGCGCTACAGGCGCAACACGATTGCGCTTCCCGGGGAGGAAGAAGCCTTCGCCCGCGCGCTGCCGATCACCGCACTCGATCAATCCACCGAGGCGACGCTTGCCCTGAGTCGCGCAGGGTTCCGCACCTTGGCTGATCTCGCCGATCGCCCCTCGCACCTGCTCACGGCACGTTTCGGGGCGGGACTTTCCGATGCCCTGCGCCGTGTTCTCGGGCATGAGGATATCCGCATCACGCCTTTGCGGCCCGCGCCGGAGATCATGGCCGAGAAGCATTTCCCCGAACCGCTGGGGCTGATCGAAAGCCTGCTCGGCGCGCTCGAACGGCTGGCACAAGATATCGTTGAAGCGCTGGAGCGGCGCGGTGCGGGCGGTCGCGCATTCGAGGCGAGCTTCTTTCGCTCCGATGGCGCGGTGCGGCGTGTGATGATCGAGACGGCGCAGGGCACCCGCGATCCCGCCGTGCTGATGCGGCTTCTGAAACTCAGGATCGATACGCTCGCCGATCCGCTCGATCCCGGTTTTGGCTTTGATGCACTGCGTCTTGCGGTTCATCGCAGCGAGCGTCTCAACGCGCAGCAATCCACGCTGGAGGGCGGAATCGCGCCTGCACAGGAAGCGGGTGAAATCGCCGCTCTTGTCGATCGCCTCACCGTCCGCTTCGGACGCGAGAATGTGCGGCGGTTTGTGGGGCGCGACACGCATGATCCGGTCCGTGCCGGGGGCAGCGTGCCGTATCTTTCGGGCCATGCAACGGCCTCTTTTCCCGTGCCCGAGCCGGGGCAGCCGCCCGCGCGGCCGATCACTCTGTTCGAACATCCTCAACTCATCGAGGTTCTGGCTGAGGTGCCCGACAGCCCGCCCCTGCGCTTTCGCTGGCGGCGGGTGCTGCATGAGGTGCGCCTCGCGGAAGGCCCGGAGCGCATCGCGCCGGAATGGTGGCGGTCGGGAAATAACGCGCCTGCGACCCGCGATTACTACAGGGTCGAAGATGCGCAGGGCCATCGCTTCTGGATTTTCCGCGAAGGGCTCTATGAGGACAGCAATGCCCGCCCTCGCTGGTTTATGCATGGGCTTTTCGCGTGAAACGGCGCGGCAATCCGGCCTACGCTGAACTCGCCTGCGCGACGAATTTCTCGTTCCTGCGCGGGGCATCGCCTGCGGCTGATCTCGTGCTCACGAGCCTGCTTCTGGGCCATGCCGGGCTCGGCATCGCCGATCGCAACACGCTCGCGGGGGTGGTGCGGGCATGGTCGGCGCTGAAGGAGTTGCGCGAGGGCGGGGCCTTGCCACCCCTCAAGCGGCGCGAGGGTTCGGGGCCGGGCGAGTTTCATCTCGAGCCGCAGCACCTGCCGCTTCCACCGGCCTCCCCTACGTCGGATGACCCCGAGAGCATCGATTGGCGAGCCCTCGTTCAGGAGCGGGCGCGCGATTTCAAACTCGTCACCGGCGCACGGCTTGCCTTTGCAGATGGCACGCCAGACATCATCGCCTACCCCGAGAACCGCGCGGGCTGGGGGAGGCTTTGTCGGCTGCTCACTCTGGGCAACCGTCGTGCGAAAAAGGGTGAATGTCATCTCCTTCTCGATGACCTTCTCGCCGATGCCCGCAACCTCCTCCTCATCGTGATGACGGAGCGCGATCGGCGAAACCTGTCTGCCCTCCTGCCGCATTTGGCGGAAGCCGCGCCCGGCGCACTCTGGCTCGGGGCGACCATGCCGCGTCGGGGCGATGACCGGCGAAAGCTCATGGAACTCAGGGACATCGGCGAGAGTGTAGGCATCCCGCTGATCGCCACCAATGATGTGCTCTACGCCGACCCATCGGCGCGTGATCTGCAAGATATTCTCGCCTGCATCCGTGAGGGGGGGACCTTGGAGAATGCGGGCCGCTTGCTGGAAATGAATGCCGAGCGGCATCTGAAACACCCCAATGAGATGGCGCGTCTTTTTGCTGATGCCCCGGAGGCGATCGTCGAGACGCAGCGCCTGCTCGCGCGCGTGGAATTCGATCTCGGCCAACTTACCTATGAATACCCCGACGAGCCGGTCCCGCCGGGAAAAGATGCGCAGGGCTGGCTCACTGAGCTGACCTTCCGCCACGCCGCGATGCGTTACCCGGATGGCATTCCGGCGAAGGTCGAGAAGCTGCTTCATGCCGAACTCACGCTGATCGGCAAGCTCGATTATGCGCGCTATTTCCTCACCATCCACGACATCGTGCGCGTCGCGAACGACAAGGGAATCCTCTGCCAGGGACGCGGATCGGCGGCGAATTCCGCCGTGTGTTACGTGCTGGGCATCACCTCGGTGGACCCGGCCGAGCACAATGTGCTCTTCGCCCGCTTCATCTCCGAGGAGCGCCGCGAACCCCCGGATATCGATGTCGATTTCGAGCATGAAAGGCGCGAGGAGATCATCCAACATATCTATGAGCGCTATCGTCGCGAGCGCGCGGGACTCGCAGCCACTGTCATCCATTATCGTCCGAAAAGTGCGATCCGCGAGGTGGGCAAGGTGCTGGGGCTTTCGGAGGATATCACCGCCGCGCTCTCCGGCACGCAATGGGGCAGCTGGGGCTCGGATATCACCCGCAATCAGGTGAAGCAGGCGGGGCTCGACCCCGATAACCCCTCCATTGCCCGCGCCGTGGGGTTCGCGAAACGCCTCATCGGCTTTCCGCGCCACCTCTCGCAGCATGTCGGCGGGTTCGTGCTCACGCGTGCGCGGCTCGATGAACTTGTGCCGATCGGCAATGCCGCGATGGCGGACCGCACCTTCATCGAATGGGACAAGGACGATATCGATGCGCTGAGGCTGATGAAGGTCGATGTGCTGGCGCTCGGCATGCTCACCTGCATCCGCAAGGCTTTCGAGTTGCTGCGCGATCATGAGGGCATCGAGATCGGCCTCGCCGATGTGCCCCCCGATGACAAGCCGACCTATGACATGCTCTGCCGGGGCGACAGCGTGGGAGTGTTTCAGGTCGAAAGCCGGGCGCAGATCAACATGCTGCCGCGCCTCAAACCGCGCGAATTCTACGATCTCGTCATTCAAGTGGCGATTGTCCGCCCCGGCCCCATTCAGGGCAATATGGTGCATCCCTACCTGCGTCGCCGCTCGGGTGCAGAGGCCGTGACCTTCCCATCGCCCGCGCCCGAACATGGCCCGGCGGACGAGCTGCACGCCGTGCTGGGCAAGACCAAGGGCGTACCCCTCTTTCAGGAGCAGGCGATGCAGCTTGCGATGGTCGCCGCAAAATTCTCCGATATCGAGGCGAACCAGCTCCGGCGTGCGATGGCGACCTTTCGCAATGTCGGCACGATCGGGCGCTTCGAGAATCTCATGGTCGAGCGCATGGTGGCGCGCGGTTATGCTCGGGAATTCGCGCAGAACTGCTTCGAGCAGATCAAGGGTTTCGGCTCCTACGGTTTTCCCGAGAGCCACGCGGCTTCTTTCGCGAAGCTCGTCTACATCTCGTCCTGGATCAAATGCCATCGCCCCGCGATTTTCGCCGCCGCTTTGCTGAATTCCCAGCCGATGGGGTTTTATGCCCCCGCACAGATTGTGCGCGATGCGCGCGAGCATGGGGTGGAGGTGCGGCCGGTCGATATCAACCACTCGTTCTGGGATAACGTCATCGAGGGCGACGAAACCGGCACTCTCGCCCTGCGCCTCGGTTTCCGGCAGGCCGAGGGCATCCATGAGGCGGAGGCCCTGCGCCTTGTCGCGGCCCGGCGCGATGGTTTTGCCTCCATTGAAGAGCTTGCCACCCGCGCCAAACTCTACGGTCGCCCCATGCGCGCCCTCGCGGATGCCGATGCGTTCCGCTCCCTCAAACTCGACCGGCGGCAGGCTCTATGGGAGGTGCGTCGCCTGCCCGACGATGATCCTCTACCGCTTTTTGCCGCGAGCGAAGCAGCAGAACTGGGCCTTGAGGCAGACGCCAACCTACCCGCAATGGGCCTCGGGGAGCATGTCGCGACCGATTATCAGACCATGCGGCTCTCGCTCAAGGCGCACCCGATGGCTTTGCTGCGCCCGGTTTTCGCGCGTGAGGGCATATGCACGGCCACCGAGGTCGCGGCGCGCGCCGATGGGCGCTTCACCCGCATGGCAGGGCTTGTGCTGGTGCGTCAGCGCCCCGGCAAGGGCAATGCGATCTTCATCACGCTGGAAGATGAAACCGGTGTCACCAATTGCGTGCTCTGGGCGCGGCAATTCGAGGCTTTGCGTCGCCCCGTCATGGCCGCACGGCTGATGCTCGTCGAGGGGCGCGTGCAGAAAAGCCCCGAGGGGGTGGTGCATCTCATGGCGACGAACGTGATCGACCGCTCGGATGCGCTGGATTTGATGTGGGATGCCCAGCGCTCCGGCCTGGCGCTCACGAAGTCCCTGCTTTCGCCCGCCGACGAAGGCTCCACGCTCGGCACACCCGGCAATGCGCGCGATGCCCGTCACAGCGTCATCCTCGCGCCACTCCATCTCGCTCCACCTCCACGCAATCGTCATCCCCGAGATGCACGCATCCTGCCCAAAAGCCGGGATTTTCATTGAGACGGTTGAGCGGCCCCAGGGCGAATTTTCTCAAAACCGGAGCGCAAGCAACTCGACACAAGAGGTTGAATTGCAGCGAGAGGCAGGACGGCACTCGATCTGCCGAAAAACTGAGCAGTGTCTCTGTCGTCTCAAGGCCGATTCTTGTAGATCTTGCCGTCCTTCATGATCATGCCGAAATTGGCAACTGGATCCGCAACCAGTTCGAAGTTCGCGAGCGGGTCTCCGTTCACCAGAATGAGGTCGGCCAAAGCGCCCTCTTCCACAACCCCGAGACGCCCCGAATAGGGACTGCGATTGCCGGACAAGGCGAGCATTTGCGCGTTGTCATGCGTCACCATTCTGAGAATCTCGGCCGGCGTGAACCAGGGCGTGAGCCTGAGCAGATAGGCATTCTGCTGCGGATTGATTTCGGGCTCGAACAGAAAGTCAGTCCCCCAGGGCAGTTTTACGCCCAATTGCTTTGCAAGGGGCCAAACCCGGTCCTGACCCTCAATCACGGGCCTGCGCTTGCTTCGGCGTGCCTCTGTCATGTTAGCAGAGTCAGCCATCAAGGTCTGGAGCGATAACCACACTCCCCGTTCGGCGAGAAGTCGCAACGTCGCCTCATCGAGCATCTGGCCGTGCTCTATGACCTTGACGCCGGCCTCTACCGCGCGGCGAACAGCACGCGAGGGGAAGCTGCGCTTTGGTTTTCCCTCGATACGTCATTGCATTCCCTTGCGCCCCGGCATCATCATGGGGACAAAACGGATGAAGGCGAGAGGGTCGGCTGGATTGGCCATCCTATTCCGCAGAATATGCCCATCCGGACACAAGAAGGCGATCGCGCATGGCTCATCCACTCGACAATCCAACCTGGACATGGGCCGCCCCGGCTGCGGCCTCAGGGTTGTTGGCGCTGAAGCTCGCACATGTCGTCCCGGCCGAAACGCCGATGGTGCTGATCCTCGCGACAATCATGCTCGGAGCAGCGGTTTTTGCCGCCGTCCATCACGCGGAAATTCTGGCGGTCAAACTCGGTGAACCCTTTGGCTCAATCCTGCTTGCTGTGGCCGTGACGGTGATCGAGGTGGGGCTCATTGCCTCGATCATGCTCTCCGGTGCGCCCGGTGCCGAGGGAGTCGCCCGCGACACGGTGTTTGCCGCAGTGATGATCGTGCTCAATGGCGTCGTGGGCCTGTGCCTGCTGTTGGGAGGGCGTCGTCATGGAGAGCAGGTTTTCCAACTCCAGGGAGCCTCGGCGGCGCTCGCCGTGCTCGGGACGCTCGCAGCCATCACGCTGATCCTGCCGAACTTCACGCAGGCGGTGACGGGCCCGTCGTTCTCATCCGCTCAGGTTCTGGTGATCGGGGTATTTTCCCTCGTTCTGTGGGGCGCGTTTGTCTTCACACAGACCATCAAGCATCGCGCCTATTTTCTCGATCCGGCGGTCGCGGATGGCTCCGGTGAGCTGCACGAGAAGCCCGATGACAAGGTGGCACTCGCAAGCCTTGGGCTGTTGATCGTCTCGCTTGTTGCGGTAATCTTGCTCGCGAAAACCCTGTCCCATCCGCTTGACCGGGCCATTGCCGCAGCGGGTTTGCCGCAAGCCTTTGTCGGGGTGGTGATCGCGGCGATCGTGCTGCTCCCGGAAGGGATCGCCGCGACAAAATCCGCAAGAAACAACCGGCTCCAGAACAGTCTCAATCTGGCCGTGGGTTCAGCAATCGCCAGCATCGGCTTGACCATTCCGACTGTCGCCGTGCTGTCTGTGGTCATGGGGATGACGCTGGCATTGGGGGTCACTGCCGCGAACATGACCCTGCTGGTCCTCACCTTGTTTGTCAGTACCTTGACGCTCGGAACCGGGCGCACAACGACCCTTCAGGGGGTCATACACCTCGTCATTTTCGCGGTCTTCCTGCTGATCTCGATGGTGCCTTGAGAGGTGAACTGCAATGAGGGGCTCGGTTAGCCTTCTGGGGCTCACGCTTGGGGCAATCGGTTTTCTGGCGGCACTGACACCCGGAATGATTCCGCGCCCCTGGCATCTGCAAGGGTTGATTGCCGGGATCGCTTTTGGAGCGCTCTATGGTCTGGGCGTGATATTTGCGGCGCTTTGGGGCTGGCTCGGCCTGGCCGTGCCGTGCGGAATGGTCAGACGGCGCCTATCCATTGGCGTCAGCATCGTCGGATTGCTGCTCGTGTCGCTCGGGCTTTTCCGTGTCACGGCATGGCAGAACTCCGTTCGCGAAATGATGGCGCTGCCGTCCGTTGAAACCGGGCACCCCATTTGGGTGGCGATGGTGGGCGCGAGTGTCGCAGCCCTCCTGATCGTCCTCGGCAAAGCATTCCATGCAATCGGTCGTCTCGTCGCGGCCCGCCTCAGACCGATGATGCCCACCCGTATTGCCACTCTCTTCGGGCTGGCTGTTGCTGCGACGCTGCTCGTCACCCTCGCAAATGGTGTGCTGCTGCGCTCGCTGATCCAGACGATGGACAGCGCCTATCAGCGACTGGATGCGCTCCTGCCCTCTGATCTGGCCGCCCCAATCGATGGTACAAAAACCGGCGGCCCTGCCTCGCTCATTCGCTGGCAAAGCCTTGGCTCGGAGGGACGAAACCGAGTGCTGTCTTATCCCTCCCGAACCGAAATCGAGGTTGTTACGGGGCAAGCCGCGAAAGAGCCTCTCAGGGTTTATGTCGGCCTGAATTCAGCGGATAGCGCCGAGGCCCGCGCCGCCCTCGCGCTGGCAGAAATGAAACGGATTGGAGCATTCGATCGTGCGTTGTTGATCATCGCGACACCCACTGGCACGGGCTGGGTCGATCCCGCCTCGATGGCGACGGTCGAGATGCTGCATCACGGCGATGTCGCGAGCGTCTCGGTGCAATACTCGTACTTGCCGAGCTGGCTCTCGCTGTTCGTTGAGCCCGAATTCGGTTTGGAGACTGCCCGCACCGTTTTCCGTGCCGTCTATAGCCATTGGCGAGAACTGCCCAAAGACAGGCGCCCTCGTCTCTACCTGTCCGGGCTCAGCCTTGGCTCGCTCAATTCCGATCTTGCGGCCGATTTATTCGACATTATCGGCGACCCTCATGACGGTGCTTTCTGGGTTGGCGCACCATTTGCGTCACGGACCTGGCAGCAGGTGATGCGCGAGCGAAAGCCAGGCACTCCGGTCTGGGCTCCAGAATTTCGCGACGGGTCGCTGATCCGTGTCCTCACGGGCAAAGGCGCACGAGAAGCATCCGCCGAAAGCTGGGGCGCCATGCGGATCGTATACCTGAACTATCCCTCTGATCCGATAGTGTATTTCGAAACCACCAGTCTCTGGCGCAAGCCGCGCTGGATGCAGGAACCGCGCAGCCCGGACATTTCTGCAAAAATCCGCTGGATTCCTGTCGTCAGCTTCCTTCAGCACGGCCTCGACATGATGATCGCCACGCAAGCGCCGGTCGGCTTTGGTCACGTCTACGCGGCAACCCATTATCTCGATGGCTGGCTCGCGACGACAGCACCCAAAGACTGGGACATTTCAAGGCTTGAGCGGTTACGCGCTGAATTGAAACGGCGTGGTTTGTGAATGCCCAGGTGGGAACATGGAGACAGCAGTGAAGCGGAAGGCAGCTGAGGTTGCGCTGGTGTGTGGTGCCGTTCCCGGCGGTTCTCATGATGCGGCGGCGTAACCGAAAAAGCCCGAGCGGGGGCGATCTATATGCGTCACTTGCGTGAAACCGATGTCAACGATCCCGCGCTTGATCCTCAGAACCGGTTGCTGACTCGCTAACCGCCTATCACGCCGGGCTGGGGAGTCTCCGCAAACTCTGGCGCATGGCGGCTGAGAAAGGATTCAATCCCAACCTCTGGTTCAGCCATGTCGAGCACGCCGTCTCGCTGGTTGGGCGGAAAACCGTGCAATACATGAGCAATATCTGCAAATACCACATCACCTGTTCGTTCGCAGCAGAGCGGATCAGCGCGGGAATTTGCTTAGGAGAAGCGCTCAAGTCGTCTGACTGAACCTTTATGGCCTCGCGAGAGGCGCGCCGTTGCCATAGACTTTGCGTGCCAGATCCTGATCGACATGTGGCGCAATGAGCGTGTGGAATGCGTGTGTCACCTGACGGTATTCACCCTCGCAGCCCTCGGCGCGTTCGGCAGGAAGCGCACCCTTCTCAGCGATTGCCCGGTATGCATCCGGATCGGATCCATAGGCGAGGCAGAGGGTATTATACATGCGCTGAATGGGCGTTCCATGGGCATCAGAGAAGGCCGTCGCGCGGCCAAAACGGAGTTTTGGTCGATTGAGCTGCTTGAAGTTTTTCAGGCCCGCCTCATCGAGATAAAGGTTGACGATGCCCGCGAGAAAACCTCCCGTGCGGGGGCCGGAATGACTGAGCAGCCATAGGGCCGCCATCTGATCCGCGGCATCCTCCTCGCGCCCGAGAATGGGAATGGCGAGGTAATCGAAAATCGCGTGCGCGCTCTCGTGCAGGGCCACCTCCAGGAATGTGCCGGTGATGGCAATGTCCTCGGCAACCTCGATCGGCTTGCGGGTTTTCCGGGCGGTCTCCACGGTCCACTCGATGAACTCATAGCAGAGGGTGATTGTCTGGCCTTCGAACCATGCGTTGATCTCGCCATCGCAGCCCGCCAGCTTGATATGCAGGGGTTTTGGCAGGCGGATCGGCGACAGGATGGTCTGAACAAGCTCAAGGGAGCGTCGCGCCTGCATCGCCTCGGCAAGAGAGCGGTGAGCCGGATTTTGAGGCGCCTCATAGGCAATCGTGATGCGATTGGGTTCGGCGATCACGGTTTGCGCCTGCACGAGGTCGCCCCATGCCAGGCAAAAACCCACGAGAGTAAAAAGACTACGCCACTCAAGATCAGGCAAGAATTTCGGCAGCATGGATTTCACCTTCCTTTGCCAGAGCGGTCCCGAACTCTACAGTGCAGAACACAAGAAAACGTCGAGCACGCCGACGAAATTCTTGTGCAGCGCCGCGCGTTATGGTGCCATTCATCACAGTTGCCATCCGCGTTGAGGTCCCTTAGCCTCCTGCTCGTTGGCGGAACGCAGGAGAAAACGCATGGCAGAGAAATCCCGCGGCGGAGTCAACCGGCGTGAAGCGTTGGGCGCGGCAACCGGCGCAGCTGCGATCGGCCTTGCAACGCCGTCCGCCGTGCTGGCGCAAGCGGCTCCTTCTGTTCAGTCAGCGGGAGCGCCGCCCGCCCCGCCGACCTCTTCGGCAGTGGCTGCGCGGGCGGTGAACGAAGTGCGTGACCCGATCCTGCGCATCTCGCGCGAGACCTGGGCGCTGGCAGAATTGTCGCTGGCCGAGGTGAAATCGGCTGAGGTGCATGTGCGCGAACTGGAGGCGCAGGGTTTCCGGATTGTCAGCCGTGGCACAGCAGGAGTTCCCACGGCTTTTATGGCGGAGTGGAAACAGGGCAATGGCGGCCCGGTGATCGGCTATCTGCCGGAATACGACGCCCTTCCCGGCCTCGGCAACGCTGCCGAACCGCGCGAGACCCCCGGCCCGACCGGCAAGGCCAGCGGACACGGTTGCGGCCACAACACGATTGGAGCGGGCTGTACCGGCGCAGCCTTTGCGTTGAAGAAGATGATGGAGGCCCAGAGGACACCCGGCACTATTCGCGTTTATGGCTGCGCGGCAGAGGAAACCGAGGGCGCCAAGGTCTACATGGCCCGCGAAAACCTTTTCGCCGATTGCGATGCGGTGCTCGCCTTCCACCCCGCGCCCTTCGCCGGTGCCGGCACGGTGAGGATGAACGCAACCAACAATGCCAAAATCATATTCCGAGGCACAACAGCCCATGCTGGCAACTCGCCGTGGGAGGGGCGCAGCGCGCTCAAGGCAGCGGAAATGTTCGGCATGGGCATCCAGATGATGCGCGAGCACATCCTGCCCACGGCGCGCATTCATTACATCTACGAGGCGGCGGGCGTCGCGCCGAATGTCACGCCCGATTTCGCGCAAATCTGGATCACGATCCGCGATATCGATCGCGACAAGGTCAATGGCATGACCGACTGGATCCGCCAGATTGCCGATGGCGCCGCGATGGCCACCCAGACCAAGGCAGAATTCGACCTGTTCTTCGGCATGTATGATCTGTTGCCGAACGAGCCGCTCGCCCAGCACCTCTATCGCCACATCGCGGCCGTGCCTCTGGAATGGACGACAGAGGAACAGAACTTCGCCAAGGCCTGCCAGAAGGCGTTCAATGTGCCTGAAGTGGGGATGGCGACCAAGGCATTGCCCTTCCTGAAGGACATTTCAGCGGGTGGCTCCACGGATATCGGCGATATCAGCTATCAGGTCCCGGCCGGCGTATTCGCATGGCCGACCCTGCCGCTGGGCATTGGTCTGCATACATGGCCGGTCACGGCTTGCGGAGGAATGTCGATTGGCGACAAGGGTTCGCTCAACACAGCCCGAATTCTGGCTGCAGCCGGCTTCGACCTGATGACGGATCCAACCTTGCGCGCATCCGTGAAGGCCGATTTCGTGAAGCGGCGCGGAGTCAAGCCCTTCCAGTCACCACTTCCGCCAACCCGAAAGGCACCTCTCACGCTTCCATCCTTCCTCGTGAAGGGCGGGCAGGACGACGTGTTCTCCGGCGTGAAGTCAGAGACCTGAAACCGGAGACTTTTCTGGTATCGAGCGGATTTCGTTCAACCCGATACTGACGCCCGAAAAGGTGCATCAGCCCTTTTTCAATTGATCCGCCCGGTGGAGGTCTTGCCATCGACTCCCGTCAATTGCACCGCGCCCTTCACCTTGGCCGGGAGCGCTTCGGGAGCGACACCGATGAGCTTGCCTCCATCCGGTGACGGCTCCAGCGTCACGCGGACCGACTTGCCGTCCACAGCCAGAATGGCCAAGGCCTTGTAACCTTTTGCCGCGAGCGGCTTGTCGAAGGCGTCACTGATGAAAATCTCGACCTGCTTTTCTGCGGTAACCAGTTCGACATGGTTGTTGCCGACATGCACGAGTGCCCCGCCGCGCGGACCGACGCGCTGCCCATGCGCCTGCGCAAGGGACAGGGCGGAAAAAAAGGCAAGGATTGTCAGAAATTTGCGCATGTTCAATTTCCTTCAGTAGGCTTCGCGCATGGTTGCGCGCGTGCCGGATGGATCGGAGATAGTGGATCGGCCTTCCTGCTGATGAAGAGCCCGCAGTCGCGCCAGCGGTTTCTCGCCGTAACGCAGGAAAAGCACGGGCGTCAGCAGCATGTCGAGCAAGGTGGCCGTGACAAGACCACCAAAAATCGTGATGGCGACCGGGTGCAGAATTTCCTTCCCGGGCGCTTGGGCATCGATCATCAGCGGCACGAGCGCCACACCCGCGGAAAGCGCGGTCATCAACACCGGTGTCAGGCGTTCGAGACTACCGCGTATCACGAGATCGCGGCTGAAGGGCATGCCTTCGATCAGCGAGAGATTGATGTAGTGGCTGATCTTGAGAATGCCGTTGCGCGCGGCAATGCCGGTGAGTGTGATGAAGCCAATCATCGAAGCAATCGAGAGCGGTTGTCCTGCAAGCCAGAGCGCCGTCACCGAGCCGATCAGCGCCAGGGGCACCGAGCCGATGATGATCAGCGCGAGGCGCACCGAGCGATAGCGCGAGTAGAGCAGCGCAAAGATCATCGCGAGCGAGACGAGCGAGAGGAGGCCGATGGTCCGGCTCGCTTCCTCCTGCGCCTGAAACGTGCCTTCGAGCATCGTGAACGTGCCCGTAGGCAGGGCATGCTCACTCAGGACCTTGCGAATATCGGCAATGATCCGCGCCATGTCGGCCCGACCGTCAGAATTCGCAAGCACCACGATGCGGCGCTTGCCGTTCTCGCGCAGGATCTGGTTCGGACCATCCGTTTCGCGCACATCCGCAAGGGCGGAAAGCGGCACCCAGCCGCGCGGCGTTTCGATCAGCATGGAAGACAGCGAGCCGGTGGTGCGGGCACGATCATCGAGCCGCAGCACAAGATCGAAACGCCGCGTGCCATCGACGAGGCGGGACATCACCCGTCCATTGGACAGGCGTTCGAGCTGCTCGGTGATTGTCGCTGGCGTGACACCATAGAGCGCGGCGCGCTGGTAATCGACGGTAATATCGAGATGCGGAATACGCACCTGCTTCTCCACCTGAAGATCCACGATGCCTGACACGTTCGCGAGTTTCGCGCGCAGTTCCTCGGCCACACGCCGAAGCTGGTCGAGGTCCTCGCCGAAGACCTTGAGGGCAATCTGGGCACGGACGCCCGAGAGCATATGGTCGAGCCGGTGCGAAATCGGCTGGCCGACATTCGTTACCAGCGGCAGCACCGCAAGCCGTTCCCGGATATCCGCAATGATAGCGTCCTTGCTTCGTCCCGACGGCTTGAGATCGACCTCGATCTCTGACGAATGCACCCCCTCGGCATGTTCATCGAGCTCGGCGCGACCCGTCCGGCGACCGACCTGCTTCACTTCCGGCACCTGAAGGATCAGTCGCTCGGCAATCAGGCCGATCCTCTGGCTCTCGGCGAGCGAAATGCCGGGATTGAACAAGGTGTTGATCGTCAGCGTCCCCTCGTTGAAGGGCGGCAGGAACGCGCGCGGCAGATGCATCGCCATCCACATCGCACCGCCCACCAGCACCGCAACAACGAGCATCAGCAGACGCGGTACGCGGAAGGCCAAGCCCAAGAGCGCAGCATTGGCGCGTTTGAGAACCCGCACCAGCGGGCCATCGCCGTGATCAAACCGCTTCAGTCCCGGCAGCAGGTAATAGGCCATGACCGGTGTCAGCGTGATCGAGACCACCAGGCTCATCAGGATCGAGATGATGTAAGCCTTGCCGAGCGGAGCGAAGAGCCTGCCTTCGATGCCCGTGAGGGCAAAAAGCGGCACAAAAACCAGCACGATGATAGCCGTGGCATAGACGATGCCGGAACGCACCTCCTGACTGGCCGAGACCACCACATCGAAGGTCGAGCGCGGATTGCCCGCTTCTCGGTTTTCTCTCAGGCGGCGGAAAATGTTCTCCACATCCACCACGGCGTCATCCACCAATTCGCCGATGGCGATGGCAAGGCCGCCGAGCGTCATCGTATTGATCGAGAGCCCCATCACATGGAAGACGATGGCTGTGGCCAGCACCGAGACAGGGATGGCCGTGAGCGAAATGATGGTCGTGCGGGTGTTCAGCAGGAAAAAGAACAGCACAACCGCGACCACCGCGACGGCCTCCAGAAGCACCTTTTTCAGATTCTCGATGGACGTCTCGATGAAATTCGCCTGCCGGAAGAGAATATTGTCCGCTTTCACCCCTGCAGGAAGGGTTCGGCCCAGTTCTCGCAGGGCCGTTTCCAGCTCCGCTGTGAGGCGCAATGTATCGATATCGGGCTGCTTCTCGATGGAGAGCACAACGGCGGGTTTGCCCATAAAGCCTGCATCACCGCGCTTGAGGCGTGCGGCGTAGCCAACCTCCGCCACCTGATCGAGCCGGATCGGCACCTCCCGCGAGACGCCGACAATCAGCGCCGCGAGGTCTTCGAGACGTAACGTGCGCCCGACATTCCGGATCAGGAATTCGCGGGAATACTGATCGGTGAAACCCCCGCCTGTATTGGTCCCGAAGGCCGCGAGCGATCGTTCAATCTGCTCGAGCGTCACGCCCAGTGCCCGCATCGCCGCCGGATTGGGCGATACGCGATACTGCCGAACCTCGCCACCCATCGGGATCACTTGCGCCACGCCGGGAATGGTCAGTAGTCGCGGCCGCACGACAAATTCGGCGATCTCGCGCATCTCCATGGGCGAAACCGAGTCCGGTCCCGTCAGCGCCACCATAAGCACCTGCCCCATGATCGACGAGATCGGTCCCATCTGCGGGGTCACGTTCGGCGGCAGCCGGTCGCGCACAAGAGCGAGGCGCTCGGCAATCTGCTGGCGGTTGCGATAGATGTCTGTGGCCCAGTCAAACTCGACATAAACGATTGAGAGCCCCACACCGGAGACGGAACGCACGCGGGTGACACCCGGCACGCCGTTCATCTGCGTCTCGATCGGGAAACTCACGAGCTGCTCGACCTCTGGCGGGGCCAGCCCCTCCGCTTCGGTCATGATCGTAATGGTCGGCTTGTTGAGATCCGGCAGGACATCCACCGGCAGACGCGTCATCATGAACGCGCCATAGAGCATCAACACACCCGCTAGGGCGAGCACAAGCATCCGGCTTTTCAGGGATTGCGTGACCAGAAACGAGAACATGCTTCAGCGTACCTGATGCAGCAGTTCTGCGCCGGTCGTGACGATGCGCCTGCCCGCCTCCAGCCCGTAAACCACCAGCATGCGTTCCGCATCGAGCGGTTCGATGCGCACTTCGCGCGGCACGAAACGCTCGGGGTTGGATTGTTCGTAAACGAGCATCGCCCCATTCGCTGCGCGGATGACACTCGCACGCGGCACCGCGAGCCCCTCATGCGCCTGCCCCGTAACCATGTGCACACTCACCAGTTGCCCCAGGCGCAATCCGGCTTCGGCGGACGAGATGGAGAAATGCAGCGGCACAGCCTGATTGCGGTCGGAAAGGCCCGCGCCCTCGAAAGCGAGGCGCAGGACACGACCATCCGGCAACACCGCACTGCCCCCGGTTTCTGCCACCACACCCGCATAACTCAGTGCCTCGACCCAAAAGCGAGCCGGATCAACAATCTGGAACAGCGTCGCGTTCGGATCAGCCATCTGCCCGGCGATGACATTTGCAGCAGCCAGAACACCATCGACCGGAGCGAGCAACCTCTCGGGCTGGCGCTGGAAGGTTTCGACTGCCGCGCGCCGGGCCTGAAGGCCAGCCAGTTCGAGTTCAGTGTCTTCGATCTGGGCGCGCGTCACCGAACCGGCAGCGATCTGCCGAAACCGTTCGAGGCGGCGCGAGACAAGCGAGACCTGCTGATCGAGTTCACGCATCTGCTGGGCTTGCGCGGTCAG
Source organism: Hyphomicrobiales bacterium (assembly GCA_017302635.1). Classification (GTDB taxonomy): domain Bacteria; phylum Pseudomonadota; class Alphaproteobacteria; order Rhizobiales; family Beijerinckiaceae; genus Rhabdaerophilum. Next base: position 655,551 of record JAFLCX010000001.1, read on the forward strand.
ATCGGCGGCAGAAATCGCGGGCTGCACGATGGCGAGCACGTCGCCCGCTTTCACGCGCGTGCCGAGCCGTTTGAATCCGCCGGGTGGCGCCGACAGCCTCCCGGCGACCGAGGCCTGCACGACGCCACTGGCATTCGGATCCGGCACAATCCGGCCTGGCAGGATCGAAACCTGCGGATGCGCCGCATGTTCGACCTTGAGATTGGCGAGCCCGAGAATGCGCTGGCTTGGTTTGGGCACAAACACCGCGCCATCCGGCAGGCGCTGGGCAAGGTCAGTTGCTCCGGGTTTCGCCTTGCCGGGTTCATCCGGTGCGACAACCAGGGCTGCTGTGAGCATATCGATCTCGCCCTTCGACGTCACCGTGACGATGAGATCGTGGCTGCCGGGCTTTCCGGCAAATGGCGCTTCGATCTGGTAGCTGCCACCGCCAACCGCTTTTGCTTTCTGAGGGCCGGCAGGAGTTTCAACCTCGATTTCGGCATCGCTGACAGGCGAGTTGCCGATGAAGCGGTCAAGATGAAAGATCAGCTTGCCATCCCGGAGCACACCGACCAGTTCGAAAGCCTCGGAGGATGCATCAAAGCGAGGCGCGATGCTCGCAGAGACCGGGGGAGGCGGTGCCCCATGATCGTGCCCTTCATGGGCAGAAGCGGCCAAGCCCAGCACGGTCAGGAGTGACAGGCCAATACCGAATACACGCACCATCCCGCTTCATCTCCCCGAGACTCCGACAATGATTTCTGTGCGCGAGGCGTGAGTCGGCAGGATTGCGGAATTGTTGCAGAATGTTTCAGGCTGGCGGCAAAGCCTTGCGTGGTAAACGAACTGTTACGAGCAAGCCCCCTTCCGGCCGGTTGGCGAGGGTTACTCGCCCGCCATGCCCCTCGATCACATCACGGGCGATCGAGAGACCCAGCCCAAATCCACCGGTTTCCCGCGAACGGGATATCTCCAGCCGCGCAAATGGCTCGAACATATCCTCCATCCGGTCTTCCGGAATTCCGGCGCCCGCATCAGCGATTGTCACCACAATCGCTTCCTCTTCCGCTTCAACGGCGATCTCCGCCCGGCCACCATATTTGACAGCGTTGTCGATCAGATTGCCGAAGGCTCTCCTGAGCGCGATGGGTCGGCCATCCATCACGGCCGCGCCCGAGGCAACGAGGCTCGCTGCGGCACCCAGATCCTGGGCCTGATCAACCAAGGTCGTCAGCAGGGCCGCGAGATCGAGGGGGCGCAGTTCCTCATCCTTCCGGTCGCCGCGCAGATGCGCCAGCGTTTGGTCGAGCATGCGCTCCATGTCGCGGATATCGGCGATGAGTCCCTCGGCCTGAGCGCGATCCGTCAACACCTCAGCACGCAGGCGCATGCGGGTCAGCGGCGTTTTGAGGTCGTGAGAGACAGCCGCAAGCGTCTGCGTGCGAGCGGCGACGAGCTTGCGGATTCGGGCCTGCATTTCGTTGAAAGCCACCGCTAGATCGTGGATTTCCTGAGGCCCGGCTTCAGGCAGTTCGACTCGATCGGTGCCGTGGTAGAGCTGGCGTGCGGCAGAGGCAAAACGGCGGAGCGGTGTCGTCATCCAGCCGATGACGAGCACCGAAATCATCACCACGCCCAAAGCCATCAGGCTCGTGGATATCCAGGTTCCATGTGTCGATTGCGGCCGTGCATCGGGCGCGAACAAGGTGATGTTGACCCAGCTTTCATCCGGGAGTCGGAGCGAGATCAGGGCCAGGTGTGGATCGGTGTCCGTTTTCCGGTTCGCCCCGATGATGATGTCGTCGTCAACGAGTTCCGCCGCCTGTTCGCGCAGCCGCCCGCGCAGGTTCTGCCAACCCTCGGCACCCGGTCCGCCCGGCCGGGCACGCTCGGAAGCGCTCCAATGCGCTTCCACGGGCCCTCCCGAAAGTTCATGGGCCACGCTTTCGCGCTCGGCCGGAACCACACGCATCACGGCGCGGCGAATTGTCAGGAGGCGATCGGCGAGCCTCGCCTCATTGGCGAGGCTCATCTCCTGATCAAGCGCGTGCTGATACGCATAAAGGCTCGCGACATGCACAATCCCGACCCCGATGAGCATCAGCAGGATCGTGCGGGCGGCCAGAGTATCAAGCCAGCGCATCATGCCCGCGTCACCCGAGGTACGAACATGTAGCCGGCACCCCGGACTGTGCGGATCATCGGTGAACTGGCCTCGCCTGGCTCGATCTTCTTCCGCAGCCGACTGACCTGCACGTCGATCGCGCGGTCGAACACCGAATCGGGCTGGCTTCGGGCGGCATCGAGCAGGTGGTCGCGCGTCAGGACACGATTGGGCGCTTCCAGAAAAGCCAGCAGCAGGTCGAATTCACCGGTCGAGAGATCAACCATCACCCCTGCGGGATTGGTGAGTTCGCGGCGCTCCACCGAGAGAGACCAGCCCTCGAACAAGTAGGCGCGCATCGGCGCAACGCCGCCCGGAGGCACGGACGCTCCTCCTGTGCGCCTCAGCACGGCGCGAATGCGCGCCAACAACTCACGTGGGTTGAAGGGTTTGGTCACATAGTCATCTGCGCCGAGTTCGAGCCCGACAATCCGATCTGTCTCTTCGGTTCGGGCCGTCAGCATGATGACCGGCATTGCGCTTCGCTGGCGCAACTGGCGGCAAAGATCGAGACCATCCCGGCCGGGTAGCATCAGGTCCAGTATACAAAGATCAGGACGCCGTTGATCGAGGCAGCGCTGCATTTCATCCCCGTCACGTGCCTTCATGACCGCGAAGCCATTGGCCTCGAGGAATGCCGCAAGCAGTGTGCGGATGTCGCTATCGTCATCAACGACGAGGATCGACGCCACAGGTTTCTCCTGCTCCATGGTCGTCGAACTCCTCTCCAGAACGATCACCTTGTTTTGGCAGATGCCGCGGGTCTGCGGCAAGAGCGAGACCAATCCGGATTGCAGTCAGATATTATGCATTGAAGGATGCGGTTTCTCGCTCGATCTCGACGTCTTCGGCGAGCATGAAAGCATGCTCGGCATCAACGCCGAGGCAGCGGACCTTTGTCTCGGTCTTGGTACGACCCCACGGGATTTGCACGGCGCGCAGATTGCCCGTCTGCTTTTAATTGAGGGATGCCTTCGTTCGGCGCAAAGAATGTGCGCCGTCATCCTGCGGGCGTAGGCCAACGGCTGCGCCCCATTCATCCACGAGCTTCCCATATTGTGGCGTGCTGAGGGGCCCGCATGAATCGCCACGGCTGGGAAAGACCAACTCATCGAGCGGACCGCTCGTCCGTGCGAGCCATAGCACGCAAGCGGCGATAGACGATCTTGTTGGCACTGCCAGAAAAAATCCGCTTTGCACCCACTGACCAATATCGGGGCGGGGGCTGTCAGAAACTATCGTGGTTTGTCTGACAGCACCTTTTCGAGGCTAATTCGATTGGTCTGACGGTTACGCTCAGAACGCCCACTTGATATTGCCGGTTCCACTGATGGAGCGCGAGCGGCTGCCAACTTCAACATCGGCGCGCGTGCCCACGGAGATCATGGAGGTCAAGCTCACTTCACCGCTTGCGGTCAGCAGCGCGACGTTCCGATCTGGCCGCGTACCGATGACCGTGAATTGCGACCCCGAAAGACCAACGAGCTGTCCTGTCACGTTCGCGTCACGCTGGTTGTAATGGCCCCAACCCGCGCGGACGAAGAAAGTCGCCGGCAGGTTGCCGATCCGACCGATCGTCTCGAGTTTGAGGCCGAGTTCGGTGCGCGCGGTGACATTCGTCTTCGCCGAAACCGCCAAGCCAGCCGCAGCGCCCGTGGCTTCATTGCGCTCGGTGAAGGCACTGTTGCGGATGCTGGACCCCTGAACTGCGGCGAAAGGCGAGGCCGTGATACCGCTGATATCCGCCAGCGCCCATGACGCCTCGAAGCGGCCGGAGAAGCCCTGCAAATCATATTCGCTGGTGACTTTCGAAAGACCCAGCACCGGGATAGAGCGCGACCCCTCGGCCCGGCCGGTCAGCCAGGTGCCGCCGGCAGCGAGGGAAAGCGCACCGAGTTTGGTCGAGCCATAAAGACCGAGTTGCAGCTGGCTGCTCTTGACCGTGCCGAGCCCCTGCGAGCTGGAGGTCGAACCGATGACCCCGGACACCGCGAGGCCGACAATCGTCTCAGGCGCGACCCGGAGGTCGACGCCGGCGCTCAAACCGCCGAAACCACTCGTCTGACGCGGGGAGCCAAACTTGGCCTCGCCGTCAACACGGCCGGCGCCGCCGAGCATCGAAGCCCAGACGTTGTATTGCGGTGCGGGGCGGAAGCTCGAGAGAGACACGCTCTCGAAGCCGAATGCCCTGCTGATCGCCTGCTGAGCAGGATCGGACGAGGCGGCGTCCGCTACCGGCAGAAAGGACCGGACGACGCCACCGGACGGCGCGGTGCGCCCGGCGGCAACGGGATTGAAGATCGCCCCGAGGAACGAGTTGCTCGCCTGCTGCGGAATGGCCGACGCATTGGCATGAGCCGCACCCGAAAGTTGGTCGAGGCCGGCAAGGATGCCCGCGCGGTTCTGATTGTAGAGGTTGAAGAAGGCGTCGACATTGGCACCAGCTGCCACAGCCCGGTCAAGCGCACTGGCGACGTTGAACTGATTGCTGCTGGCCTGCTGCGAAGACGCGAAGGGTTGCTGCGTGGTTACCACTGTTGTGAGCTGAGAGGGTGTCAGCGTCAGCCGCGCTTCCGTGCTTGTGTAGCTCACCGCTGTCGTCACGCCATCGCCGAACGAGCCCTGCTCGGCCTTGGTGCCGAAAGTGCCGGTGATGCTGCCTGCCCGAAGGAAGGTGTAGGGCGTGTTGAAGGTGTAGCTGCCGCCGAGCGCCGCGAAGCGCACCGTGCCGGCCAGCGTCGCTGCGCCCGTCACGTTGATGCGGTCGATCGTGGAGCCCTGAACCTCGATTAGCGTGGTCGAACCGGCATTCAGCGTGAGCGCGCCGGTGATGGTCAATGTGCCGATGCTGTTGCCCGGTGAAAGTGTGCCGCCGCTATTGATGGTGGTAACGGGCAATGTGCCTGTGCCGCCGATGGTGCCACCATTGTTCACCGTCACGCCGGATGAGGTCCCAATCGAGCCGTTGACCAGCAACGCGCCGCCATTGACCGTGGTGGTGCCGGTGTAGGCGTTGGTGCCGGTCAGCGTCAGCGTGCCGGTGCCGGTCTTGGCGAGATTGCCGGCTTGTGTGGCAGTGGCAAAACGACCGAGGTTCTGGATTACGCCGGAATAGGTGGTGGACTTGTTGTTCGACCCGATCGTCAGCGTCTTGCGGCCAATGGCGACCGTGCCCGCCCCTTCGAGCGAGCCGATGGTGACGCCCGTGCCGCCGTAGTTGTCGATGTACAGCAGGCCGTTCGTTCCGATGATATGGGTCGAGGTGCCGCCATTCGAATTGCCGTCGAAGCCCGTGCCCGCGCCGCCAAAGCCTCCACCATTTGTCGTGATGATGCTGGCGCCTGCCGTGCTGTTCTGCGAGAACCTCAGGCCAGCATTGACGGTGAACGACGACGCGTCGGCCGACGATGTGTTGATAAACTGTAATTGGGAACTGTTGACGACGAATGTCTGGTTGGCACCGTTGACGATGCCGGCTCCGAAAAAGCCGTGGCCTAGATTGACGTTGAAGTTGAACGTGTAGGCGGGCGCGCCGGCGCTGAACGTGAAGCCTCCGACTTCGAAATTAGTCGTGACAGAGAGCGACCGGGTGTTCGATGCGCCGAACGTAGCGACGCCGGAGGTGTTCGGGACCTGGCCATTGGTCCAGTTAGCCGCGTTGCGATACACATTGTCGGCGGGCGTGCCCGACCAGGTGGAATTCACCGCCTGTGCATTCGCATCAATGGGCACCAGCAGCAACGCCACGAGCACGCCGCCTGCCAGCGCCGTGCTGGCGAAGAGACGGGCGTGGAACCGTTGACCGAGTGAAGGCAGAGAGACCGTGGAAGCGAGCATGCGCGTCTCGGAACCGGAATTCTCAGAACGCATGCACATCCCCCACACTGCCGGAACCCCGGTCGAAACACATCGTAAGGTGTGTGTTCGGATTTTAACTTTGTGTCAACACTCTTGGCGCTAGCGCGCTGTTTCTCTCGAAGTTTTCGGCTCAGGTTGTGTTGTTTTTTTCAACAGACGGCCCTGTCAGACTGAGACCGGCTGGACGTTGCCCCTCTGACCTACGAAATCTGACGCGCGACCTGTTCGTCGGCCAACCGGAGCTGGAAAATTTCGGGATTGGGGCGCATGCCGGCGGAGGCGCCGGAGAGCCTTTGATCAGCGCGATCAGGGTTTGTTGCCGATGGCGTTGCGCGGCCGGAGTTCGTTCTGACAGGCCCAGCGATCGAGATCGCAGCTGACGAACTCGGCGCGTTGGTCGACTCGGATTGTCAACGGACAGCCGACCGCCGCGCAGACTCCTTCAAGGGTCAGCACCATCGGCAAGATACATATTCGCCGCCTGCTGCTTGACGCACCGCTCTTCAGCGCTCGCAACCCGGGCTGGCACGACTGAATCGAAGATCCGGCCCGGCCCGGTATTCTTCATCCCGAGATCGGCGCGTCCCGTCTCGTCACCGTGGAGGCGGACCACGCCCGATGGCGACCACCCGCAAGAAATGCCTTTTTCAACCGGAAATGCGACCGCGTTCTCTGTTCCCCTGACGGCATTTCCCTGTTACGTGCACAGGAAATAACCTGTTTCCAGAGTGGAGACTCTTGCGCACACAACACACTGATATGGCGAGCTTCTTTTCCAGATTCCGCGTCGAAATTCTGAGCATTTTCCTGTTTCCAGGCGCAGACATGGAAATCACACGCAGAGCGGATGGATCCGCGCTGCTTTCTCAACCACCCCCCAGACCAGAATGTCTCCAACACCTTTATCGTGCTCCATGCCCCAAGGGGCGGACCATCTCGTGAGAAACCAGTATCCCTATGATTCGCCTTGAGAATATCTCCAAACAGAACAGCAGCCAGCTTCTCTTCGTGGAAGCATCAGCAGCGCTTTTCAGGGGCGAGAAGGTTGGGCTCGTTGGCCCGAACGGAGCTGGAAAAACCACGCTTTTCCGCATGATCACGGGCGAGGAACAGCCCGATGAAGGCCAGGTTTCGGTCGATCGCGGCATCACCATCGGTTACTTCAGCCAGGACGTCGGCGAAATGGGCGGCCGCTCCGCGGTCGCTGAGGTGATGGACGGCGTGGGCCCCGTGAGTGCGGTTGCGGCTGAGCTCAAATCCCTCGAAGCCGCCATGATGGACCCCGACCGCGCTGGCGAGATGGACGACATCATCGCGCGTTACGGCGAGGTGCAGGCCCGCTTCGAGGAGCTGGACGGCTATGCACTCGATGGCCGGGCGCGTGAGGTTCTCGACGGTCTCGGCTTCACCCAGGAGATGATGGACGGCGATGTCGGCAAGCTTTCCGGCGGCTGGAAGATGCGCGTGGCTCTCGCCCGCATCCTGCTGATGCGCCCTGATGCGATGCTGCTCGACGAACCCTCGAACCATCTTGATCTTGAAAGCCTGATCTGGCTCGAAGAGTTCCTCAAGGGCTATGAGGGCGCGCTGATGATGACGTCGCATGATCGCGAGTTCATGAACCGCATCGTCACCAAGATTGTCGAGATCGATGGCGGGAGTCTGACAACCTATTCCGGCAATTATGAATTCTATGCCGCCCAGCGCGCGCTGAACGAGAAACACCAGCAAGCGCAATTCGAGCGCCAGCAGGCCATGCTCGCAAAGGAAATCAACTTCATCGAACGTTTCAAGGCCCGCGCGAGCCATGCAGCGCAGGTGCAGAGCCGCGTGAAAAAGCTCGACAAGATCGAGCGGGTTGAGCCGCCCAAACGTCGCCAGACGGTATTGTTCGAGTTTCTGCCCGCGCCGCGCTCGGGCGATGACGTGATCAGCGTGAAAAACGTGCACAAGGGCTACGGCTCGCGCGTAATTTATGAGGGCTTCGATTTCCATGTGCGCCGCAAGGAGCGCTGGTGCGTGATGGGGATCAATGGCGCGGGGAAATCCACATTGCTGAAGCTCGTGGCCGGTGCGGCGAAACCGGATCAGGGCTCAGTCGCAATCGGCGTCGGCGTCAAGATGGGCTACTTTGCCCAGCATGCAATGGAAGTGCTGGAAGGCGATCTCACGGTGTTCGAGATGCTCGAACACACTTTCCCGCAAGCCGGGCAAGGCTCGCTCCGGGCGCTGGCGGGGTGCTTTGGCTTCTCGGGCGATGATGTCGAAAAGCGCTGCCGCGTGCTCTCAGGCGGCGAGAAGGCGAGGCTCGCTATGGCCCTGATGCTCTATGATCCGCCGAACCTGCTGGTGCTCGACGAGCCGACCAACCATCTCGATATGGCGACGAAAGAGATGCTGATCGCGGCCCTCGCGCAGTTCGAAGGCACGATGCTATTCGTGAGCCATGACCGGCATTTTCTCGCCGCACTCTCCAATCGCGTGCTGGAACTCACGCCAGATGGCATCCACCGCTACGAGGGTGGCTACACCGAATATGTGGCGCGCACCGGACACGAGGCGCCGGGGCTGCGGAGTTGAGGTCTTTCAGGCCAGCGGCCTGTCCCAGAAGACCGAGGCTCCCTCATCGGCGCGGCAGACAGCACCTCTGAAGCCGGCGAACATCTCGCGGCCAAGGCCTTCCTCCGCATCGAGATGGTTCGGAATAGCCGGCATGCGCGCGGCCATTTCGCGCGGATCGACGGCAACCTCCAGACGGCCTTCAGCGGAGTCGATCGTGATGATATCACCATCGCGAAGCTTCGAGATCGGGCCGCCCTCCTTGGCTTCCGGCGTGACGTGCAAGGCGCTGAGCACCTTGCCGGAAGCACCGGAGAGCCGGCCATCGGAGAGAAGCGCCACCCGCAGACCCCGGCTTTCGAGAACACCCAGAGCTGGCATCAGCGAATGCAGTTCCGGCATGCCATTCGCCATCGGCCCCTGATTTCGAATGACAATAATCGCGTTCTCATTGATGCCATTGGCCTTGAAGACGGCCTGAAACTGCTCAGGCGATTCAAACACGCGCGCGGGTGCTGTGAGCGATTGCTTCTCGGGTGCAATCGCCGAAGTCTTCACGATGCCGCGCCCCACCCCGCCTTTGACGAGCGCGATGCCGCCTGTGGCCTGAAACGGGTTATCCATCGAACGCAGGATGCTCGGCTGGGGAGAGACTTCCGGCGGGTCGCGGTAGACTATCTGGCCATGTATCATCACTGGCTCGCGGGCATATTGCGCGAGGCCGGGACCAGCGAGCGTCTCGATATCCGCGAAGAGAAGCCCCGCATCGAGCAGTTCGCGCATCACAAAGGCGAGACCACCCGCCGCATGGAACTGGTTCACATCCGCCGAGCCGTTCGGATAGATGCGGGCCAGCAACGGCACGACACTAGCGAGATCGGCGAAATCCTCCCACGAAATTCGCAATCCGGCGGCCCTTGCCATCGCCACCAGATGGATCAGGTGATTGGTCGAGCCTCCGGTCGCGTGCAGGCCGACAATCGCGTTGATGAACGAACGCGCGTCGAGCCATTCGCCCACCCCCTGCCCGCCCTCAGCTTTCGCGAGCACCAGCCGCACGGCCTCTTTGGTCAGCGCATCTCGTAACGGCGTGCCGGGCTGGATGAAAGCTGCGCCGGGCACATGCAGCCCCATGAATTCCATCAGCATCTGGTTGGAATTCGCCGTGCCGTAAAAGGTGCAGGTTCCCGGAGCGTGATAGCTCTTCATCTCGGCTTCGAGGAGCTTGTCGCGACCCAGCTCACCCGCAGCATAAGCCTGGCGGACACGGCTCTTCTCATCGTTCGAGAGCCCCGTGGGCATCGGCCCGGCTGGAACGAACGCGACCGGCAGATGGCCGAAACTCAGGGCTCCCATCACGAGGCCCGGCACGATCTTGTCACACACGCCCAGCATCAGCGCAGCATCGAAGACATTGTGCGAGAGTGAAACGGCTGTCGCCATAGCGATCACATCGCGCGAGAACAGCGACAGTTCCATGCCGGGCTGACCCTGAGTCACGCCATCGCACATGGCAGGAACGCCGCCAGCCACCTGCGCCGTAGCACCGAGACTGGATGCTGCCGCCTTCAGGATGGTCGGATAGGTTTCAAGCGGCTGATGCGCCGAGAGCATGTCGTTGAACGAGGTCACGATACCGATATTGGGCGCGGTGCCATTGGCCACGAGTTGCTTCTCATGCGCGCCGCAGGCGGCCGCAGCATGAGCGAGGTTGCCGCAGGAGAGCTTGCGCCGGGGCGGGTTGCTCGCTCGTGTCCTGCGGATCATCGCGAGGTAGGAGGCGCGGGTCTCCAGGGATCGCTCCTCGATCCGCGAGCGGACGGCCTCGAGCATGGGAGCAACCGGTTTGCGAGCCGACATCATGGCGTTCCTCAACAGATTTATGATCCGGGCTCCGTGGAAGTGCCCTTGCACTCATGGCAGGACGCCACGAATGTTTTTAAACTACAAATTTCGTAGTAAAAACACAAGTACGCAGATTCGAAATCCGGATCCCGAATCGATCGCCGTCAGGATGGCACGAATGTGCCGCCGCACTGAGGCGGGATGATACCGCATCGTTTAAATTTGCTAAAATGCAAATATAATACGCATTTTTTATTATTGTATTGCGTTGAAGCAAATGACATCTGAGCCGCAAGAGGCTGCGTGATTGCGGCCCGTGACACCAAAGGTGCAGCATGATGAGCAATGCTCTTTCTCATGAAGTGATCTCGACGCCCGTTCTCACGGTTCCGGTTGAAGCGCTTGAGAGCGAGAAATCGCCGGTCTTCATCCGTTCGGCAACGATCGCAACGAGCAATGCCAGGCGGCTTGCCGAGTTCTACACCCGCCGGCTTGGCTTCGAACAGATCTCGGCAGACGCGATGTCAGTGACGCTGGGCGCAGATGGCGTGGGCTTCCTCAAGCTGGAAACCCGAGCCGATGCAGAACCGTTCGACGCGCGATCGAGCGGGCTCTTTCACATCGCCTACCTCATTCCGGACAGGGCCGGTCTGGCGCGCTGGTTCATGGCCGCGCGCGCGGCGGGCGTCGCATTCGAAGGCGCCTCGGACCATGCTGTCAGCGAGGCGTTCTACCTGACCGACCCCGAGGGCAACGGCATCGAGGTGTATGTCGACCGCGCCCGCGAGAACTGGCCGCGCGATGCAGGCGGATATGCCATGACAACCGGGCCGATGGCCTTGCGTGAGCTTGTGGTTCATTCCGAAGCGGCGGCCGATATGAGCCCGAGATTGCCAACCGGAACACGCATCGGTCACATCCACCTGCAAACGGGGGATGCCGAACGCAGTGCCCGTTTCTGGCAGGAGAGATTGGGTGTGGCCGAAACTCATCGGCGGCCTGGCGCGCGCTTTCTGTCCTGGGGCGGATATCACCACCATATCGCCCTCAACAATTGGCGCAGCCACGGTTCTGGCCCGCGCAAGGACCGATCTGCCGGGCTTGTGGCAGTCGAATTCGCCGTGCGTGGCGAGGCCGAGCTGGAGAAACTTGCGACCCAGGCGCATGCGACCAGACCGGATCCGGCATCGTTCGACATGATTGACCCGGATGGTCTTGAACTTCGCTTTCGGGTGATCTGATCAACCAGTGCAGCCGAGGAGGCTTGCACTCGAAGGCAAGATCGTGGAAGAAGGCGGTAACGTTTAATCATCATATGAAAGAGCGGAGCCGCCCCGCCATGTCCTCGCCTCTCCTTCCACCCCATCCGCGCGCCATCGACATTCTGGCCGTCGGCGAGCCGATGATGGAATTCGCCGAAGTGTCGCGCGAGGGAGAGAGGCTCTACCTGCCGGGTCACGGTGGCGACACCTCCAACACCGTGATTGCGGCCCAGCGCTCGGGTGCCGCAACCGCCTATTTCACCGCGCTCGGAAAGGATGCCTTCGGCGACGATTTTTTCCGCCTGTGGCAACAGGAAGGGGTGGATTGCCATGCGGTTCTACGCCGCGAGGATGCCTCGACGGGCATCTATTTCATCACCTATGGCGCTGACGGACACCAGTTCAACTACTGGCGCAAGGATTCGGCCGCGAGCCGCATAACGGTTGCCGATCTGCCGGCTGACCTGATCGCGCGGTCGCGTGTGCTGCATGTTTCCGGAATCAGCCAGGCGATTTCCCAGACCTGCGCCGACGCGGTGTTCGAGGCGATCGCGCAGGCGAGAAAGGCCAACACCATCGTCAGCTACGATACCAATCTGCGGCTGAAGCTCTGGCCGATCGAGCGGGCACGGGCCGTCACCCATGCCGCGATGGCGAAGGCCGATATCGCGCTGCCGGGGCTTGATGATGCGCAGATCCTGACGCAACGCGACACACCCGAAGCGATCTGCGATTTCTATCTGGGCCTTGGTTGCCGGATCGTGGCACTGACTCTGGGCAAGAACGGCACTATGGTCGCAACTCGAGAAGAGCGGAGACTGGTTCCGGCCTTTCCGGTCGAGGCGGTGGATGCTTCAGGCGCTGGCGACACGTTCGACGGCGCCTTCCTCGCCGAATGGCTTCGCATCGGCGATCCCTTCTTGGCCGCGCGCTACGCCAACGGCGCAGCCGCGCTCGCAACACTCGGTCACGGCGCAGTGGCGCCGATGCCGCATCGCGTGAAGGTCGAGAACTTCATCGCAGAGCGCGACTGAAGCCGCTTCCATCGCGCCCGAGAGGTTGGTATACCAACGCCCGGCCAAAGACATCTTCCCGCTCACGGACATCCGCGCCGTGCCGGGAGGGTGCTCTTGCGAACACAAACTCGACGGGAGAGGCGCACTCACATGGTCAGACCTTCGGGCAATCACGTCCGTATTTTTGAGATGAGCCCGCGTGACGGCCTGCAGAATGAGGCACGACTCATCCCGACCAGGGACAAGATATCTCTCGTGGACCAGCTCTCGGAATGCGGGTTTGATCGCATCGAAGTCACGAGTTTCGTCTCGCCGAGATGGGTGCCGCAGCTCGCGGATGCGGCCGAGGTGATGGCGGGCATCCGCCGCAAGCCGGGCGTCGGCTACGCGGTGCTCACGCCCAACATGAAGGGCTATGAGGGCGCGCGCGCGGCCAAGGCGGATGAGGTCGCGATTTTTGCCTCCGCCTCGGAAGGGTTCAGCCAAAAGAACATCAACTGCTCGATCGCCGAAAGCCTCGACCGGTTTGAGCCGATCGTCGCCGCCGCGAAAACCGACGGCATTCCGGTGCGGGGCTACATCTCCTGCGTCATCGATTGCCCCTATGATGGCCCGACCCCACCCGCGAAAGTGGCCGAGGTCGCCGGTCTGCTTCTGGCAATGGGCTGCTACGAGGTGGGCCTTGGCGATACGATCGGCAGGGGAACGCCCGAGGCCGTGGCCGCGATGCTGGACGCGGTCATTCCGATTGTCCCGGCGGACAAGCTCGCAGGGCATTATCACGATACCGGCGGCCGTGCGCTGGAGAACATCAGCGTGAGCCTCGAGAAGGGCTTGCGTGTCTTCGATGCCTCGGTCGGCAATCTCGGTGGATGCCCCTACGCACCGGGCGCGAAGGGCAATGTCGATACCCTTGCCGTCGCGCGGATGCTGGCGGACCAGGGATATGAGACCGGGCTCGACCTCGACCAACTGGAACGGGTCGCGACCTTTGCGCGTGCCCTGCGAGGATGATTCCGATGAGCTTCGAAACGCTTCGCCTCACCTGGGATGATCGCGGCGTCGCGACGCTGACGCTCAACACACCGGAGAAACACAACGCGCTTTCCGCAAGGATGATCGCGGAACTGACTGAAGCTGCGGCCCGGCTCGATGCAGATCAGAAAATCCGGGTCGTGATCCTTACGGGCGACGGCGCGAGCTTCTGCGCCGGCGGTGATCTGGGCTGGATGCGCGAGCAGATGAGTGCGAGCCGGGCGACGCGCATGGCCGAGGCGCGCAAGCTCGCTGAAATGCTTTTTGCCCTCAACACCATGCGCAAGCCGGTGATTGGGCGTGTTCAGGGCAATGCTTTTGGCGGCGGGGTGGGGATGATCTCGGTTTGCGACACCGCGATCACGGCGACGAGCGCCAAATTCGGCCTCACTGAAACCCGGCTCGGGCTAATCCCGGCGACGATATCGCCTTATGTCCTCGCGCGCATGGGCGAGGGGCGCGCACGGCGCGTCTTCATGTCCGCGTGCATTTTCGATGCCGAGGAAGCCGTCGAACTGGGGCTCGTTGCCCGCGTCGTGCCTATGGATGCTCTCGATGCAGCGATCGAGGCCGAGGTGAAACCTTATCTGGCCGCGGCGCCGGGTGCCGTCGCAGCGGCGAAGGCACTCGCTCGATCGATGGGGCCGCGCATTGACACCGAGGTGATCGACGAAACGATCCGCCGTCTGGCCGATACTTGGGAGCAGGCGGAAGCTATGGAAGGCGTCTCCGCCTTTTTCGAAAAGCGCAAGGCGAACTGGTCTGCCTGATTGCTCAGTCTTCGGATGATTTGCAGGGCTGCACGGCGAGGCTATGCCGTCCGGTCAACCGCCGTATCCATTCGACATTGCGAAGGGTGCGTCGGGCATAGGCCATGGCAGCATGAGGAACGCCGCGACCGCTTAGCGGCAGATCGAGGTCGAAAAGCGGGAAAGGTTTCCCGCCAAACCGCATCTTGTATTCGTAGTCGCCGAGCCCAAAATCAAAAATTCGGACACCCTCCGAATGCAGATGGCGCATGATATGCTCGGTCGCGAGCAGGCCAGGGCACATGGGAGCCCATGCCCCGAAGGCGTTTGCCAGGCGCAAATAAGTCGCGCGATTGCCTGCGCGAACGGCATAATTCAGAGCAACCGGCTCATCGCCCGAAAACAGCCCGGCCATCACGACCTCACCGGTTTCGATGCCTTTGGCTGCTAGAACCCGGTAGAATTCCGTGAACTCAGCGCCTGTGATCCGAATATCCTTACCGCGCTGCGCGAGACGGTCTCGCTGCATCCGATCAAGATGCTCAAGCCATTCCAGCGCCTCGGCGCCCGTATTGGCCACGGCCATACGCGTATCGGGCTGGCGCAGGAAGCGGCGGCGCGCCTTGGCGAGTTTGTCTCGCATCCGCGGCGAGAGCATTGCCTGATAGCTATCCCATGACTCGGGAAGATTGACCTTCCAGCCGTATTGCCGGTTCACCTGCACCAGCCTGTGAGCCAGCAGCGGGTTGGAATGTCCGCCAATTTCGGCCTTCAACCCCTCGAACCGGAGGAGGTCCGCCGGTGGCAGGACCGATTTCAACTGTGCCCAGACGATTTTCGGAGCAGGCGCCATTCCAGCCAACCGGCGCCGGTGGAAGATCGGCCCAAGGTAGTCGCTCACGCCGCAATCCGGAATTTCGATCACCCTGAGGCTCTCTTTCCGGCGCAGCACGAGCGGAAGCGACATCAGCTTCTCGCCAGACCCATCACGAAAGGTGAGCCAATATCGGCCCATAACATTGTGGCAATCCATGGCCGCAAACCATGCCGACAGCCAATGCCCGCTCTGGAAAACAAGATGTTCCGCATGGCCGATGAGGTCGGCGAAATCTGTCCGGGCTGAAATCTCCGTCAGCTCGGCGGAAACAGAAACGGGATCGGCAGCGTTCTTGCCGACCGATGGAAGGGCAAACGCCGTTTTCTCCGTCCCCTCGACTACCATAAAACGCTTCCTGCCCGGCAATCGCGCCCGAAGCGGCAGACATGGCGCGAAATGGTCAAGTTTCGGCAAAAACGGCGCGAAACAGCCTGTCCGAATGTCCGTCTGCTCGAAACATGGTGAACGATTCGTAAAGGATCATCTGCAAGGATCAGTCCCGATTCGGATCGGTTGATCATCGCGCGCGCCTCGCGCGCCGGAGGACCGATCAGCTCTGGAATTGCAGCAGAATGACGCGTAAGCCCGCACCCGCTTCGAGAATCCGACGCTTCAGGCGGCCTGAACCTGCGCATGCGGCGCAAGCAGCGACGATTCCTGCGCCCGAAACGGCGACGATGAGCGTGAGCGACACTGTTCCGGCTGCCGCCCGTTGGCCTGCAGAGAGCCCTCGTCCGGCGGACAATACCGAAGCGCCCGTGGGCCTTGCGGAATTCGGTGACATCCTGCGCCGGCGCTGGAAAACCATTGCCGCAACCACAGCCATTGTCACGACCTTGGGCGTCGCTTTCGCCTTCGTGGCCAAACCGCAATTTCTGGCGACAACGGCGATTTTCGTCGATCCGCGCAACCGCGCGAGTTTCCAGATCGAGGGAACTGGCACGGGCGGAGGCTACGACCCCAATCTCGTGGACAGCCAGATCGTTCTCATCGAGTCAAATACGGTTCTGCGCCGGGTGGTCGAAGCCGAGAAACTGCTGAACGATCCTGAATTGACGCGTGGGCCCGGCAATGCCGAGTTCAACGTGATGCGCAACCTCAAGGAAGCCGTGAAGGTGAAGCGGCCCGACCGCACCTACGTGGTCGAGGTTCAGGTGCGCACGCAGTCGGGCGAGAAATCGGCCCGCATCGCCAATGCCATCGCCGCAGCCTATCTCAGCGACGGTCGGGATTCGAAGACCGAGACCGCCGATCGCGAGCAGACCTGGCTCGACCGGCACCTGAAGAACCTTCAGGATCGCCTGAAGGATGCCGAAGCTCGCGTGGAAGCCTACAAGGTCGAGAACAAGATTCTTGGCGTTGGCTCGGAGGGCTTGCTCGTCGGAGAGCAGCAATTGAGCGAGCTCAATCGTGGCATCGTCGAGGCCCAGCGCAAGGCGGCCGAAGCGAAGTCGGTGATGGATCAGGTCGATCAGTTGCGCCGCTCCGGCAAGCTGCCGGATACCACCAATGATGCACTCAGATCAGCGGTGATCGAGCGTTTGCGTGGGCAGCTCTCCGAAGTCCTGCGACTGGAGGCCAATGCCCGCTCGACTCTTGGCCCCCTGCATCCGGCAGCGGTCGAAATCCGTGAGCAGGTGAGCGAGACACGTCGCCAGATCAACGAGGAACTGACCCGCATCGCGGAAGGCGCCCGCTCGGCTTATGGCGTGGCGCGCGCCAATGTCGTGGCGCTGGAACGCCAGTTGGAAGGGCTGAAGCGCGATGCCACAAGCACCAACCAGACCTTGCTGCGCCTGCGCGAACTCGAACGCACAGTCGAAGCTCAGAAGGCCGTCTATGAGAAATTCCTGCGCGACAAGGAACAGATTGCGCGCCTCACGGTCGACACCCCGGCCGGCCGCGTGATCGCACCGGCCGTTGCCCCGCAATCCCGCTCTTTCCCGAATCGCCCGCTGATCGCGATGCTGGCTTTCGTCGGTGGATTGTTTGCGGGAGTCGGTCTGGCACTCGTGCTCGAAACCCTGAGCCAGGCGCGCGGCGGAAATCGTTCCGCAGCGTCAGGCGGATGGCGCGGCCTGATCCGCCGGGGCGGCGAAAACCCGCCGCCTTCCGGGCCGGGCTACCCGCCTTCTGCCGGTGCTAGGATCAAGCGCAGCCTCGAACCCCGTCGTTTCGGATTCAGCTCACGCAACCCATCTTCCAGTCCGGATTACGGGGCAACCGCCCGCAGCGCGGCCTACGATCAGGACATCCAGGAACTGGCCCACAAGATCGGGACGCATCTGGGCCGTGGCCCCGCCCCGACCCTGCTGGTTTCGGGTCTGAAAGCCGGCTCCGGCCAACCGCGATTAACCGCCCATCTTGGACAGGCGCTGGCGGAACTGGGGTGGAAAGTTCTGCTGATTGATGGCACCGGCACCCGCGACGGACTCACGAGTATGCTGGCATCGCGACAGACCGTTGAACTGCGCGTCGGCGGAAACCGTGAGGTCGTGCTCGACATCACGGGCGGGATGTTCCTGCTTCCTTTTGGCGGTGTTTCCCGTGGGGCCTCCCGCAATTCTCCGCCTCCTGCCGGCGATTGCGACATCATCCTGATCGATGGGCCTGCCGTCGGAACTGCGGCGCTGGAGCGATTCGAGTTCGACCATCGTGTTGACGGCGTGATCGCCTGGCTGCCCGAGAGTATCGGCGCGAGCGACGACGCGCTGGACCTGCTCGATCGCCGTTTCGGCAGTGCCTTGATGGGCATCGTCAGGCAAGCTGCATGATCAGCCATGCGAATGGCCAGCCCCGGCTCTATGATGGAAGCATCGGGTTTATCGCGGTGCTGATCGTCGCTTTGATGCTGAGTGTCTCGCCGATGGCGCTCAATGCCCTGGGCTGGAACTACGATGGACTGGGCGGCGCGGGGCCGACGCGCTTTCACCCTGCTTCCTATCTCACCGTGTTGCTGTTCATTTTCATCGCCCTGCGCGACGGCAACCCGCTCGCCAGCGCAATCTCGGCACTAGGCTACGATTTCAGACTGGCCTTATTCGCGATCGTCTGGGTCGTCGTCTTCTATCACGGCGTGAAGAACCAGGAATTGCCGGCGGCAGGGCTGATCGACACATTCCTGATGCCGATGCTGATGCTGATGATCTTCCGTCGCCTCGGAGATATCACGCGCACCCGTATCGAGGCGGCGATGCATGCGCTGCTCGCGATCAATGCCGTGCTCGGCCTCGCGGAATTCCTTACCGGCCTGCGCCTGACACCCTATATCGCG
Source organism: Hyphomicrobiales bacterium (assembly GCA_017302635.1). Taxonomy (GTDB): domain Bacteria; phylum Pseudomonadota; class Alphaproteobacteria; order Rhizobiales; family Beijerinckiaceae; genus Rhabdaerophilum. The sequence continues at coordinate 674,172 of JAFLCX010000001.1, forward strand.
GGCGGCATCCTGATCACGGATGACTGGCGTTCAACCGCGCTTCTCGGGCACCCGCTCGGCAACGCGCTGATGACCGGTTGCTACATCATGATGCTGCTGATGGGCGGTGGCACATTGCTGCACGGCCGCACGCGCTACGCAATTCTTGGATTGCAGTTTTCGGCCCAGGTGGCATTCGGCGGCCGTGCCTCGATCGTTCTGCTGATCCTGTTTGCCGGCGTCATCCTGATGATCGGGCTTTTCCGGTTCCTGGCCGGGGCGCGCATTCCACTCAAGAATATCGCGATCATCGGCGTCCTGCTGCCCGTGCTGATCCTCGGCCTCGGCGGGCTCTATGAACTCGGGTTTTTTGACAAGTTCATCATGCGATTTGTGGAGGACAAGGGCAGCGCGAATGCCCGCATCGTGATGTTCGAACTGTTTCGAGGCTTCACATGGACAGAGCTTCTTCTCGGCCCGCCGCAGGTCAACCTGAACTACTATGTCCATGTTCACAAATTGGAATTCGGCATCGAGAGCGTGTGGATCGCCTTCAGTCTCTATTACGGAATTCTCCCGGCAATCCTGTTTTTCACCGGCCTCTTGTTCTTCCTTTTCGCGGTCATGGCCCGCTGCCAGAAGCGCGGCTGGCTGGTGATCGGTTACTTTTTTCTTGTGAACACGACCTTCCTCGGCATTGCTGGGAAGTCGATCAACTTCACCAACCTGATCATGATGTTGCTGGTGCTGTTGCCAGCCATCCGCTTGCCGCAAAGGGTGCCGAATCAGGACCGTGCAACGGGCGAATTCGGCGCACCCCGCTTCGCTTCGACAGTCCCGGGCCAGTTCAATCGCGGATGGCGATAAAGCTCTTGGTCAGGCCGAAGAACCGCTCTTTGATAAAGCGGGCCGGAGCAGGAAACAGGGTCCGGAACCGCGCGGCATCGACGAGGATCGCATCCTCGACGAAGCGCATGGCGTCATCCATGGTTTCGGCCTTCGGGAACGCTCCGAGAGCGAAGTGCCGCGTGAGCCAGAGGCGCCACGGCATTGGGAGCCAGTGGAACAGGGGCGTGCGGAAATGGGGCTCGATCGGGAACCCGAAGGCGGGCGTTTGCAAATAATAGCACGGCGCGAGGCGTGAGACCTCGCGGGCCATGTCCTTCATGGCGTTCCAGCGCCCGACATGCTCGATCACCGAGTTCGAATGCACGATATCGAAGCTGTTATCGGCGAATTCCGGCATCGAGCACGCATTGCCGGCCAGCGAGGTGAAGCGCGGATCATTCACCGGCTCAGCCGCAAGGTTGACCAGCGTGAAATGCAGATCATGCTTGCGCCACAAGGGCTCGACCGCCATCCAGTAATCATGAGTGCCGCCCACGTCTAGGATGCGGACGCGGCCTTTCTGCGCTGCCACCTTCTCGATCAACTCAATGATCATCGCAAAACGCTTCAAGCGAAACGAACTCAGGGGAGAGGCCTCGCCCTGAATGGAAAGCTTGTGGGAGGTTCGGATGGACTCATCGGTCATGGTTGCGCTGGCCTGTCTTGTTCAAGGGCACTGCCGACGCATCCATTGAGATGAGATCGAGCAAGATGTTGCTCGCCAGAAGCGGCGATCTTTCTGAAAATTGTATTGAAACGGCGTCCGGGCTTTCTGGCAGGCTTAACGCTTGCCTAGTCGGATTGCAGAAAATCGGCTGTTGCGAGAAGCATTGGCCACGCCTCTCAATTGGGCCGTTCCGGTGCAGCGAGAAGCGCTCGGCGCATGGCGGCACCCATGCGCTTCTCGTGGAAGCGCTCATCGAAAGGCAGGGGGCGTGATGGGAAGCGGAAGCTGCGCTCCGACGCCACCTGCGGTTCGCGATACCAAGTGTATTTGTCGGACAGATGCCAAGTGATCAGCACCTTGATGGCGCGGTTCCGCAAGACGGGCTCCAGAAAACGGGTCGTCCATTCGGCGACCTGCTCATCCCGTTTGGTGATGTCCTTGGCGAAACCGACATCTTCGATGTCGAACTCGGTCAGGTAGATATCGAGTTTGCGGGCGGCGATCTCATCGAGAAAGCGCAAGAACGGATCGATATCGAACGCGACACCGGGTCGGATATGCGCCTGCAATCCGACCGCATCGAGCTTCGCGCCCTTGTCGAGAAGATGATCAATCAGCGGGAGCATCCGGGCCCGGACCGATTTCCCCAAAGCATCATTCTGTTCGGTGAAGGCTTCGTTGAGAACCAGCTTAGCGTGGCGATCGACCCGCGCCAGCCGCTGGAAAGCGCGGAGGATGTAATCCGGCCCCATCGCGTCATACCAGGGGCCGGGGCGATAGCCGCCGGGACGACCGGCACCCGGCCAGAAGGGCTCATTGACCGCATCCCAGGATTGCATCGCCCCGGCATAGCGCCCGGCGACGACATCAATATGCCGGTCGAAAATCCGCTCGATCTCGACCGAGGACTTGCCCTTCAGCCAGGGGGCGGGCCAATCGTTCCAGAACATGGCTGCGCCGCGGAACGCCATGCCGTTCTGGCGCGCGAAGGCGAGCAGGGCATCGGGCTGCTCGAAGTCGAACACGTCCTCCCGTGGGCGCAGGTAATCGAATTTCAGCGCAACGTCGGTCACGAGAAGGCGGGAATGCTCAGCCTGAAGGCGGCCATATTCCGGATCGCGCAGAACTTCCCACGCCGCAGAAGCCCCGAAGAGGATTCCGGAGCGCTGCGCTGCAGCCCAAAGAGGAAGTCGTGCCTGCGCGGCGCTGGGCCCGCTCGCGGCGAGCGGTGCCAGAACCGCCAGTTTCATCAGGTCGCGCCGTTTCATGCCTTCGGCCCTCACGCCACAGGCCTCCCAAGATCCGGACTTTCCGCAATCACAGCCTCGGCTGCCGCCAGATAGGCATCCGTGGCCTTGTCAATCGAGAACAGGGCAGCTTGATCCAATCTCGGCCGGGGATCGCCCGGAGAAGCGAGCGCAGCATCAATGGCTTGGGCAATGGCTGTGGCGTCCCCGATTGGGACGATCGCACCGAAACGGCCATGACCGAGAATTTCCACCGGTCCCGCCGCCGCCGTGCTGACCACCGGCAGACCATGGGCCAGCCCTTCGGCCACGACATTGCCGAAACTTTCGAGACGCGACGTGAGAACCAGCAACCGCGCCCGACGATAGCTCTCCGTTGGATCGGCCAGATAACCGGCAAAGGTGATGCGATTTGCGAGGCCTGCGGCGCGCACAAGAGCTTCCAATTCCGGCTTCTGGGGTCCGTCTCCCACCAGTTCGAGTCGGGCGTCGGGAAACTGCACCTTGCTGAAGGCTCGGATCAGGGTCGCGAGGTCTTTATCGGGGTGCATACGCCCGACAAACAGCACACGCGGCTCACGCGCGGCGAGTTCCTCCGCCGCAACCTGCGGCAGGTCAGCCGGTGAAAAAACCGGATTGTAGATGCGCAAAGTCCGGCTCGGTGACGCGCGATATCGATGAACCAGTACATCGCGCAACCCGTCCGAAACCGCGACCGCACGCCCGCACAGCCGCGTGAAAACGGGCGCGAGATGATTGCCGAGCCGCGAGAGAAACCGGTTTTCCGAAGCAAAAAATCCGTGAAACGAGATGATCGCGCGCCGGTGGCGCAGCGCCATCAGCGACGCGATCATGTGCTTGAGATTGGCGACACCAAGGCCCGACAACGAGACATCCGGCTTTTCGGCGCGCAACAGGCGCCAGAGACCGATCGTCGCTCCGAAATGGGTGCGCGGAAGCGTGATCCGCTGCACAGCCGGGTCGAGGAAAGACTGGTTCTCCTCGGCTTCGTAATCGACCGCGAACAGCACCCGGTGACCCCGACGCGCGAACTCGGATGCCAGCAACGCCCAGACGCGTTCGGCTCCGCCCCCGATCAGGGCCGGCATATAGAACAGGAATGTTCTGCTCCGCATGCTGAATTCCCCGGGCCAACTCATTCCCGTTGCCACAAATCCCTTGAAGAAACCCTTAGGCTCACTCGCAAGGCTCATGCTTGAGAACGATTGGTTATGGCTTGCGCGCTAGGCTGGCATGGAAATTGTCCACGATCGCCCGACCTGAGCCGTCGGCTGCGACAGGAATGTATTGTTCACAGCGAGGCAGGATGACTCCCCGGACCTTCACGCCCGAACATCGGTGCACGGCAATGGGGGGCCACCCGTGCTGATCCGCCAGACTTTGGCTTACATGCCAGCTCAGATCCTGAGCCCTCTGACCCAGTTCGCAACCGCGATCATTCTCACACATTATCTTCCGCCCGCGGGCTACGGGCTCACGATGCTGATCTTCGCGAGCCAGGAGCTGATCTATCAAGGGCTGCTGTCGTGGTGGGCAAGCTATTATCTGCGCTACGCCGGAAGCTTCTCGGATGAGGCCCAGCAGCAGGCCCTCAGGCGCACTGAGTCGACCGTGCTGCTTGTGTCGACCCTCCTTCAACTCATCGTCACCGTCCTTCTGGTCCGCGGCATCGCGCCGGATGCACCGGGTCTGCTTTATGCCGGGGCCTGCTTTTACATCATCACCCGAAGCTATCTGGGATATCTGAGTGAAAAGGCGCGGAGGCAAGGCGACATCCTGGCCTATTCGACGCTCCAAATCGGGGGGCCACTCGGCGGTCTTGTCCTGACGCTCGCACTCATGACGATCCTGCCTGTCGCGCCGGAGCGGGTGCTGCTCGATTTTGCCATCGCCCATTTTCTGGCGAGCGCAGCCCTGGCCTGGCGTCTCGGCGTTCTCGTCAAACCCGGCCAGGTCGATCGCGCCATCATCGGTGCGGCTTTTGGCTTCGGCGTGCCGATTCTGGTCTCCAATATTTTCGGCTGGTTCGCTGCACATGGCATCCGGTTTGTCGTGCAATATGGGGCGAGCCCGACTGCGCTCGGCCTGCTTTCGGTGGGGTGGGGAATCGCGATCCGCATCACCGCCGTTGCGGCGATGGTTGTTGCGGCCGCGGCCTATCCGCTCGCTGTGCGCGCGATGGAGCGAGGCGACATCGAAGGAGCGCGCAGTCAGATTTCAGCCAATTCCGCTTTGCTGCTCGGATTGATTGCACCTTCGACGGTGGGAGTCATCGCGATCTCGGAGCCCTTCGTGGCCCTGCTGGTTGCACCGGAATATCAAGCCGCCACGATCGCCATCCTGCCCTGGGCGCTGGTGGGTGCGGCGATCCGCAATCTGCGTATGCATGGCTGGGATCAGATGTATCTCCTGTTTGAGGCACCGCGTGCGATGGTCACCCTCGAATTCATCGAAGCGGCGCTGACCGCGCTTGCGGCTTTGATCGGGCTGATGACGGCAGGACTGGTCGGCGCGGTGATGGGGGCCGCCATCGCCGCCCTCGTGATTGCGATAGCGGATTACATCTACCTCAATCGCCGATTTGGGCTGCACGCGCCGATTTCATTCTACCTGCGGATTCTGGCATCAACGGGCCTGATGTACTTGGCTTTGCGAATCCTGCCGCAACTCGGCCTGCCACTGACGAATGATTGGCGATCGGTTGGTATCGCGGTGACGATTGGCGGCGTGGTTTATGCTGCGCTGATCGCAATCCTGTTTCCGAAGATTATTCTGGCAAAGCTCCGCCGGCGCGGGACAAGCTAGAGCGCGGCCTCTGTACGGTTGTCAGCCACGCGAAGAACTTGCGCGAAACCATATCGCGGCCTGAGCCAATCCCTCGCGATAAGGTGTGCGCTTCAAGCCCAGAACCTGATCCGCGCCGGATGGATCGAACCGGATCTCCTGCGCGAAAAGCCGCGCGAAACTGGGCGTAATCGGATCGGGGACCAGCCAGCGCCCAAGCCCGATTTTGCCGGCAATGATCTGCGCGAGCTTCAAGGCTATCGCGAGGAGTTTTGTCTCGATCTTCATCTGCCATCCGGGCAGGCGATGCACAGGCAAGGATCCGATTTCCCTTGCAAAATCCATGAGATAACGATTCCATGTCGGTGGATTGGGCTCGGCGAGATTGAACGCGCGACCACTCACAGTCTCAACATCGAGCGCGCGAACAGCCGCCTGAACCACATCATCGACCAGAATGAGGTTGCATAGCCCGTCACCAGCTGCCCCCAGATCACCGAGGCGATGCCAACGCAGCAACCGGCCGATCCGGGCCGTCCACTGCTCGGCACCCGGACCATGAATGAGGGCCGGGCGCAGGATAACGCTTTCGATTCCGGAAGCAGCGCGCACCAGGTTTTCGCATTCGATCTTGGCGCGGCCATAGGCATCGACATTCGCGGCGAAGGGTGCGTTGTCACCAACGAGGCCCTCCGAACCGCCAAAAACGGCGGTCGAGGAAAAATGCACCAGCCTCTTGCACCCGGCCGATGACATCGCTGCGCACAGAACTTTCGTGCCGCTGACCATGACGTCATTGGAACCCATCACACAATTGATGACATGCGTGATACCGCCTAGCCCTGCCTCGACCGACTGCGCGTCAGTGGCCTCGATCACCCGCTGTTCGATGCCAAGCGTGCGAAATTCAGCCTGCTCGCGCCGTAGCCCCGCGACCACGCTCACGTCCTTCCGAGCCGCGAGCTCCTGCACCAATCGTTTGCCGACGAAACCAGAGGCACCCAGCACAAGAACTTTCATGCAGCACCCTTGATCGAAACCTTGGTGGACGGCTGCAGATCTGCCTTGATGTGCCGGGCGAGACGCAGCGCAAAAGCGATGATGGTCAGGGTCGGATTGGCCTGCGATGAGGTTGGGAAAATTGCCGAGCCGGCGACATGCAGGTTGGTTGTGCCGAACACACGCGCTTCGGAATCAACCACACCCTCCTCGGGCGAAGCACCCATGCGCGCCGTGCCGATGTGATGACCGCCATAGGCACCATCGCGGAGCATCGCATCCGGAATTTCAGCTTCATCATAGCTGAGTTGCCCGCCGCCCCAGCGTGCGAAATCGTCTTTCAGCAAGCCGAGAGCAACGCGCACGGTCTCCATGTCGAGCGCGCGATAGCGCCAGTCGACCCGCGCCTGCGGCATGCCGAACGCATCGCGCCCCTCGCCGAGCATGATGCGGCTCTGGAGGTTCGGCACCTGTTCGGCATGAATATCCAGACTGAAGACATTATTGCGTGGCGTCACGATCAGCGATGGAAACTTCCGGGCTGCCAGCGTGCGCCGACGAGCCCAGTTCAGGAGAAATCCCGCCGTGGCGAAAGGCTCGCAGGCGATATTGGCAAGGTGCCTCAGCACAAGGCTCGCCGAAAGCCCGTCGCCACCATGAAGCCGTTTCGAATACTCATAAGAAATGAATGGCTTGGCGAGGTAAATCGCGGAGAGAATACCACGACCATGGGCCGGGTCCGGCAAACGCGGATGGTGCAGTCGCATCACGATATTGCCGATGCGTTTCTCGCGCTGCACTTCCGGCCGCAAAGCGAGCCGACGGCGGCAGTAGACGCCGTCCCATGCCCGATCATAGCCATGAAAAACCGGTGTTGCTGGCGCGGTGACCGAGAGTGTCCCTGCGGTTCCGGCGATATGACACAGGTAGTTCCGACCGACCTGATCCTGCGCATTCCCGATGCCTTGTGGGTCCCTCGCACGTGACGCGAGAAGCAGGCGCGCGGTCTCGATGCCACCGGTCGCGAGCACGAAACGGTCGGCATGAACCTGAAATTCCGCCCCTTCGAGCGTGCGAAGGACGATATGTTCAATCGCATTGCCGTGTTCCGCCCGCATGATCTGCGTCGCGTGGGCGTTCAGCAAAACACGGATATTCGGTGCGCGCCGCAGTTTTTCGCCATAGCGGCGACCAAAATTCGTGGGGCAGCTGAAACGCTCGATGGCGTCTGGATTGAAGAATTCTGGCTCGAAACCCGCGATCATCGGGCGCATGCCACCTTCAACCGCTTGGCGCGCGTCGTAGATGCAATCACCGGCTTCCGCGAGGGCCTGTGCTTCGGGATAAAAGGGTGCGATATCGTCGTAGGCAATCGGCCAGCGCGCACCCTCGATCCAATCCCGATTCTCGAAATCGATCGGATCGAAGGGCATGCAGCGCCCGCCCCAGGTTGCGGAAGACCCTCCGAACTGGCGATGGCGGTATTCGGTCAGCGGCGAGTGCAAAGCCTCGTCAGCCACCTCGCCCGCGTAGAGCGCTTGCGATTTCTCGTCGTGATCGAGCGCCCCGCCTGCGAGCAGCACCACGTCGATCCCAGTGTTGATGAACTGCAAGGCCAGCGCAATGCCGGCTGGCCCCGCGCCGACGATGCAAAGCTGGCTGTTGAGCCGCGAGCCGCCGAGCCCCGACATCGTGGCGCAATCCTCGATCATGCAGCGGCCTTCGGCGCGGCCTCTGCCGTTGCGAGGCGCATCGATGTGCCGAGTCTTCGCTCGTAGATCGCGAACAGGTTCAACAGAAAAACATCGAGGGCGAAGGTCTCACAGAACCGCGCGATACCATGATCGGAGAGGTCCTGGAGCTTGGCGGGATCGCGAAGCAGGCCGGCCATCGCATGGGCAAGTCCCGCGCGATCGCCCGGCTCGATCAGGATAACATCTCTTCCATGCTCCAGCACCTCGGGTATGGCACCTACGGGCGTGCAGATCACGGGCGCACCGGCTCCGAGTGCTTCGAGGATCACCAAAGGCAGCCCCTCATGATAAGACGGCAACACCATCATATCGACCTCGGCGAGCAACTCGCGCACCCCTTTCTGCTCCACCCAGCCGGTGAAATGCGTGCGTTGTGCGAGGCCCAAGGCATGAGCCTTCGCCGTGTAACCTTCAATATCGCCATTGCCGGCGATGATGGCCTGCCACGGAGGCGCTTCGGCAGGGATCGCCGCGAGAGCGTGCAGGAAGTCCGAGATGCCCTTGCGCTCGGTCAGCAGGCCAAGGAACAGGATTTTCCGCAGTGCGTTCGGGTCGTTCGAAAAGCGCCGCGGTGTCGGTTCCACCGGCACGCCGTTGTAGAGGACGTCGATCTTGTCCGGATTGATTTTCAGCGCATCCACCAGCCAGTCGCGCCACAGGCGGCCCAGCACGATCACGGCATTGGATGCCAGAAATGGCAAGCGTATCGCCTGTTTCACGAGCCCGGATGCACCGGCATGGAGTTCAATCAGGGCGGCCGCGTGAAGGTGCAGCACGACGGGCACGAATGCGAGGCGCGCACCCAGAATCACAAGCCCCTTGCGCAAGGCGCTGCCCTTGTCCCCCAGATTGACATGAACGAACGCCACGCGCCCGAAAAGTCGGTTCCACCAGATTGTCAGGATCGCGCGCAGCAGCAGCAGCACAGAGAAGGCCGCCCCCCGGTCGTCGCGGGTCACCAGCGGCTCGAAGCGATAGCGTCCCCCGGCATCGCCTCCACTGGCCAGAATATAATCCTTCACGCGGCCCATGCCGCCACCGGCCGCACCGCTGGACGAGACGATGTAGATGATCTTGGGCTTACTCATCGTGCGCCTGATGCTTCGCTGGGGCTCATGCGGCGTTTCTTGCGACCAGATATGAAAAATTTCATGCTCCAGACAGGGAATTCGCTCAAATTGCGCCGATCATGATTGCGAAACCCTTGCACTTTCACCCGTAAAACGGAGCCGAAATCAGGAGAGGCGGAGGGGGCAGGACCGACCGCTATCAGGCAGGCCAGAATGCTCGTTGAACCAAAACGCCCGAAATCGGGCCGTTCAGGCGATCGAATCTTTACCAAAATGCCGGGGATTTTCTTTCAAATGCGCTTTATCGGCTATCGTTGAAAGCATGTGGAAACACTCTTCTCCCTAGCCTCCGGCCACATTTTTCAATCGAAGGCCTCGACCATGCACCCCATCACCCATCCGCCACTGGCTGAGATCGACGGGCAGATGATCAACGTCGCAACACTCGCGCAAGCTGTGGACGCTGCGGTGGGGCGGGCTGAGGAAAAGCGTGGTTTCCGGCTTTTCACGCTCAATCTCGATCATCTGGTCAAACGGCGGCATGACCGGGCTTTTAGCGAGGCCTACGGACAAGCCGATTTTGTCTCGGCTGATGGCGCGCCGGTGGCCGTGCTCGCCCGCCGTCAGGGCGCCGAGGTTGAACGCACCACAGGCGCTGACCTTGTCGAGCCTTTATGCCGGGAAGCGGCGAAACGGGATATTCCCATCGCCTTTTTCGGATCGAACGCAGAAACACTGGAAAAGACCGCGCAATCATTGCGCCTGCGCATTCCCGGGTTGACCATCTGCCACCTCGAAGCGCCACCTTACGGGTTTGATCCGACTTCACCGGATGCGGAGGCAGCCGCCCGCCGCATCGCGGATTCAGGTGCACGGATCGTGCTGGTTGCGCTGGGCGCGCCCAAGCAGGAGCTTTTCGCCAGTCATGTGGCGCGGATTGCACCCGATCTCGGTTTTGTCTGCATCGGTGCCGCGCTCGATTTCATCGCGGGAACCCAGGCCCGTGCACCGCTCGTCTTTCAGAAAGCGGGGATCGAATGGGTGTGGCGGCTTGCGTCAAACCCGGTTCGCATGGCCCGACGCTACTGGCTCTGCGCACTGGTGCTGATCCGTATCGTGGCCGCCGGTGCCTATGGTCGTCATCCGATACTGCGAACCTGACCTGGATTTCCCTCCGACGATGGATCCGGAATGGCGGCCGAGCATGAATGGCGCGTCAAACAGGTGTTTACCGGAATGCTTCATGATCGGTGATGTGGCTTCGAGGGCCCGTCCTTCCAGCAATCCCCCTCCATGAAACAAGACAAATCGGTTGCAGAAGCTTTCCAGAACACTTCCGCGCATCCAGCTGATCATTGCCGAACCTGATTGCCGGTTCTGGCTTGGCGCGCTCATCCGCGCCCTTGAAGCGGCCGGCTACAGCGTCGGCATGGAGATCGAGCGGCAGAGCGTCCTCCGGTCATCCGCGCTCGAACATGCGGCGGGCCTCGAGGCAAAACTCTATCGCCTTGCTGGAAATCTCTGGGATTCAATGACTCCCGAACAACGGCTGCCTCCACTGCCACCTGGCGAAAGCCCTTCCCGTATCGCATTATCCGTCACCAGCGCGACGGCTGACCTCTCGATCCATCTCGATTCCGAGCAGGGCGTCGCGGCTCTGGGAACGCGCCTCATCAATGGTCATGTACCTCTGGTCGAGATCATCGACAGCGAAGGACGCATCCGGGCATCCGGGTTGCCAGCCATCGAGGAACCACAGATCTTCGGACGCGCGCTCGAAACTATGGCGCGGCGGATCGCCACATTCATGATCATGGCGCTCGACGGACAGAGCCGCGAGAATGTTGGCCCGCAGGACATGCGCGAGCCGCCGGCGGGGCTGAGCGCGCCGCATTTCCTCGCCCGCACTTTTGCGCGCAAGTTGATTGACCGCGCCGCAGGTGGCATGACCCGCAAGGATCACTGGCGTGTTGGCATCCGACCGACACGTGAACCATTCCAGTGGAGCGGAGACCGGAATCTCGACGGTTTCATCTGGCTGCCGGACGATGGCGAGCGGTATTATGCGGATCCGGTGCTCTGGCACGAGCATGACGCGGATTTCCTGTTTCTCGAAGAGTTTCCCTACGCAACGGGGCGCGGACTCATCGCCTACACCGAACTCGACGAGCTGGGCCGAGCCAAATTCACGCCGCGCCCGATCATCGAGCGCCAAACGCATCTTTCTTACCCCTTCCTGTTCCAACACGAGGGTGCCATCTACATGGCACCGGAAAACGCTGCGGAGAACCACCTGCCTCTCTACCGGGCGGTTTCCTTCCCCGACCGGTGGGAAGAGTGCGCGCCACTGGTGGCGGGCATCGGCCTGCATGATGCAACCCTGCTCGCGCATGAGGGTGCGTGGTGGCTGCTCGCGAACGAAGCCCGGGAGGGCGGCTCGAGTTGGGATTGCCTGTGCCTTTACACAGCACCAACCCCTTTGGGGCCCTTCAAGCCACACCCGGCAAACCCGGTGCTGGTCGATGCGCGTCTGGCGCGCTCGGCGGGGCCAATCATTCCAGTGGGGCATAAGCTGGTCCGCCCGGTCCAGAATTGCCTTGGGGGCTATGGCCGCTCTCTGCGCTTTACGGAAATCGAGACGCTGTCCGAGACCGGGTTCCGGCAGCGCGAGGCAGGACGAATCCTTCCACGCGCGGGGAGCCGGATCGGCGGCGTTCACAGCTATGGTCGCAACGCCCGATTCGAGGTGATCGATGCCCTGACGACGCGTCGATGGGCGCCGAAGCCGGGTTAGCTATTTCACAAAACGCCGCGCGAGGATTGGCAACGCAAAGGCAATGGACACAAAACGCGCGACGTGGTGGCTGGAGAGGTAAAGCGGGTCGAGCCCGAGCGCCATGCCCAGAACGATCATCGCTTCAAGCCCTCCCGGCGCGAAGGCGATCAGCGCTTCGGCAGGCGCTGCGCCTGCAAGAGTGATGGCGAGCCCCGCGCCAATTGCGGTCACGATCATCGTCGCGATGAACGAAACAAAGGCGGGCAGAAACATGGCCCGGAGCGCGGCAAGGGTGATCCCCGCGATGCGGGTGCCAGCGAAAACGCCAATGAGAAACATCGCGAGATCGACTACAAATACAGGCGGAGCGCCGGGAATGGCGCCGGTCGCATGCGTGATGCCACCTGCGGCCATGCCGCCGAACATGAAAGGTGCCAGCACCTTCCAGCGCTCGAAGCTGAGCGCGACAACGAGGGCCAGCGCCATGACCAGCGCAAATCCGATGATCGAAATTTCCGCAGCCACCGGCGGGCGACCTGTTGCGACAGAGGCTGTCACAAGGCTTGGCAGAATGGCAACCAGCACGAACATCCGGAAAGATTGCACCACGGCAACGCGCGACATATCGATGCCAGCCGCGGCTGTAGTCGCCAGCACGGCCGACATGGCACCCGGCAGAGAGCCAAACAGCGCGACATCGGCTGGCCACCGGAAGAACCGGGTCAGTACCGTCTGCCCAACCAGCGTGATGCCGATCACGGTGAGCACAAGCAGCAGCAGGGAAAGCGGGTAGCGCCCCATCGACTGGATCATCTCGGGCGTGATCGCCGAGCCCATGGCGACACCGGCCAGCAGCAGACCAAGATCGCACAAGGGCCCCGGGATATCGACACGCGCGCCAAAAGCGATCAACGCCACCACGCCCACCATCGCACCGGAAAGCCACGGCGCGGGCAGTGCAGCGACATGAAACAGCGCGGCTCCGGCCAAGCCGGCAGCGAAGGTCATGACTATCGTTTTCAACCGCTCGCGCGCCATCTACCGCCGAGCCCGAATGGCGGCCACGAGGCGCTTCGCGGCCTCGGCGATATCAGCCGTCTTGCGCAGGTAACACAGGCGCAGGAACCCCTCCCCGCCACTGCCGAAGGCCGTACCCGGCGCAAGGCCGACATTGGCGTGATCGATGAGGTCGAAAGCAAGCTGGCGGGTATCGCTCGCCCCCTCTATGCCGAAAAACAGGTAGAAAGCGCCCGGCGGCGCGGCTGCGCGAATGCCGGGCTCCGTCGAGAAGGCGTGCATGAGGACATCGCGGTTCACGCGGGCCATGTCGCGTTGTTCGTCGATGAAGCCATCGCCGTGCTCGAGCGCAGCAATACCCGCACGCTGCGCGAAAACCGGCGTGCCGGAACTCGAATACTGAATGAGGTTAATGATGGTCTGCGAGAGCGCCGGCGGCGCTTCAAGCCAGCCGATCCGCCAGCCGGTCATCGCCCAGTTTTTCGAGAAGGTCTGCACGAACATCACGCGATCATCGGCGCTCATGACATCGCGGAATGAGGGTGCACGCGGAGCATCGAAGGAAAACTGGCCGTAGATTTCGTCCGCAATAATCCAGAGACCATGTCTGCGCGCGAGATCGAGCATCGCGGCGAGTTCTTCCCGCGTGGCGGTCCAGCCGGTCGGATTGGCTGGCGAATTGATACACAGGGCACGCGTCCTGGGCGTGACGGCCGCTTCGAGATCGGCAAGATCAAGCTGCCAGCCATCATTGCCGAAACGCATCGTCACATCCCGTGTCGTCGCCCCCGCGACCGCGAGCGCACCGCGGAAATTCGGCCAGGCCGGGGTCGGAACAATCACCTCATCGCCAGAACCGGCAACGAGCCTCACCGCGATCTGAAGCGCGTGCATGCCGCCATTCGTGACAAAAATCCGGTCTGGCAAAACCGAGGTGTCATAGAGCCGCGACAGATAAGCCGCGATCGCTTCGCGCAGCGGCGGAATGCCTGCCTGATAGGTGTAGAAGGTCTCGCCCTGCTCAAGCGAAAGCGTTGCAGCTTTCCGGATGAAATCGGGCGTTGCCCGATCGCCCTCGCCCACCCAGAGCGGAAGCAACCCAGCCCGCGTGCGACCATAATCGAAAACTTCGACAATGCCGCTGGAAGGAGCGGCAAGGGCTTCAGGGCGCAGGTCTTTCAGGAACGACGATATCATCGGTTTGTCATGATCGAAAGACCGGACAAGAGCAACGTCAGACGACAGATGGGTTGATGAATAGACGTGATGGATGCCCGCCCGATCGCTGTGCACTCTCACGGATCAAAAAAATGGCCGGGGCGGAAATCCGCACCGGCCTTGATCTCTCCGCGGGGAGAGAACTTATTTTTTCTTCAGGAGATCACGGATCTCGCCCAGAAGCACTTCCTGGGCCGGGGGAGCCGGCGGCGCGGCCGGAGCGGCTGCGGCATCAGCCTTCTTGAGATTGTTCATGGCCTTCACGACCATAAAAAGCACCCAGGCGATAATGATGAAATTGATCGAGACGGTGATGAACTTGCCGTAAGCCAGAACGGCACCCTGCTTGGTGGCATCGGCGAGGTTGGTTGCCGTCACGCTCTTGGAGAGGCCAATGAAGTAGTTATCGAAGTTGAGGCCGCCCAGAACCGCTCCGATAACCGGCATGAAAATGTCACCCACCATGGAGTCGACGATTTTGCCGAATGCAGCACCGATGATGACACCGATCGCGAGATCGACGACATTGCCTTTCAGCGCAAATTCCTTGAATTCTTTCAACATTGTAAGTCCCCTGCCTGTTGCGTTCCCAACGCCTGCGGCTTACCGGAATCTCAAGGCGATGCAGCTTGAGCCGAACTCCCTTTCCGGCCCAGCCGAGGCGCAAAGTCGTAATCCAAAAGTAGAAGAGGCTCAAGTCGCGATTTAACCATCTGTTTACATTTGGGTTTCTCCAAATCCGGTTCGCCCGGGCCTTCCCTGTCCTGCCCTGCACCACATGCCGGTGCCAAGCAGCTCTTGTTTGGCGGCGAAGCGCAGGCAATCATAAGGCGAGAGGCCGAGGGGCCTATGACAAGGGGTTTCCGGGCACATGCTTGCCGGCTGGGTTGCGGTATTGGTCGCACTCTTCTACCTGCTCACCTTGTTCGCAGTCGCCTATTTCGGCGACACGAAGGGGCGCTTCCTGCTGGAAGGACGCTTTCGCCCGACAATCTATGCGCTGGCACTGGCGGTCTATTGCACCTCCTGGACATTCCTTGGCTCGGTTGGCGTTGCCTCGCGCAACGGATTCGATTTCCTGCCCATCTATCTCGGGCCGCTGCTTGTCATCCTGTTGGGCATGCCGCTCCTGGCGCGTGTCGTGCACATCGCGCGGGTGCATCGCATCACGTCTGTCGCGGACTTCATCGGGTCACGCTACGGCAAGAGCGTGAAGGTCGCGGCTCTCGTGGCAGTGATCGCGATTGTCGGGACGGTGCCCTACATCGCCTTGCAACTGAAGGCGATTTCGGCATCGCTTGAAACGATCGTCTTCCGCGAAGTCGGCTATGTACCGCAGATTGCCGGGCTTTCGACGCTGGGTGACATCTCGCTGTTTGTCACCCTCGTCCTCGCCGCCTTTGCCGTCGCGTTCGGAACGCGGCATGTCGATGCGACCGAACATCAGAACGGCCTGATGCTGGCGATTGCGGCAGAGTCCTTCGTGAAGCTGATCGCGTTTCTCGCGGTCGGATTTTTTGTCGTCTACGTCATGTTTGACGGCTTTGGAGATCTCTTCACGAAGGCAGCCTCCGAGCCACGGGCCGTCAGACTGATGGAAGGCAAGTTCGATCCTGTTGTCTGGATCACGACAACCTTCCTGGCTGGCTGCGCCATCCTGCTTCTGCCGCGCCAGTTCCACGTGACTGTGGTGGAAAACCGTGATGTGCGGGATCTGCGGCAAGCCGGCTGGCAATTCCCGCTCTATCTCGTTGCGATCAACGTTTTCGTGTTCCCGATCGCGATTGCCGGGCTGATCCTTATGCCGGGCAATGACGTGGATCGCGACCTGATGGTCATCCAGCTGCCGCTTCTGGCCGAAGCCGGCTGGGTGGCACTGGTGGCGTTCATTGGGGCGCTTTCCGCGGCAACAGC
This sequence comes from Hyphomicrobiales bacterium, assembly GCA_017302635.1. Taxonomy (GTDB): domain Bacteria; phylum Pseudomonadota; class Alphaproteobacteria; order Rhizobiales; family Beijerinckiaceae; genus Rhabdaerophilum. The sequence continues at coordinate 690,506 of JAFLCX010000001.1, forward strand.
GATGGTGATCGTCGAATCTGTGGCATGCGGAATCATGATCTCGAATGATCTCGTGGTGCCTCTTCTGCTGCGCAGACCGAAATTCCGGGGCAAGCCGGCAGACGAGAAAATCGGCGAAGGTTCGGCGACCGGTCCGGTTCAGACCATGGTGGATACCGTGCTCACCATCCGCCGCATCGGCGTCGTGGTGATGCTCTTGCTGGGCTTTGCCTATTACAGAGCCTCGGAACAGGCTGCGCTCGCGACAATCGGGCTTTTGTCTTTCGCGGCCATTGCCCAACTGGTGCCGGCATTTCTGCTGGGATTGTTCTGGACGCGCGCCAACGCGAAGGGGGCGTTTTCGGGCCTGCTGGCCGGATTTTTTATTTGGTTCTACCTGCTTTTTTTGCCCACTCTTGCAGGCGCGGACGGATTTGTCGCCAATCTGGTGCGAAACGGACCTTTCGGCATAGAGGCCCTCGCCCCGGCAAAGCTTCTTTTTCCGCAATGGCCGACACTTGTTCAGGGTGTCATCGCCTCGCTGGGCATCAACCTTGCACTCGTCGTGATCGTTTCGCTTTTCACGTCCGTGAGTGCCATTGAACGGGTTCAGGCGAGCCTCTTCACCAGCCCCGATACCGCCTATCCCGGCACCGGTTTCAAGCTCTGGCGCAGTTCGGTCACGATGGAGGAATTGCGCGTCACCGTATCCCGCTATCTCGGGGCGGAGCGGGCGGAACGCGCTTTCCGGGCTTATGAAGAGCAGCGCGGGATTGTCGCGGAGCCCAAGCAGGAGGCGGATGCACACGCGATCCGTTTTTCTGAGCAGGTGCTGGCCGCCGCCATCGGTGCGGCCTCCTCGCGGCTGGTGCTGTCGCTGATGCTGCGGCGGCGCAACGTCTCAACAGAGGCGGCGCTGAAGCTTCTCGACGATGCTTCGGCAGCGATCCAGCATTCGCGCATGTTGCTCCAGCACGGGCTGGACCATGCCCGGCAAGGCGTGACCGTGTTTGACCGGGATTTGCGGCTGATGTGCTGGAACCGGGCCTTTCAGGATCTCTTCGACCTGCCCGATGACCTCGTGCGTTTCGGCGTGGGACTGGACGAAATCGTGAGTTACAACGCCAAACGAGGCCTCTACGGCGATCAGAGCGGGCCAGATGTGATTGCCAGACGCATCACCTCGCTGGTTCAGGAGACCGAGCCGCGCCGCCTGCACTTGCCACTGACCGGGCTCGTCTTCGAAATCCGCTCGAACCATCTGCCCGATGGCGGTCTTGTGACAACCTACACCGACATCACGGACGCAGTCGCAGCCGAGAAGGCACTTGCAGAGGCGAATGTGACGCTCGAAAACCGCGTCCGGGAGCGCACCGAGGAACTGGTGCAGCTCAACAAGGAATTCGCGCGCGCGAAACTCGAGGCGGATGAGGCGAATATCTCGAAGACCCGTTTTCTGGCTGCGGCAAGCCACGATATCGCGCAACCGCTGAATGCGGCGCGCCTCTATGCCTCGGCTTTGGCAGAGGGCGCTCAACAAGGCCCGCATTCCGAATTGGCCCGGAATGTCGAGGCCTCTCTCAACGCCGTGGACGAGATTCTCTCCGCCCTGCTCGAGATGTCTCGTCTTGATGCCGGAAAGCTGAAACCGGAGATTTCGACCTTCCCGCTCGACGAGATTCTGAGCCAGCTCAAAATCGAGTTCGAGCCGGTGGCCAGGGCGAAAGGCGTGGAGTTGCGCATCGTCACGACAGCGCTGGAAATCACCAGCGACCGAAGGCTGCTGCGACGCCTGTTGCAGAATCTGATCTCGAACGCGATCAAATACACGATTTCCGGCAAGGTGCTCGTCGGCTGTCGACGTGGGAGGGGACAGGCCCGCCTGATTGTCGCTGATACCGGGATCGGGATTGCGCCCTCCAAGCAGAAGACAATCTTCAAGGAGTTCCAGCGGCTTGATGAAGGCGCGCGCATCGAGCGCGGATTGGGGTTGGGGCTCTCTATTGTCGAACGCATCGTGAAGGTGCTGGACCTGAAGCTCGATCTCGCTTCGAAACTGGGCCGGGGTTCAACCTTTACGCTGTTCCTCCCCCGCGCCAGCATGCCTAAAACGCGCCGTCACAAGACGGAGGTGCAGCCGCCGCCGCCAGCCATCGCCAGTCTGGCCGGGCGCCGCGTGCTGGTGATCGACAATGAGCCATCAATCCTGGACGGGATGCGTATTTTGCTCGAGGGCTGGTCCTGTTCCGTTGTCACTGCGGCAGATGCGGAAGCCGCCATCAAGGCGTGCCGCACGGATAAATTCCGGCCGGACGTGATGCTGGTTGACTATCATCTGGATCAGTCGAACGGCATTGATGCCGTGCTCAAGCTGCGTTGGCGTTTTCGCTCGGTGATACCCGCCGTGCTGATCACTGCGGATCGCACGCCCGAGGTGCGCGATCGCGCGAAGAGCGAGGAGATGGAAATCCTCAACAAGCCGATCAAACCGCCAGCCCTGCGAGCCTTGCTCGTTCAGATCGCTCTGCGCCGCGCACAGGCAGCAGAATGATTGGACAATCGGTCTTGCGAGGTTGAAGGCCCCGGTCTAGATCACCAGCATGCTCACGTTCTGGCGCAAGCCATCCCTTTTCCGCGAAGGCCTCGCTGCGCTGATCTGCGCGCTCGTGCTGCTCGCCGGCGTGGTGCAGGCGCGTGCTGGAACCGAGCAGGCTGCAAAGTCCGGCTTCGCGAGCGTGCTGGCTCTGTGTCAGCAGAAGTCTCAATCAGGCGACGGACCTGAACCCGATACCAATTGTGATCATTGCCGGTTGCCCATGCCGCTGGCGACAGGCGCACCCGAGGTCATATCGACCTTGAGCGCGCGCGTCATTGTCCGCTCGAAGCTTTGCCTGCCGGATCAGGGCAGTGCCCAAACCGGACGAACCCTCCTCCCCGAAGCGAGAGGCCCGCCGATGCAGGGTTGAACCCTGTTTCGTGCCTGCCATTTCCCGTTTCTCCGGAAGGATATTTGTCCATGTCGATTCGTCTTCCCGCTGCGCTTGGCGCAGTTCTCGCGGCTGTTCTCCTGCTGGCCACGCCGCTCTCCGCCCATGATTACAAGATCGGCGATCTCAAGATCGACCATCCCTGGACCCGCGCGACGCCCGGTGGGGCAAAGGTCGCGGGCGGATTCATGACAATCACGAATACCGGCAGCCAGCCTGATCGCCTGATCGGCGGCAGCGCGGTGGCGGCCGGGATATTCGAAGTTCACGAAATGAAAATGGAGGGCAATGTGATGCGGATGCGCGCCCTCGACAAAGGCCTCGAGATCAAGCCCGGCCAGACCGTTGAACTCAAGCCCGGCGGTTTCCATGTGATGTTCATGGACCTCAAAACTCCGCTGAAAGAGGGTGAGTCCATCAAGGGCACTCTGATCTTCGAAAAGGCTGGGACGATCGAGGTGGAATACAAGGTCGAGGCACGGGGTTCATCCGGCGGGCATGGAGGGCACAACCATTGAATGCGCTCAAGCTTGTTCGCCTGACAGCATGGGGGGCGATCACGGTGATCACCGCCGCCCTGCTTTACGTGCTGCTCAGCCCACGCGATGCCGAACAGGGAACAGGAGTGGCCGCCGTGGGCGGCCCGTTCCGGCTCGCGACACATGACGGGCGCGTGATCTCGAACGAAGACTTGAAGGGCCGCCCCTTCGCGCTCTTTTTCGGATTCACGCATTGCCCGGATATATGCCCGACATCCATGCTGGAAATCACCAATGACATGAACGCGCTCGGTGCTGCCGGACGTGATTTCCGCGTCTATTTCGTGACCGTCGATCCGGCACGCGATACGGCGGAGTTGCTGAAGGATTATCTGGGCTCGTTCGATCCGCGCATCCTCGGCCTGATCCCGAAAGACGAGGCCGAACTCGCAAACATCGCGCGGGCCTATCGTGCCATTTACCGCAAGGTCGAGACACCCTCGGGCTACACGATGGATCATACGGCATCGATTTATCTCATGGACGGGAAGGGTCAGTTCTTCGGCACCCTCGACAGCCTCGAGACGCCCGAGACACGGCAGGCGAAACTGAAGCGGTTGCTGGCGCGGGGCTGATCGACCCGATGCTCAGGCCTTGGGGTCAGCCCTGAACGGCGCGCGTCCGCTGATGAGCGCGTCTTCCAGCGCCTCCAGCCGATCCTGCCCCCAGAAAATCTCGCCATCGAGCACGTAGCTCGGTGCACCGAACACGCCATTGGCGATCGCCCAATCGCGGTTATCGGCATAGGCGCGAGTGATCGAGTCGGACCGGGCCTGAGCGAGCAGATCCCGGCTGTGGCCATTGGCAATCAGCGCCTGAGCGAGCGTCGCCTCATCATCCATCTGGCGATCCAGCGCCCAGATGCCGCGATGCACCGCGCGCATGAAATCAACGGGCGACCGCCCGGCTGCGACAATGGCAATCACCAGCCGATCGGCCAGCGTGATGTCGCAAGGCCAGCCTTTCGGCGAAAGATTGAGTGACAGGTCACGCTTGGAACGCCAGCGCTGCAATTCGACGAGCCGATAGGCCTGGCGCGCAGGGTGTCGCTTGGGAAGCGGCAGACCGCCGGTCTCGGCAAAGACTTCTCCGAGCAACATCGGGCGGTAGGTGACCGTCAGGGCATGCCGCGCCACCATCCCGTGAAAGATATCATGGCCGAGATAGGCCCAGGGGCTCGCAAGTGAAAAGGCATAGGTGATGGCGCGTGACATTTGGGCTCCGTGCGGCTGAACCGTGCGATCATCGCCCGGCTTTCACCGTCTGCGCAAGCCCTCTTCCACCGTGAGAAAGGCCTCGATGTCCGGCGTGATTTCCGGGCTCTCGCCCTCGTAGCCAACCGCCTGCGCAAGCCGTTCAGCCCCCACGAAAAGCCGCCGCTTCTTGTCGTAAAGTCCGCCGCGCACGAGCGCGATCGCGGCAGTCTGATCCTGCCCATCTTTGCCCCGGATGACGAAACGATGCTGCATCACGAAACTCGTGCCCCGCCAGCACAGAATGCAGCTTTCGAGTCGAAAGGGCTGGAAGGGTCGGAGTTCCCGCCTGTAGCGGATTGCGGAGCCCGAAAGCATGGGCTGCAATCCTTCTTTCAGCACCAGCTTGATCAACCCCATCCGGAGGAGCAAATCGGTGCGCCCAAGATCGGCGATGGTAAGATATCGCCCGTTATTCATGTGAAGGTTGGTATCGAGGTCGTGCGGCCAGACACGAAAATGCAGCACCGAGATTCCGAAAGGCGCGGGAATACGAGCCCGAAAAGGGGCGGTGATGAGCAGCCACAGGACGCGAAGCCAGAGATTCATAACGGCCGCTCCATTGCCTTTTCAGGATCAGAGATGACCCTGCCGCGCACAGGAATGGATCCCCGGCCCGCTGCCGGGGATGACATCGATACCAGATACGGGGACACCGGCTGCCGCTACGCCGCAGCTTTCTTCGGCGCGAAGCGGCCGTAGAAGCTCTCGTTCGTCTTCGCCATCTGCTTCAGAAGTTTGTTGGGCTTGAAGCGGTCACCGTGCTTCTTGGCGAGCCTTTCGCACAGGGCGGTGAAATCCTTCGTGCCCATGCGATCAATGTAAGAGAGCGTGCCACCGGTATAGGGTGCGAAGCCGAAGCCGAGGATGGAGCCGACATCCGCCTCGCGGACATCGACGATGACCTTTTCCTCGACCGTGCGCGCCGCTTCAAGCGCCTGGATCGCCAGGAAACGATCCTTCAGCTCCTGCTTGTTGATGGAGTCGGCGTCAAGCTTCACTTTCTGGAGGTCCGCAAGGCCCGGCCAGAGCGCTTTGCCTTTCTCGGCATAATCATAGAAGCCCTTGCCATTCTTTCGACCGAAGCGCTGGAGATCGACGACCATCGTCTTCAGAAGAGCCTCTTGCCGGCTATCGATCGCGTCAGCACCAAGGTCTTTCTTGGTCGCCTGAAGGATTTTCCACCCCAGATCGAGCGCCACCTCATCGTTGAGCGACAGGGGACCAACCGGCATACCCGCCATCTTCGCGACATTCTCAATCATCGCCGGCGGAACGCCCTCCGCGAGCATGATGTGCCCTTCGCGGATGTAGTTCAGCACGCAGCGATTGGCGAAGAAGCCGCGGCAATCATTGACGACGATCGGCGTTTTCTTGATTGCCCGCACGAAATCGAGCGCGACGGCCAGCGCGCGATCCTTGGTGCGCTTGCCCATGATCAATTCCACCAGCAGCATTTTCTCGACCGGCGAGAAGAAATGGATACCAATGAACTGGCTCGGACGCTCGAAATATTCCGAGAGCGACGAGATCGGCAGCGTGGAGGTGTTCGACGCCAGAATGGTCTTGCGCCCGATGTTCTCGGCGATTTTCTTGATGACGGTTTCCTTCACCGCGCGGTCTTCAAAAACGGCCTCAATAACCAGATCACAGCCCTTGAGCATCGAATAATCGGCCGAGGTCGTGATTTTCGCGAGCAGCGCATCGCGATCCGCACTCTTGGCACGGCCCTTCATGATCTGGTCGCTCATCAGCTTGTGCGAATAGGCCTTGCCTTTTTCCGCAGCTTCGATGTCACGATCGATCAGCACAACCTGAATGCCGGCCTGCGCGGCGACATAGGTGATACCAGCGCCCATGAAACCCGCACCGACAACACCGATCCGCTTGAATTTTGTCGGCGGAATATCGGCAGGGCGGCGAGCCCCTTTTTCGAGTTCGCCCTTGGAGAGGAAGAGCGAGCGGATCATCGCCGCCGCTTCCGGCGTGCGCAAAATCATCGCGAAATAGCGGCTCTCGACCCGCAGGGCGAGATCCATCGGCAGCTGCAGACCTTCATAGACCGATTGCAGAATCGCCTTTGCCGCCGGGTAGTTGTCCGACGTTTCGCGCCGATAGATCGCGTTGGCCGGCGGCCAAATCATCATACCCGGCGCGGAATGCACCTTGTTCGAGGGATTCTTGAAACCCTCGATATCCCAAGGGGCCTTCGCGGAGCCACCGGCCTTGATCCATTCTTTAGCCGCCTGAACAATCTGGTCGCGCGGCAAAACCGCATGCACAAGATTCATGGAGCGGGCGGCAGCCGGCTTGATCTGGTCGCCCTTGAAGAGCATCTGCAAGGCGTCGCCGGTCTGCATCAGCCGCGCCACGCGCTGCGTGCCACCGGCACCGGGGAAAAGGCCGACCTTCACTTCCGGCAAGCCGACGCGGGTCTTGTCCGAGTCAGACAGCACGCGATAATGACAGGCGAGCGCCAGTTCGAAGGCCCCGCCGAGGCAGGTGCCGTGCACAGCGGCCGCGAAAGGCTTTCCGCAGGTTTCGAGCTTACGATAAAGCTGGCTGAGCCGTGCCGTCGCCTCGAAGAAGAAGGTGATGGCGGCTTCTTCACCCTGCGATTTCGCGAGCTTGGCATATTCCAGCCCCAGCCCCTGCAACATGGTGAGGTCGGCGCCACCCGAAAAGGCATCCTTACCTGAGGTAATCACGCAGCCCTTCACACCCTCGGTCGAGGCGACATGCGCAATGATGGTGTTGAGTTCGGTCATCACGTCCTGCGTGATGACATTCATGGTCTTGCCCGGGCTATCCCAGGTGGCGAGCGCGATGCCATCGGCATCAGTTTCGAAGCGGAAATGATTGAGGTTCATGGTTTTTCTCCTGACCGCTCGAATTAAACGCGCTCGACGATCATCGCCGTGCCCATGCCATGAGCAACGCACAACGTGACGAGGCCGGTGGAAAGATCGCGCCGCTCCAGTTCGTCGATGATCGTTCCGAGGATCATCGCGCCTGTGGCACCCAGAGGGTGACCCATCGCGATGGCCCCGCCATTCACGTTGACCTTGGCGGGGTCGATATTGAAGGCTTGGATGTAACGCAGCACAACCGAGGAAAAGGCCTCGTTGATTTCAACAAGATCGATGTCCTTCATCGTCATGCCGGTGCGGGCGAAAAGGCGTTCCGTCACATCGACCGGGCCGGTGAGCACCAGAGCGAGATCGGAACCCATCGTGGCGAAGCCGCGAATGCGGGCACGGGGCTTCATCCCGGCCCGCCGGCCAGCTGCCTTGTTGCCCACGAGAACGGCCGCCGCGCCATCGACAATGCCGGAAGAATTGCCGGCATGATGGACGTGATTGATCTTCTCGACCTCCGGATGCCCCTGAATAGCCACCGCGTCGAATCCGCCCTGCTCGCCCATCATGGCGAAAGAGGCCTTGAGGCCGCCAAGCGTCTGCATATCCGTTTGCGGGCGGATAGTCTCGTCCTTGGCCAGAATGGTCAGGCCATTGACGTCCTTGACCGGAATAACCGATTTCGAGAACCGGCCATCGGCCCAGGCTGCCGCCGCCTTCTTGTGCGAAGAGACAGCGAAAGCATCGACATCATCGCGGCTGAACCCGTATTTCGTCGCAATCAAATCCGCCGCCACACCCTGCGGCGAGAAATAGGACGGGATGGCGACCGACGGATCGACCGCCGGAAGCATGCCCGAAGCGCCCATGCCGACGCGGCTCATGCTCTCGACTCCGCCGCCAACAACGAGGTCTTTCTGCCCGGCCATCACCTGCGCCGCTGCGGCTCCGACCGCATCAAGCCCTGAGGCGCAGAAGCGGTTGATCTGGATGCCCGGAACCTGAAATCCGTAGCCGGCTGCGATGGCGGCCGAGCGGGCGATATCGCCCCCCGCTTCACCCACCGGATCGACGCAACCGAGGATGACATCCTCGATGGTCGAGGCATCAAGGTCGTTCCGTTTCGCCACGGCCCTGAGAGCGGTTTCGGCGAGGCGCAGGGCTGTCACCTCATGGAGCGAGCCATCGGCCTTGCCCTTGCCGCGCGGCGTGCGGACGTGATCGTAGACGAATGCATCGGCCATGAGGGCCTCCCGTTTTTTCGTTCTTATCCGGTTGAATGAATGGCGGCGCACGAACAAGCGCGCCGCGAGAACTCAGAAAGCCTCGGCCGGCAGCGCCATGATGGCATCGGAGCCCGCCGTGATGCGCTGCAACTGCGCGCCTGTCTCGGGCAGCATCCGCTCCATGAAGAAGCGGGCGGTGACAAGCTTCGTGTTCATGCGCTCGGTCGAGCCATTGGCACCCGCCGCAAGCTTCTCGCTCGCGACCTTGGCCTGCATCGCCCACATGTAACCCATCGCAACAAGGCCGAAGAGATGCATGTAATCGGTGGCGCCGGCACCGGCATTGTCGGGCTTCGCCATCGCGTTCTGCATGAACCACATCGTGGCCTGCTGAAGGTGCCCGAGTGACTTGCCAAGCGGCGCGAGAAGCGGCTTGAGGCTTTCATGAGCCTCATTGGCCTTGATGAAACCCTGCACTTCATTGAAGAAGCTCATCACGGCACGCCCGCCATCGCGCGGCAGCTTGCGGCCCACAAGGTCCATCGCCTGAATGCCGTTGGCGCCCTCATAGATCATGGCAATGCGGGCGTCGCGCACGAACTGGCTCATGCCCCATTCCTCGACATAGCCATGCCCGCCGAACATCTGCTGGGCCTTGACGGCATTGTCGAAACCGAGATCAGTGAGCACCCCCTTCAGCACGGGCGTCATAAGGCCGAGATGGTCATCGGCTTCTGTCCGCGCCTTCTCGTCATCCGAGCGATGCGCGACATCGGATTTCAGCGCCGTCCAGAGCACCAGTGCGCGCGCGGCTTCGTTGAAGGCGCGGATGGACAGCAGCGTACGGCGCACATCGGGGTGCACGATGATCGGATCGGCCGCTTTCGTCGGTTCTTTCGCACCTGTGAGAGCACGGCCTTGAATGCGGTCTTTCGCGTAAACAACAGCGTTCTGATAGGCGACCTCGGATTGCGCGAGGCCCTGAATGGCGACGCCAAGCCGGGCTTCGTTCATCATCACGAACATGGCGTTGAGGCCCTTGTTCTCGGCCCCGACCAGCCAGCCCACGGCGCCATCATAGTTCATGACGCAGGTCGCGTTGCCGTGAATGCCCATCTTGTGCTCGATCGAGCCGCAGGCAACCGCGTTGCGCGCGCCCAGCGATCCATCAGCATTGACCATGAATTTTGGCACGACGAAGAGCGAGATGCCTTTGACACCCTCCGGCGCACCTTCGATGCGGGCGAGCACAAGGTGGATGATGTTCTCGGTCAGGTCCTGCTCCCCCGCCGAGATGAAAATCTTGGTACCGGAAATCTTGTAGGAGCCATCCCCCACCGGCACGGCCTTGGTCTTGATCAGCCCCAGATCAGTGCCGCAATGCGGCTCGGTGAGGTTCATGGTGCCCGACCACGGACCCTCGATCATCTTCGGCAAATAGGTGCGCTTGATCTCGTCCGAAGCATGCGTGTGCAGGGCCGCGATCGCGCCCATCGTCAGGCCGGGATACATCGAGAACGCCATGTTCGCGGAAGAAGCGAATTCGTTCATGATCGCACCGACCGTGTATGGCAGCCCCTGCCCGCCATATTCCGGATCGGCCGAGAGCCCGACCCAACCGCCCTGCGTGTAGGCGTCATAGGCTTCCTTGAAGCCTTTCGGCGTCGTCACGCGGCCATCAGCGTGGCGTGTGCAGCCCTGCTTGTCCCCCGAGAGGTTGACCGGCGCGAGCACTTCCTCGCACAGCTTCGCACCCTCCGAGAGGATGGCCTCAAGCATATCGGGAGACAGGTCCGAGAAGCCCGGCAGGTTGCCGTATTTCTCGATTCCAAACACATCGTTGAGGAGAAAGCTCACGTCATCGGTCGGCGCACGATAGCTCGGCATGGTCATTCCTCCACAGTGAATGGCACGGGCACCCTTGGTTGGGCGCATCTCGATTGTTTATATATGAACTATCCTTGGGTTTGTAAAGCCCTGATTTGCACGAAGGTCGCAGGACTGCGGCAAAAAACAATGGCTTTTTGACGCCGAAGAGAAAAAATTCAGGGCGACGCGTTGCGTCGCCCTGTTTTTTCGCCCGATTTTGCAGAAAAATCAGAAAAGACGAAGAACGCTCTGCTCCGACTGTGTCGCGAGCGAAAGGGCTGTCGAAGCAAGCTGCTGACGGGTGTTCAGCGTCACGAGCTTGGCCGCTTCCTCGTTCTGATCCGCCAGAACCAGCATGTCAGAGCCGGTCTCCAACGTGTCGATCATCGACTTCGTGAAATCCTGGCGCGCCTGGACGACAGAAAGGTTCGAACCAAAGGTCGAGGCCTGGCTGCGCAGGCGTGACAGGCCGGTCGTGAGGTTGGACAACGCATCGTTGATGTCCTTGTCCGACTGCCAGTTGTTGGTGGCTGCCGAAACTCCGAGGCCGGCCGAGTTGTATTTCACGCCCGAAATCGTCACCGAGGCCGAATTGCCCTCATTAAACTGCACCTTGAGCGAACCGTTATCGAGCAGGTTCGTGCCGTTGTAACCCGAGTCAGCGGCGAGCTGGTCGATCTGCGTGCGCAACGCATCGAACTGGGCCGCGAGATCCTTGCGGGTCTGGTTGTTCGAGGCAGTGCCAATGGTTGTGCTCACGCCAGCGCCGAACAGCCCGGTCAGGGTCGAGCCTGCATCGTCGGTCGTGATAGAGAGCGCGGCACCGTCCAGTGCCTCGATCTTCACATTGCCGTTCTCGATCGAAGCCTGCACCTTCATGGCGGAGCCGGTGGGGTTCAGCGTGGTGTTGGAATTGATCCCGTCCACGAGGTTCTGCACGGTCGAGCCGGCAGCCACGGTCAGCACTGCCGTTCCGTTCACCTTGATCACCTTGGTGGCGGTGAACGTGCCCGCCGCGGCCGAAGTCAGCAGGGTGGAGCCGGTGAGGTCGCCTTCGGTTCCGACAATCTTGTTGGTGTTCGAGGCGCTCTGAAGAGCCTGACGGGCAGAGCCCTGCGCGCTTTCGACAAGCTTGGTGAGCGCCTTGATGCCCTTGTCGGCCGCTTCGATGACCTTCGTCGCCTGGCCGATCGAGTCGAGCAGGCTGGAGAGATCGCGGGCACGGTTTGAGAGTCCGGAGGCGGTGAAGAAGTTGACGGGGTTGTCGATCGCGGAATTGACGCGTTTTCCGGTCGCAAGCTTGAGCTGCTGCGCTTGCTGCGCGGAAGCCGTGCTCTGGATGGCGGAAAGCGACTGGCGGACGCCAACGGAGAGAGTGATGTTCGACATGTTTGGCACCTTTCTGGCCGAGGGTTTCCGGGAACATTTGCCCGGCAAAACCACCCTAGGTTGTATTTTCCTAAATAATCGTTGAAGTTGCAATATGTGATTGATACACGTTTGAATTGTTTTCTGAGGCTTCGATTCGCGGATCGCCCGCAAGGGCCGTCACGCATTGAGAGGCCTTTAACTCACGAATTTCGAACGCACCCCGCCTGAAATCACGGAGATATCGATGAAAGAAATTGAGCTTGTTCGTCGTATTGTTGATTTTGCTTTTATCATTAAAGCACAACTGCACTCCGATGACACAGCATTGCTGAGGTCAATTTTAAATATATTAATCATGGAAGCTGAAGATGTTATTGAAGAACTCGATTTGAATGACAAGACACATCCGGGCGACAACTCAGAACAGCGCTGGGGCTGAACTTCCGCCGATCAGGTGCAGGCGTCTCATTGGCTCCGGCCGCTGCAACTGAAGCGTGTTTTGAGGGCACGCCGCGTGATCACTCGATCCGGCAAGCATCTGGGAAAGACGCAACCGGCAAAATCAGCCGCCCCGTTAACGCGACGTTTACCATAACCCGAAATGCTGCCGGCATTGGGAGGAAACAGCCCGGAATCCGGACTGATTCGGTCCTCCAGCGGGTTGGCAGAACGGGATACGGATCGGGCGATGGCCAATGCAATGCCGTGGAGCGTAAGGGGGATCGACCCCGAAATCCGGGAACAGGCCGTGGAGGCTGCTCACCGCTCGGGTATGTCCGTTGGCGAATGGATGAACCATGTTCTCGCCGGCAACCTTGAAGATGACGAGGAACCCACCCCCGCGCGGTCACGCAAGCGCCGGTCCTCGCGCAGCGACGAATTGAGCGATAGGCTCGAGCGCCTGGGCCGCGGCCGCTCGGCCACCGCGATGAACCGCATGAAGGACGACGGGAGCGACAATGGTCGCGTTCTCGACCTTATCGAAACCGCGGTCCAGGCCATCGAGCGACTGGAGCGTTCCAGCGGGCGGCGCGACGCGCAAGAGGAGCGGCCAGGCTCGCAAGATCTCTCGCCCATCATCGATATGCTCGAACGCCGCATGGCGAGCATGGCAGAACCTGCTGCCCTGCCGGCGCGCACAGCCAATGGCCGGCCTGCGGCCTTCATCCGCCCCGCCCGGTCGCAAGGATCGGATCATTCGGAATTGCTCCGCGCAGTGGCCGAGATCGATCAGCGTCGGCGCGAACTGGATGGCGGTTCAGCCATTTCTCGGCCACGCGCCCCCGTCGTCGCCCAGACAACCGACCATTTCGACGTCGTGCGTCAGCAGCTCGACACCTTGCTCCAGCGCATCGATGACATGCGCGCTGCGCCGCGCCCGGACCAGAGCCCCTTGCAGGATCGGCTGGAGCAGATTGCCGGCAAAATGGAAGAGATGCGCACGCGGCCGAGTGAAGATCTCGTGCTGATCCGGCGCGACCTCGCAAGCCTTGCCGCTGCCATTGAAACGCTCTCGCCTCAGCGCCTTGTGGGCATGGTCGAGAATGCCGTGGCGACAATGGCCGAGAAATCGCTGCTTGCGAACCGCAACCACCTGCCGGAGCGCCTGCTAACCCCGATCACCGAGGTGCATCAGGATGTCCGCCAGATCCTCTCGGAAATGGCAGCATCGCGCTCTTCCGATCGACTATCGCACGAAGTCGGGCTTGTTGCCCGCAAACTGGATGAGATCGGTCGACAGGCCGCTTCTCCGGAACGTGTCGAGGAGATTTTCCGCGAGACCGACGCCATCAAGAGCCTGATCGGGCAGGCGATGCGCGCGCAGCCGCTCGAGGGTCTCGCCTTTCACATCGAGGGGCTGTCGAAACAGCTCGAGACCTTCCAGCGCGACCCAGCCCGCGCCGATGAAGGAGCGATGCTCGAAGCCATTCAGGAAATCAAGGATCGGATCGAGCGCATCGACCCGCAATCGACCTTCAGCGCGCTCGAGAAGCGCCTTTCGGCCATTGCCGGCATCGAACAGCGGCTCGATGCCATCGCAACCGATGTCAGCCGCCTAGCGAAAGAATCGCAACCTCTTCCGCAACTCGATCAAATCGCGTCGCGGCTGGAGCGCATCGACCGGGTGCTCGAGGGTTCGAAGGACCAGCCGCTTGCCGGACTGGACCATCTGGCCCAGACCATGGAGCGGTTGGGTTCGTCGCTCGAAAAAGTGTCCGGTGGTTCGTCGTCCGATGAACTGATGCCGTTGCTCGAAAAGCTCTCGAGCCGCATGGCCGATGTCGAGGCAAGCCGCGCTGACACCGCGATGCTGGACGCGCTTCAGGTCGAAATCACCCGCCTTGGCGAAAAACTCGACATGCCAGGCCATTCCCAAATGCCGGGCCTCGACGGAATCGAGAAAGCCGTCCAGACCCTGATGGGCCAGTTTGATGCTGCGCGGGCCGACATCAAGGATGCGGCAGCCAACGCGGCCGAGCGCGCAGCGAAAGAAGCCATTCGTTCGATCGCGCGCGACGAGACAACCGATACGCTGGCTGCCGAAGGACTTCTTCTGCTCAAGCGCGACCTTGGCGAGTTCAAGAGCGCTCAGAACGATGCAGACAAGCGAACACGCCAGACCCTCGAACAGCTCCATTCTACGCTCGAAACGCTCGTCGGGCGTCTCTCGGGCATGGAGGGCAGCATTCCGGCGCCCCGACCAGAAGTCGCCGGACGGCGTGAACCAATGCCGGAAATACCCCGCGCGGCGTTCACACCCCCGGTCCCTGCTGTTGATGCACCCATCGAGCGGGCAAGGCAGCCGGCAGCCGGCCCGGGGCCGCGCTCGGCTGGAGTCGTGGCTGAAACCATCGACGATGCAGCCGACCTGCCGCTCGAACCGGGCCAGCGCCCTGGTCATGCCGGTGGGCCTCCACCCTCCTCCGAGCAGCCGGTCCTGACCGCCGATCCGCGTTCGAACTTCATCGCAGCCGCACGACGCGCGGCGCAGGCGGCAGCGGAAAAGAGCCAGGAAGTTCTCGCGGAAGAAAAGCCGGATCGCAAATCCAAGAAGGCCGCCCGCAACGTGGCTGGCATGGAAGGCGCGGCTTCAGCCAAACCGTCCTTCGTCGCACGGGCGCGGCGCCCCATCCTGTTGGGCCTTGCCGCCCTTGTTTTCACCCTCGGAACGATGAAATGGCTGCTGACCCGTGAAAATGCCGAGATGGGCGTCACCCCATCCAACGGCAACCCGGCAATCGAGCAGAGCGTGCCAAAGGGCGATACCCCGATCATCCCGGCCGAACCGCGCAATGACGCGCCTGCTGCCGCTCCCGGCCAGCCGGAAAGGACAGGCTCGCTCGCGCCCAATCCGAATGAGGCCAATGGCAAACGGGCCACGCGACTCTCGGATTCCAGTGCCATCACTCAGGCCGACCCGCTCACCGTCGGCAGCATTTCGGGCGACGGGACACCGAAACCAATCGATACAGGGCGGGAAGCTCTGGGTGAACTGGCGCGCGAGACCAAGATCGCGGGTCAGGATCGGCTGCGAGAGGCAGCGATCTCGGGCAACATGGCGGCAATTTTCGAGCTCGGCTCGCGTCTGGCGGATGGCCGTGGCGCGGCACGCGATCCCAAACTCGCGGCGCGCTGGTTCGAGCAGGCCGCTGCCGGCGGCCACGCTCCGGCGCAATATCGCCTCGCAAGCCTCTACCGCGAAGGACGCGGCGTGCCGCGAGACGCGGCCATCGCGTTCCAGTGGTTCGATCGCGCCGCGGCGCAGGGCCATGTTCTCGCAATGCACAATGCTGGCGTGCTGCTGGCTGAAGGCGTGCATGGTTCGCCCGATTACGCGGGCGCTGCCCTGTGGTTCCGGCGTGCGGCCGAACATGGCGTGAAAGACAGCCAGTTCAACATCGCGATCCTTTTCGCGCGGGGGCTTGGCGTCAATCAGGATCTCGGTGAAGCCTTCCGCTGGTTCTCGCTCGCGGCGGCCCAAGGCGATCAGGATGCGATCAAGAAGCGGGATGATGTCGCCGCTCGCCTGACCAAGGAGCAACTGATCAAGGAACGCGAACGCCTGAAAACCTTCGTCCCGACGAAAGCCAACCCGGCATCCAACGAGGCCGGGGCTTGGGACAAATCGGCGGCCGCGATGTTTCCACCCATCGCGCGGGGGCCTGCCGCACCCCAGCAACGCTGATACCGGCCGGGCCAGACGCCCGGCCCTTTTTCGTGCTCGGCGCAATTGACGCCGCTTCCGAACACCTTGAAAAGATCAAGGTCTTCAAGAACAACGGCCGGGGCATGCAACTCTATCTGCCCATCGCGGAATTGCCGCTGAACCTGTTCCTCCTGCTTGGCATGGGGGGAGCGGTCGGTTTTATTTCCGGGCTGTTCGGTGTCGGCGGCGGATTTCTGCTGACGCCGTTCCTGATTTTCATCGGCGTGCCGGCGCCGGTCGCGGTTGCGACGTCATCCGTTCACATCGCTGCCTCTTCCGTCACCGGAGCGATCACGTATTGGCGCCGCCAGGCGCTCGACATCAAGCTCGGTGCGGTGCTGATCGCGGGCGGCCTGCTGGGTACGGTAGCGGGTGTCCTGTTTTTCAACCAGATGCGCCGGCTTGGGCATCTCGAGGTTGTCATCACGCTTTCCTATGTGACGCTGCTGATGTCGGTGGGCGGGCTGATGTTCGTCGAGAGTGTCGGCGCGCTCGTGGCGAAGCGCCGCGCCGGTGGAACTCCGGCTCCGGCCGGACATCACGCTCCGCCCTGGCACCGAAACCTGCCCTGGCAGATCACCTTTCACCGCTCGAAGTTGAAAATCAGCGTTCTCCCGGTCCTCGTTCTGGGTGCTGTGATCGGCTTCATCGGAACTGTTCTTGGCATTGGCGGTGGCTTTCTGGTCGTGCCGGCCTTGATCTATTTTTTCCGGATTCCGACTTCGGTGGTGGTCGGAACGTCGCTGTTCCAGATACTGATGACCGCGATTGCGGCTACAATCCTGCATGGCACGATCTCGCAGGCGGTTGATATCCTGCTGGCGCTCACCCTTGTGATCGGCGGCGTGATCGGCGCGCAGTTTGGCGTGCGGACCGGGCAGACGCTGAAGGGCGAACAGTTCCGGCTGCTGCTGGCCCTGCTGATTCTTGCAGTCGGCATTCGCTTTGCCTACGAAATTGTGGGTGAGCCACGCGAGCTGTTCGTCATCACGGCAACGGAGCCGGAGCGATGAGACAGTCCGGCCTTTTTGCGCGCTTCATTCTCCTGTTGGCTCTCGCGGCTCTGCCACGCCCCTCCTCAGCGCAGGAAATGGTGGTGACACTCTCGACGCGCGAAGTCGCGATCACGTCCAACTTCACTGGTGCCGAGATCACCGCTTTCGGACTGATCGAGCGGGACGCCCGCTTCGCCACTCGAGCCGCTCCGTTTGATGTGGTGGCGACCGTGCAAGGCCCGGCTGGCGAGGTGCTGTTGCACCAGAAGGACAGGTTTGGCCCCATCTGGCTGACCGCCGCCCGAAAACGGTTCGGCGGCGTTCCGCTTTATTTCGCCCTGCTTTCAGCCAGACCTCTGGCCGAGATCGCCGATGCCGATACCGCAGCGCGCCTGAAATTGGGGCTGGAGCACTACTTGACGCTGCCTCCGCCCCTTTCCTTGCAGCAGGGGCGGGAGGATGCCGGCTTTCGCGATGCGATGCTGCGTTTGCGCGCCGAGGAAGGGGCCTCGATCATCGATGCCTCTGCCGTCACGATGATCCGCCCGAATCTCTTCACCGCCAAGGTGCAATTGCCCGGCAAGGCTCCGACAGGTCTCTATCTGATCAACATTTCGGTGCTGTCCGAGGGCGTCGTTCTGCGCACGGTGCAGTCGGGGTTTGTGGTGCGCAAGGTTGGCATCGACGGATTGCTCGCCAATGCGGCGCGCTCGCAACCTGGCTATTACGCGCTCACGACCATCCTCATGGCAATTCTGCTCGGCTGGATCGCCAATATCATCTTCCGGCGAGATTGATGAAGACGGGCAGCCGGCAGCCGGAATCTTGACATTTTGCCAGAAATCCCCGAAGGAAAAGCCAGAACGGCCGCCCGCTTGGGCGGCGTTCTTTTTTCTGCTTCCGCTTTTCCGTCACTTCTTCAAACGAGAGGACCTCTGGTCAGGACCCTGCCATGAACACATCGCTCAAAGCCGTCCCGGGCGGCACGAAGGTTGAACCGAACTCGCACTCGGCCATGATGCCGACTTACGCGCGCGCGGAACTCGCCTTCGAGCGAGGAGAGGGGCCTTGGCTCGTGAGCACGGAGGGGCGCCGTTATCTGGATTTCGCGGCCGGCATTGCTGTCAACGTTGCGGGGCATGCGCATCCGCATCTCGTGAAGGCCCTCACCGAGCAGGCAAACAAGCTCTGGCATGTCTCCAACGTCTACCGGATTCCGGAAGGCGAGAAGCTTGCCAGACGCCTGACGGACCTCACCTTCGCGGATGTGGTTTTCTTCACGAATTCCGGGGCGGAAGCGCTGGAATGCGCGATCAAGACCGCCCGGAAATATCACGCCGCGAACGGCAATCCCGAGCGCTACCGTCTGATCACTTTCGAAGGCGCTTTTCATGGGCGCACGCTGGCAACCATCGCCGCGGGTGGGCAGAAAAAATATCTTGAAGGCTTTGGCCCTGCGGTCGAAGGTTTCGATCAGGTTCCGTTTGGCGACCACAAGGCTGTGGAAGCCGCGATCGGCCCGGAAACCGCCGGCATCCTTGTCGAGCCCATCCAGGGCGAGGGCGGCGTGCGGGTCCTGCCGCCGCAATGCCTGCGCGGCTTGCGCGAACTCTGTGACAAACACGGCATCCTGCTTGTGCTCGATGAAGTGCAGTCTGGTGTCGGTCGCACGGGCAAACTCTTCGCCCATGAATGGTCGGGTATCACGCCGGATATCATGGCGGTGGCCAAAGGCATCGGCGGTGGGTTTCCCATCGGGGCCTGCCTCGCGACGCGCGAGGCCGCGAAAGGCATGGTGGCCGGCTCGCACGGTTCAACCTATGGCGGGAACCCTCTCGCGACCACAGTCGGCAATGCCGTTCTTGACCTCGTAACTGCGCCCGGTTTTCTTGAGAACGTCTCGCGCACGTCGTTGCTGCTCACGCAGCGGCTGGCGGAGCTGAAGGATCGTTTTCCGGGCGTCATCGCCGATGTGCGCGGCACAGGCCTGCTGATGGGCCTGAAAATGGTGGTTCCCAACACCGAATTCGTCGCAGCCCTGCGCGATGAGGGCTTGTTGACGGTGGGCGCCGGCGAGAATGTCATTCGCCTGATACCCCCACTCATCATCGGCGAGGCCGAAGTGCGAGCGGCCACCGAAGCCATCGAACGCGCAGCGACCAAATTCGCCGCCAAGGCCAGCACCGCGGCTTGAGCGCCCCGACAGCGCGCCCTTGCCGAGGGCGCGCCTTTTTCCATTTCACCTCCCAAGTGATGTCATGAACTCGACCCGCCTTCCCGCCGGCTACCGGCATTTTATCGATCTTTCCGATCTCGCTCCCGAGACAATCCGGGCCATCTTGGACATGGCAAGGGCGCTGAAATCGCGCCGTCGGGCACCACTCGAAACCGACCGGATTCTCAAGGGCAAGAAGATCGCGATGATCTTCGAACAACCCTCATTGCGCACCCGCATGAGTTTCGATGTCGGCATCCGTGAACTCGGCGGGCAGTCGATCATGGTGACCGGCAAGGAAATCGAACTGGGCGAGCGCGAAACCATCGCCGATACGGCGCGCGTGCTCTCGCGCTACGTCGACGGCATCATGATCCGGATGCTGAATCACAAGCAATTGCTGGAGCTTGCAGAGCATGCCACCGTTCCGGTGCTCAACGGCCTGACGAAAACCTCGCATCCTTGCCAGGTGATGGCTGATGTTCTCACTTTCGAGGAGCACCGCGGGCCGATCCAGGGCCGCATGATCGCCTGGACCGGGGACATGAACAACGTTCTGCGCTCATGGGTGCATGCCTCGGCCAAGCTCGGCTTCTCGATGAAAATTGCGACGCCCGCTGAACTTTCTCCGCCCGACGAACTCGTGGATTGGGCGAAAGCCAACCGCGCACGGATCGAATTGATGCGTGACCCGGCGGAAGCCGTGAAGGGCGCGGATTGTGTCGTCACCGATAGCTGGGTTTCGCTCGGCGATACCGATGGCGGGCGGCGCCATAACCTGCTCAAGCCCTATCAGGTCAATGAAACCCTGATGAAAGAAGCGCCCGCAGCGGTGTTCATGCATTGCCTGCCTGCCAAGCGCGGTGAAGAGGTCACTGACGCCGTGATCGACGGGCCGCAATCGGTCGTTTTTGACGAGGCAGAAAACCGCCTTCATGCGCAGAAGAGCATCCTCGCCTGGTGCTATGGCGCGAGCCACACCTGACATGGCGGAGTCTTCAACCAACCTTGATGCGCTGCCCCTCAGCGCCGATGACATCGTTCTGCCCTTCCGGGTGGAGGCGCTGGATACGCGCGGGCGTGCGGTGCGGTTGGGCTCCGTTCTCGACTCGATTCTGGCGCGCCATGATTACCCGCGCGTGGTCGAGCGGCTCCTCGCGGAAGCCATAACCCTGACGGCTCTGATGGGATCGTCACTCAAGTTTGAGGGCCGCTTCCAGCTTCAGACCAAGAGTGATGGCCCGGTTTCGATGCTCGTGGTCGATTTCATGACCCCCTCGGATATCCGCGCCTATGCAAGCTTCGATGCGGGTCGGGTTGGCACCTTGCCGCGCCCGGCCGGTGATGCATCCTTGCTCGGCTCCGGCTACCTGGGTTTCACCATCGAGCAGGGCGCACAGCAGACGCGGTACCAGGGCATCGTGGCGCTCGACGGACAGGGTCTTGAAGCCGCGGCGATGCAGTATTTCAAGCAATCGGAGCAGATACCCTCCGCCATCCGCATCGCCGTCGCCGAGGAGCAACTGGCGGGCGGCGGTGGTGCTCGCCACCGCTGGCGCGCGGGCGGCATTCTCGCGCAGTTTCTACCCACTGCTCCTGAGCGGATGCGCCAGGCTGATCTCGATCCCGGCGACGCGCCCGCCGGTGTGCCACGCCATGAAATCGCCGAGGATGATGCCTGGATCGAGGCGCGCAGCTTCGTCGAAACCACCGAGGATATCGAGCTTGTCGACCCCGAACTCGGGCTCGACCGCCTGCTCTATCGCCTGTTCAACGAGCGTGGCGTGGCGGTATCAAACCCGATGCTCTTGCGCGATCAATGCCGCTGCTCGGAAGAGCGCATCCATGAGATGCTAAGACAATTCAAGGCCGAGGATCTCGCTGAAATGCGCGAGGAGGATGGCTTGATCGGCATCACCTGCGAATTCTGTGCGCGCCGCTACCGGCTCAGCCTCGGCTGATTGTCAGCGATACGAAGGCGCACACAGGGCTTCAAGCTCAGTGCACCGAGCGCCGCTCGTCCGGCATATCGAGCGAGAAAGCCGGGATCGCGACTTCGATCCGCGTGCCGTCGGCACTCACCATGTCGTAGGTGCCGACCATCAGGCCCTGACTCGTTTTGAGCGGGCACCCCGATGTGTAGTTGAAGCTCTCACCCGGCTTCAATATCGGCTGCTCGCCTACAACCCCCGGCCCGCGCACGTGCTCGACCCGCCCGAGCCCGTCGGTGATCTGCCAGTGTCGGCTGCGCAACTGGACGACCTTGTCTCCGAGGTTGCGGATACGGATCTGGTAGATCCAGAAATACTCCCCCGCTTCCGGATCCGAGCGCTCTGGCTCGAAAACGGGCTGGACGATGACCTCGATTCCTTCGGTGACGGCGCGATACATCGAGAACTCCGTGGCACAGGCTAAAAACATGGTTCCCGGCACACGCGGCGTCAATCCGGTTTGAATTTCATGCCTGCTCAAAATCCGTGGGGACAGGACGCTCTGCCCGATTGCCGCGTGATGAGTGCTCCTGTAGCCAAGTTTGTGGCATATCAAGGCGAGGCAATCTCTGTGGCAGTTCAGGCGGTCCGAATGGCTGAGAAACCGGCATCCGGCATTTTCTGCGATGCCATGATCGAGGCGATGGTGGCCGCAGGCGCGATCCGCCCCGGCCTGCCGCTTGCGCCCGGGCAAGTGCAGCCGGCGAGCCTGGATCTTCGGCTCGGCAAGCGGTGCTGGCGCATCCGCGCGAGCTTCCTTCCGGGGCATTCGGGCCGTGTGACCGATCGCATCGCGGCCTATGCCTTGCACGAGATTGACCTCACAGTGGGCGCGGTGCTGGAAACCGGCTGTGTCTACATCGCCGAAGTGCTGGAGGACCTCGCACTGCCGGATGATGTTGCCGCTTCCGCCAACCCGAAAAGTTCGACCGGCCGTCTGGATGCGTTCACGCGTGTGATCTGCGATGGCGCAGCGGCTTTCGACACCATTGCGCCCGGTTATCGCGGCCCTGTCTTCGCCGAGATTTCGCCGCGCACCTTCCCGGTTCTGGTGCGCACGGGCAGCCGCCTGTCGCAAATCCGGTTCCGGCGGGGGCAGGCCCGCATCGACGACAAGGCGCTCATCGCCCTGCATCAGCGCCAGCGCCTCGTGGATCGCGACGCCGCCCTCATTCAGGATGGTGTGGTGCTCTCGGTTGATCTCGCAGGTTTCGATCGCCATAGCCTCGTCGGCTATCGCGGGAAGCGTCATACCGGGCTCGTCGATGTTGACAGGCCAGGTGCTTACCGCAAGGCGGATTACTGGGAACCGATCACGCTTTCCGGCACCCGTGAACTTATTCTCGATCCGAACGAGTTCTACATTCTCGCCTCCAAGGAGGCCGTGCACGTCCCGCCGGATCATGCGGCGGAAATGGTGCCGTTCGACGCGCTGATGGGTGAATTCCGTGTGCATTATGCGGGCTTTTTCGATCCCGGATTCGGGCATGCGGCCTCGGGCGGAACCGGCTCGCGCGCCGTGCTCGAAGTGCGCTCGCGCGATGTGCCGTTCATCATCGAGGACGGGCAGGTTGTCGGCCGCCTGATCTATGAGAAAATGGCCGGGCTGCCGACTGCGCTCTATGGCGGAGCGCGCGCCTCAAATTATCAGGCACAGGGCCTCAAGCTCTCCAAGCACTTCGTGGATTGAGCGAAGGGGCGTGGGCCCGTGAGCCCCCCGCCCTTGTTGCCTCAGGTTTTGACCTTCAGCCGCTCCATCTCCGCGCGAATGGCACGCAGTTCGGCGAGCACGTTTTCCATCTCCCTGGGATCGTGCAGCAGCTTTGGCGCATCAGCCCCCTTCTCTTCATCGAGCGCACTGACAACAACACCGATGAAGAGGTTGAGCATCATGAAGGCCGAGAGCAGGATGAAGATCACGATATAAGCGATGGCGTAGGGGTGCTTTTCCATCAATGGCTTGGCAATTCCACCCGACCAATCATCGAAGGTCATGATCTGGAAAAGCGTGTAAGCCGTGGAGCCAAGTGAGCCGAACTGCTCCGGGGATGTGGCACCAAAGAGCTTAGTGCCCATCACCGCGAAGACGTAGTAGATCAGTCCCATCAGCAGCATGATCGATCCCATGCCCGGGATGGCGGTGATGAGGCCCCCAACGACGCGCTTGAGCGAAGGAATGGCCGTCACCAGCCGCAACAGGCGCAGCACGCGCAGGGCGCGAAGCACCGACAGGGAACCGGTGGCTGGCAGCAAGGCGATGCCGATGACGATCAGGTCGAAGATGCTCCAGGGGTCTCGGAAGAATTCCCCCCGTTTCACCACCATACGCGCCGCCAGTTCGGCCACGAAAATCCAGAGAAAGATCGTGTCGATGATATGCAGTAGGCGGCCATATTCAGCCATGATGCTGGCGCTGGTTTCGAGACCCAGGGTGATGGCATTCAGCACGATG
This sequence comes from Hyphomicrobiales bacterium, assembly GCA_017302635.1. Lineage (GTDB taxonomy): Bacteria > Pseudomonadota > Alphaproteobacteria > Rhizobiales > Beijerinckiaceae > Rhabdaerophilum. The sequence continues at coordinate 714,448 of JAFLCX010000001.1, forward strand.
AGCACGATCACAAAGCGCTCCAGTTGCGGGCTCTCGACGATTGCTCTCAGGCGATCCATGCCAATTCTCTCTTGCTAGCCGGGACAGGGCGCGACGATGCGCGAAAGCGCGCGGCCAAGTCGAGCCAGCTTCCGACTTCCTGCCGAACTTTCCACAGAACTGATCGAGACGACGGCTCTCGAAAACCTCGACACCTCGCCGAGTTGCGGCGGGGAATTTCTCCGGTAGAATGAAAGTCAGGCGCGCCTGAGGTTGCCGCAACCGGGATGCAAACAGATGCCCGATATCCGATCTGAACCGAAGAACTCAATCCCGCGCACTTTGGCGAGCGACAAGGCCCTGGTCTGGTTCGGGCTCATTGCCTTGAGTGCGCTGGCCGTGACCCTCTGGTCGCAGGCCGGTCTCGATGTTTTCGCCTCAGCGATGGCCGGACTCTGGGCGCTCTGTTTCTGAGGGAGCGGCACTGGGTGCCAGCGCATCTCGCAGGTCGCCAACGCCGCCTTCGGATTTCATCAGACCATGCGGAGTCTTGTGCCAGTGATAGGGCCGCGTGACGAGTTCGAACAAACCACGCCAAGCGCAGAACGAAATCAGCGCGTAGATCGCCGGAGCGAAGAGAATGGCCGGTGCCAGACGCAACGAACGGCGTTTCGCAAGGGCCATCAGCGGCGGAATGGTTTCGAGCAGGAGCGCCATCCCGAGACTTGAGATCAGGGCTGCATCGGCCATTCGCTGGAACAGATTGCCCTCGAGGAGCGGGAGATCGCTCTGCACCCGGAGGAGAAAGGCCAGAACCACCAGCGGCAGCAGCAGAGCCCCCAGCACGACAGATAATCCGATCAGGCTGATCGCCAAGGCGCGGAACGGGCCGAGTTCGCCCAAAAGGTCGCGCGGGGCGCGGGCCTGAACAAGGGCGGTTTGCATCCAGCCTTTCATCCAGCGTGTGCGCTGGTTCAGCCAAAGACCCAGCGTGGTGGGTGCTTCTTCCCATGTGGTCGAGGGCAAGTCACCAATCCGGTGCCGCAATCTCGCGAGGCGAATACCGAGATCAGCGTCCTCCGTGACATTCCACGCATCCCACGCACCGACACGTCGCAAGGCCTCAAGCCGGAAGTGGTTGGAGGAGCCCCCGAGCGGCACCGGCAAGCCGAGCCGAGCAGAACCGGCCTTGATGGTATCGAAGAGAGCCGCGTAATCGACCGCAAAACGCCATGCGAGCCAGCCATCATACGGATTGGCGATGCCGAGGCGGGCCTGAAGACAGGTCATTTCGCGTGGTGACGCAGCGAAGGTGGCTGCCGCGCGACGAAGCTGATCAGGCTCCGGCGCATCCTCGGCATCATAGACAACCAGCAGATCGCCTGTCGCGAAAGGCAACGCTGCGTTCAGGGCGCGCGGCTTGGTCCGCGGCTTGCCGGGCGGCACGGTCACGATCGAAATGAACCTCGGCAAACTCGCCCGGCGCTGACCGAGAGCATCGCGCGTTTCGCGATCATCCTGCTCGACCAGAAGCAGGATTTCGAGCCGATCGCGCGGGTAGTCGATGCGGTTGAGCCGGCTGATCAGGTCATCCAGCACCCTCGCCTCCCGATAGAGCGGCACCAACAGGGTGTAACGGGGCAGATCAGCTTCCGGCAGCGGTTTGGCGGCGCGCGCATCGGGCCACGCCGCAGCAGATGCGCCCAAGGCGCACAAGGCTGCGAGAACAAAGATCGTGCCCAGCACGAGGGGTATGACGGCCACCAGAACAGCCGGCTCCACCATCAGCATGGCGAGTACAGCCCCGGTGATCAGTGTTCCGGCCACCATCGCAGCGCGACGCGCCGTTTCGCCATGTTGAGCTCGAGGCCGGGCCGAAAAATTTTCGGGCAACGTTTCGGATGCCTGTTTCGAAAGGCGTTCGCCCCCTTCTTGCAAAAGAGCATCAATCAGGTTCTGGCGGCGGACCAGCCCAACACGGCCGTGTGGCAGGACGATCCGACCCTCTGCCAGCGCTCGGATCACCGCGCCACCGGGAGAAATTACGCGCCCGATATCGCGACCATCCCGCAGTTTCGCGCGGAAGGAGGAGAGCCTGATGCTTTCGCCGATATCGGTTCCGCGCTGCGGCAGCGGAGCTTCATCCAGCACAACGGCATCGAGCCGGGCAGCGACTTCGCGCAGAAGCACGCCTTCATCAATCCAGCCTTCGTTGAGACCAAGATCGATCAGATCCGACCCGAGAACCTGCGCCCGGCGGGCTTCATCCAGCAGACGCTCACGCGGCACGCCGCAGGCCAGCAACAACTCGCCGATGCGAAAGCGCGGAACAGCCGCCGGACGGATCGCAGGTGATGGTGGAACCGAGGCAACGAGGCGGGGAGGAACACTGGAAAAGGGCATGCAATCATCAACGCACGGCCTTCTGCCGCCAATATAATCAGCGACATACGAGGCGATCTGTCAATGCTTCTTCAGGACGAGCTTCACCCGGAATGAGACGGCAAAGATTCCGGCTGGATTTTTGCCGGGAAACAGGATATTAGATATACTCATGTTGAGCATAACATTCGGGCCGGCGCGGCCTGAATGTTGTGGAATGGATGGCCGGAAAGGGTTCGACCATGATGAGCACCGCAACGCTGGGAGGCCACCCGCCCGCTGTCGCGCCAGTTTCTGGTTTCGAAGTGATCGAGCGCCCCGATTTGAGCTACACCCCTGAGGTCGCGGCAGAGACATCCCATCTCTACGAGCGCGTGAAGCACATTGTGCCGAGCGTCGAATGGCCGTTCCACGCGCCCTATGTTGCCGCGATCAACCGGATCAAGAAACAGCGCAACGCGGTGATCCTCGCGCACAATTACCAGACGGCCGAGATCTACAATTGCGTGGCTGACGTGGTTGGCGACAGCCTCCAGCTCGCGAAGGTCGCAGCCAAGCTCGATGCGAAAATCATCGTGCAAGGCGGCGTGCATTTCATGGCCGAAACCTCGAAATTGCTCAGCCCCGAGAAGATGGTTCTGATACCCGACATGAAGGCGGGCTGCTCGCTTGCGGCCTCCATCACCGGAGCGGATGTGCGCCGGCTGCGCGAGGCCTATCCTGGTGTGCCGGTCGTGGCCTATGTGAACACCTCCGCCGATGTGAAGGCAGAAGTCGATATCTGCTGCACATCGGCCAATGCCGTGAAAGTGGTCGAGAGCCTCGGTGTCGATCGCGTGCTTTTCGTGCCCGATCAGTACCTCGCGAAGTATGTCGCCTCCCAGACGAAGGTGAAAATCATCTCTTGGCACGGGGCCTGCGAGGTGCATGAGCGCTTCACCGGCGAGGAACTGAAGCGCTATCGCGAGGCACATCCCGGCATCCGCATCATCGCGCATCCGGAATGCCCGCCCGATGTGATCGCCGAGGCGGACTTCACCGGCTCGACCGCCGGCATGATCGACTATGCCAAGGCCCAGCACGGCGGCAAGGTGCTGCTCGTCACCGAATGCTCGATGGCTGACAATGTCGCCTCAACCGCGAAGGATGTGGAATTCGTCCGACCCTGCAACCTCTGCCCGCACATGAAGCGGATCACGCTGCCGAAAATTCTCGACAGCCTGCTCTACCTCCAGCACGAGGTCACCATTCCGCCGGAACTCGCCGCCCGCGCCCGCCTCTCGGTGGAGCGGATGATCAACCTGACGCAGTGAATTTCCGGCTTTGTCTTCGATCCTGATCATAGGCGGGGGGCTCGCGGGGCTGTTCACGGCCCTGAAGCTGAGCCCCCTGCCGTGCACGGTTCTGACACCGACGCCCTTGGGCGAAGGAGCGTCTTCCGCCTGGGCGCAAGGTGGTGTCGCGGCGGCGATTGGCGAAGGCGACAGCATCGAGAGCCATGTGGCCGATACGCTGGTCGCGGGAGCAGGCCTGTGCGACGAGGCGATGGTTCGGCTCATGGTTTCCGAAGCCTCTGATCGGATCATCGATCTGCTCGAATACGGTGTGCCGTTCGACCGCGATCTTGAGGGCAAACTCGTGCAGAGCCGCGAGGCCGCGCATTCCCACAACCGCGTGGTGCGCGTGCGCGGGGATATGGCCGGCCGAAAGATCATGGAGGCGTTGATTGCTGCCGTCCGGAGCACACCGTCTATCCGGGTGATCGAAGGAGCCGAGGCGATCGGGCTCATCACCGGCGCCAATGGAGCGGTCACAGGCGCCAATGGAGCGGTCACAGGCGCGCGCGCCGTGAAAGGCGGCCGCCAGCTTCGTTTCGAGGCGAGCCATGTCGTGTTGGCAACGGGTGGTGCGGGCCAGATTTTCGCGGTGACAACCAACCCGAAAGAAGCATGGGGCTCCGGCCTCGCAATGGCCTTCCGCGCCGGCGCAAGGCTTGTAAATATGGAGTTCGTGCAGTTTCATCCAACTGCGCTCGATATCGGCCGCGACCCGGCCCCGCTCGCGACCGAGGCGCTGAGGGGCGAAGGCGCGAAGCTGGTCGACCGGAACGGCGAGCGTTTCATGCTCAAACTCCACAAGGATGCGGAACTTGCCCCGCGTGACGTGGTCGCGCGCGGCGTCTTCGCCTCGATTCAGGCCGGGAACGGAGCGTATCTCGATTGCCGAGAGGCAATCGGGGCAAAATTTCCCGAGATGTTCCCCACCGTTCATGCAGCCTGCGTCGCGGCGGGCATTGACCCGGTCTCCGGCGTGATCCCTGTGGCACCCGCCGCACATTACCATATGGGCGGCGTGCAGGTGGACAGCGACGGCTCCGTCATCGGTGTGCCCGGGCTCTATGCGGTGGGCGAAGTGGCGCATACCGGCGTGCACGGGGCCAATCGCCTTGCCTCGAATTCATTGCTCGAAGCAGTGGTATTCGGATCAAGGGTGGCCGACGCGTTGAAGCGGGATTGGGTTGGGCGTTTCGGCAATAGGGCTGCCTCTCCGCATGATGAGGGCGACGCACATCCGAAGGCACCGGAAGAGCCAGAACAGATCTTACAGATCCGTCAACTCATGCAGCGCCATTGCGGTGTTCTGCGCCACAGCACCGGACTGGGGCAAGCCCTGCACGTTCTCGTCCCGCTCAGCGAGGGAAGCAACCGCATCGCGTCGCTGGCCCAGATCGCGCGGCTGATGGCGGAGGCAGCGCTGGATCGCGAGGAAAGTCGCGGCGGACATAGCAGGACCGATTTCCCCGGTTCGTGGCCCGGTTCGGTCTGGACGATCCAGCAACGCGGACAAAGCCTGCGACATCAATCACAGACATGAAAACGGGTGCGCCGTCTCCCTCCAGCGCACCCGTCGCGCGCCAGCGAGGTGAACCTCGCCGCGCTGCTCGCTGTTCCTAGACGATCAGTGCAGGCGCTGCCAGCTTGAACCGCCAGGGCTCACCATCACCTTGCGATGATGTGTGGCATATTCGGCCGGAACCGTTTCATGCGTCACGTAGCCCGGCTGTACGAGAACCGTGCGCTCGCGATGGCCATAGACGGCCGGAATATCCTCATAAACCGTATGTGCCGCCGAAATCTGCACATGCCGATGCTGTGTGGCGTATTGCGCGGGCACCGTGACCCAGCAGCCGATTTCACGGCCGTAATGATCGCGCGTCACCTGCCAGACCTTGCGGGCGGGCGAGACCATGACGGTTTCTGCGACGGTTGAATACTGGGCCGGAATGACGCGCGCCACGCGATGGGCCGGCTGAACGACAACCTTCTCGACCTGCGTGCCATAGACGGGGGCCACGTGCCGCGCATAGGTCTTGGCCGGACGAACCTGCACGGTCTCGGCCACGACACCATAGACGGGCGGATGGTCAACCCGCTGATAGCAGTGCGAACCGCGGCACTGGCCGCCGGCCTGAGCCATGGAGACACCCGCGAGGGCGAGTGCCGAGATGAGAATGAACCGCCGCATTTGAGGCTCCTCCGGGGATGTGCGTTCTGTTCCAGAGAGCAAGCGTCTGAATGCGCCAGAATTCAACAAAGACAGATGGTTAACCCGATATGAATTCTTGCGCAGGGTTAAGCGGCATCGTTAAACACGGAGCCTTTCCGCTCGACAGAGCAGGATATCAAGTCTGGCCCGGCCGGAGCTTGTAGAAGATGTGCCGGCCGATGCGATCGGTGCGCTTGAGCTTGCGCGACCAGTAAGGGGCCACATAATCCGCATGATAATGGGTCGAAGTGCCCACAGCCTGCAGGTAGCGATTGCCCTCGAGAACTTCCTGCGCGATCCGGCTCGCGCGATCCCAGGCCTCGGGCTCACGGATCGTCAACGCCTTGCCTTCGCAGGCGAAGGTGAACTGGCAGGCCTTGTAGCGGTGCCGGTTCTGGTAGACGACACCACAGATCGAGGTTGGATAGAGCCCGCTTTTGGCGCGGTTGATCACCACCTGTGCAACAGCAGCCTGCCCGGCCTCCGGCTCGGAACGCGCCTCGAAATAGACTGCCTCGGCAAGGCATCTCATTTCGCGCTTGGCCGTCTGGGGATCTGACAAGTCAAGCTGCGGCAGCCGGATCGCGTAAGATGTGGTCGGCGCGGCCTGCTGCGGCGCGGTGTTGATCAGCGCGATCGACGGGATGCGCAGCGAGGCCGCCTGAATGATTTCCGGCTCCATGGGTGCGGGCGTCACTGAAGCGAGAGCCACGGCGCGGCTGACAGGTGGCGTCGAACCATCCGGCCGCGTGAGCGTGAGCGCGGCGCGTGAAACACCGGGCACGGGCGATTCGACCGGTGTCGTCACGCCCACCGCGCGCAATGGCGTGCGCCCTTCGAAGCGCGTCATCCGGATGGTGAGGAGGTGCGATGCGCGAGCCAGATTGAGCGCGGGGTCCAGCCTCTGACCGGGGATAAGCAAAGGATCGTCGACAAAAAGCAAAGGCTGGCCCGGCATGCGCGTCAGGAGGCGTTCGCGCGAGAGGTCCACCTTGCGGATATGCGGCAGCAGGCGTGAACCGGCTTGTACGTCGTGGTCGGGGTGAACGTCGCGGCGCTCTCCGACCATCGATAACGCAGCAAGCCTTGGCGGTGTGATGGTGACGCGCAGGGCCTCGATCATGGTTGACCGACGAAACTCAATATCGGGCAGGTGACCGGTCAATCCGGCGGTGGCGGTGGTCGAAATCAGGGCAGCGCCCGCGAGGGTCCATGTCAGGGCGATGACGATCGACGCACGCGCCAGCACTCGACGCTGACGATAGCGCCCGGCATCGCTCGCGCGTTGCGGACCGAAGCTCATTGTCGTTCCCACATCCTGGCGCCGTTGCATGCTTGCGGCACGCAAGGGCGTTCTGTCCCGAAAGACAGAAAACACCGGATGCGGTTCAGGAAGCTTCAAGAAGCACGGTTAACCCGTTGCGAGTCAGCAAGGGCATGAGGCGTGCCGCAGCGGCACGCCCATCGTTAACGCGGGGTTACCCCTCGGCCTTCGTGACCTTGCCAAGCGCTGCCTGCGCGGCCGCGAGGCGCGCGATTGGCACGCGGAACGGAGAGCAGGAGACATAATCAAGCCCCACGCTTTCGCAGAATGCGATCGAGGCCGGATCACCGCCATGCTCGCCGCAAAGCCCGAGCTTGAGCGCGGGGCGGGTTGCCTTGCCGCGTTCAGCCGCGAGCTTGACCAACTCGCCCACACCTTCCTGATCGAGTGTCACGAACGGATCTTCCGCCAGAATGCCGCGCGCCTTGTAGGAGCCAAGGAAGCTGCCGGCATCGTCGCGGCTGATGCCCAAAGTGGTCTGGGTGAGGTCATTCGTGCCGAAGGAGAAGAACTCGGCGGAACCAGCGATTTCTCCGGCGCGCAGGGCGGCGCGCGGCAACTCGATCATGGTGCCGACCTGATAGGGCACCGTGATGCCGCTCTCGGTCGCCACCGCCTTCGCCATCGCATCGATCCGGGCCTTGACGAGATCAAGCTCCGGCTTGGTCATGACGAGCGGCACCATCACCTCGGGCGTGACCATCGCGCCGGTGCGTTTTTTCACCTCGACAGCGGCTTCAAAAATCGCACGGGCCTGCATCTCGGCGATTTCCGGGAAAGCAACTGCAAGGCGGCAGCCCCGGAACCCGAGCATCGGGTTCGACTCGCGCAGTTCGAGCGCGCGCAGACGCAGTTTTTCGGGCGAGGCCCCCATCGCCTCCGCGACTTCCTGAATTTCACGCGCCTCGTGCGGCAGGAACTCATGGAGCGGCGGATCAAGCAGACGGATCGTTACCGGCAGGCCGGCCATGATCTCGAACAGTTCGATGAAATCGGAACGCTGCATTGGCAGCAGCTTCGCCAAAGCGGCGCGGCGGCCCTTCTCGTCATCCGAGAGGATCATCTCGCGCATCGCGATAATGCGCTCACCCTCGAAGAACATGTGCTCCGTGCGGCACAGGCCGATGCCCTCGGCCCCGAATTTCACCGCGGTGCGGGCATCGAGAGGCGTTTCGGCATTGGTGCGGATTTTCAGGCGGCGCACCGTGTCGGCCCATTCCATCAGGCTGCCGAATTCACCTGAAAGCTCGGGCTGAAGCATCGCAACTTCGCCCACGAGCACCTGGCCGTTGCCACCATCGACCGTGATAAAATCACCGCGCTTGAGCACCTTGCCGGCGCAGGTCATCGTGCCGGTCGCCATATCGATGCGGATCGAACCCGCGCCGGAGACGCAGGGCTTGCCCATGCCGCGCGCGACAACTGCCGCGTGACTGGTCATGCCGCCGCGCGTCGTGAGAATGCCTTCAGCGGCATGCATGCCGTGGATGTCCTCGGGCGAAGTTTCCACGCGCACGAGGATGCATTTGCGCTTGGCCTTCTTGGCCTCCTCGGCTTCTTCCGAGGTGAAGACAATCTCGCCCGTCGCGGCACCCGGCGAGGCCGGAAGGCCGGTCGAGAACTGCACACGGGTGGCCTTGGGGTCGATCGTGGGGTGCAGAAGCTGATCGAGCGAAGCCGGATCGACGCGTTTGACCGCTTCTTCCTGCGAAATCAGACCCTCGTTCGCGAGATCGACCGCGATGCGGAGCGCGGCCTTGGCGGTGCGCTTGCCGTTGCGGGTCTGGAGCATCCAGAGCTTGCCGCGTTCGATCGTGAATTCGAGGTCCTGCATATCGCGGTAATGAGTCTCGAGCAGGCCATAGATGCGCACGAGTTCCTTGTAGGCCTCGGGCATCGCCGCCTCGAGCGAGAGCTTGGATGAGCCAGCCGCAATCCGGGCGGCTTCGGTGATATCCTGCGGCGTGCGGATACCCGCCACAACATCCTCACCCTGAGCGTTGATCAGGAATTCGCCGTAAAGCTCCTTCGTGCCGGTCGATGGATTGCGCGTGAACGCGACGCCGGTGGCGGAAGTATCGCCCATATTGCCGAACACCATCGCCTGCACATTGACCGCCGTACCCCAGCTTTCGGGAATGGAGTGCAGATCGCGATACTTGATCGCACGCGCATTCATCCACGAGCCGAAAACCGCACCGACCGCGCCCCAGAGCTGCTCGTAGGGGTCTTGCGGGAAGGGTTTGCCCAATTCGCGCTCAACGCAGGCCTTGAACGCGACGATGATTGCTTTCCAGTCCTCGGCGCTCATTTCGGTGTCGAGCGTGAAGCCTTTTGCATCCTTGTACTCTTCGAGAATGTCCTCGAAATTGTGGTGCTCGATTTCCAGCACCACGTTGGAATACATGGTGATGAAGCGGCGGTAGCTGTCATAGGCAAAGCGCGGGTTGTTCGCGAGCTTCGCCACGGCTTCAACAGTTTCATCGTTGAGACCGAGGTTGAGCACCGTATCCATCATCCCCGGCATGGAGGCACGAGCTCCCGAGCGCACGGAAACAAGCAAAGGGTTGGCAGCATCGCCGAAGCCGCGCCCGGCGATCTTGCCGACATGCTTCAGAGCGGCATCAACCTGAGCGGCGAGTTCGAGCGGGTATTTCCGCTCATTAGCGTAGAAGGCGGTGCAGACTTCGGTCGAAATCGTGAAACCCGGCGGCACAGGCAGTCCGAGGCTGCACATTTCCGCAAGATTGGCACCTTTGCCACCCAGCAGGTTGCGCAAGGAGGAATTGCCCTCCGCCTGGCCATCGCCAAACGTGTAAACCCACTTCGTCATCTGCGTGCCACTCCCTTGGTCACAGATTTCATGTCAGTCTTTTCGCATCTGCGAAAAGCCATGCCGTCGCTTATTCGCTTTTGCCGGGGTAAGGCAACCGCCTCGATTGCCTTATGGTATCCGCAAATGGCATGAGGGACATGAACAGAACCCAACGGCTTGTTACAAGAAGGGTGCCATGCGCGGAGGAATCGGCCAAGTCGCTGCCGGACCAAGACGACCTCTTGGCTTTGCCATGGGTCTGGCGCTTGCCCTATGCGTCCTCGCTGCGCTGACGCTCGCGGTTCGCGCGCAGACTCCCCCTGCCCCGCCCCCGAAACAACCCGCAGCATCGCCCATTATCATTCCGATTTTTATTGACCCTGAACGCCGCACGGAGCGCCGGCCGGCATCGCGGATCAATATGATCCGGTTTCTGACCGAAGAGGATTATCCGCCTTTCAATTTCACGGGAGCGGACGGGCAGTTGCAAGGATTCAACATCGATCTCGCGCGAGCGATCTGCGCGGAGATCGGTGCAAGCTGCACGATCCAGCCGCGCCGCTGGGATCTGCTGCTCCCTGCTCTCGACTCCGATGGCGGCGACGCCGTGATTGCCTCGCACCGGATCGACGCCGATTTGCGCCGGCGTTTCGAGGTCTCCGCACCGGTTTATCGCGTTCCGGCCCGTTTCGCCGGACGGCGCGATGGCCTGATCAGGGCTGTCGATACGGCAACCTTGCAGGGCAGAACGATTGCCGTTGTCGGCGGTTCACGCCACGAAGCTTTTCTCAATGCCGTTTTTCCCGCCGTGAAAATCGAACGCCATGCCACCACCGAGCGCGCTCTGGAGGCCATGCGGCGCGGACAGGCAGACCTTGCCTTTGGCGACGGGATTGCCGTGTCGTTCTGGCTGAACGGCTCGGAATCGCTTGATTGCTGCAGCTTTATCGGCGGTCCTTTCACCGAAAGCCGGTTTTTCGGCGAGGGTGCAGGGATCGTGATGCGGCTCGGCAACGGCGAGTTGCGCCAGGTGATCGATTTCGCGCTCTGGCGCATCAGCCGTGACGGGCGGTTCGCGAAACTCTACCTCAAACACTTCCCGGTGCCATTCTACTAAGCCCGGAAGTCGACCGGCCTCGCCGCATGAGTTGACGCATCCGGCTGCGAACCGTAACGAATTCGACCCCGATCTCCGTGTCGTATTTTTTCGAACGAAACCCCCATGACCGATCTCTCGCGCTACCGTGAAGCTGCCCAGACCTCAGCCGCCTGGCCTTTTGAAGAGGCCCGCAAGCTTGTCGCACGCGTGCAGAAGACCGGGCAGAAATCGGTAATTTTCGAGACAGGTTACGGCCCGTCCGGTCTTCCCCACATCGGCACGTTCGGTGAGGTCGCCCGCACGACGATGGTGCGTCGCGCCTTCGAGGCGCTGACGGGCGGCGAAATCCGGACGCGGCTCATCGCCTTCTCGGATGACATGGACGGCCTGCGCAAGGTGCCGGATAACGTGCCGAACAAGGAGCTTCTCGCGAAGGCCATTGGTCTGCCGTTGACAAAAGTGCCCGATCCGTTCGGCACGCATGAAAGCTTCGGGCATCATAACAATGCACGACTGCGCGCATTTCTCGATGCATTCGGGTTCGAATACGAATTCATGTCCTCGACCGAGCAATACCGCGCCGGAACCTTTGACGCGACGCTGCTGCTGATGCTCGAACGCTACGAGGCGATCCAGGCGATCATGCTCCCCTCCTTGCGCGAGGAGCGCGCGGCAACCTATTCGCCTTTCCTGCCTATCCACCCCGAGACCGGAGTGGTGATGCAGGTGCCGATCGAGGAGCGGAAGCTCGCGTCGGGTAGCATTGTTTGGCGCGATCCGGAGACCGGCAGGGCTTACGAAACGCCGGTGACGGGCGGGCATTGCAAGCTGCAATGGAAGCCCGATTGGGCGATGCGCTGGGTCGCCCTCGGCATTGACTACGAAATGGCCGGCAAGGACCTGATCGACAGCGTGAAGCTCTCGGGCGAGATTTGCCGTGCGCTTGGGGCTGCCGCACCCGAAGGGTTCAATTACGAGCTTTTTCTCGATGAAAACGGCCAGAAAATCTCCAAATCCAAGGGGAACGGCCTCACGATTGATGAATGGCTGACCTACGCGGCACCCGAGAGCCTTGCGCTCTACATGTTCACGCGGCCGCGCGAGGCGAAGAAACTGCATTTCGATGTCATCCCCCGCGCGGTGGATGATTATCTGCAGTTTCTCGACGGGTTTTCGCGCCAGGATGACAAGAACCGGCTCGGCAATCCGGTCTGGCATATTCACGGCGGCAACCCGCCCGAGCCGGAGCGGCTGGGGCGCGATGGCGAGAACGCGCCATCCGAGAAAGTTTCGTTCTCGCTGCTGATGAACCTCGTCGCCGTCGCGAATGCCGAAGACAAGGCCGTTCTTTGGGGCTTCCTGAAGCGCTATGCGCCTTCGGCTTCGCCCCAGTCTCATCCCCGCCTCGATGCGCTCGTGGGCTACGCCATCCGCTATTTTCAGGATTTCGTGAAGCCGAAGAAGGCTTACAGGTCGCCGGATGATGTGGAGGCTTCAGCCTTGGCCGCTCTGGCTGCCGGGCTTTCGGCCCTGCCGGCCGACGCAACACCGGAGGCCATTCAGGAACTCGCCTATGATGTGGCACGGGCCGTTCCCCGCTATCAGGATTTCGCCGCCAAAGGTGCGACGCCCGAGCGCCCCGGTGTCTCGAATGCCTGGTTCTCGACCCTCTATCAGGTGCTGCTCGGCGAAGAACGCGGCCCCCGCTTCGGCTCGTTTGCGGCGATCTACGGCATTGAGAATACAATCCGGCTCATCCGTGACGCGCTGGCCGGCAAGCTCGTCGCAGCGCACGACGCCTTCCGGCGCGAACGCGGGCTTACTGACTGACCCAGAGGATGCGGGCGATCAGCCGTAGATCGCTCATCTTTTGCGGCGGCATGTCCGAACCATCGAGCCCTCGCAACTGCAATTGCCGGGAGGTCTCGTGGCCAAGTTCAGCCAGGGTGAGTGTTCCATCCCGCGCGAACAGCATGATGCGGTCACCGCGCCGACGGGGTGAACTCGAAGAGGCAATCAGCACCGCGCCATCCCGATAAACTGGCGCATGGGCATCCCCCGAGATACCGATCGCGAAAGCATCGGCGTGGTCGGCGCCGGGAACTTCGATCTGATCCCAGCCGGCTCCCGTCGCCTGCCCGCCATCGTCAAAGGATGAAGCATCCACGTCTTCCATCACCCGGAAGGGGAGTTTGTGAGTCGGGTTCTCGCTGCTGATCAGATCGAGGAAATCATCGATCGAGACCTGCGTCGCCGCGAGAATCTTGGCGATGGACTCGGTGGACGGCCACCGCGGGTGTCCTTCGGCGCTCTGGCGCTTCGACTTGTTGAACGTGGTCGCGTCAAGCCCCGCCCGCTTGGCGAGCGCCGAGGGCGTCATTCCTTGACGCCGGGCCAGTGCATCGATGGCATTCCAGATTTGGGCATGGGTCAGCATGACAAGCTTACCTTGCACCAAAGCAGGGGTGTGGGCGAGTATTTTGCACCCACAAGGTGAAAATCATTCGGGGAAAATTCTGCTTTCCAGGCTTTGAGCGAGCGCTTAATCCACAACCACTTCGCTCGCCACCCGGAGAACCCGCTCGACATGCCCCTGATGTACAAGATTCTTCCGCGCTCCGAATGGGATGCTTTTGTCGCCTCTGGCACCTTCCTCGGATCGACGGTCGATTTGCAGGATGGATACATCCACTTCTCCTACGCTCATCAGGTGGGGGAGACGTCCCGCAAGTATTTTTCCGGGCAGCCTGATCTGATGATTTTCGCCGTGGAGGCGGATAATCTTGGCCCCAGCCTCAAGAACGAGCCCTCGCGCGGTGGAGATCTGTTCCCGCATCTCTATGCATCACTTGCCTTGGCCGCTGTGCTCTGGTCGAAAAAACTGCCGCTCGCGCTTGATGGCACACCCGCCCTGCCCTCCCTTGACGAGGTTTGAGATGTTCTCGCGTGCCTATCCGCTGTTCCGCCCCCTGATCGGCGCGATTGACGCCGAAAAGGCGCATGATCTGACGTTGAGGGCGCTCGAAGTTCTGCCCCTTCCCGCGCCCGCTGCGGATCAGGCCTGCCTTGGCATGGAAGCGTTCGGATACCGGTTTCCAAACCCGGTCGGACTTGCCGCAGGCCTCGACAAGGATGCACGCGTGCCCGACGCGCTGTTTCGCCTGGGCTTCGGCTTTGTGGAAGTTGGGGGCGTGACGCGTCTGCCCCAGCCCGGCAACCCGCGCCCTCGTGTGTTCCGCCTTCAGCCCGACGATGCCGTGATCAATCGCTACGGATTGAATTCCGCCGGCATGGAGACGGTTTACCGCCGCCTCGCAAGCCGCAAAGGCAAGGGTATTCTGGGCATCAACCTCGGTGCCAACAAGGAAACGGCCGATCGGATCGGTGATTATGTCGCGCTGATCGGCAAGCTTGGCCCTGTTGCCGATTTCCTCACGCTCAACATCTCCTCGCCCAATACGCCTGGCCTGCGTGACCTTCAGGGGCGTGCGTTCCTTGAGGAGTTGCTCGATCGGGCCTTCGAGGCGCGTGCGAAAGCATCCCTTTCGACCCGCCTGCTGCTCAAAATCGCGCCCGATCTGGATGATATCCAGCTCGACGACATTGTGGAGGTTGCACGCAGCCGCCGGATCGACGGGATGATTGTCTCGAACACGACCATCGCGCGGCCCTCAAGCCTGAAAGATCAGGCACAGGCGCGAGAAACGGGGGGACTCTCCGGCAAGCCCCTGTTCCGCTCCTCGACGGTGATGCTCGCAAAAACCTGGCTGCGGGTTGAGGGCCAGTTCCCTCTGATCGGGGTCGGCGGGATTGCGAGCGGTGCGGATGCGCTGGCGAAAATGGAAGCCGGAGCCACGCTTGTCCAGCTTTACACAGCCCTGATCTATCAGGGGCCGGGCCTGATCGCACAGATCAAATCCGCTCTGGCTGAGGCAGCACCGGACGGGCTCTCGCCCCTCATCGGGCGGGCCGCGAGTGATTGGGCCAATGCAGGCTGCTGATCAGGCCGGCAACTCGATTTTCGAGGCTGCAATCACGGCCTGTGTGCGACTTTCAACACCGAGTTTCGTCAGGATTGCCGAAACATGCGCCTTGACGGTCGCTTCGGAGACAGAAAGTTCGTAGGCAATCTGCTTGTTGAGCAGGCCTTCAGAGAGCATGGTCAACACCCGCATTTGCTGCGGCGTGAGGCTAGCGAGCCGACGGACGAGATCGACTGTTTCCTTGTCACCCGCGATATCGAGCCGGATATGGGGCGGAGTCCATTGCCCTCCGGCAATCACATTGGCGATGGCGCCATGCATGGTTTCGATCGAGGATGTCTTCGGGATGTAACCCGAGGCACCGAATTCGATGCATGTGCGGATGGTAACGGCATCCTCGATTCCGGAAACCACAATGACCGGGATGGCCGGATGCTGGGAACGCAGGAAGGTCAGCCCGGAAAAGCCATTCACGCCCGGCATTTTCAGGTCGAGCAGCACGAGATCAACGTCGGGCTCCTCCTGGATCGCGGCTGTCGCTTCTTCCAGTGTGCCGGCCTCAATGACCCGAAGTTCCTCGAAAATGCCATTCACCGCCTGGCGCAAGGCACCACGAAACAACGGATGATCATCTGCGATGATGATGGTGCCGCGGCCTCCCGGGACCACAGGCGTTGACAGGCTTGCCGACATGAACTCCCCCCTCAAGTCGTATGCTTTTTTTAATTTCATAGCATGCTCGACACGATGCTACTATGTTCTCCCCGTGCAAGAGAAGCGTCATAGGCACGCATCCCAACCATAGGTAACCTTGGCGTATCCGCGCCCGAGAGCTTTGCGGAATCTCAGAAATGATTGCCGTTCTTGCGCTGGTCGTGTCAATCGCAAGCATCACACTGTTGGCTTTCGGTGAGCGCCTCGGTCTGGCTGCGGGGATTGCCGGTTTTCTTATCCCGGTCACTCTCGCGCTTTTCGTCATCGTGATCGCACTGGTTTCCGCCACAAGCCGGCTGACGGTTTATCTCGATGCGTCGGACGGCAGGTCCGCAATCCGATCGATCGCGATCCAACTCGTGCTGGTCTTCACCGGGATTGTCCTGCTGCAGGACCAGAATATCACCGATCCGCGACCAAGCTTCGCGATGCTTGCAGCCTACCTTGTTACGGTGATTGCCGTGCCATCACGTGAGCCGATGAGCCACCTGCCGGAGGCCGAGCGACGCATGGGCGGCCCTGACCGGGCGCGTGCGGTCGGGTTCACGACCATCGGATTTTCGATGATCCTGTTTGTCCTGTGGTTTCCGCCGGCGCTGGACTGGCTGGCGAAAGCGACCGGGTTCGACCCAATTTCGGTCCGCCAGGCCCTGCTTTGGGCTCTGGCAAGTGTGGTGCTGCTGGGTGGGCTGTCGGCGATCGTCCGTCTGGCCGAAGGTGCGCTGGCTTTCACGCTGCTTTTCGCAGGCCTCCCGTTCGTCGCAATATTTGGAGCGGAAATTCTCCGGATGGTTGACCCGACAGCCACCCTCACCCTGGAATGGGCCACCACCATTTCGGCTTCCCGGCTCACGGCACAGGTTTTCGGCACCGGGGCGATCCTGCCCGTTCTCGTCGGCATTGGTCTCGGGCTCGCGACGCTCGCCTCGACGCCGTCCTTGGGCGGACCGGCGAGGCGGGGCGGTTTCGGCGTGCTGATTGTTTGTCTGGCCGGACTGGTCGCCTACGGTTTCGCGCGCGAGGCGGGCGCGCTGCCATCTCTGGTGATGCGCGAACTCATTCCGGTTGCGCCGCAAAACTGGCCGCTCTTTGTGTTCGATGAGGCCATCCGGGGCTGGCTGCTGGTGTGCCAGGAAGCGCCGCGTGATGCCATCGACGTCATTCAGGCGTGTCGGCGGAGTGGAGTCATCGGACCCATACCGCCGGAGATGTTCGAGATCAGGCCCGATATGGTCGGCCCTGCTCTCGCTGCGGCGCGGGGAGTCCCGGCAGCCTTCGGTTTGGTATCGGGGCTTCTGGGGCCCATGATGGCTTTTGTGACTCTCGCGCTGCTCTTGCAGGTTGCGGCGACGGGAATCGCCGAGACGGTTGTTTTCCGCCTCCTGTCCCCCCGCGCCCTGCGTGCTGCGCGCCTGACGCGGGCGCGTTTCGCTGCGATCGCGCTGCTCGGGCCATTCTTTTATGCACAACCATTTCCGGCTCTGCCCGATCAGAAGATCCTGCTCTGGCTCGGGTTGTCGCTGGGTCTGCTGCTCATTTTCACGCTGGTGGCAGACTGGATGCTGACCGCCTTGCGGTGGGCAGGGCGTTTCCGGCGCGAACCGAGGCCCGGGATCGAAGCTGACGCGATCGATGTCGCTTCCAGCAACGGCTGACGATCTTATGCCGCATCCGAACTTCATGCTGCACGGTTCCGGTGATCTCCTCGCCGATCGCCGCTACGCCTATGCGGAAGCAGCGCTCGCGGAGGGTGATGCCCAAGCCGCGCGCGATCTCTACGTCCAGACACTCGAACGGGTCGAGCAATGGCTCCCGGCGCAACTGGGGCTCGCAAAAGCCAATCTGGCCTTGAACAGGATCGACGACGCGATCACGGGCTTCCGGAAAATCGCAGCTGAAGATCCGCAGGATATTCTCGGCGCAAGGGCTCATCTGGCCCGTCTCGGAGCCGAGGGCGGAGCACTGACACCGGGTTATGTTTCAGCCTTGTTTGATGATTACGCGCCACGTTTTGACGCTCATCTGATCACGGCGCTGGACTATCACGCACCGGACATTCTGGCCGCGGAGATAAAACGGGTTGCAGAAGCGCGAACCTTTCATCGGGCGCTCGATCTGGGTTGCGGGACCGGCCTGATGGCGAAAGCGCTGGAGGGGCAAGCGAGCGAGATCCTCGGGGTCGATCTTTCCGAGCGCATGCTCGAGATCGCGCGCGGCACAGGACTTTATACCCGGCTCGATGCAGCCGATTGTGTCGACTGGCTTGCCGGAGAGACTGCGGAGAGTGCAGATCTCGTCATCGCGGCCGATGTGTTCTGCTATATCGAAAACCTCGAACCCATCTTCCGGCAGACACACCGAGTTCTTGAAAAATCAGGGTTATTTTCCTTCACGATTCAGACGCATGCCGGGTCCGGCTGGCGCGTTGGAGACGACTTGCGAGTTCATCACGGCTTGTTGCTCATCGAGGAAATGGCGCGAGAATGCGGCTTTGTGCTCGCCCGTGTGCAGCCGACAAGTGTGCGGAAGGATCGCGGCGTTCCAGTTCCGGGTGCCGTCTTCGTGCTCGAGCGCTGAAGCTCGACGGCCGCGAGGCAGCGATATTGTCGCTCCTGAGTCAAAGTGACGCTGCCGGATCAGAATCGCTCGGTCGAGATCGCTGTTGAAAACGGCCTTCCGAGGTGTAGGAATACTCAACAAACGGGCCGGTATGCGGCTAGGCTGTTTTCGTCACTGGTGCGGAGATGGAAGGGTCAGCTCAAGAGCTGATTGGCCTCATCTTCGCCGGAGTGGGAAGTAAAGTTCAGTTTTCGGGCAGGGTTGAGCGTCGTCTCGCTGTTTCTTTGGCGGGCCTGATGTTGGATTCTGGCTATCGGACGAGGAGGCAACACATGTCCTGGGACGACGGGCGGATCGAACGGCTGAAGCAACTCTGGACCGATGGCCTGAGCGCCAGCCAGATCGCTGCAGAACTCGGTGGGGTAACCCGCAATGCCGTGATCGGCAAAGTACACAGGCTCGGACTCTCGGGTCGCGCCAAGTCGAAACCGGCATCCGTCGCCCGCCCGCGTGTGAAGACCGTGGTGAAGCAGGTGCGGATGCCGGTAGCCTCCACGCGCGGGAATCTGGCGGTGATCGAGATGGTCGACACCGAAATCGAGGTGATCCAGAAGCCAGCAGAGGTGGTGATGATCCCGCTCTCACGCCGCATCTCGATCATGGAATTGCGTGAGGGGCTGTGCAAATGGCCAATCGGCGATCCGATGGATGGCAATTTCGCGTATTGCGGTGCCGATTCCAGTTCGGGCAAGGTTTATTGCGAGGCGCATTGCCGCATCGCATTCCAGCCGCAGAACGAGCGGCGGCGCTCGAACTGAAATCCTGACAAAGGTGAAAGACAAAAGGGAGCCAGCGGCTCCCTTTTTTATGGAACAAGCGGCCTTGCCTCAAACACCGAACGTCTCGTCGAAGGAATAACCTGCTCCGCGCACGGTGCGGATCGGGTCTTTCTGCCCACGCCGCGTCACGGATTTGCGTAAGCGGCCGACATGCACATCCACCGTGCGCTCATCGATATAGGCGTCGCGGCCCCAGACGCCATCGAGCAACTGCTCGCGCGTGAAAACGCGGCCGGGCGCCCGCATCAGAAATTCCAGAAGCCTGAATTCTGTGGGGCCGAGGTGCAGTTCCTTGCCGGCGCGATGCACCCGCTTCGCGCGCCGATCGAGCGCGATTTCCCCGATTTCCATCAGATCGGCGAGATGATCCGGCTTCAGTCTGCGCAACAGCGCATTCACACGCGCCATCAGCTCCGGCAGCGAGAATGGCTTGACGATATAATCATCTGCGCCTGTCTCGAGCCCGCGCACACGATCGGTTTCCTCTCCCCGCGCCGTGAGCATGATCACCGGCAGGCGCGCCGTTTCCTTGCGGCCGCGCAGACGACGACAGACCTCGATGCCGGAAAGCCCCGGCATCATCCAGTCGAGGATCAGGAGATCCGGCGGCTCCTCGCGCAGGCGCAAATCCGCTTCATCCCCGCGGCTTGCATGCTCGACCACGAACCCTTCCGACTCGAGATTGTAGCGCAGCAAAACCGCAAGCGCCTCCTCGTCCTCGGCAATGAGCACGCGCACCGGCATGGATTCTCACTCCGCCTTGCCCTTGGTATAATGCGTTTCGTCAGCCTTCGGGCGTGGGCCGGTCAGCGGCTCCCCTGTCTCGATCAGATGCACGGTCTCGGCGATATTCGTGGCATGATCGCCGACGCGCTCGATATTCTTGGCGATGAACAACAGATGCGCGCAGTAGGTGATCGCCCGCGGGTCTTCCATCATGTAGGTGAGCAATTCGCGGAAGAGCGAGTTATGGAGGGCATCGATCTCGCCATCATGCAGCCAGACCTCGCGGGCGAGATCGGGCCTGTTCTGCGAGAAACTGTCGAGCACCATTTTCAGCTGCTCCTGAACCATCCGGGACATGTTCTGGATGCCGGACAGCGTGCGGTTGCCCACCATGGTTGCATCAGTCGCGCGCACGCGTTTGCCGATATTCTTGAAAAGATCACCGATGCGCTCGATATCGCCGGCAATGCGCACGGTGCCCATCACGTGGCGCAAATCCTGCGCCATCGGCTGACGCTTGGCGATCAACACGATCGCCATATCCTCGATTTCCTGCTGGAGGACATCGAGGGACTTGTCGCGGCGAACGACGGACTCCGCCTTCACCTTGTCGCCCTTTACCAGCGCATCGACAGCCTCGACAAGCATCGCTTCCGCGATGCCGCCCATTTCGTTGACCTTGTGGGTCAGGGCGCCGAGCTCTTCATCGAAAGCCTTGACGGTGTGGTTGGTCATGCTCGCCTCCGCCCTCAGCCGAACCGGCCGGTGATATAGTTACGCGTCAATTCGTGGCGCGGGTTCATGAAAATCTGGTCAGTCACGCCTTCCTCGATCACCTTCCCAAGGTGGAAGAAGGCCGTCCGCTGCGAGACGCGGGCCGCCTGCTGCATCGAGTGCGTGACGATGACAATGGTGAAATTCGCGCGCAATTCGTCAATCAATTCTTCGATCTTGGCCGTCGCGATCGGGTCGAGAGCCGAGCAGGGTTCGTCCATGAGAATGACTTCGGGGCGCACCGATATCGCACGGGCGATGCAAAGACGCTGCTGCTGGCCGCCCGAGAGCGATGTGCCACTGTCCTTGAGGCGATCCTTCACTTCCTCGAACAGCCCCGCGCGCCGCAAGGCCCACTCAACCAGTTCATCCATCTCGACCTTGTTGCTGGCAAGTCCGTGCAGGCGCGGACCATAGGCGACATTCTCGTATATGGATTTCGGAAACGGATTCGGCTTCTGGAACACCATGCCGACGCGGGCGCGCAGCAGCACGGGGTCAAGCCCGGGCTCGTAGATATCGCGACCGTCAATCCTCAGGTCACCGGTCACACGGCAGATCGGGATCGTATCGTTCATCCGGTTGATGCAGCGCAGGAATGTAGACTTTCCGCAGCCGGACGGGCCGATGAAAGACATCACGCCCTTGGCAGGGATGTCGACCGAGACATCCTTGATCGCGTGTTTCTCACCGTAATGAACATTGACGTCCTTTGCCGTGATTTTCGGCACCGGAACACTCTCAACGACGGGCGCGACGGTCTCAAGCGCGAGGTTCTGCATCACAATACTCCTGAAATCTCGACCAAGCGCTCACCAACGCCGCTCGAACATCTTCCGCAAGATGACCGCAGCAGCGTTCATCACCAGCAGAAAGCCAAGCAGCACAATGATCGCCGCCGCCGTGCGGGATTGAAAAGCGAGTTCCGGCAGATCGGACCAGAGGAAAATCTGCACCGGCAAGACGGTAGCAGCCTCGGTGATCGCCTGAGGGATATCGACAATGAACGCGACCATGCCAATCATCAGCAGGGGAGCCGTCTCACCCAGCGCATGCGCCATGCCAATAATGGTGCCGGTCATGATGCCTGGCATCGCGAGTGGGAGCACATGGTGGAACACCGCCTGCTGGTGCGAGGCCCCGAGGCCCAGAGCCGCCTCCTTGATAGAGGGCGGAACCGCCCGCAAGGCAGCGCGGCTGGCGATGATGATCGTCGGCAGGATCAGCAACGCCAGAACAAGCCCGCCAACGAGGGGTGCCGAGCGCGGCAAATCGAATGCATTGAGGAACACGGCCAAGCCCAGCAGTCCGAAAACGATCGACGGCACTGCCGCGAGATTGTTGATGTTCACCTCGAGGATATCGGTCAGCCGGTTCTTCGGGGCGAATTCTTCCAGATAGATTGCCGCCGCAACACCAATCGGCACGCAGAGCAGCAACGTCACAAGAAGGGTCAGTGCAGAGCCAATCAGCGCGCCACGAATACCCGCCAGCTCCGGTTCGCGGCTGTCACCGTTGGTGAAAAACCGCCACGCAAAGCCGTTCTCGATCAGGCCGCGCGCCGAAAGAGTTTCGACCCATGCCGCAACCCGATCACTCACCCGCCGATTGCTTTCGGGCGTCGTGATCTTCAGCAAGGACCATTCGGTGATGATCGCACCCGGCTTGGGCGGCACAAGCGTGACCGCTTTCGCCTCGCTGCTGCCAATCTCGGTGATTTTCAGCAAGCCTCCGCCGATCGCAACGATCAGGCTCGGCTCCCGATCCGTCAGCGTTTCCGGGCTGGTCGCCGCCGCCGCGCGGGCCTGCAGCGCAGCAATATCCTTCTCCAGTTCCGCACGTTTGGCGTCTACAGTCGCGCTGGTTCCGCCGGCTTGGAGGCCGGCAAGTTCGGCGGTGGCCGCCCGGATGCGCGCGGCAAGAAGCGTTTTCATTTCTGCCAGCGCAACGGCAAAGACGTTTCCACCCCCAGCGATCGAGATGTTCGCTCCCTCGCCCTCAACGTGGAGCGGGCCGGCACCCTTCCGACGCTCGATCAGGCGGCTTTTCTGCCGCATGAAAAGGTCGGCGTCCGCCGAGAGAAGCAACGGCATCGAGCGGGTCTGGCCAATGATCGAAGGGTCGGCGATTACCGCAGAACGCAGGTCATCCACTGCCCCGGAGGAGAGCACCCGGTCCAGTTCACGACGGGAACGACGATCGCTTGCTTCGGGAAACTGGGCGATCAAGGCGGCGCGCACCAGAATCTGGTAATCGGCCGAACGCAGCTCCGAGATTTCCCGGGTGCCTTTCGGGTCGATGGTCGCGGGGTCAAGCGTGATGCTGAGTTGCGCACGATGCTCGAAAAAGGCAGGCGCGCCCTTTCGAATGATATCGGCCAGAAGGAGTACCAGAAACGCGGCGGTCACCAGCACGGCGGCCAGCCCCAGAGCTTTGAAGCGAGCCTCGGACCGATAGCGCTTCTTCAGCCGCGCGCGCGCGGCGCCGGAGGCGAAATCAACGCCCGCAACCGGAGCTGGGGAAAGGGTCTGTGCCAACTCAGTCATATTGTTCCCGATACTTCCGGATGATCGCCAGCGCGATCACATTCAGCGTCAGCGTGAAGAAGAACAGCACGAAACCGAGCGCGAAAGCCGCAAGGGTCTTGGCGGTGTCGAACTCCTGATCGCCGACCAGAATGGTCTTGATCTGCACGGTGAACGTCGTCACGGCGTCGAGCGGATTGAAGGTGAGGTTGGCAGCAAGCCCCGCTGCCATCACGACGATCATCGTCTCGCCCACGGCACGCGAGATGGCCAGCATGAAGGCCGAGACGATGCCCGGCAGAGCTGCAGGCAGGATGACCCGGCGGATGGTTTCGGATTTCGTGCCACCGAGAGCCAGAGAGCCGTCGCGCAGGCTTTGCGGCACGGCCGTGATGACATCGTCGGATAGCGACGAGACGAAAGGAATGATCATCATGCCCATCACCAACCCGGCCGCGAGCGCGCTCTCCGAAGCCACGGAGAGGCCGAAATATTCGCCCGCGCCCCGGATGAGCGGCGCCACCGTCAGCGCGGCAAAAAAGCCGAGCACCACCGTGGGAATACCGGCCAGAATTTCGAGCACCGGCTTCGCAGTGGACCGAAACCGCGGCGTGGCATATTCCGCCATGTAGATGGCGGCAAAAAGCCCGATTGGCCCGGCGACCAGCATGGCAATCCCCGAGATCAGCAAGGTACCGGTCAGCAGCGGAACGACACCGAAAGCGCCGGAAGAGCCACCTTGATCGGCCCGAATAGCGGTTTGCGGTGACCATTGCGTGCCGGTGAGAAAGTCCATCGGCGGCACTTTCTGGAAAAACCGGACAGTCTCGAAAACGACCGAGAATACGATGCCGATGGTGGTGAGCACCGCAATGCCCGCGCAGATCATCAGCAGGACGGTGACCAGCCACTCGAAGCGGTTGCGTGCTTTGAGATCCGGCGTGATCGAGCGCAGCGCAAACATCAGGCCGCCAATCCCCGCAGCAAGCCCGAGACCATAGATCGAGAAACGCGCGACCCTCTGGACATAAGCCCATGTGTCTCCCGCAGCCTGAAGGGTGATGCTGGGATTGCCGCGGAACCGCCCGTTGGCAACCTCGACAATCTCACGAAGTGCCGCACCGCGCCTCAACGGATCCGTCAGCAGGGCGGGATCGAGCGCCGTGAGCGCCTGACTCTCGGCAATCATCTTGGTGAGGATGGCGCCGATAACGAAAACCACGAGCATCGGAATGGCCACCAGCGATGCCGCCAGCAGGCCATGATAATTGGGGCGGGAGTGGAAAGCCGCCGCGCGAGCACCAGACGAGGCCCGCCCGCGCGCAAGGGCAAAGGCCAGAACGGCCATGACGAGCAGCAAGGAGAAATAAAGGACGCTCACGCTTGTTCCTGACCCTTCTGGCGAGAAGAGGCCGGGCGATCCGTGACGATGGCCCGGCCATTTTTCATACGAACCAAAAAGCTCTTACTTCGGCAAGCCTTCGCCCGTCATCACCTTCTTGGCCGCCACATTGGCCTGCGAGATCGCGAGCTTGTCCTTCGGAACGGGCACGAGGCCCTTCTTCTCGAGATAGCCGCCATCGCCAGCCGCGCGGTTCGAGACATATTCAATCGCGAACTTGTCGAGGCCCGGCACCACGCCGACATGCGCCTTCTTGAGGTAGAAGAACATTTCGCGCGACGGGCCGTACTTCAACGATGAGATCGTGTCGTGGCTGGGCTCGACACCGTCCACTGTCACGCCCTGGATTTTGGAGATGTTTTCTTCAAGGAACGAAAATCCGAAGACACCGAAGGCATTCGGGTTGGCGTCAAGCTTCTGGACGATCACGTTGTCGTTCTCGCCGGCTTCAACGAACACACCGTCCTCGCGGATGGTTTTCCAGGCCGCATCAAACGCTTTTCGATCCGAAGCCTTGAGAGCCTTCATCACCGGAATCTGCTCGGCGCCCGGCTCGAGGAAGAGTTCGTGCAGCGAGTCGCGCGTGCCAGAGGTCGGCGGCGGGCCGAGCACCTCGATCGGGCGGTTCGGCAGCGAGGGGTCGATCTGGTTCCAGTTCTTGTAAGGATTCGGGATCAGCTTGCCGTCCGGTCCCGGAACGTTGCGGGCCAGCGCAAGGAAAATCTGGGCGCGGGTCAGCTTGAGCGGAGCGGATTTCTTCGAGAAAGCCATCGTGAGGCCATCGTAGCCGATCATCATTTCGACGATGTCTTTCACGCCATTTTTCTGGCACGCCTCGAATTCGCCGATCTTCATGCGGCGCGAAGCGTTCGTTGCATCGGGGAAATTCACACCCACACCGTCGCAAAACATCTTCATGCCACCGCCCGTGCCGGTCGATTCGACGATCGGGGTCTTGAAGCCGCCGGTCTTGCCGAACTGCTCGGCCACGGCCGTTGTGAACGGATAAACCGTCGAAGACCCGACAATCCGGATCTGATCCCGGGCCTGCGCAAAGCTGGTCGCGGCCATGATTGCAATCGCCGAAGCGCCAAGAAGTCTGAGGGTTTTCATCTTTCTCTCCATCATCTCGTGTGAGGGGCTGCGAGGCCGGATGCCTCGCAGCGCCTGTGCGAACTTGGGGAGACTTCTAGAGAAGTGCCGCTACAGAAATGTGACAGTTCAACCCATTGTTATTGATCAATTTTATAAGCCGGCAAGACGATACGTGTCACAGTGCCGGCTTGCCCGGGACTCTCGATCTCCAGCCGGCCGCGATGGCGCGTAACGATATGCTTGCAAATCGCAAGGCCAAGCCCCGTTCCGCCCTGCACACGGCTTTCTTCCGTGTTGACCCGGTAAAAGCGTTCGGTCAGGCGCGGTATATGTTCCGGCGCGATCCCCGGCCCGAAATCACGGATGCTGAGGAAAATCTCATGGCCTTCTCGCCTTAGCTGCGCATCGACCCTGCCGCCCGAGCCACCATATTTGATTGCATTCTCGATCAGGTTCTCGACAAGGCGCATCAGTTCATCGCGATCGCCAGTTACGGCAAGCTCCGCCCCTTCCTCGAAATCATGCTCCAGCCTGACGCCGCGTTCCGATGCGAGGCCACCCAGCACATCGAAGAGATGCAAGACCAGCGGGCGCAGATCGACCCTTTCCGATGGCCGGATATGGGCGTTCATCTCCAGACGCGACAGCGAAAGCAGGTCATTGATCAGCCGCGTCATCCGACGGGCCTGGGTTGCGACAATATCGAGAAAACGGGTGCGCGCCGCCTCGTCGGCTTTCGCCGGCCCCTGGAGGGTTTCGACAAACCCGAGAATCGACGCGAGCGGCGTGCGCAGTTCATGACTGGCATTCGCCACGAAATCCGCCCGCATGCGTTCAACCTGCCGCGCCTTGGTGGTATCCGTCAGGCTGACGAGGACAACGTCGTCGCCTTCCATCCGGCGAATCGTGACGGAGAAACTGCGTTCGAGCGGCACGCGCTCGATCAACTCGATCGTGGCTTCGCGCTCGCCCTTCTGCACGCGCTCGAGGGCGGCGAGCAAATCCGGGTCGCGCATCGCCGCCGAGAGCGGAAACCCGGCGCGCAACCCCGGAAAGGCGGTTGTGCTGGCCGGGTTCGCATAGACAACAACCGCTCTACGATCGGTCAGGATCGTGGGGGATGGCAGGGCATCGAGTGCCTGACGGAATTCGGGCGAAGCCTCATGCCCGGCGATCCGCAGCGGCGGAGGGCTCGGAGTCCGGCTTCTGGGCCGAACGAGCCCGACCATCAACACCAGATTGAGCATTGCCAGACCGATCAGCGTCCCGCCGGCCTCCAACCAGATGGCGACCCCCATCAGCATCAAGGCGACAAGCACAGCGAGAGTGCGCAGCAGGCCCGGCCGAGAGAATGCCGCCGGCCTAGTCATCGTTCGCTTGTGGTGGCGCCGCAGCGAGTTGGCGCTGCAAGACACCGGCGCGCATCATGATTTCACGCGTGCCGAGCAGAATGAGGGCGAGCACGAAAGGCAGGAGATAATAAACCAGACGATAGACCAGCAACGCCCCGAGCAACTCTCCGCGCGGAACGCCGGGAAGGGCCAACAGCATGGTGGCCTCAAACACCCCGATTCCGCCCGGGGCATGGCTGGCGATACCGAGCACCACCGCAAACACATAGGCAGCGAGCATGGTGGCAAACGGCACCTGTGCATCGGGCGGCAGCAACACCCACAGCACCGCCGCACCTGCCGAGACATCTGCCGCTCCGAGCGCCATCTGCTTCAGGGTGACGGGGAAACTCGGGAGCCGCAATCGCCAGCCCCGGATGACGAAGCGCCGCCGATTGTTGCGCACCAGAAAAAGATAGAAGGCGATGCCGGAAAAAACCGCGAGCCCAATCAACAGGTTCATGGTCAGGGGCAACCGCGTGAACGTGGCAGCCGCCTGCGGTTGGGTCATCATGACGAGGCCGAAAACCACGCCCATTCCAAGCCAGAACGTGATACCTGCAATGAGCGTGAGGCTCGCGATGGCGCTCGCGCCCAACCCCACCGAAGAGTAGATCCAGTAGCGCACAGTCGCGGCGGTGAGCAGCGGAAAGCCGAGGGTGAAGCTCACCGCATAGCTCGTGAAGGAAGCCAATGCCGCGATGCGGTAGGAGATTTTCTGGATCGTGACCTCGCGCAGGGCCACCCAGTCATACCCCGTGAGCATGAGATAGCTGACGGAAGTGAAGAACAGCGCCAGCGTAATCTGCTCGCCACTGGCCCGCGCGAAGGCCGCCTTGACCTGCGCGCGATCGAGTTCGCCGACCACATAATAGAGCACCACGATCGAAATCACGAAAAGCGCGATGCTGGCGAGCGTGCCGACAATCTTGAAGATCCGGGCGCGTTGCTGGGCAGAAGCCGTGTCCTCGGCGCTTTTCGGCTCGCGACCCAGGCTGTTCAGCATTGCCCCTCCAGCTCCTCGATCTCGGCCGATGGCTCCGGGTGGTAGCGCGGCGCTGCTGCGAAGGTCAACCGGCCGGATCGGCGGGCGCGCAATAGATCGAGTAGAGAATGCCGATCACCCGCCGCACATCCTCATTGGCGAGGCTGTAGAGGATGGCTTTGCCTTCACGGCGCGTCGTCACGAGCCCATCAAGGCGCAGACGGGCCAATTGTTGAGAGACTGTGGGCTGCCGCAAGGAGAGAATCTGCTCGAGTTCCGAAACCGATCGCTCCCGCTCGGCCAGCAGACACAGCACGATCAACCGGCTTTCATGACTCAGCGCTTTGAGAAATTCGCTGGCCTTGCGCGCCTTGCCCATAAGCTGGTCAAGGTCATAGCTGCCTTCATTTGCAGCCGCAGGCATGGCCGTTTCGGAACGTGCGGAACGGTTCATTGCGAGGTTCCCTCTGATTTCCTCAACATGTCGGTCAAAAGGCCCCAGAAAGCCTCGTCGCCCTGATAACCGGTGATGCGCCCGATTTCACGGCCCTCATCCATCAGGACGAAAGTCGGCGAATAGAAGACTGGCGGTGTCAACCTCAATTCTGGCGGCAAGGGCCGATCAAGACTGGCGCGCCGCAAGGGGACGCGCTGGCCCTCGGGGGATTTCGGGTAGATTGTCCCGACTTCCTGATCCCATTTGCGACACCACGCACAACCTGCGCGCTCGAACATCACAAGCTCGGCTGGCTGCGCCCCCACGACGGAGCACAGCAAGGCAAAACCCGCCAGTGATTTGCGAAACGACTTCATTCGCATGAAAATATGCGAATATGTGCCATCTCACAAGTCACGAGGCGAGAGGGATTGGTCCGTTTCCTTGCGGACGTGGATTTTCCGGATGCGCCGGATCACAAATGCCATGACGAGGATGATCAGCGGCACCGACAGCGCCACGGCCACATCGAGCGACAGCGGCAGCAAGCCGCGATCTTTCAATCCCTTGAGCAGATAGCTCACAAGCCCGACGACATAATAGCTGATGGCGGCGATCGAAAGCCCCTCGACGGTCTGCTGCAAGCGCAACTGAAGTTGCGTGCGCTCGTTCATGGCGCCGAGCAACGCATTGTTCTGCTTGGCGAGTTCGACATCGATGCGGGTCCGCAGCAGGCTTGAGGCCCGCGTCAGGCGCGCGGCGAGACTCGCAAGATTGGCCTCCATCCGCTCGCAGGTGCGCAAGGCAGGCGCA
This sequence comes from Hyphomicrobiales bacterium, assembly GCA_017302635.1. Lineage (GTDB taxonomy): Bacteria > Pseudomonadota > Alphaproteobacteria > Rhizobiales > Beijerinckiaceae > Rhabdaerophilum. The sequence continues at coordinate 743,835 of JAFLCX010000001.1, forward strand.
TTGCGTCGTTGCAGAAAACTGGCAATGGCCGGTGCGGTGGGCCCCGCCGGCTCGCCCAGGGCCAGAAGCCGCTCATTGAGAATGGCGGCATACGCCCTTGTCGCGCCAAACCGGAAGGTCGTGCGCGCAATTTCGCTCTCGACACGGGCCGTCATTTCGGTGAGACGCGCAAGCAACGCATCGCCATCAGCGAGGCTCTGACGGTGAACGAGTTCAGCTGTCAGCATCGCGAGCCCCTGCTCGACATCGCGGATCACCGGGCCGATCCGCTGCGCTTCCGGCAGGCCGAGCAACGCCATCGTGCGGTAGACCTCCACCTCGGTGATATCGCGGGCAAGAGCCCCCAGCCGGCGATCGGTGAGCCCGCGATTGACGATCGCGAAACGAACGAATCCGCCCTCATCGGGCGCGAAATCGGAGGCAACTTCGGCAATGCCGCCCTCGATGGTGGAATGGGAGACAATGGTCGGGCGCAGGCGCGCCAAAGCGGCCTCGGCCTCGTTCGGCTCGACAAAGGCGATATCGATCGAGACGAGATGCGGGCCGGGCTGCTCGGGCAGTGGCAATTGCCGCATCAGATCCGCAGCGGCCACGTCAAAGCGTGCTTTCTCACCCGAGAGCAGGAATACGAAAGTCATGAACTCCGTATGCTCTTCCCAACGGAAGAGGCCCTGCGGCAGTTCGTGCCGATGATGCTTTGCACCTTCAGGCGCCGGGGCACGGCCGTGCGAACGCGCGAACGCATCAAGCCGGGCGCGGATGCTCGCGGCGGATTCGGAGCCGCGCAGAAAGGCCAGACCGATCAGTCGCGCGGGGGCTGAAAACGGAAAAAAGGGCCGCGAATGCGCTTCCAGCAGCACAGCGTCTCGGGCGGGATGCGGCTCGAATGGCGGAGTGGAAGCGATACTGACCATGACAACCGAATATCCGTCAACAAAAGAGGCCGGCGCGAGCCGGCCTCCCCTCTATGCAACGAAAGTCGCAGGCTTGGCTATCCTCGCATGACGCGGGACAGCCATGTGCTCACTTGTTGACAGGCGACTCAGGGTCAAAGAGCAAAGCCGTCACATCCTTCATCTGCTGCTCGGTGAGGAAGTTGTGATAGCCGAAACGCGGCATCATCGAGCAGGGCATCACCGACATCGCATTGTAAATCTTGGCGTAGGTGGCCTTCGCTTCCTCAGGCTTGAAACCCCGATTCTTACCATAGAGATGCAGGGACGGTCCCAGGGTGCCGTAACTCAGCTGCGCCAGATCAAGCTGATGGCAGGCGTAGCAATTCGCGCCGTTTGTCATGGGTCGATCTGTGAATGTGCCGCCGCGCCCGTCATTGGCGATGCGGATACCGGATTTCCAGTCGCCCAGCACATTGCCGTCGGCCGGGAATTTCACCGTCGCGATTTCGCGGGCCTTGATCTGGTCGAACACGGCGCCGGGCGGCTCGTTGCGGTGCTCGGAGCATTGTTTCTGGGTTTCGTCGAAACTCACGCGCTTTTCCCAGCCCTCCGGCACTTTCGGCCACATGGCCTTGGTAACAGCCTCGAGCGTTGCGGGGTCGACCTTCGGCTTGTCCTGCGCTGTGGCGCCAGAAGCAAAGGCCGTGAGAAGAGCGGCCAGAACAAATGTCTTTTTCATGATTCTTCTCCCTCAGCGCTTGATCGACGGGACCTGGATTTCTCCGCCCTCGGCCTGCTTGACGAGAAACAGGGTCAATGCGGTCAATCCATCGGAGAGGTAGATGGGCTCGGGCGTGCGCATCTGGCGGTAGCAGTCCCAGAGGCGATGCTGCATGGTGCGGGTCTGGCTCTGGCTGACGCGATAGGTGGGCCATGAGCCCATCGTTTCCTGGACCGCCTTTCCGGGCTTGATCAGATTGGGCAGACCTTGCAGGCGGATGCGCCGCCCGTCCTCGGCATGGCAGGTCGCGCAGGAGAAATCCATGAAGTCCGAGCGCCGGTGAAACAGCACCTCACCGATCGCAAAGGCCTCCTTTTCCTTCGGGTGGGCGAGCGGCACCTCGAACTTCATGCCGTTGGATTTGTTGGCTATGAAGGCAACGAGATCTTCCATGTCGGAGAACCGGCCCGGCCCGCCAAAGCGGCGACGCACGATATCAGCGGTGTCGAGTTCCTGGATTTTCTGCATGCACCAGAACAGACGCTGCTCGAGGTCCATCACCTTGCCGACATCTTCAAAGAAGCGTGGCAACTTGGCAAAGGCCCCTTCGAGCTTCCCCGGCCCCTGACCCAGATCGCAGGTTTCAAGGCTCACATTCTTCGCACCCCGTTTGGTGCTCCAGAGCACCTCGCCGCGATCCACGTTGAGATAGCCCGGGTTCGACATCGGGTCGTTGATCATCGCCCGGTATTTCTCGAGTTCCTTCTCGGTGTCGATTGGCTGCGGAGCCTGTGCAAGAGCACCGCCCGCAAGCGATGCCGCCAAAGCCCAGCTGAACCAAGCGCGTTTGCCGCGTTTGAGCATGATCGGTTCCTCTCCCTCGCCGCCGGGTTGATGCGGGTCTGGTGCCCGGTCCCGGCTTTCTTCTGACCGGCGGTCCCGAATTGTCCGCATCACCGGAGTTTCGAACCACCGCTTTACATTCAAGAAAATATATATATCGTTTCTTGTCAAATCAGGTTGATGGCGGAGAGTTGACACCGGTTCAACCCAAAAAACAAGAACGATTTCAAGGAGGAAGATATGACTTTCCCTGATGCATTGTCGCGCCGCGATGCCATAGTTCTGGCAGCGCTCTCGGCAGCCGCCACGGCAATCGGGCCTCGTCTTGCACACGCCGATGCTGCGGCTGTCGAGGCCGAGATCAAGAAGCTCTATGCCGACAAGAAACTCGGTTCGGGCCGCGTCAAGATCGACGTTCCGCAAATCGCCGAGAATGGTCTCGTCGTGCCGATCAACGTCGAGGTTGAAAGCCCGATGACCGAGCAGGATTTCGTGAAAGCCGTGCATGTCTATGCCGACGGCAATCCGTTGCCGGGCGTCGTGAGCTTCGCCTTCACGCCGGCTTGCGGCAAGGCTGCGGCCTCCTCGCGGATGCGGCTGGCGCAGACACAGAACATCATTGCGGTTGCCGAGATGTCCGATGGCTCGCTCTTCACGTCCAAGGTGGAGGTGAAGGTGACCATTGGCGGATGCGGCGGCTGAGAAAGCGGGAGGATAGAGAAGATGTCGAACAAACCTGTTCCGCGCGTCCGCGTCCCCGCGAATGCCAAGAAAGACGAACTGATCGAGATCAAGACCCTGATCAGCCACGAGATGGAATCCGGCCAGCGCCGCGACAGCGCGGGCAAGGTCATCCCGCGCCGGATCATCAACACGTTCACGGCTGAATTCGACGGCAAGACCGTGTTCGAGGCGACCTGGCATCCGGCGATTTCCGCGAATCCGTACCAGTCCTTCTTCTACAAGGCGGTCAAAAGCGGCGAATTCACCTTCAAATGGAAGGATGATGACGGCTCGGTCTATGAATCCAAGGCGAAAATTCAGGTCGCCTGAGGGTTAGAGCGGAAGGCGACTTCCGCCCGTCATTTCAAAGCCGAAAGCCTGACCGGGCGCGTTACCGCGCAACGGCTTCGGCTGGCCTGTCACCGAGGGTTGAACATGATTTCACGGCGAGACTTTCTGCAGGCGGGTGCGGCTGCTTCGGCGCTGGTTGCAGCGTCCGGGCTCGGACCGCTCAACCGCGTGGCTGCACAGCAGCGCCTCAGCCAGGCCGATATCCTGCGCTTCCAGCCTCTGGGAACGCTGACCTTGCTTTATGTCGCGGATCTGCACGCCCAGCTTCGCCCGGTTTACTACCGCGAGCCCTCCATCAATCTCGGCGTTGGCGAAGTGAAAGGCCTCGTGCCGCATCTCACCGGCAAGGACGTGCTCGCGCATTTCAACCTGCCGGCAGGCTCTCCGATGGCGCATGCGCTGTCATCCGAGGACTTCGTGGCTTTGGCGAAAAACTACGGCCGCATGGGCGGCTTTGATCGCATCGCGACCATCATCAAGGCGATCCGCGCCGAGCGGGGCGAGGGCAACTGCCTGCTGCTCGATGGTGGCGACACCTGGACGAATGCGTGGGGCGCGCTGCAAACCAAGGCGCAGGATGTGGTTGAGGCCATGAACCTGCTCAAGCCGGATGCCATGACCGGGCATTGGGAATTCACACTCGGCGCCGAGCGGGTGAAGGAAATCACCGACAAGCTCCCCTTCCCGTTCCTCGCCCAGAACATCCGCGATACCGAGTTCGAGGATCGCGTTTTCGAGCCACGCAAGACATTTGAACGCGGCGGGGCGAAGATCGCCGTGATCGGGCAGGCCTATCCATATACGGCAATCGCCAATCCGCGCTGGATGTTCCCGAAATGGTCGTTCGGACTGCGCGAGGATGACTTGCGCAAGGAGGTCGAGGACGCGCGCGCAGAGGGTGCCGATATTGTCGTGCTGCTCTCGCATAACGGCTTCGATATCGACCGAAAAATGGCTGGGCGGGTCAAAGGGATCGATATTATTCTCACGTCGCACACGCATGATGCGCTGCCCGACGTCGTCAAGGTGGGCCAGACCTTGCTGATTGCCACGGGGAGCCACGGCAAGTTTGTCTCGCGACTTGATCTCGACATCCGCGACAAGGCGCTGAAAGGCTATCGCTTCGGGCTGATCCCGGTCTTCTCGGATGCGATCACGCCCGATGCCGAGATGGCGGCCTTGGTGGCGAAGCACCGCGCGCCCTTTGAGAAAGATCTCTCCCGCGTGCTTGCGAAAACCGAGGGGCTTCTCTACCGGCGCGGCAACTTCCAGGGCTCGTTCGACGATGTTTTCACCGACGCCATGTTGCAGGTGCGCGATGTCGAGATCGCGCTCTCGCCCGGTGTGCGCTGGGGTGCGAGCCTGCTGCCGGGGCAGGACATCACTTTCGAGGATGTCACCAATGCCTGCGCCATGTCTTACCCCCAATGCTACCGCACGAGCATGAAAGGCGAGATGCTGAAGACGGTGCTGGAAGATGTGGCAGACAACATTTTCAACCCCGATCCCTACCTGCAGGGCGGTGGTGACATGGTTCGCGTGGGCGGCATGGGTTTCACGATCGACCCCAACGCCACGATCGGCCAGCGCATTTCGAACATGACGAACCTGCGCGACGGCAAGCCGATCGATGCCAACCGGGAATACACAGTCGCCGGCTGGGCCTCGATCAACGAAGGCACTCAAGGCCCGCCGATCTGGGATGTGGTGAGCCAATATCTGACGACGAAGAAAACAATCACGCCGCGCCCGCTGGACGCGGTGAAGGTTGTCAACATCTGAAGCGATCAAACGCGGCGAAACGACCGCGACATGGGAGAGGACCCGATGACAGATTCGGGAAAAGAAAAGTCGGCGAGCCGAAGAGGCTTTCTGGCCGCAGCCGGTGCGGGCGCAGCTCTCGCGGCCGGGCTCGGCAAGGCCGGTGCGCAGGGCGCCAAGCCCGATCCGTTGATCACGGACATTCAGGACTGGAACCGCTATCTCGGCGACGGCGTGGCCGACCGCCCATACGGCAAGCCGTCGGCTTTCGAGAAGAATGTCGTGCGTCGTGACGTCGAGTGGCTCACCGCCAGCCGCCAATCCTCGGTGAATTTCACGCCGCTGCATGCGCTCGACGGCATCATCACCCCCAACGGGCTCTGCTTCGAGCGCCATCACGGCGGCATTGCCGAAATCGCGCCGGACAAGCACCGCCTGATGGTGCACGGGCTGGTCGAGAAGTCGCTTGTTTTTTCGCTCGAAGACCTCAAGCGATTTCCGGGCAGGATGAATCGGGTATTCTTTCTAGAATGCGCGGCCAATTCCGGCATGGAATGGCGCGGCGCACAGCTCAATGGCTGCCAGTTCACCCACGGCATGGTGCACAACGTCATGTATACCGGCATTCCGCTGCGCGCAGTGCTGGAGGAGGCAGGCCTTCGCACAAACGCGAAATGGCTGCTGGCCGAGGGTGCCGATGCGTCGCTCATGACGCGCTCCATCCCGATGGAGAAAGCGCTGAAGGATGCGATGCTCGGCTGGGGCATGAATGGCGAGGCACTGCGGCCCGAACAGGGTTACCCGCTGCGGCTCGTCGTGCCAGGCTGGGAAGGCAATATGTGGATCAAGTGGCTGCGGCGGCTCGAGGTCGGCGACGAGCCATGGCAGCAGCGCGAGGAGACCTCGAAGTATACCGATCTCTTGGCCGATGGCCGCTCGCGCCGCTTCACCTTCATCATGGATGCGAAATCGGTCGTCACAAACCCCTCGCCGCAAGCGCCAATGCTCGCCAAGGGTCCGAATGTGCTCTCGGGCCTCGCCTGGTCGGGGCGTGGTGCAATCACCCGCGTCGATGTCTCGATCGATGGCGGCAAGAACTGGCAAACCGCACGCATCGACGGTCCGGTTCTCCCCATGTCCCTGACGCGCTTTTACGTTGATTTCGACTGGAACGGCTCGGATCTCCTGATCCAGTCCCGCGCCATGGACGAGACCGGTTATGTGCAGCCCACAAAGGACGAGTTGCGCAAGGCGCGCGGTGTGAACTCGATCTACCACAACAACGGCATCCAGACCTGGCATGTGAAAGCGAACGGGGAGACCGAGAATGTCGAAGTTCTCTAAGATCCTGATCACGCTGGCGGCCGCGGCCCTTGTGGCCTTTCCGGTTCTGGCCCAGCCGAAGAAATCGGGGCTGGGGCGCGCGGCCCTGCCGGAGGAAATCTCCGCCTGGGATATTGATGTCCGGGCCGATGGCGTCGGCCTGCCACCCGGCAAGGGCAGCGTGAAGGAAGGCGAGGCGCTTTTCCTTGAGCGTTGCGCGAGCTGTCACGGCGAGTTTGCGGAGGGCACCGGACGCTGGCCGGTTCTCGCGGGCGGCATAGGCACCATGAAAGATGACCGCCCGGAGAAGACAGTGGGCTCGTTCTGGCCTTATCTTTCGACTTCGTTCGACTACATTCGCCGCACCATGCCCTACGGAAACGCGCGTTCCCTGAGCGACGACGAGACCTACGCCATCGTGGCCTTCCTGCTCAACATGAACAATATCGTCAAAGATGACTTCGTACTGAGCAAGGAGAACTTCCTCTCGGTGCGGCTGCCGAACGAAAAGACCTTCTACGATGACAACCGGGAAGCGGCAGAAAAGCACTTTTGGAACCGCACCCCTTGCATGACGAACTGCAAGCCTGACACAAGGGTCACCGGTCGGGCCCGCGTGCTCGATGTGACACCGGAAGATATGGCCAAGGGCATCAAGGTTGAGTGAGACGATGACACAGAGGCCTGTTCTGCTCTGCGCCCTCACCCTCACGCTTGGTGCTTTCATGGTGCTGGGCTCTGTCGGCTTGTCGCGATCGAGCGCATCGAAGGGCGACAAGGCCTTCGGCGAATACCTTTCGGCAGAATGCGTCACCTGCCATCAGAAATCGGGCAAGGTGGTGGGCGGCATTCCGGCGATTGTTGGCTGGCCGGAAGATCAGTTCGTCGCGGTGATGCTCTCGTACCGGGAGGGTGCCCGGGAGAATCAGGTGATGCGCAGCATTGTCGGCAAGTTCAATCACGACGAGATCGAAGCGTTGGCCGCGTATTTTGGCTCGCTCAAACCACAGAAATAGCGTTCAATATTCCACAGGGGGCAGCCCGCGATCGGCCGGAAGAAACAGGCCCGCGGCAGGGAAGAGGAAAAATCCATGAAGACGACACGTCGCAATCTTCTGATCGGCTCGGGCACCATCGCCGCAGCCAGCACCTTGTCGGCTCCGGCCGTTCTCGGCCAGGCCAAACCACGCGTGGTGGTGATTGGCGGCGGGGCCGGCGGTGCCACGGCCGCGAAATACATTGCGAAAGACAGCGAGAAGAAAATCGCCGTCACGCTCGTGGAAGAGAACGTCAATTACCAGACCTGCTTCCACTCCAACCTGTTCCTTGGCGGCTTCCGCGATTATGCCTCGATCCTGCATGATTACCGCAAGCTGCAGGGGCATGGCGTCGATATCGCCCGCGCCCGTGCTTCCATGATTGATCGCGACAAGAAGCAGGTCATGCTCGCCGATGGCCGTCGCATCGCCTACGATCGCGTCGTGGTCTCGCCCGGCATCGACCTGAAATATGATTCAGTGCCCGGATGGGGCCGCGAGCATGAGGAAGCAATGCCGCATGCCTGGAAGCCGGGGGCGCAGACCCGCCTCCTAAGGCGTCGCCTCGATACTGTGCCGAATGGCGGCGTCATCGTCATGATCGCTCCGCCGAACCCTTATCGCTGCCCGCCGGGCCCCTATGAGCGCATCTCGATGATGGCGCATGCCCTCAAAAAGGCCGGCAAGACCAAATCGAAGATTTTCATCATCGACCCGAAGGAAACCTTCTCGAAGCAGGCCCTGTTCCAGGAGGGCTGGGAGAAGCATTACAAGGGCATGGTCGAATGGCTCGGGCCCAAGGTGCATGACGGTCTGAAATCGGTGGACCCGAAAACCGGCACAGTCGTCACGGGTTTCGAGACCTACAAGAACGCAGCCCTCGTCAATGTCATCCCGGCCCAGATGGCGGGGGCGATTGCCCGCGATTCAGGTCTTGCGAACCAGACCGGCTTTTGCGCCATCAACCCCGAGAACATGAAGTCGGCTGTCGACGCGAACGTGTTCGTGCTGGGTGATGCAACAATCGCGGGCGACATGCCGAAATCGGCCTTCTCGGCCAACTCGCAGGCCAAGGTTGCAGCCATGACCATCCGTGGCGAACTGATCGGCGCGCGCACCTTCCCGGCCCGCTATGCGAACACCTGCTGGAGCCTGATCGACACCGACGACACCGTGAAAGTGGGTGGGGCTTACGAAGCCAAGGATGGCAAGATCACCGCCAGTTCGACCTTCGTCTCCAAGACCGGTGAGAGCGCCGAACTGCGCAAGGCGACACAGGCCGAGAACATGGGCTGGTATGCCGGCATCATCGAGGACATTTTCGGCTGAGCAACCCGTTCGCCGGAAGTCCGGAAGGAGGCCCGCTTCGGCGGGCCTTTTTTATGCTGCACCCTTCGTGGGCAGACGCAGCCGCACCGTCATGCCTTGCCCGGGCTGGCTCTCGGCCTCAAGGGTCCCGCCGTGCAGGGCCACGATGCCGAGCGCGATCGGCAGGCCCATGCCCAGCCCCTGATTGGGGCGCGAGAGCGACATATCCCCTTGCGCAAACGGCTCAAGACAGCGGCTGATATCCTCGCTCTCCATGCCTTCCCCGTCATCGGCGACACTGATCACGACTTCGCCGGGCCAGTGCCGCACCGAGAGGGTGACGGTGGTCGCGCCTTTCGCGTGGCGGATGACATTATCGACGATCCGCCCGAGCGCGGAAGCCAGAAGCCCCTGATCACACTGGATTTTCAACCCGGACTCCGCATCCTCCCGAATGACCTCGAGCCCGGAGGCCACGAGTTCGCCGCGGCGGCTTTCGAGCACGTCATCGACAATCCAGCCGGGCGCCGTGGGTTCGTGGCCGGCGGCAACCCGCCCGGAGATCAGATCGGAATAGATCGACATATCGGCGAAGCTCTGCAGCAACCGCTTGCCCGATTCCTGAACGGCTTCGAGGTGCTCGCGCATCCCTGCGAGATCCCCGCTCTCGCGCGCTTCCGCCGCCAGTTTCGTGAAACCGATGATGGCGTTGAGCGGGGTCTTCATCTCGTGGCGCAGCACGCTCAGAAGGTTATCCTTCGTGCGCCCCAGTGTTTCGGCCTCGGCCTGCGCAGTGCGGGCGATGGTTTCGTTGCGTGCCGCACGACACACGAAACGCAGGCAATGATCAAGAAGGGTCCAGTTGACCGGCTTGACCACGAAGGATGACGCGCCAAGCTCGTAAGCGCGATCGATGGCCATCGCATCATCGCGCGAGGTGACCATGATAACCGGCAGATCGGCCAAGGCTGGCCGCATGCGCAGCTGGCGGATGACTTCCAGGCCGGACATGTCCGGCATTTCCATATCGACGATCAGGATATCGAACGTTTTTTCCGCAAGCGCCTGCAAGCCGGTCTGCCCATTCTCGGCAAGCGATACGTTGCGTCCGAGCATGGAGAGGAACATCCGCGCGGTTTCGCGATAGATCGGATCATCATCGACAACCAGCACGCGCAAGGCTTCGGCAGGAGCGGAGCGTGGCGGGGTTGCGGCTGGTTGGCGGGGGGCAAGCGCGCTGTTCATGGCAGTCCTTTTTCACCTCAGGATTGTGCGCGGAAAGCCTTTAAGCGCTGGTTACCCCATTAACCTGAACATCAGGCTTTTGAAGTATTTATGCATTGCAGTGCCGCAACGGCCATCAAGACAATCTGGCGCCGGCGAGAAGGTTATACGAGTGTCGATCCGTTCCAGGCTCCTTCTGCTGATCGCGATCGCCATCACATCGGCCACGATTGTCGTCACCGGCGCCTCGATCCACCGCGAGGCGACGCGTTTCGCCCAGTCGAAACAGGCTGAAATCGAGGCGACAGCGCAGGTTTTTGCATCGGCCGCCGCCGAAGCCGTGGTAGGCAGCAACCGGGGTGAGGCCTTGCGGGTCTTGCGCGCCATGGCGCGCATCTCCGGCATCACCTATTCCGGAATCGAGGCGCGCGATGGCCGGATTCTGGCCGAACTGGGCTTGAATATTCAGCTCGTTCGCGAAGCGACGAACGACGGACCTTTCGCGGCCTTCAGGCTTCTGTCACGCGACTCCATGAGCGTGAACGTCCCCATCATTTCCTCCGGCGAAGAGGTCGGGCGGCTCCTGCTGATGGCCGACACGTCGGACCTTTGGACCAATGCGCTGAGCGCCGCGCGCGATGCCGCCATCGCCGGCCTTGTGGCGATCGCCATCGGTTTCGCGCTGGTGTTTTTCCTGCAACGCGCGATCGTCGCCCGGATCGATGCGATTGTCGAAGCGATGGGGCTCATCCAGAAACGTCATGATTATGCCCAGCGGATCGAACAGGGCGGGAGGGACGAGCTGTCGCGCATCGCCACCGGTTTCAATGCCATGCTCGATGAAATCCAGAGCCGTGACGAGAAGCTCGCCCGCCATCGCGCAGCGCTCGAGTTCGAGGTCGAAGACCGCACGCGCGACTATCGCCTCGCGAAAGAGGCGGCGGACAGCGCCAATGCCGCCAAGAGCGAGTTTCTCGCGACCATGAGTCACGAAATCCGCACACCGATGAACGGCATTCTGGTGATGGCGGAACTGCTGGCAGCGTCGGAACTCCAACCCAAGCAAAAGCGCTTTGCCGATGTGATCGCGCGTTCGGGCAGTTCTCTGCTGGCCATCATCAACGACATCCTCGATTTCTCGAAAATCGAGGCTGGAAAGATCGAACTCGAAACCATGCCGGTTGCGGTCGATGATGTGATCGAGACTGTCGCACAGCTTTTCGAGGAAAAGGCGCGTTCGAAAGGTTTGGACCTTTCAAGTCATATTGCACCGAATGTTCCCGCGCGTATCGGCGCCGATCCGACGCGTCTCAATCAGGTGCTCGCGAATCTCGTGAACAACGCACTGAAATTCACTGAAGCTGGCAGCGTGAACCTGACGCTCGATCGCGCGCCGGACAAGCCCTCGCATCTGCGCTTCTCGGTGCGCGATACCGGCATCGGCATCGCGAAGGACAAGATCGATTCGGTCTTCGATGCCTTTTCGCAGGCCGACCAGACGACCACGCGCCGCTTTGGCGGCACCGGCCTGGGCCTCGCCATCTGTCGCCGCCTCGTTGATGCGATGGGGGGCGAGATCAGTATCGAAAGCGAGATCGGCGTCGGCAGTGCCTTTCATGTGCTGATCCCGATCATCCATGTCGACCGCCTCGAGGGCGAAAGCCGGGTGCGCCGCATCGGTTCGGGCAAGGTGCTGCTGGCCGTTTCGGGCTCGGCCACACAGGCCAACCTCGCGAAATATCTCGAAGAATTCGGCTTCGAAATCTCAGATGCCATTTCGGGTGCAGTGACGAAAGATGACGGAGATCGCAGCCTCGTGATCGCCGATTCGCGGCTTCTGGCTGATCCGGTGGCTTCCCGCCTGATGCGCAAGGCCCCGACCATCGCGCTCGCCACTTTCGGCGATGCCGAAGCCGATCGGCTGATCGCCGAGGGCAAGGCGCAGGCCCAGATCACCAAGCCGATTGCGCGGCGCGAGCTGTTTCAGGCCATTCAGGATCTGCTCTCCGGCGAGAGCCCCGCGAGCCGCGCCAAGGCTGCCCAGAAGCGCGAGAGCGAATTCCAGAAATATCCGGATCACCTTATTCTGGTGGCGGACGACAACCCCGTGAACCGCGAGGTTGTCATTGAGACCCTGCGTCGTTTCGAACTGCCGTGCGACACGGTTGCCGATGGGCGTGCCGCACTCCATGCGGTGCAGGCCAAGCGCTATGATCTCGTTTTCATGGATGGCTCAATGCCCGACATGGACGGTTTTGAATCGACGCGCGCCATCCGCCATTGGGAGAGCGAAACCGGGCGCGAACGCCTGCCCATCATTGCACTCACGGCGCATGTGGTCGGCTCCCATGCCGAAGCCTGGAAGAATGCCGGCATGGATGGCGTGCTGCATAAGCCTTTCACCTTGCAGGCCATGGCGAAGATGCTCGAAGCAAATCTCGCTCCGCGTCACCCCTTGCAGGATCGGCGCGCAGTGGTTGATCAGCCGATCATCGCGGAACCATCGCCTGTGGCACCGCGGTTCGCCGCATCCGTGCCGGCGGCGCCCGCCATGCCCTCGCCGGCGAGCGAGATTGACACAACGGCCGTTCTCGATCCGGCCACAACCAGCCAGATGCTCGATATGGCGAAAATCGCGAGCGCCGACGCGGTGGCGCGCATCTATCGTCTCTATCTCGAAAATGGTCCCCCCGCTTTGGCGGAAATCGATGCCGCAATTGCATCGGGCGATGGCGGGGCCGTCGCGAAGGCAGCACATGCCTTGAAGTCGATGTCACTCTCCCTCGGGGCGAGTCGTGTGGCTGAAGGCGCCGGTGAACTCGAAAAATCGGGGCGGCAGGGACTAACTCCGGCTTATTCCGGGCTACGGAGCGACATTGCGGCGCGCCTCGACGAAGCCTATGCCGCGATCCACAAGCTGCAGGCCGAGCACGGCTTCGAGGCGCGCCCGGCGACGACCGAAGCGGCCTGATCAGCCCTTTAAATCTTCCGTCCTGAGCCAGAAAACTTCGCCGGCGCTATCCTCCGTATCGAGCCAGGTGAACGGTAGATGCGGATATTCGGCGTCCAGAACATCCCGATCGAGCCCGACTTCGCACAACAACCCGCCACCCGACTCAAGGTGCCGGGGCGCGTCCTTGAGGATGCGGCGGACGATATCGAACCCATCATCGCCACCGGCCAGAGACATGACCGGTTCGTGGCGAAACTCTTCGGGCAGGAGATCCATCGTCGCCTGATCGACATAGGGCGGGTTGGTGAGGATGAGATCGAACCTCCGGCCCTTCAAGGGCGAGAACAGGTCGCCCCGATGCAAAGTGATCCGATCCTGCATCCCGTAATCGGCGACGTTCTCGGCCGCGAGCGACAAGGCTTCGGCGGATAGATCAACCGCGCTGATCTCGGCATTCGGGAAGGCATGGGCTGCGAGGATCGCGAGGCTGCCCCCGCCGGTGCACAGGTCCATCACGCGCATCACCGAGGCCGGGTCTTCGACGAGCGCCTCCCCAGTTTCGGAACCATCGAAAAGCGGTGAGAACAGCAAGTCGGCGATGAAGGAGCGCGGCACGATCGCGCGAGGGTCTGAGCGAAACGAGAAGCCGTGCAGGTAAGTGTGGCCGGTAATGTAGGCCGCCGGCACACGCTTCTCGATGCGCATGGCGATGCGCTCCGCCAGGAGCTTCTTTTCGCGAACAGTCAGCCTCGCGTCGGCGAAGGCGTTGAAATCATCCACCGGCAAGTTGAGGCTTTCGAGAATGAGGAAGGCTGCCTCATCCAGCGCATTGGTCGCGCCATGTCCGTGATGCAGACGCGCGCCGCGAAAGGCACTCACCGCATAGCGCAGCACATCGCGCAGGGTTGAAAGTTCCGAGATCTCAGCGCGGTGATCGAGGAGCGTCATGAGCGGGTCCGGTCCCAGCCGGCCGCCAGTGCCGGAAAGAGAATGATCAGGCTCTGCGCGAGAAAGGACAGAGATCCGGTCAAGGTGAGCATGTCGGCCAGCATGGCGCGAACTGGCGTCCGGAAGACGAGTACACCCAGCAGCATTTCGGCCACCATCAGCAGCATGAAGGCGATCAACCCGACGCATAGCCACGAGTTGCGCGTGGCCGGGCCCATGTTCCGGGTGACCCATCGCGCCGCGAGATAGGAGATGACGACCATCACCGGCAGTTCGACAAGACGGCTGACGGTCGCACCGAGATAAGGCTGAAGCATTACAATGCGGATCGCCCCCAGAGCGAAGCCCGCTCCGAAAACGAGGGCAAAGAAGGCGAGCGCGGACGAGAAAACCCTTGCCGCAGACATGCTCAGAAAAACGCCTGGAGGCCGGTGATGGCACGCCCGAGGATCAGGGCATGAACGTCATGCGTGCCTTCATAGGTGTTTACCGTTTCAAGGTTCTGGGCGTGGCGCATCACATGATACTCGGCCATGATGCCATTGCCGCCATGCATGTCGCGCGCGGCGCGGGCAATATCGAGCGCCTTGCCACAATTGTTGCGCTTGATGATCGAAATCATCTCTGGCGCCATCTCGCCGGCATCCATCAGGCGCCCAACACGCAACGAACCCTGAAGCCCCAGTGAAATCTCGGTGAGCATATCAGCCAGCTTCTTCTGGTAGAGCTGGGTCTGCGCAAGCGGCTTGTTGAACTGGTGGCGATCGAGCCCGTATTGGCGTGTCCTCGCGAGGCAGTCTTCCGCAGCGCCCATCACGCCCCACGAGATGCCGTAGCGCGCGCGGTTGAGGCAGCCGAACGGCCCCTTGAGGCCCGAGACATTCGGCAGGAGATGGTCATCGGAAACCTCTACCCCATCCATCACGATCTCGCCGGTGATCGAGGCGCGCAGCGAGAGCTTGCCACCAATCTTGGGGGCGGAAAGACCCTTCATGCCCTTTTCCAGCACGAAGCCGCGGATCGCCCCGCCATGCGCTTCGCTCTTCGCCCAGACGACAAAAACATCGGCAATGGGAGAATTGGAAATCCACATCTTCGAACCGATCAGCCGATAACCCGTTGCGGTTTTCTCGGCGCGCGTTTTCATCCCGCCGGGATCGGAACCGGCATCCGGCTCGGTGAGGCCGAAACAGCCGATAAATTCGCCCGAGGCGAGTTTCGGAAGATATTTCTCGCGCTGCGCCTCCGAGCCATAGGCGTAGATCGGATACATCACGAGCGAGGATTGCACGCTCATCATCGAGCGATAGCCTGAATCGATGCGCTCAACCTCGCGCGCAACGAGGCCATAAGCCACGTATCCCGCCCCCGCGCATCCATATTTCTCCGGCAGAGTGACACCGAGCAGGCCGAATTTCCCCATCTCGCGGAAGAGCTCCGGCTCGGTCTTTTCGGAGAGGTAAGCCTCTGTCACGCGCGGCAGCAGCACGCCCTGCGCGAAATCCCGGGCGGAGTCGCGAATCATCCGCTCATCTTCGGTAAGCTGACCATCCAGAAGAAAGGCGTCAGCCCAATCGAAAACGGCAGAACTGCTGGTGGAAGTCATGGATGTCCCTGGCGTTGGTGGGGTGGCACGAGAGGCCGGATGCCCCCTTTCTATCGAAGCTCGCCGCCTCAAGAAAGAGCCCTGGCAGGGCGCTATTTCACGAAATGACACCTTGGCCGCATTGCGTTTGCCGGAATTGGCTCCATGATGCCATTCGAGAGCCGGACTGCCTGGACGTTCTGGCCTCGGACTTGCTGGGGAAGGGAGAGTTCTCTCAGCGGGTTGCGGCGCAACACCGGTGAATTGTGTTGCGAGTGGCGTAGGGGAGGAGACGAAGCGATGGCGGCATTTGACGAAATGCGCGGGCATGACGATGCCGTAAGGCCTGTCTATCGAGACATTGCCGAGTGGTTCGAGGCTGCCCCGCAGGAGTTGATCACCAGCCGCAAAGCCGAGGCGGAGGCTTTTTTCCGGCGCATCGGCATCACCTTCGCCGTCTATGGCGATGAGCAGGGTGCCGAGCGCATTATTCCTTTCGATATCCTGCCGCGCGTCATCACCTCCGGTGAATGGGCCCGCCTCGCCGAGGGGCTTGAACAGCGCGTGCGCGCGATCAACGCCTTTATCGGCGATGTCTATGGCGCGCGCGAGGTCGTGAAGGCCGGCATCGTGCCGGAGGACCTCATTCTCGCCAATCCGGCATTCCGGCCAGAAATGACCCGGATCAAGCCACCCAAAGACATCTATGCCCACATTGCCGGCATCGACATGGTGCGCACGGGGCCGGACGAGTTCTTCGTGCTGGAAGACAATGCGCGCACACCCTCGGGCGTTTCCTACATGCTCGAGAACCGCGAGGCGATGCTCCGGCTCTTCCCCGAGCTTCTCGGGCGGCAGAAAATCAAGCCGGTCGACCAGTATCCGGAAGAACTGCTCGCAACCCTGCGCTCGGTCGCGCCGCCGACGGCCCCCGGAGAGCCCACGGTCGTGGTGCTGACACCCGGGCCCTACAATTCGGCCTATTACGAGCATTCCTTCCTGGCTGACCGGATGGGCGTTGAACTCGTCGAGGGTCCCGACCTCTTCGTGCGCGGCAACGTCGTCTACATGCGCACCACAGAGGGACCGAAGCGCGTCGACGTGATCTACCGCCGCGTCGATGATGAATATCTCGATCCTCTGACGTTTCGGCCTGACAGCACGCTCGGCGTCCCCGGCCTGATGTCCGCCTACAAAGCGCGCAATGTGACCATTACGAATGCAGTCGGCACGGGGGTTGCCGATGACAAGGCCATCTACTCTTACATGCCAGACATCGTCCGGTTCTTCACCGGCAAGGATGCCATGCTCAAGAACATCGAGACCTATCGCTGCCGTGAGCCGAAAATGCTGAGCCACGTGCTCGCCAATATCGGCGAGCTGGTGGTCAAGGAGGTGAACGGCTCTGGTGGCTATGGCATGCTGGTGGGGCCGCATGCCACCAAGGCCCAGCGCGAGGCTTTCGCCCTCAAAGTGAAAGCAAATCCCGATAATTATATTGCCCAGCCGACCTTGGCGCTCTCGACTGTGCCATGTTTTGTGGAAGAAGGGCTCGCGCCGCGCCACGTTGATCTGCGGCCTTTCGTGCTTTCCGGCTCCGACAAGGTCCGGATCGTGCCCGGTGGCCTGACGCGTGTGGCCCTGAAGAAAGGCTCGCTGGTCGTCAATTCGAGCCAGGGTGGCGGCACCAAGGATACCTGGGTTGTGGATGCCGATTCGTCGGCCGGAACCGCCTGAACGCGCCCGATTTCAAGGATCATTTTCCGATGCTCGCCCGTACTGCTGACAACCTGTTCTGGCTCTCGCGCTATGTTGAACGCGCGGAGAGCCTCGCGCGCATTCTCGACGTTGCCCTACGCCTCGCAACCTTGCCTTCCGCCTATGCCGGCAGTTCAAACGAGTGGGAGAGCGCGATCGACACCGCCGCCTGCAGCCAAGCTTTTTATGCGGCATACCCCATCGCGAACGAGAAGAATGTCACCGAGTTCATTATTGCCGGCGAGACGAATCCGTCTTCCATTCGCCGCTGCATCGAGAATGCGCGGCACAATGCCCGTGCCGTGCGCACGGCGATCACCACGGAGGTCTGGGAGATTCTCAACGATGCCTGGAACCAACTCCAGCGCATCAAGCTCAAGAACATGAACGGGCAGGAACTGACACGCTTCCTTTCTTTTGTGAAGGAAGTCAGCCTGCGCTTCGATGGCACCGCTTACCGCACCATGCTGCGCACCGACCATTACTGGTTTCAGCGACTGGGCATGTTCATCGAGCGCTCGGACAACACCGCACGCCTGCTCGACGTGAAATACCACGTGCTGCTGCCCGAACAGGAACCGGTGGGCGGCGGGCTCGATTACTTCCAGTGGTCGGCACTGCTGCGCTCGCTCTCGGCCCTCAACTCCTATCATCTGATCTACCGCGAGGGGATAAAGCCCTGGCTTGTTGCGGATTTTCTCATCCTGCGCTCAGAGCAGCCGCGTTCGTTGATCTCGACCTACAAGAACCTGAATGAAGTGCTTGATCTGCTCTCGGAGCGCTATGGACGGCAGGGGCCCAGTCAGCGCCTCGTTCGCTCGACCTTCGCCGACCTGCAGAACGTCGATACCGATCGCCTCTTCCAGCAGGGCCTGCATGAATTTCTGGTCGCTTTCCTGGGGGAGAACAACCGGCTGGGGATGGCGATCTCGGAGCAATATCTGCAATAGGGGAGGGCCTTGCGCGCAGGGCTTTCGGGAATTCAGGGCAAGTACGTGCAATGCGCCTTCGGTTGAGACACGAAACCAATTACGATTACGCCGGCCCGGCGCGCGGGGCGATTCAGGTCCTGCGCTTGACCCCACGCAACCACGCGACACAGTTTGTCCGCCGCTGGCGTGTCGAGATCGACGCTGATTGCCGCCTCGAACGCGACGAGGATGCCTATGGCAACATCACGCATATTTTCTCGGTCGACGGGCCGATCGAGCGCATGCGCATTCTGGTGGATGGAGAGATCGACACCACCGGCGGCGAAGGGGTGATCCGGGGCTCCTACGAGCGCTTTCCGCTCTCTTACTGGACCAGCCAGACGGCACTGACCACAGCGAGCAAGGAGATCACCGAATTCGCGGATGAACTCGCAGCCAGCGAAGGTGGCGACCAGATTGCCTTTCTCCACCGGCTGATGCTGGCGATCTTCGAGCGCTTTGCCTTCCTTCCGGGTGCGACGGATACGGCTACAAGTGCGGGCGAGGCCTTCGCCAAGAAATCAGGCGTCTGCCAGGATTTCGCGCAGATCTTCCTCGCCGCCGCGCGCTCTCAAGGTATCCCGGCGCGTTATATCTCGGGATATTTTCTGCGCTCCGACACGCATGAGCAGGAAGCCGGCCATGCCTGGGCCGAAGCTCACTTGCCAGGCATCGGCTGGATCGGTTTTGACCCCGCCAATGGGGTCTGCTCCGACGAGCGCTACATCCGCGTCGCGACAGGGCGAGACTATCTCGAAGCCGCACCCATCCGCGGTGCGCGGCTCGGCGGGCATGGCGAAAGCCTTTCTGTGCAGGTGATCCTGCATGAGGGACGCGAGCTGAAAGACCAGTAGAAAAACCGGAATTTGGGGCTATAAGCGCGTCCGAGAGGGGCGGCTCGGGCCGGAATAGAAGGGGCAGCATTCACGCGATGACTTATTGCGTTGGAATCATCAATCGCGACGGTCTGCTGATGATCGCCGATACCCGCACCAATGCCGGGCTCGACAATGTCGCGACATTCCGCAAGCTGCACGTGTTTCGTGAGCCGGGTCAGAAGACCTTCGTTCTCGCCACGGCCGGCAACCTCGGCTTCACCCAGAGCGTGATCTCGATCCTGCGCGAAGGCCTTGAGCGCGAGGATGGCCGGTTCGAACGTCTGCTTGACCAGAATTCGATGTTCCAGGCCGCGCAATTTGTCGGCGAGGTGATTCGCTACGTCTACCGCACCGACGGCACGGCGATCGAGCAGCATGGCGCTTCGCTCGACGTCTCAATGCTGCTCGGCGGCCAGATCAAGGGTCGCAACCTGCGCCTCTTCATGCTCTACAAGGCCGGGAATTTCATCGAGGCGACGGTCGATACGCCGTTCCTGCAGATCGGCGAGCACAAATATGGCAAACCCATTCTCGACCGCGCCGTGACCTTCACCACCGATTTCAACGATGCGATGAAGCTCGCCCTGATCTCGATGGATTCGACCATGCGGTCCAATCTCGGTGTTGGCCTGCCGATCGATATCCTGATGATGCGTCGCGACGAGATTGACCCCGAGGTTGAGCACCGCATAGAGGCGGGCGAACCTTATTTTCATGACCTGCGCGAGCGCTGGTCGGCTGCCTTGCGCAAGGCCCATAACGACATTCCGCCCCCGCCCTATCTGCCGAAAAAGGGGTGAAGCGCATGAGCGAGGCCCATTCGCGCGCGGTTCGCATGACACGCGACCTTGTTCGCTGCACCTCGGTGACACCGGCCGAGGGCGGCGCACTCGCGTTGATCGAGAGCTGGCTCAGGCCCTATGGATTTGAGGTTCACCGGCCGGTTTTCACGGAACCCGGCACACCGGATGTCGAGAACCTATATGCCCGGATCGGGCGTGGTTCACCGGTGCTGATGTTCGCGGGGCACACGGATGTGGTGCCAGTGGGAGATGAGGGTGCCTGGACGCGCCCGCCTTTCGGTGCCGAAATTTTCGATGGCGTGCTCTGGGGGCGCGGCGCCTGCGACATGAAGGCCGGAGTGGCAGCGGCACTGGCGGCGGTTCTGGATCATTTGGATGCCGGTGGCGCGATCCCCGGTTCAATCGTGTTTGTCATCACAGGGGACGAAGAGGGCCCCGCGGTCAACGGCACGGTCAAGCTGCTCCAATGGGCCGCAGCGCGGGGTGAGCGTTTCGATGGCTGCATTCTGGGCGAGCCAACCAATCCGATCGCGATGGGCGACATGATGAAGATCGGCCGGCGTGGCTCGCTCTCCTTTGATCTCGACGTGATCGGCAAGCAGGGCCATGTCGCCTACCAGCACCTCGCAAAAAACCCGATCGACGGGCTGATGCGCCTGATGGCGGCTCTGAAAGCCACACCGCTCGATGCGGGAACCGAACATTTCTTGGCCACCAATCTCGAATTCACGAGCGTGGATGTCGGCAATCCGGCCCGCAACGTCATTCCGGCGGCTGCGCGCGTGCAGGGCAATATCCGTTTCAACGATCTTTGGACGAGCACGACGCTGGGTGCTGAACTGCGCCGTCGCTTGGAGGGCGTGAACGATGCGCCGGATTATCGCCTAACCCTTCATCCAACCAATGCCGAGGCCTTTCTCACGGCGCCAGGCCCCTTCGTGGAACTGGTTTCGGGAGCCGTGAGGGACGTCACCGGTCGCACACCGGAGCTTTCCACAACCGGGGGCACCTCGGATGCCCGGTTCATCCAGGCTTATTGCCCGGTTATCGAGTTCGGAACGGTCGGTCAGACCATGCATCAGGTGGATGAGCGCGTGTCCCTCTCGGATATCGACCAACTGACGGCTGTCTATCGCCGAGCGATCGAGCGGTTCTTCAAAGCCTGATCAGCCCGCATGCCGATGGATCGGCAGCGGCAGAACCGGCGTCTCGCCCTGCCCTTCTGCCTTATGCTCGAATTCCAGTGACCCGATCCGCTCACCGCGCTTGACGACTTTCTCGGTCGAGGTCAGGAGGCCCGTTACATCCTCCTGTGCCTGCCTGAAATGGGCTTCGAGCTTGCCTGCACGTTCACCGATCCGACGCACATCGTCGAGAAGCCGGTCGACCTCGGTCTGGATCAGGCGAGCCTGATCGCGGAACGCCGCGTCACGCACGATAGTCTGGGCAACCTGAATCGCCATGATCAGCAACGAGGGCGAGACAATCAGCACCTTCGCGCGATGGGCTTTCTGGACCAGGTCCTCGAATTGCTCGGCAAGATCGGCATAAAGCGCCTCGGACGGCACAAACATCAGCGCCATATCCTGCGTTTCGCCGGACTGGAGGTATTTTTCCGAGATATCCTTCACATGAATAGTGATGTCGTTGCGCACGCGGCGCGCAGCAGCGATACGGGCCTCGTCGCTTTTGGCCTCGCGCAGGGCAGCAAAACCCTCGAGCGGAAATTTGGCATCGATCACGAGGGGGCGATCATCTCCCGGCAGATGGATGAGGCAATCCGGCCGCGCGCGATTGCGCAGGGTCGCCTGAAAATCGAAAGCGCTCGAAGGCAGGGCATCGCGCACGATGGCTTCCATCCGCCCCTGCCCATAGGCCCCACGCGCCTGCTTGTTGGCGAGCACATCCTTGAGGCTCAGCATTTCCGAGGCGAGACCCTTGAGATTGGTCTGTGCGGCATCAATCACCGCGAGGCGCTCGTTGAGTTTGCCCAAAGTCTCGGACGCCCGCGCCGCGTTCTCAGCAAGGCTCGTATGCATGGAGCCTCGGAGATTATCGAGCCGATCCGCCACAGCGCGGGTCATTTCAGCCTGCCTCGTGCCAAAAACCTCGGTAATCGTCGCCATACGGCCCGTCATTTCGGCCTGAAGACGGTTCATGGTCTCGATCTTGTCATCGAGTTCGCGCTGGCGCTCGGCCGCAGCGGCACGCGCCGCCTCGCGCTCGGAGCGCGCCCGAATGGCGACAACCAGCATCGCCAAGGCCAGCATGACAACGAACGCCGACGCACCAACCAGAATATCGGCTAGCGTGAGGGCCCGGTCGGCAAATATGAAAACGGTTTCGTTCATCACATCAGGCTAACGCGATTCGCTGAAAAGAACAAATATCGAACGAATTGACCCTGCGCAGGAGCTTGGATAAGGCTCCGCGCGCGCCTATTTATCAAGTTGAAGCATTGCCATGAGCGTCAAGAAACTCGTCATCCTCCCCGATGCGCGCCTGCGCCAGATTTCTGCCCCGATCACCGGTGTGGACAAGGCCTTGCGCGCCTTCGTCGATGACATGTTCGAGACGATGTATGACGCGCCGGGCATCGGGCTCGCCGCCATTCAGGTGGGCGAGCCGAAGCGGCTTTTCACGCTGGACGTCTCGAAGCGCGAGGACAACCGCGAGCCGCTGGTGGTGATCAACCCTGAGATCACCTGGAAGTCGGACGAGAAGAACACCTACGAGGAGGGCTGCCTCTCTATCCCCGAATACTACGAAGAGGTCGAGCGCCCCGCCCGGGTGCGGCTGAAGTATCGCGATATCGATTTCGTGGAACGGGAGTTGGAGGCCGATGGGCTGCTCGCGACCTGCATCCAGCACGAACTCGACCACCTCAACGGCGTTCTCTTCATCGATCATATCTCGAAGCTGAAGCGCGACCGGGTGATCAAGAAGTTCACGAAGCTCGCGAAACGGGATGACGAGGCGTGAGCCTGCGCCTTATCTTCATGGGCACACCGGCTTTCGCGGTGCCGACTCTCACCGAAATCATCGGGCAGGGTCACGAGGTCGTGGCTGTCTATACGCGCGCTCCGGCTCCGGGCGGACGACGCGGGTTGGAGCTCGTGAAATCACCGGTGCATCAGGCGGCCGAGCGCTTCAGCATACCGGTGCTGACGCCGAAAAGCTTGCGAAGCGCCGAGGCGCAGGCCGAATTCGCGGGTTTCGGCGCTGATGCCGCGATTGTGGTCGCTTATGGGCTGATCCTGCCCGTACCGGTGCTTGGTTCTGTGCCGCTCGGCTGCCTCAACCTGCACGGCTCCGCCCTGCCCCGCTGGCGCGGCGCCGCGCCGATCCAGCGCGCCATCATGGCAGGCGACAAGGAAACCGCCGTGATGGTGATGCGCATGGAGGAAGGGCTCGATACCGGCCCGATCGGCATGGCCGAGCGCATCGTGATCGGCCCGGATATGAATGCCGGGCAGTTGCACGATCGGATGATGATGGTGGGCGCAGACCTGATGGTGCGCGCCCTTGCGGCCCTGGCGCGCGGATCGCTGAATTTCATCCCCCAATCCACTGACGGCGTCACTTATGCCGCCAAGATCATGAAAGAGGAATGCCGGATCGATTTCTCGAAGCCGGCGCAAGCCGTGCATGATCAGATCCGTGGCCTCGCCCCTGCGCCCGGCGCGTTCTTCGAGCATGAGGGACGGCGGATCAAGGTTCTGCGTGCCGTCTTGGCCGAGGGAACGGGAGCTGCGGGCACCGTTCTGGGCGAAAACCGGATTGCCTGCGTGGAGGGCGCGATCCGCCTCATCGAGGTTCAGCCGGCGGGGAAGGCTGCGATGAGTGCCGCCGATTTCTGGCGCGGGCACCCGTTGCCCACGGGCACCCGGATCGGGCAATGACCCGCTACAAACTCACCATCGAATACGATGGCACGCCCTATTTCGGCTGGCAGAGCCAGCGCGAGGGGCGCGGCGTGCAGGATGCCGTCGAGCGCGCCTTGTGGAAAATGGAACCCGACGCGCCGCGCCTCAAATGCGCGGGGCGCACCGATGCCGGTGTCCATGCGCTCGGTCAGGTGAGCCATGTGGACCTCAAAAAAAACTGGACGGCCTATACCCTGCGCGAGGCCCTGAACGCGCATCTGAAACAGGCGGATGAAGCCGTGGCGATTGTCGCGGTCGAGCCGTGCGAGGAGCGATTCGATTGCCGCCTTTGGGCACGGCGGCGGCATTATCGCTACCGGATTTTGAACCGGCCCGGCCCTTCGGCGCTGGATCGGTATCGGGTCTGGCACATCATGAAGCCACTCGATGTCGAGGCGATGCAGCAGGCGGCACAGAGCGTGCTTGGCCAGCATGATTTCACGACCTTTCGCGCGAGCGCCTGCCAGTCGAAATCTCCGGTCAAGACGCTGGAGCAGCTCGACGTGTTTCGCGCGGGTGACGAGGTGCATTTGGAAGCGAGCGCGCGCTCATTCCTCCACAATCAGGTGCGTTCGATGGTGGGCTCGCTGGTGCAGGTCGGGCGCGGCATCTGGCCCGCGAGCCGGATGCGCGAGGCACTCGATGCGAAAGACCGCGCGCAATGCGGGCCGGTAGCACCGGCGTGCGGGCTCTATTTCACACATGTGGAGTATTGAGAGAGGGCGAGAGGCATGTCCTCCCGCCGCTTTGTCAGGGTCGGATCACGGCGTGATCAGCGTGCCAGCACCATGCTCCGTCAGGAGTTCCAGCAGCACGGCATGCGGCACCTTGCCATCGAGGATCACGACACCTTCGACGCCCTGCTCGATCGCGTAGATGCAGGTCTCGATCTTCGGAATCATCCCGCCCGAAACAGTGCCGTCGGCGATGAGTGCGCGGCACTGATCAACCGTGAGTTCGGGGATCAGGTTCTTGTTCTTGTCGAGCACGCCCGGAACATCAGTGAGGAGCAGCAGGCGCTTGGCCTTCATGGCCCCTGCAATCGCCCCGGCGAAGGTATCGGCGTTGACATTGTAGGTCTGGCCATCCTCGCCGATCGCGACAGGCGCGAGCACGGGGATCAGCTCGGCTTTCAGCACTGCATCGAGCACCGAGCGATCGACCTTGTGTGGGTCACCCACGAAGCCGAGATCCAGTTCCTTCTCGATGTTGGAATCCGGGTCGCGCAGGGTGCGGGTGAGTTTCCGCGCCGTCACCATGTTGCCGTCCTTGCCGCAGAGCCCGATGGCCTTGCCGCCTTCGGCCGAGAGCCAGCCGACAATCTGCTTGTTGATGGAGCCGGCCAGCACCATCTCGACAATCTCGACCGTGGCGGCATCGGTGACGCGCAGGCCGCCCTTGAACTCGGACTGGATGCCGAGCTTGTCGAGCATCTTGCCGATCTGCGGCCCGCCGCCATGCACGACGATGGGCTTCACGCCCTGCAATTCGAGCAGCACCACGTCCTCGGCAAAATCCTCCGCTGCCGCCTTGTTGCCCATCGCGTGGCCGCCGTATTTGATGACCACGACTTCCTGATCGTAGCGCTGCATGAAAGGCAGCGCCTCGGCGATCACCTCGGCACGGGTGTGAACGTCAGGGAGTTTCTGGGTCATGGCGAGGCCTTCGAAAAACGGGTCCGCCGTCTTACCGCAACGCCTCGCAAACTCAACCCCAGACCCATTCTGGCAGAGCGCCTCGTTCGGCGAGCAGATACGCAATCGAAGCCCGCAATTCCGGGATCCCCTGCCCGGTCTTTGCCGAGGTGAGGATGATATCGGGATGCGCCGCCGGGTGGCGCGCGATTTTCGCCGCGATAGCCGCAAGCTGGGCCGCCGCCTGCTTCTCGGTGAGATCGTCAGCCTTGGTCAGGATCACCTGAAACGGCACCGCCGCCGTGCGCAGGGTCTCGAGCACGGGATCATCGGTGGCTTTGAGACCATGACGCGCATCGATCAGCAGCAGCACGCGCGCGAGCTGCACGCGCCCGCGCAGGTAATCATGGATCATCCCGGTCCAGGCCGAGACCTTCTCCTTGCCCACCGCCGCAAAACCGTAGCCTGGCATATCGATGAACGAGAAGGCACCCGCGACATCGAAGAAATTCAGCTGTTGCGTCCGCCCCGGTGTGTTCGAGGTGCGCGCAAGCGAGTTCCGCCCGGTCAGCGCGTTGATCAGCGAGGATTTGCCAACATTCGAGCGCCCTGCAAAGGCGATCTCCAGACCGCGCGGCGGCGGCAGATCGGTCGATTTCGCCGCCGCCCAATAGAATTGCGGCTCACGCGCGAAAAGTCGTCGACCGGCTTCGGTGTAATCGGGGCCATCCCCAGACATGGCGATGCCCCTTTTTGCTTCAGCCGCGCTTGAACGTGGCTTTGAGGTTATCCCACAATTCCACCTTGGTGCCGAGCTTGCGCATGATCGCGTATTGCTGCGCGACCGAGAGGATGTTGTTCCACGCCCAGTAGATCACGAGGCCTGCCGGGAACGAGGCCAGCATGAAGGTGAACAGGAGAGGCATCCAGGCAAAAACCGCCTTCTGAACCGGGTCGGTCGGCTCCGGGTTCATCTTCATCTGCAGCCACATCGTGATGCCCATGATGATCGGCCAGATGCCGAGATGAAGCAGAGCCGGAGGCGTGAACGGCAGCAACCCGAACAGGTTGAACATGTTCGTCGGATCGGGCGCCGCGAGATCCTTGATCCAGCCGAAGAAGGGCGCGTGGCGCATTTCGATCGTGACAAACAGCACCTTGTAGAGCGCGAAGAAGATGGGGATCTGCACCAGAACCGGCAGACAGCCGGCGAGCGGGTTGATCTTCTCCTTCTTGTAAAGCTCCATCATCGCCTGCTGCTGCTTCTGCTTGTCATCGGCGAAGCGGTCGCGGATCGCGAGCATTTCAGGCTGCACGGCTTTCATGCGCGCCATGCTCTCGTAGGATTTGTTCGCGAGCGGGAACAGCGCGAGCTTGATCAGAACGGTGACGATCAGGATCGTGACACCGAAGTTCCCGACGAGAGCAAAAACCCATTCCATGAGATGGAACAGCGGCTTGGTGATGAAATAGAACCAGCCCCAATCGATCATCAGATCGAAATTCTTGGCGTTGAGCGCCTTCTGGTAGGTGTTGATCGTGTGGAATTCCTTGGCACCCGCAAAGAGTCGCATGGTGGACGAGAGTTCGCCGCCCGGCTGGATCGTAGCGACTTCGCCGATCGCGGCGGTTTCGTAAACCGGATTTGCAGCCGTTCCGCCAGCGCCGAAAGCTGCGGAAAACGGCTTGTCTTGCGAGGGAACGAGCGCCGAAGCCCAGTATTTCTCGGTGATGCCGAGCCAGCCGCCATTGTTCTTGGCGAAGGTTTTCGCCTTGGCCTTCACGGCATCCGAGAAGGTCATTTCCTGGAGCTTGTCGTCGAGATAGCCGATCAGGCCTTCGTGCAGGATGAAAAAACCGAGAACCGCCGGCGTGCCGTGCCGACTGATACGCCCGTAAGCGGACAGCGCCACGGGATTGGAGCCGTTGTTCTTCACGCTGTCGGTAACCGTGAAGAGGAATTTCTCGTCCATCCCGATCACGCGGGTGAAGACGAGGCCCTGCCCGTTATCATGCGTCAGGGTGACAGTGCCGCCGGGGCGCAAAGTGTCACCGCTCGCCTGCCACCGTGTCTCGGCTCCCGGAACAAGGGCGCTCTGGCCAGCCGCCGGCAACCAGCCAAAATCGGCGAAATAGGCGTCCGGCGCCCCATTCGGCGCAAAAAGCACGATATTCGCGCTCTTGGGGTCAACTGTCTCGCGGTAGCGGTTGAGCGAAAGATCGTCGATGCGTCCGCCGACAAGCGAAATCGAGCCGGACAAGGCGGGGGATTCGATCTTGAGGCGCGGCACGAGAGCGAGGGCCTGATCGCGCGGGATTTTCGCTCCGGCTGCGACCGTCGAGCCAGGCGCGGGCGCCGGGGTCACAGCGGTTCCGCCCTGTACCGGCGGTTGCAAAACGCTCGAGCCCGAACCGGATTGCGCCGCATTGGTCTGGGACTGTGCCTGCTGGCGCTGCTGATCGAGCGCCGGCTTGCCGTAGAAGTAATTCCAGCCGACCATGACAATCACGGAAAGCGCAATCGCGAGGAGGAGGTTTTTGTTGTCTTCGGACTTCATCGATCCCGTTCCGTCTGTCCCGCAGGCAGCGAGGCAGGCCGCCTGAAACCCCGGATCAGGGCGCAGCGCGGCCGTCATGGCTGAAATTCGTTGCGCCTTCTATGCCGGAAGCCCTGCCTTTGCCAAGCGCGGCGCGCACTTATTGTGAACCGGTCTGGCGACGCGGACGTGACAACACGCCCCCACCAGCCAAAAGTGTGGCAATGGCCTTGGCGATACCGGCGACCAGAACCGGGAATTCAATGTTGATTGCCTCCCGCCGGGCGATCACCACGAAATCGCCGCGCGCCTCACCCACCCGGGGCGCTGCATTTCGTACGGCTTCCTTGAGGCGACGGCGGATGCGGTTACGCTCGGTCGCGGTCCCGATTTTTTTTGTGACCGTGAACCCGAATCGCAAGGCAGTCGGGGACTCTCCAACCGGCCGGTACAAAACGGTAAACCCCGGCCCGTTCGCGCGTTTGCCGGCATTGGCAGCGAGAAAATCAGCCCGCTTCCGGATGGTCTCCAGACGAAAAGAGGGCGCTGGCCCTGCGGCTGCGCCCTCGGAAGGTATGTCGATGGTCATCGAAACGATGCGATCCGGGACAAACCCGGACAGCATCAGGCCGAGAGCTTCTTGCGCCCCTGGCGGCGACGCGAGGCGATGACCTTGCGGCCACCGACGGTTGCCATACGGGCGCGGAAGCCATGACGGCGTTTGCGAACAAGCTTGCTCGGCTGATAAGTGCGCTTCATCGGCGTCGTCCTGAATCGTGCTTTGTGGGTTCCGGGGCCTTGGAGGCGGGGTTTTGAACAGACCGGAAATCTCCGGTCTCGAACAAAAACGCGCCCCGAAAGGCGCGGCCCACCGCGAGGCTCGCGGCAAATCGAAGGCGCATAAAAGGCAGCCGGCCGGAAATGTCAATCCAAAAAAGCCGGGATGCGCCGGGGCGAGAAGAACTTGCGCGCGAGCCGGCAGGCATGTCAGGTCTTTTCCGCACTTTCGACGGCCCCGCCGGAGAACGGAGATCATGCCTTGGACAAGCCCGACCTTCTGATCATCGGTCTCGATCGCCTCGGGCTTGACCTCGCCATGGCAGCTTCTGCTCTTGGCGCGAGTGTCGTGCTGGCCATGCAGGGCGAGACAGCGCTTGAATTTGCCCAGCGCGATGGCGAATACTTGGTGCGCCTCGCCTCGATGCCGTTCAGCAACGAGGCCGAAGGGCACCTCCAGCGGGAACAACTGTCCCGCTGGATCACGACCACCCGTTCGTCGGAGCGCCTGCGTGCCGCGCGTGTACGGGTCGAACCGGGCCAAGCGCGGTTTCTCGACACGCGCCGCATCGCCCTGGGAGAACGCATCCTCACCCCGCGCCGGATTGTCATCGCGACCGGGCGGGCTCCCGACCAGGCCTCGGGATTTCCGACCGAGCCTTTCGGCAACGACATGCCCAAGCGAGTCGTCATTTCCGGTCGCAGCCCGATCAGTATTGCTCTTGCCTCGGTTGCGATGCGCGCCGGAACAAGAACAAGTCTCGTCCCCGCCGCCGGCCTGTCCGATCTGTTCGACCCAGAAATGTCGGCTCTTGGCCTCGAAACGCTCGAACGGCAAGGGCTTGCTCGTCTCTCAGAAATCCCCACCCTTCGTCCGGCTGAGGTTCCGGTCTGGCAGGAGCCGAAATGGCAGCCGGCTTTGGATGGTCTCGGTCTTGAGATGGCCGGGATCAAGCATCTCGAGAACCGACTGGTGCTGAATGCTCGCCTCGAAACCAGCCTCGGACGCGTCAGCGCGATCGGCACCGTGACGGGGCAGAGCGATGCCAGTATGGTCGGCTACCTGCTCGCACGGCTCATGTTCAGAAAACCCGGCAACTACGCCTCTCCCCTGGCCATGCGCGTCATTCCCGGCATGCCGGAGCTTGCCGAGATCGGCCTGACGGAGCAGGAAGCGCGCAAGCGCTGGGGGCGGGTTGCGATCCATCGGGCCAATGCCAGTGAATTGGGGCCTGTGTCGGGGCCATTGGCGGCCGTCAAACTCATCTGCCATCCCAAGGGGAGGCTGGTCGGCGCCAGTTGCCTTGCTCCAGACGCGGTTGAACTCGCATCCATCATCTCGCTGGCCATCGGCAACGCGCTCGGGCTTGAAGCAGTCGCACGCCTTTCGCTGCCTCAAGGTGCGGGCGCAGAGACCCTGCGTCTCGCCGCCAGTGCGCCGCAGCGGGCTCGCCTGCGCTCGCCACGTCTTCAGGCGGCGCTGCGCTTCATGCGCAAATTCGGCTGAGTATCATGTCGGAAACTGTTCCAGCCAAGCAGGACGGCCCCGGCTCCGGGCTCTGGCGGCCGGGACTTTCCGGTCGCCTGATGTTGCTCGCCATCCTGTTCGTGCTGGTCGCCGAAATCCTGATCTACGTGCCCTCGGTCGCGAACTTCCGGAACTCATGGTTGAGCGACCGTCTCGCCCAGGCCCGCGCCGCCGCGCTGGTTCTGGAGCGCATGCCGCCCGACACGCTACCGCGAGATCTCGTCGACGACCTGCTCAAAGGCATGGATGCCTCCATGATCGCCCTGCGCATCGAGCAATCCCGGCGCCTTCTTGCGATTGCCGACATGCCACCGCCGGTCGAGATCGAGGTTGACCTGCGCGCGCGCCGCCCGGCTTCGGAGATCATGAGCGCCTTCGATACCCTGATCTTTGGCCAGAGCCGCACCATGCGCGTGGTGGGGCCGGCACCGGGCGGCGGCGACTTCGTGGAGATCATCATCAACGAGCGCCGGTTGCGCATGGCGATGCTCGATTATTCCTGGTCGATCCTGCAATTGTCGCTGATCATCTCGGCCATCGTCGCGGCGTTGCTCTATCTTGTTCTCAACGCGCAGATCGTGCGGCCGGTCAAAGCCCTGGCCGGCAACATGGCCCGCTTCCGCGACCAGCCGGAAGATGCGCGCAACCTCGTTGCACCCGGCCGAAGGCAGGACGAAATCGGCGCTCTGGAGCGTTCCATCGCGGATATGCAGCAGGCTCTGCGCCAGCAGTTGCGCCAACGCGAGCACCTCGCCAATCTCGGGCTGGCTGTTGCCAAGATCAATCATGACCTGCGCAACATGCTCGCCTCTGCCCAGTTGATGGCGGACAGGCTGGCAATGACCTCCGATCCGAATGTTCAGCGTTTCGTGCCGAAGATGCTCGACACACTCGATCGCGCCATCCAGTTCTGCCAGACCACCCTCGCCTACGGGAAAGCGCAGGAACAGGTGCCACAGATCAGCGCGGTGGCCCTTGTGGCCCTGCTTCACGATGTGGGCGAACAGCTCGCACTGACGCCACATACCACGCCGGCGCTCGACATCGATGCGACGCCGGACCTGCGCGTCAACGCTGATCCGCACCATTTGAACCGTGTGCTCACGAACCTTCTGCGCAATGCCCGGGCAGCGCTGGAAACCCAGCCGGAAGCATCCGAAAAGCGGATATCCATGAAGGCTTCGCGCCAGGGCACGGACATTGTGGTCGACATCCGGGATACGGGCCCGGGCATCCCTCCGCGTGTTCGCGAGACACTGTTCCGAGCCTTCAGTGGCGGGGGAGCCAACGGCAGCACCGGTCTCGGGCTCTCGATCGCTCAGGAACTGATGCGCGGCATGGGCGGCCGGATGGATTTGATCGAGGAAGGCGGGCAAGGTGGCGCCCATTTCCGCCTTTGGCTGCCGGCGACATTGGTCGGCTGAGACTTATAGCGTGTGTCGTGAAATCCTGCGGGATACCCGCGCGAAACAGGCTTGCCCTTTCGGGATGATGCCGCTATCAAGCGCGCTCTCGCGGCGGATCGTTGCTGCGTAGGCGCCCGTAGCTCAGCTGGATAGAGCACCAGACTACGAATCTGGGGGTCAGAGGTTCGAATCCTTTCGGGCGCGCCATTCTTCCGACAATTCCGAATTGAAAGAACGCGCGAAAGCGTGCGGTTTTAGCAATTTCCGCGTATGTTGATGGCGCTGGGATACTGCTGCCTGCTACCTGGGCGGGAATTTCCGGTTCAACTCTGCGATTTGCTCAGCATCGAGTTTTCGCACATCGGTCCCTCGCGCCAGGTGAACAAGGCGCGCCGTCTCCTCCAGTTCTTCAATCCCGAAAACAGCCGCCTCAAGTGAAGCGCCAGCAACGACGGGGCCGTGATTGGCGATCAGGATCGCGGCATGATCCGGCGCCTTGGCGGCAATCAGCGGGATGATGTCCGACGAGCCGGGCGTTGTGTAGGGGATCACGGGGACATGACCCACGCGCATGACCACATAAGGCGTGATCGGCGGGATCGCGTTGTTCGGGTCGATATCGCTTCTGCATGAGAGAAGCGTTGCGAAGGTTGAATGCAGGTGCACCACCGCCCCCGTTTTCGGGCGTGCGGCATAAAGGGCGGCATGCAGCGGCAGTTCCTTGGTGGGTAAATCGCCCGAGAGATGGCGCCATTGCGCATCCAGCCGCGCAAGGCGATCCGGTTCGAGAAAGCCAAGACAGGCATTGGTGGGCGTGACAAGATAGCCTCCATCCGGGAGGCGAACCGAGATGTTGCCCGATGAACCCGACGTGAGCCCGCGTTCAAACAGCGAGCGCGACCAGCGGACAAGATCAGCGCGAAGCTGTGCCTCAGTCATGGATGGCCCTTGAGCGCTTCCAAAGCGCGTCGATAGAAATCGACACCACCAAAATTACCCGATTTGAGTGCAATCGCCAGCTCTTTTCCCTCCACTGCAAGCGCTGGCACGCCGGGATCAATCTCGGGACCGATGGAAAAGGCCGAAACCCCAAGCGCCTTGACAACGGCCCCCGATGTTTCGCCACCCCCTACCACGAGACGGGACACCCCGGCCGCGACAAGCCAGCGCGCAACTTCGCCCATCATCGACTCGAGAGCAGCGGCAACCACGTCACGCCCATAACGACCCTGCGCCTCACGCACATTTTCAGGATCGGCAGAGGAGTAAATCATCGGCTCGCGGTCGATATTTTCCAGCGCGAAGCCGGCTACCATTTCGGCATTCACTCTGTGCGACATCACCGCATCCGGAGAGATTTCGAAGACCGGGTGATGCTCGGCGTAGGCCGCAACCTGTCGCAGCGACTGGACAGAGCACGAGCCCGAGAGGGCAATACCCGGCCCGGATTGTCCTCGAAAAGCACGAGGCGTTTCATTGAGCAGGCCATGGCGCCGGAAATTCTGAGGCAAACCCAGCGCGATGCCGGAACCGCCGGTCACGAAGCGATCACTGGCGACCGCTTCCCCCAAAGCGAGCAGATCGGCATCAGCCAATGCGTCGGCGACAATCAACCGTCTTCCGGAGGTCATTTCAGCATCCAGTGCAGAACGGATGCCAGCAGCACCTTGCCGGACCGTGCCGAAAGGCACCAAGCCGATCTCGCCTTTGGTCTGCAATCGCAACCAGCGGCGGATATCCGGATCGGTCATGGGGGTCAGGGGGTGGTCCCGCATGCCGGTCTCGGAGAGCAACCGATCGCCCACAAACAGATGGCCGTTATAAAGAGTCCGCCCGGTGGCCGGGAAGACAGGGCAAACCACGGCCGAGCCGCCAAGTTTATCGAGCAGTGCTTCCGCAACCGGTCCGATATTGCCTTCCGGGGTTGAGTCGAAGGTTGAGCAGTATTTGAAGAGGATCTGGCGCGCGCCCTGCGCCAGCAGCCAATCGCAGGCAGCCACCGACTGAGCGATGGCTTCATCCGCCGGAATTGTCCTGCTCTTGAGCGACACCACGCCGGCTTCGCACTCCGCGGCAGCGCGCCCCGAGGGAATGCCGACGAACTGGGTGACAGCCATACCACCTTTCGCGAGCGTGTTGGCGACATCGCTCCCGCCCGTGAAATCATCCGCGATGACGCCCAGCAGCATGGCGGCGCTCAACCGCGCATCAACCAGACGAGCGCCATGGGTATGGCCTCGACATAGGTGACAACCAGCAGCACGGCGATGGCAATCGCGAACATCGGGATGAGTTCGCGGGAAATGGCCCCCATCCCGACATTCGCGATCTTCGCCGAGACGAAGAGGGTTCCGCCCACAGGCGGTGTGTAAAGCCCGATAACCAGATTGAAGACCATGATCAGCCCGAGATGCACGGGGTCGACGGCAAAGGCCTTCGCCACCGGGATGAACAACGGTGCGGTGAGAATGAGAGCCGGCAGCGGCTCGATAAAGATACCGACAAGGATGAGGGCGAGGTTCAAGAGGAAGAGAAAGACGTATTTGTTCTCTGAAATCGAAGCGATGGCTTTGGCGAGGTTCGCCGGTATCTGCTCGATGGTGATGAGCCAGGAGAGCGCTCCGGTCGCGCCGATCACCAGCATCACCACAGCACTTGTGATGAAAGCTTGCAGCAGCAAGGCCGGAACTTCGCGCGGCTTCAGTTCGCGGTAGACCAGCAAGGCCAGAACCAGCCCATAAAGAACTGCGACAGCAGCAGCCTCAGTGGGCGTGAAAAAGCCAGAGAGGATGCCACCCAGAATGACAATCGGCATGCCGAGAGCGGGCAGCATCGCCTTGAAGCTGTCCCAGATTTCCGCGCGGGAGGGCATCTCGCCGCCGATATCGCAGCCAATCTGCTTGCCGCGATAGATACAGAGCAGGATCAACCCGAAGGCGAGGACAAAGCCGGGAAAAACACCCGAAACGAGCAACTCGCGAGTCGAGACCCCCTGCGCCAGAAAGCTGTAGACAATCAGCGGGATGGAGAGCGGCATCAGAACGCCAATGGTGCCCGCCACCGCCACCAAGGCGGCCGCGAAGGCGCGAGGGTAGCCTCGCTCAGCCATCTGCGGGATCATGACCGAGCCAACGGCCGCGCTATCGGCGATCGCCGAACCGGAGACTGATCCGAACATCGTACAGGACGAGACCGTAACCACACCGAGTCCTCCCGGCATGAAAGAAAGAAGCGCGCGCGCAAAATGAATAAGCCGTCGACCGACACCGCCACGCGTGATCAATTCGCCGGCAAAGACAAAAAGCGGAATTGCAGCCAGATGGATGGGCTCGACGCTGCCCTGATAGGTGATGAAAATCGCCTCCAGCGGATAAAACCGGCCGAAAATCCAGATCGTCGAGATGGTGGTGATCAGCAGCGCCCAGACCAATGGCATGCTGATCAGAGCGAGCGAAAAGAAAACAACGCAGATAACCGTCAAAATCATGGGGTGATATCCTGGCCACGCCCGAACGCATCGCCGCCACGTGCGATGACCCAGGTTTCGTAAGCGACAAAGACAAGGGTGAGTGCCGAGCCGACCGGCATGGCCAGATATTGCAGGCCGACAGGCCAGTAGAGCACGCTCATCTGCTGATCCATCGTCTTGGTGACGATATTCGAACCTGCATTCACCAGCAGGATCAGCAAAGCCATCACGGCCAGTCTCAGGGTCACCTCGATGATCCGGCGTATCGTCGGCGGGATCTTCTCGACGAATTCCGAGATGCACATATGGGCCCCGCGCCGCGCCGCTGCTGCGCCACCGAGAAATGTCGCCCAGACAAGCGCGAACTCGCCGAATTCCGTGTTCCAGGCGATATCAGCGTTGAAGAACGCGCGGGCCAGCACATTGGCGCTCATCACGGTCAGGAGTGCTGTTCCGAGTACGACAATGACAATCTCCAACCCGTCACCGAGCCAGCGCAAGAGCGCTGGCTCGGGTCGGGAGGGACGGTAAAGAAAACCGCTCACAATGGCATCTTTCGGCTGGGCGCTCAGGCCGGGTTAGAGCGACGGATGGCCTCGCAATCAGCAAGCATACCATCGACGATCCCGATACCGAATGTCTCGCGCGCCTTGTCGTAGACAGGCCGCACCGCCTCGCGGAATGGCGCGATGGCAGGTTTGGCAACCTTCGCGCCCTTGGCGGTCATTTCGGCGAGTTGCTTGTCCTCATCAGCCCGGACAAGCTGGCGCGAATGCTTGGCTGCGTCCGCCGCAGCTTTCGTCACCGCCTCCTGCGTTTTGGAGTCGAGACGCTTCCAGGTGATTTCCGAAATGGTCATGGGCAGGGGTGAATAGACATGCCGCGTCAGCGTGATATGCGGCGCGACTTCATAGAAGCGCAGGGAATAGATTGTGTCGGTGGGATTTTCCTGGCCGATCACGGTACCCTGCTGGATCGCGAGATAAACCTCAGTCACCGGCAGAACCACCGGAACAAAACCGATGGCTTCCATGATCCAGCGGATCATGTCGTTCGGGAAAACGCGCATGCGCTTGCCCTTGGCATCCGCGGGACTCCCGAGGGGTTCCTTGGTGGTGAACGAACGGAAACCCGCTTCCCATGTCGACAGGGCGCGCAGGCCTTTCGCCGGCAACTGATCCAACTGGAATTTCAGGGCTTTCGATTCGTCATAGAGCTTCCAGCCCTGCTCATAGGTGTCCACCAGAAACGGCATGGCGGTCAGATTGAGCCCGCGCACATGCGGAGCGTAGCTTCCCGTCGCGGAAACCGTGAAATCCAACCCGCCGAGCTGGAGTTGCTCGATGGCCTTCGGGTCGTTTGCAACCTGACCGGAATGGAAGACCTGCACATTGAAAGCATTGCCGGTATATTCGGCGACCTTCTTGGCAAACAACTCGGCGGCCTGCTGGCGCGAACCAACCGGCGTATCCGTATGGCTCAGCCGCAATATCTGCGGGCTCTGTGCTTGGGCGCGCGAGACAAACGGAGCCGCAATGGCACTGGCGCCTGCAGCCACGATCAGACGGCGACGATCGATATTCATGTCTTCCTCCCTCCGGACGGCGCATCGGCGCCGGTTAACTGGCTTCGCGATCGGATTTCTTGTCGTCAGATCGCTTGCGTTTCGCTTCGGATGCGTTTATGCATACATTAATTGATGCGTTCGTCAACTGAGTTCTG
This sequence comes from Hyphomicrobiales bacterium, assembly GCA_017302635.1. Lineage (GTDB taxonomy): Bacteria > Pseudomonadota > Alphaproteobacteria > Rhizobiales > Beijerinckiaceae > Rhabdaerophilum. The sequence goes on from JAFLCX010000001.1 coordinate 780,917, forward strand.
AGGTGAGGGATGTCGGAGCGGGTTCCGCTCGATCGGGTTGAATTTCGCGGGGCGGGTCTCAACCGCCCCGAATGCCTCGTCACGCACGAAAGCGGCTCTGTTTTTGCGGCAGACTGGTTCGACACAGGTGGCGTCGCCATCGTTCGTCCCGATGGTGACGTGAGTCGCGTGATCGCGAAACGTCCGATCGACGATCCGCTTCGCCCCAATGGAATTGCCCTGGAAGCCGGGGGCACATTTCTCGTCGCTCATCTCGGCCCGGAGACGGGCGGGCTCTTCCGGCTACACCCGGATGGGCGCTGCGAAACCGTCCTTCGCGAGCTGAATGGCGAGGCATTGCCGCCTTCCAACTTTCCACTGGTCGACAGCCGCGGGCGGATCTGGCTCACGATCTCTACCCGCAAGGTGCCCCGCGCGCTCGATTATCGCCCCGACGCCGACAGCGGCTTCATCGTGCTGATCGAGAATGGCATTGCCCGCATCGTGGCGGACGGGCTCGGATACACCAATGAATGTGTGCTCAGCAGCGATGAAAAGACCCTGTTCGTCAACGAGACCTTTGCCCAGCGTCTGACACGGTTTTCGGTTCAGGAGGATGGAAGTCTCACCGACCGCACCACCGTGGCGCGATTCGGGGCTGGCACATTCCCGGATGGAGTCATCCTCGACGCCGCAGGCGATTTCTGGATCACGAGCATCGTCTCCAACCGGGTCATTCGGGTCAGCCGCAACGGGCTTCAGTCCACGATCCTCGAAGAGAGTGACCCCATGCATCTCGATGAGGTCGAACTGGCCTTCCACGAAGGGCGCATGGGCCGTTCTCACCTCGACGGTTCGCCTGCCCGCACCTTGCGCAACATTTCAAGCCTCTCTTTCGGCGGTCCCTCCATGAACGAAGCCTATCTCGGTTGCCTGCTCGGTGACCGGATTGCGGTGTTCAACCCGCCGGCGCGCGGCATTCCGCCTTTCTCTTACACCGCCCCGCTCGGCCCCCTCTCCAGACAGGTTTCATAATGAGTGCCAATGACGCTTTTCACATCGCAGTCCTGCCCGGAGACGGCATCGGCCATGAGGTGATGCAGCCCTGTATTGCCGTGCTGGAGGCCGCTGCAGCACGCGTCGGCGGATTCTCGTTCCGCTTCGACACGCATCAGGCTGGTGCCATTCACTATCGCGATCACGGAATTGCCCTGCCCAAATCCGCTCTGGACACTTCTCGGCGGGCGGACGCCATCCTGCTGGGCGCGATGGGCTGGCCGGCCATCCGCTATCCGGATGGAACCGAGATTGCGCCGCAGCTCGATCTGCGTTTCGAGTTCGGCCTGTTTGCCGGCGTCCGCCCCGTCCGGACTCTGCCGAGCATGCCGGCCATCCTGGCCGACAAGCGTGCCGCGCATCTTGATTTTGTGATCATCCGCGAATCGACCGAAGGGCTTTTCGCATCCCGAGGCAAGGGTGTGGTGACCGACGATCGGGAAGCGCGCGATACGATGGTGATCACACGCGACGTTTGCGAGCCACTTTTCGACTTTTCGTTCCGCCTGGCCCAGCAGCGCAAGGCGCGCGGTGGCAAGGGCATTCTCGCCTGCGTCGACAAGGCCAACGTCTTTGCGTCTTTTGCCTTTTTCCGGAAAGTTTTCAACGAGCGCGCTGGCCTTTTCCCCGATATCCGGGCCGATTATGCCTATGTCGATGCCACGGCCCTCGACATGGTGCGCCGACCCTGGGCGCTCGATGTTCTGGTCACCGAGAACATGTTCGGTGACATCCTGTCCGATCTGGGTGCCGGACTTATGGGGGGAATGGGTTTTGCGCCGTCAGCCGACATTGGCGCCGAGCACGCCGTGTTCCAGCCCTGTCATGGAACAGCACCCGATATCGCCGGGCAGAGCAAAGCCAATCCGACAGCCATGATTCTCTCTGGCGCGATGATGCTCGATTGGCTGGGCGAAAAACACGGCCGCAAGGAAGCTTTGCAAGCCGCCGAATTGATCCGTGCGGCAGTTGACCGCGCTTTTGCCGAAGGTCTGAAGCCTTATGAGATTGGCGGAACGGATGGCACATTCGAAGTCGCCCGCCATGTGCTGGAAGCCATGAGCCAGAAAACACTGGAGGTTGCCTGATCCATGAATGGCCTCGTCCGTGTGGCATGTGTCGGCACCGGCTATTTCAGCCGCTTCCAGTATCGTGCCTGGAACCGGCTGCACGAAGTGGAACTTGTGGCCCTGTGCAACCGCAGCCGCGACAAGGCGGAGGAGTTCTCGCGCGAATTCAATGTGCCGATGGTCTTCACCGACCTCGCCGAGATGCTGAAGCTTGCCAAGCCAGATCTCCTCGACATCATCACCCCTCCGGAAACGCATCTTGCCGCGATCCGGCTTGCGGCAGAGCACCGCGTCGATGTGATCTGTCAGAAGCCGTTCTGCGCCACGCTGGCCGAGGCGCATCAAGCTCTCGAAATCGCCGAGCGGGCCGGGATTTCTGTTACCGTTCATGAGAATTTCCGGTTTCAGCCCTGGCATCAGGCCATTCGTCGCTTCCTGCAGGATGGCGGCTTGGGGCAGGTCTATCAGGCGACCTTCCGCCTTCGGCCCGGCGATGGTCAGGGGCCGTCGGCCTATCTCGAGCGGCAACCGTATTTCCAGACAATGCCGCGCTTCCTGATCCATGAGACAGCCATTCACCTGATCGATGTGTTCCGGTCCCTGTTTGGAGAGGCGAAAGCTGTCACAGCGTTGCTGCGCCGTCTCAATCCAGCCATTGCGGGTGAGGATTCGGGGCTCTTTGTGCTCGATATGTCAGATGGCACGCGCTGTGTTTTCGACGGCAACCGCCTATCGGATCACCCGGCAAAAAACTGTCGCCTGACGATGGGTGAGTTCGTGATCGAGGGAGAGAGAGGCGTTGTCAGCCTTGATGGCGACGGGGGGCTGCATTTCCGGGCGCATGGCACGCTGCAAGTTCACCCCATTGAATATTCGTGGGAAAATACCGATTTCGGGGGCGATTGCGTTTACAGGTTCCAGCGCCATGTCATCGATCATCGTTGTAGGCGCGGCTTGATCGAGACCAGTGCCAGAGATTATCTTTCCAATATCCGGATAGAGGAAGCGATCTATGAATCGAACGACACAGGTCGCCGCCTCTCTCTCTGAAGAAGAGGCGCGCCTCCCGGCCAGCGAGCGAGCCTATCGTCAGCTGAAGCAACTCATCCTCGACAACGAAATTCCGGCCGGTTCACAGATGCTCGAACTGGAGGCCGCGGCGCGCCTCGGCATGAGCCGCACGCCGGTTCGGGAAGCGATGGTGCGACTCGAACAGGAAGGCATGGTCGAACTGCGTTCGCGCCACGGTATGCGCGTGCTGCCGATCTCGCCGGATGCTCTCGCGGAAATTTATGAAATCCTGACTGCACTCGAAGGTGCGGCCGCAGAAGCCGCAGCCCGCAAGGGGGCTGATGACAGCCAACTGGCCGACCTTCAACATGCAGTGGACGATATGGAGGTCGCGCTTGCGAGTGACGACCTGATCCGCTGGAGCCGAGCCGATGCGCGCTTTCACCGATTGCTGGTGGAACTCGCGGGCAATCGCAGACTTGCCGCCCTTGTTGAACAGGTTTCCGATCAGGCTCATCGCGCACGGCTGACAACTTTGCGCATGCGGCCAAAGCCGGTGGGCTCGAACCGCGATCATGCGGCTTTGGTGCAGGCGATCCGGGATCGCGACCCACAGCGCGCACGCGATATTCACGAGCAGCATCGCCGGCGTGCGGCCCAAATGCTGGTCAGTCTTGTCCGTGATTTCGGGTTGAAACAACTCTGAGAAGCGAAAAGAAACGCCATTGCCACTGCTCCGGGCGCCGAAAGCCCGGCTCCTCGCAGAGCCGGGCTTCTTCGTTTCTCGGCTGCCTTGCGGGATCAGGCGGCGAGAAACAAAGCACGGCTGTGATCGAGATCGACCGCGATGGCTGATCCCGGATTGAGCGGCACAGCCCCCGATTGATGCGCGACATCAACCAAGACCTCGTTGGTTCCGATCGCGACGCCATAGCGCACGGATGCGCCGAGAAATTCGAAATGCGTGATCTTGCCATCGAGGCGTGTCATGCCCGGCACGGGTGGCGATCCGAGGGGCGCCACACGCACATTCTGCGGCCGGAAGACGAGTTTGGCGCCCGGCTGCACATTCTCCTTCGGCGGGAAAGGCAGCGAGCCACCGCCAGCAATCGAGAAACTCGCGCCGGCAGGCTCAGCCATGCCATCGAGGATGTTCGCCGTGCCGAGGAAGTTTGCGACGAACAGGTTCGCCGGCCGATCGTAGAGCCCCATCGGTGTGCCGACCTGCTGTACAACGCCGTCGCTCATCACGGCGATCCGATCGCAAATCGTGTTCGCTTCTTCCTGATCATGGGTGACGAAAATGGTCGTGATGCCGAGTTCCTGCTGCAGGTCGCGCAATTCGCGCCGCACCTGAACGCGCATCTTGGCATCAAGGTTCGAGAGAGGCTCATCCAGCAGCAGAACCTTCGGCCGCACGGCAATGGTGCGCGCAAGCGCGACGCGCTGCTGCTGCCCGCCTGACAATTGCGAGGGACGGCGGTCTTTCAGATGCTTCATATTGACGAGGTCCAGCGCCTGATCCACGCGCTTCTCGATCTCATCCTTCGGCATCCTGCGCTCTTCGAGGCCGAAAGCGACGTTCTTCGCCACTGTCATGTGCGGCCAAAGCGCGTAGGACTGGAAGACCATGCCGACATCGCGCTTCCAGGGTGGAAGCGCGGAGATATCCTGCCCGGCGACCATCACCTTGCCGGTCTGTGCGATATTGAAGCCAGCGATGAGGCGCAGAAGCGTCGTCTTTCCGCAACCCGAGGGGCCGAGAAAGGCGAAGAACTCGCCGGGGTTCACGGTGAGATTGACGTCCTTCAGCACATGGGTCGTGCCGTAAGAGAGATTGACGCCGCTGACCTCGATACCGGCGGCAGAACGACGGATTTCCGCGCCCAGATCATTGGTGATGCTCATGATACTTTTCTCCCGTATTCGAAGTCAGGAACCGGCCTTGGCCTTGCGGTCACGCTCGGCCAGGATGTGGGACAGATAGGTGGAAATGCCGACGATCAGCACGGCGATGATGCCGAGCGCCGCGCCAGCACCGCGGCCAGCCGGCGATTGCATGAAAACGTAGAGCCCATAGGCGAGCGGCGCGTCGGATGTGTTCTGCACCAGCATCATGGTCGCCGAAAGCTCGACGGCGGCGGTCGCGAAACTGGTGATGAAGCCCGCGAGAATGCCACCGGTCATCAGGGGCACAACGACCTTGCGGATGGTCGATGCCTTGTTCGCGCCGAGGTTCTCGGCTGCCTCCTCCAGAGAGACGCTGATCTGCTGCATCGCGGCCATGCAGGCTCTGAGCGCATAGGGCAGGCGTCGCACGGCCAGCGCGATGACGATGATGATCCACAGGCTCGCGACCGATTGGCCGGAGGGCAGGCTCACGCCGTAATAGGCGCGCAGATAGCCGATACCGAGCACGACGCCGGGCACCGCGAGCGCCGCACTTGCGAGATAATCGAGCCATTGCCGACCGGGAATGCGGGTGCGCAGCACGATATAGGCGATGGCGGTGCCGATGACGACCCCGATCAGCCCCGCGAGCGTCGCGTAAAGCAGCGTGTTCCAGATGAACTGCGCGCTTTCGGTCATCACACGACCATAATGCGCGAAAGTGTAGCCATCCGGCAGCGGCGCGAAGGACCAGATCGTGGAAACCGAGAGCAGGGCAAGCCCGACATGCGGCGCGAGCACAAGCGCGAGGATGATGCCGATGGTGGTGTAGGCGAGAACCTTGTCGAAGCCCGAGATCGGCCGTTTCGAGAGCCCGCCGCCACCGCGTTGCAAGGTCGCGAAATCGCGGCCACGCGTGGCATAGGTCGCGATATAGAGCGAGAGGATCGAGAACACGATCAGGACGACCGAAATCACGTAGCCCATCGGGTCCTTGAGGCCGATCGAGGTGATGCGCAGATAGGCCTGCGGCGCCAGCATGTCCTTCACGTTCAGCAGCAAGGGCGTCGCGAGATCATCGAACACCTTGATGAAGACGAGGCTTGCGCCGGCCACATAACCGGGCATGGCGAGCGGAAACACGATGCGGCGGAACAGCCGGCCGCCCGAGCAGCCGAGATTCTGCGCTGCCTCTTCCATCGAGCGGTCGATGTTGCGAAGGGAGGCCGTAAGATTGATCAGGATAAACGGGAAATAGTGCACTGACTGCACGAAAATCACACCGTTCAGCCCCTCCATGAAAGGGATGTTGATGCCGAACCAGTCGCCGAGCAGCAGGTTGAACGTGCCGTTTCGCCCGAAAAGAAGCTGCATCGCGATCGCGCCAGCGAAAGGCGGCATGATCAGCGGAATGACGCCCAGTGTCTGGATGATCGAAGAACCCGCGAACTCATAGCGCGTCGTGAAATAGGCGAGCGGCAAGGCGAAGACCGTGGCCCACACCACCGACATCGCCGAGACGTAGAGCGAGTTGCCGAAGGACCGGATGAACATTTCGTTCTGGGCGAAATCCCAGAAATTCACCAGCGTGAAGGCGCCCGTGTTCGGATCCTGAAATGCAACCAGGATCACCATCGCGACCGGGATGATCAGGAACAGCGCGAGAAACGAGACAATCGCGCCGATGGTCAGCCATTGGCCGGGTGTCGCGAGGGCCGCCTGCGCGGCTTTTTCAGGAGCTGCCGTGGTGAAAGTCTGTGTAGCCTGCATGGGTCTTCCCCTTGGCAACGCGGGTGACGCGCCCGGTGCAAAGTTTCGCGGAATGATGAAGTCAGATGAGGAGGGCTTCCCGGCGGCGAAGGGAGGTGCGCCGCCGGGGTTCCTCGCCGTTTTTCAACGGGCAAGCTTGAGAGCTTCCTCGGCCTTGGCCTTGGCTTTGGCATAGTTGTCCTTGGCGAACGAGGCCCAACGACGCTCGAATTCGGCCTGGCGGGTCTTGCCATCGGCGCCACCGCGGAAGGCTGCGACGATGTCATTGTCGGAACTGGCCTGGCTCTCGGTGATTGGCATCTGGCTGATAAGCGCACGTGCTTCGCCAAGAGCCTGACGGGCTGCCGCGTTGTTCTTCTTCTCCAGCGCGGTCTCGGCATCGTGCATGATCTTGGTGATCGCCTTCAGATCGTTGTGCTGGAAAGTAATCAGCTGGTCGAAAAGCGTATCCACCACCGCAGTGCGGCGCTCAGATTTCTCGACATCAAAATGGATCATCGACTTGAAGTTCGCGTCCTTGAACGGATTGGGAAATCCAGCAGGCGCCTTCGCATAAATTTCAGGGTTGACCGGCAAGCGACGGATGGTCGGCTCCAGCAGCACTTCCTGACCTGCGGGCGAAAGCAGGAACTCGATGAAGGCCTCAGCACCTGCCTTGTTCGGGGCACCCGCGATGATCCCGATATTCGCCGGCACGACGGTCGTCGCACTGGGATAAACGAATTTAACCGGGAAACCGGCCCCCTGCGCCGAGAAGGCAAAGAAATCGATCACGATCCCGAGCCCGACCTGCCCTGAATTCACCGCATCCGGAACGCCGAACGAGCGCTCGGCGATCTGGTTGAAATTCCCGGACATCGCCTTGATCGTCGCCCAGCCTTTCTCCCAACCCTCAGCCTGCAGAATGGCCTCGAGCGTCAGATGTGTCGTGCCGGAGCGGGCGGGCGACGCAATCGAGACATGGTTGTGATAGGCGGGTTTGGCGAGATCGATCCACTCCTTGGGTTCGGGAATGCGATTGGCGCGCAGGTAGCGCTCGTTCCACATGATGCCGTAGCCCGAGGCCGCGAAACCGAAATAGAATCCGTCGACATCATTGATCGGATAGGAGCCGACGCGCGCCGGAATGCCGGTCACCTTGGGTTTGTAGTTCTGGAGCAGCTTCTTGTTTTTCAGGACTTCGAAAGCATCCGGCGCCGAAGCCCAGAAGAGATCCGATTGCGGATTAGCGCGTGTTTCGTCGACGAATTTTACGCCCGCATTGGTGTTGCGGTTCTGAACCTCGAGTGTCAGGCCCGGATTGGCGCGCTCGAAAGCCTTCTTGATCGGCTCGGTCACGTCTTTCGAGAAGGACGTGACGACTGTGACCTTGCCGGCCGGAGCCTGCGCAAGGCTGGCGCTGGTCAGCAAGGCGCTTGCAGCAAGGGCATGCAGCCAATGGCGGCGGGTAAGCATGAGCGTATCTCCCGAATGAATTGTTCTGTGCCGCCGAGTTCAGGCCGGCGGTCATCACAAGATTGCAGGAGAAACCCGGGGTTTTGAAGTTAAATAAATTCTTTTATTTTCAGATACTTATATAATTCCAATCTATTGACCGTTTCGAACATTTCCCAAAACTATCTTCTCCGATGTGTCAAGAATGACCCAAGCCCGTCAGGAGTCGAAATCAGCCCCGCGCGAGAGCCCATGGGTCCTGAGTTTCAGATAGAGGGTCTTGCGAGAAACGCCGAGCCGCTCGGCAATGGCTTCGAATGTGCCGCCCTCTGCAAGGGCATGCGTCAATTCGCGTTTCTCGTGGGCCGCCATTCGGGTCTCGAGAGTGCCAGCCGATATCGTGATCGCCGACACCATCGGGCCCGAACCCAGCGGCGGAAATCCCATCGCGGCCCGCTCGGCTGCGTTGCGAAGTTCACGGATGTTGCCGGGCCAATCATGCGAGAGAAGCGGCGTCGGGTCGATTTCAGGCGGCATGGGGCGTTTCATGCGTGCCGCCACTTCCGAGACAAAATGACGGAACAGCAGCAGGATATCGTCGGCACCGCGCTGGCGAAGGGGGGGTGTTTCCAGCGGCAGCACCGCCAGCCTGTAGACCAGATCTTCCCGAAACTGTCCGCTTTTCGCGATCGCTGAAAGGTCGGCCTTGGTCGCGGCGATTACTCGGATATCGACAGGAATTTCCTTCACGCCGCCCAACCGCTCGACGCGTCGCTCCTGAAGGACACGCAGCAGCCGCGTCTGCGCTTCGAGCGGCATGCTTTCGATTTCATCGAGAAACAATGTGCCGCGGTGCGCCTGCTCGATCTTGCCGATGCGGCGCTCCTTCGCGCCGATGAAGGCTCCGGGCTCGTGCCCGAAGAGCTCTGATTCGATCAGCGTTGCAGGCAGAGCGGCGCAGTTGATGGCGATGAAAGGTCCGCGATTGCGCGGTCCGAAATCGTGCAGGCTGCGGGCAACCAGTTCCTTGCCCGTGCCGGTTTCGCCCTGAATGAGCACGGTACTGTCGACCTCGGCGAGAGCCAGAACCAGCTCACGCAACCGCTTCATCGGGTGCGATGAGCCGAGGATGCGGTGCTCAATCGCCCGCGCGGAGACGTTCCCGGCCAGTCGTCTGTGATCCAGCACTAGCCGCCTATGTGCGCTCGCCCGATGCAGGATTTCGAGCACATAGGCGGGATCAGCCGGCTTTTCGATGAAATCATGTGCGCCCCGGCGCATGGCCTCCACAGCCATCGTCACGTCGGCATGGCCGCTGATCAGAATGACCGGAATATCGACATCGACGGATTTCACCTCCTTGAGAACGGCAAAACCATCGCGAGCAGGCATCCGCACGTCGGAGAGCACCACGATATCCGCCTCACGGGCGAGGTGGTCACGTGCCGCCATCAGCGAGGAGCAGGGCTCAACGCCGTACCCGCCCAGTCGCAGGGTCTCGGAGAGCGCTTCGAGCACTTCCTCGTCATCGTCGATCAGGATGATGGTGCTTGCCATGTCAACTCACCCCCGCCGCGCGCAATTCAATCGAGAAATGCGCGCCTTCATCGGAGGCCAGCAGGCGCAAGGCTCCGCCAAAATCGCGGATGATGCTGAACGAAATCGCCAGCCCCAAGCCAACGCCTTCGCCGGGCGGTTTCGACGTGACGAAGGGATCGAAAATCGCGTCCCGCACGCTGTCCGGCACGCCGGGGCCGTTATCGCTAATGTCGATCCGCACCAGATTGTTGCGCTGTTCGGCCTGAATGCGCACGACCGGCTGCGGCGTCTCGACCAGCGCATCGAGCGCATTGCCGATCAGGTTCACGAAAACCTGCTCGAGGCGGATATCCTCTGCTTCGGCCTGAAGCCCGGCCGGGATATCAAGCTCGAGGCGTGCGCCGGCCTCTTTCAGCCGGCTCGCAAGGATGAGGTTCGCGCCCTCCACGACCTCGGCGATGGTAACCGCCGAAAGGGCGAGGTCTGGTCGTCGCGCAAACCGGCGCAGATGCCCCACGACATGCGCGGCACGCGCGGTGAGTTCCTCCACCTTTCGCAAGGCCCGTGTCACCCCTTCGGTTTCGCCACGCTGCTGGAGCAGGCTGGCATTGTAGGCGTGCGAGCGGATGGCATTGAGCGGCTGGTTGAGTTCGTGCGCGATACCCGCCGAGAGATGTCCGAGAGCGGCGAGCTTTGCCGATTGCACGAGATCACTCTGGGTACGCCGAAAACGCTCCATCGCGCGCGCCATGTCGCTCAACTCATCATGACCGGAAATCTCGATCGGCGGCGGAATTTTTCCGTCGGCCAGTTGGCGAGCCGTATCACCCACGATGCCGATGCGGCGGATGAGGTTCGAGCGGACGTAAAACAGGCCGCTTCCCAGAGATGCCAGCACCGCGATCGCCCCGATCAACAGCAACAGGTTCCGCCCGATGCGGATCGAGCTTTCCGCTTCGTGCTGCGACTGCCCCGCGCGATCGGAAGCCCGGGCGACGAGCCCGGCGATCTCGCGATCAAAAGCGCCCACCAGCGTTCTGTTGTCGCCGAGCAGCAGCGTCAGCTTGCGCTGTTGCGCGAGTTCGAGACGACGCAGGGCCGGCAACCCATTCTCGGACGTCGAGAGTTCTATCAACCGCTGGATGACTTGCCGCAGGGTCAGAGTGTCGGGTGCCTCCTCCATGGGCGGCACCTGGGCGCGGATCAGGTCAACGGTTTCCGCAAGAAAATGATTGTCGAGAGCCAGTTGCTCCAACGTATCCACGGCCGCGATCCGGCTGATCAATCCGATCGCCAGATTTGCATGCGAGGAGACCTGCAGGATCGCTTCAGCCTTCCGGATCTGCTTTCGGATTTCGGGCGCAGGCCGTGCCTCGCCACGCGGGCGGGACTCGATTTCTTCAAGTTGGGACAGCACGATGACGCGGGCATCGTCTACAAGCGGCTCCGCTTCTTCCACGAAGTCGGAGTGAAGCGAGCGCACCTCGCGGAGCAGCACTTCATTTTGCCGGCGCATGGCGAGAGCCGCGAGGGTTTCGGCGCGGATCGAATCGAGATTCTGGTCGAGATCGTCGATCAATCTGCGCATGCCCTCGGGGGCTGTCGTGCTGTCCTGGTCCACCAGTTGGCGCAGGATGCTCGCCCGCTCGCGCAGCCTCGCCCCGATATCCTCCACTTCGGCGGGACTTTCGGCGCGCGTGAGAAGCGGCGCGCCGGCCGTGATCGCACCGCCCACCTGTGCAAGCCTGCCGGCAGTCACGACGAGGGGCAATTGTCCGCCGCCGATCGTACGGATGGCCCCGCTCACACGCTCGAAGGCCAGCCAGGCGATCAACACGGCAAGCAGCGCAAGCAAGGCAGAGAGGCTGAAGGCGAAGCCCAACCTGCCGCCAATACCCAGCCAGGCGCGGCGCGGCTCGCCTGCATCGTGCAGCTGACTCATGGGCGCAGCCCCGGTGCGATGAGTTCAGCAGGTGTCAGGCGACGCTGGAGCGCTTCAAGTCGTTCCTCGGCGCCGGCCAACGTTGTTTCCGCCGCTTGCCGTATCCGGGTGACCAACGCCGCCTGAACCGGATCGAGCGGCGCGCCGCGTGGAACACGCTTGAGGTCCGCCACTGCGGGCTCCTGATGAAGCCCAGCAAGCGCGCCCGGCAATTGCGCCGCCAATTGCCCGATTGAACGCCACTCGGCACGCAAATCAGGGTGGTTTGCTAGCCGGGCATCCAGTGCTGAATGGTTGCGCCAGAATTTCTGCAATCGCGCCAGCCGTTCGGTAATGAGTTCGTCAAACAGGATATTCACCAGTTCATACCGGGTGCCGGAGAGCCGCGCATCAAAGCGGAAGGGCGGCTCCTCCGCTCGAGCCAGTGCGAAGAGATCCTGTCCGCCCGTCGGCAGAATGCCTGCTCCGATGGGGAAACGATTGATCTGGGGTTCGATCAGAAGTCTTTGCCCGGCTTCTGAAAGAACAAAGTCCGCAAAACGACGCGCACCCTGCGGATTTCGCGCGCCGGCCAGCACGGCGATGCTCGCGGGCAGGAAGACGTTCTCCGTCGGATAAGCGAATTCAAGTTCGCCTGTTTCGTTGCGGCCAAGAAAATCGATCGAAAGCCCGATGGCGAAGCGCCCTTGCGCCACACCGCTGGAGACACTGAAAGATCGGGCCGTGACGGTCGCAAGATTGCCGGCAAGCCTCAGCCAGATTTCCCATCCGCGTTCCCAGCCATAGCGCTGGAGCACGGTCTCGACCATCAGATGCGTTGTGCCCGAGCGAGACGGCGCTGACATTGCGACCAGCCCCGCAAAGCGTGGATGCACGAGATCAGCAATTGCGCGTGGAGTAGCGACCTGCGCCCGTGCCAGACTCGGAGCATGCCACATCATCCCGTAGCCGGAGATCGAAAAACCCCGGTAAAGCCCGTTGATATCATCAACTGGAAAAGCACCGATACGGCTTGAGGCCGGCTGGATTCCGGAGGGAATGGGAACGAACTTATCTGCTTCACGCAGCACTTCGAACGCATCGGGTGCCGATGCCCAGAACACATCACCCTCGAATCGCCCGGTCGTCACCATCGCAATGGCCGCCGTTGTCTTCCGATTGAGCATCCGCAGGCGAAATCCGGGTTCCTTCTGCTCAAAGGCGCGCCGGAATGGCTCATAAAGCGAAGCAGGAAAAGAGGTGACGACCACCACTTCCTCGCGAGCGACGGCCGAACCCGTAAAGAAACAAAGGGCCAAGGCCAACAAGCGGCGAGGCGTTTGACCCAGTCCTATCCGGCAGAAAGCTCTCATGCGCGCGATTGATGCAGCTTTGTCGTCAATCCGCAAGCGCGGCCGGACGCCGGATTCTTCCGTCAGCGCTCGCAACGGCATTGTACGCCGTGCTGCGGCAGATTGTCGCCAAAGCACGCGATGCTCATGGGCCGGTCGGGCTATTGTCACTGCTACTTCCAGATGCAGCAGCTTCGGCAGGCATCGCAATCATGGGCATTTTTGCACATTTTTTATTGGCATAAACGCAACGATTGGATCGCTTCTTTTACTCAGTCGCCTAAGGACTTCGCGACCTCTAGGCGACACGCAGAGAGAGTGTCCCCGCGGCGAAAAGTAGAAATAACCTTTGATAAAATTTATTACGACAGAATTGTGAGATTATATTATAAAACCATCAAATTAAGAATTTAAAATGAAAAATTACATGAAGTAAGATTCATGTAAATATTTATAATTACATGAAATGTTTACATGTTATCATTTTTTTCGCTCATGGCGCTCTTTTCGGAATTTTCAATGGAAATCAATCGAAAGTTGCACACATATCGTCGTTAATCAAAGCTTTAAATCAAGCATAAACTGAGTGTTTAGCCGGTTGATCATCCAGGGCATTCATGCATTGTTGACGTCAATTTATCCTTTTGGAGCATTGGTATCCATGTCAAAGCCCTCTCTTTTCCTTGCTTTAACCTACCATACGGATGCTTCTACAAAGTCTTTCACCAGCATACGCGGCTCAGGATTTTGTCGTGCTGCCTCATTTTTAGTCGCAGCTTGCGCCCTTGCTGTTCACGCGACCCCTGCTCTCGCGATCCCGTCGCCGGAACTCATCATCGGTTCGCTCTCGTCGCTGTCGCAACTCCTGACGATCGGACTGGCCAGCGTTGGCGGCGTGGCCGCCGTGGGGTTCGGCATGTCGGCGCGGCGCTCGGGCGCCAGCGCGAAAGCGGCTCGCCGCATGTCGCTGATTGCGCTCGGCCTTCTCGTTGTGGCCCTGATCTCGGCTATGGGAAACATTTATCAGTACCGCAGCTATAGCGCAGAGCGGCAGGAGCGGCTGGAAGCCACCCTCACGCGGCCCTCGCGTGATCCGGGCGCGCCGGTCGCCGACCCGACCTTGCGCGAATACTCGTTCAACCAGCAGCTCCGCCACAAAAACGGCATCTCAACCGCTGACGCCAACAAGCTGATGAGCGAGGCCGCCTCCGGGCTGCGCCCCGACGTGTTCTTCCTCGATATCCGCGAGACGGCGGAGACCGAAATGGGCACGCTGCCGGACGCCAAAATTTCCCGGGGGCCAGACCTGCCGAAATCGGGGATCGGTTTCGAGGGCAAGACCGCCATTCTCTTCTGCCACAATGGCAATCGGAGCGCTGAAAACTGCGAGGCGCTCGCGGCGCGCGGCATCAACTGCAAGTTTGTCGTCGGCGGGCTCGAGAAATGGGTCGTCGAAGGCCGCAAGATGACCGGACTCGAAAACCGGACGCTCGATACTCTGCGGGCGGTGCCGGATTTCCCGAATGCACGCACCTTGCTCGATACCAAGGAGGTGAAGAACCTTGTCGACAATGAAGGCGCAATCTTCGTCGACCTGCGCTACCCGGGCGAATTCGCGCAGCGCCACATTCCCGGCGCGATCAACATCACGATGCGCACGGCGACCACCGAAGATATCAAGGCGCGCGTTGCAGCGCTGCCGAAGAAGCCGGTGATCGTGCCCTGCTATGATCGGCGCAGTTGCTTCTTCGGCGAGTTGATGGGGCTGGAACTGCATCGCATGGGTGGCGATTTCCGCGGCCGCTATACCGTTCCGTGGGAGTATTTCCGCGAATCCACACGCCCGCCGCATGTCGTCGAGTGGCAGGCGCAGAAGGATCGGACTTACTGGAGCATCGGCGTCGAAGCCGTCGCGGATGTTCTCGTCAGCGTTTCGAAATGGCTCCCCTTCCCGCTGGTGCTGCTGCTTCTGGCCCTTCTTTCCCGGCTGATCATCCTGCCGGTGGCTCTGAAGGCCGAGCGCGACCAGATCGTCTCGAAGAAGATTGCGCCGGAGGTTGCGGCGCTGAAGGTGCGCCTCGCAGATGATCCTCAGCGCATGAGTCGAGCTCTGGGCGAGTTGTTCCGGCAACACAAGATGACACCGATGCGCAACCTGCTCGGGTTGCTGTTCCTGCCCATCCTCGCGATCTCGGTTTCGGCGGTGGATATGGCCGCCGGCAAACTCGGCACGCCGTTCTTCTGGGTCGAGAACGGCACGGTGAAGGACTTCACTTTTGTTTTGCCCCTGCTCTTCGGTGCTTTGCTCTGCCTGTACATCGATCTCTCGTTTCCGGGCAGCACGCGTCGTCGGGTCATGATCTGGGTCGGCGGCATGGCGCTGTTTGGCGGCATGGCCGCTGTTCTCGGAGCGGCTTCGAGTTTCTACATCGTGCTCAGCGCGGCGCTCATCCTGTTGCAGCGGCTCTATCTGACGCTGGATCGCAAATCGGTGCTCGGCTGGCTTGGTCTTCGTCGGAACACCTATGGAATCAAGACGCTATCGGAACCGGACGTTTTGACCCATTGCGGCAACAAGGCCTACCGCCTGGCACGAATGAAGGCGGCCGGCATTCCCGTTCCGGATGGCTTTGTGCTCGATGATGCTTTCATCGCAACCTACAGGGCTGCCGCACCATCCGAACGCGAAAAGATGCTCGATCAGGCATGGAACACCGCACCCCTCACTCGCGCTGCCGTACGCAGTTCTGCTGCGGGCGAAGACGTTGCCGAGTTCAGCTTCGCGGGTGTTTTCGAGAGTGTCCTGCATATCGAGCGCACGACACTTGCCGAGGCTGTGGACCACGTCATCGCGTCCTTCAGCGACAAGCGTGCCGAGGCCTATGCGATCGATGCCAGCAGCGGCAATATTCTCGTGCAGCAGATGGTTGATGCCGAATATGCCGGCGTGCTCTTCACCCGCTCGCCGAATTCCGGCGGACACATGATGGTCGAGATGGTGCGCGGCACCGCTGACGCCTTCGTCTCGGGGGCTGCAACGCCCGAAACATTCTGTTTCGGCCGCACGACATCTCACTTGCAGGGCGATAAACATCCGCCGATTTCGGTGCTGGCGCTGCTCGAGATCGGGCGGAAGGCCGAGCAGTTGTTCGGCGGGCCGCAGGATATCGAATGGGCCTATCGCGGCGGAGAGTTTTTCATTGTCCAGAGCCGCGACATCACCCGTGCGGTGATCGGCGACAAGGTTGCCTTGGCCATCGAGGATGAACGTGCCCGGCTGATCGAGCGCGCCTCGGGTGCTCAGCCAGGCGAAGTGGTTCTCGCGCGCACTGAACTTGCCGAACTTCTGCCGCGTCCGACCGCGCTCTCGCTTTCGCTGATGAACGAGATCTGGTCGGTGGGCGGCAGTGTCGATCGTGCCTGCCGATCGCTCGGGCTCACCTACAATGTCGGCGAGAACACGCCGTCCTACGTGACCCCGGCTTTCGGGCGTCTCTACATCGATCGCCGGCAGGAGCTGGCACGTGCGCCGGTCGTCAGCACTTTCCTGCTGCGCAAGCTGACCAAGCAGGCCGAGACGATCGAAGCGAGCATTCGCGGTGATCTTTTTGCCGAGATCGAGTCTCATACCACGCTGATGGATGCGGTGGATTTCGGGAAAATGTCCACGCCGGATCTCCTTGCGACGTTCAAGCGCCAGCACGAACGGTTCGTGGGCGGTATCTATGCCGAGGTGGAGAGCGTCAACATCCTCGCGTCGCTCTTCGTGGGGCAGGCAACCGCCCTGCTGACAAAAGCAGGCGTGGAGCCCAGTGCAGTGCTCGCCGGAGCGGGCGAAACCTTGATCGCGCGCGGGATCGCGGCGGCTGAGGCAGCGACCTCGCCCGAAGAGCGTCGCGCGATCCTGCTGCAGACGCTCGGCCATCGGGCGAGCTTCGACTACGAACTCTCCCAACCACGCTATGGCGAGACGGTCCACAGGCTTGAACAATTTGCTGCCGGCTGGCCCACGGGCGCTGACTTGCCAGCAATTCCGGATCGCCTGAGCCAGAAAGCACACAAGGCCGCGCTGGCGGCCCGCCGTTTCCAGACCCTGAAGGAGGATGCCAAGCACATGGCCTTGCGCGAGCTTGCCGCCTTGCGCAGGATCGCGATGGCGCTCGATGACCGGTTCGAACTCGGTGGCCTGGCCTTCTGGCTCACTTCGGACGAACTCAAGAGCTTCGGCGCGGACACCGAGCAGAAGCTGCGCGAACTGGCGGTCGAGCGGCGCGATCTGGCGGCGATCTTTGCGGATCTTCCGGGTCTGCCATCGGCCCTCACCGCCGAGATCATCGAAAATGCAGTTCTGACAGATTCCAGCTCGACGGACGGCGCAGGGGCGCTGAAGGGCTCGCGCGTCGCCGGTTCAAAGCCCGTCGAAGGGCGGGCGCGGGTGATCGCGCAGTCTGTCGCCGAATTGGGTGGCCCGATCGATGACCTCGAGCCGGGTGACATCATCGTCGCCCCGATGATCCCGCATGCGTGGCTGCCCTATTTTCGGACTGTCGCCGGGCTGGTCTCCGATGTGGGCGGCTTCCTCAGCCACACTGCGATCGTGGCCCGCGAGTTCGATCTCGCGATGGTCGTCGGTGTCGCCCAATGGAAATCCATTCCGGATCGAGCGACCATTCGTCTCAATCCTGATGGTTCAATCGAGTGCATCGAAAATCAGGCTGCGCTCGGACATTACGAGGAGGCAGCCGAATAAGCGGCTCCTCATGCTTATTCGCCGTTTCTCAGCCCGAACTTTAGCGAGTCCGGGCTGATGAATCGTGTTCAGTCGATCGAATGTTCTGCAACCTGAACAGTAATTTTCTTATCTGCTCCGAAATTAGACGATGAAAAATGTGAATTCATCATCAAGAATGGGATGATCGCGAGACTAATTGCTCCAATCATATTGATCCAATTCTTTTCTACGAGCATGTTTTGCATGATGTCGTACTCCGTCCAGCCCTTCTTGAGCGTGGAAGATACAGACGCTGTGTGACATCCCTGTGAAACATTCGAATAAAATTGTATTCAAATCAAAAAACACAGCAAATTCTGTATATTTACATTACATCAACCATTCAAAAGTATAAATTTCGCTGTCTAAATGCTCACAATTTAAAGTAGAAAACCCCAGCTCGATTTTCACGCAAAGATTGTGTTTCGACACCAAAGTTCAGATCATTGGATCCGTCCGCTGGTGGGGAAAGTCTCTCCTTGAATGTGATGCATGGCAATTGATTCATCTCGAGGGTCCTCATGAGCAACCGCCATCCGACACAGGTCTCCAAGTCCAGTTTTGTAGCTTTCGCCTTGCTCACAGCAACCACATTCGGTGTCTTTGCGAATGATGGAATTGTTATTCAAGGGTCTTCAACGGTCAGTTCGCGTCTTTTTGTTCCATTCAAGGCCTCTATTGAAGAAAAAAGCGGACAAAAAATTGCCGTCACATCCTCGAAATCATCGGCCGGACTGATCGCTTTGCTTGAAGGGCAAGCTCAAATTGCGATGATGTCATCACCGCTTGAAGAAGAGATCCCGAATGTGAAGAAAATTCTTCCAACGGGCGACTTCGCCTCTCTCAAGGCTTTCGAGATCGGGCGCACTCGCGCGGCCTTCGCGATCCATCCGAAGAATTCCACGAAGCCGGTCTCCATGGCTCAGCTGAAGGATATCCTGACAGGGCAGATCGGAAACTGGAAGGAGGTCGGCGGTCCCGACATGCCGATCCGGCTTGTGGTTGTGCGGCAGGGCGGCGGCGTGCTTTCAACGGTGGAAGCGCAGATGAACGGGGGCAAGGACATTGATGTCCCCAATATGATCAAGGTCAATAACGGCAGCCAGGTCATCAAGGTTGTCCAACAGGAAGAGGGTGCGCTGGGTATCGCGCAGCTGGGCCTTGTCTCGGAGGCGAAGTTGCCTGAACTCGGCACCGAAAAGCCGATCGAGCAGCGCCTGTTCCTGATTACAAAGAACACACCGGCGGCTCCCTTGCAGAAAGTGATCGAAGCCGCCCGCGAAGTCGCTTCGCGCGAGTTGCGCTGAACCTGCAATCACCCGGCAAGGAAACGGCAATGGGTATCCTGAGAATCTCAACGAAGCTCTATGCAGTCGTCGGCGTTTTTCTGGCGCTCGTGATGTTCCTCGGCGGTGTCACCATGATGGCCTCGCAGCGCATGAGCATGGCGGGGCAGGAACTCCACAGCAGTTTCCTCGCTGTCGATACGCTGGGCGGATTCAAGCTCCTGATCGAGCGGCAGCGCCGCATCGTCGAGAGTGCCCCGGCGGAGTTGGACCGTTTGCGCCTGAAGGAGCAGCGGGAGGAACTGTCGAGCGTTTCGGCGAAGCTTCTGGGCATTCTCGAGGAAGGCAAGGTTCTGGCCGGGCAGGGCGGACCTGATGCCGAAGCCTCGAAACACCTGAACGAGATGATTCGTCTTGGCCATGAGGTGGTCTCTCTGGCCGAGAAATTCGCGCATGATCGTGCGGGCGCACTCGCGCAGGGTGCTTTCAATTCGGCGGCCGATGCCCTGCAAAAGCGGCTTGAGCGCGACCAGGCTGAACGCATGATCCGTTCGAATGAGGCGGCTTTGGCGGTGCAGGATGCTGCCAAGCTCACCCTGACTGCCGCAGCCGCCGTCAGCCTGCTGGCTCTTCTGCTCAGCCCGCTTGGCGTGCTGGTGACCTATCGCGTCGTGGATCGGCTCGCGAAAATTCGCGCCAGCATGCTGAAACTCGCCAGCGGCGATCAGGATACCCATGTACCTTTCAGTCAGGATCGCGACGAGATCGGCGCCATGGCGACGGCGCTGACGGTCTTCAAGGAGAATATCGAGCGCATTTCGGCGCTCAGTTGGGAAACGGAGACCATGCGGGCGGAGGCGGCCGAAGAGCGCCGCCAGCAACTCGACAGCATCGCGGCCGAATTCGAGGAAACGATCCAGCGTGTCGCCCATTCGGTCGCGAATTCGTCCACCGCCCTGCAATCGGTCTCCCAGACCCTGACGGAGGTCTCGGCCAGCACCAGCGAGCGCACACGGCTGGTGCTCGATCAGGCGAGCGAAACCTCCAACCAGGTCGGAGCCGTCGCCGGCGCAACGACGCATCTCAACAGCTCGATCAGCCAGATCGCCGAACAGGCTTCGGATGCGGCGCGCACCGCCAAACAGGTCGGCGAGGACAGTAAAGTGATCCGCGAGCGCGTGGCCAACCTCGTGGCCTGCGTCAGCGAGGTCGATGAAGTGGCCGAAACCATCCGCACCATTGCAGCCCAGACCAACCTTCTGGCGCTGAATGCGACCATCGAGGCCGCAAGGGCTGGCGAGGCTGGAAGGGGCTTCTCGGTCGTTGCGTCGGAGGTCAAGTCACTCGCGCAGCAGACCGCGAACGCGACGCAGGTGATCGCCACCCAACTGACAGCAGTCCAGCAAGCCACCAATGCGGCTGCCGAGTTCATTGAAAGATTCACCCACAAAGTGAACGAAATCAGTCTCTCGGCAACCGGCATCGCCGAAACCGTCAGTGAACAGCGCGAGAGCGTCGACAGCATTGATCTGGCAGCGCGCAAGATCGCGGCCTCAACCCAGCAATTGCACGAAGCCATCCTTCTCGTTCAGGAGAATGTCGACAAGAATGCGGATGCCGCGTCGCATTCCCAGCACAGCGCGCATGAACTCGGCACATATGCCGAAGAACTCGATACCTCTGTCTCGAGGCTCATCCAGCGCATCCGTGCGGCCTGAAGCAGAATTCGGGGCAGCAGGCCGGGTCTTATCCCGGCCTCATTTCCGGATGGATCAGGTCGTTTTCGGGCGCTTTTCGAACGCCCAGACCGTGCCAGCTCGATGCATGAAGCTTGCCAAGCACAAAAATTCTCGTCCTTGATGTGAACCTCTTGCTCCGCCCGCGCGACCAAGCAACGTGCAGGCCTTGCTGAAGGTGATGCCGATGGAGTCTGGCAGCGACGAGGAACTCGTCCAACGCATTGCCAAGGGAGACAACCTTGCCATGCGGGTGCTTTACGCCCGGCATAACCTGCGTGCCTTCCGGTTTCTCCAACGCCTCTTGAAGGACGAGGCGCTGGCGGAGGATGCGCTGAGCGAGGTCTTTGTGGATGTCTGGCGGCAGGCGGCGAGTTTCGAGGGGCGATCCTCGGTTTCCACCTGGCTTCTGGCGATGGCGAGGAACAAGGCCTGGTCGGCCTTGCGCAAGCGCCGCGAGGCCGAGCTCGATGAGGGCGTGGCCGAAGCAATCGAGGATGATGGCGATGACCCCGAAGTGCAGATGCAGAAGAGCGACAAGGGCGCGGCGATCCGCGCCTGCATGGAGAAGCTCTCCCCCGAACACCGCGAGGTTCTCGATCTCGTCTACTACCACGAAACATCCGTCGAGGAGGTCGCGATGATCATCTCGATCCCGGAAAACACCGTGAAAACCCGTCTTTTTCATGCTCGCAAGAAACTTGGCGAGCTTCTCAAAGCCAACGGAATCGACCGGGGGTGGCCATGATCAACGCTCTGAACGAGGCAGATCGGGAGATCGAGGATCTCCTGCCTTTCTATCATAACGGACGTATTTCGGCCGCTGACCGGGCACGTGTCGAGATTGCTCTTGGCACCAACGCCGAATTGCGCCGGCGGCTCGACCTCATCGCTGAGGAGAGCGAAGCGGCGATCGTGCTCAACGAAGCAGCCGGTGCGCCCTCGCCTCGCGCCCTCGATGCCCTGATGGCAAAGATCGAAGCCGAGCCGAAGCGGATCGCACAGCAGGTGGGTGCCGTGCGGCGCGGGTTGATGGAACGGCTGGGTGGCCTGATCGCCGCGCTCTCGCCGAAAACACTGGCTTATGCGTCTGCTGCGGCGATTGCCGTGATTGCGGCGCAAGGCGTCGTTTTGACGGGCGTCGTGCCTGGTTCAGGGCCTGGCTCACAGAATTATCAGACCGCCTCGGCCCCTGCCGCGAGCGATGGCACCTTTGTGCTCATCTCCTTCGCGCCGGAAGCCAAAGCAGTGGCAATTGCTGATTTGCTGAAGAGCGTCGGAGCCTCGATTGTCGAGGGACCGCGTGCCAGCGGGCTCTATCGCGTGCGGATTGGTGACAAGGCCTTGCCTCGGCCGGAGTCCGAGCGCATTGTTGCACGGCTTCAGGCGGCTAAGGATGTGGTCGCGCTCGTCGCTCCTGATCAGTGAGGAGAGGCCCAGATGGCAAGCAAGCGTCTCTCAGGCTCCCTTGCGATGCTTGCTCTGGTTTTTGGCGGAATGGCCGTGCCGGCGATCGCCATGCCGGTCGCCATCGATGGGATGATGCAACCCACGGCCGAACCAGCCCAATTCGTGCGCGGTCAGGGCAGCGTGCAGATG
Organism: Hyphomicrobiales bacterium; assembly: GCA_017302635.1. Classification (GTDB taxonomy): domain Bacteria; phylum Pseudomonadota; class Alphaproteobacteria; order Rhizobiales; family Beijerinckiaceae; genus Rhabdaerophilum. Next base: position 803,331 of record JAFLCX010000001.1, read on the forward strand.
CCGCGAGGGAACTTTACGGGCGGCAATGTCCGTGTTCCCGGTGGCACGGCACGTGTGCCGGGCGGCGATATCGGTCTCCCCGGCGGACGGCCCCGCGTACCGGGGGGACGTGGTCGCTTTCCGGGCGGCGCGGGCGTCATCATCGGCACGGGCGTCTTGTTGCCTCCGCTGATCGACGCGCTCCAGCCACGTGGAAGACGGGTCATCGTCGAGGAATATGATGATGACGATGAGCCGGTTCGTCCACGCGCGCGGCCGAGGCGAAAACAGGAGGCGCGCGGTGCGCCGCCGCGCCAGCCCCCGCGGCAGCAGACCCAGTCCGCTGGGCCCCGTTTGCCACCAGTCAGCATTCCGCGCCCGAACGAGCGCCGCTACGTGGCTGAAGAGGTGTTGCTCGAACTGCGCCCCGGCTCGGACAGCGCAGCCGTGATGCGACGCCATCGCCTCACCCCGCTCGCGACGACACGTTTTGTGCTCGCCAATGCAACAATCACACGCGCCCGGGTGGATGGCGGACGCAGCGCCCGACAGGTGCTTCAGCAAATGGCCGGGGACGCAAGGATCGCGAGTGCCCAGCCGAATTACCTCTATGCCTTGCAGCAAGAGCCGCAGAAGAGCGAAACTGCTGCACCGGCAGAGCCGCAAAAGGCAAGCATCGCGCCTGCGGCGGCTGAACCCGCGCCCGTCGCAAAGCCACAATATGTGCTCGATCGCATGGCCGTCGCCGACGCACATCGGCTGGCGCAGGGTGCAAAGGTGAAAGTCGCGCTCGTGGATACCGGTCTCGACGACGCGCACCCTGAACTGCAAGGCGTGATCGCCGGGCGTTTCGATGCGCTCGGCACGGATGCGACGGGCACTCTGGGACATGGCACGGCACTCGCCGGTGCCATTGTCGCGAAGTCAACGTTGCGCGGCATTTCGCCCTCAGCCGAGTTGCTCGCTGCGCGCGCCTTTGGCTCGGCTGCCGGCACAGCCGCACAGGGCACCAGTTTTCAGATTTTACAAGCACTCGACTGGGCAGCAGAACAGGGCGCGCGCGTCCTCAATCTCAGCTTTGCGGGTCCACAGGACCGACTGATGGGTCGCTCGCTCGAGGGCGCGAGAACGCGCAAGATCATTGCTGTCGCGGCCGTCGGCAATGCCGGGCCGGGAACGCCGCCTCTCTACCCGGCGGCCGAGCCCTCGGTCCTCGCGGTGACCGCGACCGATGCGAGTGATGCGGTATTCAACCGCGCGAATACCGGCAGGCAGATCGCGATTGCCGCGCCGGGTGTCGATGTCATCGCCGCAGCACCCGAAAAGGGCTACACGTTCTCGTCCGGCACATCGATGGCGGCAGCCCATGTCTCGGGGCTTGTAGCCCTGATGCTGGAGCGCAACCCGGAGCTGGATCTCGCAGGAGTGAGGCGCGTACTCGCCGCCACAGCGCAGGATCTTGGCCCGAAAGGTCCGGACACGATCTTCGGTGCTGGCCGGGTGAATGCAGCCGCTGCCGTCGCCCGCGCAGCCGAGGAAGCCGCCAAGCGGCCCTGAGTGACGCCCGAGCTGTTCCGCGCCAGTCTTTTTTTCAAAGAAACGCCCGCAAAACAAAAGGATGTGGCGATTCTGGCAATCGGCCTCTTTCTCATCTCCTGTGCGAAAAAAAGTGGCCTTTCTTTGAACCTTCACCCCTCTCCTCGCGACCAACAATCAGAGGGCCGATGACCGGACCCTCATCAGGAACGAGGGAACCCGACAATGATCAACGTCCGCACATCCACCAAATATCTGTTTGCCGCGCTTGCCTTGGGCGGCGCCGCGATCACCGCCGCCAGCGAGGCCTCCGCCTGGCCCGGCCGCGGCCCGCGCCATGGCTTCGATTGGCATCCGGCCCCGCATCACATCTGGCGCGGCCACTATGGCCCGCGCTTCGTGCATTATGGCGGCGGATATCGCTGCCGGATGATCCGGCGCGTGAACGCTTACGGCGAACTGGTCGTGCGCCGTGTCTGCTTCAACCGCTACTACTGATCGTCGGCTTTCTCCTGAGCCGATGATGCAGCCGCCCCGGCGAGGGGCGGCTGATTTCATTTTCAGGACCCGCCACGAAGTTCGACCCGTCATCGATCGTCCGATTTCTGCCTTCCAAAAATAATTTCGCATGACGTGAACCCAAACCGCTCTCGATGCGACCAACGGGTATGGAGGCCGAATGGTCGACCCCCGAAACAAGCAACCAGGAGAAAAGTCATGTCGAAGATCAGCACCAAGAAGACCGCCACGCTCGCCCTCGCCCTCTTCGCGCTCGGCTCCGCCGCCTTCGCTTCTGCTGCAGAAGCCCGCCCGCGCCACTGGGGTTACGGCGCCGCCGCACTGGCCGGTGGCCTCGTGCTCGGCTCGATTATCGCTGGCTCCGCCGCCCGCAGCGAGCCGGTCTATGTCGAGGATGAAGCACCCCGCCGCTGCTTCACGGTGGAACGCGTGAACCGCTACGGTGAGGTGATTGGCCTGCGCCGGGTGTGCCGCTCGGTCTACTGAACGCCGGCAAGGCTCGCAAATTCAAAGGGGCATCGGCCTTCATGGCCGGTGCCCCTTGGCTGATCCGGGCACCCGTGGGGTGCAACTTCGAACGCGCAAGCGTTCGCAAGGGCAACTGCCCGCCGGCCGGTTGGAGCCGTGAGCAAGGCGAACTTGGCGCGAGACGGAAAAATGGAGCGGGTAGCGGGAATCGAACCCGCGCGTTCAGCTTGGGAAGCTGACAGGCTACCATTACATCATACCCGCGACGAAAGCGGTGGTAGCCGAAGCGGCTTGATGACGTCAACACATGAGCCACTCTTCGCATCGGCGACAATCGAGAGCCGGATAGAGGCTTCAAAGCTGGCACGGGCTATGCTTCACTTGGAAAGGGGGCCGAGCATCAGTCCGGCCCGCGCGAAAGGAGCGGGCTCGGAATGGATCCTTACCTGATGGAATGGGGCGGCCTTCTGCTGCGCTGGGCACATGTGATCACCGGAATCGCCTGGATTGGATCATCCTTCTATTTCATGCATCTTGATGCATCCTTGCGCGCCGTGCCGGATATCCCGGCCGGCAAAGGCGGTGCGACATGGGAAGTGCATGGTGGCGGCTTCTATGAGGTGAAGAAATACCTCGAGGCGCCCAAGCACCTGCCGGAGGAGATGATCTGGCACAAATGGCAGAGCTACTCGACCTGGATCACCGGGTTTTTCCTGCTCGTCTGGGTCTATTATGCGCAGAGCGAGCTGTATCTGATCGACCCCGCCGTGCGTGAACTCTCGCCGCTTGTCGCGAGTGCGATCGGCCTGCTGAGCCTCGCGATCGGCTGGGCCGCCTATGATGGCCTGTGCCGCTCGCCGCTGGCGAAAAACGAGAAGGGGCTGGCGCTGGCGGTGTTCGTGCTCATCGTCGGCATGGCCTATGGGTTCCAGCAGATCTTCTCGGGCCGAGGCGCCATGATCCATATCGGGGCCGTGATGGGCACGATCATGACAGCAAACGTGTTCATGATCATCATTCCGGGCCAGAAGAAGGTTATCGCTGCGCTCATGGCGGGCCAATCGCCCGATCCGACTCTCGGAAAGCGGGCGAAGATACGCTCGACCCATAACAACTACATCACCTTGCCGGTGGTGTTTCTGATGCTCTCGAACCACTACCCGCTCACCTGGTCGACCCCTTACGGCTACGTGATCGTGGGGCTGGTGCTGATCGCCGGTGCGGCTGTTCGGCACTTCTACAATGTGCGCCATGCGAGCGGGCGTGATCTGTGGTGGACCTGGGTCGCGGCGGCCTTGTGCATCTGGACTGCGATCTGGATTTCGCTCAGCGCCTCGCCTCAGGGCCGCGAGAGGCTCGGGCTGGCGCCGCTGGTGGAGCCCGCCCTCGCTGCGACCTTGCCACAAGCTCCCGCTCCGGTCGTCGAAATCATCACCTCGCGCTGCTCGATGTGCCATGCGCGCGAGCCGGTCTGGGCCAGCATTGCCATTGCACCGAAAGGGGTGCTGCTTGACAGCCCCGAGCACATTGCACGCCAGAAATCCGCTATCAGGATGCATAGCGTGATGACACATTCGATGCCCCCGAATAATCTCACGGGTATGACCCTTGAGGAAAGACGCACCCTCGCGCTCTGGGTGAACCAGAAATGAGCCCTCCCCGCGCCCCTTCTCCGGCCGAACTGGGTCGTGCGATTGTCGCGCGCCTTGATGAGCTTGCCCAGATCAGCGACGAGCCGGGCAAGATCACCCGCCTGACCCTCTCGCCCAGCCATCGTCGGGCAGTCGACCGGACGACGGAATGGATGCACGAAGCCGGGATGACGACGAGGCTTGATGCGCTCGGGACCCTGATCGGCGAGTATCCCGGTGCATCGGCTGGTGCTCCTCATCTACTGATCGGATCGCACCTTGATTCGGTGCGCGATGCCGGACGCTTTGACGGAACGCTTGGTGTGGTGGCGGCGATCGAGATCGTCCGGCATCTGCAACAAAGTGGAAAGCGTCTTCCCTTCGGCATCACGGTTCTGGCCTTTGGCGACGAGGAAGGCGTGCGTTTTCTCTCGACACTGACGGGCTCGCGCGCCGTTGCAGGGCAGTTCGATCCGAAAATCCTCGATGAACGCGATGAGGATGGTATCTCCCGGCGCGAGGCCCTGCGAGATTTCGGCTGCCCCGAGGGCGATGCCAGCGCGGATTGGCAGGGGCAGAACGCGCTGGGTTTCCTCGAATTGCACATCGAGCAGGGGCCGGTTCTCGAGGCTGAGAACCGGCCGCTGGGTGTCGTCACCGCCATTCAGGGCGTGACGCGAGGCTCCTGCCGGGTCACCGGCAAGGCGGGGCATGCCGGCACCACGCCGATGGTCTTGCGGCAGGATGCACTGGCGGCAGCAAGCGCCATGATCCTCGCCATTGAGGGTATCGCCCGCGACACGACCGGTCTGGTTGCGACAATTGGCCAGTTGCGCGTGCCGGGCGGTGCCGTGAACACCATTCCCGGCCATGTTGAATTCTCGCTCGATTTCCGTTCGGAGAGCGATACGCTGCGGCACGAGGCGGGTTTGCGGATTCAAGCTGCGATTGCCGATATCGCGCGCAACCGTCGGGTCGAAGCGAAGCTCTATTTGGGCTACGAGGCTCCCGCCGCACAATGCGATGGCGGCTTGCGTCAGCTGATGGCGGAAGCCGCCGAGGCGACCATCGACAAACCCGTCCGGCTGCTCTCGAGCGGAGCCGGGCATGATGCGATGTCGTTTCGTGGGCGCATCCCCTTCGGAATGATGTTCGTCCGTTCGCGTGATGGCCTGAGCCACCACCCGGATGAGTTCTCGTCCGAAGCCGATATCGGCCTCGCAGCCGCAACCCTGTTCCGCACCGTTCTGGCTCTGGCCGAACGGCATGACGAACTGAATTGATCCAGACGGAGACCGGAATGCCCGACCTGAAAATCACTGCAGGCCCCTATGTTTTCGAGGCCCGTTTCGAAACCGAAAAGGCCCCGAAAACGGTCGCGGCCTTCCGCAAACACCTGCCCTTCGTGTCGAAGATCATCCATGTGCGCTGGTCGGGCGAGGGTGTTTGGGTGCCGCTGGGCGACCTCGATTTCGGCGTCTCTTACGAGAACAACACCTGCTATCCCTCGCCGGGAGAAATCATCCTCTATCCCGGCGGCGTGAGCGAAACCGAGATCCTGCTCGCTTATGGCTACGTGAATTTCGCCTCGAAAGCCGGCCAGCTCTCCGGCAACCATTTCATCACGCTCACATCAGGGCTCGAGAACCTCTACACACTCGGCCGCAAGGTGCTGCTGGAGGGCCAACAGGACATCCGCTTCGAATTGCTGAAATAGCGCGTTCAGGAGCGCCGACGGGCGTAAAGCTCGAGCTTGTGGCGTATAATGTCATAGCCCAGTTCGGCAGCGATTTCGGCTTGCAAGCGCTCGATCTTGTCGGAGCGGAACTCGATCACCTGGCCTGTATCGAGGTCGATCAGGTGGTCGTGGTGCTCGCCATCGCTGTTCTCGAACCGGGCACGCCCGTCATCGAAGGCGTGGCGCTGGATGGCCCCGCGCTCTTCCAGCAGTTTCAAGGTGCGATAGACCGTCGAAAGTGAAACGCTGGCATCGATCGCGACCGCGCGGGCGTAGAGCGCCTGCGCATCCGGGTGATCGGACGCACTGGCAAGCACACGCAAGATCACCTTGCGCGGCTCGGTCAAGCGGATTCCGGCTGCCTTGAGGTCCTGCCGGAACCTCTCAAATCGCTTTTTCTCGTCGCTCATGCTGCTCGCTGCATCTACCCGGCGCGAAATTTAGCGAAAGGCACGATTCGGGGCAAATCCTTTTTGCAAATGAGTTGCAACAGCATTGACAGATGCAAATGGTTCGCAATAGCATCTGAAAATCTGGAACCTTGGAGAACTCCATTGACCGATGCCCACGACACAAATGGATTAAACCCCAGCCGCCGGACGATGCTGCTGGCCCTCGCGATGGCCCCCGTCTTGCCAAGACTTGCACCCGCGCAAGGGGCAAACCTCGCGGGGCGGAGGCTCCGGGTGGCCACGACTTTCACGATCATTCAGGACATGGCTCAGAATGTCGCCGGCGACGCCGCAACCGTTGAGTCGATCACCAAGCCCGGTGCGGAAATTCACGATTATCAGCCGACGCCACAGGATGTTGTGCGGGCGCAGGGGGCCGATCTCGTTTTGTGGAACGGCCTCAATCTCGAACGCTGGTTCGAAAAATTCTTCGGAAACCTGAACAACGTGCGAAGCGCGATCGTCTCGGAAGGCGTGATGCCGCTGCCGATCCGCGAGGGCCCATATTCCGGCCAACCCAATCCGCATGCCTGGATGTCCCCCGGAGCAGCGCTCATTTATGTCGAGAACATCCGCAAGGCCCTCGCGGCGGCAGATCCGGCGAATGCCGGAACCTATGCGCGAAACGCCGCAGCCTACTCGGCGCGGATCCGGGCCATCGAGGAACCCCTGCGTGCACGGCTGGCGAAAATCCCGGAGGCGCAGCGCTGGCTGGTGACCAGCGAGGGCGCGTTCAGCTATCTCGCGCGTGATTTCGGCTTGCGGGAAGCCTACCTCTGGCCGATCAATGCGGATGAACAGGGCTCGCCCCAGCAGGTGCGCCGGTTGATCGACCTCGTGCGGAAAAACAGGATCCCCGTGATTTTCTCAGAAAGCACCATCTCTGATCGCGCCGCGCAGCAGGTCGCGCGGGAAACGAAGGCCCGCTATGGTGGCGTGCTTTATGTGGATTCGCTTTCTGCCGCCGGCGGCCCCGTGCCAACCTATCTGAAACTGCTGGAAACCACGGTGGAAACAATCGCGCGCGGCTTCGGAACATGACGGAGCGAGACCCTCGAACCACAATCGAGGTTTCAAACCTCACGGTGCGCTATCCCAATGGCGTGATCGCCGTCCGCGACACGAGTTTCGTGCTTGATGGCGGCACGATCACGGCTTTGGTGGGCATCAACGGTTCGGGCAAATCGACCTTGTTCAAGACCATCATGGGCTTTCTCAAACCGGTAGAAGGGCTGGTCAGGCTCAATGGCAACAGCGTGACGGCGGGGCTGAAGGCCGGACTCGTCGCCTATGTTCCGCAGAGCGAGGAAGTCGACTGGACCTTTCCGGTTCTCGTACAGGATGTCGTGATGATGGGGCGCTACGGCCATATGGGCCTGATGCGCCGCCCGCGCGCCGAGGACAGGGCTGCGGTTGATCTCGCGCTCGATCGGGTTGGATTGATCGAACTCAAAACCCGCCAGATCGGCGAGCTTTCCGGTGGGCAGCGCAAACGGGTATTTCTCGCCAGGGCACTGGCACAGGGTAGCTCCATCATCCTGCTCGACGAACCCTTCACCGGTGTCGATGTGAAGACAGAAAGCGCCATCATCGCCCTGTTGCGCGCCTTGCGGGACGAGGGTCGACTGATTCTGGTTTCCACGCACAATCTCGGTTCGGTGCCGGATTTCTGCGACAAGGTGGTGCTGTTCAACCGCACGGTCCTCGCGCACGGGCCGACTGAAACCACGTTCACGGAAAAAAATCTCCTCGCCGCGTTCGGTGGCACCCTGCGCCATATTCGCATCGGCGGCGGTGATCTCCATGACGATGAGGATGAGCGCCGCGTCACGGTGCTGACCGATGATGAGCGCCCGGTTGTGCTTTATGGTGCGCGCGACGCCGAAAAGCTGGTGACAACCCAAACGCGCAGCGAAAAGGCAAAGCCGGAATGATCGAGTTCCTGCTTGAGCCCTTTGCCTATTCCTACATGGCGCGAGCGATCTGGGTGAGCGCCCTCGTCGGCGCCCTGTGCGGCTGCCTATCAGGCTATCTGATCCTGAAAGGCTGGTCTCTGATGGGGGATGCGCTCTCGCATGCGGTCGTACCGGGGGTCGCGATTTCGGCCATCATCGGCGCCCCGCTCGCCGTTGGCGCATTTGCCTCCGGCTTGATCGCAGCGGGCGGGATTGCATTGCTTCGACGCCTGACGACCTTGAAGGAGGATGTTGCGATCGGGCTCATCTTCACGAGTTTTTTTGCGCTCGGATTGCTGATCGTCTCGCTGCGGCCCACATCGATCAGCGTGCAGACCATCGCGTTCGGCAATATTCTCGCCATATCGGATACCGACGCCCTTCAACTCGCCGCGATTTCAGGGATCGCCTTTTTGGTCATCGGCCTGAAATGGCGCGATCTGATGCTCGCCTTCTTCGACGAAGGGCAGGCGCGGATCGTCGGGCTCAATCCGTGGCGGCTGCGCCTGCTCTTCTTCGCGCTGCTTTCGGCGGCTTCAGTCGCTGCCCTGCAGGCCGTGGGCGCGATCCTCGTGATCGCGATGGTCGTGACCCCCGGTGCGACCGCCTATCTCCTGACCGATCGTTTCGGTCGCATGCTGGTTCTCGCGACCGCAATGGGCACGATGTCCGGCGCTTTGGGTGCCTATGCGAGTTTCTTCCTCGACGGCGCGACGGGCGGGCTCATCGTGCTGATGCAGACGGGCCTGTTCCTGCTGGCCTTTCTGTTCGCTCCGAAACATGGTCGCTTCGCCCTCCTCCGGCAAAGGAGTGCGGACACATGAGCTTGGCGTCGATCCTGCTCGATCCGCTTTCGCACGGGTTCATGCAACGCGGTCTGGTCGCCGCCTTGCTGGTGGCGATGGCCGCAGCAACGCTCTCATGTTTTCTGGTTCTGCGCGGCTGGGCGCTGATGGGAGACGCGATCTCCCATGCGGTGCTTCCAGGCATCGTTGCCGCGCATGTTCTGGCGATGCCGCTCACACTCGGCGCGTTTCTTGCCGGTCTGTTCTGCGCCTTTTCGGCCGGTTACCTGCGAGCCAAGAGCCGGGTGAGAGAGGATGCGATGATGGCGATCGTCTTCTCCGGCATGTTTGCGCTGGGGCTGGTCCTGTTCCTGAAGATCGACACGGACCAGCACCTCACGCATATCCTGTTCGGCAATATGCTCGGCCTTTCATGGCGTGACGTTGGTGAGATCGCCCTGATTGCGCTGCCGACGGTGCTGATCGTATTGGCGAAACGACGCGATTTCGTGCTGGCAGGGTTCGATCCCGCACATGCCCGCGCGATTGGCCTGTCGATTGCGCGGCTGGACGGCTTCCTGCTGACATTGCTCGCGCTTTCGATTGTCGCGGCGATGAAGGCGGTTGGCGTGGTACTGGTGATCGCGATGCTGATCGCTCCCGGCGCCATCGGCGTGTTGCTGACGCATCGCTTCGACCGGATGCTTGCGATTGCAATCAGCGCGGCGATGGCGTCTTCACTGGTCGGGCTTTACGTGAGTTTCTACATCGATGCCGCGACAGGGCCAACCATTGTCGTGCTGCAATCGCTGATCGTCGTTGCGGCTGTCGCGTGGCGCGTGGTCCGCAACGCCAGGGCATCCCCACTCAGGAATGCGGGCTGAGGCGAGCCCATCCCGGCCGGGTGAGCAAGAATCCAAGGCCGAGCCGCGGTGCCATTTCGGCCAGAAGCAGGCATGCCAGAACCGAGAACAGAACCGCGGCGAGAGCAACCCAGCCCGGATCTGAAAACCCGGCATAGCTGATCAGAATATGCCGTGAAACCGCGAGCGGAATGAGGAATGCGACATAGATCGCCAGCGAATTCCGCCCTATCGCGGCAAGCCAGCCAAAAAGAGCCCGTTGCGCCAGCAAGACGGACAGACCCGTGACAGCAAGCGCCCCTGCCAGACCGAACAGCAGCGTCAATCCCGGAACTTCCGTCAGACCATGAGACAACCCGACCAGGTGACAGCCAAGCCATGCGACAGAGAAGAGGACCAGAAGCAGGGGCCTCTCGCCGAACCAGCCCATACGGTTCAGCCAATAGTCCGAGAGTCGGGCGCCAAGAGCAAAATAGACGAGGAACAGTGCAAAGCTGTCGAGCGCAAACCAGCCGGTGAGGCGAGACGACATCGCATAAATGCCACCATCCGGTGCAGTCGCGGCCAACACATGCAACACGCCTGCCGCTCCGAGGATGAGCCCGGCCGGCCAATGCAGGGTCAACCGCAGGACAAGAAAGAAAAACGGCAATACGAAAATGAACCAGAGCGTTGCAAAGGGCTCGATCAAGGCCGCGAGATAGGCCTGCCCAAATCGCGCTGGATCCAGGATCTCGAGCGAGGGCGCCTTCGCCGCAAGCAAAATCAGCAGCCAGAGGAGGTAGAAGTACACGAAATGGATGATTTTCCGATCGAGAAACCAACGCCATTCCCGATCAAGCGCCCGCGCCGCCAGAATGCCTGAAATGAAAAAGAAATCCGGCATCCGGAACGGCTTCGTGAAAGCCACGATCTCGTGCATGAAGCCCTTGTGACCCAGGTCTTCGCCCACGCTCAAGGTCGCGTGCATCGCCACGACGAGCAGGATGCTGATACCCTTCGCGATATCGAGCCCGACAGCTCTATCGCTCGTGGCAGACTGGAGCAAAGACGGCGAAGCCGACACGGCAAACTTTATTTCTGACTGGCCGGGAAGCCCGCCTTCAGCAGAACCTCCTGCACCTGCTCGACTGGCATAGCGGTTTCGATCGCCACGCTTTTGGCCGGCAGGTCAGGGGTCACAACAGCTTTCGGGTCGATTTTCTGAATGGCACGGGTGATCGCATTGGCACAGCCGCCGCATGACATATCGGGAACCAGAAAGCTGATCATTTCTCGTGCCACATCATCAAAACAGAAACACTTCGCGCCATGACCGAAGAAAGATCAAGGACAAACGCTGGATAGGCTTGCACAAGGCCGGAGCGCAATACACATCCTGTTGATTGTGATCAAAGATGCAAGACATTCAGCATGCATGACGCACTGTCCGAAACCGGGGATTTCAACTCGTCGCGGCTGTTCGCGATTGAGGGGATGACCTGTGCCGCCTGTGCCTTGCGTGTGGAGCGGGCCCTCACCGCTTTGCCCGGCGTCCAAGCGGCCCATGTCAATCTTGCGACCGCGCGCGCGCATGTTCGTGCGACAGCCGGCCTGAATGATGAAACCCTGAGCATGGCGATTGATGCAGCCGGCTATTCCGCGACGCGGGTCGAGGAGGGGCGGCAAGCTTTCGATCAATCCGAAAAAATGGCGGAGCGTGAAGCCGTTCACCTCAGGCGCGACACCGTGCTGGCACTGATGCTCTCGCTGCCGGTCATCATCATAGAGATGGGCGGGCATCTTGTTCCCGCCTTTCACCACTGGGTCATGGCCACTCTCGGACATCAGGCGAGCGGAGTGCTGCAGGCCGTTCTGGCGACACTCGTCATTCTCGGGCCGGGGCGCCGGTTTTTTGTAGCCGGAACCAAGGCGATGCGGCAGCGCGCCCCTGACATGAACGCGCTGGTATCGCTCGGCGCAGGTTCGGCCTGGCTCTATTCCATGGTGGCCCTTCTAACCCCGCAATGGCTGCCGCAGGGCGCGACGCATTTCTATTTCGAGCCGGCCGTGGTGATCATCTCGCTGGTCCTCGTGGGCCGACTGATCGAGGGTCGCGCCCGGCGACAGGCGAGCGCCACCATCCGGCGACTGGTGGAACTCGCTCCAAAGACCTGCCGTGTGCGGCGCGGTGACGATCTTGTCGTGGTCGAAACCGCCAGCATTCGCCCGGGAGACCTCATCGATATCCGCCCCGGCGAGCGTATTCCGGCTGATGGAGAGATTGTCGAGGGGCGCTCTCCAGTTGACGAGAGCATGCTCACGGGTGAGCCGATGCCGGTGCTGCGCATACCCGGTGAACGCGTCATCGGCGGCACCGTGAACCAGACCGGCGCCTTGCTGATCCGCGCCACCGGGCGCAACGATGAATCCGTTCTGGCCGATATCATTCGCATGGTCGAGGCGGCACAGGGCTCGCGCCTGCCCATTCAGGCATTGGTGGATCGTGTCACGCATTGGTTTGTGCCGGCAATTCTCGCGATCGCGATCTTGGCGTTTGTGCTCTGGCTCGCATTCGGGCCGGAGCCGGCTTTGCCTTTCGCGCTCGTCAATGCCATCGCGGTCCTCATCATCGCCTGCCCCTGCGCGATGGGCCTCGCGACGCCGATCTCGCTGCTGATCGGCACGGGGCGCGCAGCCGAGAAAGGCGTACTGTTCCGATCGGGCGATGCCCTCCAGCGGCTGGCCTCTCTCAAACGCTTGGCTTTCGACAAGACGGGAACCCTCACCGAAGGCAAGCCGCGCGTCGTCTACCGACACTGGATGCCGGGCGTTGATCCCGAGCGCGCTTTGCGCCTCGCGGCCAGCGCCGAGGCGCGCTCGGAGCATCCTTTGGCCCGCGCGATTCTCGATGAAGCGGCCTATCAGGGGCTCGCGCTCCTTCCGGCCAACTCAATGCATGTGTCGCCGGGCGCAGGCCTTTCGGCCGTCGTGGATGGCCAGAATGTGCTGATCGGCAATGTGGCTTTCCTGCACGAACAGCACGTCGCGGTGCCGCAGGAGGCCCTCGCCAAGGCGGGGCCGGGATCACAGGTCCATATCGCGATCAACGGCCTTTATGCCGGGCTCATCGGCATTGCCGATCCCGTCCGTCACTCCGCCGCCGATGCTATAGGCGCATTGGCAAGACTGGGCCTCGCCTTCTCGATGGTAACCGGCGACCAGCGCGAGGCCGCCGAGGCGATCGCGGCGCCGCTTGGGATTTCGGATGTAACGGCTCAGGCGACACCGGCCGGGAAAGTCGCCGCCATCGAGCAGTTTCGTGAGCGAGGAGAAGCGATCGGCTTTGTCGGCGACGGGATCAATGATGCGCCCGTTCTGGCGGCTGCCGATCTCGGCATCGCGATTGGGCAAGGCACGGATGTCGCGATCGAAGCCGCAGATATCGTTCTTTTGCGCCCCGACCTGCACGCCATTGCCGATGCGGTCCGTGTTTCGCGCGCGACCCTCGCGAATATCCGCGAAAATCTCATCTGGGCCTTTGGATACAACATTGCTCTGGTCCCGATCGCGGCCGGTGCGCTCTATCCGTTCACGGGCACCCTTCTCTCACCGATGCTAGCGGCTGGCGCGATGGCGTTTTCGTCCTTGAGCGTCGTCCTGAATGCCTTGCGTCTCAGGCGGGTTTAGGCGGCGAAATTCCTTCGCGCTTCAGGCTCCAGAACCGCCTTCACTGCTTGGGCCGAACCAAAGACCTGCCCGATGCCTATGAGGATCGGCGCGCCTTCGGGCAGGGTTCTGACCCCTTCAGCGACATCGGCGAGGGTGCCGAACCAGCGCGCCTCATCAGGCCTCGAGATGGACGCGATGGCCGCGACGGGAGTAGAAGCCGACAGCCCCTTCGACAGAAAGGCATCGCGGATCGCCCCCGCCATGCGCGAGCCCATGTAGATCACAGTCGTGGTGAACGGATCGGCGGCCTTGGCCCAGTCGATCGTTTCGGGGATTTCGCCTTTGCGCGAATGCCCGGTGATGATCGAGAGGCGCTGCGCGTGATCGCGATGCGTGAGCGAGATGTTCAGACTCGCCGCCATGCCCTGTGCCGAGGTGATGCCCGGCACCACAGAGACCGGGATACCGGCGGCTTCCAGAGCCTCGATCTCCTCGCCTGCGCGGCCGAAAACCATCGGGTCGCCACTCTTCAACCGCACCACATGCTTGCCCTGCCCTGCAAGTTTGAGCATCAGCGCGTTGATGTCGCTCTGCGAGCAGCTCTCGCGCGCACCGCGCTTCCCGACCAGCATGCGCTTGGCCTCGCGCCGGGCGAGTTCGAGAACACCCTCCGAGATCAGATCATCGAACAGGATGACATCCGCCGATTGCAAGGCGCGCACGGCCTTGAGCGTGAGAAGTTCGGGATCCCCCGGCCCCGCCCCCACAAGCGTGACGCGACCACCCGAGCTGCCCTGCCCGAGACGAATCTCCTCAATGAGGCGCGCAAGTTCCCTCTCGGTTTCGGCGCGGGGAGACGGCCCGAAAGCGCGATCGGCGAAACTTTCCCAGAACGCTCGGCGTTGTGGGCCGGGAGCCAGCCGCGCCAGCACGGCATCGCGGATCTTGCGGGCCATGCCAGCCCAATCCGTGAGGCTGGGAGGAAGCAGGGTCTCGATCTTCCGGCGCACGGCCTGCCCCAGAATGGGGGCCGCACCATCGGTCGAAATCCCGATCACGACCGGCGAACGGTTCACGACAGAGCCGAAAATGAAATCGCAGGTGGCGGGCTTGTCGACCGTGTTCACTGGCACGCCGGCCGCCTTCGCCGCACAGCGGAAGGCCTTGGCCTCGGCCTCCTCCTCGAAATCGCCAACGGCAATGGCAGCCCCGGTAAAAATATCGATCGCCCAAGGACGATCATGCAGGGTCAGCGAACCGGCAGCCGCACCGCGCTCGATCAGCGCCAGCATATCCGGCGAAGCCTCATGGGTGTAAACATCGACATCCGCGCCGGAGGCCGCGAGCAGCTCGGCCTTCCACGCCGCACCAGCCGAATGACCGGCCAGCACGGCGCGCTTGCCCTGGAGGTCGAAGAAGACCGGCAGTTTCGCGAGAGCGCCCAGCCGATTGGGCTGCGCCTCAGACGGCTTCCTTGAGAGCGTGCTCATCCAACAACCTCCGGATTTCGCTGCGGCAGGAGCCGCAATTCGTGCCCGCTTTCAGGGCTTCCCCCACGGCATCGACGCTGATCGCGCCGCCATCGCGAATGGCAGAGACAATCTGGTTCACGCCCACCGCGAAACAGGCACAGATGATCGCGCCGGGATCGGGCCGATCCGCCCCGCCGCGCCCGGCCAGAAGATGCAGACGGGTCGGCCCACCGAGTTTCTCGGCCAAGGCCATCGCCACGAAGGATTTTGCGATATCGACCGGCTCGGGCCCGACAAACAGTGCGCCGATCAGCTTCTCGCCCGAGAACGCGGCGAGACGTGCGAGCCCGGCCTGACGATCGTAGTAGGCTACCCATTCAGCATCGGGCGGAGCGTTCAGGAGCCGAGCCGCAAAGCCCTGCCAGTCGACAACCGGCTGATTGCCTGCGAGTTCGAGACGGAAACCACCTTCCGCGCGCGCCAGAGCCCAATAGGCGCATTCGTCCGTTGACGGCGGATCAGCCGAGATCGCGAAACCGTACCATTGAGCTTCAAAGGGCCGGATGGCGGCTGCGCAGGCCTTCAACCCCGGTTGCCCGGAAGTCGGGTCGGTCGCCGGATGCGTCGCGGCGTTGATGCGCGCGCGGCTCGCGAACTGGTCCGTCCAGTGCATCGGCACAAAAATCGAACCAGGGCGCTGAGCCCCGCTGAGATTGGCACGAAAAAGTCCGGATCCATGCGCAGTTTCGACGCTCACGATATCGTCCGGCTCGATGCCTGCCACTGCTGCGTCATCCGGGTGAATGTCACAGAACGGCTCCGAAAAATGGCTCATCAGGCGCTGGGTTTTCCCAGTTCGAGTCATGGTGTGCCATTGGTCGCGGATGCGCCCGGTATTGAGCCAGAGCGGAAACTCCGAACTCACGGTCTTGCCACTGGCACGGGGTGCGACGGCCACAAATCGCGCCTTGCGATCGGGCGTGTAGAAATTGCCGTCGGCGAAGAAGCGCGACTCGCCCGGCTTCTGACCCGCCCGTTGCGGCCATTGGAAAGGCTCGAGCGCCTCGAATTCAGCCTGAGAAATCGTTGCATGCGCGGAGATATCAAAATCGCGGCTGTCGCTGTTCTCAAAGCCCGACAGTGCGGCATGCTCTGCGAAGATCGCTGCGGGGCTCTCAAAATCAAAGCCGGCAAAGCCCATGCGCTTGCCGACCTCGGCCAACTGCCACCAATCGGGCTTTGCTTGGCCCGGCAGCGGCAGAAAACTACGTTGACGAGAGATGCGCCGCTCAGAATTCGTGACTGTTCCGTCCTTCTCAGCCCAGGCGGCGGCAGGCAGCAGGACATGCGCGAAGCGGGTGGTGTCGGTCTGGCGGATCGCATCAGAGACAACAACGAACGGGCAAATCTTCAGCGCTTCCTGCACATGATCGGCGTCTGGAAGCGAGTCAGCCGGGTTCGTCGCCATGATCCAGAGCGCCTTGATCTTGCCCTCACCCACGGCACGGAAGAGATCAACCGCCTTCAGCCCCGGCTTCTGCGCCATGAAAGGGCTGTTCCAGAAGCGCTGTACGATGTTGCGATGGCCGGGGTTCTCGATATCCATATGCGCTGCGAGCATGTTCGCGAGGCCACCAACCTCGCGCCCGCCCATCGCGTTGGGCTGCCCGGTGATCGAGAACGGGCCCATGCCGGGCTGACCGATCCGCCCGGTAAAAAGATGGCAATTGATGATAGCATTGACCTTGTCGGAACCTGAAACCGACTGGTTGATGCCTTGGCTGTAAACAGTCACGACCTTTTTTGTGCCGGCAAAATTCTGGTAAAAGCCGGTGACATCTTTGACCGTGAGCCCACATTCGTCAGCCACATGCGCCACCGAAAACTGCGCGGCGATCGCGAGGGCGGGAGCGACATCTCCCACATGAGCTTCAAGATAGGCCGTATCGCGCAGGCCCGCTTGTTCAAGATAGTTCAAGAGCCCGAGAAACAGCGGCAGGTCGCTATCAGGCGCGAGTGCGAGATGCAGATCGGCAGCCTCGGCTGTCATGGTCCGGCGCGGATCGATGACGACAATCCGGGTGCCCTTTTTTTCCCGGGCGGCCAGTAGACGCTGGAACAGAACGGGGTGACACCACGCGAAATTCGACCCGACCAGAACGACAAGATCGGCCTCTTCAAGGTCGGCGTAAGTGCCGGGCACCGTATCCGTGCCAAACGCGCGCCGATGCCCGGCAACGGACGAAGCCATGCACAGGCGCGAATTCGTGTCGATATTTGCTGAGCCGATGAAGCCCTTCATCAGCTTGTTCGCGACGTAGTAATCCTCGGTCAGTAACTGGCCGGACACATAAAGCGCCACCGAATCCGGCCCGTGCGCGGCAACCGTTTGAGAAAACCGGTTCGCCACAAGATCGAGCGCTTCATCCCATGTCGCCAGCTTTCCGTGGATTTCGGGATTGAGGAGGCGATCATCGAGGCTCAGCGTTTCGCCCAAAGCCGAACCCTTGGAGCACAATCGGCCGAAATTGGCAGGATGATCGGGATCGCCGGCGATCGCGACCGAGCCATCGGGCTGCGGGGTCGCGAGCACGCCGCAGCCCACGCCACAATACGGGCAGGTGGTTCGGATCGTGGCGCCCTGATCGACCATGGTCATGCACCGAGCCGGGCGATGGCCTCGCCGGAGAGAAGCACGCGCCCGTTTTCCACTTTCAGCGGTATTTTCGGCGTACAGCCCTTGTCGGCACCCTGCGCTTCCCCATCGACGAGCGAGATCACCCAATTGTGCAGCGGGCAGGTGACAGCATGGCCGTGCACGATGCCCTGGCTCAAAGGCCCACCCTTGTGCGGGCACTTGTCGCGAAGCGCGAAGAGCGTGCCATCCACCGCTTTGAAGATGGCGATGTCGCCGAAGGGCGATTTGATGACCCGCGCACCGCGCACCGGCACGTCATCTGCCGCGCCCGCATCGAGCCAGATTCCGGAGATCATGTTCATGCTCATCTCCCGTTTGCCGTTACTCGGCAGCTTGCGGCAGGCGCAGCTCTGCCATCGCCGCAAATTCATGCGCATCCTTGCCGTTCACGCGCTCTTCCCAAGGGTCGACCTGCGCGAATGTCTGGCTGAAAACGAAGCGATCATGGAGAGCGCGGCGCTTTTCGAGGTCGTCAATCACCGCCGCCTTGATGGACGGTGTGCCGACGCGCTTCGCCCATTTGTAGATGCGCTCGAGATAGCGGCCCTGCTCGCGGTAGAGTTGCGTGAGAGCCGCGATGATCTCGATGGCCTCATCCTCGGATTTCGCGTGGCCGAGCACCTGCGTGCCGTGGATATCAAGCCCGGCGGCACCGGCAAAATGGATCTCATAGCCGGAATCGACACAGATCACGCCGATATCCTTGCAGGTAGCCTCTGCGCAATTGCGAGGGCAGCCCGAGACAGCCATCTTGAGCTTCGCGGGCGTCCAGGAACCCCACATGAACTTCTCGATTTTCACGCCGAGCCCAGTGGAATCCTGCGTCCCAAAGCGACACCAATCGGTGCCGACGCAGGTCTTCACCGTGCGCAGACCCTTGGCGTAGGCCGCGCCCGAGATCATGCCAGCCTTGTTGAGATCAGCCCAGACAGCCGGCAAATCTTCTTTCTTGACGCCGAGCATATCGATGCGCTGACCGCCAGTGACCTTCACGGTCGGGATCGCGAATTTATCGACCACATCGGCAATGGCGCGGAGTTCCTTTGAGTTGGTGAGACCACCCCACATGCGCGGCACAACGGAGTAGGTGCCATCCTTCTGGATATTGGCGTGGACGCGCTCGTTGATGAAGCGCGACTGGCTGTCATCCACGTATTCGCCCGGCCAATCGCAGATCATGTAATAATTCAGGGCCGGGCGGCATTTCGCGCAACCGCAGGAGGTTTTCCAGCCCAGTTCCTGCATCAGCTGCGGAATGGACTTGAGCGATTTGGCCTTGATCAGCCGGCGGACGTCATCATGGCCGAGATCGGTGCAACCGCACATCGGCGTCACCGCCGCCGGGTTATAGGCATCGCCCAACTGGAGCTTGATGACATTCTCGACGAGCCCGGTGCAGGAGCCGCAGGATGCCGAAGCCTTGGTGTGTGCCCGCACCTCATCCAGGCTGGTGAGCCCCAGTTCCGTGATCTTCGCCGTGATCTTGCCCTTGCACACGCCGTTGCAGCCGCAGATTTCTGCGTCGTCGGGCAGAGCTGCAACGGCGGCCAGAGGGTCCAGAGCCGCACCCCCCTGATAGCTCTGGCCGAAAATGACGGTCGAGCGCATCTCGGAGATATCGATGCCGCGCTTGATCATGTCGAAGAACCACGGGCCATCGCCCGTGTCGCCATACATCACCGCCCCGATGATCTGGTTGCCTTGAAGCACGAGGCGGCGATATTGCCCGCGCGTCGGGTCCCGCAGCACGATCTCCTCACGATCCGGCGCATCGGCGAAATCGCCCGCCGAATAGAGATCCATGCCGGTGACCTTGAGCTTGGTGGCTGTTGCAGTCGGCTTGAACTCGGCATCGACCTTCCCGCAAAGCTGGGCAGCCACCACATTCGCCATTTCGTAAAGCGGTGCGACGAGGCCAAAGACCTGGCCGCTTGCCTCGGCACACTCGCCGAGCGCGAAAATATCGGGATCGGAAGTGCGCATGTCCGGCGCGACCACGATGCCTCGATTGACGGCAATGCCCGCCTCTTTCGCGAGGGTCGCGTTGGGGCGGATGCCCACTGCCATCACGACGAGGTTGGCATGCAGAAGCGTCCCGTCATCGAGCTGGACACCGGTGACGCGCGTCGCGCCCTCGATCGACTTCGTGTTGGCCTTGCAGATGACGTTGATACCGCGTGACTCGACCGCGCGCTGCAGAAGATAGCCGGCGGCAGGATCAAGCTGGCGTTCCATCAGATGCGGCATCAGATGGACAACCGTCACATCCATGCCCTGTTCCTTGAGGCCCGCTGCGGCTTCAAGCCCGAGCAATCCGCCGCCGATCACCACCGCCTTGCCGCGTGATTTCGCCGCGAGCATCATGGCATGCACGTCGTCAAGATCGCGGTAGGTCACGACACCTGGCAGGTTATGCCCCGGTACCGGAATAATGAAAGGCGACGAACCGGTGGCGATGATGAGCTTGTCATAGCTCTCGGTGATGCCGGTCTCGCTGGTGACGGTCTTGGCGTCACGGTCGATCTTGGTGATCTTCACGCCCTTGTAGAGCGTGATGCCGTGCTTGATGTACCAGCCATCGCCGTGGATGATGATTTCCTCGAACGTCTTTTCGCCCGAAAGCACGGGAGAGAGCATGATGCGATCATAATTCACACGGCTTTCCGCGTTGAAAATCACGATCTCGTAGGCATCCGGCGCGGTTTCGAGCAGCTTCTCGAGCGCCCGACCCGGAGCCATGCCATTTCCGATGACAACCAGTTTCTGCTTGGCCATGCGCAACGCTCCTCAAGCGGCTTCCACGAAGCGGTGACGCTCGTAGAGGAAGCGCAGAACCGCCTCGCGGCAGGAGATGTAGCGGCTGTCGGAAACCAGCTCGAGCCGCTTGCGCGGGCGCGGCAGGTTGACCGAAAGCACCTCGCCGATGGTCGCGGAGGGACCATTGGTCATCATCACGATCCGATCCGAGAGCAGCACGGCCTCGTCGACATCGTGGGTGATCATGATCATCGTGTTTTTCAGCCGCGCATGGATATCCATGATGCTGTCCTGAAGATGCGCGCGGGTCAGCGCGTCGAGCGCTCCGAACGGCTCGTCGAGCAGCAGGATTTTCGGCTCCATCGCCAAAGCGCGGGCAATACCCACACGCTGCTTCATGCCGCCGGAAATCTCGGACGGGCGCTTGTCGACTGCATGTCCCATCTGGACGAGGTCGAGGTTCTGCATGATCCAGTCGTGACGCTCGGCCTTGGACTTCTTGCCCGAGAACACCTTGTCGACCGCAAGCTTCACATTCTCGTAGACCGTGAGCCAGGGCAGCAGCGAGTGGTTCTGGAACACCACAGCGCGATCAGGCCCCGGCGCGTTAACTTCCTTGTTCTCAAGAAGAACTGCGCCGAAACTCACCGGCGTCAGCCCCGCGATCAGGTTCAGAAGGGTCGATTTCCCGCAGCCGGAATGGCCGATGATCGAGATATACTCGCCCTGTTCGATATCGAGGTTGATGTCTTTGAGCACCTCGGTGGTTTGGCCGCCACGCGAGAAACTCTTGTCGAGGTGATCGATCTTCAGATAGCTGGGCATGAGACTGCTCCTTAAGAGGCCTGGACGCCGCGCGTCACGATCCGGCCGATCAGCGCCACAAGGCGATCCAGCGCGAAGCCGACGAGGCCGATGTAAATCAGCGCCACGATGATGTCGGGCAGGCGGGAAGAGTTCCACGCATCCCAGATGAAGAAGCCGATGCCGACGCCACCAGTGAGCATCTCGGCCGCGACAATCGCGAGCCATGAAAGGCCGATGCCGATTTTCAGACCGGTGAAAATGTAGGGTGCTGCGGACGGAACCATGATCTTGAAGAAGAATTCGATCGTGTTCAGCCGCAGAACCTCGGCCACGTTGCGGTAATCCTGCGGGATGTTGCGGATACCGACCGCCGTATTGATGATCACCGGCCAGATCGCCGTGATGAAGATCACGAAAATCGCCGAGGGGTTGGCATCACGAAATGCCGCGAGCGAGATCGGCAGCCAGGCGAGCGGCGGCACAGTGCGCAGGACCTGAAAGATCGGGTCTAGCCCACGCATCGCCCAGACCGATTGCCCGACCAGCGCGCCCAGCAGGACACCGACGACCGCCGCAAGACCGAAGCCGTAAAGCACGCGCTCGAGCGAGGTCAGCACCCGCCAGCCCAGGCCAATATCCTGCGAGCCATTCACGAAGAACGGATCGATGATCAGGTCCTTCGCTTCCGCCCAGATCGTAGTGGGCGGCGGGAGCGTCGCGCCAGGCCGCCCGAAGGCGATCTGCCAGACGAGCATGATCGCTGCGACAACCACCAGTGGCGGAACAATCGTGGCTGCGATCGATTTCATCCGCGCCCCCAAGGCTTTGAAACGGGATGCCGGCTTGCGCGCCGGCAATTTGACGACCTCAGGACTGATCGGTGCGGTGATCCCCGGACGCAGAGGTGTCACCTCGGCTGTAGGCTTCAAGGCTGGAGCACCCATGTCTCGTTCTCCTGCTGCACGCGATTGCCGCGAAACAAAAAAGCCGGGAAGGCGAGTAGAGATCGCGGGTCGAACCCGACATCTCTGCTCCCTGCCCGGCGACGTTGCCGATGGACCCGTTGAAGGGTCGGAATGCTTTTCAAAAGACCAACTCTGATCTTCGTCGAATTGATCAAAGCAGGCTGCGTGCCAATCTACGGCACGCGCATTGGATTTTATTTTTCTATATATATTTCAATATTTTAAATCGATACACTCAACCCCAACCGGGGGAAGAACCGCGGCATGTCAGACGCTTCAAGACTGACAACTTCAGCCTTGTTGCAGTGCAGCATGCATAATTTTTGAGCACGATGATCGAGATAAAAAAGCGCGCCGGCGATCCGGCGCGCTTCGAGACTCGGGGAGTGATGGCGTTGCGATCAGGCCATTTTCTTCACGCTGAGCGACTTCAGATAGGCTTGCGGATCATTCCAGTCGAAGACCTTGCCATCGAAGAATTTCTCGACGCCGCGGCTGTCACCGGTTGGCGTACCTGAAAGGCCCGCAAGCTTCGCGCCCTCGCTCCACAAATCGGAACGGTTGGTCTTGTTCACCAGCGCCTTGATGTCGGTGTTCGCCTCGAACTTGCCCCAGCGGATGTTCTCGGTGATGAACCAGGCATCGAGGTTCTTCCAGGGATACGAGGCCTCGCCCTTCTCGCCCCAGAACTTCATGCCGAGATTGGTGCCCTTGGCGACGCGGCCATGCCCGTAATTGATGTCGCCCTTGATGCGACCGATGATATCCGCGACCGGCACATTGAACCATTGGCGGCGACCGACGATCGCGGCCATTTCATCCTTGTTCTCGGGCTTGTCGCACCAGATCTGGGCCTCCATCACGGCGGCCAGAATGGCGAGCGTGGCCTTGGGGTTGGCATCCACCCAATCCGCGCGCATGCCGAGCACCTTTTCCGGGTGCTTGAACCAAAGCTCCCCCGTGGTGCAGGCCGTATAGCCAATCCCCTGATTGACGAGTTGCTCGTTCCACGGCTCGCCCACGCAGAAGGCATCCATGTTGCCGACCTTCATGTTCGCGACCATCTGCGGCGGCGGAACGACAATGGTCGAGACATCCTTTTCCGGATCGATGCCGCCGGCGGCGAGCCAGTAGCGAACCCAAAGATCATGCGTCCCGCCGGGGAAGGTCATGGCGACCTTCACATCCTTGCCCGAGGCCTTCTTCGCCTCGAAAGCAGCCTTGAGCTTGGATGCATCGAGGCCTGCGCCTGTGTCCTTGAACTCGTTCGAAACCGAGATACCCTGACAATCCTCGTTCAGGTTCAGCAGGCTATACATTGGCAGCGGCTGGTTGTTCTGCATCACCTTGCCGGTGGCGTAGAGATGCACTTTCGGCCGCAGGATATGCCCGCCATCAATGCCGTTGGCCTTCGTGCCCAGCGCCATGTTGTCACGCGTCGCGCCCCAGCTTGCCTGTTTCGCGATATCCATGTCGGACAGGCCATATTTGGCGAACATGCCCTTTTCCTTGGCGATGATCAGCGGCGCGGCATCGGTGAGGGCGATGTAGCCGAGCTTCGTGCCCTTCACTTCGGGGCCCGTGCCCTGGGCATGCACGCCCGATGGGAACATCGACTTTGCCATCAGCGCGGCGGAGGTCGCTGCACCCAGCTTGAGAAAATCGCGACGGGCGATCGAACCCTTCAGCGCCAGGGTAGTTGGGCTGGATTTGCGCATCGTCATCATCAGGTTCCTTCTCCAGAACGCGGCAGGCGCCGCTTGAAACAAAAAAACCGCCGGAGATGGGCGAAAGACGCGTTCCCACGCGTCTCTCTCATCTCGCGGCGGCACTGCCGATGGCCGGTCTCGAACGGCCGAATGCAAACAGAGGTGTTCAGACAGGCAAACTTGAGGGCCAACGCTGGCTTGCTACGATGATTGCAGATGGCATGCCAACTCATTGGCTGATTGCCGGATTGATATTTTCAATATATAATTCAATATCTTAAGGATGTTTTGGAGCTTGTTTCGCTTCGGCCATCCGAAAAGAAAGTCACCTGACTTTCGCTCGCTCACGCTTTGTTGCAGTGCAGCATGACTAAATTTCGATCAGCCCGCCCGTTCGCAAGTCGCCACAAAGGCTGCCGGATCAAACCGGGAATCATCGAAAAATGCACTCGGAGCATAATGGAGAACGCCAGCGGTTCCCTCGATTTCACCGGGCTCGGAAACCGGTTGCAGATCGGAACGCGGCGCCGAAGCACCAAGCGCCTTTGCGGCCTCGCGATAGAGATCGGGCCGGAAAGCCGCGGTGACACGCGCGACTTCCGCAGGTCCCGGATCAGTCTGGCCCCAGCGTCGCATTTGAGCGAGATACCACAGCGCATGGTCCTTCCAAGGCATATTGGCCTGATTGGCCGCGAAAACGAGCATATCGGGAACCGCGTGCTCAAGACCATCGGCCATGCCGAGCTGGCCGCGAAGTGCTGGCAGCAGGTCGGTTGCCGGAACATCAAGGCGATCGGGTCGCCCCAGAATTTCGGCGAGTTGAGCCCGGTTTTCGACCGCTTCGCACCATTGGGCCGCTTCGAGCACCGCAACAAGCAAGGCATGGGCGATATCGGGTTTCTGAGCGGCCCATCCGGCATTCAGCGCCAGTGCTTTTTCAGGGCTGTTATGCCAGATCGCGGCTTTGGTCAGAATGATGCACCCGCTGGCGAGGCGCGCAGCGCGCGTGTTCCAGGGCTCACCGACACAAAAACCATCAATGCGCCCGGAGGCCAGCGCATCCGGCATGAAGGGCGGCGGCACAATCGCAATCCGGATGTCGCGATCGGGATCGATCCCACACGCTGCAAGCCAGTATCGCAGTTCGTAATTGTGTGACGAATAGGGGTGGACAACCGCGAAGACCAACGGCGCGAGACCGCCCGCCGCCCGCGCGGCAATAGCGGCCTTCAGCGCGCGTCCCATGTCACGAGGATCGTTGACGCGAGCTTCAGGCGCAACTGACCGCATATGACCCCAAAGCGACTCCGAGACCGTGATAGCGTTGCCGCCGAGCCCCAGCATCATCGGCGCAATCAGCGGCGCCTCGAAAGGCGTCAGGCCAAGGGCTGCGGCAATGGGCATCGGGGCGAGTGCGTGCGCCGCCTCGAAGTGACCGATTGCCAGGCGATCGCGGATATTGGCCCATGAGCTTTCGCGCACGAGATCAATCGCGATGCCCCTTCTATCGGCAAAGCCCATTTCAGCAGCAACGATCGGGATCGCCGCATCAAGAAGTGGCATGAAGCCGAGGCGGATGCGGGGTTTCTCGCTCATTCCTGATCTCCCAGCAGCAGGTCGGCGGTGGAGACAATCGCGCGGGCCACATCGGCCATGCGACGGCTCTGGCTCATCGCGGTGCGGCGGATCAGGTGATGTGCTTCTTCTTCCGTCAGCCCACGCGACCGGATGAGAATGGCCTTGGCCCGATCCATCACTTTGCGATCCTCAAGCGCAGCTCGCGTTTCCTCGAGTTCGTCCTTGAGGCGCGAATAGGCCCTGAACCGGGCAATGGCCATGTCGAGGATGGCCTTCACACGATCCTGCCTCAGTCCATCCACCACATAGGCCGAAACGCCGGCCCCAATCGCGGCAGCCATCATGTCGTGGTCCGATTGATCGACAAACATCGCGACCGGGCGACGGATCGCGCTGGAGATGGCCGAGAGGTGTTCGACAAGATCACGATTGGGATTTTCGAGGTCAACGATGATGACATCGGGGCCGATCTCTTCGATGCGGCGCAGAAGCCCCTGCATCTCGCTGATGAGAACCACACGCTCATGCCCCGCTTCGCGCAGGCCCGCCTCGATGATCGAGGCACGGATGCGATTTTCGTCGACAACAAGGATCAGGAGATCGGCAGCGTTCATGCGTTCTCAGGCGAGATGCGAGGCAAGGGCCTCGGCATCGGGTTACATCCGGAAAATTGCAAGCAAGATTTGCGCCGCAACGCCGCATTTCGAAGCGTGATGCCTTTGCCCAACCGGCAGGCTCCTCTTTCCAAGTGATCGCCAACGAGGCAGAAGGGTGGCCCGCAGAAGCTTCAAAGCGAGAAACAAGATGGGCCCCGAAATCCTGCCACTCCCCGCCGAACTGCGCTCCGCGCTCGAAAGCATCACGACAGCCACGCTGACGACAGTGCTTCTGAAGAAAGGGCTCCGCAATGTCTGGATCAGGGGCGGCATGCCGTTGCGGCCCGGCGAGGCGCGCAAGGCGGGCCGGGCCTTCACGCTTCGCTTCGTGCCGGCGCGCGAAGATCTGGCCACGCCCGAAAGCTGGTCGTCTCCCATCTCGACTCGCGCGGCCATCGAAGCGATGCCGGAAGGCGTCATCGCCGTCGCCGATGCGATGGGCGTGAAGGATGCCGGGATTTTCGGCGATATTCTCTCGGCCCGCATGATGAAGCGCGGGGTCGCGGCCCTCGTCACCGATGGCGTCGTGCGGGATGCCGCCGGGGTGCTTGGCACCGGCCTGCCGATCTGGTGCGCGGGGGTCGCTGCGCCTGCTTCTGTGGCCGGGCTGACTTTTGTCGGCTGGCAGGAAGGCATCGCTTGTGGCGGCGTCGCGGTATTCCCCAATGATGTCATCGTGGCGGACAGCGACGGCGCGGTCGTCATTCCGCAAGCCATGGTCGAGACTGTCGCGGCGGCGGGCCTTGAGCAGGAGCGCATGGAGGCCTGGATCATGACCGAGGTTGAGAAGGGCGTGCCCTTGCCCGGCCTTTACCCCATGAATGCCGAGACAAAAGCGCGCTACGAAGCCTCGAAGAAAGCCTGATCATGCTGCTCGATCCGACCGCCTCTGGCGTATACCCGATCGCGCCGACACCTTTCCACGCGGATGGCACGATCGATTGGCAAAGCGCCGAAATGCTCTTCGCATTCTATGCCGGCATCGGAGCAGACGGCGTCACGGTGCTCGGCATCATGGGCGAAGCGCCCAAGCTTGAACCGGACGAAGCGCTGAGGCTTCTCAAGATCGCGGTGAAGCATATGGCGGGAAAACCGGTGATCGTCGGCGCTTCCGCGCCCGGCTTCGCGGCCATGCGCTCGCTCTCGCGCGAGGCAATGGAGGCGGGAGCGGCTGGAGTCATGATCGCCCCTCCCAATACACTGCGCACTGATGACCAGATCGCCGGGTATTACGTGCAGGCAATCGAGGCGATTGGCGCGGATATCCCTGTTGTCGTGCAGGATTATCCGCTCATCACCAATGTCCAGATGACACCGGGCGTCATCCGCCGGATCGTGACTGAAAACCCGTCGGTTGTGATGCTGAAAGCCGAGGACTGGCCTGGCCTCGAGAAAATATCCCTGCTGCGGAAATGGCAGGCCGAAGGCACGCTCCGGCCCCTCTCGATCATGGTCGCGAATGGCGGGCTCTTTCTCGATTTCGAGATGGAGCGCGGCGCCGATGGCTCCAATACGGGTTACGCCTTCCCCGAAATGCTGATCGACGTCGTGCAATTCTCGAAAGCGGGACAACGCGACGCGGCG
This sequence comes from Hyphomicrobiales bacterium, assembly GCA_017302635.1. Lineage (GTDB taxonomy): Bacteria > Pseudomonadota > Alphaproteobacteria > Rhizobiales > Beijerinckiaceae > Rhabdaerophilum. The sequence goes on from JAFLCX010000001.1 coordinate 831,134, forward strand.
CATGACCTGTTCGACGCGCATCTTCCCCTGCTGCGCTACGAGCAGCAACCCGGCGTGGGGCTGGCCGTGCGCAAATATGTGATGATGCGCCGTGGCATTCTCGCTTCCGACGCCCAGCGGAAACCGGGCGCCGGCCTATCGGCGCAGGGGAAAGCGGAGGTGGATTACCTTCTCTCGCGCCTCGCGCGGACAGACCGCCGCGCGAAGCTGTGAGGCCGATCAGGCTGCCTCGACCTTCAGCACGCCACGCTGGATCTGGTCTTCCTCGATGCTCTCGAACAGCGCGCGGAAATTGCCTTCGCCGAAGCCATCATCCCCCTTGCGCTGGATGAACTCGAAAAAGATCGGGCCGATCACGGTCTTCGAGAAAATCTGGAGAAGGATGCGGGTGATGCCGCCATCGACGACACCTTCGCCATCGATCAGGATGCCGTGTTTCGCCATGCGATCAAGCGGCTCCTCGTGGCCATGCACGCGGGCCCTGCTCTTTTCGTAATAGGTGGCGGGCGGGCCAGGCATGAATTTCAGGCCATTGGCGTCGAGCTTGTCGGTCGCTTCATAGATATCATGCGCCCCAACCGCGATGTGCTGGATGCCCTCGCCCTTGTATTCCTTGAGATATTCCTCGATCTGGGAATGTTCGTCAGCGCTCTCGTTGATCGGGATGCGGATGCGACCGCAAGGCGAGGTCAGCGCACGCGAGAACAGCCCCGTCAGCTTGCCCTCGATATCGAAGAAGCGGATCTGCCGGAAATTGAACAGCTTGATGTAGAAATCCGACCACTTGTCCATGTTCCCGCGGAACACGTTGTGGGTGAGGTGATCGAGATAATGGAAGCCGACACCGTGCGGATGCGGGTCACGCGCTCCGATCCAATCGAACTCGGCATCATAGGGCGAGACCCCTTCCTTCTGCTCGAGGAAATAGAGCAAGGAACCACCGATCCCGAGGATCGCGGGAGCATCCAGCGTCTTGTCGTTCCCGGTATACTCGGTCGCACCGAGGCTCAAAGCATGCCGGAGCGCTTGCTGGGCATCGACAACGCGCCAGGCCATTGAAGGCGCGCAGGGGCCATGCTGGGCCACGAAGCGCGCACCGAACGAGCCCGCCTCGGCGTTGAGCACATAATTGATGTCGCCTTGCCGATAGATGGTGATCGCCTTCGAGCGATGCTGCGCCACCGGCACATAACCCATGCGCGTGAACAGGTCGGCCAACACCCTCGGCTCGGGATGCGCGAATTCGACGAATTCAAAACCGTTCGTGCCGGCCGGGTTCGTCTCCGAGATCAACGCGGCCGGTGCATCATGCGGGAAAGGGCCCATCTTCGTTTCCTTGAATGATCGCGGGCCGCTCGTTCACGACCCCATTGTTGTTTCTGGCGCAAAGAATGCCGCAAACCGCACGCAAGGTGCTTGCATTCTGGCGCAATGAACCGACCAAATTGATCAAAGTCTTGCAACCAACGTCGTATTGATGCATTTTTTTTGCATGGACCTGTTCGACATCCGACTTCTTGACGCATTGCAGCGTGATGGTCGCCTCACCAACAACGAACTGGCTGACAAGGTTGGCCTGTCGCCCTCGCAATGCTCGCGGCGGCGCGCCCAGCTCGAAAGCGAGGGCGTCATCCGCGGATATCACGCGACACTTGAACCCGGTGCGCTGGGCTATGGCGTTATTGCCTTCGTGCAGGTGACGCTCGCCACGCATTCACCCGACAATTCCCGCCGCTTCCAGCAGCTTATCGAGAGGGTCGAGGAGGTGCAGGAGGCTTTCGCGGTTACCGGCGAGGCGGATTATCTCGTCAAGATGGTCGCGCGGGATTTGCCGTCCCTCGCGCGCATTCTCAACGAGACTTTCCTGCCACATGAGAGTGTGGCGCATGTGCGCTCCTCAATCGGCCTGACGACCTTGAAAGACACGCGTCTGTTCCCGATGGCCGAGAGCGTCGCCCGGCGGTAATCTCGGGGCGCGCTCTGGCATTCAGCGCGGATGCGCATAGATTGGCGAAAAATGCCCTCCTGAACGATTCGGAAAGCGACCCGCCATGCTTGCCATCCAGAACAACCGCACGCTGGCTCTCGCAATTGCCGCCATCTCGGCCCTCGGCATCGTTCTCAATCTGACGGGCGCACTCACGCTCTACGGAATTTATGTGCCTGCGGGCGGACTGGCCCTGGCGGCAGCAATCCTGCTCACGCCCGGGATCGGGGCCTTCCTGAACTTCTTCATCGTCTTCTATGGCGTCGCCTACATTGGGTTGATGGCCATCCTGATGCTGGGTGGGCTTCTCAAATTCGGCTGGGTGGGGATGATCCCGCCGCTGACCGCGTTCACCTCCGCCGCTTTCGGCCTGCTCGCCATTCTGCTGGCGCGCATTCCGGTGACGCGCGGCGTATTCCGGATCGCCGACCCCTATTTCGAAACCAGTGACAAGGGCACGCTGAAACTCTGGCCGCTGAGGGCCTTCACCGCACGGGAGCGCTGGATCGCCTTCGTGCTGCTGGGCGTGATCATCCTGATCAATCTTGCACAGGTCGGGATCACGGTGCGGCTCAACCAGTGGAACCGTGAGTTCTACGACGCCATCCAGAACAAGAACCAGCCGGAATTCTGGCGACAACTGAGCCAGATCTGGGTGCCGATTGTCGCGGTGTTCATTGTCTCGAACATCATCGAGCTGGTGCTGATCTCGGTGTTCAAGATCCGCTGGCGCGAATGGATGACCAATCGCCTCACCGCGCGCTGGCTCGATGGCGGCACGCATTACCGGCTGCAATTTGCCGGCGGGATCGACAACCCAGACCAGCGAATCTCGGAAGACGTGCGCAAATATGTCGAGACAACCTATGCACTCACCATCCAGATGATCAGCCAGATTTCCTCGCTGGTCTCCTTCTCGGTGATCCTCTGGGGTCTCTCGGCCAACCTGCCACTGCCGGGAACAGACACCAAAATCCCCGGCATGCTGTTCTGGATCGCGTTGCTCTATGCCGGCATCGGCACGTTCATCGCGCACAGGATCGGACGGCGGCTCATTCCGCTCAATTTCGAGCAGGAGAAATACGAGGCGAATTTCCGCTACGCGCTCGCGCGGCTGAGGGAATACAACGAACCCGTTGCGCTTCTGAAAGGCGAAGCGGTGGAAAAAGCTGGCCTCGCGAAGCGCTTCGTCCCTGTTGCAAGCAACTACCTCGCGATCATCGGCGTCCAGAAATGGCTGGGTGCCTTCACCAGCTTTTACGGCATGGCCAACAGCGTCATCCCGATCCTGATCACCGCCCCCTTCTACTTCGCGGGCCAGCTCACTTTGGGTGTGATGATGCAGACCGCCAGCGCCTTCAGCCGGGTGGATGCCGCGCTCGCCTTCTTCATCGACCGCTACGCCACGCTCGCGGATTACAAAGCGGTTGTGGACCGCCTGACCGGGTTTGAGCAAACCATCGAAACCGTTCAGGCTACGCGCTCCGAAACGCGGATTCTCTCCTCGGTCAACGGAAATGCGAACCTGCACATCCCGGCGCTGGCCCTCCATTTGCCGAACGGCCAGCCGATGCTCTCAGCGCAGGACCTTACCTTGCGCGCGGGCGAGCGCACATTGCTCACCGGCCCCTCGGGTTCAGGTAAATCCACCCTTTTCCGGGCGATTGCGGGCATTTGGCCCTTTGGAGAGGGGCGGATCGAAAAGCCGAATTCCGGCGAGATCATGCTGCTTCCGCAGCGACCCTACATTCCCATCGGGCCCTTGCGGGCCGCCGTGAGTTACCCGGCAAAGGAGAGCGCTTTCCCGGACGAGGACATGCGCAAGGCACTGGTGACCGTGCATCTGCCTCATCTGGCGACACGGCTCGATGAGGAAGCGAACTGGAGCCAGATTCTCTCGGGAGGAGAGCAGCAGCGTCTGGCGGTGGCGCGGGCGATCCTCGCGCAGCCGGGTTGGCTCTTTCTCGATGAGGCCACGTCGGCGCTCGATGAAGGGCTGGAGGCGTCGATCTATGCTGCGATCCGCACGAGCCTGCCTGCTACCACCATCGTGTCGATCGGGCATCGCTCTAGCCTGATCGGAATTCATGACCGGCGGATTGATCTACGCAAGGACAAGAACGGCCTCTTCCGGCCAGAAGACGCCGTTGCGCAGCCCGCCTGAAAATTTTTGTTCAGCCATGATCCAACGCCATTCCGGCGCGTAAATAGCTGTAGCAGCGCAAGTTGCGAGGTTGCCGCGAAACATTCCCCCGCTTCGCCAACCATCCGGAGGCCGCGATTCCCCCTCGCGGCCTCTTCCTTTTTTCAGAGCATTTTTAACCGGAGTGGTCGCCGGTTCGCTTGAAGAAAATGAGACAGAACAAAAAGATAGAACCGACTTGGTGAAAACAAAATCAACAGATAGGCCCTAAGCGGCATTTGCGGATTTCTGAGGTAAAGCCGCGATCAGGCGATCGAACAGCGGATTTTCGGGGCTGAACGCATAATCGGGTGCCGCCACAAGCACACGCCGAGCCCCTGCCGCCACAAGCTTGTCGGCCAGAACCGGGACCGTCGATTTCGGAACCAGCAGACTCACGATGCCCGCGCCACCATCGAGCAGTATTTCTCCGCCCATCGCGCCGATCTCGGCTTCTAGTGAGGCCGGCAGGCCGCCATCGACAAAGCCGCGCAATTCGCGCCGTGTCGAGGCTTCCTTCTCAGCATGAATGCGGGCGAGAACCTGCCGCGCCGCCTCGCGCTGGGCCGGCGACCATTCGGCGGCACAACTGGCGATCAGCCAAGCCTCTGATTTGAGCATCGTCCCGTCATCCAGCACTTTCAACGCATTGGCCGCGAGCGTCGAGCCGGTCGTGGTAATGTCGACCACGCAATCGGCCGTGCCTGCCGCCGGCGCGCCCTCGGTCGCGCCGAGGCTCTCGACAATCCGATAATCAGCGATGCCGTGTTTCTTGAAGAAGCGCCGGGTCAGGTTGACGTATTTGGTCGCGACCCGCAGCCGCCGGCCCTTGTCGTGCCGGAAGGCCGCTGCAACATCCTCGATATCGGCCATCGCATGCACGTCGATCCAGGCCTGCGGCACGGCGACAACGACATTCGCGAAGCCAAAGCCAAGCGGCACCAGCATCTCGACCTTGGCTTTCGGATCGGCAAGACCTTCTTCGACAAGGTCAGCACCCGTAAGGCCGAAATGCACGGCACCGCGTGCCAGTTCCGCCACGATTTCCGACGCTGACAGAAACGCGATCTCGACGCCATCCAGCCCTTGGATCGACCCGCGATAGTCACGCGCGCCCCGCGCCTGACTGACATTCAGCCCGGCTTTCGCGAAAAACGCGAAAGCGTTTTCCTGCAGTCGTCCCTTCGAAGGGATGCCGATGATAAGCGGAGCCTCACTCATGCCTGTGCTCCCAACCGCTCGATCCAGATCGCCGCGCCGATGGCCGGAACCTCATGCCCGAGGCGCTCGAAGAGGCGATCATACCGCCCCCCTGCCGCCAGTGGACGGCCTTGAGCATCGCGTTTGATCTCGAAAACGAAGCCAGAATAATAATCGAGATTGCGTGCGAAGCCTGAGGCAGCCTCAAGCTGCCCCGGCGCAAATCCGCGCGCTTCGAGAAAGCCGGTCCTCAGATCGAACCGGTCGAGCGCGCCCTCGAGATCAAGCCCGCCCTCTTTCGCCAGCGCGCGCAGCTCGCGCGACACCTGATCGGGCTCGCCTGAAATTGCGAGAAAACGCCGGATGATTGCGGCCTGCTCGGCCCCCAAAGCCTGCGCATCCTCGCGGGCGCGATCAAGGAAGCGGCTCGCGATATCCTCCGCTGAACGCCCGCCCACAGCCGAAATTCCGGCGAGCGAGAGCATGTCCTTCACGAAGGCTTTGGCCTCTTTCGGGTCAGCACCTTTCAGCGCATCGAGCACGCCGGAATAGCGCGCGAGGCCCTTCGCCTCGGAGCGCGCTTGCGCGTGCGAACCATCAAGGATGGCTTCGATCCGCCCCTCGCCTAGCCCCAGCGACAAGCGTCGCGCCTGAGCCGGCGTGAGGCCGAGGGCTTCGATCAGCCCCTGGAACAGCGACAGATCGCCGATCCGGATCACGAGCGGCTGGCCGCCGGTTTCAGCGAGAACCGCCGCGTGCGTTTCAGCGAGAAGATCCGCATCCGCCGCCTCTCGATCATTCCGGCCGATGGATTCAGCGCTGAATTGCAGGAATTCACCGCTTTCGCCGGGGCGATGACGGAATACCGGGCCCAGAAAGGCGAGATCAGCCCGCCGGCCGATCACACCCGATTTCAGGTAAGCCAATGCGGCCGGGATGGTGAATTCGGGTCGAAGGCACAATTCCTCGCCCTCATCATCGGTGGTGACGAACAGGCGGCGGCGGATATCCTCGCCGGAGAGTTCGAAAAACGGTTCAGCAGGCTGCAAGACCGGCACATCAGCGCTTGCAAAGCCCACATGCGCAAACCGCGCCACAAGGCGCGCACCCACGCCCTCCGGAGCCGCGTTCTGTGCGATGCGTTTGGCCGAGCCGGCGCGCTTGTCCATCGAACCCTCGAGAAAATGCCTCATTCCGGCAGCCCCATAGCATCACGCGCGTGAAATCGCGACGACAAGTTCAAAACGCGATGAATCGTTTTTTGGAGGATGCGGCTGTGCCGTCATGTCCGGGCTTGCAGCCAAATCTAGGCAGGCTGCACAAGTTTGCCTGCCCGGGCATCCACGTCTTGAACAGGGGAGGAAAGTCGTGGATGGCCGGAACAAGTCCGGCCATGACGCTCGGGTTCCAGCCTTACCTGTGGCGCGCCAGAACCTCGCGCACCTTCGCCACCACGTCGCTGAGCGGCACCGCAAACTGCGCCTCGGCCTGTTTGGCAAGATACTCGGTGCGGTCTGCAATGCCGGTCAGCGTCGCGCCGAGGATGAGATCCTTGAGCATCACCTCGCCCTTTTCGCGCTCGTTCGAGCCTTGAATGAGAGCGATGCGCGCATTGCGGCGATCGGCATATTTCAACTGCGCCTTCATGCCAGCGGACCCGAGATAAATCTCGGCCGGGATGCCAGCGGAGCGCAGGGACGCGACGATTTTCTGATAGTCGGCCATGGCCTCCGAGGTCTTGTCCATCGCGAGCACGATGACCGGACCTTCGGGCGTCTCGGTCGAGATTTTGCCCAGGGCCTGCAAGGCCGCGAGCAGCCGCGAGACGCCGATGGAAAAGCCGGTTGCGGGCACGGCTTCATCGAGAAAGCGCGAGACAAGGCCATCATAGCGCCCGCCGCCGCCGACCGAGCCGAAGCGGATCGGGCGGCCATCCTCGTCCTTCACTTCGAACAGGAGTTCGGCCTCGAAAACCGGGCCGGTATAGTATTCGAGGCCGCGCACGACGGAGGGGTCGATGCGGATGCGGTCCGGGCCGTAGCCTGCGGATTGAACAAGTCGGCGGATCTCGTTCAATTCCGCAAAGCCTTGATCTATATTTGTATTCGTATTTTCGGCTTCCAACCGATTTGCGACTAAGCCGTGCTCTTCTTCATCCGCAGACCAAATTGTCGAGTCATTTCGAACCAGAGTCTCCAACCGCATAATCTGGGCCGAGTCCAAATCAGCACCCTTGGTGAAGTCGCCTTTTCCGGCCTCTCCGCCGTCCCACCGCCCTTTGCCCAGAAGCTCGCGGACGCCAAACCACCCAAACTTATCCAGCTTATCAATCGCCCGGAGCACCGTGAGCCGCCGCCCGGCATTCTCCTCGCCACCGAGCCCGATGGCTTCCATCACGCCATCCAGGATCTTCCGGTTGTTGACCTTGATGACATATTGCCCGCGCGGGATGCCCAGAGCTTCCAGCGTATCAGCCGCCATCATGCAGATTTCGGCATCGGCCGCGACTGAAGCCGACCCAACCGTATCGGCATCGAACTGCATGAACTGGCGGAAACGCCCCGGCCCCGGCTTCTCGTTGCGGAACACCCAGCCGGCGCGATAGCTGCGATAGGGTTTTGGCAGGTTCTGCCAGTTCTCGGCGCAATAGCGCGCGAGCGGCGCTGTGAGATCGTAGCGCAGGCTCATCCATTGCTCGTCGTCATCGCGCAGGCTGAACACGCCGGCATTGGGCCGGTCCTGATCGGGCAGGAACTTGCCGAGAGCATCGGTATATTCGAGGAACGGCGTCTCGACCGGCTCGAAGCCGTAAAGCTCGTAAACGCGCTGGATCACGCGCATCATCTCGTTCGTCGCGCGGATATCGGCGGACGAACGATCGGGCAGGCCGCGCGGCTTGCGGGCTTCTGTCTTCGATGATTCCGGGCGGGGTGCTTTGGGTGTCTCGGTGCTCATCGGGGCGCTTTAGCGCTCCGTCCCGTCCTTGTCACGCCTTCGCGCGCAGGGCCTCATAAACCTCGAGCAGGGCCTCGATATCCGCCTCCTCCGGCGGGCGGCCATGCGCGGCATCGAACTTCGCTGCAATCTCGCGGTTGGCGAGCAGCACGAGGATGGCCTCCTGCTCGCCATGCGTCGCCGCACTTTCGGCATCCGCGCGGCTGATCTCGACGCCGAAGCGCGCGAAAGCCGCCTGAAGATGAAGAGCCGGGCGCATCAGAACTGTCTTTTCGGTCGCATGATCTTGTCCGAAAACCGGGGACCACTTTTCGGGATCATGCAACGGCCCGGATGAGCTTGCCGAGCTTGTCGACCGCCTCGTCGATCTGCGCTTCCGAGATGATCAGCGGCGGGGTCAGCGCCAGCGTCTCGCCCGTATTGCGCACCATGAAGCCGTAATCCTCGAAGCCTCTGTGCATGGCGGTGAAGGCGCGCTTCCCGAAAGCGTCGGGGATCGAGGCGAGGTCAATCGCCGCTGTCAGCCCCACGGTCCGGATATCGAGCACGTTCGGCAGGCCTTTCAGCGAATGGATGGCGTCGGCCCAGATGGGTTCGAGTTTCTTCGCGCGTTCGAAGAGCTTTTCATCGCGATAGACATCCAGCGTCGCGACCGCCGCCGCACAGGCGAGCGGATGCGCCGAATAGGTGTAGCCGTGGAAAAACTCCACCATGTGCTCCGGGCCTTTCATGAAGGCCTCGTGGATGTGCCTGCGGGCGATCACGCCGCCCATCGGCACCGTGCCGGAGGTGACCCCCTTCGCGAAGGTGATGAAATCCGGCACCACGCCGTAGCGCTCGGCGGCAAAAGACGTGCCGAGGCGGCCGAAGCCGCAGATCACTTCGTCGAAAATCAGCAGGATGCCGTATTTGTCGCAGATGTCGCGCAGACGCTTCAGGTAGCCTTTCGGCGCGGGCAGGACGCCGGTCGAACCCGCCATCGGCTCGACAATCACCGCCGCGATGGTCGAGGCATCATGCAGCGCGACGATCCGCTCGAGATCATCGGCGAGATGCGCGCCCCATTCCGGCTCGCCTTTCGTGAAGGCTTGCTCGGCGCGATTGTAGGTATGCGGCAGGTGATCGACATGTGGCAGGAGCTGGGTGGCGTAAGCCTTGCGGTTGGCGACCATGCCACCGACCGAAATGCCGCCGAAGCCGATTCCGTGATAACCGCGCTCACGCCCGATCAGGCGGCAGCGATTGCCTTCGCCTTTCGCGTGGAAATAACCGATCGCCATTTTCAGCGCGGTATCCACGGCTTCCGAGCCGGAATTGGCGAAAAACACGTGATCGAGATCGCCCGGCGCCATCGCGGCGATTCGCGAAGCGAGTTGGAAGCCCAGAGGATGGGCGAACTGAAAGGGCGGGGAATAATCGAGCGTTTCAGCCTGCGCCTTGATGGCCGCGACGATCGGGTCGCGGTTATGCCCGGCATTGCAGCACCAGAGGCCGGCGGTCGTATCCATGATCGCGCGGCCATCATTGGTATAATAATGCATGTCCTTCGAGCGCGAGACGATGCGCGGCGCTTTCTTGAACGCCCGCTCGGCCGTGAACGGCATCCAGAACGCTTCGAGATCATTCGGCTGCGAAAGCGTCGTCAGGGGCGTCGCGGCGCTGGATTTGGACATGGGCACTCTCCTCAAGCTGTTCTGGTTTTGGCGCGAGGATACGCCGCCGGTGGCGGGAAACAACCCCGCAAACGCCAGAGCGGGACGCAATTTTCACGGTTGGGAATGCCGACTCGCTGATCAGCTCACGGTTTCGCCCGAGAGCGCGCCGGATCGAGATGCGGCAGCGTGAAGGCCTCATCCGATTGGGGCATTTCGAGAAAAGCAGCATCCGGCTCCTCGCAGACCGCCTCGCCATCGATCTCGAACAGGATATTCGGAGCGACAAGTCCGGCGACTTCGAGATACGTCGCGGCACAGAGATGCCGGCCAAGCCGGCGATCTCGAATGGTGCGGTAAAGCCCCACCGAGCCGGGCACGGTAACAAAGACATTGATCTTGATGAGGTCGGAAATGTTCATCCCGGCCTCTGCCAGCACCGCTGTGAGATTGTCCCAGGCAATCTCCATCTGCTCGACCAGATCATCCGGGATTGTCCCGTCGATTCGCATCCCCACCTGCCCGGCAATGACCAGCCGGCGCGCGCGCGCCGAGTGCACGACGCCATGCGCGTAGCGCGATGGGGGAGCGGCGATGGAGCGCGGAATGATCGGCCTCGGCATAGCGGGACTCCCTCTCGAGACACCCAAGACACCTTCAACCCGCCTCGAAGGCAAGATCGAAAGAGGTGCCTGAGAATATTTTCGTGCAGGGGATCACTTTCCACAGCCGGATTGGGGAAAGAGCCCTCGCCAGCGGCGTTGCGATTCAATACGTTGTTCATGTGTGATTCGTAGTGCTGGGGCGGCGCGCGTTCCGATGGGTTTTCGGTCTCTCCTCGTGACAGTGACGATTGCGGCTGCGGCCGCAGGCCTTAGCCTGTTCGCTGCACGCCATGATCTCCTTGTGCTGGTTGTGGCCGCCCTTGCAGCGGGCGTGACGGCGGGCGGGCTTTACCTGCACAATCGCGGCCGGGCGGTGCTTGAAGAGTTGGTCCTGCTGCGTGAGCATCTCGAGGTCACGCGTCAGCAGGCCGCCATGCTCGCCCGCATGACTCGCGAGATGCGTGATCTTGTGTCCGAACAGTCCGGTGCGGAGAATTCCACCGAGGATGGCCGACCCACAATCGCCGCCATGACCGAAATTGTGCGCGATATTGCCGACAACCTCTCGGATCTCGACCATCGAACTGACGCGCTGGAGAGTGAAGTGTCGCTTTTGCGCCGCGACACCGCGATGCGCTCTCCGGCCCAGACGTACTGGCAGGCTCCGGTTCCCCCGGCAATGGCCACGGCAGCGCCGGAAGAAACCAGTGCACGCCCCGCCTTGCGCGAAATGCCCGCCGTGCCTGATCTCACGAGTTTTGGCGAACCACCACGCGCGGTTCGTCAGCTGGTCGCCGCTGCGATTGCAGCAGATCGGTTCGATCTCTTCCTCCAGCGTATCGTGAGCCTGCCGCAGCGCAAGACGCGCGCCTATGAGGTCAGTCTGCGTCCGGACGGCGGCGATCCGCGCCTTTCCACGGGCGAAATCCGGATGGCGGTCGAGCATGTCGGGCATCAGCTCACGTTTGATCGCAAGCTGATGGTTCAGACCATCCGCCTCGCCCGGATGTTCGAGCAGCGGAACCGCGATGTGATGCTCGTTGCCGATATCTCGCAGCGCTACTTGTTGAGCGAAGCGGCTTTCGATGAATTGCGTGCCCTTGTGGCCGATGCCCCGGGCGCACCGCGCCGGATCGTGCTCTCGCTGCCGCAGCGTTTCTTCCGCAAGGCGGTCGCGGTCGAAAACGAAGCCCTGCGCCAGCTCGGCGATATGGGCTTCCGCTTCATGATGCGCGAAGTCACCGATTTCTCGTTCGATCTGCCGCGCCTTCAGCAGGCAGATGTGCGCTGGGTCCGGCTCGACGCCGCTCGCCTGATCTCTGCCGGCCAGAACGAGGAAATGGCCACCGATGTGGCGGCCGCCGATTTTGCAGCCCTGCTCGGCCGTCGCCAGATTTCGCTTCTGGTGGATGGCGTCGCCGACGAGGCGATGGTCGCGGAGCTGATCGATTTCAACATCGCCTTCGCGCAGGGCCAGGTCTTCGCGCCGCCGCAGGCCGTCCGCCCCGAAGCGCTCGATCAGCAGATGGCCCAGGGCGCCTTGCGTGGCGCCACGCCCGAGCCGGCGGCTCCCGAACGCCGGGGATTGCGCGAACTGGCGCGGCGCGCCTGAGGATTCCTTTCGCGGTGACGGGGTTGTGAAAGCGCGCCTTCGCGCTTAGGGAACGTCATCCCTGCCTGATCCGGATTGTCATGCCCCACCCTCCGATTTTGCCGATAACGCGCCTCTCCGAGGTGATCGATCACTATGATGCAATCATCAGCGATGTCTGGGGTGTGCTTCATAACGGGGTTGTCGCAACGCCCGGCGCGCAGGATGCGCTCGCCGCTGCCCGCAAGGCGGGAAGGCCTGTCTCACTGCTGACGAACTCTCCCCGCCTGCCGAATCTCGTGGCCGAACAATTGCGCGATCTCGGCGTGATTCAGCCCTGTTACGACGCGATTATCTCATCCGGCGGCGTGACGCGCCTGATGCTGACGGAAGAAGGAGACCGCCCGATCTTTCATCTCGGCCCAGCCCGTGATGCCGGGGTGTTCGACGGGCTGGCGGTTCGGCCCGTCGCTCTCGAGCAGGCGGAGGTCATCGTTTGCACCGGCCTTTTCGATGACGAAACCGAACAAGCCGAAGATTATCGCCAGACGCTCGAGTTCGCGCTGACGCGCCGCATGCGCCTCTATTGCGCCAATCCCGACCTCATAGTCGAGCGCGGGGATCGACTGATTCCCTGCGCGGGCGCGATCGCGGACATCTACGAGCGGATGGGCGGCGAGGTGATCTGGGTCGGCAAGCCCAAACCACTGGTCTACGAGCACGCGCGCGCCGAACTCGCGAAAGCCATGGGGCGCGAGCCGGAACGAAAGCGCATCCTGTGCATCGGCGATGCCTTCCGGACTGATATTGCCGGCGCTAATGCCGAGGGGCACGACGTGATCATGACGCTCGCGGGCATCCACGGCCATCAGATCGGGCTCGAGGGACAGGATTATAATCTCGCAGCTTTGCGGGAATTGAGCGTCCAGACGCAAACAAGGCCGACCATGTGCATGGTCAGCCTCGTGTGGTAGCCGTGCGGTGAGTGTTGGCGTTCAGGTCGTCGCTGAAACCGCGTCGATCTTGGCCTTCAGGGTCTGCGCGTTGAACGGCTTCACGATGTAGTTGTTCACACCGGCGCGCTTGGCGGCAATCACGTTTTCCGTCTTTGATTCCGCTGTCACCATGATGAAGGGGGTCGAATGCAGGTCGCGATCGGCACGAACCTGCTTGAGCAGTTCATAGCCGGTCATCGGCTGCATGTTCCAGTCCGAAATGATGAGCCCATAGCGTTTCTCGCGCATCTTCGAGAGCGCCTCGGATCCATCGGACGCCTCGTCCACATTCTCGAAGCCGAGCTGTTTCAGGAGGTTCCGGATGATCCGGACCATCGTCTGATAATCATCCACGACCAGAATGGACGTACCTGCATCGAAAGCCATGTTCTACTCCGCCTAGGGCAACCAACCGGGCCTTTGCAGAAGACCCGAATGGGCAACCTGCTCCCGTCACTTGAACTTGGAGTTGTGTTACCGTCGATCCGCAGAATATGTCGCAGCCCGTTGCAATTATGTTAATGCCGCAAGGAGTTCGAGCGGATATCGAACGCGACGTTACGCCTGATGCGCAAACAGCCTGGATTGTGCCTGCCAGACATGACTGAAACGAACGCGAAATCCTTCAAATTTTTGGCACTCGACGGCGAAGACCTGCGACAGAATGCAGCGGCGGCCATAAGCGCGCCTGTTGTCTGCATCGGCAATTTTGATGGCGCGCATCGGGGGCACGCGGCCATCGTGCAGGCGGCGAAAGAACTTCCCGAGGCTCGGAAAGCCGGAGTTTGGGCCCTGAGCTTCGCGCCGCATCCGCGCCGGTTTTTCAGGCCCGACTTACCGCTGTTTCAACTGACGCCGCAGCCGCTGCGTCAGGAGCGGCTCGCCGCCATCGGGTTTGATGGCCTTGTCGAACTCGCCTTCAATGCCGAACTCGCCTCGATGAGCGCCAGGGATTTCGTGCGCGACGTGCTCGCCGGCAGCCTTCGTGCCTCCGGCGTGGTGGTGGGCGAAGATTTCCATTTCGGCAAAAACCGGACAGGCACACCAGATTTTCTCGCCGAGGCCGGGCGAGAATTCGGGTTTTCCACCCGTTTCGTGCCGCCTTACCGCGATGAAAACGGCGAGATTGTTTCATCCAGCGCCATCCGGCTGGCCTTGCAAAACGGTGATCTCAAGACAGCCAACCGCATGCTTGGCTACGCGTTCGAGATTATTGGGCCGGTGATCCATGGAGCAAAACGAGGCCGCGAACTGGGATATCCCACCGCGAATATCGCACTTGATCCGGCCTGCGGCCTTAAACACGGGATATATGCCGTGCGTGTCAGGATCGATGGCGCCGCGCATCTCGGCGTCGCCAGCTTCGGACGCAGACCCATGTTCGATAACGGCGCGCCACTGCTCGAAATCTTCGTGCTGGATTTCTCGGGTGACCTTTACGGCAAGACCACGCGCGTCTCGTTCGAGGCCTTTCTGCGCGGCGAGGAAAAATTCGAGAGCCTCGATGCTCTCATCCGCCAGATGGATGCCGACAGGGATGAAGCCCGGCGAATTCTTGCGCCGTGATATCCAGATCAGTAACGGACTTCCCGTGCCCCGCTTCGCTTGCTATAGGCCGGGATATGACGGGTGCATTTCCAATCGCGATACGAATTATCACCCCGGCCGGCGCACGCTGACGTGCTCTCCCGGCCGGTTGATCGTGTTCGCCCGCCCCAGACCTAGCCCGCATCGTGAGCTGCCATGAGCGCTGAAGCCGCCTCTTTCGACTATTCGCAAACCCTCTTTCTGCCGGAAACTGATTTCCCCATGCGCGCCGGCCTGCCGGCGAAAGAGCCGGAAATCCTCCGGCGCTGGGCCGAGATCGACCTCTATGCCCGCATCCGCAAGGCGAGTGCGGGGCGCGAGAAATTCGTGCTCCATGATGGCCCGCCCTATGCCAACGGCAACATCCATATCGGCCATGCGCTGAACAAGATCCTGAAGGACCTCGTGACACGTTCGCAATCGATGCTCGGCTTCGACTCGAACTATGTTCCCGGCTGGGATTGCCACGGCCTGCCGATCGAGTGGCGGATCGAGGAAGAATATCGCGCCAAGGGCAAATCGAAGCCGGAACTCAATTCCGGCACCGCGATCAACGCCTTCCGCGCCGAATGCCGCGCTTACGCAACCAACTGGCTCAACATCCAGCGCGAGGAATTCAAGCGCCTCGGCGTCACCGGCGATTGGGACAACCCCTATCAGACCATGACCTACCCCGCCGAGGCGCAGATCGCCCGCGAGATCATGAAGTTCAAGGACAATGGCCTGCTCTATCGCGGCTCGAAGCCCGTGATGTGGAGCGTGGTCGAAAAGACCGCGCTCGCCGAGGCCGAGATCGAATATCACGATCACCAGAGTGACATGGTCTGGGTGAAGTTTCCCATTTCTCATCGAATTGTCGACGGAAAGCGGCTTCCAGTTGGCGATCGCTTCGTCGGCACCTCGGTCTTGATCTGGACCACTACGCCGTGGACGTTGCCCGGCAACCGAGCGATCAGCTATTCAAGCGCGATCGAATACGTACAAATGGAGGTCACCGACGCACCTGAAGGGAATTGGGCCAAAGCTGGTGATCGCTTTTTGGTGGCCAAGGAACTGGTTGGTGAGGTGGCCAAACAGACCAAAGTTACGAGCTGGGCGATTGTTGAGGGCGGGCTGGTCACTGGTTTCGATGGCTTGGTCTGCTCCCACCCCCTCGCCTCGCTCGGCTACACTTTCGATGTCCCCCTGCTCGATGGCGATCACGTGACGGACGATGCGGGCACGGGTTTCGTGCACACCGCGCCCGGCCACGGCCGCGAAGACTTTGAAATCTGGATGAATGCCGGCACTCAAGCGATGCTGCGTTCACGCAACATCCCCACCGAAATCCCTTTCACGGTGGATGATGACAGCGTCTACACATCAGCCGCACCCGGCTTCGAGGGCAAGCGCGTCATCACCGAAAAGGGCGAGAAGGGTGATGCGAACGAGGCCGTGATCAAGGCGCTGATCGAGGCGAACGCGCTCGTCGCGCGCGGGCGGCTGAAGCATCAATATCCGCATTCCTGGCGTTCGAAAAAGCCGGTGATTTTCCGCAATACGCCTCAGTGGTTCATTGCCATGGACAAGCCCTTCGACCCTGCGGGCAAGACAGGCGGCAATCGCGCCACCCTGCGCGAAACAGCCTTTGAGGCGATCTCGAAAACCGAATGGGTGCCCGCTTCGGGCGAGAACCGCATCCGCGGCATGGTCGAGAACAAACCCGATTGGGTGATGAGCCGTCAGCGGGCCTGGGGCGTGCCGATCACGGTGTTCGTCCATCGCGACACCAAGGAGATGCTCAACGACAAACGCGTCGATGACGCCATCGCCAAGGCTTTCGAGGCCGAGGGTGCCGATGCCTGGTTCGCCGATGGCGCGAAGGAGCGTTTTTTGGCGCCGTTCGGTCATGATCCGTCGCAATACGAGATGGTGACCGACGTTCTCGATGTCTGGTTCGACTCAGGCTCCACCCACACATACACCCTGGAAGACCCGGTGAATTTCCCCGGCCTTTCAGGCGTGACGCGCCGCGTCGATGGCGGACGGGACCGCGTGATGTATCTCGAAGGCTCGGACCAGCATCGCGGCTGGTTCCAGTCGAGCCTCCTGGAGAGCTGCGGCACTCGCGGGCGAGCGCCCTTCGATGTGGTGCTGACGCATGGCTTCGTTCTCGACGAGAAGGGCCAGAAAATGTCGAAATCCCTCGGCAATGTCACGGCGCCGCAGGATGTGATCAAGGATTCCGGGGCCGATATCCTGCGGCTCTGGGTCGCGAGTTCGGATTATTCGGACGATTTGCGCATCGGCCGGGAAATCCTGAAAACCTTCATCGAGACCTATCGCAAACTGCGCAACACCATCCGCTGGATGCTGGGCGCGCTGAAGCATTTCGACGGGAAGCCGGTGGCGCACGGCGATATGCCGGAGCTGGAGCGGCTGATGCTGCACCGGCTCGCGGAACTCGATCCCGTGATCCGCAAGGCCTATGCCGATTATGATTACAAGCGCGTGGTCTCGGAATTGTCGCTGTTCCTCAATACCGATCTCTCGGCTTTCTATTTCGATATCCGGAAAGACACGCTTTACTGCGAGCCGGCTTCGAGCCTGAAGCGCAAGGCGGCTTTGAGCGTGGTCGATCGCCTTTGCGATTGTGTGCTGCGCTGGCTCGCCCCCATCCTCGTCTTCACCAGCGAGGAAGCGTGGTTGGCCCTCAACCCGGGTGCCGAAGGCTCGATCCACGAGATGGGTTTCGCCGAAGTGCCGGCGCAATGGCGCGATGAAACACTGGCGGCCAAATGGAAAAAAATCCGCGATGTGCGCCGCGTCGTCACGGGCGCGCTGGAATTGCGGCGCGCTGCCAAGGAAATCGGCACTTCGCTGGAAGCAGCACCGATCGTGCATATCGCGGATACCGCGCTGCGCGACGTTGTCGCAAGCGTCGATTTCGCCGATATCTGCATCACTTCGGGAATTTCCGTCGCTGAGGGCAATGGCCCGGATGATGCCTTCCGTCTCGCGGATGTGCCGGGCGTTGCGGTGGTGCCAAGCAAGGCAACGGGCCTCAAATGCGCGCGCTCATGGCGCTATTTCGACCCGAAAACCGCCGATCCGGCTTTCCCCGATATCACCCCGCGTGATGCGCAGGCGATGAAAGAATGGCAGGCGAGACAATGAGTGAAGCCGCCTCCGCACCCCGCTTTCTCGCGTTGGGCCTCAAGGTTGCGGCGCTGCTGCTTCTGGCCGATCAGGCCTCGAAGCTCGCTCTGATCTATGGCACGCATCTGCGCCTCACCTATCCCTGGCCGGTGCTGCCCTTTCTCGATATCACCGTGGTGTGGAACCGGGGCATCTCCTACGGCCTTTTCCAGCAGAACAGCGAACTGGGCCGCTGGATTCTGACCGCAATCAAGCTCGTGGCAGCCATTATCCTGTTCTTCTGGCTGAAAAAGGCCGAGGCGCGACTCGAGGCCGTGGGGATCGGGCTGATCATCGGCGGGGCCATTGGCAATGCCATTGATCGGATGCTGCATGGCGCGGTGTTCGATTTCGTGCATTTTCACGTGGGCACATTCAGCTGGTATGTGTTCAATGTGGCCGATGCGGCGATCGTGATCGGGGTGATCCTGATGGTCGCAAGCCCGTTTCTGGCGCTTTCGGACAGGGGCGATGCCAAGGATTCGCCGTGATCTGGTGTTTTTGATGCTTTGATGATAAGCGAGGCGCCGTGCTCGCGTGTTTTAGAGAGGGTCCGATGCGGATCAACCAGTCGAACCTGCCCGTCCGGGCTTTTGCTCTTGCCATGCTGATGGCAGCTTTTCCTGCCGTGCCCGCTCTCGCGCAGGATGGCATCGGGATGCGGAATATTTTCGGGGCAATCGGCATTTTGCCGCGCGTCGATCGTGATCCGATCGAATATCGGGACCGGCCCAACCTCGTGGTTCCGAAGGACCGCAGCGCGTTGCGCAATCCTGAATCGGCTGAGGCTCATACCCAGAATCCGGCCTGGCCAGTTGATCCCGATGTGGTCGAGCGCCGCCGCGAGCAGGAGCGCCGTCGCGCGCCGGCGCAACAGCTTCTCGACCGCAATCAGAATACGGTGGACGGGACGCGCGTCGGCATGGATGAAATTCGTGCCGGTCGTGCCCAGCGCGGTGCCGTGATGGGCGAGAGCAGTTTTGCCAATGACAAGGCCGGGATTCGCCTTTCACCCGCGGAATGGTCGCGTGCCCAGCAGGCGACAAACACACCGACTTACGCACCGGGCACGGAGCCGCCGCGCCAGTATCTGACAGACCCGCCCAAAGGCTTGCGTCAGGCTGCGGCAGGTGCGCCCATCAAGCGCACACAGGAAGCGCCGAGCGGTTTCGACAACAACCGGCCGGAAGATACTTGGCGCCGGATCGATTGAGCGGGGCGGCATCTTTGATACGGGCCGGGACTTGTTCCCGGCCTTTTTATTTCCCATCTTCCGCTCCACACCTCGCACTTGGCGACATCGCACCGCGCGTTGCGCTCCGGAGATTTCATCGATGACGACTTTGCCTGCCTTTGGCCATTTTCACCTCGAGAACGGGCTGGAGGTTGTGGTGATCCCCGATCACCGAGCGCCGGTTGTCACGCACATGGTCTACTATCGGAACGGCGCGGCGGATGACCCATTGGGGAAATCCGGCATCGCCCATTTTCTTGAACACCTCATGTTCAAGGGCACAGATGCGAACCCGAAAGGCGCCTTTTCCAAGATTGTCTCCGATGTCGGTGGTCATGAAAACGCGTTCACTTCCTACGATTACACGGCCTATTTCCAGCGCGTCGCAAAAGAGCATCTGGCGCGCATGATGGAACTGGAAGCCGATCGTATGACGGGCCTCGTTCTTGACGGCCCCGAAGTACTCTCGGAGCGCGATGTCGTGATCGAGGAGCGCAAGATGCGCACCGACAGCGAGCCCTCGGGCCAGCTGCAGGAGAGCCTGTTCGCCACCCTCTACGTGCATCATCCCTATGGCACACCGGTGATCGGCTGGGGCCACGAGATCGAGGAGCTGAGCCGCGAGGATGCGCTCGGCTATTACCAGCGCTTCTACCGGCCCGATAACGCCATCCTGATCGTCGCGGGCGACGTGGAAGAGGCAGAGGTGCGCCGGCTTGCTTCGGCGACCTACGGCAAGGTGAAGCGCCCGAACAGCGACAGACCGGAGCGTCGTCGCGTCAGGGAGCCGGAAATCCGGGGTTCACGGTTCGTGGGGCTGGCCGATCCCAAAGTCGAGCAGCCCATGACGCAAAAGCTCTATCTTGCCCCCACTTATGTGCGCGCGCCGGAGAATGATGCTCCCGCGCTCGAAGTGCTGAGCCAGATTCTGGGCGGTTCGCAAACAAGCCGCCTCTACCGCGCGCTGGTCGTCAGTCAGGCCAGCGCCGTGGGCGTTGGCTCATGGTACTGGAGCGATGCGCTCGATATGGGCCAGTTTGGCCTGTATGCGGTGCCGGCCGAGGGTGTCTCGCTCCCCGATCTCGATGCCGCGATGGAAACCGTGCTCGCCGAATTCCGCGAAGCTGATGTCACACCTGCGGAATTGTCGCGCGCGCGGACCCGGCTGATCGCCGATATGGTCTACGCCCAGGACAGTCAGGCACACCTCGCGCGCATGGTCGGTTCGACACTGACGACCGGCGGCAAGATCGAGGATCTCGCACAATGGTCCGAGCGTATCCGGCAGGTGAGCGCCGCCGATATCCGGCGGGTCGCCAACCGCTATCTTGCTCCGGGCAAGGCTGTTGTCGGACATCTGACCAAAGCCGCCGCCTGATTTTGTCTCTTCTTCTGGTTGCCTCATGACACATACGAAAAACCGCACCCGCGTCAGCGCGGTGAAGACAGATGCCGGATTCGAAATCTGGCACGTCGAAGACTATACCGTGCCGGTCGTCTCGCTGGAATTCGCCTTCCAGGGCGGCGCAGCGCAGGACCCAGGCGACCGTGCTGGCCTTGCAAGCCTGATGGCATCCTTGCTCGATGAAGGCGCCGGCAACCTCACCTCCGACGCGTTTCAGGAAGCGCTGGAGGAAAAGGCGATCGAGCTTTCGTTCGATGTGAGCAGAGATCGGCTCTCAGGCTCGCTGCGCACCCTTTCGGAACATGCCGACTCTGCTTTCGAGCTGCTGGCCCTCGCCATCCGTGAGCCGCGCTTCGATGCTGATGCGATAGACCGCGTGCGTGCCCAGATGATCTCTGGCCTGAAACGCGACGAAACCGATCCGGGTGCGCTGACGCGCAACGCCCTGTATCGCATCGCTTTTGCGGGGCACCCCTACAGCCAGCCGGTGGATGGCCGGATCGCCGATCTGCAAAACATCCGCCGCGATGATGTCGCAGCCATGAAAAAGCGGCTCATGGGTCGCTCCAATCTTATTCTCGTGGCGGTTGGTGCGATCTCGGCTGATGCTCTCGCCAAAGGGATCGACCACGCCTTCTCGGGGCTGCAGGCGCAGCCTGATCTCGTATCGCTGGTGCCGACGGGCATGGATGGCGCCGGGCATGTCGAAATCATCGATCTCGATATCCCGCAATCGACGCTTTACCTCGCAATGCCGGGTCTCGGCCGCAAGCATCCGGATTTCATGGCGGCGCATGTCGTCAACCACATTCTCGGCGGGGGCAGCTTCACCTCAAGGATGTGGCAGGAGGTCCGCGAAAAGCGCGGGCTCGCCTATTCTGTCTGGAGCACCTTGCGCTGGTCGGCCTTTGCCGATCTGTTCATGGCCGGCACGGCAACCAGCAACGAGCGTGTGGCGGAATCTCTCGCCGTCATGCGCGAGGAAATCGCGAAAATGGCTGAGTCGGGTCCTACGGACGAAGAGCTCGAGAAAGCGAAGGCCTATCTTACCGGCTCCTACGCGCTCCAGTTTGATACCTCGCGCAAGATCGCGGATCATCTCCTGATGCTGCGCGCGGATGGCATGCCGATCGACTATATTGATCGGCGGAATGATGAAATCCTGGCCGTGACAGCTGAGAAGGCGCGCGCGGTGGCCGCCAGATTGTTCGGGTCTGCACGACCTTTGGTGATTGCGACCGGTCGCCCGCAAGGGCTCGCGTGACCCATTGCGCGGCGAGGCGCACCGTGGCATCGGCTGAACGTCTAATGTGAGGAGCGGATCATGAGCCTGACCTCGGACATGATGGTGGATCGACGCCGGCTGAGGCGCCAGCTCACTTTCTGGCGCGTGATCGCCGTGCTCGCCGTGCTCGGGGCGCTGATCGGTGTTGGTCTCGCCATCCGGGGCGCGGGAGAGAGCGCCCATATTGCCCGCATGCGGATTGACGGGCTGATTACCGGCAAGCAGGAAACGCTCGATCTCCTGCGCGAAATCGAGAAGTCGAAGGCCCAGGCCGTTGTTCTGCGTATCAATTCGGGTGGTGGCACCACTTCGGGGTCGGAAGCGCTCTATAATGGGGTCAGGCAGCTCGCTTCCAAGAAACCGGTTGTGGCCATCATCGATGGCGTGGGCGCATCCGGCGCCTACATGGCTGCACTGGGAGCCGAGCGGATTGTCGCCAATGGCTCGGCAATCGTGGGGTCTGTCGGTGTGATCGCGCAGATTCCGAATGTCTCGAAATTGCTTGATACCCTCGGCGTGAAGGTCGAGTCCGTCCGCTCCTCGCCACTCAAGGCCATGCCAAGCGGCGTGGAGCCGACCTCCCCCGAAGCGCGTGCGGCGCTCGAGCAAACCGTGACGGATACCTATCGCTGGTTCAGGGCTCTCGTGGGCGAACGCCGCAGGCTCGAGGGTGATGCGCTCGCGAATGTCGCGGATGGGCGCGTTTTCACCGGGCGGCAGGCGCTGGAACTGAAATTGATCGACGCGCTTGGCGATGAGAGTGCCGCCATCACCTGGCTTGAGGCGGAGAAGGGCCTCAAGAAGGATTTGCGCGTGCGCGACTACAAGCCGAAAAGTCAGCGCTCCGGCGTGCCGGGCCTTTCGGCGCTCGATGGCCTCGCTCGCCTTTTCGGCATCGCCGTGCCGGAGGGTGTCGACGAGGCTGCGCAACGTCTGCTGGGCGCGCAGGCTCTGGAGGGGCTCGTCTCCGTTTGGCAGCCTGCACAGCCCTGATCATGTGGCCTCATGCGTGAAATTGCCAGAATCGGGCGTTTTCTCGCCCTTCCAGACGGGCGCAAACCGTTCTATGGATGATGCGTTGAGAGCATGCTGGATTCGTTTGCAAACGCAACGATTCCTCGTAACACGAAAATTCAAGGGCGACGGAAACAATCCGGCGCGATCAAGCCAGGCGGGGAACCATGATCAAATCCGAACTCGTTCTGAAAATGGCTGAAATGAACCCGCATCTTTATCAGCGGGACATCGAAATCCTCGTCAATGCAATCCTCGACGAGATCACAGCGGCACTGGCACGCGGTGACCGGGTGGAGCTGCGCGGCTTCGGTACCTTCACCACGAAAGAGCGTGATGCGCGCCTCGGCCGCAATCCGCGCACCGGCGCCAAGGTTGATGTCACCGAAAAGCGTGTGCCCTATTTCAAGAGCGGCAAGGAAATCCGCGAGCGCCTGAATGTGAAGCCCGTCAAGGGCAAGGCGAAGGCCAAGCACTAACCTGAAACTGGCTCTGGAGCCAGGAGGTCGCCCCCCGCATGCTGCGCGTTCTGAAGTTGCTGCTGGTTGTCCCGATTGCCATCGGGCTCATCCTGCTGGCCGTGGCCAACCGGCAGGTGGTGACCCTCGTGCTCGATCCGTTCCGCAGCGGGCCGGATGCAATCAGCATCACGATGCCGCTTTTTGTCATTGCACTGGTCACGCTGCTGATCGGCATTTTTCTGGGTTATGTCGCAGCGTGGTTTGCACAGGGCAAGCATCGGCGGTCCGCCCGGCAGTTCAAGCGCGAATGTGAGAAGCTTCAGGCCGAGCGCGCGGAGCTGCGCGCCGCTATTCCGCCCACAGCGCCTGCGCTTCTGTCGCAGAAATGATCGGGCGCGGCGATGCGCGTCCTTGATGCGGCGGCCATCGATGCCGCGCTTGATTTCCCGGCGCTGATCGAGGCGATTGATGCGGCCTTGCGAGCCGAAATCGTCCTTCCTGTCCGCCATCATCACCACATCGAGCGAACCGATGGTAACGCCACGCACCTGATCATGCCGGCCTGGAGTGCCGGGGCGGGCGGATTTCTCGGCGTGAAAATCGTCAACGTCTTTCCTGGCAACGCGGCGCGATCTTTGCCTTCGGTCATGGGCACCTACGTGCTCATGGACGGCGACACCGGCGCGCCTATTGCGGTGATGGATGGCGCGCGACTGACCCTATGGCGCACGGCTGCGGCTTCGGCTCTGGCCGCACGATACATCGCGGAAGCGCATGCATCGACCCACCTGATGGTCGGGGCTGGAGCGCTCGCCCCCTTCTTCATCCGCGCGCACCGCGCGGTGCGGCCGATCTCGCGCACCATCCTGTGGAACAAGACGCGCGCCAATGCCGAGACACTCGCTGCTGTATTGGCGCGAGACGGAATTGCGGTCGAAGTCGCCGATAATCTTGAATCGGCCGTGCGGCAGGCCGACATCGTCTCCACCGCCACATTGTCCACAGCGCCTCTGGTGCATGGCGGATGGCTGAAGCCCGGCGCGCATCTTGATTGCGTCGGAGCGTTTTCGCCCTCCATGCGTGAGACGGATGACGAGGCGGTTCTGCGCGCCCGTCTCATCGCCGACATCCGGGCAAGCGTGCTGAAGGAAGGCGGGGATTTCGTGCAGCCGATCCGTGCGGGCCTGATCGGCGAGGACAGGATCGAGGCCGATCTTTTCGACCTCGCGCGCGGTTCTGTCGCCTTCTCGCGCCGGCGGGACGACATCACCTTCTTCAAATCGACCGGCAGCGCGATCTTCGATCTCGCGGCGGCGGCTCTGGTCGCGAAGGCCTCGGGGATCTCTCCATGAGCCTGCTGATCAAGATTTGCGGGCTTTCCACCGAGGAGAGCGTGGATGCGGCTGTGGATGCAGGCGCAGACATGCTCGGTCTGAATTTTCACCCCAGAAGCCCGCGTTATGTGACGCCTGAACGCGCTGCCATGCTTGCACTTCTGGCTCACGGACGGACACAGATCGTGGCACTGCTGGTCGATCCGGATGATGCGACGCTCAGCCATCTGCTGTCCACGCTGTCACCCGATCTCTGGCAGTTTCATGGGCAAGAGAGCTTCGAGCGCGTGCGCGATGCGCGGGCCGTGTTCGGGTTGCCGGCGATGAAGGCGATCGGCGTTTCCACCATATCGGATCTTGCTGCTGTGCCAGCCTATTCGGCTGTTTCTGACCATATCCTTCTCGACGCCAAACCGCCGAAAGATGCGGCCTACCCCGGCGGGCATGGGCGCGTGTTCGACTGGACGATCCTTTCGGCGCTTCCTCCCGGCCTTCCCTTCATGCTCTCGGGAGGCCTCACGCCGGAGAATGTCGGCGAGGCAATCCGCACAATCCGGGGCATGGGACTGAACCTCATCGGCGTCGATGTCTCCTCTGGCGTTGAGAGCGCTCCCGGCGTAAAGGACCTCGGAAAGATCAGAGCCTTCATCGCCGCCGCGCGTGAGGCGGATGCGGCGTAACGGAGTGACGCAATGACTGTGCAGGAACGGCCCAATTCCTTCCGCTCCGGTCCGGATGAGAACGGCCGCTTCGGCCTGTTCGGCGGGCGGTTCGTGGCGGAAACGCTGATGCCGCTGATCCTCGACCTCCAGCAGGCATATGAGGATGCGAAGAAAGATCCCGCCTTCGCGGCCGAAATGAAGCATATGCTGACCCATTATGTAGGCCGGCCCAGCCCGCTCTATTTCGCCGAGCGCATGACGGAGCATCTCGGGGGAGCCAAAATCTATTTCAAGCGCGACGAGCTCAACCATACCGGCGCGCACAAGGTGAACAACGTTCTGGGGCAGATCCTGCTCGCAAAGCGCATGGGCAAGAAGCGCATCATCGCCGAGACAGGCGCCGGCCAGCATGGCGTCGCCACAGCCACGCTCTGCGCACGCTACGGGCTCGATTGCGTGGTCTATATGGGCGCGGTCGATGTCGAGCGGCAGAAGCCGAACGTCTTCCGCATGAAGATGCTCGGCGCGGAAGTCATCCCTGTTCAGTCCGGCTCGAAGACCCTCAAGGACGCGATGAACGACGCGCTGCGCGACTGGGTGACCAATGTCGAGAACACGTTCTATTGCATCGGCACGGCAGCAGGCCCGCACCCCTATCCGATGATGGTGCGCGATTTCCAATGCGTGATCGGCAACGAGACGAAAACCCAGATGATGGACGCCGAAGGGCGCTTGCCCGACAGCCTCATCGCGGCGATCGGCGGCGGCTCGAACGCCATCGGCCTCTTTCACCCGTTCCTCGATGACCCGTCCGTCGCGATCTACGGCGTGGAAGCGGCGGGACATGGCCTCTCATCCGGCCTGCACGCGGCCTCGCTCACGGGCGGACGCCCCGGCGTTCTGCACGGCAACCGCACCTATCTGCTGATGGATCAGGACGGGCAGATCAAGGATGCGCATTCGATTTCCGCTGGTCTCGATTATCCCGGAATCGGGCCGGAGCATTCCTATCTGCATGATATCAAGCGCGTGCAATATCTCTCCGCGACCGATGACGAGGCGCTTGCCGCCTTCCAGCTCTGCTCGAAGCTTGAGGGCATCATCCCGGCGCTCGAACCTGCGCATGCGCTCGCGAAGGTGATGGAACTCGCGCCGAAGCTTCCGAAGGATCACCTGATGGTGATGAATCTCTGCGGGCGCGGCGACAAGGATATTTTCACGGTGGCTGACCACCTTGGGGGGATGTGAGAATGTCCCGCATCCCCTCCCGTTTCGCCGCCAATGCCGCCTCCGGCCGCGCCTCGCTCGTGACCTTCATCACCGCGGGCGACCCGGACCCCACAACCTCGCTCGCGATCGTCAAGGCCCTGCCCGGTGCAGGCGCTGATGTGATCGAGCTCGGCATGCCGTTCTCCGACCCGATGGCCGATGGCCCGGCGATCCAGTGGTCGTCGATGCGGGCGCTGAAAGCCGGCATGACGCTCGCCAAAACGCTCGCGCTGGTCGCGGAGTTCCGCAAATCCAACACCGAAACCCCCATCGTGCTGATGGGGTATTACAACCCGATCTATGTCTATGGCGTGGAGCGTTTTCTCGCCGATGCCAAGACTGCCGGCATTGATGGCCTGATCGTGGTCGATCTGCCGCCCGAGGAAGATGCGGAATTGTGCATCCCGGCGATGAAGACGGGGCTGAATTTCATCCGCCTCGCGACGCCGACGACCGATGACAAGCGCCTACCGGCCGTGCTCGCAAACACATCGGGCTTTGTCTATTATGTCTCGATCACGGGGATCACCGGCACCGCGACGCCGGATTTCTCGAAAGTGAGCGAGGCTGTCGCGCGCATCAAGCGGCATACGGCCCTGCCGGTTGCGGTCGGTTTTGGGGTGAAGGCACCCGAACATGCCTCGGCCATCGCGCAAGGCGCCGATGGTGTCGTCGTCGGCTCGGCGCTGGTCGAAGCGGTCCGCACTTCACTTGATGCCGAGGGCAAGGCCACGGAAAAGACCGTTTCGGCGGTCACAGACCTTGTGTCGAGCCTTTCGAAAGCCGTCCATTCGGTCGCCAAGCGCGCGGCGGAATAAAAGGGATTTTCCGATGAACTGGATCACCAATCTCGTCCGCCCGAAAATCCGCTCGCTGCTGCGTCGCGAGGGCCCCGACAACCTTTGGATCAAGTGCCCGGAATCGGGCCAGCTCGTCTTCCACAAGGAGGTCGAGGACAATTTGATGGTCATCCCCGGCTCGGAGCATCACCTGCGCATGAGCGCCCCGGCGCGACTCGCGCATATGTTCGATGGTGGCGCGTTCGAGACCATCCCCGTGCGGGAGGTGCCGCTCGATCCGCTGAAGTTCAAGGACGAAAAGCGCTACACCGACCGCCTGAAGGACGCCAAGGCCAAGACCGGCCTCCAGGACTCGGTGCTGATCGCCACCGGTACGCTTGATGCCCTGCCGGTCACGATCGCCGTGCAGGATTTCGCGTTCATGGGCGGTTCTCTGGGAATGGCGGCCGGTGAGGGGATTATCCTCGCCTTCGAAACCGCTTTGGCCCGCTCGACACCTCTGGTCTTGTTTGTCGCCTCAGGCGGGGCACGCATGCAGGAGGGCATCCTCTCGCTCATGCAATTGCCGCGCACCACCGTGGCTTTGAGGCGGCTTCGTCAGGCCGGATTGCCCTATATTGTTGTTCTCACGAACCCGACGACCGGAGGAGTAACCGCCTCCTATGCTATGTTGGGCGACGTGCAGATCGCAGAGCCGGGCGCGCTGATCGGCTTCGCCGGCGCACGCGTGATCGAGCAGACCATCCGGGAAAAGCTCCCCGAAGGCTTCCAGCGTGCCGAATATCTGCGCGATCACGGCATGGTGGATATGGTGGTCCATCGCAAGGACCTGCGCGGAACGATCTCGCGCCTCTGCCGACTGCTGATGAAGCGCGAAGCCGCCTGAACCCACGCCGCAAATCGGGGCTTTGATGCGCAATTCGGAAGCCTATCTGGCCCGTTTTCTGGCTCTGCACCCGAAGCTGATCGATCTCAGTCTCGGGCGGACCGAGCGGCTTCTCGCCGCAATGGGCAACCCTGAAACGCGCCTGCCGCCCGTGATTCATGTCGCGGGCACCAACGGCAAGGGCTCCACCATCGCGTTCATGCGCGCGATGCTGGAAGCGGCAGGGAAGCGCGTGCATGTCTACACGTCGCCGCATCTCGTGCGCTTTCATGAGCGCATCCGCCTCGCGGGCAAGCTGGTCAGCGAGGATGCGCTGGTCGAGGCTTTCGAAAGAGTCGAGCATGCCAATGCGGGTGAACCGATCACGTTCTTCGAAATCACAACGGCAGTGGCGTTTGATCTCTTCGCGCGCGAACCCGCTGATGCGGTTTTGCTCGAAGTCGGGCTCGGAGGGCGGTTCGATTCCACCAACGTGATCCGGAATCCCGCCGCGAGCATCATCACTCCGATCTCGATGGACCATCGGGAGTTCCTCGGCGATACAATCGAGAAAATCGCCTTCGAGAAGGCGGGCATTATCAAGCGCGGCTCGCCACTCATTCTGGCCGATCAGCATGAGGCGGCGCAGTCTGTCTGTCTCGATGTCGCATCCGGGCTTGGCGTTGAAGCCCTGGTCGGCGGGCAGGATTTCCAGGCTTTCGAAGAGCGCGGCAGGCTGGTTTATCAGGACGAGAACGCATTGCTGGATCTGCCGCTGCCGCGTCTGCCGGGGCGACATCAGCACACCAACGCCGCCACCGCCATCGCAGCACTGCGCCATGCGTTTGGCAATGCGATCCCGCATGCGGCGATCGAAACCGGCATGCAAACGGTTGAATGGCCGGCCCGTTTCCAGCGCCTGACCGGGAAGCTCGCGAAATTCGCCCCGGAAGGCGCGGAAATCTGGCTCGATGGCGCTCACAATGCCGATGGCGCTTCGGCCTTGGCTGAAACCATCACCATGTTAGAGGAGCGTTCGCCGCGCCCGCTGATCCTGCTGATGGCGACGATGGCACGGAAAAATCCGTCCGAAATCCTTCTGCCCTTCAAAGGCATCACGCAGGAATTCTATGCTGTTCATCTTGATCAGGAAGGCGCGCGAACGCCGGCGGACATGGCTGATCAGGCCCGTCGGTACGGTTTGCCCGCAGCGGTGGCCGGCACGGTTAAGCAGACTCTCGCCTTCCTCGCCGCGCGTCAGTGGGAAACCCCACCGCGCATCGTGATCGGAGGCTCGCTCTATCTCGCGGGCGAGGTGTTGCAGGCGGATGGCTCTTTGCCGAAATGAAGATCGGGGGCGTGCGCCCCCCGCTCGGCTAGGCCTCGCGCGGAGTTCAGGCCGAGGCCTGAATCCACTTCACGAGATCGCCCTTCGAGCCCGCGCCGACCTTGGTGGCTGCAAGCTTGCCGTCCTTGAAGATCATCAGCGTCGGAATGGAGCGGATGCCATATTGCGCGGCGATATCCTGATTCTCGTCAACATTGACCTTGGCGACCTTGACCTTACCCGCCATCTCGACCGCGATTTCCTCCAGAGCGGGCGCGATCATGCGGCAAGGGCCGCACCACGGCGCCCAGAAATCAACAACGACCGGCTCGGATGAGGACAGGACATCGGCTGCGAAGCTTTTGTCGGTGACGGCGTGGGTATTCGTGCCCATGGCGAATTTCCTGATGACAGTGAGAAAAGTCTGTTGAGCAGAAGTAGAGACGCCGAGCGACGGAATCAAGGCGAGGCCACGGATGTTCACGCGCTGGTGA
Organism: Hyphomicrobiales bacterium; assembly: GCA_017302635.1. Taxonomy (GTDB): domain Bacteria; phylum Pseudomonadota; class Alphaproteobacteria; order Rhizobiales; family Beijerinckiaceae; genus Rhabdaerophilum. The sequence continues at coordinate 861,215 of JAFLCX010000001.1, forward strand.
TGGTCGCAAAGGCTGCGTCGAGCGTCTCATCCTCAAGGCTCTCGAACCGCTGGTTCTCGGTCCAATAGAGCGAGCAGGCGATATTCGGCTGGCCGAAGGCTTCGCGCGCCACAGCCCGGTAGAGTGCCATCTGCGTCAAAATCTCGACCGAGGGCCCCGCCGGCGGGCGGGTTCCGGTCTTGAAATCGAGAATGTCGACACGATCGGAGCGGACACAAACGCGATCAAGGCGCCCGTAAACATGGCGCGTCGAACCGTTGGCCAGCCGAATTGGCCCGGCCATGCTCACCTCGGCTCTCGATCCTTCCGCAAGAAATGCAGCCAGCTCCGGCGCGGCCAGAGCACGAAGGACCGGTTCGATCCAGGCTTCGACATCGTGAGGCGGCAAGGTCGGACAAGCATCGCGAACAAGGGCCCGTGCCAGGCGCGCATGTTCGGACTGGGGATGTTTCGGCAGGAATTGAAACAACCGATGCAGAATCACACCACGCTTTCGACCGGCAACGCGCAGATGCGACGGAACAGCGCGATCTTCGGCTGAAAATCGCACCACCTGAGACGGACGGATCAAGCGCGGCGGAGGCTCGGCCATCAAGGGTTGCAGCAGCAGAGCGGGGAGATCGGGCCTCGCATCGACCACCTCGTCAGGCTCGGCGATATCGGCGTCGCACGATGGCGGCCAATGCAGGATCGGCAATCGGCCCTCCTCCGGGGAGGGCACCTCGATCACCCGTTCGTGTTCCTGCATCGCCTGTTTCACCAGCGCATGCCAGTGCCACTGGGTGACAGGCGGCTTCGGGAAATCACCTGGCAGGGCATTGTTGCTCGGTTTGCCGATCCGATGCCCCACCACGTAGAGCCGCTCCCGGGCGCGCGTCAGCCCCACGTAAAGCAGGCGGCGATATTCTTCATAGGCCCGGGTTCTCGCCTCGCTCGCAGCCTGTCGGATCGGCGGGGCAGCATCGCCCACGCGGCCGGCCCAGAGCAGCATGCCGCCGTTCCGGCTCGTAGCGACATGCACTTTGGGATCGGTTGAAGAATGCTTCGTGTTCATCGCATCGGCGACAAAGACAATACGGGCCTCCAAACCCTTGGCGCCATGAACGGTCATCACCCGAACGCGGCCCTGCCCGGAATCGAGGTCACGCTTAAGCTCGCGCTCCTGCCCCGCCTGCGCAGCAACAAACAGCGCGAGCGTGGGCGGATGGCGACGCTGGAAATCCAACGCATCGCCGAGGAAAGCATCAATGGCATCAGCAGCATCCGCACCCAGCCGCTTCAGCATGGCTGCGCGCCCTGACATTCCGGTCCGGCCGGGGCAATCCTCGATCAGAAGGGTGCTGAGAAAATCGAAGGGCGGCAGGGTATGCGCCCTTTGCTCCAGCAAGCGAAGTCGCGCCTCGATCGCTGCAAGCCTCGGGTTGCCCGAGCCCGCCAACGCCAGTGCATCGCGCAGGCTGGTCTGTCGTTGTCGGCAGATTGGTTCGAGATCGAGATCATCAAGCCCGAAAATCGGGGTCTTCAGTGCGATAGCGAGGCTGAGGTCATCCTTCGGGAGCAGGGCTGTCGACGCGATTGCGATCAGGTCCTGCACGCCGATTTCATGCTGGATTTTCAGCCTGTCGGCACCGGCAACCGGAATATTCCGTTCGCCCAGCGCTCGCAGCAATGTCGAAAAGAACGGCCCGCGCTTTTGCACGAGGATGAGGATATCCCCAGGTCCGATCGGCTGTCCGGCGGAAATCTCACCGGTCCGGAGCCACTCGTCGATCGTGCCGGCAATCCGCCGGGCCATGCGCGTGTCCGGGCTGGTGACCTGATAAGAGGGAACCGGCGGCAAGGAGTTGTCTGTCGTCGGCAATGTCTCTTCCAGCGGCCAGCATTCTACCAGGCCGGGCAATTTCATCTGCGCCGCGACATGCACGGGCCTTTCACCATCGGCCGAAAGCCCGGCGCGGCGCTGTTCGCACGAGAATACCGCATCGATCGCGTCCAGCACGTCCTGACTTGAACGAAACGAAGAGCGGAGCCGCACCGGCCTGTCGACCAGCGTGCCTTTCCCGATCTTGGCAGCGAATTCCTGCCGCTTCTCCTCGAAAGTGCGAGGTTCGGCCCCTTGAAAAGAGAAGATTGATTGCTTCTCGTCACCCACCACAAACAGGCTGCGCGGGCGCCTCACCTGCCCTTCTCCAGCGAAAAAATCATCGGTCAGAGCACTGACGATGTCCCACATTTCCGGCGTGGTATCCTGAGCTTCATCGACGAGAATGTGCTCGATGGCAGCATCGAGCTTCATCATGACCCAGGCCGCGCGCCCGTCCTGGAGCATGCGGCGCAGGGTGATAATGATATCGTCGAAATCCAGCACGCGTCTCTCGGCCTTCAGGCGCGAAAAGGTCTTCAGCATCGCGCCGGCAAAAATGTTCATGGCTTGCGAGCGTCGCGCCGAACGCAGCTGGGACCGCGTCTCGAGAAACTCCTCCAAAGCGGCCTTGAGCATTTCTGGCAAGCCAACCAGATCAGGCCGTGATTTCAGGGCGGCAGCTGCGATAGTTGGCGGTGTCGCGCTTCTGCCATCCGAGTGGATACTGATCGCATAAGCCGCCTCGAAGAGCGCCGCGTGGCCTTCGGCGCGCCCGTAAGCCATGAGTTTCTTGGCTGTCTTGATCGTGCTCGGGCCGGGTTTCAGCGCGAGCAGCGCTTCGCCGATGGCAAGAGCTTCCTCCTGCGTCGGCAGGTTCGCGAGGAACCTCTCTTCGATCGCCGCTTCCGAAACATCCGGCGAGATACCGAATCGGGCCTCGATGGCGGCATCCAGCGCGTCCTCTGGCAGCGTTCCGCCACGCGCCTCGATCCGGCGCAACACGCCCATCGCCTCGCGGGTGAGGGTCGCAAAACTGCCGAGCTTGGTCGCGCGCAGGATCTCCGCGAAAGCGCGGCCCAGCCTTGTTCCGGGATGGGATGCGGCATCGACAAGCGTCGTCCGGCGCGCTTCCTCGCGCAATTCTACCGCCTCGATATCTTCCAGAACGGAAAAATCGACCGGCACGCCGGCCTCGATGGGGAACAGGTGCAGCAATCTCTCGGCGAAGGCATGAATGGTCTGGATTTTCAGACCGCCGGGCGTCTCAACCGCTTCGGCAAAGAGAGAGCGGGCCCGGCGCAGATGGGCCGGGGCGAGGCTCCCGGTCAGGCCCTGGACGACGCTCTTCAGGTCGTCCTCGGGCAATTCCACCCATCGCGCGAGTTCATCGAAGATCCGGTCCTGCATCTCGGCAGCAGCAGCCTTCGTGTAGGTCAGGCACAGGATACGATCAGGTGCGACACCTTCGAGCAGCATCCGGATAACACGATCGCGCAGCAGGGTCGTCTTGCCAGCACCGGCATTCGCGGACACCCAAACGCTCTCCTGCGGCGCGATTGCGGAACGGCGCGCGCGCGCCTCCTCGTCGGAAATCCGGAAGACCGGCTTCATGCCTCGCTCTCCTCGTTGCCCTCATCCGACGACGCGAGGCTCCACTCCGCCACGCGGGCGAGATGATCGAAATCGCCAGCCATGCCTTTTTTTGCGGGAGCGAGTTGGGAGCGATAGCCGACTTGACCGGTCGCCAGCGCTTCGAGATCAGCCTCCAAGGCCCGCCAGGCCTCTTCGGCACATTCATCCAGTGCGGCATCCGCCGTAAAGGGGCTCCGGGCAATGGGGAGATCCGATCCTCCGATCGGCAGGTAAACGACCGAGCGGATACCTCTGACGGGTGGCAATTCGGCAAAACCACCCCGGCGCAGGAGCGCCGCAGTCAGCGGCAATTGCGGCGCAAGACCTTGCCGGACATCCACCGATCGCGGCAACGAGCCTGCCTTGTAATCGATGATGGATGCCAGCCCGTCGACGCCAATCTCAATGCGATCGGCCTTGCCCGTGACCCGAACTTCCTCGCCCTGCGGCAGAGCGAGCGGCAGGTTCGCAAATGTCTCGATGTAAATTCGGGCGCCCTCCGCCCTCGCTTTGCCATCGAATGCCAAAAAACCATCCGCAATGGCCTCAAAAGCGCTCCACCAGAACTGGAATGCCTCAGGTTCGTGGGCGAGAGAGCGGAATTCTTCCGTCGCAATGTTCCTCAGGTGCTGGCCGGCACTCTCGGCATCCGCAGCCACCCGCTCACGTGCAAATCGTTCGAGAACCTTGTGCAGAAGCGTGCCCCGCTGGCGACCATCCGGCTCGGGGTCGAGCGGGTTCAGCGCCTTCAGTCGCAAGATTTTGCGCGCGTAGATCTCGTAGGGATCGCGCCGGATTTTCTCGACATCTGTGATCGAGATCGTGGCAGGCAGGCGGGGCCGCGCCGGCACGACGAACGGTGGTTCTATGCTCGCACGCGGCCCTGGGTCTTCCGCTTTCCGGATCGCTTCGAGAAGCGCATTGCCGGCCTGGCACACATGCGTTTTCCACATTTCAAGACCGGCGAAAGCCTCCAGACGCTTGAGAAAGCGTGAGGGTATGCCCGGGCTCGTTCCAACCCGCTCGGAACGCGTGAGCACGAGATCGCGATTGCCCGCGAGCATCGAGAAGTCGTGCGCGCTCTGGCCGATCCGGCGCTCCCCGGGCTGAAGGCCAAGGGCAAGCCGCATCGCACGGTTGAGGAACGGATCGTCGGCCACCGCTGGAGGCACCGAGCCCTCATTCATCCCACCCAGAATGATGCGATCGGCCTGCACAAGCCGCGCCTCTAGAAACCCGAGGATTTGCGCCCGGCGTTCCTCGCTGGAAGGTGGGACGACTGCGCGCTTCAGGGCGGACGTGATAACCTCGCGCAAGTCGCGCGGTTGGAGTTCGAGTTCGCCACCAAACTGGGAAAGATCATCCAGAATCTGTGCGGTGCGGTCGGCTTCGTCGATGTCAATATCCGAGCCCTCCCGGCATTCATCGAGGGCTCGCGCCAGGGCCGCGATCTGGTCCTGCACGGCTGACGCCACATTCGAGGCACAGAAGGGCGCGAAAATCGCGTCCAGTTTCTGGCAGAACCGGATGAGTTCGGCTTGCTCCAAGGCCTCGAACCGCCCACCCCACGGCCATCTGGGCTGCGGTTCGCGCTCAAAGGCTGTGCGGGCCCGCTCGACCCAGGGGATAGCGGGCGGAAAGCGATGCTGCCGGCAGATGAAAATCTCGAGCGCGTCGATCAGGGAGATGAGCTTTTCGCTCGCCATCCCGAACCGGCACGAGGGTTGGCGCAGGAAAGCCAATGTGGACGCTGAGTCACGCCTGCATGCCGCCTCGAGAAACAGGCGGATAAACAGACCTTGCTGGCTCTCGGCCAGACTCGTGCCGGCGGAATCCTCGGCCTCGATGCCAAGGCGGGCGAGTTCATGCACGACCCGACGCGCAAGTCCGCGATCGGCGGTGACAAGGGCGGCCCGCGCACCGGGATTTTCAAGCGTCTGCCGCATCAGGACGGCAATGGCGCGTGCCTCCTCGCGCTCGTCGGCCGCCTCGATGACGATCAGTCCGGAAAGGGCTTTCTCCATCGCCAGACCAGAGCGGGTCTGCTGCCAGCGCCCGGCGCTTTCAGCGGGGCGCAACGCCTCGGAGAGGAGGCGGTTGCGGAATGTCGTGGCCTCATCGGGGGTTCCCAAAGCAACGACCTCCTCGCGATCGATGCCGATGATCTCGAGCGTGCGCTTCAGGCTCGCCTGCGGATGCGCGAACCGGGTGGGGAGGCTTGACGTCTCTTTGCCGATCAGCGCCCATGCGCCTTCCGAATCTCCCCGATCCAGCACCTGATCCAGACCCGGCAGGATAACGGCGCCGCGATCAAGCCGCGAAACGGCTCGCATCAGTTCGGCTGTCGCCCTCACCGAACCGGTGGAACCGGCAATTATCACCGGATGCGGCGAACCGTTCTCTTTCAACCGCTTCGCTTCGTTCGAAATGATGCGCAGCCGCGCCGCGTTCGCATCCTCCGCCTGAAGAAGGCGAAGTTCGCGCGGCCAGAACCCGGCTGCCAGAGCTAGAAATTCCCGCGTCGAGGACCAGTAATCGTCAAAGCGCGAGGCGTCGAAGTCCTCGGGCGCGACATGGGCGAGGCCGGAGAGCGGAATGCCCTCGATCGCCATTTCGTCGATGAGAAGCCCCAGTGCATCGGCCAATCCCAGCGTTTCGGCCACTGAAGCCTCAGGCAGGATCTCGCCACGCGCGGCGCGATCGGCCACAAGCTGCTTCTGCCAGTCCCGAATGGCGGGATGCAGGCGGAAAGCACGCTCCTCGCGCGACATGATCCGGCCCTGATCGGATGAGAGCACCGGCTCCGGTTCGGCCAGAAGGGTGTCGTCATCTCCCGCCTCGGCAAGCGGACGAATGTCAGGCAGGACAACCGGACGATCCCCTGCGGCCTGCACAAAAGCGCGCTCGAAGAGCTTTGCCGCGCGGCGTGTGGGCACATAGAGCACCAGATCGGCGAGCCAAAGCGGATTGGCTGTCTCGGGCAGCGCAAAGACCTGGCCGGTCAAGAGGTTCGCGACCAGGGTCCGGGCGAAATCGAGTCCGGGCTCGATCGAAAAGACGTTCGGGGCCGCGCGCACAGGCCCCTTCCTCTCAGACAACGCGCAGGCGAAGAGCGGCTTCCGCCTCCGCCAGCGCCTCGGGTGTGCCGACATGCATGAACTGGCCATCGAGACGCAGCCCGAACAGCCTGCCTTTCGCTTCCGCTTCATCGAAAAGCCGGTTGAGCGAGAAGATTTCCGGCCGCCCGGCAAAGAGTTCGGGCTTGAAAATCGCCACGCCACAATAGGCGAAGGGTGCCATGCGGCTTTTTCCGGCGCGTTCGAGCCTGCCATCCTGATGCATCAGGAAATCGCCCTTGTTGCCCCAGCCGATCGTCGTGACCGTGGGCGCGACGAGCAGAAGAATGTCCATGGTGTCGGAATCGAATTCCTCGGCCATTCGCACGATGTTGGAGCGCGGACCATCAATGAAAATCGTATCAGCATTGAGGCAGAAGAACGGATCATCCCCGAGATGCGGCAAGGCCTTGCGCACGCCGCCACCGGAATCGAGCAGGCCGGCGCGCTCATCCGAGATCAAGATGCGCGGAGCCTGACGCATCTTGCAATGCGCTTCGATCTGATCAGCGAGGTAATGGACATTGATGACCACTTCCTCGACGCCCGCAGCCACCAGTTGATCGAGATTATGGTCGAGAAGGGTTTTCCCTCCCGCGACGATCAGCGGCTTCGGATGATTATCCGTGAGTGGGCGCATCCTCGTGCCGAGGCCCGCCGCCAGCAGCATCGCCGTCCGGATCGGTTTGCGCGCGCTCATGGGTGGGTTCAGCCTCGAGAATCAATGCAGGGAGATTCGTTTCGTACCATCCCCTGAGCTTTGCCAAGGAGGGATGCGCAAGGCAACGCCTGAGATAGGCTTCGACACGCGGCAAATGCTTGAGGTAGGTCGGTTTGCCGTCGCGCCGGTCAAGCCGGATGAAAATCCCGAGGATTTTTGTCGCCCTCTGCGCGCCAAGGATGGCGTAAGCGGCGGTGAAGGCCGCGACGTCAAAAGCCGGGTCGCGCAACCGTCGTGCTCGCGCATAGGCACCGAGCAATTGCAGTTCCAGCGGCTCCGGCACCGTGACGCGCGCATCCTGCAAGAGCGAAGCGACGTCATAGGCCGGATGACCCAGCACGCAATCCTGAAAGTCGATGATGCCGACCTGCCGGATCCCCTCGCGTTCCGGCAGCCAGATGAGGTTAGGCGAATGATAATCGCGCAACGTCCAGGTTTTCGGGCCCGAGAGCACCGGCTCCAGAGTCGAAACCCAATGATCGACAAAGGAGAGCCGCTGGCTCGCATTCGGTGAACGCTTGGCCGAATAGGGAAAATACCAGTCAAGCAGCAACTCGGCCTCGATGGTCAGAGCTTCAAGGTCGTAGCGATAAAGCTTGTGGGTCAGGCCATCCGCGACCGGCAATTCGCTGGCGAGCGTGCGCGTATGCAGTTCGGCGAGAGCCTCTACCGAAGCACGGTAGCGCTCGGGCATCGGGCCGTTTTCGTCCACCACACCCAGCGGACCGAGATCTTCAATCACCAGCAGACCAGCGTCGAGGTCTGCGCCATAAATCTCGGGCGCGGAGAATCCTTCAGCACGCAGGCCATTCGCGATCGCCACGAAGGCATGAACGCTCTCGGCCAGGTGCACGAGTTGCGAATAGGGCTTCCCGAGCCGGATCGGTGGGCCATCCGGTCGACGCGGCGCAATCATCAGGATGCCCCGACGGCCGGAGCTTTCGTCCCAAAGCCGCTCATAGGCGCGCACCGAGGCATCGCCCATCATGAAATCGCGTCGCGCATCGCCAAAACCGGTGCGATCGAGCAGCGTCTGGATCCATTTGGCGCGCTCAAGCCGGGCTGAAAAGCTGCCATAACCGGAGAGCGTGAGGCGACGACCAGCCCCTGTGGGGCCGGTGGTTGCGAGTTCGACCTCGAGGCGGTCGGTAGCGAGAATGTCGCCGGCACGTTCGGCCCATTCCACCAGCACCAGTGCATTTTCGGCTGCATCCTCCCAACCGAGTTCGGCCAGTTCGGCGGGGTCCGCGATGCGATAGAGATCGGCATGGACGATGTTGAAGCGCGGCCCTTCATAGGTTTGCAGCAAGGTGTAGGTCGGGCTCGGCACTTCCGCCTGCGGATCGGACAGCAAGGTCCGGATCAAGGCCCGGGCGAACGTGGTCTTTCCGGCCCCCAGCGGCCCGCCCAGGGTGACGAGATCACCGGCACGCAACTCACCCGCGAGACGCGCGGCAGCGGCGATCGTTGCGGCCTCATCCGCCAAATCGATCACCCAGCGGATCGGTTGAGCACTCATGCGATCAGCGTGGAACTGGTCGCCACAGGCGCAGCCAGATCGGGCAGCGTGACAATCGTCACCTGACCTCCGCGCGGGTCATCGGCGAGAGTGATGGTCCCCGAGTGCAGGTGCACGAGGGCGCGGGCCATGGAAAAACGCAACGCGTTCTGACGCTCAACATTGGGCATGCCGCTCATGTCACCAAGACCCGGCACGCGGTCGGAGTCGGAAACCTCGATGAGCGTCGATTGCGCCTGTCGCCGGACCATCAGGCGCACCGTGTCGCCGGTCACAGAATAGGAGATCGCATTGGCGATGAGGTTGAAGAGAATATGGGTCATCCGCTTCGGATCGGCGATGATGGCCGGGAAGCCGGACGAAATGTTGATGGCGATCCGGACTTTCGCATCGCCGATGCGATCCTTCAGACCCTCCATCGCATCCTGAATGGCGCGCGCCATATCGACGGGCTCGAGAGCAAGTTCGATCGAGCGCGCCTCGACACTGGCGAGGTCGAGAATATCGTCGGTGAGGGCGAGAACCGCGTCGGCTGCCTGTTCGAGCGTTTGGGCATAGCCTTGCTGGCGTTCGTTGAGCGGGCCGAGCACGCCGCCGGCAAGTGCCTGGGCATTGCCCACCACCACCTGCAGCGGCGAACGCAGTTCGAACGACACGGAGCGGATGAAGTCGGTGCGCAGGCGCGCGGCATCCTCGAGCGCCTTGTTGTGTTCGCGCAGGCGCTTTTCAGCCTCGACCGTATCCGTCACGTCGCTTGTGGTGACGAGCGTTGCCCGATCCGGCAGCGGCGTCATGGTGACGATCAGCGTTCGCCCTTCGGTGGTGACAATCTCGGCCTGCTGTTCGCTGCGGGCATCCGCGAGGCTGCACACATTCTGGGCGATTTCGGCCCAGATGCCCGCGGGCGCGATCTCGGCGGCACGTGCAACCTCCTCGACATGCGGATGGCCCTGAAGGGCCTCGGGCGCCATGCGCCAGAGCCGCGCAAAGGCCGGATTCGAGAGCTGGACACAGCCGTCCGAACCGAAAACCGCCACGCCTTCGGAGAGCGCCATCAGCGTCTCCCATTGTGCGTCCTTCAGGCGGTCATACGAGGCCGCGAGGGTGAAACGCTCGGTTTCATCCTCGAAGAGATAGGTGACACCTCCTTGCGGATTGGGCGAGATGACCACGCGCAGGGCGCGTCCGCTCGGCAGAGGCCAAGGCTGTGTGACGCCTTCCGCGCTCTGGTACTGCGCCAGGAGTTCGGCTTTCCAGAGTTTGTAATCGGACGCTTCCGGCAGGCGGCCGTTGAGCCTCAGGCGATCGAGGATTTCACCATTGGTAGGCTGGCTCGTCAGGTATCCCATATCGAGCGCGAAAAGATCCCGAAAGGCCTTGTTCGAGTAGGAAAGCCGCTGGTGCGGATCAAACATTGCGACAGCAGTCGGCAGCTCCTCCAGCGTACGGACATGCGCGTCCATCTGCCGGCCGAGGGCCTCGCGCGTCGCCTCCAGCTCGCTGATATCCAACGCGAAGCCGCCGCCGCCATGTTGGCCGGCCACCTCGATCACGTCGACGCGGCGGCGATCGCCCTCGATCACCACGGTCATCTGGCCACGGAATTGGCCTGCGCGATCCAGCGTGGCGCGGATGGAGGCGCGATCATCACTCTCCAGGAATTCAACCTGCCGGTCGGTCACGTCGTCGACGCTGCGCGCGTCCACAGCCCGCACATAGGCTGCATTGACCCAGACCAGCCGCCCGTTGCGATCGCGCAGCCATGCGGGCTGCGAGATGGCATCCAGCATGCCGCGCATCTGCGAAAACATGGTTTCCGTCGCCGCATTTTCATCCTTGAGGCGCGCCATGGCGAGCTGCTCGCCGGTCAGCACGCGCACGACCATGACGGCCCGACCGGCGACGGGCCTGCCTTCGATCTCGACATGATCGCCCGCGAGCGTCTTGGTAGCGAGGGAGAAGGAAATGCCCTCCTGACGCAACCGAAAGGTCTCGCGATCCAGCTTTTGGGCAAGGTCGCCAGGCAGCCACTCGCCGAATGAAAGCAAGCGCTGGGCCGAGTTGGCTTCAATCAGCAGCCCCGGATCGCCCTCGATCTCGGCGGCGCCGGACGGAGCTCCCCAGACGATCATCACCTGCCGGTCAGAGGCGAGGAATGTCGAAAGCCTTTCGACCTGGGCCTGGCTCTCCTGAAGCGCGCGGTTGTTCTCCTGCGCGTGCTCGTTCCATTGCCGACGAGAGCGAATATGCAGGATCGAAATGGTTGCGGCATAGATGGCTACAACCATCAATGCGAAACCAAACGCGATGGTCATCCGGGTGACATCGAACTTGCCCGTGCCGAGGCCCGAAAGGCGCAGCGCGAAATTCTCCATCGCAAGAGCCGGACCGGACAGGGCTGGCGCGGAACACAGCAGCAGGGCAGCCGCGACAGAGCGCATGCGAAGACGTCGCACTCCGCCCCCCCGTCGTCCCGCTGCCGCCATAACCCCGGTCTCCCCGCGCTGACCCGCCATCGACGCGCGACCCAAGATGCGAATCACTTGAAGCCCCAACCCGGGGCAACTTTAAGCAGCCCAAGAGTCCGGCTGGAAGTGGTTAACAAAGAAATAACGCGCCCGTTTTTTAAAAAAACGAGCGCGTCGGATGTTTCAACTTCGGGCGCAGGCAATGCCTGCGGCGAGATCAATAGCGGTAATGGTCGGGCTTGTAGGGCCCCTGTTCCGGCACCCCGATGTAATCCGCCTGCTCCTTCGACATCTTGGTGAGCTTCACACCGAGCTTCTCGAGGTGCAGGGCCGCGACCTTCTCATCAAGGAATTTCGGCAGGGTGTAGACCTTCTTGTCGTACTTGCCGTTGTCCCGGTTGGCCCAGAGCTCGATCTGAGCGAGCGTCTGGTTCGAGAACGAAGACGACATCACAAACGAGGGGTGACCCATCGCGTTTCCGAGGTTCACCAGGCGACCTTCGGAGAGCAGGATGATTCGGTTGCCCTTCGGAAACTCGATCTCATCCACCTGCGGCTTGATGTTCGTCCACTTGAAGTTCTTCAGGCCGTTGACCTGAATTTCGTTGTCGAAATGGCCGATATTGCACACGATCGCCCGATCCTTCATCTGGCGCATGTGCTCGACCGTGATGATGTCCTTGTTGCCGGTAGCGGTGACATAGATGTCGGCACGCGGCAGGGCATCCTCGATGGTGGCAACCTCATAGCCTTCCATCGCGGCCTGAAGGGCACAGATCGGATCGACTTCCGAGACGATGACACGGGCGCCGGCCTGGCGCAGCGAGGCAGCCGAACCCTTGCCCACATCGCCGAAACCGGCGACGAAAGCGACCTTGCCGGCCATCATCACGTCGGTCCCGCGGCGCAGCGCATCGACCAGAGATTCGCGGCAGCCATAGAGATTGTCGAATTTCGACTTCGTGACCGAGTCATTGACGTTGATCGCCGGGAAGAGGAGCTGTCCCTTTTCGGCCAACTGGTAAAGGCGATGCACGCCCGTGGTCGTTTCTTCGGAAACGCCACGGATGGATTTCGCGATCTCGGCGAACCAGCCCTTCGGCTTGGTGGCGAGAAGCTTCTTGATCAGCGCGAAGAAAATCTCTTCCTCTTCCGAACCCGGCTTTTCGAGGAAGGCGACATCACCCTTCTCGGCGCGCAGGCCGTAATGGACGAGCATGGTGGCATCGCCGCCATCATCGAGGATCATGTTCGGCACGCCGCCGCCATGCCAATCGAAGAGCTTGGCGGTGTAATCCCAATATTCCACCAGCGTTTCGCCCTTGTAGGCAAAAACCGGGATGCCAGCCGCCGCGATCGCGGCAGCGGCGTGATCCTGAGTCGAGAAGATGTTGCAGCTCACCCAGCGGATATCGGCGCCGAGCGCCTTCAGGGTCTCGATCAGAACAGCGGTCTGGATCGTCATATGGAGCGAGCCGGCGATGCGCGCCCCCTTCAGCGGCTGCTTCGGGCCATATTCGGCCCGGATGGCCATGAGGCCCGGCATTTCAGTCTCGGCCAGTTCGATTTCCTTACGGCCGAACGCGGCAAGGCTCATGTCTTTGACGATGTAATCCATCGAAAATCCCTCAGAGGTTTGTCGCGCCTTTCGCGCGCAGGACACCGCAAGCAGGCCTCTGCCCGCTCCAGCGATGGCGGGCTCATAGCAGAGCCTCGCATCAGACGCAATAAAGATATAAAGATTTCTTTATGTCGTGATGAGTAGCCGCGCCTACTCATCCTCGCCAAAGCGGTTGGCGAGCAGGGTATCGAGAGCATCCAGCGCTTCACCAGCCTGCGCGCCCCGGGCTTGCACGGTGATCGAGGTGCCCTGAGCAGCGGCGAGCGTCAGCAGCCCCATGATGGATGTGCCGCCGACCGTTTCCCCGCAGCGCGTGACCGTCACTTCGGCATCGAACTGCTCGCAACATTGCACGAACTTGGCGGATGCCCGCGCATGGAGGCCCTTGCGGTTGATCACCGGCAACTCGCGGGAGACGCCGCCTTCGAGAACCGGAGCGGGCGGGCAGGGGAAATCTCCGGCATCATCCATCAAGCGCCGTCTCCCTGCATCGGATCATCGCCCGGCCAGAATGTGGCTGGCGACATTGATGTACTTCCGGCCCGCATCCTGCGCCTGCACCACAACATCGGCGAGCGGCATGTTTTCGCGCACCTTGGCGAGCTTCACGAGCATGGGCAGGTTGATCCCGGCCACGACCTCGACATTCGAGCCGTTCATCGCTGAAATCGCGAGGTTGGAGGGTGTGCCGCCGAACATATCGGTTAGCACGACCACGCCGGCGCCGCTGTCGACATCATGGATCGCGCCGATGATCTCCTGCCGGCGGGCATCCATGTCGTCCTCGGGCCCGATACAGACCACCGCCATCTGGGGCTGCTTGCCGACCACATGCTCCATCGCCGCGCGGAACTCCGTCGCGAGCTGGCCGTGGCTGACCAAAACCAATCCGATCATTCAAGTTTCCGAATGTTCGCACCTTCGGCTTCGCCGGTTCTGGCCTGCCGAAAGATCACCCCGGAAGCGTTTGCACCCGCCACAGGCTCTGGCAAGAGCGAAGTGGACAAAGGCGCTCCGTTTCCGGTCCTTTGATCATTTATTGCGGCAGTGCGGCGAGAACAAGGGGGAACAGTGCTGAGACATCCGGACGCGGTCCGGCCACAAGCCCGGGGATCGAATGGCCAGAAAGAGGCTCGAAGCGCATCGGCGCAAGAACAGCACCGTCGATGAGCGAAATCCCGAACACAGCGATCGCCTCGCCGCAGGAGGGCACCGGCACAATTCCGACACCCCGCCGCTCGATCAGGCCCGCAATTGCCGGATGCGGTGCAATCCGGATGCCTTGCTCGCCGGGTGTGAGCCCGATCCGATCATCCCCCACGAGGAGCGCCGCAAATCCGCGCGCCCGAGCTTCGGCAATCAGGTGTTCCGCCAGAGTGGATTTTCCGACTTTCGAACGGCCGGAAATCAGGATGCCCTGCCCCTCGATCGCGATGGCGGTCGCGTGGATATAGACCGGTTTCGGTTCGAGGGTCATCGGCTCGGGGGCAGAGCCGGCAGCGCAACAGTGAAGCGTGCACCGCCACTGGAGCCGCCTTTGCCGGGGCGGTTGCTGGCGCGGATCGTGCCGCCATGTGCCTCGATGATCTGGCGGGAGATGGCGAGCCCGAGACCGGAATGCTGCCCGAAGCCTTGATCCGGCCGATCGGTGTAAAAACGCTCGAAAACCCGCTCAAGCGCGTGCTCGGGAATACCGGGCCCCTCATCCTCGACGCTCGTCTCGATCATCGCTCCGCGCCGGCGGCACTGGATGGTGACGGTCGAACCCGGCGGCGAGAACGAAAGCGCGTTCTCGATCAGGTTGTCGAAAACCTGAACAAGTCGGCTGTCGTGCCCGCTGACGATAAGTCCGCGCGACGGCTTCGCGTCCGGCACCACCTCGAGCACCACACGCGCTTCGCCCGATGCCCCGACCTCCTCGCGCATGCCGACAATAGTGTGCAGGAGCTTCGGCAGATCGACGGGGACAGCCTCGCCGCGCTGCAACTCAGCATCGAGACGCGAGGCTCCGGAAATATCCGTGATCAGCCGATCTAAGCGCTTCACATCGTGCAGTATGACTTCGAGCAGGCGGGCGCGACTTTCCGGATTCTTCGCAAGCGGCAGTGTTTCAACCGCACTGCGCAGCGAGGTGAGTGGATTTTTCAATTCATGGCTGACATCGGCGGCAAAGCGCTCGATCGCATCGATGCGGCTGTAGAGCGTGCTGGTCATTTCGCGCAGGGACAGCGAAAGCTGACCGATTTCATCGGAGCGGTCTGAAAAATCCGGAATTTCGTGCCGGGCGCGGATGCCGCGTCGCACGCGATCAGCGGCATCGGAGAGGCGACGCATCGGCTCGGCGATCGTCCCGGCGAGGAGCACCGACAGGAGCAGCATCACGACCGCCGAGATCATGAACACGAGCACGAAGTCCCAGCGCTCCTCAGCGATGATGCGGTCAATATCGCCTTCCTGCGTCGACATCAGCAATGCGCCGCGCACCTGCCCACCGCGCTGGATGGGCGACGCTGCGTAGACAATCGTCTGCCCTTCGGTCGAAACCCGGACAGCTGCGGTCGGGCGCCCCTGAAGTGCGCGCTGGACCTCCTGGAACTGGCGCGGCCCAGGCCCCTCATCGGGCGGCACGAGATCGATGCGGCCAAACCGCTGCTTCACCGCATTCCAGCTGCGCGAAAACAGGGTCTGCTCTTCGGCACTGGCGGGCGGCGGCGTATCGCCGATCGTCCCGGGTGTGTAGAATGCGCGCGTATCCAGCAGCAGGAAGCCGTCCGTATCGAAAATCCGGGCGCGTGTGCGGGTGGGGGCGACCAGCCGTTTGAGAATGGGGGCAGCCCGCGCGGGGTTGATAGAGAACTCGAACCAAGGAGCGCGTTGCTCTTCGCGGCTCTGATTCTCGAGCAACTGCTGCTGGAGGAGCTTGTCGGGATCAAGCTCAAGCGGATCGGCCTCGACCGGCAATGCCCCGGCAATGGCTCCGGCGATCAGTTCGGCCTGAAGCGAGAGCGACTGGCTGCGGGCATCAATGACGCCAAGGCGCGTCTGGTTGAGCCACAGAAAGCCGACGAACAGGGCAACCAGCCCCGCAAGATTCAGGAACGCGATGCGCCGCGTCAGGCTCGATGAAAAGCGCCGAATGATGACAAGGCGGGCACGAAAGACCGCCCGACGGACCACGCCGCGCAGACGCGCGGAAACCGGCGGAGCTTCAGGTGCCGCCGGTTCATCGGGTCGCGATTGCGGGGGCTGCCGGTCGAGCATCATCCTCTCACGAAACGCAGCTGGTATCGCGCGTGCGCCCGCTTCTTACATTTCCTTGAAGCGATAGCCCACGCCGTAGAGCGTTTCGATCATATCGAAATCATCATCGACAAGCTTGAACTTCTTGCGCAGGCGCTTGATGTGGCTGTCGATGGTGCGATCATCGACATAGACTTGGTCATCATAGGCCGCATCCATCAGCGCATTGCGGCTTCTGACCACGCCGGGGCGCTGCGCGAGGCATTGAAGGATCAGGAATTCGGTGACGGTGAGGGTTACGGGCTCGCCTTTCCACGTGCAGGCGTGGCGCTCGGGGTCCATGCGCAACTGGCCGCGTTCAAGCGCCTTGGCATCGGCCTCTTTCGAAACGGGAAGATCCTTCGCGCCGGCGCGCCGCAGGATGGCCTTCACACGCTCGACCAGCAGACGTTGCGAAAACGGCTTACGAATGAAATCATCCGCACCCATCTTCAGGCCGAAAAGCTCATCGATCTCGTCGTCCTTCGAGGTGAGAAAAATCACCGGCAGGTCGGATTTCTGGCGCAGACGGCGCAGAAGCTCCATCCCGTCCATGCGCGGCATCTTGATATCGAAAATCGCGAGATCCGGCGGGTTCTGCTTCAGTCCGTCAATGGCGGTCGCGCCATCGGTGTAGGTCTGGATGCGGAAGCCCTCGTTCTCAAGAGCGATCGAGACCGAGGTGAGGATGTTGCGGTCGTCATCGACCAGCGCAATCGTCGGCATGGCATTCCTTGCTTGCAATTTGCGCCGTCCGACCGGGCGACGCGTCAACATGAATAGGTCAGATGGGGAGTGATTGCACCAAATTCCAGAGTAAAATCAGTTCAAATTGTGGCGAAGCGAAATTTCGACCCGGATTTTCCGGGTTTGCAGAGACGGCCTGACGCCCTATCTGTACCAGCAACCCCCTGATCCCGGAGACGAAAAAGCAATGGCTGAGGCCGAAAGCAACACCGAGCCGAACGCCGAACCTCGCGATCCGCGCCAGCCCGCCGATTTCGACCCCATTGCGCTCGGGCGTCATCTTTTGCGTGCCATCCGGGTCGGCGCACTTGGCACGCTCGATCGCGAAACCGGCTTTCCGATCACGACTCTGGTGTCGGTCGCAACTGATTTGGATGGCGCGCCGGTCATCCTCGTTTCGGGCCTCTCGCATCATACCAAGAACCTCTTCGCTGATCCGCGTTGCTCGGTGCTTCTGAGCGAGGGCGGGCGCGGCGATCCGCTGGCGCATCCGCGCCTGACGCTGACGGCAAGGGCGGAGAAAATTCAGGACAACACTATCCGCCGCCGCTTTCTCGCCCGCCACCCCAAGGCGAAGCTTTACGTCGATTTTCCTGATTTCGCCTTCTATCGCCTCGTGCCGCACCGCATGCAGCTCAATGGCGGTTTTGCGCGGGCCTTTGACGGCGACGGGGCCTTGATCCTCTCCGACATCGGTGACCGCGCCGCGTTCGCCGCACTCGAGGACAGTGCCGTGGCCCATCTCAACGACGATCACGCCGAGGCTCTCGCGCTCTATGCCCGAGTCCTATGCAAAATGGGCGGCGGAAACTGGCGCGCCACGGGGCTAGACCCCGATGGGCTTGACCTTGCGCTGGGCGAGCGGGCCGCGCGGATCAGTTTCACGCCGCCTCTCAGGGATGCCCGCTCCTTGCGTCTCGGCCTGAAACAATTGGCTGATCTGGCGCGCAACGCAGAAGCCGAAGTCAGCAAAAGAGCCGGCGACGTCAACATCACTGAATAAAACTACTTTTTTTGTAGCAATGCTACTTTATTCCATCCATGCAATTGCTGCATGTCAGCAATTCACATGACGAATGTTCACGCTGTTTGTTACCGAAACAGCGAGGCAGACATTGCCTAAATTGCGTTTCCGGCTTAATCGGGCCGCCAAATTGTGCTGGCAAACCAGCCTTTGAGGAAGGACCCCCATCATGAATGCGCATGGCCGTTTCAACGAGAAGGTTGGCCCGAACAGTTTTGGCTTCAGCGAGCCCGGCCGTTTCTTCCTCAATCTTGAAGCGCCGCAGCTCTATGAGGAGGCTCTGGCGCGCCGCGAGGCTCGGGTCACCGCCGGCGGTGCCCTGCTCGCCGATACCGGCCAGCATACGGGCCGCTCGCCGAAGGACAAATTCGTCGTGCGCGATGCCATGACCGAGAACACGGTTTGGTGGGACAACAATGGCGCGATGAGCCCGGCCCATTTCGCGACCCTGCTCGCCGATTTCAAGGCGCATGCGAAGGGCAAGGATCTTTTCGCGCAAGACCTTTATGGCGGCGCTGATCCGGCCAACCGCGTCAAAGTCCGCGTCTACACCGAATTCGCCTGGCATTCCCTGTTCATCCGCAACCTGCTGATCCGCCCGGAGGCGCATGAACTGGCGAGCTTCCTGCCGGAGATGACGATTGTCGATCTGCCATCCTTCAAGGCTGATCCGGCTCGACATGGTTGCCGCACTGAAACCGTGATCGCGGTGGATTTTGTCTCGAAAACCGTGCTGATCGGTGGCACCTCCTATGCGGGTGAGATGAAGAAATCAGTCTTCACCTACCTCAACTATGCGCTCCCCGATGCGGGCGTGATGCCGATGCATTGCTCGGCCAATGTGGGGCCTCAGGGCGACTCGGCGGTGTTTTTCGGCCTCTCCGGGACCGGCAAGACCACCCTTTCGGCTGATCCGACCCGCACCCTGATCGGCGATGACGAGCATGGCTGGTCGAAAAGCGGTATCTTCAATTTCGAGGGTGGGTGTTACGCCAAAACCATCCGCCTCTCGGCCGAGGCCGAGCCCGAGATTTACGCCACGACCCAGCGTTTCGGCACCGTGCTCGAAAACGTGATCGTCGATCCGGTGACGCGCCAGCCCGATTTCGACGATGGCTCGAAAACTGAGAATACACGTTGCGCCTATCCGTTGCATTTCATCCCCAATGCCTCGGAAACCGGCCGCGCGGGACACCCGAAAAACATCGTGATGCTCACCTGCGATGCGTTTGGCGTGCTGCCCCCGATCGCGAAGCTCACCCCGGCGGAAGCGATGTATCACTTCCTCTCGGGATACACCGCCAAGGTCGCCGGCACCGAGAAGGGCGTCACCGAGCCGGAAGCGGTGTTCTCCACCTGCTTCGGAGCGCCGTTCATGCCGCGCCATCCGGCGGAATACGGCAACCTGCTGCGCGATCTCATCGCCAAGCACCATGTTGATTGCTGGCTGGTGAATACCGGCTGGACCGGCGGCTCATACGGCACAGGCCGTCGCATGCCGATCCGCGTGACCCGCCGCCTGCTCGCCTCGGCGCTCGATGGCTCGCTCGCCCGCGCCGATTTTCGCCGCGACCCCTATTTCGGCTTCGCGGTGCCCTCATCGGTGCCGGGCGTCGAGCCGCATATCCTCTACCCGGTGAAAACCTGGCAGGACAAAGCCGCTTTCGCCAGCACGGCGAAGAAACTCGTCGGCATGTTCGAGCAGAACTTCAAGCGCTTCGAGGCACATGTGGACGCCGATGTGAAAAACGCCGCCCCGAAGAACCAGATGGCAGCGTGAAACATACAGGGATAGAAAAAGAACGAAACGCGGTTTCATCGACGCGCTAACAACTTCGCTTAAGATAGAAAGTGGCGTCCCCGCCCGGACTCGAACCGGGAACTTTATACTTAGCGGGGAGAAGCTCTTTCCTTTGAGCTACAATGCCGCTGCTTTGGGCCGGATGTTGCAAGCATCCGGCCCTTCTTATTCGATCATCCCGCAGGGATTCCGCAGCAAAAACAACGTCACCAAGCTCGTTGTGCACGTATTTCACATGATGCACACAGCTTTTCAGCTATTTGTTGTTGTTTCACCCCCGCTCCAGCAGTTTTCCCATCACCCGTGCGGTGTAATCCACCATCGGCACGATGCGCGCGTAATTGAGCCGTTTCGGCCCGATGATGCCGAGAACGCCGACGATTTTCTGGTTCTGATCGCGAAAGGGGGCCGCCACCAGCGAGGAGCCGGAGAGCGAGAACAGCTTGTTCTCCGAGCCGATGAAGATGCGCACGCCATCTCCGTCTTCCGCCCGCGAGAGGAGATCGATCACATCCTTGCCGCGCTCGAGGTCTTCGAACAAAAGGCGGATGCGCTCGAGATCGGTCGCAGCAGCGGCGTCTTCGAGCAGGTTCGCTTGCCCGCGCACGATCAGGCGCGTTTCGCCCTCGGAGCCGGAAAGGCTCGCGAGGCCGCTTTCGACGAGACGTGCGGAGAGCGCGTTCATTTCGGCCTCCATCGCTTGCCGATCGCGTTCGATTTCGGCGCGCAATTCGCCGATCGTGCGGCCAGCGAGGCGATGGTTGAGGTAGTTCGAAGCCTCGGCAAGCGCCGATGCGGGCAGCCCCGGCGGCAACGCGAGAATGCGGTTTTCCACAGAGCCGTCGTCCGAAACCAGCACCACCAGCGCCTGTGTGGCATCAAGCCGCACAAACTCGATATGCCGCAGCTTCTTGTTCGTTTTCGAGGTGACAACCACGCCCGCACCGCGGCTGACGCCGGAAAGCAGGCTCGTGGCGTCGGCCAAAGCATCCTCGAAGCTGCGGCCGGAGCCGCCCGCGCGGATCTGCGCCTCGATCCGCGCGCGATCCTCGGCCGAAACATCCCCGATTTCGAGGATGGAATCGACAAAGAGCCGCAGGCCCAACTCGGTCGGCAAGCGCCCGGCGCTGACATGCGGCGCATAAATCAGGCCAATATCCTCAAGGTCTTGCATCACGTTCCGCACAGTGGCGGCGGACAGCGAAACCGGCAGCACTTTCGAGATATTCCGTGAACCCACAGGCTCGCCGCTATCGAGGTATCCTTCCACGATGCGGCGGAAAATATCGCGCGAGCGCAGGTCAAGCTCTGCATAGCCACTGGTGGAAAGAGGGGTTTTCAGGGTCATCGGGATCAGGATACCGGCTCACGACAAGGGAATCGGGAACAGATTAATTCACTCCGACCATTCTTCCAAAGTCGCGCGCGATGTTGCGCCGCAACACACTTGAGAAGCCGCGCGGAAGAGCGTATGAGGCGCGCCACTTTCCCCGCCTTGTCGAAAAATGAAACCCGGAGCCTCCATGCGCCCGTCCAAACGTGCCGCCGATGAAATGCGTGCTGTCAGCCTCGAACGAGGCGTCGCGCGCTATGCGGAGGGCTCCTGCCTTGTCAAATTCGGCAACACGCATGTGCTCTGCACCGCGTCGCTGGAGGAGAAGGGTCCTTCCTGGTTGCGCGGAACGGGCAAGGGTTGGGTCACAGCCGAATACGCGATGCTGCCGCGCGCCACGCTGGAGCGCACCCGGCGCGAGGTTACCCAGGGCAAGCCCTCCGGTCGCACGCAGGAGATCCAGCGTCTGATCGGGCGATCGTTGCGCGCGGTGGTGGACCTCGCCGCTCTGGGTGAAAAGCAGATCGTGCTGGATTGCGATGTGTTGCAGGCCGATGGCGGCACGCGCACGGCTTCTGTCACAGGGTCATGGGTCGCACTTCATGAATGTTTCCGCTGGATGATGGCGCGCAACATGCTCAGCTCGATGCCGCTGCGCGATCACGTCGCGGCGATCTCGTGCGGCATCTATCGCGGCAATCCGGTGCTGGACCTCGACTATGTCGAGGATTCCGCAGCCGGTACGGATGCGAATTTCGTGCTGACCGGCACCGGTGGCATCGTCGAGATCCAGGGCACCGCCGAGCAGACCCCGTTTTCCGAGGCCGATTTCGCCGCCCTTCTGGGTCTCGCGAAAAAGGGCATCGGCGAGTTGGTGGCTCTCCAGAAAGCGGCGATTTCCGGATGAGCCCGCGGCCTCTTGCCGGAAAAGTGGTGATTGCCACGCACAACGCGGGCAAGCTCGCCGAAATGCGTGACTTGCTGGAGCCTTACGGCCTCCAGCTCGTCTCGGCTGCCGAACTCGGCCTGCCGGAACCCGCCGAGGATGGCATGATGTTCGCCGAGAACGCCGCCATCAAGGCGATGGCCGCCGCGAAGGCTTCCGGCCTGCCGGCGATTGCCGATGATTCAGGCCTTGCGGTTGATGCGCTGGATGGCGCACCGGGCCTCTTCACCGCCGATTGGGCCGGGCATCCTCGTGACTGGATGCATGCCATGACGCGCGTGAAGCACGAGCTTGCAATCCGTGATATCGAGATGGCGGGCACCAAAGCGCATTTCGTCTCGGCGCTGGTGGTGGCCTGGCCGGATGGCCAAACCTTGCTCGCCGAAGGCCGCTGCCATGGATCGCTCACCTGGCCGCCGCGCGGCGAGGCCGGTTTCGGGTATGACCCCGTCTTTGTGCCGGAAGGGGAAACCCGGACATTTTCGGAACTGTCGCGCGAGGAAAAACACGGAATCTGCGAGGAGAACGGCCGTCTTTCGGGCCTCTCGCACCGCGCAAAAGCTTTCATCCGGCTGATCGAGAAGGCCGGACTGAAAAAGGGGGATGCATGACAAACCCGGCACTCCCTCCTTTCGATGCCGGCTTCGGCGTTTACGTGCATTGGCCGTTCTGCCAATCGAAATGCCCGTATTGCGATTTCAACAGTCATGTGCGCCGCGCCGCGATCGATGAAGCGCGGTTCGTCTCCGCCTTCCGGCGCGAACTCGAGCATATGAAGTCGCTCGCGCCGGAGCGCACGGTCTCTTCGATCTTTTTCGGAGGCGGCACACCATCTTTGATGAAGCCCGAGACCGTAGGCGGCATTCTCGAAGCCATCGGTGATCAATGGACCATCGCCAAGGATTGCGAAATCTCGCTGGAGGCCAACCCGACCAGCGTAGAAGCCACGCGGTTTCGCGGATACCGCGCGGCAGGGGTCAACCGCGTGTCACTCGGCGTTCAGGCTCTGAACGACGCTGATCTCAAGGCCCTCGGGCGGTTGCACACGGTCGGCGAGGCGCTGGTGGCGGTTTCGACCGCGGCTTCGATTTTCGAACGCTTTTCGTTCGACCTCATCTATGCCCGCCCGAACCAGAGCATTATGTCGTGGCGCGAAGAGCTGATCGAAGCGCTCGCTCATGCGCCGACGCACCTCTCGCTCTATCAGCTCACGATCGAGGAAGGCACGGCCTTTCACGCCCTGCATGAGGCCGGGAAACTGATCGTGCCCGGTGACGACCATGCCCGGGCGCTGTTCGAGACGACACAGGAGATTTGTTCGGCGCATGGAATGCCAGCCTACGAGGTCTCGAACCATGCGAAGCCAGGGCATGAATGCCGCCACAATCTGCTCTACTGGCGCTACGGCGAATATGCCGGCATCGGCCCGGGCGCACATGGCAGGCTCGTCACCGCGCGCGGCCGGCGGGCCTTCTCCACTGAGAAAAGCCCCGAAGCGTGGCTCGATTATGTCGAGCGCGACGACCACGGGATTGTCTCGGACGAACCGCTCGGCAACGAAGCCGAGGGCGACGAATTCCTCCTGATGGGGCTGCGCCTCACCGAGGGGATCGATCCCGATCGTTTCCGGATGCTGCGCGGGCGCGGCTTCGAAGCGGCGCGCATCGAGGCTCTGGTCGAAGAGAACCTGATTGAGATCTGTTCGGACAAGCGCCGCCTGCGTGTGACGCCGAAAGGATTCCCGGTTCTCGATGCGATCGTGGCGGATCTCGCTGCCTGAGCGGGATCAGTTCCCCGCAAAACTGCCGGGAGCGGCCGAAATCGCCCGCGCCGATCCGCCCCGGATTTCGAACACCGCGATCCCGCGATCATTCAGCCCGTTCTGCCGGAACCGGAACACGCCATCCTGACCGGCGAAGCCGTTCGGATTGGTGATGTTGCTGTCCTGAAAGCGCTGCGTGCCGTAGGCCTGCGTGAGCGCACTGGCGAGCGTCACGGCATCATAGGAGAGCGTGGCAAGGCGGGTCGGGGCTGAGCCATAACGCTGCTGGTAACGCCCTGCGAGCTGGTTGAAGCGCGCATTGTCGGGCGAGGCGAACCAGGCGCCATCGAGCGCGGGCAAACTGATCACGCGCGGATCGTTCCACACACCTGTCGAGATGAACTGCACCTGCCGCCCATTGATGCCAGCACCTGCAAGGGCCTGCATCACCGGCGCCAACCCGTCGGCACCCTCGCCAATGAACAGCGTATCGGAGGCCGAAATCGAGGCCTTGAGCCGCGTGACCGCCGCACCCAAAGAGGCAGCATTGCCGGGCTGGTAACGTTCAACAATGGTCACGCGCCGGCCCTGCTGGTTGCCAACCGACATCAATTCGGCCTCGACCACACTGCCATACGGCGTCTGCGGAATGAGGGCCGCGATTGCCTTCTTGCCGCGGCTACCGGCGAAATTCACGATCCGCTGCACATCGGATTGCGCGAGAAAGCTGAGGAGATAGACGCCCCGCTGCGCCACGCTGGCATCCGACGAAAAGGCGATGAGCGAGCGCCCGGCCGGGCGCGCCACCGCAGCAGCAGCCTGAACATTCGGGCCGAAAAGCGGACCCAGAATGAGTTCGGCACCCTGCTGGATGGCCTCCTGCGTGGCCGCGCGCGCGCCATCCGGCGTGCCGCGATCATCTTTCACCAGAATCTGGATATTCTGCGAAGCAGCATTCCCCCCCGAAAAATCCTGAATGGCCAGTTCGGCCGCATTGCGCAAACTCAGGGCAGCTGCCTGACCGTTCGGCGCAGAAAGCGGCAGAATGAGTGCGATCTTCACGGCACCGGTGCCGATCACATCGCCCGCCTGGGCGGGCGGCGCGGTTGGCTCGGTGGTTGTGGTGAGGCCAAAGGTTTCGAGCGTAGACCCGGCGCAACCGGCGAGAAGCCCGAAGGCCAGAGCCGCAAGACCCAACCGGCCGAAAAGTCCCTTTTTCGGGTGATCCGAAAACAAGGCTTTATCCATTCCTGCTTCTCCTGGGGTCCAGTCTCTCGGGCCATTGCGAGGCTCTCATTGGGATGAAAAGCCTGAAAACCCGTCAATCTCAAGATGGCTAACAAAAGAACGTTAACTTTATGGCGATTCCGCCACAACCCGCTCGCAGACTTTGCCAACGGGCTCGCCCCGTGCGACAGACGCTGACAAGGCCTCCTGATGGGCAACCCGGCACGACAGGCATGACGCAGTTTCTCTTTCGCGGCGAACGGTTCGAGGCAAAACCGGTAGAAGCCGGATTGCATCTGGTCGCGACTCCGATCGGCAATCTGGGCGATATCACGATCCGCGCGCTCGATACTCTGGCGAGAGCCAATCTCATTCTGGCCGAGGATACGAGGGTCACGAAAGGCTTGCTCACGCATTTCGGCATCGCGACGCCGTTGATGGCCTATCACGAGCACAACGCGGCGCGTGAGGAAGCCCAGCTTGTCGCGCGTCTCAAGGCCGGCGAAACGCTGGCGCTTGTTTCCGATGCCGGGACACCGCTTGTCTCGGATCCGGGCCAGAAACTCGCGCAGGCCGCGATCGTGGCCGGCATTCCTGTGACGACAGAGCCCGGCGCGTCCTCGGTGCTGGCGGCCCTGGTACTGGCCGGATTGCCGGCCGAGCGCTTCGCCTTTGAGGGTTTTCTCCCTTCAAAACAAGGTGAGAGGCGTCGCCGCATCCGCGAGATTTCCGCGCTGCCGATGACGCTCGTGATTTTCGAGGCCCCGCATCGGCTGGTGGAAACGCTTCAGGATCTCGCGGCCCTTCTTGGCTCGCGCGAAGCGGCTGTTGCTCGCGAAATCACGAAAAAATTCGAGACTGTACGTCGGGGCGTTCTGCCGGATTTGGCGCAGATTTATGCTTCGGAAGGCGCACCGAAAGGCGAGATCGTGATCGTGATCGCGCCGCCAGCACCGGAAACTCCACCGGAAGGCGATGCGATCGATGCTGCCTTGCGCAAGGCGCTGGCCCTGCACACGCCGCGTGACGCCGTCGAGATCGTGGCCGGTGAGCTTGGGCTCAAGCGCCGCGAGGTCTATGCCCGCGCACTGCGTCTCTCGGAAAAAAACGGCGGATGACTGATGGACCGGCGTGCGGCTTACCTTCTGGGGCTTGATGCCGAATTCTGGGCGGAAATCCTGCTGCGCCTGAAGGGCTATCGCATCCTCGCGCGGCGGTTTCAGGCGAGTGGTGCCGAGATCGACCTTGTGGCCAAGCGCGGCTCGACCCTCGTCTTCATCGAAGTGAAGGCCCGTCCAACGCTCGACGAGGCGCAGGTGACCATCACACGGCAGAAACTCGAACGCATCGCACGAGGTGCCCGAGCCTTTCTCGGGCGCCTTCCGGCCATGCCAAAGACGATCCGCTGCGATGCGATCCTCATTGCACCGGGGGCGCTTCCTCGCCATATCAAGGCAATCGGCGAACTCGCCCTCGACTGATTTCAGCTTCGAAAGTCCGGCTCATGAGCTTGCGCATCGCGGTCCAGATGGACCCTATCGAGACCATCAACATCACCGGTGACTCGACCTTCGCCCTGATGCTGGAAGCGCAGGTGCGCGGGCATGAGATGGTGGTCTATGGACCCGATGCGCTGTCACTCAAGGACAATCACCTCACGGCCCGTGTGAAACCGGTCAGCGTACGGGACGAGAAGGGCCATCACGCGACACTCGGTGAGACAACTCGTGTCGATCTCGGTGATTTCGATGTCGTGCTGATGCGCCAGGACCCGCCATTCGACATGAACTACACCACCGCGACGCATCTGCTGGATCGCATTCACCCGAAAACACTGGTCGTGAACGACCCGACTTCGGTGCGCAACGCGCCGGAGAAAATTCTCGTCAATGAATTCCCCGATCTGATGCCGCCCACGCTTGTGAGCCGCGATCGCGCGGAAATCGAGGCCTTCCGCGCCGAGCACGGCGATCTTGTCATGAAACCGCTCTACGGCAATGGCGGCGCGGGCGTGTTCAAGGTCGGGAAGAATGACGAGAACTTCAACGGGTTTTTCGATCTCTTCGCGGGGCTGTCGCGCGAGCCCTGGATGATCCAGCGTTTTCTTCCCGCCGTGCGCGCAGGCGACAAGCGCATCATCCTCATCGATGGCGTCGCGATGGGGCAATTGAACCGAGTGCCGGCCGAAGGTGATATCCGGGCAAACCTCGTGCGCGGCGGAGCCGGTCAGGCCACCGAACTCACAAAGCGCGAGCAGGAGATCTGCGCGCGCATCGGGCCCCTCCTGCGCGAACGCGGGTTGATCTTTGTCGGTATTGACGTGATCGATGGCAACCTGACCGAGATCAACGTCACCTCACCCACCGGCATCCGCGCGATCAAACGGCTCGGCGGGCCAGACCTGGCGGTGCCGATCTGGGATGCGATCGAGAACCGGCTGGGAAAAAGCTGACCATGCCCGAACAGGATATCCCCCCTTTTCCGCTGGATCGCGTTTCGGTTGATCTCTCTGCCGAGGCTGCGCGCGCCGCCTTTGTGCAGGCCGGGCGCGATTATCTCGCCGACGCGCGGCTCCGCGCCGAAACCATCCTGATGGAAAAAGGTGGCTTCGCCTGCGCCCGGGCGCTTTGCCTTGCGCAGGACAGGTTGATCGCCGCCCTGTTCGAAATGGCCCGCGAGCGGCTTTACAAGAACGCCAACCCCTCGGCAGGGGAGCGCCTCGCTGTGATCGCCGTTGGTGGGTACGGGCGTGGCACGCTCGCACCGGGCTCAGATACCGACATCATGTTCCTCCAGCCGGTTTCGACCCCCTGGGCCGAGAGCATCGCCGAGGCGATGCTCTATGTGCTGTGGGATCTAGGGCTGAAAGTCGGGCATTCCACGCGCACGATCGATGAATGCATCCGGACGGGCCGCGAGGACCTCACCATCCGCACCGCCTTGCTCGAATCGCGCGTGATCGCCGGGGACGTAGCGATTTTCGAGGAATTCGAGGCCCGGTTTGACCGCGATGTCGTTGCAGGACGCGCGGCCGAGTTCGCACAAGCAAAGCTCGCCGAGCGCGATGAACGCATCGCGCGCGTTGGCCAGTCCCGCTATCTGGTCGAGCCAAACGTGAAAGAGGGGAAGGGCGGTCAACGTGACCTGCAAACCCTGTTCTGGATCGGAAAATTTGTCTATCGCGTCAAAGATCTGCACGGACTCGTGAAGGCCGGGGTCTTCACGAACCGCGAGTTGCGCCTCTTCGAGCGCTGCGAGGAATTTCTCTGGCGTGTGCGCTGCCACATGCATTTTGTCGCGAAGCGCCCGGAAGAGCGGCTGACTTTCGATATGCAACGCCTCGTGGCGCAGCGCATGGGCTATCGCGGGCGTGACACGCTCAACGCCGTCGAGCGCTTCATGAAGCATTATTTTCTGGTCGCGAAGGAGGTCGGCGATCTTTCCGCCATCCTGTGCGCCGACCTGGAACTGCGCGAGGCCAAGCCACGCGCGATGCTCGATCGGTTCATGGGCCGGTTCCGTCGCCGCCCGAAGGCGCTCGCCGAGGCGGAGGGGTTTCGGGTGGAGAACAGCCGCATCGCGGCCGATCCCCATATCTTTGTCAAAGACCCGGTGAACCTCATCCGCCTTTTCTGGCTCGCGGATCGTCACCGGCTGGCCCTGCACCCCGCAACTTCGCGCGCGGTGACGCTGAACCTGCGCCGGATCACCGACAGCATCCGCAACAATGCGGAAGCGAACAGGCTTTTTCTCGAAATCCTCACCTCGAAGAACAGCCCGGAAGTGGTTTTGCGGCTGATGCACGAAACCGGCGTGCTCGGTCGGTTCATCCCCGATTTTCAGCGTATCAGCGCGATGATGCAATTCTCGATGTATCATCATTACACAGTGGACGAGCACACTCTGCGCTGCATCGGCCTGCTTGCGAAACTCGATTCGGGCGAACTGGGCGAGGATCACCCGCTTTCGCACAATCTGCTGCCGAACCTGCCGAACCGCCGCGCGCTCTACGTCGCGCTCTTCCTCCATGATATCGGCAAAGGCCGGCGCGAGGCGCATGAGTTGGTCGGCGCCCGGATTGCCCGCAATCTCTGCCCGCGCCTCGGCTTGACCGCGCAGGAAACCGAATTGGTGGCCTGGCTGGTGGAGAACCACCTCGTGATGTCGCAAACAGCGCAGGGGCGCGACATTTCCGATCCACGCACAATCACCTCGTTTTCCCAGACGGTGCAATCGCTCGAGCGCCTCCGGCTGCTGCTGGTGCTGACCGTGTGCGACATCCGCGGCGTCGGGCCCGGCGTGTGGAACGGCTGGAAAGGGCAGTTGCTGCGAGCCCTTTATCGCGAGACCGAAATGGTCATCACCGGCGATTATGGTGGTGCGGAGCGTTCAGCACGCATCGAGGCCGCGATCGCAGAATTGCGCAAGGCCTTGCCCGACTGGACCGACGCCCAGTTCCGCGCCTATGCCCGCCGACATAACCCCGCTTACTGGATCAAGGTCGACCTCGCCAACCAGGTGCAACACGCGAAACTGGTCGAGCGCGGTGCCAGGGCGGGAGACCATTTCCAGGTCGATTTCACGACCGATGGCTTCCGCGGCGTCACGGAACTCACGGTCCTCGCCATCGACCATCCGAGGCTACTCTCGATCATCACCGGCGCATGCGCAGCAGCTGGTGCGAACATCGTTGAAGCCCAGATTTTCA
Organism: Hyphomicrobiales bacterium; assembly: GCA_017302635.1. Taxonomy (GTDB): domain Bacteria; phylum Pseudomonadota; class Alphaproteobacteria; order Rhizobiales; family Beijerinckiaceae; genus Rhabdaerophilum. The sequence goes on from JAFLCX010000001.1 coordinate 890,983, forward strand.
CCACCAATGACGGCTTCGCGCTTGATACCATCACGATCTCCCGGGCCTTCACGCAGGATCAGGATGAAATGCGCCGGGCCGACCGGGTCGCGAAACACATCATCGCAACCCTGAAGGGCGAGGTGCGGCTGCCGGAAATCGTGGCCTCGCGTTCCGCACAGGCCCCCATGTCGCAAGCCTTCACCGTGGCGCCCGAAGTTATCATCGATAACGAGCTTTCCGCCAAATCGACCGTGGTGGAGGTCACCGGTCTCGACCGGCCGGGCCTGCTTTATGCGCTCACCACGGAAATCGGGAAACAGAACCTCAACATCAATTCGGCACGCATCGTCACCTATGGCGAGAAGGCCGTCGACGTGTTCTACGTCACCGATCTGACGGGTGGAAAAGTGTTGCAGGCTCCACGCCAATCGCGGTTGCGCAAGGAGCTTCTCGCGGTTCTCTCGCAGCCCGCCGCCATCGCGGGCGCGGAGAGCGGAGCCAGTGCCGCTTGATTTTGCGCCTCCGAACCTCGATATCCCGGCTGCATCGCCGAATTGATTTGCCAGAGGACAGGCCCGACCATGAGTGCTGAGGACAAGCCGCAAACCGAAAACGCGAGTGAAAGCACTGCCAAGCCAGACGTTTCCGACCGCCTCGCAGGGCTCGAGCGTGAGAACGCCGACCTCAAGGACCGGCTGCTGCGCGCCCTCGCGGAGATGGAGAACCTGCGCCGCCGCACGGAGCGCGAGATTCAGGACACGCGCGCTTTCTCGATCACCAAATTCGCTTCTGATATGATCGGCACCGCCGACAATCTGCGTCGTGCAATCGAGAGTGCGCCGAAAGCCGAACAAAACGAAGAGGGCGAGGCCATTGCGAAGGCCGTGCAGCCCTTGCTTGAAGGCGTTTCGCTCACCGAGCGCGAATTGCTCAAGGCGCTCGAGAAACATGGCGTCAAGCGCCGCGAGCCGGTGGGAGAGCGGTTTGACCCGCATCGCGATCAGGCGATGTTCGAAATTCCGGATGAAACCGTGCCCAACGGCACAGTGATGCAGGTGGTGCAGGTCGGCTACACGATCGGCGAGCGCATCCTGCGCCCGGCGATGGTCGGCGTCTCGAAAGGCGGACCGGCACGCCCGACCAGCGAAAGCGAAGGCGCCGGAGCCGAGGCGAAACCGGAATCCCCGCGTTCTCCCGCGGCTGACTCCGCAAACCGCCCGAAATTCGACAAGCGGGCCTGAGCCCGCCTGTCCGGCCGGGGCATTCTCAGCCCTTCAGTTCCTCGCGCGAGGCAATCGTCGTGTCGGCGTTGAGGCGATAGACAATCGGCACGCCGGTATCGAGTTCGCGGGCGATGATCTCCTCGCCCGTCAGCCCTTCCATCGCCATGATAAGCGCACGCAACGAGTTGCCGTGCGCGGCCACGAGAGTGCGCTTGCCACCCATCACCTGCGGCAGGATGCGGTGGACATAATAGGGCAGTACGCGCGCGGCCGTATCTTTCAGGCTTTCGCCACCGGGCGGCGGAATATCGTAAGAGCGACGCCAGATATGGACCTGCTCCTCGCCCCATTTGGCGCGGGCATCATCCTTGTTCAGGCCCGAAAGCTCGCCGTAATCCCGCTCGTTGAGCGCCTGATCGCGGATGGTTTCCAACCCCGGCTGGCCCAGTTCGCCAAGCACCAGCCGACAGGTGTGCTGCGCCCGCACCAGATCGGACGTGAAGGCAATATCAAAGGCGATGCCCTTGGCCTTGAGCCTCTGGCCGGCGGCCTTCGCTTCTCCGATACCCTTCTCGGTGAGATCCGGGTCTTTCCAGCCCGTGAACAGGTTCTTCAAATTCCAGTCGCTCTGGCCGTGGCGGCAGAGCACAAGCAGGCGGTCCATCGATTATCCCCGAACGATTCGTTGTGGTTGAAAAGGAAAAGAGGGCCGCGGGCGCGCCATATCAGGCCCCGACCCCGAGCACGTCGCTCATCGTGTAATAGCCCGAGCGGCCATGTTTCCAGCCCCAGAGCGCGGCTTTGACCGCGCCTTGCGCAAAAAGCCCGCGATCTTCGGCGATATGCCGTAATTCGATCCGCTCGCCATTCCCTGCGAAAATGACGGTATGGTCACCGACGACCGAACCGCCGCGCAGGGCCTGAAACCCGATCGCACCCTCAGCCCGGGCACCTGTATGCCCCTCGCGCGATTTCACCGCCGCGTTGGAGAGCGAAACCCCGCGCCCCTGTGCTGCCGCCTCACCGAGCAACAGGGCCGTGCCCGAGGGTGCATCAACCTTCATCCGGTGATGCATCTCGACAATCTCGATATCCCAATCAATCTGGAGCGATTTCGCGGCCTGCTTCACGAGGGCGGCGAGCATGTTGACGCCGAGCGAGAAATTGCCCGACTGGACAACGATCGAATGACGCGCGGCAGCTTTCAGCTTCGCCATATCCGGCTCGGCAAGACCCGTCGTGCCGATCACATGCACCAGCCTCGCCTGCGCGGCCAGAGCAGCGAATTCAACCGTCGCCGCCGGGGCGGTGAAATCCAGCACGCCCTGCGCGCTTACGAAGGCGGTGAGCGCATCCGCGGTAACGGGGATACCATTCGGCATCAATCCCGCAACCACGCCACTATCCTGCCCAAGAAAAGGCGAACCTTCGCGTTCGATCGCGGCATGGAGCACGACGCCCGGCATCTCGCTCACCGCCCTGATGAGGCTCTTCCCCATGCGGCCGGCCGCACCGACGACAACGAGGCGCATCGGTTCGGTCTGGTCCGCCATCATCAGCCCTCAAATCCCGGAATGATCACGAGGTCGATGTCACCGACCTGATCGAGGAAAACCTTGGCGGCCTGATATTCCGGGCTCCCGTAGCAGGCAAGCGCAGTGTCATAATCGGCAAATTCGAGCACCACGTTGTGTTTGCGGGGCGTGCCTTTCGCGACCTTGCCCGCCGGGCCACGCACCAGGAATTTCGCGCCATACTTCTGGAATGCGATGGCGTTCAGTTCGCGATAACGCGCGTAAGCGGCTTCGTCTGAAACATCGACGCGCGCGACCCAGTAGCCCTTGGTCATCACACACCCTCGACAATCACAAAATCACCGACACTGACAGGGAAGCGAATGCGGCGCGCTTCCATGTATTCAGGCGAGAAGAAATAGGTCTTCGCCTGCTCGAAGCTCTCGAACTCGATGATGACATTGCGCGTACGGCCCTCGCCCTCGACGATCTCGGCCTTGCCGCCGCGTGCCAGCGGTTTGCCGCCATATTTCGCGATGGCCTCCGAAGCCTTGGCGGCATAGGCCTTGTAGGCTTCGGGATCATGCACGGAAACGCGGCCGATCAGATATCCTTTGGGCATGGTCTACTCCTTATGAAGCTGAAGCGATCTCGTCGAGGATCGAGCGCATCGCGGTCTTCGGGTCAGCGGCGCCCGTGATCGGCCGGCCGATCACCATATTGTCGACGCCGGCGCGGATGGCTTCTCCCGGCGTCATGACGCGCTTCTGGTCGGCAAGCGCCGAACCGGCAGGGCGGATGCCCGGCGTGACAATCGCGAGGCTTTCACCCACAGCGCGCCTCACCGTGGCGATATCGACAGCCGAACAGATGATGCCGCGGCATCCGGCTTCCTCGATCTGCCGGGCACGCCGCGCGATGAGATCCTGCACACCCATTCCGTATCCCGCACGGGCGAGATCACCATCATCCATCGATGTCATGACCGAAACGCCCAGCACGCCCAGCGACGAGCCGGCAGCCCCCTTCGCGGCGGCGGCCAGGGTCTGCGGATAGGCGTGAACAGTGAGGAAGGTCATGCCCATGCGGGCGATCTGACCCACGCCCTTCTCAATCGTGTTGGGGATGTCATGGAGCTTGAGATCAAGGAAAACCTTCTTGCCTGAAGCCACGAGGTCGCGCGCGAAATCAAGCCCGCCGACGAAGGCGAGTTCGTATCCGATCTTGTAGAAGGTTGCTTCTTCGCCAAGTGTGTCGACGATCGAGCGCGCCTGCGCGACATCCGGCACATCGAGAGCAACGATCACGCGATCGCGGATATCCATTGCCTTCAGCCTTTCGCCCTGAGCTTCAACTCTGTCAGCAGCCGCGCCAATGTGCCCGCAAGCAGCTTCGCCCCGCCTTCATCCGCCAGCACGCCCTCTTCGCCAATCGCCTTGTTCGCGAAGGGGATAGCAGCCATTTCCGGGATCACCAGCGCACCGAACCCCAGTTCGAGCACCGAACGGAACTGGGTGAGCGCCCGATATCCGCCACGCGGGCTCGGAGAGGCAGCGCCAAGCGCCACGACCTTGCCGGCAAGGCCGGGCTTGCCGCCATTGCACATGCTCGCCCAGTCCAGAGCGTTTTTCAGCAGCGGCGGATACCCGGAATTGTATTCCGGGCAGGCGATGAAGAGGCCATCATGCGCCTGCAACACGTCATTGAAACGGCGGGCTTCGGAGGGCGGATTGGGCCTCCCGTCCTCATCCACGAACGGAAGCGTGAAATCGGCGAGCGAAATCTCGGTCACATCCGCGCCAAGCGCCCTGAGATCGCGGGCGGCAATTGCGGCGAGGCGACGATTGAACGAGGTTGGGCGGGTGGAGCCAGAGAAAACCAGAATGCGCGCCATGCATCGCCTCGCCTTGTTGAACTGCCCCTCGGCAGTTAGATGAAAAGCACGGATCTGCAAACGCGAAATTCTTTCGCGCTCGGGGGAAAAATGATTCACGACGGTCTGGTGTCCGCCATCGGCAACACGCCGCTGATCAAGCTCAGGCGCGCTTCGGAGGAAACGGGCTGCACGATTCTCGGCAAGGCTGAGTTTCTCAACCCCGGTCAATCGGTCAAGGATCGGGCTGCCTTGTTCATGATCCGCGATGCCCTTGCGAAAGGCCTCGTGAAACCCGGCGGCACAATTGTCGAGGGCACGGCGGGCAATACCGGTATCGGCCTCACGCTCGTGGGCAACACGATGGGCATGAAAAGCGTGATCGTGATCCCCGAAACCCAGAGCGAGGAGAAAAAGCTCGCTTTACGCTCGGCTGGCGCGACGCTCATCGAAGTGCCCGCAGCCCCCTATTCCAACCCCAACAACTTCGTGCGTGTTTCGGGCCGTCTCGCAGAGCAGCTCGCGAAAACCGAGCCGAACGGCGCGTTCTGGGCCAACCAGTTCGACAATATCGCGAACCGGCAGGCGCATATCGAGACGACCGGCCCCGAAATCTGGGGCGATACTGGCGGCAAGGTGGATGGTTTCATCTGCGCCGTCGGCTCCGGCGGCACGCTGGTCGGCACCGCGATGGCGCTGAAGGCCAGGAACCCGTCGGTCAAGATCGGCCTTGTCGATCCGTTCGGCGCCGCGCTCTACAGCTATTACACGACGGGCGAACTGAAATCCGAGGGCTCATCGATCTCCGAGGGGATCGGTCAGGGGCGGATCACGAAGAACCTCGAAGGCTTTGCGCCCGATTTTGCCTGCCGTGTCAGTGATGAGGAAGCGCTCGGCATCGTCTTCCAACTGGTCAAGGAAGAAGGGCTCGTGATGGGCTCGTCGACGGGCGTGAATGTCGCCGGTGCGATCCGCCTCGCGAAGGAAATGGGGCCGGGCCATACGATCGTGACGATCCTGTGCGATTACGGCACCCGCTATGCCTCCCGGCTGTTCAATCCGGAGTTCCTGCGCTCGAAGAACCTGCCCGTGCCGGCATGGCTGGAAGCAAAGGCCGGTTTCAGCGTGCCGCTGATTGCCGTCTGAGGCCCGTTATGACTGGTTCTGGCGATAGACCCAGACGCAGGCCGGCGGCAGGTTGAGCCAGACCCGCGGGCTCACATGCGAGTCGAAACCGCCCGCCTTTTTCGGCATCGGCGAGACAGCAGCATAGGTGAACTGGATGAAGGGTGCGCCGGGCCGCATCAGCGCAAAAGCCTCGCGCAGCAAGGCGAGACGCAGTTTCTCGGGCCGGGTGAAGAGCGGAAGCGACGAAACCAAAGCGGCAGCAGGCGCCTCAAGCTGATCCTTCAGCGTGCGCCCCAAGGCATAGGCGTCGCCCTCGATGATGGTGGCGCGCGGATAGCGCTTCTTGAGAAGCACACAGAATTCCGGGTTGAATTCGATGAGAACAAGACGATCTTCGGTCACGCCACGGGCGATCAGGGCATCGGTCACGGGGCCGGTGCCGGGTCCGAGTTCGATCACCGGGCCTGCGAGCGAGGGGTCGACATAGCTCGCCATCTTCTTCGCGAGCGCCTTGGAGGAGGGCGAAACTGCGCCAGTTTTCAACGGGTTGTCGAGCCAGGACTTCAGGAACCGGGCATCGTCATCGATTTTCGCCTGCTTCACCTCGGCGGAAATCTTGTCGACGAGCTTCTTGCCCGTCCGGCGGATATCCTCGAAGGCTTTCTGCTGACGAAGTCCGGACAAGCTCGACGCTCCCGCTCACGATACGCTGCCCCGGAATACTAGCCGGCTCGCGAGCTTGCAAGCCTGCTCTGCGACATTTGCACGCATGAAAGCCGGCTAAGGAGTTCAGCCAGAGGCCGAACCACCAAAGAAGTCTTTGACTTTACTGAAAAAACCGGCGGATTCAGGGCTTGTGGCGTTCGACGAATCCTTCTCGAATTCGGAGAGCAATTCGCGCTGACGCTTGGTGAGATTCTGCGGCGTTTCCACCAGGACCTGCACATAGAGATCGCCCATTTCCTTCGAGCGCAGCACGGGCATGCCCTTGGCGCGCTGGCGGAACTGCTTGCCCGATTGTGTTCCCTCCGGAACCTTGATCACGGCCTCGCGGCCATCGAGTGTCGGCACCTTGATATCCGTGCCCAAAGCGGCAGCCACCATCGAAATCGGCACCCGGCAGAACAAATCCGCCCCGTCGCGGCTGAAAAACCCGTGCGGCTTCACCGAGAGGAAGATGTAAAGATCGCCGGGGGGTGCGCCGCGCGCGCCGGCTTCGCCCTTGCCGGAGAGACGCATGCGCGTGCCGTCTTCCACACCCGCCGGGATTTCGACCGAAAGCGTGATTTCCTTCAGCGTGCGACCAGAGCCCGAGCAATTGCGGCATGGGTCCTCGATCACTTCGCCGCGACCGTGACAGGTCGGGCAGGTGCGTTCGATCGCGAAGAAACCCTGCATGGCGCGCACACGCCCCTGCCCATTGCAGGTGGGGCAGGTCTTGGGTTTTGAGCCCGGCTTGGCCCCGGTGCCAGTGCAGGCCTCGCAAGTGATCGAGGTGGGCACCTTGATGGTCATGTCCTTGCCGGAATAGGCATCTTCCAGGCTAATCTCGAGATTGTAGCGCAGGTCAGCGCCGCGCTCGCGCCCGCGGCCACCGCGCCGACCACCCCCGCCCCCGAAGACATCGCCGAAGATATCCTCGAAAATATCCGACATCGAGGAGGCAAAATCCGGCCCGAAGCCGCCCGGCCCGCCGCCGCCACCATTCTCGAATGCGGCATGGCCGAACCGATCATAGGCGGCGCGCTTCTGGCCATCCGAGAGAACCTGATAGGCCTCGTTGATCTCCTTGAAGCGCTTCTCGGCTTCGGCATCCCCCGGGTTCTTGTCCGGGTGATATTGCATCGCAAGCTTACGGAACGCTGATTTCAGCGCCGCTTCATCCGCGTTTTTCGCGACGCCGAGAATGTCGTAGTAGTCACGCTTGGACATGCGTCAGGCTCCGGGCGGCAAACGCTCCGCCGTCATGGCCGGGCTAGGCCCGGCCATCCACGACTGCATCTCGAATGGGAAAAGACGTGGATGCCCGGAACAAGTCCGGGCATGACGCCGTGCAGGCATGGGGTTGAGGCCCGACATCACGACTTCTTCTTGTCGTCCTTCGAGACATCCTTGAATTCGGCGTCGATGACGTCATCCGTCTTCGCGCCATCCTTCTCGGCATCGGCCCTGGCAGCACTTTCCTGCTCGGCCTTGTAGATGATCTCGCCGATTTTCATCGCGGCCTGCATGAGCGCGTTGGTGCGCTCCGTGATCATCTCGGCATCGTCGCCCGCGAGGGCGTCCCGCAGGCTGCCGATGGCGGCCTCGGCGCCGGTCTTTTCGGCTTCGGGCAACTTGTCCGCATGCTCTTTCAGCGACTTTTCGGTCGAGTGGATCAGGCTTTCGGCCTGATTTCGGGCCTCGACCATCTCGCGACGCTTCTTGTCCTCCTCGGCATTGGCCTCGGCTTCCTTGACCATCTTCTGGATATCGGCATCCGAAAGCCCCCCCGAGGCCTGAATGCGGATCGCCTGTTCCTTGTTGGTCGCCTTGTCCTTCGCCGTGACGTTCACGATGCCATTGGCGTCGATATCGAAGGTCACCTCGATCTGCGGGATCCCACGCGGGGCAGCAGGCAGGCCTTCGAGGTTGAAACGCCCGAGCAGCTTGTTGTCCGCCGCCATTTCGCGCTCGCCCTGATAGACCTGGATGGTCACGGCCGTCTGGCCGTCCTCGGCGGTCGAGAAGACCTGGCTCTTCTTGGTCGGGATCGTCGTGTTGCGATCGATCAGGCGCGTGAACACGCCGCCGAGCGTCTCGATGCCGAGCGAGAGCGGGGTAACATCGAGCAGCAGCACATCCTTCACATCGCCTTGCAGCACGCCGGCCTGAATGGCGGCACCGACGGCCACAACCTCATCCGGGTTCACCCCCTTGTGCGGCTCCTTGCCGAAGAACTGCTTCACGACTTCCTGGATCTTCGGCATACGCGTCATGCCGCCGACGAGGACAACCTCGTCAACCTGACCGGCCTGAATGCCCGCATCCTTGAGCGCCTTTTTGCAGGGCTCGATGGTGCGCTGCACGAAATCATCGACAAGGCTCTCGAATTTCGCGCGGCTGAGCTTAATGGCGAGATGCTTCGGGCCCGAAGAATCGGCCGTGATGTAGGGCAGGTTGATTTCGGTCTGGAGGGCGGAGGAAAGCTCGATCTTGGCTTTTTCGGCCGCTTCCTTCAGGCGCTGGAGGGCGAGCTTGTCCTTCTTCAGGTCAATGCCCTGCTCCTTCTTGAACTCGTCGGCGAGATATTCGACGAGGCGCATGTCGAAATCCTCACCGCCAAGGAAGGTATCGCCGTTGGTCGATTTCACTTCGAAGACGCCGTCGCCGATCTCCAAAATCGACACGTCGAAGGTGCCGCCGCCGAGGTCATAGACCGCGATCGTGCCGGTGGTTTTCTTGTCGAGACCATACGCGAGGGCCGCCGCGGTCGGCTCGTTGATGATGCGCAGCACCTCGAGGCCGGCGATCTTGCCGGCATCCTTGGTCGCCTGACGCTGGGCGTCGTTGAAATAGGCCGGCACGGTGATCACAGCCTGCGTGACAGGCTGGCCGAGATAGGCCTCGGCCGTCTCCTTCATCTTCATGAGGGTGAAGGCGGAAATCTGGGAGGGCGAATATTTCTTGCCCTCGGCCTCGACCCAGGCATCGCCGTTATCGGCCTTGACGATCGAATAGGGCACGAGGCCCTTGTCCTTCTGGGTCAGCGGGTCGTTATAAGGACGACCGATGAGGCGCTTGATCGCGAAGAAGGTCTTTTCCGGGTTTGTCACAGCCTGGCGCTTGGCCGGCTGGCCGACAAGGCGCTCGCCATCGGGCGTGAACGCCACGATGGACGGTGTGGTGCGGGCCCCTTCCGCGTTCTCGATCACCTTCGGCGTCGAGCCTTCCATGACGGCGACGCAGGAATTGGTGGTGCCCAGATCGATCCCGATAACTTTACCCATAATCTGCTCCTCTCGTTCGGCGAGCATCTCTCCCGTGGGTCCCGAAGCAACCGGGGAGAGAATGATGAACCGGCCTCTTTAGGCCGAAAGCCTGTTAAAATTTCAAGGAGAGCCATAGCCCTGATGGCCATCGGCTTCCGTTGAGCGCGATATAGGGACGCAAAAAGCGGCTCACAAGAGTGTGATCAGCCGGAATCAACAGGCGGCAGTCATTCCTGTTCTCTCGAGCTGCGGCGGCGATAGACGGGGAGCGACCAGCCGAAATGAAGCGCAAGGCCGCGCAGGGCGAAGGCCGCGATCACACCCGCCAGAATAGCAAGGTCGCGCGCGACGACATCGCGCAGCAGCATGAACACCGCCGCCCCGAGAAAGGCAGCACTCGCATAAATCTCGCCGCGCATGATCACGGGGATTTCAGCACCCATCATATCGCGGATAAACCCACCGACCACGGCCGTGATGACCCCGCAGGTCACCGCCACGATAAAGCCGTGGCTCGCAGCGGCCTCGGCGCCCATCACGCAGAACGCCGCCATGCCGATCGCATCGAGCCAGAGCAGGAATTTGAGGCGCGAAAGCGTCAGGTGCGCGAGGAAGAACGTCGCGGCCGAAGCCGCAGCACAGACCAGCAGATAGGCCGGCTCCTTCACCCAGAAAACCGGAATGACGCCCAACACCAGATCCCGGAACGTACCGCCACCAATGCCAGTGACCGTGCCAAAGAAAATGAAGGCGATGATGTCCATTTCTTTCCGCGACGCGACCAGCGCACCCGAAATGGCGAAAACGACGACACCGATCCAGCTGACGAGAGAAATCGAATCCAGAATCATGCGCTCTCATCGCATGGTTTTTCCCGCCTCCCAACCCAGCATGGCGCGCTTGCGCGTCAGCCCCCAATGGTAGCCGGTGAGCGCCCCGGATTTGCCCACAACCCGGTGGCAGGGCACGACGAAGGAAATCGGGTTACGCCCGACCGCGGCGCCCACGGCGCGAGCCGCGTTCGGCTTCTCGATACTCTGGGCGACCGCGCCGTAGCTCATGGCCTTGCCCATCGGTATTCCAAGCAGGGTCTCCCAGACGCGCACCTCGAAATCCGTGCCGATCATGAAGACTCGCAAGGGCTGATCGGGCGACCAGAGTTCGGATAGGAAAATCCGCCGCGCGTACGGCGTCGTGAACGCGCTGTCCTCGATGATGCGGGCGCGCGGCCAGCGCGATGTCATGTCGGTCAGGGCCGCCACCCTCCCGATTTCCGGGGCCAGCGATTTCGCAGCCTGAGGCGCACCGGGATCGAGCCCTTGCAGATCCTCCGCCCCGGCATCCGCGAAAGCCAGGCCGCAGAGCCCGCGTTCATTAGCCATCACAAGCGCCAGACCAAACGGCGACGCATGAAAGCCATAGCGGATGACAAGTCCCTCGCCGCCGCTCTTGTATTCTCCCGGCGAGATGGCCTCATGAGTGACGAAGAGATCATGCAGTCTCGATGGACCGGAAAGGCCCGATTCGAAAGCAGCATCCAGCAGAGGCAAGCCTTCATCCAGCAATCGTCTGGCGTGATCGAGGGTCACCGCCTGAAGGAAGGCCTTCGGCGTGAGCCCCGCCCAGCGCCGGAAAAGCGCTGTCAGTTCTGCCGGTGTGAGGCTGACGGCATCGGCAATGGCCTCGATGCCAGGCTGGTCGCGGCTCGATTCCGAAATGAAACGGATCGCCTTGCAGACCAAAGCATAATCGAGGCCCTGAGCGGATTGGGGGAGACGATCGAGCATGACAGACCTCATCATCAAAGGCCATCAGGTTAGCCTCCTGTCTTGCTCCTCACCACCCGATTTCAAATCTTCTCAACCGCGCTTGGCGACTGACAGCGCGCTCTGGAAATGAGCGGCGAATTCACCGCGTTCCTCACGCCCGAGCTGGGAGGCGATTTCGACGCGCGATTTGCCCTGCACAAGCTCGAGTTTCTCGGTTCCGAATTCGGGGTGTTCCTTCCGCTCCAGCCGCACCCAGGCCGGGTTGAATCGCCGCTCCCTCACCTTGCCGCGCCAGCTGACCGAGCGGAACATCAGTTCGATCTTCGAGAGCACGATGCGCTCATAGGCGCGCGCGGTCGCGTTGTGATAGCGGAAGGCCGCGTAGATCAGCAGCAGATCGAGCCCCAGAAAGCCGACAACCGGCCACGCACCCATGAGATAAAAGGGAATCGAAATCGCCGTGGTGACAAACACCAGAAAGGCCATCAACCAGAAGAGCCCGCGAGCCGACAATGAGCGGTGAGGTGTGATCACCGCATCGAAAACGGGATCATTCTCGCTTTTCGGATGGCCTTGCTGCATGGCGCGGGCTCGATTGCTGGCGGAATATCTGGGCGCAAGATAGCGTAGCTGCCCACGAGTGAAAGGGGATGGGAATGGCAAAGGCTGTTTCGAAAAGTCGCAACCGGGGCGAAGTGGCGGAAATCTTTTCGCGGCTGCACGCGATCGAGCCGGAGCCCAAGGGCGAACTCGAACATGTGAATGCCTTTACGCTCCTCGTGGCCGTCGTGCTCTCGGCGCAAGCCACTGATGCGGGCGTCAACAAAGCCACACGAGCCTTGTTCAAAGTGGCGGATACCCCGCAGAAAATGCTCGCACTCGGCGAGGATCAGGTGCGCGAGTACATCAAGACCATCGGTCTTTTTCGCAACAAGGCGAAAAATGTGATCGCCTTGTCGCAAGCACTGATCGAACGTTTCGGCGGCGAAGTGCCGGCCAATCGCGACGATCTTGTCACGCTTCCCGGTGTGGGGCGAAAAACGGCGAATGTCGTGCTCAACATGGCATTCGGGCAGGCAACCTTCGCCGTCGATACCCATGTGTTCCGCGTTTCAAACCTGCTGCCGCTCGCGCAGGGCAAGACGCCCGAGGCGGTTGAGGCAGGGCTCGATGCCATCATTCCTGAGCCATACCGCATGCACGCACACCATTGGCTGATCCTGCACGGGCGCTATACCTGCAAGGCGAAAAAGCCCGAATGCTGGCGCTGTGTGCTGACTGACCTGTGCGCCTATGAGCCGAAAACGCCCGCTCCGGGCCTCAGCCGTAAATGAACCACGCCGCGAGGCCGAAGCTCCCGACCACAATCCGCCACCAGGCGAAAAGCGCGAACCCGCGCCGCGACACGTAGTCGAGCAGGCCTTTCACCACGATGAGCCCGGTGATGAAAGCCACCACAAAGCCGATCCCGATCGCGGCCGTATCCTCGAAGGTCAGAAGCTTGTAATTCTTCATCAGGTCATAGGCGAAGGCGCCTGCCATCGTTGGCATGGCGAGGAAGAACGAAAACTCGGCCGCCGCCCGTTTCGAGGCTCCCGACAGCATCGCCCCCACGATGGTCGCGCCGGATCGTGACACGCCGGGGATCATCGCGATGCACTGGAACAAGCCGATTTTCAGGCACATGAGGGGCGTGAAGGTCGCGATATCCTCGTGTTTGATCTCGAACTGAGCCTCGTCCACCGCCAGCAGCACCAACCCGCCGGAAATCAGGCTGATGCAGACCACGAACGGGTTGAAAAGCATGGTCTTGATCACCGAATGCATCACGGCACCGATAACCGCCGCCGGCAGGAAGGCGATGAGCACGCCGAGCACGAAAAGCTGCGTCTGCCGATCGGAGAACACGCCTCTCGCGATACCAACGAGCTTCCAAAAATAGACCGACAGAATGGCGAGGATGGCTCCGAGCTGGATCAGGACCTCGAAACTGCGGCCCGGCGAGGAAAAGCCCAGATAATGCCCGAAAAGGATCAAATGCCCGGTCGAGGATACCGGAAGGAACTCGGTCAGCCCCTCGATGAAGCCCAAAAGGGCGGCTTTCAGCGCCAGCGCGGTGTTCATCAGCGGGTAACCATATCAAGGAGGCTGGAAGATGGACGAATCAGCCGGGGTTGAGCGGGGACAAGGCGTCCTTTATAGCCACGCAGCCCTTCGTGCCAGCACGGGGCATCCGGATCACCGCGTTGGCCCTCCGGCCTTCCACAGCCAAACGCAAGCCTTGCTTTCTCCAGACATCATGCCCGCGCTTCACCAGTTCAGCTTCTGCCCGCATTCGCGCTTCGTCCGCCTGATCATGGGCGAACTCGCGATGGAAGCGGAAGCCATCGAGCGCAACCCGTTCGGGCGTGAACGTGAGTTCCTTGCGATCAACCCGGCGGGAGCCCTGCCGGTGCTCGTAGAGCATGACGGGCAGGTGGTTCCGGGGCCAGACATCATCGCCGAATACCTGGATGAAACACGCGGACTCGTGCTGGGAGAACGTCGGCTGTTGCCCGAGAACCCTTCGGCCCGGGTCGAGACCCGACGCCTGACCCAATGGTTCAACGTGAAATTCTTCCACGAGGTGAGCGAGCTTGTCCTCAACGAGAAGGCCTACAAGAGGCTTTTTCCGGAGGCTTTTCCGGGCGATGCGCCGAACACGAACGCCATCCGTGCGGCAGGCGCCAATATCCGCTATCATCTGAGTTATGTGTCGCATCTGGTCGCGCGGCGGAATTGGCTCGCAGGCGAAACCCTCTCCTATGCTGATCTCGCAGCGGCTGCGCATTTTTCGGTGGTCGATTATTTCGGGGATGTGCCTTGGGACGCAAACGAGGCGGCGAAGAACTGGTACGCGCGGATCAAATCGCGCCCGGCCTTCCGGCCCCTGCTGGTGGAAAGGCTGAAAGGCATTCCACCCGCCGCGCATTACAACAATCTCGATTTCTGACCCCGCAGCAAGCCCGATCCTGGCTGCCGGAACTCGCGCGCAAGCACGAATTTTCGAGCGTTGGGGTTGCACCCGCCCATGCCCCGGATGAACGCATCAAACGGTTGCAAGGCTGGCTCGCCTCGGGGGCTGCCGGAGAGATGGACTGGATGGCGCGCGAACCGGAAAAGCGCGCCAATCCTGCGGGACTCTGGCCCGAAGCCCGGAGCGTCATCATGCTTGGCGTCAACCACGCGCCGGATTTCAACCCGCTCGACCTGCTGGCCGAGCGCGAGAACGGTGCGATCGCGGCCTACGCGATCCGCAAGGATTATCACGACGTGATCAAGGGCCGGCTCAAGGCTTTCGCGACCGAATTCGTCGCCAGAACGGGCGCAGAGGTTAAGGTTTTTGTCGATACGGCTCCCGTCCTCGAAAAACCGCTCGCAGCAGAAGCCGGGCTCGGCTGGCAGGGCAAGCACACGGTGCTGGTGAGCCGGGAATTCGGCAACTGGCTGTTTCTCGGCGCAATCTACACATCCCTGGCGCTTGAACCGGATCAGCCTGAAACTGATCATTGCGGCTCGTGCCGGCGCTGCCTCGATATCTGCCCGACCAAGGCCTTCCCCGCCCCCTATCAGCTCGATGCCCGACGCTGCATCGCTTACCTGACTATCGAGCACAAGGGGCCGATCCCGCATGAATTCCGGAGCGCGATCGGCAACCGGATTTTCGGCTGCGACGATTGCATCGCGGTCTGCCCGTGGAACAAATTCGCGGCCACAAGCGCTGATCTGAAACTGAGTGTGCGCGAGAACCTGCTCCACCTTCCGCTGGAGGAGTTGGCAGCGCTCGACGATCCGGGCTTTCGCGCGCTCTTTGCCGGCACGCCGATCAAACGCACGGGAAGGGATCGGTTCCTCCGCAATGTCCTGGTCGCGATCGGGAATTCAGGCGCTCCGGCGCTGGCGGAATCCGTGCGGCCTCACCTTCAAGACCAGAATCCGCTGGTGCGAGGGGCCGCTATCTGGGCTCTCGCCCGGCTAATGCCGGACGCGACGTTGGCCGAACTGGCCGAGCGCCATGCCGGCGCGGAAACCGACCCCGACGTTCAAGACGAATGGCGTCTGGCACTTGCTCGAGATGGGACCGCCGAGGCATGAGCAAGACCATGCATCTTCTCATTCTTGGTTTCGGCTATTCGGCATCGGCCTTCGCCCGCGAAATCCGGCCCGAATGCGCTTCAATCACCGTGACCGCGCGCTCGGCCGAGAAAGTTGATCGCTTGCGTGCCGAGAGCTGGGATGCGCTCCCGTTCGACGGCTTGACGAGCGCTCCGGCTTTGAATGCCGCCGTTCATCGCGCGACGCATGTGCTGGTCTCTGCCCCACCGTCCGAGGTGGGTGACCCAGTCTTGCGCGCCCTGGGGCCTCGGCTTCTGGAAGCACCGGTTCTCAAACGCGTGCTTTATCTCTCAACTGTTGGTGTTTACGGCGATCACGAGGGCGCTTGGGTCGATGAGGAAAGCCCGCTGCGCCCCGTCTCGCAGCGCTCGCTCCAGCGTGTCGCGGCGGAGAATTCGTGGCAGGTCTTTGCGGCCAGCAGAAACATCGATCTCGGCATTTTCCGCCTTTCCGGCATTTATGGGCCGGGGCGCTCGGCCATCGACAACCTCAGGGCCGGCACGGCGCGACGCATCATCAAACCGGGTCAGGTCTTCAATCGCATTCATGTCGCGGATATTGCGGGTGCTCTCAGCGCCGCGATCCGCTGCAATGGGCCACTCGGTGTTTTCAATCTCACCGATCACGAACCCGCCCCCCCGCAGGATATCGTGGAATTCGCAGCACGGCTCCTGAATGTCCCTGTGCCGCCCGATATCCCGTTCGATGAGGCCAAACTCTCGGAGATGGGCCGCAGCTTTTATGGCGAGAACAAGCGGGTGACGAACGGGCTGATCCGTTCGGCGCTGAATTATACATTCCGCTGCCCGACCTACCGCGAAGGGTTGCGCGCCTGTCTCTAGGCCGCGTGGCGGCTCGCATCCGCGCCGTAATAACCGATGTAGCGCGGATCAATATCCGCGACACGCAAGGTGACGAAAACATCGGTCGTGCCAAATTGCCGGTCGATCACCGCGCCATCGCCAAAGGTGGCGCCCAGCCGCAGGTAGCCCTTGATCAGCGGCGGCAGGGCTTTCATCGCCGATTTGAGATCAACGGACTCGGCCGGTAACCGATCCATCGGCACATGCAATCCCGGCAGCGCTCGCACGCGCGCCGCGCGATCGCCCGCCGCGTGATGCTCGAGGAAGGCCAGCGGCAGGGCCAACCGTGAGGGTTCAAGACCTTCGAAGCTCGCGCAGCCGAACATCACGTCAATCCGGTGATGCAGGATATAGGCCCAGACTCCGTGCCACAGGAGTTCAACGGTGCGCTTGTTTCTGTAAGGCTCAAGCACGCAGGAGCGCCCGAGTTCGAGCAGCCTGAGGCCCGCATTCGCCGCCAGAAACCGTGTAAGATCATACTCGCCGGCGGTGTAGAAATCGACATCGGCAGCGCGCGCGACATCGGAGCGCAGCAACCGATAGGTGCCGATCACACGTGGCTTCACCTGCCCGAAGCGATTGACCTTGCCGACCCGGTCAATGACCATGATGTGGTCGCACAGGCGATCATAGGCGTCGATGTCGCGGCGCGAGACAAACCCGCGCGCATCGGGCGTGGCGCCCATCTCCTCGTAGAACACCTTGAAGCGCAAGCGCTGGCAGCGGCGGATGTCTTTCGTCGTGCGGGCGAGACGAACTTCCAGCGAGCCGAGACGGCCGATGACATCGGCCATGCCTCCGTTATCCCGCACCACGCGTTCCACCGGATTGAGCCGGCTGACCAACGCCTTGGGGTTGAAGGATGCTCGGGGAACAGGGAAACGAAAAAGGCGGGAAGAGGATTCAGGACCGAATTTTCCGCTGCGCGGACGAAGCATGCTTCGCTCTCCTACCGAGTGATGCCCATCGACCAGACCCGGTTCAAGAAAGGTTTCTGCCCCATATTCGTGACAAAGTCATGACGCGCTGCGTCAAGCCACAGCCCTGCAATCACCCGAAAGTCTCTCCAGCGTCGCAAGGAAAGCCTCACGGTCGAGTGGCTTGGCGAGAAAGGCATCAAACCCGGCGGCGAGGCACGCTTCACGGTCCTCGCGGAACGCGTTGGCCGTGAGGGCAATCGCGGGCACCGGAGCAATCCCCCTGCTCTTTTCCTCCGCGCGCCAGAGGGTGATGGCCGAGAGACCATCGAGTTCGGGCATGCGCACGTCGAAAAGCAGGCAGTCGAAGCCGGAAGCGCCGGGCAAGAGGCTTGAGCGCAGCAACTCGAGCGCCTCGACCCCGTTGGAAGCACGGATTGGCTTGCCGCCGAGGCGCTCGATCAAGCGGCCGGCAAGCAACGCATTGATATCGTTGTCCTCGGCAATCAGCATGCGCTTTCCGGCCAGGGGCTCGGCGAAGGATTGCTCTGTGCCCGAAGACGTTTCCATGCCGGATATCCCCGGTTGCCAGTCGCTGATCTGGGCCATGAGCGAGCGGCGGCGCACGGGCTTGACGAGATACCGGTCGAAGCCTGCTGCCTGTGGCGCTCCGAACGAGCGGCGCTCGAACGGCGACAGAAGCACGAGATGGCGGCGACAACCCGCTTCATGGCTCGCAGCCACGATTTTACGGGCGGAATCCGCTCCGAAAACAGCGTCGACCATCACGAGATCGGGCGTGAAAGCCGCCAAAGCGGCCAGCGCCTGCTGCACGTCGCCCGCACGACGAATCTCGGCGCCAACTTCGGAAAGGTGCATTCCGATGAAGCGTGCCTCAAAAGCGCCGGGCGCGACGAGAAGCACCTTCTGCCCGGCGAGAACCGGCTCGGGCACATGGGGCATAGCCTCCCCCTCGGCCGCCACAAGCGGCAACGACAGCATGAAGCGAGCGCCCTCGCCCCAGCGGCTTTCCAGCGTGATATCGCCCCCCATCAGACGTGCGAGGCGGCGCGAGATCGCGAGCCCGAGGCCCGTACCGCCGTGCCGGGTCGCGGCCTGCGCGTCGACCTGCTCGAACTCGGCGAAAATTGCTTCCTGACGGGCAAGCGGAATGCCGGGCCCGGTATCCTCGACCCGGATCAGCAGCATGCCGGCTTCGGCCGAAACCGAAATCCCGATGCCACCTTTCTCGGTGAATTTGACGGCATTGCCCGCGAGATTGGTCACGATCTGGCGCAGCCGGCTGCCATCCGTCCGGATAATGGCGGGGAGATCGACAGCCAGATGCACCGCGATCTCGAGCCCCTTGCCCTGCGCACGCGGGGCAAGCAATTCGACGACACCTTCCAGCAACGGGGCGAGGTCAACATCTTCCTCCGACACATCGAGCTTGCCGGCTTCGATGCGTGAGAAATCGAGAATTTCCTCGATCAGAGTCAGAAGGGCTTCGCCGGAGGTCTTGATGGCACGGGCATAATTGGCCTGTTCGGGGTCAAGCCGCGTATCCAGCATCAGATCGGCCATGCCGAGCACGCCATTGAGCGGCGTGCGGATTTCATGGCTGACGGTGGCGAGAAAGCGCGACTTTGCCTCGCTCGCGGCTTCCGCCTGCGCCTGCACGCGGCCGAGCCTTTCCAGCTTTTCAGCCAGCCTCAGACGCTCGCGCTCGACACGTGCCAGTTCGGCGCGCTGCCTGCGCTGATCAAGGATCAGCCACAGGCAAAGCCCGAAGGCCAGAAGCGCGATCGCGCCCATAACCGAAGCGGTGGCCCAACCGGCCCACGCTGCCTTTACCCCAAACATGACGCCCACCAGACTTGTTTTTTATGTGTCTGTTCTGGCGCTCATGCTGGCGCGGGAAGGTTTACAAGCCCTTGGTCTGACTCTCGAAAAAGCCATCCTGCTTAAGGGAAGCTTCCGTTAGGGCTCTTTGTTCGGGCGCGATTCACACAGCCTCGATGGCCCGGGCCCGCATCGAAATCGCTTCGGCAAGTTGCAATCGCCCCACCTTTTCCTCGCCTTCGAGATCGGCGAGCGTGCGCGCGACTTTGAGGATGCGGTGAAAGGCGCGTGCCGAGAGTTTCAGCTTTTCGGCGGCATCCCGCACAAGCGTCGCACCAGCAGCATCGGGCCGCGCGATCTCTTCGATGAGGGAGGCAGGTGCGGCGGCATTGGTGGAGATTTCGGGGAAACCCAAGGCAGCAAACCGCGCTTCGGCCCGTGCACGTGCTTCGGCCACACGGGCCGCAACGTCCGCCGAACGTTCTTTCGGGGCCGGCAAAAGCAGGTCGGCAAGGTCAACCGCTGAAACCTCGATCAGGAGATCAAAGCGATCCAGCAGCGGGCCGGAAAGTCGCCCCACATATTGCGCCATGCATTTCTCGTTCGGTGCGCGCTTGCAGGCATAGCCGGGTTCGAGCGCCCGTCCGCAACGGCACGGATTCATCGCCGCCACGAGTTGAAAGCGCGCCGGGTAGGTGGCGCGATGGTTCGCTCGGCTCACTGCAACCTCGCCCGTCTCGATTGGCTGGCGCAAGGAGTCGAGGGCCTGCGGGGCAAATTCCGGCAGTTCATCCAGAAACAGCACGCCATGATGGGCGAGGCTCACCTCGCCTGGCCTGGCCTGCATGCCGCCACCCGTCAGCGCCGCCATACTCGCCGAATGGTGCGGGCTGCGAAACGGCCGGCGGTCGGTGAGTGCTCCATCGGTGAGGAGCCCTGCGATCGAATGCACCATCGAGACTTCAAGCAGCTCGCGCGGTCGCAAAGGCGGCAGGATCGAGGGAAGTCGCGCCGCCAGCATGGATTTACCCGCTCCGGGCGGTCCGGCCATCAGCAAATGGTGCCCTCCGGCGGCAGCGATCTCCAAAGCGCGCTTGGCGCTTTCCTGCCCCTTGATATCCGCGAGATCGAGAAGCGCCCCCTCTGCCTTGCGGATCGCCGGTTCTGGCCGGCGCAAGACCTGCGTGCCTTTGAAATGGTTCGCGATCTGAATGAGGTTCTGCGGCGCGAGGATGTCGATCTCCGCCCCGGCCCAGGCGGCTTCGGCACCGCTGGCGCGCGGGCAAATCAGCCCCAGTTCACGCGATTGAGCAGAAATCGCCGCCGGCAATACACCCGCGACGGGCGAGATCGTGCCATCCAGCGCGAGTTCGCCCAGTACGCAATAGCCGTCGAGAGCATCCGAGGGGATGGCGCCGATCGCTGCCATCACGCCGAGCGCAATGGGGAGATCGTAATGGCTTCCCTCT
Organism: Hyphomicrobiales bacterium; assembly: GCA_017302635.1. Taxonomy (GTDB): domain Bacteria; phylum Pseudomonadota; class Alphaproteobacteria; order Rhizobiales; family Beijerinckiaceae; genus Rhabdaerophilum. The sequence goes on from JAFLCX010000001.1 coordinate 911,689, forward strand.
TTCGGCATATCAGCCGGCGCGAGGTTGACGACAATGCGTTTCGCCGGCAGCGCCAGACCAGATGCCGTGAGCGCCGCCCGGACCCGCTCGCGCGACTCGACTACAGCCTTGTCCGCGAGTCCGACGAGCACGAAGGCGACCGAACCGCTCGTGACCTGCACCTGCACATCGACAGGCCGGGCCTCGATTCCCTCGAAGGCGACAGTCGATACGCGTGACACCATGTGCGAGAATTCCCCCGGCCCTGCCGCTACCTTAGCGGGCCGGAACAAATAGGCAACCCGTGCGGTATCAGGACGAGCCGATCAGAATACCGGCCAGCAACACCAGCGTTCCGCCGACAATCACCTGGAACATCGACCGCAGGAACGGCGTATCCATATACTTCGTGCGGATCCACGCGATCGCCACCAGTTCGACGGCCACGATGACAGCCGCGATCCATGTCGCGATGTAGAAGGCGTTCGGCCAGCTATTGGGCACGAGATAAGGTAAAGTGTGCCCTAGGCCGCCCACGGTCGTCATCACGCCGCAGGCAATGCCGCGCAACCAGGGCGAGCCTCGGCCTGAAATCTTGCCATCGTCGCTCATCGCCTCGGTGATGCCCATCGAAATGCCGGCACCAATCGAAGCCGCCAGCCCGACGAGGAAAGTCTCCCAGTTGTTCTTTGTGGCGAACGCAGCCGCGAAAAGAGGAGCCAGGGTCGAGACCGAGCCATCGATCAGCCCGGCGAGACCGGGCTGAACATAGGTGAGCACAAATTGGCGATGCTTGGCCGCCTTCTCGCCTTCAATGGCATCCGGCGTCAGAAGCTCGCCTTGCAGCGTCTCGGCTCGCTTCTCGTGCCCGCGTTCGATTTCGGCGAGCTTCACGAACATCTCCCGAATCCGCGTATCCAGTGCCTGGCTCGCCGCACGCTCGTAGAAGTTGGCGGCCTGAATTTCCATCAGTGCGGCTTCTTCGCGCATCTGCTCGGGCTTGAGGTTCTTGGTCCACCAGACCGGGCGTCGCGTGAGAAAATCGCGCACATCCTCGCGCCGGATCGGCGGCAGATGCTCGCCAAACCGCTGCCGGTAGAGGTCGAACAGCATGGCCCGGTGGCCACGCTCCTCTTCTGCCATGTCGGAAAAGAGTTGCGTGGACGCAGGAAATTCCGTGCCGCAAGCCTCGGCGAAGGCCTGATAGATGCGGCTATCCTCTTCTTCATTCGCGATCGCCAGCGCGAGGACTTCGCGTTCGGTGAGGTCGGCAACGCTGCGGCGTGTCGAAAAGGGCGCGAGGAAGTGCATGGCGAACCTCTTCCGGTCTGGGCCTCAGGAGAAGCAGATTGAGCCCGTCATTGTTTCGAACGTTTCTAAACTGGGCAAGTCCTTATCGCCATTCTGCGCCCTCTCACCAAATCGAAACCGGTTTGAGAAAGCCGCATCTGCGTCGTGCGCGAAAAACGAAAAGACATTCTTCTTGCACCGGCCCAGCGTTCGGTTTATCGAATTGTTCGTCAAAAGAAACGTTTCGTTCTTCAGTTCAGATTCCCCGGAGCCACTCGATGTCCGCCTTCCACCTTTCCCGCCGCCACGCCCTTGGACTTGTTCTCGGTGCCACTTTCGCCGCGCCCGCTATCCTTCGCGCGCAGGCCATCAAGGAAATCCGCATCGATTTCGCGACCTACAATCCGCTGAGCCTGATCCTGCGCGACCAGAAGCTTCTTGAAAAGGAATTCGAGAAGGATGGCATCGCCATCCGCTGGGTGCAGTCTGCCGGTTCCAACAAGGCGCTTGAGTTCCTCAATGCCGGTTCGATCGAGTTTGGCTCGACCGCTGGCGCTGCGGCCCTGCTTGGCAAGATCAACGGCAACCCGATCCAGTCGATCTCGGTCTATTCGCGCCCGGAATGGACAGCGCTCGTGACCAAACCGGGCAAGGGCATCGCGAAGGTCGCAGACCTCAAAGGCAAGTCGGTGGCAGTGACGCGTGGCACGGATCCGCATATCTTCCTCATTCGCGCGCTGGCGGAAGCGGGCCTGAAAGAGCGCGACGTCAAGCTCGTGCTTCTCCAGCATGCCGATGGCCGCACCGCTCTCGCCCGTGGCGATGTCGATGCCTGGGCCGGGCTCGACCCGCTGATGGCCGCCGCGGAACTGGAAGACGGAGCAACGCTTTTCCACCGCAAGGCCGAAAACAACACCTGGGGTGTTCTGAACACGCAGGTGGATTTCGCCGCGAAGAATCCCGAGATCGTCCGGCGCGTCATCAATGTCTATGAGACTGCGCGCAAGGCGGCGCTCGCCAACATCAAGCCGGTGCAGGATGCGCTGGTCGCCGTGGCTCGCCTGCCCGAGCCCGTGATCGCCCGCCAGTTGACGCGCACCGATCTCTCGACCAGCGTGATCGGCAGGGTGCAGGCTGACGCCATCACCGCAGCCGGTGTGGCGCTGCAGGAAGCCGGCGTGATCAAGGCGGATGTGGATGTGAAAAACGTCGTTGCGTCACTGATCGAGCCGAAATTCACTGCGCATCTTGGTGCGTGAGAAGGGCCTTCCACTTGAGTGATATCGCGCTTGAAAAGGCCGAGACGACGAGCGCGCCGGGCACCACCCGGCGTGGCTTTTCATTTGGGCCGCTGGCTCTGGGGCTGCTGCTGCCGCTCAGCCTGGCCGTGATCCTCGAAATCGGTGTCGCAAAGGGCTTCTTTCAGGGTCGGCTTGCGCCGCCGCCCTCCAAGATCGCGGTGACTTTGGGTGAACTGATTTCGACCGGGGAGTGGTTCCGCCATGCCTACGCGACCGGCTGGCGCGTGGCTCTCGGTTTTGCTTTCGGTGCCAGCGCCGGCATTCTCTTCGGCACCTTGTCCGGCGCCGTTCCGTTTGTGCGGCGGCTGATCGACCCCACCGTGCAGGCCCTGCGTGCGGTGCCCTCCATCGCGTGGGTGCCGCTGTTCATCCTGTGGTTCGGGATTTTCGAAACCTCGAAAATCACACTCATCGCGGTGGGTGTCTTCTTTCCGGTCTATCTCGGTGTGCTCGGAGCGGTTCTCTCGATCGATCGGAAGGTGATCGAGGTGGGCCGTGTGTTCCGGCTCTCGAAACTTGAACTCGGGCGGCGCATCATGCTTCCCGCCACCTTGCCCGCTCTGGTGACCTCCTTGCGGGCCGGATTGGGACTCGGTTGGATGTTTGTCGTGGCCGCTGAAATCATGGGCGCTTCAGAAGGCCTCGGCTTTCTGCTCGTCGATGGCCAGCAGGTCGGGCGGCCGGATCTCATTGTCTCGGCCATCATCTCTTTTGCATTCCTCGGCTTTCTGACTGACGCGCTTCTCGCGCGGGCAACCGCACCCTTCCTGCGCTGGCGTGACGACCTCTCAACCTCGGAGCGCGGCTGATGCTGTCGATTGATCAGGTTTCGCGCATTTTCCCCGGTGGGCAGGAGGCCCTGCGCACCATTGCCCTCTCGATCCCGCAAGGCGAGATCGTCGCGATGGTCGGCGGTTCCGGCTGCGGCAAGACCACGCTCCTGCGTCTCGTGGCAGGCCTCGATGCGCCCTCTTCCGGCCGCATCGAACTCGACGGCGCGGATTTGCGAGAGCCTTCGCCCGATGTCGGCATCATCTTCCAGGAGCCGCGCTTGCTGCCCTGGCTCTCGGTTGCCGACAACATCGGCTTCGGCATCGCGCATCTTGGTAAAGCCGAGCGCGAAGAGCGCATCGCGAGCGTGCTGCTCCGCATCGGGCTGGCGGGTTACGAAAAACGTTGGCCGCGCGAGCTCTCGGGCGGACAGGCGCAGCGCGTCGCGATCGCTCGCGCGCTCGTGACGAAACCCAAGGTATTGCTGCTCGACGAGCCCTTTTCGGCGCTTGATGCGTTCACGCGCGCCTCGTTGCACGAGCATCTTCTGGCGCTGTGGGAAACCGAACGTCTCTCGGTGCTGATCGTCACCCATGATGTCGACGAGGCCGTGACCCTTGCCGACCGGATCGTGGTGATGCAACCGAAGCCGGGTCGCATCTTCACCGAAATTCCGGTCCAACTCCCCCGCCCGCGTGACAAGCGCTCCGACGCCTTCCACGCCATGAGCCGACAGGTGCTCGACGCGCTTGACGGATCGCTCTCGGACGGTCCATCGAACGCGAAAGCTGCTTCAACCGAGGCAACCGCCTTCTGGTGGTGATGTCTGCAATCGAGGTTCCTATGACTGACGCCGTGATCGATGCTGAAGCCCTGCGCGCCATGCAGGCCCCACTCAAGGCGAAATACCGCGAGGATTCGCAAGCCGCCGTGCTGACCTTGCGGGCCAAAGGCGCGATCGACGAGGCGAAAATCGCATGCAAGGTGGAGACCGGGCGCGCCATCGCCGAGGCCGGGCTGCATCCGCTGACCGGCGGTTCGGGCGCGGAACTCTGTTCCGGCGACATGCTGCTCGAGGCGCTCGTGGCCTGCGCCGGGGTGACGCTGAAAGCGGTTTCGACCGCGCTGAACATCCCCCTTCGCGCCGGGCATGTCACGGCGGAGGGCGATCTCGATTTTCGCGGCACTCTGGGCGTCGACAAGGAAGCCGCCGTGGGTTTTCAGGCCATCCGCCTCGTTTTCAAACTCGATACCGATGCCAGCGACGAACAGGTAGCGCAGCTCATCAAGCTCACCGAGCGCTACTGCGTGGTGTTCCAGACCTTGCGAAACCCGGCTCAATCCAGCGTCATCGTCGAACGCGCCTGATGTCCGGCACGGGTTTCTGGTTGCTGGCGATGAAGATGGCGATCGCTGCGGCGATCGTTGTTACGGTTTCGATCATCGCCGAGAAATCGAAGCCCTTCATCGCAGCGATGGTGGCAACCCTCCCGGTTTCAGCGGGGCCGGCACTGGTTTTTCTGGCGATGGGGCATGACGACGCCTTCATGGGGGCTGCACTCGGCGGCAGCCTCGTCACCAATCTGGCGCTCGCCTTCTACATTGGTGGTTACGGCTGGCTCGCGGCGCGCTTCTCGGTCGTGCCGGCGCTGGGCGGGGCTTTCGTGCTCTGGCTGATGGCCGGATACCTGCTAAAACTGGTGCCCTGGACGCTTCTCTCGGCACTCCTCGCCAATATCGTCCTCTATTTGGCGATGATCCCGCTGACCAAGGCTTTCCTGATCGCGAAAGCAGGGCTGGTTCCGCCCCGGCCATGGTTCGCGCTGCCTTTGCGCGCCCTCGCTGTGGCCAGTCTGGTGGCGGCGCTGACAACTCTAAGCGATGCTCTGGGCCCTTATGGCTCGGGCTGGCTTGCCGTTTTTCCGGTGGTGCTTTCGAGCCTTATCGCCATCCTGCATCCGCGCATCGGCGGGCCCGCGACCGCGACGATGATCGTCAGCGGATTGCCGGGCATGATCGGCTTTGCGATTGCTCTGGCCGTGGCCGCCTCGCTCGCTGAACCGCTCGGGCGCTATGCAGCGCTCGGCATCGGATTGCTGATCACGCTGATCTGGAACGGGGGGCTGGTTCTGCTCAAGTCTCGCCGCTCTTCAGCAGCGCCTTGAGCCTGTAGAGTGCTTCATGCGCCTGCCGGGGGCTGAGTTCATCCGGCTCGATACCAGACAGGGCTTCGAGAACCGGATCGGGCTTGCTCGTGGCAACTGATGCTTCCGCCGCGCGAAACAGCGGCAGGTCATCCATCGCCGCGAGGCGCGGATGCGCCCGATCCGCTTTTTCCAGCTCGGATAGAATCGCCCCCGCCCGCGTCACCACGCTCGCCGGCAGCCCCGCCAGTTTCGCGACCTGAATCCCGTAGGATCGATCCGCCGCGCCGGGTATCACTTCATGCAGGAAAATCACGTCGCCCTTGTAGGTCGCAACCTTCATCGTGATCGGCGAAAGGCGCGGCAGGCGCGCACCCAATGCTGTCAGTTCGTGAAAATGCGTCGCGAAGAGCGCACGGCAACGATTTTTATCGTGCAGATGTTCAATGGCTGCCCAGGCGATCGAAAGACCATCATAGGTCGCGGTGCCGCGCCCGATTTCATCAAGAATGACCAAAGCCCGCTCACGCGATTGATTGAGGATGGCGGCCGTTTCGACCATCTCGACCATGAAGGTCGAGCGACCCCGCGCGAGATCATCCGCCGCTCCAACGCGTGAGAACAGTCGATCCACAAGCCCGATCCGCGCGGCATCAGCCGGCACGAAGCTGCCCATCTGCGCGAGGATGGCGATCAGCGCATTCTGGCGCAAATAGGTGGATTTACCCGCCATGTTCGCGCCGGTGACGAGCAGGATACGCCCGCCCTCGCTCTGCCCTGAGAGATCACACGGATTGGCGATGAAGCTTTCGCCCGTCTTGCGCAACGCTGCTTCAACCACCGGGTGACGACCGCCCGAGATTTCGAAATCGAGACCTTCGGTCACACCGGGCCGCCGGTAATTCTCGCGCTCCGCGAGTTCGGCGAGGGCTGCGAGGCAATCGAACTGTGCGAGGGCCTCGGCGATCACGCGCAGGGTCTTTTCTTCCGAGAGAATGGCGGCGGCATAGTCAGCGAAATGCTGCAGTTCGCGCTTCAGCGCCCGGTCTGAAGCCTCGAGGATTTTCTGCTCCAGCCCACCAAGTTCGGTGGTGGTGAAGCGCATCGCGCCGGCCATGGTCTGGCGATGCACGAACCGGCCTTGATGCTGGGGCTGCAACAGGCGCTCGCCCACAACCTGCGGCACTTCGATGAAATATCCGAGCTGGTTGTTGTGCTTGATCTTGAGCGCTCGCGCTTCCGTCTCTTCGGCATAGCGGGCCTGAAGCCCGGCAATCACTTCACGACTGTCCGTTTTCAGCGCGAGATAGCCATCGAGCTCCGGATCATGCCCGGCACGGATGAACCCGCCGTCGCGGCGCAGCAGAGGCACATCATCCATCAGACCCGCCAAGATCCTGCGCCCCAGCGCAGCCGGTGCCCGGCTGAGCGATTCCCGCGCATCAGCGAGCAAAGCCGGGGCGTCCGAAGGCAGCGTATGCCCCAACTGATCTGCGGCCAGAATGGCGCGCGCGATCGCCTGAAGGTCGCGTGGACCGGCACGATCCAGCGCAAGGCGGGTGAGCGAACGCAGGAGATCAGGCGCCTCGCGCAAAGCTGCGCGCAGACGGCCGCGCAGATCAGCATCGGCAACGAGAGCAGCCACAGCATCATGACGTGCCTCGATCTGGATACGGGACAGCAGCGGAGCGGCAAGCCATTGCGCGATGAGCCGCCCGCCCGCGGCGGTAACGGTGCGGTCGATCGTGGCGAGCAGGCTACCCTGCCGCTCACCCGCCAGCGTGCGGGTGAGTTCAAGGTTGGCCCGCGTGGCCGCGTCGATCGCCATGAATTCGGCCGAACCCCGGCGGCGCGGGGGCATCAGGGGCGGGCGTTGTCCGATCTGGGTGCGCTCGAGATAGGCGATGATCGCCCCGAGCGCTGCGGTTTCAGGCCGCGAGAAACCGCCAAAAGCATCGAGTGTCGCAACACCGAAATGGTCGAGCACGCGCCTCTCGGCCGAGGCGGGATCGAAGCCGTCGCGCGCAAGTCGGGTGATTGAGAACCCTTGCGCCTGCCACAAAGAGGCGAGCGCACGATCCTCGATCAGCGCATCCGGCACCAGCATTTCGCGTGGCTCCAGACGCGCGATCTCGCCCGCGAGATCGACTTCGGAAACGCGTGCGACGGCGAGTTCACCGGTCGAGAGATCGACGGCAGCGAGGGCGTAGTCCCACGCCTCGTCGCTCACTTTCTGGCGCGCAATGGCCGCCAGCAGGCTCGCGCGGCGCGCATCGAGCAAACCCTCTTCCGTGATGGTGCCCGGCGTGACGATGCGGACGACATCGCGTTTCACCACCGCTTTCGAACCGCGCTTGCGCGCCTCGGCCGGGTCTTCCAGCTGCTCGCAGATCGCGACCCGATGCCCGGCGGCAATCAATCGATGCAGATATTCATCGGAGCGGCTGACCGGCACGCCACACATCGGGATATCTTCACCCGCGTGCTTGCCGCGCTTGGTGAGCACGATGCCAAGCGTCCGCGCGGCGATCTCGGCATCCCTGAAAAACAACTCGTAGAAATCGCCCATGCGATAGAAGAGCAGGCAATCCGGGTTCGCGGTCTTGATCTCGATATATTGCGCCATCGAGGGCGTCGCGTTGGGGTCACGCGGCGGCGCATCATAGGGCTCCTGCGGGGGATCGAAGGCGGGATCGCGGATCACGGAAAGGCTCGGCATGGGCACAAAAACAGGCTTCCCGCCTAGCATAATTGCTCAGGCGCGCGAAATCCCGATGCGAATGTTCGATGGCATGGCGCTTGAGCCTTGGGGACAACCCCCGTAAGTGTGTGTTCCGGCCTTTCAGAAATGCCGGACGGGGAGCGGGCGACGGCTTCCCCGGACCAAGAAAAGCAGAGCCCAAGGAAAGCCCATGCCCGGTGAATTCGACAAGCGCGTTCTGACCCGCCCCACCTTCACAGATCAGGAAGCTCTGGATTTCCATTCACGCGGCAAGCCCGGCAAGCTCGAAATTGCGCCCACGAAGCCAATGGCGACACAGCGCGATCTCTCGCTCGCTTATTCGCCGGGTGTCGCTGTGCCGGTTCTGGCGATCGCGAAAGACCCGGCGACTGCCTATTCCTACACCGCTCGCGGCAACATGGTGGCCGTGATCTCGAACGGCACGGCTATTCTCGGCCTTGGCAATCTTGGCGCGCTCGCTTCGAAGCCGGTGATGGAAGGCAAGAGTGTGCTCTTCAAGCGCTTCGCCGATATCGATTCCATCGATATCGAGGTCGATACCGAGGATGCCGACGCTTTCATCAATGCGGTGCGCTATCTTGGGCCGTCTTTCGGCGGCATCAACCTCGAAGACATCAAGGCTCCGGAATGCTTCGTCATCGAGCAGCGGCTCAAGGAGCTGATGGACATCCCGGTCTTTCATGACGACCAGCACGGCACGGCGATCATCGCCGCAGCCGGGTTGCTCAACGCGCTCGAAATCACCGGGCGCGATGTGCAGAACACGCGTCTTGTCGTCAACGGAGCCGGTGCGGCGGGAATCGCCTGTGTCGAGCTTCTGAAGGCGATGGGGTTCAAGCCCGATAACGTGATGCTGTGCGACACCAAAGGCGTGATCTATCAGGGCCGCACCGAGGGCATGAACCAGTGGAAATCGGCCCATACCGTCGTCACCAAATGTCGCTCGCTCGCTGATGCCCTGAAGGGCGCGGATGCCTTTTTCGGCCTGAGCCAGAAAGGTGCCCTGACCAAAGAGATGGTCGCGTCGATGGCGCCGAACCCGATCATCTTCGCGATGGCGAACCCGGATCCGGAAATCCTGCCGGAAGAAGTCGCCGCTGTGCGCGACGACGCGATCATGGCCACGGGGCGATCGGACTACCCCAATCAGGTCAACAATGTGCTCGGCTTCCCCTATCTGTTCCGGGGCGCTCTGGATGTGCAGGCCAGCGCCATCAACATGGAAATGAAGATCGCTGCCGCCAAGGCCCTCGCGACCCTCGCGCGCGAAGACGTGCCGGATGAGGTCGCCGCCGCCTATGCTGGCTCGCGGCCGCGCTTCGGGCGGGATTACATCATTCCGGTGCCGTTCGACCCGCGCCTGATGGCCCGTATCTCGGGCGCTGTCGCGGAAGCGGCGATGGAAACGGGCGTTGCCCGCAAGCCCCTGAAAAGCCGCGCGGATTACGAGCGTTCGCTCTCAGCTCGACGCGATCCGGTCGCGGGCGTGCTCGCGCGCGTTTTCGAGCAGGTGCGCCGCCGCCCCAAACGGGTTGTCTTCGCAGAGGGCGAGGAAGAGCCCGTCATCCGCGCCGCCGTCAGCTTCGTCACGCAGGGGCTCGGCACGGCTATTCTGGTGGGGCGCGAGGAGCGCATCCAGAACATGGCCGAGCAGGCCGGCATCGACCTCAAGGACGGTATCGAAATCCACAATGCCCGGCTCTCGACGCGCAATGCGGCCTACACTCAATTCCTCTATGAGAGGCTGCAGCGGCGTGGCTACCTGCTGCGCGATTGCCAGCGCCTGATCAACAATGATCGCAACACCTTCGCCGCCTCGATGGTGGCGTTGGGCGATGCCGACGCGATGGTCACCGGCCTCACGCGCAATTACTCGGCGGCGCTCTCGGAAATCCGCCGCGTGATCAACGACAAACCGGGGCACCGTGCCATCGGCGTCAGCCTCGTGCTGGCGCGGGGCCGCACGGTGCTCGTAGCCGATACGGCGATCCACGAAATGCCGAGCGCCGAAGAACTCGCCGATATTGCGGTCGAGGCGGCCGGCGCCGCCCGGCGGCTCGGTTACACGCCACGCGTGGCGCTTCTCGCTTTCTCGACCTTCGGAAATCCGGAGGCCGAGCGTTCGGAGCGGGTGCGCGAGGCGGTGCAGATCCTCGATCGTCGCCGCGTGGATTTTGAATATGACGGCGAGATGGGTGCGGATGTCGCACTCAACCCCGAAATCATGGCAGCCTACCCGTTCTGCCGCCTTTCAGGCCCGGCCAATGTGCTCGTCATGCCTGCCTATCACTCGGCGGCGATTGCCACGAAGATGCTGCAGGAACTCGGCGGCTCGACCGTGATTGGCCCGCTGATTGTCGGGCTTGATCGCCCGGTGCAGATCGCTCCGATCAACGTGCGCGACAGCGACCTCGTGAACATGGCAACGCTCGCGGCATTCGGTATCGGCGGTTGATCGGCGCTTGAAGCGCGCGCCTTTGGCCGCTATCCCGAGGCGCGCGTCGCTTGTCGCCGCCGCGCGGAGGATCGTCGCATGAAAATCGCCATGATCGGCTCGGGCTACGTCGGCCTTGTCTCGGGGGCCTGCCTCGCCGATTTCGGGCACGAGGTCACCTGCGTTGATCGCGACGAAGCGAAAATCGCCGGGTTGATTGCCGGGCGGATGCCGATTTACGAGCCGGGGCTTGATGCGCTTGTCGCCACGAATGTGCGGGAGGGTCGGCTCTCGTTCACCACCAACCTGGCCCCGGCCGTTGCAGTGGCCGACGCGGTGTTCATCGCAGTCGGCACGCCGTCACGACGCGGTGACGGCCATGCCGATCTCACCTACGTGCACGAGGCCGCGCGCGATATCGCCGATGCGATTTCAGGCTTCACGATCGTTGTCACGAAATCAACGGTTCCGGTCGGCACCGGTGACGCGGTCGAAAACATCATCCGCGAGCGTCGTCCTGATGCAGATTTCGCTGTGGTTTCCAACCCGGAATTCCTGCGCGAAGGCGCGGCCATCGGAGATTTCAAGCGACCGGATCGCATCGTTATCGGCATCGAGGATGAGCGTGCCCGAACCGTGATGCAGGAGGTTTATCGCCCACTCTACCTCAATCAGGCGCCGATCATGTTCACCGGGCGGCGGACGAGCGAGCTGATCAAGTATGCCGCGAACGCCTTTCTCGCGACCAAGATCACCTTTATCAACGAAATGGCTGATCTGTGCGAGAAAGTCGGTGCCAATGTGCAGGAAGTCGCGCGCGGTATCGGTCTCGATAACCGGATCGGCTCCAAATTCCTGCATGCCGGGCCGGGCTATGGCGGCTCGTGCTTCCCGAAGGATACGCTCGCATTGCTGAAAACCGCGCAGGATTTCGGCGCTCCGTCGCGCATTGTCGAGGCAGTGGTGAGCGTGAACGATGCCCGCAAGAGCGCGATGGCCGGCAAGGTTGTCGCCGCCTGCGGAGGTTCGGTCGAAGGCAGGAAGATCGCCATTCTGGGGCTCGCATTCAAACCCAACACCGATGACATGCGCGAGGCGCCTGCTCTTGCGATCGTTCCTGCCTTGCAGGCCGCCGGGGCGGATGTCAGCGCGTTCGATCCCGAAGCGATGGATCAGGCCGAGCCGCTTCTGCCGGGGGTGACCTTCGCCCCCAATGCCTATGCGGCTGCCGAGGGTGCTGATGCGCTGGTTATCGTGACGGAATGGGATCAGTTCCGTGCACTGGATCTTCAGCGCATGAAATCGGCCCTGAAGGCGCCAGTCGTGATCGATCTGCGCAACATTTACCGCCCGGATGAGATGCGCAATCGCGGCTTCGATTATCACTCCGTGGGTCGTCCGTGACTGGTCAGCCGCTGCCGATCACGGCAGTTCTCGACGAGCTGGGCGCGGCGCTCAATCATCACAACCGGGCTATCCTGATCGCCCCGCCCGGTGCCGGGAAAACGACCGGCGTTCCGATCGCTCTGCTCGACGCGCCGTGGCGCGCGGATGGTACGATCTTGGTGCTCGAACCGCGCCGGATCGCCGCGCGCGGCGCCGCCCAACGCATGGCGAACCTCCTCGGCGAAACTCTCGGCGAACGCGTCGGTCTGCGCACGCGCTTCGACAGCAAGGCGAGTGCGAGAACACGAATTCTCGTCGTCACCGAAGGCGTTTTCACGCGCATGGTGGTGGATGATCCCGAGCTTTCAGGCATTGCAGCCGTGCTGTTCGATGAGTTTCACGAGCGTTCGCTCGATGCCGATTTCGGCCTCGCGCTGGCGCTGGAATCCCAATTCGCCCTGCGCCTCGATCTGCGCCTTCTCGTGATGTCGGCGACGCTCGACGACCAGCGCCTCGGCGCCCTGCTCGGTTCGGCACCGCTGATCCGTTCGGAAGGGCGGCATTTTCCAATCGAGACGCGCTATCTCGGTCGCGATGCCACAAAGCGGATCGAGGATCAGATGGCCTCGGCCATCCTGAGTGCCGTGCGGGGTGAGAAAGGCTCGATCCTCGCCTTCTTGCCGGGTCAGGGCGAGATCGAGCGCGTTGCGCGCTTGCTCGATGAGGCGAACCCCCCGCCCGATACCGATCTTTGCCCGCTTTATGGCGCGCTCGATTTTGCGAAGCAGGATGCCGCCATCAAACCCGCACCACCGGGGCGGCGGAAGATCGTCCTCGCGACCTCGATCGCGGAAACGTCGATCACGATTGAGGGCGTGCGCATCGTGATTGATTCCGGCCTCGCACGTGTGCCGCGGTACGAACCGGATCTCGGGCTCTCGCGGCTGGAAACCGTGCGCGTCAGCCGCGCCTCGGCCGATCAGCGTCGCGGCCGCGCGGGCCGTACGGAGCCGGGTATTGCCATCCGGCTCTGGGATGAGGCTCAGGATCACGGCCTGCTGCCCTTCAACCGCCCGGAAATCCTAGAGGCGGATCTCACGCGCTTCCGGCTCGATTGCGCTGGGGCGGGCATTGTCGATCCGGCGAGCCTTACCTTGCTAGATCCGCCGCCAAAGGCTGCGCTGAGCGAGGCCAACACGCTTCTGACGGAGTTGGGGGCGCTCGATGAAGATGCTCGCCTCACCCCGAAGGGCCGTCAGCTGCGCGAATTGCCGATCGAGCCTCGCCTCGCCGCGATGGTACTCGATGCAGCCTCTCGCGGACAGGCGGAGGATGCGGCCCTGATCGCGGCCCTGATCAGTGAACGGGGCCTTGGCGGCATGGCCAGCGATGTGGCGGCCCGGCTCGAGCGATTGCGGCATGATCGCTCACCCAAGGCTGCGCAGGCCCGGCAGATGGCCGGGCGCTGGGCAAAACGCGCAACCGAACTCGCTGGGAACGCGAATGCTGCCGCGCAACCGCTCTCAGCCGGAGCGATCCTCGCGCTTGCCTTTCCGGATCGGGTCGGGAAGCTGAAAGCGCAGGGAAGTGTGTCGCTGGCCAATGGCCGGCAGGCCGTGCTCGATTCCGCCGACCCCCTCGCAAGGGCCGATCACGTCGTCGCCGCCGAGATCACCGGCAGTGCCGCGCGCGCCCGCATCACGCTGGGGGCGGAAATTTCGCGCACCGAGATCGAGGATGTTCTTGGCCATCTCCTGAAAAGACGGGACGTGACGCGCTTCGAACCGGCCTCAAACGCCCTGCGCAGACGGCGCGAGACACAACTCGAACATCTGGTGCTCGAAAGCGCCGTCCTGCCCGTCGAAGCGAGTGACGCGAACGCCGCGCTGCTGGCCGAGGCGGCAGCCAAATCGGGCATCGAAAGGCTCGGCTGGAGCAGGGCGCAGCTTCAGCTTCGCGCGCGCATCGGATTTCTGCGCAAGGCCGGACAGGCCGATTGGCCGGACCTCTCCAACAGCGCCCTCGCCGAAACCGCCCGCGACTGGCTGGCTCCCTTTCTGATCGGCAAGACCGGGCTGGGGCAGATCGATGCCGAAACGTGCGGGGCCGCGCTCGATGCCCTGATCCCCTGGGCGATGCGCGGACGGCTGGATGCCGAAGCGCCCACGCATTTCCTCGCCCCCACCGGCAATGCGCATCCCATCCAATATGATGGCGAAAACGCGCCCCTGCTTTCCATTCGCGTGCAGGAGATGTTCGGACTGAAAACCCATCCTTCCATCGCAGGCGGGCGCTTGCCACTCACGCTGGAATTGCTGTCTCCCGCGCACAGGCCGATCCAGATCACGAAAGACCTGCCGCGTTTCTGGGCGGGCTCATGGGCCGATGTGCGCTCCGAGATGCGCGGGCGCTACCCGAAACATGTGTGGCCGGATGACCCTGCGAACGCGATGCCCACCCATCGCGCCAAGCCGCGCGGAACCTGAATATTCAGTTCCGCTCCCATTGCTGCCGCCATTGCCGCTCGCCGGCCGTGCAATCGGCATCGCCCCGCACCGGGAAAGCCGAGAGATCGTTCTGCGTGGGGCTCGCGAGTTCGCGCAGGATTTTCTGCTTGATGGCAGGGGCGAACTGATCGCGTTCGGTGATCACGACCATGAAGGCGCCGGGACCACCGATAACGCAATCGCGGTAATACTCATCGAGATTGTCCATGTCATAGCTCGAGGAAAACCGCCTCTTGATGACGATCGGCAGGCCGTTGATCGTCACGCCGGCTTCCACGGCGGCGTCACGCGCGCGGGTTACGAAACCGCCTTCGTTGTTGGGCCCATCGCCGGAAATATCGATCACCCGGCGGATCGGGCGCACGGGTGCTTGCTTGAAACGATCGATGCCGATCTCGATCGCCGTGGTGATCGAGGTTCGACGGGCGCGGCGCACGGGAGCCTCGCGCAGTTTCTGAACAAAAGCCTCGGCACTGGCCAAATCCTCGATAATCGCCCAATCGGCGATGATATGCCGGGTGTTGACCCCGGCCCATTCGACGTAGGTGACGGCGACCTTGCCCACCATGCCCTTGCGGATCACATCGAGAACCAGAGGCGAGGTCAGCGCCTGAATGTAGCCCTCGCGCTGGAGCGCGAGTTCATCAAGGTCCATCGAGAACGAGATATCGACCGCCAGCACAAGCGCCACGTCGACATCCGGCCCAGCATTGGGGAAGAATTCAGGCGGGTCGGTGCTCTGCGATGCGACGGGCAGCGAGAAGGCAAAAGCGATGAACACGGCGGCGAGGCCGAAACGGGCGCTTCTGCCGAGATAGGCAAGCCAACGGGACACCATGACGCCCCTCCCTGATCGAAGGGCAGTGTTGCATGATTCCTTGCGGCGTAAAGAGCCTCGTCTTCACAATCCCGGCAAAAGTCGCGCCAAACGCAGGCCCGATCCCTTGCTGGCAATCCGCACGAGAGCGGGGGCGATGTCTTCGCTCACGACCTGCATATGAAAGGCATTGGCATGGATCATCCGGCCGCCACCTTGCGAGAGCGCGACATGGCCGGACCAAAACAACAGCGCACCGCGCGGCAATTGGGTCGGATCATTCGGCAGGGGAAGTGGTGAGCCGAGTTCGGCCTCCTGCATATCGCTGTCACGCGGGGCAGCGATTCCGCACGCGAAACAGGCCGTCTGTACGAGGCCGGAACAATCGATCCCGAGGCTCGATTTCCCACCCCAGAGATAAGGCACGCCAACAAAACGCTCGGCCTCTGCAACCGGATCAACCGCGTGGATGTCGAGCGGCTCAAGATGCGCAGCGTAGAGATAGCCGAGGGGTGTGCGGGCGTATTCGCCCTCACTTCCTGCAACGGCAACCTCGGCACCATAAGGCAGATAGTCGAGCGGCGTCGCTTTCATGCCCGGCCCCGGATAGAGAAAGCTGCGCAACGTCGAAACCCGATGCGTCGGCGGCGATTGCAGCGGGCCAAGCGCCGCCTCCGGGCAATAGCCTACATAGGAATCGCGTCGCGCCTGCCCCCAGGCAAAACCGTTCTCAACAGCGTAGACATCGAAAATCTCGCCCGCGAGCAGCTCGGTCTCGTAGGCAAGGGAGCCATCTGGCCCTCGACGCAAGGGCACGGCTGACCGCGTCACCTGCATCGGGGACGGTGCGGCATAGCGAGGGGCCTCGACCAGACCATGCAGGGCTTCGGCTGCGAGATCATCGCGATAGGCGTGCCGGCGCGGGTCAAGCTTGTTCATGAGAACCGTCTGATGGCGAGCGTTTCTTCGGCGAGCCTAGCGCAGCGGGCTTTCCTGCGCCATCTGCTCGCCGCGGGCGATGATGAGATCAGCCAGACGCTCGAGAAACAGGGATCCACGCACCGTGCGCTGGATGATGACATTGCGCCGGTCAGCCGGATCGCGCCGTCGCGAGACGAGATCGAGATCGCCCATCGCGTCCAATGCGCGGGTGATGACCGGCTTGGTGACGGCAAGCTTCTGCGCGAGACCTCGAACCGTATGCGGCGGCGGCTCCAGGTAAATGGTCAGCAGCACGACAAGCTGGCGGGCAGTCAGATCGACCTCCGCGGAGCGGACCATGTCGAGACCGACGTCATGCCATAGCTTCAACGCCTGGGAGGGGCGGAGCCGGACGCTCATCGTGGGTTCTTCCTGCCGTTTCGTTTCCGTATGGATCGCAACTTACGCGATTATTACCATGGTGTAACACTATTCGGATGTAAGAAGTTTACACAAGGACAATTCAACTTTTAGTGGTTCTGTCTTTTTTCAGGCCTTCGACGAGTTCAACAACCAGCCGTGCCACCTGCGGCTCGCCACCTTCCGGCCGGCCGGGACGCGCCGATGGGGTCCAGCCATACATGTCGAAATGGGCATAGCTTTTGGAATTTTTGACAAAATCCTTCAAAAACAAGGCCGCAGTGATTGAGCCGGCAAAACCGCCGGATGACACATTGTTGATGCCTGCGACTTTCGAATCGAGCATGGATCGGTAGGGTTTCCACAACGGCAGTCGCCAGACCGGATCATGTGCAGCGCGACCGGCCGCTTCGATACGCTGAGCCAGATGCTCGTCCTCCGTGTAATAGGGCGGCAGGTCGGGCCCAAGGGCCACACGCGCGGCTCCCGTCAGCGTTGCAAAATCGATCAGGAGATCGGGCTTTTCCTCATCGGCATAACTCAGGGCATCGCACAGGATGAGACGGCCCTCAGCGTCGGTATTGCCGATTTCGACAGTGATTCCAGCGCGCGAGCGGAAGATATCGCCAGGACGGAAAGCCGGGCCGCTCACTGCGTTCTCGACAATCGGAAGCAGAACGCGAAGTCGCACCGGGAGGTTGAGTCCCATGATCATCTCGGCTGCGGCGAGGGCTGTTGCGGCCCCGCCCATATCCTTTTTCATCAGCAGCATCGAACTGTCCGGCTTCAGGTTCAGCCCTCCGGTATCAAATACGACACCCTTGCCGACGAGAGTGACCTTCATGGCCTTCGGATCACCCCAGGTCAGGTCGACCAATCGTGGCGGATGGGCCGCAGCAGCGCCGACGGCGTGAACGAGCGGAAAATTCGCGGTCAGGAGATCAGGCCCGACGATCTCGCGGATATTCGCCCGGAACCGCCCAGCGAGCTCATGGGCCGCAAAGGCCAGCGCCTCGGTGGTGAGATCGTTGGCCGGTCGGTTGATCAGGTCGCGTCCGGCGCAGATCGCACTGGCGATCAACTGGGCGCGGGGTGTATCGGCCCCTTCCGGAGCGAGCAAAGACACGGCCTCTCGCGCCGCCATCTTGAAGCGCTCAAACCGATATTGCCCCAGCAGGAATCCGAGATAGCAAAGGGTCGGATCAGCGAGCTTGCCCTCGATCCGCCACGGGCCCGCCGGCAGATCCGTCGCGAGTTTGCCTGTCAGGAAAGGTGATTCGCCAAGCCCTTCATCCGCGCCGATGCCAAACAGAGCTGCGCTGATGCTTCCGTCTTTCCCCGGCAGCAGCAGCAAACGCGCCGATGTAGGCTTGAACCCGGCGCTCTCGGCGTAGGCGCGGGAAAACGGGGGCAATTGGGCGCTGATCGCGCCCCAATTGGTCTCCGAGACCAGATGAACAGGGCGAGCGGCAGCGACGGACGGCGAAGACATGGAGATGCGGTATCCCGGGTTCTGCCCGGCCGCTGCATGGCGGCACGGTCCTCTTAACGGCTGGTTAGGGTTAACGAGTTATTCCTGTCCCGTGAAGTAGGGCATTCGAATGCGTCTTCCTTTGATATTCCGCATTCTGCCTTTGAGCGCGAAGGATATCTGCCGATGGTGGCTCCGGCCGATCTGACCAAACCCGTCCCATTCGGGCGCGAAAGCCGACGCAGGCGCTTCGCGCTTCTGGCCACGGTGGTTGCGGTTGCGGCTTTGTTGGGCGGCTGTTCGAGCAGGCTCGGCCAGTTCAAGGGTTCGCTTGGCGATGTCACGGGTTCGACGTCAAACGAATCACGCCAGACCGACATCTCGGCTCTGGCCCGGCGCTATGATGCGCGCCCGGGCGAGAAGGCTGCGTCCTTGGCCTATGGTCTGGCTTTGCGGGCCAGCGGCCAGCATGCCCAGGCGGTCGCAGTTCTCGAGCGCGCCTCGATCGCCAATGTCGGAGACCGCGACATCGCAGCCGCATATGGCCGTGCGCTGAGCGATATCGGACGCCACGAACAAGCCATGGGTGTGCTGGCTCAAGCCCATTCGCCGGATCGTCCGGATTGGCGCGTGCTGTCGAGCCAGGGCGTAGTCTCCGATCAGATGGGCCAGCATGCCCGCGCCCGCGAATTCTACCTTCAGGCGCTGCAGATCAAGCCGGATGACCCCGGTGTGCTCAGCAATCTGGGCCTGTCCTATCTGCTGACGCGCGATCTCGCCAAGTCAGAGGAGTTCCTCGCGCGAGCTGCGCGTCAACCCAATGCCGATCCGCGCGTCAGCGCCAATCTCGCCTTGGTGCGCGACCTCAGATCGAAAACAGCGGCCGCGACCCGCCCGCCCGAGAAGGCGCGCCCGAAGGCCGCTGCACCAGCCAATCGCTGAGACACCGACCGCCGACGATCGCCAGAAATGCCAAAGCCAGCCTTGTTGGGCTGGCTTTTTTCATGCGTCACGACTGGGCGTTGCGCTCCGTGCTTCATCGCGCGCGGCGCTATTTCCACTTGAAGATCTGGATCAGCGCCGGCGTGAGAATGACGACGAACAGGCAAGGCAGGAAAAACACGATCATCGGCACAGTGAGCTTCGGCGGCAGCGACGCAGCCTTCTTTTCCGCCGCGATCATGCGCTGATCCCGACTTTCCTGCGACAGCACGCGCAGGGCATGCCCGAGTGGTGTGCCGTAACGCTCGGCCTGGATCAGCACGGTCGTCACGGAGCGGACATTGTCGAGATCAGTGCGCCGGGCAAGATTCTCGTAGGCCATGCGGCGCTCAGGGAGGTAGGAGAGCTCGGCGGTTGTCAGCGCCAGCTCTTCCGCCATCGGCACGGAAGCGGTTCCGATCTCGGTCGAGACCTTGCGGAAGGCGTGCTCGATCGACATCCCGGACTCAACGCAGATCAGCAACAGGTCAAGCGAATCGGGAAAGGCCCTGCGCATCGAAGCCTGGCGTTTCGCAGTGAGGTTCTTCAGATAGATTTCCGGCAGCTTGATGCCGAAATAGACGGCCGAAATCACGATAACGCCCTGAAAGGCCAGAGGCTGGTTGAAGCCTTTGTTGATCAGCAGATAGAAGATCGTGACGAGCAGCATGCCGATCGGCGTGAAGAGTCGGGCGACGAGAAAGGTCGTTTCCACTTTCGGGCCACGCAGGCCCGCCCGCATCAGGCGTTCGGTCGCGGTTTCGGTCGAGAGCCAAGAGCGCAAGTTGAAGCGCTCGACGACCCTTTTCGCGAATTCGCCTGGCGTCGAACGCAGGGATGGTTTGGGACCACCACGACCACTCTGGGCAAGGCGCTCGCGTTCGCGCGCCCGGATGCGATCGCGCTCGAGCGCGACCGAATTCATCTTTTCCTTGAGTTCGTTGCGTTCAAGCAGCGGCAGGCCGATCGCGACCACCGTTGCGGTCACCGCAACAGCGGTGAGGCTCGATGCCAGGAAACTCGGATCGGTGAATTTGTCGATGATCCAGGACATGGTTTCTCCTAGATGTCGAAATTGATCATCTGGCGCATGACGAGCCCGCCAACAGTCATCATGACAACACAGATACCGAGGCCGAACATGCCGGCCTTCGTGGTCCACATGAGCTGGATGTATTCGGGACTGCCGATCCAGGTGAGACCCGCCACCACAACCGGCAGCGCGCCAATGATGACGGCCGAGGATTTGGCCTCCGAACTCATGGCATTCACCTTGTCCCGAAGCCGCTTGCGATCGCGGATAACTTTCGAAAGATTGAGCAGGATCTCACCGAGGTTGCCGCCGGATTTCGATTGGATCTGGATCACAATGCCGAAGAAATTCACTTCCGAGAGCGGAATCCGGTCGTGGATCTTCATGACACTGTCGGCGACGGAGATGCCCATCTGCTGTGCTTCGACAATGCTTCGGAATTCGCTCTTGAGTGGCTCCTTGGCCTCGTTCGCGATCAGACGCAGGCAATCGTTCAGCGGCAAACCGCTCTTGATACCGCGCACAATCGCTTCGATGGCGTTCGGAAACTCTTCCAGAAACTGCTTCTGCCGCTTCTTCGCCTTGCGCTTGAGAATGAAGGGCGGAATGCCAAATCCCCCGACGAAAAGCCCACCCGCCGCCAGCAGCGGCTGCTTCGTCGCAATCAGCACCAGCAAACCCAGAATGAGCGCCGAAGCGAGAGAAATCATCCAGTAGGTCTTGCGGGTCCAGGAAACGCCGGCTTGCAGGAATTTCTGTTCCAGCGTCAGCCGTGCCTTGGCCTTCTGGCGATCATCGAGATCTTTCAGGGCTTCGGCAACCTGCTTGCGGCGGTTCGAGGCATCCTCGACAACGCGTTTCCGGGCAACGCCTCCGGCAATCGCAGCCTGGCGCTTTTCGGCGCGCGCGCCACCGGTGAGCAGCGGCTCGAGCAGCACGATACCAATGGTGGCGACCGCGAATGTCGTGAGCCCGGCAACGAGCAGGGATTGCATATCCATCATGCCACCTTGTCGCTGCGGGTCTCGGCGGCATCAAGGGCCGCTGCAAGGCGCTTGTCCTCGCCATAGTAGCGGGCACGGTCCCAGAAGCGCGGTTTGCCGATGCCGGTGGAGCGATGTTGGCCGATGATACGGCCATTCGCGTCCTCGCCGGTGATGTCGTAAATGAAGACATCCTGCGTGACGATGACGTCGCCTTCCATGCCCATCACCTCGGTGATGTGGGTGATGCGGCGGGAGCCGTCGCGGAGGCGCTGCGCCTGCACGATCACGTCGATCGATGAACAGATCATTTCGCGCACGGTTTTCGGCGGCAGGGAATAGCCGCCCATCGCGATCATCGCTTCCATACGGGCGAGACACTCGCGCGGCGAGTTGGCGTGGATCGTTCCCATCGAGCCGTCATGGCCGGTATTCATGGCCTGCAGCAGGTCGAACACTTCCGGGCCGCGCACCTCACCGACGATGATACGCTCGGGGCGCATACGCAGGCAGTTCTTCACAAGGTCGCGCATGGTCACCGCGCCCGTTCCCTCAAGGTTCGGCGGGCGCGTTTCGAGGCGAACCACATGTGGTTGCTGAAGCTGAAGCTCGGCCGCGTCCTCGCAGGTGATGACGCGCTCGTCATGGTCGATATAGTTCGTCAGGCAATTGAGCAGCGTCGTCTTGCCCGAACCCGTGCCGCCGGAAATGACGATGTTGCACCGCACGCGGCCGATGATCTTCAACACTTCCGCCCCTTCGGGCGAGATTGACGCAAACCGGGTGAGCTGATCGAGGGTGAGTTTGTCTTTCTTGAATTTGCGGATGGTGAGTGCTGCCCCATCGATCGCGAGCGGGGGTGCGATCACGTTCACGCGGCTGCCATCAGGAAGGCGCGCATCGCAGATCGGAGAGGATTCGTCGACGCGCCGGCCCACCTGACTGACGATGCGCTGGCAGATATTCATCAGCTGCGTGTTGTCGCGGAAGCGGACATTGGTGAGCTGAATCTTGCCGTTGACCTCGATGTAGGTCTTTTCGGCTCCATTGACCATGATGTCGGCGATGTCATCGCGAGCGAGCAACGGCTCGAGCGGGCCGTAACCCAGCACGTCGTTGCAGATATCCTCGAGCAGCTCTTCCTGCTCGGCAATCGACATCGCGACGCTCTTCAGCGCGAGGATTTCCGTGATGACATCGCGCAGTTCGTCACGCGCGGAAACCGCATCAAGCTTGGAAAGCTGCGAGAGATCGATGGCCTCGATCATCGCGCCAAACACCATGCTCTTGGTGTGGAAATACTGTTCGGACTTCTGAGGCGCGAATTCAGTTGTTATCGGCGCAGGGCGTGCCGAGGCAGCGCCGCTCAACGGCGCGGATTGGGCCGGCGCAGCGATGGTGGCCGGTGGCGCGGCAGGTATTGCAGGCCGAGCCGGCTGGTTCTCCTGTCCGATCTGCGTGCGCTTGCCAAACATTCCTGCCTCGTTCGAATTCCCGGTTCTCGATGTCCTGGAGCCCTGCGGTTCCGGGTGTCAGGCTGCCTTGGAGCCGCCGCGCATGCTCGTGATGCGATCGAGCAGCGGCGAAAGCAGCGATTTTTTCGACGATTTTGCCATTTCGCGGCCCATCAGCGCCTTGGCCATGTCGAGCATTGCCTCATTCACCTTCGATTTCGGCTGCACCTCGGCCAGCATCTGGCCATTGTTGTTCGCAGTGCCGAACAGGCCGGGATCGAAGCCAATCGAGGCAATTGGCGGGCTCTCAAGCGCTTTGGCGAATTCGGCCACGGCAATCTCGGGACGCTTCGTCATGCCCACCTTGTTGACCACAAGCTTCGGGCGCGGATCATGCGGCCGTGCGGAAGCCAGGGTGTCGATGAGGTTCTTGGCATTGCGAAGATTGGCAAGATCGGGCTCGGCGACCACAACTATCTCGTCCGCGCGAACCAGCGCGTTCCGCGCCCAGGCCGTCCAGATATGCGGGACATCCAGCACGATGGCGGGCACGGTGGCGCGCAAGGAATCGTAGAGCGGCTCGAAGGTGTCTGGCCCGAAATCATAGAGTCGGTCGAGACTCGACGGCGCGGCCATCAGCTGAAGCCGCTCGCCGCAACGGGAGAGAAGCCGTTCGATCACATTGGAATCGACGCGGGCCGGATCAAACGCCGCCTCGGCGATGCCCTGCGGGGGGTCCTGATTGAAATCGAGCCCGGCCGTTCCGTAGGCGAGATCCATATCGACGATGACCGTCTCGACGGCGAGATCCCGCGCAATCGTGAAAGCGAGATTGTGCGCGATCGTCGACGAGCCGACACCACCCTTCGCCCCGATCAGCGCGATCGCGCGTCCGAGCGGCTTCGACGAAGGGGTCGAATAGATTTCCGAGAGCGCCCGCACGAAAGTGACAACATCGATCGGCGCGACGAGATAATCGCTCACGCCGCGGCGCATCAGCTCCCGATAGAGCTGCACGTCATTCACGTGTCCGACGACGACAACCCGCGTTCCCGCATCGCAAAAGCCGGCGAGTTCATCCAGTTGCCCCAAGAGGGCCTGACCGCTGTTCACGGTCTCGATGACGATCACATTCGGTGTCGGCGCGTTGCGGTAGGCCTCGACAGCCGCAGCGGCGCCGCCGGCTTGGATGCGCAGATGCGCTTTCGCCATGCGGCGATCGTGGCTCGCTTCCTCGATCACGGCCACAACCTGGCTCGTTTCCGAGAAGACCTGCACCGCGACATGCGGAAGCGGTGCAATGGTGATCTCCTGGCTCATGGGGCCTCCGACCTCATTCCTTGGGGCATTTCGCGCGACAGCGCCGGCACAGCCGCCGATTACTGCTGCGCTTCCTTGATCTTCGCGTCGTCCTTGCTCCATTTGGTCGAGGGGTCCTCGCCCTTGCGGAGCGCTTCGATATCTTTCGTGCGTTTGGCCACGTCGATCGGCCCTTCGAGGCGCGGGCGAACCAGATCGAGCGGATTGGCAACCTGCGCGGCGATCATGGTCTGATAGGCGCATCCAAGATTGTGATAGGGCCGGTTGTGCCAGCTCGCCGTGCTGCTGCCGCCGGCGAGATCTTCCGGCCAGAGGCCGCATTGGCTCGCGACCTTGGCCTGCAAACGGTGGAAAGTCAGCCGGACCGGCGCGGCACCCATGGCCGGATCAGCCGGGTAGGGCACGACCTGAAGCGGAACCCGCACACCCGATGAGGCGAGAGCCTGGCGAATGCCCGACAGCGTGTAATGCCCAGAAGGTCCTTGGGGCACGGCAGCAGTCAGCGGGCCCTGCCCGCTCGCGGCATATTCGCGGGCAAAGCCCTGCACGTCCTGAAGCTGGCGTCGATCCAGCGTATGTCCGGTCGCAAAGACATCGAGATGCCGCGGGGCCTGCGTGATCTTGATCGGGTGGCGCAGATCATGCTCGTCCGGAGCGAAGGCCTTCTGCGTCGGCTTCATGCTCGAAGCGCAGGCCGAAAGGCCGAGCCCGAGGACCAGCAACGCACCGATGCGCGCGATGGGAAGAATCTTTGCCGTGCTCATGACGCGATACTCCTGAGACATAAAATCAATCATGGATGAAGCCGACAGGTCCATGGGCCTTGCCCCGCAGACTGACGGCGGCGTTGCCGTAGGTGCGGTTCAGGCGACCCATGAAAATCGTCGACGGATCAGTGGCATCCGCGAACCCGTCATCCGGCCGGGCGATCTGGCCAGGCGCGGTCGATTTCGCGATGAAAGGCTGGACCAGCACGAGAAGCTCCGTCTCGAACCGCTGGTAATCGCGCGAGCGGAACAGCGAACCGAGGATCGGAATGTTCATCGCTCCGGGAAGCCCGTTGATCTGCTGGCGTGTTTGCTGCTGGATGATGCCGGCTGTTGCCAGCACGCCGCCAGACGGCAACTCGACCGTCGTATCCGCCTTGCGGGTGCGGAAACCGGGCATGCGCGTGGTGCCCAGATTGAAGGAATTGTCGGCATCGATTTCGGTCACTTCCGTCGCAACGCGGATGCTGATCCGCTGCTCGGACAGCACCACGGGCGTGAAGTTCAGCGTCACGCCAACCGGCTTGTAGGTCAGCGAGATCGTGCAGCTCCGGCGGTTGAAGGCATCGAAGCTGCAGGTTTCGTTCTGCGGCACGGCGATTTCACCACCTGCAAGGAATTTGGCGCTTTCACCCGAAATCGCGGTCAGGGTCGGCTCAGCGAGCGTTCTGAGAACACCCTGCCGCTCCAGCGCCCTGAGGCGGGTGGTTTTGCCGGACGTGGTGAGTTCAGCGGCGGTATTGGAGAGCGTCTCGCGCTGAACAGAGAAGGGGTTGTCGGTTGTCAGACCGAACGCCGTCGAGGCGGCGCGCCACGTACCATCGAAATTGATGCCGAGCTGCTTGAGCACCGAGCGCTGCACTTCGGCGATCGTGACCTTCAGCATCACCTGGTCCTTGCCACGCACCTGCAGCGCGTTGACAACCTTGCCGGAGCTTGCGGGACCAAGCCCCATGAAGCCACCCTGCGACTGGCCAACGAGATTGTTGGCGATGTCGGCTGCGGTCTGCGCTTCCAGGGCCGATTCGACCGTGCCGGCGAGCACGAAATTGTCGCCCACGCTCGTTACCTTGATATCGGCATTGGGCATGGCTTTCTTGATCACTTCGCGCAAAACGTTCAGTTCTCGTGCGAGTTCCTTGGCGACGCCGATATCGAGAGCGGCGATCTGGGTGCCGGCCTTGTCCATCACGAAGACGCTTGTGGTGCCGGCGCCCGTGCCGATGATGAAAATCTTGCGCGCCGTGCGCACCACCGCATTCGCCACTTTGGGGTCGGCGACGAAAACCTCGCCCGCATCTTTCGGGAGGTCGACAATGATCGACTTGCCGATCGAGAGATCGATGCGGCGCGCGACCACCTGATCATTGGCATTGGCGCTCAGGCGGGGGGTTGGCACCGATTCGAACGGCACGCCGCCAAAAGAGCGGGGACCGTCATTGGCGGAGGCTGGATTGGCGCACATCGCGGCCAGCGCAGCGCCGGCCATGGCCTTGAAGAGGACGCTCATCACTTTACCCCTACTGGAACCTTCTGGTGAATTCAGGCGGATCGCTCTCATCGGCTCACCTCTTGCGAGACTCCGAAACGGACGATCGTCATGGCGTTGTTGCCACTGCGCGAACGCTTTTCTTCCGGCTTGTTGATGTCGACCATCGAGCGCAAAGCCAAAGCCAGCGTGCCGGAGCGCTGGTTGAGCGTGATCACTTCGGCCTGCGAGGGATCAAGCTCCAGCGTGGCGGTTTCGCCGACAACCACGCGCTCGCCGTTCTTTTCCTGAATGTTCTGCCCGATCGCGAGCACACGCACGTTCAACAGCAATGTGCTGCTGGTGAAGATATCTGTGCCGGCCCGAAGCGAGGCTTCCCCGTCGCGCCTGGTCACGATCACGTCGACATGATCGTTCGGCAGGATGAAGCCACCCGCGCTTGACGCGCCGCGGCTGTCGATCGAGATCGCGACCGCGCGCTTGCCCGAGGGCAGGATTGCGGAGAGAAACCCGGAGCCATTGCCCTTGATCAGCTTTTCCTCTCGGATCGGCTCATTCGCGAAAAAGGGCT
The DNA here is from genome assembly GCA_017302635.1 of Hyphomicrobiales bacterium. Taxonomy (GTDB): domain Bacteria; phylum Pseudomonadota; class Alphaproteobacteria; order Rhizobiales; family Beijerinckiaceae; genus Rhabdaerophilum. Next base: position 938,471 of record JAFLCX010000001.1, read on the forward strand.
GGCGGGTGATCGATCCCTTGAATTCCTCGAGCGCGTTGGGGCGGGCCGATTTCTGGATGAGGGCACTTGCCGCGAGTTCCTGCGGCCACTTCACCCAGGCGAGTTCGTTGTCCCCCAGGGCGGTGCCCATCTGGAGATCGACCCGAGCCACAAGAACCTCGGTATGATTCGGGTCCGCCGCCGGAGGAGGAGCCTGCACAACCACCTGCTGTGGCTCCCGACCAGACAGCATCAGCGCAAGGAGGCCTGCAAAACCAGCGACCCCAATGATGATCAGACGTGACGGCTTCATCTCGGTCGTCCACCCAAAAAGCAACACGCGCAACACCGCGCCGTGTGGCCATTTGAGCAGGCAAACCTCAAGTTATGGTTAATCGCCGCTTGCCAATTGTAGATAATGAAAGCTTAAGCGCCGCCCTCAGACCCCGGCGACACTCATCCAGATCGCGGTTTGCGGATAGACAGCCAGTCCCGCGGCTGCGAGCGCAATGCCGTAGGGTATGCCGGTTTTTGCATGGTGAAGGCGTGCGATCCAGTCGACCCGGAATGCGAATTCCGGCAGCAGGAAACGCCTCCAGCAGAGGATCAGGAGTGTCAGCGCTCCGCCCAGAACCGAAGCGAACAGCGCGTAATCGAGCAGAACACCGAAACCGCACCAGAGCCCGGTCGCGGCCGCCAGTTTCGCGTCTCCACCGCCGATCCAGCCGAACGCGAACATCGAAAACGTGATGAAAAGCACGAGCAACCCCGCCGCCAGATGCATCCCGATGGTCTCGACGGGCATTCCGGTCAGAACCGCCATCGCGAAAAATCCGGCGACGAGCAACAGCGACAGGCGGTTCGGGATCGTCATGGTGAGGAGGTCACTCACTGCCCCGAATGCCATGAGGGCGGGGAAAAACAGGAGCAGGAGAGTGTCCATCGGGCTCATGCGCGGGGCTTTCTCGGCAGGATCGAACGAGCGGCCGGACATCCGGCTTGGAAGCTCGGCCTGCAATCACCTATAAGGCGGCGAGGGTCGCTGATCCGTTAATGCGCGCGCGGGGAGGCAGGAATGCCGGAGAAGCTGGAACGGCCACCCAAGACGCGTCGTTTCCTGCGTGAAGACATCGTGGAAATGCGCTTCATCCGGGCGAGCGGCCCCGGCGGGCAGAATGTCAACAAAGTCTCGACCGCTGTGGAACTGCGCTATCCGCTCTCGCTGGCCCGGCTGGCGGAAGACCATCTCGCACGCCTGCGTCGTCTGGCCGGCGACCGACTGACCCAGGACGACGTGATCGTCCTGAAAGCCGACCGCTTCCGCTCGCAGCTCATGAACCGCGAAGATGCCCTCGATCGCCTCGAAAGCATGCTTGCCAAAGCCGCGATCCGGCCCCGCCATCGCATCGCGACCAAACCCACCCGCGCCTCAAAGGAACGTCGGCTGGAAGGCAAGTCCAAGCGCTCCTCCATCAAGGCCGGACGCGGCGCGGTGAAACCCGATTAGCCCAAGCGCGCCTCAATGGTTGCGCGCAGCCGCGCCTGCTCCGATCCATCGACGGGGAACCGCCACATCAAGGCCGTTGCAACGAGCTTGAGCACCACGGGAAATCCGGCATAGAGCACGGCGAGCATGGTAAGCCCCATCTCGGTGCGCAGTCCCTTGGCCGGGTCAAAACCGGACAGGGCCAGCACGGGGAACGCAATCCCGACCGCGAACGCCAGAGCCGCTTTCTGGGCCAAAGCCCAGATCGCGAAATAGAAGCCGGAGCGCTGCTCGCCCGAAGCTGCGGTGTCGACATCGATCACATCGGCCTGAATGGATGGCGGGAGCATCAGATCGGCGCCCAGAGCAAAGCCAGTGACGACACAGATGATGCCATAAAGCACCAGCGCGCCCGACGGCAGCAGCACCGCAGAGATGAAAGCGACACTCGCAAGAAGCATCGCGGCCGCCCAGACCCGGTGCTTCGGAAGCCGCCCGGCAAGTCGAAGCCAGAACGGCACGGAGACAACCGCGCAGAAAAAATAAATCAGGAGAAAGACCGGCTCCTGACCGGCACCGCCCAGCCTTTCAGCCACGAAAAAGAGAAAAAGGCTCGCCGGCAACCCATTGGCGAGGCCATTCAGGAAAAACGCGACGATGAGGCGCAAGAAAGGCTTGTTGCGTCCCAGATGTCGCAGCCCATCGCGGATATCGAGTCGCGTTGTCGACCGATTCTGCGGCTCGGGAACGGCGAAGAGCGCAACACCGCCGAAAAAAGGCAGCAGAACCATGATGGCGAGCGCAATGGCCCAGAGCACATCGCGCTGCGTCGTGAACCCGAAAGCGGGCAGCAAGGCGGGTGTTGCAGTCACCAGCACGGTGCCGATCACGGTGACGGTTTCGCGGAACGCCGCAACGCGGTTGCGCTCCTTGTAATCCGGAGTGAGTTCAGCCCCCCACGCCGCATAGGCCAGAGCCGTCGCCGTGGTGCCGAGCGAGAGAAACATGCCCCAGAACGCGAGATGCCCGGCCCCCGCGCCCTGCGGCGGTACCAAAGTCATCCAGCTTCCCACGAGAATGAGCGGAATGCCGAGTGCAAACCACAATTTGCGCCGATATCGCCCGCCGACATGATCGGAGAAATAGCCCACCACTGGATCGGTGACAGCATCAAAAAGCCGCACGACAAGCAACGCAAACCCGACTGCCGCGATGGGCACGCCCATTTCCTTCGCGTAGGCCGAAGGGACAATCACCGTCATCGGCAGGGCGAGGGCTGCAAGCGGAACCGCCGGCAGAGCATAAGCGAGGAGGCGGGGCGCGTTCGGCAGCATCAGGATAATACGTGCCGTCAGCGCGAACCGATCATCACACGTCGAGATTGCTCACGCTCAGCGCGTTGTCCTGAATGAAGGCCCGGCGCGGCTCGACAACATCGCCCATCAGGCGCACGAAGATATCCTCGGCCTCGGTGACATCCTTGAGCTTCACCTGCAGGAGCGAACGCACGTTGCGATCGAGCGTTGTCTCCCACAATTGCGTAGCAGTCATTTCGCCCAGACCTTTGTAACGTTGGAGCGAAAGGCCCTTGCGCGCAATCGCACTGACGGCATCGAACAAGGTCAGCGGTCCGTTGACGGCGATATCCTCGTTGCGCCGCACGAAGCGCGCGGGGCGCGCGAAATTCTCCTGCAGGGAGGCGCGGCGCTCGTCGAGCTTGCGCGCCTCTGCGGAGCCCACGAGCCCAGCATCAAGCGTTGCGGTTTCAGTCACACCCCGCAAGGTGCGGCGGAATACGTAACCACCGCCCTCAACCGAACCCATCCAGCCACGCTCCAGTTCATCGGAAATGGCATCAAGCCTCTGCGCGACCTCCGCAGCGGCGGCGTCCGCGCGGGTAGAATCGGCCAGAACCGCGAGGTTTAGAGCACCGGCAATCGCCGCCTGCTCGACCACCTTACGGTCGTAACGTGAATGAAGGGCCGCCATCACCTGGCGGATATGGCGCGCCTCATCGATCGCGCGGCGCAAATCCTCCCCGGCGATTTCCGAGCCGTCGCCGCGCTTCATCACGGCGCCATCCAGCCCGACGCCGACGAGGTAGTCCTCAAGCGCACGCTCATCCTTGAGATAGGTCTCGGACTTGCCGCGCGTCGCCTTGTAGAGCGGCGGCTGAGCGATATAGATGTGCCCCCGCTCGATCAGCTCCTGCATCTGCCGGAAGAAGAAGGTCAGCAGGAGCGTGCGGATATGCGAGCCGTCGACATCCGCGTCGGTCATGATGATGATCTTGTGGTAGCGGAGTTTATCGGGGTTGAATTCCTCGCGGCCGATGCCTGTGCCGAGCGCCGTGATCAGCGTGCCGATCTCCTGGCTCGAGAGCATCTTGTCGAAACGCGCGCGCTCGACGTTCAGAATCTTGCCGCGCAAGGGCAGGACCGCCTGATAGAGCCGTTCGCGGCCCTGTTTCGCCGAACCGCCGGCCGAGTCACCCTCGACCAGCAGAAGCTCGCATTTCGAAGGGTCGCGCTCCTGACAATCGGCGAGCTTGCCGGGCAGCGAGGCGATATCGAGGGCGCCCTTGCGCCTTGTGAGTTCACGGGCCTTGCGCGCAGCCTCGCGGGCGGCGGCGGCTTCCACGACCTTGCCCACAATCGAGCGCGCCTCGGCCGGGTTTTCCTCCAGCCAGGTCGCAAGCGCTTCGTTCAGCACACCCTCGACCACGGGACGCACTTCGGAAGAAACAAGCTTGTCCTTGGTCTGGCTCGAGAATTTCGGATCCGGCACCTTGACCGAGAGCACAGTCGTCAGCCCTTCGCGACAATCCTCGCCGGTGAGCGAAACCTTCTCTTTTTTCGAAATCCCGCTCTGATCGGCATAGGCGACAATCTGGCGGGTCAGCGCTCCGCGAAAGCCAGCGAGATGCGTGCCGCCATCGCGTTGCGGAATGTTGTTGGTGAAGCACAGAACGCTTTCGTGGTAGCTGTCATTCCACCAAAGTGCGGCCTCGACGGTGATGCCATCCTGCTCCTTCTTCACCATCAGCGGCTTCGAGATCAGCGCGGTTTTCGCGCGATCGAGATAGCGCACGAAAGCTTCCAAACCGCCTTCATAAAACAGCTCGACCGCCTTCGGCTCGGCATGGCGATTGTCGGTAAAAAGAATGCGCACGCCCGAATTGAGGAAGGCGAGTTCGCGCAAGCGATGCTCCAGCGTGGCGAAATCAAACTCGACCATCGTGAAGGTGTCGGTTGAAGGCAGGAAGGTGATCTCGGAACCGGAACGGCCCTCAAAGCGGCCGGGCTGACGATCCTGCTGGTAGGTTCCCACCACCTTGAGCGGGGCATCGGCATCGCCATGCGTGAAGCTCATCTCGTGGATATTGCCATCACGGTGGATGCGCAGCTTGAGGAATTTCGAAAGCGCATTGACCACGGAAACGCCGACACCATGCAATCCGCCCGAGACCTTGTAGGAATTCTGGTCGAATTTCCCGCCCGCATGAAGCTGGGTCATGATGACCTCGGCGGCCGAGACGCCCTCCTCCTTGTGGATGTCGGTCGGGATGCCGCGCCCGTTATCCCGCACTGTGCAGGAGCCATCGGCATTGAGAATGACGGTGACCAGATCGGCATGGCCCGCGAGCGCCTCATCGATGGCGTTATCGACGACCTCATAGACCATGTGATGCAGGCCCGAACCGTCATCGGTATCGCCGATATACATGCCGGGGCGCTTGCGCACAGCGTCGAGCCCCTTGAGCACCTTGATGCTGTCCGCGCCATAGGCTTCGGAGGCGGCATCCATTTCGGGCTTTTCGGGAGTGCTCATCAGCAATCTGGCCTTTCACAACGAATCGCAAGTGCAGACCTTAGCCTCGCGTGCGCGGGCATGCACGCGCGAAAACGTGTCATTGGCGTGGAAAACACGCAATCTTTCCGAGATTTATCGCGTTGCGATTGCGGCCGCTGCACCGGCCAGCACACCGGCATTGGCTTTCTGGATCAACCCGATCGCCCGCTTCGAGCGGAAGAGCTGTCGGGCACGATTGGCGAGCGCGATATAGCCGAGCATGATCGACGAAATCACGACGGCGATCACGACGGCGAGTTCGAGCGCCACTGCCCAGGAAATCTCCTCGGGCTTCACCACGAGCGGCATGATGGAGAGGAAGAATATCATCACCTTGGGATTGCCGAGTGTCAGGAACAGCGAGCCCAGAAAAGCGGTTATCGCGCTTTCAGCCGGCGGTTCCGCGCCTTCGTCAAGCAGGACAGGCTCGGCTCGCCAAAGCTGGAACGCAAGCCAGATCAGATAGGCGCAGCCCGCATATTTGATCGTGACAAAAAGGGGAGCAAAGGATTTGGCAATCACCGAAAGCCCGGCAGCGGCCACCCCAAACCAGATAAGATCACCCACCACAAACCCGAGTACGAACGGAAAGGCTCCTGCCGTTCCGCGCGCGAATGTGCGCGCCACCACCGCCGCTACACCCGGTCCGGGAGTTGCGACTGCAATCGCATAAACAGAGAGGAAAAGAAGAAACGCCGTCAGGCTCATGATCGCGTCGTCCGGATATCAGACCTCGAATTTCACAAGGCCATCCTGAACCTTGTAGCACCGGTCGCGCTTTGGCAATGCGGCGAAGAGCGAAGCATCCGTCCCGGTCATGAAGCTCTGCGCTCCCAGCGCATCCAGCATCTCAAACAGGGCAGCCCGGCGAACTTCATCGAGATGAGCTGCGACCTCGTCGAGCAGCAGGATGGGTGGCGCACCACACATCTGCGCGATCAGGCGCGCCTGGGCGAGCACGACCCCGATCAGGAGGGCCTTTTGCTCGCCGGTTGAACAAAGGGCGGCAATCTCGCCTTTGGGGCCATGCGTCACCGCGAGGTCGCTCGCCTGTGGACCGATCAGGGTCCTCCCGGCCTGCCGGTCACGCCAGCGATTGTCGCGCAAGGCCTCGCGGAACCAATCCTCGACCTCGGGAGCTTTCTGGCCTGATAGCCGCTCCTCGATATCGCCCTCGAGCGTCAGGACCGCGAAGGGGAAGGGTGCGATGGCTGCGGCTTCGCTCTGCCCCAGCGCGTCGAGACGCAGAACGGTCTCGCGCCGCGCCGCCGCAACCGCGACGCCCAATTCGGCAATCTCGCGCTCGATGGCGTCGAGCCAATGAGGATCGGAGCGTTCGTCCTCCAGCAGACGATTGCGATGCCTGAGCGCCAGTTCGAAGGCATTGGCCCGGCTCGCGTGGCCGGCATCGATCGCAAGGACCAGACGATCCAGAAAGCGCCTTCGTTCGCCCGCTGCCCCACGAAAAAGCCCGTCCTGATCCGGCGTGAGCCAAAGCATCGAGAGATGCTCCAGAAAGCGCCCTGCTCCCGCCACAGGCTCCCGATCAATACGGCACAGGCGCGCGGTCTGGCCCGGCTGCAAGGCCGTGGCCAGCATCACGGGGCCAAGCAGGCCATCGCCCTCGGCATTGATAGCAAAGCCGCCTGAGCCGGATTTGCGAGGCATGGCCATAATCTGCGCCCGCCGGATTCCACGCCCCGGCCCCAGCAGCGAAATCGCCTCAAGAATGTTGGTCTTGCCCGCCCCGTTTGGGCCCGCGAACGCCACAAGACGACCTTCGATCGAAAGATCGAACGTCGCATAACTGCGAAAATCGGTCAGCCGCAGCCGGGCGAGGCGCGGCGCAGCGCCTCCCGATACAGCCATCTGTCGCAGAGCCTGGGTCACACGCGCATGGGCATCAGCACATAGAGGCTGGGCGCTCCCTCCCGATCCTGAATCAAGGTCGGAGAACCGGAATCAAACAGCTTCACCAAAGCCGTATCGCCTTCAAGCTGGCTCACGATATCCAGGAGATATCGCGCGTTGAAGCCGATCTCCATCGGTGCGGAATCGTAATCGACCGAGAGCTCTTCGGTCGCCTGTCCGGCATCGGGATTGTGTACCGAAAGTGTGAGTTTCGCATCGCCCAGCACGAACTTCACGGCACGGCCACGCTCGCTCGAGATGGTCGAGACACGATCGACCGAGCGCGCGAATTCATCACGTTCCACAACCATCAGCTTGTCATTGCGCTGCGGAATGACGCGCTGGTAATCCGGGAATGTCCCGTCGATCAGTTTTGAGGTCAACACGATCGAGCCGGTGCTGATCCGGATTTTCACGCCCGAAAGCTCGATGGCGACCGGCTCCGCGGTTTCGGACACAAGTTTGAGAAGCTCCGCCACGGTCTTGCGCGGCACGATCACGCCCGGCATTCCGGCCGAACCTGCCGGGGCCGGTACATCCGCCAGAGCGAGACGATGGCCGTCGGTCGCGACAGCGCGCAATTTGCCATCGAACCCATGCAGATAGATGCCGTTGAGATAGTAGCGTGTCTCTTCCGTCGAGATCGCGAATTGCGTCTTCTCAACCAGCAGCTTGAGATCCGCCGAGGCCAGTTCGAAGCGATGGCTCATCTCGCCCGGTGCCAGATCGGGGAAATCGGATTCAGGCAGGGTTTGCAGGCTGAAGCGGGAACGGCCTGAACGCAGGGTGACTTGCCCGGCCTGCCCATCCTGATCAAAGCTGACCTGTGCCCCATCGGCCAATTTGCGCACGATATCGTAAAGCACATGGGCCGGCACGGTCGTCGTGCCATCCTGCTGCACTTCGGCCGGGATCGTCTCGACAATGTCGATATCGAGATCGGTCGCCTTGAGAGCGAGTTCCCGCCCGGATGCGCGGATGAGCACATTGGCAAGGATGGGGATCGTGTTGCGTCGCTCAACCACGCGGTGCACGTGTCCGAGGGCCTTGAGCAACGCGGCCTGTTCAACCGTAACCTTCATCGGGGGCGTTTCCGTCGCAACCTGTCCAAGAATCGGCCGCGAGCGTTCTAGCGCCGCGAACCTTCACATCGTGACGATGGACGGTCGGTTCAAAAATCGCAAGCGGGGCGCACGATATGCCGGGCCCATTCACAGCAAAAACCGGAATGAAGGCTCTCCCCTATTCCTGAAGCATGCGCTTGAGATGATCGATCTCGGTTGCGAGGTCCTGATCCTTCGCCACCATGCCCTCGATCTTGCGCACCGCATGCAGCACGGTGGTGTGATCCCGCCCGCCAAAGCGCCGGCCGATCTCTGGAAGCGAGCGCAAGGTGAGGGATTTCGCGAGATACATCGCAATCTGACGCGGGCGAACGACGGTCGCGGTGCGGCGAGAGGAGAGGATATCCGCGCGGCTGACATTGTAGTGGTTGGCGACGAGACGCTGGATATCCTCGATCTTCACGCGCTTCGGCTCACGATGGCGCACGAGATCGCGGATGGCTTCATCGGCACTCGCGAGGTCGAGCGCACCACCCGTCAGCGTGGCGCGCGCCAGAAGGCGGTTGACGGCGCCTTCAAGATCCCGCCCGTTGGTGAGGATCATCCGCGCGACGTGCTGGATGATATCGGTCGAAACATCGAAAGCGGGGTGCAACAGCTTCGCCGCAGCAATGCGGCTTTCGATGATCTTGATGCGGAGCGCTTCATCCAGCGCGCCGATCTCGACCACGAGCCCGCCAGCGAGACGGGACTGCACGCGCTCCTCGAGCCCTTCGAGTTCCGCCGGGGCGCGGTCAGCCGCCACGATCACCTGCTTGCCGGCATCCACCAAAGCATTGAGAGTGTGACAGAATTCCTGCTGGCTCTTGGGTCCGTGCAGAAACTGGGCGTCGTCGATCACCAGCACGTCAATCCCACGCAAATGCTCCTTGAAGGCGAGCGCAGTCTGGGTCTTGAGCGAAGCGGCGAAGCCATACATGAACCGCTCCGCGGTCAGGTAAAGCACACGCCGCCCGCCAGCCTCGATGGCCTGCGCGGCGCCTTGCAGCAGATGGGTTTTTCCCAAACCCACATTCGCATGCAGAAACAGCGGATTGAAGATAGGCTGGTCACTCGCCTTGGCCTGCACAACCTGCATGGCGGCCGCATGTGCCATGCCATTCGACCGTCCCACCTGGAAGGAGGCCAGAACGAGCCTGCGGTCGAGCGGAGAGCCGACCTGCGAGTCAGTCTCGGCCTGAACAGGCTGAGCCTCGATCCGTTTCGGCTCCTGGGAAACCTTGGCAGTGGCGGCTGGCGCGGGCTGGCGGCTGGCGGGAGTGGCCGCCGCGCAGGGCTGACGGGCTTCGGTGCGCGCACCGGAGCGCATGCCTGTTGCCCGCAGCGAGATCGTGACCCGGCTCATCCCAGGCAACTCCTGGGCGGCATGAGCTTTGATGCGCTCGAGATAATGCTGCTGAATCCAGTTTTTCAGAAACTTGGTTGGCACCGAAAGCAGGAGCTGGTCGTCGTTGGCGCCCGCGAGTTCCAGACACTTGAACCAGCTGACAAACACATCCTCGCCCAACTCAGCCCTGAGCCGGCGCTGGATGCGTTCCCAGGACAGCATGAGGCTCGAAATTTCGTCCGCGCCATTCTGCATCTGGGCGTCGCGAAAGCCGCGACCATCATCAGGCAGTTTAAACATCGTCGTCTCCGCTGCATCCTGCAGGTTGGTAACAGAATAACAGACAATAAAACCCGACACTCGGAAAATCTCCGAACGGTCATTCTATCATCAGATGGGTGTTGTGAGCTCGAAAAAACGAAAGAACGAGCGTCTTCAGAGAAAATTGAGCGAGATCGGAGAATTGGGACTCGGCGCAATACAGAACTGGATCTTCATGAGTGACAATTCCATCCCCCTGGGTCAGTTTTTTACTGACACACTCATTTGCTCATTTTGGTGCCGCCCCCTCAATTCAGCACCAGCACTCGCTGTTAAGCTTTGATTAACCGGCTCAAAGGCGGCTTGGCAAGCGTGTTGGAGACCGGCACGCACGCACCATCGGAACGCTCTGCGAACACGTCACGGGTCTGCCATAATTTGCGTGAGAGCAAGTGCTTGATTCAGACGTTTGAATCGCGGGAGACGCGTGGATCAATCATATTTGTTTCGTATTCGAAATAAATATGATGGCTGGCACGAGATGCACGCTTCAGGGGGGTGCGACAATTTGCCTTCCCGCTTATCCTTCTGAAAAATATGCATTTTTACTGCGCGCTCCAGAGAGGCGACGTTCGGCTCTTTTCAAAAGAAGCGCGATAAATCAGCCACAGCTGCCACTTTGTGCAATCCTTGCGATGACTGGTGAAAGTCACGCTGTCAAATCGGCTGGACAACAAAAAACGCGCCCCGAAAGGCGCGCTTACCGTGCAAATTTTCAAACGGCGCGGAGCGAGGGCTGCGTTGGGCCCTCACCTTTCCGGTTCAGGCGCCGATCGCCTTGATGCGCCGCGCGAGACGCGAAATCTTGCGGGCAACCGTGTTCTTGTGAACGATGCCCTTCTGGGCGGCCTTCATCATTTCAGACTGCGCCGCCACAAGCGCCGCGAGGGCCGCCTTCTGGTCGGTTGCGACGCTCGCCTCTTCGGCCTTGCGCACAACCGTCCGCATGCGGGTGCGGCGCGATTTGTTGATCTCGGTGCGACGGAGCGCCTGACGCGCCGCCTTCTTGGCCGACTTGGTATTCGCCATGGATGCTCGGTCTCCAGTTGAGCGGGGCTGCGATTTGCACGCAACCCGGAATGAAACCCGGCACAGGCGACAGCCTCTTGCGGAGACTGGAACAATCCCAACCGGAAATAACGGATGATCGCGTGGCGCGTGAGCACCCGCGAAGGCGCGCTCCCTTGCCACGAAGCCGCCACCCGGTCAACCGGATTCGACCCCGAACGGGCTTTCAGCGCAAAAAGAAGCCGATGATCGCCTGACCGAACGGGTGCGCCGGATCAAACAACAGCCGCAGGGCCATCAGGATCGAAATCGTGATCACGAGGGGACGGATGATCCGCGCTCCATGTTTGAGACTGGTGCGGGCTCCGAGCCAAGCGCCGCCAGCCGCAGCAAACCCCATCGCAAGGCCGGGCAGAATGAGCACATGACCGGCGATGAGGAACAGCCCGAGAGCGCCGAGATTGGAAGCCGCGTTCATCAGCTTGGTGTGCGCGGTGGCCCGCAGCAACGGGAAGCCGCAGAGCAGGATCAACCCGATCAGATAGAACGTTCCTGCTCCGGGACCGAAAAGCCCGTCATAGGCCCCGATTGCAAGGCCCACCGAGCACGCGAACAGGGTGGGCGTCATCCGAGCATGGGCATCCCCATCCCCGAATTTGGGGGTCAGCCACATATAAAGCGCGATCGCGATCAGCACGAAGGGGATCACAAGGCGCAGCAATGCCACCGGGAGAATTGTCGCCAGCATGGCGCCGCCGATGCCACCCGCAAGGGCTGCAAGCCCAAGCGGCAAGACGAGGCGCTTGTCGATCGCGCCGGCACGCAGGAAAGCGAGCGTGGACGAAAGGACGCCGAACGTGCCTTGCAGCTTGTTGGTGGCGATCGCCTGCACCGGCGGAACCCCGGCCAGCAGAAGTGCAGGCACCGTGATCAACCCGCCACCTCCGGCGATCGCATCCACAAACCCGGCCGCGAAAGCCACGAGCGCGAGGAGTGCGACCACTTCGATCGCAAGGCCAAAATCGGGCATGAGCGCGGTTCAAGCTTTCCGAAAATCGGGTTTGCGCTTCTCGATGAAGGCGGCCATGCCCTCTTTCTGCGCCTCTGTGCCGAAGAGCGGCTGGAACAGCCGGCGTTCGACGTGGATACCCTCGGCCAAAGTCGTCTCGAAAGCGGCGTTAACGGCTTCCTTGTTGAGCATCGTCACATAGGGCGCAAAATCGGCAATCGTGGCCGCAGCCGCCAACGCCTCATCGAGCAACGTCTCGACCGGCACGATGCGCGATACCAGCCCGGCTCGCTCGGCTTCCTCGGCATCCATCATCCGGCCGGTCAGGCACAGATCCATCGCCTTTGCCTTGCCGATGGCGCGCGTGAGGCGCTGCGAACCTCCGAAACCCGGCATGACGCCAAGCTTGATCTCAGGCTGGCCAAACTTGGCGTTCTGGGCCGCGATGATGAAATCGCACATCATCGCCAGTTCGCAGCCCCCGCCGAGCGCGAAACCCGCGACTGCCGCAATCACGGGCTTGCGCACTTTCGCGAGGCGATCAGGCGCCGAACCGAAATCGTGGAGATAGGTATCCGGGTAGGTATGGTGTGCCATCTCGCGGATGTCAGCCCCTGCCGCGAAGGCCTTCTCCGAGCCCATGATCACGATGGCGCCGATCTCCCGGTCGGCTTCAAAGCCGGTCAGGGCGCAATCGAGGTCAGCCAGAAGCTGGCGATTGATGGCGTTCAAGGCCTGCGGGCGATTGAACCGGATGAGGCCGACGCGTCCATGCGTCTCGATGAGAAGGGTTTCGTAACCCGATGCCTTGTCCGACATGCTTCTTTCCTTTGTTGCGCTGGTCCTGAGACCGGGGATAGCGCGGCAAGCGCGCTCTGGCCAGTGGCCCGAAATCAGGCCTGGCACCGGCCGCAGAAAAACGTCGAGCGCCCGGATTGAACTTTCCTCTCGATCGTGCCGCCGCATTCGGGGGTGGGGCAAACTTCCCCTGCGCGGTCGTAAACCCGGAAGGCGTGCTGGAAATAGCCAAGCGATCCGTCTTCATGGCGAAAGTCCCGCAAGGATGATCCGCCCGCCTCGATCGCCTCTTCAAGCACCAGATGGATTTCCGAGACCAGCCTCTGAGCCTCGTCCGGCTTGAGGTCTTTCGCTGGCCTCCAGGGCGAAAGATGCGCGCGATGAAGCGCCTCGCAGACATAGATGTTGCCGAGCCCGGCGACAGTTTTCTGATCCAGCAGGGCTGATTTCAGCGGCGTATTCCGCCCCTTGAGGCTCGCGGCCAGACTTTCGGCGTCAAACAGGTTGCCGAGTGGCTCCGGGCCAAGTTCGGCGATGAAAGGGTCGGCTTCGATGGCATCACTGGGCGAAAGTCGCATGAACCCGAAGCGCCGCACGTCATTATAGATGACGCGGGCGCCGCCCCCGAGTGTGATCACGACATGATCATGGGCTTCAAGGCGGCCTGTCGAATGGTGAAACTCGCCCACCAGAGTTCGGGGGCCGCTCTGCTCCACCAGCACACGACCGCTCATACCGAGGTGGATGATCAGGGTCTCGCCCGTATCGAGGGGCAGGAGGAGGTATTTCGCGCGGCGCCCCAAAGGCCCGATCGTGGCACCTGCGAGACGCTCTGCAAAGCGCTCCGGGAACGGAAAGCGCAGATCAGGGCGATTGAGCCGTGCGGACTCGATCCGGGCTCCCTCAAGCACGGGCGCGAGACCGCGCCGCACGGTTTCAACTTCGGGCAGTTCTGGCATCGCACTGCTCCCCTTGTCCGTGTTTAACCATTGGCATGGCGCGAGAGACAAGTCGCTGCTTCATCCTTATTCCTGCATGTCGTTCTCGCAAATCCGGTTTCCACTTTGGCGCGGCATGCTCTATGGGTTGCCCCTGTGATTGAGCCCGCAAGGGCGGCAGGCGTGCGGAGGGGCGGTGATGAGCCAGGGCCAGAGCGAAACGACACATTTCGGCTTCGCATCCGTGCCGCTCGGCGAGAAGCAGGCGAAGGTGGATGACGTGTTCCACAAGGTCGCCTCACGCTACGACCTGATGAACGATCTGATGTCCGCTGGCCTCCATCGCGCGTGGAAAGCCACTTTGGTGGCGATGCTGCGCCCGCCGAAATCGGCACCTTTCGCGCATCTGGATGTTGCAGGCGGCACTGGCGACGTAGCCTTTCGGGTGCTGGATGCCGGTGGTCCGAAAACGAAAGTCACCGTTCTGGACATCAACGCCTCCATGCTCGGCGTCGGGTCCGAGCGCGCCGAAGCCGGCGGCTATTCGGATCGTGCGCAGTTCATCGAAGGCAATGCCGAGGAACTGCCTTTTGCGGACAGGAGTTTCGACGGTTACACCATCGCCTTCGGCATCCGGAATGTGCCGCGCATCGAGAAGGCTCTTGCCGAGGCGTATCGGGTTCTCAAGCGCGGCGGGCGCTTTCTCTGCCTTGAATTCGCAGCCGTCGAGATGCCGGTGTTCGACCGCATCTACGACGCCTATTCCTTCAACATCATTCCACCGATGGGCCGGATGATCACCGGCGATGGCGAGCCCTATCGTTACCTCGTGGAATCGATCCGCCAGTTCCCGCGACCGGACGCATTTTCCGAGATGATCCGGCAAGCGGGCTTCGCCCGTGTGAGCCACCGCTCGCTCACGGGCGGCATCGCCAACATCCATTCGGGCTGGAAACTCTGAGGCCGGTGGTGTTTTCGGCAATCGGTCATCTCCTGCATCTGGCGCGTGTCGGCTTTGTGCTGGCGCGGGAGGGCGTATTCAATCTTGTTCCGGTTGACCGCGTGCCCGCTGTCGCGCGTCCCGGACTCTGGCTCGCCCGGATGATCGCGCGGCGGGGCAATGCCGATCGGGCGCAACGGCTGATGGCGGCGCTGACGCGTCTTGGCCCATCTTACGTCAAGACCGGCCAGTTCCTGTCCACTCGACCCGATATTGTCGGCATGTCGTTGGCGCAGGATCTCTCGCTGCTCCAGGATACGATGCCGGCCTTTGCGCAGGTCGAAGCCGAGCGCGTGATCTCAACGGCACTCGGCAAGCCGATTACGGATATCTTCGCCTCGTTCGGCCCACCGGTCGCGGCTGCCTCGATTGCGCAGGTTCATCGCGCGGAAATCATCGAGGACGGCGTGCGAAGAGCCGTGGCGGTCAAGGTGCTGCGACCGGGAATCGCACGCATTTTCCAGAAGGACATCAAGGCGCAGGCCTTCGCGGCGCGGCTCATCGAAAGGCTTGTGCCCTCCTCCCGCCGCCTGCGCATTGTCGATGTGATCCACACGCTGGAACGCACGGTCGAACTCGAAATGGATCTGCGCTTCGAGGCCGCTGCCCTCTCGGAAATGGCTGAAAACACGGCGCAGGACCTCGAATTCTCGGTGCCGAAGGTGGATTGGGCGACCTCGGCCCGCCCGGTGCTGACGATGGATTGGGTGGATGGCATCAAGCTTGCCGACCTCTCGGCTATCGACGCGGCAGGCATCGATCGGGTCGATCTCGCGCGCATCACCATGCAGAATTTCCTGCAGCATGCCTTGCGTGACGGATTTTTCCACGCCGACATGCATCAGGGCAACCTGTTCGCGACGCGCGAGGGCAGGCTTGTCGCGGTCGACCTCGGCATCATGGGGCGGCTGGGTGCGAAAGAACGGCGCTTCCTCGCCGAAATCCTGTTCGGCTTCATCACGCGCAATTACATTCGCATCGCGGAGGTGCACTTTGAGGCGGGATACGTGCCCGCGCACCATTCGGTCGAGGCTTTCGCGCAAGCGCTGCGGGCCGTCGGCGAAAAAATCCACGGGCGGAACGCGGCCGAAATCTCGATGGCGGACCTGCTTGGCCTGCTCTTCGAGATCACCGGCCTCTTCGACATGGCGACCCGAACCGAACTGGTTCTCCTGCAAAAGACACTCGTGGTGGTCGAGGGTGTCTCGCGCACGCTCGACCCCGGCTTCAACATGTGGGTTGTCGCCGAGCCGGTCATCCGGGATTGGATTGAGCGCAATCTCGGCCCTGTCGGCCGCCTCGAGGAAGTGGGGCGCGAAGCGCGCGCCTTGCTCTCGATTGCGAAAACGCTTCCCGACATCGTCACGCGCTCGGAGCACGTTCTTGCTGCGGCGGAACGGGGGATCGGCATGCCGCAGAAATCAGCGAGAGGCCCGTTGATGCTGCCGCTCACGATTGCGGCCTGGATCATCGCGCTGGCTTTGATCGCGATCGCCATCGCGCCGTTTTCGCCCTAGAATTCAGGTTGGAGGCAGCATGCTCAAAGGACGCTCCGTTCTGCTCGTCATCGGCGGCGGCATCGCTGCCTACAAGTCGGCGGAACTGATCCGCCTGATCCGGAAAGCCGGGGGCGGTGTGCGCGTGATCCTCACGAAGGCGGGTTCGGAATTCGTGACACCACTGACGATCGCAAGCCTCTCGGGGGAGAAAGTCTACGATGACATCTTCTCCCTCACGGATGAAACCGAGATGGGCCATATCGAATTGTCGCGCTCTGCCGATCTGGTCGTGGTCGCGCCTGCAACCGCTGATCTCATGGCGAAAGCGGCGAACGGCCTCGCAAATGATCTCGCCTCCACCGCCCTGCTCGCGACCGACAAGCCCGTGCTGATGGCTCCAGCGATGAATGTGCGGATGTGGAACCATGCCGCGACGCAGCGCAACCTCGCAACCTTGCAGCGCGACGGCATCGTCTTTGTCGGCCCGGATGACGGCGAGATGGCCTGTGGCGAATATGGCCCCGGCCGCATGGCGGAACCGGCTGCCATTCTCGCCGCGATCGAGGCACATTTCGCTCGAAATTCGGGCTTGCGGCCACTGGCCGGAAAGCACGTGCTGATCACTGCAGGTCCGACCCACGAGCCCATCGACCCGGTGCGCTATATCGCCAACCGTTCGAGCGGCAAGCAGGGTTATGCCCTCGCTGAGGCCGCGCATCAGGCCGGGGCGCGGGTGACGCTTGTTTCCGGGCCAGTCACGTTGCCCGCACCGACCGGCGTGACGCTCATCCGTGTCGAGACCGCCGAAGAGATGAATGAGGCTGTCGAGAAGGCCCTCCCCGCCGATCTCGCGATTTTCGCGGCGGCTGTTGCCGATTGGCGCGTGAAAAACGCGGCAAGTGAGAAAATCAAAAAGCAGGGCCATGCCATTGCGCCGATCGAACTGGCCGAGAATCCGGATATTCTGGCGCGGGTTTCTCGCCACACAGACTTGCGCCCGAGGCTTGTTGTGGGTTTTGCAGCCGAAACCGAGAATGTCATCGTTCATGCAACCGCCAAACTCGCGCGCAAGGGCTGCGATCTCATCGTCGCGAACGATGTCTCACCCCAATCCGGCGTGATGGGCGGCGAGCGCAATCAGGTGCATATTCTCTCGGCTTCCGGCATCGAAAGCCTGCCAGAGATGGACAAGGCCGCTGTCGCCGAAGTCTTGATCGCACGTTTCGCGAGATTGCTGACACAGGCGCAGACATGAAAACTCTCACTCTCGCGATCCGTCAGCTCCCTTCTGCCGAAGGGCTTCCTTTCCCGACTTACCAGAGTGCCGAGGCGGCGGGCTTCGATCTCGCGGCGGCGATCCCGGAAAACGAACCGGTCGAACTCAGCCCCGGTGCGCGCGCCCTGATCCCGACCGGGCTGATTTTCGAGCTTCCTGCGGGCACCGAAGCGCAGGTGCGCCCCCGCTCCGGGCTGGCGCTGAGCGCCGGAGTGACAGTGCTCAACGCGCCCGGCACGGTCGACAGTGATTATCGCGGTGAGATCAAGGTCATCCTTGTCAATCACGGAGCCGAGCCGTTCAAGGTTGTGCGCGGCATGCGCATCGCGCAATGCGTGGTGGCGCCCGTATTGCGGATCGAAATTTCGGCGAGTGAAACCACACGCGAAACGGATCGCGGAGCGGGCGGATTTGGCTCAACCGGCCTGTGAAAGCGGGCCCGCCTGGAAAACCGGTTGAGAATCGGACCGGGCTTGGCTATTCAACTTCTCGCGCTGCACCCGTAGCTCAGCTGGATAGAGTGTTGGATTCCGAATCCAAAGGTCACAGGTTCGAATCCTGTCGGGTGCGCCATTTCTTCTGTCTCGTGCCAATTCACTGCTCTCACGGCTCATTCAGCCGCCATATCGATTTCGACCTGCCGGCCCAATTCGGCCATCCAGCTGCGAAATTCAGGCCGGGCAGCAAGCTGAAAGGCATAATGTCGGCGCAGCGCCATTGTCAGGCGACCGCTTCGGGCGAGAGCTGCGTCGGCAAGAACAACCATCCGCGAATTGGGCCAGGCTTGCGGCCGGATGGCGCGCAGTCTTTCGAAGAGGTGATCTTCATTCGCCTGCGGATCGGCCTGCGCCATCAGCATCAGCATGGCTCCCGTCGAGCGAGAAACGCCCATGTGACAGTGCACGAGAAGGTGCGAAGCATCGGAACTCTCGATGTTGCCGGCCCCCAACCTCTCACCGAACCGCAAGATCTGCTCGACATGCCCAAGATCCGGCATGACCCAGCCCGATCGGGGTTCGACAATGTCGTGGAAGCGCAGGATCGTGCGAAGGTGATGAGGATAGCGGGAAAAGGCACTGATCGGCGCCAAATCCGGATCGATCAGCGAGAGCACATGCGTCACGCCTTCGGCGTGAAAGCTCGGCAGTTCCTCGATCCCGCAGATCGAACGGCGCGAGGACGGGGTTTGCCCATTCAAGCTCACAACACTCACCTCCTGATCAGTCGACATGACCGCGTAGCCGGTCGCGATTCTTTCGGAACAATCCGATCAAGGCTTGCGCAACGGCCTCCACGGCCGCATCACCGCGCGAGCGTTCAGAGCGGATCAGGAACATGTCTTCATGGACAAATGGGTCGACCTGGCCTGAGAGACGCACAAGCTGTGGATCGGCATCGCCAATCCAGCAGGGCAAGATTCCGGCACCGACGCCAGCGCGGATAGCCTGAAGCCGCAAATGCAACTCGTCAATCTGTGGCCCTTGCTTGCGATGGGCGAGTTCGCGCAACGCCAACTCACGATATCCCGAAAACATGCGGCTCACCGGGGGAATGATCATCGGTAGATCGTCCAATCCGGCACGACCATAGATCGTCGCCGAAACCACTGCCACCTTGCGCACCAGCAGACCCGGCTCCGGATCGACCTGTCGCATGCGCAAGGCAAGCTCGGCCCCGCCTCGCATTACGTCGATGAAATTTCGCGTCGGCAACAGCACAACATCGCGCGGCGCCGCTGCCTGTCGAAGGAGCCCTATCCGCTCGGAAAGAAAGATCGCGATGGAATTTGTCGAGGTGAGCCGCACCGGATGGCCATCGCGCGCAGCGAGGGTCGTGATGATACCCTTCACCGCCCGACTCGCCTCGCCCATCGGTTCCAGAACCTCGGCGAGCGCTTTGGCCGCGGGTGTGAAGGTGAGATTGTTCGGGCCACGCAGAAACAGCATCACCCGCGTCTGCTCCTCAAGACGGCGCATCCGACGCCCGATCGTGGGCTGGCTCTCGCCCAGCTCCATCGCAGCCCGGTTCATCGATCCGTGAACAGAAACGGCCAGAAAGGCGCGCAGGTCGTCCCAAGAGATTTGGGATCCGAATTCGGCATCCACCGCGAGGGGCACAGCAGGAGGCTCAGCCATTCAGACGCGCCTGATCGAGGTGAACCTTGCGAGGGTTGCGGCAAGACCTCTTCGGTGAAAGCCGCACTTCGCGTGAAAAACAAGTCATTTCTACTCTCCGTCATGCGCAAAGGATCGGCCCGGTGCGCAGATTTGTCAGCCTGGCAAGAGCGAAAGCCGCTCTTCAAATCTGAAGAACATCGAGAGTGAAGTCTACGGAGGCAGGCGAGGATTGCGGGGCGCTCAGGGCTCGCCACTCTCTGCAAAGCAGGGTATCGAGCCTCTCATGACGCACAATCCGCTCCGCTGGTTCGAGCAGCTCATCGACCCAATCGTCCCCGGCCCGGCGGATCAGCCGGATCGGCTCTGGGCGTTTTTCGGCGTCCAGATCCGACAGGTGCGCGGTCTTCTGGCGCTCTATTTCCTGCTGATTGTAGCGGATGCCCTGCTGGATGCTTTGGTGCCGTTTTTCATCGGGCATCTGATCAACATTCTCACCAGCACGCCGCGCGAAGCATTGCTCACGGTCGCAGGGCCGACCCTGATCGGCATGGCGATCGTGATGCTGGTCATTCGCCCAGCGGTTTTCCTTGCCGGTTTCGCGCTCGGACGGCTCGGCATCGAGCCGGGCTGGACCTATCGCCTGCGCTGGCAATTCTATTCGCGGCTCGCAGGGCAGAGCCTCGGCTTTTTCCAGAACGATTTTGCCGGGCGGCTCGCGAACCGCGTGCTGCAAACCGGCGGCGGTGTGCGCCAGGCGGTGAGTTCGTTCATTCAGGCCGTGATCTATATGGTGTTCTACGGGCTGAGTTCGGTGGCTCTGATTGCCGCGCAGGACTGGCGCATGGCCGCACCGATCGCTGCCTGGTTCCTGATCTATCTGGTGGTTTTGCGATTCTTCCTGCCGCGCCAGCGCATGCGGTCGCAGGCGGCATCCGAAGGTCGCTCAACCCTGATGGGCAAGATCGTCGACGCCTACGGCAATATCGCGACCTTGCGCCTTTTCGGCGAGAAAAGCCGCGAAGACGCCAACATGAGTGCGGCCATCCGCGAGGCCAACGCACTGTTTCATGCCGAAAGGCGGCTGCAACTCGGATTTTCGGCCTGCCTCTCTGTGCTATCGGCCTGCACAGTGACGGCCACCGGCGCTATCGGCATCTGGCTCTGGATCAAGGGCTCTCTTGAAATCGGCAGTTTCGCGATGGCGATGACCCTGGTGATGTCGCTCGTGCGCGCGTCAAACTGGATCGCCTGGGAAATCGCCGGGATCATGGAAAATGTCGGCATCGTGCAGGAAGGGATGGAGAGCATCTCTGCCCCGCTGGCGATGCAGGATGCGCCCGGCGCCCGCCCCTTCGAGTTCAGAGAGGGTGAAATCCGCTTCGAGAATGTCCGCTTCGGCTACGGCCGCGCTCTTCCCGCATTGGATGATGTCTCGCTCACGATACGGCCGGGCGAGAAAGTCGGGCTGGTCGGACGCTCGGGAGCGGGCAAGTCGACCTTCGTGAACCTGCTTCTGCGGTTCAATGCAGTGGAGAGCGGGCGCATTCTGGTGGATGGGCAGGATATCGCCGGGCTCGAGCAGGAGAGCCTGCGCCGGCGCATCGCGATGGTGACGCAGGATACCTCTTTGCTCCACCGCTCGATCCGCGACAACATTCTCTATGGCCGACCGGGGGCAAGCGAAGCCGAGCTTGAGGCTGCAATCCGCCTCGCGCGGGCTGAGGGGTTCATCGCCAATCTCTCCGACTGGAAAGGGCGGAAAGGGCTTGATGCGCATGTCGGCGAGCGCGGCGTGAAGCTCTCGGGTGGCCAGCGCCAGCGTATCGCCATTGCGCGCGTGATCCTGAAAAACGCGCCGATCCTCGTGCTCGATGAAGCCACCAGCGCGCTCGATTCAGAGGTCGAGGCGGCCATTCAGGAGAGCCTGGTCACCCTGATGGAGGGCCGCACGGTGATCGCCATCGCGCATCGACTCTCGACCTTGCGGATCATGGACCGGATTGTGGTTCTCGATGCAGGCCGCGTGATCGAGGATGGCACCCATGCCGAACTGATGGCGCGCGGCGGGCTCTATGCCGAGCTCTGGGCGCGGCAGGTGGGCGGCTTCATCGTGGAGCCGAAGCGCGTGACGGCGGGGGAATAGCCTTGCCAGCGACGGAAAGCTTCGGTTGACCGGTATCAAGGCCTTGCACCGAACTCGCGAGCAGATTGCGATGGGCGAAGTCGCAGGCAATGATCATGCAATTCGGGTGGGTGGAAGCCGGGGTAGAACGTTTAGGGGCAGGGCCGGCGCTGCTGGCGGCAGGGTTGCTCGCCGGGTTGACATTCGGCTTTTGTGCACAGCGCAGTCGCTTTTGCCTGCGCGCTGCTGTGGTCGAATTCTCGACCGGCCGGTTCGGCGAGAAGCTCGCAATCTGGCTCCTGACTTTCGGCACCGCCATCACCCTTGTGCAATGGCTCGCTGTCATCGGCGATATCGATCCATCGCAATCACGAGCCCTTTCGGCCACGGGTTCACTCACGGGCGCCGTGTCCGGGGGACTTCTGTTCGGTATCGGCATGGTTTTGGCGCGCGGTTGCGCGAGCCGGTTGCTGGTCCTTTCTGCGACTGGCAACGCGCGGGCCCTGATCGCGGGGCTGATTTTCGTCGTCACGGCCCAGGCCGCCTATCAGGGCGTTCTCGCTCCGGCTCGGATGGCGATATCGGGCCTCTGGACCATTGACGGCGGCGCGGCACGAAGCCTGCTCGCGCAGATGGGCGCAAGGCCTGAAGACGGGCTGATTCTGGCCTTCCTCTGGCTTGTGGCGGCCATCCGTTTCGCGTCAAGAGCGAAGCTCCGTCCGCTCACATGGATCACCGGCGCTGGAGCGGGAGCGGCGGTGGCCTTTGCCTACTGGATTACCGCCCGGATCGGACTTGTCGAACTGGAACCGGGCACTCTGCGCGGCATCACCTTTTCCGGCCCCTCCACCGAGATCCTGATGCGCGTTCTGGGTGGCATCTCCAGGCCGCCGGGTTTCGATACCGGACTCGTGCCGGGTGTATTTCTCGGCGCAGCTCTCGGTGCGGTCGTTGGCGGCGAGTGGCGATTGCAGGTTTTTGATCAATCCTCAGGCACGTTGCGTTACATCATCGGAGCGGCGCTGATGGGTTTTGGCGCCATGCTCGCTGGTGGCTGCGCAGTGGGTGCCGGAATTTCAGGCGGTGCGATTTTCTCTCTCACCGCCTGGATCGCCCTGACGGGGATGTGGCTCGGAGCCGGGCTAACGCATTGGCTGGTGGACGAACGGCATGCGCCGGAGCCGGCAACAGGCGGCTCCGACGATGGCATGGCCATCACCCATCCATCTTCAGCGCTGCGATAAACGCCTCTTGCGGAATTTCGACTTTGCCGAATTGCCGCATCTTCTTCTTGCCCTCTTTCTGCTTGTCCAGCAGCTTGCGCTTGCGGGAAATGTCGCCGCCGTAGCATTTGGCGGTCACGTCCTTGCGCAGGGCCCGCACGGTTTCGCGCGCGATGATCTTGCCGCCGATTGCGGCCTGAATCGGAATCTGGAACAGATGCGGCGGAATGAGGTCCTTGAGCTTCTCGCACATCACGCGGCCCCGCCCCTCGGCGCGGTTGCGATGCACGAGCATCGAGAGCGCATCAACCGGCTCGGCATTGACGAGGATCGAAAGCTTCACGAGGTCGCCCTCGCGATAATCGGTGATGGTGTAGTCGAAGCTCGCATAGCCCTTCGAGACCGATTTCAGCCGGTCGTAGAAGTCGAACACCACCTCGTTGAGCGGCAGGTCATAGACCACCTTCGCGCGTTTGCCGACATAGGAGAGATCGGCCTGCATGCCGCGCCGCTCCTGACAGAGCTTCAGGATCGCACCGAGATATTCGTCAGGCGTGAGGATGGTGGCGCGGATCCATGGCTCGCGGATCTCCATGATCTTCATCACATCCGGCAGATCGGCCGGATTGTGGAGTTCGATTTCCTCGCCGTCGCGCAAAGCGATCTGGTAGACGACACTCGGGGCCGTGGCGATCAGGTCGAGGTTGAACTCGCGTGTGAGGCGCTCCTGAATAATTTCGAGGTGCAGCAGGCCAAGAAAGCCGCAGCGGAAACCGAAACCGAGGGCTGCGGATGATTCCATCTCGTAGGTGAAGCTCGCATCGTTGAGCCTCAGTTTGCCCATCGCCGCGCGCAGTTCCTCGAAATCGGCGGCATCCACGGGGAACAGCCCGCAGAACACCACCGGCTGCACGGGCTTGAAGCCCGCGAGCGGCTGGGCGGTCGGTTTCTTGTCCTCCGTAATCGTGTCGCCGACGCGGGTATCTGCAACCTCCTTGATCGAGGCCGTGATGAAACCGATTTCGCCGGGTGTGAGCTCGGCCACATCGAGCATCTTGGGCGTGAAAACGCCGATCTTCTCGATATCGTAGACGGCATTGGTGCCCATCATCTTGATGCGCATGCCCTTTTTCATGCGTCCATCGACCACCCGCACGAGCACGATCACGCCGAGATAGGCATCGTACCAACTGTCGACGAGAAGCGCCTTGAGCGGCGCATCGAGATCACCCTTGGGTGGCGGCAGCCGCGTGACGATGGCTTCGAGGACGGCCTCGATATTGAGCCCTGTTTTTGCCGAAATCGGCACGGCTTCGGAGGCGTCGAGCCCGATCACCTCCTCGATCTGCTCTTTCACACGGTCCGGCTCGGCCGCAGGCAGATCGACCTTGTTGAGCACGGGGACGATTTCGTGGTCGGCATCGAGCGCGTGATAGACATTCGCCAGCGTCTGCGCTTCCACGCCCTGGCTGGCATCCACCACGAGGAGCGAGCCTTCACAGGCGGCGAGGCTGCGCGAGACCTCGTAGGCGAAGTCCACGTGGCCCGGTGTATCCATCAGGTTGAGGATGTAATCCTTGCCATCCTCTGCGCGGTAATTCAGCCGCACGGTCTGCGCCTTGATGGTGATGCCGCGTTCGCGCTCGATATCCATGCTGTCGAGCACCTGATCGACCATTTCGCGCGCCTGCAATCCGCCGGTGATCTGGATCAGCCGGTCAGCCAGCGTCGATTTGCCGTGGTCGATATGAGCCACGATGGAAAAATTGCGGATATTCGCGATCGGATGCGTTGCCATGAGCGCGAGATAGCCGAGCGGCGCTGAAAGTCCAACAAAAAGAGCGGAGCCAGGGCCCCGCTCTTGCTGTCAACAGCGCCTCACGCCCGTTCAGGCGCTCTTCACACCGGGAGGGAGAAGTCCGCCAGCATCGGCAAGGGCCGGCATGCCGTCGGCATTGGGCCCGATCTCGGCGCGCCAAGGCGATACTTTCTCGAGCCAGACCAGAAACCCGATGATGATTGCCGCAAAGCCGAGCGCCAGAGCCGGGAACGGCACACCAACGAGTTGATCGAGTGTCAGCTTGCCATATGAACCGGCTGTCAGCACAGGCTTCAGCAGGTTGGGCTCGAGATAGGTGAAGGCCAGAGCACCAAAAAGACCGCCAACAAAAGTATAGATCGCATCGCGATAGCCCGAGCCGATCTGCGCCAGCACCGTGCCCGGGCATGCTCCGGCAATCACGATCCCCACACCGAGAATGGCTCCACCCACCACATCCGCCGCGAAAAGCGTTGCTTTGGGTGACAGCTTCGCAAAGCCGAATCCGGTCAGGATCGCGAGCACGATGAGCCCGGTCGCCACCGCCGAGAGAAACATCTTCAGCATGGCGTGGCGAGACATCTGCATCTGGCAGAGGATCACGCCCCCTTCGCACATGCGTCCTTTCTCGAGCGCCATACCGAACACGGCGCCCATCGCGAGACCGAGAAGAATTGCAGCAAATACGCTCATGATGGCCTCCTTCAGACGCGCTTGTAGATGAGATTGGCGGCGATCATTCCCGCGCCGAACATCGCCGTGACCGCGATGAAGGAGCCGATTGCCAATTGTGCGATGCCGGAGACGCCGTGCCCGGAGGTGCATCCATCCGCAATGCGCGCGCCAAACACCATGATGAAGCCCCCGAGCGAAGCCATCATGTTGCGGCGAAGCGGTGTGTGCGCCCCCATCGCCTTGGCCCAGACCGGCGAATGCCCCCAACGGGGCGTGCCCGAGAGGCGTGAGGAGATGAAGGCACCAAGCGCGATGCCAACGATCAGTGCGACCTGCCACCAGTTCTTGGCGCCCGCCACGTGATTGGCTGCGTACTTGATCTCCAGGATCGAAGGATCGACGAAAGAGGCCAGATTGGCCGAAATGGTGACATAGGAGGACGAAGTCCCGAGCGCCGTACCCATCAGCAGGAAGGCCGGAATCTGCAAAAGTCCGACAACAATGCCTGCGAGATAAGGCGACCACGCCCTTTGCGTGAGAATTGACATGGGATCACTCCAGTTGTGTCGCTCATGGACAGCTGAGGTATGGCTCCATCATATTCTCATATTCATATTTTACAATATGTATTCCGCCATCATGCGGAAAGCCTCTCGATCGCGGGCTGGCCTCCCCAATGTGGCCGCATCGCATTGAGGATGACCGCGGCGACCTCGGTTGAAGCGACGGGCCGACCCAGCAAATAGCCCTGCACGAAGTCGCAACGCAGGGTTTGCAGGATTTCGATCTGCTCGCGCGTTTCCACCCCTTCGGCCGTGATGTGGAGGTTCAGCACACGCCCCAGCGCAATGATGGTATCGAGCACTTCGCGCGATCTTGAATGGGGATCCGAGAGCCCGGCCATGAACGAGCCATCGACCTTCAGCGTGTCGAAGGGGAAGCGCCAGAGGTAGGAGAGGCTGGAATAGCCGGTGCCGAAATCGTCCAGCGCGATGGATACACCCATCGCCTTGATGGAATGAAGCTGGAGGAGGATTTCCTCGGGCTTTTCCAGCAACACGCTCTCGGTCATCTCCAGTTCGAGGCGCCTCGGATCGAGCCCGGTTTCCGCGAGAACCGCCCGAACGGTTTCCGCGAGGCCGCCGCCCAGAAATTGCAGGGGCGAAAGATTGACGGCCACACAAAGTTCGTCTGGCCAGAGCGTCGCCGTGCGGCAGGCCTCGCGCATGACCCAGCGGCCGACACGATCAATAAGCCGCAGTTCCTCCGCGATGGGGATGAACACCGCCGGCGCGATGATCGAACCGTCGCATGCTCTCATTCGGAGCAGGGCTTCAAATGCACGCAGGCGGACACCGTCCGTTGCATAAAGCGGCTGGTAGAAGAGTTCGAAATCTTCGTTTTCCACTGCCTGACGCAGCCGCGTCTCGAGTGCGATACGGTCGCGGTATTCCTGCTCGATCTCCGGCACAAACTCGACGGATCGACCTCGCCCAGCGCGTTTGGCGGCGTAGAGTGCAAGATCGGCGGCCATCAGCAGCCGCTCGCGTGAGGTGCCATCGCGCGGACAAAGCGAGGTGCCAATGCTTGCACCGATCGAAACCTCAACCGGTCCGAGGGCAAATGGCATGCAAAGCGACGCCACGATGCGGCGCGCCAATTGACCAGACCCTGCGGAGCCAGTGCGATCAGCCGGCTGAAGAACGGCAAATTCGTCTCCGCCCAACCGCGCAAGGATCATGTCCGGCCCCGCAATGTCGGTCAGACGCCCGGCGACCTGGCGCAGCAATTCATCCCCCAGAGGGTGCCCGTAGGTATCGTTGACGTCCTTGAAGCGATCGAGATCGACGAGGTGCAACGAGAAAGCCGAGCCGCGCGCGATGAGGTTCTCCGTGCTTTCGAGGAAAGCGGTGCGATTTCTCAGGCCGGTCAGTTCGTCATGCGCCGCAATGTGCCGGAGCTGACGCATGGTATCGCGCCGCCCGCGCGCCTCCCAGGCCGCGAAAAGCAAAGGCACGAGGAAGGCAATGGTGGTGAGCGCCATCAGGGCCGTTCCCGCCTTGATCAGGATTCCATCCAGCAGTTTCGCCCGCTCGGTATGGTCGATGTAGACTTCACCGGCCCCAATGATCCCGTAGGATTTGACGAGCGGAAAATAGGCGGTGGCATAAAGCTGCGGTCGAGAGATTCCGTCGCCGAAGCGGGTCGAGACGACCTGCCGGCCGGTACGGGCCACAGCGGCCGCGACCGGACTGGCACCTCCGGAATAGACATGCATCTGTTGCCAGACAGCCTTGTCCGACGAGAGTCGCAGATTGCCGTCGATATCGAAAATCTTGTACTGAAAAATGCCGCCGGTCAGTTCCGGTTCACGGGGCGAGCGCAAAGTGCGCAAATGCGAAAGCTCGCCGAAAAGAACGCGCTCCAGATCGTCAAACCGGGCCATGAAATGTTCGCCCCATTCCAGGGCTTTGACCTCGGCATCCTGCTGCAGAATGGCATTGCGGGCCACAAGGCTGGCCCAAACGGTGGCACCGATGAAAACAAACGCTCCGACAAAGGCCAGCATCCAGTTCGAATAGAGGAAACGATGGCGATGACCCGGCGTCGGCCGGAACGGAGCGAAGGCAGGTTGTGGCAAAGGCATCGGCAGCATGACGAACTCCTGATTTCAATCAGTAGTTGCATGCAAGACCTCTAAAGGACATTTAACGAGGTGTTCCAATCTTCGAATTGACGCGTGTTTCTTGGCGCAAGACCTCAAAGGCTCGCGCCCACCATCGCCTTCAGCTTGGCGAGATCGGCCGCGAAGCCTCTGATGCCCTCAGCGAGCTTTTCGGTCGCCATTGCATCCTCGTTGAGCGCCCATCGAAACGCGGCTTCATCAACCCGGATCGCGGGCGGCTTGGCGGCGGAAGCTGCCTTCACAGGATCGAGAACCCGCGCGAGCGTCCCTTGATCCTTAGCGAGTTGATCGAGCAACGCCGGAGCAATGGTGAGCCGATCGCAACCGGCCAGAGCTTCGATTTCGCCCGTATTGCGGAACGATGCGCCCATCACGATCGTCGGATGGCCATGCGCTTTGTAATAGTCATAGATCGAACGCACCGAGCCTACGCCGGGATCGGTCTCGGCGGTATAATCCTTCCCGGTCGATTTCTTGTACCAATCGAGAATTCGCCCCACGAATGGGGAGATGAGGAACGCGCCAGCTTCGGCACAGGCCACGGCCTGGGATAGGCTGAACAGCAGGGTCAGGTTGCAGTCGATGCCATCTTTCTGAAGGATTTCAGCAGCGCGAATGCCTTCCCAGGTCGAAGCGAGCTTGATCAGCACACGCTCACGCCCGATACCGCGCGCCGCGTAATCGGCGATGATCGCACGCCCTTTGGCGACGCTTTTCGCGGTATCGAATGAGAGGTCGGCATCGACTTCCGTCGAGACGCGGCCAGGAACCCGCTTGGTGAGCTCCGCGCCGAATGTGACCGCGAGGCGATCGCAGGCCGCTGAAATGCGCGCCTCTCGGCTCCCGCCCTGTTTCGAAGCCCATTGCACCGCTTCAACCACAAAACCCTTGTAGGCCTCCATTTCGGCAGCTTTCAGGATCAGCGTCGGGTTTGTGGTGCAATCCACCGGCTTGAACGCCTCGATCGCCGCCATATCGCCGGTATCGGCGACGACGACAGTCATGGATTTCAGCTGGTCGAGCTTGGAGGTCATGCGACGTTTCCCGCAAATCTGTATTAAAGCTACTTCGTTTCGATATTTTACTACTACGCTCACCGCTCGCTGGCAATGGAATAGGTGGAGAGGCCGCGACGGTTTTCGTCAATCACGAGCCGTTGCGCAAGAGCGGGCATGGCCCGGTCCGAGCAATCCGAGCGCGGACAGGTGCGGCAGGAGACGCCAATTGGCGTGACAATCGTTGGGTCATCAAGATGGAGCCCATCGGCATAGACCAATTCACGCGCATGGCTGAGCGGGCAGCCGAGCCCGATCGCGAGCATGCCGGCCCGCGCGGGCAGGCCGCCGCGCATCACCTGCCGCCCGCCGGGCGTCAGCGTGCGGGCGATGCAGAAGAATGAGGCGCCATCCGGCATCCGCGAAACTTGCACGCGGAGCATGCCGGGGGTCGCGAAGGCGTCATAGACATTCCAGCGCGGGCAGGCCGCGCCGAAGCGCGCGATGTGGATGCCGGAGGAAGAGAAGCGCTTCGAGATGTTCCCGGCAATATCCACCCGGATCAAATGAAACGGCACACCCTCCGCACCGGGACGGCGCAAGGTGGTGAGGCGATGGCAGACCTGCTCGAACGACAGCCCGAACCGGTGCTTGAGGATCGTGGTGTCATAGCGGCAGCTTTTCGCCGCTTCGAGAAAGCGTGCGTAAGGCGCCATGACGGCGGCGGCGAAGTAATTCGCGAGCGCGGATGCCGCCAGCGCATCGGCATCGGGTGTCGAGAACTTGCCGCCTGAGACGAGGCCTTCCATTTCGCGCCGGAAGCCGAGATAGGCGATCTGGTGCGCCAGCTGGAAGGTGCGCCCGGGGCTCGTGAGCAGCTCGGACAGCTGAAGCCGCCGCGTCAGCGGGTTATAGGCACGCAGCATGCCGCGCATCGCCTCGGTGGGGGCAATCTCGACATCCACGGCGAAACGCTCGGCCAGCACCTTCACCAGATCCTGCTGAAGCGTGAACAGCGCCAGCCCATGATCAACCCAAAGCGACTCAGCCGCTTCCTCGAGAGCCGGGAAATGGTTGAAGTGCCGCTGGATGAAATCCGAGACCTCTTCGGATGGGATCGTGGCCGAACTGCCCTCACCATCCGCATCGCCAAGGGTCGAATCGCTTCCCGGTCCACGCCGGTAGGCGTTGTAAAGCGTCAGGAAGGCCTGCCCGAGCGCGGGGAGCGTGGCGGTGAGTTCCTTGACATCCGAGGCCTTCACATCGGCGGCCTCGAACATGGGGTCAGACAGGGCCTCCATCAGGTCCGTTCCCAGCCGACCGTCTTCCTCGCCTGAAAGCGAGGCAAGATCGATCTGGAACTTCTCCGCGAGTTTGAGCAGCACACCGGCGGTGACCGGGCGCTGGTTGCTCTCGATCAGGTTGAGATAGGAGGGCGAGATGCCCAGTTCGCCCGCCATCTGGGTCTGGCTCAGACGCTTCTCCTGCCGGAGGCGGCGGACACGCCCACCGATGCGCAACGATCTCATTTGGGCTTTCCCTTGAAAGTCGATGTAAATTTATGACATTTTACAATATTACAATTATTAGCATGTCAAGTGTTTTCTGGATTTCTGAGATTAATTCAATGTCTTATTGCGCTGCACGCGACGCTGTGACAGTTTCCTCTCATGTGAAGGTTTGTAAAACAAAGGTCTAAGACACTCTGTCGCAGCCGAAGTTCAGGCCCACACGCTGATGAGAAGGAAGATGATGATGACCGGCTCCTACGCCCCGCAAAACAAGCGCGATTACACTCCCGCCGATGTGGAGAAGCTGCGCGGCTCGTTCCAGATGGAATACACGCTCGCGAAAATGGGCGCGGCGCGTCTGCGCATGCTGCTCGCGAACCGCCCTTTTGTCCGCACGCTCGGCGCGCTCACTGGCAATCAGGCGATGCAACAGGTCAAGGCGGGTCTTGAGGCGATCTATCTCTCGGGTTGGCAGGTGGCCGCCGATGCCAACAATGCCGGCCAGATGTATCCGGATCAGTCGCTCTACCCGGCTTCTTCCGTGCCGGATGTGGTGAAGCGCATCAACAACACCCTGCGTCGCGCCGACCAGATCGCGCACATGGAAGGTGACAAGTCGATCCATTACATGGCGCCGATCATCGCCGATGCCGAGGCAGGTTTTGGTGGCCCGCTCAACGCGTTCGAACTCATGAAAGCGATGATCGAAGCCGGTGCCGCGGGCGTCCACTTCGAGGATCAGCTCGCTTCGGAGAAGAAGTGCGGCCATCTGGGCGGTAAGGTGCTGGTGCCGACCAAGACCTTCCTGCGCACGCTGAACGCTGCGCGCCTCGCCGCGGATGTGTGCGGTGTGGATACCGTGCTGCTGGCCCGGACCGATGCGCATGCCGCGAACCTCATCACCTCCGATGTCGATGATTACGATCATCCCTGGATCGACCGCGACAGCCGCACGGAAGAGGGCTTCTTCCGCCTCAAGCAGGGCAACAAGCACTCGGTCGAGCACGCCATCGCGCGCGGCCTCGCCTATGGCGAATATGCGGACCTCGTCTGGTGGGAAACCTCGGAGCCGGATTTGGGCGAGGCGCGCGAATTCGCGACCGAGTTCAAGAAGAAGTATCCGAACAAGCTGCTCGCTTACAACTGCTCGCCCAGCTTCAACTGGCGCAAGAAGATGTCGGATGCCGAGGCTGCGAAGTACCAGGACGAAATCGGCGCCCTGGGCTACAAGTACCAGTTCGTCACCCTCGCCGGATTCCACTCGCTCAATCTCTCGATGTTCGAGCTGGCCAAGGGCTATTCGACCCGCGGCATGGGTGCCTACTCTGAAATGCAGCAGCGTGAATTCGCCGCTCAGGAAAAAGGCTTCACCGCCGTGCGCCATCAGCGCGAAGTCGGCACCGGCTATTTCGATGCCGTGGCCGTCGCCATCAGCCAGGGCAAGTCTTCGACGACCGCGATGAGCGGTTCGACCGAGACCGAGCAGTTCCACGGCGAAACCCCGAAAGCCGTGGCTGCGGAGTAACGTTCTCCCGGGATGGGCGGCGCCGATCTCCCTCGGCCCGCCCGTCTCAACCCTCCCTCCACCTTCGTGATCTGGCAGGAGATATGATCATGGCGAAGCAGTTCTGGGTGATTGGTGGCGAATACCAATGCGTGGAATTCCAGGAAGTCGTTCCCGGCACCGCGCGGGTCTTTGGCCCGTTCTCAAGCTACCAGGAAGCCAACGAAGTATGGCGCGAGCGCTCGGTCGCGAGCCGCTCCTCGGCCACCACGCGCTACTCGATCGTGGCCTCGGCTCCCAACCCGGCACGGCAGATGATCGCGGCCTGAAAAACAAGAAAATTGAGGAAACGCCTCAAGGGTCGGCAGAAATGCCGGCCCTTTTTCGTTGTCTTTGAATGCTCCGAGCCGAGTGCGTCTGCTGTCTACCGTTATTGGCATTGAGACCCGTACCACCGGTTTTTCTTGCATTGTCATTGAACCCCGCTAGAAGGCGCGACCCGCGGCAAAGACGCGATGAAACCCGAGTGACCCCCATGCGCGAGCCGCGCCCGCTGACTTCCTATCGCCTCGCCGACCTCCTGGCCGACATTGTCGATCATGTCCGCCCGGCCTTCGGCAAGGGCAAGGTGGCTGGTTACATTCCCGAGCTTGCGAAGGTGAACCCGCGAAAATTCGGCATCGCGGTCGCAACGCTCGATGGCGCGGATGTGGCGGCAGGGGATGCCGACGAGCCGTTCTCGCTCCAGAGCGTCACCAAGCTGTTTGCACTTCAGCTCGCGCTCAATCGCGGTGGTGATGATATCTGGACGCGCGTGGGAAAGGAGCCCTCCGGCACGGCCTTCAACCACCTCGCCATTCTCGAGGCCGAGCAGGGCACGCCGCGCAACCCCTTCGTGAATGCCGGAGCCTTGACCGTGACCGATTACCTGATGGGGCGATCGGGTGATGTCGCAAAGCTCGTTCTCGAATATATCCGCGCCTCCGCCGGCGGAATTTCGGGCGACATCGACGAGGCAGTTGCGGCATCGGAAATCGCCACGGCGCATCAGAACCGCGCCATCGCGCATATCCTGAAAGTGCATGGCACGATCGATCATGCGCCCGATGCTGTGGTCAATGCCTATTGTCGGCAATGCGCGATCACGGCAAGTGTGCGCGACCTCGCCCGCGCGGCGCTTCCGTTGGCGATGGACGGGTTTTCGCTCCATTCGGGTGAAAGCATACTCGCGCAGCGCATGGTGAGGCGCGTCAATGCCGTCATGATGACTTGCGGCATGTATGATTCCACCGGCAGCTTCGCCTATCGCGTCGGATTGCCGGCGAAAAGCGGCGTCGGTGGCGGCATCGTGGCCGTAGCGCCCGGGCTGGGCTCCATTGCGGTATGGTCACCCGAGCTCGACAGGGCCGGCAATTCGCTTGTCGGCACCATCGCGCTCGAGTTGTTCGCCCAGAACACGCATTGGTCGGTGCTTTGAGGCGAAAACTCAGTGCAGCCTGAACTCATGCCCGATCGAACGGATTTCTGCGGGCGTGATCAGGCGGTTATGGGCCACGATCACGGAATGCAGCCCGCCCTCGATCTCCCGCTTCCAGAATTCGAGAAATTTGTGCAGGGCCGGAAATTTCGGGAAGAGATCATACTCTTGCCAGATGAAATTCTGCAGCAGGGCCGGGTGATCCGGCATGCGGTAGAGGATATTGGCCGTCGTTAGCCCGTAACCCTGGAGCTGACGGCGGAAATCAGCATCGACCATATCGGCCTCCTTGCGTTTTCCGGTGCTCAGAGGCCTATGAGAGCGCTGTTCCGGTTACGAAAGTCTTGATATCCGGCCCCGCTCAGAAGAAAAAAGTGATCACATTTCAATCTATTAGCAGCATGTCCACAGGGCTGCCAACACCTGCAGCACTGGTTTCGGTTGCTTTACATATGAACGAGGCCCATCATGAACCGATGGTCTGGAACTTCTGGCTTGCCTCTCTGGTCGTCGCGAACCGCTTGCCCGTGCTGGCGCAGGAAGCGCACCACATGGCGATGGGGCGTCCGCGTTCCGGGCGGCTCGAGAGCGAGCGAATGGTGACCGAAAAGATCCTCGCGGTGCAGAGCGGCGCCCTCGCGGCCGGGCTCGAAAGCGTCATCATCGGTATTGAGGTCGCCACACGGACGGCCCTTGGTGATATCCATACGGTCGGCCATGCGATCTCTCACGCCCCTGCCCGCGTGGCGCTGGCTGCGGCCAGACCCACGCATCGCGCCATGGCAGCGAATGTCCGGCGGTTCTCGGGAGCACGGGGCGGCCGCTGAATATCCCCCTTCTTGCGGACTTGACCCGGCATCGCGGCGGGTGGAAAGAGCCGCATGGCTGCCAGCAAGAGTTCTTTGCCGCTTGATTTTGCATCCCGCCTCGCGATCGGGAGCATTGTCGTCGGTCTGATCGTTCTCGCGCTGAAATTCGGGGCCTGGTGGCACACAGGCTCGATCGCGCTCTATTCCGACGCACTGGAATCCACGATCAATGTCGTTGCAGCCTGCGTAGCGCTGCTGGCCCTTCGCGTCAGTGCCAAACCGGCTGATGCCCGCCACCCCTATGGCCACCAGAAAGTCGAATACCTCGCGGCGGTCTTCGAGGGTGCGCTCATTCTGGTCGCGGCACTGATGGTTTTTCATTCGGCCTGGGAGGCCTGGAAAAATCCAAGGCCGATCAGCACCGAACCTCTGGGATTTGCACTCAATATCGCGGCGGGCCTGATCAATGGCGTCTGGTGCTGGGTTCTCATCTCGCGCGGCCGGAAACTGCGCTCTCCGGCCCTGGTGGCTGATGGCCAGCATTTGCTGTCCGATGTCGTCTCGTCGATCGGCGTTCTTGCAGCTCTCGTCATCAGCATCGCGACAGGCCTGCCCTGGCTTGACCCTTTGCTCGCGGGACTTGTTGGCGTGAATATTCTCGTTTCGGGCTGGAAGCTGATGCAATCCTCCTTCGGCGGCCTGATGGATGAAGCCGCAGCGCCCGAAGATCTTGATCAGATCCGCAAACTGATCGCGAAGCACGGCGACGGCGCCATCGAGGCGCATGATCTGCGCACCCGCCATTCGGGGCGGACGACCTTCATCGAATTTCATCTCGTGGTGCCGGGGGAGATGCGGGTCGACCAAAGCCATGATATCTGCGATCGGATCGAGGCTGGTCTGCGCGCGGAATTTTCCGGCGCACTCATCACGATCCATGTCGAGCCGGAGAACAAGGCCAAGCATACCGGCATCGTGGTGTTGTAGGACAGGAAGCCGGTTCCAGGGGAGGAACAAGCATGCTCGCGCCGATGGACAACCGCGCTTTCGCGCTCTCTGATGATGATCGCGCCATTGTGGACATGGCCCGCGCCTTCGCGGACGAAAAACTCGCACCCAACGCCCTGCAATGGGACGAGACGAAACATTTCCCGATCGATGTCCTGCGTGAAACGGCGGCCTTGGGCATGAGCGCCTGCTATGTCTCCGAAGACTGGGGCGGCTCAGGCCTCACGCGGCTTCAGACCGCTTTGGTTTTCGAAGCGCTCTCGACCGGCTGCCCGACCGTCGCCTCCTATCTCTCGATCCACAACATGGTCGCGGGGCTCGTGGAGCGTTTCGGCGATGAGGCGCTGAAGGCGAAATACATGCCGCCGCTGGTCTCGATGGCGATGCTCTCCTCCTATTGTCTCACCGAGCCGGGCTCGGGATCGGATGCGGCGGCGCTCAAGACACGTGCCCGGCGCGAGGGCGATGTTTACGTCGTCGATGGCGTGAAGCAGTTCATTTCCGGCGCCGGTTCGACCGAGCTTTACGCCGTCATGGTGCGCACGGGCGAGGATGGGCCAAAAGGCATTTCCTGCCTCCTGATCGAGAAGGATACGCCCGGCCTTTCTTTTGGTGCGAACGAGAAGAAGATGGGCTGGAACGCCCAGCCGACCCGGCAGGTGATCATGGAAGGGTGCCGCGTGCCGGTCTCGAACAGACTTGGTGCGGAAGGTCAGGGCTTCACCATCGCCATGAGCGGGCTCGATGGCGGACGCCTGAACATCTCCGCTTCCGCCCTCGGTGGCGCGCAATCGGCCTATGAGAAGGCAAAAACCTATCTTTCCGAGCGGCAGGCCTTCGGCAAGAAATTGCAGGATTTCCAGGCCCTGCAGTTCCGGCTCGCCGACATGGCGATTGATCTCGAGGCGGCGCGGGTGCTGCTCTATTCCGCCGCCAGTTCCTACGATCGCAAGGAACCGGATGCCACCATGCGCTGCGCGATGGCCAAACGATTTGTCACCGAAACCGCTTCGAGTGTGGCCGATCGCGCGCTCCAGCTTCTCGGTGGCTATGGCTATCTCGCCGATTATGGCATCGAGAAAATCGTGCGCGACCTGCGTGTGCACCAGATTCTCGAAGGCACGAACGAGATCATGCGCATGATTGTCGCCCGCCAGATTCTCGGCACGCGGTAAGGCAGAATGGATATCGATCAGGGCCTGATGCTGCTGGCGGGCGTTGCGGGCATCTGGCTCGCGATGCGCTTTCTCTACCGCCCGAAAACCGGGTCGGGCGGGTTCATGGCGATGTTCCGGCGCGAACCGGCCATGACCGTACCCGGCATCGGCATCGAGGCCCTGCGCTCGATGGTCGATGATCTCGAAACGATGGTGCGCAACACCGAAAGCCTCCGCGGCCTCATCCTCGCGGGCCCCTTTGCCGCGCGCAAGGCCGACGCAACCTCGCATGTCACCGCCATTCTTCTCTCAACCGATCTTTCCGGGCAGGATGGCCCGCTGGCGCTTGCCGGCTGGCCTTATCCCGCTCGCGGACACGAAATCCGCGAACGCGCTGTCGAGACGGGTGAAGGCTATGCGCTCCACCGGTTGACGATGCGTGGCGCACCCAGCGTGGAACTCGCCTTCGTGCTGATCGGCGCGAAACAGCCGCCAGTTCTGGCCGAGGCCCTCACACAGGGCGCGCTCGCGCGCGACATCGGCACCAACGAGGCCGAACTCCAGCTCAAGCGCTGGGACATCCATCCGGTCCAGACAAGAAGAACAACCAGGAGAGAAACATGAGCAAGATCGCGGTCATTGGACTTGGCAATATGGGTGGGCCGATGGCGGCCAATCTCGTTAAGGCCGGCCATGAGGTCACGGGATTTGATCTTGCGCCGGGCGCGATATCGGAAGCGCGCGGAGCCGGCATCACAATCGCGGCCAGCGCGATCGAAGCGGCGAAGGGTGCTGATGTCATCGTCACGATGCTTCCCGCAGGCAAGCACGTCCGCGCGGTCTGGGGCGATCTTGCAAGCATTGCCAAACGCGATGCCCTGCTGATCGATTCCTCGACGATCGATGTCGAGAGCGCCCGTGCCGTTCATGCGCTCGCTGAAAAGGCGGGGCTTCTCTCGGTCGATGCGCCGGTTTCGGGTGGGACCGGGGGTGCCAAGGCCGGAACGCTTACCTTCATGTGCGGCGGGTCCGAGGCCGCTTTTGGCGCGGCCAAGCCGGTGCTCGAAGCGATGGGGAAGAAGATTGTCCATTGCGGTGGCGCAGGCGCGGGGCAGGCTGCCAAGATTTGCAACAACATGATCCTCGGAATTTCGATGATCGGAGTGGGCGAGGCTTTCGTGCTCGCCGAAAAACTCGGGCTTTCGCATCAAGCCCTCTTCGACGTGGCCTCGACCTCGTCGGGCCAGTGCTGGAGTCTGACGAGCTACTGCCCAGTGCCGGGCCCGGTGCCTGCGAGCCCCGCGAATAACGGCTACAAACCTGGCTTCGCAGCTCAACTGATGCTGAAAGACCTTCGGCTCTCGCAGGAAGCAGCAGGTGCCGCCGGCGCCTCCACGCCGATGGGCGCGCTCGCGACGCAGCTCTACGCGATCTTTGCGGCATCCGGCGAAGCGGGCACGGATTTTTCCGGCATCATCGAGATGTTGCGCGGCGAGGGCTGATCGCCTTTCAACCGTTCCAGACCGAGAAAACGCGATCAAGTTCCGGCTTGGGTTTCTGTGGCGGCCAATCGCTCGGCGTCCCGATCGCGATCAGGCAGGTGAGATGCTCATTGGGCCCGAGCGCAAAGCCGTCGCGCATCGCCTTGGTCTCGAGAAACTTGCCCGATCGCACCGCCGCGGCAAAACCGCAAGCCTGCACGGCCAGCAACATGTTTTCTAGCGCTGCCCCGACAGCAAGCCATTGATCCGAAGCGGTGATTTTCGGATGATTCGGGTCGATCCGGCCGATCAGCGCCAGAATCTCCGGCCCCTGATCAGCTTTTTCACGCGCCCGCTCGATTTCGGGCTGAGGAATATCGGCCCAAAGCTCGCGGCTCGACGCTTCCAGAAGATCGGCCAGCCTTGAGCGCGCCCCTTGTGCCACCTGAAGAAAACGGAATGGGACCAGCCGGCCATGATCGGGTGCCTGTGCGCCTGCCTTGACGATGGCTGTGATCTGGGCGTCATCCGGCCCCGGAAGACCGAGCGCACGCGCATTGCCCGAGCGCCGGGCCATGATGCCTTCGAGAAGGGGCGACTTGGTCTGACTCATGGTTTTCTCCGAAAACAGGACCGGCCGGGGTGAGAGAAGCAGCTAGGGCTTAACCATGCCGGCAGCAAGTGTCCCCCGGGAGCCCGGAGTGCTGGAATTGTCACGGGTGTTGCGGGAAACATACAGCATGAATACGCTTTCTTCGCTTAACTCGCCCGCGAACCCGACCAACTCAAGCCCTTGAATTCGAGCCCATCCTTATCCCTCAGATGACAAACAACGAACGCATTTCCGGAGCCATGCTCGACCCGGCGGCCAATGCTGCTGCGGTCCTGCTTCGGCTCGGCTTTGCGATTTTCGCGCTGGTCATTCCCTCGGCTGCGCTCATGTCGCGCTGGGTTATCGTGGTTCTGGTGCCGATCGGTGCCGTTCTGATCATTC
Organism: Hyphomicrobiales bacterium; assembly: GCA_017302635.1. Taxonomy (GTDB): domain Bacteria; phylum Pseudomonadota; class Alphaproteobacteria; order Rhizobiales; family Beijerinckiaceae; genus Rhabdaerophilum. The sequence goes on from JAFLCX010000001.1 coordinate 977,577, forward strand.
TGGCGGCCTTGCTGCGCTCCGATCCGGCTCGGCTTTCCGAGCGGTCGTTTGCACTTCTGGCGAGTGCGCCGGGGCTTTCGAGCCTGATGCTGGCAATCTGGGCCGCTATATCCCTCGCCTGGACGCCGATTCCCACCGAGGCGATGGAAAAACTGTCGAAGACACTCGGTGTTGTCATCCTCGGGTTTTTCGCGGTCATTGCCCTGCCGCCGCGGATGCGGGCGACCAACCTTCATCTGATCACCATTGGTGTTGCGCTGGGAGCCACGCTGATACTCGTCGGCTCGGTTTCGGCTTTGGCCGAAAGGCCATTGCTGCGTTTCCCGGCCGCCACGCCGGAGCGCGTCACGGTCCTTCTCACGGTTCTGGGCTGGGTCGGGGCAGCCTGGATGATCATCAAGAACCGCAATCGCCTGGCCATAGCCCTGATTGCGCTCGTGATTGCAGCAATTGTCCTTGGCCCGACGCGCGCAGCTTTGCTGCCGCTCGTGGCGAGCCTGATCGCCCTCTCGATCGCCTGGAACAATCCCGAGCAGGCCGGGCGTCTGATCGGTTACGGCTTTGGCGGGCTGATTTTGTCACTGCCTTTGCTCGCCGGCCTTGGTGCCGTTGTGGGCGTGGAAGGCATGGATCGCTGGTGGGCAATGATTCTGGCAGACCCGCAACGAATCATTGCGGGGCGGGGCTTCGATGCCGGGAATGCCGCGCGTGCAGCAGGGCTGTTCACCGGAGATCAGCCTGTAAGCCTCGTGAGCGACCTGTGGTTCGAACTTGGGCTTCTGGGTGCGGGGTTCTTCGCGCTGGTGATCGTCGCGACTTTCAGGCTCTCGGGCCGCTTGGGTTATGAACTGGCACCGGCAGCCATTGCCGCAATTTCAGCCGCCGTGACGTTCGCCATCCTCGACCGCGCTGCCACGCAAACATGGTGGTTCAACGGCCTTGCGGTCTTTGCCATCGTGCTGATGTCGGTCGAGCGCGGCCGCTATCGGACAGTCAGGCCACGCGCGATGCTGAAATCCGGGTCAGACGGACGAACGGCGGGCTCAGACGGTTTGTGACGCGGGTTAATCACGCGAGCCGGCATCCACGCCGCCAGAAACGGCTCTAGCCCTTCCGGCTCAACGCGTGGCAGGCGACGCCATCGATAAAGGCGGGGCGCTCGCGCTTGCAGATATCCATCACGAGGGGGCAGCGCGGGTGGAATGTGCAGCCCGAAGGCGGATTGATCGGGCTTGGCACCTCGCCCTGAACTGGCACCCGGTCGCGCCCGATTTCGCTCAGGTTCGGCACGGCATCAATCAGCAGGCGGGTATAAGGGTGCTGCGGGTTGTCGAACAACGCATCGCTGTCCTGAATCTCGACAAGGCGGCCGAGATACATCACGCCGATGCGATGCGCCATGTGCCGCACGACCGCGAGATTATGCGAGATGAACAGGTAGGTCAGCCCGAGCCGCTCCTGCAATTCCCGCATCAGATTGAGAATTTGCGCCTGCACGGAAACGTCGAGCGCCGAAGTCGGTTCATCGCACACGATAAAGCTCGGCTCCGACGACAGGGCGCGCGCAATCGCGATGCGCTGGCGCTGCCCGCCCGAAAACTGGTGCGGGTATTTGTCGCCATCCCTCGGTGAGAGCCCCACAAGGGTCAGAAGTTCATCGACACGTTTGGCGCGGAGCGCCGCATCGCGCCTCAACCCGATCGCCTCCATCGGCTCGGCGATGATATCGCGAACCCGCCAGCGCGGATTGAGCGAGGCATAGGGGTCCTGGAAGATCATCTGGATGGCACCGGGACGCGGCTTTTCTCCCGGTTGCAATCCGTTGAACTGGACATGACCACCCGAAGGGCCCAGCAGCCCGACCACCATTTTCGCAACCGTCGATTTGCCCGAACCCGATTCCCCCACGAGGGCGAAAGTCTCGCCCTTGCGGATTTCGAACGAAACGCCGTCGACAGCATTCAGCTTCAGACGCCCCTCGCGCGCGATCACCCGCTCGAGCCACGGCTTCGAGACATCGAAGACGCGACTGAGATTGGCGATCTGGACAACAGGCGCGCTCATGCCGAGGCCTCCGCGCTCACCTTGCCGACGAGCCAGCAGGCGGCCTCGCTGGCACCAGCCGGCATCAGGTCAGGCCGTTCGGAGCGGCAACGATCAATCGCTTTCGTGCAGCGTGGCGCAAAAGCACAACCCGCCGGTATGGCATCGAGACGAGGCATGGAACCGGAAATCTGGGTCAGGCGATTGAGGCGTGTGTCCAAAGCGGGAATCGCGCCCATCAGCCCGGAAGCGTAGGGATGCTGCGGGTGCTTGATGACATCCTTGACCGGGCCGATCTCGACAATCCGCCCGGCATACATCACCGCGACCCGATCAGCCGTTTCGGCAATGACGCCCATGTCATGCGTGATCAGCATCACCGAAGTGCCGCGCGTGCGGCACAGACGCTTGAGCAGGGTGATGATCTGCGCCTGAACACTGACATCGAGCGCCGTTGTCGGCTCGTCCGCAATCACGAGATCAGGCTCGACCGACAGGGCCAGAGCAATCACCACGCGCTGGCGCATACCACCCGAGAATTCATGCGGATAGGCATCGATCCGGTTTTCGGGGGCGGGAATGCCCACTTCGGTGAGCAGGGCAATGGCGCGCTGGCGGGCCTCGGCCTGGCCCATGCCGGTATGGGTCTGGATCGTCTCGATCAGTTGATCGCCGATCCGGAAAACCGGGTTCAGCGATGTCAGCGGGTCCTGGAAAATCATGCCGATCCGCCGCCCGCGAATGGCACGCATCCGGTCAGGCGGCAGATTGTCGATCCGCTCTCCCTTGAGACGGATTTCGCCGCCCGTGATCCGCCCCGGCCGCTCGACAAGGCCGATGATGGCCGAACCGGTGAGCGATTTGCCCGCCCCCGACTCGCCCACCACACCGAGCACTTCGCCGCGACGGATCGAAAATGAAATATCGTCCAGCGCACGCAAGGTGCCGTGCCGCGTCGCGAATTCAAGCGTGAGGCCTTTGACCTCGAGAACCGCCGGTTCAGCCATCAGCGCAGCCTCGGGTTCAGGGCATCGCGCAGCCAGTCACCGAGCAAGTTGATGGCGAGAGCGAGGATAACAAGGGTGATGGCGGGAAAGAAGAGAATCCACCACTCACCGGAGAACAGGAATTGCTGCCCGACGCGAATAAGCGTCCCGAGCGAGGGCTGGGTGGGCGGCATGCCGACGCCAAGGAAGGAGAGCGTCGCTTCCTCAATGATCGCGAGGGCGAGATTGATCGTTGCGATCACGGTCACCGGCCCCATCACATTGGGCAGGATATGCTTGACCATGATGAGGAACGGTGAACGGCCGATGACCCGCGCAGCCTGCACGTATTCCTTGTTCTTCTCGACCATTGTCGAGCCACGAACCGTTCGGGCATATTGCGCCCAGTTCGACAGCCCGATCGCCAGAATGAGGAGGATCAGCGTCGCATCCTCCTGCTGGCCGGGCGGAATGAGGCCGCGCGCCACACCAAAAATCAGCAAGGCGATCAGAATGGCCGGAAACGAGAGCTGGATATCGGCGATCCGCATGATGATGCTCTCGGTCTTGCCGCCGATATAGCCTGCCATCAGCCCGAGCAGCACACCAAACACGGCCGAGAACAGCACCGAGGCCGCGCCCACGAGCAGCGAGACCTGCGTTCCGTAAAGCACGGCGGAGAACATGTCCCGCCCCTGGCTGTCGGAGCCGAAAACGAAACTCTTCTGGGTGAATTCATTGGGCGTTCCGGGCGGTGTCAACCCTTCCATCAGGTTGAGCACGGCCGGGTTGAACGGATCCTGAGGCGCAAAAAGCGGAGCCAGCACCGCCGCAAGAATCATCACGATGGAAACGATCGCCGAAACGATGGCCACCGGTGAATGCCGGAACGACCAGCCGATATCGCTGTCCCAGACGCGACGAAGCCAGGAACCGTCGCTATTCTGGGTCGCTGGAGGGGGAGAAGCACCAGCCATTGCTCAATGCCCTTTCGCGACGCGCTGGCCGGAGCGCAGCCGCGGATCGAGGAGAAAATACAAGAGATCAACGATCAGGTTCACGATCACGAAAACCGCTGCCACGAACATCAGGTAGGCCGCCATCACCGGCACATCGGCAAACTGAACCGCGTTGACGAACAGAGCGCCGAGCCCCGGCCACTGGAAGACGGTTTCTGTGACAATCGCGAAGGCAATGACCGAACCGAGTTGCAGCCCCGCAATCGTCACGACCGGCACGAGGGTGTTGCGCAGGGCGTGCTTGAGCTCGATCGTGCGTTCCGCGATGCCGCGGGCCCGCGCGAAGCGGATGAATTCAGCGCGCATCACCTCGAGCATTTCCGAGCGCACCAGCCGCATGATCAGGGTCAGCTGGAAGAAAGCCAGCGTCAGCACGGGCATGATGAGCGATTTTCGGCCCGATTCCGTGAGCAGACCGGTCGACCACCAGCCGATCTTCACGGTTTCTCCGCGCCCGAACGAGGGCAGCCAGCGCAGTTCCACCGCGAAGATATAGATCAGCCCAATGCCGATGAGAAAGGTGGGGAGAGAGACGCCGATCAGGCTAATGGACATGATCGCGTTCGACAGAAACCCCGTTCGGTTGATGGCGGCATAGACGCCGAGCAGGACACCCACCACAGTCGCGACCAGAGCGGAAAGGACCGCAAGTTCGACAGTCGCGGGCAGACGTTCCTTGATCAGGTCGGAAACCTTGCGTCCCTGCCGGTAAGAGACCCCGAATTCACCCTGCACGGCATTGCCGATGAAACGAGCGAACTGGACCGGCCAGGGGTCATTGAGCCCCAGCCGTTCCGAGAGTTCCTGCCGGTCCTGAAGGGTCGCCTCCTGCCCGAGCATGTTGGCGACGGGATCGCCCACAAAGCGGAACATCGAGAACGAGATGAACGCAACCGCCACGAGGACGAGCGCACCCTGAGCGAGCGAGCGGATGGAATAAGCGAACATGGCGGGGCACAAAAAGGGCGGCGGAGCACAAACTCCGCCGCCCGAGACCTTAGCTGCGCTTGAAGGTGACGAACTTCAGCTTGGGCTGGTTCGACACATCCACCGGGATATCGAGATCAGACTTCATGCCATAGGACAGGGCCTGATGATGCACCGGGATGTAGACAACATCCGCCTTGAGCTTGGCCCAGATCGTCGCGATCGTGGCATTGCGCTTGGCGATGTCGGTCTCGGCTGAAAGGGTCTGGATCAGCTTGTCCATCTCGGGGTTCTTGTACTTCGTCGCATTCCAGCTGCCGCGTGATCCTTCGCGGGTGTGGTAGAGGAAGGAGAAGATGTAGTCGCTGTCAAAGGTCGGCACGCCCCATCCGAGCAGGAAGAAATCCGTTTCCGGCGGGTTCTTCTGGATGAGCGGGAAATGCAGCGACTTCGACTGGCTGACCATGTTCACCTTGATGCCGATGGCACCCCACATGCCCACGGCCGCCTGACAGATCGCCTCGTCGTTGACGTAGCGGTCGTTCGGGCAATGCAGGGTAGTGGTGAAGCCGTTCGGGTAGCCAGCATCCGCGAGGAGCTTCTTGGCACCTGCGACATCAGTGGCAGGGGCGGCATCAAGCTCTTTCGTCCAGCCGTTGACGAAGGGCGGCATGATGACGCCGGTCGGCACGCTTTCACCGCGCATCACCACGCGCTGGATGGCGGTGCGGTTCACGGCCATGTTCATGGCCTGGCGCACGCGGACATCCGCGAAGGGGTTCTTGCCTTCCACGTTGTCAGTTTTCAGGTCAGCATCACCCACGTTGAAACCGAAGAAGATCGTGCGGTTCTCGGGGCCCGAGTTCACCCGCAGCGCCCGATCCTGCCTCAAGCGCTCGATATCCTGCACCGGCAGATCCTGCACGAAATCGACGTTGCCCGAGAGAAGTGCCGCGACGCGGGTCGCATCCGCCTTGATCGGGGTGTAGATCACTTCCGTGATTTCGAGCGGAACCTGGCCCTTGCCCCAGTAATTGTCGTTCCGCTTCATCACCGTGCGCACATCGGGCTCGCGGCTTACCAGCACGAACGGGCCGGTGCCATTGGCATTGCGGACGGCGAAGTTCTCTTCCTTGTTCTTGAAGTCCTGAACCTTCTGGACGTTGTTCTTCTCGGACCAACCCTTGTCCATGATGAACAGGTCACCGAGATTATTCGGCAGGAGCGGATTCGGACCCTTGGTCTTGATCCGCACGGTCATCGCATCGACCTTGGTGACGGATTCGACCGAGGTGAGCAGGCCCTTCATGTCGGAGGTCGGCTGCATCGCGCGTTCGATCGAGAACACGACGTCATCAGCGTCGAAATCTGCGCCATCATGGAATTTCACGCCCGAGCGGAGCTTGAATTCCCAGACGTTCGGATCGGACGTGACAGCCCACGACGTGGCCAGAGCGGGCAATTGCTTGCCGGTGTGATCTCGAATGATCAGCGGCTCGTAAATCTGGTGGGCAAGGGTATGGGTCGGACCCTCGTTCTGGGCATGCGGATCGAGTGTCAGCGAATCGCCCGAGCGCGCCCATTTGACCGAGCGGGCATCGGCAGCGGCGACCATGATCGTGGAAGCCGCCAGCGCTGCAAGCAGCGCTTTGAAGGTGGTTTTCATCGGTTACTCTCCCTGTTCTCCGGCCCCTTGCGGGATGCCATTGGTTGAAGGCTAAACCAGTTCGGAGGGCTTTGTCACGCGCGATGAAAATCACTTCCTCCATCGCGCAACTATGTTTCGGGCTTGACGCCCTATAGCGGAAGCTGATCGAAAACTTCTCCCCCCGGGTCTTCACGTCTACCATCCACATGGGGTAGTTTGCCGACATGAGTAGGGGGCGAGCCGTTTCGCTTCCAAAAGAGGTGTGCCGATGTCGATTGATCCACGCATTCTGGGCCTGAAGGATGAAGTCACGGCCTGGCGACGGGATATCCACGCGCACCCCGAGACGCTCTACGATGTGCATCGAACCGCCGCCCTCGTCGCCGGGAAGCTGCGCTCTTTCGGCTGCGACGAGGTCGTGGAAGGCATCGGCCAGACCGGAGTTGTCGGCCTCATCCACGGCAGGAATGGCCCGGGTGGGCGGGTTGTCGGACTGCGTGCGGACATGGATGCACTGCCGATCTCGGAGGAGACCAATCTTCCGCATGCCTCGAAAATCCCCGGCAAGATGCACGCCTGCGGTCATGATGGCCACACGGCCATGCTGCTTGGTGCGGCGAAATTTCTCGCCTCGACCCGCGAATTCGAGGGCTCGGTCGCTGTCATTTTCCAACCCGCCGAAGAAGGTGGCGCCGGAGGCAAGGCGATGGTTGATGACGGCATGATGGATCGGTTCAATATCCGTGAGGTCTACGGCATGCACAACATGCCGGGTCTGAAACCCGGACATTTCTCGCTGCGTCCCGGCCCGGTGATGGCCGCTACCGCCTATTTCGAGATCACGATCGAGGGTCGCGGCTCGCATGCCGCAAAGCCCCACGAGGGCATCGACCCGGTGTTGGTCGGCTCCCATCTCGTAACGGCGCTGCAATCGATCTCCTCGCGCAACACGGACCCGCTCGAATCGGTTGTGGTGTCGGTGACAATTTTCCAGGCGGGTGATGTCGCGAATGTCATCCCGCAGCGCGCGACCCTGAAAGGCACTGTCCGCACGCTCGACAACGGCATCCGAGACATGGTGGAAGCGCGATTCAAGGCCATCGTCGATGGCATAGCCAGGATGTTCAACGCCGACATTGCGCTCGACTACCAGCGGCGCTACCCCGCGACCATCAATCATCCGGCCCAGACCGTGACCGCCGCGACCCTCGCCCGCGCTGTCGCCGGCACGAACAATGTCAATGACGACGCCGTGCCCACGATGGGCGGCGAGGATTTTTCCTACATGCTCGAGGCGAGGCCCGGGGCCTTCATCTTCATCGGCAATGGTGATACCGCAGGGCTTCATCACCCGGCCTATGATTTCAATGACGAGATCATTCCGGCGGGTATCCAGTATTGGGCGCTGGTGGCTCAAAAGGCCGGCCTCGCCTCGTAATCCGGGGTCGCCATGCCGCTCACTCTGGCTCTGATCGCCCACGACAAGATGAAGCCGGCGCTCGCAGATTGGGCGGCCGAGAACGAGGTCTCGCTGAAGCCGCACAAGCTCTTCTGCACCGGCACGACGGGCGGTGTGATCGAAGCGCGCTGCCCGAGCCTCTCGATCACGCGCCTCGCCTCCGGCCCGCTCGGCGGCGATCAGCAGATCGGCGCGCTGATTGTCGAAAAGCGCGTTGATGCGATCATTTTCTTCATCGATCCGCTCTCGCCCATGCCGCATGACGTGGATGTGAAGGCACTGATGCGTCTCGCGGTCGTCTACGATGTACCGCTCGCCATGAGCCGCTCAACCGCCGATCTGTTTCTCAAGGGCGGGCTGCTGGCGAAAGACTGATTGCAGCGGTCGCTTGACTTGATCTGATCGGGCTGAGACAAGAAGTCCAAGGGGTGATGTCGCGAGACCCCGTGAGGCGGCAGCCCAATTTCGCGCTTCTTCCCGTTATCCGGAAGGCGCTGCTGCCATGTCCTCCACCACAGAAATCACTGTTGCCCAACTCATGCGCCGTATCGGCTTGCCCGATGCGCCGGTTCTTATCGATGTCCGGATCCCGGAGGATGTCGCGAGCGATCCGCGACGCATTCCGGGCTCACAATGGCGCGATTTTCAGGAGGCTCAGAACTGGGCCAGTGCATTCTCCGGTCGCGATGTCGTCGTCATCTGCCACAAGGGCCTGAAGCTCAGTCAGGGCGTCGCAGCGCTCCTGCGGCTCGCTGGGGCGCGCGCTGAGGTTTTGGAGGGCGGATTTCTCGCTTGGCAAGCTGCGGGTGGCGTGTTGTTGAACTCGGATCGGGTGCCGAAAAATGCTTCCGGACTCGGCACGTTGTGGGTCACGCGCGCGCGCCCCAAAATCGACCGTATCGCCTGCCCGTGGCTGATCCGGCGCTTTGTCGATCCCGGGGCGCGCTTCCTGTTCGTGGCACCGAGCGAGGTTCCGGGTGTCGCCGAGCGTTTTGGCGCGACGCCGTTCGATATCGAGGAGGTCTTCTGGTCGCATCGCGGCCCGCTTTGCACCTTCGATGTGATGATCGAAGCATTCGGCCTTTCGCATCCGGCACTCGATCGTCTCGCACGCATCGTGCGCGCAGCGGATACGGCCGCACTCGACCTTGAACCCGAAGCGACCGGATTGCTCGCTGTCTCACTCGGACTGTCACGGATGTTTCGTGACGATCTGGAACAGCTCGATCACGGCATGCTGATCTACGACGCCTTCTATCGCTGGTGTCGTGATGCTGCTGGCGAAACCCACAACTGGCCCAATCCGGGAGCCAAGGCATGAGAGCGGCAGAAACGAGCGTGATGAAAACTCAAAGGATTCCCGCCCTTTCCGAGCTGTTCCGCGCATTTTTCCATATCGGCTGCGTGTCATTCGGCGGGGCTGCCGGCCAGATTGCGATGATGCATCGCATGCTGGTCGATGAGAAAGGGTGGATATCCGAGCGTGACTTTCTCAGTGGCCTCAATTTCTGCACCCTGCTGCCCGGGCCAGAGGCGCAGCAACTCGCGACCTATATCGGCTGGCGCCTGCATGGCCTGAAAGGTGGTGTCATCGCAGGCGGATTGTTCGTGCTGCCCGGCGCGGTTCTGATCCTGCTGCTGGCGCAGGCCTATGCGCTGGGCGCGGGCATTCCCGCTGTGCAGGGGCTTCTTCTCGGCATCAAGGCCGCCGTGATCGCGATCGTGCTGGAGGCGGTTCTGAAAATCGGCAAGAGGGCGCTGAAATCCGGCACGCTGAAAGCGGTGGCGATCGCGGCCTTTCTGGCGATGATGATGTTTGGCGTGCCGTTCCCTGTCGTGATCGCGGCCGCAGCCCTCGCTGGGCTGACGATCGGCTCGGAAGTGCCGGCCTCCACAGAGACCACCTCGACCAGCAAGGGGATCACCATCCCCTGGGCGGCAGCGGGGCTTTGCCTTGGCCTATGGTGGTTGCCGGTTCTGATCGCGCTGCTCGCCCTGGACCCGCAACACCTTCTCGTTGAGGTCGGGCTCTTTTTCTCGAAACTGGCCGTCATCACCTTTGGCGGGGCCTATGCCCTTCTCGCCTATCTGAGCGATCAGGCCGTGGCACGCGGCTGGGTATCGGCCACCCAGATGCTCGACGCGCTTGGCTTTGCCGAAACGACGCCGGGGCCGACGATCCTCGTCAACCCGTTCGTGGCCTTCCTTGCGGGCTGGCAGCGCGAGAGCAGCGCCGTGATCGCCTGGCTTGCCGGGCTGATGGCGATCTGGACGACCTTCGCGCCCTCTTTCCTCTGGATCTTTGTCGGAGGGCCATCGCTCGACCGGATCAACGCGAACCGGCATTTGCGGGCCGCTCTGGCGGGGATCAGCGCGGCCGTGGTCGGGATCATCGCAACCGTGGGCGCGAAATTCGCGACATTGCTGCTGTTTCCCGCCGCAAAACCCCTCGTCTACGGGCCCTTTCAGCTGCTGGCGCCGGCCGGATCGCCGGATTGGAAGGCTGCAATCCTGACCCTGCTGGCGCTTGTCCTGAGCTTCGCGATGCACTGGCCGATGCTTCGATCCATCGCAGCGTTGGCGATTGCAGGCTTCGCCCTCCATTTTGTCGGCTGAAAACGAACGGTTCAGCCCACTGGAATTGTGCAGAGAGTTGCGCGAGCAGACGTTTGCGACTACAGCGGGCGCAATCCAATCCGAACCCGAAAGTTGGCGCTGAATGGCGAAGGAAGAAGTGATCCAGTTCGAGGGGCTCGTGACCGAGCTTCTGCCCGATGCCCGTTTCCGCGTGAAACTCGATAGCGGGCACGAAATCATCGCCTACACGGCAGGCAAGATGAAGAAGAACCGGATCAAGACCCTCGCCGGCGACCGCGTGACGGTTGAGATGTCGCCCTACGATCTCGATCGCGGGCGTCTTGTGTTCCGTCACAAAGATGCGAATTCCGGCTTCACGCCTGGTGGCCCGCCGCGTTCGAAGGGTCCGCCGCCCAAGCGGCGCTGATCTCTGGATGTTTCCAACCCGCCCGACGCAAAATCCGGCGGGTTTCTTTTGTGCTCCGAAGCCGTTGAAGGCTGGCCCCTGCCGTCTGCGCCCGCGATCGGGGGCGCGAGCCCAGCCGCGACAATTTCCCCGACAGCGCCTATTCCTTTGCCAACGCATCCAGAGCTTGACTGAAGCCACGCAGGGAGAACGGCAGCGTGATGGCACGTCCGCCGGCATCCTTGAACTCAATACGCCCTTGCGTAACACTCGTTCGCATACGGCGCTGCATGTCATCGCGCAGCAAGACATCAGCAAAGCACGCGCCGGGAATGCAACGTTGCCAAGGCATGTCGACCGGCGTTCCCGCCGCTTCCTCGGCGGCAATTTTGGGTGCGGAGGTCAGCGTCACGTTGTTGGGCAGCACCAGCGTGAGCTTCAACGGATCGGTGCGTTGCACTTTGCCGACGGCGATCTGGGCAATTGGCCCTTGCTGACCTTGAATCTGGATGGATTGAGCGATCTCGCACACACGGGGAGCGCCCGCAGGAAGCGACGGGCGCTCGCAGCGCAGAACCCAATCCGCAAAACTTGCGGTGGTGCGTTCCGGCGCAGCGTTGACGGGAGGAGGAACCGGAGGAGCAGCAGGAGCCGAGGCAGGTGCTTGCTGCCCATGCGTCATGGATGTCATGCCGATCAGGACGGCAATGGCGCGAAACAGGCGCGCACTGCGACCCTTCGCGGAAAAGAAACGGTTGTGTCGCCGCCCCATATCACCCTCTTTCTGGCCGGTTGATCCGCTCGACCCGAATACCCCTTTCTTTCGATGCGCGACTCGGCAGCGATTGTCAAAAGAGCGCAAGGCGCTTGCGGCCGACAACGTCTTGCGGTGGCCGCCGGTGTGGCCCGGTGAATCGGGGACATCGATGGCCTTATTCCAACGCCCGTTGGCTCAGCGTTATTGCGGGCAGGCCTCGATCACGACGGGTGAACCGGCTTGCTCCCCCAGATCGCGGCATTGGCCATCGGCGCAGAACGTCCAGCCTCCTGTCGTCGCGCCCGATGCGGCCAGAACCATTTTCTCGTGCGAACGACGCGGATACCAGACCCACCAGCCATCCTGTTGTCGGGCTTCCGGTCCCGGTTCCATGCCCGCGCCAGAGCCTTTCACACGCGCTTCCTCCAACACCAACCGGCCACTGACCAGCCGCCATTGCTCAACCCATTCAACCCGTTCGACGGAATGGGTCCAGCTCAGCTGGAAAAGCGAAGCGGCCAGCCAGAGTGGTTTGCCGGCGACGAGGAGGCACGCGCTCATGTCGGAAGAGAGCTTCGCTGTCGCGCCCGCCAGAAATGATGGCCAATCACGAGGGCCGCCAGAGCGATGCCAATCTGGTCGGTCATCGGCACGGCTGCAACAAGCAGAGCGGCCGCGATCACGGCAACGGCTCGCTCCCAGAGCGCCATCTCACGCTGGAGAAAGCCGACAAAGGCCGCGCCCCAGAGGACGATGGCGAGCGCCGCCTTGGACACGATCCAGATGACTGCCAGCCAGTATTCCGCCCCGGCAAGGCCTTTGACCGGCTGGAGCATCAGGGCAGGATCATAAACAGCCATATAGGGGATGACGAAGCCGGCAATGGCGATCTTGACCGCTTCGACACCGATCCTCATGCCGCTTTCCCGCGCGATGGGCGCGGCCGCAAAGGCCGCCAGCGCCACCGGCGGGGTCAGGTCTGCCATGATGCCGAAATAGAAAACGAACATGTGGCTCACGATCAGCGGAACCCCGAGTTCCAGCAGGATGGGTGCCGCAATCGAAGAGGTGATGATGTAGTTCGGAATGGTCGGGATACCCATACCCAGCAGAAGGCTGACGCACATGGTCAGCACCAGCGCGAGAAACAGGCTCTTCTCGCCCACCGAAACAACCGCCGTGCCGAGGATCGTCCCCACTCCGGTCAAGGTCATCGTGCCGATGACAATGCCAACCACCGCGCAGGCAACGCCAACCGGAATGGCCTGGCGCGCGCCGTCAGCCAATGAATCCCGGCAGATGGCCAGAGCCTCCCTGCCGCCGTGACTGAAAAGGTTCCAGAGGATCAGAGCGACAACAAGGCCGACGATCACCAGAATGCCGAGCCAGAAAAAAGTCGCGCAGAGCAGGCCCAGGCCCACCCAGAAGAGCACGCGAAGCGCCGCCGAACCGATGCCGAGCGTGATGGATGCGCCGAGGATCAGCAGCACGGTCAAGGCAAGGCCGATCGAGCCCGAAAAGAGCGGGGTGAACCCCGCAAAGAGCAGATAGACGAGCACGGCCAGCGGCAGGATCAGATACCATTTCTGCCGAAGCGCCCGGGTCGGGCTTGGCAGCTCATCCTTCGCCATGCCAACGAGGCCGCGCTTGCCCGCCTCAAGATGCACAGCGAGAAACGCCGCGAAATAATAGAGAAGGGCCGGGACAAGGGCGGCCTTGACGATCTCGGCGTAGGGCACGTCGATCGTCTCGGCCATGATGAAAGCCACAGCTCCCATGACCGGCGGCATGATCTGCCCTCCCATCGATGCCGTCGCTTCAACGCCGCCGGCAAAGGCCGCGCGGTAGCCGAAACGCTTCATCAGCGGGATGGTGAATTGCCCGGTCGAGACCACATTGGCGACGCCCGAGCCTGAAATCGTCCCCATCAGGGCCGAGGAAAACACCGCGACCTTCGCCGGGCCGCCGCGCGCAGCCCCGAACAGGCCCATGGCGATATCGGTGAAAAGCTGGATCATTCCGGCGCGTTCGAGAAAGGCGCCGAACAGGATGAACAGGAAGATGAAGGTCGCGGAAACACCGGTCGGCGTTGAATAGATGCCCTCGGTGCCATAGGCCATCTGATCGATGATCTGGTCGAGACTGTAGCCGCGATGATTGAGCGGAGCAGGCAGCCAATGCCCAAACAGCGCATAGGCGAGAAACAAGCCTGAAACGATGGGCAGAGCCGGGCCCATGAACCGCCAAGCCAACGCGAACAGGGCGGCAAGAGCAGCAATTCCGAGGACGATATCCGCAGAATTCAGCGCCCCTGTGCGCAGCAGAAGTTCGGCGTAAAAGAACCATTGGTAGAGCGCCACGAGCGCCCCGACGGCAACAATCGCGAGGCTCACGGCTTTCCGGAATGGATCAGGTGAGCGATGGATGAAGAGCAGCCCGCCTGCCACGATCATCAGAAATCCGACATGAAGCGCGCGCAGAACCTGATTGGGGATCGACCCGTCGAAACGGGCCAGAAGTTCCAGCACCACCAGCAGCGGCATCCAGGCCAGGAGGGCCGGCAGCATCGGTTTGCCCCACGACCGGTTCAGAAGGATAAACCCGAGCCAGGCCGCCATCAGAAATCGAAGCAGGGTGATCAGCGAAAACAGGCCGAGAACCCTCGTATCGAGGGGCAGGTTGAACGCCGTCGCCAACTGGAACACCGAGAAGGCGAAAGCCGTCCAGAACAGGGCTCCGCCGATCAGGCCCGGCCCGAAGCCGGCCGGCAGCCCGTGTTCGGGATCGACGATCTCGGCGGTTCCGGTGACCTGGTCGCCCGGGGCAAGCACATTCGACATGGGTGCACCTTGAACGTCTTTTCAGAAACTGGACAAACCGGGATGTTCGACCGGGCAACGAAGCCCGGTCGGCCATACCTATTCCTTGGCAGCGCAGACGATCAGTTCGTCGCCGGGATCTTGATTCCCTTTTCCGCGAAATATTTCGCGGCACCGGGATGGAGCGGGATGGCCATGCCACCGAGCGCGGACTCCAGCTTGATGGCGCGGCCGGCGGCATGAGCTGCCGCAAGCGTCGGCAAGTTCTCGAAAATGGATTTGGTCATCTCATAGACCAGCTTTTCGGAAACTCCCTCATGGGTGACGAGGTAATTCATGACCGCCGCTGTGTTTACCGCACCGGTCTGGCCGGTATAGGTGTTCGGCGGGATGGTCCCTTCAACAAAGGGAGCGCCAGCCTTGGCGATCAGGGCAGGGGGAACTTCGACCATGACGATCTCGACCGATGTCGAGAGATCGCGAATGGAGGCAACGCCCAACCCGGCGGATTGCAAGGTCGCGTCGAGCTGCCGGTTCTTCATCAGTTCCACGGATTCCGCGAAGGGAAGATATTCAACCTTGCTCAGGTCCTTGTAGCTCATCCCGGCCGCAGCGAGGATGGCACGCGCATTGAGTTCCGTTCCGGATTTCGGCGCACCGACCGAGAGGCGCTTGCCCTTGAGATCAGCCAAAGTCTTGATCCCGGAATCCTTCGAAGCCACGATCTGGATGTAATTCGGGTAGATCGCAGCAATGCCGCGCAGCTTTTTCAGCGGCGACGGGAACCCGGCATCGGCCTCGCCCTTCCAGGCCGAGATCACGGAATCACCGAGGGAGAAGGCAATTTCACCCTTGCCCTGCTGCAGCAGGTTGAGATTTTCAACCGAAGCCTTGGTGGCCTGAACGCTCGGCCGCGCGCCCGCGATCTTATCGCCGAACAATTTCGACATGCCGACGCCCATCGGGTAATACACGCCCGACGTTCCCCCTGTGAGGACATTGATGAACTCCGCCCGTGCCAAACCGGGCACCATCATGGCCGCGACAGTCAGAGCCGCCAGAACGGTCTTGCGTTTTGAAATCACCATTTTCTTCCTCCCTCCCTTGTCAACCCACCGCTCGTTTCGGCGGCATCTTTCACTTTCATGACACAGCATGCAGCGCATGACAATGCGTCAATTCGGAAAAGAAACTGGCAAACATCTGTTTTTGTTGGCGGAATTTCGCCAATCATGATGGCGGATTTCCGCCGCAACATCGCAGGAGCTGGGCTTGGCCGCGATGAAATGCTCCATCAATCCCTTGTCGCAGCACTGGGCGCGAGCTCGATCGAACGGCGCCATTCGTCGAGCGCGCGACGACGTCTGGCATTGTCCTGAACAGGGAGGAGGCCCGGCCCGATGACGATCGGGCGGACAATCCCGGCCTCCATCAGCGCAGGAGGCCCCTCGACTCCTTCCGGCAAGCGACCGGAAAAATCAAAGAAAAAAGCGTCTTCGCGGATGATCTTCTGACCAGCCGGAGAGAGCAGGAAATCAAGGAACCGGCGCGCGAGCACCGGATTGGGGCTCTCGGCGGGGATCATCGCCGCACGACTGAGAGCGAGAACATAATCCCTCGGCACGACAATACCGATCGGCGCGCCTTTCCGCTGCGCGGCAAGGGCATAGGAGCCGAGCAGGTTATACCCGATCGAGATTTTCCCCTCGGACAACTCCCGGACCAGATCCGATGTGCAGCAACGCGTGACCAGACGCATGCGTCCGAAGCCCTCGATCAAACGGCCGTAGACGAGTGCATTGCGACCATCGAAGGTGGCGAACAGGTAGCCGATGCCAGAAAGGGCAATGTCATAGGCCCCGATGCGTCCGCTATAGCGGTCCGGTTGCTCACGCATCAGATTGATCAATTCGATCCGGGTGTTCGGCACGTCGGCTTTCGGCACAAGGGCGCGGTTGTAGACGATCACCGCAGGCTCGAAGGTGAAGCCGAAGACCTCGTCCCGCCAACGTGTCCATGCCGGCGACGAAGCGGTCTCGATCGAACGGTGCTGGCGCGCACAGCCTTCGTTCGAGAGGACAACGAGGTGATCGACCGAGGACGTTACGAGAAGATCCGCACCGGCGCGCTTTTCGGCACAATCCCGACGGGCCTTGTCGAACAGCGCATTGGTTACCGCCTCGGTATAGCGAATGGTGACATCCGGCGCGATCCGCTGGAACCCGCGCAGCAACGGCTCAAAGGCCTCCAGATCGGTTGCCCCGTGCAGGATCAGGATGTGCCGCTCGCCCGCGGGTGCCGGGAAAACGGTGGTTGTTTCCTGAGCGTGCGATCGCGTGCAACAGGCGAGGATGGCGGCGCAGAAAAGCCCCATGCGGAGGAAATGGCCTGCCAGCGCCCCTTTGCGGTGGGCGAGGTTGATCATCGCGGGACCGGATTTCATCATGGCGCCCTCTTCTTTCGTCGCCGTGACGCCGGAAACGCACGCTTCGGCCAGGATTCAGGCCCGGCCGCATCATGGATTGATGAATAGGCTTCGAGATCCGGGCCGGCATGCAATCCCGGAAACTGCAATTCGACCACAAAATGCCCACCTCGCGTGAACGCAAACGATAACGCGCCGCCATGCGCCGACAGCACATCAGCAGCAATGGCGAGGCCAAGGCCCGAACCCGTTCCCAAGCTGGCCTCGCCATTCGGGCCGCGCACAAAAGGCTTCGTGACCTCCGGCCAAAAAGCTTCGGGAATGCCCCTTCCGTCATCCTCGATGGTGACGCGAGCGCCCGATTGCGCCGCGCTCAAGGTGACCGAGAGTTCTCCGGGCGCGCCGTGACGGGCCGCATTGTGGATGACGTTGGCAACTGCCTCCCGGATCGAGACCCGATCACCCGATACGATCATGGCGGGCTGCTCTGCACGGAACGAAATCCGGATGTCTCGATCGAGCGAAAGCGGAACAGCCTCCGTCAGCGCCGCGCGGACGAGCGGCACGAGATCCACAGGCTCAAGCGGCACCACCTCCCGCCGGTGGATCACCATGGCATGGCTCAGCAACTGGCCGGTCAGTCGTCCCAACTCGTCGGTGCGTTCCCGCACCCTTGAAATCTGGCTTCGCTGTCGCTCGGCGCGCGTCTCTGTCGAGAGCAACTCGACCTGCGCTGCGAGCGCTGTCAGCGGCGTCCTGATCTGGTGGGCCGCATCGGCGATAAAGCGTTCCATGCTGCTGATGCGTTCGGAGTGACGGCCGAGAAAGTGATTGATGGCCTCGACCAGCGGACGAATCTCGCGCGGTGTTTCGAGTTCGACAGGGCTGAGATCCTTCGGATCGCGCGCCTTGAGAACCGCTTCGACTTGATCAAGCGGCCTCAGGGCGCGGCGCACCGCAATCACGACACCGATGAGGGCGAAGGTGCTCATGCCCAGCACCAGCAGCAAGGCCTTGAAGGTGAGGTCACGGGCAAGACCGAGCCGGGCGATCCGCGTCTGGGCGACCGTCACCTCCACCCAACCGGCAAGATCAGGCCCTGTGATGAAGCGTCCAAGCGTGACAATGCGGACTGGAAAACCGCGATATTGCCCATCCAGAAGCGCAGGTTCACGCCCGGGGCGGGTATCGCTTCGGGCAGAAGGCAGGTCGGCCTGCCCGGTCAGCGTCTCGCCGCGCGGATCGACGACCCGGTAGAAAATCCGGTCGTCGACCGCCATGGCGAGCATCTCGAAGGCGGAGATCGGGGGATCAACGGTCACGCGGCCAGGCTCCGCTGCCACGCTTTCTGCAATCTGGAGCGCCGCTCCGACCAGCAGACGGTCATAAGCCTCATCTGCCGCGACGCGGGCATAGATCCACGCCGCCCAACCCAGCATCATCGCACCCAGGAGCAGGACAAGGGCAATCAACCCGATCAGCCGGGCGAAGAGCGAAGGCATGGACCGTCTCAAACGATCACCATTTGATAGCCAAGACCACGCAGGGTGCGGATTTCCACGCCGGCTCCGGCGATCTTGCGTCTCAGCCGCGCGATATATTGTTCGATCGCATTCTCGCTGGCTTCGTCGCCGAAGCCGAACAACTGATCCATCAGCTCGTCTTTCGGGAACACGCGCCCCGGCCGCGCCGCCAGGATTTCGAGCAAGGTGAGTTCCCTGCGCGTCAGGTCGAGTGCCTTGCCTTCCAGTGCCACCACCCGGCCGGCACGATCAATGGAAAGCCCGCCGCATTCGATGCGGTTTGTCGAAGACCCCATCTGACGGCGCATGAGGGCGCGCACACGCGCTTCCAGTTCGCGGAAATCGAACGGTTTGACGAGATAATCATCGGCGCCAAGGTCGAGGGCTGAAACGCGATCCTCGATCTGGCTGCGTGCGGTGAGGACGAGCACGGGCGTTGCATCCTTGCGCTGGCGGAGTCGCTTCAGAATGGCGAAACCACTGAGCCGAGGCAGCATGACGTCGAGCACGATCAGGTCGTAGTTCTGGACCTGAATGACATCATCGGCAACCTGGCCATCCTGCTCCCAGTCCACCGCATGGCCCATGCGCTCGAGCGAGGCGACGATCGCCTCGCCGACATCGACGATATCCTCGATGACAAGAACGCGCATCCGAAGCTGTTTTCCCGCGTCAGTTTCGTGACAGGTTGAAAGTGTATCGACAGCAGATCACCCCGCCTAGTGGGTGGAGCAAAAACGTCCGGGGAGGGAGATGTGCGAGCGGGCCGGATGCCCGCCCTGCAATGCACCCGTATCCTCGGCGTCGATCTTGGACAGATCAGGAGCGAGGAAACAGCATGCGCACGATTCATTACATTGCAGCTCTGGCCTTTGCCGGATTTGCCAGCAGCGCCATGGCGCAGCCGGCGAAGACCGAGTGCATCGCCGGCGCGAAGCCTGGCGGTGGTTTTGATCTCACCTGCCGTCTTGCCGGCAATGCCCTGCATGCCGCGAAGCTCATCAAGGATCCGATGAGCGTGACCTACATGGAAGGCGGTGTTGGAGCGATCGCGTACAACCACATCGTCGGCACGCGCCCGGGCGACGCGGGCGTTGTCGTCGCGGCGTCATCGGGCTCGGCGTTGCTGATCGCGCAAGGCAAATTCGGCAAGCACGACGAGAATGCCGTTCGCTGGCTGGGCGCATTGGGCACCGATTACGGCGTTCTCGCCGTTGCCGCAGATAGCCCGATCAAGGATCTCAAGGACCTGATTGCAGCGTTCGGCAAGGACCCTGGCGCGTTCCCGGTCGGCGGCGGCGGCGCGGTCGGCAGTCAGGACTGGATGAAAATGGCGATGATCGCCAAGGAAGCCAAGGTCGATCCGAAGAAGATGCGATATGCCGCTCTCGAAGGTGGCGGCGCCGTGACCAACGCGTTGCAGGGCGGGCACGTGAAGATCGCATCGGGCGACGCGTCCGAGATGATCGCCCTGCATCAGGACAAGAAGCTGCGCATTCTCGCGGTCATGTCGGAGAAGCGGCTCCCCGGCCGGTTCCAGGACATCCCGACGACGTTCGAGCAGGGTTACTCCATCGACTGGCCGATCTGGCGTGGCCTCTATGTCGGCCCGAAGGTTTCGGATGCCGACTACAACTGGTGGGTCGATACGCTCCGGAAGCTTTCCAAAACGCCCGAATTCCAGAAGGAACGCGAGGCTCGCGGTCTCTTCGCCTTCGATTTGCTGGGATCGGATTACGACAAGCGCGTGAAGGCGGACGTCGTCCGGTTCAAGGCGCTCGCGAAAGAAGCCGGGCTCTGATCATCTGAACGGAGACCGCAGCGGCACGAGGGTTTGTCGCTGCGGCGCTCCGAATATGTGGGCCTGAATTGAACAGGAAGCCCGACTGGGGGGACAATGCCTGAACTCGCAAAAGGTCAGCGACGCATCAGCCGGCTGGCAGCCTTTTTCCTGATGATTTTCGCCATTCTTTACGGCTATCTCGGCGGAACCGTCGAATACTCCTTCTCCTCCGATCCGATTGGTCCGCGCGGCTTCCCGGTTGCACTGGCGATAGTGCTGTTCGGCCTGTCCGTCTGGTATTTCGCGCAACCGGGGCAATCGGAATCCTGGCCGGATCGGGATGGGCAGATTGCGGCCATCACTTTGCTCGCGCTCTGTTCAGCCTGCATTCTCGGCATGAATTTTCTCGGCTTTCTGCCGGCCATGACGATCATTCTGGGCGGCATAGCCCGGCTTTTCGGCGCGAGTTGGCCCATGGCCGCCTTGAGTGGCCTCGCTCAGGCCGCCATCTGGTGGGCGCTGTTTGGCCCTTTGCTGGGCGGACACCTGCCCAAAGGTCTGTTGGGCATCTGAAACTCCGATCCGCGTCATTCGGGACGCCCCGAAGTACAGCTCTCATTTTCCGCAGCGAGTCAGGAAACAAGCATGTCGTTCGATTTTCTCTGGCAGGGGTTTGGGGTGGCTCTGATGCCCCAGAACCTCCTCATCGCTCTCATCGGCTGTTTTCTTGGAACCGTCATCGGATGCTTGCCGGCGATCGGTCCGATCAATGGCATCGCCTTGCTGCTGCCGATTGCCTACACAGCCGGTCTGCCGCCCGAATCCACGCTGATCCTGCTCGCGAGCATCTATTACGGCGCCGAATATGGCGGGCGCATCTCGTCCATCCTGCTCAATGTGCCCGGCGATGCCGGCGCGGTGATGACCGCCATTGATGGATACCCGATGGCGCGCAATGGCGAAGCGGTGAAGGCGCTGGCGATCTCGGGCATTTCCTCTTTCTACGGCGGCATGATCGCGGTGGTGGCGATGACATTCCTCGCCGTTCCCTTGTCGCTGCTGGCAATCAAGTTCGGCCCGGCCGAGTATTTCGTGCTCATGGTGTTCGCTTTCGCAACCCTCGGCTCGATGGTGGGAGCGGAGCCGGTGAAAACCCTGATCGGCTGCGTGCTCGGACTGATGCTGACCACGATCGGCATCGATGCGACCTCGGGCGCCTACCGCTTCACGTTCGACCAGCCGGAATTGCATGATGGAATCGAGTTCATCATCCTCGTGATCGGCCTGTTCTCGATCTCGGAAGTTCTCCTCATGCTCGAACACAAGATGAAGGGAACCCTGAAACCGCTGGCCGTCACCGGCAGCTATCCCAGTTGGTCCGAAATCCGCTACATCTGGTGGCCCTCGTTTCGCGCCACGGTGATCGGCTTCATCATTGGTGTGCTCCCCGGCACCGGGGCCTCGGTGGCCAGCGCGGTGTCCTACACCACGGAAAAACGCATCAGCGACAGGGAAAGCACATTCGGCAAAGGCGACATCCGGGGCCTCGCGGCTCCGGAGGCCGCAAACAATGCGGCCGCGACGGGAGCGTTTGTGCCGATGCTGGCTCTCGGCGTGCCGGGCTCAGGCACAACGGCCGTCATGCTCGGCGCGTTGATGCTCTACAACATACAGCCCGGACCACAGCTTTTCGTCGAGCAATCCAAGCTGGTGGGTGGGCTGATTGCCTCGATGTATGTCGGCAACATCATCCTGCTCGTGATGAACCTGCCGCTGGTCCAGCTCTTCGCGCGCATGCTGTTGATGCCAAACTGGATTCTCATTCCCGCCATCACCGCCTTGTCGATTCTGGGCGTTTACACGGCGTATTCCAGTGTGATGAGCGTCATGATCATGTTCGGAATCGGGATTGTCGGTTACATCCTGCGCAAACTTGGCTTCGACATGGCACCGATCATCCTCGGTTTTGTGCTCGGCAAGGTGATGGAAGTCAATCTGCGCAATGCCCTGGCAATATCGGGGGGCGAATACAGCATCTTGTTCGCGAGCCCGCTCTCGATCACCCTCTGGGTCATGGCAGCGATGGTTGTGATCCTCCCCTGGTGGCGGCGACGGAAGCGCGCCGCGCCACCCGGCCTGCCGGGATAGGGAAATCTGAAACCTGACCCCGTCTGGCGGCGACGGGAACGGTATTTTCGGCGCTCTTTCCGACCCGTGCCGGGCCAACACAGGGCACGGTGCTGGCTGCCGGACCCGTTTTAGCGAATTGCAATCTGGCGGGGTCGGCCGCCCGTGAGGCTGTCCAGCTGCGAAGGGGACAAGCGAAAAACAGCGTTTGGTGTGACTGTGGCGGCCCAGATCGTATCAAGACGGAGGAGATCCGCGTCAACGATCGTGCGCGGTGTTACGCGATGACCGACGGGCGGCACGCCACCGATCGCGACCCCCGTCATGTCCCGCACGAAATCTGCATCCGCGCAAGCGACCGGCTCTCCGACAAGCACGGCAAGAGCCTTTTCATCGGTAGTGTCTCAGTTTGCCTCAGCATCTCCGGTTGCAAAACTTGCCGTTAATGAAAAAGTGACCCATCCACAATGGGTTATGCGGCATGCCGCTTTTTATAAGGCCCGCGTGTTTTCGGCTGATACGCCGCGTCAAGCTCGTTCAGGATCATATCCCGCCCCAAAACAGTTTGTGAGAGACCTGCCTCCATCGCCGGGGTCACGCGAAGCATCTTGTGAATGCGGCACCAGTTGTAACGAAAGAAGCAGAGCGGAAGCGCATCACTGTGGTTTTCCAGTTTCTTTGAAAATTCATTCGTGAGGCGGGTGAACCGACGCACGGACATGCGCATCGTGAGGTTCTGGCGCTCGATATAGGAAGTGCTCACGTCCGGTTTGACGGGGTTGCCAACAATGCGGTTCTTCTTGATGCCCGTGCATTCGGCTGGGCTTTAGCGCCCTTTGGCGCGTTGCCGTAGATTTTCACAAGCTGCGCATAATCCACGTCGATGCCGAACGCTTCTTGAACGGCGCTCAGGCAAGCGCCGTGTCCGTCCGTGGTCAGCTGGACACGGTTGGCAAGGCGCCATTGCAGGTCGCCCATAAACTCCGCCGCGTTTTCAGCGTCACGCCCACCAACGAGCCACGAGACAATCAGCTTGCTATCCGCATCCACGTCCACACATCGCCAGCGCCATCCGGAGCGAATTTTGCGATCGCGATATTCAAATGTGGCAAAATTGTGACATGTTCGTTTGGCATTTACCAATGATTAGGAAATGTGGCGCCCGCTATAGCTAACGCCCCGTTAACATGGTTAGAATTTCTGGTTGCGCGTGGATGAACAGGACGTTCATGTTGCTCCTCACGGCTGGAGCGACCTCGTTTCCTTTCACGATCGGGCATGGTGCGGGGGCGCGCCGCTGTATTGAGCCCTGAGGAACGAGAAGCGATCGACATCCCGCAGAGGCAGCGGCGGAGTTTGTCGAGCATTCGTTGGCTGGGAGTTTTCGATGGTTGTTCGCCGCGCGGGTCACGCCTGTTCGCCACCGGTTCCCCCGACTTCGTTCTTCCCCCCGCGCCGGAGCTTGAGCGCGTTGCGCGCTTCCACCGCCATGACCGGCGGCGTGATCGCAGCGATGCTGGTGTTTCAGCCGGCGCCGGCTCAAGCGCAGGGTACCAACACCTGGATTGGAACGGACGGAAACTGGAACAACACCGCCAACTGGTCACTGGGCACCGTGCCCTATCAGGGCGACGACGTTGTCATTTCCACCTTCACGAACAACCCGCCGGCACCGGTCTTCCAAGCCTTCTCGAAGAGCGTGACGATCAACCTGCCGTTGGCCGGCATTCCGCAGGGCGGCAACGTCGCGGCCGATACCGTGACGTTCAACCGGGGCGCTGGTAATTCCGGGCTCGCCCAATGGCTCGTGACCAATCGCTTCGAACTTCAGAGTGGACGTTTCGAACTCAACTCCGACAACATCACGCCAAAGCACAACGTCGCTCTGGGCGCGACCGACTTCCTGATCGGCACGGAGGGCGTCTTCAACAACCGTGGTTCCATGACCGCGTCAAAGTCGCCCCACGATGGGGACGGCCTCACGAACTTCGGTGCTTTCTTCAACAACAGCGGCGCCAGCATCAGGGGCGTGGTGGTCAACCGCGCGGGTTTTGCGGCTGCTGATGGCTCGGTGGGAGAACCGATCTTCGGGCCACAAGCTGACCGGCGGCAGTTCTACAATGCCGGCAGCATATCCGGTGGCGTATTGCGGACCGGTCAGATGCCGATCTTCGCCGTCAACAATGACGGCTATTTCTGGAACGTCGCCCTTGCAGGCCAGATTTACGGCGGCGTGCAGAATGCCGGCGGCTATTTCCGCAACGAGTACATTGTGAAGGGAGACATCTTCGTCTCCGGCGGCACGTTCGTGAACGGCTCGTACTTCGATGCGCAGCAGGACTTCCAGGGCATCATCGACAACGGCATCGTCAACGGCCAGCCGGTCGCCTCGAAGCTGACCGTCGGCCCCGGCGGGACCTTCATCAACCGGCGCGGCGACATCAGGATCGCGGTCGACAATCAGGGCACGTTCACGAACTACGACGGCATCAGCGCCAACGTGGTGTCGAGCGGCACGTTCAACAGCGTCGCGGCCCCGGACGGAAGTCTCGGCGGCGGCGCTCCCACAATCACCGGCACCCTCGATGTCAATGGCGGCACATTCACGAACAAGGGCACCATCTATGGCCTTGTGACCGTCAACGCCGGCACTTTCGCCAACGAGGGCAACGTCAACGGCATCAATGTGGCAGCCGGCGGCGTCGCCACCAACAGCGGCACGACCTCGCAGGCGCTCTCGTCACCCGGCGGTGCCCCGGCGGCCATCAATGTCAGCGGTCAGTTCCGAAACCTGTCCGGAGGCCGGATCGGCACGCAGGATTTCATCCAGTACGCCTTCAACGACCGCCCCACATTCGTCAGCGTCACAGCCGGCGGCGCGTTCCTGAACGAAGCGGGCGGCATCGTCCGCAGCAGCGTATTCAGCCAGGGCAAGACCACCGGAAATGCGCTGAACGGCAACTTC
The DNA here is from genome assembly GCA_017302635.1 of Hyphomicrobiales bacterium. Lineage (GTDB taxonomy): Bacteria > Pseudomonadota > Alphaproteobacteria > Rhizobiales > Beijerinckiaceae > Rhabdaerophilum. Next base: position 1,003,041 of record JAFLCX010000001.1, read on the forward strand.
GGCACGATCCAGGGTGATCTGACGGTCAATGGCGGGGAATTCATCCAGTCCGGGACGCTGGAGGGCAGCGCCAAAGTGGATGCCACAGCCACGCTGATCTTCGGCGGTCGGCTCAACGGCGTGAACAGCGACGGCAACCTTGCCGCAAACCTGCGCATCGGGCTCAGCACATTTTCCAACGACGGCGCCGTCGTGTTTGACGGCCAGTCTCGCGATACCGTTGTCCTCGGCCGGATCTTTGGCACGGGCACAGTCGAGAATCGTGGTGGCGGCCTGAGCGGCGGTGTCACCTTTCACGCGGAACAGACCTACACCGGCAAGACCATGGTCACTGGCGGGTTCCTGGCATTCAACAAGGGCTATGGTTCAACTGTCTTCGAGGTGAGTGGCGGGGCATCCATTGTATTCAACAATGCGGCCAACACCTTCTTCAGCGGCGCCGTCACAGGCGCGGGCAACTTCATCAAGGGCGGCAGCGGCACGATGACCGTCGACTCGGTCCTGGCCAATACCGGCGCCGTAGCCGTGAGCGGCGGCACGCTTCAGTTCGGTGCGAATGGCGGCATGGCGACGACAGCGGTGCTGGAGACCCAACAAACCGGAACCGCCAATCTCGGTGCCGGGAACAGGACAGTCGGCGGCCTGCGCGGCCAGTCCGGCGAGATCAGCGGCACAGGCCAGATCACGATCAACTCGGCCGCCAACACCGTCAGCCAGTATTCGGGCGTCATCAGCGGCGCAGGCCGTACCGTTATCAAATCCGGCGCCGGCACGCAGGAATTCTACGGTGCGAACACCTATTCGGGCGGCACCACCATTAGCGGCGGCGTACTGAAGGTCGGCTCCTCCGCTGCGCTTGGCACGGGCGGCGTGACGGTCGAGGCCGGGGCCAATCTCGAACTCGGGACCATCGGCAACCAGGCAGGAGCCGACTTCACCTTCGACAAGGTCGTCACCGGCGCAGGCGGGTTGATCAAGACCAATTCGAACACCGTGACGCTGACGGGCGTGAATACCTATACCGGCGACACCTATGTGCGCGAGGGCACACTGAGACTCGGCGGCACGGGGAAGATTGCCCTTGCCTCGAAGATCGTGGTCAGCAGCGGCGCGAAGTTCGACATTGGCAACACCTCGTTCGAGACCAATACGCTGACCAACCTGGGCGGCGATCTGGTCGGCGGCGGCGGCACGCTGACGCTCAATTTCACAACGCCCGAGACCTATCGCGGCACAATCAGCGATGGCGTGGGCCAGGGCGATACCTTCCGCCTTGCGCTCACCGGCGGCACGCTGACGCTCTCCGGCAACAACAGCTTCACCGGCGGCATTGTCATTTCCGGCCATGGCACGAAGCTAATCCTCGATCACAACAACGCGGCCGGCGGCATCAACAACAAGATCTACACGCAAGGCACAGTCATCACCTACAATAACGGCGTGAACAACGCGGCGGGCATCGTCATCTCGTCCAACACGACGCAGCTTGAGGTGAACGGCACAGACAGTGCCCAGCAATCCGGCATCATTTCGGAAGACCAGGCCGGCAGGCCGCTTGAGAAGATCGGCATCGGCACGCTGATCCTCGGCAACGGAATGGCCAACCCGCAGAACACCTTTTCGGGCGCGTTCACGCTTAGCGCCGGCACGGTGGCGATCCAGAGCACCCGCAACCTCGGCAGCGACACGGCCACAAACCGCCTGATCTTCAATGGCGGCACGCTGGACACCGGCAACAATGTCATTGGGATGTCGCGGCCGTTCACAGTCAATGCGGCCGGCGGCACGGTCAACCACGCCCAGGCTCTCATCTTCCAGGGCGATGGCAATGTCTTCACCGGCCGGCTGGCCAAGAGGGGAGCCGGCGTTCTGGTGCTGACCGGAACAAGCACGGGCGCAGGCGGCATCCTTGTCGATGAGGGCACGCTGTCGCTCGGCGCGAACAGCTCCGCCGGCACAGGCACCATCACCATGAATGGCGGCACGAGGCTGAGGGGCCGCACAGACGGGATGAACATCGCCAACAATATTGCAATTCAGGGCAAGGGCGGCATCACGCTCGAGCGTGAATTCGCGGGGGTGAACTACACGCTTTCCGGCAATATTTCGGGCAATTCAACCGGCAGCAGCTTGCAGAAGACGCAGGACGGGACGATCAATCTGACCGGCAACAACACCTTCCAGGGCGGCGTGACACTATCGGCCGGCACACTGGGCGTCGGTTCGAACACGGCGCTCGGCACCGGCGCGCTCTCCGCGCAGATTGGCACGACCCTGAAGGCTTTCGGCAATGTCAGCCTCGCCAACCCCATCGTCATCACGCAGGGCATGGCGGCCACAAACCAGTTCACGGTCGACACCAACGGCTTCAACATGACGCTGAGCGGCGTGATATCGACGAACGTGCCGACAACGGAACTCGCTCAGCCCGGCCTGACCAAGAACGGTGCCGGCAATCTCACGCTCACGGGCACCAACACCTATCGCGGCGCGACCATCGTCAATGCCGGCACGCTGATCGTGAACGGCTCCATTGCCAATACGTCGAGCGTCACCATTGCCAACGGCGCAAAGCTGGGCGGCAACGCGGCGATTCCGAACCTGACGGTGCAATCCGGCGCGACGCTCTCGCCCGGCAATTCGATCGGCACCACCAATATCGCCGGCAACCTGACGCTGAATGCCGGCTCGACCACTGTGATCGAGATCCAGCAGTCGCAATCTGATCGTGTCGTTGTCGGTGGTACAGCCCAGATCAACGGCACGCTCCAGCTTGTCGCGCTGGGTGGGCCCTATGTCTTCTCGTCACCCTACACGATCATCACCAGCGGCGGCGCACGCACCGGCACATTCACCACCGTCACCACCGACTCGGCTTTCGGCGTGGGTGTGACGTCGACCGTGTCGTATGGCGCCAATAATGTGCAGGTGGTGCTCAATCCCTTGCAGTCCATCAGCCCGCTGCTCCCCAGCCCCCGGAACGTTCTTGCGGTGGCGTCCGGCATGGACCGCGCGGTGGCGGCGGGTGCCAATCCTTCGGCGTTCTTCAATATCTACAACCTGCCGACGCGCGACGCGCTGGCCGCGGCGGTCAACACGCTGTCCGGCGAAGTTCATACATCGGTCAACGCGATCGGTGTGCAGGCCTCCGACCAGTTCATGCGCGTGATGCTCGACCCGACCAATATCGGGCGCAATGGCGGACTTGCGGCAGGCGCGATGTCGCAAGGCAAGATCAATATCTGGGGTGCAGCCTTCAGCCAGACGGGCCGCAACAGCGGAGAACCCGGCACCATCGGATCGTCGCGCCGCTCCGTCTCGGATTGGAACATGGCCTTCGGTGCCGATATGCGCGTTCACGACAGCACCATCCTTGGCCTCGCGGTCGCCGGGGGGCAGGCCACCTCTTCCACCGCCAACAATCTTGGCACGGCCAAGGCCAATGTCTTCCAGGTCGGCCTCAGCAGCATGAGCCGCTTTGGCAATGTCTCTGTGAATCTGGCCGGTTCTTACTCGCTCATCGACGCGGACACCGATCGCGTGGTTCCTACCCTCAGCGGCAGCAACATCAAGGCGAGCTATCAGGCGCATGTTTGGAGCGGACGGGCCGAAGCTGCCTATACCGCGTTGCGTGTCGCGAATATCAGCGTGTCGCCCTTCGTGGCGGTCCAGGCGCAAGGCGTGCGCACTCCGGGCTTCGTCGAGAAGGTTAATGGCGGCGTGGCAGCTTTCTCGGTTGCCGCCTCGGGCAACACAAACGCCACGGTCCGCTCGGAATTGGGCTTCAGGATCGACCTTGCCTCTTTCGGAGCGAATGATCAGGTCAGCCTTTTTGCCCGCGCCGCCTGGGCGCATTACTTCACGCGAGACTCCGCGTTCTCCGGCTCGCTGTCGGGACTTGCCGGTTCAGCCTACACCGTCAGGGGTGCGCGCCCCGCCAATGACAGTGCCCTGCTCGGCCTGGGTGCGGATGTCAAGATCGGCCCCAGCATGACCTTTGGTGGCACGCTCAATTCCGAACTTTCCGCCCGCCAACGGACATTCGGTGGCTCCGCCAAGTTCCGTATGGCTTTCTGAGGGGGCAATCTGAAAGGCTGGGTTCGTCAGCGCCGCTGGAGTGTCGGATCAAGGCGGTCACGCAGCCAGTCTCCGAGAATGCTGACCGAGAGTGTCATCAGGAAGATGACCAATCCGGGAAAAACAGCGATCCACCAGGCATTGATGAGATGCGCTCGCCCCGCGCCCAGCATCTGCCCGAGGCTCGTGAGCGGCGGCTGAACGCCAAGCCCGAGAAAGGACAGCGAGGCTTCCAGCAGGATGGTCACCGGGAAGTTCAGAGTGAAGCTCACGATGATTGCGCTCGCGATATTGGGAAGAATGTGGCGGGCATAGATGCGGATCGGTGGTGCGCCGAGCGAACGCACCGCCACGGCATAGCCGTGGCTTGTGGCCGAAAGCACCATCCCGCGCACCAGACGCGCATATTGTTCCCAGCCATGAATGCCGATCAGCAGGATGAACAGCACGAAGCTGTTACCGAAAAACGCGAGCACGGCCAGGGCCAGCAGCATGAAAGGCAGGGCCGCCTGCGCATCCACCAGCATCATCAGGGCTTCATCGATCCAGCCCCGAAAATGCGCAGCGATGAAGCCCAGAACCGTGCCCAGCACGCAGCCGATCACGGTGCCCGCCACGGCCACCATCATGCTGAAGCGAATGGCATAGATCAGACGGCTCAGGATATCGCGGCCAAGCTCGTCCGTGCCGAGCCAATAGCGCGCGGAACCGCCCGCAAAGACCGGCGGCTGCAATCGCGCCGAGAGGTTCTGAGTGGTGTAATGGTAGGGCGCGATCACCTCACACAGGAGGCAGATCAGCAAGATGGCAATGAAAAAGCCCATCGAAAGCCAGACCAGAAGGGGCGTATGCCGCAGGTTCAGCCGGTCCAGAAGCCCGCGTTGCGGCGCATGTGCCTTGAACTCGCTCATGCTTTGTCCTGTCCGCTGCCGCCGGTGCGCATGCGTGGGTCGATCCAGCCATAGAGAAGGTCAACCAGAAAATTTGCTGCGACCATGGTGAAGGCGACCATGAGCAGGATGGCCTGCACGATCGCAAGATCGCGGCTCGACACCGAGCTGACCAGCAAGCGCCCCACGCCGGGCCACGCAAAAACCGACTCGATCACGATCGCACCCGCCACCAGATCGCCGAGCCGGAAGCCGATGATGGTCACGATCGGAATGGCCGCATTCGGCAGGGCGTGCCAGCTGAATCGCCGCAGCGCTGGGACACCCTTGGCGCTCGCCGTGCGCATGTAGGGCTTCGAGAGCACTTCGAGCATCGAGGAGCGCGTAAAACGCGCAATCGAGCCGGCACCCGCCGTGCCGAGCGCGATTGTCGGCATCACCATATGCGCCCAGGTGCCGGCGCCGGAACTCGGCAGCCAGCGCAATTGCAACGAGAACAGCAGGATCAACAGGATGGCCAGAAAGAAATTCGGCATGGAAAAGCCGAAGACCGCGAAGGACATCGCAAACCGGTCAGCCGCGCGATTGCGATAGACCGCCGCGACCATGCCCAGCGGAATGCCAATCGCGAGGCTGAGTGCGAGTGAGGCAAGCCCCAGCTGCAATGTACGCGGCAAGGCCTGCGATACGGCCTCCACGGCATCGCGCTCGTCCTTGATCGAGATGCCGAGATCGCCATGCAGCACATTGACGAAATAGCTCAGATATTGCTCCCAGATCGGGCGATCGAACCCATAGCGCGCCCGGTAGTAATCGAGCGTCGCCGGATCAGGCGCATCGCCCAGCAGCAGTTCGACGGGGTCACCCGAAAGGCGCAGCACGACAAAGGCAAAGGTCACCACCAGCCACATCGTGATGATCGCGCGGAGCCCCTTGCGCAGAATGAAGTAACTCATGAAGCTTGCCTCCCGGATGCTGGAAAAGAACGGGAGGCATCGAGAAGCCGCGGATCGTTGATGAGGATGCCTTCCGGCTCGAGTGCGAGAACCCGCTCCAGAGCAACGGGTTCGGTTTCGCCCGCATCTCCCCTCCCCGGCGCACCGAGCGTAATCCAAATCGGGCGGTGAAAGGTTTTGCGAAGTCTTGCCATACTGGCGGCATCCACATCCTGTTCCCAGAGCCGGATGAAGGCCCCGCCGCTCTCGACGAAAGGCGCGATCTCGGCTTCGGTCGCGAGCAACCCGAGTTGCGCCAATCCGGGCAGGAATGTCCTGGCCGTCCGGGATGCGGAAAGCGAACGCACGCCCATAACAATGTCCGTTTCTTCCATTTCCGCTTGAGCCAGGGCTTTTGCGATCGAGGAGAAAAACACCTCGGTCTCGGCCTTGCAATCCAGCAGCAGCGGGATGCGCCCGCGCGCCAGCGTCAGCAGTTGCGCCAGAGACAGCAGGCCAAGTGCTTTGAGTTCCTGTGCATCAAGGCTCGCGACCGCTTCAGCACGACCTTTCAATCGCGCGAGATCAGGATCATGGCAGCAGATCGGCACATGATCATGCGAGGGCCTGATATCGAACTCGACGACATCGGCATGCAGCGCGATCGCAACCTCGAGCGCTTCAGCCGAGTTCTCGACCGCGAGAGCGCTGGCCCCGCGATGGGCAATGACCAGCGGCTTTCTCATGCGGGAAAACTCCCGGCATGATGGCAGGCAACAGCGCTGCCATTCGGCATGGGCCGCAATGCCGGGTCTTGGGCGGCACAAAGCTCAGTCGCAAACCGGCAGCGGGTTCGAAAGCGACAGCCGCTCGGCAGGTTGACCGGGCTCGGTGGATCGCCTTCGAGCAAAATGCGTGCACGCCGGATCGTGGGATCGGGATTCGGAATCGCCGACATCAGCGCTTGCGTGTAAGGGTGCTGGGGCGTGCTGAAGATCGCATCACGCGGTCCGATCTCGACAATCCGTCCGAGATACATGATGGCAACGCGCGTGCTGATATGGCGCACGACTTTCATGTCATGCGAAATGAAGAGATAGGTCAGCCCCCGCTCGACCTGAAGATCGATCAGAAGGTTGATGATCTGCGCCTGAATCGAGACATCGAGTGAGGCAACAGCCTCGTCGCACACGAGCAATCGCGGGTTCATGATGAGTGCTCTGGCAATCACAACGCGCTGCTGCTGCCCGCCGGAAATCTCGTGAGGGAACCGCCCGGCGATCGCGGCCGGGAGCTTCACGGCATCCATCATCTCGCCAACCTTCATGGCGCGGGATGGCAGGTCGCCGATCTCGTGGATATCGAGCGGTTCGCCGATCTGCTCGCCGAGCGTGCGACGCGGATTGAGCGCGCCGTAAGCGTCCTGAAACACCATCTGCATGTCACGCCGTTGCGCACGCCATGCATTGCTGCCCGGGCGAGCGGTCTTTTCTCCGTCGATCAGCACAGCTCCGGAGCTGGGCTCATCCATGCCGAGAAGAAGCCGACCGAGGGTCGATTTTCCGCACCCGCTTTCACCGACAACACCGAGGGTCTCGCCGGTTTTCAGCTCGAAGCTCACACCATCGACTGCCTTGAGCACGTCGCGCTGGGCGAAGAGTCGGGTCTTCGGCTTCCGATAATGCCGCGTGAGATTTTCAGCTGAAAGCAAAGCCATGCTCATGCGCCGATCTCCGATACGCGGAAACAGGCGGCCTTGCGGCCCGGCGCAATCTCTTCCAGCGAGGGAGCCTCGGAATGACAGAGCGAATCGGCGAAGGCGCAGCGTGGCGCAAAACGACAGCCGGAAAGCGGCTGATCAGGGCTCGGCACGTTGCCCTCGATCACGCTCAGGCGGTCGATCGGCCCATCCAGCCTCGGGATCGATGCCATCAGGCCGCGTGTGTAGGGATGTTGCGGTGAGGCGAACAGCTGACGCACCGGCGCTTCCTCGACGATGCGCCCGGCATACATCACAGCCACGCGGTCAGCCATTTCGGCCACGACACCGAGATCATGCGTCACCAGCACCAGAGCCATGCCGTATTCGGCCTGAAGTGCGCGCAGGAGGTCGAGGATCTGCGCCTGGATCGTGACATCCAGCGCGGTTGTCGGCTCGTCCGCGATCAGCAGTTTCGGACGACTGGCAAGCGCCATCGCGATGCCCGCGCGCTGGTTCATACCTCCGGAAAGCTGGTGGGGGTATTCGTCGACCCGCTTGTCGGGATCGGGGATGCCGACGATTTCGAGGAGCCTCAGTGCTTCCGCACGCGCCGCGCTGGCCGACATGCCGCGATGCTGGCGCAGCACTTCCTCGATCTGCGCCCCGATCCGATGAACCGGATTGAGCGACGAGATCGGGTCCTGGAAAATCATCGCGACATCGCGGCCGCGCACCTCGTCGAGCGCACTGGAGTCCAGAGCCAGAATATCCACGCCATCAAGCAAGACCCGGCCGGTGATCCGGCCATTGGCGGGTGTCAGGCGCAGCACAGCATGGCATGTCGTACTTTTCCCGCAGGCACTTTCTCCCACAAGACACAAGGTATCGCCGGGACGGACAGACAGCGAGACGCCGTCCACGGCCGCAAAACGGCCATGCGCCGTCTCAAACGAAATCCTGAGATTGTCGATCGCGAGCAGAGGCATGGTGGCATCGTGCTCCAGTCGCTCTGCTGCTGCCTGCGCGCCTGTCATCTCGAGATTGCTTAACCTACACGGAACACATCGGGCCGGAAGTCCATGTAATGGATGGGATACGGGCTCCAGGTGATGTTGTTGCGCATCGCGAAGATCGCGATCGGATTGTAGAGCGTCGTCATCGGCATCTCGTCTTCGAAGATGTCGAGAAGCGTACTGAAGGCCTTTCGCCGATCCGCCATCGTCGCGCCGCCGATCAGGGCTTTCGCAGCCTCGTTGAAGGCCGGTGGCGGTTCGAAATGCTTGAACCGGGTCTGGATCAAGGCGTTCGGGCCCCAGTTCACCAGCAGGGCGCCGGAGGGATCAGGCAGGCGATAGGTGTTCGACCACGGGTGGATTTGCAGCCCCTTGGCCCGGACCTGTGTGAAATTCTCGACCGTCTCCATCTCCACATTCAGGCCCACAGCCTTCCACATCTCGAGCATGATCTGGGCGGCTTCGCCGCCGCGCTGATAATAGTTCGGGATGATGCGATAGCCGATGCGCTCGCCCTTGTAGCCGGCTTCTGCGAGCAAGGCCCGGGCACGGGCGGGGTCAAACCGGTACCCCGGCCGATCCTTGAGGAACATCTCACCAAACGACGGAAGCTGATGGCCGGGCGGGATCTGCGCATGTCCTTCCCACAGGGCCTTGTTCAGGGCGGCGCGATCAATCGCCAAGCTCAGCGCCTGCCGGATGCGCTTGTCTTTCAGGAGCGGATCAGCCGTGTTGAAGACGAGCACATGGCTGTTCTCGAGTGGGGCCTGTGTTACCTTGATATCGGGATAGCGCCCCAGCAGCGCGATCTGATCCGGCGGAACATCCGTGATCATCTGGAACTCACCCGAGACGAGCCCGGCAATGCGGGTCGCGATTTCAGGCACTTCCTTGAAAGTGATGGAACGCGCGGCCGGCGCACCCATGAAATAGTTCTCGTTGGCATCGAGCGCGATGAACTCGTTGTTCTTCCAGCCACGGAACTTGTAGGGCCCCGTGCCGATGGGGTTCCATTTCACCAGCCGGATGGCGCCTTCCATCCACGGGCGACGCCGATCTTCCGGCAAGGCGGCGTTCTGGCGCTCGATCGCCTCCTTGTGCTGAAGCCACGAACGGGCATTGACGATCCAGGAGGTATAGGTCGCAAGCCGGCTCTCGAAGACGAGATCGGGCTCTTTCGTGACAAATCGCACCGCGTAATCATCAATTTTCTCGACCTTCTCGAGATGACCAAAATAGGCGCGCCCTTCCACGACCGCCGATTTCGGGCCCCAGAGTCGTTCGGCCGAGAAAGTGAACATCACGTCTTCTGCCGTCAGCTCATCGCCATTGTGGAACTTCACGCCGCGCCGCAAGACAACCTCAAGTGTCCGCGGATCGACGCGCTTCCAGCTTTGAGCCAGATGGGGCACGAGTTTCTCGCCACCCCCCGCCTGCGGATTGACAAAATCGCGTCGGATCAGGGTATCGAAAATCGAGTAGATCACCCGCACGTCGACATTGCCGGTATCCGAACCGGGTTCGAGGCCGCGAGCCAGCTCGTTGGTGGCGATCACGATGTCAGGGCGAGCCTGCGCGAAGGACACGACAGGCAGCCCTGAGACCAGTGCCAGCGCGCCGACGCTGGAAAGAAGATTTCTGCGAGTCAGGGTCATTTCAACCTCCCGTTCAGCCGTTTTCCTGTCGGCCAAAGTGTCAGATCTGTCGGCGAAGACGCGCAGCCTTCACCGACGGGTAGCGTTTGTCTTCAAAAAACTGGTGGGTCAGCGCATCGAGCTTTTCGAGTGAGGCCACGGACCGCCCGTCATCGAAACGCGCAATCGCGAGGATCAGTGCGTTGACGAGCAGCATCGGCACGGTGAGCGAATGCGATTGCTCAGGTTGGCCGCGAACAGCGGCCAGCGTATGGGTCGGCATGGCCGGAAATCGCAAACCGACCAGATCGGTAATGAGCAGGCTGCTGGCCCCCACGGCCTCTGCATGGGCAAGCATGGTCGGCAGGATGGGGGGAACGCGATAGAAGGCGAACGTCACAAGCATATCTGTGCTCGCCATATTCACCAGCGCTTCTGGCGCGCTCCACTCACCTTCGCGGATCGGGATGGCCAGATAACCATGTCGGTTGAGACGCCGCGCCATCAGATCGACAAGCGCCGTTGCGTGCCCTTGTCCGTAGAGGAAAATCCGGCGCGCATCGCGCAAGGTGGCCGCAGCTGCCAGCAGGCGCGCATCGCTGATCTGGTTGCGGAGCAACTGGAGGCTTTCCATCTCGACCTCGATCAGGGTCGAGAGGATCTGGTCCTTGTCCATCGGGCCGACGCGCCGTTCGAGGCGATCATGGGCATCAGCACCTTGAATCAACGCCGATTGAAGCGATTGCTTCAGGGCCCGGTAACCGGAAAAGCCGAGCTTGCGTGCGAGCCGCACAGCCGTCGCGGGGTCGGCGCCGGCCCGGCGGGCCATCTCGGCGACTGGCAAAACGGCCGCCTCTCCGGGGGATGCCAGTAAGGCCTCGGTCAACTTCCTTTCGACGGGCGAAAGGTCATCCGCATGGCGCGCGACGGCTTCCGCCAATCCCATCCTGCCTCTCCCCGAAATTGCCTTCTTGGTTGAGAATAGAAATAAAAATTTCATCTTGAAGGTCAATATAAATTTTTATTTATTGATTCGAACGACTCCGACGGAACAGATCGGGACGCAAGCAGAATGACACGACACCGGCATGACACCCTGATCGCGGCTCATCGAGGCGGAGCCTTGCTCTGGGCTGAAAACAGCCTGACCGCGTTTCGCGGCGCGCTCACTCTGCCGGTCGATCAGGTCGAGACCGATGTGCGCCTCAGCCTCGATCACGAACCCTTCCTGCTTCACGATGCTACGCTCGATCGCACGACCATCGCGACGGGCATCGCAAGCCGGCTCGATTTTGCGACCCTTTCCACGATTGCGCTGAAAGGATCGCCGGGCGACACGATCCCTCATCTGTCACAGCTTCTTGAACTGCTCGCTCCTTCCGCCATCGACCTCAGACTGGAGATGAAGTGCGACGCAGACGAGCAATGCCAGCCGAATTTGCCGCCTATCGTGCTCGCGCATCTCGATCGGGCCGGAATGCGCTCGCGCACGACCATCACGTCCTTCGAATGCGACTACCTCAAGGCTTTTGAGGCGACGCCAGGGCTCGCCGGGCGGATATGGCTGGTCCGGCGACCGCTCGCTCTGGAACTCGGTTTCGAGAAGCTCGTCCAGACTGCCATCAGCGAAAGTATCGGCGAGATCGCTCTGCACATCAGTCAGGCCAGCCTGACAGATCGCAACATGGCCGAGAAGGCTGGACTGAGGCTCGGATTTTTCGGGGCCAACGATACGACCGCTATAGCGGAAGCCTTCACGCGCCGTGCCTCGGCTTTCACGACCGACCGACCGGACCTCGCCGTGGCATACCGGCTCGGTCAAAGGGCGTCTTCAGCCTGATCTCGACATGGGGATTTTGTCGTTCGGTTGCAGGGGCTGGCGAGAGCCGTTCAACGGAGCTCGGCCTTGCTCGCTCGATGACAGGCATCGTGAGGATGAAGCGCGCCATGACCGTAGACAGGATCACGGCCGGGTTCGCCGCGAGACTGATCAGGCGATCGCGAAACCGCTCGGGCGCGGCGTTGGCGACCATCGGGCGGACAAGGCGCGTCGCGCTGGTGCCGCCGAGTTTTGCGAGCAACGTCACGTCGCTCGCGGGAACCGAATTGCCGATGTCGATCCCTTCGCGGCTCGCCGACAGCTCAGCCGACGAAAATCTCGTCAGGTTCGAACCCCCGCTGACGGTTCCGGCCTGTCCCTATTCGATCATCTGGCACTGGCGGACCGATGCCGATCCGGCGTGTCTCTGGTTGCGGTCGATGGTACAGAATGCGCACCACAAAAACCCACGCAGCCAGACATAGTCGCACGAATTTCTGCGCAAATGGCGGACAGGGAGGGATTCGAACCCTCGATAGAGTTGCCCCTATACACGCGTTCCAGGCGTGCGCCTTCAACCACTCGGCCACCTGTCCATTGCCTGCACCAGCAAGGCGCAAGCATCTCCTTCTCGACACGGACGCGATCGCAAAAGCAATCGGACCCCCAAGCGGGAATTGCCGCGGGTTATGGCGGCAGGTTCGATAAATTGCAAGGCAGCTGATGAGGCTTTCCGCGGGCCTGATCACAAAGATGCGAGAAAGGCGGCAAAGCCTTGCGCATCGAAGTCCGAAACGCCAGCTATGGCCTCATCCATTCAGCCAAAGGCCTGAGGTGCCCATGTTTTTCCGCAAATCCCCCGATATGCCGAGAGCTGGCGAGGCGCTGCCGGGTCGAGACAGCGCGATCGTGACCGCCGCCGAGCATTTTGTCTTTCACCGCGCAATGAAGGGCGAGATCCCTGATGGCTTCGAGACTGCGCTATTCGGGATGGGCTGTTTCTGGGGTGCCGAACGCAAGTTCTGGCAGATGGGGCATGGGATATGGCTGACTTCCGTCGGTTATGCCGGAGGCATCACCCCCAACCCGACCTATGAGGAAACCTGCTCGGGTCGTACGGGCCATACCGAAGTGGTGCAGGTGATTTTTGACCCCGACCGCGTTTCTTTCGCAGATCTCCTGCGCGTTTTCTGGGAAAATCACGATCCGACGCAAGGCATGCGGCAGGGCAATGATATCGGCACGCAATATCGATCGGCGATTTTCACGACGAATGACGCGCAGCTCCAGGAGGCACGGGCCTCGCGCACGGCCTATGCCGAACGGCTGAAAGCGGCCGGCTATCCGGAGATCACGACGGAAATCGCCCCTGCCGGCCCATACTATTTTGCCGAGGACTACCACCAGCAATATCTCGCCAAGAACCCGCAGGGCTATTGCGGCCTCGGCGGCACAGGCGTCTCATGCCCGATCGGATTGAAAACCTGAAGGGTAATCGCCCGGGCTCGGGCCTCTAGGCCCGCCGTGCGGCCAGTTTCAACAGAACGACGCCCAGCACCGCGCTCGCGAGCGAGCCGACTATGACGCCGAGCCGGATGCGATCCTGCAATCCCGGATCGCTGAACGAGAGCGAGCCGATGAAGAGGCTCATGGTGAAACCGATGCCGCACAGGGCCGAGACGGCATAGATCTGCACCCAGTTCGAGTGATGCGGCTTGGGTGACAGCCCGATCCGCACACTGGCCCAGATCGCGGCGAAAATCCCGAATTGCTTGCCGAAAAAAAGCCCGGCAATGATGCCGAGTGTCAGGGGTGCTGCCAGCGCATCGGGGCCAATACCGGTGAGCGGCACGCCGGCATTGGCGAAGGCGAAGACCGGCACGATCAGGAAAGTCACCCAGGGTTTCAGAGCATGTTCGAGATGTTCGAGCAGGCTCTCATGTTCGCCCTCGTGGCGCGAAATCGGAATCAGGAAGCCCAGAGCCACGCCCGCCAGCGTTGCGTGCACGCCGGATTTGAGCACCGCGACCCACAGCAGCACGCCAACCAGAATATAGGCCGCAACGCTGCGCACGCCAAAGCGGCCAAGGAGCCAGAGTGCGACGAGGAAAAGCCCGGCAAGCCCCAGCATCGCCCATGACAATTGGGCTGTGTAGAACAGGGCAATCACCACCACGGCCATCAGATCGTCGATGATCGCGATGGCCAGCACGAGCACTTTCAGGCTCACCGGCACGAGCCGCCCAAGAGCCGCGAGCAACCCCACCACGAACGCGATATCCGTCGCGGTCGGCACCGCCCAGGCACGCAGGTTTTCCGGATGCCCGGCATTGATCGCGACGAAAATAATTGCCGGGAGGATAAACCCGCCACTGGCCGCAACGAGCGGCAGGATGGCCTTGGGCCGGTCTGACAGTTCCCCGATGACAAATTCCCGTTTGATTTCAAGCCCGACAAGCAGAAAAAAGATCGCCATCAACCCGTCATTGATCCAGAGCAGCAACGGCTTGTGAATCTGGAGACTGCCGATTGTCAGGTGCACGGGTATCGAGAGCAGATTCTGATAGGCGACAGAAAATCCGGAATTCGCGGCGAACAGGGCCAGAACCGCCGAAATCGCCAGAGCGAGCCCGCCCAAGGTTTCGATCGAGGCTTGAGGCGATTTGGTCATCCCTGTGCTTTGCTCCCGTTGAGTGGCTCACGCCTTTGCAAGGTCATCGTCCGGTGTTAGGGCGTATGCTCGTGACACGAGGCTGCCCGAGGCGGCCCCTGTTCACGACAAAAGGTCCTGTCAGCCCAGCTAGGGCGCGGGCCCGGGTTTTGAAGGCCTTCCGGCAAGGGGCACGGGATGATCGAACGATTTCTGGAGCGGTTCCTGTTTGCAAGCCGCTGGCTGCTCGCCCCGTTCTATGTGATGCTGGTCTTCGCTTTGGGCGTCTTGCTCGTCAAAGCGCTGCAGGAGCTCTGGCACTTTATTACCCACGCACTGGTCGCAACCGAGTCCGAGGTGATCCTCGGTGTGTTGGCCCTCATTGATCTTACGCTCACCGGCTCGCTGATCGTGATCGTGATTTTCTCGGGCTACGAGAATTTTGTCTCCCGCATCGATCCGGGCACGACGAAGGACTGGCCCGAATGGATGGGCAAGATCGATTTTGCCGGGCTGAAGCTGAAGCTTCTGTCCTCAATCGTCGCGATCTCGGCGATTCAGGTTCTCAAAGCCTTCATGAACGTCAAGAATGTGTCGGAGCGCGACCTGACCTGGCTTGTGGTCATCCATCTGGTTTTTGTGGTCTCGGGCCTGATCATGGCGCTGACAGACAAGGTCGCCGAGAGCGGGCATGCCAAGTCTGTCGCGACCAAGGCAAAGTCGAAACAGCTCGAAGATTGATCGGACTTTTGCCGTATCAGGCCGCGCGCGGCGAAGTTTCCGATGTCAGGATCGCGAAAATAGCAGCCGGATCATCGGCCTGACGCAGCATGTTCACATGCGTCGAGGAGCGGAAGAACCGCGCGACGCGCGACAAAGCCTGCAGGTGATCAGCGCCCGCACTTTCCGGGGCCAGAAGCAGGAACACGAGATCAACCGGCACGCCATCAACCGCATCGAACTCCACGGGGCGCGCAAGACGGGCGAAAACACCGACAAGATGCGGCAAGCCGGGAATGGCAGCATGCGGAACCGCGATGCCCTGTCCGATGCCGGTCGAACCCAGCCGTTCGCGCTGCAGGAGCTGATCGAAGATCAGCCTTTCGGGTCGGCCGCTCAACGCAGCCGCCTTCTGGGCAAGCTCCTGCAGGAGTTGCTTCTTGCTGTTCGGCTTCAGATCCGCGAGGACCGCGTCCGACAGGATAAGAGACGAGAGCGCCATGACACCCGACCAAGCAGGAGGCGTGCCGTTCTGCACTGCCAACCCAGAGGTTGAACTTCAATGTGCTGTTTGCACGTTCCTCAACCGATATCAACCCAACCGTAATGGCCGTCCTTGCGTCGATAAAGCACGTTAACGCGCCCCGTTCCGGCGTTCCGGAACACCAGAACCGGCGCATCGGAACGCTCGAAAGCCGCGACCGCCGACGTGGTGCTGTGCTGCGGCGCATTGGCGACAGCTTCAGCGATAATCACGGCTCCTGCGCCAGTGGTCGCGACAATATCTTCTTCATCAGCATCATCCTCGGCGAAATCAGCCAGGGATCCGGGATCAAAGCCGTTCATGGGCATCCGGTCAGCGCCGTGCTTGTCCTTCTTGCGCTTGAACCGGCGCAGGGACTTGGCCATCCGCTCGATGGCGACCGAAAGCGCCTGATAGGCGTCGGTGGCCTCGCCCGTCACATGCATGACCGGACCGTGATCGAAGCGGACGGCGCATTCCGTCTTGAATCCGATGCCATCGCGAGCGACCGTGATGTGGCCGGTATAGTTGGAATCGACGTATTTCCGGATCACATCGTTGAGGCGGTGTTCGGCCTGATGGCGCAGAACTTCACCCAGATCGATATTCTTGCCGGAAACGCGGATTTCCATGGATACCTCCCCTCCCGGAACACCGTCTGAGGGTCATTCCGGCTTGCTGATTGGCGCAACGCCTGAACGGCGCCGCAGATGTAGCCCCCCGATTCCCCCGAAAGGCTGACAGGGGAGAGGCTACGTCTGGCCGAATGGCTTCGTCAATGAAAACGAGGAGCCGAACCGGCCTGAACCGACGGCACACCGAACAAGCCGTGATCAGATTGCCCTGGCGCGAGGCACCGAAGCGAGTTTCTCGCGCCGCCGGATCGAGGAGGAGGCGATACCGAGCCCTTCACGGTATTTGGCGACCGTGCGCCGTGCGATCTCGACGCCCATCTCGCGCAGCTTGTCGACGATGGCATCATCCGAGAGCACTTCATGCGCATCCTCGGCATCGATCAGCTGTTTCACCCGGAAGCGCACAGCCTCGGCCGAGACTGCGGCACCGCCATCCGAAGCGGCAATCGCGGTCGAGAAGAAGTATTTCATCTCGAACAGCCCGCGCGGAGTGGCCATGTATTTGTTGGCGGTCACGCGGCTGATGGTCGATTCATGCAATTGCACGGCATCGGCGATGATTTTCAGGTTCAGCGGCCGCAGATGCGCAACGCCGTAGGTGAAGAAACTGTCCTGCTGGCGGACAATCTCCGTCGCGACCTTGAGGATGGTGCGCGCCCGCTGTTCGAGGCTGCGCACGATCCAGTTCGCGTTGGTCCAGTGCTCGTCCACGAAACTGCGTGCTTCCTTGTCAGGGCTTTTGGAGACGCGCGCATAGAACGACCGGTTCGCAACGACGCGAGGCAGGGCGTCGGAATTGAGTTCAACCTGCCAGCCGCCATCGGAGGCGGGGCGCACATAAACGTCGGGGATGATCGCATCGATCATCGAGGAGCCGAAAATCAGGCCCGGCTTGGGGTCGAGCCGCCGGATTTCGGCGATCATGTCGGCGAGGTCTTCCTCATCGACCCCGCAAGCGCGGCGCAGGGCTCCGAATTCGCGTTTGCCCAGAAGATGCAGGTTTTCGATCAGGGCCGCCATAGCGGGATCAAACCGGTCGCGCTCCTTCAGTTGCAAGGTGAGGCATTCCGCGAGGTTGCGTGCGCCAATTCCCGTGGGCGAAAAACCTTGAATGATCTCGAGCGCGATCGAAGCCCGCCGGGCATCCACGCCCAAACGCTCCGCGATGTCCTCAAGCGGCTCGGTCAGGTATCCGGTCTGGTCAATCTGATCGATGATCTGCGACGCGATGAGGCGTGTGAGATCATCGGTATCCGTGCACCCGAGCTGGTTCTCGAGATGCTCGTGCAGGGTCGTGCTCGTGGCCACGTAGGCTTCGAGATTGGGGTCGTCGTCACTCAGGGCAAGCCCTTTGCCCGAGCCACCCGAGAGGTTCCAGTTGAGGGAATCGCCTTGGGGCGCGGATTGATCCACCACCGCTTCATCGGGGAAGGCGTTTTCAAAGCTGGTGCCGGTTTCGCGCTCCAAAGTGCCGCGATCCATCGGCAGCACATCATCGCGAGCCCAGTCACCGGATTCGACCGGGGCATTTTCCGCTTCCATCGGAGCGGCAACCGGAGCGATCGGCGCGTCGTCGTCGCGGGCATCGCGCTCCAGAAGCGGGTTTCGCTCGAGTTCAGTCTCGACAAAAGCCTGCAATTCGGTGGTGGAGAGCTGAAGAAGCTTGATCGCCTGCAAGAGCTGCGGCGTCATCACCAGAGACTGGCTCTGGCGCATCATCAGTTTCTGGCCAATGGCCATGAAGCCCCTTCTCCTCGTCGCAGCCGAAACCTGCGGTGCGGATCCGCGCTGTTTCGGCACGGATATTGCTAGCACCAATATCGCACAAAGTTATTTTCGGAATTCTGAAGAGCAAGGCGAAATTGCGCTATTGGCGGGGCTGATGCCGATTTGCCGCAGTGTCCCGCGCGGGCTCAGAGCCGGAAGTCCTCACCCAGATAGAGCCGCCGCACATCCGGATTGGCGATGATCTCATCCGGCGTGCCCTCCATCAGCACTTCGCCGGAATGGATGATGTAGGCCCGATCGATCAGCGAAAGGGTCTCCCGCACATTGTGATCGGTGATGAGAACCCCGATCCCGCGCGATTTCAGATGCTTGACAAGATCCTGAATGTCACCGACCGCGATCGGATCAATACCGGCGAAAGGCTCGTCGAGCAGCATGAAATTGGGCCGGCCCGCCAGCGCGCGGGCGATTTCGCAGCGCCGGCGCTCACCGCCTGAAAGCGCGATCGATGGCGATTTGCGCAGCCGCTTGATCGAGAATTCATCGAGCAGCGAGTCAAGCTGCGCCTCTCGCTTCTTTGAATCCGGCTCGACCGATTCAAGCACGGCGCGGATGTTGGATTCCACATCCAGTCCGCGAAAAATCGAGGCTTCCTGCGGCAGATAACCAATTCCGAGCCGCGCGCGTCGATACATCGGCAGCGGGGTAATGTCATAACCATCAAGATGAATGCGGCCCTGATCGGCCGGCACAAGGCCGGTGATCATGTAGAAAACCGTTGTCTTGCCAGCGCCATTCGGCCCCAGAAGTCCAACGGCCTCACCGCGACGCACGTGCAGGCTCACATCTTTCACGACCTGGCGCTTGCCATAGGTCTTCCCGACCGACTCGGCGGCGAGCACATCCGACGCGCGTGTCACATCTTCGGGCCCGATCGCTCGCGGCGTCGGCAGACGCGGCTGCGCAGGCAGCCGGGCACTCTCCGGCACGCCGTGATTTTCAGCAGCCTTGGCCGGCTTCCTGCGCAGGAGACGAAGAACGGATTGCAACACCGACGAAAACTCAAAACTGGAAGGCCGGATCGCATAGACCGGCAGGTTCATGCGCTCTAGCGCAGATTGAAGCGCGCGTCACGGGCGCAACTGCATCGGTCCGGCCGAAGTCTGTCCCGTCCGCGCAGGTGCCTGGGGTGCGGGCGCGGCGGCGCGAGGCGGCGCTTCCGCTTTGGGCGCACCGGCAGCGGGAGATGAACCGGCAGCAGGGGCCGGACATTCCTTGGATTTCGCTGGCGTCGCTCCTCCAGCCTGCGGGCGGGCAGCCTGGCCCGGCTTGTCATCCCCACCCGGTGTGAAAACGCCTTGCACACGACCTCTCGGCCCGGCATCGACGGTGGCCCGACCGGTTTTCACATCATAGACCGCGCGCTCGCCCCGTTGAACATTTTCGCAATCGGCAATCACCACCTTGCCTGTCAGCGTGACGATGTCCTTCTCGGCCTCGTAGACCAGTTTCTCGGAGGTCGCCGATTGCGTCCCCGAGAGCAACGAAACCGGCCCAGCGCAATCAATCTGCCGGATGGAGGTCTGGCCAGAGGGGGCAGCGGGGTTCGGGCTGCTCGCAGCGTTGTTACCGCGCGCTTGCGCATAGAACACAACCATGGTCGAACAGCGCATGGTTGTCTGGCCCTGCACGACCACGACATCGCCCGTATAAACAGCACGGCTTTCCTTGTCGAACACCTCAAGGCTGTTGGCATCCACCTTGATCGGCTCCTTGGAATTCGAGCCAAACCCGAGGAGCGGCGTTCCGGAGCCGGCGGCAGGAGCCTTTTTCGGTGCATTTTGTGCAAGGGTTGGCGCCGCGATCAGCAAAGCGGCACAGGCAAAGGCGAGGTTGAACTTCGGGTTCACGATCATTCTCCTCACTGCCCGGGCGATGCCGAGGGCGCGGCATTAACGAATTCGCTCTTCACCCTGCCCTCAAAGACGAACTTCCGGCCATTGTCGAGCACCTGCATCCGGTCTGAGGATACCTGCCCGATATTCATTCTGACCTCGACCGGCTTCTCGGTGACGACAGTTCCAGCCTTGAATTCGATCAGTGCGTCCTGCAGCAAGGCTTCGGTGCCGTTTTCTGTTTTCACTTTGACATTGCCGCGCACATCAAGGCGATCGCCCTTGCTGTCGTAGAATCCGGAATCGCCGGACAGATTGGTCCACCCCTGCGCGCCCTGCTGGATGCGGGCCGAAAGCCGCAGCATTTCGACGAGATTGGGGTTTTTCAGGTCCTGAATGGCTTTTTCGGCATTCATTTCATACGAAGAGCCATCCCGTTTGAAACCCGATAGGCGTGGCTTCTCCATCACCACCTTGCGATCCTGAATCGAGAACCCGGCTGCAAGTCCCCCCGGCCCGGTGATGAAAGCCCCGGCCAGCATTCGGAGCACCAGAAACAGGGCCACCGCGGCGCAGAGCCAAGGGATCGCACGGCGCAGGAAGCGCACCCGGCGCGAATGCCGCGCGGCGGCAATGAAATTCGGCTGATGGGCGAGATGCGGCGGCAGCGAAAGATGCAGGTCTGCGTTGCGGTTCATCGCCACTCCGTTCCCCTGCCTGTTGCCTGCAAATGAAAACCGCAATGCCTTGCCTCCTGGCGCCGATCAGCCCTTCGCCAATGCTCGCGGCGAAGTTATGGCGCAAAACCCGTAAAAAACCTCTCAGGCATGCGCAAAAATATCCGTTTCCGGCCAACCTTGCAGATCAAGCGCCGCGCGCGCGGGCAGGAAACGGAAACAGGCATCCGCGAGCCCCTTGCGCCCGTCGCGCACCAGAAGCGGATCGAGCTTCGCTTTCAGCGCGTGCAAGTGCAACACATCAGAAGCCGCATAAGCCAGCTGCGCTTCGGTGAGGGTCTCGGCACCCCAATCGGAGGATTGCTGCTGTTTCGAAATCTCGACCCCGATAAGCTCGCGGCACAGATCTTTCAGACCGTGCCGATCGGTATAGGTGCGCACAAGGCGCG
The DNA here is from genome assembly GCA_017302635.1 of Hyphomicrobiales bacterium. Lineage (GTDB taxonomy): Bacteria > Pseudomonadota > Alphaproteobacteria > Rhizobiales > Beijerinckiaceae > Rhabdaerophilum. The sequence continues at coordinate 1,024,388 of JAFLCX010000001.1, forward strand.
AAGCGATCTTGGTGCAGAAGACCGGACTTGTCTCGACCCCGAAAGCATGTTGCAGCACGGCAAGATCGAAGCGGGCGAAATGAAACAGTTTCAGGATGGACTTGTCTTTCAGCATCCGCACGAGGTTGGGCGCCTTCCTCTGCCCTGCGGCGATCTGGATGACATCGGCCGTGCCATCGCCAAGGGAAAGCTGCACCACGCAGAGCCGGTCGCGATGCGGGTTCAAACCAAGTGTCTCGGTGTCGATGGCGACCACAGAACCGGCCGGGATCGGCGCGGAAAGGTCACCTTTGTGAAGGCGGATGGTCATCAGGCTGGCTCCGGCGAGAAATTCTGTTCTCTTTCTCTAGATGAATCTCGTCGGCGCTCAACCTTTCGAGGGAACTACCGCCGGATCACACGACACGCCTCAATATGAAATTGCACTTTTACAAGTGAAAATCGAATTATGCCGCATTATATTGGCGTCAACGCAATATCAAACCCCGGAGCGGATCATGCAGCTTCTCGGAATTCATCACCTGACGGCCATTTCGGCGGATGCGAAGGCCAACCACGCCTTTTACGCCGGCTTGCTCGGCATGCGGCTGGTCAAGAAAACCGTCAACCAGGACGATACCTCGGCCTACCATCTGTTCTACGCTGATGGTGAAGGTTCGCCGGGCTCGGATCTCACCTTCTTCGAGTTCCCGGTCCCGCGCGAGCGGCGCGGCACCCATTCCATCACACGCACGGCGTTGCGTGTGAACGGTCTTGCCGCGCTCACCTATTGGGAAGAGCGGCTCCGGTCGGCCCGCGTCGCGGTCTCGCCCGTCCGTGAACTGGATGGGCGCCTCACTCTCGATTTCGAGGATCCGGAGGGCCAGCGGCTCAGTCTCGTCGATGACGGCGGCAAAGGAGCGGCTCACGCCTGGGGCAGGACGGATGTGCCGGCCGAATTCCAGATCCGGGGTCTTGGTCCCATCCGGATGAGCGTGCCGGAATTGCGCCGCACGAAGCTGTTCGTCGAGGGGATCTACGACATGCGTGAGGTGCGCGATTTCGAGAACCCCGAATACAAGGGCGGCCGGATCCATGTTTTCGAAATGGGCGAGGGCGGAGCCTCGGCCGAGTTGCATGTCGCGGTCGAGCCCGGCTTTCAGCCGGCAGTGCAGGGGGCTGGCGCCGTCCATCATGTCGCTTTCCGGGCGAATGATGCTGACTACATGGCATGGGTCGAGCGCTATAACGGCGTCGGCCTGAGGTCTTCCGGCCCGGTCGATCGCTTCTGGTTCCGCTCGCTCTACGTGCGCGAACCCAACGGCATCCTGTTCGAAATCGCAACGGACGGGCCGGGCTTCGATGCTGATGAGCCGAAGGAAACCATGGGCGAGAGCCTGTCGTTGCCTCCGTTTCTCGAACATCGGCGCGCGGCGATCGAGGCAGGCCTCACTCCGCTTTGAGAGAAGTTGAGGCTGTCTCCAGCAGCCTTTCGAGCAAGGCGCGAGCCGGGCCCAGCCCGGCTCCGTGCTGTCTTAATGCCGCCCAGTCTGCACCTGACGGTGCGATTTTTGCCAGATGATCCAGCAGATGACCGCCATCGCGGAGAGTCGTTTCAACCGCCGTTTTCACCAGCGCGGCCGCTTCAGCACGCGACCCCCGCGCCGCCAGTGCGAAGCTGGCCATTTCAGCCAGGATCAATCCTTGCGTCGAGTCGAGATTGGCCTGCATCCGGCTCGCATCGATCCGGAGTGCGCTCACGAGATCCCGCGCGCGGCACAGGGCTGCGCCTGTCGTCGCGACCAGTTGCGGCAAGGCCAGCCATTCGAGCGTCCAAGCCATGCCATCACGCTCGTTGATGTGGATTCCGGCCTGGTGCACGCCGCCCGCGAGCGTCGCGGCATGGCGTGCAAGGCTCACGAGCACTTCGGCCAGAACCGGGTTCTGCTTCTGCGGCAGTGTCGAGGAGCCGCCAGCGCCTGCGAGGCGGATTTCCGCCACCTCGCCTTGCGCCAGAAGGGCAATGTCGACGCCGATTGTTCCCAATGAAGAAGCAACCATCGCCAGCCAGCCAGCGAGTTCCTCGAAACGGTCGCGCCCCTTGTGCCATGGCTCGGCTCGACTCAGCCCGAGTTCGTCGGCGAGCCCATCCATAAGCGCGCGGGCCTGTGGCCCGAATGCGGCGAGATTTCCTGCCGCGCCGCCGAGCTGGATCGCCAGCAGCCTCGGTCGCACCTCGCGCAGCCGCTCGCGATGGCGCAAGAGCGGTGCAAACCACTGCGCCACCCTGAGGCCAAAAAGCGTCGGTGCAGCCGCTTGCAGGCGCGTTCGAGCCAGACACGGCAGGTCACGGTTGGCTTGCGCCAGCCGGGCCAGTTCGGCGATCAGGTCACGCAGCCGCTGATCGAACAGCGTCAGCACATCCCTGAGGCGCAAGATCAGCGCGATGTCCTGCGCATCCTGCGAGGTCATGCCCCAGTGAAGCCAGTGCGCGGCCTCGGGCGGCAATTCAGCCCGCAGCGCCGCAACAAGGGCAGGCGCGACGACGCCATCGCGCGCAACGCCCGCAGCCAGCTTTGCCGGAGCAATCGAGATTTGATCCAGATGCCTCGACAGGAGCGCGCCGGCCTCGGCCGGAATGACACCGAGGCGGGCCTGCACGCGGGCAAGAGCGCTCTCGGCGCGGATCATGGCCGCGATTTCCGCTTCGTCCGAGAGTAAGGCCGAGACCTCGGGATCGCCGAGCAATCCACGATAGAGCGCACTGTCGAGTGGGGAAATGCTCATTGGAATATTCTCATCAGGCCTTCTCCTGCGAAGCTGCTTCCTGCGCCATTTCCGCATAGACCTGTTTGGCGATGCGGAAAGCGGTGTTGGCAGCGGGCACACCGGCATAGATCGCGACATGGAGAAGCGCATCCTTGATGTCCTCCATGCTGGCGCCCGTGTTGCGGGTCGCTTTCAGATGCAGCACGAATTCCTCGTGATGGCCGAGGCTGGCGAGGATGGAGAGCGTGATCATCGAGCGCTCACGCTTCGTGATCGTCTCGCGCGACCACACGCTGCCCCAGGCTGATTCGGTAATCAGGGCGATAAACTCGGCATCGAATGGCGTCCGGTTCTTCTCCGAACGATCGACATGGGCATCCCCGAGGACCGCGCGGCGTGTCCGGGTCCCGGTTTCATAGCGCGACGTCATGATGGCAAGAACTCTCTGTTGTTGTCTCGATTCCGGTGTCGTTCGCACGTGACATCCGGCCTCCCCTGTTTCTACACTGCGACAGGTCGGTTGGTCGCGGCAAGGGATGCAACAATTCTCATGCGGCGGCGAGCCATCGGGCTATGGAGTTGTGATGATGGGTCGGCTTTCCACGCATGTTCTCGACACAATGAGCGGCCGACCGGCCGCCGGCATGCACATCGAATTACTCGAAGCCCTGCCAGCGGGGGGCTGGAGGGCTTTGAAATCCGTGATCACAAATGCCGATGGCCGGACCGACACACCCCTGCTCTCTGGCGAGGAATTCCGGACCGGGACGTTTCAGCTGCGCTTCGCTGTAGCCGACTATTTCCGTGCGCAGGGGGTGCGGCTGCCGGAACCGGCCTTTCTCGATCACGTTCCGATCCATTTCGGAATTGCCGATGCCGATGGGCATTATCACGTGCCGCTGCTGTGCACACCCTGGACCTATTCGACCTATCGCGGGAGCTGAGCCATGACTTATCCACGCGATCTTGTCGGCTATGGCCAGAATGTTCCGCAGGCGAAATGGCCGAAGCGTGCCCGGGTCGCCCTGCAATTCGTGATCAATTACGAGGAAGGCGGCGAGAACAACATCCTGCATGGCGATGCGGCATCGGAAGCGTTCCTGAGCGAGATTGTCGGTGCGCAACCCTGGCCGGGCATGCGGCATATGAACATGGAGTCGATCTACGAATACGGCTCGCGCGCCGGGTTCTGGCGGCTCCACCGGATGTTCACCGAGCGCGCAATGCCGGTCACCGTGTTCGGCGTGGCTCACGCGATTATGCGCCACCCCGAGGCCGTCGCTGCGATGAATGAGGCCGGGTGGGAAATCGCCACGCATGGTCTGAAATGGATCGATTACCGCGACTTCGACTCCGCTGATGAGGCGCACCACATTGCCGAAGCCGTGCGCATCCATGCGGAGGTAGCGGGCCATCGCCCGCTCGGCATGTATCAGGGCCGGACGAGCACCAACACCTTACGACTGACGCAGGAGGAGGGGGGCTTTCTCTATTCCGCCGACAGCTATGCTGATGAATTGCCCTATTATGTCGAGGGTCCGAATGGCCGAGGCGGACATGGCCCGTTCCTGATCGTGCCCTACACGCTCGATGCCAACGACATGCGTTTTGCAACTCCGCAGGGGTTCAATGCCGGTGACCAGTTCTACGCCTACCTGAAAGACAGCTTCGACACCCTCTATGCCGAAGGCGAAGCGGCTCCGAAAATGATGTCGATCGGCCTGCATTGCCGTCTGGTCGGTCGCCCCGGTCGCGCCGCGGCGCTGGCGCGTTTCCTCGATTATGTGCAGGGTCACGAGCGGGTCTGGGTTGCAACCCGCCTCGATATCGCCCGGCATTGGGTGATGCACCATGCGCCGCCTGGCGGCTGGAAACCTTCCATGCTCTCGAAACCGCTTTTCTTGGAGAGATTCGGCGGCGTGTTCGAACATTCGCCCTGGATTGCGGAGAAGGCCTACGAAACCGGTCTGATACCGGAGAATGATACGGCCACCGGGCTTCACGCCGTGATGGTCGATGCCATGCGGAGCGGTTCGGAGAATGCCAGACGCGCGCTCATTCGCGCCCATCCCGATCTCGCGGGTCGGCTGGCCCTTGCAGGAGAGCTCACGGCAGATTCAACCAGCGAGCAGGCTTCAGCCGGACTGGATCGGCTGACTTCGGCGGAACTCGCGGAATTCACGGCCCTGAATGACGCCTACAAGGCGAAATTCGGCTTCCCCTTCATTCTGGCGGTCAAGGGACGCAGCAAGGCCGATATCATACGTAGCTTTACATCAAGATTGAGTAATAATACTACGGATGAATTCACCACTGCTCTCGCCGAGATCGAGCGCATCGCGCTGCTCCGGCTGAAGGACATTTTGCCTGGATGACCATAACCCGCGACCCTTCCAAGCTCGACTCAGCCTGGGCTCAACTCCGCGCTCATCATGCCGGGTTGTCCGGCACCCGCACATCCAGCCTGTTCGAGGCGGATCAGCGCCGTTTCGAGAGTTTCTCGGCTTCAGCCGGTGAGCTGCTGCTCGACTATTCGAAGTGCAAGCTCACCGTCGAGACACGGCGTCTTCTCGCAACGCTCGCAGATGTTGCGGGTGTTTCGGCATTGCGCGAGAAGATGTTCGCGGGCAACGCGATCAACCTCACCGAGAACCGCGCCGTGCTGCATGCCGCCATTCGGGCGCCCGAAGGCTCGGTGTTCCGTGTGGATGGACGAGATGTCATTCCGGATGTGCTTGGCGTTCGGGAAGCGTGTTTTGCCTATGCGAGGGCCGTGCGGGCGGGTGAGGCGCGTGGTGCCACCGGCGAGCGCTTCACCGATGTCGTCAATATTGGCATTGGCGGCTCGGACCTGGGGCCAGTCATGGCCGTCGAGGCCTTGCGAGCCTTTCACGATGGTCCGCGCCTGCATTTCGTTTCGAACGTCGACGGCGCTCATCTGGCCGATGTGCTGCGGGGTCTGGAGCCCGCGCGTACGCTCGTGATCGTCGCGTCCAAGACCTTCACCACCATCGAAACCATGACCAATGCCCGCTCGGCGCGTTTCTGGCTCGCCGGGGCGTTGGGTGAAGAAGCCGTGGGAGATCATTTCGTTGCCGTTTCGACTGCGCGCGAGAAGGTCGAGACTTTCGGCATCCCGGCCTCGCGCATGTTCGGCTTCTGGGATTGGGTCGGCGGGCGTTACTCGCTGTGGTCGGCAATCGGCTTGCCGCTGATGCTGGCGATCGGCCCAGAGCGTTTTGCCGAATTTCTCTCCGGCGGCCACGCGATGGACCGGCATTTCCGCGAGTCGGCGTCTGAGCGGAACCTGCCGATTCTGATGGGGCTCATCGGTATCTGGCATCGCAATCTGTGCGGATATGCGAGCCGGGCCGTCATTCCCTATGCCCAGCGTCTGGCGCGGTTCGCGGCCTACCTTCAGCAGCTCGATATGGAATCGAACGGCAAACAGGTGCAGCGCGACGGATCGCCGGTGACGAGTGCGACCGGCCCCATTGTCTGGGGCGAACCCGGCACCAACGGCCAGCATGCTTTTTTTCAGCTGATTCATCAGGGCACCGACATCATCCCCGTTGAATTTCTGCTGGGCGCGCAAGGCGAGGATGACCCCGCTCTCGCCGCCCATCAGCCCTTGCTGGTCGCGAATTGTCTCGCGCAATCACAGGCTTTGATGCTGGGGCGCAATCTCGAGGAGGCGAATGGCAATCCGCATCGCGTGTTCAAGGGCGACCGTCCCTCGATCACCCTACTTTACCCGAAACTGACGCCTTTCGTGCTCGGCCAGCTCATTGCGCTCTACGAGCATCGCGTCTTTGTGGAAGCGGCGATCTGGAACATCAACGCCTACGATCAATGGGGCGTTGAACTCGGTAAGGAACTCGCCACTCGCCTCGAAAATCCGGTGAAAACCGGTCAGGGGCTCGACGCGCTTGATGGCTCGACCGCCGGGCTTCTGCGCGCGATCCGGGCGCTTTCCTGATCGTTCAGCGATGAGCCTCGACGCGCTCGAACTGGCCGTGCTTCCGGAACCGGTAAAGGTAGCTCGGGACGACCGATTCAATCGTGGTCGGCGTGATGCCGAGCCCCGGTAGCGTGCGCTTCTCGGCCTGCGCATTGGCACTCACCACATTGTCTGTTTCGAGCATGCGCACCTGATCAACGGTGAGCAGGGGCGCAGGCAGCAATTCCAGCACGCTGGCCTGAAGACGGGCAATGGCGAAAGGCACCGGCACCAGCGGGCGCGAGCGACCTGTAGTTTCAAGGATGTACTCCATCAACGCCTTGAAGCTCTTCACATCCGGGCCGCCGAGTTCATAGGTCGCACCAGGCCTCGCGCGACCTTCGAGGACACGGACAATCGCTTCAGCGACATCGCCAACATAGACGGGCTGGAACTTCGTCTCGCCTCCGCCGATCAGCGGCAGGAAAGGCATGAAACGCGCCATGCTCGCGAAACGGTTGAAGAACTGGTCTTCTGGCCCGAAAACAATCGAGGGTCGCACAATGACGGCCGCCGGAAAAGCGGCCAGCGTTGCCGCCTCGCCGGCGGCTTTCGAGCGGGCATAATCGGCTGAAGAATGCGCATCAGCGCCAATCGCCGACATCTGCACGAGGGTTGCAACCCCCGCTTTTGCCGCGGCTTCGGCAACAATGCGCGGACCCTGCGCCTGAACGGCCGAAAAGGTCTGCCGGCCACCCTCATGCAGGATACCGACCAGATTGACCACCGCATCGGCGCCATCCAGGGCATGCGCGACCGAATCGGGATAGCGCAGGTTGGCCTGAACAGCATGAATCTGCCCGACAGCCCCCAGAGGCTGGAGATGCCGGGCCAGATCTGGCCGGCGCACAGCGGCGCGGATGCGCCAGCCACGCTTCGCCAGCGCCTGTGTCAGGTGCCGACCGATAAACCCCGAACCGCCGAAAATCGTAACCAGCCGCGACATGCGAAAACCCCGTCCCCAATGTTTCGTTCGGTCTATTCAATTCGGAGCGGCGGATCAATCGGCTCGAAGGCTGGAACCGGTTTTCGGGCGCCATCTGCGAGGTATCGCGCTCATCACCGGAACAGGCTCGCGCAGGCCGCGCCTCGGCGGCTCACGCGGCTCTTCCTCTTTCGGCATCATCATGATCGCGCCACCCATCGAGACGGAGGCGAAGGTCGTGATGGATCCCATGGTGAGGAGCGAAAGGCCCACGACCCATTCGCCCGTTCGGGAGAGCAAGGAATGGATGCCGGCAACATCGAGGACCAGAAGCCCCGCGACAAAGGCAACCCCGAGCACTGCACCCGCGACACCATGAATGACGAGCAGGCGGAAAAGCGGATTGGCAGGCAACAGCCCTCGTTTTGATGCGGAGTGACGCGCCACGGCAAGCTCCTTTCCCACTCGATTGGGCCACGGGGATTGTGCGCTCCGAAAGGAAGTTCGGCAACTCGTCTTTCGACCGTTGACAATCGCCCGGCGAACGACCATTGAAACGCCCCGTGCCCAGGTGGCGGAATTGGTAGACGCGCTGGTTTCAGGTACCAGTGGGTAACACCGTGGAGGTTCGAGTCCTCTCCTGGGCACCATCTCACCCTTCGCAGGTGTTCGCTCCGCGCGTGACAGACGGAAAACGCGCGCTGCTCGCTCCGGATTACGGCTATCCGGAATAACCGAACTGGCGAGGCAGCCAGAGCACCGTTTCGGGGAAAATGATCATTACAAGCAGCGTAACGATCAGGGTCGCGACCCAGGGCCAGATGGCCTTGATGATCACCTTGAGTGGAATGCCCGTGACCGCGTTGAGCACAAAGAGCAGAACGCCGTAGGGCGGAGTGATCAGCCCGATCATGCAATTGACGACCGACACCACTCCGAAATGCACAAGGTCGATCCCGAGCGCCTTCGCGGTCGGGATGAAGACCGGGAGGATAACGAGGATGATGGTCGCGGCATCGAGAATGGTGCCCAGCACCAGAAACAGCACATTCAGCATCAGCAGGAAAACGAGCGGGGATATGTCCACCCCCTTCATCAGCTGTTGCACCTGCGCGGGGATATTCTCGCTCGCGACGATGTAGTTGAAGATCAGTGCCGAGCCGATGATGAGGCCGACCGAGGCTGACGAGCGCACACTGTCATGCATCACCCGGCGGATGCTGCTGAAGGACAGGGCGCGATAGAAGAACGCCGCCACCAGAAAGGCGTAGGCCGCCGCAATCGCCGCAGCTTCCGTCGGCGTTGTCGCACCGCCATAGATGCCGGCCAGCAGGATCACCGGCATCAGGAGCGCGGGAAGGGCCTTGAGGGTGACCGCTGGGATCTCGCGCAGCGGAACTGGCTCCTCGAGCGGCACATTCATCTTGTGCGCCATGTAGGAATTGAGCGCCATCATCGCTGCCGTCATCATCAGGCCAGGAATGACGCCGCCGAGGAACAGATAGCCGATCGAGGCATCTGAAACGATGGAATACAGCACCATCGGGATAGAAGGCGGGATGATCGGGCCGATCACGGCGGTCGCTGCCGTAATGGCTGCTGCATAGCCGAGCGGATAGCGATTGTCCTTGATCATCATGTTGATGGACATCTTGCCCATGCCGACAATATCGGCGACCGCCGAGCCGGACATGCCAGCGAAGATCAGGCTGGTGACGACATTCACATGCCCGAGTCCGCCCTTGAGGCGTCCGACAATCGCCAGACAGAACGCGGTGAGACGATCCGAGATCGTGCCGGCATTCATGAAATTCGCGGCCACGATAAAGAGCGGGATCGCGAGGATCACGAAGCTGTCATAGAGCCCCTGGATGATCTGCTCGGCGGCGAGGCCGAGGTCCTGTCCCTTGACCGCGAGGTAGACGATGGCCGAAACGATCATCGCGAGCGGGATCGGCGAACCGATTGTTGCCAGCGTGACAAGCGCCATCAGGCAGCAGAACAGCGGCAGACTCATTGGACATGATACCCGTCGCCGACGGTCCGGCTGTCGAGTTCTAAGGGGTCGGCACCCCGCACCAGCAGCCAGGCACGCCAGAGATACCGCGCCACCATCATGATGGCGAACACACCATAGATGCTGAACACGATATCGAGCCGGATACCGATCACGGCGCTGCGTTTGATCTGGTAGAAATCGATATAGCTCCAGGTCGCAGGAAGAGCCGCCAGCATTCCACCGCCGATCGCAATGGCCGAGACAAGCGCGAATCCGCGCCGCATGCCCCGGCTCACCGAGAGGTAGAGCACATCGAAGCGCACATGATCCTTTTCCTGAAGGACAAAGGCCCCACCCCAGAACACGACCCAGAGCCAGAGCGTGAGGCAGGCTTCCAGCGTCCACGGCACGCTGACTTCAAAAATATAGCGCGCCGCGATCTGGATCAGGAAAACGACGAACAGCGCGCCCAGCAGCAGGGAGGCGATGTCCATCGCCAGAAGACGCAGCCGGGCCACAACCTTCGCCATCTTGTCCCCCTCAGGTTTCGACCGACCCGACATGCCGATTGACCGGATACAGGGACGAAATCGGGAATCCGAGCGGCTGTCGCGCAGAGCGGCAGCCGCTCCTCCATCACTTCACAGCGTTGATTTTTTCCAGCATCCCCGCCGGCCAATCCTTCGCGAATTTCGAGGCGAGGTAATCGGCCTGAACCTTCTTGCGGAAGGCATCGACATCCGGCGTGTAGACCTTGAGGCCCTTCTCCTTGAAGAAGCTCTCGAGTTCAGCTTCGAGCGCGAGCTGCTTCTTGCGGCCCGATTCGGCTGCATCATCGGCCGCCTTCTGCATGATGGCCTGCTGGGCAGGCGTGAAACGGTCCCAGACCTTTTTCGAGATCGCGATGTAGTTCTGGTCGACGAGATGGCTCGTCAGCACGATCTGCTTGGTGACCTCGAAGAATTTTGAGTCCCGCACGGTCGGCAGCGGGTTGTCCTGACCATCGACGGCGCCGGTCTGGAGTGCCGTATAGATCTCCGTGAACGCGACCGGCAGCGGATTCGCTCCGAGAGCCTGCCCGAGGAACAGCCAGGCTTCCGTGCCCGGCATGCGCAGCTTCACGCCCGCAAGATCCGCCGGGGTCTTGATCTCCTTCTCGGTGCGCAGGTTCACCTGCCGCCGGCCGAGATACATGACCGAGAGCAGTTTCACGCCGAGGCGATCCTCGGTGATCTTCTTGAGGTCGTTCATCAGCGGATCGGCGAACACCTTCTTCTGGTGGTCGGCATCGCGCAGCAGGTAGCCTGCCGTGAAAATCGACCAGCCGGGAATGAGTGTCGCGAGTTCCTGCGGCGAGGTGATCGACATTTCGAGGTTGCCGCGCGCAATCGCCTCGAGTTCGGTGCCCTGCTTGAAGAGCGTGGCGTTCCAGTGCGGCTGGAGCGTCGCGAAATCCTTGATGGCCGGGCCGAAGACCTCCGCCATCGCCACCGCGCGCTGGTCTGTCGGTGTCATGGGGGCAGAGAGGCGCAGCGTCACGCCTTGTGCGCTGGCTGCTGTCAGGCCCGCGCAGAATGCGAGGCCTGCAAAACCCGCGGATTTGAAAAGTGCTCGGCGGTTGAGCGCGTTCGACATCGTGGTTCCCTCCCGAAAATCGCTTCTTGCCACTCTCGTTCGGTGGCTCGGAGTGCAATCTGGCACGCCTTGAGGCCGATCGCCAAGCCCTTCGACGGCCATCTGACCCAATATTGTACGAAATAGTTAGTTTTAGAGCGGGACGAACTCGAGCCTCATGCGCCGTCCGTGACGCGGCGGACGAGGTCTGGCCTGCCGGCAAGGTCCGGCAACAACGTGATTCCGTGGCCGGGACGCTTCAGATCGACGCTGACCTGCCCTTGCCTCACTTCCGGCAATCCCTCGGCAAGTTCCGTGTACCAGCCGGTGTAGAAAGCGCGCACGCTCTCCTGGATGAGCGCATTGCGGGCGTGCAGCGAGAAATGGCATGATGCGGCATAAACGACCGGTCCGGTGCAATCATGCGGCGCCACCGGCACATGCCAGGCCTCTGCCATGCCGGCGATCTTGCGAGCCTCCGAAAGGCCGCCGCACCACGACAGATCCAGCATGACCACACCCGCAGCCCCCGTCGCGAGATATTCTCTGAAAGCATGCGTGTAAGAGAGGGTCTCCGAAGCGCAGACCCAGGCTTTCGAGTGTTGCGCGTAGTCCTTGAGGTCGCCCACATTGTCGAGCCGGAACGGGTCCTCGTGCCAGTAAGTGTCGAATTCCGCGAGCCTTTCGGCAAGTTTTTTCGCCATGGGAAGGGACCACAGCGAGTGAAACTCGACCATGATGTCCATGCGATCGCCCACCGCCTTGCGGATGAGCCGGAACGGCTCCAGCGCGGTTTTCAGTTCCTCGGCTGTGATATCCCAGCCGCCGGAACGCTCGGCGGCAATATCGAACGGCCATATTTTCATGCCCGTGATGCCCTGCTCGAGCAACGAATAAGCCAGCTCATCGGCCCGGTTCAGGAAGGCGTCGAGGTCTTCGTAGGGTCCGCCCTGCGCGCCAACATGCCAGTTGGCGACCGACTGGGCGCGTGCATCACGGATATACTTGTAGCCGGCGCAAGTGTTGTAGACGCGGATGGAATCGCGGCTGCGTCCGCCGAGCATGTCGCAAAGCGGCTTGCCATGCGCCTTGCCGAAGAGATCCCACAACGCGATATCGATGGCCGAATTGCCACGCGTCTCAGCACCCGCTGAGCGCCAGCCAAGATAGTAGCCCGAAAGCTTAGCGTTGATCTGCTCGATCTGCAGCGGGTCCATCCCGATGATCTTGAGAGCCACAGTCTCGTGCAGATAGGCTTCCACGGCCTTGGGGCCGAGAAATGTCTCGCCAAGTCCGATCAGCCCTTCATCCGTGTGCAGTTGCACGAAAATGATGTTGCCGAATTCCTCGACCCGGATGGTTTCCAGTGCAGTGATTTTCATGGGGCCCTCCGGTCAGGAAACAGATGATGCCGCCCCGGGAGAAGGGAGCGGCATCACCATCTTTCAACGTCTGTCGAGACGCCTCAAGGTTGTCAGTTGGTGCCACGCACCTTGGCGAGTGCAGCCTGCATGCGATCAACCGTTTCCGCACCCACGACCGGCTTCGCACGCTCGTAGACCGGCTTCACCACCTCGCGCATCCGGGCCTGCTGCTCCGGCGAGATCAGGTTGATGCGCATGCCCTGCTTGGTGAGATTGGCGAGTGCCGTCTCGCCCTGGGCGCGCGAGACCTTGCGCTGCTCGGCCTGCCCTTCGGCCGCGCAATCGGTCAGTGCCTTCTTCTCATCTGCCGAAAGCTGGTCAAACAGCGACTTCGAGTAAAGCACCATGAACGGCGTGTAGGCGTGGCGCGTAACCGAGAGGAAGCGCTGAACCTCGTAGAATTTCGAGGTATCGATGGTCACGAACGGGTTTTCCTGCCCGTCGATGGCCTTCGTTTCGAGAGCCGCAAACACTTCCTGGAACGCCATGGGGATCGCGTTGGCACCGACAGTCTTGAAGGTGTCGAGGAAGATGTTGTTCTGCATCACGCGCACCTTGAGGCCCGCGAAATCCTCCGGTTTCTCCACCGGTTTCTTCGAATTTGTGAGGTTGCGGAAGCCGTTCTCCCAATAGGAGAGATTCACGAGGCCAACGCCGGGCATCTTGTCAGAGATGTATTTGCCAAATTCGCCATCGAGAATGGCATCGGCTTCCTTCTCATTGCCGAACAGGAACGGCAGGTCGAACACACCGAGATCCGGCAGGATGCCGATCAGCGGCGAGGTCGAGGTGATGACCATCTCCTGTGTGCCCGAGCGCAGGGCCTGCGTGGCCTGAAGATCGCCACCAAGCGCGCCGCCCCAGAAGGCCTGGAGCTTCATCTTGCCGCCCGATTTCGTCGCGAGGCACGCCGTCATCTTGGCGACGCCGTTGCCGACCGGGTGATCCTGATTCACGCCGTTCGAGACGCGGATCGTGCGATCGGCAAACTGGGCCTGCGCAGCGCCGGTCATGAGTGCCAGCACGCCGACGGCAGCGAGTAGGGTCTTCTTCATGGTAACCTCCCTGAGAAACTGCGGAATTTTTCCGCTGGTTAGAAGCCCAGCAATTGCTGGACGAACTGGCTGAAATCGGTCCGGCCTTGCAGGAACCGGAACGGGGCCATGACGAGCGGTGGCCAGAGCACAAGCAGGAACAGCACGCAGCTCTGCGCGAGGAGGAACGGGTTGATGCCCTTGATGACATCGGTCATCGAGACCTTTGACACCCCCGCCACCACATTGAGGACGATGCCGACCGGCGGCGTGATGAGGCCGATCGCGTTGTTCATGATGAAGAGCACGCCGAAATAGATCGGGTCGATGCCCGCCTGCTTGACGATCGGCATCAGAACCGGCGTCAGGATCAGAACGGTGGGCGCGAAATCGAGCGCCGTGCCCACCACCAGCACCAGCAACATCAGGATGATCATCAGGATCAGCTTGTTGTCGGTGAAGGCGCTGAGGAACCGGCCGATCTCGCCGGGGATATTTGCCGCCGTGATCAGCCAGGACGAGATCAGGGCCGCCGCGACGAGAAACATGATGACGCTCGTCATCTTCGCCGCCGAAAGAAACAGCCCGAACAGCTGGCTGATCTTGAGTTCCTTGTAGACAAACAGCCCGACAAACAGCGCATAAACGGTCGCCACCACGGCTGCTTCCGTCGGGGTTGCAAAGCCAAAACGAATGGAGCCCAGGATAAAAACCGGCATGGCGAGCGCCCAGATGCCGTCTCGTGTCGCAACCCAGCGCTCACCCCAGCTGCGCTTCGGGAAAGGCTTCAGGTCTTCCTTCCGGGCCACCCACCACCAGGCGAAAATCAGGCTGAAACCCATCAGCAAGCCGGGAAAAACACCGGCGATGAAAAGCTGCGGGATGGAGACGTTCGCCGCCACGCCAAAAATCACGAAGCCGATCGACGGCGGAATGACCGGCGCAATGATGCCGCCCGAGGCAATCAGCCCGGCCGAGCGGGGCACGTTATAGCCCGCATCTCGCATCATTGGGATCAGGATCGCGGCGAGCGCCGCCGTATCCGCCGCAGCCGAGCCCGAGAGCGAGGCCATGATCACCGCCGCGATGATCGCGACATAGCCGAGCCCGCCATGGCGGTGGCCGATCAGCGACATGGCGAAATTCACGATCCGCTTCGAAAGCCCGCCGGCATTCATCAACTCGCCAGCGAGCATGAAGAACGGGATGGCAAGCAGGATGAAACTGTCGGCGCCATCCAGCATTTTCTGCGCGATCACCTGCGCATCGAAGGCCGGGTAGATACCGATGAAGACCATCCAGCCCATCAGCACCACGCCACAGACCATCAGCGCGAAGGCGCAGGGCATGCCAAGCGCCATCGCCCCGCAGAGCGCGATCAGGAAGACGATGACAGTCATTCGATTTTGCCCCGGACAGAATGCGGATCATCCTCGTTGATGATGCCCGCGAAGGCATCCAGCTCGCCGGGACGCAGATTGAGTGTGAGCGCACGGAACAGGCGGGAGAGAACCATCAGCCCGATGCCGATCGAGGTGAAAAAGCCGACACCAAACACCCAGAGCATGTTGATGCCGGTCACCGGCGCGAGGTTGGTGTAGTTCAGCGGAGCCTGTTTCCACGTGCCCCAAAAGAACAGGATGCAGCAGCCGAGAACGATCAGGTCGCTCGCGATCATACAGACAAAACGGCCGCGCGGCCCCAGGACACGCACCAGCGCATCCACGCCCAGATGCGCATTCTCCCGCATTACGACCACGGCCCCGATGAAGGTGAGCCAGACAAAGAAGAAGCGGCTCATTTCCTCGGAAAACGTCAGCCCGCTATCGGCGAACCAGCGCAACATCACGTTGCCGAACACCATGACGACCATGCCGGCGAGCAGCATGACCAACAGGGTCTCGAGGCCTTTGAAAAACCATTTCTCGATCACAACCATCACCGAACTCCCGTGATGAAACCCGGATCAACAGGGCCACCCCGGTCGATATCCGCGCGCGCACCCAGGATGAGGGTGCGCATCGCAACTCGGGCGCGCTCGGGGTCGCGCACGCCGATCGCATCCGCCACCGCGCGATGGAGCGGGAGCGAGGCCGCTGCACCATCACGATTGCGCACGGAGAGACGGATCGAAACCTTGAGAATGGCCGTGATGAGCGGCGAAAGCGCGGCAAAGAACTGGTTGTGCGCCGCCGCGAGAATGCTGGTGTGGAAGTCGATATCGGCCGTGAAATACCGGCCCTTACCCTCCACGGCTGAGGCCATATCGGCATAGGCTGCCTCGATCCGCGCAAGATCGGCAGGCTCTGCACGCCGAGCGGCAAATTCACAACCGGCAGGCTCGAAGGTCAGGCGCAGGTCAATCACGTCGCGCAGCAGAGCCTCGTCAACGCCCGCGGCGAAACGCCAGTCGATCACATCGGGGTCATAGAGATTCCAGCTCGATTTGGGCTGCACGCGGGTGCCGACGCGCGGCCCCGTGGTCAGCAAACCCTTGGCGACCAGTGTCTTGACCGCCTCGCGCACCACGGTGCGACTCACACCCAGTTCCGAACACAGAGCGGGCTCGATAGGAAGGGGCGAGCCAGGCGGGTAAATGCCCCCCGTGATCCAGCCCGCAATGGCGGCGACGCAATCCGCGTGAATGCTTGTGACTTTCCTCATGTCAATGATCGTATGATACGATCTATAACAGCGTCAAGTCTGAATTTTGGGCAAAACGCTGCCGCGATGCACAGCGTGATGATGCGGCGCAACTCAACTCTTGTCTCTGTTATTGTTGATATTTTATGCCAGAACCCTGACAAGCCAGAGCGCCAACCCGGGAAAGGCGACCACCAGAGCCAGCCGGACGAGATCGGCCAGGATGAAGGGAAGCACGCCGCGATAGATGGAGAAAAGAGGCACGTCCTTGGCGATCTGGTGGATCACGAAGACATTCAGCCCGATGGGCGGCGCGGTCAGCCCGATACCCACCACGATCAGCACGAGAATGCCAAACCAGAGCGCGACATCATCGGGAAACATGCCAAAATCGAGGCCTTGGATCACCGGGAAAAACACCGGCAGGGTCAGCAGGATCATCGCCAGTTCATCCATCACCGCACCGAGCAGGATGTAGAAGGCCAGCATGGCGATCAGCACGAAATAGGGCGACAGGCCCAGCCCGCCCACCCATTCCGCCGCCAGCATCGGCAGACGCGATAGCGCGAGAAAGGCCCCGAAAACTTCCGCTCCCAACAGGATGATGAAAATCATGCCCGAAGTGACAGCTGTCTGACGCAAGGCCTCACGAATATCCTCGAAACTCAGGCTGCGCTGGATGAGCCCGGCAACAAGCATCGCGATCGTCCCGACGGCCGCGCCTTCTGTCGGTGTGAACACCCCTCCGTAAATGCCGCCGACAACAATCAGGGCGATGGCGAGCGCGGGCAGGATCGCGATATCCGCCACGGCCATCACCAGAGCCAGCAACACGCCGATGATGGTCAATGTGGCCGAAAGTTTCCCCGCAAAAGCCATCGCCATCACGACGATCAGCGTGATCAGGGCGAGACCCTTGATCCACAGCGGGCGCGAAGCAGGCGGAATCTCATCGCGCTCGACCGGCAGAGGTGCGAGATCCGGGTTCCGCCGCACGCGAATGGAGATGACGACGCAATAGAAGAGTGCCGCGAGAAGCCCCGGAATGAGCGCCGCCTGAAACAGTTTCGCGATGTTCTGCTCGGTCGTGATCGCATAGACGACCAGAATGACCGAAGGCGGGATGAGAATGCCAAGCGTGCCGCCCACCGCGATCGTGCCCGTCGCGAAACCCTGATCATAGCGATAGCGCTTCAGCTCCGGCAGAGCCGCCCGGCCGAAGGTGGCCGTCGTTGCGACCGAAGAGCCGCAGATCGCACCGAATGCGGTGCAGGCGCCGATCACGGCCATGGCAAGTCCGCCGCGGGCCCGGCCGAATCCGCGTTCAGCCGCTTTGAACAAGGCCGTCGCAATCCCCGCGCGCTCGGCGAGAGCCCCCATCAGGATAAAGAGAGGGATGACAGAGAGCGTGTAATTCGCGAACTGGTGATAGGTGTTGGTCTTCATATAAGCGAGGAACGGACCCAAGCCATTGAGCGCCGAATAACCAATGCCCCCGACCAGCAGCATCGAGAGCCCGATCGGCAGGCGCAGGGCAATCAGGCCCAGCATCGCCCCGAAGCCCACAAGGGCAATCTGCAACCCGCTCATCCGCGCCTCCGCAGCAGGCGCGCCGCCGAGATCAGGCTCGAAAGAACCAGCACGGTCGCGAGTAAAGCGCAGAGCCCGATGGCCGGCCAGATGAGAATCTGGAGCTGCATCGTTGATTCCTTGCTGCGCATGGCCTCTCCCGCGCCGGTGAAGAGACCGTGCGCCATCAGCACGGCAACACCGGCATAGGTCAGGTCCCACAGTGCATCGATCGCAGCACGCCCCCGAACCGGCAGGCGGTGCGTGAACGTATCGACCATGATGTTGCCGCGCTGGATCTGCGTGTAGGGCAGGAAAGAAAACACCGCGATCGCGGTCGCCATCTTCACGAACTCGAAATCACCCTCGATGGGTTTGCCGAGGAGCCAGCGACCGAGGACGCTCGCTGTCACCAGCACAGCGACAGCCAGTGCGAGAAAGCCTCCGCCAATCGCAATCCAGCCGATCACCCGGTCCACCCGAGACTGGGCGCGCCACAGAGCGCCGGAAGTGGGAGGATGATCCATCAGGTTTGCTCTCTGATCGGCCGGAATGCGGCGGACTTGGGCTCATCATCAGAAAAAACCGGCGGAGACAAGCCCCGCCGGCGTCAGTCATTGCACCAATGCAAATTTGGTCAGGCCATCTTCTCGTATTTTGCAATCAGGGCTTTGGCTTCGGCGATCAGGGCGGCCCCGTCGATATTCTTGCCCTTCATCTGCTCGATCCAGGCCGCGTGAACCGGCTCGGTCGCCTTGATCCATTTGGCTTTCTCGTCCTCCGTGATGGTGGTGAGCGTGTTGCCACGGCTCTTGACCATCGCCGAGACTGTTTTCGCTTCGTTGTCCCACATGTTGCCGGCCATATCAGCGAAGGCCATGCCAAGCGACTTGTCGAGCACGGCGCGCAGATCGGGGGCAAGACCATCATATTTCGCGCGGTTCATCGCGAGGAAGAATGTTGCAGTGTAGAGCGTCGGCGCGCCGGGGATCTCGGTGTGGAATTTCACCAGTTCGTGCACCTTCACTGCCGGCACAACCTCCCAGGGGATGACGGCACCGTCGATCACGCGCTGGGCGAGGCTCTCGGGCACTTGCGGGATCGGCATGCCGACCGAAGTTGCGCCCAGAGCCTTGAGCGCCTCGCCGGCAAGGCGGGTGGGATTCCTCAGCTTCAGGCCCTTGAGATCATCCATCGTGCGAACCTGCTTGTTCGCGTGGATCAGCCCTGCATCATGCGCCCAGAAAGCGAGGAGCTTGACCTCCTTGGTTTCCTCGCCGAGGTGCTTCTCGGCAAACTCGGCGCAGGCGCGTGCATTCACGATGCCGCGGTTAGAGGCAATGAACGGCAATTCGAACACTTCTGTGCGCGAGAAGCGGCCGGGAGTGGAACCGGGCAGGGTCCAGATGATGTCGGCCACGCCATCGCGGGCCTGATCGAAGAGTTGCGGCGGCGTGCCACCGAGCTGCATGCCCGGGAAAATATCGATTTTAAGCCGACCGTTGCTGTCAGCCTCCACCTTCCTCGCCCAGGGCGCCAGCAGTTTCGCATGCGCATTCGAAACCGGCGGCAGGAAGTGATGCAGGCGGAGCGACACCGCCTGCGCGCGCGCCGAGGTGACAATGGCCGGGCTCGCGACGATCGCGGCGGCGCCAAGGCCGAAGCCGCGTCTGGAAATTTTCATTGTGTGTCCCTCCCGTTGGATTGGTCTTGCCGGCTTCAAAGCATGCCCGCCGGTTCTGATCTGACATGGCCAATGCTGGCAAGCCTGCCGTCGGCTGGTGAATGTATAGGGCAGCAAGGCGCTGGCAAGGGCGGTTTCACCCCAACAGGAAGCGCGCGGCGCAAATAGTTGCGATTGCAACGAGCTTGACAGCCGCCGATGCTATGGGGAGTTTGCCGACCCACTCCTGCTCTTGAGGTTCAAGGATGCGTCTGCACGGCTATTTCCGGTCTTCTGCCGCCTTTCGTGTACGGATTGCGCTCAATCTCAAAGGGGTGAGCGTCGAACATGCCTTCCGCCATCTGCGGCGCAACGAGCAAATCGCCCCCGATTACCTCGCCCTCAATCCGCAAGGGCAGGTGCCGACCTTCGAGACTGATAGCGGTGACGTGCTCGTCCAGTCGCTGGCAATCATCCAGTGGCTCGACGAAACCTTCCCCGATCCGCCGCTCATGCCGGGAAACTCCTTGCGGCGCGCACGGATCATGGCCTTCGCGCTCTCGATCGCGGCCGATATCCATCCGGTGCAGAACCTGAAGGTCCTCAATCGCCTGCGCTCGATGGGGCATGACGAAAAAACCGTGATGGAGTGGGCGGCCTGGATCAACCGCGACGGGCTGGCCGCAAGCGAAAAGCTCATCGCCGAAGAAGCCGGCCCCTTCGCGTTTGGCGCGGCTCCCACACTCGCTGATCTCTGCCTCGTGCCGCAAATGTACAATGCGCGCCGCTTCGGTGTGGACGTCACGGCCTTCCCTCGCTTGCTCATCGCCGAGAAAGCCGCATTGGCGCTCCCCGCCTTCGATCGCGCGCTGCCGCAGAATCAGCCTGACGCAGAGAACTAGCCTCGGGGGCGCTTCACCGGCCTTCACGCCGCCCCTCGATCGCCCTTCAGCGGCCTGGATTCCTGGTGCGGTCACATGCTCACTTTGCATCATGCAAAATCAGCATAACCTTTGGGCGCGATCGGGGTTAGCCTCCAGTCATCCGAACGGTTGGCCGGAGGATGGGCAATGGGTGCGCGACGCATGGTTGGTGTTCTGGGAGGCATGGGGCCATTGGCCACCGTGGACTTCATGCAGAAGGTCATTCTCTCGACTCCGGCGAGCCGCGATCAGGATCACATCCCGATGGTTGTCTACTCGGTGCCCCAGATCCCGGATCGGGTGAGCGCCATCGCGGCTGGCACCGATGAACCTTTCCCCGCGATCCTCGCCGGTCTGCGGACGCTCGAAAAGGCCGGCGCCGGGCTGATCGTGATGCCCTGCAACACCGCCCATGCCTGGTATGACCGGCTCGCCGCCTCGACCGACATCGATATCGTGCACATGGCCGACGCGGTGCGCCGGAAAATCGGCGATCGCGAGGAAACCATCGCCCTGATGGCGACGGCGGCGACAGTGCGTGCCGGATTCTACCAACGCTACCTCGCCGACGGGCGGCGTCGGGTCATCGTTCCCGCTGAACCCGTTCAGGACTTGCTGAACAAGGCCATCCGGGCTGTGAAGGCTGCGGAGGAAGCGGAGGCACTCGCGTTCATGCAGGAAGCGGGCGAGGCAATGCTGGCCGCTGGCGCCGATCGCATGTTGCTGGCTTGCACCGAATTGCCTCTGGCTGCGCGCGGCACCTCGTTCGAGGATCGTTGTCTCGACGCGACTCAATGTCTGGCAGAGGTCTGCATCGCGCTGTCGATGCAGGGTCCGAACGAGCATGGCGCGCTGATGAGAGGGGCTCATTGATGGATATCCGCTGGCTCCAGGATTTCCTCTCGCTCGCTGAGGCGGGGAGTTTTACGGTCGCGGCTGATGCAAGGCATTCGTCACAACCCGCCCTGAGCCGCCGCATTCAGGCGCTTGAGGCCTGGCTGGGCGTCGAGCTGATCGACCGCTCGCGCTATCCCACTTCGCTCACACCTTCGGGCAAGCTGTTCCGGGCGCACGCCGCTGAACTCATCAAGAAAGTGATCGATTCGCGCGCCGAATTGCAGGGCGAACCGACGCATGAGAACGAGCAGATCACCTTCGCACTGCCGCATGCGCTGGCAATCTCGCGATTTCCACATTGGTGGAAGGAATGGCAGGAAGAGACCCACCGCCCGGCTTGCCGCCTGCTGGCCACGAATGTGCATGATGCCGTCACAACCTTTGTAGCGGGGCGGGCTGATATCCTGATCTGCTTTCATCACGCGCAGCAGCCCATTTTTCTCGATCCGGAGCGCTACGAACGGGTTTCGCTCGGAATCGAATGGCTCCGACCGTATTCCGCCGCGCGGCGCGGACAGCCGATTTTCCGGCTGCCAGGAGCGTCGCGGCTGCCAGTGCCTCTGCTCAATTATTCCAGCGGCGCCTTTCTCGGCCGAATGGTCGACCTGATCCGGCAATCCGCGCCCGAACATCTTTATGCAATTCCTGCATTCGAGAGTGATCTCGCGGATGTGCTTCTGAGCATGGCCGTGAATGGCCACGGCGTCGCCTGGCTGCCGGAGGGCACGGCCGAGAAGGCGGTTCATGACGGCAAGCTGCGGCTGGCGGGCGACGAGCGCTGGGCGCTGCCGATCACGGTTTTCGCCTACCGCGATCTCGCCCATGCGCGCCCGTCTGTCGTCAAGATGATGAAAAGCCTGGAGCGCCGCGCGCTCAAACAAGTGATCCAGCAGGAGAAATCCGGCCTGCATCTCGTGAGCGGCGGCCGCCACTCGGAGAACAGCGACACTGCCTCGTGAACCAGCAGCCAAGACGCATGAAGAGAGCGGTCCAACCGCTCCGGAACTAACCCGACGACGAGACGACCCGGCCCTTCGCCGGAACCTGACGAACCAACAAGGGAGACTAATGATGAAACGACTTGCAACTGTCATGGCCCTCATGGCCCTTCCCGGCCTCGCCGCTGCTCAGGATCTGAGCGGCACGCTCAAGAAAGTGAAGGAAACGGGCACGATCACCATCGGCCACCGCGAAAGCTCGGTGCCGTTTTCCTACATCGACGACAAGGCGAAGGTCGTTGGCTACTCGATGGACATCTGCATGAAGGTTGTCGATGCCATCAAAGCCGAACTGAAGATGGACAAGGTCGAGGTGAAGCTGGTGCCGGTCACCTCCTCAACGCGCATTCCGCTGATTGCCAACGGCACGATCGACCTCGAATGCGGTTCGACCACCAACAACGTCGAACGCCAGAAACAGGTGGCCTACACCAACACGCACTTCCTCACGGCCTCGGCCTTCGTCTCGAAGAAGGCTTCGAACCTCAAGAAGATCGACGATCTCAAGGGCAAGACGGTCGTTTCCACCGCCGGATCGACGAACATCAAGCAGGTGGTCGAGGCTAATGCCGCGCGCAATCTCGGCATGACGGTCCTGCCGGCGAAAGACCACGCCGAAGCCTTCCTGCTCGTCGAACTCGGCCGCGCCTCGGCCTTCGTGATGGACGACATCCTGCTCGCAAGCCTGATCGCCTCCTCGCGCGAACCGGGTCTCTACGAGATTTCGGCCGATGCCTTCTCGCTGCCCGAGCCTTACGGAATCATGCTGCGCAAGGATGACGCGCCGTTCAAGGCGCTGGTCGACAAATCGACCGCGGCGCTGTTTCGCAGCGCCGAGGGTGGGCAGATCTACAACAAGTGGTTCATGAGCCCCATTCCGCCCAAGGGCCTCAACCTCAATGTGCCGATGAGCGAAAAGATGAAGAAGATCTTCGCGAACCCGACGGATTCGCCTGATCCGGCCGCGTATTGATCAGTCCGCGTTTCTGTTAGCGTCAACGGGAGGGTGCGCGCGAATCTCCCCTCGCACGCACCCTCCTGATTGCGGGGGCACCATGAGCTACAACTGGAACTGGGGCATCTTCTGGGAGGCCTCGCCCGAAGGGGTGGGCACTTATCTCACCATGCTGCTGATGGGCCTGCGCTGGACCGTGGCGACAGCCCTTCTGGCCTGGGTCGTGGCGCTGGTCTTCGGCTCGATCGTGGGTGTGATGCGCACCCTGCCCGGGCGCACGATCGGCATCGTCGCCTCGGCCTATGTCGAGTTTTTCCGCAACATTCCGCTGCTGGTGCAGCTCTTCCTTTGGTATTTCGTGCTGCCGGAGCTGCTGCCACAGGCTGCCGGAATGTGGCTCAAGCAATTGCCGAACGCCCCGTTCTGGACAGGGGCCATCGGCGTCGGACTCTACATGTCGGCCCGCATTGCCGAGCAGCTTCGCGCCGGCATCAAATCGCTGCCGCGCGGGCAAGCGATGGCCGGAACGGCATTGGGCCTCACCACTGTGCAGACCTATCGTTACGTGCTGCTGCCGATGGCCTACCGGATCATCATGCCGCCGCTGACATCGGAATTCCTGAACACGATCAAGAACACATCGGTCGCCCTGACCATCGGGCTGATGGAACTCACGGCCCGAGCCCGGGCGATGCAGGAATTCTCGTTTCAGGTCTTCGAGGCCTTCACGGCAGCAACCCTGCTGTATCTCGCACTGAACGCCATCGTCGTCTTCGGCATGCGCAGGCTCGAAAAAGCCGTGGCCGTGCCCGGCTATATTGCGGGGAAGTAAGCCATGTTCACCGCCTTCGATTTCGATGTCATCCTGCGCTCGCTCCCCTATCTCTTCTGGGACGGGATGACCTTCACCCTGATGCTGACCGCGCTTTCGGCTTTGGGCGGGCTGGTGCTTGGCACCTTGCTGGCGCTGATGCGGCTTTCGAACCTGCCGATTTTGGGCGCGGTCGCAACGGGTTATGTCAATCTGATGCGCTCGCTGCCGCTCGTGCTCGTGATTTTCTGGTTCTACTTCCTCGTGCCCTATATCGGCCAGATCATCACGGGGGCCGAGCGCCCGGTCCTTGTTGGCGGCTTCGCCTCGGCTCTGATCACCTTCACGCTGTTCGAGGCAGCCTATTTTTCCGAGATCATGCGGGCAGGCATTCAGTCGATCCCGAAAGGACAGGTCTCGGCGGGCTATGCGCTGGGGCTCAATTACCGGCAGGTGACGAGCTACATCGTGCTGCCGCAGGCCCTGCGCAACATGCTGCCGGTGATCCTCACGCAGGCGATCGTGCTGTTTCAGGATACCTCGCTCGTCTACGTGCTCTCGATCACCGACTTTCTCGGTGCGGCTTCGAAAGTGGCACAACGCGACGGACGGCTGATCGAGATGTATCTCTTTGCGGCGCTTGTCTATTTCCTCATTTCCTTCGCTGCCTCGCGTCTCGTGCGCCATTTGCAGACGAAAACCGCCATCATCCGATAAGGGGCGCCTTGCATGCCGATGATCGAAATCAATGCTGTGAGCAAATGGTACGGGCCGCAATTCCAGGTTCTGAAAGATTGCACGACTGCGATCGAGAAGGGCGAGGTCGTGGTGGTATGCGGGCCATCGGGCTCGGGCAAATCAACCCTGATCAAATGCGTCAACGCGCTGGAGCCCTTTCAGGCCGGTACGATCCGTGTCGACGGCATCAATCTGGCTGACCCGAGTACGGATCTGCCGAAGCTCCGGGCGCGGATCGGCATGGTGTTCCAGCATTTCGAGCTGTTTCCGCATCTGAAGATCACGGAAAACCTTTGCCTGGCTCAGGAAAAGGTGCTCGGCCGGAGCCGAGACGAGGCCATGAGCAGGGCCATGAGCCTGCTCGATCGTGTGGGCCTCAGGGAGCATGCCCACAAGTTTCCCGGCCAGCTCTCCGGTGGTCAGCAACAGCGTGTCGCGATCGCCCGCGCCCTCGCCATGGATCCGATCGCGATGCTGTTCGATGAACCGACTTCGGCCCTCGACCCGGAAATGATCACCGAAGTGCTCGACGTGATGGTCGAACTCGCGCGCGAGGGCATGACGATGATGGTCGTGACGCACGAGATGGGCTTCGCCCGCAAGGTCGCGCATCGCGTGATCTTCATGGACAAGGGCGAGATCATCGAAGACAGGCCGAAGGACGAGTTTTTCGGCACGCCCCGCAGCGAGAGGGCCCAGATTTTTCTCTCGAAAATCCTGGCGCATTGAGGATCGCCACTGGGTTCCGTGCGGATGTGAGAATCCCTCAACCGGCAGCACTCCATCCGCACAAGCTTTCGGGCTTGGGCAAGTCGAGGCCCCAATGCGCACGCAACGACTGACCCGCGGCCGGCTTCTCGAACGTTTCAAGGTGAAGCTCGCGCGAGAGGGGGCCAGCAAAGAGGCGCCAGCTCTCGATATTGCGCCAGGGTACGCCAATCAGCATGGGCAGGCCTGCTTCGATCGCATCGGCGATCAACGGGCGGAAGCCACCCCCTTCCGCTTCGGTCTTGCCGAATTTGTTGAGGATGACGAGATCGGGCCTCTGGTCCAGCGAAGCCCGCACCTTCTGCATCGCGGCGACAAGCTGGCCGAGGTCGAGCGCACAGCCACGCGCCTCGGGTCCGCGATCCTGCGAGATGCCGAGATGTTCGCCGCCGGCGAGTTCCTCGAGCAGCATGTCGCAACGCGAACGCCCGGGCCGGGGAGTGTTGATCTGCACCAGCCCCGCCAGGCGATAACCGTCTTCCATCAACTCGACAGCGATGTCGCGCAAGGCGCGGTCGGCGGCAACGCTGTCAGTATAAACCAGCGCCGTGATGGGGATTTCTGGATTGAACTTCAGGGAATTCATGGCACAGGTCCTGTTCAGGAAGCGGGGCGAAAGGCCACGCAGCGGGCAGAGTTGGTCTCAAGGCGCGGACCGCCGATGAGGTCGATGCAATAGGGAATGGCGGGAAAAACCGCGTCGAGGCAGGTTTCGATCGAAGCCGGCTTTCCGGGCAGGTTGATGATGAGACAAGGGCCGCGCGTGCCCGCGATCTGGCGCGAGAGAATGGCCGTCGGCACGTGCTTCAGGCTTGCCCGGCGCATTTCCTCGCCAAATCCGGACAGGAGGCGATCGCAGACATCCGTTGTTGCTTCGGGCGTCACATCGCGTGGTGCCGGACCGGTGCCGCCAGTCGTCAGGATCAGGGCAGCGCCCATCGTGTCGGAAAGGTTGCGCAAGGTCGCCGCGATCCGCGCCCGATCATCCGGGACAACCCGGTAAATCGGCTCCCATTCGCTCGAGAGCACCGCGCGAAGATAGGACTCGATCGCCGGCCCGCCGCGATCTTCATATTCACCGCGGGAAGCGCGGTCGGAGGCAACGAGAATGCCGATTTTGGCAGGCGCACGGTTCATTCCTGCTGCTCCCGCCGGTAGGTGAGGCCTTTCTCGCAGATGTCACCGGGCATCTCTTCCGGCAGATTGATGCCGGAAAAGGCCGCGAGCGCCTGCCGACGCACGGCACTTTGCGGCTCGACCGGCTGGAGCACGCGCTGGTCGATCGAAGGCAGGGCATCACGCTCCTCGACCGAGGACAGATGCGGGCCGAGATCGCGGATCAGCCCGTCATGGATGGCGTAGATCCAGCCATGCAGGTGGAGTTTCTGTCCGCGCGCCCAGGCATTCTCGATGATTGGCGTCGCAGCAAGGCGGCGCACCTGCATCTCGATATTGACCTCGCAGAGCCGGTCGAGCCGTGTCGATTCATCGGCAATTCCGTCAAAGACGGCACGATGTTTGCGGTAGAGCATCGTCAGTGGCTGCAGCCAATGGTCGAGCATGGCACCACGCTCGGCCACCAGCGCACGGCGCACCCCGCCGCAGGCATAATGGCCGCACACGATCACATGCTCAACCTGCAGGTAATCGACCGCAAATTCCAGCACGGACAGGATGTTCAGGTCGCTCGTATGCACGATATTGGCGATGTTGCGATGGACGAACACCGCTCCGGGATCGAGACCCAGCACGTCATTGGCGGTCACGCGGCTGTCGGAGCAACCGATCCAGAGATAGTTCGGCGTCTGCTGCTCGGCCATGCGGCGGAAGAAATCCGGATCATCCCGGGTCTTGCGATGGGCCCAGGCGACATTCTGATCGAACAGATGATCGAGCGTGCGTCCCATCAGACCACGACCCCGCGACGTGCCTTCATATTGCGGCTGATCTTGCTCAGATCGCCGCGATGCAGGCGCACGCCGGCAATTGCCAGCACGACCGCGTTCTCCAGAGCGAGGTGACGATGCTCGCTTGCCGCATAGACCTGCATGATTTCAGCCGTTTTCGCATCGATGCGCACCGATTCTGCCGCCGGATTGTGCGACAGCACGTCGACAATCGCTTCGATCATCGCAGCACCGCGCCGGTGATCTTCGCCAAGGCGGGCGAGCACGGCGCCCAGATCATCTTCCGGCATGGCGCGCTTGCGCAGGGCCGGAAACAGATCCTCATCCTCGTCGGCGTGATGCAGATCGAGATCCTGCGTGAGATAGGCGACAATCCGATCGGCATCGATGCGGCTGATCTGACGAATTTCGGCAGTTTGACGAAGCCGCGCGCAGAAAATCCGATGCCGATGGTGCTCAGCCAGGATGAAATCGAGCGGCTGGTCGAGCAGGTTCAGGGGCACCGGCCCTGACAAGGCGTCATCATGCCTGGAAATTTTCCGCTCATCCGTGGTCATGGCAGCCCCCCGCCCCTCCGCAGGAGCAGGTTTTCGTCTCGATCAGGCCGCCATGCTGTTCCTGTTCGTCCCTCTTGATCGACCAGCCCAGCATCACCCGGATGCAAGCCGCTGCCGGGTTGTCGGATTTTTCGACCGCCGTCATCAATTGCAGCCATTCCTCGTCCGAGGCGAGGCGTGCGAAACGCTGCGCCGCACCCGAGACATACTCGCCCAGCGTTTCATCATGCGCCTTGCGCGCCTGATCGACAGCCGCCACGAGAACGAGATCGCCCAGCGACACAAGCGCGACTTGCGCGTTCTGTTCGTCCTTGAGGTCCTTCAGAATGTTCCCGAGCAACATGGCATCACCTCACTGCATCAGGGGGGATTGGGCGGCATCAAGGGCCACGCCTTCCAGAACGGCACGGCCGGCCAACAGGCTGAGATACTGGCGGATCGCCGTGCGTCGCACATGCTCTGCGAGATAGGCAGCAATCCGTGGCCGCGCGACCTCGAATGGCAGATCGCGCCCTTCGATGCGACGGTCGACCCGGGCAATGTGAAAGCCGTAGCGGCTCTCGATCGGCTCAGGGCCGATGGCTCCGGCCGGAATCCGCCCAAGTGCCGCCTCGAATTCCGGGACGGTCTGGCCCGGACCAATCTGTCCGAGCGAGCCGCCCACCTGCCCCGACGGGCAGGCGGAATGGGCTTTCGCCCGATCGCCGAACCTGTTGGGATGCTCCAGCAGGTCGCGCAGGAGCGCCTCAGCCTGTTCACGGGCTTTTGTGCGGGCATCGGACTCCAGTGGCGCGGCAATCAGGATGTGCGCGACTTCGTAAAGGTCGGGCGAGCGGAACCGTTTCCGGTTCTGCTCGAAATACCGCTGGCAGGTGGCTTCATCCGGCTCCGGAACCGCCACTTCCCGCTCGACGAGTTGCCGGATCAGGGCTTCGTCGTCAGTCTCGCGGCGGCCTTCGGCATCGCTCGTTGGCGTGGGCCGAAGCTCAAGCCGGCGGGCTTCCTGCAAGAGCAGTTCCCGTACGGCCAGAGCCCGTGCCGCAGCCTGCCAGGCCTCGATCGGCTTGGTGGCAGGATGGTTCTGGGTCTCCCGTGCAATGGCCTCGCGCGGGATGACCGTGCCGTTGACACTCACGACCTTCGGGCGGGCCGAAATCGCAGGTTTCACGGCGCATGAAGTGGCGGGCGTGCTCATGATTCACTCCGCCGGATGCTGTGTCGGACGCCGCGCCTCGCCGCCCGAAAGCGCGCGACGGGTGCGAACCACCTGATAACCCCTGCGCCCGAGATACCAGACGGGCGCCGACCAGATATGCACGAGGCGCGAGAAGGGGAAGATCAGGAAGATCGTCATCCCGAGCACCAGATGCACCAGATAGGGCCAATCGAGCCCTTGCAGGGTCTTGGCGTCCACCGGCTGAAGCGTGAGGATGCCCTGCGCCCAATGCGAGAGCGTGATCATCACCGAGCCATCGGTGTGCTGGAGCGAGAAAGGCAGGGTGATCAGCCCGAGGCTCAGCTGCACCCACAGGATGAACAGCACCGAAAGATCCATGAAGGTCGAGGTCTGACGA
The DNA here is from genome assembly GCA_017302635.1 of Hyphomicrobiales bacterium. GTDB lineage: Bacteria > Pseudomonadota > Alphaproteobacteria > Rhizobiales > Beijerinckiaceae > Rhabdaerophilum. The sequence goes on from JAFLCX010000001.1 coordinate 1,054,135, forward strand.
ATGCGGACATCGAACAAGCGCCGATGCAGCAGCAGGCTCAGCCCGATAAAGCAGATCGTTCCGGCAATCCCACCGGCGATGATGGCCAGCATCTGCTTCTGCGGCGCGGTGATGAAGATCGAATAGACCGCCTTCGGTGTCAGCAACCCGACCGTATGGCCAAGCAGCAGGAACAGGATGCCGAAATGGAAGAGGTTCGAGCCCCATTGAAGCTGCTTCTTGCGCAGAATCTGGCTCGAGCTGGCCTTCCATGTGTATTGCTCGCGGTCAAACCGGATCAGCGAGCCCATCAGGAAGGCCGTGAGGCAGAAATAGGGGTACCACACGAAGAGGATGTGAAAGATCTGGTCGCGCATGGCGTGCTCCTTTGCGTTCAGGTGCGTGGCGCGGAGGATGAGGAAACGATGGTGCGCGGGCCGCTGCCCGGCACCGGTTCGAGGCCCGGAGCGGGGCGGCGTGCCTGCCGGAGCTTCGCGGAGAGCGCGTCCTTGCCGCAATCTTCCGCCGCTGCGCCGGGACCGAAGAGCACTTCCTCTTCCTCCCAGGCAGCATCGAGCGCCTCGAGATCATCCGGCTCCGGATCCGGCTCGGCGAGGAGCCGGTCGAGTGTTTCGCGATCGGGCTTCACCTTCGCCAGAGCCAGAAGGCTTGCGAAAATGGCCGCGTAAGGTGAACCGCGCCTGGCGAGACGCTCGCGCAGGGCCGCGATCACATGGCCCGGCTGGCCGATCAGCTCGATCGCCTCGGCTGGAGGACGGGTTGCCGCAAATTCAAGGAAAAGCGGCAGGAAATCCGGCAATTCCTTGGTCGTGGGCGTGTAACCTCCATCTTCGTAAAGCTTGATCAGGTCGACCATCGCCTGGCCCCTGTCCCGGCTTTCGCCATGCACATGCTCGAACAGGTGCAAGGAGAGGGCGCGCGTGCGGTCGAACAGCAGGATGAAGCGCTCCTGCGCGTCGAGAAGATCTCCCGAGGCGAGATCGTCGATCAACGCCTGCAAGGCCATGCGTTCCGCTTTCGGCAGCAGCTTTTCGCTGTCCAGAACGGCGGCGAGTTCGTCGGCCGCTGCGATCAGCTCTGGCGTCGGATAAGTGAGGAGCGCGGAGAGAACTTTCAGCGTTTTCATCTCAATAGGCCCCCGCCTTCGGCTTGTCGTTCTTCAGCTTGATGCCGCCGAACAGGTTCACCTGCGTGTCGCTGGGCAGGCAGCCATCCCCGAAGGAGAAGCCGCACTGGCCGCGCAATTCGTAAGCATCCTCAGTGACTTCACGATGCGAGGTCGGGATGACGAAGCGGTCCTCGTAATTGGCGATCGCCATCACGTGATACATCGCCTCGATCTGGTCGCCGGTCATGCCGACGCGCTTGGCGATGGCTTCGTCGATGACGCCATCGACCGTTTTCGCCCGCATATAGGCCCGCATCGCGAGCATGCGTTCGAGGCCATTGGCCACGGGGCGCTCGTCGCCAGCGGTGAGCAGGTTGGCGAGGTATTTCAGCGGGATGCGCAGGGATTTCACATCCGGCATGCCGCCGTCGATGCCCATCTTGCCGGCCTCCGCCGCGGCCGTGATCGGCGAGAGCGGCGGCACGTACCAGACCATCGGCAGCGTGCGGTATTCGGGATGGAGCGGGAAGGCGACCTTCCATTCCATTGCCATTTTCCAGATCGGGGAGAGGCGCGCGGCCTCAAGCCAGGAATCCGGCACACCATCTTTGCGAGCCTGCGCGATCACGGCCGGATCGTTCGGATCGAGGAAGATCTTCATCTGCGCGTCGTAGAGGTTCTGCTCCGAGGGGACGCTGGCCGCCTCCTCGATGCGATCGGCATCGTAGAGCATCACGCCAAGATAGCGGATGCGCCCCACGCAGGTTTCCGAGCACACCGTCGGCTGGCCGGCTTCGATGCGCGGATAGCAGAAGATGCACTTCTCGCTCTTCCCCGAAGACCAGTTGAAATAGATCTTCTTGTAGGGGCAGCCCGAGACGCACATGCGCCAGCCGCGGCATTTATCCTGATCGATCAGGACGATGCCGTCTTCCTCGCGCTTGTAGATCGCGCCCGAGGGACACGAGGCAACGCAGGCCGGGTTGAGGCAGTGTTCGCACAGCCTCGGCAGATACATCATGAAGGTGTTTTCGAACTGGCCGTACATCTCCTTCTGCACGCCTTCGAAATTGTAATCCGCCGAGCGCTTGGCGAATTCGCCACCGAGAATTTCCTCCCAGTTCGGCCCCCAGTTGATCTTCTCCATCCGCTCGCCGGTGATCAGCGATCGCGGGCGCGCGGTGGGGAAAGCTTCAAGCTCGGGCGCCTTCTGGAGGTGCTCGTAATCGAAGGTGAAGGGTTCGTAGTAATCGTCGATTTCCGGCATGTTGGGGTTGGCGAAGATATTCGCCAGCACCCGCCATTTACCGCCGATTTTCGGCTCGATCTTGCCGTTCTTCTTGCGGGTCCAGCCGCCTTTCCAGCGGTTCTGGTTTTCCCAGTCCTTCGGGTAACCGATGCCCGGCTTCGTCTCGACATTGTTGAACCAGGCGTATTCCATGCCTTCGCGGTTGGTCCAGACGTTCTTGCAGGTCACCGAGCAGGTGTGACACCCGATGCACTTGTCGAGGTTCAGCACCATTGCAATCTGAGCGCGGATTTTCATGGGCCTGTCTCCTTATTCCGCTGCCTGAGCCGAGCCTTGCCCGTAGGGCCGCTCGAGCCAATCCACGTTCTTCACCTTGCGGATCACGACAAACTCGTCGCGATTGGTGCCGATCGTGCCGTAATAGTTGAAATCATAGGCGTATTGGACGTAGCCGCCGATCATATGTGTCGGCTTGAGCACGGCGCGTGTCACCGAATTGTGGATGCCGCCGCGCTGGCCGGTCATCTCGGAGCCGGGCACGTTCACGATCTTTTCCTGAGCGTGATACATGAAGAGCGTGCCGTCCTTCATGCGCTGGGAAACCACGGCGCGGGCCACGAGAGCACCGTTGGAATTGTAGGCTTCCACCCAGTCGTTATCGACGATCCCGGCCTTCCTCGCGTCGTTCTCGGAGAGCCAGACGATCGGCCCGCCGCGCGAGAGCGTGAGCATCAGCAGGTTGTCGGTGTAGGTTGAGTGAATGCCCCATTTCTGGTGCGGCGTGATGAAGTTGAGAACGATCTCCTTCTCGCCGTTGGGCTTCAGGCCCTGCACCGGCTTGATGGTCTTCAGGTCCACCGGGGGGCGATAGACGCAGAAGCCCTCGCCGAAGGCGCGCATCCACAAATGATCCTGATAGAGCTGCTGGCGGCCGGTGAGTGTGCGCCACGGGATGAGCTCGTGCACATTCGTGTAACCGGCATTGTAGCAGACCTTCTCGCTCTCCAGCCCCGACCATGTCGGTGCGGAGATGATCTTGCGTGGCTGCGCCACAACATCGCGGAAGCGGATTTTCTCGTCCTCTTTCGGCAATGCGAGATGGGCATGCTCGCGCCCGGTTGTCTTCGAGAGCGCCTCCCAGGCCTTGACCGCCACCTCGCCATTGGTTTCCGGCGCCATCATCAGGATGACTTCCGTCGCGTCGATATCGGTGACGATCTTCGCGAGCCCTTTGTTGGCACCCTCAAGATGGGTGCCGTTGAGTTCCTTCAGATGCTCAACCTCATGGCCGGTTTTCCAGGCCATGCCCTTGATGCCGTTGCCGAGATTGTCCATCAGCGGCCCGAGCGCCGTGAAGCGCTCGTAGACATGCGGGTAATCGCGCATCACGGGCATCACCACCGGCATGGTCTTGCCGGGGATGGGTTCGCATTCGCCCTTCTTCCAGTCCTTCGGCTCGAAGGCCTGCGCGATCTCCATCGCGGTGTCGTGCTTGATCGGGTTCAGGACGACATCCGTCTCCTGCCCCAGCACTTCCGGCGCGACTTTCGAGAAGGATTTCGCGATCCCCTTGTAGATTTCCCAGTCCGATTTCGCCTCCCAGGCCGGGTCCACCGCGCCGGTCAGCGGGTGGATGAAGGGATGCATGTCGGAGGTGTTGAGGTCGTTCTTCTCGTACCAAGTGGCCGTGGGCAGCACGATGTCCGAGTAGACGCAGGTCGTCGACATGCGGAAATCGAGCGTGACCAGCAGGTCGAGCTTGCCCTCGGGGGCTTTTTCGACCCAGTTGACCTCTTTGGTGCCCGCTGCTTCGGCCGAGCCGAGATCATGCCCCAGCACGCCATGCGATGTTCCGAGCAGGTGCTTGAGGAAATATTCATGCCCCTTCCCGGATGAGCCGAGCAGGTTGGAGCGCCACACGAACAGGTTGCGCGGCCAGTTTTTCGGATTGTCCGGGTCTTCCCAGGCGAATTTCACCTCGCCGCTCTTAAGGCCTTTGGCAACATAATCCTTCGGCTCGAGCCCCGCCTCCTTGGCCTTGGCGGCGATTTCGAGCGGGTTCTGCTCCAGTGTCGGATAAGCCGGCAGCCAGCCCATCCGCACCGAGCGGACGTTGTAATCGATAATCGCGCCGTCCCAGTCTCCCTTCGGCGCAGTCGGCGAGAGAATATCGCCCACCTTCATGGTTTCGTAGCGCCACTGGTTCGTGTGCACGTAGAAGGCCGAGGTCGAGTTCTGCTGGCGAGGCGGACGGCCCCAATCGAGCGCGAAGGCGAGAGGTGCCCAGCCGGCCTGCGGGCGGAGTTTTTCCTGGCCGACATAATGCGCCCAGCCACCGCCGGATTGCCCGACACAGCCGCACATGATCAGCATGTTCATCACGCCGCGATAGTTCATGTCGGCGTGATACCAATGGTTCATCGCGGCCCCGATGATCACCATCGAGCGGCCATTGGTCTTCTCGGCATTGGTGGCGAACTCGCGCGCAACCTGAATGATCTTGCTCCGGTCGACGCCCGTGATCTTCTCCGCCCAGGCTGGGGTGTAGGGCGTGTCCTCATCGTAGGACTTGGCCACGTTCGCGCCGCCATAGCCCTGATCGACGCCGTAATTGGCGAGGAACAGGTCATGGACCGTGGCAACCAGAGCCTCGCCGTCGGCCAGTTTCAGTTTCTTCACCGGCACGCGGCGGCTCAGAATCGAGGCGTGATCCGAATGAGTGAAGTGTTCGTGTGCGATGTTCCCGAAATACGGGAAGGCAACATCCGCGAACTCATCCTTGATTTCGGCGAGGCTGAGGCGGAGCTTCGTCTCTTTGCCAGCGCTCTCCTTCTCCTCCAGGTTCCATTTGCCCTGCTCGCCCCAGCGGAAACCGATCGTGCCATTGGGCACGACGAGCTTGCCGGAGGCTTCGTCGTAAGCCAGCGTCTTCCATTCCGGATTGTTGGCCTCGCCGAGACTCTTGGCGATATCGGAGGCGCGGATGAAGCGTTCGGGCACGTAATGGCCATCCTGCTTCACCAACCGCACCAGCATCGGCATATCGGTGTATTGGCGCACGTAATTCTGGAAGTACGGCACCTGCCGCTTCACATGATATTCGGTGAGGATCACGTGGCCCATGGCCATGGCGAGAGCGGAGTCGGTGCCCTGTTTCACGGGCAGCCAGATATCGCCGAATTTCGAGGCTTCGGAATAATCCGGGCAGATCACCGCACTCTTCGTGCCGCGATAGCGCGCCTCGGTATAGAAATGCGCATCCGGCGTGCGGGTCTGCGGCACGTTCGAGCCCCACAGAATGATGAAGCCCGCATTGTACCAATCGGCTGATTCCGGCACGTCGGTCTGCTCGCCCCAGGTCTGCGGCGAAGCAGGCGGCAGGTCGCAATACCAGTCGTAGAACGACATGCAGACGCCGCCGATCAGGCTCAGATAGCGCGAGCCGGCGGCATAACTCACCATCGACATCGCGGGGATCGGCGAGAAGCCGAGGATGCGGTCCGGGCCATAGGTCTTGGCGGTGTAGGCATTGGCCGCCGCGATGATCTCGTTGATCTCGTCCCAGGAGCCGCGCACGAAGCCGCCGTGACCGCGCTTCTTCGTGTAGGAAGCGCGCTTTTCCGGGTTCTCGACGATCGATTTCCACGCCGCGACAGGTGTCATCGTCGCCCGCGCTTCGCGCCAGAGCTTGATGAGCCGCGAACGCACCAGAGGGTATTTCACGCGGTTGCCCGAGTAGAGATACCAGCTGTAGCTCGCCCCGCGCGAGCAGCCGCGCGGCTCATGGTTCGGCAGATCAGGCCGGGTGCGGGGATAATCAGTCTGCTGGGTTTCCCAGGTGACGATCCCGCCCTTGACGTAGATTTTCCAGGAGCAGGAGCCCGTGCAGTTCGCGCCGTGCGTGGAGCGCACGATCTTGTCGTGCTGCCAGCGCTTCCGGTAGCCGTCCTCCCAGCGGCGATCTTCCGCCGTGGTGACGCCGTGGCCGTTGGAGAATGGCTCCGAGACCTTGTTGAAGAAGGTCAGGCGATCGAGAAAGTGAGACATTGTGTCAGCCTCTTTTTGAAAGAAACAGGGTTCAGGCCGCGCTCATGGCGGGGGCGGCGGGCGGAGCCTTGGGGCCCCGCTCGATGTCGTAGAGAAGCCCGCCCTTGCGGGTGTAGAACCACCAGGTGATGCCGATGGAGAGCACGTAGAAGCCGAGGAAGGCATAGAGCGCGCCTGCGGCCGAGCCGGTCATCGCGATCGAGGTGCCGAAGCTCTTCGGGATGAAGAAGGCCCCGTAAGCGGCCACCGCCGAGGTGAAACCGATGATCGCGGCACTTTCCTTGTCGGACTGCTTGACGAGATCGGTCCCCTTCAGCCCCGGCTCCAGCCGTGCCACTTCATGCCGCATGATCGCGGGGATCATCTGGAAGGTGGAGGCGTTGCCCACTCCGGTCATCGCGAACAGGAACATGAAGCTCGCGAAGAAGACCGGGAAGGCCGACGGATTCCCCTTCATGCCAATGGCATAGAGGATGCCCATCACCCCGAAGCACATCAGGATGAAGCTCCAGAAAGTGATCCGCCCACCGCCAATCCGGTCGCAGGCCTTGCCGGCGGCCACGCGGGAGAGTGCCCCGACCAATGGGCCGAGGAAGGCGTATTGCAGCGCATTCACCTCGGGGAACAGGATCTTGGTCAGCAGCGGGAAGCCGGCCGAATACCCGATGAAGGAGCCGAAGGTGCCCGTGTAGAGCCAGCACATGATCCAGTTATGTGTGCGCCGGAAAATCACGGCCTGATCGGCGAAGCTCGCCTTCATGGAGGCAATATCGTTCATCCCGAACCAGGCCGCGAAGGCCGAGGCGATGATGAAGGGCACGAAGACGAAGCCGGCATTCTGCAACCAGAGTGTGGTCGTTACCTTGCCAACCGTCGCCGTCTGCGGCTCGCCACCGAGGAAGCCGAACACCCCGGCAGTGATCACCAGCGGCACCACGAACTGCACCACGCTGACCCCGAGATTGCCCAGACCGGCATTGATGGCGAGTGCGTTGCCTTTCTCGGCCTTGGGGAAGAAGAAGGAGATGTTGGCCATCGAGGAAGCAAAGTTGCCCCCGCCGAAGCCGCAGAGCAGCGCCAGCACGAGGAAGATCCAATAGGGCGTCGCGGGGTTCTGTACCGCCATGCCCATGCCGATCGCGGGGATCAGCAGCGACCAGGTCGCGAGCGTCGTCCAGAGCCTGCCACCGAACATCGCCGGCATGAAGCTGTAGAAGATGCGCAGGGTCGCGCCCGACAGGCCGGGCAGCGAGGCCAGCCAGAAGAGCTGCTCTGTGGTGAAGTTGAAGCCGACACTCGGCAACCGCGCCACCACGACCGACCACACCATCCAGACTGCGAAGGAAAGCAGCAGGCAAGGCACGGAGATCCACAGGTTGCGCCGGGCGATCGCGCGTCCTTCCTTCTCCCAGAACGCCTTGTCCTCCGGGCGCCAATCCTGGATCGCGCCCTTGGCCGCAAGCGCGCCCTCCTGCTTTTCCGTATGGATCGGCTGCATTTCGGGAAGCTCGGGCAGCTTGTGGATGTGAACACCCTCGCGCGCCGCCTGCTTCTCCATGCTGCGGATAGCCGTGTGCATCCAGACCAGCGACACCGCGACGATCACGAACAGGAGCCAGAAGCAGCTCTGCCACACGCCAGTGAGATCATTGAGCGCGCCGAAGGCGATCGGCAGGACGAAGCCACCAAGGCCACCCACGAGGCCGACCACACCACCCACGGCACCCACGCGATCGGGGTAATAGACCGGGATGTGCTTGTAGACGGCCGCCTTGCCGAGACTCATGAAGAAGCCCAGCACGAAGGCCACCGCGATGAACCCGCCAACGCCCATCCGGGTGGTGAAGGCGACCGGGCCGCGAATGCCCTCCACGACATATTGCGTCGGGGGATAGGAGAGGATGAAGCAGCAGATCACCGAGACGATGAACGTCCAGTACATGATCGTGCGTGCGCCGTATTTGTCGGAAAGATGCCCGCCATAGGCGCGGAAAACCGATGCAGGGATCGAATACATCGCCCCAACCATGCCGGCCGTCGCGATATCGAAGCCATAGACTCCGATCAGGTAACGCGGCAGCCACAGCGCAAGTGCCACGAAGGCGCCGAACACGAAGAAATAGTAAAGCGAGAAGCGCCAGACCTGAACGTTCTTCAAGGGCTCCATCATCGCCGAGAGCGGCTCAGGCTTGGTGCCCGTGGCCCTGCGACGGGCCAGATCCGGATCATCCTTGGTGAAGAGGAAGAAGATGATCGCCATCAAGGCGAGCGCCGCAGCCCAGACGAGCGCAACCGTTTTCCAGCCATAGGCGACCATGACCACAGGAGCCGCGAATTTCGTCACCGCCGCGCCGACATTGCCTGCGCCGAAAATGCCGAGCGCCGTGCCCTGCTTTTCCTTCGGATACCACTTCGCCACATAGGCGATGCCGACCGAGAACGACCCCCCGGCGATGCCCACACCGAGCGCCGCGATCAGGAAGGTCGTGTAATCGTAGGCATAGGTGAGGAAGAAGGTCATCACCGCTGCCGAGAGCATTGTCAGCGTGTAGACGACCCGCCCGCCATATTGATCGGTCCAGATGCCCAGCATCAAACGGATCAGCGAGCCGGTCAGAATTGGCGTTCCGACCAGCAGACCGAACTGCGTATCATTGAGGCCAAGATCTTTTTTGATCTGGATGCCGATGATCGCGAAAATCGTCCACACGGCAAAACAGACGGTGAAGGCGATGGTGGAAAGCCAGAGCGCCCGGCTCTGGTCAGATGAAGAAACAGCGGCGCTCGACATGCCCGCCCCCCTTGATTGCAGCATCGCGAATTGGACGCGTGCGGGAACCTCTTCTCGGGGCGAGGCCGGATCGTTGATCTGCGTCAACAGTTTAAAGCCATTCCAGACTTTCAAGAATTCCGGTTCTGTCCGTCAACCTGCCCGCGAAGGAATGTCATGTGCTGCGCCGCCGAAATGACAATTCTTGGCTTGACGCATATCAAGGAAAGGCTTGCGTCTTCTTCTTAAGTATCAAGTCAAGGGAGATGACCATGCGCAGCGATGAAATGGCCGAAATGCGGCTTCTGCCGATCTTTTCCGGGGTCGCGGCACCCCATGTCGAAAGCATGCTGCGGGTCTCTTTCCTCCAACGCTTTCCCGCCCATGTCGAACTCGTGCGCGAAGGCGATCCGGCTGACTTTCTGCATGTGATCGTTGATGGGCAGGTGGAGGTCTTCTCGGCTTACCGGGACCGGGAAACGACGGTCGCGGTGATCGGAGGGGGCCAGAGCTTCATTGTGGCTGCGGTCTTGCTCAACCGGGTTTATCTGAAATCGGCACGGGCCCTCGCGCCATCCCGCATCCTGATGATTCCAGCCGATTCAGTCCGGCGTTTTTTCGGCGATGATGCCGCCTTCGCACGCTCCCTCGCCATCGAGATGGCCTTGGCTTATCGGGGCGTCGTCAAGGAGCTGAAGAACCAGAAATTGCGCTCCAGCCTCGAGAGGCTGGCCAACTGGCTGCTGATCCACAACGCCCAGACCGGCCATAAGGGGTGCTTCGATCTGCCATTCGACAAGAAGATTCTTGCCTCCCGTCTTGGCATGGCACCCGAGGTGCTCTCGCGCAGCTTCGCATCGCTCATTCCCTATGGAGTGGTGGTGAAGGGTCCGCAGATCAGGATCAACGATCGAATGGCGTTGCAGACCCTGGCTCACCCGTCCCCGACCATCGACGACCCCGAGGTTTGACGAGGAAGGGTACAATCCCGCAAGGGTCAGTCCCGCGCCCGCATTCCCAGCCGCGCCAGGCGATCGCTCAGGGTGCGGCGGGGCAACCCCAGCCGCTCGGCGGCCGCTGAGACAGTGCCGCCGGTTTCCGCCAGCGCTGCCTCGATCAATCGCCTTTCGAAAGCCTCCAGACGGGCCGTGAGCGAAACGGTCTGCGCACCGGCAAGCGGTGCGCCGCCCAAGAACCGCGCGATGCCTCCAGCCGGCTCCAGCAGGCCATAGGCAAATCGTTCGGCCAGCGATTTCAGTTCACGAACATTGCCGGGCCATGCATGCATGAGAATGGCGTCCGAATCCCCAGCGGTCAGGCTCGGAACATCCAGTCCCTGCGCCTTGGCCGCTTGTGTGGCGAACAGGGAGAACAGAAGAAGCGCGTCGCTCTCCCGCGCTCTCAAGGGCGGCAGAACCAGTTCGGCCCCTGCCAGCCGATAATAAAGATCGGCACGAAACTGCCCGGACTCGCTCGCCTTTCGCAGGTCAACTTTCGTCGCCGAAATCACGCGGATGTCGAGCTGGCGCGCGCGATTCGAGCCCAGCCGTTCGACCTGTCTGTCCTGCAGAACACGCAAGACCTTGGCCTGAAGCGGAAGCGGCATGCTTTCGATCTCATCGAGGAAGATCGTTCCGCCATGGGCGGCTTCGAATTTCCCGGGGCGAGCGCCGCGCGTCCCGGTGAACGCCCCGTCCTCGTGCCCGAACAGTTCGCTTTCGGCGAGTTCGACCGGAATGGCCGCGCAATTGAGCGCGACGAACGGGCCATCCGAGCGCGGGCTGACCGCGTGGAGGCACTCGGCGAGAACATCCTTGCCGGTGCCGGTCTCGCCGAAGAGCAGCACATCGGCCGGTAGGCGCGCGAGCTTGCGCGCCTGCTGGCGCAGCCCTTCCATGACCCGCGACGAGCCGATCAGCCTCGTTGTGCAGGCATCGGAACCGCCGGAAGCCTCCCGCAGATTCTTCAATTCCCGCCGCAGCTGCTGATGCGCGAGTGCGCGGGCGATGATCGCCGCCAGATGATCAGGATCATAGGGCTTTGTGATGAAATCATGCGCACCGAGCCGCATGGCTGAAACGGCCAGCGGCACATCACCATGCCCCGTGATCAGCACTACCGGCAAATCGGGGTCGAGTGCTTGCAATCGTTCGAGCAGCTCGAGCCCCGAGAGGCCCGGCATCCGGACATCCGAGAGCACGAGATCGGGTTGTTCCGCTTCCAGCATACCGAGGGCTGCACTCGCATTCTCGGCCTCGCTGGTCGTATGGCCAGCGATACCAAGCCACTCAACGAGTGCGCGGCGGACCATCCGATCGTCTTCAACCACCAGAATTCGACCGGGAGCAGATGCAGGCTGGTTCATCGGGCCGGTGCCTTCTTTCGCGCGAGAGGAAGGGAGATTGTCGCCACAGCGCCCCCATCGACAACCGGATCAAGCTGCAAGGTTCCGCCATGTTCGGCCATGATGCCACGGGAGATCGACAGACCAAGCCCCAGTCCGCGCCCGGTCGCCTTGGTGGAGAAGAACGGCTCGAAAACCTTTTCCGGTGGCGTTTCGCCGAGTCCCGCCCCCTCGTCCTCCACCGAAACTCGGGCACAATCGCTCTCAACCGACAGACTCAATCGCACCTGCCGGGCGCGCGGAAGATGACAATTGGCCTCCTCGCAGGAGTCCAGAGCATTTGAAAGCAGGTTGACGATCACCTGCTCCAGCCGATTGGGCCGCGCATCCACGATCACGGGCTCGGGCGGAAAATGCCACTCCAGTGTGATGTCAGATGCTTTCAGTCGGTGCTCGATCAATGAAATCGCGCCATGGATGAGGTCCTGCAAGCTCACCTGCCGCGGCGTTTCCGAGTCAGGCCGCGCAAAATTGCGCAAGTCACTCGCCAGTTTCTCCACCCGCCTGAGAATGGCGACGATGCCCTCTGCGGAGCCCAGAGCCCGGGTCTGGTCGCCCGAGCGGAGGAAATGCGTGAGGCTCGCGAGCGACATGCGCAGGGCAACCAGCGGCTGCGCCATCTCATGCGCGATGCCGGCGAGGCCCTGCCCCAAACCGGCGAGCTTCGCGCTCTGGACAAGTCCGTCCTGCGCCTGCCGGAGCGCCAGAGTCCGCTCTTCGACGCGCTGTTCCAGTTCAGCGTGCGCCCGCGCGCGAGCCCGGGCGTGGGCGCGACGCTGGCGCATCATAGTCGTGAGCAGGAAGGCCACCAGCCCCAGAACCATAACGCTTGTCGCGGCCAGCGAAGCAAACTCGTTCGCGCGTGTGACGGGTGCGAAAAACAGGAGTTGCCAGCCATGGCCGGGGAGGGGATAGGCCAGCTCGAACAGAGTCTCGCTCTGGCCCGGCTGCTGTTCCAGCTCTGTCAGTGCCAGCCCACCGCGCAAGAACGTTCCGCGCGTGAGCGGTTGTCCAATCTGCGGAGGAGAGCCGTATTTGCGGGTCTCATCCAGATATTTCAGAGTTGTCTCGCCCAGCGAGACCAGCGGCCGGTAAAGCCAGGCGGGGTCGGTCGCGAGAAAGATGACTCCCTCCTGATCCACCAGCACGACCTTCTCGGCCGTTCGCCGCCATTCTGCGGCAAGTGGGGCGAGATCGACCTTGACGACCGCAACCCCACGCGGGCCATGTGGGCCGTCAATGCGTGAAGCCAGGAAATAACCCGGTTTGCCGGTGGTTGCGCCGACAGCATAGTAGCGCCCCGCACCGGTTTCGATCGCGCTTCGGAAATAGGGGCGGAAGGCGTAGTTCTGGCCAACGAAAGAGCCCGGCTCGTCGGCATTGCTGGACGCCAGCGTGAGCCCGTCAGCGTTCATCACGAAGAGGACATCGGCCCCGGCCGACTGCGTGATCCGTCGAAGATGGGCATTGGCCTCGCCGATGCGCATCTCGTCGGACGGGTGGTCCAGCAGCGCCCTCACAGGCTCGGTCAGAGCCATGAATTCCGGCAGATAGCGAAAGCGTTCGACAGCGGCATCGAGCGAGGTTTCATAGAGCGCGAGCCGCTCCCGCGCTCCCTCCACCAGCCGTGTGCCGGAGAATCGCCAGCTCCATGCATAGGCGAGCGTTGCGCACAGCAGGATGACACCCGCCATCAGGGCGGATGTCATCAGGGGAGAAAAACGTGAACCTGAAGGGCGATCCATCCCTCACCACGAGAATCGGGCGGAAAGCTCCGCCCGATCACGAGATTACCCTCAGTTGATCTTGATGCCACCGGACTTGATGGCGGTTGTCCACTTCGAATGTTCGGCCGCGGTGAAGCTCTTCAGACCCGCCGGGCTCATCCGGTTTCCGGAGGGGCGTTCCGATACGAGCTGTTCCAGCCTCTGGGCAATGATCTCCGAGCGGCCAGCCGCAAACAGGGCTTCGCTGAGCGTCTTGATGATCGCGGCCGGAGTGCCCTTCGGGGCATAGATCGCGGTCGAGGCATTGACGACAAAGCCGTCAAGACCCGCTTCGCGCGCGGTGGGCACATCGGGGAAGGCCTGCGATCGCACGTCCTGGGCGATGGCCAGAGCTCTTACGGTATTCGCCTTGAGCTGAGCCCCGACATTGAGGCCCTGATCGCACATCATGTCGACCTTGCCGGAAACGAGATCGTTCAAGGCCGGACCGGTGCCGCGATAGGGGACGTGGAGCATGTCGATCTTGGCCTGCTGCTTGAGCAATTCACAGGCAAGGTGAGTGGCAGAGCCCGATCCGGCCGAGGCGAAGCTGACCTTGCCGGGATTGGACTTCGCATAGGCGAGGAATTCCTTGAGGTTCGTAGCCGGGAAATCCTTGCGCACGACCACATAAATGGCCGCCTCCGCCAGAGAGGCGATGGGCTCGAAACCGTCGACGGGATCATAGTTCGCGCCCGGGTACAGTGCAGGGCCTGCGACATGCGGCGCGACATTGTGCACGAGCAGCGTATAGCCATCGGCCGGGGATTTCGAGACGCGGCTGGTTCCGGTGACGCCACCCGCACCGGCGACATTCTCGACAATGAAGGGCTGGCCCAGGGTTTTCGAGAGTTGCTCGCCATAGAGCCGCGCGATGGTATCGGTCGGGCCACCGGCAGCGAAAGGAACGACAACGGATACGGTTTTCGTGGGATAGTTTTGCGCGAAGACGCCGGTGGTCAGAACCGCGGCAGCGGTGATTGCCAGAATGCGCATGGATTTGAGCATGTTCATACCTCCCTTGAACGGTTGCGCCTTGTCAGGGTTTGCGCAACTTCAGAGGAGTTTCAGCAGGAAACATGCCAGTTCTGGTGAGTAAATAACTCAATTATTTCAGTATATTAATTTGTTCCTTGCCGTTTGTCTTGGCGGATTTCTGCCGCAGGCACCCGATCGGCCGGCGGATTTCCGCCGCGACCTGACACAAATGCCGCTCGATCGTGTTCTGGCGTTAGCTCACCACAATGCGCGTTCGAGAGGGCCCGGCCGATTTCACGAGTTGGAACAGAATCCGCGCATTGCCGGTCGCCAGCCGCACGCATCCATGCGAGGCCGGGCCACCGAGGCGGTTGATGGCCGTCGTGCCGTGAATGGCGTAGCCGCCGCGGAAGAAGATCGAATACGGCATCGGCGAATTGTAATATTTGCGCGAAAAATAACTCACATGCATCCGCTGCGGCTTGTAGGCCCCGCGCGGTGTCGCGAAGCCCTTGCGCCCGGTCGAAACCTTCCAGACATGGCGCACCTCGCCATCCACCTTCACGATCATGCGCTGGCTCGCGATATCGATGCGCGCCTCCACATTCGAGGCGGCAACCGGCTGCAAGCGGCGCTGAACGGTGGCATCGCCGAGAGAGGCAACCCGTCGGGCCGGTGCGGTCTCCATACGCGGCGCTTCAGGCACGAATTCCGGCGCGAGCCGCGGAATGCGTGTTTCTCTCATCTGCCGGTTCTGGGCGCTCGCCAGTCTTTGAGCCTTCCGGCGCGCTTCGATCCGCGCCCTGGCTTTCGGAGACAGGGCGCGGCGCTCGAACCCAGGCCGGGCGGCAACCCGGCCTGAATGCACATGCCGGCTACTCACACGCACATCGCCCCGAAGGCGCTGACGTTGACCTGCAGAGCGATTTTTCTTGAGCTTTCGGGGCGCGACATACCGGCGTTCGACGTAGCCGTCATACACGATGTAACCCTGTGGCGTGTAGTAATATTGAGGTGCGGCCATGGCAGGCGTCGCGACAGACATCGTGAGCGCAGCCCAGATCACGGCAAGCACGGGCAGGATGAGGCGGAGAACGCGGGGCACGGGGCTCGCTCCGAAAAGTTGAAAGACAGGGAAGAGCCCCAGGATGCACCGAGAACTTGCCATAAAAAAGGCATTTGGTATCCGTTGGTTAACCGGAAACGCCGAGAATCAGGGTCTTGCGCTGTTCTGGCGCGTTTCAGAAAGGCATGGCGCATGCGTTTTCTCGGGCGGGAAAACCTCGGCGGGCGAGTGCTCAAGGTGGTGACGGTGCTTTCGCTGGCCGCCTCGGCAACGGCTCTGATTTCGGCGAAATCGCTCGCGCAACAGACCCAGACCGAAGAAATGGAACGCCGCGCCAAGGTTTTGCAGGCTTTGCCGCCCAATGCCGCCAAGCGGATTTTCGGAACAAACCCCGCGCCCGCCCCGCTGGCCGCACGTGCGATCGGCTCGTTTGCCCGCGGCTGTCTCGCCGGCGCCACGGCCATTCCCGTGGATGGCGACACCTGGCAGGTGATGCGCCTCTCCCGCAACCGGATGTGGGGGCACCCGGATCTTATCCGCGTTGTTGAGCGCCTCGCGAAGGCCGCTCCGCGTGAAGCCAACTGGCGCGGATTGCTCGTGGGTGACATCTCGCAGCCCCGTGGCGGGCCGATGCTCACCGGCCATGCCTCGCACCAGATCGGGCTCGATGCCGATATCTGGCTGACACCGATGCCAAACCGGCGTCTGACGCGTGACGAACGTGAAAACATGTCAGCGACCAATATCGCGCGGTCCGACTGGATGGATGTCGACCCGGCGGTCTACACCCGCTCGCATCTCGCCATCGTGCGGCTCGCGGCGAAACAGCCCGAGGTCGCGCGTATTTTCGTCAACCCTGCGATCAAGGTCGCGTTCTGCCGCGATGCCGGGGCGGATCGCGAATGGCTTTCGAAGGTGCGTCCGATGTGGGGGCACAATTACCATTTCCACATCCGGATAGCCTGCCCGAAGAACGATGCCAGCTGCGTGGATCAGCCCCTGCCCGGTGACGGCGATGGGTGTGGCGACGAGTTGAAAGACTGGCTCAAGAAGCAATACGCGGCGCTGATGAAGCCCAAGCCGCCGCGCGACCCCAATGCGAGGCCACCAAAGCCGCCTCGGCCCTGGACTCTCGACGATCTTCCCGCCGAATGCCGCGAGGTTGCAATCGCTCGGTAGAACGCCGCGCTACCTGCGTCTGACACCAGAGAGCCGCTCCAGGGCGGCATCGAGTGTCGAGCGTTTTTTCGCAAAACACAGGCGGACAATGGTTTTCACCGGCTCTTCGGCGTAGAAGGCAGAAACCGGAATGGCGGCCACCCCAAGCTCGGTCACGAGGCGCTGGCAGAAGGCGACATCATCGTTCTCGCCCAGAGGCGCAATATCGAAATTGATGAAATAGGTTCCTTGCGAGGGCAGAACCGAAAAACCGAGATCGGTCAGACCCTTCGAGAGATAATCCCGCGCCGATTGGAAATCCGCCCGCATAAGGTCGAAAAAGGCATCCTCTTTCGCCAGCCCGTAGGCGACCGCGGATTGCAGGTTCGGCGGCGTCGTGAAGGTGAGGAACTGGTGCGCTTTCGAAAGCACCTTCATGATCTCCGGTGCGGCCATCACGAAGCCGACCTTCCAGCCGGTGAGCGAAAAGATCTTCCCCGCCGAACCGATCTTGACCGTGCGTTCGCGCATGCCCGGGAGAGCGATGAGCGGGATGTGTGACAGGCCGTCAAACACGACATGTTCCCAGACCTCGTCGCACAGGGCGATCGCATCATGCGCCATGCAGAAATGCGCGAGCATGGAGAGGTCTTCCGGAGGGCAGACCGTACCGGAGGGGTTGAGCGGATTGTTGAAAAGCACGAGTTTCGTTCGAGGCGAGAAGGCCGCCATCAGGCTCTCAGCCGTAAAGCGCCATTCCGGCGGCTCGAGCTTGACGAATTTCGGCACCCCGCCCGCGCGCTTCACCAGCGGCAGGTAGGCGTCGTAAAGGGGCTCGAACAGCACGACCTCATCGCCGGGTTCGATCAGCGCGAACAGCGCGCCAGCAATCGCCTCGGTCGCGCCGGATGTGACCATGATTTCGCTGTCGGGATCGAAGGAAACGCCCTGATGGTGCCAGTAATGCGCCGACACTGCCGCGCGCAGTTCCGGCAGGCCCATCATCGGCGGGTACTGGTTCCACCCCGAAACAACCGCCTCGGCGGCCTTCTGACGGATATCCTCAGCACCGGGGTCATCCGGAAATCCCTGGCCGAGATTGACCGCGTTGTGCTCGCGCGCCAGGCGCGACATCGTCTCGAACACGGTCGTCGGAAGGCCCGAAAAGGTGGAATTGAACGCTTTGGTCATCTGCAACCCGGCGCGAGAGACGAGACCTGTCGCTTCTATCGCCAGGAAAGAAAGCTGGCCAGCCCGGAAATCAGCGAGACTCACTTGACAAAAACTGATGAATGATGAAAATTGAAATTCATCACTATTCAGATCGTGCCATTTTGGGGATCGATCGGAGTCTTTCATGAACATCCGCCAGAAACTGTCAGCAGAGGATATGCGCGAACGCATCCTCACCGTGGCTGAGGAACATTTCCGCCGCATCGGCTATGCGAAAACGGCTGTCGCGGACATTGCCGGCGCGATGGGCATGTCGCCGGCGAATGTCTACCGCTTCTTTCCCTCGAAACTCGCGATCAACAACGCGCTCTGCGCCCGGATCATGCAGGAAACCGATGCCCTGATGCGTGAGATCGCCGGACGACCTGAGCCGGCATCCCGGCGCCTCACATCGCTGATCGTTGAGCTGCATCGCCTGAATAAGGCCAAGCTCACGGATGAGCATCGCCTGTTCGATATGGTCGAAGTGGCGATGGAGGAAAACTGGCCCGCGATCGAACAGCATTGCGAATGCGTTGTCTGCCAGATCGCCCGGATTGTGACAGACGGCATCGCGACCGGCGAGTTTCGGGCCGTTGATGTTCCCGAATTCGCAAAGACCGCGTTCGAGGCCTCCGCCAAAGCCATCCACCCGACCATGATCGCTCAATGCGCGCGATTCGAGGACGACCAAGAGGATCAGGCCCGCCGCATTGCCGGCCTCATCCTCGCAGCGCTCCGGCCCTAATCACAGTTTCTTGTTATTTGTTTGAGGCTTCCCATGGCAAATCGTCTCGCTCTCTCCGTTTCGCGCCGCACACTCGGCGTTGCGGCACTTGTTGTCGCCGGCGCGGCAGCGGCCTACTGGTTCGGCTTTGCGCGCCCGGCCATGCAGGCTCAAAAAAAAGTGGCCGAGCCGACCACCAATCGCCCCGTTCTGGTCCAGAAAGTCAGTTTGCAGCCGACGCAGGCGACCCGTGTGCTCGTGGGCACCTTGCGAGCCCGTGTCGAGGCTGATCAGGGCTTCCGGATCGGGGGCAAGGTCGCAGAAAGACTCGTGCAGGCTGGTGACCGCGTGAAGAAAGGGCAGGTTCTGGCGCGGCTCGACGCCTCCGATCTGTCGCTCCAGCGCGAAACGGCGGAAGCCGAACTCGCTGCCGCGAAAGCCTCGGAGCGTTCGACCGCGGCCGAGCTCGGGCGTGTCACCGAATTGCGTCAGAAAGGCTGGTCGACCGAGCAGATCCTCGATCGCCAGCGTGCGGCTCTTGAAGAGGCGACGGGCCGCCGACTTCGTGCAGAGGGTTCGGTCGAACTCGCACGCAACGCCCAATCCTATTCAGAACTCAAGGCCGAGGCTGACGGCATCGTGCTCGCCGCCACAGCCGAGGCCGGACAGGTTGTCGCTGCGGGGCAGAGCATCATCCGGCTCGCACGTGACGGTGACCGTGAGGCACAGGTTGCCGTGCCCGAGCGCGATATCGAGGATTTGCCGAAAGCCCGTGCCGAAGCCGCGCTCTGGACCGATCCGAGCCACATGCATCAGGCGCTTCTTCGCGAGCTTTCGCCGACGGCCGACCCCGCCACACGGACGTTCCAGGCACGATTCTCGCTCCCCGATCTCGCGCCGGATGCGCCACTCGGTATGACCGTAACGCTCAATCTGAAACCGGCCGAAGAAACCCGTCTCGCACGCGTGCCGCTCTCGGCCATACTGAACGAGGGAAAGGGGGCAGAAGTCTATGTCGTCGATGGGAACGGCGAACTGGCACGCAAGAGCATTGAAATCCGAAAGCTGGAGGCCCGTGATGCGCTGGTTGCGGGAGGATTGAGCGAGGGCGATCAGATTGTCATCCTCGGCATCCACACCCTCAAGCCGGGGCAGCGCGTGCGTGCTGTCACCGAATTGCGGCTCGGTTGAGGAGAGAGGCAATGGGCAGTTTCAACCTCTCCGCCTGGGCGGTTCGGCATCAGGCGCTCGTGCTGTTCCTGATCATCGTAATCGGGGTGGCCGGGCTGATTTCCTACATGCGGCTCGGGCGGGCGGAAGATCCGTCTTTCACCATCAAGGTTGCCACCATCACGGCCATCTGGCCGGGCGCGACCGCGCGCGAGATGCAGGAGCAGGTCACGGACCGCATTGAGAAGAAGCTGCAGGAACTCCCCTATTTCAATCGCGCCATCACCTATTCAAAGCCGGGATTCTCGGCGACGCAGATGGAGTTCAAGGATTACACCCCGGCACGGCAGGTGCCGGAGCTGATGTACCAGTTGCGCAAGAAACTCACCGATTTGCGCCCCGATCTGCCCTCTGGCCTTATCGGCCCCAACGTCAACGACGAATTCGGCGACGTCGATTCGGTGCTGCTGATGATCACGGGCGAGGGCGCCGACTACGCCATGCTGAAGAGGGTGGCCGAGGACCTGAAACGCACCATGCTGCGCGTGCCGGATGTCGTCAAAGTCAATCTCTACGGCACGCAGGACGAGCGCATCTTCATCGAGTTCAGCCATGCCAAGCTCGCGACTTTGGGCATTCCCGCCACCGCCATTTTCGATGCGGTGGCCCGGCAGAACAACATCGTGCCCGCGGGCACTTTCGAGACAGCGGCGCAACGCATCCCCCTGCGCGTGACCGGAGCACTTGATGGCGCCGAGGCCGTCGCCGCAATCCCGATCGAGGCCGGCGGTCGCTCATTCCGGCTCGGCGACATTGCCAGCGTGACACGCGATTTCAAGGATCCGCCGGATTTCCTGATCCGCCAGAACGGCAAGGCGGCCGTTGGCGTGGGTATCGTGATGCTGAAAGGCGCCAATATCCTCGATCTGGGCGAGAACACCGAGAAAGCCCTCGCTACTTTCAAGAACACACTGCCCATCGGCATCGACATCGATCAGATTGCGAACCAGCCGCAGGTGGTTTCGACCTCGATCCAGCAATTCGTGAAGGCCTTCCTCGAGGCGCTGGCCATCGTGCTGGCGGTGTCATTTCTTTCGCTTGGCTGGCGCACGGGCATTGTCGTGGCCTTGTCCGTGCCGCTCGTGCTCGCGACGGTTTTCGTCGCGATGGATTTTCTCAACATCGACCTGCACCGGATTTCGCTCGGCGCGCTGATCATCGCGCTCGGCTTGCTCGTCGACGACGCGATCATCGCGGTCGAGATGATGATCGTGAAACTCGAAGAGGGGTGGGACCGCATGAAAGCGGCCGCCTTCGCGTGGGAATCCACCGCTTTTCCGATGTTGACCGGCACGCTCGTCACCGCCACCGGGTTCCTGCCCATCGGGCTCGCGAATTCAGCTGTGGGCGAATACACGGGCAGTCTCTTCATCATTGTCGGGATCGCCCTGATGGCATCCTGGTTCGTGGCCGTGATTTTCACACCCTATCTCGGTGTGAAGCTGTTGCCGGACATGAAAGTGAAGGGTTCGGGCCATCATGGCCATGCCGCGCTCTATGACACGCCGATGTATAATCGCCTGCGTGCTGTCGTGACCTGGTGCGTCGATCACCGCATCAAGGTTCTGGCGATGATGGGTGCGGTTTTCGTGCTGGCGATTGTCGGGTTCGGGCGGGTTCAGCAGCAATTCTTCCCGCTGTCGGAGCGTCCCGAGCTGTTCCTCGAAATGCGCCTGCCGGAAGGGTCGAGCATCGGCGCGACGCAGAAAGTCGCTGAAGAGGCCCAGCAGCTGCTCAAGAGCGATCCCGACGTGATTCACGCGACGGGCTATATCGGGCAGGGCTCGCCGCGCTTCTGGCTGGGGTTGAACCTTGTGCTGCCGAACGAGGCCTTCGCCCAGATTGTCATCCTCTCGAAGGACGTGCAGGCACGCGAGCGCATCAAGGAACGGCTTGAAAAGGCTGTCGCGCAGGGTGCGCTCCAATCCGCGCGTGTCCGGATCGACCGTTTCAACTTTGGCCCGCCGGTGGGTTTTCCCGTGCAGTTCCGCGTGGTCGGCGCCGACCCGCTGGAGGTCCGCCGCCTTGCCTATGACGTGCGTGAAACGATGGCGCGGAATGCCAAGACACGCGACCCGCATCTCGACTGGAACGAGATGATGCCGTCCGTCCGTCTCATCGTCGATCAGGACCGCGCCCGCGCATTCGGGCTGGATACGACGGCGATTTCGCAGACCCTGCAAACGCTTGTTTCGGGCGCGACGATCACCACGATGCGGGATCGTACCGAGAAGGTCGATGTCGTGGCCCGCGCCGTTCCGTCCGAGCGGCTCGATCCGGCGAAGCTCGCCGATTTCACACTCCTGTCACGCAATGGCGTGCCGGTGCCGCTGGCTCAGGTGGCGAAGATCGCCTTTGAGCATGAGGAGCCGATTCTCTGGCGGCGCAATCGTGACATGTCGATCACCGTGCGATCAGACATCATCGACGGGGTTCAGGCACCGGACGTGACCAGCGAGATCTGGAAGGCCCTTCAGCCTTTGAGGGATGCCATGCCGCAGGGCTACCGGCTCGAGATCGGCGGCGCGATCGAGGAATCAGAAAAGGCCAATGCCTCGATCTTCAAGCTCTTTCCGATCATGTTCATGGTGATGCTCACCCTGCTGATGTTCCAGCTCCAGAGCTTCACCAAGATTTTCCTCGTGCTCATGAGCGCCCCACTCGGGATGATTGGGGCTTCGCTGGCTCTCAATCTCTCGGGCTATCCGTTCGGCTTCGTCGCCTTGCTCGGGCTGATCGCACTCGGTGGAATGGACATGCGGAATTCGGTGATCCTCGTCGATCAGGTCCAGCACGATCTCGACCGGGGCCTGCCGTTCCGCGAGGCGATCATCGAATCGGTGGTGCGTCGGGCGCGCCCGGTTGTTCTCACAGCGATGGCGGCCATTCTGGGCATGGTGCCGCTGTCCGGCTCGGCTTTCTGGGGGCCGATGGCGACGACCGTGATGGGCGGGCTGTTTGTGGCAACCTTCCTGACCTTGCTGTTCCTCCCGGCACTCTACGCCCTGTGGTTCCGCAAGGCACTCAAGGCAGATGAGGAGCGTCGCGCGGGGGAGCCCGAGGAGCCTGCGCCGACTTTCGAGCTGGCTCGCGCGGCGGAATAGGCAGCGCGGGCGACGATGCGGATTTGACAGCGCCCCGGGGCCTGGGCCTCCGGCATGTGCCGCTGGACAGCTTCGGCATCTGAGTGCAAGAGAGGCTCCCAGTTCCGCTCCGCGTCTTGCCCGACCACATGAAACGTTCGCATGCGACCCGCCTCCTGATCATCGCCCACGACATGGCGATGACGGCGCTCGCCGTGGTTCTGGCGCTGTTCCTGCGCTTTGACCCCTGGGCCTTTTCGCAGCGCCTCGATGCTCTGGCACCCGTCCTGCCCATCTTCCTGCTGATGGCACTGGGGGTTTATTTCCATTTCCGGCTCTATCAGGGCAAATGGCGCTTCGCCTCGATGCCCGATGTGATCATGATCGCGAAGGCTGTCGGGCTGATCTGCCTTGTGGTGACCGTGGCGGAATTTCTTGCCATCCGCTTCGGATATCTGAGCGAATTCGTGCTCGGGCGTCGGCTGATCCTGATCTACTGGCTGGTTCAGGCCTGCCTGTTGGCCGCTCCGAGGCTCGCCTATCGCTACTGGAAGGACCGCTACTGGATGCCCGCGAGCGGACAGGACGCAACGCACGTTCTCCTGCTCGGGCGCGGCACCGAGGTCGAGCCGATCATCCGGGCCCTTCAGGCCGATACGCGCGCGCGGCTCACGCCAGTGGGGATTCTCTCGCCGCGCGGCGCGGATGCGGGACAATCCATCCGTGGCGTTCCGGTCGATGGCACCCTTGATGATCTGGAGAACGTCGTGCGCGCCAATACGATGGGCGGCACGCCGATCCGGCGTATCATCGCCACGCCATCCGCGCTTCAGACCGACCCGGAAGTGCTTGCGACCCGTGTGAAACGGCTTGGCCTTGCGCTGGCGCGGTTCGAAGGCATCGGCGCACTGGGTGCGGCGACGGGATCAATCGAAATCGAGGATCTGCTCTCGCGCCCGCCGGTGGATATCGATCCCTATCTGCTCGAACGCGCCATCCACGGACGGGTGGTGCTCGTGACCGGCGGCGGCGGCTCGATCGGGCTCGAAGTCTGCCGCTCCTGCCTCAAGCTGGGCGCGAAGAAGCTGATTATTCTTGAGAATTCTGAGCCTGCCATCTACCTCGCGCGCGAAGCCTTGCTGGCGGATGGTCATCCGGCCAGCGCCATCTCTGCCTACCTTTGTGATATTCGCGATCGCGCACGGCTGGATGCCCTGATGGCTGAGACACGGCCAGAACTGGTCTTCCATGCTGCAGCTCTGAAACAGGTGCCCTTTCTCGAGCAGGATTGGGACGAAGGCCTTCGCACCAACACGCTCGGAAGCCTTGCGGTGGCCGATGCCTCCATCGCGGCCGGTGTGAAGATCGTCGTGATGATCTCGACCGACAAGGCAGTCGAGCCCGTCTCGGTTCTCGGTGCCAGCAAGCGCGCGGCCGAAATCGCCATTGAGGCTCTTGATGCCGATCAGGCGCAAAAGGGTGGGTACACGCGCCTGATTTCGGTTCGGTTCGGCAATGTGCTGGGTTCCTCGGGTTCTGTCATTCCCCGCTTCAAGGCGCAGATCGAACGCGGCGGTCCGGTCACCGTGACGGACAAGGGCATGGTGCGGTATTTCATGACCGTGACCGAGGCGGCTGATCTTGTTGTCGTGGCCGCCGCGCATGCAATGCAGGATAAAGGCGATGGCCGCGCTTCGGTCTATGTGCTGCGGATGGGCCAGCCTGTCCGCATCTATGAACTGGCCGAGCGGATGATCCGCCTGTCCGGCTATGAGCCGCACAAGGACATCATGATCGAGGTGACAGGAATCCGGCCGGGCGAGCGCCTCAACGAGGTGCTGTTCTCGGGCCAGGAATCCTTGAAAGAAAGCGGGATTGAGGGTGTGATGGCGGCGCGCACCCAGGCCGCCAAACTCGCAGAAGCCCGCGCATGGGTCGCGAAGATCGCCGATGCTGTTGCAAGTCGCGATCGCGCGATGGCCGAAACGGTGCTGGTCGAGAAAATCCCCGATTTCAGGCCAAACGGGGTTGAACTGGCTGCGCCGGCCTTGCCAGTTCGAAAAGCGCGCGCGAAACGGGCTGCGACGGACTCCACCCCTGCCCAATCAGAAAGGCCGGCTCTGCAATCAGCGGAGAAAGCAGCCGCTCGGCCCAATCCGCGCGGCCGACCAGGCTGAGTGAAGCGGAAATCAGCCGCTCCGGAACGTGAAAGAGGCCCGGCTTCCGCCCCAGCCCGGCACGCATGGCCGCGACAATCTCCGGCAGTGTCAGCGGAACCGGATCGGCAACAATCAGGCTTTGGCCGCTCCATTCGGGCTCCCGAAGGGCGCGCACGGCGATATCGGCAAGGTCACTCAGGCTGATCATGGAGCGACGCGCCAAAACACCCGCAAAGGGCAGCGGAACGGACAACGATGCCAGCCGGAGCAACATCGCAAGATTGCCCTTCACGCCCGGCCCGGCCACGAGTGCGGGGCGCAGGATCACGTGTTGCACGGGCAGAGCCGCACGGATGGCCGCTTCCGCGTCGTGTTTCGAACGTCCGTAAGCATCGTCCGGCGCGCACACCGTATTCTCGCGCAGGAAGCCCGCGTCATCCGCAGGGCCCATCGCCTTGATCGACGAGAGAAACACCATGCGCGCACCCGCTTTTGCCGCCGCTTCGGCGAGCAGCATCGTGCCGCGCGCATTGACAGCTTCATGGATCGCGGGGTCGGAATCCGCGCCGGCATGGGCGTGCCCGGCCGCGTGAATGATGGCTTCGACGCCATCCAGCAGCTTTGCGGCTTGCCCTGCATCGAGCGCGCCGAGATCGGGCATCGCCCGGATGTCGAGACCCGCCGACGCTTCAACGGGGTTGCGGGTCGCCAGCGCGATTTCGTGACCCTCGCGCTTGAGGACATGCAGGATTTGCGCACCGACAAACCCGCTGGCTCCCGTGAGCAGAACCCGCATGTTCAGCCCTTCCAGTGTCGCAATCGCCAGAGCAGCAGGCCGGTCAAGACAAGACCCATGACCAGAAGACCCCCCGCGATATTCGGCCAGACGAGCGTCGCTGCGGCGAGTCCCGCCAGCACGATATTGAGGCCGAGCACCTCACCCAGGATCCGCGTGATCGGCATGCCGGCATCAAATGCAGACTGATAGGCGTGGCGGCGGTGCGCCACCGTCAGCGTTTCACCTTTCAAGGCGCGCAGGAGCAGCGTCACCGTCGCGTCGCCGACAAAGTAGAGCGGCAGAAGGATCGCCGCAGCAAGGGAGGTGCGGCTTGCGACTAGAAACAGCAGATAGGCCGCGATCAGCCCGATCGAAAGCGCGCCGAGATCGCCGGCGAAAATGCGGGCCGGCGGGCGGTTCATCATCAGGAATCCGAGCAAGGCACCACAGAATGCCATCGCGACGGGCTCCGGCGGAACGAGCCCGAAAAATCCGAGCCCGATCGCGGCCGCCATCGGCGCGAGCCCGATCACAAGCAGGCCGTCGATGCCATCCATGAAGTTGGTGAGATTGACAAACCAGAGCCCCAGAACGAGTGCGAGCGCCCGTTCCACGACGAGAGGAAGAAAGGGCAGCACCTGCAGATTCTCGGGCAGCAGAAACAGCAAAGCGCCGATAATCAAGGCTTGTGATGCGAGCCGGAAACGCCAGCCGAGCGGACGGATATCGTCCCACGCCCCGAGAATTCCCATCAGAAGTGCCAGAAGGGCGAGCGCCTCGTTGGCGGGCGGTGACATCCCGGCCATGCTCGCAACGGGCAACCCCGCCAGCAATGTGCCAAGGATAACCCCCGCTCCGCCACCCTGCGGCACCGGCACCTTGTGGCTCGAACGCCCGTTCGGGCGTGCCAGCGCATAGGCAAGAAACAGCGGCATCAGCAGCCGGATCAGACCCCAGCTCATCACAAAGGCGAGCGCGAAGGCCAGCATCAACGGAACGCTCATCACAATCGGCTGCCCCTCCGAAAACCGCCAGACCAATCACCGGGTAAAGCCTTCCGCGACAGCAGGCAATGGAAGCGTTGAACGTTTCATCGCGAACCCATAGGGTTGGGCTCAACCAAGAAGACGATCGGGAAGTGAAGTCGGCATGCATGCGAGCGATGCGAAGGCGGCAGGGGAGTTCGACTACGTCATCGTCGGAGCAGGCACCGCAGGGTGCCTGCTCGCGAACCGACTCAGTGCCAATCCCGCGAACCGGGTTCTGTTGCTGGAAGCGGGCGGACGCGACAATTATCTCTGGTTCCATATTCCGGTTGGATACCTGTTTCTCATCGGGAACCCGCGTGCGGACTGGCTCTACCGCACCGCGCCCTCGCCGGGGCTGAACAACCGTTCGTTGCTTTATCCGCGAGGCCGGGTTCTGGGCGGATCATCGGCCATCAACGGCATGATCTACATGCGCGGGCAGGCGGCCGATTACGACAACTGGGCGCAGATGGGCCTTCCCGGCTGGGGCTGGAACGATGTCCTGCCCTATTTCCTTCAGCACGAGGATCATTTCGCGGGTTCGGATGATGTGCATCGCGCGGGCGGCGAGTGGCGGGTCGAAAAACCGCGCATGACCTGGGAAATCCTCGATGCCTTCCGCGACGCCGCCGAGACCATCGGCATCCCGAAGGTCGAGGACTTCAACCGGGGCGACAATTTCGGCTCCTCCTATTTTCAGGTGAACCAGCGGCGTGGGCTGCGCTGGAGCGCGGCGCGCGGCTTTCTCGACCCTGTCAGACATCGACCGAATCTCGAGATTCGCACGGGTGCCGAGGCGGCACGAATTGATATCCAGAGCGGCTGCGCCAGCGGCGTTTTCTATCGTCGTGACGGGGCTTTCGAGCGCGCTACGGCGAAAAGCCGGGTTGTGCTCGCGGCGGGTGCGATCGCGACCCCGAAGCTGCTGATGCTCTCCGGCATCGGCCCGGCCGCCGAACTGGCGCAAGCAGGGATCACGCCGCATCTCGATCGGCCGGGGGTGGGCGCGAATTTGCAAGATCATCTGCAATTGCGCCCGGTCTACAAGGTTTCGGGAGTGCGCACGCTCAACATGGATTACGCGAATCTCGCGAAACGCGCCTGGATGGGCGTTGAATTTGCGCTGTTCCGGCGTGGGCCGATGACCCTGGCGCCCTCGCAGCTCGGAGTTTTTGCGAAGTCCGATGCTCGATACGCGACGCCGAACGTGCAGTTCCATGTCCAGCCGCTCAGCCTCGACAAATTCGGCGAGCCGCTGCATCCGTTCCCGGCCTTCACGGCTTCGGTGTGCAACCTGAGGCCTTCGAGTCGCGGACATGTCCGCCTTGCGGGACCTGATCCGTTCGCGGCGCCGATCATTGACCCGAATTATCTCTCGACCGGCGAGGATCGCAACGTTGCCATCGAGTCCTTGCGTTTGGTCCGCCGGATTGTCAGCCAGAAGCCGCTCGCACGTTATTCTCCGGAGGAATTCCGCCCTGGTCTCCAGGCGCAGGATAACGAGAGCCTCGCCCGCGCGGCGGGTGAGATCGGAACGACGATCTTCCACCCTGTCGGCACGGCGAAGATGGGTCGTCGCGACGACCCTCAGGCTGTTGTCGATGCCTCGCTCAATCTGATCGGGCTGGATGGATTGACCGTCGCTGATGCGTCGGTGATGCCCGTCATCACCTCGGGCAACACGAATTCACCCGTGCTGATGATTGCTGAAAAAGCCGCGAGCATGATGCTCGCGGCTGATGAAGGCGGTCGCTAGGGGCTGGAAGGGCTTACTTCGGAGCCCGCTTCGCCAGAATTCTCTGGAGGGTGCGCCGATGCATGTTGAGGCGGCGGGCCGTCTCGGAAACGTTCCGGCCGCACATTTCGTAGATACGCTGGATATGCTCCCAGCGCACACGATCCGCTGACATCAGGTTCTCGGGCAGAACCGGCTTTTCGCTGACACCGCCGTGCAGGGCCGCATCGATCTCGTCGGCATCAGCGGGCTTCGCGAGGTAATCGAAGGCGCCACGCTTGATGGCGGATACAGCGCTCGCGATATTTCCATAGCCCGTGAGAACAAGCGAACGCGTCTCGGGATGACGGCGCTTGATTTCGGCAACGACATCAAGGCCGTTGCCATCACCCAACCGCACATCAATGATCGCGAAATCGGGCGAGAAGCTGACAATCGCGCTCATGCCCTCATCCACGCTGCCCGCTGTTGTGACGCGGTATCCGCGCGTCTCCATGGCCTTCGCCAGACGCGCAAGGAAGGGGCGATCATCATCCACGATCAGGAGGCTGGGATGCGACGCGCCATCGCCTGTCCGAAACGCGTCATTCGACTGAGCAGTGTGGCCATCCATCGGAGACCTCATTCCCTCGCTTGATCAGGCTTACCGACAATCGGAAAAACCTGTGGAGCGGGAAAAACCAAAAAGAGCGATCAGCCTGTTATCCCGGCTTTTCCTTGGCTTTGGCCCAATTATCCTGATCATCCTTACGTGCAACATCTTCGAACAGATGTCGCGGCCAGAAAAGACAAATTGTCGCACCCCCGGTCCCGTTCCGATCGTTCCGGGCCTCGAGTGTGGCGCCTGAACGCTCCAGCAAGACTTTCGCGATGAAAAGCCCAAGGCCCATGCCACCACTTCGGCCCGTATTTTCGCCGGTCTCAACCTCCGGCGCCGAAATTGGCCGCGAGGTGACATAGGGTTCTCCGAGCCGATCGAGCACGAAGGCTGGAATACCCGGTCCATCATCGGATATTTCGATCCGGATCTCACGATCGGTCCAGTGGATGCGGGTATCCACCGCGGATGCGGCAAACTCGGTGGCGTTCTGGATGATATTGCCGATTCCGTAGAGCAGGCCCGGATTGCGCAGGCAGCGCGGTTCCGGCTCGCTCCCGTGAGAGGTGATCCGGATGGGCGCGCCGCGATCCTTGTAACGCTGGGCAATCTCGGCGACGAGGCTTGACACGGTCACCGTGCGGAAAGGAGCGACATTCGGCTCGCCGAGTGTCGGAATCTGCGCGAGAATCTGGCGGCAGCGGGCGGATTGTTCCTTGATGAGCAGGAGATCGGCGCGCAGGCTCTCATCCTCCAGCTTGCCTCGCAGCAACTCGCCCGTCACAAGCGCGATGGTTGCGAGCGGCGTTCCCAGCTCATGCGCAGCCGCTGCCGCCAGACCATCCAGGTCGCTGATATGTTGCTCGCGCTCGAGCACGAGCTCCGTGATGGCGAGCGCCTGCACCAGTTGGCGAGCTTCCTCGGCGATCCGCCAGGCGTACAACCCCACGAACAGGATGCAGGCTTGCAGGGCGATCCAGAGCCAGAGCGCAAAATAATTGGGCAGCACGAGATCCTCACCGCCAAACCAATGCAATGGTTCGTTGAACGGCAGGATGAATGTCGATGCCGCCATCGTCAGCAGCCCGAGAACGATCGTGCGCTGTGGCGGCAGCGCCGTGGCCGAGAACAGCACCGGCGCCAGGAAAAAGATCGAGAACGGGTTGTGGATGCCGCCCGTGAAATAGAGCAGGGCTGCCAATTGCAGGATATCGGCTCCCAGCAGCACGAAAGCCGCCGATTCTTCAATCCTGTAACTGGCCGGAGTCTTGACCCCGAGCGCCAGGTTGAGCGCCACGGCCAAACCGAGAACCAGTGCGATCGAACCGAGTGGAAGCTGCAATCCGAGCCCGAAATGTGCCAGCAGAACCAGCGCAGCCTGCGCGATCACCGTGTACCAGCGCAGGCGCAGCAGGGTTTCAAGCCGCAGAAGGCGGTGATCACGCGGCAACTTGGATGCAAGCCGTTTCGGCATCTGGGTCTCGCCCGCCTCTAAAGGCGGCTGGGCATTCCGGTCTCGGATAGGCAAGACAACGCTTTCTATCTAGGACGAAAACAGAGCTGCGGCCATAGAACTTATGCGTTGAGTGCAGATTTCACGATTGCGAAAGCAGTTGCGGAAAAATTGCTGCACCTTTAATCGGCTGAAGGGCGTTTATCTCGAAAGTCGAATAGGAAAAGGCTATCCTTCCCGACATTCTGTCCCTCTTGTCCGGATCAGGCTTGGCCCTGCCCCGATTGAACGGAGTCCGCTGACGATGAATCGTTCCGGTTACATGTTCTTCGAGATGGCTCATGCGGTGCTTGGGCCTGCCCGCGCTGCCAGCGATGCGATGCGGCTGTTCTACCGAAACCCGCTCAACCCGCTTTCACACACGGTTTATGGCCGGACACTCTCCGCTGCCTGCGAATTGTTCGAACGGACAACGCGCCGTTACGGCAAGCCGATCTTCGACCTCCCCTTCACCAATGTGAACGGGCGCAGGGTCGATGTCATCGAGCGCGTGGTCTGGAATGCGCCCTTCTGCAATCTCATTCATTTCGATCGGGAGATGCCGGTCAACATGGCGCCGCAACCACGCCTGCTGATCGTTGCTCCGATGTCAGGACATTTCGCGACCCTTCTGCGCGGAACCGTGGAAGCCTTTCTGCCCACCCATGAGGTCTATATCACCGATTGGGTCGATGCGCGCATGGTGCCGCTTTCAATGGGCAGCTTCGATCTCGACGATTACATCGACTATGTGCGCGACATGGTTCGCCTGCTCGGACCCGATGTGCATGTTCTCGCGGTCTGCCAGCCCTCCGTGCCGGTCATCGCGGCTGTCGCGCTGATGGAAGAGGACGAAGACCCGGCCACCCCGCGCTCGATGACGCTGATGGGCGGACCGATCGACACACGATGCAGCCCGACTGAGGTGAACAAGCTCGCTCAAAAGCGCGGCATGAACTGGTTCAAGTCAAACTGCATCGCCCGCGTCCCGTTCCCGCATCCGGGCATCATGCGCGAGGTCTATCCGGGCTATCTGCAACTCTCGGGGTTCATGGCGATGAATATCGACCGCCATCTCTCGGCCCATTGGGAAATGTTCAGCCATCTGGTCTCGGGAGACGGCGACTCGGCTGAAAAGCACCGCGACTTCTACGACGAGTACATGGCCGTGATGGATCTGACGGCCGAGTTCTATCTCCAGACCGTCGATACGGTCTTCGTGCGGCATGCACTGCCGAAGGGCGAGATGATGCATCGCGGCCGGAAGGTTGATCTCGCTGCCATCCGGCGCTGCGGCCTGATGACGGTTGAAGGCGAGAAGGATGACATCTCGGGCGTCGGCCAGACCAAGGCTGCGCATGACCTCTGCATCAATCTGCCGAAGGACCGCCAGCTCTATCACCTTCAGAAGGAGGTGGGGCATTACGGCGTCTTCAACGGCTCGCGGTTCCGCCGCGACATCGCGCCGGCCATCGTAGAATTCACGCGCAAGGCCGGTGATTTTGATCGCCAGACCACAAAACCGAAGCTGAAGGCCGTTCGCTAGGCGACGCCCGAATTCGCGCTACGATGGGCTCCAAATCCTGATTCGGAGCCCCTTCGCTTCATGCCCCCCACCCGGCTTCTCGATCTGCTGTTCCCAGACCGGTCGCCCGGCACGAAACAGCGCGCTGCGCCAGGTCCGATCATCGTCGAGACTCGGCTTGGCCGGCAGGAGATTCCGGTTGTCGTGCGCGCAGCGGCACGCAGGATGATCCTGCGGATCGACCGGCGGCATGGCGGCGCGACACTGACCTTGCCGCGCGGGGTGGCGCGGGCCCGCGCAGAGCAATTCGTGCTCACCCAGATCGGCTGGCTCGAGCAAAAGCTCGCATCCTTGCCGGCACGCATTGCTTTTCGCGATGGTGCCAGCATCCCCTTCCGGGGTGCGCCGTGCCGGATCGTCCATTGTCAGCACTCGCGCGGAATAACCCGCATTGTGAAGGGCGACGACGGAACATTCCTCTATGTGCACGGGACGATCGAGGCCCTGCCCGGGCGGGTCATGCGCTTCCTGAAGATGCAGGCGCAGCAGGATCTTGCAGCTGCAAGCCGTCATTACGCTGCCAAAATCGGCGTTGAAATCGGTCGTATCAGCATCAAGGATACCGTGAGCCGCTGGGGTTCGTGCTCCGCACGCGGTGATCTCGCCTATTCATGGCGGCTGATCCTCGCACCGCCTTTCGTGCTCGACTATCTCGCAGCGCATGAAGTGGCGCATCGGCTGGAAATGAACCATTCCGTGCGCTATTGGCGCCATGTCCGGTCGATTTATCCGGAATTCCGGGCAGCCGAAGACTGGCTCAACCGCCACGGCGCAACTCTGCATAATTACGGCCCATGACGGGCGGAAAGCCCTGATCATGGCCCATCTGAAGCCCGGCACGCTCGGCCTGACAGCCCTCCTCGGCCTGCTTACCGCTATCGGTCCCCTGTCGACCGATATGTATCTGCCCTCCTTGCCGTCGATCCAGCGCCATTTCGGCGCGAGCGCTGGGGCTGTCCAGTGGACTCTTTCCGCCTACCTCATCGGTTTCGCGATCGGGCAGATTTTCTATGGCCCGCTGGCTGATCGCAGAGGTCGCAAGCCGGTCATGATGGTCGGCCTGCTGCTTTATGGCGTTGCCAATCTCGCCAGCGCGTTCGCTCCCAACCTGGAAGTTCTGATCGGTGCGCGGCTTCTTCAGGGCATCGGTGCCGCAGGCCCGATGGTGATCGCGCGTGCGATCGTGCGCGACCTTTACGAGGGGCGCGAGGCCGGCCAGCAACTGGCGCGCATGGGCACCATTATGGGGATCGTGCCCGCAATCGCCCCGGTCCTCGGCGCCGCACTGGAAGTCACGCTGGGCTGGCGCGCAAATTTTCTGGGCGTCGTGCTGCTGGTCATCGGCTTGACCTTCACTGTCATCCTGCGCCTGCCAGAAACTTTACGTACCCCGCTCGCGGCTCCGTTTTCATTGAAGGAAATCGTGAAGGGGTATCACGCATTGATCCGTGACCCGCGCTTCACGCCTTTCGCATGGCTGAGCGCAATGACCTATGCCGGGCTCTTCGCTTTCATTTCCGGCTCGAGCTTCGTGATTCAGGGGCATTTCGGCCTGGGTCCAACCGCTTTCGCCATTGCCTTTGGCGTAATGGTGCTCGGCTACATCCTCGGCACCCTTGTTGCCCAGAAGGTCGTGGTCCGGCGCGGAAGCCTCAAGGCGATCGAGATCGGCGTCTGGCTTCAGGCCGCCGGCGGTCTTGTGATGCTGGTGTGTTCTATCGTCATACCGCAGGCTTTGGCGGGCCTCGCTGTGCCGATGGCGATTTACGCGATGGGTGTCGGTTTCACTTTGCCGCAGAGCGCAGCTGGCGCGCTGATGCCTTTCCCGGAAAAGGCTGGCAGCGTGTCATCCTTGCTCGGCATTCTCCAGATGGGCTTTGCCGCGCTGATCGGTGTAATTGTCGGTGCTTTCGTGGCCCGAACACCTGTGGCACTCACCGGGATGACCGCTCTGATGGGTCTGCTGTCCTGTCTCGCCATCCCGCGAATCCGGCGCACCAACCCGTTTTCTTGAGATTGTGCCTCAGCGCCAGAACAGGCGCGAGAGCAGGCTGCGCTCCTCGGCCGTCGGGCCTTCGAGACGCATGGGGCTATCACCTGACTGGGCCTGCCGCGTCTGGCCACCCTGCTGTGCCACGGGAGTGCCGCCACCAAACCAGCGCCCCTCGTTGAGGCCCGGCAACGGCTGCGGCGCGGTTTTCGCATGAGCCTCGCGCATGAAACTCGCCCAGAGTTCGGCGGGGAGCCCTGAGCCTGTGACCTTCTTCATGTTCTCGCCGTCGTCATTGCCGACCCAGACGCTCGCCACGAGATTAGCGGTATAGCCCACAAACCACGCATCACGATGATCTTGCGTCGTGCCGGTCTTTCCGGCGGCCTGCCAACCCGGAATATCGGATTTCTTGGCCGTGCCCGAAACCAAAGTCTCGCGCATCATGCGGTTGAGCGCCCCGATAGCTGCCGGGTCCGCGACCTGCCCGAGTGTCTGTGGCTGGCGCTTGTAGATCAGTTTGCCATCGGCCGAGCGGACCTCGAGGATCGCATGCGAAATCACCCCGGTGCCTCCGTTGGCGAAGGCCGCATAGGCTGTGGTAAGTTCCAGCGGAGAAACCTCAGAAGTCCCGAGCGCCAGCGACGGCTCAGCCCGTAGCCCGGATGAGATGCCGAGCCTTTGCGCCGTGCGCGCCACAACGCGCGGCCCCAGTTCCATATGAACCTTCACGGCCACCGTGTTGAGCGACATCGCCAGCGACTGCGTGAGCGTCACGGGCCCGAAATATTCGCGCGTGTAGTTTTCGGGCTTCCAGCCTTTGATATTGACCGGGCTATCCTCGCGGACGGTTTCGGGGGTCAGCCCCTTTTCCAGAGCCGCGAGATAGACGAAGGGCTTGAAGCTGGAGCCAGGTTGGCGCTTCGCCAT
Organism: Hyphomicrobiales bacterium; assembly: GCA_017302635.1. Lineage (GTDB taxonomy): Bacteria > Pseudomonadota > Alphaproteobacteria > Rhizobiales > Beijerinckiaceae > Rhabdaerophilum. The sequence continues at coordinate 1,089,228 of JAFLCX010000001.1, forward strand.
CACGGCGCGGTTGAACTGGCTCTGTGCGTAATCCCGCCCGCCCACCAGCGCCCGAACCGCGCCATCGGGGCTCATCACCACCATCGCCATCTGGTCAACATTGAGCTTCAGGCGCTTCTGCTCGAATTCGCCGGCAACAACCTTCTCGGCCATGGCCTGCAATTTCGGATCGAGCGTGGTCTTGACGATGATGTCCTTGTCGATCGTGCCGATATGATCGTCGAGCACGTCCATCACCCAGTCAGCGACATAATTCCCCGCTCCCGGACGGGCACGCCGACGCGCTTCGGCGGTGTTGGTGCGCGCGAGCTTTGCCATATCGGCGGTGGCGTGGCCCTGTTCGACCATTTTCGAAAGCACGAGCGCCGCGCGTTCCGCCGCGCCTTCCGGGTTGCGGTTGGGGGCGAGGCGCGACGGGCTCTGCACCAGCCCCGCGAGAACCGCCGCCTCGCCCAGCGTCAGCGCTCGCGCGCTCTTGCCGAAATAGCGCTGCGAGGCCGCTTCCACGCCATAGGCACCGGAGCCGAAATAGACGCGGTTCATGTAAAGCTCGAGGATCTGGTTCTTCGAGTAGTTGCGCTCGAGCCAGAGCGAGAGCAAAGCTTCCTGAATCTTGCGCGACAAGGTGCGTTCCTGCGTGAGGAACAGGTTTTTCGCGAGCTGCTGGGTGAGCGTCGAGCCACCTTCAGCAGTGCGCCCCGAGCTGACATTCCGCGCCAGTGCCCGCGCAAGGCCCACAGGATCAACCCCGAAATGCGAATAGAAGCGCTTGTCCTCGATCGCCACAAAGGCCATCGGCAGATATTTCGGCACTTCGCCGAACGGCACATTCGCGCCCCCGGTTTCACCGCGATTGGCGATCAGGGACCCGTCCGAAGCGAGGATCGCGACATTCGGCGGGCGCTTCGGCACCGCCAGTTGGTCGATGGGGGGCAATTTCATCGCGAAATAACCGATGACACCCGCGAGCCCGATCGCTCCCCAGAGCGCAAGCGTCAGGCCCCAGTAGAAAATCCGGCCGAAGAAACCGCGCCCACCTCGCCCCCGGCGGCCCCGGTCGCGTCCGCGACGTGGCGGCTCGTCATCATAATCGGGCGGGGGACGGCGGCGGGATTGGCGCGCACGATCACCGTCGGAGAGCCGCAGCTCGCCGCCGTAACCGTCGTAATCATCCTCGAAGCGCGGCTCGCGCCGCGAGCTTCCCGCCCGCCCTCTGGCCATGACTGACCCTGGACCTCACACCAAGAACGCGCATTCCGAAGGGAACGCGCCGAAGCCCGCATTTTCACTGCTTTGGCTTAAACTCTCGTTAGCTCCGTAAAGCGCGCGGGTCTTGGGCCGAATTGCGGCAACTTTCAGCCTTTCGCCTTCGCGCGGATGGCCGAGATCGTTGTGGTCGGCGTGATGGCTTCGGGGTGAAGCAGCAGGTGCAGGATCGCGGGCCTGCCGCTTGCTTTGGCGCGTTCGAACGCCGGGGCGAACTCTTCCGTCCGCTCCACCCGCTCGCCATGCCCGCCGAAAGCGCGCGCATACGCGGCAAAATCCGGGTTTCTCAGCTCTGTGGCCGAAATCCGACCTGGGTAGTGGCGCTCCTGATGCATGCGGATCGTGCCATACATACCATTGTCGATCACGAGCACGATGACCGGCAGATTGTATTGCACGGCAGTCGCGAATTCCTGTCCGTTCATCAGGAAACAGCCATCGCCCGCAAAAGCAACGACGGTTCTCTCGGGAAACGCGCGCTTCAGGCCCACCGCCGCCGGCACGCCATAACCCATCGAGCCGGAAGTGGGCGCGGCCTGCGTGCCATAGCGGTTGAACATGTAATAGCGATGCAGCCATGTCGCATAGTTCCCGGCGCCATTGCACAAAATGGCGTCGTCCGGCAGGTTATCCCGCAGATAGGCCATGACTTCGCCCATCTGGAGCGTGCCGGGAATATCGGTCGGCGGGATGGACCATGCCTTGAACTCGGCATTCGCAGCCTCGGTTTCGGCAGCCCAGGGAATGGATTTCGGCGGCTGAAGCGTTTGAAGTGCGGCCGCGAACCCCTCCATGCTGGCATGGATCGGCAGGGAGCTGGCGTAGACGCGCCCGAGTTCCTCCGCACCGGGATGCACATGGACGAGCTTCTCGCCATCGCCGGGAATATCGAACAGCGTATAGCCCTGCGACGGCATCTCGCCCAAACGCGCGCCGATCGCGAGCACGAGATCCGCCTCTCTGAACCGCTTCATCAAGGCGGGGTCTGGGCCAATGCCGAGATTGCCGACATAATTGGGGTGGTGCGCGGGGAACAGCATCTGCCGTCGAAACGACACCGCAACCGGCAGGTGGAAACTCTCGGAGAACCGCACCAGCCGGTCGACCGCCTGCTGGCTCCAGCCCGTGCCGCCGAGGATGACGATCGGCTTCTTCGCGGCCCAGAGGCGTTTCTGGAGCTGCGCCATTTGCGACAGGGAAGGATGGGTCTCGAGCGGCTCGACCAAAGGTGCATCGTCGACGCTCGCTGTCTCGACGAGCATATCCTCAGGCAGCGCAATCACCACCGGGCCCTTGCGGCCCGACATCGCGACATGAAATGCCCGATGGAGAATTTCGGGGATGCGCGCCGGATCATCAATCTCGGTCGTCCATTTCGTCATCGAGCCGAAAACCGCGCGGTAATCGAGCTCCTGAAACGCGCCGCGCTCGCGCGCCGAACGCTCGATCTGGCCGACAAACAGAATCAGCGGAACCGAATCCTGATGCGCAATATGGATGGCGGGCGAGGCATTCGTCGCCCCAGGTCCGCGCGTCACGAAGCAGATGCCGGGGCGCCCGGTGAGCCGGCCCACAGCATCCGCCATCATCGCGGCACCACCCTCCTGCCGGCAGATGGTGACGCGGATATCGGCCTCGACCAGAGCATCGAGCACGGCGAGATAGCTTTCTCCCGGTACGCAGAAAATATTCGAGACCTGCTGCCGGATGAGCTGGTCAACGAGAATGTTCGCAGCGCGGCGGGGTTGGGGCTTGCTCATGTCATCCCTCTTTGCGGGGGTTCCAGTTCGGGTCGGAAAGAATATCGCGTTCGTGCTGGCCCAAGCCGGGCGCGTGGCGCGAAGAGACCTGCCTTTCGCCGTCGATCACGATGGGCGTGCGCACGGACGGAACGGTTCCGGAAGCTGCCTCGGCACTCACGAGATCAACGCGCATCCCGCGATGCACAACCTGCGGATCGGCAAAGACCTCGCCGATATCGTTGATCGGGCCGGCCGGCACGCCTGCTTCCTCGAGCCGCGCGAGCAGATCGGCTTTCATGAAGCGCGCCGTCAGCGCGCCAATCGCCGGCACCAGCTGCGCGCGATGCCCGACGCGACCGCGATTGGTGGCGAAATCCGGGTCTGCGGCCAGCCTTTCGCCACCAATCGCGGCACAAAGTTTGAGGAACTGCCCGTCATTGCCCGATGCGATGATGATGTAGCCATCTGCGACCGGAAAGACTTCGTAAGGCACAATATTCGGGTGCGCATTCCCGAGACGCTTCGGAATTTTGTCCGAAACGAGATAATTCAGGGCCTGATTGCCGAGCACCGCGATCTGGCTGTCGAGCAGCGCGCAATCGATGGTCGCGCCGTCACCGGTGGCGTCGCGGCGACGCAACGCCGCCAGAATGCCGACACTGGCATACATTCCGGTGAAAATATCCGCCGTGGCATAGCCGGCCTTGGTCGGCTGACCATCGGGCTGGCCGGTGATATCCATCGCCCCGGCCATGCCCTGAATGAGAAAATCGTAACCGGCGCGACCGGCATAGGGCCCATCCTGCCCGAAGCCGGTGATCGAGGCGCAGATCAGCGATGGCTTCATCGCGCGCAACGAAGCAGCATCGAGCCCGTATTTCACAAGGCCGCCAACCTTGAAATTCTCGACCACGACATCAGCCGACATCGCGAGATCGCGGATCATCGCGATATCATCGGGGCTCTCGAAATCGGCTTCGATGGAGCGTTTGCCACGATTGCAGGCATGAAAATAGGCTGCACCAAGGTCGCCTCCGCCTGCCTTCGCCACGAAGGGCGGCCCCCAGCTGCGCGTATCATCGCCCGCACCCTTGCGCTCGACTTTCACGACATCCGCACCGAGATCGGCCAGAGTCTGGCCCACCCACGGACCGGCCAGGATGCGCGCGAGTTCGAGCACTTTCAGGCCCTGAAGCGGCTTAGACATCGTCTTCTCCCTCGTCCGGATCGAGGGTGGACCACAGCCCGCCGATGGCGGCAAGTCCGATGATCTGCGCGGCGTAGATTTCAAGGCTGTAGCGCCCGCAAAAACGCATCAGCGCCCCGAAACGAGGACCTGGAACCCAGCCCAGCATGCGCCGTTCGAAGCGCATCAGAACGATGAGCAGAACGACGAGGCCGACCATCAGGAGGGCCGAGTGAAGAGGCGGGAAGGCGTAGTCGCTCCGTTCGACGAACCCGTAGATGCCGAATACGCACAGGCCCGCCGCCGGAACGAGCCAGGCGGGAAACGCATCCACCCCATCGCGCGACCGGCGGACCAGAAGCCCGAAAATCGCGAGAAGCCATCCTTCGGTGCCGTATTCGAGAATCGGGTTGACGAGTGGAATCACCGCCACGAGCGCCATCATCATGAAAGCGAGCCGCCACAAAGACGGGAGCACATGCCGCTCGATCAGCGGCAAGGCGAGGCGGATCGCCACAAAATTGAACAGAATGTTGAGTTGCAACCCATCGAGCCCACCGAGCCAGAGATAGTCGACGCCTGTGAGCGCGATACCGAGCGAAACCCAACGCCAGGGGATATCGCGCGATTTCGCAAAACCGATCAGAAAGAAGAATACCGGCACGCCAAGCCGCCCGATCACCCGCAGGATCGGCCATTCATCGGCGAGATAATGGCCAACATGGTCGACGAGAATAAGCGCGAGTGCCGCTGCCTTGAGAGCATCGGTGGTGGTTACGGGCGGGTAGGGCCGGATCGGATCGGCGAGGGACAAGCGAGCGATGTTCCGCAATAGGGTCAACAGAGGCAATCAGCCTTTCCCGGCGCGCCGTGTCAAATCAACAGGCGGAATGGGTTCATCATCACGGTTCTGTCACGGCGCTCTCGCTCGCATGTGATGCAACGTGCTTTCCCTTTTCGCGGCACAAAAGGCAGGGTGTCGTCATCGAAACCGGGCGGCTGGCCCGAAATGGGATAGGGGACCCTGATGACAACGATGATCGACACGAACGTGCCAAAACTCACCATTCCTTCACTCCGCACGGTTTCCAATCTTGCGATCGGCGGCGTGTTGGGGCTCATCATCTGGGAGTTCTGGGCGCGCGTGATCACCAAAGCGGTGGTTGGCTATCCGCTTGAACCGGCGGGCCTGATCGACGCGATCGCGCAGCATCAGTTCGGTCTTTCCGTGCCCTATCTGCTGCGCGAGGCGCTGCATTACGGGGTTGGCATTCTGGGATATCCGATCGCCTATTTCATCATTTCGCGCGCGCTGAAAAACTGGAGCGCCATTCTGGATGCCGTTGTGTTCGTCACCTTCACCGTGGCTGCGATCTATTTCGCCGCGATGGGCAAAGCGAGCCTCGGAACGCTGATCTTCTGGCTCACGGTCACCGCATTTATCGCCACGCGCTTCATCAATCCGAACACCCGCCTGCGGGACAGCTTTGCTTGGGGCAGTTTCACCTGGTTCAACGCGCTCGGGCTGATGGCCCCCATCGGCGGGCTTTCGTTCTATGTGCTGCAGGACAGCCCCGAGCTTTCTTTCATGAGCTTCGTCGGCCACGTGATCTATGGCGCGATCGCCGCCTGGTATTTCGAATGGCGCGAAGACAAAGCTGCCTGAGCCGCCCGCTCAGGCCTCCACGTCGAAGCTGACGCCCTGCGCCAAAGGCAGGGCGTTTCCGTAATTGATGGTGTTGGTGGCGCGGCGCATATACGCCTTCCAGCTATCCGAACCCGCCTCGCGGCCGCCACCGGTTTCCTTCTCGCCGCCGAACGCTCCTCCGATTTCGGCGCCAGAAGGCCCGATATTCACGTTGGCGATGCCGCAATCCGAGCCTGAGACAGCCATGAAGGCTTCTGCCTCGCGGATATCCCGGGTGAAGACCGACGAGGAAAGCCCGGCACCCACTGCATTGTTGAGCGCGATGGCCTCGGCGAAATCGTCATAAGGCAGCACATAAAGAATGGGCGCGAAGGTCTCGCGCAGCATCGGCCCCGTTTGCGACAGCATCTCGACCAGCGCTGGCCGAACATAAGCTGCCTTTTCCGGCAGATCCGGTGCGCGCCCGCCGCCATGCACCACACCTCCCGAGGCGCGCGCATCATCGAGCGCTTTTGTCATGCCATCAAGGGCGGCTTCATCGATCAGCGGGCCGATCAGGGTGCCGGCGACGCGCGGATCGCCGATCTTCACGCTGGCCCAGACCTTCACAAGGCGCGGAACGAGAGCCTCGTAGATCGTGCGATGCACGAAAAGCCGCCGAAGCGTCGTGCATCGCTGACCCGCCGTGCCCATTGCCGCGAAAGCGACACCGCGCAGCGCGAGGTCGAGATCAGCACTTGGCGCGATGATTGCGGCATTGTTGCCGCCGAGTTCGAGCAGGGCACGCCCGAAGCGCCCAGCCACTTTCGGGCCGACCTTGCGCCCCATCACGGTCGAGCCTGTCGCCGAGATCAGCGGCACCCGGTGATCCGAGACCAGAATCTCCCCGATATCGGCCCCGCCGATCAGGACTTCCGAGAGCCCGTCCGGGATGTCTCCGAGCCCCGCCTCCTCGAAAGCGGCCGCTGCGCGCATCACGATCGCCTGCACGGCGAGCGCGGTGAGCGGGGTTTTCTCGGAAGGCTTCCAGACCACACTGTCGCCGCACACAAAGGCAAGCGCGGCATTCCAGCTCCAGACGGCAACGGGGAAATTAAAGGCCGAGATCACGCCCACCGGCCCGAGTGGGTGCCAGGTCTCCATCATCCGGTGATCGGGGCGCTCGGTCGCGATCGTCAGACCGTGCAATTGCCGCGAGAGGCCGACGGCGAAATCACAGATATCAATCATCTCCTGCACTTCACCAAGGCCTTCGGAAGTGATCTTGCCCGCCTCGAGCGTCACAAGCCGACCGAGCTCGGCTTTGGCATGACGCAGTTCAAGGCCCAGCAGGCGCACAAACTCGCCCCGTTTTGGCGCCGGAACCTGACGCCAGAGACGAAAGGCCGCCTCGCTGCGGGCGATGGCGGCATCGGCCTCCTCGGGCGTCGTGTCGCGGATCAGCGCGATCTCTTCGCCATTGACCGGAGAGCGGACGGGCCGATTTCCGCCCGAAAGGATCGAGCGCGGCACCCCGAGCCCTTCGAGCAGGCTCAACGCCTCTTCCTGCGGGTTAGCAAGAATGGAGGCGAAGGTTTTCTCGAGGATATTCATCGGCCAATCTCCCGCAAAAAAGGATGAGCCCCGGAACCAAGAGGCCCGTTGAGCTTTGTTTGGCAATCACGCTATCCAGACTTTGTGGCAGTTGCGAGAGCCGGGAACGAGAAAAATGCAACAGCATTTCGATGTGGTGATCGCGGGTGGCGCGGTGATGGGGTCATCCATTGCCTGCCATCTCGCGATGCATCCCGGTTTTTCCGGTTCGATCCTCGTGGTCGAACCCGATATGAGCTACCAGAAATCAGCTTCGGCGCTGTCGGCGGGGTCGATCCGCCAGCAGTTCAGCCAACGCGTGAACATCGAGATTTCGCTCTACGGAATCGGCTTCCTGCGCGCGATCGGCGAGCGATTGGCCGTGGCAGGCGACCGCCCGGATATCGGCCTCAGGGAAGGCGGGTATCTCTATCTCGGTGGCGAGGAGGCTCGCCCCATCTTCCTCGAGAACAACGCGATCCAGCGCGCGAAGGGAGCGGATATCACGCTTCTCGATGCGCAAGGCCTTGCCGGCGAGTTCCCTTGGCTCAACATCGCCGATCTCACGATCGGCTCGTTCGGGCGCTCTGGCGAGGGCTGGTTTGACGGTTACGGCCTGATGCAGGCCTTCCGCGCCAAGGCGCGCGCGCTGGGTGTCGAGTACCGCCAGAACCGCGTGATCGGCACCTCACGACACGGCCCGCGCGTGACGAGCATCCGGCTCGATGATGGTTCCGAGATTGCCTGTGGATTTTTCGTCAATGCCGCCGGTGCCTCGGGCGCACGGGATATCGTGGAAATGCTCGGGCAGCGTGTTGCGGTCTACGCCAAGAAGCGCTCGGTCTTTGCCTTTTCCTGCCGCGAAAAGCTGCCGAAGCACCCGCTGATCATCGACAAGAGCGGCGTCTGGTGGCGCCCGGAGGGCGAGGGTTACATCTGTGGCTTCTCGCCGGACGATGACGACGAGATCGACCAGAAAGATGATTTTACGGTCGATTGGCCACTGTTCGAGGAGATCATCTGGCCGGCTCTCGCGCATCGCATTCCGGCTTTCGAGAGTTTGCGTCCCGGCCGCGCCTGGGCGGGTCACTACGATATGCACCGGCTCGACCATAACGCGGTGGTTGGCCGGGTTACAGGTTTCGAGAATGCCCTGATCGCCTGTGGATTTTCCGGCCACGGGCTCCAGCAATCCCCGGCCGTGGGACGCGGACTGGCTGAGCTCATCGTCGAGGGGCGCTATACGACACTTGATCTCTCCGATCTCGGCATGGAACGCGTCACGGCCGGAAGGCCACTTCGGGAGCGCAACGTCATCTAGCCGAGAGCGTGCGCGACACGGCATCCTTCCACAAACCGAGTCGCCGCTCACGCTCGCTTTGCGCCATTGCGGGCATGAAACGACGCTCGAGCGCCCAGTTTTTGGCGAATTCCGCCGGGGGGGCAAAAAGGCCGATCGCGAACCCCGCGAGATAGGCCGCGCCGAGCGCGGTGGTTTCGAGCACCTTTGGCCGATCGACGGGAGCACCGAGAGTGTCGGCGAGGCGCTGCATGGTCCAGTCGCTCGCGGTCATGCCGCCATCGACCCTCAGAACCGTTGCAGCGCCATGCCCGGACCAGTCGGCGCGCATCGCCGCGAGCAGATCGGCGGTCTGGAAAGCAACGCTTTCAAGGGCGGCGCGGGCGAATTCCCTCGGGCCGGAATTGCGCGTCAGCCCATAGATCGCGCCGCGCGCCTCGGCATCCCAATAGGGCGCGCCAAGGCCGACGAAAGCCGGCACAAGCACCACGTCCTGGGCATCATCCGCAGCCTCAGCGAGCGCGCCGGTTTCGGAGGCCTTCCCGATGATGCCGAGCCCATCACGCAGCCATTGCACCGCCGCGCCGGCGATGAAGATCGAACCCTCCAGCGCATAGGAACGCTCGCCCTTGAACTGATAGGCGATGGTCGTGAGAAGTCTGTTCTTCGAGGGCACAGCCTCGGTACCGGTGTTCAGCAAAGCGAAACACCCCGTGCCATAGGTCGATTTCATCATGCCCGGCAAGAAACAGGCCTGACCGATGAGTGCCGCCTGCTGGTCGCCCGCCACGCCGCGGATGGGGATGGCCTCGCCGAAAAGCTCTGCGTCAGTCTCGCCGAAATCTCCGGCGCAATCCCGGATTGCAGGCAGGAGCGCGCGAGGAATACCGAAGAGTCTCAGCAATTCGTCATCCCAACCCCCCGCGCGAATATCCATCAGCATGGTGCGCGAGGCATTGGTAGCGTCGGTCGCGTGAACTTTTCCGCCCGTCAGCCGCCAGATCAGGAACGTGTCGATGGTGCCGCAGGCGAGCTTCCCCGCTTCGGCCTTTGCCCGCGCGCCGGGCACATGGTCGAGCATCCAGGCAATTTTCGTCGCCGAGAAGTAGGGATCGAGCAGCAACCCCGTCTTGGCCGAGATCATCGGCTCGTGACCCGCCTCACGCAGTTGCGCACAGATCGGCGCCGTGCGCCGATCCTGCCAGACAATGGCATTGTGGATGGGCTTACCCGTCTCGCGATCCCAGATCACCACCGTCTCGCGCTGGTTGGTGATGCCGATCGCCGAGGGCTTCCGACCACCCTTCATCAGGGCTGTGCGTGATGTCGTGAGCACGCTTTCCCAGATGTCCTCGGCATCGTGCTCGACGAGGCCGGAGGAAGGGAAAATCTGTCGGAACTCCTGCTGGGCGCTCGCAACCGGATTGAGATTGCCATCGAAAAGAATGGCCCGGCTGGAGGTCGTCCCCTGATCAATCGCGAGCACAAATCCGGCCATGACACTTCTCCCCAGCATTTCTCTTTTCAGTTACGAAGAGAGAAGCGGGAAAGGGTTCGGATTTCAAGCCGTTGCCGCAATGCGGACGATGCTGTCGCGGGATTCATGATGAATCGCCGGATTGCAGAAAAAATATGGAATTCATGCCCTGAATTCGGAAAAATCATCTTTCCCGCATGGGGGGAATGCGCAATTTGCAGGAAGAGACGGATCGACTCTTTCGCCAGCTTCCCGGAAGAGCCATGCTGAACGGGTGTGTTGCCGGGAAACATCCCGCAACCTGCCAGACCTGATTTGACTCCGGGGGTCCTCGCCCATGCCCATCCGCCGGCTTCTCGTTGCCAACCGCAGCGAAATCGCAATCCGCGTGTTCCGCGCTGCGACCGAACTCGGGATCCGCACCATCGCGATCTACGCGGAGGAGGACAAACTCTCGCTGCATCGTTTCAAGGCGGATGAAGCCTACCTGATCGGGCGCGGCGCTCACCTTGCGAAGCCGCTGGGGCCGCTCGAGGCCTATCTCTCGATCGCGGAAGTGATCCGGGTTGCCAAGGAATCGGGCGCGGATGCCATCCATCCCGGCTATGGTTTTCTCTCAGAGAGTCCGGAATTCGCCGAGGCCTGCGCAGAGGCCGGCATCACCTTCATCGGCCCCTCGCCGGAAACCTTGCGGGCACTGGGCAACAAGGTCGATGCGCGCAATCTCGCGGCTTCCGTCAATGTGCCGGTGATGCCAGCGACGCCGCCGCTGCCCGACGAGGCGGACGAGATCAAGCGGCTCGCGGCCGAAATCGGCTACCCTGTGATGCTCAAGGCCAGCTGGGGCGGCGGCGGGCGCGGCATGCGCGCGATCGAGAACGAGGATCAGCTTCTTGATGCCGTTTTCACTGCCAAGCGCGAGGCGCGTGCGGCCTTCGGCAAGGATGAGGTCTACCTCGAAAAGCTCGTGCGGCGCGCCAGGCATGTCGAGGTGCAGATTCTCGGCGATCGGCACGGCACGATCGTGCATCTTTTCGAGCGTGATTGCTCGATCCAACGCCGCAACCAGAAAGTGATCGAGCGGGCGCCAGCGCCTTACCTTTCGGAAGAGCAGCGCCAGGCTTTCTGTCAGGCCGCCCTGCGCATCGGCCACGCGACAAGCTATATCGGGGCGGGCACGGTCGAATTCCTGATGGATGCCGAGACCGGCAAATTCTATTTCATCGAGGTCAACCCGCGCATTCAGGTCGAGCATACCGTGACTGAGGTCGTCACGGGGCTTGATCTGGTGAAGGCGCAGATCCGCATTCTTGATGGCGCGGCGATCGGCCGGCGGGATAGTGAAGGGAACCTGAAATCCGGAATCCCGACTCAGGATGAAATCACGCTCAACGGCCATGCGCTGCAATGCCGGATCACGACCGAGAACCCCGAAAATAACTTCATCCCGGATTACGGGCGCATCACCGCCTATCGTGGCGCGATGGGCTTCGGCATCCGTGTCGATGGCGGCACCGCCTATTCCGGCGCTGTTGTGACGCGCTTCTACGACCCGATGCTCGAAAAGGTCGTCGCCTGGGCAGCAACACCGGGTGAAGCCATTGCGCGGATGGATCGTGCCTTGCGCGAGTATCGCATCCGCGGTGTCGCGACAAACCTCACTTTCCTTGAGGCGGTTCTCGGGCACCCGAAATTCAAGTCGAACGACTACACCACCCGCTTCATCGACGAGACGCCGGAACTGTTCCAGCAGCCGCGCCGGAAAGACCGCGCGACGAAGCTCATCACCTACATTGCCGATGTCAGCGTGAATGGGCATCCCGAAACGCGCGATCGCCCCCGGCCCCCTGCTCAGGCGCGCGAGCCGGTGCCGCCGGTTTTCAGCGGCGAGCCGATTTTTGGCACACGCCAGAAACTCGACCAGCTCGGCCCTGATGGGTTTGCCGCATGGATGCGTGGCGAACGCCGCGTGCTCATCACCGACACGACCATGCGTGACGGGCACCAGAGTCTGCTCGCGACCCGGATGCGCACGCATGATCTTGCAACAATCGCGCCGGCCTATTCGCGTGCCCTGCCTCAGCTTTTCAGCCTGGAGTGCTGGGGTGGCGCGACTTTCGATGTCTCGATGCGCTTCCTGCAGGAAGACCCCTGGGAACGCCTCCAGCTCATTCGCGAGCGGGTGCCCAACATCCTGCTGCAGATGCTGCTGCGCGGAGCGAATGGTGTCGGCTACACAAATTACCCCGACAATGTCGTGCGTGACTTCATCGATCGCGCGGCTGAAAACGGCGTCGATCTCTTCCGCGTGTTTGATTGCCTCAACTGGGTCGAGAACATGCGCGTGGCGATCGATCAGGTGCGCCGCGCGGGCAAGCTCGCCGAGGGTGCGATTTGCTACACCGGCGACATTCTCGACCCCTCACGCGCGAAGTACCCGCTGACCTATTACGTCAATCTCGCAAAGGAGCTGGAAAAGGCGGGCTGCCACATTCTCGGGATCAAGGATATGGCAGGGCTCCTGAAGCCCGCCGCCGCGCGCCTTCTCGTCAAAACGCTGAAGGAAGAGGTGGGCCTGCCCATCCATTTCCACACGCATGATACCTCGGGCATTGCCGCAGCCTCGATTCTCGCGGCCGTGGATGCCGGTGTCGATGCGGTGGATTGCGCGATGGATGCGATGTCCGGCACCACCTCGCAGCCCTGCCTCGGTTCGATTGTGGAAGCACTCGCCTTCACCACGCGCGGCACCGGGCTTGATCCGGAGGCGATTCGCCAGATTTCCTTCTACTGGGAGGCCGTGCGCACCCAGTATGCCGCCTTCGAAAGCGACCTCAAGTGCGGGGCCTCGGAAGTCTACCTGCATGAAATGCCTGGCGGGCAGTTTACGAATCTCAAGGAACAGGCGCGCTCATTGGGCTTGGAGACCCGCTGGCACGATGTCGCCAAGGCCTATCGCGCGGCGAATGACCTCTTCGGCGATATCGTCAAGGTCACGCCTTCCTCGAAGGTGGTCGGCGATCTCGCGCTGATGATGGTGAGCCAGGGGCTTTCGGCTCAGGATATTCTCGACCCCTCACGCGATGTATCCTTCCCGGCTTCAGCGATCGAGATGCTGCGCGGCGACCTTGGGCAGCCGCCCGGCGGTTGGCCGGTCGCACTCCAGAAAAAGGCGCTCAAGGGCGAAAAACCCATCACCGCGCGCCCCGGATCCTTGATCGAGCCGATCGATTTCGACGAGACGAAGGCCGAGATTGAGAAGAAGGTCGGCCGTGCCATCACCGATGAGGAATTGGCCTCGGGCCTGATGTATCCGAAAGTCTTCGCCGATTTCGCGGCCGTGGGCGAGAAATACGGCCCCGTTTCGGTGCTGCCGACGCCTGTGTTCTTTTACGGGATGCAGCCCGGTGACGAAATCACGATTGAGATCGAGCGCGGAAAATCGCTCGTGGTGCGCCTGCAGACTATCGGGGCCACCGATGAGCAGGGCGAGGTGAAGGTTTTCTTCGAACTCAATGGCCAGCCGCGCATCGTGAAGGTTCCCAACCGCGCTGTTGCAGGCCGGGTCGTCAGCCGTCGCAAGGCGGAGGATGGCAACGCGAAACACATCGCTGCGCCCATGCCCGGCTCGGTTTCGTCTGTCGCCGTGGCTGAAGGTCAGTCTGTCAAGGTTGGTGATGTCCTCCTCACGCTCGAGGCCATGAAGATGGAAACCGCAATCCATGCGGCACGAGACGGCGTGATTGCTGAACTCGTGACCAAGCCCGGCGCACAGGTGGATGCGAAAGACCTGCTGATTGTGCTGGAGTGATGCAACGCAAAAATCGGCTGGGATTGGCATTTGCGATTGACTTCGGGCGCTGAAACCCTTCCCTCGGCATTGGGTTTTTTGCGGAGGTTCGCTCGCGATGGGGATCGTGGCGCGGGGGTTGGCGGCAGAGCTTGAGGCGCGCGAAGCGACGGGCCATCCCATTCGCGTCGCCATTATCGGCTGCGGCGAGATGGGCACCGATCTCGTGACACAAATCGCGCGGATGAAGGGCATCCGGGTTGCCGCCATCGCCGACCGGCGCGGAACCAACGCGATTGAGGCCATCCGCATCGCGCGCCTTCCCGCCGAGATGGCGGCGCCGGTGAACGGGCTTCCCACGCTGGAATCCGCGATTGCTTCGGGCAAGATCGCCATCATCGATGATGCTCTCACCATCTTGCGTTCGGGCCAGATCGACGTCGTGATCGACGCCACGGGCCGCCCCACCGCGGGGGCCGAGATCGGCCTCGCGAGCCTGCGGGCCGGCAAGCATCTCGTGATGATGAATGTCGAGGCGGATGTCACGATCGGGCCTTATCTCAAGCGCGAGGCGGAGAAGGCGGGGCTCGTCTACACTGTGGGTGCGGGCGACGAGCCCACCGCCACGATGGAACTCATCGAGTTTGTCACCGCGCTCGGATATCCGGTGGTCGCGGCGGGCAAGGGCAAGAACAATCCGTTCAACCCCGATGCCGTACCCGACGACTACCGCGAGGAGGCGCTGCGCCGGAACATGAACCCGCGCATGCTCGTGGAATTTGTCGACGGCTCGAAAACCATGGTCGAAATGGCGACCATCGCCAATGCCACCGGCCTTGTGATCGACAAACCGGGCATGCACGGCCCGGTGGCGACACTCGAAACCCTCGCGGATGTCTTTCGCCCGACGACAGAAGGCGGGATCCTGAGCCGCAAGGGTGTTGTCGATTTCACGCTCGGCAAGGGCGTGGCACCTGGCGTTTTCGTGGTAGTGGAACTGGATCACCCGCGCCTGTGCGAGCGGATGCACGACCTGAAACTCGGCGGCCACGGCCCCTATTATTCCTTCTATCGGCCGCACCACCTCACCAGCCTTGAAGTGCCACTTTCCGCGGCTCGCGCGGTTCTGCACGGCAAGGCGGACATGGTTCCGCTCGATCAGGCGGTGGTGGAAGTCTGCGCGCTGGCAAAGCGCGATCTCGCGCCCGGCGACCGGCTGGATGCCATTGGCGAGACATGCTACCGCTCTTTCGCGCTGATGGCGCACGAAGCACGCGCCCAGCGCGGCTGGCCCGTTGGCCTGCTCGATGGCGGAACGGTTCTGGCGCCGATCGCGAAGGGCAGCCTGATCACGCGCGACAAGGTTGCGATCGATACCTCAACGATATTGGCAAGAATGCGCTCCGAAATGGATGCTCAATTCACCCTGACGAGTGCCGCATGACCTTCCTCCCGCCGGGCATCGATGGGCTGACCGCGACAATCCTGATCGCGCTGTCGTTTTTCACCTCTGCCCTCACGGCCGCGTTCGGCATTGGCGGCGGGGTTGCGATGCTCGGAGCGCTGGCGGGAACCGTTCCGCCTGCCGTGATCATCGCCGTGCATGGTGTTGTGCAACTGGGCTCCAATCTGGGGCGGGCCGTGATCCAGAAAGATCATGCGAACTGGCCGCTTTTCTGGCGGTTCATGATCGGTGCCGTGATCGGCGTCGCACTAGGTGCGGCCCTTTTCACCAGCCTGCCGGACAAGGTCCTGCTCGGCGTGCTCGGGATTTTCATCCTGATCATGGTCTGGGTCCCGAAGCCGAAAATTCCTGGCCTGGAGAAAACCGGCATCGTGATCGGTGGCGGGATTTCATCGGTGCTGACGATGTTCGTCGGGGCGACCGGCCCCTTCATTCAGGCGATCCTGATGCCCCTGGGGCTCGATCGCAAACAGCAGATCGCCACCCATGCCGTGATGATGACGGCCCAGCACGCGCTGAAGGTCGTGGCTTTCGGCTTCATCGGCGTGGCGCTCATCGTCTGGCTGCCGCTGATCGCCGCGATGGTCGTCTCGGGCTTTGTCGGCACCGTGATGGGCACGAAGCTTCTTGAAAAAATGCCGGAGCGCTTCTTCCAGATCATGCTGAAAGTGTTGCTTACGCTTGTCGCGCTTGATCTCCTGCGCCGCGTGGCGGGCTTTTCCCTCCCTGGCTTTTAGTCAGGCGCAGCTCGCCTTCTCGCATTGCCGGAAAGCGCGGATCGCCGCGCGCTTTTGCTCGAGCGTGAGCGCTCCTGAGAAACCCTCCCGACCCACAAGGAACGAGGGCGTTGCCTGGAAGGCGAGATTTTCACCAAGCGATGCGGCAGCCTTCATGGCAGCCGTTACGGCGTCGGAATCCGCATCCTCGATGAGCTTCGAGCGGTTCGCGCCGAGCTTCGCCGCCACCTCGAGTGCCATTTCGGCATCGCGCACTCCGCCCTGCGCAAACATCCGCTCGTGAAAATCGAGATATCTCTCGGCCTTCTGGCGCGAGAAGGCCAGCGCCACGCGCGTCGCCATGATGGAGGGCAGGCCGAGCACGGCATAATTCACCAGCACGAAGCGCAGGCCCTTCTCGGACTGGATCAAGGGGCGGACATCGCGCGCGGTGCGGCGGCAGAAGCCGCAATTGTAGTCGAAAAACTCGACGATCGTGACATCCGGATTGGTGGAGCCGAGCGAAACGCGGCCATTGAGGCGATCGAGCCCCGAAAGCAGTTCCACGGGAATGGGATAGAATTCGGGGCGCCCCTGCGCTTCGGCTCTGTGAAGAGCGAGGGTTCCGGCAAGGCCGGCAAGAACAAGGCGACGGGAAGGCTGCATGGCGGGTGATCTCGCTGATTCGTCGCCCGTTTATGCGGGTTGCGCGGCCACCTCGCCAGTCACAACCGCGCGAGCCCTATTCGCCGCTTTCGTCCTTCACTTCCGAAGCGCGCGGCATCTTCATGATGGAATAGCCGCTATCGACATAATGGATCTCGCCTGTCACCCCGCCCGAGAGTGACGAGAGCAGGTAGAGCGCCGAGCCACCCAGCTCCTCGAGCGTGATGGGGCGCCCGAGCGGCGAATGCTTCGTCTGCCACGCATAGGTGAAGCGCGCATCGGTGATGCCGGCACCCGCGAGCGTGCGCACCGGCCCGGCGGAAATCGCGTTGACCCGGATGCCCTCGCGCCCGAAATCAGCGGCGAGATAGCGTACCGAGCTTTCAAGCGCGGCTTTCGCGACACCCATGACGTTATAATTTGGCGAAACGCGGTTCGCGCCGCCATAGGTGAGCGTGAGCAGCGAGCCGCCATCGGGCATCATGGCGGCGGCGCGCTTCGCGATCTCGGTGAACGAGAAGCAGGAAATCACCATCGTGCGGGCGAAATTCTCGCGGGTCGTATCGGCGTAGCGGCCCTTCAACTCGTTCTTGTCCGAAAAGCCGATGGCATGGACGACGAAGTCGAGCTTGCCCCATTTCGCCCCGAGTTCCGCGAAAACCGCGTCAACGCTGGCGATATCCTCGACATCGCAAGGGATCACGAGGCTGGAACCCACGCTCTCGGCGAGCGGCTTCACGCGCTTGCCCAGAGCCTCGCCCTGATAGGTGAAGGCGAGTTCCGCGCCGTGAGTGCTGAGCATCTGCGCGATGCCCCAGGCGATCGAGTTCTGGTTCGCGACACCCATGATGAGGCCGCGTTTTCCGGACATCAATTTCATCAGAACAGTCCTAAGGCCATTGCACTGCCCTGGAGCAATGCGGCCGATGCTGCAAGCAGGGCGCCCCGACCGTTGTTTCGGGCCTGGTTTTCCATCACGTTGTGAAATTCGTTTGGGTCCGGATTCCGATAGTCGGAGCCGATTTCGCCGCCGTCATAGAACACGTCCTTGGGAAATGAACTTGCGCGATACCAGAACAGCGCCGCCCCAAACGCACAACCCGCGCTCAGAACATTCAGCCCTAGAATAACTTTTCCGAGCAACGCGACATCCTCCCGAAGCGTGATCTACCAGCTCGGCCTTAAGCCTCCGGATGCTTCAGCACGATCGTCGCGTTGGTGCCGCCGAAGCCGAAGGAGTTCGACATGACATGCCCGAGTTTCGCGTTGTCGACGCGCTTTCGCAGAATATTCATATCGGCCATGGCCGGGTCGATCTCGGTGATATGCGCACTTTCGCAGATGAAGCCGTTGCGCATCATGATCAGCGAGTAGATCGCCTCCTGCACACCGGTCGCACCCAAGCTATGGCCCGTGAGCGACTTGGTGGCCGAGATCGGGATGGACGAAGCCTTGGCGCCGAACACCTCGCGCACGGCCTCGATTTCCTTGATGTCGCCCACCGGCGTCGAGGTGCCGTGCGGGTTGATGTAGTCGATCGGGGCCTTGATGCCCTGCAGGGCCTGCCGCATGCAGCGCACCGCGCCCTCGCCCGAAGGGGCGACCATGTCATAGCCATCGGATGTCGCGCCATAGCCGACAATCTCGGCGAGAATATTCGCGCCGCGCGCTTTGGCCATCTCGTATTCTTCGAGAATGACAACGCCTGCGCCGCCCGCGATCACGAAGCCATCGCGGTTCTTGTCATAAGCGCGGCTGGCGGTGGAATCATTGTAGGTTGTCGACATCGCGCCCATCGCGTCGAAGAGCACGGAGAGCGTCCAGTCAAGTTCCTCGCAGCCGCCCGCGAAAACGCGGTCCTGCTTACCCCACTGGATGAGTTCGTAAGCGTTGCCGATGCAATGGTTCGAGGTCGCACAGGCCGAGGAGATCGAATAATTCACGCCCTTGATCTTGAACCAGGTGGCGAGTGTCGCCGAAGCGGTGGAAGACATCGCTTTCGGCACGGCGAAGGGGCCGACGCGCTTCGAGTTGCCGCTTTCGCGCGCCTTGTCTACGGCCTCGATCACCGTGCGCGTGGAGGGGCCGCCCGAGCCCATGACAATGCCGGTGCGCTCGTTCGAGATTTCGGCCTCCTCGAGCCCGGCATCGCGGATGGCCTGCTCCATCGCAACCTGGTTCCAGCCCGTACCGCCGCCATGAAAGCGCATCGCGCGGCGATCGAGCACCGTGGCTGGATCGAGGGTCGGGTTGCCATAAACGCGGCTGCGGAAGCCGTGTTCCTCGAATTCCTTGGCGTAGGTGATGCCGGATTTCGCATCATGCAGCGAGGCCGTGACCTCCTGCACATCATTGCCGATCGACGAGACGATGCCCATGCCGGTGACAACCACGCGCCGCATGTTCCATGCTCCATGCCTGTTTCGTTGGCGTTCGACATGGACCGGGACGCGCCCGCACGCAAGGGGAATATGCGTGATGGCGCGGCTCAGGCCCTCGCGAAAACCTTCCGCACCGCCGCTTCCGATGCACCGCTGGAGCGGATCATCAGGAAACGGCCGCGCGCGCCCATCTGGGTTGCGCTCGGCTCGATCCGCCAGTTCCCCTCGATTTCTGTGCGATCGCCATTGAGCAGACCCTCGTAGGAAACCTGATGCTCCCAGCCATGCGAACCGTCATAGGCCTTCGTGAAGGTGACGATATCCTGATCGATCCGGCCATCGATGCTGGCGAAAAGCGTGAGCGGCGCACCACTGCGCCCCTCTTCACTTTCATGCGTGGTGCCCATCAGCAAGGTGCCAGACTGGATCAGGGTCGCGACAAAGTAGACCGGCTCGGGCTGGCTCGCATAAGTGTAGAGCCCGTGCCAGATTCCGGTGAGGCTCTCCGGTGACCGCGCCATCGCCTCAGCTGGTGGGTGTGAACAGGCCGACGCGCATATCGGTAGTGGTGTAGATGCGCTTGCCATCGGCTTCGAGCCAGCCATCGGCAATGCCGAGCACGAGCCTGCCCTTGAAGACCCGCTTGAAATCGACGCCGTAGACCACCCGCTTGACGGTCGGGAGCACCTGATCGGCAAACTTGACCTCGCCGACACCGAGCGCGCGGCCGCGGCCGGGCAGGCCGAGCCAGCCGAGATAAAAGCCCGTGAGTTGCCAGAGCGCATCCAGCCCGAGGCACCCGGGCATCACCGGATCGCCCTTGAAGTGGCACGGGAAGAACCAGAGATCCGGGCGCACATCGAGTTCAGCGCTGATGAAGCCCTTGCCATTGGCACCGCCGGTTTCGGAGATTTCGGTGATGCGATCGAACATCAACATCGGCGGCGAGGGCAATTGCGCGTTGCCCATGCCGAACAATTCACCCCGCCCGCAAGCCAGAAGCTCCTCATACGAGAAACTCGACTGCCGCGCCGTCGCATCCGCACTCATATTCCTGATCCTGTCATCCACCCGCGACCGACCTTTAGCCGGTATCACTTTGTCCGTTTAGACCAAGCGATGGCGAAGCCATAACGGAATTTGTGTTCGATCCGGGATTTTCCCGCGACAATAGGTCGATAACCGACCTTGCATCGTGATCTTGCCTCGCGGGCGGGGTGAGATTAGGTATGAGCCATGGATCAGCCAGTTCAGAAAAACCACGGTCCGGTTCGTCCTGGGGTCGCAAGGCCGCCAGTGAGTTTAGCCGGGTGCCCTGTCCATGATTTGAAGCACCGGCTTCGCGCCGTTGGCTTGCGGCCGACGCGCCAGCGGGTTGCCTTGGGCTGGTTGCTTTTCGCGCGCGGCGACCGGCATCTGACGGCCGAAACCCTGTTCGATGAGGCTCAGCGGGCGCGGGTGCCCGTTTCGCTCGCCACCATCTACAACACGCTCAACCAGTTCAGCCATGTGGGCTTGCTGCGTCAGATCGCGATGGATGGCACGCGGACCTATTTCGACACCAACATTTCCGATCACCATCATTTCTTCGTCGAGGGCGAGGAAAAGCTGATGGATATTCCGGGGCATGACCTTTCGGTCTCGAACCTGCCGGAGCCGCCGGACGGGATGGAGATCGCGCGCGTCGAAGTGGTCGTGCGCCTGCGCAAGAAGGACGCGTGAGGCCCTACTTCACCCGCTCCTCGGGGTAGACGCCCCAGACGGATGTCTTCTTCACAAAGCCCTTGAAACTGTCGACCGTGACCTCGCACCAGTCGAGCGAGCAGCTTTCCACATTCGCGATCACGCCGGGCTGAAGCCGCGCCACCACGCCGCTGTTCTCGCTGTCGCGCGCGTAGAGTTCGCGTTCGGGGCGTTCCTTGCCGGCGAGCACAATCACGGTCCGGCGATTGGAGAGCCGGCCGAAATAGATCCAACCCTCCGTCGATTCGGAATCGCGCACGCGCCGCCATTGCTCGTGCTCGGCAATCACCTCAACGGGCAAACCCTCGCGCTTGAAAATCCAGCGGATGCGATGATCCTTGCTCGGGCCTTCCCTCATGGGGGTGTCGGAAGGCTTCAGGCTCACGAAACGCGGGATAGGCTGCTTGGTGACCGGCCCGATATTGCGCCCGGTCGAACCCGTGACCTCTTCGGCCGATGCGGGGCCAGCCAGCACGGCGTGCAGCACAAGCAGCGCGATCACGCTGATGCGGCCCAGCACCGAACCGCTCTCTACGCCTTCTGGCCTCGAACCGGACATAATCACCCTCGGATGGAACTCCATTTGCCTAAACCATCATTAACGTTGCGTTGACAAAGCCAATATTCCTTTTGCAATTCGCACCCTCCTCATATTCGGCATGCCTTAGATGCATCGAGCGCAGGTGGAAACCGCGCCCGGATTGTGCCAAAGGCAATGAAAGGGCCGGGTTCAGCGTAATTCCGGCTCCCCATCAATGAGGCGGGAGGGAGCCGTTTCATGCCCAAGGACAAATCGCTTGTCGTGCTGACCCGCCGCCTGCCGGAGGGGATCGAGGCACGTATGGCGGAGCTTTTCAGGCTCGAACGCAACGAAAGCGACATCGCCCCTTCCCGTGAGGCTCTGGCCGCGATGATGGCGCGTGCCGACGTGCTTGTGCCGACCATTACCGATCGCATTGATGCCGAACTCATCGAGAAGGCGGGGCCGAGCCTGCGTCTGATCGCCAATTTCGGCAACGGCACCGACAATATCGACGTCGCCGCCGCGATGAAGCGGGGCATCACGGTCACCAACACGCCGGGCGTGCTCACCGAGGATATGGCCGATTTCACCATCGCGATGATGGTGGCCGTCTCGCGCCGGCTGGTCGAGGGCGCGAAGGTCATTCCGCAGGGCCAATGGCAGGGCTGGTCGCCGGGCTGGATGCTCGGGCGCCGCATTCACGGCAAGCGCCTCGGCATCATCGGCATGGGGCGCATCGGCCTCGGCGTCGCCCGCCGCGCCCGCGCCTTCGGCCTTCAGGTGCATTATCATAATCGCCGTCCCGCCGCAAAGCGCATCGAGGAAGAGGTTCAGGCAACCTATTGGGACAGCCTCGACCGCATGCTGGCGCGGATGGATATCGTCTCGGTGCATTGCCCGCACACACCCGCGACCTTCCATCTCCTTTCGGCGCGTCGCCTGAAGCTGATGAAGGAGGATGCCTTCCTCATCAACACCGCGCGCGGCGAGATCGTCGATACCGACGGGCTGATCGAGAGCCTCGAGCAGGGCAGGCTTGCCGGCGCGGCTCTCGATGTGTTCGAGCATGAGCCCGCCGTCAATCCGCGCCTCGTGGCGCTCGCCAACAGCGGCAAGGTGCTGCTGCTGCCGCATATGGGCTCCTCGACGGTGGAGAGCCGCAACGAGATGGGCGAGAAGGTGATCATCAACATCAAGACCTTCTCGGATGGCCACACCCCGCCCGACCGCGTGCTGGCGCTGCCGGGAGGTTGAGACCGCGCCACACCAAGCACAAAAAAGCCGCGGTTTCCCGCGGCTTTCTTTTTGAATGGATCACCGGGTCAAGCCCGGTGATGACAAAGGATGCAAGATCAATCCTCGTCGCCGCCCTTGGCCGCCTCGCGCTCGGCGCGTTGCTTGGCTTCGAGGTCTTCGCCGGTCTCCTGATCGACGACCTTCATCGAAAGCTTCGTCTTGCCGCGATCATCGAAGCCCATCAGCTTCACCTTCACCTTGTCGCCCTCTTTCACGACATCCTTCACATTCGCGACCTTGCGATTGGCAAGCTGGGAGATATGGACGAGGCCGTCCTTGGAGCCGAAGAAGTTCACGAAGGCGCCAAATTCCATCACTTTGACGACCGTGCCTTCGTAGATCTGGCCGATTTCCGGATCGGAGGCGATGCCCTTGATCCAGTTCATCGCGGCCTTGATCTTCTCGCCATCGCTGGAGGCCACCTTGATGGTGCCGTCATCGGAGATGTCGATCTTGGTGCCGGTCTTCTCGGTGATCTCGCGGATCACCTTGCCGCCGGAGCCGATCACTTCGCGGATCTTGTCTGGGTTGATCTTGATGGTCTCGATGCGCGGCGCATACTGGCCGAGCTGGCCACGTGGCGCGGTGAGCGCATCGGCCATCTTGCCCAGGATGTGCAGACGCCCGGCCTTCGCCTGAGTCAGCGCGACCTTCATGATCTCTTCGGTGATACCGGCGATCTTGATGTCCATCTGAAGGGCGGTAACGCCACCCTCGGTGCCCGCGACCTTGAAATCCATATCGCCCAGATGATCCTCGTCACCGAGGATGTCCGAGAGAACCGCGTAACGATCACCCTCAAGGATAAGGCCCATCGCGATGCCCGCCACCGAGGATTTCAGCGGCACGCCGGCATCCATCAACGAAAGGCTGGCGCCGCAGACCGAAGCCATCGACGACGAGCCGTTCGACTCGGTGATCTCGGAAACCACGCGCAGGGTGTAGGGGAACTCTGCAACCGTCGGCAGCATCGGGCGGATGGCGCGCCAGGCGAGCTTGCCGTGGCCGATCTCGCGGCGGCCGGGCGAACCCATGCGGCCGGCTTCACCCACCGAATAGGGGGGGAAGTTGTAATGCAGCAGGAAGCGTTCCTTGCGCGAGCCTTCCAGCTCGTCGACGAATTGTTCGTCATCACCGGTGCCAAGGGTCGCCACCACAAGCGCCTGCGTTTCGCCGCGCGTGAACAGGGCCGAGCCATGCGTGCGGGGCAAGAGACCCACTTCCGAGACGATGTTGCGCACATCGGTGAGGCCGCGGCCATCGATGCGGCTCTTGGTATCGAGGATGTTCCAGCGCACGATCTTGGCCTGAAGTTCCTTGAACACGGTCTTGAGCTGTTCCTTGTCAAACTTCGCCTCGCCGCCCTCAGGAGCGAGAACGCCCATCACCTTCGCCTTGGCGGCATCGACGGCCTTGTAGCGGGCCTGCTTCTCGATGATCTTGTAGGCTTCGCGCAGATCGGTTTCGGCGATGGCGAGCATCTCCTTCTCGATATGCGACAGGTCCGGCGGCGTGAAATCGCGCGGCTCTTTCGCAGCGCGTTCGGCCAGGCTGATGATCGCATCGATCACCGGCTGGAAACCGGCATGGCCGTGCATCACGGCGCCGAGCATCACCTCTTCGCTCAGTTCCTGCGCTTCCGACTCGACCATCAGGACCGCATCGGCCGTGCCGGCGACCACGAGATCGAGCTTCGAGTCCTTGAGCTGGTCGAGTGTCGGGTTCAGCACGAACTCGTTGTTGATGTAGCCGACGCGCGCGCCACCCACCGGGCCCATGAAGGGCACGCCGGAAAGCGTGAGCGCTGCCGAGGTTGCGACCATCGCCACGATATCGGGATCGTTCTCAAGGTCATGGCTCAGCACGGTGCAGACGATCTGCGTCTCGTTGCGGTAGCCTTCGACGAAGAGCGGGCGGATGGGGCGATCGATCAGGCGGGAAACCAGCGTTTCCTTCTCGGAAGGGCGACCTTCGCGCTTGAAATAGCCGCCCGGGATGCGGCCGGCAGCGTAGGTCTTTTCCTGATAATTCACGGTGAGCGGGAAGAAATCCACGCCGGCTTTCGGTTCTTTCGCCGAAACGACCGTGGCGAGCACGGTGGTTTCGCCGTAGGTCGCGAGCACGGCGGCATCGGCCTGGCGGGCGATACGGCCGGTCTCGAGTGTGAGCTGGCGGCCAGCCCATGTGATGGTCTTGCGTTGAATGTCGAACATATCTCGTCCTTCGAGTGCCGCTCCCGGCAAATCCGGCAGAGCAGCTTCATGGTTGTGTTGCGCGAAACGGCCGGGGCGGCAACGTGGCCGTCCGGCAAGGCACTCGCTTAAAATCCGCGAGGCGCGCCCGAACCCATGGGCAAGACGGCGGGGGGCTTCGCAAACCGGAACCGTATCGGTTCCGAAAAGCCCCCGGCGATCCTGCCATGGACACGTCGGGTTTCGCGCATGAACGGGGCGGACCATTCCGTCCTGTTCTTGTATTCTCTTGGTTTCCTGCTTTCAGCGACGAACTGGCTGCCACTTCATCGCAGCAGGCTCGCAGGAAAAAGGGCGCGGAATCCTCCACGCCCCGATGATCGCTTAGCGGCGGATACCGAGCCGCGCGATGAGCGCCTGATAACGGCCCTCGTCCTTCTTCTTCAGGTAATCCAGCAGCGAACGGCGCTGGGAAACCATCTGGAGCAGGCCACGGCGCGAATGGTTGTCCTTCTTATGGCCCTTGAAATGCTCGGTGAGGTTCGTGATGCGCTCCGAGAGGATCGCCACCTGCACTTCGGGGGAACCGGTATCGCCGGATTTCGTCGCGAATTCACCAATAATCTGAGCTTTGCGCTCGGCTGTCACCGACATCGAAACCTCCTTTAAGGTTTGAACAAGGCCGGGCCGGGATGTCGTCCAGCAGGGCCGAAAAAGCGAAGGGGCGCCTAACCAAGCACCCCGGAACGCGAGCGGGCTATAGCGGCCTTTGGCCCAAAAGGCCAGCCTTATTGTCATACCTCAGGAAAGGCGCTCACGAAGCGAACTGAAACACCCGGTGCGGGCGCAACTCGGCCCCCTGCATGTCGCCGATGGCGACAAGCTCCGCGCCGGCGAAAACCGTCACGTGGCCTTCCATGATGGGCGCATCGCGGCCGCGCAGGATGATGCTCTGGCCGCGACGCAGGCGAGCGGCATCGCCCGGCGATACGCTCAGCGATGGCAGTTCATCGAGTCCGCGCTCGACCGGCGCGATGAGGGCCGCATGATGCGCCTCGCGCTCGACCGGGTCTGCAATATCGCGCAACAGATCATCCGAAGATACAAAGATGGCCTCCGAGAACGGCCCGACCCGCGTGCGCCGCAGAGCCGTCACATGGCCGAAACAGCCCAAAGCCCGCCCCAGATCGCGGGCAATGGCGCGGACATAAGTGCCCTTGCCGCATTCGGCCTCGATCACGGTCGCGTCTTTCGTGTGACTCACGATTGCGAGGCGATCGATCACGACCTCACGGGCCTCGAGTTTCACGGTTTCACCATCGCGCGCGAGATCATAGGCGCGCTCGCCATCGATCTTGATGGCCGAGAATTGCGGCGGCACCTGCTGGATCGCGCCTGTGAAGCGCGGCAGCAGCGCCTCGACCTCGGCGCGGGAGGGCCTGTTCGGCGAGGTTTGGGTCGCCGTACCCTCGGTATCATCGGTGGTGGTCTCGGTGCCCCAGGTCACCGTGAACCGGTAGGCCTTTTCGCCGTCCATCACATAAGGCACAGTCTTGGTGGCTTCGCCGAGCGCGATGGGAAGGCAACCGGAGGCCAGCGGATCGAGCGTGCCGGCATGGCCTGCTTTCTTCGCGCGGAAGACGCGCTTGACGATCGCAACCGCGTGGGTTGAGGTCATGCCGACGGGCTTGTCGAGGATCAGCCAGCCATGCACATCGCGCTTTTTCGGGCGCGGCTGGGCGGGGTTTTGGGCGTTCATGTCAGGTCTCGTCTGTCTCGCCTTGCGCCTTCAGATCGCGCTTCACGCGCTCCTCGGCAAAAATCTTCTCGATGCGCGCCGCTTCATCGTAGCGATCATCCACGCGGAAGCGCAGATCGGGCGCGAATTTCAGGCCGCGCAGCCGACGCGAAACCTCGCCACGCAACGGCTTCGCATTGCGGTTGAGCGCGGCGACGGCTTCGGCCTCATCCTTGCCGCCAAGCGGCATGATCAGAACGGTGGCGTGCCGCAGATCGGGCGACATCCGCACTTCCAGCACCGAAATGATGAAATCCCCGAGGCCTGGGTCGTGCACATCACCCCGTGCCAGAGCGTCGGAGAGGGCATGACGCACTTGCTCACCCACGCGAAGCTGGCGCTGGGAAGGGCCCTTGCTGGGCTGGGTCGGGCGCATGGCTCAGGTCCTCGAAAGCGGGTGGCGGGGCTTGGACCCGCTTCACCCAACCAGAATGGCGAAGGAAAAGCGGGGCCTTAGAGGCTCCGCTTGATCTCTTCCGTGCGGAAGCATTCGATCACGTCACCGGCGCGCATGTCTTCGTAATTGGTGAAGGCCATGCCGCATTCCTGGCCAACCTGCACCTCTTTCACTTCATCCTTGAAGCGCTTGAGCGTTTTCAGCGTGCCCTCGTGGATCACCACGTTGTCGCGGATCAGGCGGACGCCCATGCCGCGCTCGACCTTGCCGTCGGTGATGATGCAGCCGGCGATGTTGCCGACCTTCGTGATGTTGAACACCTGCTTGATCTCGGCATTACCGATCAGGGTCTCGCGCATGGTCGGGGCCAGGAGGCCCGACATGGCCTGTTTCACATCATCCACCAGATCATAGATGATCGAGTAATAGCGGATCTCGACGCTCGAACGCTCCGCCGCCTCGCGCGCTTCCTTGTGGGCGCGCACGTTGAACGCCACCACAACCGCACCTGTCGCCTGCGCGAGCGTGATGTCGGATTCGGTGACACCACCAACACCCGTATGCAACACGCGGGCGCGCACTTCATCATTGCCGAGCTTCTCGACCGAAGCGGCAATCGCCTCGACCGAACCCTGCACGTCGCCCTTGATGATGAGCGGAAATTCCTTCCGGCCAGCACTGTCCTTCGCGGCCTTCATGAGCTCCACGAGGCTGCGACCCTGGCTGCCACCGCGCGCTGCAGCCTTTTCGCGCTTCAGGCGCGCACGGTAAGCCGTGATTTCGCGAGCACGCGCCTCGTTCTCGACGACCGCCATGCGGTCACCCGCCTCCGGCGCGCCGTTGAAACCGAGAACCTCGACCGGAACCGAGGGTGCGGCTGAATTCACCTGCTCGCCCTGATCGTTGATCAAGGCGCGCACGCGGCCCCATTCGGCGCCCGCAACCACGATATCGCCCTGCTTGAGCGTTCCGCGCTCGATGAGCACGGTGGCGACCGGCCCGCGACCGCGGTCCAGCTTGGCCTCGATGACCGTGCCTTCGGCGGCCCGATCCGGATTGGCTTTGAGATCGAGAATTTCAGACTGGAGCTGGATGACCTCGAGCAACTTGTCGAGATTGGTGCCGGCCTTGGCCGAAACCTCGATCTCGAGTGTCTCGCCGCCCATGCTCTCGACCTGCACGTCGTGCTGAAGAAGCTCTGTGCGCACCCGCTCGGGCTTCGCCTCGGGCTTATCGATCTTGTTGATCGCCACGATGAGCGGCACCTTCGCCGCCTTGGCATGGTTGATGGCCTCGATCGTCTGCGGCATCACGCCGTCATCCGCCGCCACCACCAGCACGACGATGTCCGTTACCCGCGCGCCACGGGCACGCATCGCGGTGAAGGCCGCGTGGCCCGGCGTATCGATGAAGGTGATCTTGCCGCCCAGCGGACTGGTGACCTGATAGGCACCGATATGCTGGGTGATACCCCCGGCCTCGCCCTTCACGACATTGGTCTTGCGGATGGCATCCAGCAGCGAGGTCTTGCCGTGATCGACATGGCCCATAATGGTCACGACGGGCGGGCGAGCGGCCTGATCGCCGGTCTCATCAGCCTCGCCGAACAGCCCCTCTTCCACGTCTGCATCCGAGACACGGCGCACGGTATGGCCCATCTCTTCCGCCACGAGCTGTGCGGTATCCGCGTCGATTGTGTCGGTGATCTTGTGCATCTGCCCCATTTTCATGAGGTTGCGGATCACATCCACGCCGCGTTCCGACATGCGGTTCGCCAGTTCCTGAATGGTGATGGTTTCGGGCAGCACCACTTCGCGTACAAGCTTTTCGCGCGGCTCATTGGAGGCATGACCCTTCATGCGCTGCACGCGACGCTTGAACGCCGCGACCGAACGCTGGCGCTCATCCTGATCCGACGTCACCGACGCGATGGTCAGGCGACCACGCGCCTTTTCCATGCCCGGCTTGGTTTTCTCGGCACGGCCGGGGGCCGGCAATTTCACATTGGCCTTGCGCGCTGCGCCTTCATCATCATCGAAATCCGTCGGCTTGCGAGCCTGAACGGCACCGGGTTGACGTTGTGGGCGCTGCAGATCGCCAAATTCCGGCGACGGCGCGCCACCGATCGGGCTGATGCGCGGACCACCCGGACGCGAGCCCGGCGCTCCGCCTGGACCCCGGGCCGAAATCCCGCCTGCCGGAGCACCTTGGCCGGGGCGTGGCGCAAAACCGAGACGCACCGTGCCGCCGGGACGATCACCATCGCGCCGCGGCGGAGCGTCGCCGCGGGGGCGGAAACCAGCACCGCCCTCACGAGGAGCACCTTCTCCACGAGGCCGGAAACCAGCACCACCTTCACGCGGCGCATCGCCACGGGGGCGGAAACCTGTGCCACCCTCACGAGGGGCACCTTCCCCACGCGGACGGAAACCAGAACCACCCTCGCGTGGCGCATCGCCGCGCGGCGCAAACCCTTCCGAGCGGCGAGGGGCGCCATCGCCCGTGCGGCTGAAATTGTTCCCATCGAGCCGCGGCGGACGCTGACCGAAATCGCGCTGCGGAGCAGCGTCATAGCGCGGTCGTTCCTGCTGTTGCTGCGGTGGCGGAGCAACCGGCTTCGGCGTTTCAGCCACGGTCGGAGGTGCCACGACCGGAGCGGGAGGTGCCGCAGGTTCGGGAACCGCTTTTGCGGCAGCCGCTGCTGTTTCGGCGGCGAGGCGGCGCGCCTCGGCGGCTGCAAGCTCCTCGCGTTCGCGGCGCGCTGCGTCTTCCCGGCGCTTTTCTTCCTCGTCACGGCGACGCGCCTCGGCGAGGACCTGTGCACGGCGATCGGATTCTGCGTTGGTGAGATTGCCCTGGCCCTGCGACAGGCCCAGTCGGCCCGGCTGAGATGGCGTCGAAGACGGAGTCGGACGGGGCGGCGGCGTGATCGGCTGAGCCTTGGTCTCGACGACCGGAGCCTTGGGAGCGCTCGGGGCAGCCGTTCCGGGACGGCGCTTCACCGTCTCGACGACAACCGCATTGGTGCGGCCGTGCGAGAAGCTCTGCTTCACGACACCCGTCTCGATCGGACGCTTCAGTGACAGCGTCAGCGCTTTTTTGCCCGAGTCGTTGTTGTCCGTCATACGATTTCCGTCGTCCTCAAAACTGCCGTTCCGTCAATCTGCCCGGCGGATGCCAGTGCAAACCCGAGGAGAAGAACGACCCCATGCCGTCCATCATCCACGCCAAACTCCCTGCCACGGCGCACCTCGCCCGATCAGCCGATCGGGGCAAAAGGTTCCGCGTCAGGATCGTGATAAATCCAACGCATTAGCAACACCCGCGCCCGGCGGAAGCCCGCCCGAGGCCGGGTCGCCAACCCGGAATTCAACCAGTCGCCGCGCGCGCGCCAGAAATGCTGCGCTTGCGTCATGCGATCTGAGCGCGGCATGTATCACAAGTTCCCGCCCCAAGGACAGCGCTAATTCTTCGGCGGAAAAGGTCCGGATCAGCACCGGGTCGCGCGCCCCCGGCCCGCGTCCGCGCATCAAGCCCTGCAGGCGGCGCGTTTCGGCCTCGGAGCCGTCAAGCGCCTGGACAAGCGCCACGACCTGACCACTCATCCCCTCGATTTTCGCAAAACCCGTCACGACCGCCCCGGCCTTGTTGGCAAGGCTCAGCGATTGCAAAACATCCTGGACCAGCAGCGCATCGACTTGAGCATCGAGATCGGTCGGCGCGCGCAGTTCGGCCTTGAGGGCCCGCGCGAAGAGTTTGCGGACCACCGCCTGCTCGACAGCGTGCCGGTTGGCGCTGACCCAGACACCGCGACCCGGCAGCTTCGCGCGGATGTCCGGCACGATCTCGCCTCCGGGCCCTGCCACAAAACGGATGAGTTCACCGACCGGGCGGACGGCACGCGTCAGCACGCACATCCGGCTCGTGGCGGCGCGATCCGCGTTCAGACCCTGAGGCTCATGAGCATCGGTTTCGTTCACGCGGCCCCTTCGGCTTCCTCGGCTTCTTCCACGTCAGGCTCGGCCTCGACCCAGCCAGCAGCAACGCGCGCGGCCATGATCATCGCCTCGGCTTCGTCGCGCGTGATACCAATCTCGGAAAGATAGCCCGGCACGCGTACGGTCTCACCGCCCTTTTTCTCGGTCCAGCCGACCAGATCATCGGTGGCGCAGCCGGCAAGATCCTCGATTGACTTCACGTCATTCTCGCCGAAGGCCACGAGCATGGCCGAGGTAACACCCGGAACGGTGCCGAGTTCGTCCTGCACACCGAGTTCCTTGCGGCGCGCCTGACGGGCGGCTTCCTGCTCTTCGAGGTAAGTCTGGGCGCGGCGCTGGAGTTCATCCGCCGTGTCCTCGTCGAAACCTTCGATGCCGAGCACATCGGCGCGATCGACATAGGCGATCTCCTCGATGGTCGCGAAACCTTCGGAGGCCAGGAGCTGGCCGACCATCTCGTCGACATTGAGCGCATCGCAGAAGAGCTTCGAACGCTCGAGGAACTCCTTCTGCCGGCGCTCGGATTCCTCGGCTTCGGTCAGGATGTCGATCGACCATCCGGTGAGCTGCGAGGCGAGGCGCACATTCTGGCCACGACGGCCGATGGCGAGCGAAAGCTGGTCATCGGGCACGACCACCTCGATGCGCTCGCTTTCTTCATCGAGCACCACCTTCGCGACTTCTGCAGGCTGGAGTGCGTTGACGATGAAGGTCGCGACGTTATCCGACCAGGGAATGATATCGACGCGCTCGCCTTGCAGTTCCTGCACCACGGCCTGAACGCGGCTGCCGCGCATGCCGACGCAGGCACCGACCGGATCGATCGAGGAATCGCGGCTGATCACCGCGATCTTGGCGCGCGAACCCGGATCACGCGCCACGGCCTTGATCTCGATGATGCCATCATAAATCTCCGGAACTTCCTGCCCGAACAGGCGCGCCATGAACATCGGGTGCGTGCGCGAGAGGAAAATCTGCGGCCCGCGCGTTTCGCGGCGTACATCGTAGAGATAGGCGCGGATGCGATCGCCAGGCCGGAATACCTCGCGCGGGATGAGTTCGTCGCGGCGGATGATCGCTTCGCCCTTGCCGAGATCAACGATGACGTTGCCGTATTCCACACGCTTGACGACGCCGTTCATCACATCGCCGACGCGATCCTTGAACTCGTCGAACTGCTTGTCGCGCTCGGCCTCGCGCACCTTCTGCACAATGACCTGCTTGGCGCTCTGGGCCGAGATACGGCCGAAATCGACCGGTGGCAGCGTATCGGCAAACACCGAGCCAATTTCAGCAGCGGCATCGCGGCGCTTGGCGCTGGCGAGGTCCATCTCGCGCGAGGGGTTCTCGACATTCTCGACCACATGCATCAGCCGGGTGAGGCGGATTTCGCCGGTCTTGGGGCTGATCTCGGCCTTGATGTCGGTTTCGGCGCCATAGCGCTGGCGGGCTGCGCGCGCATAGGCATCTTCCAGCGCGCCCAGCACGATCGAGCGGTCGATCAGCTTCTCCCGCGCGACCGCATCGGCGATCTGGAGAAGCTCGAGCCGGTTTGCTGAAATGGCCATGGCGATCACTCCTGAAATTTCGCGTCTTCAGCGCGACTTTTTGGGGCCCGGACGGGCGGATTTGGGTTTGAACTTCTGCGGGCGCGGCCCGGGGCGATAGCGGTTGGGCTTTTCGGCCAGAGTTTCTTCACTCTCGGCCGTATCACCCTCTTCGAGCGCGCGCAGCGCGAGCTTGGTGCGACGCAAGGATTCGGCGATCACCTCGTCAGTGAGCACAAGGCGCGCCTCGCCGATCTCGCGAATGGGAAGCAGCGCGAAAGTTGGCGAATCGGGAGGCGCATCGGGCAGGCCGAGGCGAACTTGATCGCCCTCAACGGCCTCGATCGGTCCGCGGAAGCGCTTGCGGCCATTGAGCATCATGGCCATCTCGACCTTGGTATCGAAGCCGACCCAGCGCGCGAAATCGCTCACGCGGACCAACGGCCGATCAATGCCCGGCGAAGAGATTTCAAGATTATAAGCCCCTGATACGGGCTCCTCGATGTCGAGAAGCGGCGAGAGAGCGCGGCTCAAGGCCTCGCAATCCTCGACCGTGAACGAGCCATCCGGCCGCTCGGCCATGATCTGGAGCGTGGTGCCATTGAGCGGCGTGATCCGGACGCGCACGAGCCGGAAACCGAGGCTTTTGACAATCGGCTCGATGACCTTCGCCACACGCGCCGCTGGCCCCGCTTCTGAAATCAGGCGGGGTTCATCAAGGCTGGCCTCGATCGCAACAGGGCTGGGCGCGGCTTCGGTCATCGGGCTCCGGTGCGATCGAATACCGAAAGAGCGGGTCCGTCGCCGGCCCACTCAAACGTGCGATCGCATGAATTGAGGAAGATGAGAGCTTCAATAAGCCCGAACCATCCTGAAATCAAGCACAGCCTTCAGGCCTTGCGTCGGAACCTCAGGTAGCTCGGCACGCGGCCTTCGCGGATGGCCTTTTCTTCGTAGCGCGTGCGGTGCCATCCCTCCCACGGATCAAGCCAATCCGATGGGCTTTTTGCCACCCACTCGAAACCCGCATGCGGCAGGATGCGCGCCAGCGTCCAGCCGACATAATCATCAATGTCGGAGGCAAAGCGAAACTCCCCGCCGGGGCGGATCACACGCGCCAATTCGTCGAGGAATGCCTCATCAACAATCCGCCGCTTGCGCTGCCGACGCTTCGGCCAAGGGTCGGGATAGAGGAGAAAGACAGCATCAAGGCTGGACTTAGGGAGCGCATTCAGCACGTGTCGCCCGTCACCGCGCAGCAGCCGGATATTCGTGATGTTCTCGGCCTCGATCGCACCGAGCAATTTCGCAACGCCATTGAGAAACGGTTCAACGCCCAGATATCCGGCCTCAGGATGCGCTCTCGCCATCGCAGCGAGATGTTCACCGCCACCAAAGCCGATTTCGAGAAAAATCCCGGAGGGTTTGTGCGGAAACTGAGCCGCAGGGCCTTCGCGCAGTTTTTCGAGATCGATCGTGATCTTCGGGAGCAGTTGCTCGATGCGGTGACTTTGCCCGGCGCGCAGGGCCTTGCCTTTGGCACGCCCATAAAGTTGCCGGCGCGGGGGTGCCGCGCCGGCTGAACTGGAGATCGCGTCTTTCTGATCCGGACTCACGAGAGCGCGGCAACCGCCTTTTTGAGCGACTGCACGAGATCGGTTTTCTCCCAAGAGAAGCCACCATCCCGCGTCGCCTTGCGGCCGAAATGGCCGTAAGCCGCCGTGCGGGCATAAATGGGCTTGTTGAGATTGAGATGCGTGCGGATGCCGCGCGGCGAGAGATCCATGATCTCCGGAAGCACCTTTTCCAGCGTCGCTTCCGTCACCTTGCCCTTGGCCGTGCCATGCAGATCGACATAGACCGAAAGCGGCTTCGAGACACCGATCGCGTAGGAGAGCTGGATCGTGCAACGATCGGCAAGGCCGGCGGCCACGACGTTCTTGGCGAGATAGCGTGCCGCATAGGCGGCAGAGCGATCGACCTTGGTCGGGTCCTTGCCCGAGAAGGCGCCACCGCCATGCGGGGCCGCACCACCGTAGGTATCGACGATGATCTTGCGGCCGGTGAGGCCTGCGTCGCCATCGGGGCCGCCGATCACGAACTTGCCTGTCGGGTTGACGTGCCAGACCGTATCTTTCGAAATCCAGCCCTCGGGCAGGGTTTCGCGGATGATCGGCTCGACAATCTTGCGCACACCGTCCGAGGTCAGCTTCTCGTCGAGATGCTGGGTCGAAAGCACGATCTGCGTCACGCCGACTGGCTTGCCGTTCTCGTAGCGCACGGTCACCTGGCTCTTCGCATCGGGACCGAGCTTGCCGCAATTGCGTTCGCCCTTGTGGCGCAGATCGGCAAGAACCTCGAGAATCTTGTGCGAATAGTAGAGCGGGGCGGGAGCGAGTTCCGGGGTCTCGCGGCAGGCATAGCCGAACATGATGCCCTGATCGCCGGCCCCTTCGTCCTTGTTGCCCGAGGCATCGACGCCCTGCGCGATATCCGCCGATTGCGAGTGAAGCAGCACGTCGATTTTTGCGGTCTTCCAGTGGAAGCCGGCCTGTTCATAGCCGATGGCGCGGATGGCCTTGCGGGCCACGCTCTTCACCTTCGACTTCATCGCCTTCTCGTCCAGAGAGGTGCGGACTTCGCCGGCGATCACGACGCGATTGGTGGTGGCGAGCGTCTCGCAGGCCACGCGGACCTGCGAGGCATCCATGCCGGCCTTGACGGCTTCCTTGAAAAACAGATCCACAACCTCGTCCGAGATGCGATCGCAAACCTTGTCCGGATGCCCTTCCGAAACCGATTCAGACGTAAAGAGAAAAGAGGATCGCGCCACGAAAGGCTCCTGTGCTGATGATGAAGGCCCGCGCGCAACGTCCGCTCCGCGCCAAAGATCGGGCGCGTCTCTAATGCGAGGAGGGCTGAGAGGTCAAGATGGTAGAGCGAACAAGTTCGTCAAAAAGAACGTTTTGTTCGAAAATAACACCCTTGAGGTCCCGTTATTCCTTACGCTGCCCTTCGGCCAGGGTGGTCACGAGGTCGACCACGCGGCGGCGCACCTTCGGGTCCTCGATCGAGGCGAAGGCGCGTGCAAGGGCCACTCCTTCCGGAGTCGAGAACAATTCCACAGCGTAATCGGCCTGCCGGTTTTCTGCGAAACCGCCCGCAAGCACCATGCCGTCCTCACCGGGCGCTCCCTCTGAAAAGAAGGCCATTGGCACGCCGAGCACCTGTGCGACGATCCGCATGCGGCTCATCGTGATCCTGTTGGCGCCCTTCTCGTATTTCTGAACCTGCTGGAAGGTGACGCCGAGGCTGTCGGCCAGCCGCTCCTGACTCATGCCAACCTGGATGCGCCGCATTCGGATGCGCCGTCCGACATGGCGGTCAAAATCGCCGGGCGCTTTCTTCATGCTGGTCTCATCTGAAGGCATACGGTTCTACACTCCATCTCGACGGCATCGAGTTCGCCGGAATTGCCCTCGTATGCACGGGAGCACAGTTCATGCCGGCGCGAAGCCCACCCTACGACAGAAGACCGAGGGAGAATATCGCAAAATCAGCAATCACTGACCGGATATCCACCGGACTCGTGCGAGTCGGCCTTCAATTCGGCTTGCGCCATTGCAATCCGGCAAGGAACCGGTCGCGGAGATTGCCCAGAAGTCCGAGCGCCGCGAGCAGAATCATCACGGTAGCGTAACTATACCAAATCGTTTCGCTGTACAATGTCCCGGCCAAACCCGCCGGAAGGGGCGAATCGATCACATCGGCCCGATCAAGCGGCAAGCTCGCGAGAATGCGGCCATGGGGATCGATTACCGCTGAGATGCCGCTATTGGCGGCGCGCACCATGGGCTGGCCGAACTCGATGCTGCGCAACCGGGCCTGCGCGAGGTGCTGGTAGGGTCCGGGGGTTCGGCCGAACCACGCATCATTCGTCACATTCACGAAAACCGCGCTGCCGGTCACCGATGCGGCCAGTTCGTGCGGAAAGATCGTCTCGAAACAGATAACGGGCACTGAGCCGGGAAGGCCGGGAATATCAAGCGGCTTCCGCCCCGAACTGGCGGAAAACCCACCGATCACACGCACGAAGGGCTCGAGACCAATCGCGCGCAACAGGTTCTCGAGCGGCAGATATTCGCCGAAGGGCACCAGATGCACCTTGTCATAGCTGCCAATCAGGCCGTTGCGATCGAGAACCTGAATCGAGTTGAAGAACCGGAAGCGCCGCCACTGATCCGGCGCCTCCTCGGCGCGAATGGAGCCCGTTACCAGCACTGTCCCACCCGAAAGGCGCGCCGTGATCGCTTCCAGTGCTCGCGGCTCGCGATCGAGCACGAAGGGAAACGGCGCTTCCGGCCAGAAAAGATGGGTCACATCCCCAATTCCTGCGTTCCGGGGCCCTGTCGCCCGGTCGGAAAGTTGCAGATAGCGCTCGAGGATCGCAGCCGCCGATCCTGGCCGATTTTTCTCCTCCTGCGCCACATTGGGCTGCATGATCCGCAACTTCACATCGGGAACCATCGCGATGCGATCGAGGTCGGAACGGCTCCCGCCTGTCGGCTGCAATCGCATGAAACCAAAAACAGCCAGAGCGATCAGGATCGCGACCGCCAGCACCGGCATGGCCCAGCGCGCCGCGACCGCTCGACCCGTGCCAAGAGTGGAAGGCGCGGCGAAAACCACGATGGCAAGCAGGCCCATCCCCTCCGCGCCGATCAGGCTCGCACCCTGAGCGAGCACGAGATGGTCGGCGAAAGCCTGCCCGAAGCCATTCCAGGGAAAGCCCGTCAGAACATGGGCTCGGGCCAGTTCGGAGAGCCCCAGCCCGAAGGCGAGCGCGAAGACGCGCCACAAGCCGGAGGACCAGAGACCGCGCGCCAGCAGCACGCCGAGGCCGAAAAAAATCGCGAGCCCCGCCGGCAACCCAACCACGCCGAACGGCAAG
This sequence comes from Hyphomicrobiales bacterium, assembly GCA_017302635.1. Classification (GTDB taxonomy): domain Bacteria; phylum Pseudomonadota; class Alphaproteobacteria; order Rhizobiales; family Beijerinckiaceae; genus Rhabdaerophilum. Next base: position 1,126,882 of record JAFLCX010000001.1, read on the forward strand.
AGCCAGACAAACTGCTCGCCGCCGATCACGAAGGCCGCGCCAAGCCACCAGAGCCCGGCCAGAAAATATCCGAAACCGAAACACCAGCCGATGGCAAAAGCTTGCATGGCAAGACGTTTTCGCCCCGGGACAGCCAGACCGTCAATCAGCCAGACGAGGACGGGAAACGAAAACGCGAGAACCGGAAGGGCATTGACAGGCTGGAGCGACAGAGCCGCGACCAGGCCGGCCGAAAAAGCAAGGAATGATCGTGGCCATCCTTCCAGAAGAATGACGTGCTCGGCAAGAAAGGCGAGAGAGAAACGCGCCTGACGCCATGCGCCGAAAAACGCCACGAGAGCCATGCGCCACGTCTCCGAAACGGCAATCCGCGTGAAAAATGCGAATCATCTCCCAGTCAGCTAGCGCATTTCGGGCGTGGAAGGTGCCCCCCAATCCCGCCTGCGCACAGGAGAGCGCGGTCAGCCGCTGTCATCGCCGGGCGGTGGCGCGATCCGGATCCGGCGCATGCGGCGGGCATCTCCGTCAAGGACGGTAAAGATTGCGCCATTGGGTGCGGTTACCGCTTCGCCCTTGGACGGCAGGCGGCCCAGCAGAGCCGATATGTAGCCCCCAACGGTCGAGGCTGCCTGTTCCCCTTCTTCGGCTTCCATGCGAAGGCCGAGGCGCAAGGCGACATCTTCCAGAGCCGCCTGCGCATCCACCACAAGGTCGCCGTTGGGAAGCGCCTCGATGCTGATTTCCTCGCTGGAATCGTGCTCGTCCTCGATGTTGCCGACGATGATTTCCAGCAGGTCCTCCAGTGAGACAAGGCCGTCTGTTTCGCCATATTCGTCGATCACAAGCGCCATGTGGATGCGCTGGCGCTGCATGTCGAGCAGCAGATCAAGTGCCGGCATCGAGGCCGGGGCGAAGAGAACCGGCCGGACCAGCCCGGATTTTCCGACAAGAATCGAAGAGGAAAGGCTTTCGAGCCGCACGAACACATCGCGGATATGCACCATACCCTTCGGGTCATCGAGCGTTTCGCCGTAAACGGGCAGGCGCGAATGTCCGGCGGAAAGGAAGAGCGCCCGCAATTCGCCAAAACTGGCTTCCTCGGAAATCCCGATGATCGAGCCGCGCGGCACCATCACATCCTGCACACGCGTATCGCGCGCATTCAGCAGGTTGCGCAGGATACGCCGTTCTTCCTGCGTGAAGCTTTCATCGTCGTTTTCCGTTTCGGGATCCTCGAGCGCATCCTCAAGGTTGTCGCGGATCGAGTGAGCCGGTTTGAGCCCGAGAACGATTTTCAGCCGATCGCTCCAACTCTCGCGCGGCTGCTCCTTGCCGGACTCCCGGCTTTTTTGCTCCGGCGCGCTCGCGCGTTCAGCCGGATTGTCACTACTCATCGAGCGGCGCCTCCTCAGCGCCCGAATAAGGGTCAGCAACACCCAGCATCGCCAGAACAGCGCGTTCGCGCCCTTCCATCTGCAAGGCCTGCGCCTCCGTCTCGTGATCATACCCCATCAGGTGCAGCAAGCCGTGCACCACGAGATGCGAGAGATGATCGCCGAGCGATTTTCCTTCGGCCAAGGCTTCAGCCGCACAGGTCTCATAACCCAGAGCGATGTCTCCGAGGAAGAGTGATTCTGCACCCTTGTTGCCTGGAGAGGAGGGCGCAGCCGGAAACGAGAGAACATTGGTCGGTTTATCCTTGCCTCGAAACGAGGCATTGAGCCGCCGCATCGCCGCATCATCCGTGAGAAGGATTGTGGCCTCGCCCTTCCGCTTTTCGAATTTTAGCGCGGCCTGCGCTGCCGATCGGGCGGTCTTTTTTGCCTCGGGCAACCTCTTCCAGCCCTCGGCCTCAATGAGGAGATTGATCCTAGCCACGGCGCGGCGCATGCGGTGATGACAAGGGTGCCGATGCCGCAGGTGGGCGCTCCTCATACGCCTGCACGATGCGCCGCACGAGATCATGCCGCACCACGTGCTGATGCCCGAATTTCACATGGCCGATGCCTTCGACATCCTTGAGCAGGGCGATCGCCTCACCAAACCCGGATGTCTGGCCGGACGGAAGGTCGATCTGGGTCGGGTCGCCGGTGATGATCATGCGCGAACCTTCACCGAGGCGCGTGAGGAACATCTTCATCTGCATCGAGGAAGCATTCTGCGCTTCATCAAGCAGGATCAGGGCGTTGGACAACGTGCGGCCGCGCATGAAGGCGAGCGGGGCGATTTCGATCACACCGGTCTGGAGAGCGCGCTCGACGAGCCGACCTTCCATGAAATCATAGAGCGCATCGTAGATCGGGCGCAGGTAGGGGTCGACCTTCTCGCGCATATCACCGGGGAGGAAGCCGATTTTCTCGCCCGCCTCAACAGCCGGGCGCGAAAGAATGAGGCGCTCGACATGGCCCTGTTCGAGCAATTGCACGGCATGGCCCACGGCGAGCCAAGTCTTGCCGGTTCCGGCCGGGCCCTCGGCAAAGACCAGTTCATGCCGGGCGAGCACGCGGATATAGGCATCCTGCGCGGCATTGCGGGCCTTGACCGGTCCTTTCTTGCGCGTCGCAACCTGGCCGAAGCCGGCGATCTCGGCCTTGATCGGATCAGCAGGAGCTTCATTCTTAACCGGGAAGAGCGCGCGCTGGAGTGCCGTTTCCTCGATCGCGCCATCGACATCGCCGACGCCGACATTCCGGCCCTTGCGCACGGTGTTGTAGAGGCTTTCGATCACGCGTCGGGCGTGGTTGACGGTTTCGCGCGTGCCACGCAGGCGGATCTGGTTGCCGTTGATATGGGCGAGAACGTTCAGCCGTCGCTCGAGATGCGCGATGTTCTGGTCGTAATTGCCGACCAGCAGCACCGCAGCGCGATTGTCATCCAGCGTGAGGGTTTCCTCCACGCCATCGAGTGCAGCCTCCACCGAAGCCGCAAGCCGTGACGGCTCGCTCAGGCGAAAATTCAAGCGGCCATTCCTCCCCTGTCAGCCTCGCCAACGGGCGAGACGATCTCACCATGCAGCGAGTTTGAACGAAGTTCAGTGATTCGCACATCCGCAATCCGGCCGATCAGCGAAGAAACTTCTTCCCCTCTGGGGATATCCGCGTGAACCGCCTGAAGATACGGTGACTTTCCGGCGATCTGCCCGGCATGGCGACCGGGCTTTTCGAACAGAACCGGCATGATCTGCCCCAGCGAGGCGCGGTTGAAGGCGGTCTGCTGTTCAAGAATGAGCGCTTGAAGCGCGTGAAGCCGCGCGGTTTTCACCTCTTCCGGCACCATATCCCCGGCTTCCGCCGCTTTGGTGCCAGGGCGTGGAGAATATTTGAAGGAATAGGCCGCAGCAAAACCGATCTCGCGCACCAGGCGCATCGTATCCTCGAAATCGGCATCGGTTTCGCCCGGAAACCCAACGATGAAATCGGAGGTGATGGCGATATCCGGCCGCGCCTCGCGCACTTTCGCGATGATGGCGCGATAATCATCGGCCTTGTGTTTGCGGTTCATCGCCTTGAGCACGCGGTCCGAGCCGGCCTGAACCGGCAGATGCAGATAGGGCATCAATTTCGGCAGGTCGCGATGCGCGGCAATCAGTGCCTCGTTCATGTCGCGCGGGTGGCTTGTGGCGTAACGAAGCCGTTCGAGGCCGGAAATCTCGGAAAGCGCGGCGAACAAACGCGCGAGATCCCAGACCGAACCATCCGGCCCCGCGCCGTGATAGGCGTTGACGTTCTGGCCGAGCAGCATGATCTCTCTCACGCCTGCCTCAACCATCTGGCGCGCTTCGGCGATCACCGCCTCCACCAGGCGCGAGGTCTCGGCGCCGCGCGTGAATGGTACGACACAGAACGAGCAGAACTTGTCGCACCCCTCTTGCACGGTCAGAAAGGCGGAGGGTCCGCGCGCCATGATGCGCTTCTTGCCCGGCAGAGGCAGGTGCTCGAACTTGTCCTCATCGGGAAAGTCGATGTCGATGGCCTTCGCGCTGCGGGCCGATTTCAGAAGATCGGGCAAGCGATGGTAGCTTTGCGGGCCCACGACCAGATCGACCGCCGGTGCCCGCCGCATGATCTCGCCGCCCTCAGCCTGCGCGACGCAGCCCGCGACCGCGATCACCGTCTCCTTGCCCTCAGCCGCGCGCTCTTCCTTGCGCACCCTTAGCCGCCCGATTTCGGAATAGACCTTTTCGGCTGCCTTCTCGCGGATATGACAGGTGTTGAGGATGACGAGATCGGCGTTATCCGGCGCGTCCGTTGTCTCATAGCCCTCGCGGGCCAGAAGGTCAGCCATGCGCTCTGCGTCGTGCGCATTCATCTGGCAGCCGAATGACTTGATATGGGCGAGACGGCGCGGGGCGGGAGTTTCGCTTTCGGGGCGGGTTTTATCGGACATGAGCGATCCTCTATCGCCAAAGCGGACGCGCGAAAAGAGCCGCGTTTCAGCGCGCAAAGGCCTTTCGCACCGCCGCTTCAAGTTCACGCGCGATCACCTTGCGATCCGCGCCTTGCGAGACGGTGACCGGCGGCGGCAAACTGATCCGAGCGGTGACCTTCGGGCCGGCAAGCAGCGCCGCAAGATGCGGCTTGAGGTCCATATCGCCAAACCAGGCAATCTCGGCCATCTCTGAACGGGAAATCGGCAGACCGCCTCGCCGGACATATCGGATTGCGAGCGGCTGAAGCACGGTGTCGCTCGCCGCCCCCGTCGTCGCTTGTGCAGCGCCGAGTATAGCCGAGCGGAAGGGGAGCACGCGCAGGCCGTCGCTGGTGGTTCCTTCGGCAAACAGAACCATCGCGTCGCCGGAGCCAAGCCGCTCGGCCACTGCCGCGTTGACCGCGCCGGTTTTCGTGCGGGCGGAGCGCTCGACGAAAATCGAACGCTGGAGCTTCGCCAGCGTGCGCACAAAGGGCCATGTTCCCACTTCGCTTTTCGCGATGAAAGACACCGGGAACAGCGAGGAAATCACCACGATATCAAGCCACGAAACATGGTTCGAAACCACCATCAGCGGCCGGCGGACATCCAGAACGCCTTCCCGCTCGACGCGTACGCCCATGACAAAACAAAGATACCGATGAAAAATCACCGGCATGTGTCGCGCCAGCGACGAACCCGTGCGCAGCGCCAGCCACTGCGCCGGCAAGCCCAGCGCAAATGCGGGGGCCAGAGCCACGAGCTTGAGGGTCAGTTTCGTTCTTTGCCGGAGATTCAGTGCCATTCCAGCCCTGCCCTTCGACATTTTATGTGGCAGGAGGATGACACCCGAACCATCAGACGTAGCGCGGGGTCGGGTCGAGGTCCGAGAGATCGGCACGCATGGTCAGCGCATCGCGGTGCGGTACCCCGTTCCGGGCCGGATAGTAGCCCTTGCGGCGCCCGATTTCTTCGAAGCCCGCCTTGCGATAAAGGGCCAGGGCGGGCGCATTGTCCGCAGCGACTTCCAGAAACAGCTTTTCGCCGCCTGCCCGGCGAACCGAAAGCAGATGAGCGCCGAGCAGTTCCGCCGAGAGCCCCCGACCGCGCGTCTCGGGCTCAAGAACGATCGTGAGCAACTCGGCTTCGCCGGCCACAATCCGGCTGATGGCAAATCCGGAGACGACATCCCCCACAAGCCCGCGCGAGACCAGCACATCGGCTGCATAATTGGCCGAGACAATCATCTGCTCGAGTTCGCCTCGGGCCCAACCTTGGGCAAAACCCGAGGCATGGATATCCGACATTCTCCAGCTGTCAGCCGGGGCGGCAGCGCGAAACGCGAAAGTCGAAGGGCCCAACCACCAGAACCAGGGCCAGAGCCACGGCCACATGGCTTCACGCGCCAAGCTGCGGAGCGCGCTGGAGGCGTGCGCCATCCTGCGCGGTGACATTCGCCTCACGCAGATAGAGCGGCCGACAGGGCGAGGCCGAAGGATCGGCGACGCTGGCGAGCCGCGCGACCCACAGGATCGGCGGCGAGACGCTAGGTCTGGCTGTTTCCGCTCCGATGCGGAAATCCGGGTTCTGCTCCTTGATCGTGCGGGCGAGAAGCTCGGCCGCATCACCGGTGACAATCACGGAGCCGGAACCGATCTTTCGGGCGGCATCAGCGAGCGAGAAAAGCCCGGGCCCGGCCATCTGCCGGCCATCAGCGCCGGTCAGTTGGTAGAAAATCATGCCGTGCCGGGCATCAACAGCCGCTGCAACCGGGCGTTTTTCACCACCGAACAGCACGGGTGCGGCGAAGGCCGCCAAGGTCGAAACACCCACAACCGGCTTGCGATGGGCCAGAGCAAAAGCCCGCGCTGCGGCGATGCCGATCCGGATACCGGTGAAACTGCCAGGGCCGACGGTCGATGCAAAACGATCGATGGCCTGAAAAGCCAGACCGGCTTTCTCAAGCACGCGACCGACCATCGGCACGAGGGCCTCGGCATGGCCGCGCACCATTTCGAGGCGCTCCTCAGCAAGAACGCGCGAACCTTCGGTGTCAAAAACCACGACAGAAGTCGCCCCGAGGGCCGTATCGAGCGCCAGAATGCGCATCCCGAGTCAATTCTCCCGATCAGGCCGCCTCGACCGACTGAACATCGGGCAGGAAATGCCGAAGCAGATTCTGGATGCCGTTCTTCAGTGTCGCGGTCGAGGATGGGCAGCCCGAACATGCGCCTTTCATGGTCAGGTAAACCACGCCGTCACGGAAGCCCCGGAACGTGATGTCACCGCCATCGCCGGCAACGGCGGGCCGGATGCGCGTCTCAAGCAGTTCCTTGATGGTCGCGACCGTTTCGGCATCGGCCTCCTCGAAAAACTCGTCCGCCGGAATTTCCTCGGAGCCGGTCTCGCCCAGAACGGGATCACCGGAGAGATAATGCTCCATGATCGCGCCGAGAATGGCGGGCTTGAGGTGCTGCCATTCGCCGCCGCTCTTCGTCACCGTGACGAAATCAGAACCCAGAAACACGGCCGCAACGCCGGGAACATCGAACAGCCTCTGCGCGAGGGGAGAGGATTGGCCATCCTGCGCATTCTTGAATTCACGGGTCGACGCGCCGAGCACAGACTTTCCCGGAAGGAATTTCAGCGTCGCGGGATTGGGGGTCGCTTCGGTCTGGATGAACATGGGTTTCAAACCTCACATTGCATAGCCGGGTCCAAGGTCCGGCATGGAATGCCCTCTAGATAAGCTCTTGGCCGTGCCGCACAAGTGGAAATCGTGTCAGGCCAGGGCCTCGAAATCGGCATCCGGCAGACCACCGGGCACGATGGTGATGGGCACCGGAAACGCGGCGGAGGCCCGCCCAGCGAGTTGGGTGACCAGCGGTCCCGGCCCGTCCTTTCCGGTGCCCGCCGCCAGAAGAAGCGCAGCAATATCCTCGTCGGCCTCGATGAGTTGGAGCACCTGCTCGGACGGCTTTCCCGTGCGGATAACCCGTTCGGGCTCGAAATGCGCGATATCGCGGACAATCGTGGCCGCCTTGTCTAGCCGCTCGTTGGCCTCGGCTTCGGCTTCGGCCTGCATGATGTCGCCCACGCCAAGCCAGGGCTGGGCTTCCTCGGGCTGGATGATCGCAAGCATGACGATGGCGGCGCCAGTCCGGCGCGCCCGGCGGGCTACAAAGGTGACCGCCCGCGCGCATTCCGGCGTTTCATCAACCACCACAAGCACTTTCGCGCGATGTCCCGGCTCATAGGCCCGCCGCCGCAACCCCATCCGCTTCTCCCCTTCGGATGCCAAAGCGCGATGATGGTGGCAGGCGCGACCCGACCGCGCAAGAGCCGCACTCAGCGATGGATGAAGCCCATGATCTCTTTCACGTCGCGATAGACCGGCTCTGCGATGGCCCGCGCGCGGTCTGCACCATCGAAGAGAATGGCATCGATAGAGGTCGGATCGGCCAGATACCGGCGCATCTCAGACGCGATCGGAGCCAGTTTTTCCACGGAAAGGTCTGCCAGAGCCGTCTTGAACCGGGAAAACTGGCCGCCACCATATTCGGTGAGAACAGCCGCAGGGGCGTCGCCTGAAAGCGCGGCATAGATCGTCACAAGGTTTTCAGCCTCGGGCCGGCCCTTCAGGCCGGCTTCCTCGCTCGGCAACGGTTCGGGGTCAGTTTTCGCCTTACGCACCTTGAGCGCGATGGTTTCGGCGTCATCGGTGAGGTTGATACGCGAATAATCCGAGGGGTCGGATTTCGACATTTTCTTCGTACCATCGCGCAGGCTCATCACACGCGGTGCAGGTCCCGCGATCAGCGGCTCGGGCAACGGGAAATACTCTCCCGAATTCAGCCCGAGTTCCAGAATGCGCGCTCCGAAATCGAAATTGAACTTCTGGGCAATGTCGCGCGCCAGTTCGAGATGCTGCTTCTGATCTTCGCCCACCGGCACATGTGTCGCACGGTAGACGAGAATATCAGCCGCCATCAGCACCGGGTAATCATAGAGGCCGATCGACGCGTTCTCGCGGTCCTTGCCCGCCTTTTCCTTGAACTGCGTCATGCGGTTGAGCCAGCCCAAGCGGGCGACACAATTGAAAATCCAGGCGAGTTCGGCATGGCCGGCGACCTGGCTCTGGTTGAAGATGATCGAGCTTTTGGGATCGAGCCCAGCCGCGAGATAGGCAGCCGTCACCTCGCGCGTCGCTTTGCGCAAGCCTTCAGGTCCGCCCCAGACCTCAGGCCCTTGCGTGATCGCGTGGAGATCAACGATGCAATAGATGCAGTCATGCGTCTGCTGCATCTTCACCCAGCGCTGAAGCGCGCCCAGATAGTTCCCGAGATGGAGATTGCCGGTCGGCTGCATGCCGGAAAAGACGCGCGGTTGGAAGGGCGCGAGGGCGGAATTTGCGGTCACTGAACTGATCCTTGGTCAGACCGGCGCGGGTGGAAACGCGCCCGGTTCGCCCGTTTTCAAAGGGCGTCGCGGCTCTTAGCAATGCCTCGGAAAATCAGCAAGCCGGGCGCCTAGGGCTCGATCCGGAATCGTTTCAGATCCAGCACGCCCAACAGCCGGGCCAACCCCAGATGAGTGCCGAGTCCCAGAAGGCAAAGGGCTATGAGCGCAGACCCCTTGATCAGAAAGCCCTGCGATGGATCGAGCCAAGGCGTCATCCAACCTGTCAGAACAACAAGCGCGATCCCCATGCCGATCGTTGCGAACATCGCTCCAAGCAATCCACGCAAGGCCGCGATGCCCAATCGGAGCCGGTTCCGGGCAAGCACCATCAAAAGCGAGGCATAGAACCAGGCCCCGATCGCAACTCCCATGACGGGTGCCAACGTTTCGGACGTCGCGCGCAGGCCCAGAACGCTGGCAACATTGACCAGGCAAGCCAGAAAAGCCGCGAAAAGCGGCACCCGCATGCGCTCTTCTGCCAGAAACTCGGGCAAAATGATCTTGGCCAGAACAAAAGCCGGCAGGGCCAGCGCGAGGATGCGCAAATTGGCTGATGTCGCTTGCGAATCGGCGGCCGAGAAGGCGCCGCGCTCGAACAGAACCGAGATGATCGGCCCAGCGAGCAGATAAAGCGCGGTCGCAGCAGGCAGAATCAGCAGCGCTGCAAAATGGAAACTCTCACCCCTTGCAGCATTCAGGGCCGCTTCGTCGCCGGCGCGCAAGGCGCGGGAAATGCGCGGCAGCAGTACAATTCCCATCGCGGAAGCGGCGAATCCGAGCGGGAGCTGAAACAGCCGATCGGCGAAATAAAGCGACGCGAGCCCGCGCGGCGTGAGCGAGGCGAACTGGCTAGCCAGCACCAGATGAATGTGCCCGGAACCGGCGATGAGCATGCCCGGCAAGGTCAGGAGCAGAACAGCCCGGGCATCAGGACTGAACCCGCCCGAGCGGAAAGACGATAAGCGTGGAAAGGGCGAAAAGCCGGAGCGGGAAACTGAAACCGCCAGCAAGACCAGCTGAATCGCGCCAGCGGCCAGAATGGTGATGACCAGAAAAAGCCCGGCCCGGCGCTGGCTGATATCGGTCGCGACCAGCAGCGCTACCATCACGCCGATCAGCAGCAGGTTGAGCACGACGGGCACGAGAGCGGCGGCGGCATAGCGCTCGACCGAATTCAGCAAGGCGGCATACAGCGCCAGAACCAGCGTGAATCCCACGAACGGGAAGGCGATCCGGCCGAACAGCACGGCATTCGCGAATTTCGGCGGATCATTCACGAAACCATGCGCGAGCACACTCATGATCTGCGGCATGAAGATCTCGGCAACCAGCACGACGACGATCGCCACCACTGATAACATCGCGAGAAGATCATCGGCGAAGGCCCGCGCCGCTTTCGGACCACCCTCCTGCTCCAGGCGCGCTAGACGCGGAACAACAGCGGCGTGAAGCCCGCCTTCGCTCATCATCCGCCGCACGAGGTTGGGAAGGAGAAAGGCGGCGACATAGGCTTCTGCGACAGCCCCGGTGCCGAGCAAAGCCGCCACCAGAATATCGCGCACGAAGCCTGTCACCCGCGAAAGCAGGGTGGCCGATCCGACAATCGTGAACGGCACTGCGAGCGACATGAGGACGTTTTGGGCGATCAGTGCGGCGAGGTCAAACCGGCTTTCGCCAAAGCCTCACAAAATGAACCGCGACAAATCCGCGTTCTTCGCGAGCGCGCCCACCTCGCGTTCCACCATCGTGCGGTCAACGATCACTGTTTCGCCGGAGCGATCGGTGGCCGTGAAACTCACTTCGTCGAGCACGCGCTCGAGGATGGTCTGCAGGCGGCGCGCGCCGATATTCTCGACATTGGAGTTCACCTCGAAAGCAGCTTTGGCCACTGCCGCGATGGCGTCGTCCGAAAATTCCAGCACCAGCCCTTCCGTCCCCATCAGGGCGATATATTGCTTGATCAGCGAGGCTTCGGTGTCGGTGAGAATGCGTCGGAAGTCGTCCTCTCCAAGCGGTTTCAGTTCCACACGGATAGGCAGACGGCCTTGCAATTCGGGCAAAAGGTCCGAGGGCTTCGCAACGTGGAACGCGCCCGAGGCGATGAAGAGAATATGGTCGGTTTTGACTGGACCATGCTTCGTCGAAACAGTCGTCCCCTCAATCAGCGGCAGCAGGTCGCGCTGCACGCCTTCGCGGCTGACATCGGCGCCGGCACGGCCATCGCGCGCCGCGATCTTGTCGATCTCGTCGAGAAAAACGATGCCGTTTTCCTCGACCGCCCGGATGGCATCCGCCGTGGTCCGATCGGAATCGATCAGTTTGTCACTCTCCTCCGCCAACAATGGCTCATAGGCATCTTTGACGCTGAGGCGGCGAGGCTTGCCGCGCCCGCCAAAGGCCTTTCCGAACATGTCGGAAAGATTCATCGCGCCGATCTGCCCGCCGGGCATGCCGGGAATCTCGAACATCGGCATGCCGCTCGCTTGCGGCTGCAACTCGATTTCGATTTCCTTCTCGGCGAGTTCGCCCGCATGGAGCTTGCGGCGGAACGCATCTCGCGTCGCGGGCGAGGCGGTCGAGCCCACCAGCGCATCCAGCACGCGGTTTTCAGCGGCGAGATGCGCTTTCGCCTGCACATCCTTGCGGCGTTTCTCGCGCTCGAGCCCGATGCCGATCTCGACGAGATCACGCACGATCTGCTCGACATCGCGCCCGACATAGCCGACTTCGGTGAATTTCGTGGCTTCCACCTTCAGGAACGGCGCGCCCGCAAGTTTCGCAAGCCGCCGGGCGATTTCGGTTTTCCCGCAACCCGTGGGGCCGATCATGAGAATGTTCTTCGGCAGAACCTCCTCGCGCATCGCGCCGGTGAGCTGCTGGCGGCGCCAGCGATTGCGCAGGGCAATGGCCACGGCGCGCTTCGCCTCCTGCTGCCCGACGATGAAACGATCGAGTTCGGAGACAATCTCGCGGGGGGAAAAAGAGGTCATATTCAGCTTTCGATGCTCTCGATCACGAGGCTGTGGTTGGTGTAGACGCAGATATCGCCCGCGATCGCCATCGAGCGGCGCACGATCTCTTCCGCTCCGAAATCGGTATCCGCCAGGGCGCGCGCTGCAGCGAGCGCATACATGCCGCCCGAGCCGATGCCCATGATGCCGCCTTCGGGCTCGAGCACGTCGCCGGTGCCGGAGAGCACGAGGCCGGTGTTCCTGTCCGCCACGAGCATCATGGCCTCAAGACGTCTGAGGTAGCGATCCGTCCGCCAGTCCTTGGCGAGTTCGACGCAGGCGCGCATCAACTGCCCCGGATATTGCTCGAGTTTCGCTTCGAGACGCTCGAACAGCGTAAAGGCATCGGCGGTGGCGCCCGCGAAGCCGGCAATGACCTCGCCTTTCGCGAGACGGCGCACCTTTTTCGCATTACCCTTGATGATGGTCTGGCCGAGGCTCACCTGCCCGTCGCCGCCGATCACGGTTTTTCCGCCCTTTTTCACCATCAGGATGGTGGTCGCGTGCCAGCCGGGCGACGGCTGCGTGTCATTCTGCATGAAAGCTCCCTGTCAGCCCTGAATGTAGGGGTGCGGGAGGCGAATTGCCAAGGTGGGCTGTTCATCCATTCGGGGCATTTGCCGCACCGCACCTTTTTCGCTAAAGCCTCGCGCGGGACGAGCAGGATAGGAACGGGCCATGCGCCGCGCAGACGTGAAACGCGAGACGGGCGAAACGAAAATCGCGGTCGGGATCGATCTCGATGGCACGGGCCGGGCGGATATCGCCACGGGCGTCGGGTTTCTCGACCACATGCTCACGTTGCTCGCGCGCCACTCAATGGTGGATATGCTGATCCGCGCCGAGGGTGATCTTCATGTCGATGATCACCACACGACGGAAGATGTCGGGATCGCGCTGGGACAAGCCGTGCGGCAGGCTCTGGGGGCCAAGATCGGCATCACCCGCTATGCCGATTGCCTGATGCCGATGGATGAAACACTGGCGCGCGTGGCGCTCGATATCTCCGGCCGGGCATATCTTGTGTTCAAGGCGGAATTCCCGTCCGAGAAAATCGGCACCTTCGATACCGAACTCGTGCGCGAGTTTTTCCAGGCTTTTGCCTCCAACGCGCAAGTGACGCTGCATGCCGAGGCGCTTTATGGCGCGAACAGCCACCATATCGCGGAAGCTCTTTTCAAGGGCCTCGCTAAAGTGCTGCGTCGCGCCACGGAAATCGATGCCCGCGCGAAGGATGCCGTGCCTTCCACCAAGGGGACCTTGTCGACCTGATGGCCCGCTACATCGTCCATGTGAGGGGTGAGGGAGCGGAAGCGCTGGCAGGCGCGCGCTTCGTGCGCGACGGCTTCTCCTGGCTCGCGCTCTCATTCGGCCCGTTGTGGTTTTTCGCGAAAGGGGCTTGGATATCCGCCTGTCTCGCCTTGGCGGCGCTGATCGGTTTTGTGGCCATCACAGCGGGGCTCCGGTTGCCGATTGACGTGACTGTTTTCGGCGCGCTCGTGATCAACCTGTTGCTCGCGCTCGAATCGGGGACCTTGCGCTCGTGGGAACTGCGCCTGCGTGGCTTTCGCGATGTCGCGCTGGTCGCGGGTGCTGATCTTGATGGGTTGGAACGGCGGTTTTTCGGCGAAGCAATGAACGAGGCCCCGGCTCCGCCCGCGCCAGCCCTTGCTGTTCGCCCGTCCGCAACTGTTCCGGTTATCGGCCTGTTCCCGAGTCCGCCGCGCGGGGGCAGCGCATGAGGATTGCCCTGATCGACTATGGAGCTGGGAACCTGCATTCCTGCTCCAAGGCGCTGGAGCGCGCACTGGCGGCCGAAAACCGCGCCGGCGAAGTGATCATCGGTGCCGATCCGGATGTGATCGCCTCGGCAGATCGCATTGTGCTGCCGGGCGACGGGGCTTTCAAGGATTGCCGTGATGAGCTTGGCGCCGTCGACGGTCTCGAAGCAGCCTTGCACGAAGCCGTGCGCGTGAAAGCGCGGCCCTTTCTCGGGATTTGCGTCGGAATGCAGCTTCTGGCCGATATCGGCGAAGAGCGCGGGGAAACGAAGGGTCTGGGCTGGATTCCCGGTCGGGTTGTAGCGCTTGATCCCGCCGAGCGGCATCTCAAGGTGCCGCATATGGGCTGGAACACGCTCGAGGCTCGCGGATCGCACCCGATTCTCGATGGAATCCCATTCGGCGAACAGGCGCTCCACGCCTATTTCCTGCACTCTTATCACCTCATCCCCGAACATGCGGGCGATTTGCTGGCCGTCGCCGAATATGGCGGGCCGGTTTCGGCCATCATTGGCCGCGAAAACATCGTCGGCACCCAGTTTCATCCGGAAAAGAGCCAGCTTCTCGGGCTGAAACTCCTTCGGAACTTTCTTAGCTGGACACCATGATCCTTTACCCCGCCATCGACCTCAAGAACGGCCAATGCGTGCGCCTCAAGCAAGGCGACATGGCGCAGGCAACTGTGTTCAACGACGACCCCGCTGCGCAGGCCGCGAGTTTCGAGGCGCAGGGATTTGAGGCCCTGCACGTGGTTGATCTCGATGGCGCTTTTGCCGGCGAAGCGATCAATGGCGCTCCGGTCGAAGCGATTCTGAAGCGCGTCGCATTTCCGGTGCAGCTTGGCGGCGGCATCCGCCGCATGGGGCAGGTCGAGGCCTGGCTGTCGCGTGGCATCGCTCGCGTCATCATCGGCACGGCGGCTTTACGCGACCCCGATTTCGTGAAGGAGGCCGCCAGAACCTTCCCCGGCAAGGTGGCTGTCGGCATCGATGCGCGCGATGGACGCGTCGCCGTCGAGGGCTGGGCGGAAACATCCGATATGCTCGATATCGAGCTTGGCCGCCGTTTCGAGGATGCCGGCGTTTCGGCCATCATCTACACGAATATCGCGCGCGACGGCATGCTCTCGGGCCTCGATTTCGAGGGCACGATCGCGCTTGGCCATGCGCTTTCCATTCCTGTGATCGCCTCGGGCGGGCTGGCATCAATGGCTGATATCACCCGCCTCGCCTCGCCCGAATGCGCGCATCTCGCCGGGGCCATCACCGGGCGTGCCCTTTATGACGGGCGGCTCGACGCGGCGGGGGCGATCGAGGTGATCAGGGCCGCGAGGAAAGTGGCATGAGCCTCAAGGCCCGCATCATTCCCTGCCTCGATGTCAAGGACGGTCGCGTCGTAAAAGGCGTGCAGTTCCTTGATCTCATCGATGCCGGCGACCCCGTCGAAAGCGCCAAGGCCTATGATGCCGCGGGCGCGGATGAGCTGTGTTTTCTCGACATCACCGCGAGCCACGAGAACCGCGGCACCATTCTCGATGTTGTGCGCCGCACGGCTGAAAACTGCTTCATGCCGGTCACGGTCGGGGGCGGCGTCCGGGCGGTTGAGGATGTCCGCGCCCTGATGCTCGCGGGTGCTGACAAGGTTTCGATCAACACGGCGGCCGTGAAAGACCGCGCGATCGTCGGTCGTGCCGCCGAGAAGTTCGGTGCGCAGGCTATTGTGGTGGCGATCGACGCAAAGAAAGTTTCTGGGGCGAACGAGGCTGATCGCTGGGAGATCTTCACGCATGGCGGGCGGAACCCGACCGGGCTCGACGCCATTCAATATGCGCGCGAAGTCGCTGATCTTGGTGCCGGTGAAATCCTTCTGACCTCGATGGATCGTGACGGCACCAAGGCCGGGTTCGACCTTGCCCTCACCCGCGCCATTTCCGAAGCCGTGACCATCCCGGTCGTGGCCTCAGGCGGCGTGGGCACGCTCGATCATCTGGTGGAAGGCATCTCAATCGGCAAGGCAAGCGCGGTGCTCGCAGCCTCGATCTTCCATTTCGGGACCTTTACAATCGGCGAGGCCAAGCGCCACATGGCGAGAGCCGGAATTCCAATGCGGCTGGATGGACTGCAACCATGAGCCAATTCACCCTCGACGAACTCGCCTCCATCATCGCGAGCCGCGCCAATGCCGACCCGAGCCTCTCGCACACGGCGAAGCTGGTTCAGCGCGGCATGGGGCAGGCGACAAAAAAACTCGGCGAGGAGGCTGTCGAGGCCGTGATCGCGGCCCTTCAGGGCAATCGTGAAGAGCTGGTGAAGGAAACGGCCGATGTGCTGTTCCATCTGCTCGTCGTGCTCCACATGGCCGATGTGCCGCTGAGCGCGGTGTTCGAGGAACTGGCTTCGCGCACCAACCAATCGGGCGTGGCCGAGAAGGCGGCGAGGAAGCCGGTCTAACTTCGAAGACTTGAAAGCCTTGGGAGGGGTTTTCTCATGGATGCCAGGGTCTCGAAACTTGCGCCCGATGTCGATCTTTCGCCGTTTCGCGTGTTCGACCGGCGGGAATGGGCGAGCCTGCGCGCCGATACGCCCCTCACCCTGAGTCTCGAAGAGATCAAGGGTCTGCAATCCATGAACGACCGCCTCTCGCTCGAAGAGGTGATCGAGATCTATCTGCCGCTTTCGCGCCTGCTGGCGCTCTACACCGCTGCTGCGCAGGGGCTCTACAAGGCGACGCAGCGCTTTCTCAACGCCGGCGACGGCAAGGTTCCTTATGTGATCGGCGTCGCGGGTTCGGTCGCGGTCGGCAAATCCACCACCGCGCGCGTGCTCGAAAAACTTCTCGCGCGCTGGCCCAACACCCCGAAGGTGAGCCTGCTGACCACCGACGGCTTCCTGCTTCCGAACGCCGAATTGCGCCGCCTCGGCCTGATGGAGCGCAAGGGTTTTCCCGAGAGCTATGACGGTGCGGCCTTGGTGAAATTCCTTGCACGCATCAAGGCGGGTGAGCGCAATGTCACCGCACCGATCTACTCGCATCTCGTCTATGATGTGGTGCCGGGCGAGGAAGTGACGATTGATCGGCCCGATATCCTGATCCTCGAGGGGCTGAACGTGCTCCAGCCCCCGCGCCTGCCACGCGACGGCAAGCCGGTTCCCTATGTCTCCGATTTTCTGGATTTCTCGGTCTACATCGATGCCGAGGAAGAACTCTTGCGCAAATGGTATGTCGACCGCTTCATGGCCCTGCGCGAAACGGCTTTCCGTAAACCCGAGAGCTTCTTCCACCGCTATGCCGGGATCGGCACGGAAGAGGCCCTGGCAACGGCCCATAGCCTCTGGGACCGGATCAACCTGCCCAACCTGCGCGAAAACATCTTCCCCACCCGCCCCCGCGCTGACCTCATCTTGCGCAAGGGCGAGAGCCACATGATCGAGGAGGTGGCGCTCCGGAAGCTGTGAGGCTCAGAGCAACCCGTTTTCCTGTGCCAGCACCTTGAGCGATTTCTCGGGCCGGGCGCCGATTTTCTGGATGACATGGCTCGCGGCCAGCGCGCCGAGCCGCCCGGCTTTCTCGTAGCCGAGGCCCGCCGTGTAGCCGAACAGGAAGCCGGCGGCGTAAGCGTCACCCGCACCGGTCGCGTCCACCAGCGTTTCGATCGGATAAGCGGGAATGGCGAAGGTTTTCCGGCCCTCGATGATCACCGCACCCTTCTCGGAGCGCGTCACGGCTGCGCGTTTGGCGTCGCGGCGCAGGGCTTCCAGCGCAGTGTCGAAATCAGCGGTTTCGTAAAGCGCTTTCAGCTCGTGCTCGTTGGCGAAGACGAGATCGACCGTACCGCCGGAAATCAGCTGGCGAAACTCATCGCGGTAGCGATTGACGCAGAAGCTGTCAGAGAGCGTCAACGCGACTTCGCGGCCTGCGGCATGGGCGATATCGGCAGCCTTGCGGAACGCGGCCTTCGCGGCCGGAGGATCCCACAGATAACCTTCGAGATAGGTGACAGCGGCGCTCTGAACGGTCGTCGGGTCGATATCAGCTTCCGAGAGGTCCTGGCAGGCGCCGAGATAGGTGTTCATCGTCCGCTCGCCATCCGGCGTGACGAGGATGAAGCTGCGGGCCGTCGCCTTCCCTTCTCGGGCGAGCGAAGTGCCGAAGGCGACACCTGATGCCACGATATCATGTGCGAAGAGATCGCCAACCGGATCGGCCTTCACCTTGCCGATAAAGGCCGAGCGCGCCCCGAAACTGGCGGCACCTACCACCGTGTTTGCAGCAGATCCGCCGGACGTGATCGTGGCCGGGCCCATCGCGGCATAGATGCTTTCGGCGCGATCCTCATCGATCAAGGTCATCGAGCCCTTCGCAACGCCCTGATGGACGAGAAAATCCTCCTCGCAGCGGGCAATCACGTCGACGATGGCATTTCCAAGCGCGAGCACATCCAGCGGGCGGGTCATGTTCCGGTCTCCATTCCGTTTCGCGATGCGGGATGCAGGGTTGAGAACGTCCCGTCAAGGCTCACGGGGTGGGCGTGCCCACCGAAACCGCAGATAAAGCGCGCCTTCGCCGCCATGGCCGGGAGCGGAAGCCTCATAACCCAGCACCATCGCCCGCATTGAGGGCTCCGCCAGCCAATGCGGAACAAGGCGGCGAAGTACGCCGCGCTCCTCGCCGCGCGCGTCGAGGCCGCCGCCCTTGCCGGTGATCACGAGGCCGAGTTTCCAGCCCTGCTGATGCGCGCGAAAAACAAAATCAATCAGCGCGCGATGCGCTTCGGCCTGACGCATGCCGTGCAGATCGATCCGGCCATCGATTTGCGCCTTGCCGCGCGCCACGTCGCGCTTCGAGCGCCGATCGAGCGTGGTGAGCGGAGGGAGCGCGCGTGGGATGCGCTTGGTTCGCGCTTCCGGGGCAGAAGGTGTAGGCGATTGCGCCGGTTCGGCCGGGACAACGGGCTCAGGCGGGGCTTCCGGAACAACCTTCCCCGGCATGGGGCGAGCCTGTTTGGCCACATGATGCCACACCTTCGTCTCATCGGGCGTGAGACCACTCCTGCGACGGCGCATCTCACTCTCCGCGCGGCAAAAGCACGATGAAGCGCATGGAATCACGCACCAGCCCCGCGCGCGTCCCGGCTTGCATGCCCGAGCCCATGAAGAAATCACCGCGCGCCGGGCCGACAATCGCCGAGCCGGTATCCTGCGCAATCATCAGCCGGTCGAGTGGCACGCGTGGGCCAGTCGGCGTGAGCGGCGAGGCAGAAATCCAGACCGGCAATCCATAGGGCCAGATCGTACGGTCAACGGCGAGACTGCGCCCTGTGGTGAGCGGAACGCCAGCGCCCCCGACTGGCCCGCGCACGGGATCAATCATCGGTTCGAGGGCAAAAAACACATAGGAACGGTTGCGTTCCATCAGGCTGCGCCCGCGCGCCCGATCGACCCGCAACCAGCTCATCAGGCGTTCCAGCGACATCTCGGCGAGCGGAATCTCGCCGTTCTCGACGAGAATACGCCCGATCGAGGTATAAGCGTGCCCGTTTCGGCCGGCATAAGTGAGGCGAGCGCGCGTGGCGTCGGCGAAAATCAGCCGCGCCGAGCCCTGAACCTGAATGATGAAAAGCTCGGCTTCATCCTTGAGCCAGGCAATCGGCCGGGCCCTCTCGTTCAAGGCGCCAGCCCAGATCGCGGCGCGATCGACATAGGGCTCAAAACCCGAAGCCGTGCGGCGCGCAGCGGCGAGATTGGCATCAAAGCCATCGGGCCGCGGCTCGTTTTGCCCGAACGTCACGAGATCATCGGGCCGCGCGAGAACCGGCACCGGAAAATCCGCTGATTTTTCCCGGGAAGCCATCACTTCAGGCTCATAATAGGCTGTGAGAAATCCGTTTCCGCCCTTCGGACGGATCTCAAAAGCCTCGAAATGACGCTCAAAAAATCGCCGGCAGGCAATGGCCTCCGGGGGGCCTTCGGCTTCAAGCGTCAACGCCGCCCGGCAGGCTGCGGCGAGCGCGGGCGGTGCCCGGCGGGCTTCGCGTTGCGCGGCATCGCCATTGGCAATTGATGAGCAGGTGACGAGGAAGGCGGAAAAAGCCGCGCGGTGATCGTCGCTGACCCAAGCGGGGATGGAGTCCAGTCGCGTCGGCTCGACAATGGTGTCGGCGGGCATCGGCCCGGCCCATTCCGGGAAACGGGCCGCGGCGGAACCGGTCATGGCTGCCAGCAACCCGCAGGCGAGGAAAGCGAGCGAAGCGGCATCAGGCCGCTTCGGTCGCCACCAGCCGCCAGTTGGGGTCGCGCGAGGTAACATCGCGCGAGAAGGTCCAGATATCCGTGACATCGGTCACCTTGTCTGGATTGCCATCGATCACGGCTCCATTCGCGTCGCGAGTCGTCGTGATGAGTTTCGAGAGGAAGCGCACGGTGACCTGCGCATTCTTCACACGGAGCAGAGCATCGGAATAATCCGCCTTGTCGATCGAGACAAACTGGGTCTCCACCTTCTCGTTGCGGCCTTCGCGATCCTTAATGGCGCCCTCGAAGCCCTCATAGACCTCCGGCGACAGCAGGTCCTTCAGTGTGCGCCGGTCACCCTGTGCAAAGGCCATCACGATCATCTCGTAGGCCGAACGGGCGCCGGACAGGAATTCGCGCGGGTCAAAGGTCGGGTCGCTTTGCATGATCTGCATCAGGCCGGCGAAAGCGGGGGAGTCGTTGGCCACAAGACCAGAAAGCTGGGCTTCCGGCTCGGCAACAGGCTGGGGCGGCCGGTTCGTCGGCAAGGGGACGACATTGCTCGCACCTGCTGGCTGACCATCAGACTCGGATGGGGCCTCGCGGCGCACGAACATGTCCTGCGGCGGCTTTTCCGTGCCGGTGCGCTGACCCAGCACTGAGCGCAGCTTGTAGATGACAAAGATCGCCAGGCCGAGAAAGACCAGCGTGAGAACGTCAAAATTCTGCATCGAATCACACCCGAGCCGGATTGGGCCTGATATCCCAACCTCTGGTTATTCTGAAGTGATCCCCATATAGGGCCTTCGAACCTTCAATGCCATCCCTCAATCGAGACGCGCTTCAACCTCGCCGGAGACGCCGAAATGGCAGATGCCCGCTGGAACAGTCCGGAAGAGCCAACCAGGGCGCAGGCGCAAGCCGCCGTTTTCTTGCGCAGGCCGCTGATCTGGATCGCCCTCTGGCTGGTGCTGGAGGCACTGATCATCAAGCTTGTCGCCGCCAATCTCGGACTCGGCTCGACCTTCCTGCTGCTCTTCGCCAAAAGTGGCGCGGGCCTTTTCCTCGTCATCTGGATGACAGGCCGCGCCTTCGTGCGTATGCCTCGGACGGGCTTCAGCCTTGCTCGCTTCGAGCGGATCGGCTTCGGCGTGCTCGCAGGTCTCATGCTGATGATGCCCGGTTTTGTGCTCTCGCTCCTGGTTCTGGCGCTTTTCGCCCCGGGTGTGCGCAGAATGATCATGAGCCGCGTGACGGCTCCGCCCAATGACGGGATGATCGTGCTGGAGCCGGGGGAATGGCGTGAGATCGATCCGGAAAAGCCTGTTCTCGGACCCGATCCGCCCCAACGGCCTTGAGGCGGGCCCACCTTCCGTGTAAGCGGGCGCTTCGAAAGACCAGAAATCAAACGAGGCGTCGGCGAAATCCGGCGCTGCGGTCCAAGACCGCTCCCGACAAACAGGACAGGACAAGACATGGCTGACGGAAATGGCGGCGAGATGCCGCAGCTCGACGCGCTCGCGCAATATGTGAAGGATTTCTCCTTCGAGAACCCCCATGCGCCGCGCTCGCTTCAGCCCAAGGCTGCTCCACCCGAGATCAATGTGCAGGTCAACGTCAATGCCAAGGACCTTGGCAATGGCGAGTTCGAAGTCGAACTCTCGCTCGACGGCGAGGCCGGCAAGGGCGAGGACATGCTGTTCCGCTTCGATGTCGTGTATGCGGGCATCTTCCGGCTCGTGAACATCCCGCAGGAGCATGTGCATCAGGTTGTGATGATCGAATGCCCGCGCATGCTGTTCCCGTTCGCCCGCGCGATTGTGGCCAATGCGGTGCGTGATGGCGGTTTCCCGCCCTTCCTGCTCCAGCCCATCGACTTCGGAGCCCTCTATCAGGCGCGCGTGGCCGAAGTTCAGCAAGGCGGCAACAACAACCGGGTGAATTGAGGGCAGGCCTGATCGGGCGTGGCCCGGTTGGTTGGCGGTCAAGATTTCGATTCGGCGGCGAAATAGGCGTTCCAGAGTGCCTTTTCGCCGATTTCGGAGACGAAGCTGCGGTGCAATTCTCGCTCTTCGGCCGAAATGAGAGAAATCACGGGCACCTCGGACTGGCGGACAAGCACCCCAGTCAGGTTCGTCTCCGCTGATCGCCCTGTCCGGTCGTCTCCCGCCAGAAGCAGGCTCGACTGTTTTCCGCCCGTCAGTTCGGCATAGACTTCCGCGAGGATTTCAGCATCCAGCAACGCACCGTGTCGCGTCCGGCGGCTGTTGTCGATGCCGTAGCGGGCGCAAAGCGCGTCCAGAGAGTTCTGCTGTCCCGGATGCTTTCGCCGGGCGATCATCAGCGTATCGATCACGCGATCACTGGCCAATGGTCCCTTTCGGATGCGTTTGAGCTCGGCATTGAGAAAGCCCATATCGAAGCTCGCATTGTGGATAACGAGCGGATCGTTACCGATGAAAGCGAGAAAATCAGCAGCAATATCGCGGAACACCGGCTTGTCGCTCAGAAACGCGTCGGACAGCCCGTGAACAGCAAAGGCTTCGGGTGACATCGGCCGTTCCGGGTTGATATAGCGATGGAAGACCTGGCCGGTGACGAAACGGTTGACGACTTCAACACAACCGATCTCGACCAGCCGGTCACCGCGCAAAGGATCGAGGCCGGTTGTTTCGGTATCGAGCACGATTTCGCGCATGTCGTCGCTTGTCCTTCAGTTCAACCTCGGGGCCAGCGCCCGCAGGAGCGCAGCGACCTCCGATCGCGCTGCCGCGAGACCGTTCCCGGTATCCAATATGGCATGGGCGCGGCGACACTTCTCGCGATCCGGGATTTGCCGAGCCAGAATGGCGTGGAAAAGCGCCTCGTTCATGCCGGGCCGGGCGAGGACACGGCGCTTTTGTTCCCCGGCATCAATGTGTGTGACGAAGACGGCATCGCAACGCTTGTCCGCTCCCGATTCGAACAGCAGTGGGATGTCGAGCACGATCATCCGGTGCCCCGAGCGCTCTGCTTTCGCGATGGCCTGCTCTTCCACGGAGCGCACGAGCGGATGGACGATGCTCTCGAGTAGTTTGAAACGCTCTTTTCGTCCGGCCAATGCCTCGGTGAGGCGTTTGCGGTCGACGACGCCATCGACAACAGTTCCTGGAAAAACCGCTTCGATCGGTGCAGCAGCCTCGGCGCGATAGAGAGCATGCACACTCGCATCAGCATCGTGAACGGGAACGCCGAACTCGCGGAAAAGACCAGCCGTCGTGGTTTTTCCGCTGCCGATCGATCCCGTGAGGCCAAGTCGGAAGATCATGGCATCACCGGGATGGCAGATGCGCGATGACATGCTCGCGCAGCTTTTCACTCACTTCGGGCTTGCGGCCAAACCATTTCTCGAAGCCCGGCACGGCTTGGTGCAGCAACATGCCGAGGCCATCGAGCGTGCGCAGGCCGCGCCGCCGAGCCTCGGCCAGAAGCGCGGTCTCGAGCGGCACATAGACGATATCGGCGATGATCGTGTGGAACGGAGCCTGGTCGAGCGGCAGATCGAGTGCGTCTTTGCCAAGCATACCAGCGCTCGTCGTGTTGATCACAAGATCAAAACGGCCAAGCGATGTGGCCTTTTCAGGCCAAGGCACCAAGTCGAGCGGAGCGTTGGGCATGACGGCACGGATATCCGCGATGAGCGCTTCAGCCCGGTCTCGCGACCGGTTCGAAAAAGCGATCAGCCCCGGGCGCCGCTCCAGAAGTGGCAGAGCAAGCCCTCGCGCGGCGCCGCCAGCCCCGAGAATCAGGATGCTGGGTGCGTTACGATCCCAGCCCGGATGAACCTGATCGAGATGGGCGACAAATCCGATACCATCGGTGTTGTCGCCCCAGATGCGGCCCTCGTCGAACCAGATCGTGTTGACCGCGCCCAGGCTCTGAGCACGCGACGTCAGGTGATCGCAAGCCGCGAAGGCCGCTTCCTTGTTCGGGATCGTGACATTGCATCCGGAAAATCCGCGAGCCGGCAAATCACGCAGAAATTCGGCTACGGCCTCCGGTCTCACCTCCGCACGCTCATAGCTGCCTTCGATACCGTATTGAGCCAGCCAATATCCGTGCACCAAAGGCGAGCGCGATTGCGCGATCGGAGAGCCGATGACGAGTGCACGTTTCATTCCCAAACCCCGAAAAATTCACTCAGCCAGCCAGTACACCGGCTTCGCGCAAGGCGTAAAGCACGCCGAAAAGTGGCAGCCCAAGGATTGTCGGGTGATCGCCCACAATCTCGGAAAAGAGATGCGGGCCAAGGCCCTCGATCTCATAACCCCCGACTGTGCCGGTCACTTTCGGCCCCATCGCGTCCAGATAGCGCTCGACAAATTCGGAACCAAGATCGCGCATGATCAGGGTCGCGGAGGAAATGCCGGCCCAGAGCAGGGTTTCGCCGCGCCTCAACGCTGCGGCCGAGTGCAAATGATGCGCCCTGCCCGATAAACGGAGCAATTGGGCTTTCGCGCTGGCACGATCCGAGGGCTTCATGAAAAGGCTGCCTTCAAGATCGAGCGTCTGGTCGGCAGCAAGTACCAGCCTTCGCGGGTGTTTCAGGGCCACAGCCTCGGCCTTGGCATGCGCCAACGCGATGGCGATTTCGGACGGCGAGTGGCGGCTTTCGAGCAGGGTCGCGGCGATCGCCTTCTCATTGACATGAGACTTGATGATTTCGAGCGGCAATCCGCACGCCTCCAGCAAGGCCCGGCGCGCGGAACTGCCCGATGCGAGCACAAGCGGCTTGTCGCCAAGCCAGAAACCGGCGGGCATCATTGCGCGATCTGGCTCAAACGATGGGTGCGGTAAAGGTCGAGGATCGCCGCAGCTGTTTCCTCGATCGATCGACGTGTGACATCAATCACAGGCCAGTTGTTCCGGTCGAATAACTTTCGGGCCCTGGCGACTTCATCTGCTACAGCCTGCCGGTCCGTGTAGGTTGCGTCCTTGTCATCGGCATTGAGCGCGAGCAGCCGGTTCTGACGAATTTGCACAATTCTTTCCGGTGACGCCACCAGTCCGACGACCAGCGGCTTGGTGGTTTGCTCCAGCTCGGCGGGCGGGTTGAGCCCCGGCACAAGCGGAACATTGGCGGTCTTGATGCCACGATTGGCGAGATAGATGCTGGTAGGCGTCTTCGACGTGCGGCTCACGCCGATCAACACAACATCGGCCTGATCGAGGTTGTCGAGCATTTGCCCATCGTCATGCATCATAGTGAAGTTGAGGGCGTCGATCCGTCGGAAATATTCCGCCGACAGCGTGTGCTGGCCGCCTACACGCGGCGTCATCGCCACTCCGAGGTAGGATTGAAACAGCGAAACGATGGGCTCGAGCACCGACATCGAAGGGCACCCCATGTCCTCGCAGGCCATTCGCAAACGCTCCGAAAGATCTTTTTCGACCAGCGTGTAGAGCACAATGCCGGGCTCGTTCTCGATCTCGCTGATGACGCGATCAAGCTGCCGCGCATTGCGGACCAGAGGATAGACGTGTTCGATTGGGGAAATGCCCTGATACTGCGCCGTTGCTGCGCGCCCGACCGTGATCAGGGTCTCTCCGGTCGAGTCCGAAACCATATGGAGATGGAAAAAGCTGCGACCCATCCGCGTCCTCTGGTGTGGTGATCCTGTTGGTCGCAAACTACCGACTTCTCCACAGCCCTGTTGTCAAGCGTGGATAACCAACCCCAAAACCCTCCTCCGAGAGCCAGAACGACGATCAGCTCGGGAAATGCCCGGATTTGATCCACAATCGAACGAACGGGAGGATCACTTGATGGAGAGGAGCAAGAATGGGGATTTCAGAACGGGCTGTGAATCGAAGCCAATAATTCGATGAAAATCAATATATTATGGAATTCCTCTTTTTGTCAGCCTGTGGAATAAGTACTCTCTGAAATGGGCTGATCTGTGGACGAGTGACGAAATTCACTTTATGGCCCCCCAATAGAAACAACAAAGAGAAGAGTCTCTTTTTCTATGTTGGGATGACGACATGAATGGTCTGCGGGATGTGTTTGCCGGAAAGCCGGCAGGAAGGCCGCCTATCTGGCTGATGCGGCAAGCCGGGCGCTATCTCGCTGAATATCGGGAAGTGCGGAAGCAGGCGCCGGATTTCCTGTCTTTTTGTTACACGCCGGAACTCGCGATCGAGGTCACGCTTCAGCCGATCCGGCGCTTCGGCTTCGATGCGTCCATTATTTTTTCCGACATTCTGGTCATTCCCGATGCTCTGGGGCAAAAGGTTCGGTTCGTGGAGGGAGAGGGTCCGAGACTCGATCGTATCGAGACCCCTGATGGTTTATCCACCCTCGCCTCACGGATCGATCTCGACAAGTTGGCACCGGTCTACGAAGCCCTGCGTGGTGTTCGGCGCGCCCTCCCGACACAAACCTCGCTGATCGGCTTCTGTGGCGCTCCCTGGACTTTGGCGACCTATATGATCGCAGGTCAGGGAACTCCCGATCAGGCTCCAGCGCGGATGTTTGCCTATCGCCACGAAGCCGCTTTTTCCGGATTGATCGATACTCTGGCGGATTCGTGTATTCAGCACCTGAACGCTCAGATCGAAGCCGGGGCAGAAATCGTCCAGGTGTTTGACTCCTGGGCTGGCCCTTTGCCACTCGCTGAGTTCAGAAAATGGGGCATTGAGCCTGTCCGTCGTATTGTTGCCGGCGTGAAGGCCCGACACCCCCATATCCCCGTGATCGGGTTCCCGCGGGCGATCACAGGATCAGTGGCCACTTATGTCGCCGAGACCGGTGTTGATGCCATCAGTCTCGATACGGCCGCGAGACTTGCTGAAGCGCGGGCTTCGCTCCAACCATCGATCGTTACCCAGGGCAATCTCGATCCGCTGGCTCTTATGGCCGGGGGTGAGGCATTGGATCGGGCTATTGATGACATTCTGGCCGTGACTGCGGGTACACCGCACGTTTTCAATCTCGGGCATGGCATTCTTCCCCTGACACCGGTCGAGCATGTCGAGCGGATGTTGGAGCGCATCCGGCGATGATCGATCTTTGGGTCAAGGTCTTGCATGTGGTCGCCATCATCTCCTGGATGGCGGGATTGCTCTATCTGCCGAGACTTTTCGTTTATCACGCGGGCCTTGCGACCGATTCGGATGCGGCACAATTGTTCGTGCTGATGGAATACCGTCTTTATCGCTATATCATGATACCGGCGATGGTCGTTGCTTGGCTGACTGGCCTCTGGATGGCGTGGTCGGCCTTCGGTTTTCGTGGGGGCTGGCTCCACGCAAAATTGCTGCTTGTTGTGGCGCTCAGTGCTCATCACGGCTTTCAGGGTCGCTGGCGGCGAGCCTTTGCCTTGGGGCAAAATGCACGCCCGGCCCGTTTCTACCGGATTCAGAACGAGGTTCCGACCCTGTTGATGATTGCAATCGTGGCCCTTGTCATCCTGAAGCCGTTTTAGATCATCAAGGCCTTGTATCCTGCGCTGAAAGCCGGTAATCGAACACCCGGATCCAGTGCCGACCCCCGATCAGCGGTCTGCGCTTTCCAATTGGCCCGCCCCATTTCCGCTTCGACCTTGAACAATGTTGCCAGCGGGGCGGCCGGACAGCCGAATGCGTGTCCAATCCATTTTCCTCTCCGGGCCAGCGATCGCTTCAGCCCGCCTTCACAAGGTTCTTTCCCATGCCAGAGATCAAGCTTCAAGATCTCAAGACCAAATCACCGACCGAACTCCTGAACTTTGCCGAGGAGCTCGAGGTAGAAGGCGCCAGCACGATGCGAAAGCAGGAGCTGATGTTTGCCATTCTCAAGCAATTGGCAGCGCGTGAGACCGAGATTATCGGGGAGGGTGTTGTCGAAGTACTCCAGGACGGTTTCGGTTTTCTCCGGTCCCCGGATGCAAATTACCTTGCTGGTCCTGACGATATCTACATTTCGCCAACACAGATCCGCAAGTTTTCGCTTCGCACCGGGGATACGGTCGAAGGACTCATCCGGTCACCGCGGGACGGCGAGCGTTATTTTGCACTCCTCAAGGTCAATCTGATCAATTTCGAGGACCCGGAAAAAGCGCGCCACAAGGTCCATTTTGACAACCTGACGCCGCTCTATCCCAACCAGCGCCTCCAGATGGAGACGATCGACCCGACAAAGAAGGACATGTCATCCCGAGTGATCGACATTGTCTCGCCGATCGGGATGGGCCAGCGTGCTCTCATCGTCGCGCCGCCGCGCACGGGCAAGACGGTCCTCTTGCAGAACATTGCGCAGTCCATCACGGGCAATCACCCCGATTGCTACCTGATCGTCCTGCTGATCGATGAACGCCCGGAAGAAGTGACGGACATGCAACGCTCTGTGCGGGGGGAGGTTGTGTCTTCAACGTTCGACGAGCCGGCGACACGGCATGTGCAGGTCGCCGAAATGGTGATCGAGAAGGCGAAGCGCCTCGTTGAACATGGCCGAGATGTCGTGATCCTCCTCGACTCGATTACCCGGCTCGGGCGCGCCTACAACACGGTTGTTCCCTCTTCCGGCAAAGTCTTGACCGGCGGCGTGGATGCCAATGCGCTCCAGCGGCCGAAACGCTTTTTCGGTGCTGCTCGCAACATCGAGGAAGGTGGGTCCCTCACGATTATCGCAACAGCACTGATCGATACTGGCAGCCGGATGGACGAGGTGATTTTCGAGGAATTCAAGGGGACCGGTAACTCGGAAATCGTGCTCGACCGTAAAGTTGCGGACAAGCGGGTGTTTCCAGCTCTGGACATTCTCAAATCCGGCACGCGCAAGGAAGAACTCATCACGCCGCGCGACCAACTCCAAAAGACCTACGTGTTGCGCCGGATTCTCAATCCGATGGGTCCCCAGGATGCGATCGAGTTCTTGCTCGACAAATTGCGGCAGACCAAAACCAACGGCGAATTTTTCGACTCGATGAACACCTGAGGGCCGATCTGACCTGGCTTTTTCCGAGAGGCCGAGATGCACGCGGAAACGATTTTTGCTCTCAGCAGCGGGCAGGGACGTGCCGGCGTTGCAGTCATCCGTGTGTCCGGACCGGCGGTTGAACTGGTTGGGCATCGCCTTCTCGGGCGAACTCCCGAGCCAAGAAAGGCGCATCTGGCAGCGATTCGTGACCCGGCCGATGGGTCAGTGATTGATCGCGGCTTGGTGCTGTTCTTTCCACAGCCGGCGAGCTTCACGGGCGAGGATGTGCTTGAACTCCAAGTGCATGGATCGATTGCCGTCGTCCGGCGATTGCTGGCCGTGCTCTCGGCTCTTGAGGGGTGTCGACCGGCTGATGCCGGAGAGTTTTCGCGACGCGCTTTCCTGAATGGAAAACTGGATCTTCTGGAGGTCGAGGCGCTCTCCCATCTTTTGGATGCGGAGGTCGAGATGCAGCGGAGTTTGGCTGTCGAGGGCTCGTTCTGGCTTCGCAATCAATCGGAGCAATGGCGCAGCGCCATTCTCGAGATGCGGGCGCTTGTTGAGGCGCAGATCGATTTTTCTGATGAAGGCGATGTTCAAGACCGACTCGATTCGGCAACGGAACAAGTTATCTTGAAATTTGCGGATGAAATCGATTCGACTCTGGAACGTCTTCGGGTGGGAGAGCGGATCCGGCTTGGCTACCGGATCGCCGTTCTTGGTCCGCCCAATGCTGGAAAATCCAGCCTTGTGAACGCCTTAGCGGATCGAGACATTTCCATCGTCTCCGCGATTCCAGGGACCACCCGGGATGCGCTCGAGACCACGCTCGATCTTGACGGTTTGCCAGTGGTTCTGGTGGATACCGCAGGGATCCGCGATAGCGGCGCAGACCCGATTGAGCAAGAAGGGATTCGGCGATCATTTCTGGCAGCCCAGCGCGCCGATCTGGTGATCTGGGCGAGCCCGGTCGATTCGGTTCTGGAATGTCCCGACAAACAATACCTCGTTGTTCGCACCAAATCTGATCTATTGCCAGAAGGCGCCGTCGACGAGCTTGCTGTGTCGGCTCATACAGGATCGGGACTTGCCAACCTGGTCTCCCGGCTCAAATGGAGAGCTCTGGAAGGTGACCACACGGCGGGCATGCGCGCTCTCCTTGGGAATGAGCGACAGGCATCCGCCCTGCGACATGCTTCTGCGGCCTTGCGGGTTGCTGCGTGTCACGCCAGCACGAGTCTTGATTTGCGGGCGGAGGAGTTGCGTGTCGCCACCAGCGCACTTGACGCGCTTGTTGGGCGAATTCATCAAGAAGAAGTTCTGGGCGCAATTTTCTCTCGATTCTGCGTTGGAAAATGAAATGTCTGGGAGAAGTGAACAGGTGTTTCACGTGAAACAAGATCCCGTAGATCGCTCATTTGATGTCGTGATTGTTGGTGGAGGCCATGCCGGCACCGAGGCCGCCGCGGCTGCCGCTCGCCTTGGCGCAAGTGTCGCTTTGGTCACCCATCGCTGGGATAGCGTCGGTGTGATGTCCTGCAACCCTGCGATCGGCGGGCTCGGCAAAGGACATTTGGTCGGGGAGATCGATGCTCTCGATGGCATTATGGCTCGTGCGATCGATCGCGCAGGAATTCACTTCAAGATGCTCAATCGCAGCAAGGGAGCAGCGGTTCGTGGGCCGCGCGCACAGGCTGACCGAAGGCTCTATCAGACAGCGATTCAGGATCTACTGCGTCTGTACTCGGGGCTTGCGGTTGTCGAGGGAGAGGTGGTCGATCTGGTCGTCGAGGATGGTCGCGCCAGCGGAGTGTTGTTGTCCGGAGGACA
Organism: Hyphomicrobiales bacterium; assembly: GCA_017302635.1. GTDB lineage: Bacteria > Pseudomonadota > Alphaproteobacteria > Rhizobiales > Beijerinckiaceae > Rhabdaerophilum. The sequence continues at coordinate 1,157,540 of JAFLCX010000001.1, forward strand.
AAGGATTTCTTGCGGGGCAATTGTTCTCACGACGGGTACTTTTCTGCGCGGGGTTATTCATGTCGGGCATCAACGGCAGTCTGGTGGCCGCGTTGGGGAAGCTGCGGCCGATCGGTTATCGCGCCGGCTGCTCGAGCTTGGGCTGCCTTTGGGGAGATTGAAGACTGGCACACCGGCCCGGCTGGATGGTCGGACGATCGATTGGGGAGGGCTCGACAGGCAGGTTGGAGACGATCCGCCAGAGCCGTTCTCGTTCATGACTGACGCGATTTCGAATCGGCAGATTGCCTGCGGCATCACGCACACAACGCGTGCGACTCACGACATCATCGGGCAAAATCTCTCCAAGTCGGCCATGTATTCCGGGCATATTGAGGGGCGTGGCCCGCGATATTGCCCCTCGATTGAAGACAAGGTCGTTCGATTCTCGGACCGGGACAGACACCAGATTTTTCTCGAGCCGGAAGGGCTTGATGATCCGCTTGTCTATCCCAATGGGCTGTCGACTTCGCTACCGGCAGAGGTTCAGGATGCATTCTTCGCGACAATTCCGGGATTGGAGCACGCGAAGATCGTTCGATACGGTTATGCGATCGAGTATGATTATGTCGATCCTCGATCGCTCCACCCGACTCTGGAGCTTAAGCGACTTCCGGGCTTGTTTCTTGCCGGCCAGATCAACGGAACAACGGGTTATGAGGAAGCGGCCGGACAGGGGCTCGTCGCGGGCCTCAACGCCGCCCGTCGGGCGGGCGGTCAAGACGGAGTCGAATTTTCACGGGGAGATTCTTATATCGGAGTCATGATCGATGATCTGACACGTCTTGGTGTCAGCGAACCCTATCGAATGTTCACCTCTCGGTCCGAGTACCGGCTCACGCTTCGGGTTGATAACGCCAGTGACCGGTTGACCAAGAGGGGGGCTGATTGGGGCCTTGTCGGCCGTGCTCGACTGGATCGGTTTCTGGCCCACGAACAAGAGATCGATCTCTATCGGCACAGACTCCGTCGACTTTCGGTGACGCCAAATTCAGCGAGATCCGCTGGAATTCATATCAATCATGATGGTGTGCGTCGCGACGGGATGGAACTTCTCGCGCTGGAGGGCGTTTCCATCTCTGATCTGGCAATATTTGATTCGGATATGAAATTGTGTCCGGCGCCAATTGCGGAAAAATTGGAGATCGAAGCGCGGTACGCGGTGTATCTCGATCGACAGCAGCGCGATATCGATCGCCTTAATCGGGACAGGGATATTGTGATTCCGGATGACTTTGACTTTCGTGCGCACAGCGGCTTGTCGGGGGAAATCCGATCCAAGTTGCACGAGAGCCGTCCGCGATCGCTGGCCGAGGCCGGCGCGATCGAAGGGGTGACGCCATCGGCGCTTGTCTTGCTCTCTGCCCTGCTTCAGCGACATGGCGAGCGACGGAGCGCGCCGTGACGAATGTCTTCGATCAAGATCAGCGTGCCCGGAACACTCTTCTTTCGAAGGGGTATGTTTCACGTGAAACACTCACGCTTCTTGATCGATTTGTAGAGCTGCTCCGGCTCTGGCAATCACGAACAAACCTCGTCGCCTCTTCGTCCCTTCATGACGTATGGTCTCGACATATTCTCGACTCAGCGCAGTTGCTGCAGATTTGCCCGAAGGCGCGGCTGTGGGTTGACCTTGGATCGGGCGGAGGTTTCCCAGGGCTGGTCATCGCTTGTGCTATGCGGGAAGCAGCTGGCCATGTGCATCTTGTGGAGAGCAATGGAAAAAAAGCCGGCTTTCTCCGACATGTTTCAACCAGCCTTCAGTTGCCCTGCACGATCCATGCGGAGCGGATCGAGGCGTGTATTGCGAAACTGCCTGTCCCAGATGTTGTGACCGCTCGGGCCTTGGCCGATCTCGACACTTTGCTCTCCTTGGCGAGTTCGCTGTTGAAAAGAGGTGCAATTGGCCTTTTTCCGAAAGGTCGGGACCATGCGGTGGAGTTGACCAAAGCGGCCGAACACTGGCATTTCTCAAGCAAGCTCCATGTGAGCCACACCGATCCGGACGCCCGGGTGATCGAGATCATGAATTTTCAAGGATAGGCTTGGGGCACCCTGGCCCGTCCAGTTCGTACGGGAGGAATAACCGATGAAGCCCCGTGTTCTGACAGTTGCCAACCAGAAGGGTGGCGTCGGCAAGACAACAACGGCGATCAATCTGGGTACCGCTCTCGCTGCGATTGGCGAAAATGTGCTTCTGGTGGATCTCGACCCGCAAGGAAACGCCTCGACCGGGCTTGGTGTTGGGCTCGGGCAACGACTTAAATCCAGCTTCGACGTATTGATTGGCGAAGAAACCCTTGCGAACGCGGCTATCGCGACCGATGTTCCGCGCGTTTCCATCGTCCCCGCGACGATGGATCTGCTTGGTGCGGAACTGACCCTTGCAACACAGAAGGACCGTACCCAGCGACTGAAAATGGCAATTGAGGCACTTGCGGTTGCGCCGGCAAGCGCGCAGTTCAGCTATATTCTGATCGACTGCCCGCCCTCCTTGAACCTGCTGACAATCAATGCCCTGGCGGCGTCCGACGGTGTGCTGGTTCCGTTGCAATGCGAATTTTTTGCCCTTGAGGGCCTAAGTCAGTTGCTGAAGACGGTCGAGCAGGTTCGCGTCAGCGTCAATCCGGTGCTCGAGATTTACGGCGTCGTCTTGACGATGTTTGATCCGCGCAACAATCTGGCGAATCAGGTGATCCGCGACGCCCGGCAGTTTCTCGGATCGAAAGTCTTCGAGACGGTCATCCCGCGCAACGTGCGCGTCTCGGAAGCCCCTTCATTCGGCAAGCCCGCACTACTCTATGATCTCAAATGCGCCGGCAGTCAGGCCTATCTGAAGCTTGCGTCCGAGGTTATCCAGCGCGAGCGCCTATTACAGGCTGCAGAGTAAAAGTAGGCAGAGGAAGAGTGCGATGAGTGATGATCCATCAAAAAGCCGCCTCGGGCGCGGTTTGGCTGCGCTGCTCGGCGATGTCGGGACTGAAGCGACCGCTGAGCAACGCCTGAAGAGCCAGAGGCGCGTTCCGATCGAGTTTCTGCGACCCAGCCCGGCTAATCCTCGTACTCACTTCAACGAAACTGATCTCGAAGAGCTTGCCCAATCGATTCGGGAGCGTGACGTTATTCAGCCCATCCTTGTGCGAGGAGTGCTCGGTCAGGCTGACTCGTTTGAGATCATTGCCGGTGAGCGGCGCTGGAGGGCGGCACAGCGGGCGGGACTGCACGATGTTCCTGTGGTCATTATCGAGGCCGATGACAAGCAGGCTCTTGAATTGGCGATTATCGAAAACGTACAACGCGCAGATTTGAATGTTTTGGAAGAAGCTAAAGGTTATGAATCACTGATCGCACAATACAATTATACACAAGTCGATCTTTCCCGAATTGTTGGAAAGAGTCGAAGTCACATCGCCAATACATTGCGATTGACAAGATTACCTGAGTCCGTGCGCGCCAAGTTGACCTCGGGTGCCTTGTCCGCAGGGCATGCCAGGGCGCTTCTCGCGGTGTCGGATCCGGAGCAGGTGGCAAAGCGTATTGTCGATCAGGCCCTGACCGTGCGCGATGTCGAGCGCATCGCGCAGAGAGAGGCTGATGGAGAGCCCAGCAAGCCCTATCGGCAGCATCCGGAAAAGGATTCAGACACGCGCGCGCTCGAGACACGGCTCTCCGATCTGCTTGGGCTGGTGGTTTCAATTGAACACCGTGGGGAAAAGGGAGGGTCAGTTTCCATCCGATACCGCACGCTGGAGCAGCTTGAGGCTCTGAGCCACCGCCTTGCGATGACAGGTTCAACGCCGTCTCGCGGCCAGTGACACGGCCCACAAGGCGCGGATTGCGATCGTTTCCTCAAGGCTCGCGGTCGTTCGCCCCTGAGACTGTGCCTGAGAGAGCGTATCCAGCGCCCGGGCCAAAGCGGCGACTGACCAGTTCTCGGCCTGACGGCGAATCCGAGCTTCTCTCTTGAAATGCAGCCGCTCCTGCTTGACGGCCAAGTCAAAATTGCCATCCAGCCGAGCGTTGACCAGCCTTCTGAGCATCTGAACATGACTCAGGCCCATGCTGATCAGTCCGGCCGGTGATATACCTTCGCGAAAACTGCGGGACGCTACCGTCTCGATGGCTTGGAGTTGCCCTTCAAAGGCAAGATCGAGCGGCTCCGAGCCTGTTCCTGCCGAGGAATCCGCAACGACCTGCTCGATATCGTCAATATCGATGCCGGTCTTTCCCTGGCAAAACAGAATCAGCTTCTCGATTTCGCTCTCGGAAAGTGCCTGATTGGCACCGAGCAGCTCCGAAAGCGCTGTCCGAGCTGCTGGACTGATGGTGAGTCCTGCAGCCTTGCAGCGCGCTCCAATTGCGGTCTCGATCTCGGCTATCGATGGCAAATAGCAAGCGATAACAGCGATCTGCGGGTTCGATTCGGCCGCGACACGAAGAGGCGCGCCTTTCGTCAACTCATCGGCCATCAGAATGACGGCGGCTTCCGGGGCTGGATTATCGAACAAAGTCTGCCAGATCGACTTCGAAAGCTTGGCCGCCTGCCGGATCAGGATCGCGCGCTTGTCGCCGAACATGCTCACCGCATTGGCCTCATCGGCAAGGCGGGCGGGGTCACTGTTCAGCGCTTCAGCCTCGAACTCGACGCGAGACATCGGGTCAGCATCCGCGCCGAGGAACGCATTGGCGAAATCACGACCCCTGAGCCTGACAGCCCCTTCATCCGGGCCGAACAACAAGACGATCCTCGGCCCATGCCCGGCTCGTGCAATGAAGCGATCAATCTCTGTCGCTCGAATGATGGCCATGCGGCAATGTCAGGTTTCGTCGCCGGGGTCTTTGGCCACCGGCTCCTGCCACGGATCGATCGGGGGGTTCAGTTCAGGCGCAGGGCCGACATCCTGACGAGGGTCCTGAAGCAGGCTGGCCGAAACCAGAACCCGCAGACGTTCGGCCAGGGCCTTGCCGAGACGTTCCTCGGCATCACGTTGAGCGCGGATCGTCGCAAAACGTTGGTTCGAACGGTCATAATTCGCCGTGCCGAAGGTTTTTCCGGAAGCGCGAATCCGACCGGATCGCACGTCCTTCAATTCGTATGTTGCCTCGGCCTGAATGGAAACGCTTTGCGGCCTCGATGCAGCAACATCAATGATGCTTGTGTTGCGAGTCTGCGCTGTCTTTATGGTCAGAACATAGCGCGGGTTTTGAGCAATCGCGCCGTTCCCCAAGAGGAAATCCAGCTCGGCCTTCAACGAATATTCCAGATAGCCCCCATTCAGGGGCGCGACGGCGACCTGCGCCAGCTCGCTGGAAACGGAGGAATTTCCCACCCTGATCCCGTGCACGGGCTGAAAACAGGCCGTAAGGCTACCCGCCAGGAGCAGAAGCATACTCACGCGAAGGCTGGCTCTGAGAATCATCCTGGCCTCTCCTCAAACCACTATATTCACGATCCGCTTCGGAACGACAATCACCTTGCGGACTGGTTTGCCGTCCAGCGCAGCCTGCACGGCCAAATCGGCCAGAACAAGGACCTCGAGCGTCGCGGTGTCGGCGTCTGCAGGCACCGTGACTTCGGCTCTTTTGCGACCGTTGATCTGGACAGGCAAGATCAGGGATGATTCTGCGATCAACGCGGAGTCCCCGATGGGCCAGGCAGCATCCGCCACGAACCCCTCGCCTCCGAGTTCGCGCCAGCATTCCTCGGCGAGATGCGGCATCATGGGGGCGCAGAGTTGGATCATGGTCCGCGCCGCGGCCTTGATCTGATCCCCATGAGCGCCAGAACCCTCTGCTGCCAGCGCATCATTGAGCGCATTCGACAATTCATGGATATGAGCGACACAACGGTTGAAACGCAGCCGCTCGATATCTTCTCCGACGGCCAGGATTGCCTTGTGCGCTGCCTTTGTTACCGGATGAATTTCTTCGGTATTGCCCGATGGCAGGGCCATCGCGTCTCCCACCAGACGCCAGACTTTCTGCAAGAAACGGGATGCGCCCTGTACACCTTCCTCGCTCCAGATCACATCGCGTTCGGGCGGGCTGTCGGAAAGCATGAACCAGCGAGCCGTATCCGCGCCGTAGCTCTCGATGATGTCATCCGGATCAACGACATTCTTTTTCGACTTTGACATTTTCTCGATCGAGCCGATTGTGACCTCATGCCGGGACGCCGTCTCGAAAGCGCGACGGCCATCAGGGCCTGACTCGATTGTCACTTCCGCCGGCGGCACCCATTGCCCTTCGGCGTTCTTGTAGGTCTCATGCACCACCATGCCCTGGGTGAAGAGACCGTCGAAGGGCTCGCTGAGCGTGGCATGACCGGTTTTCGTCATCGCCCGCGTGAAAAAGCGCGAATACAAGAGATGCAGGATCGCGTGTTCGATGCCGCCGATATATTGATCTACGGGCAACCATTTCGCGATTGCCGAAAGCGTCGTGGGTTCCTGAGCATTGAATGGATCAGTGAAGCGCGCGAAATACCATGACGAGTCGACGAACGTGTCCATCGTATCGGTTTCGCGCCGGGCCTTGCCCCCGCATTGCGGGCAATTCACATGCTTCCATGTGGCATGGCGATCGAGCGGGTTTCCCGGCACGTCGAAGGTCACATCCTCCGGCAATTTGACGGGCAAATCCTTCTTGGGCACCGGCACCGTGCCGCAGCTCTCGCAATGGATCACCGGAATCGGGCAACCCCAATAGCGCTGTCGCGAAATCCCCCAATCCCGCAGCCGATAATTCACCTTGCGCTGCGCCACGGGCTTGCCGGCCAGCAAGATGCTCTCGAGACGTGTCGCGATCGCATCTTTCGCCTCGGGCACGGTGAGCCCATCGAGAAACGAGGAGTTGAAGAGGTGCCCGTCATCCGTGAAGGGGGCGGCATCGCGGTCGAAGGCGGCATTGGCCTCGGCATCGGAAAGATTGGCCGGGCGCACCACCGGTCTGATCGGTAGAGCGTAGGCACGCGCGAACTCGATGTCGCGCTGGTCATGCGCAGGGCAGCCGAAAATCGCGCCGGTGCCGTAATCCATCAGAATGAAATTCGCGACATAAACCGGCACTTCCCAGTTCGGATCGAGCGGATGCTTCGCGCGAACGCCGGTATCGAAACCCTTCTTTTCCACCGTATCGACTGCCGCCTGCGACGTGCCCATGCGTCGGCACTCGTCACAGAACGCGGCCAAAGCCGGGTTGTTCTCCGAGGCGGCTTTCGCAAGCGGGTGATCGGCCGCAATCGCCATGAAGCTCGCGCCGAACAAAGTGTCGGGCCGTGTGGTGTAGATCTCGAGTTCGCGCTGGCCCTCGGGAGCTGTTGCTTCCACCAGTTCCCAGCGCACCATCAGGCCTTCCGAGCGGCCGATCCAGTTCGCCTGCATCAGCCGCACTTTCTCGGGCCAGCGCGGCAGATCGTCCAGAGCCTTGAGCAATTCCTCGGAATAATCCGAGATTTTCAGGAACCATTGCGTCAGCTCGCGCTGTTCGACCAGTGCGCCAGAGCGCCAGCCGCGACCGTCAATCACCTGCTCGTTGGCCAGCACCGTGTGGTCGACCGGGTCCCAGTTCACTTTCGACGTTTTCCGCGTCACGAGACCGTGACTCAGGAAATCGAGGAACATCGCCTGCTGATGCTTGTAATAATCCGGATCGCAGGTCGCGAATTCCCGCGCCCAGTCGAGCGAAAGCCCCATCGATTTGAGCTGCGCTTTCATCGTGGCGATGTTGGCGTAGGTCCAGGTCGCGGGGTGGCTCTTCTTTTCCATAGCGGCGTTTTCGGCCGGCATTCCGAAGGCGTCCCAGCCCATCGGATGCAGCACCGCATGGCCCTTGGCGCGGCGGTATCGCGCTACGACATCGCCCATCGCGTAATTGCGCACATGGCCCATATGGATGCGGCCCGAAGGGTACGGGAACATCTCGAGCACGTAATATTTCGGGCGCGGATCATCGGTCCGGGTCTCGAAAGTGCGCGCCTTCTCCCAGGCTTGCTGCCAGCGGGGTTCGGCTTCGCGGAAATTGTAACGGCTCGGGCGCATGGTCGGGCAGGTCTTTGTCGTTTCGGGCAAAATTTGTCGAGGCTATGGACATCATTCGCGCTTTGCGGTCAACGGAGATTCCCGACCAGAGGGCTGGGTTTTTCGGAGCATCGGGCATGGAAGAGACACATCACGACGTGACAGAAGCCCTGGCGCGCGTGCGCGGCGAGATTGGCCGCTCGATCAAGGATCACGGACGTCGGCCCGGCTCCGTGACGCTGGTCGCCGTTTCGAAGACCATGCCGGCCGAGCGTATCCGCCCCGCGCTCGTGGCCGGGCAGCGGGTTTTCGGGGAGAACCGCGTTCAGGAGGGGCAGCAGAAATGGCCAAAGCTGCGCGCTGAATTTCCCGGTGTCGAACTCCATCTCATTGGCCCGTTGCAGACCAACAAGGTGAAGGAAGCCATCGCGCATTTCGACGTGATCGAGACACTCGATCGCGAGAAGCTCGCAGCCGAGCTTGCGAGGGAAATTCACCGGTCTGGCAAGTCACCCGAGCTTTATGTTCAGGTGAACACGGGAGCCGAGGGGCAGAAGGCCGGCATCCTGCCACAAGATGCCGATGGCTTCATCCGGCTGTGCCGCGAAACCTATGGGTTGGGAATCAGCGGCCTGATGTGCATCCCGCCGGTTGATCAGCCGCCCTCGCCGCATTTCGCGCTGCTCGCAGGGATCGCGCGGCGCAATGGCCTCACGACCCTCTCGATGGGCATGAGTGCTGATTATGATGCCGCCATTCAGCTTGGCGCGACGCATGTGCGCATCGGCAGTGCGATTTTCGGCGCAAGGCACTGATTTCAGCGGATGATGATCCGCGTATTCCGCGACAATTTTCCGAGCACCAGATCGATTCGGTTACGAAATATGCCGATGCAACCGGCTGTCGGCCCACCGTCATCGCGTGCCAGATGCAGGAAAATGGCGCTCCCCCGCCCGTGCCGGCGCGGCCTCACATTCCAGTCGAGTTCGAGAACGACATCATAGAGCCAGTCCTGCCGCATCATGTCCTCGTGGCTCGCTGCATAGGGCTTCTTGACGAGCCGATTGTAGTTCCGGTCGCCCGGAACCTCGCACCAACCATCCCCGGGGCGAATGGGGCGCAGGGGGATGAGGGTTCGTGGCGGCAGGCGCCGGTCGCGCCGCCAGAATCCGCGAAGGACCCGCAAGGTCGCGCGCGGTGAAGCGCCATCGCTCTCGCGCTTGTCGGCTTTCACACCGCTCCGCCCGATCCGACATGGGAATTCAATCGACCCCAGGCGGATGCGCGCGGCATGCGGTCCGACAGAGCGCCTCAAGGCCGGTGAGGAGCGCACGAAAACAACGGAAAGGGCTTCACGTTTCATCACGCTTGCGTTTGCCACACTATCTGTCGTGCTCGAAGGCACTTATGTCCGCTTGCCAAGTTGGACATGAACGATTCAAGATCACGCGCTGCGCCGGAACGACAGGACAGCATTCCGGCCCGATCGCCGCAAGGGGGAGATATCCGTGAGCAGCACCCGAAAAATCCTTGTTTGCGACGACGACAACGACCTGCGCATGGCGCTGGTCGAACAGCTCGGGCTTTATGATGAGTTTCAGGTCAAGGACGTCAACACGGCGACAGCAGCTGTCCAGCTTACCAAGGGCGATCATTTCGATCTGGTGGTCATGGATGTCGGGCTGCCGGATATCGACGGCCGTGAGGCCGTGAAAATTATGCGCAAGAACGGCTTCAAAAGCCCGATCCTCATGCTCACCGGGCACGATGGCGAGGCAGATACCATTCTGGGTCTCGAAGCGGGTGCGAACGACTATGTGACGAAGCCCTTTCGTTTTGCAGTATTGCTGGCGCGCATCCGGGCGCATCTGCGCCAGCATGAGTCGAGCGACGACGCCATTTTCCAGGTCGGCCCCTACACGTTCAAACCGGGCCAGAAGCTGCTTCTCACTGACAAGGGCTCGAAAATCCGGCTCACCGAGAAGGAAACAGCCATCATCCGTTTCCTCTACCGGGCTGGCCAGAGGGTGATCGCCCGCGATGTCCTGCTTCAGGAGGTCTGGGGCTACAATTCCAACGTGACGACCCACACGCTGGAAACCCACATTTATCGCCTCCGTCAGAAAATCGAGCCTGATCCGGGCCGCGCCAGGCTTCTCGTGACCGAGAGTGGAGGCTATAAGCTTCTTCCATGAAGCTCGATGATGTCATTTTCATCCTGAAGGCACTGCCGCTCTTTCGCAGGGTGGAAAGCGAGGCCCTGCGGCTGCTGGCCTTTTCCGCCACGCGCCGCCAGCTGCGGGCCGGCGATACGCTCTTCCGGCGCGGTGATATCTCGGACGGCGGATTCCTCGTGCTGGAGGGCGAGATCGTGCTCGATCGCGCCGATGACGGCAGGCCCTCGTCGCATGTGTTCCGCTCCGGCACGCTGATCGGACAATCGGCGCTCTTCGCGCCACTCGAGCGCCCGGCGACGGCGATTGCGCGCGAAAGTTCAAGCCTGCTGGTGTTTTCACGCGAACTGGTGGCGCGTGTGCTGGACGCTCACCCAAAAAGCGCGTTGGCCCTGCGCGATGCGATGGCTGATGAGGCCCGCAAGCTCAGCGCAGCTGTCTCGAAAATCGCGATCTGACGAGAGAGCATTTTCCGGCGAAGTGGGCACCAGTTCGCGTGGAAAAAATGCGACAATGCAATAAGACGGAGCGTATAAGGTGAAGATGAATTCACCGAAAGCGCTTTAGTCCCGCGCAATTGTCAGCGTGATGGGCACATGATCGGATGGGCGCTCCCAACCGCGCGTCTCTTTTCGAATCTCTCCCGAAACGATCTGATCCTTGAGGCTGCGCCCTAGCCAGATGTGGTCGAGCCGGCGCCCCTTGTCGGCTGCGGCCCAATCGGGAGAGCGATAGCTCCACCAGGAATAGACCTTCTCCGGCTCCGGTTTCAGCACCCGGAAGGCATCGCACCACTCCCCCTCCTGCATCACAGCCTTGAGGCCATCCGTTTCGACCGGCGTGTGGCTCACGACATCCAGCAGTTGCTTGTGGCTCCAGACGTCATGCTCGAGCGGCGCGATGTTGAGGTCACCCACAAGAACTGCCCGCGGTTGTGATCCCCGAAGCTTTTCCGAGAACTGGCGTAGTTCTTCGACGAAGGAAAGCTTGTGAGCGAATTTCGGGTTTTCATCCGGGTCCGCAAGGTCACCGCCTGCAGGCACATAGAAATTGTGGAGCTGGATTGCTCCGGCACCCTCACCGATCTCAACGGCAATGTGGCGCGCATCGGGCTTGCCGCACATCTCGCGCGCCTCGAGTTTTCGAAACGGCTCCCGCGCAACAATGGCCACGCCATTGTAACCCTTCATCCCGATAAAGGCGTGATGCGGGTAGCCGGCTTTGGTGAAGGCATGGGCCGGAAAAGCATCATCCGGGGTTTTGGTCTCCTGCAAGCACAGGAAATCCGGTTGGGCTTCATGCAGAAACCGAACGACACTTTCGATTCGCAAGCGAACTGAATTGATGTTCCAGCTGGTGACGCTCAGGGTTTTTGGCATGAATGCGTTCCTCGATGCGCATATCGGGCGCAGAATCTCCGCTTAGAGCATTTTCACGCGAAATGGATACCGGTTCGCCAGAAGAAAACGTGGGCAGACCGAAAGTTTGCGCAGGCGTGCAACACGGAAACGACGTGATGCCCGCATTCCCCCGTGAAAAGGCTCTCAATTCGGGTTGATGATCTTCTGCTCGTCGATCACGAAAAGCCCGCGATCCGGAGCCGCATTCGTGTTGAGATTCGACAGCATCACGCGCGTGTCGAACCCTTGCGGATCGGTCACGGTCCATTCCTTCAGCGTATAATTCTGACCATCGAACACAACCCGGATCCGCGAGGTGCCGCCCAGTGTCGATTTGTCCTCGATCAGGAGCTGTACATCGTCGCCGACGCGCTTGAGGTCCTTGACTGTTGAGTCCTTCGCGACATCGATTTTCGGCTGGAGGAGGAACTTCAGCGGCGTCTGGCCAATAAAATAGACATCCTGTGTCCGGAGTTTGCGATCGCGGATGGCGACAGAACGCCCGTCGGCGACAATTTCGAGCGCCGCAGGTGGGTGGTATTCGAAGCGCATCCGGCCGGGGCGCAGCAGGTAGAGTATGCCGCCGTAATTGCGGCCATCCGGTGCGATCTGCACGAAATCGGCCTGAAACCCCTTGAGGCTGTTGAAATAGGCGTTGATGCGATCAAGGCTCGGCGGTGTCTGGTCGGCCGGGCGGGGAGCGCCGAGCCGCTGGGGCGGAGGCGGATCAGCACGAAATTCCGTGCGCGGCTGCGGGCGGGCTGGTGGTGTCGGCAGCTGTTGGGCGACGACAAGGCCTGCGCTCGCGCAGAGGGCAATCCCCAGAAACGTCAATCTGCCAAACATGCCCTGAAGCGCCATCTCAACCGCGTCAACACCATCATCGCCGTTTATTCTCCGCTTGTGGCGGAAGAACGGCGGATTTTCAATCTGCCGCTCCATCGGCTCCGCGCAGCAGGATATCGCGTTTGCCGGCATGGTTGGCCGGGCCAACAATTCCTTCGCGCTCCATGCGTTCGATCAGGGACGCCGCGCGGTTATAGCCGATCTGAAGCCGACGTTGGATATAGCTCGTTGAAGCCTTCTTGTCGCGCAGGACCACCGCGACCGCCTGATCATAGAGATCAGCGCTCTCCTCCCCGAAATTCCCGTGATCGAAAACGGCCGTGTCGCCGCCGCCCTCCTCGCCCTCCTCGCCATCGGCATCGGCCGTGATCTCGTCGAGATAGGATGGCCGGCCTTGTGTCTTGAGGTGTGCCACGATTTTCTCAACTTCGCCGTCAGCAACGAACGGGCCATGGACGCGGGAAATCCGACCGCCGCCGGCCATGTGGAGCATGTCGCCCTGTCCGAGCAGTTGCTCCGCACCCTGTTCACCCAGAATGGTGCGGCTGTCGATTTTGGAGGTGACCTGAAAGGAAATCCGGGTCGGGAAATTGGCCTTGATCGTGCCGGTGATGACATCCACCGAGGGGCGCTGTGTGGCCATCACAATGTGGATGCCCGCAGCACGCGCCATCTGGGCCAGACGCTGCACCGCACCTTCGATCTCTTTGCCTGCGACCAGCATCAGATCGGCCATCTCGTCGACGATGACAACAATATAGGGCAAGGGCTCGAGGGCCATCACCTCTTCGTCATACTCCGCCTGGCCGGTTTCGGGATCGTAGCCCGTCTGGATGGTGCGAGTGATGACCTCGCCGCGTTCCTTCGCCTCCAGAATGCGGGCATTGAACCCATCGATGTTGCGCACCCCGACCTTCGACATCTTCTTGTAGCGGTCTTCCATCTCGCGCACGGCCCATTTCAGCGCGACGACGGCCTTCTTCGGGTCTGTCACGACAGGCGTCAGCAGATGCGGAATGCCCTCATAGATCGAGAGTTCGAGCATTTTCGGATCGATCATGATCAGGCGGCATTCCTCCGGCTTCAGCCGGTAGAGCAGCGAACAGATCATGGTGTTGATCGCGACCGATTTGCCGGAGCCGGTCGTTCCTGCCACGAGAAGATGCGGCATCCGCGCGAGATCGACGATTACCGGCTCGCCGCCGATGGTCTTGCCGAGGCAGAGGGCCAGCTTGAGTTTCGATTTCTCGAAATCCTCGCAGGCCAGCAATTCACGCAAAAAGACCGTTTCACGCTTGGCATTGGGCAGCTCGATGCCGATCGCGTTACGGCCCGGAATGACCGCGACGCGCGCCGCAACCGCACTCATGGATCGGGCGATGTCTTCGGCGAGACCGATGACACGGCTCGATTTTGTTCCCGGCGCCGGTTCGAGTTCGTAAAGTGTGACAACCGGTCCGGGGCGGACATTGATGATTTCGCCACGCACGCCGAAATCTTCCAGCACGCTTTCGAGCAACCGGGCATTCTGTTCGAGCGCATCGGTCGAGACCACCTGCACGACCGCGCGCTTCGGCTCGGCCAGCAAGGAGAGCGGCGGAAACTGGAATTCCTCCTGATCGAAGATCGAGACCTGCTGTTCTTTGCGCTCGCGCTTGCCGGGCTTGAGGGCCCCCACAGGCGGGGTGACGCGCGGAGCCGCCGGTTCCGGCTCGAAATCCTCGTCATTGTATGGCTCGGGATCAAACGGAGCCGGTTCGGCGGATCTGGAGCGGAGCGGCGGCTCTGCCAGGGGATCAGCCGGACGGCGGATCGGCATATCAAGATGCGGAGGCAGGGGCTGACCGGCTGGCCGAGGCGCTCCGGCATTGACGAAGACGGGCTCGCGCCGATGCTGTGGCCCGGTCATGCCGGGCTCAATGTCATTGCGGCTACGCTGCGCCAGAAATCCGCGCAGGCGATCCTTGAAACTGGGTCGCCCCGCTCGTTCCGGCAGGATGCGAGCGATGAAGCCGCGCATCATGTAACCGAGATGCAGCAAGCCCCCGAGCAGCAGAATGGCGAATGAGGGTTCGTCCTCGCGCTCGTCATCCTCGTCGGAATCCTCGGCGTCCGAGCGTCCGAGCAACCCATGAAACTGGGCGTAGAGCGCGCCAGCCAGAGCGAGCGTCGCGAAAATGGCTGCGAGCATCCGCACCGGGCCATCCAGCGCCAGACCGAGAAGGGCTGTGAAGGACAGGAGCCCGTCTCCCATCGCGCCGCCAAGCCCCGTGGGCAAGGGCCAGCGCTCAGTGGAAGGTAGGGCCGATGCGAGGCACGATGCCGCCAGCACACCGAAAGCGGCAACGGCCAATCGCCATTTCCAGCCCGATTTCACGGGCATGATCAGCAGGCGAACACCAAAGGTGCCGATCGCAACCGCAAGGGCGATGCTGCCCAGCCCGAGCAACTGCATCGAGAGATCAGCGATCACAGCGCCAGGGTATCCAAGCAGGTTGCTCACTCGACCCGAACCGGTTGTGCTCAGGCTTGGATCCCGCACGGACCAGCTGGCGAGCGCAATCGCATGCGCGATCGCGAGGCCGATGAGGCCGATACCTGCGGCGTCGCGCAGACGCCGGGCAAAGCCCTCCCGGAGATGATCCGGCAGATTGCCGAAGGCCGATTGCTGGAGCCGCGTCGTCCGCATTGAATCTGTCTTCCCGGTTCAACGTGCCGTGCCGGGCGTGCCCGGTTGTTCGATCCATTGTTATCGAGCAATCCGGTTAAGGCTCTGTTTGCGAAGCAGGCCTTCATCGACTGACATAAAAAAAGGCGAGCCCGGAAGCCCGCCTTTGGAGGCATGGCCGAGAGGCGGAGGAAAACGCCGACCCGACCGTCGAAATGCGTTCGCGGAAGCCGGTTCCGGCCTCCGCGAATTCACTGGATCACAGGTTGTACGAACGCTCGCCGTGCTCGGCGATGTCGAGGCCCTCGCGCTCCTGATCCTGCGGAACGCGCAGGCCGATCGTCAGATCCACGACCTTGAAGATGATCGCCGAGCCAATGCCGGAGAAAAGAAGCGTGAAGATCACAGCCTTGATCTGAGCCCAGACTGCCGTGCCCATCACATAGGCACCCACGGCAAGTTCACCCGGTTTGCTGGTGTAATCGGGGATGCCGACGCCGCCGAGAGCGGTATTGACCAAAATGCCGGTCGCAATCGCGCCGATGATGCCGCCGACGCAATGCACGCCGAATACATCAAGGCTGTCGTCGTAGCCGAGGGCGTTCTTCAGCGTGGTGCAGGCGAAGTAGCAGCCGACACCCGAGACAAGGCCGAGCACGATGGCACCCATCGGGCCCGCAAAGCCCGAGGCCGGGGTGATGGCCACGAGGCCGGCAACCACACCCGAGGCGAGGCCCAGGAGCGACGGCTTGCCCTTGCCCATCCACTCAACGACCAGCCAGGCGAAGCCGGCAGCCGCAGTGGCGACGAAGGTGTTCATCAACGCAATCACGGCACCAGCCGAGGCTTCGAGGTTGGAGCCGGCATTGAAGCCGAACCAGCCTACCCAGAGGAGCGCCGCGCCGATCATCGTCATCGGCAGAGAGTGCGGAGCCATCAGTTCCTTGCCGTAGCCGATGCGCTTGCCGATCATGATGCAGCCCACGAGGCCGGCAATACCGGCATTGATATGCACCACGGTGCCGCCGGCGAAGTCGAGCGCGCCCCACTGGAACAGCATGCCGGCATCCGCCGTGACTTCAGCCAGCTTGGCTTCGGCGGCCGTCTTGGCAGCGGCATCGGTGGCGGTTGCCACTGCTTTCGCCGCGTTGCCGAGCGCGTCCGGGCCAGCCCAGTACCAGACCATGTGCGCCATCGGGAAATAGATGAAGGTGACCCAGAGCGCCACGAACACCAGCACGGCCGAGAACTTCATACGCTCGGCGAAGGCTCCGACAATCAGGGCCGGCGTGATGCAGGCGAAGGTCATCTGGAACGCGATATAGACCAGTTCGGGGATCACGACGCCGTTCGAGAAGGTGGCGACCGTCGATTCAGGAGTCACGCCCTTGAGGAACACCTTGTCGAAACCGCCGATATAGGCGTTCAGACTGCCGCCGCCCGTGAAGGCCAGCGAATAGCCGTAGAACACCCACAGCATCGAGACGAGACAGACGGTCGCGAGAACCTGAGTGAGAACGGAGAGCATGTTCTTCGAGCGGACAAGGCCGCCATAGAACAGGGCGAGACCCGGAATGGTCATGAGAAGGACGAGAATGGTCGAAACCATCATCCAGGTGGTGTCGGCCTTGTTCGGCACGGGGGCCGCTTGCGCGAGGGCCGGCATCGCCGAGAGCGTGAGGGCGGCAAAAGCCCCCGTTACGCCCATCATTGAACGCTTGGACATCATAGGTCGCTCCAGATTGGTCGAGAAACGATCGAGGGATGGAAAGGGTTGATCAGAGCGCGTCATTGTCGCGCTCACCGGTGCGGATGCGCAGGGCGCGCTCGACCGACTGGACAAAAATCTTGCCGTCGCCGATCTGCCCGGTTCGCGCCGCATTCGTGATCGCTTCGATGACCTTGTCCGCAAGCGCCGACTCGGTGGCGACCTCAAGCTTGATCTTCGGAAGGAAGCTCACGGCATATTCGGCACCGCGATAGATTTCGGTATGGCCTTTCTGGCGGCCATAGCCTTTGACTTCCGTAACGGTCATGCCGTGCACACCCAAGGACGTGAGGGCGTCTCGCACCTCCTCGAGCTTGAACGGCTTGATGATGGCTGTGACGAGCTTCATGCCTCTCTCCAGGGGAATCGTCCCAAATGGGAAGTTCACAACAAAAACCGCCGAAACCTGGCGGTAAGATTTGGGTAAACAATCCGCATGCCAAATTTAGCCCTGCAGCCGTTTTCAAGAGCTGGGTGGCGGCGGGAAAGGTCGGAACGAACGGGAATCAGAACCTGAACGGTGTAGCGGACCTGAATTCGGCAATGGGAAAGGCTGGTTGCGACCGATCGTCTCGCACTGATCGCTGCCAAGACATACAATCTGATGAAAAAATCATCAGTTGAGCCAAAAGACGCCTAAAATTTTTGCAAATTGCCTTGAGCCTAGAATCGGGAGGGGCTGGGTGCGATGCGCCGCACAAGCCCCTCTTGCGCCGCCGAAGCGACCAACCGCCCGTCGCGTGTGTAAATCAGGCCGCGGCCCAGGCCGCGCGCATGTCCGGTCCACGGACTTTCCTGAGCGTAGAGCAGCCATTCATCCGCGCGAAAATCCTCATGGAACCAGAGAGCATGGTCGAGGCTCGCGGGCATGATGTCGGGGTCCGAGACACTTTTACCATGTGCAACCATCGCGCTGTCGAGGAGCGACATATCCGAGGCATAGGCCAGCACCGCGGCATGAACGGCGGGATCATCCGGTAATGTGCCCGTTGCGCGAAACCATAGATGGTGCTCCGAAGCCTGCTGGCGCCGGTCGAAAAATCCGGAAGGATCGACCGGGCGCACCTCGATGGGGCGCTCGCGTTTCCAATAGGCGGCGCGAGCCGGAGGGAGGGTTTCGAGATAGAGCTTTTTCAGGTCCGTCTCGCTCGGCAGATCTTCCGGCAAAGGCACCTTCGGCATCGAGGTTTGATGATGAAGGCCTGGCTCTTCGGCATGGAACGAGGCTGACATGGCGAAAATCGCCTCGCCTTTCTGGATTGCGACAACGCGGCGGGTTGTGAAGCTGCGCCCGTCGCGGATGCGGTCAACCTCGTAGATGATCGGAATCGACGGATCACCGCCGAGCAGGAAGTATCCATGCAGCGAATGCGGCCGGCGCCCTTCCACGGTGCGCCCTGCCGCAACCAGAGCCTGCGCGATCACGAGACCTCCATAGACCCGCTTCCACCCGGCGAGCGGTGCATGGCCGCGAAAGAGGTTCTGCTCGAGCCTCTCGAGATCGAGGATCGAGAGCAGGGTTTCAACAGGTGTCATGAGCGCTATTCCGAATTCTCCGTGCCGGAGCCTGCGCCGAGGCATTGCGCCACGTCAAGCCGATTGCATTCGCCATTGAGGCGCAGCACGTGCGGGAGTAATCAGAAGCAAAGGATTGCCGATGACCGCCTCGATTGTGATTTCTGGTTTTGGCCCGGCTGGTGCAGCGACGGCACTGGCGTTGTATCGGGCCGGCCTCACCGCGTCCGATATCGCGATCGTCGATCCTCTTTCGGCGCAGGACGCCGCCAGCAAGGGGCCTGATTCGCGCATTCTCGCGCTCAACGCAGGCTCGCGCCGGCTTCTCGAAATGCTGGATATCTGGCCGCTCCTGGCCCCGCATGCGCATCCCATGCGCTCCATCGCCATCTCGGATACGGGGCTTGACGAGATCGTGCGCCCGTCAAGCCTCGGTTTCGAGACTGAAACGGACGATCAACCGCTCGCGCATCTTGTCCCGCTCGGCTTGCTGCAATCAGCCCTGAGGGATGCGGCACGGGCAGCCGGCATTCCGTTGATTGCGGAGCACGTGCTTGGATTCTCGCCCCAGCCCGATGCGATTTCCCTACGGTGCAGCCG
This sequence comes from Hyphomicrobiales bacterium, assembly GCA_017302635.1. Classification (GTDB taxonomy): domain Bacteria; phylum Pseudomonadota; class Alphaproteobacteria; order Rhizobiales; family Beijerinckiaceae; genus Rhabdaerophilum. Next base: position 1,176,568 of record JAFLCX010000001.1, read on the forward strand.
AAATCAGTATCGCCCTTCTTTGCTGGTGGCTGCGGATGGTGCCCGTTCAGCGATCCGGCGCATGGCGGGTATCCCTTTTCATGGCTGGGCCTATGGGCAGACTGCCATCACCGCGATTGTCGAGCATTCGGCCCCTCATCACGGCGAGGCGGTCCAGCATTTCCTGCCCTCTGGTCCCTTTGCCCTTCTTCCCCTCGACGAGAATCGTTCATCGATGGTCTGGAGCGAGAGAACCGACATTGCGAAGCGGATGCTGGAGCTTTCCGTTCCCGCGCTGATCGAGGAAGTCGTGCGGCGCGCCGCAGGTTGGCGCGGTGAGATCAAGGGGATCGGGCAGGTATCCAGCCATCCGCTTTCGCTCGGAATTGCGAGGCGATTTTTTGCCGATCGGGTCGCGCTGGTGGCCGATGCGGCGCATGTCGTTCATCCGCTGGCAGGGCAGGGACTCAATCTCGGTTTCGCCGATGCCGCGACCCTCGCCGAACTGGTGGTCGAACATGTGCGTCTGGGGCTCGATCCCGGCGATCCGACCCTGCTCGAGACCTATCAGGCGCGCCGCCGCCCCCCGGCGGTGGCGATGGCGGGCCTGACGGAGGGCCTCAACCGGCTGTTCTCGAATGATTTTGGCCCTGTGCGCCTTGTCCGCGATATCGGGCTCGGGCTTGTGAACCGTTCGGACCGCCTGAGATCCTTGCTGCGCAAGCAGGCTGCGGGACGAGATACGGGCGAGCCGAAACTGTTCCGGGGCGAGGCGATCTGATCAATCCTCGAGCCTGCGGGCCTCTTCGGGCAGCATGATCGGAATGCCGTCGCGCACCGGGTAGGCGAGTTTCGCCGCCCGGCTGACAAGCTCCTGATGCACGGCGTCATAATCGAGTGTCGATTTGGTCACCGGGCAGACCAGCAGTTCCAGGAGCTTTGGGTCCACGCTGCGCTCGGGGGCCGCGATGGTTTCCTCAACCTTGTCTGTCATGTCCAATCTCCTGTGCCTCGCCTACTGCAAGCGCGGTTCGTCATCACCATCCTTGCGCGCCAGCTCCATCTCGGTGATGGCGATCAGCATGTCGGCGCGGGCTTTCAATGTGGCGGCTTCCAGCAGGGCCTGTTTCTCGCGAATGCCGTAGGGTGACATCATCGAGAGCGCATTCACGAGGGCCTCATTCGGCGCTTGCTCGATGCTGGCCCAATCAATCGGAACGCGGTTGGCATCCGAGAAGTTGCGCAGAGCCGAGAGAAGCCCCGTCCGATCAACCTCGTCTTCGCCACGCCCCGCAACAAGATCATCGGCGAAGGCGGAAAAATCGACCTTGGCTCGACGGAAGGGCGTTTCGGAACCCAGTTCCTCGATGATGCGAAAGCGCGCGATTCCGGTGAGCTGGAGAAGGTATCGCCCGTCGCCGGTTTCCGCGAATTGCGTGATTCGCCCCGCACAGCCGACCGAGTAAACATTCGGCAACCCAATTCTCTCCGCGACCGATGGATCGGGCTGGATCATGCCGATCAGCCGCGACCCGGCGAGCGCCGAGTCGATCATGGCGATGTAGCGCGGCTCGAAAATATTCAGCGGTATCTGTCCGCGCGGCAAAAGCAACGCACCGGGCAGCGGAAAAAGCGCGAGGGTCTGAGGAAGATCGTTCGCGCCGGCATAGACCGCATTCGAAGGCATGTTTGCCTCCTGTTACGAGAACAGGGTCGCGGACAACCGTCGCCGACCCGTGACGGTCGCGTCGTCCTGGCCACCCCAGGCCTCGAAGAACTGCAAGAGCTGCTTTCTCGCGCCGTCTTCGTTCCAGCTGCGATCCTTCTTGATGATCGCGATCAGTTCGTCGACCGCTTCCTCGCGCTTGCCGTGGGCGTTGAGCGCAAGGGCGAGGTCGAATCGCGCCTGATGATCCAGCGGATTGGCCTCCACCTTCCGCTGAAGGCTTGTCACGTCCCCCAGAGCTTCAACTTGTTTGGCGAGTTCGAAAGCGGCGCGAGCGCCGGCAATTGCAGCATGGTGAGCCTGTTCGGGTGGCACGCGGGCGAGCATCTGCTCAGCCTGTATGAGAGCGCCGCCCACGATCTGGGACCGGATCAGGCCTCCCAGAGCATCCATGTTCTCGGGCTCCTGACCCAGAATGCCTGCGAAAAGTTCCATGGCCCCGGCGGCATCGCCGGCATCGAGCAAGGCCTTCGCCTCGTCGAGCATCGCGGCGAGATCAGCCCCCATCGGGCCGATCAGGCGCTCGATGAAACCCTTCACCTGACTTTCCGGCAAAGCGCCCATGAAGCCATCGACCGGCTGCCCCTTCTGGAAAGCGAAGACGGCAGGGATGGATTGCACGCCGAGTTGCCCGGCGACCTGCGGATGCTCGTCGATATTCATCTTCACGAGCTTGATCCTGCCTTTTGCGGCCTTGACCACCTTTTCGATGACGGGCGTGAGTTGCTTGCAGGGTCCGCACCACGGCGCCCAGAAATCGACGAGCACGGGCTGCTTCATCGATTCCATCAGGACATCCTGACGGAAATCCTGGGTCGTTGTGTCTTTGACCAGATCAGCAGCGTCATTCATGGGCGAGAACCTTCGAAATTCGTCGAGAGCCCCGATCGGAGCCCATATTGCTCAACGCGTATGTGGAACCGGAAGGGCCGAGTTGCAACCCGTCCGGCGAGGCTTTTGCCTTAGGCCAGAGGTTCGATCACGCGATGGGGAAGGTCGAGCGCCGTCACCGCATGACCGGTCGCCTCGATATAGGCGACAAGATCGTCGCGCCCGAGGGCCGTTGTCCGCGAATTGATCAGCGGGTGCACGTTGATGATCGCGTGTTCCAGAAGTTTCCTTTCAAGAATGAAAGTCACGGCCCCGGCCTCGTCGTTCACCAGGGCAAGCGGGGTGACCGAGCCGGGTTCAACACCAAGATGCGCCATCAGAAGCTCAGCATTGGCGAAGGACAGTCGCCCCTTGACCCCCAGAAGTTTGCTGGTCGCGTTGAGATCAACGGGGCTGTCTTCCTCGGCCGTGATGAGAAACAGCCGGTCGGCCTTGTCTTTCACGAAGAGGTTCTTGGTATGCCCGCCGGCTAGGGCTCCGCGCAATTCCTGCGATTCCGCGACGGTGAAGACGGGCTGGTGCTCGACAGTGCGGTAGGAAATGCCAAGGCGTGCCAAAAGGTCATAGGCTTTGGCAGAAGGATCGGGGCTGGTCATGGCTCTGGGAACGGAAAGAGGAACAAGACTTTTCTTTGCCCGGTTCGGGCTCGCCTCACAAGTCTTGAAACCTTGCCGCAAAAATGCCTCTTGCCTTGCCCGCGACTTTGGGGCTAAACACCGCCGAACCGGCGAAGAGCCGGCACTGGATGCGGGTGTAGCTCAGGGGTAGAGCACAACCTTGCCAAGGTTGGGGTCAAGGGTTCGAATCCCTTTACCCGCTCCAATTTTCTCTTGTTTCCCCAAGGAGATACGAATGGCCGCCCGAGGGCGGCCTTTTCGTTTCCAGATCGGATTGTACTTTCTCTGCCCGGAATGCGGTCGTGCAATGCTCACGAGACCATTGCGCGGCACGCTCCTACAAGATCCGGCTGCGCAGGAAGGATGTCACGATCTCGGTGATGATCACGACCGTGAAAATCACGGCGAGGATCAGCCCGACCTGATCCCAGTAAAGGTTGTTGAGCGCCGCATCGAGCGCTACCCCGATGCCGCCGGCCCCCACGAGGCCCAGCACAGCGCTTTCGCGGATATTGATGTCCCAGCGCAACAGCACGACCGACCAGAAGGCGGGCTCGACCTGCGGCCAGTAGCCCTTCACGAGGATCATCGAACGGGGCGCACCGGTTGCGGCGAGCGCTTCGAGAGGGCCGTTCTGCGCTTCTTCCAGCGCCTCGCCGAAGAGCTTCCCGACGAAGCCGATCGATCGCACCGCGATCGACATCACGCCCGCCAGAGCACCGGGTCCAAAAACCGCCACGAACAGCAGCGCCCAGATCAGCGAATTCACCGAACGCGAGGAAACGAAGATGAACTGCGCAAACCAGCGCAAAACCGGATTCTTCGTGAAATTCCGTGCCGCGAGAAACGAGAGCGGCAAGGCCAGGATGATCGCGAGAATGGTCCCTAAAGTCGCAATATGGAAGGTCTCGATCAGTGCATTGTGGATGGCCTTGGGATAGAAAGCCCAGTCGAACGGCCACATGCGCTTGAAAAGATCCGCGCTCTGCGCGGGCGCATCGTAGAGAAATTCCGGGATGATATCGATCGTCTTCAGCGACCAGATCACTGCAATCGCCGTCAGGATGTAGAGCACGGCGCGCGCGATGCGCTCGGCCGGTGAGAAACGCTCCCAGCGCCGCAATTCAGGTGACGTGTTCATTGAAAAATTCTCCGGATGCGGGCTGAAAACACCTCGCACAACATGATGAGCGCGATGATGACGATCAGGATTGTCAGCACCACGTCGTAGTCAAAGCGCTGGTAGGCCGTGAACAGGGGCGCACCGATGCCACCGCCGCCGACAATGCCCACCATCGTGGAATTGCGCAGGTTCGAATCGAACTGATAGACCGTGAGACCCACGAAACGCGCCATCACCTGCGGCATCACCGCCATCACCAGCACGTTGAGGAACGAGGCGCCGGTGGCGCGCACCGCCTCCACCTGCTTGGGGTTCAGCTCCTCGACCACTTCCGCGAAGAGTTTCGCAACAAACCCCATCGTGGCGACAATCAGCGCGAGAATACCGGCAAGCGCGCCGAAGCCGACGGCCTTCACGAACAGGATCGCCACGATCACCGGATGGAACGAGCGGCAGATGGCGATGACACCGCGCGCGGCGGTCGAAAGCCAGATTGGCGCAAGATTGCGTGCCGCCGCGAACCCGAGCGGCAAAGAGAGCAGGATGCCGAAAAATGTGGCGAGCACAGCAATCTGGATGCTTTCCAGCATGCCCGTTGTGATCAGCTCCAGTTTGTCGGCAGCCGTGTTGGGCGGAAACATGCGCCCGAGCAGGGTCGCACCCTGATCGATCCCGCGCACGATACGGGCCCAGCTGACATCGAGCGTGGAGAGGGCATAGAACGTGTAGAGCGCGAGCCCGGCCCAGGCGATGCGAACCGGCCAATTGGCCGGAAACGGTTCGCGACGGGACACAAAATGCTGGGGGGTCGTCATCCGTGCCAATCCTCTCCGCCATAAATCGCCGAGAGATGATGCCTCTCTAGCGCTTCCGGAGGGCCATCGAACACGACATTGCCACCCGTCATGCCGATGATGCGCGTTGCGTAGCGCTTGGCAAGCTCGACGTTGTGAATGTTGATGATGATATTGCGCTCATCCGTTCAGATCAGTGCAAGCGCGGTCGTTTTCCCGATACTTGGATTCAGCTCGTTCTGAAGCCCTGAGGTCAGAGAAGTGCGTCGGGGATCTTCTGCTCCGCGGCCGCATTCGCTCGCCGGAACCACAGGGTCAGGATTGTCGACGAAATGACGATGAAGAGCGAATAGAGCGCCGGAACCGCCATCACCTGTTGCTGAATGCTCTGGAGAGGGCCGACGAAGGTGAAGGCCACGATCGCGATGGCGAGCGGCCCATTCTGGATGCCTGTTTCGAGAGCGATGGTGCGTGCGTTGCGCGGGTGGAGCTTCAGGGCTGTCGAGAAGAGATATCCGAACAGGAAACCGAGAATTCCGAGCCCGATCGCGCCGAAGAACACCGAAGCCGGCGTGTTCATCAGGAACTGCCAGTTCCGCGGCACCCAGGTGACGAGCAGCAGCAGGATGAAAACGAGCCCGAGAAAACTGCCGACCAGTTCCACGAGCGCGCCAACATTCGCGTTCCATCGGCGGATCATCATGCCGATCGCCACGGGGACCAGAAGCAGGATCAGGGTGATGATGATGTTCTGCGCCGGCACCACGATCGAGAGAGAGCCCGCTGCCGTCAGGATCGCGACATAGGTCACGATCAACAAGGGGATCGCGACGATCCCGACCACGGTCGAGTTTACCGTCATCAGGACAGAGAGCGCGAGGTTGCCGCGGCTGAAATAGGTGAAGATGTTCGAGGTGGTGCCGCCCGGCATGCAGCCCATGATCAGGATGCCGATCTTGATCGGATCGGACACCGGAAGTGTCAGCGCCAGAATCAGCCCGATCAGGGGCATGAACCCGTATTGGGAGACGAGCCCGATCAGCATGCCGTAGGGCCGCTTCAGGGCGAGCACGAAGTCGCGCGGGGTGAGCGAGGCGCCCATACCGAGCATGATCACGAAAATCATGGCGGCGAGCACCGCCTGTTCAAAGGCTCCGACCATATCAGGCTCCCGTGCTCGCGATTTCGGCTCTGAGGTCTTTCCGCAAGATTTTGCCGACATTCGACTTCGGCAAGGATTCCCGGAATTCGATGCGCTTGGGAACCTTGTAGGCCGTCAGATGCGCCTTGCAGTGTTCGCGCAACTGCTCGGCAGTCGGGCCATGCGTATCACGTGCCACCACGAACGCTGACACCGCTTCACCTGCGGCGCCATCGGGCAGGCCGATCACGGCCGCCTCCAGCACACCGGGATGAGCGGCGAGCACATCCTCCACCTCGTTCGGGTAAACATTGAAGCCGGAAACGAGGATCATGTCCTTCTTGCGGTCGACGATCCGGTAAAACCCTTCGGCATCCAGCACGGCGATGTCTCCGGTCATCAGCCAGCCATGGCGCAGGGCGAGAGCGGTTTCCTCGGGCTTCTGCCAGTATCCGGCCATCACCTGCGGGCCACGGACCGTGAGTTCGCCCGGTTCGCCGGTCGGCACTTCGCGCCCTTCGGCGTCGATCAGGCGGATTTCAGTCTGCGGCATCGGCTGGCCGATGGTTCCGAATCGGAATTTCTGGCGCGAATTGAAGGTGACGATGGGAGACGTTTCGGTGAGCCCATAGCCTTCCAGCACATCCACGCCGGTGACAGCCTTGAAGCGTTCGGCGACTGCACTCTGCAGGGCCATGCCACCGGCAACCGCACCGCGCAGGGAGCGTGGCGGGTCTTCCGAGAACCAGAACTCGTTGTTCAGCGCGTTGAAGAGGGTGTTCACCCCCGTCATCCAGGTGATCTTGTGGTTCTCGAAGGCGCGTTTGAGGTTCGAGATCGGGCGCGGATTGGGGATGAGGATGTTCTCCGCTCCCCATTTGTGGAAGAGCAGCATGTTCGCGGTGAACGCGAAGATGTGGTAAAGCGGCAGCGCTGTCAGAACCACTTCTTCGCCCGCGCGGATTTCACCGCCGAAGCAGGTTTCTGCCTGGCCGACATTCGACACAAGGTTCGAATGGGTGAGCATTGCGCCCTTGGCAACGCCCGTCGTGCCACCCGTGTACTGGAGCACAGCAATGTCACCCGGGTTCACCTGCGCAGTGTAATCCGGCACATGGATGCCGCGCGAGGCGCGAATGGAAGCGCCTCTGGCCAGAACATCCCGGAACAAATGATGCGCACCCTCGATCGGGGGCAAGGAGCGATCCCAGAAGCGCTGCACCATCCGCACGACACGATGGACGGCCCGCGGCATCTTTTCTGAAACTGCAGCGATGATCACGTGCTCGATCGGGTGGATCGCACGGGCCTCGGCCAGCTTGTCGGCGAACATATCGACAATCACCAGCGCGCGAATGCCGGCATCGGCGAACTGCCGGCCCATCTCCGTGCCGGTGTAGAGCGGGTTGGTGTTCACCAGCACAAGCCCCGCTTTCGCGATGCCGAAAGCGGCGATCGGGAAAGCCAGACCATTGGGCACCTGAAGCGCCACGCGGTCACCGGCATGAAGCCCGAGTTCCTCGCGCAGGTAGACCGCGAAATCATCCGAGAGGCTGTCGATGGCGTTGAAACTCAACCGGCCATTCATGCCGTTGGGCATCACGATCCGATAGGCAGTTTTCTCGCCGTAAGCCTTGGCGGCCAGAGGCGCGATGTCCCCGATCAGGCGGATACCAGAAGCCTCTCTCGCGAGGCCCGCCGAAGGGCCCGCGTGTCTCTCGTGCATGGTCAAGGGCTATTCCTCCCGCCCCAATTCTTGTTCTTCGAGAGGAACTAGGCGCTGAACACAAGTCGGCAATGCTTGTTGCAAAACCCGGTCAATTCGGAAGATCGGAGGAGAAAAATTTGAAATTCAGACCCGAAAACGGTGAAAATATCGCGCTATTTGCCGCTTTGAAGCTGCCCTCGACGCGATCATTCCCGCCTCAGAATTCGGTCCGCCAGCAGGCTCGAGATCCGCTTGGGTCGGAATGAGGCCGTCAGCCGTGCCGGGTCGTAATCGTCACGCACCCAATCGAGAAAGCTCTTGCCGTGCCGCTCGCCCTCTTCCGCATAAGCTTCGATGAAGGCATCAAGGATCCCGGTCTGGGCATAGCGGAAATGCCCCTTGAGCAAGTTGAGCTCCTGAAGCGCGCGGTGGGCATTCGCACCCTCGACCACCATCAGATAGAGCGCCGCGAACAGGCCGGCGCGGTCAGCGCCTGACTTGCAGTGCGCGAGAACCGGGTATTCGAGCTTCGCGAAAAATGCCGGGAGCGCGAGAAGCGTCTCGCGATCAGGCGCCTCACGCGAGCGCAGGACGAGGTCGACCACCTCGATCCCGAGGCGCTCGGCCGCATCCTTCTCAAGTTGCCAGGCGCCATGGCTGCGACCGCCCCGGAGGTTGACGATGGTTTTCAGGCCCTGCTTCTTGAGGCGGGCGATGTCGCGTGGCGATGGCTGCGCTGAGCGCCACACCCGGTCGCCAACCCGGTGCTTGTTGAGGTGGAAGAGCCTCAGCACGCCGTGATCGACCACCAACAGGTCTATCCAGGCGCGAAGGCGCTCGCGCGCTGAACGGATGGGCCGGTTCCAGCGCGCCTCTCGCTTCTCGCGTCGCGCGGCGTAGAATTCGACGCTCGGTTCGTTCTCGGGCATGGCGGGGCCGGATAGCACGCGCCTGCCTGCCGGCAAAGGCTTCACTTGCGCCTGACCGAGAGAGGTTGGTCCTTGGTCCGGCTTGCTGCATCCCGATGCAGGCGCTAGAGCCGGGAAAACCTGACACCAGTTCCGGAGACATCCCATGAGACTCGAAGCCATCGCCATCGGCAAGAACCCGCCCGATGACATCAACGTTGTCATCGAGGTTCCGATTGGCGGCGAGCCGATCAAGTACGAGATGGACAAGGAAGCCGGCACCCTTGTTGTTGATCGCTTCCTCTACACGCCGATGCGCTATCCGGGAAATTACGGCTTCGTGCCGCATACGCTCTCGGATGATGGCGATCCGATCGACGTTCTGGTGGCGAATACCCGCCCCATCATTCCCGGCGCAGTGATCAATGTCCGCCCCATCGGCGTGCTGAAAATGGATGACGAGGGCGGCGGCGACGAGAAGATCATCGCGGTACCTTCGAACAAGCTTACGCAGCGCTATGCGAATGTGAAAAATTACACCGATCTGCCGGAGATCACCTGGAAGCAGATCGAGCATTTCTTCGTGCACTACAAGGACCTTGAGCCCGGCAAATGGGTGAAGCTCATCGGGTGGGGCGATGCTGCGGAAGCGCAGAAGCTCATCATGGAGGCGGTTATCCGTGCCAGAAAGGCTTGAACTTCAGCCTCTTAATTGCACTCGCGCACTCTAAGATCGCATGCTGATGTCAGACTTTTGTCGAATTCGCAAAGTGTGGCAATCTCTTCCCGCCCACAAGACCAGAATGGGCGAGAGGGGAAAGCCATGGAAAGTCTGATCATCCAATTGTTGAGCGGAGCCGTTGGCGGCAATCTGGCCGCGAAGGCGATGCCGAAATTCGACCTCGGAATGCTGATGAATTCGGTTGCCGGTGTGATCGGCGGAGGAGTGGGCGCACAGCTCATCGGGGCGGTCCTGCCGGGGCTGCTCTCGGGTGGCCTGAGTGTCAGCGGGATTGTCTCGTCCGTTGCGTCTGGCGGTGTCGGCGGTGGGGTCCTGCTCGCCATCATCGGTGTCATCCGCTCGATGATGAGCAAGTAAACGTCGCTTCAGCGAACAAGAACGGCCCGGCCTCACGGCGACACGCATCCTGTGAGGTCGGATACTTCGGCCATCCGGGCCAGAATCCGGCGCGAGGCCACGCTGGGCTGGCTGGCGTCACGCAGTGATGGATTGGGCAGGACAGCGACGAGGCGCGCGGCTTCGGTCGCAGAAAGGTCGCGTGCCGACTTCGAGAAATAATGCCGCGCCGCAGCCTCGGCCCCGAAGAGCCCGTCCCCCCATTCCGCAACGTTTAGGTAGACCTCCATCACCCGGTGCTTGCCCCAGGCGAGGTCGATCACCAGCGCAAGCGGCAATTCGATCGCTTTCCGAAGCACGGAGCGACCCGGCCAGAGATAGATGTTCTTCGCGACCTGCATGGTGATGGTCGAGGCGCCGCGCGCCGGCCCCGCACGATCGGCGAGAACGCCGCGCAATTCCACGAAGTCGATCCCCCAATGATTGCAGAAACGCTGGTCTTCAGAGGCAATGATGGCGCGCGGCAGATAGGACGACACGTGCCGAAGGTTGACCCAGCGACGTTCGACATCCTGCCCCGAGACCCAGCGACCCAGCATCAGGGTCGAGGGGAGCGGAAGAAACCGGCCCCAGAGCAGCGAAATCGTGATGCCGACCACCACGATCGCCGTGACCCTTTTCAGCCAGCGCCAGAGGAGCCTCATCCGTCGCCGAGCACCCGTTTCGCAGCCTCATAATGCAGGCGTTCGACCATCTGGTCGCCAACAACCAGAACGGCGCGACCGGAATTTTCCGGTGCTTCGAACGCCGCGACAATGGCCCTCGCCTCGGCCAGTTCCGCAGCAGAGGCCGAGAAAATCCGGTTGGCGGGCTCGATCTGCGCAGGGTGGATCAAGGTTTTTCCATCGAAGCCGAGCCCCTTGCCCTGCAAGGCCTCGCTTTCAAAGCCCGAGAGGTTCTTCACGTCGCCAAAGACCCCGTCGAGGACGTGAAGCCCATAGGCCCGCCCCGCCAGCAGCGTCATGGAGAGCGCATGCAGCAGGGCAAGCCGGGTGGGGGTTGCCCGGAGCCGCATTTCCTTTGCGAGATCATTCGTACCCAGAACCAGACACTCAAGACGCGCATTGTCGCGCGCGGCCAATGATGCGATGGCGGCGCAATCGAGCACGGCCTGCGGTGTCTCGATCATGAGCCAGAGGCGAATTTGATCCGGCGCGAGGCTCGCGGAGAGTGCGAGTTCGACCCGTTCGGCATCGGCCGCGAAGCGGATTTTCGGAAAGAGAATCGCATGCGGGTCAGCCGGAAGCACCGCAGCGAGATCCTCCGCGAGAGCATCACTTGCCCCATCCGGATCAAAGCCGTTGATCCGGACGATCACCGGTTTCTTGCCGAAAATTTTCGCCTCCAGCGCCTCCCGCGCGGCCTCCCGACCCATACCCTTCGCCCCACTCGCGACGGCATCTTCCAGATCGAGAATCACGGCATCGCAAGGCAGTCCTGTTGCCTTTTCGATGGCGCGGGCATTGGAGGCCGGCACATAGAGTACGGAACGGAGAGTCATGGACGGGCTTTCTGCGCAAGAACATCAAAAGGCGCGCATTGTCGCTCGCCTTTCATGGTCGAGGCAACAAAAGAAACGCCGAGCCGCCTTGCCAATGACCGAGGCCTGCCGGTATCAGGCCGGTCATGGGTATGCTTGATCTTGCGGCGGCGAATCTGCTTTCGCCGATGGTTCTTTTCTTCGCGCTGGGATTTCTGGCGGCCATCGCCCGTTCCGACCTCACGATTCCCGAACAGATCGCGAAGGGCATGGCTCTGTACCTGATGCTCTCGATCGGCTTCAAGGGCGGGGTCGAGGTCCATAAATCCGGTGTCGACGCCAAGATGCTCGGCGCGGCTGCGGCGGGAATTGTGCTGTCCGCGCTCATCCCACTCATTGGGTACGCCTTGCTGCGCGCGACATCGCGGCTGAGCGCCATCGATGCGGCAGCTGTGTCGGCCCATTATGGCTCGATCTCGATCGTCACCTTTGTGGCGGCGACGGAAACAGTCCGGATCGCTGGCCTCTCGTTCGAGGGGTACCTCATCGCGATTGCGGCCATTATGGAAACGCCGGCGATCCTCACGGCGCTGCTGCTCGCCCGGCGCGCCATGCCGGAGCGCAAGGGTGAGCCGCTCGGTGCATTGCTGCACGAGATCGGATTCAACGGATCGATCGTGATGCTCGTTGGCTCGTTCATCATCGGGGCCATTACCGGGCCGGAGGGGATGAAGATGATCTCGCCCTTCATCATCGATCCGTTTCGCGGCGTCCTTTGCCTATTCCTTCTGGATATGGGGCTTGTAGCGGGGCGCGGATTGCGCGAGGGCGGGCGGCTTCTCTCGCCGGGCGTCGTTCTGTTCGGGCTTTACATGCCCCTGATCTCGGCGAGTCTGGCCGCGATTTCGTGCCTGCTTCTCGGGCTTTCGTCGGGCGGAACGGCGCTGATGATCACGCTTGCCGCCTCGGCCTCCTATATCGCGGTGCCGGCAGCCATGCGCCTCGCATTGCCGGAGGCGCGCCCGGCCATCTATCTGACCTTGTCATTGGCCGTTACCTTCCCCTTCAATCTCACCCTCGGGCTGCCGCTCTATCTCTGGCTGGCCTCGAAGGTTTCGGGAGGCTGATCATGGATATGCATCGCAAGAAGCGGATCGAGATCATCCTGGAAGCCCCAGCCATGAACCGGCTGTCGACCGCGCTCGAAGCGGCGGGAGTCACCGGCTATACCGTGCTCCCCGTGCTGGCCGGCAAGGGCAAGACCGGGGCCTGGACACGCGATGGCCTTGTCGGCGGCGCGGGTGCGATGGTCTGCGTGATCTGCATCACCGATCCTGCGCGCGTCGATGCGGTGCTCGAACGGATCATGGCGGTGCTCTCGCGCCAGATCGGGCTCGTGACGATCGGCGATGTTGATGTCGTGCGCGGCGAGAGGTTCTGAACCGCTCCGGCAGCCCCCCGCCGGATTGACAGGTTGCGAAGCCCGAAGAACCGTGTTTAGCGTGGTATACCATGAACACCCGGATCGTCACCGCACCGCCCGCTTTCCCCGCCCGTCTCCTCGATGGCTATTCTGCCTTTCGCGATGGGCGCCTGCCGCAGGAGCGCGCGCGCTTCGAGGAAATGGCCGAGAACGGCCAGAAGCCCGAAATCATGGTGATTGCCTGCTGTGACAGCCGGGTCTCGCCGGAGGTGATTTTCGATGCGCGACCGGGCGAGTTGTTCGTGGTTCGCAATGTTGCCAACCTCGTGCCGCCCTATGCGCCGGATGGCGAGTTGCATGGCACCTCCGCTGCGCTCGAATTTGCCGTTCAGGCGCTGAAAGTCCGGCATATCGTGGTTATGGGGCATGGCCGCTGCGGTGGCGTCCATTCCTACGTGCGCCGCCTGCGCAGCCCCACGGCGGATGACGCGCTCTCGCCGGGTGATTTCATTGGCAAATGGATGACGCTCATTGCGCCGGCCGCCGAGGCCCTGCCGGCGCAGGAGGACGAGCCCGACGCGGTCTATGCCGAAAGGCTGGCTTTGGCCTCGATCCGCAATTCGATCGAGAACCTGTTGACCTTCCCTTGCGTGAATATCCTGCATGGCAAGGGCCGGCTTGCGCTGCACGGGGCGATCTTTGATGTCACCACCGGCCAGTTACGCACCCTGTGACAGATAGGCCGGCAATCCGGCGATGCTTTCCAGAACCGCGTCGCTTTCCGGCCTCAGGCGGTCTCGCGTGCCGGTTCCCGTGAGCACGGCAATGCGGAGACCCAATCCAGCGGCTTGGCCCATGCGCATATCGTGAAGGTTGTCGCCCACCACCGCGATGGAAGGCGCTGGAACTCCAACGGAGTTGACGAAGGCGAGGGCCATGCCCGGCTCCGGCTTTGAACCGAAACCGCTGTCATAGCCCGCGATGAAATCGACGAGATCGGCGATATTCTCGATTTCCGCCAATCGCCGGATCGCCGCCGCGCTGTCCGAACTTGCAATGCCCAGTGCATAACCTGCCTTGCGCAGGCGCTCGAAGAGCGGACGCAAAGGCGTCACAGGTACGCCGTGTTCCGCCGAGGCGACGAACAGCGCATCAAGCCTGCCGATCAGGTCGTCGATCGGCCAATCAGCGCCCTCACGAAGAAAGGCCTCGGCGATTTCCGTCGTGCTGCCGGCCGCAAAAACTGTATCGGGCGCGGTCATCAATGTGTCCGGATCCATGCCTCCAGCCACCATCAGCCGTCGGGCGAGAGCAATGTCGGAATGCGCTCCGAGCAGTGCCGCATCTCGCAGGATGGACCCCCAGCTTTTCTGGAAGTCGATCAGGGTGCCGTCCTTGTCGAAAAGGATGGCGCGGATTTCCGTGCCGCTGTTTTTCACTCAGATGCTCCGTGCCGCCAGGCCCTTCATCAGGATCGGCCCGGTTGGCTTGCCCGTGGGCGAACCACCGGGCGGCTCTAGCGTGAGTTCGAAAAGATGATTGGCTTCCGGTTTTCCGAGGTTCTTCAAATCCAGTTTCAACGTGCGCGCCCGGTCGATCCGCCCGATCGAAACCGGGCCCTGCTCGCGGTTCTGGAGGGTCCAGACTTCGATGATCCGCCCCTGCGGCACCGAAATATCCTCGAGCGGGATGAGTGTGACCTGACCGTTCGAATAGACATTCACCACAGCAGCCGCCCGCCCATCGGATGTATTCAGCACCGCGACATAAAGGGGTGCAACCGGTCCGCGAGCGACTGTGACAGCCAGCACGGCCGCGAGGACGAGCCCGGCCATGCCCCCCGCGAGGCCGAGAGGGCGCCAGAAATTCAGGCTGTCCCACAGTTGGGCGAGACGGGAAGGCCGGGCCGCGACGGGTTTCTGTCGTGACACGCCCAGACCGGCTTCGATCCGGACCCAGAGAGAACGTGTCGGCGTGATCGGCGCAGCGGTGTCGTCAAGCGGTGCGAGGCGCAGGCGCCAGCTGATCACAGCCTCGCGAAAACGCAGATCTTTCGCCTCAAGCTGCATGGCCCGGTGCAGTTCCGCGCCCTCCAGCGTGCCGAGCGCATATTCACCCGCGAGCGTTTCGAGATCATCCGGCAGCCGGCTCATCCCATGCACTCCCTGAGCGAGAGGAGTGAGCGGCGGAGCCAGCTTTTCACGGTTCCAAGCGGTGCCCCGAGTTTCGCCGCGATTTCGCCGTGGCTCAGTCCTTCCGTGAAGGCGAGCACGATCAGTTTGCGACGAGCTGCATCGAGACCTTCAAGGCAGCGTTTCAGCGCATGCTCGTCCGACAGGCGGGTCATGCGCTCTTCGGCACTTTCGCTCCCGGTCTCAAGGCCGAGAGGCTCGAAGTCATCGACAAGCTCGGTTCGGGCCTCACTGCGCAGCACATTGAGGGTGCGGTTGCGCAGCAAGGTGGTGAGCCAGGCGCGGCCATAGCCGGTCCGGCCGTCGAACCGGCCCGCAGCTTCCCAGAGCTTGAGGAACGTATCCTGCACGACATCCTCGGCCGCGGCACGGCTCCTGAGCATGCGGAAGGCGATACCGTTGAGCCGGGCACCTTCCGCATCATAGATCGCGCGCAGGGCCTGCCGATCGCCCGAGGCGACGGCGCGGATCGCGTTTTCGATCGATCCGTAGCGCTCCAATCCGGTCATCGCGGCCCTCCCGCTTGAGCCATTAACACGGTTCGGTCCGGTTTGGATGCACCCGGCGCGCGCGTCTTGCATTTTTCCCCATCACTGGCAGGTTCGGTCCAAAGGGAGAAATGCGATGGCAGGGGGAATGCTCGGAAAGCTTGCGGCGCCGGAAAATGGTCGCGGGCGGCACAAGATCACCTCGGCTGCTGATGCCATCGCGCTGGTCCGGGATGGCGATACGGTCGCGACCGGCGGTTTTGTCGGGATTGGCTTCCCTGAGAACCTCGCCGTTGCTCTCGAGGATCGGTTTCTCTCTTCCGGCCGGAGCCAGCCCGATGGCATCGGATCGCCGTGCGATCTCACGCTGGTCTATGCGGCGGGGCAGGGCGACGGGAAAGAGCGTGGCCTCAACCATCTGGGCCATCCAGGCCTCGTGAAGCGCGTTGTCGGCGGGCACTGGGGGTTGGTGCCGAAGCTGCAGCAGCTTGCGGTTTCCGGCCAGATCGAGGCCTACAACCTGCCGCAAGGTGTGATCTCGCATCTCTATCGCGATATCGCCGCGGGAAAGCCCGGGCATCTGAGCCGTGTGGGGCTCGGCACATTTGTCGATCCGCGCTTCGGCGGCGGCAAGATCAACGCCGCGACGACCGAAGATCTTGTCAGCCTGATGCCACTCAACGGCGAGGAATATCTCTTCTACAAGGCTTTCCCCATTCATGTCGCGTTGTTGCGGGGAACGACGGCTGATCCGGACGGCAACATCACGATGGAGCGCGAGGCCCTGACGCTGGAGGCGCTGGCGATCGCGATGGCCGCACGCAACTCGGGCGGCCTCGTGATCGTGCAGGTCGAACGCGTGGCCGAACGCGGCTCGCTCTCGCCGAGGCAGGTGAAAATCCCCGGTGTGATGGTTGATTGCGTCGTGGTCTCCGAGAAGCCCGAATATCACATGCAGACTTTTGCGACGCCCTACAGCGCAGCCTTCGCAGGTGAAATTCGCGTGCCACAAGACCAGCTCTCCCCCATTCCGATGGGAGCTCGCAAGATCATCGCGCGCCGGGCCGCGCTGGAATTGCAGGCGAACGCCGTGGTCAATCTCGGCATCGGTATGCCGGAAGGCATTGCGGCGGTGGCGGCGGAGGAACGCGTCGTCGATCTGATGACGTTGACGGCCGAGCCGGGCGTGGTGGGTGGAATTCCCGCCTCCGGCCTCAATTTCGGCGCCGCCACGAACACGCAGGCGATCATTGATCAGCCCTACCAGTTCGATTTCTACGATGGTGGCGGGCTGGATCAGGCCTTTCTCGGTCTGGCGCAGGCCGATGCGCAGGGCAATCTCAATGTCTCGAAATTCGGGCCGCGCCTCGCCGGCGCCGGCGGTTTCATCAACATCAGCCAGAATGCCAAGGCCATCTATTTCGTCGGAACCTTCACGGCAGGGGAGACGGAGATTGCGATCGAGAATGGCCGCCTGCATATCCTCAGGGACGGCGGAACAATAAAATTCGTCGAGGAGGTCGAGCATCGCACCTTCTCGGGAGCCTATGCGCTGAAACGCAACCAGCCGGTGCTGTATATCACCGAGCGCTGCGTGATGCACCTCACGCCGGACGGCATGGAAATCATCGAGATTGCGCCGGGCATTGATCTTGATCGCGATATCCTCGCCCGGATGGCGTTTCGCCCTGTCGTGAAAAGCCCGCGCCTGATGGATGCGCGAATATTCTCGCCCGACCTGATGTCCTTGCGCGATGCCATGCTGGCACTGCCCATTGAGAGACGCTTTGCCTATGATGCCGGCGAGAACTTGTTCTTCATCAATTTCGAGCGGCTGAGCCTGAAAACTCTCGACGAAATCGAGGAAATCCGCATTTCCGTCGAGCGAATGCTCGCCCCGGTGGGACGGAAGGTGCGCGCGATCGCGAATTACGACCATTTCACCATTCCCGACGACCTGATGGATGAATATGCGGCCATGGTCGCTGGTCTGACGTCACGCTTCTATTCCAATGTCACGCGCTACACGACGTCGGGCTTCCTGCGCGTGAAGCTCGGCTCGGCATTGGAGACGCGTGGGGCTGCGCCACATATTTTCCGCTCGGCCGACGAGGCGCGCGCGCATCTTGCAGGCGAACAAGGCTGATCAGGCCGCGAGCGCCAGCCGCTCCTCCCCGATCAGCAGGGCGATCGCTGCGGTCCACGAGAACGTGCCGCCGCCCAGTCCCTGACGGGTGGTCGGGTCGAAATACTCGCAGAATCCGGCGTCCCGGATCGCGTTCAGGGTTGCCTGTTTCAGCCCAGCAGCCTCATCCGTGAGGCCGTGCCGCTCAAACCCGCGCGCGATCAGGTAATTCACCACGGCCCAGACCGGCCCTCGCCAATAGCGCTTTGGCTCGAACCCGGCCTCGCCCGGAAGGGTCGAGGGAATAGGCAGCAATTCGTCGCGCAGGATGCGATCCAGATGCCGCGCCAGTGAGCGTTGCGCATGCTCCGGGCATGTCTCTGTCAGCAGGGGCAAGAACCCCGCCGAGACGCGGATCGGGATCAGGTTTTCGCTGATGAGATCGCGGCTGAGGTAGATGCCCGATGTTTCACTCCACAGATCGCTGAGCCCGGTCGAGAGGCGGGCGCGACGACCAGCGATCTCGTCGCGCTCGGCCGAACTTCCGAAGCGCAGGGCGAGGGCCCCCAGAGCCTCTTCGGCAGCTCCGAGGATTGCGTTGATGCCGATATCCGCCACCTTGAACGGTGCGCTCTGCCACAGGGCTGCAGGTTCCCAGCGCAGGGCCGCGTAGCGGTCGACAAGGTGGATATAGCGCCGGTAATCCTCGTCGCGCGGGCGCATATCGGCATCGATATGGCTCAGGTCGCGCCGGACGATTGCGGTTGTCGTTGTCTGCGGAACGCGGGCGAAGGGCGCATCCCATTCGGGTGAGTTGTCGCGACCCGTTTCCCAGTTGTGAAGCACGGCGACGATGCCGCGCTGCCCGGGGTCGCGCGCCCGTGCCCACCAGCGATGATAAGCGAGAGCGGCGCGATAGAGAGCGGAAATCCGGGGTTCGAAATCCTTGCCCGCCCTTTCGGCCACAAAGGCGAGGGCGATCGCAAAAACCGGCGGTTGGGTGATGCCAGAGGTCGGGATCGCATGATGCGTGCGCCACACATCGGGGCCAGGAAAATAGCTGTCGGCGGGTTGATGGAAGATGATCTGCGGGATCATGCCATCCGCCCATTGCCCGCGCATCAGCGCCTCGAGTTCGGAAAGCGCCCGATCGATGTCGAAGGTCGCAAAACCCATCGCGACAAACGCCGAATCCCAGTTCCACTGGAAGGGGTAGAGCTTGTCGGTCGGAACCGTATAACCGCCGCGATCATTGGCGGCGAGAATGGCACGGGCGCGTTCGGCGAGACTCATACGTCAGGCTCCTACCGCGCGGCCGGTTTCGGAGTCGAGCCAGACAATGCGTTGCGCCTCAGGCTCCAGCGCTACGATATCCCCTGCTTTCAAGCCCGAATCGGGCCGTGCGGCGACACGGATCAGTTGATCCTGCACCTTGCCGGTGAGCAGCAGGGTGGAGCCCAGCGGCTCGGCGACGCTCACCTTGAAATCGAGGCCACTCCTGCCGAGCGCGATCCGCATATCCTCCGGGCGAATGCCGCAGATGATCTCGCTTTTCGCGCCGGGACAAGGGGCGGAAAATCCGCCCAGAGCCGCGCGTCCACCCGCCACCGGCATGCGGATGAAATTCATGGGCGGGGAGCCGACGAAGCCGCCGACGAATTTGGTCGCCGGGCGCTCATAGATGGTCTGCGGCGCGCCGATCTGCTCGATCACGCCGCCATGCATCACGGCGATCCGATCCGCGAGGCCCATCGCTTCGGTCTGGTCATGCGTGACATAGATGGTTGTCGTGCCGGATTGCTGGAGCACACCCTTGAGTTCCGAGCGCATTTCGAGGCGCAGCAGGGCATCGAGGTTCGAGAGTGGCTCGTCCATCAGAAGCACAGCCGGGCGTACGGCCAGAGCTCGGGCGACCGCGACGCGCTGACGCTGACCGCCCGAAAGCTTCGCCGGGTACCGATCGAGATAGGGTTCGATATGAAGAAGCGACGCAGCGCGCTCGACCTCCCGCTTGATCGTCGTCTCATCGGCCTTTTGCATGCGCAGGCCGAAGGCGACGTTTTCATAGACCGTCATATGCGGAAAGACCGCATAGTTCTGGAACACCATCGCAAGGCCGCGCTCTTTCGGCGGCAGGGCTGAAACATCACGCTCGCCGATCAGCACGCGCCCCGAGGTCTGCGTTTCAAGTCCGGCAATGATGCGAAGAAGTGTCGTCTTCCCGCAGCCCGAGGGGCCGAGTAGGGCGAGAAACTCGCCATCCGCAATCTCGAGCGAGATTTCCGCAAGGGCGGTTGCGGCTCCAAAGGTTTTCTTGATCCTGTCGATGGTGATGCCAGCCATTTTGGCTTCGCCTTATCTGTTGGCAATGCCCCACATCGCGAAGAGATATTTTCTCACCGCGAAGATGAAGAGCACCGAGGGGACAATGAGGATGAAACCGCCCGCGAAGCGGAAATGCAGCGGTGATTCCGAGAGAACGGTCAGCAGATAGGCCGTCAGTGTGCGTTCGCGTACCGTGAGCACTGCTGCCGCGAACACCTCGTTCCATGAGATCACGAAAGCGAAGATGGCGGTGGCCGCAAGGCCCGGAAGAGCCAGCGGCAGCACGACTTTCACGAAGGCTTGAAAGCGCGAGCAGCCAAACACCCAGGCCGCTTCCTCGAGTTCTCGCGGAATGCCCATGAAGAGGCTCGAAGACACCAAAGCGGCGAAGGGCAGGGCCAGAGCCGTGTGCACCAAAGCCACGCCGAGGGTTGTATCGTAAAGGCCGATGCGGATGAAATTCACGGTCAGCGGCAGGGCGAGAATCGCGAGCGGAAAAGCGCGCGTCAGCACGATGAGCAGGCGATAGGCCGTCTGCCCCTTGAACGAGAACCGTGCGAGTGCATAGCCCGCCGGAGCACCAAGCAGCACCGAGAACAGCATGCAGAGCGCTGCCACAATCACGCTGTTCAGCGCAGCATTCCAGACGCCCTCGATCTGCATGAAGACCTGCATGGCCTGCAATGACGCATCGGCAGGCCAGAGGCTCTTGGGCCAGCGAAACACGCCCGCACGGCCCGAGAAGGCCCCGATCGCGATCAGGTAGATCGGTACGACGATCCAGGCAATCAGCGTGACGACACCGGTGAGGTAAAGGAAGCGCTTCGTGCTCATGCCTGCGCCTCCGGTTTCGTGCGCAGCAGCCGGATATAGACCAGCGTCGCCGCGAGGCTGATGACCATGATCAGGATGGCATAGGCTGCGGCCACACCATCATTCTGGTTGTCGCGCATCCAAGTATAGGCCTCACCGACCAGCACAGGGAAATTCCGCCCTCCGAGCGCATAGACCACCGCGAACACCTCGAAAGCCAGCACCGTGCGTAGGATCAGCGCCGATTGCAAAGAGGGCTTCAGGAGCGGTAGCGTGATCTTTCGGAAGCGCGTCCAGCCGGTGGCGCCGAAAACTTCTGCCGCTTCGAAATACTCCTTGGGGATCAGCTGGAAACCCGCCACGAGAATGACCAGCACAATGGCCGTGGCGCGCCAGATTTCAGCAAGCACGATGCCGACGAAAAGCGCGGTGGGGTTCTCGTATGAAAGCCAGTTCGTCGGAGAGTCGATCACGCCCAAAGCGAAAAGGGTCGAGTTGAGATAGCCGCGATCCTGCAGGATCGAGAGCCAGACGAGGCCTGCCGCAAGATCGGAAACACCGAGCGGAATCGTCCAGATCCAGAGCACGAGATCGCGCCCCTTCTCCATTTTCTGGAGCATCACGGCCATGCCGAGCGCGAGGCCGATCTGGAGCGGGATCACGACGGCCACGAGCAGGAACGTGTTGCGCAGCGAGACGCCGAAATTGATGTCACCCACCATTTTGCGGAAATTGCCGAGCGAGGCTCCACCCTGATCCGTGAAAGCGAGCCCGATCGTCTGCACCAGCGGAAAGATGAAGAGCAGGATCAGGAACACCACCGAAGGGGCGATCAGCAGGTAGGGCAGCAGGCGAGAATTCGTCATGGCGACGCTCCGCGACCGGCGAGAGGGCAGGGGTGGGAACCGGGCACGGGCGGGAGGTCGCGTGCCCGGTTCCCCGGCTTGTCATCGGGGGGAGTTTCGCGCCCGATTTTCAAAGGGCGCGACCCAAGGACCAGCGGCGATCAGTTGATCGGGCAAGGGCCGGTGGAGGCCTTGTCCGGAGCCCAACACGGGGCCTTCGTTTCATCCATGATGGCCTTGAGTGCCGTGGCCTGCGCGGCCAATGCGGTCTTGATGTCCTCGTTGCGCAGCACGATGCGCTGGAACGTATCCATGTAGACCTTGCTGAACTCGCCGCCCTTCGCGCCAAGCCCCACGGGCAGGAGCGACACCAGCGCATCTTTCGACCCTTGCGTTTTCGCCACGCCTTCAACGAGCAGCTTGATGCCGCCCGAAAGATCGGCCGGAAGATCAGCCTTCACCACCGGAAAGAAGCCGAGATTGGCCGCGACACGCACCTGCGTGTTGGCACTCAGCAGATGGTTGATCGTGGCGACAGCGCCGGGACGGTTCGGGGCATCTTTCGCAATCGCCAGACCCGCGATCACCGGCATGTAGCCGCGTCCTTTCGGTCCGGAAGGGGCCGGGAACGTCACATAGGCGTTGGGGGCCGCGATCAGCGCATCCTTGAGGCGGGCCACATGGTCGAAGGCGATCATCACGTCGCCTGCGAGCAAGGCTTCCTGCATGAAGTCATAGTTGGTCGAGCTGGGGTTCACATGAGCCCAGAGCGCCTTGAACTCCGCCCACATCGCTTCCGCTTCGGCGCTCTTGAAGGTCGAGACCACGCCGCCCGTGTAGGAGGGGTAGAGATAACCCTGGAAGAAACGGGCCATCAGCCCCTTCGGACCGGCCGGAAAGCCCAGCGCGCGCTTGCCGGTCTTCTCCTGGATGTTCTTCGCCCATTCGCGCAATTGCGCATATGTCAGCGCGTTGATGTCGGCTCCCGCGGGAAGATATTGCAGCGCTTCTTTCTTGGCGGCCATCACGTAGGTCGCCTGCATCCAGGGGATGTATTGCTGCTTGTCGGTGCCCAGCTTGCCGAGCGAGAGCAGGTTTTCCGGAATGCCGGCTGCGCGTGCATTGGCGACGAGATCGTCCACCGGATCGAGGCTGTTGCCGACAAGCGGCTGGATTTCGCCATGCAGGGCGCCGAGCAGCGACACCGTGCGCTTGCCGGCCTTGGTTTCTGCATCGACCCGAACGGCGAAAGCCGCGGGCTCCTCGACGGCGTAAGTGACCTTCTGCGGCGCGTTGTTGAGAATCATGCCGCGAAACAGCGTCGCCTCCTCCACCGGCCGAAGCTGGGTGGAGAGAAAGAGGGTGTCGCTCTGCGCCAGCGCAATGCCGGAGCCCGAGATCGTTGTGGCCAGCGCCAGCAGCGCTGCCCTGGTGAAATGTCTGGTCATCCTATCCTCCCGAGTTTCATTTTTTGGGGTTGGTCAAAGGCAAGACGGGCTCAGCCCCCGCCTTCGCCGGAAGAGGCGCGTGGAAGCTGGCGCAGCGGCATCACTTCCTGCAGGTCTGCGGGTTTTGCTCCACCGATGAGTGCAATCAGCTTCTCGGCGATGGACAGGCCCGCCTCGCGGATCGGCGGTTCCATGGTTGTGAGCGGAGGGTCTGTGAAAGCCGCGGCGGCGAGATTATCGTGGCCCGTCACAGCGATATCCGCACCGATGCGGGCGCCGATCTCGCCGATCGCGCGGTAGGCGCCGAGCGCCATATGATCGGTCGCGCAGATGATCGCGTCCGGCCGCTCCGATTGAGAGAGCAGGATGCGCGCCGCCTGATAGCCACCCTCTTCGGTTGCAATGGTCTCGACAATCCGGCCGGCCGGCAACCCCGCCTGAGCCAGAGCGCGTGTGAAACCTTTCGCACGCAAGGCGGAGTAGGTGAGGTTCGAGGGGCCCGCGAGATGGGCAAAACGCCGCCGACCCTGGTTGATCAGGCGTGTCGTGAGTTCGTCGAACCCCTCCTCCATCGCGCCGTCGACAAAGGCATAGGGTCGCGTCGTTTCGGTGCGACCGAAGCACAGAAATGGAAAGCCCGATTCGGCAAGGTAAGCCACGCGCTCATCCTGCCGGCGCGTGCGCAGGAGGAGGCAGGCATCGGCCCGCTTGCCTTCGACAATGCGGGTATAGACCGCCGCCTCATCGGGCCCGGGCCGGGCGGCCATCAATGTGAAATCGAGCTGGACCGCTGCGAGACGCTCGCCGATCACCGCGAGCAATTCACCGAAGGCTGGCTGGAAAAACCGGCCCGGCTCCGTCGGCATCACAAGCGCGATGGCGTCTGCCGTGCCCTTCCGAAGGCGGCGGGCAACCGGGTTGGGCCGGTAGCCCATCTCGTCAGCCGCTTCGCGAACCCGGACGCGCGTGCCATGCGCCACGTCCTCGTAGCCGTCGAGCGCGCGCGAAACCGTCGTGATCGACAGCCCCAATCGCGTGGCGAGTGCGCGCAAGGTCATGACAGGAAACCCCTCCCGGTCGTGATGGGTTCTGATAGCGTCAGAATCTCCAAAACGATTTGGAAACGATATTCAAATCGATTTTGCTGTCAAGTGGGTTGATTCCCGGGGAGCGAGTCTCAGGTGCTCACGAAGCGCAGGACGGTCTCGATGACATGCTGACGCCTGCGCGCAAGGGCGCCGGATTCGCCCATATCATGCTGGAAAAGCGCGAAAATGGTGGCGCGATTCGAAACGTTGTAGAATGCCAGCGCGCTGATCGTGAGATGGATTTCCAGCGGGTTGAGATCGGCGCGAAACTGCCCCGCCACGACACCGCGCTCGTAAATGCTGCGCACGGTATCGATCGCGGTCAGGTTGAGTTTCGCGATTTTTTCCGAGGCCGCGATGTGCTGTGCGTGATGAATGTTCTCGACCATCACGAGGCGGACGAAATCCGGGTTGTTCGCATGGTAGTCGAAGGTCTGGCCGGTCAACTGGGCCAGCGCATCCGCAGGAGGGAGCGCGGAAAGATCGAGTTTCAGTTCCTGGTTCCGGATGCCAGCATAGGCTTGTTCGAGCACGGCGGCGTAGAGCCCGCGTTTGTCCCCGAAATAGTAATAAATCATGCGCTTGGAGGTGGCCGTGCGCGTCGCGATATCATCGACGCGAGCACCGGAAAAACCGTTCTCGACGAAAGCCTCGCGCGCGGCGGCCAGAATGTCGCGGCGCACGCCCTCCGGGTCCTGGGTCCAGGAAGAGCGGCTGGCTTCGCTGGTTGCAGGCTTCGCGTGCCCGCCGGATGGTCGTTTCGTGCGCGCTTTAGCGGAGTCGTCGGTCATGGGCTGGCCCGGCCTGTGGCCGCGTTGAAGCCCTTTGGCAGACCCGCTTCGGCGATCATGCCATGCACATCGACACCCGGAAGCCCATCCCGCATCGGGCGACGCGCCGCCACCAGCTTTTCGAGATCAATCCCTGTGCGAACGCCCATCGCCTCAAACATGAAGACCAGATCCTCGGTGACAACATTTCCCGAGGCGCCCGGCGCATGTGGGCAACCACCGAGACCGCCGAGAGACGAATCAAAAATGCGCACGCCAGCATCGTAAGCCGCAAGGTTGTTGGCGAGGCCGAGACCGCGTGTGTTGTGCATGTGGGCCGCGCCGGTCCTGTCGCCGATTTCGCGGATGACCCTGCCGAACAACCGCCGCACCTGGCCCGGATTGGCCATGCCGGTGGTGTCGGAAAGGCCCGAATCATCCACTCCGGCCTCCACCAATTCTGCGCAAAGTCGTACGACTTCGTCTTCCGGCACGGGCCCGGCAATCGTGCACCCGAAGGCGACGGAGACATTGGCCTCGACGGCAACATGAGGCGCCGAGACGTTGCGGTATTCGACGATCCGGCGCACTTCGGCGACCATTTCCGCGCGTGTCTTGCGGACATTGGCGAGGCTGTGCTCCTCGCTTCCCGAAACCGGAATGGTCAGTTTGTGTGCTCCGGCGGCGATTGCGGCCTCGGCGCCCCGAAGGTTCGGCACCAGCGCCAGAACGGTCAGGCCGGGCAAAGTGCGGGCGAAGGCCACGACATCGGCTGCATCCGCCATCTGCGGCATCAGTTTGGCTGGCACGAAAGAGCAGACTTCGATTTCCCGCAAGCCGGCCGCATGAAGGGCGACCAGCCAGCGTTTCTTCGCGTCGGTCGGCATGATCTGCGCGAGAATCTGCAGGCCGTCGCGCGGGCCACACTCGCTGATCAGCACATCAGGATTGGCGCCTCCCGGCGAAAAACGCATCGGCCTCTCCATTCTTGATGATGAGCATATCCGGAGCCGCGACATTGCGCAGAAAACGTCGTGTCAGGTCAAGGATGCGCGAGCGCAGAACCCGCGTAAATTGCCATGAACGAAGCCAGCGTGCGCTTGCAATATTTAACCAATTGGTTCAATTGAGATCGCCTTTTCAGGAGCACCCCACCTGTGACAGCTATTCTTGATGGCTCCACCCGTCTGATCCTGCATCTGGGCTACCCGACAGAGAGCTTTCGCGCGCCGCTGATCTACAATCCCTATTTCGAATCCATCGGGCTCAAGGCTGCCGTGGTTCCGATGGGCGTAAAAGCCGAGGATTTCGGCATGGTATTCCCGATCCTGCGCCGCATCACGAATTGTCACGGTGCGCTCATCACCATGCCGCACAAGGTGAGCATCGTTTCGATGCTGGACGAAGTCTCGGACGCCGTGCGGATCGCCAATGCCTGCAATGCTGTGCTCCGGCGCGCCGATGGCGCGCTCATCGGCGATATGTTCGATGGAGAGGGATTCGTGCTTGCCATGAAGGGCAAGGGGCAGGCTCTTGGCGGAGGCACAGCCCTGGTTCTCGGTTGCGGCGGTGTGGGTTCGGCGATCGCGGCTGCTCTTGCGCGCCACGGCGTCTCTGCATTGCGTCTTTTCGATCGAGATCCAGCAGTAGCCGACGGCCTCGCGCGGCGCCTCGGGCAGTTTTACCCGGCCTTGCGCGTGCAGACGGGCTCGAATGATCCGGTGGGTGCGGATTTCGTTATCAATGCAACCCCTCTGGGCATGAAGCCACACGATCCGATGCCACTCAATGTGGCGCGGCTCGTGCCGGGTGTTTTCGTGGGCGATGTGGTGATGACGGGGGGCAAGACGGCGTTTCTCGCGGCCGCCGAGGCGCGCGGTGCCACGATCCAGCTCGGGATTGACATGCTCTACGAGCAGATTCCGGCCTATCTCGCCTTTTTTGGTTTTCCGGTTGTGGATGCCGGGCAGTTGCGCGCCCTCTCGAAGGCGCGCTGAGATCGAGAGTCACAGGCCTTCGATCACGTCAGGAGTGGCAATCCGCGACTGCGCCGCGAGCCTCACCCCGGCATTGGCTGCGCCATAGCCCGCATAGCCATTGCGCTCGACGATCTCGAGAAAGAATCCCCCTTCGAGCGCAACAGTATAGGCGTGGAAGAAGCTGCCTTTCTCGTCTCGATCGTAGAGGATACCGAGCGTTTTCAATGCCTCGATGTCTTCGGTCGGCAGGTCGCTGCGTGTTTCGAGATCATCGTAATAGTTTTGCGGAATAGGCAGCATTGGTACACCGCGCGCGACAAGGTGGCGCAGGGTGGCGCGGATATCTCGCGTTGCCAGCGCGATATGCTGGACGCCTGAACCGAAGAAATCCGTGATGAACCGCGCCGAAAGCGTGCGGTGGCTTTGCGAGCCGTTCAGCACAAGGCGCAGCCCTTCTCCGTCCGCAATCCCGCTTTCGATCACCTGGCTCTGCACCACGCCGCCGGGATCAACCACGGCCTGGCTGGGCGTTTTCTGCGCCGAAAACAGCGAGGTGTAGAACAAGAGCCAGGTCAGCATTTCCTCGTATTGCATGCTCTGCGAAATGTGATCGATCGCTTCGAGGCCGATCGACTGATCCGGCGCGCCCGTGGGCAGAAAGTCGATCTCGGCCCAGCGCGAGAGCGAAGGCGTGTCATCCACCAGATAGACGAGGCTGCCGCCAAGCCCGCGTACAGCCGGGATGTCGATCTCGCCGGGACCCACGGCACCGCTATGCGGGGTATCGAGCAGGGCTGTTGCGCGCGCAATCGCCACCCGCGCATCCGGCACATGCAGCGCGATGGCGCAGACCGAAGTACCGTGCGTGATCTGGTAGGAATGCGCGAAGCCTTCCTTGTCGCTGTTCACCACGATGCTGATCCGGCCCTGTCGCCACAGCGAAACCTCTTTCGAGCGGTGCTGTCCGGCCCGCGCAAACCCGAGTTGACCGAGCAGGTTCTCGAAGGCAGCCCTCCCGCTTTCATCGACCGCGAATTCGATGAACTCCACCGCCCTGACCGGGGCCGCCGCTGGCAAGGCGTCGAAACCGGGGACGGGCCTTCCCGAGCGCTTCCGAGCCTCGTCCATCAGCCAGATCAGAGAGCGATGGCCGTCTCGCGCCACGGAGCGCGCGGAACCGGCTCGGAAACGGTCGTTGAAGATTTCGAGGCTGAGAGGGCCATCGTAGCCGGTCGCGAGAAGCGCATCCATGAAAGCCGGCAGGTCGAAATCGCCCTGTCCAGGCAGGCAGCGCCAGTGCCGGCTCCAGGAGAGAGGGTCCATCTGCAGGCGCGGCGCATCGGCGATCTGCACGAGGAAAATCCGGTCGCCGGGGATGTTTCGGATCGTGCCGAGGTCGAGTCCGCGCGCCTCGATGTGGAAACTGTCGAGAATGAGCCCGACATTGTCGCATTCCGCCCGCCGCACCACTTCCCAGGCATCGCGATAATCCGATACATGCCGCCCCCAGGCGAGAGCCTCATAGCCGATGCGCATGCCTCGTTTCGCGGCTCGTGACCCGAGTTCCGCGAAATCCGTCGCGAGGCGGCCGATGCCCCCCTGTGCTTCGGGCGAAAGCGACGAGCAGACGAAGAGCAGGTCGCTGTCCAGTTCCTGCAGCAAGTCGAATTTGCGCTCGGCGCGATCAAGCGCGTGCTGACGACGGGGTTCGGGGAGGCCCTCGAAATCCCGGAAAGGCTGGCAGGTGATGATCTTGAGGCCGAGATCCTCGCAGATGCGCCGGACCTCGGCAGGAGAGCCGGGATGCGCGATGAGGTCGTTCTCGAAAATCTCGACCGCGCGAAATCCCGCCGCCGCAATCGCTTCGAGCTTCTCGGTCAGGTTTCCGGAAATGCAGACGGTTGCGATGGAGGGTTTCATGCGTTTTTCCCGGTTTCATCGGTGAGCGCGGCACGGTGGATCATCTCGATCACCCTCAGGCTTTCCAGTCCTTCACGCCCCGGAACAAGCGGGGCCTCGCCGTCACGAATGATGCGGCAGAACTGCACGATTTGCAGGCGCAAAGGATCAGGTGTCGCAGCGATATGCCGCTCGTTCAGGAAAGGCTCATGCCAGCCACGCCTGCTGCCGTTCCGCCAGAGTTCCAGCCGCGGAATCGTGAGTGAACCTTCGGTTCCGCCGATGAGATAACAGTTCTCATCCGTGCGCGGATAAGCTGCATTTTCGCCTGATGTGTGCTCCCAACTCCAGGGTGCCACGATCGTATCGGAGACGTTGAAGGTTCCCAAAGCGCCATTGGCAAAGCGCAGGAGCACGACGGCAGTCTCTTCGACCGGAAAATTGCGCACGATCGAAGAGCGCATGGCGCGCACTTCCGTGATCTCGCCGCACAGGAAGCGCAGGAGATCGATATCGTGGATCAGGTTGATCAGGATTGGCCCGGCTCCGGCCTCGCGACGCCAGGCGATTTCGTAGTAATCGTCGGGTTTGATCAGCCAGAAAAAGCCGTGCACCGAGATGATGCGACCAAGGCGCCCGTCTTCAATGAACTGTTTCGCCTTCAGAATCAGCGGATTATGGCGTCGGTGATGCCCGACCGCGAGTGGCAGGCCGGCTTTTTCCGCAGCTGACACCAGTTGCTCCGCCCCGAAGATGTCAGTTGCGAGCGGCTTTTCCACCAGAAGGGGCAGGCCAGCCTCGATCGCGGCAAGGCCATGCTCGACATGCATGGCGTTCGGCGTCGCGATGATCAGGCCATCCGGCCTGTCATCCTTGAGTGCTGAGCCAAGATTGGCGTGCCATCGCAACCCCCGGTTTTGTGCGAAAGCGCGAGCATCCTCGCTGGGGTCGATGATCGAGTGCAGGGCCGCTATCGGCTCGGCCAGAATGTGTTCGACGTGCCGCCGGCCGATCAGCCCGGCACCCATCACAGCAAGGCGGACTGGATGGGCGTTCATTTTTCACTCGACCTCTGCCATGGCGCCGCCAAGGAAGAGCTGGGCCACGCGCGGATCATGCAGGATCTCACGTGCCGGCCCCTGCATTCGGGTGCGACCCAGTTCGAGCACAAGGCCTTCATCGGACATTTCCAGAGCCGAGCGGGCATTCTGTTCCACCATCAGGATGGTGACGCCGCGATTGCGCAGATCGGTGAGGATGCCGAACGTTTCCTGCACCAGAAGCGGCGAAAGCCCGATGGAGGGCTCGTCGATCAGGATGAGCTTGGGGTCGAGCAGCAGACCGCGCATGATCTCGAGCTGTTTCTGCTGCCCGCCTGAAAGGGTCGAGGCCTGCTGGTCGGCCTTCTGGCGCAGGCTGGGGAAACGGTCGAGCGCAGCTTCGATCCGCGCGGGCATGTCGGTGATGTCCGGCCCCGCTGCGACGGCGCCGAATTCAAGATTGTGGCGTACGGAAAGCTCGGGAAAAATGTTGCGCCCCTGCGGCACATAGACGATGCCAGCCTCCAGCAGACGGCGCGGCGACCAGCCGGTGATATCGGTCCCGTTGAAGCGGATTGTGCCGGACGAGAGGTTCAGAAGGCCGAAAATCGCCTTGAAGACCGTCGATTTCCCGGCCCCGTTCGGGCCGATGATCGTGATGATCGCGCCACGCCGGACCCGGAAGCTTGTTCCGTGCAGGATCGTGATCCGCCCGTAGCCGCCGACGACTTCATCGAGTTCGAGGATGGGATTGTCCATGCCGGTCACCCTCAATGGCCGAGATAGGCTTCGATGACGGCCGGGTTGGCGCGCACTTCGTCTGGCGAGCCGATCGCGAGCACCTTGCCCTCGGCCATCACCAGCACGCGCGTGCACAGGCTCATCACGAAATCCATATTGTGTTCGATGACGACAAAGGTTGCGCCAGCCTCGGCGTTCATGGCGCGCAAACGCTCCTTGAGGTCGCCCAGCATGGTGAGGTTCACGCCGCCGGCGGGTTCATCGAGCAGCACGAGGCGCGGCCCGGCCATGAAGGCCATCGCGGCATCAAGCAGCTTCTGTTGGCCATAGGAGAGTCCGCCCGCCTTGGCCTCGGCGAGATGTCCGAGCCTGAAGAAGCCGATCATCCGGTCTGCCTCCGCGGTCAGCCCCGCATCGCGCGCGCCGAACAGGCGCGAGATCATCGTGCCCTTGTGCTCCTGCCCGGCGAGAATGAGATTCTCGCGCACGCTCAGCTCGGGAAAGACCTGGAGAAGCTGGAAGGTGCGGCTGACGCCGCGCTTGTTCATCTCCTCGGGGGTCAGCCCGGTGACATCCTGTCCGTCGAGCTTCACGCGGCCGGCCGAGGGTGTGAGCTGGCCGAGGACACAGTTGAACAGGGTCGATTTTCCGCAGCCATTCGGGCCAATAATCCCGAGAATTTCGCCTTCTCGCACCGCAAAGCTCACATCCTCGACGGCAACAATGCCGCCGAAATGCTTCGCGATGTGCTCGACTTCCAGAACGTTTTTCATGGCTGCTCTTCCCGGAGCGGCAGGTTGCGCCCCATCGGGCGACGGCGGATTGCGTTCCAGAATCGCTCGAACAGGCCAAGCATGCCTTGCGGGCAGGCGATCAGCAGCGCCACGACAATGGCCGCGAAGAGAATGAGGTAAAGTCCGCCGGTGAAGCGCAGCCATTCGGGCAGAACCACGCCGAGCAAGGCCCCGACGAAGGGACCGAGCTGATAGCCGGACCCACCCGCCACCACCATCAACAGCAGGAAGAAAGAGGCCGAGAGCGCGAAGGGCGACGGGTCGATGAACTCCACCAGCGGGGCATAGAGCGCGCCTGCGAACCCGGCATAGGCCGAGCCGATCGCGAAGGCGAGCAGCGTGTAGGCGCGGATATTGATTCCGAGCGAGGCGGCACGCACCGGGTTCTCGCGCAAAGC
Organism: Hyphomicrobiales bacterium; assembly: GCA_017302635.1. Lineage (GTDB taxonomy): Bacteria > Pseudomonadota > Alphaproteobacteria > Rhizobiales > Beijerinckiaceae > Rhabdaerophilum. The sequence goes on from JAFLCX010000001.1 coordinate 1,208,441, forward strand.
GAGGAAGGCCCGGCCCCAGGGCGAGCGGATCAGCCACCACAGAGCCAGAGCCAGAAGCACGGTGGCGACGACAACAAAGCGATGGAAGGCGAGGTGCCCGTCGAGCTTCAGCCCGAACAGGGTGGGGCGCGGAATGTTCGAGAGCCCGAACACGCCGCCTGTCAGCCATTGCTCGTTGCGCAGCACGAGCCAGACGAGTGTCGAGAAGGCGAGGGTGACGAAGGCGAGGTAATGCGCCTTCACCCGCAGGGCCGGGAAACCCAGCAACAGCCCGATCGCGAAGGTCAGCAGACCCGAGATCGCGAAGGCTGGGAGCCAGCCCATGCCGCCCTTCGTCGTGAGCAATGCGGTGGCATAGGCACCGATGCCCATGAAGGCCGCTTGGGCAAGGCTCTTCAGGCCCGCGACCCCAAGCGTGAGGTTGAGTCCCATCACTGCCACCGCTGTCACCAGCCAGAGCGAGAGCACGTAAGTGCCGTATCGACCCATGCCGGCAGGCACGAACCACAGAACGAGGGCCCCCAGGATCAGCGTCAGGAACACGCCGTCGAGGCGGGAGAGGAGTGAGGAATGTATCATACCCGACGCTCCTCCTTGCGGCCGAAAAGTCCTTCCGGCTTCACCAGAATGATGATGACGAGCAGCACGAGCGGCACGGCGAGGCGGTAGGAGGTGGAGATATAGGCCGCCGCGAGGCTGTCGATGACGCCGACAATCAGCCCGCCTGCCAAAGCGCCGCGCACCTGATTGAAGCCTCCGACAATCGCGGCGATGAAAGCGAAAAGCCCGATCACCTCGCCATTCGAGAATTTCGCGAGATAGATTGGCGAGATCAGCACGGAAGCGAGGGCGGCAAGCCCGGCATTGATCAGGAAGGTGAGCATCACCATCCGCGCCACGGGAATGCCAAGAACGAGCGCAACATTGGGGTTCTGAGCCGCCGCCTGCATCTGCCGCCCGGTTTTCGTGCGGGTCACGAACCATTGCAGTCCGCCGATCGCGGCACAGGCGACCAGAATGATGGCGATATGCTGGAGCGAGATCGAAACTCCGCCGAGCGAGATCGTCTGGACCGGCAGGAAAGACGGAAAGTTCTGTGCTTCGGCCGAGAATCCATCCTTGGCGCCCTCTTTCATGATGATCGCCAGCGCCATCGTTGCAATTGCCAGGGGCAGCACACCATGCCGGATCATCGGATCGACGATCACGATCTTGAAGCCCCAGCCGAACAGCAGCACGAAGAGCGCGATGCCGAGAACGGTCGCGAGCCAGAATGGAGCGCCAAGAAACCCGACCATCGCGAGGATCAGGATCGCCGGCAGCATGACGAACTCGCCCTGTGCGAAATTGATGGTCTGTGACGTTTGCCAGACGAGTGTGAAGCCGATGGCGGCGAGCGCATAGATCGCGCCGGTCGCGAGCCCGGCAATCAGATAGGCGATGAATTCGGCCATCACGGAAAACTCCGGTTTCTTGGCATGCCTTCAGGACATCCCGGCCAAAGAGGCCGGGATGACAGGGAGCCTCGTTGGCGCTGCTGACCAGCGCCTCGAACCCATCAGGGATTGATCATCGGCAGGGTTTCTTTGATGACCTGTTTGCCGGCAACCACCTCGGCAAGGAAACTCTCGCGATCGATATCGCCGTTGGTCTCGATCTTGGTTTCGATCATGATCCCCGGCTCGTCTTTCGGGGTGATGCGGGCGCCGCGCAGCGTGTCGGCCAGGCCTTTCTTGTCGAATTTCTTCTGCTTTTCGGTGGCCCATTTCACCATGTGCACGGCCATGTAGCCCTTGAGGCCGTTATGGTCCGAAATCGCGTTGAATCGCTGCTGGAACTTCTTGCCGAATTCCTGGAATGCCGGCACCGGTGCATCGATCGAGAGGCCGACATGGCCCTTCACCCCCTCGGCGGCGGCTCCGGCGAGCTGGATCACCTTCGCGCCCAGCAGGGTGGTTTCACCCACCATCGGCTTGTTGATACCCTGTTGCTTGGCGGCCGTGAGGAATCGCGCGCTTTCCTCTTCGTTGAGATAGACAAAGACGGCGTCCGCATTCGCGTTTTTCACCTTGATCGCGTCCGCGGCGAAATCGGCCTGGCCCTGCTCGGTCGAGACGTCGGCGACCACCTTGATGCCGCGCTTTTCAAGCTCGGGGAGGATCGAATCGCGGCCGCCCTTGCCGAAATCGTTGTTCACCCAGACAACCGCGACGGTCTTCGCCTTCACGCCATTCTGGAGGTAGGTCGCGATTTTCGGCATCGCCGCCGATTGGCTGAGCGAAGTGCGGAAAATATAGGGGTTGCCCTGCTTGGTGAGGCCCGCCGCCTCACCGCCGACAATCTGGGCAATCTCGGCACGCTGTGCGATCTGCATCGAGGCGCCGATCGGGCCCGAAAAGACCGGGCCAAGCACCGCATAGGTGCCTTCATCGATGGCGCGCTGCACGGCGGCGCGCGTGTTCCCCGGATTGGTCTGGGTATCGTAATGGATGATCTCGATCTGCCGGCCCAGAATGCCGCCCTTGGCATTGATGTCGGCGACGGCAAGATCGATGCCGTTCTTCCAGTTGGTGCCGGCCGTGGCGCCTGCGCCGGACAGTTCCACCACGTTGATGAGCTTGATCTTCTCCTGCGCGAGCGCCGGGCTCACGACTGAAAGCGCCGCGAAGGCCGCAGCGAGAACCGAATTTTTCATCTCTTTCCTCCCTCAGGGCTTCCGGCAACACGTCTCGGTTGCCTGCCGGTCCTGATGGAAGCGATTTAGCCGCGAGGAAAAACTAAACACAAGAACCACTTTGTCACTTAAACATAACATCAGGTTATTTTATTCGAACCAAACGGCGCTCCTGTCGCGGTCGCATTCATTTCAGTGCGCAAGAGGCGGATGAAATTCTCGGCATAGCGGGAGAGTGCACGATCATTTTTCACTGCCACATAGGTCTGGAACGGCGGATCTCCTTTCAGCGGCACGATCTCGATCCCCGGCATCGAGCCATGCGCGACGGTGAATTCGTCGATGATCGCGATGCCAAGCCCGGCCTTGACAAGCGCGCAGACCGTTGTGCCGAAACGCGCCTTGATGATGAGATCGAAGGCGACATTCTCGCGTTCGAAGAGCGCACACATGATGCGCCCATAAGGGTCAGTCGGCTCGATCCCGATCATCGGATAGGCGGCCATGTCCTGCGCTGTCACGTCCGCCTTTTCCGCCAGCGGATGGCCCTGAGGCACGATGCAAACAAGTTTTCCGCGTGCAAGCGGCATAAAATCGATACTGGGATGATCGAGCTTGTAGCTCATGACCGCCAGTTCGCCCTTGCCGAGCAGGATGTAGTCAACGGCCTCCTCGATCTTCAGGATGTTGATATCAAGACGCAGATCGGGATGAAGCGCACGCAGGCGCTCGACCGCGCGCGGCACCATCACATGCGAGACCGACGGAACGGAGCCCAGCCGCAATTCGATGCCGGCGCCGCGCTCGATGCGTGAGAGCGTGAAATGCAGGTCATCGACCTTTTTGTAGACGCCGTTGATCTGCTCGAAAATGTCCTGTGCCTCGGGGGTGGGGACATAGCGGCCATGCCTGCGCTCGAACAGGCGCAGGTTGAGCGAGCGCTCGGTGTATTTCATCAGCCGGCTGATTCCGGGGGCGGAAACGCGCAGCAGAGCGGCAGCGCCCGCGATGGTTCCGGTGATCATGATCGCGCGCACGACCTCGATCTGTCGGAGAGTCATGCCCGATCGGCCGTTCTGGTCCGCTCTGCGCTCTTCGCTCACTGCACTCTCCTGCTGAGCACCAATGTCGAGGGAGTTGGTGCAGCTGTCCAGTGGGGCAGGCCGTGTGCCCTATTGCGCGGCGTGAGACCAGGATCGGGGAATCTCGCTCATGTTGACAAGCGGCGCATCGAAAGTGCCGGCGGGGCGAATGAGCCGGGCCAGGGAATTCTCGACCAAAACTTCGGCCGGCATCGGATGCGAGAGAAACCCGACCGGGCTGGCGGAAAGCCCATAGGCTCCGGATTGCAGAACCGCCAGCAGGTCACCTGTCTTGAGTTCAGGCAGCGCAGTCTGGCGGCCGAGCGTATCGAGCGGCGTGCAAAGCGGTCCGACGAAAGAGGTGTTGTCGATCACAGGCTGATCAAGATGCAGCGGGGCGACAATCGGATAATCGCGCTTGATCACCTGCCCGAGATTGCCCGAGGCCGCGAGGTGGTGATGCATGCCGCCATCGGCAATGAGAAAGCGTTGGCCGCGCGACATCTTCACGCTTCGCAGCGCGCTGACATAAATCCCGGCCGGGCCAATGAGCCATCGCCCGGGCTCGACCAGCATTTCAGCTGTGGCGAGGCGTGGATTGGCGGCCTTCATCGCACGAAGCTGTGGCAAACCGGTCCGGATCGCTTCGAGATCAAGCGTGGCTTCGCCGGAATGGTAGGGAATGCCAAGCCCCCCGCCGAGATCGATGGAGCCGAGTGGACAATCAGCCAACTCTGCGAGACGGGCCGCGAGTTCAAGGCCATAACGCCATTGTTCGAGCAGAATTCCCGCATCGAGAATCTGGGTGCCCGCGAAGAGATGAATGCCCTTGAGCCGCAGTCCCGGAAAGCGCTTCAGAGCCTCGACTGCTTCCGGCATCAGCTCTTCGTCGATCCCGAAAGCGGAGGCCTTGCCGCCCATGCGCATCGCGCCGCCCTGTGCCTGACGGCCGGGATTGATGCGCAGTGAGACATCCTGCTTGAGGCCCATCGCGCTGACTTTGCGGCCGATGGCCTCGATTTCATCGAAACCTTCGAGATGGATTTCCCCGACACCCTGCCGCAAGACGAGATCGATCTCCGCCTCACCCTTGCCGGGGCCGGCAAAGAGGATGCGCCGGGGGGTGCAGCCGGCTCTGCGGGCTAGCAAGTATTCCGCCCCGGATGCAATTTCGAGCCCGGCACCCTCCTCGACGAAAATCGCCGCCAGATGCGGGTTCGGGTTGGCCTTGATGGAGAAATAGACGTCGGCGAAGCCCTCAAGCGCTGCAGCGAGCGCCCGGTAGCGCCGCCGCAAGGTGGCTCCGTCATAGAGGTAGAGCGGTGAGCCGAACTGCCGCACAAGGTCGCCAACGGCGAGGCCGCCGATTTCGAGTCCGTGCTGACCGATCGAGAAATGCTCCGTGATCAGCGCACCGGCGAGGGGCGAAACAGTCAGGTTCGTTGTGTTCATGCCGCACGCTCCGAAACGAGGCGCTTGTAATCGACCTTGCCATTGGGCGTGACCGGGAGCTCCGGCACCAGCTCGATGCGCGAAGGTACCATGTGCGAGGGCAGTTTCTCGGCCAGCTGGCGCAGAACCGCTTCGATATCGATACCGTTCTGTTGGCCGACCGCCACCGCCATCAGGCGTTGGCCGAGCCATTCGTCGGGCAGGCCAATGGCCGCCACCTGCCGGAATGCGCCTGAGAGCATCAGGGCGTCCTCCACCTCGGTCGGGCTGATGCGGTAGCCGGCCGATTTGATCATCGCATCCTGCCGTCCGACGAAGTAAAGGAACCCGTCTTCATCCTCATAAACCAGATCGCCCGACCAGCAGACGGTCTCGCCGCCTTCGATCGGTGTCCGCAGGGGATTGGGACGCAGGACACGTGCGGTTTCCTCGGGCCGACGCCAGTAGCCGAGTGAGACGGTCGGGCCGCGATGCACCAGAATTCCCGGTTCGCCCGGTTTGGCACGTCGGCCATCGGTCGTGAGCGGGAAGACCTCACATTCGGGGATGGCCTTGCCGATCGAGGTCGGCCGCCTGTCGATCTCGGCGGGTGGGAGGTAAGTCGAACGGAAGGCTTCCGTCAGGCCATACATGAGGAAAATCTGCGTTTCCGGCAAAATCTCGCGCAACCGTCGCACGGTGGCCTCGGGCACGGCACCGCCCGAATTCGTGATGTAGCGCAGATGCGGCAGTGGCGTCCGGGCGAGGCTCGGCGCGGCCTTGGTCAGGATGGCCCAAATGGTCGGCACCCCGGCAAGCCCGGTGATCTCGTGCTTCGCGAGTGCCCGGACGATCTGGTCGCCCATCTGGAAGGTGAACAGCGCGATGGTGGCACCCTGCTCCACCACGGTGAGGAGCTGGTTGAGGCCGTAATCGAAGCTGAAAGGCAGCACCGAGAGCAGACGATCCTCGGCCGTGATCGAGAGATAACTGCGCACGATCCGCGTGCCAGCGATCAGGTTCGAATGGCTCAGCATCACGCCCTTCGGCGCGCCGGTCGAACCGGATGTGTAGAGAATGGCGGCGAGGTCCTGGCCGATCGCGCGCGCGACCGGAGCGGGTGCATGATCATCCGCACAATCCTCGACATCGAGGATCGACAGCCCGTCGATGCCATCGATCGCCGCGCCGAGCTTCTCCCTCTGCTCGAGGGTGGTGATCAACAGGGCGGCACCGCTATCGATCAGGATATGGCGGATCTGCTGGGCCTTGAGGACCGGATTGATCGGCACAAATACCGCATCGGCGCGGCTGGCCGCGAAAATCGCAGCGCATTCCTCGAGACATTTCGGCAGCAGGATCGCCACCCGATCACCGCGCTCGATCCCACGGGCGCGGACCGCGCCGGCGAGTTTCTCGACCTCGGCGGCGAGCATGCGGAAGGACCAGTGTCGCGCGCCATCGATGAGCGCGGGGCGATCCTGATCCGGCTTCGGAAGGGTCAGCAAATCATGCAGAAGGACCGCATTCATGAGGTTCAGCTCTGGCGTCGTTGAATGAAGGCGATGAGCGAACCGATGGTCTCGAAATTGTCGAGGGTGAAATCCTCGTCATCGATCTCGATGCCAAGCTCGTCGCTGAGAAAGGACATCAGTTGCAGGATGCCGAGCGAGTCGAGGATGCCCGAGGCGAGAAGCTGTGTCTCTTGCGTCAGGGTTATCGCTTTTGCGGCAGGAGACATCTGACGCAGGAAACCCGCGAGCAGGGCGAATTCCGCTGTCCCGGCCTGCGGCGCCGGCGTCGGATTCGTCTCAACTTGAACCATGATCGACATTCTGCCTCTCCGTCAAAAATCGAAAAGGGCCAGTTCCGAACCGAAATGGTCCGTCCGGTCCTCGAATGCATCCCCCCGCGCAAACCAGATGCCGTCCGGCCGGAAACCCCGGCCGCGCCGCGCTTTCGGGCGGGCATCCACCCGCAGGACCAGAAACCCACGCACGAGCAGGTAACGCGACAAGGCCGGCAGGCCGGCTTCGAGAGCATTCCGGCTGCCGGCGAAAAGCACGCGCGCCCCGGGCAGTCCCCGGATCCGCATCGGCTTTGTGATCACGAGAAAGCTTTCTCCGCCCCGCTCGAGCACGAGCGCGGTGCATCCCCATTCCACATGCAGGGCGATCAGTTCGTCTGGAGGCGATCCACTCGCGAGAGGGTCGCCAGATCGCCAGCGGCGCAGCCTGCCGGCAGAAGATCCGAAAGCCTCCAACGGCGTGCCAATCCACTCAATTCCCTCGCTGGCCGGGCTGAACCCGAAGGCCGGCAGCATTTTCTGCACGTCGGGCGTGGGAGTGAGATCGGTGAAGGTTACGTCGGCATGCTGGAAGAGCGCGCGCAGCATGAGAGGCGCCTTCCATCGAAAGGGCTCGCGAATATACCAGCTGGAGACATTGACAACCGCGCGTCGGCTCTCACCCGTACCGCGACGCGCAGATGCCGGCGTGAGAACGATTCCGGCCAATTCGCCCCTGTCGAACCAGAGAAAGCCCGGCGGATAACGACTATCGCGATTTCCGGGCCAATTGAGCAAGCGGTCGAGCCCCTTCTCCCAGAAACCGCGCCCGCGTTCTGGAAAACCCTCGATCAGAAGCTCCATCGCCTCGGACGAGCGACCGGCCGTCAGCGGAGTCAACATTCTTGCGTCCCTCGATCTCCGGTTCTTCGGGCGCATGGCCCCTTCGAGCAGCCGGTGATGCGGTACAAGGGGTAAAAAACTGCTCATTCCGAAGGGCGGGGCCGGTCAGATTTCCGGTGTCAGTCGGAAGTTGGTAAAGAATCTCCGAAACAGATCGATGGTGCGAACGCCCGTATCGTATCGAGGCAATTTGGCCCGGCTGCCCAATGCTTGTCGTGAACAGCGCAACCCGGATGCGGCCTGTGCAGCCTTCGGGGACCGGAGGCTTTCAATGGATCATTGCAGGAAGCAAGCATTCAAATTCGGGAAACCTGATCCCCGGCTCTTTCGAGGGCTCAGCCGACCGCCCGCGGTGCAACAGCAAGACGCGAAAAAATTTTCCCTGAATTTCAGGTTCGTAAGAACATCTGCGAAGGGGAAAGTGGTGCCGCAAGAGGGATTCGAACCCCCGACCCCCTCATTACGAATGAGGTGCTCTACCAGCTGAGCTATTGCGGCGACGGGCGAGCTTCTAGCCCCATCCCGGCAGATTGGCAATGGCGAGATTGACCGCGCATCTGCGTGTTACATGCAAGAAAACAACGCTCCGTAAACAGAGAGGTATCGGAGCGAGGTATTTAGAGTGCACCCGCTGCCCGCCCTTCACGGCATCCACACGCCCCATCGGCGCAGCTTGGCCTTAGCCAAACAGCCTGAACCGGCTCTTCGGAGGAGGCGCGTCGGGGTCGGGTCCCGGATCGTCCGGAATGAACGGCCGGACGACATCCTCAATGGGTTGTGTCGCTTCGTTGGCCTGCCGGGGTTCTGGCGGGAGCAAAGGGCTGTCTGCGTCAGGAGAGATTTCGTTTGCGATCTGAGGGGCAGCGAGCTGTTCGAACCGATCGGCATCGATCCGAGCCCGGATCGACACATCATTTGCCTGCGGTGGTTCGCGCCATTCAAAAGTCCCGATGGCGCCAGTGACGGGCGAAGCCGGTTTCCAGTGGTCGGAAACCGAGCCATCTGCTACCCAGGCCGGATCGCGCGGTGCGCGCGAGGCCCGCGCCAGCCAGGAGCGCACGAGACCCTGGTTGTCGTGTTCGCGATCCTCCAGCTCGGCCATCAGCAGACAGGCTCGAGCGGTGGCCTTCTGGAGCACGAGAGCCTCCAGCGCCTCGCGGGCCACGCCGAATTCCCGTGCATCGAGCGCGGCCCTGGCGACCGCAAACCGCGATTCGCGGGCCGCGGGGCTGAGTTTTTCGAGCGATTTCGCCCGCTTCAGGCGATCCAGCGCCGAATCTCCGGGGCGGGCGGCGAGGTAGGCGGCGGCGAGATCGGGGTGCGGGTTTGATTTCCAGGCCTGTTCGAGCAGCTTCGTGGCCTTGGCGTAGTCGCCACGTGCCGAAAGACGCCGGGCAGCGATTTCCGCTGCGGGAACCAAGTCGGGCTTGAGGCGCAGGGCGTCCTGCGCCAGCGCCAGTGCCTCATCCGGGTTGCCCTCGAGGCTGTCCTGCGCGGCTGCGGCCAGCAGCGCCGCCCGTTGCTGGCGTCCTTCTTCGCGTTCGATCAGGCGGCGCGAGACGCCCTGCTCGATGACGGAGATCGCGCCGCGCCAGTCGCCCGCTGCCGCCCGCTGGCGCAACATGGCCTGATTGGCCCAGGGCGCGCCGGGGGAAGATTGATAGGCCTGCTTCGCCAGAATTCCGGCGGCCTCGGCATCGCCGCGCCGTTCGGCCTCGATGAAGAGGCCGCGCAAACCCAACCCATGCGTATCGGGCTTGTCGAGCATCGCCTTGAAGGCAAGCTCTGCGCCTTTCTCGTCGCCCGAGAGCTGCGCCGCCTGTGCCTTGAGCAGCAGGGCGAGCGGCTCAGAGCCGAGAAGCCGCTCGGATTCGGTGGCCAATCTCTGGGCCTGACGCTGGTCGCCGACGCCGACAGCCACCAGCCCGCGTGCAACGGCCATCTGACCCTTCTCGCGCCGGCGCATCCGGTTGGCGAGCCCGATCAGGCTCGGCAGACGAAAGATCAGCCGCAAGATCGACCACAGGATCATCGCGACGACGAGGAGGGCAATCAGGCCCGCCAGAGCCGTGAGCAAGGTCACGCGGTATTCGGTTTCGCCGATCTGCAGCAGCACATGGCCGGGCATATCGGCGACCTGCGTGAAGCCGAAGGCGAGCGCGAGGACAATCAAGAAAAACAGCAGGAGCTGAAGCATGCTCGGCATCCCCTATTTCGCGCCTGAAGCGGCGCGCGAGAGGCGCGCGAGGCTTGCCGCTCGCAACTTGCCGAGTGCCTCCACGGCGTTCACGCGCTGCTCGGCTCTGCTGCGCCAGCCGGTGAAATCTCCGGCGCGGCCCGGAGTAAGCCGCCCGATCAGGGTGAGAGCCAGTCCGACATCGCCGCGCTGCAACGCCTGCTCGGCGCGTGCGATATGGGCAGCATCATCGGTCCCCGTGATTTCGCCCGTCCGGCGGATATCGACAAGGCTTGCGGCACCCGAGCGCAGGCGCTCGAATAGATCGCCTTCCGCTTTATCCGGACTTTTTTTCGACGGGATGGCACGCAATTCAGCGAGCAAGGCGGAAGGTGACGGGGGCGGGGATGTCGCGAAAAGCTTCAACGGCGCGAGCTCAGCCTCGCCCGCGCCCATCGCACGGAGGGTCTCGAGAATGCCGCCAAGTGCTTCATGTTTCTGGAAGGCCTCGCCGAGCAATCCGGTCGTCACGAGCATGGCGGCCGCGCGGCTGAGATCGTCCTGGCCCGCAACCTGACCGATGGATTGCGTGAGGGTCGCGACCCGATCGGCCATTTCGTTCACGCGGGGCCCGAGAGCGCCCATCTGGCCACCGAGAGCATTCATCTGCGCTCGAATTTCGTCGAGGTTCGGGGAAGAGCCGCCGTCGGAAGCGGCGGGTGACGGTGCGCTGGCCCGCTCACCGAGAGCGGCAAGCGCCTTGGTGCGTTCGCCCTGCTCGGCGGTGATTGCGGCCTGCAACTTGCCGATTTCCGCGCGCAGGGTCTGTTCGCGTGGCAAGGCCTCGGCCAGACTGCGTTCGGCGCGCGTGAGTCGCTCCGCAAGGTCGGGCGGCGAGGCGGGTCGCGCCTGTTCGAGCCGTGTCAGGCGCTGATCGAGTCCGGCCGTGAGCTTGCCGACACCTCCATCCATCAGCCCGGTGACATGCCAGGCCCCAACTCCGCCGACTGCCCCTGCGATCAGCCCGAGCAAGGCGGGCACAAGTTTGGGGCTGGTTCCGCGTGGCGCTGAATCTCTGCTCTCGGGATCCGGCTGAGGCGATGCGGTTTCAGGATGGGGGGCCTCGGCTGGTTCTTCCTTGACGGCGTGGGCAGGCAGATCAATCTCGACCGCCGGGCGCGACTTCTTCGCCTTGTCGGGCCCGATTCCGCCGGCTGCCTTGGCCGCGTCGTTCTCGCTGGCTTTCGGATCCATCAGCGGCGCCTCCCCGGTCCTGGCATAGCGGAACGACGCAGCCCGCGCCTGTTCCATTCTCGTCTTCTCCCATCAACCGAAATCGGCGCGGGGCGTCAATCCGTTTCACGGCGGATAGCATGCATGCAGGCAGCAAGCGCCGCGCGGATCAGCGCCTCGGTGTTGCGTTCTGCCGCGACCGCAATGCGCAAAGCGGTGGATTGCGTCTTGAGCTGCTGTGCGACGCTTTCGGCGATGGCGGGTGACAGGCAGGCATGGACAGGGCGGAGCAGGGCGCTTTCCAGTCCCGCCTCCCGCGCCAGACGCAGCAGGCTCGCCGTGCTCTCGCGGCTGAAATGCAGGATCGCATCGCAAGAATTCTGCGCGAGGGCGGCGCGCGCGGCTTCCGGCAATTCCACAGCGTCTTCCAAGCGGTAGCGCAACCATGGAATGAGCTGAATGCCAAGCCTTGCCGCATCAGATTCGAGTTCGGGCCGGCGCGGTTCGCCGGCGAGATAGACAAGCGTTTTCCCGCCGAAATCCGCCAGAATCCGAGCGAGGCTGGCAGCATCCCCCTGCGCGATCCGGATATCGTGAAATCCGGCGTCGCGCGCGGCATCGCCCGTTACCTCGCCGACCACGAGGCAGGGCAGGTCTAGCCAATGCTCCGGGATGGGCGCTCCCAGCGGGAAAGCGCGTGCACTTGTGGCCACGAGCGCCGCAGGTCGGGAAGGCACAGGTGTCGCGACGGCCACCCCCTTTCGTATCGGCGCAAGGATCGGGTCTCCGCCAAGCCGGGTTACCCATGCGGCGCTCCGGGATGCCTCCGGCTCCGCGCGCGTGATCAGCAGGCGCGGGTGCCTCATGGTCAGAGTGCCGAAAGCCCGGCCGGCTGCTCGGCACGAAGGGATCGGCCGAGTCTTGCGCCCAAGGCCGCAGCATCGGCCTCATTGCTCGCCGGAATGGACTCGTGGCATTCGCGAGCCTCGGTACCATCCGGGGACAGCACAATGCCGGAGAAACGGAGCTGGCCGCCGTCGATGCGGGCCGAACCGCCGATGGGCGTGCGACAGGAGCCGTCGAGAACGCCGAGAAAGGCGCGCTCGGCCGCAAGCTCCAGGCCGGTCTTGCGATGAGCAATCGCCGCGACAAGCGCGATCGTTTTTTCATCGTCAGCACGCGTCACAAGAGCGATGGCCCCTTGCCCGACCGCAGGGATGAAATGCTCGGCATCGAGAATTTCGGTGACATGGCCGTCAAGACCCAGCCGCGTCAGCCCGGCCATCGCGAGGATCACGCCGTCGAACGTGCCGTCAGCCGCCTTGTTGAGGCGGGTCTCGACATTGCCCCGCACATTCTCGACTACGAGGTCGGATCGCAGGCGCTTCAGCATGGATTGCCGACGCAAAGAGACGGTGCCGATCCGCGCCCCGTTGGGCAGATTGGACAAGGACTTCCAGCGCGGCGCGATCAGGGCATCGCGGATATCGGCACGCGGCAGGTAGCCGGCAATCACGAGACCATCGGGGAGGACAGTCGGCAAATCCTTGGCCGAATGCACGGCGAGGTTTACCCGGCCCTCGAGCTGGGCGGTGTCGATTTCTTTCGTAAAAAGACCCTTGCCGCCGATTTCCGAGAGCGGGCGATCCTGTGTGGCATCGCCCGTGGTGCGAATGATATCGAGCACAACCGCGCCTTCCGACCAGCCATGTGCAGCGACGAGGGCCGCAGCCGTCATGTTCGCCTGCGCCAGCGCCAGCGGCGAGCCGCGCGTACCGATGGTGAGGAGGGCGCTCTGGGCGTTCAAAATGGAAATCTCCAAAGGTCCGGCCTTCCAAACCAGGCCGCACTTCGTCTAGAACGGCCCGGCTATCTTCGGCAAGCGCGTGATTCTGGCGAGTTTTCTCATTCATGCATGTTCTCGGCATCGAAACGACGTGCGACGAGACCTCGGCGGCCATCGTTGCGACGATGCCGGACGGTTCCCGGCGGATCCTGTCGAACCGAATCCGCTCGCAGATCGCCGAGCATGCGCCGTTCGGTGGCGTGGTTCCGGAAATCGCGGCACGGGCGCATGTCGATATTCTCGACCGGATGATCGCGGATGCCCTCAAGGAAGCCGGCATCACCATGACCAATCTGGATGGCATCGCGGCGGCGGCTGGGCCGGGGCTGATCGGCGGCGTGCTGGTCGGGCTCACGACCGGCAAGGCGCTGGCACTGGCGCTGGGCAAGCCCTTGATGGCGGTGAATCATCTTGAAGCCCATGCGCTGACGCCCCGGCTGACCGATGAACTCGGCTTTCCTTACCTGCTGCTGCTGGTCTCTGGCGGGCATACGCAGCTTGTCGCGGTCGAGGATGTGGGGAAATATCGCCGTCTTGGCACCACGATCGATGACGCGATTGGCGAGGCGTTCGACAAGGTCGCGAAGATGCTTTCGCTCGGCTTTCCGGGCGGTCCGGCGGTGGAGCGCGCCGCGATGAAGGGCGATCCGACCCGCTTCCAGCTGCCCCGGCCCTTGCACGGCAAGCCGGAGCCGAATTTCTCACTTTCGGGCCTCAAGACCGCCGTGCGCCTTGCCGCAGAGGCCATTCAGCCGCTGAACGAACAGGATTGTGCGGACCTCTGCGCGAGTTTTCAGGCGGCGATCGTCGATTGCATTGTCGATCGCACGCGAATGGGCATCCGTGCGTTCCGCCAGCAGGTCGGCAACCCTTCGGCGCTCGTGATCGCCGGGGGCGTCGGCGCGAACCGCGCGATCCGCCATGCTCTCCAGCGTGTCGCAATGGAAGCCGGCCTGAAATGCCTGGTGCCGCCGCCCGCTCTGTGCACCGACAATGGCGCGATGATCGCCTGGGCGGGGATCGAACGCCTTCAGCGGGGCATGGTCGATCCGCTCGATTTTTCCGCCCGTCCGCGCTGGCCGCTTGATGAAGCCGCCGCAAAGCCGGGGGCCAGAGCATGAGCAGCAAAAGTGGATACCGGTTTTGCGTCAACGAATGCGGCGGAAAGATCAGTTCATGAGCGCCAACCGCGTTTCGGTCCTTGGAGCCGGCGCCTTCGGCACAGCACTTGCCATTGCCTTCGCGCGGGCCGGTCGTGACGTTTCTCTATGGGGTCGGGATTCCGGGCGCATGGCGGAATGCGCAAGAACCCGCCAATGCGGTGCGGTTCTGCCCGGACTTGCGCTGGAGGCGCGCATCAGCCCCATTTCTGACCTCGCACAGGCCGCGAGCGCGCCCGTGATCGTGATCGCCGTGCCGGCGCAGGCCTTGCGGCAGGTCTCGGAGGCACTCGCAACCCTGATGACTCCCGGCCATGCGGTGATTTCCGCCGCGAAGGGCATCGAGCAGCGTTCAGGCCATTTCGTTACGGAAGTGATGGCGGACGAGTTGGGTCCCCAACGGCTCGGCGTGCTTTCGGGCCCGTCTTTCGCGGCGGATATCGCGCGGGGCCTTCCCACAGCAATCAGTCTCGCCATGGCAGATGCGCAGGATGCCGGTGTCCTCGCCGCGCATCTCGGTTCACCCGGTTTCCGGATTTATCATTCGACTGATGTGCGCGGCGTGGAGATCGGCGGCGCAGCAAAGAACGTGCTGGCCATCGCCGCCGGGATTGTGGCGGGGCTTGGCCTTGGCGAGAGCGCACGTGCCGCCATTGTCACGCGCGGTTTCGCGGAACTGCGGCGCTTTGCGGCTTCGCTCGGTGCTCGGTCTGAGACCCTGATGGGCCTTTCCGGGCTCGGCGACCTTCTGCTCACGGCTTCCTCGGCGCAGAGCCGGAACTTCTCACTGGGTCTTGCCCTCGGGCAAGGCCGGTCGCTGGCCGAAGCGGCGGGCGGCAAGCTCGCGGAAGGCGTTTTCACGGCGGCGGCACTTGATGACATGGCCCGCGCCCGCTCAATCGATATGCCGATTGCGACGGGCGTGCGCGCTATTCTCGATGGCCGGATTTCGGTTCAAGATGCCATGAGCGCGCTGATGGCGCGCCCGTTCCGGGAGGAGTGAGATATGCCCCATTGGCTGGTGAAATCCGAACCTTTCAAATGGTCGTGGGACCAGCAGGTCAAGGCCGGCGGGAAGGGCACCTTCTGGGATGGCGTGCGCAACCATTCGGCCAAGCTGAACCTCAAGGCCATGAAGAAGGGTGAACACGCCTTTTTCTACCATTCCAATGAGGGACTAGAGATTGTCGGCCTCGTTGAGGTGATCCGCGAGGCCTACCCTGATCCCACAGCCGAGCCGGGCGAGCCGTGGGTTGTCGTGGATTTCGCGGCAGTGAAGCCCCTGCCGAGGCCCGTTTCGCTCCAGCAGGTCAAGGCCACGCCGGCGCTCGCCAAAATGAGCCTCGTGACCTCGATGCGTCTCTCCGTGCAGCCCGTCACGGATGAGGAATGGGAACTCGTATGCCGGATGGGCGGGCTTTGATCCGCGCATTGGTTCTAGGCTGAAAGTTCATGGGTCGAATTGCGGATATGCACGTGGCTTCCGTGCGGCAAATCTTTGCGATATGAGCAAAAACAGAAGAGCAAGGCTGGCCGCAGTTCAGTCACGGGCTCTCGGTTCAGTACGGGAGGTTGCCGATGTCGGAGAAAGTCTATGAGGTTTCGGCTGCGTGGAAAAAACGCGCGCTGATCAACGACGCCAAGTACAAGAAAATGTACAACGCCTCGGTGAACAATCCTGAGAATTTCTGGGCAGAGCACGGCAAGCGGATCGATTGGTTCAAGCCTTTCACCAAGGTCAAGAATACGAGCTACAAGCCGGGCAAAGTCTCGATCAAATGGTTTGAGGACGGCACCACCAACGTTTCCTACAATTGCGTTGACCGGCATCTTGTGACCCGTGCCAATCAGGTCGCCATCATCTGGGAGGGCGACGATCCCAAGGATTCCAAGAAGGTCACCTATGCCGAGCTGCACCGGCAGGTCTGCCGGATGGCCAATGTCTTCAAAGCCCACGGCGTGAAGAAGGGTGATCGTGTCACGATCTATCTGCCGATGATCCTCGAGGCCGCCTATGCCATGCTCGCCTGTACGCGCATCGGTGCCGTGCATTCGATCGTCTTTGGCGGCTTCTCGCCGGACAGTCTCGCGGGGCGCATCGAGGATTGCGATTCGAAGATCGTCATCACGTCCGATGAAGGCCTGCGCGGCGGCAAAGCGGTTCCGCTGAAAAAGAATGTCGATGCCGCGCATGACAAGGTTAAGGGCGGTATCGAGAAGGTCATCGTGGTTCAGCGCACCGGTGGCAGGGTGACCATGCAGCCCGGCCGTGACGTGTGGTATCATGAAGAAGCTGCCAAGGTTTCCGATCATTGCCCGCCGGTTGAAATGAAGGCGGAAGACCCGCTCTTCATCCTCTACACGTCCGGTTCGACCGGCAAGCCGAAGGGCGTGCTGCATACCACCGGCGGCTATCTCGTCTACGCGTCGATGACGCACAAATACGTCTTCGATTATCAGGACGGCGATATCTACTGGTGCACGGCCGATGTGGGTTGGGTGACTGGCCACAGCTACATCGTCTATGGCCCGCTCGCGAACGGCGCCACGACGCTGATGTTCGAAGGCATCCCGAATTACCCCTCCGACGGCCGTTTCTGGGAAGTGATCGACAAGCACAAGGTCAACACCTTCTACACCGCTCCCACCGCCATCCGCGCCCTCATGCAGAAGGGCGAGGCGCCGGTGAAGGCGACGAAGCGCAAGTCGCTGCGGCTGCTGGGTTCGGTCGGCGAACCCATCAATCCCGAAGCCTGGGAATGGTATCACAAGGTCGTCGGCGACAGCCGCTGCCCGATTGTCGACACCTGGTGGCAGACCGAAACCGGTGGCGTGCTCATCACGCCGCTGCCGGGTGCGACCGCGCTGAAGCCCGGTTCGGCCACGCGTCCGTTCTTCGGCGTGAAGCCCGAGGTGGTGGACGCGAACGGCAAGGTTCTCAAGGGCGCTTGCGAGGGCAACCTGGTCATCACGGACAGCTGGCCCGGCCAGATGCGCACGGTCTATGGCGACCACAAGCGTTTCGAGGAAACCTATTTCGCAACCTACCCCAACACCTACTTCACGGGTGACGGGTGCCGGCGCGACAAGGACGGCTATTACTGGATCACCGGCCGCGTCGATGACGTAATCAACGTCTCGGGCCATCGCATGGGCACGGCGGAAGTGGAGAGTGCGCTCGTCGCCCATCCGAAGGTTTCCGAATCGGCGGTCGTCGGCTATCCGCACGATATCAAGGGGCAGGGTATCTATGCCTATGTCACCCTGATGACGGGGCATACGCCCTCGGATGATCTGCGGAAAGAGCTGGTCTCGTGGGTGCGCAATGAGATCGGCCCGATCGCAACCCCGGACAAGATCCAGTTCTCGCCCGGCCTGCCGAAAACCCGATCGGGCAAGATCATGCGTCGCATCCTGCGCAAGATCGCCGAGGATGATTTCGGCGCGCTCGGCGATACATCCACACTTGCAGATCCGAGCGTTGTCGACGACCTTATTGCGAACCGGCAGAACAAGAAGGCCTGATTCGCGCCTGAGATTTCGTTCTCCCTGGACTGAAAGGGGCGGCTTTTCTGGGCCGCCCTTCTTCTTTGTGACGCACGAAAAAAGACCGCCGGCGATGCGGCGGCCTCAAGGCAGGGCGAAGGAGGAACTGCGCCCGGGAAAGCGTTACACTGCAACCGAATGCCGGCCTGCGGCTTGCGCCAGATAGGCATCGAACCGCGCCGCGATCAGCCGCAGGAAAGGCCGTCCGGCTTCGGTGACGATCAGCCCGTCGCGGGTGCGGATCACCCATCCGCGCCTTGCCTCATCCCGGAATTGATCCATCTCGGCCCTTATCTCGCCCTTCACCGCTTCCGGCGCAGTGCTCTGGGCCAGAATGCGCTCGTCCATCTCCATCCGGCACATCAGCGACTCGATCACCGCGCGCCGCAGCCGGTCTTCTTCATTGAGCGCCACACCGCGTGCAATGGGCAGCTTGCCTTCGGAGATCAACGCGAGATAACGGCCGGTTGTTGGTTCGTTCTGCGTGTACCCGTTGGGAAGGGAACTGATCGCTGAGGCTCCGAATCCGATCAGGGCATCGGCTGGGTCAACCGTGTAGCCCTGAAAATTCCGCCTGAGCGCGCCCCGGCGCGCCGCGACCGCCAGTGCATCAGCGGGTTTCGCGAAATGATCGATCCCGACCCGCACATAGCCGGCAGCAATCAGGAAACGGGCGGCACTCTCGGCCTGCACGAAACGTTCCTCGATGCCCGGCAGCGACTCCGGTGGAATCATTTCCTGATGCTTTTTCATCCAGGGCACATGCGCATAACCAAACAGCGCGATGCGATCGGGGTCGAGGCTCACGACCTTATCGAGGGTTGCGAGCAATCGCGCCTCGTTCTGATGCGGGAGGCCATAAATCGCATCGATGTTGAGGGACGAGACGCCGTGAGCGCGAAACGCTTCCGCCACCCGCTGGGTTTCCTCGAAGCTCTGCTCGCGATTGATGGCCCACTGAACCTCGGGGTCGAAATCCTGCACGCCAAGGCTCACGCGCGTCAGGCCGATCCCGGCAAGGGCGTCGATCCGCGCCTGATCGAGCCCGCGCGGATCGATCTCGACCGCGAACTCGCAGCCCGGCTTCAGTGCGAAGACTTCCCGCGTCGCCGTGCCGAGGCGACGAATGTCATCGGGAGACAGCATGGTTGGCGAGCCGCCGCCCCAGTGGATATGCGACACCGCCGCCCGATCCGGCACTTTCTCGGCCGCCATCCGGATTTCTCGGATCAAACCGCCCAGATAGAGCCCGACCGGCTCGTACCGCCGTGTGATGCGTGTATGGCAGCCGCAGAACCAGCACAGGCTGTCGCAGAACGGGATGTGCATGTAGAGCGAGAGGTCCGCACTCCGGGGCAGGCTTTCGAGCCAGGCCCCGTAATCTGCTTCCCGGATGCCAGCATGGAAATGCGGTGCAGTCGGGTAGCTGGTGTAGCGGGGGACCGGCTTGCCGATCAGGCGAACGATATCACTGGCGACCATGACAAGCGGGTCCGAAGAGTTGCACTCGTGGCACCCTGCCTGAACCGCGGAGCGCGGACCTTGCGCTGGAGCAAACAGGTCGGCTTCCTGGCACTCCCAATCCGGCGTTGCTGGCAATCAGCGATAAAGATCGGCCCGGCTTGCCGGCACGTTGAGTGCCAATCTGTCGCCTTCACGCTTCTTTTTCGAGGCGAGTGTCTGGAACAGGCTCAATGACCCGCGCGAGAATGCGAGGCTGACCCCGGCCAGATAGGCGAGCCAGATCCGGGTGCGCTCGGGGCCGACCATGTCCTCGGCCTCGGTGCGGCGGGCATGAAGCCGCTCGCACCACAGGGCGGTCGTCTTCGCATAGTGCGCGCGCCAACCTTCGACATCATGCACCTCGAAACCATGGGACTCCAGCTTGGTGGTCGAATGGCCGATATGGTCGACCTCCCCGCCCGGAAAGATGTAGGACGTCATGGCTTTGTATTCCGGGCGCATCCGGTGGAACATCCTCTCGCTCTTCCGCCCGCGCCGGGTGATGGCATGGTGGAGGTAGAGCCCGCCGGGCTTGAGCAACCGGTTCACAGCCGAAAAATAGGCGTCATGCGCAGCAAAACCGACATGCTCGTACATGCCGATCGAGGCGATCTTGTCGAATTGCTCCGTCACCGCCTCGTAAGGTTTCAGCTCCAGCGTCACGAGGTGCTCGAGCCCCAGTGCCCGTACGCGGCGCTGACCCTCCTCGATCTGGGCCGGTGACAGGGTCACACCATGGCCTCTCACGCCATAATTCTGTGCCGCGTGGATCAGCAGCGCACCCCAGCCGCAGCCAATATCAAGCAGGGTCTCGCCCGGTTGGAGGCGCAGTTTGCGGCAGATCATGTCGATTTTTTCGAGTTGTGCGCGCTCGATATCGTTGTGCCATTCCGAAAAATAGGCGCAGGTATAGACCATGCGCTGATCGAGAAAGAGCTGATAGAAGGCATTCGACAGATCGTAATGGAAGGGAATATCGGCGGCGTTCTCCTTGGTCGTTGCGCGTTCCAGCGGGCGGCCCTGCCCGTCATATCCCGCGCCAGTTGCCATGCCCGGCCCGAAAGCGATCGGGAGAGCGAGTTTCGCCAGCTTTGCGAGGCCAATCCGTTTCAGAACCGCTTTCGGCTTTTCCGATGGCCGAAGTGCCGCGAGATCCAGCAAGGTGCCGCCCACGATATCGATTGCGCCGCTCGCATAGCCCTTCATGAAGGTCTTGATGCCCGGCTTTCGCGCGAGGCTGGGGAAAAACCCCGGATCGCGCAGATGAATCTCCAGCGTCGGATGCCGCTTCTCTCCGCCCAGCATCACTTCGCTGCCATCCCAGAGCCGGACCGGCACGCCGATCGGAAATCCCGCCCCTATCCCCTCCAGCAGATTCCGCGTCGCGCCGAGAATTCCGGCCCCGCCGGCAGCATTGGGCAATCTCATCAGAACTCCCCCCGCTTTCCGGCCTCACGTGACGATCGGAAGTCCTCGTTTGTGTCAGCCGACATGCGGTGCTCGTCAAGTCCGAGCGACCGATGATCGCGATGGCTCGACGGTCGACATTCATATTTCCCTAACGCTAACAATAAATTGCCCCCTCATTTGCTGCTGCGGGAAAGATTTTCGCGACCTCGAACGCGCAAGGATTTCGCCGGACTGTTCCAGCTCAACCGGAGTGTGCACATGGATCGGCGGATGTTTCTGGGTGTTTCGGCCTTTGCGGGACTTGGTCTGGCAACGGGGATGTCGAACCCCGCCGCAGCCCGCGGACTCGTGGCCTTTCCTCAGGGCTTTGAACCGGGAACCGTGGTGGTTTCTACAAGGCAGCGCGCCTTGTTCTTTGTCCAGGGTGATGGCTCTGCGATCCGTTATCCCGTGGCGGTCGGCATGCCCGGCAAGCAATGGTTCGGGACACGGCTGATTGACGGCAAGCATTATCGCCCCGCCTGGTCGCCCCCTGCCGAGGTGCGTCGCGCGAGACCCTCGCTGCCGGATGTCATTCCCGGAGGAGCGCCCAACAACCCGATGGGTGCGGGCGCCCTCACGATTGCACCGGGCGAATATGCGATCCACGGTACCTCCGCCTCGATGCGATCCTCGATCGGGCGCTATGCCTCGTTCGGCTGCATCCGCATGCTTGATGAGGACGTGCTGGACCTGATGGCGCGGGTACGTATCCCCAGCCGCATCACCGTGGTGGCGTGACGCAACGTTCAAACGCCTCAAAAATCGATGGCGAGGCCTTTGACTTCCCAATCGGCGTAACGCACCGGGTCCTTCCCGCCACGCCCGTTGATTTCGGCCTGTTTTGCAAGCTCGGCCTCGCGCGCCTCCAACGCGGTGCGGCGCGCGGCGGCTTCGGCCAGTGCGCGTTCCGCCGCTGGCGAAAGCGGCTTGCGCGGCGCTGGAGCCGGACTTTGCGGCAATTGAGAGGTATCGGCTTTCCCTGACATCGGCTAGGAGCCTCCTGTGCTTGCCCGATATAGGGCGGGGGACTGGCATATGGCCAGTGTTTTCAGGAACGGGCTTTCGCCTTCATGCGCTTCACCGCCGCCGACATTTCTGCCCGCGTGCTTTATCGCGATGAAGCGGTTCTGGTGCTCGACAAGCCTTACGGCATTGCGGTGCATGCGGGGCCGAAGGGCGGCGTGACGCTGGATGCCTTTCTGCCCGATCTGCGCTTCGATGCTGCCGAGAAGCCGCAACTCGCGCATCGGCTGGATCGCGAAACCACCGGCTGCCTTGTTTTCGGGCGGAACGCGAAGGCCCTGCGCCGCCTTGGCGCGCTGTTTCGCGATGGCCTTGTGGAGAAAACCTACTGCGCGATTGTCTGCGGCAACCCGGCGCAGGATCGAGGCGAGATCGATCTCCCTCTCGCGCGGCGCAGTCATGACAAGCGCTCTTGGTGGATGAAGGTCGATCCCGCGGGCGATCCGTCGCTCACGCATTATCATGTGCTCGGGCGCGCCTCAGGCATTGCTTTTGTGATGCTTTCGCCGAAGACCGGCCGCACCCATCAACTGCGCGTGCATTGTGCTGCGATGGGCTGGCCGATCGCTGGAGATCGGGTCTATGGCGGAGATCGGGCGATGGCGGCTTCTCCGGCTCTGATGCTGCATGCTGCCCGCATCTCCCTGCCTTTTTACCCCGGAAAGAAGGCCATCGAGATCGAGGCGCCTTTGCCGGAGCCGATGCGGAATTTTCTGGGCAGTCTGCGAATGTCGGCCGAACTGCCGCGCGAGGAGCGAGTGTGAAGATCAAGAACCGCGATAAACCTCTGCGGACAGAGCGATCGGGCGATCCGCCCGGCTATTTGAGTCGCCTTATCGCCGCGCGAGCCTTCCGGCGCGTTCTGCGCGAGCGCCGGCAGATCGACGAGGCGATCGGCCTTGAGACAGCGCAATATGCGCTTTCGCAGGCCGATGTCTCGCTGGTACGGGCGATCTTGACCGTCAGTTTCAGGCGGCTTGGCAGCTTGCGCGCGGCCATGGCCAGCCGCGCGGCCTCGGGCGAGATTGCCGATGCGGGGCTTCTCCAGCCGGTGCTGGTGACGGCGCTGGCGCAGGTGCTGTTTCTCGACGTGCCCGACCATGCTTCCGTCGATTGCGCTGTCGAGATCGCCAAGCGCGACGCCGATGCCAAGCATTATGCAAGCTTCGCCAACGCGTTGCTGCGGCGTGTGGCAGCGGAGAAGGCCGATATCCTGATCGAGTTCACCGGCAAGCAGAACGATACGCCCGCTTGGCTTTTCGATCGCTGGGCCATGTTCTATGGCGCGGATGTCGCGTCGCTCATCGCAGCTGCCCATCTGGTCGAGCCGCCGGTTGATCTTACCGTTTTTCACGATATTTCACCCGATATCTCCGGCGTGGAGCTGCCCACCGGCTCGTTCCGACTCAAGACCCATCAATCCATCTCGAGTTTGCCGGGCTATGCCGAAGGCCTGTTTCAGGTGCAGGACGTTGCGGCCGCTTTGCCGGCCCGGCTCGCGGGCGCGAAACCGGGGATGCGGATCGCCGACCTCTGTGCTGCACCGGGTGGAAAGACCGCACAGCTCGCGGCGGCCGGGGCGCATGTCGTCGCAGTTGAGCGCAGTGCGGCCCGCGCTGCGCGCCTTCGCGAAAACCTCGCCCGCCTAAAACTCGAGGCCGATATCCAGATTGGCGATGCAACGGAATTCACGGGCGTGCCTTTTGATGCCGTTCTTCTCGATGCACCCTGCTCCGCGACGGGCACCATCCGGCGTCATCCCGAGATCGCATGGACCAAGACGCTGGCCGATATTCTTGCGCTGGCAAGCCAGCAATTGCGCATGCTCGAGGCGGCGTCACGGCTCGTGAAGCCGGGCGGGTTGCTGGTCTTTTCCACCTGTTCTCTCGAACTCGAGGAAGGCGAAGACCAGATCAGCCGGTTTCTCGACCAAAATCCCGATTTCCGACGTTTGCCGATCGCCTTGGGGGAAAGCGATATTCCCGCTGAAATGATCACACCGAGAGGCGATCTGCGTGCCCTGCCGTGC
Organism: Hyphomicrobiales bacterium; assembly: GCA_017302635.1. GTDB lineage: Bacteria > Pseudomonadota > Alphaproteobacteria > Rhizobiales > Beijerinckiaceae > Rhabdaerophilum. The sequence continues at coordinate 1,232,285 of JAFLCX010000001.1, forward strand.
CATCTTGCAGAATGGGGCGGCGCGGACGGGTTTTTTGCTGCACGGTTGCAACGGATTGCATGATCGGCCAAGACTTGCCAATCGGCGGCGAAACAAATTCAGGGGCAGGTTTTGGTCGAGTTGGTGGCGAGTGCGGTGCGGCCCGGCCTGCGTTTGAGCCTGAAGCGCGCCTGGCTGCGGGCGCGGCTGGCTCTGGCGGCTTCGAAGCCGATGCGGCGGTCATATCTCGGTGCGCGTTTCGCCTATCTCGCGCCGCATATTCATCAGGCTGATCCAAGCGTCGCTGCCGACATTGCCGCCGGGCAGTTCGTGCTGGGCGGGCGCAGCCTGCTATGTGGAAATCGTTCGCCGTTTCATCTCGATCCACCTTCGGAGGGGTTCGCGCAGGCCCTTTATGGCTTTGGCTGGCTCGCGCATTTCGAAGCTAGCGAGAATATGGCCGCCAGAGTCCATGCGCGCGCTCTCGTGCGGGATTTTCTCAATCAACAGGAACAATCACTGCCCGCAGTGGCCGATCTTCCGGGTGTGATGGCGCGGCGCGTCATCGCGTGGGTTACTCATTCTGCCCTGCTCGCCGAGGGGCAGGATATCAACTGGTACAATCGTCTGCTGGCGCAATTGGCGCGGGACGGCGCGCGGCTCGCCGTTTTCGCCCGGCGCACCGATATCGGAATGGGAAGGCTGGAGGCGGCGATCGGCCTCGCCTTCCACGCTCTCTCGCTTGAATGCGGTCGGAAAGCCATTCCACGTGCCGAACGCATGCTCGACATGGCTTTGGCCTCGCTCACGGCGCCGGATGGTGCCACCCATGACCGGGATTTCGGCAGCGTAGCGCTGATTGCGGCTGATCTCGTGGCGATGCTTTCTCTCTATCGCATACGGCAAATGCAGCCACCTCCGAGCTTTTCGTCGAGCCTTGCCGACATGATCGCCTTCCTTCGTCTGGTTCAGCACCCTGATGGCGGGCTGATGCTGATGAACGGGGGTGGACGCGTGCCGCGGGATCTCGCCGGCGAGGTTATCCGCTCCCGACGCGGGCAGGCGAGTCTTCTTGCTTCAGCTGTCGAAACCGGCTTCGAGCGCCTCGAAAACAGCCATGCGGTGCTGATCGCCGATGCGGGCATGCCCGTGCGCCGCTCCTGTTCGGGGCGCGCCGGGGCAAGTGCCCTTGCCTTCGAATTCTCGACGAGAGCTGATCGAATCATCGTGTCGTGCGGTGCACCGCCGGGCGCCGACCGGGATATCGCCCGGCTCTACCGCTCGGCCGCCGCGCATTCGACCATCCTGATGGAGGGCGAAGGGCTTGCGGGCCTGCGCGACGTGCCGGTGGTCACCGGCGAGATCGAGACGCGTCTCGATCCGCTGCGCGGCTCGCTGGCACCTTTGCGGGCGCGCGGCGAGAATGGCGAAACGCTGACTCTCGGCCATCGCGGTTTTCTCGATGGTTATGGTTACACGCTGGAGCGACAACTCACGCTCACGGATGTGCTGCCGGGCGTCATTGGGCGCGATCGGTTCATCGATCAGGCGGCGAGCGGGCAAAGCCGCCTTGTCACCCTTACCTTTCACCTCAATCCGCGCATCCGGCCTGTCCGGCTCAGCCGCACCGATGCCATCGTCCTGCGCCTGCCGGACGAGAAGCCCGGTCATGACCAGTTTCTGTTCGAGTCACCCGGTCTCTCCCTGATTCTGGAAGAAAGCCGGGTTTTCGAGGCCGGATCGCCGCAAACGCGCTCGCATTGCATCGTGATTGAAGCTGAGATCACGGGCACGACTGAGATCGCCTGGCGTATCCTGCCCTATCTGCCTGAACTGAGTTGATCGGCCTCGCTTCGTGCATGCCAGCCTCGCGCGATGGAGCATGGCGCGGATGGGTCGCCTGTGCTAAGCGCCCGGCTTCCCTCTGTTCCAGCCGGATTTCCCATGCCGACCAAGTCTCGCCCCATTCAGCGCGCACTCCTCTCCGTGTCCGACAAAGCGGGCCTTGTCTCCTTTGCCGAAAATCTCGTCAAACGCGGAATCGAGCTGGTTTCGACCGGCGGCACACGTGCGGCGATTGCGGCAGCCGGCTTGCCGGTGATGGACATTTCCGAACTCACGGGCTTTCCGGAGATGATGGATGGTCGGGTGAAAACGCTGCATCCCAAGGTGCATGGCGGGCTTCTTTCGGTGCGCGGCAACCCAGAGCACGAGGCCTCGCTGCTCGCGCATGCTATCCAGCCGATCGATCTGGTGGTCGTGAATCTTTATCCGTTCCGTGAAACCGTGGCGCGCGGAGCCGATTTCGAGACCACAATCGAGAATATTGATATCGGCGGCCCTGCCATGATCCGCTCCGGCGCCAAGAACCACGATGCCGTTTGTGTTGTGGTTGATCCGCGCGATTATGATGCACTCATCGCTGAGCTTGATGCGAACAACAACGAAACCCGGCTGGTTTTCCGCAAATCGCTGGCCGCAAAAGCCTATGGGCATACGGCGTCCTATGATCGGGCGGTCTCGACCTGGTTTGCGGGTGTCACCGCCGAAGGCCCGAAGCTCGCTCCGGAAGGCGAGGTGGGTTTGGAATTGCGCTATGGAGAGAACCCGCATCAGAGCGCGAAACTCGTGCTCGATCCCGCAAGCCCGCGCATTGGCGTCGCGAATGCCCGGCAGGTGCAGGGCAAGGCACTCTCCTACAACAATCTCAATGACGCCGACGCCGCTTTCGAATGCGTCGCCGAATTTGATCCCGCCCGCAGCTCCGCAATCGCCATCATCAAGCATGCCAACCCTTGCGGTGTGGCCGAAGCGGCGAGCCTTCTGGAGGCTTATCGCGCCGCTTTGGCCTGCGATCCGGTTTCAGCCTTTGGCGGCATTGTCGCCGCCAATCGCAAGCTCGATGCCGAGGCCGCGAAGGCCATCACCGAGATTTTCACCGAAGTGATCATCGCACCCGGTGCGACCGACGAGGCCATCGCGCTTATCGCCGCCAAGAAGAACCTGCGTCTTCTGCTCACCGGCGGCCTGCCTGATCCGCGTGCCGCGGGTTTTGTCTCGCGTACGATCGCGGGCGGTGCGCTCGTGCAATCGCGCGACAATGCCGTCATTGACGACATGGAACTGAAAGTCGTTACCAGCCGGGCACCGACGCCTGCCGAGATGGCGGATCTCAAATTCGCCTATCGCGTGGTCAAGCACGTGAAATCCAACGCCATCGTCTATGTGAAGGGCGGGGCGACAGTTGGTATCGGGGCCGGGCAGATGAGCCGGGTTGACTCTGCCCGTATCGCAGCCTGGAAGGCCAGCGAGGCCGCCAAGGCGATCGGCGCCGACAAGCCGCTCACATTCGGCTCGGTCGCGGCCTCCGACGCATTTTTCCCCTTTGCCGACGGGCTCGAGGCCCTGGTCGCGGCCGGGGCCACGGCGGTGATCCAGCCCGGCGGATCAATGCGCGACAATGAAGTGATCGAGGCCGCCAACAAGGCCGACCTCGCCATGGTCTTCACCGGCACCCGGCATTTCCGGCACTGAGAGCGATCAGCCCCGCGCCAGATCGCCCAGCAGCCCGCCGAGCACCGTGAGTTTGGCCTGATTGAGCGCGCCCTGACGCAATTCGCCGATCGTGCGTTTCGTGGCCTGCAACTCCCCACCCTTGGCCTTGGCCCAGTTGGCGACACCCGCTTCGCCGCCTTTGCCAGCCTTCAGCACCTCGATCGCGATCCGCCGCAGCGCATCCTCCGAAGCCGCGGCCGCGCGGTCAAGCGCCAGACGTTCGAACGGGTCAGTTGCGCGCAGATTGGCGGTCTCACCCTGAAGGGCAGCGAGATCGAACTCGTCACCAATGGCGAAGAGCGTGCGCACCCCATCCGGAATGCTCGCCTTGGTCTTCTCGGAGACGAGCGCTGCATCAAGCGCCATCGCGAGTGCCGGAATATCAACAATCCGCTCGGCGAGCGCTGCCGGAACCTTGTCGGCAGTGAAGGCCTTGAGCCGCTCTTCGCGGATGGCGAGGGCCTCCGGCGCGAACAGCGATTTCGCCTCGGCGGCCACACCGGAGACGGCGCCACCGAAGCGTTTCACCAGCTTTTCGAGACCCGGCGCGAAATCGACATTGCGCAGGAACCATAGCATTCTGCCGGCCGCATGCTCGGCGGTCGCCGCATAGAGCTCAAGCTGCCGCGCGCCCGAGATCTGCGTATCGAGCGCATCGATGCCGTTATTCATGTCGAGAATGCCGAAAACGTCACGCGCCAGCGCGTAGGCCCGCACGATATCGGCGATGGAGCGCCCGGTGCGACCCTGAAGCCGCACGATGATGCCCGGCCCGCAGCGGTTGATGACGGCATTCACGAGCTGGGTCGCGACAATCTCGCGGCGCAGGCGGTGGCTGTCGATCGCGTCGGCGAATTTCTCCTGCACATCCTTGGGGAAATAGCGCCGCAATTCGAACCCGAGATAGGGATCATCCGGCACATCGCTCGCGAGCAGATGATCGTAGAGCGAGAGTTTGGCATAGGCGATGAGAACCGCGAGTTCCGGGCGCGTGAGGCCATGCCCCTTCGCGGTGCGCTCGGCCACCTCGCGATCGGATGGCAGATATTCGACCGCGCGATCGAGCCGGCCCTCGGCCTCCATCGCGCGCATCAGGTCGACCATCTCGGCATTGAGCGCGGCCCCTTGCCGCTCTGCAAGCGAAATTGCAAGCGATTGCAAGTAGTTGTTGCGCAGCACGAGGCGCGCGACCTCATCGGTCATCGCTGCGAGCAAGGCGTTGCGCTTCTCGCGTGGCAAGCGACCATCGGCCTCCGGCACAGCGAGCGCGATCTTGAGGTTCACCTCGACATCCGACGAATTCACGCCGGCGGAATTGTCGATCGCGTCCGTATTGAGCTTCACGCCCCGCATCGCGGCCTCGATGCGCCCGCGCTGGGTCATGCCCAGATTGGCGCCCTCACCGATGACTTTCGCGTTGAGATCGGCGCCGGTGATCCGGATCGAGTCATTGGCGCGATCACCTGCCTCAAGATCAGTCTCAGTTGATGCGCGCACATAGGTGCCGATGCCGCCGAACCAGAGGAGATCGACCTTCGACTTGAGGATCGCGACCATCACCTGTTGCGGGGTGGCTTCGGCGAGATCGAGCCCGATTGCGGCACGGATTTCTGCCGAGAGCGGGATTTTCTTCAAGGCGCGCGAGAAGACCCCGCCACCTTTGGAGATCAGCTTCGGGTCATAATCCTGCCAGCTCGATCGCGGCTTGTCGAAAAGGCGCTGGCGTTCGGCGAACGAGGTTTTGGGATCGGGATTCGGGTCGATGAAGATGTCGCGATGGTCGAAGGCCGCGACGAGCCTGATCGCGGGCGAGAGCAGCATCCCGTTGCCGAACACATCGCCCGACATATCGCCCACGCCCGCCACGGTGAATGGTGTCTTCTGGATGTCGACATCCATCTCGCGGAAATGGCGTTTCACGGCTTCCCAGCCGCCGCGGGCCGTGATGCCCATCTTCTTGTGGTCGTAACCAGCCGAGCCGCCCGAGGCGAAAGCATCGGCGAGCCAGTGCCCCCGCGCTTCCGAAATCCCGTTCGCGGTATCCGAGAAGGTCGCGGTGCCCTTGTCGGCGGCGACGACGAGATACGGGTCATCCCCATCATGCCGGATGGTATTCTGGGGCGGAACGATCTTGCCGTCGCGGATGGTGTCAGTGAGATCGAGCAGTGCGTTGATGAAAATCCGGTATGCGCGCGTTCCTTCCGCGAACCAGGCATCGCGGTCTGAAGCAGGCGGCAGAAGTTTGGGCACGAAGCCGCCCTTCGCGCCCACCGGCACGATGACGGTGTTCTTGACCTGCTGTGCCTTCACAAGGCCAAGGATTTCGGTGCGGAAATCCATGGGACGATCCGACCAGCGCAAGCCGCCGCGTGCCACCTGCCCGAAGCGCAGATGCAAGCCCTCTACATCGGGTGACGAGACGAAAATCTCGTAGAGTGGTCGCGGCAGCGGCAGGTTCTCGACCGCCGAGCACTGGAGCTTGAAGGCGATGGTCGGGCGGTAGCCTCCTTCGACCTTTTGATAGACATTGGTGCGCAGGCTGGCTTCGATGAGGTTCAGCATGCGCCGGAAAATCCGGTCATCATCAAGGCTGGTGATCTTGTCGATCTCGGCCAGCAGAGATTCCTTCACCGCCGCCGCGATATGGGCGCGATCCCCCGCCTTTTCCGGCAGGTCGGGGTTGAAGCGGATGTCGAAGGCGCGCACCAGCCCGCGCGCGGCGGCGGGGTAGCGCGCCAGTGCATCAGCAAGATAGACCTGTCCGTAAGGCACGCCGATCTGGCGTAGGTAACGGGCATAGGCGCGCAGGATATCGGCCTCGCGCGGCAACAGCCCGGCTTCGGTGATCAGGATGTTGAAGCGATCGGCTTCCATCTTGCCAGCGAAGATCGCGTCGAGCGCGGTTTCCAGCGGAGCCGCGAGGGCCGCGAGTTCGATCGGGCCGCCTTTCGTGCGCTCCAGGACCATATCGTGCAGCCAGAGCGTTTCGCCTGTCCCGCCCGCGGGGGTGACCGGGTAGGAACGCTCCGAGATGACCGTGAAGCCGAGGTTTTCCAGAATCGGCACGCGCTGCGAGAGCGTGACCGGCTTGCCGAACGAGAACACTTTCAGGCTGGCGCGTGTATCTGCCTCGCCCATCCGGCGCGAGATATCAAACGCGTAGGGCCTTTCGGGCGAGAGGCGATCGAGAATCCGGATATCGCCGATGGCCTCCGAGGCGCTGAAGGCCTCGCGATAGGCGGCGTTGAACGCAAGTCCGAAGCGCGGGAACCAATCCCGTGATTGTTCGGGGGCATTGGCATCAAGGGTCTCGCGTAAGCCATCCGGCCAGGTTCGGATGATCGCAAGAATGCCGGATTCAAGCGTGGCGCGATCGATCGAGGGCGTGGAGCTTGCCGTGCGCCCGATGATGTAATGGGTGCGCGACAGAGGGCCCTCGGGATAGGCAGGGTAGGCGGCCGAGACACGCCCATCGAAGACACGTGCCAGAAATTCGCCGATGCGCAGGCGGGCGCTGGTGTCATAGCGGTCTTTGGGAACATAGACCATGACCGAGACGAAGCGATCGAAGCGGTCGACCCGCGCGAGAGCACGCAGGCGCGGCCGTTCGGTGAGCGCCAGCACATCCATCGAGAAATTGTAGAGCGTCTCGATATCGACCTGAAAGAGCTCGTCGCGCGGATAATTCTCGAGCACGTTGAGCAGGGCCTTGCCGGAATGGCTCGCCGGATCAAATCCGGCGCGTTCGATGACGCGGGCGACCTTGTGGCGCAGATAGGGCACCGAACGCGCCGCATTGTTGTAAGCGGACGATGTGAAAAGCCCGATGATGCGCAATTCGCCTTCGAGGCGACCGCTGGCATCGAGAATCTTCACGCCGACATAATCGAGATAGACCCGGCGATGGATACGCGATTTCACATTCGCCTTCTGCACGAACAAGGGGGTCGGTTCTTGCAGGAAGGCCCGGATTTCCGGGGTCATCACCACCATTTGCTGGCCGCGACGCAGCACTTTCATCTCCGGATCACGCAGGATTCCGAGGCCATCGCCGGGGATCGGGTCGGTCGAGATATCGGGCGTGTCGAACCGGTATTCGCGCATGCCAAGCAGGGTAAAATTCTCGGCGAGCAGCCAATCGAGGAACTGCACCGCTTCGGCGATTTCATCAGCCGGCAGCATGGGCGGATTGGCGCGATAGCCGGTGGCAATCGCCGCGAGGCGGCTGCGCATCGGCAACCAGTCACTCACGGCGGCGCGGATTTCACGATAGATGCCTTCCAGCGCCTCAGTCAGCGCCTTGCGCTCGCCCGAGCCAAGGTTTTGCGCAAGTTCGATATGCAGGTAGCTTTCGCGCTGCACGGGCGCCATCTCGCGCCCCGCAGCCGTGCCGACAAGGCGTCTCAGCGTCCCGTCACTTCCGCGTTCAACGGCAAGAATCGGGTGCGCCACGAGCCGCAACGAGAGGCCGCGCTCGCCCAGTTCCGCGAGGGTGGAGTCGAGCAGGAACGGCATGTCGTCGTTCACAACCTCGATGACCGTCCCGCCCATCAGGGCGGAGGCATGCACGCGGACTTTGGCGATCCCCGGCTCGCGCTCGGCGAGATTGGCTGCCGCCGATTGGCCGATCGCGAGACGTGCAGCTTCGGAAAACGCGGCCGCGTCTTCGGCATCAACCCCTGAGAAAACCAATCTGGCGAGTGCCGCTCCGAGGCCGGGGGAGTTGGCGGGAAGATCAACCACGCGGCTCGCGTCATTGGGCATAGGGTATGGCCTCCGGGGCGGGGATGGACATTCTCGAGGTGCCAATCGGCTCGGGCTGTGCTTCAGTCCCGTTCTGGGGCGGGCTTCGCCTGTCGTCGCAAGGCTCTTGGGTTTGAGTCATGCTCCTCGCTCAAAAAGGAGGCAAGGGTGAAGGCATCGAAAACCGACAATCAATGCAATAATTCGATCGGGAGCCCGAAAAACGTCACTACGTTAACGCTGGAATCGGCGGAACTCACGCCCGCAATCGCTGCCTATTTCGAAAAGTGCCTGGAGAAGATTGGCTTCGTGCCAAATGTTCTGGTCGCCTATTCGCATTCCATGCCTAAGCTCGAGGCCTTTGTCGGCTTCTATAATGATCTGATGCTCGCACCCTCAGGGCTGACCAAACTTGAGCGCGAGATGATCGCGGTGGTCGTCTCGGCTGAAAACCGCTGCTGGTATTGCCTCGTTGCACATGGCGCCGCGGTGCGGCAGCTCTCTGGCGATCCGGTCCTGGGAGAAGCGCTGACGCTGAACTATCGTCAGGCGGCGGGGCTCGCGCCCAAACAGCGGGCGATGCTCGATTTTGCGCTCAAGGTCGCGCGGGCCTCGGCAGAAATCGAGGAACCGGATCGCCAGAGATTGCGGGATGCCGGATTTTCGGATCGCGACATCTGGGATATCGCGGCAGTCGCGAGCTTTTTCGCGATGTCGAACCGCATGGCTTCCGCGACCGGCATGCAGCCCAACCCGGAATACCATGCTCAGGCACGCGAGACCGTTGGCACAAAAAAATAGGCGGCCGCGCTTTTGGCGGGCCGCCCTGCCATTCTCGGTGGATCGGCAGATCTTGAGTCCAAGCGAGGGGGCTGGGGGGCGTAGGGTCTCGCTTGAACCATCACCGTGGCATTGGGTGGAGTATGTTGTCCGGGTCTGGCGCTCGCATGGTCGAAATCTGGCCAAACTGTGAAATTGCTGACACTCGCGTGATGGAAGCGACGCGCATTGACAGCAATTTGGCAAGAAACCGGGCGCAGATTGATATTGGAAGCCGGCTTGCCAGTCGGCGATGTTCTGCCACACTGGTTGCCGGAGCAGCGGATGGATCATCAGGACCAGCACAGACGCGAGAGTGCCGTCATCATTCCCCTCGGTTCACGCCGTGCGCCGGAGGATGTGCGGTTCGACCGGCGCGAACTGGGCGAAATCCTGAACGTTTATGGCCGCCATGTCGCAAGCGGCGAATGGCGCGACTACGCCATCGATTTCGGGCGCGAACGGGCAGTGTTCTCCATCCTGCGCCACACGGGCGAAACGCCGCTTTATCGCATCGAGAAAGACCCGAAGCGCGCGGCCAAGCAAGGTGCCTATGCTGTCATCGCGCAGGGCGGGCTGGTGCTGAAACGCGGCGCAGACCTTGCCCGCGTGCTGAAAGTGATTGATCGACCCAGCAAGGTCGTGGGCTGAACGTCTCCTGTGCACAACGAAAAAGCCCCGGTTTCCCGGGGCTTTCCGTATTCTTGCGAGGTCCTTGGGATCACTCGTCGTTGCGGACGCCGAAGAGCTGCAGCAGCATCTGGAACATGTTGACGAAGTTCAGGTACAGCGTCAGCGCGCCCATCAGCGACCATTTCTGCATCAGCGTCTGGTCATGGGCCACCACGTCATATTCTTCCTTCAGTCGCTGCGTATCCCAGGCCGTGAGGCCGGCGAACACCACCACGCCGATGACGTTGATGGCGAACTGGAGCGCAGAGGACTTCATGAAGATGTTGACGAGGCCGGCAATGATGATGCCGAACAGGCCCATCAGCATGAACTTGCCCATGCCCGAAAGGTCTTTCTTCGTCGTGTAGCCGAAGAGCGACAGCGCGCCGAAGGCCGCAGCGGTGATGAAGAAAACCTGAGCGATCGAGCCAAGTTTGAAGATGACGAACACGCTCGAAAGCGAAAGGCCCATAATGCCCGCGAAGGCATAGAAGGTGCCGAGCAGGCTGCCATAGCTCATTTTCTCCCAACGGAAGGAGAGAAGCAGCACGAAGCCGAGCGGCGCCAGCATCACCACCCATTTCAGGGGGCTGATCCAGATCGCCTGGCCGAGCGGCGTCAACGCCATGCGGCCGGCGGCCGTGGTTGTGGTGCCGAGCATGAACGTGCCGATGGCGACAAGGCCGGAAATCGCCAGCGCAATCGCCATGTGGTTGTAGATGCCCAGCATGTAGGAGCGCAGGCCCGCATCATATTGGGCGGCGCTGATGGTCGAACCCATCCCCGCATAGGGCGCGTAAGTGTTGCGATCGTAATCCGACATCGGACCCTCTCTTGGTCGGCCGGGCTTCCCGGCCTCTTGCCATCCACGGCGATGACCTCACCGCCTGTGGTTCGGTCTATATATGACGTTCTTTGCGCAATTTCTCAAGAGGGGGAGTTTAGCAACGCATGAAAATGGTTTGCACGGGTTGCTGCACGCCGTCTCACAACAAGAGTTTGAGAATATCGCTCTCTTTCAACTGCGCAGTTCTTCAAGCATGGCGCAAGTATGGGGCAGGTTTTTGCCCCAGTATGTGCCATGTGCCGATCAAGCCAAGAATAATCGTCACAATAAACGCAGAAAACGCCATCGAGAGTGTTGGCCACCACGGCACTTCGAATTCGAGCCGCATCACGCCCGACACCACCAACGACGCCCCGGCTACTCCGCAGACGATGCCGAATATCACCGCGATCGCGCCAAGTGCCGAGTATTCGACAATCATCGCCTTCAAAAGCGTCACGCGTGTGGCGCCGAGCGTTTTCAGGATCACGCTTTCGCGTTGACGCGTGCGCGCCGAAGCGGCGAGCGCTCCTCCGAGCACGAGAATGCTCGCGAGCAGGGCAATCGCGCTTGCGGCACGGATCGCAAAGACAAGCTGCGAGACGAGGGAATCAGCCGCCGCCAGCGCATCCTTGACCCGGACCGACGAGATGGACGGGAACTCTCGTGCCACGGCGCGCGCGAGCGCGATTTCGCTCTGCGCATTGGTTCCGGGGGGCAGGGTTACGGTCGCGAGAAAGGTGTGCGGTGCGCCGGCGAAGGTGTTGGGCGAGAACACCATGATGAAATTGATCCCGATCTGTTGCCAACGGATCTCGCGCAGATTGGCGATCCGGGCAGTGATGCGCCGGCCCAGCACATTGACCACCACCTGATCGCCCACAGCGAGCCCGAGATTGTCGGCAATGTCCTTCGCGAACGAAACCAGCGGCTCGCCGCGATAATCGGCAGGCCACCATTCCCCCTCGATGACGCGTGAACCCTCCGGCGGGCGCGCCGCATAGGTGATGCCGCGGTCGCCCTCGAAGACCCAGGTTCCCTCGCCACGGCTGATCTGCGCTGCCGGGATGCCCTTGATTTCCACCAATCGGCCCCGCAATTGCGGCGTGCGCTCGACCTTGCCCTCGGCGTTCTGGCCTTTGAGGAAATTGTCGAACCGGTCCATCTCGCGCGACGGGATGTCGATGAAGAAGAAACTCGGAGCCAATCCGGGCAAGGTGGCGCGGAACTGGCGGACGAGGTTCATGTCGATCAGAGTCAGCGCCACGATCAGGGTCAGGCCGAGGCCAAGCGAAAGAATGACGGAAGGCGTGAGACTGCCCGGCCGATACAGGTTGGCCAGCGCGACGCGGGCGATGGCGTTGCGCGGGCGCGGCAGGCGCGCGGCGAGCCGCATCACACCCCACGCGACCAGCCGCAAGGTGACCAGCGCGCCGCCGGCCGCCACGATATAGATCATCGCGATACGGCGCTCCGAGGCGGTTTCAACCACAAGCGCGGCAAAGGCAAAGACGGCAAGCATTACAACCGCGAGATCGGTCCAATGCGGTCGCCAGGCTGGAGCGGTGATATCATCCCGAAACAGAACGGTCGGCGGTACGGCTCGGGCGCGGAGCAGCGGCCAGAGCGCGAAAGTCGTCGCGGTTACAACGCCATATCCGAGGCCCAGCAGCAATTCGCGCGGGTAGAGCCCAACCTGCAACGGGAACGGGAGCAGATTGCCCGCGAGTTGCAGCGCGATCTGCGGCAACAGCGTGCCGAGCATCAGGCCGATCACGATGCCGATCAGCGCAAAGGCCAGCACCTGACAAAGCGACGAGAGGAACACGAACCGCGAACTGGCGCCGAGGCTTTTCAGCGTCGCGATGCGCGGAATCTGCTTTTCGGCGAAAGCGCGCGTGGCATTTGCCACGCCCACGCCACCGATCAGCAGGGATGTGAGCCCGACGAGCGAGAGAAACTGCGTGAAACGCCCGATCTGACGCTCCAGAGCCGGCGAGGCCCGCATACGCGTCACCACCTGCCAGCCGGCATCGGGCGCGGCCTTCGCGATGTCTTCGAGGGCCGATTTGAGCGCTGCGTCGCCGGTGCCGTTCTCCATGTCGAGCCGATAGGAGAAGCGGGTCAGGGAGCCCGGCTGGATCAGCCCGGTCGCGCGCATTCCGGCATGCGAGATCAGCACGCGCGGCCCGAAGCCGAACCCGCCGGAGAGCTTGTCCGGCTCGCTGGTCAGGTGTGCCGCCACACGGAATCGCGCTTCGCCGATCCGGATCTCGTCACCGATCGAGATTCCGAGGCGTCCGGTCAGCAGTGGATCGACCACTACGCCGGGCACGCCGCGTGCATTGGGCGCGAGCAGGGCGTGGAGTTCGCCAGTCGCAGTGCCGTCCTTGCCCTCGAGCCCGACTTTTCCCGCTACGGGATAGGCGTTCTCGACCGCCTTTAACTCGATGAGCGTGCTTTCGTCGCTTTCGGAACGCGCCATGGCGCGGCTCAGGATCAGCACCGAAACCTTGCCATGTTTCTCGATGGCGAGCCGTTCGGGCGCGGTTGCCTCACGCTGGATGAGCGTGAAGGCGGCATCAGCGCCGAGAATGAGCTTGCCCTCGCGCGAAAGGCCATCGGTCAACGCTCGCGAGAGGCTCACAACGGCGACAATCGCCGCGACGCCGAGGGCGATACAGGCGATGAGAATGCCGAACTGGCCGAGTGAGACGCGCAACTCGCGCTTCACGAGCCGCAGGATGAGGGGAAAGCCACCCATCAGACAGCAACCTTCACGGCATGATCGTCCACGATCGAACCGGCGCGGATACGCACCACGCGATCGCAGGATTCCGCGAGAGCCATGTCGTGCGTCACGAGCAGAAGCGTCGTTCCACGTTCCTTCTTCAGCGCAAAAAGCAGCGCGATGATGTCGTTGCCGGTCGCTTCGTCGAGATTTCCTGTCGGCTCATCGGCGACGATGATCGCGGGGCGCGGAGCCAAGGCGCGGGCGATCGCCACGCGCTGCTGCTCTCCGCCTGAAAGCTGGCCGGGATAATGATTGAGCCGCGCCCCAAGGCCCACGGATTTCAGTTCCGCCTCGGCCCGTTCGAAAGCATCGCTTTCGCCCGCGAGCTCAAGCGGGATCGCGACGTTTTCGCGGGCTGTCAGTGTCGGGATGAGGTGGAAAGACTGGAAGACGATGCCGATGCGCCGGCCCCGAAAGCGGGCAAGCTCATCCTCGCCAAACCCGGTGATCACCTGACCACCGATGGCGATTTCACCGGAATCGGGGCGCTCAAGGCCCGCTGCGGTCATGAGCAACGTGGTCTTTCCCGACCCGGACGGCCCGACAAGCCCAACGGCGAGCCCTTGCGGAATATCGAGCGAAATCTTCTTGAGGATGTGGACGCGTGACGCGCCGGAGCCGAGGCTGAGGTCAACGTCCCGCATGCGGATCGCCGGAATTGCGTCGCTTTCGACGATCTTTGCCATCATATTCATGTCCATCACCGCTTGCGAAGAGGCCGCCAGCGGCCCATCTCTCGCGCTTCTATACGTGTTGATCGCTCACCAGATGGTGGCGCATCGCTGAATTCCAAGAAAGGTTGCCTGCGGATGCCGGCCCTCCTCACGCGATTGTCATCCGGCAAACGGATCAAGCGCCCCCTCTCTGCTCTTGTCACATTTCTGGGCTTTATGATGGCTGCAAGCTTCGGTGCCGAAGCGCGCACCATCCGGCTCGTTGCTCTCGGGGACAGCCTGACGGCGGGCTATCTTCTCGCAGGGGCCGACGCTTTTCCGAGCGTTCTCGAAAAGGCGTTGCGGGTAAAGGGCCTCGATGTCGCCATCGAGAATGCCGGCGTTTCGGGGGATACGGCGACCGGCGGTCTGGAGCGGCTCGACTGGTCCGTGCCCGATGGGACAGATGGCGTGATCGTCGAACTCGGAGCGAACGATGCGTTACGCGGCCTTGACCCGATGGTTACCGAAAAAGCGCTCGATCAGATCATCACGCGGCTCAAGGCGCGCAACATCGCCGTGCTGCTCGCGGGTATGCTGGCACCGCGTAACAATGGGGAAGCCTATGGCAAGGCGTTCGACGCGATCTACCCCCGCCTTGCGCAGAAACACGGCATCGCGCTCTATCCGTTCTTTCTTGACGGCATTGCGGGCGACCCAAAACTCAACCTCGCCGACATGATCCACCCCAATCCGGCCGGCGTTCGCGTGATTGTCGAACGGATGCTTCCCGTTGCCGAGGCCTTTGTGAAGGGACTTCTCCCTCGATAGGGAGGATTTGCCAGCCACCATCGGCATGGTCCAGAATGCCACGACTCCGGGCAAGGAATGGGAAGGACGATCGCGAATGGCCGAGCTTGATCTTTGGAAAGACCCTTGGCCACTCGATGAGAAGCAATGTCCCTGCGATGTGCATTTCACGCGTTACCTTGCGCAAAGCGGACGGAAAGGGCAGCGGATTTTCCATTTCGGCACCGGTTCGCATCATCATGTCGGGCTCAATGCGCCGTCCGGCGATCATGCGGTGCTCGGCATCACGGCATCAGAGGCTGAATACAGCGCCTATATCGCGGCAATTGTCGGCAATCCGCATCTCGGACGCTATTACAAGGTCCAGTTTCAGGACATCTACCAGACGAATTTCGCGCTTCTGCCCGAGTTCGATATCGTGAACCTGTTCCATGTCGGAGAATTCCGGTGGGAGAAGAACATTCCTTATTCTTCCATTGACGATCATGGTCTCGTCGATGGCATGGCGCAGAAGCTGGTCTCCGGCGGTCTGATGCTCCTTTACACAGGCTCCTTCGCCTATGATGTCGCCGAGCGCATCATTCCCAAGGTGGCCTCGGAGCGCGGTCTCATCGAAGAGCCGCGCTTCGAGACATTGAGAGTGTTCCGGAAACTCTGAGATATTGGCTTGGGGGAAACTCGGAATGGGAAATGCAAATTAACCATTCCTTGCTAACTTCGGGGTGTCAGCGTGATTCGGAGGAGGGTGCCATGCCAAGGCTCTTCATCGGTCTCGAAGTTCCGGAGACCATCGCGACGCGGCTCTCCTTTCTGCGGGGAGGACTTCCCGGCGCTCGCTGGGCCGATCCTTCCGATTATCATCTCACAATCCGCTTCATCGGCGATATTGACCGTCGCCTCGCCAACGAGATCGACGAGGAAATGGCCGACCTCTACGCCGAGCCGATCCGGGTGCGGATCACCGGCCTTGGCGTGTTTGGCGGCGACAAACCCCACACGCTTTATGCCGGGATCGAGCCGAACAGGCAGCTTGTGGGGCTTCAGGCCGATAGCGAGCGCCGCCTGCGCCGCCTCGGGCTTGCGCCGGAGCAGCGCAAATTCGTGCCTCATGTCACTCTGGCGCGTTTGCGTGGCGCTTCCACGCTCGATCTCGCCGATTATCTCCAGGCCTACGGGCATCTGATCGGAGTGGAATTCGTGGCCGAGCATTTTGCCCTGTTTTCCGCCCGAGACATGGTGGGCGGCGGGCCCTATATCGTCGAGGCAGCCTATCCGCTGCATTGACGGGAGTTTTTCATGGTGAAGGTGATGTCGCCGGGCGCGCGGGGGGAGGCTCTCGCGGAGTTGTCCGGCTGGGTTTACGATGAAGGGCGGGACGCGATTGCGAAGCGCTTCAGCTTCGCCGATTTCGTCGCTGCGTTCGGCTTCATGGCGCAAGTAGCGCTTGAAGCCGAAAAAATGAACCACCACCCCGAATGGACGAATGTCTATCGTCATGTCGATGTTCGCCTCACCACGCATGATGCGGGTGGGGTCAGCGAGCTTGATTTCGCGCTGGCGCGCGCGATCGAGAGGATCGTGCTGCGATTCGCGGACTAGGATTATTTCGGCGCCATGCGGATCGCGCCGTCGAGGCGGATCCCCGTGCCGTTGAGCATGTCATTGCGACAGATGGTTTCGACGAGCGCGGCATATTCCGCCGGGTTGCCGAGCCGTTGCGGAAACGGCACGGCGGCGGCGAGCGTCTTGCGGTATTCCTCGGAGATCTGGTCGAACATCGGTGTGTGAAAAATGCCGGGCAGGATGCTCATCACCCTGATGCCATAGCCCGAAAGATCGCGCGCGACTGGCAGCGTGAGGCCCAGAACGCCGGCTTTCGATGAACCATAGGCGGCTTGTCCGATCTGCCCGTCTTCTGCCGCGACCGAAGAGGTCGAGATGATGACGCCGCGGCCGCCATCGGGCGTGATCGGCTCCAGGGTGGCCATAGCGGCCGCGCATTTCGTGATCATCCGGAAGGAGCCGATCAGGTTGATCGCAATCACCTTGCTGAAGGCCGCAAGATCATGCGCCATGAGCCCGCCGGTTTCGCGATTTTTCGAAACTGTGCGCTGGCCGGCGACAATCCCGGCGCAATTGACGAGGATGCGCTCGATCCCATGCTTGGTGCGCGCTGCGGTGAGCGCTGCGTCGACCGATTCATCGCTTGTGACATCGCAAGGCTGATAGGCCCCACCGATTTCGGCCGCGATTCTGGCCCCACGTTCGGCATTGAGGTCCAGAAGCGCGACCTTCACGCCAAAACTCGCCAGATGGCGCGCCGTCGCTTCGCCGAGGCCGGAAGCCCCGCCCGTGACGATGGCCGAAATGGATGAATCGAGGCGCATGGTGGACTCCCTGACGGATGATTTTTCCAGCGATAGCCTTCACTGGTATACCGCGCAAGCCCCGAGTTTCAGTGGGAGATACGCGACTTGAACTTGCCGCAATTCTCGCCAGAATCATGCCTCCTGGAGAACGGACGTCCTCATGAGTGACCGCTGGCAAGAACCATTCAGCCCCGCCGAAATGCAGGCCCTGCGCCGCGCTGCGCGCGATGAGGCCGGAATTCTGCGAGAAGTGCTCGCGATGATGCGCCGGCTCGCGCGCTCCTTGCCGTTCAGCGAGGATATTCTCGCCGCCTATTGCTGCGTGCGCGACCCCGCGACCAGCGCCCGCGTGAAGTTCATTCTGCTGGCGGCTCTCGCTTATGTGGTGCTGCCGCTCGATGGCGTGCCAGATTTCATCCCCATCCTCGGTTTTTCGGATGATGCGGCGATGCTGGCTGCCGCTATTGCTGCCGTGCGCGGTGCGATCACGGAGGATCACCGCTCGGATGCGCGCGCCATGCTGGACGAGGCGCGATATTCCTGAAATGTGAAAACTTGTTCTGTCGCATCGAAACGCGTGGGATTACCCTTCGAGCGCGCTGATCATGTCCACCCGCGTGGCATGCCTGCCGCCCTCGAACTCGGCCTTGAGGAAGGCATCCACGATATCAAGAGCAAGGCCTTCGCCGACAACACGTGCGCCAATCGAGAGCATGTTGGCGTCGTTGTGCTGGCGGATCATGCGTGCGGAAAACGTATCAAGGCAAACGCCACAACGTATACCCTTTACCTTGTTGGCCGCCATCATGATGCCTTGGCCCGTTCCGCACAGGATGATGCCGAAGCGGCAATCACCGGAGGCGACGAGCCGCGCCGCCGCTTCACCGTGCTTCGGGTAAGGCGTGCTTTCTGGGGTCGTTGGCCCGATATCGACCACCACCCAGCCCTGCGCCGAGACATGCGCGGCAACGGTCTGACGAAGCGGGATGGCGGCGTGGTCGCTGGAAAGGACGATGCGGCGGTTTTCTGTCATGGCGTGTCGGTAGCGTTTTCTTGGGTTGGAAGCGAGTCATGCCACAATCGAGAATGCGATTTTTTGAATTATCGCGACTCCTCGACCCCTGCCGCTTCCAGCCCCCGTCGCAACCGGGTGAAGGCGAGCCGCAGGCGCGATTTCACCGTCCCCAGCGGAATGCCGGTCCGCTCGGCAATCTGGGAATGCGAGAGGCCCTCGTAAAACGCGAGTTGCACCAGGCCCAGTTGCTCGGAGGGCAGTTCGGTCACGAGCTTGCGCACGATATCATCACGCTGCTGCCCGTCGAAGGTCTGGTCGATCTGCCCTTCGGCAGCGATATCGAGAATGGCCGGGGATTGCGGGTCAACGAAATCCGTGCGGTCGCGGCGCGTGAGATCGATTCGCCGGTTGCGCGCGATCCGATAGAGCCATGTGGAGAGCGAGGATTTAGCCGGGTCAAACAGGGTCGCCTTGCGCCAGAGCGTCACCATCACTTCCTGAGCGATTTCCTCGGCCTGCGCTGCATCAAGCCCAAGGCGCTGGAGATGCATTTCGATCCTCGGCGCGAAATGATCGAAAAGGGTCGTGAAGGCGGCCCGGTCGCGATGCAGGGCCACCAGCTCGACCAAGCGCGCCCATTCTGCGGCGCGGGCGCCGTTTCCTGTTCCGGGTGCCTGAGGGTCGATGTTGTCCATGCGCGTCTCCCGATCCCCCGCGGGAGTCCAGAAGGTCCGTGCCTTGTTGCCGAACCAAACTGGGTTTGAGTCTAACACGCGTTTTGAACAGGTGGCGAGCGATTTCGCCGGGATCGATTCTCGATCCATGCAGGCGCTTCAACGCAATTTTGACGAAGTCGCGCATTCTGGATGCGCAGAAGCGCTTTTCGCCTGTCTCAGGATGAGATAACGCAGCGTGAGAATTTTTTTGCATATCAGATGCAGTCCCGCGCGGCCCGGTCTCTGTGGCGCTTCGGGGACTCGGGAGTGAAGATGGTTGGTCGCATGATTTTCCCGTGCCTTTCCCGATGGCCGCAATCGGCCATGCTCGCCCTTGGCTTCGCGCTGATTTCCGTACCGATGGCTGAAGCGCAGCAACAGCGTCCGCAGGCCGCACAGCAGCCGCGCGCCGCGAACAACGCTGCCGGCACCTTCAAGCTGGATCAGTTCAGCGACTGGATCGCCGCGATTTCAGGTCAGGGGCGTGCGAGGGTCTGTTACGCGATGGCCGAGCCCAAGGAACGCCTGCCGAAGGGCCTCAAGCGCGATCCTGCCCATATCTTCGTTTCGACGCGGGTTGGCGATGGCGCCAAGAACGAGATCGCGATCCGCCTCGGGTTTTCCGCAAAGCCGCGCGAGGATGGCACGCTCACGATCGGCAGTGCCAAATTTGCGCTGCTGACCGAAGGCGAGAATGCCTTCCTGAAAAATCCGGCTCAGGAGGCGCAGCTGCTGGATGCGATGCGCAAGGGCCAGACAGTTGCCGTGCAGGTGACGTCGGCGCGTGGCAACGCGCTGACCGATCGCTATATCCTCAAGGGATTCGCGCAGGCGGTCGATCGAATGGCGAAAGAGTGCCCGTGACAACCCTCTCGCCTGTCTCGACCGAAAAGACTCAGCCCGCAGCTTTGTCGGTGGCTGAAAAGCCGTCTCTTGCCGGCCTGCCGCGTGCGGCCTTGGCCGAGTTCCTGCGCGGCCTTGGCGTACCCGAGAAAGAGTTGCGCATGCGCGCTGGCCAGCTTTGGCACTGGCTCTATGTGCGCGGAGCGACCTCGTTCGACGACATGACCAATGTTGCGAAGACCCTGCGCGCGCAATTGTCTGCGGCCGCGACGCTCGACCGTCCCGAGATCGTTCGCGAGCAGATTTCAGCCGATGGGACGCGCAAATGGGTCTTGCGGCTTCCATCCCGCTCGGCATTCGACAAGGGTGCTGAAGTCGAATGCGTCTATATCCCCGAGAAGGACCGAGGCACTTTGTGCGTTTCGAGTCAGGTCGGCTGCACGCTCAACTGCTCATTCTGTCATACCGGCACGCAGAAACTCGTTCGCAACCTCGAAGCCAGCGAGATTGTGGGGCAGGTGCTGGTCGCGCGCGATCGGCTGGGTGATTATCCGGGGAGGACGCCGCCCGATGGTGCTTTCGTGCCGAATGATGGCGGGCGGTTTGTCTCGAACATCGTGTTCATGGGCATGGGCGAGCCGCTCTACAACACCGATAACGTGCGCGATTCAATCGGAGTGCTGACAGATCCTGAAGGACTGCAGCTCTCGAAGCGGCGCATTACGGTTTCGACCTCGGGCGTCGTGCCGGATATCGCGCGTCTCGGCACCGAAACCGGCACCATGCTTGCGATTTCGCTGCATGCCACGAATGATGCCCTGCGCGACGTGCTGGTGCCGATCAACAAGAAATACCCGATTGCCCAGCTTCTTCAGGCCTGCCGCGATTATCCGGGCGTGTCGAATGCGCGGCGCATCACTTTTGAGTATGTGATGCTCAAGGGCGTAAATGACAGCCTTGCCGAGGCCCGTGCCTTGGTGAAGTTGCTCAAGGGCATTCCCGCGAAGATCAACCTCATTCCGTTCAATCCTTGGCCCGGTTCGATCTATGAATGTTCGGACTGGGAGCAGATCGAGAAGTTTTCCGATCTCGTGTTTGATGCCGGCTATTCCTCGCCGATCCGCACGCCACGTGGCCGCGACATCCTTGCCGCTTGCGGCCAGTTGAAGAGCGACACCGAGAAAATGCGCGCCCGTGCCCGCCTGATGCTCGAAGAGCAACTGGCTCTGGGGGCAGATTGATCGGGGCTTTTTCGATTCAGAAAGCCGTAAACTTAATTCAATTTCATCATGGAAAAGCGCTGCGCAAGCCGCTAGCGGCAGCATTTTCGTAAAGAAGCCGCGCCTAGCATCCTCTCACGTTCATCGAGGGAACACTCGAAGGGGATGCGTTATGAATGCTCTGGGTCGCGTGATCGCGAGCTTTCTGGAAAAACCGATCAAGGGCTATGAGCCTGCAGTATCGCCGGACTTCGCCGTGTTTTCCGCCGTTTTGCGCCCGGGTGATGTGATTCTTGTCGAAGGCGCGATCCGCGTTTCCTCGGTCATCAAGTACCTCACGCAATCCACTTGGTCGCATTCGGCGATCTATGTGGGCGACTGTCTCGGCCGCACCACGCCGGAAGGTGAGCCGCATGTGCTGATTGAGGCCGAGATGACCGATGGTGTCGTCTCCTCGCCGCTCTCGAAATATCGCAATTGCCATGTCCGCATCTGCCGCCCCGTGGCGCTCCAGAGCGATGATCTCGAGCGCGTCATCAGCTTCCTCAAGGAGCGCCTCGGGTTCGGCTATGATGTGAAGAACGTGCTCGATCTGATGCGGTTTCTCGTGCCTCTGCCGATTCCGGCCCGTTTTCGCCGCCGCATGCTGGCTCTCGGTTCGGGCGATCCGAGCCGGGCGATCTGCTCAACGCTGATCGCGGAGGCGTTCCAGTCCGTCCGCTATCCGATCCTGCCGCGCGTCGAGCAGCGCAGCGAGCGCAAGAAGGTGAATTCGCGCTACGCGCGACGCGAGATCCTGCATATCCGCCATCACTCGCTCTACACGCCGCGCGACTTCGATATCTCGCCCTATTTCGCGGTCGTCAAACCCACGATCGAGGCTGGGTTTGATTACAAGGCACTGAAGTGGAAAAAGAATTTCGCTGTCAGCCCGGTCAAGGCCGAGAAAGAACTGGAAGGCTGGGGTGCCAACCACCTGCCGGAATTCGCAACCGCGATGCGCTCGACGGACTAAAACATTTTCGAGCGATGTGGACTCCGGTTCGCGTGAAGAAAACGCTGTAGACCGCCGCGCTCTCAGCGCGATTGCGTTCTGAGGACCTGCAGCGCGAAGAACCCGAAAATTCCGGCAAAGGAATAGTCGATCGCGCGCATCACCTTCGGGTTGGCGCGCATGGTTTCAATGAACCGCTCGGCCACCAGAATGAGCATTACCGCGAGGGGCAGCGCGAAAACTACAAAATACATCCCCAGAAACAGCAACTTGCCTTGCGCATGCGGGTCGCTTGCGGCCACGAATTGCGGCAGGAAGGTGAGGTAAAACAGGATGATCTTGGGGTTGGTGAGGTTCACCCCCAGCCCTTGCAGGAAGGTTTTCGATACTGAAAGTTGTTCGGTGCCGGAGCGTTCGATGTTGAGTGCGGAGCCGTGCCGGATCGCATCGTACGCCATCCACAAGAGGTAAAGCGCGCCGATTACCTTCACGATTGTGAAGGCCGTCGCCGAGGCCGCGATCAGCGCCGAAAGTCCGAAGGCGGCGGCGAGCGAATGCACGAGATTGCCGAAGCTCGCGCCACCCATCGCTGCGATCCCGGCCCGGCGTCCGCCCTGCATGGTTTTCGCGAGGAAGAAGCTCATATCGGGGCCCGGCGTGATGAACAGCACGAAACAGGCCAGCGAATAGGCCAGCATGGTCGAGGCATCGGGAAGGAAGGTCATCGAGGAGAGAAAAGTCATGGGTGTTCGACTCGGTTTCAGGTAGTGGGGCCCAGATTAGCGCCGCGTGGTCCCGTCGCGCCACCCGCTTTCGCGATTGCAATCCGCTTTTCTGCCGTGCCGCATCGACACTCTCTTCTGACAGGTCTAGCCTGATGGCTCCACGTGGGTTGAGGGAGCACGAAGCATGATGAAGTCGGTCTGGATTGGAGCATTCGGGGCATTTCTGGTTGGCTCTTCGGCCTTCGGGCAACAGGCACCTTCCCCGCCGCCGATTCTCACTCAGGCTGCGAGGCTCCTGCCTGTGCTCGCCTCGAAAGGCATGGTGTCCTCACAGGAGCGGCAGGCCAGCGCCGTGGGGGTCGATATCCTCAAGCGCGGTGGCAATGCCGTGGATGCAGCCGTGGCCGTGGGGTTTGCGCTGGCTGTCACCCTGCCGCGCGCCGGAAATCTCGGTGGTGGTGGCTTCATGATGGTTCATCTCGCGAAAACGGGCGAGACCGTCGCGATCGACTATCGCGAGATTGCACCGGCTGCTTCGGTGCCAACGATGTTCCTCACCGCATCTGGCGAGCCTGATCCAAAACTCTCGCGCGACTCCGGCCTTTCCGTCGGCGTGCCGGGCACGGTGCGCGGCCTGGCGCTTGCGCTTGAGAAATATGGTTCGGGCAAATTCACGCTGGCGCAGCTCATCGAACCTTCGGTCCGTCTTGCGCGCGAAGGCATTGCCGTGGAGGAAGACCTCGCGGACTCACTCCCGCAGGCGATGGGCCGGATGAGCCGATACCCCTCCTCGATGGCGATTTTCGCTCGCGATGGCAAAGCGCTGCCGCGCGGATCGATGCTGGTTCAGGCCGATCTCGCCAACACGCTTGAGGCCATTCGACAGCAAGGGCCGGACGGGTTCTACAAGGGGCGGGTCGCCGAGGCGATCGTGT
The DNA here is from genome assembly GCA_017302635.1 of Hyphomicrobiales bacterium. Lineage (GTDB taxonomy): Bacteria > Pseudomonadota > Alphaproteobacteria > Rhizobiales > Beijerinckiaceae > Rhabdaerophilum. The sequence continues at coordinate 1,255,953 of JAFLCX010000001.1, forward strand.
CCGCGACCCGCGAGGCCGGCGGCATCATGACCCTCGACGACATGTCGAACTACAAGGCGCTGATCCGCCAGCCTGTGACGGGCAGTTATCGCGGCTACACGCTCGCCTCCATGCCGCCGCCTTCGTCGGGAGGTGTGCATCTCGCGCAAATTCTCAACATTCTCGAAGGGTTCGACCTCAAGGCGATGGGTGCCGGTTCGGCCGCGAGCCTGCATGTGCTGGCCGAGGCGATGAAGCCGGCCTATGCCGACCGCGCGACGTTTCTGGGCGATCCCGATCGCGTGAAAGTGCCGGTCAAGGGCCTGACCTCGAAAGCCTATGCCGCAAAACAGCGGGCGAAAATCGATCTGGCGAAGGCCACCAAGGCCGATGACATCAAATCCGGCGATCCGCTGCCGCATGAGAGCGACCAGACCACGCATTTCTCGGTCGTGGATTCGGAAGGCAACGCGGTTTCCAACACCTACACGCTCAATTTTTCCTATGGCCTCGCGCTGGTCGCGAACGGAACCGGCGTGCTGCTCAACAATGAGATGGATGATTTTTCAGCGAAACCCGGCGCGCAAAACGCCTTCGGATTGGTCGGATCGGAGGCCAATTCGGTTCATCCCGGCGCGCGGCCGCTCTCGTCGATGACGCCGACCATCCTGTTCAAGGATGGCAAGCTCTTCATGGTCACCGGCTCGCCCGGCGGCAGCCGGATTATCTCGACCGTGCTGCAGGTGATCGTCAACGTGATCGATTTCGAGATGAACCTTGCCGAGGCGGTGGCTGCCCCGCGCATCCATCATCAATGGAAGCCGGATGCCCTGGCGGTTGAGCCCGGCATCTCGCCAGATACGCTCAAGCTGCTGGCGGATCGGGGGCAGAATGTGCGTCCGGGCGCTGCATCCGGATCGGCGAATTCCATCCTCCTGCAAGGGGGCTGGCTGCAAGGCGCGGCGGACCCGCGCCAGCGCGGCACAGCGGCCATTGGCTATTGAGACGGCTCAGCCCTCGGCGTTGCCGCTGAAGGTCGATCCAAACACTTCACCGGGCGCCTCAAGTGTTCCGGCCTGCACAAGCAGGGCAAAAGCATCGGCATCGAGCCCGGCAAGGCGGCGCGCTTCGATTCTCGATGTGCCGCTTGAAGCGGGGCCGAGGTCGATGATGTCGCGCACGACGTTCGCGTAGGTGATGGTCTTGCCCATGTTCTCGCCGCGTTCGATTTCAACCGAGCGCCGCGCACTCACCGGGAGCAGCACGAGGCGGGCCGGGTTCGAGCCCGAGCGCGTGATCCGGGCGTCCCAGTCGGTGCCCGAACGGCTGAGCGCGATCGTAGCGGAATCGGTGCTGGAGACCGCGGTACGCTTCAGTCTCGTCAAGGTCGTGAGGTCAGAGCCGACACAATGCGCGCGGCCATTGACCACGGCTTGTGGTGTGTAGACCCGCCGATTGGCAAGACCAGCTGCATAGGCCTTGTGGCGGCGCGTGAAGGCCGGACGGGCAAGGGTGTCTTTCCAGCCGAGATAATCCCAGATCTCGGTCGCGAAAGTCAGCGGAATCATGGTGGGATCAGCGGCGAGTTTCAGCATCAGCGCGTCGGCGGCCGGGCAGGCATTGCATCCCTGGCTCGTGAAGAGCTCAACAAGGGTCGGGCGCGCGCCATCCTGCGCCTGCGCGAACGACGGCATTGCGCAGGCGGCAAGAGCCATGCCGCCGAAGGTGCGGCGGCTGAACTGGAAAGGGGCAGATTTCTCACTCATGCAGCAACCCTAAGCATCGCTCGGCTGCACATTCCATTCACAAGCGAGTGTATTGCGGCGCAATCGGCGCAAAAAAGCCGCCGGAGGGACTCCGACGGCTGATTTTCAGGCCGCACATTACGCCGCGAGCTGGCGCAGCACGTAATGCAGGATGCCGCCATTCTTGTAATACTCGATCTCATCGAGCGTGTTGATGCGGCACAGGATCGGCAGGTCGAAGGACGAGCCATCCGGCCGCGTGACCTTCGCGATCACCTTCTGGCGTGGCTGGATCGTCGCGAGACCGGGGATATCAACCGTCTCGTCACCCTTGAGACCCAGCGACTGCCAGCTTGTGCCTTCCTCGAAGGTGAAGGGCACGATGCCCATCCCGACAAGGTTGGAGCGATGGATGCGCTCGAAATTCTGCGCGATCACGGCCTTGACGCCCAAAAGCGCTGTGCCTTTGGCAGCCCAGTCACGGGAGGAGCCATTCCCGTATTCCACGCCGGCGAACACCACGAGCGGCACGCCTTCGGCTTCGTAGCGCATGGCGGCATCGTAGATGAACATCTTCTCGCCCGAAGGCTGGTGGATGGCATAGCCGCCCTCCGGCGTGTTGCCCGCCGCATCCTTCACCGCGAAATTCTTGATGCGGATGTTGGCGAAGGTGCCACGCATCATGATCTCGTGGTTGCCGCGCCGCGTGCCATACTGGTTGAAATCGGCCGGGCGCACCTGACGCTCGAGCAGATACTCACCAGCCGGCGAGGCAGCCTTGATCGAACCCGCCGGCGAGATGTGGTCGGTCGTGATCTTGTCGCCGAAGAGGGCAAGAATGCGCGCGCCCTTGATATCCGTGATGGGCTTCGGCGTTTTCGACATACCCGCGAAATAGGGCGGGTTCTGCACGTAGGTCGAGCCCGAATTCCACGCATAGGTCAGGCCCGTCGAGGTCTTCACGCCCTGCCAGCGCGCATCACCCTTGAACACGTCGGCATATTTCGACGTGAAGAGATCACGAGTGACGTATTTGTGGATGAATTCCTGGATTTCCTTCGAGGAGGGCCAGATATCCTTGAGATAGACCGGCTTACCATCCGAGCCTTCGCCCAGCGGTTCCTTGGTGAGGTCCTTCGTCACCGAGCCGGCAAGCGCATACGCCACGACAAGCGGCGGTGAGGCAAGGTAATTCGCCTGCACATCCGGCGAGACGCGCCCTTCGAAGTTGCGGTTGCCCGAGAGCACGGCCGCCGCGATCAGGTTGTTGTCGTTGATCGCTTTCGAGATATCCGCAGGCAGCGGGCCCGAATTGCCGATGCAGGTCGTGCAGCCGAAGCCGACGAGCTGGAAGCCGAGGCCATCAAGGTCTTTCTGCAAACCGGCCTTATCAAGATATTCCGCCACAACCTGTGAGCCCGGTGCGAGCGAGGTTTTCACCCACGGCTTGGTGGTCAAACCCTTGGCCAAAGCCTTGCGGGCGAGAAGCCCCGCGGCGATCAGCACGCTCGGGTTCGACGTGTTGGTGCAGGAGGTGATCGCGGCAATCACCACATCGCCGTGGCTGAGCGAGAAATTCCGGCCATCAACCGGCGCCTTGCGGCCCTCATCGCCACCCTTCTTGAATTCCGAGACCATCGCGGCCGAGAAACCGGCGGCGACATCGGTGAGCGCCACGCGGCCCTCGGGACGCTTCGGGCCGGCAAGCGAGGGCAGAACCGTTGCGAGATCAAGACCAAGTGTATCGGTGAAGACCGGGGCTGCCGCACCCTTCTCGCGGTAGAGGCCCTGCGCCTTGCAATAGGCCTCGGTGAGTGCCACGCGATGCTTCTCGCGGCCGGTCATATTGAGGTAGTTGATCGTCTCGCCATCGCACGGGAAGAAGCCGCAGGTCGCGCCATATTCCGGACCCATATTGGCGATCGTCGCGCGGTCGGCGAGGCTGAGATTGTCGAGGCCGGAGCCGAAGAACTCGACGAACTTGTTCACGACACCCTTTTTGCGCAGCATCTGGGTGACGGTGAGCACGAGGTCGGTTGCGGTCACGCCTTCATTGAGCTTGCCGGTGAGCTCAAAACCGATCACCTCCGGCAGCAGCATGGATTGCGGCTGACCGAGCATCGCCGCCTCGGCCTCGATGCCGCCCACTCCCCAGCCGAGCACCGCAAGGCCATTGACCATCGTCGTGTGGCTGTCAGTGCCAACGAGCGTATCCGGGTAGGCGTAAACCGAACCATCGGGCTGGCGCGCAGTCCAAACGGTCTGGGCGAGATATTCGGTGTTCACCTGATGGCAAATGCCAGTGCCCGGCGGCACGACGCGGAAATTCGCGAAAGCGCCCTGGCCCCATTTGAGGAAGTTGTAGCGCTCCTCGTTGCGCTCGTATTCAAGCTCGACATTGCGATCGAAAGCTTTCGCGGAGCCGAATTCATCGACGATGACCGAATGGTCGATCACGAGGTCAACCGGCACGAGCGGGTTGATCTTGTTCGGGTCGCCGCCGAGCTGGACCATCCCGTCGCGCATCGCGGCGAGATCGACCACTGCTGGAACGCCGGTGAAATCCTGCATCAGCACGCGGGCCGGGCGGAAGCCGATCTCGGCTTCTTCCTTGCCCTTGTTCGTCAGCCAGGCCGAAACACCCTCGATGTCTTTCTTCGTGACCGTGCGGCCGTCTTCATGGCGCAGCAGGTTCTCGAGCAGCACCTTCATCGAATAGGGAAGCTGCGAGACACCCTTGAGGCCGTTCTTTTCGGCATCGGGGAGGGAGAAATACACGTAGGTCTTGCCATCGACCTGAAGTTCCTTGCGGCATTTGAAGCTGTCGAGCGACATGTCAGAATCCTTGGGTCAAAATCCTCGAAAGGACGAGTTTCGGGGTGGCCGGGGGAGCCGATCTGAGCCTCGAAACGGCGGGATTGGACCACCCAGTCGAGCGCGGCATGCACTGGTTTTCCAGAGCCGCGTGCGCCGCTCCGGGAGTGCCCGGACCCCGCGTCTTTGACCGGACGCGCGGCGCAACCGGCCGCTCTATAGATCATTTCCAAAAAGGGCGCTACACGGACATTGGTTTGAGAAGATCGGTTTTCGGGGGAATTTTGAGCGTCTATTCCGCCTTGCGCCTTGTGGCATCCGGCCTCGCGGTGCGGCGTGGCCCGCGGTTTCTGTTCAGGGAGCTGGAGCTTGTTCTGAAGTCCGGCGAGGTGATGCAACTCACCGGCCCGAATGGCAGCGGCAAATCGACGCTGCTGCGGCTTCTCGCCGGCTTTTCGCCCGCTGACCAGGGCACGATCCGGCTTGAAGGGATGGATGATAGCGAGCGCAACAGCGCTTTCCATTATTTCGGCCACCGCGAGGGTTTGCGCGCGGCGTTGAGTGCGGGCGAAAACCTCTCCTTTTTGGCGGGGCTGCTCGATGGAGATGCGAGACGTATCCCGGAAGCCCTGAGCCGGCTCGGCATTGCCCGGCTCGAAAATCTTCCTGTCCGCGTGCTCTCCGAGGGGCAGCGCCGGCGCGTGGCACTGGCGCGGCTCATCGTGATCGACCGGCCGGTCTGGCTTCTGGATGAGCCTCTGGCTTCGCTGGACAGCGAGGCGATCGCGATTGTCTCCGGCCTGATTTCCGAACATGCCGCGCGTGGCGGGATGGCGATGGTCGCCACGCATCAGATGCTGGCCGCAAAGACCACAGCGCTCGATCTCGCGGGCCGTCGCGAGGTTGCGGCATGACGGCCTTTTCGGCGATCCTGAAGCGGGATCTGAGGCTCGCGCGCCGGGCCGGTGCCGGTGCGGGCCTCGGGCTGATGTTCTTCCTTACTCTCATTGCCATCACGCCTTTTGCGATCGGGGCCGACCAGAAGCTCATCGCTCGCCTCGCCCCGGCCCTTCTCTGGCTCGCGGCCCTTCTCGCGACCCTGCTCGGGCTCGACCGGCTGTTTCAGGCCGATGACGAGGACGGTGTTCTGGATCAGTTTCTTCTCAGCGACGGCTCGCTGACCTTGCTCGTGCTCGCGAAGGCGATTGCGCATTGGCTCGTCACCGGCCTGCCGTTGAGCCTTGCCGCACCGATGCTGGGCGTGATGCTCGCGATCGAACCGCAGGCGATGCTGCCACTGATGCTCTCGTTGCTCATCGGTACGCCGGCTCTGACGCTGATCGGGCTCGTCGGTGCTGCTTTGACCATCAGCCTCAATCGTGGCGGATTGCTGCTCTCGATCCTCGTGGTGCCGACCGCCATCCCGACCCTGATTTTCGGCGTTGCCGTGGCGAAGGCCGCGGCGGCGGGGCAGGATTTCACCATGCCCCTGATGGTTCTGGGCGGCACAACTTTGTTTGCGCTCGCGATTTCGCCCTTCGCTGCCGCTTTTGCGCTCCGTCAAGCGCGACAATAGCCGCCGATCACGTGAATTGCGCGAGCGGCAGGGCGACGATATGGAATTGCGATGACTGATGCAGCCACACCCTCTCTCTGGCGTTTCGCGAATCCGGCCGTGTTCAACCGGCTGGCGGATCGGCTGATCGTGCCTCTGGCGATCCTGACGGCCCTGATGTTCGGCTGGGGCCTCTATGGTGCTTTCTTCGTCTCGCCGGCCGATTACCAGCAGGGGGAGACGATCCGGATCATGTTCATCCATGTGCCGTCAGCCTGGATGTCGATGTTCGTCTATGCCGGGATGAGCCTGTCGGCCCTTGGCACGCTGATCTTCCGGCACCCGATGGCGGATGTTGCGCAGAAAGCCGCAGCCCCCCTGGGCGCCGGCTTCACGCTTCTCTGCCTCGTCACCGGCTCGCTCTGGGGCAAGCCGATGTGGGGCACCTGGTGGGAATGGGATGCGCGCATGACGTCAGTTCTGGTGCTGTTCCTGATCTATATCGGCGTCATTGCGCTCTGGCAGTCGATCGAGGAGCCGAACCGCGCCGGGCGTGCGGTGGCCATTCTCACGCTGGTCGGTGCCGTGAACCTGCCGATCATCAAGTTCTCGGTCGATTGGTGGTCGACCCTGCATCAGCCGGCTTCGGTGTTCCGGCTCGATGGACCCACCATTCATGGCTCGATGCTCGGGCCCCTGATGATCATGGGGATCGCCTTCCTGCTGCTTTACATCACGTTGCTGCTGCTCGTGATGCGCGCCGAAATCATGAACCGCCGCGCGGAACGGCTCGAACTTCTGGCAGCCGAGGCGGAGTGAGCGGCATGGGCAAGCATTTCGGCTTCATCGCGGGCTCCTATGCGGTTGCGATCCTTGTCCTCGGCGTCATGATCGTCGGCGCTGTACTTTCCTATCGGGCCGCGAAAAGGCGGCTGGCGCGCGCCGAGGCGGCGAGACCTCAATGACGAAGGCTGAGAAATCTCCCCGTCGCTGGCTGATGTTTGTGCCGCTCGCGATTTTTGTCGGTCTTGTGCTGCTGTTCCTGTTCCGCCTTTTCGCCGGCGACCCCTCGAAACTGCCTTCGGCGCTGATCGGAAAGCCCGCTCCGCTGCTTACGCTGGCGGCGGTGGAAGGGTTGACACAGGATGGTCGTTCCATTCCCGGTTTCGGGCCTGCGGAGCTTCAGTCGGGTCGGCCGGTTCTGGTGAATGTTTTTGCGAGCTGGTGCGCGCCCTGCCATCAGGAACATCCGTTCCTGATGGAACTCGCGAAAGGTGGTCGCCTGACGATTCTTGGCCTTAACTACAAGGACAAGCCGGAAAACGCGCGTCGGTTTCTCGGGCGGCTCGGCAATCCCTATGTCGCGGTCGGGGTGGATCCGGACGGGCGGAACGCGATCGAATGGGGCGTCTACGGCGTGCCGGAGACCTTCCTTGTCGATGGCAAGGGCATCATCGTTTTCAAGCATGTCGGACCGCTGACACCCGAGATCATCCGGGAAAGGCTGGAGCCTGCGATCCGCGCGGCGGGGGGTTGAGCTTACTTCCGCTCCGGGTCGAAGCCGTGCTTCATCATCATCGGCGTTTGGGCGAGCGCGAAAATCATCGTCAGCGGCATCACGCCCCAGACCTTGAAGGCGACCCAGAAATCGGTGGTCTGCGTGCGCCAGATCACCTCGTTGAGCGCTGCGAGAACAAAGAAGAATACACCCCAGCGGAAGGTGAGTTTTTCCCATCCCTTGCGGTCAAGCTGGAAAACACTGTCGAGCACATAAGGCAGCAGGGGTTTGCCCAAGGCGAGCCCGCCGAGCAGCACCGTGCCGAACAGGCAATTGACGATGGTGGGCTTCAGCTTGATGAAAAGGTCGTTGTGCAAAGCGAGCGTCAATCCGCCGAAAACCAGCACAACCGCTCCGGAAACCAGCGGCATGATGGGCAATTTGCGATAGAGCGCCCAGGTCGCAGCGAGCGAGGCCAGCATCCCGACCATAAAGACGGCCGTGGCGATCAGAATCGGCGCCTTGTCGCTCGCCACAAGCGCCTCGCCGAACAACGCACCAACCGCTGGCTTGAACCAATCGGGCCGGGAATTGGCGGCAAAAAACAGCACCAGCGGACCCATTTCGAGAATGAGCTTGGCCACACCATTTTCGTTTTTCCGGGTTGATGCGGGTTCGTTCATCGGCTCTCCTCCGGGGCTGGACCCCGCCTGATCCAGCCCTTACACCTGTTCGCGCAACCCGCAAGCCTGTTCCCCATCGAAGAGACCTCCCATGCCGCCGATGCCCGTTCCTGTGCTGGAGCCCCGCCCCACCCTCGCGATTGTTGGCGAGAAAGCGCGTTTTCCGGCGCGGCGAGGCTTCTGTATCGGGCGGAATTATGCCGCTCATGCCCGCGAGATGGGGCATGATCCCAACCGTGAGCCGCCCTTCTTTTTTATGAAGACACTGGAGGCCATTCTTCCGGTTGAGGTCGGCATCGAGACGCCGCTGCCCTATCCATCGGGCACTTCGGATTACCATCACGAGGTGGAACTGGTCGTGGCGCTTGGTCGCGGCGGGCGCGACATCGCCGAAGCCGATGCCATGGATCATGTTTTCGGTTTCGCCGTTGGCCTCGATATGACGCGTCGCGATTTGCAGGGCGAAGCCAAAAAGCTCGGCCGTCCCTGGGAGATCGGCAAGAGTGCGGATGCCTCGGGGCCCGTCGGGCCGATCAGCCGGATCGGAGCGCCTGAGTTTTCGCTCGCGGGCTCGATCCGGCTCACGACCGATGGCGTAGAGAAGCAGAATTCGGTGCTCGCCGCGATGATCTGGTCGATCCCCGAGCAGATCGCCATCCTGTCGCGCTATTTCGAGTTGCGCGCCGGCGACCTGATTTTTACCGGCACGCCCGAGGGCGTGAGCGCTGTCGACCGCGGGCAGGTCATGGTGGGCAGCATCGACGGCTTGGAGAGCATCCGGCTGAAGGTTGTCTAGGGCTTAGCCCTCTTCCAGCCCCGCAATCGCGCGGGCAAAATCCTTCGCGGCAAAAGGTTCGAGATCGTCGATACCCTCGCCCACGCCGATGAAATGCACGGGAAGCCCGAATTTCGCGGCCAGCGCGACGAGAATGCCGCCGCGCGCCGTGCCGTCAAGCTTGGTCATGACCAGGCCGGTCACACCCGCCACCTGTCGGAAAATCTCGACCTGGCTCACGGCATTCTGGCCGACCGTCGCATCAAGAACGAGCAGGGTTGCGTGCGGGGCTTCTGGGTCCATTTTCTTGATCACGCGGACGATTTTCGCCAGCTCATCCATAAGGCCTTGCTTGTTCTGCAACCGGCCGGCGGTGTCGATCAGCAGGATGTCGCGCCCTTCCTCGCGGGCCTGAGCCAATGCGTCATAGGCGAGACCCGCAGCATCGGCACCCTGATCGCGCGAGAGGAATCCTGCACCGGTGCGCTCGGCCCAGATCTGCAATTGCTCGATCGCGGCTGCGCGGAACGTGTCGCCTGCCGCAATCATCACGGATCGGCCCTCCGTGCGGAACTTTGCCGCGAGCTTACCGATCGTGGTGGTCTTGCCCGAGCCATTGACACCGACCATCAGGATCACGAACGGCTTCTTCGCAACATCCAGGTCGAGCGGACGGGCGACCGGCGACAAGACCTTCTCGACCTCGTGCGCGAGAGCTGCCTTGATCTCGTCCGGTGAGATGGTCTTGTCGAACCGGTCCTTGCCGATGGTGCCGACAATCCGCCCTGCGACATCCACGCCGAGATCGGCCTGGATGAGAATATCCTCCAGGTCCTGCAATGTGTCGGCATCGAGCTTCCGGGTTGTGAAGATCGCCGTGATCCCCGAGCCGAGCGACGAGGCTGTGCGGCTCAGGCCCTGACTGAGGCGTTTCCACCACGACAGTTTCGGGGCGGGCTCGACCATGTGGGGTGGTGGAGCGGCCGGGGATGCCGCCTCCGGGATTTCCGGTTGGTGTGTCGCCGGTGGCGATTCCGCTTCCTGCGTCGGTTCTGCTGGCTTTTCGGAAGCCGATGCAGGCGTTTTGCCGGCGCCGAACAGGCGCGAGAAAAATCCGGGCTTCTTGTCGCTCTCGGGAGGGGTATTCATGTCATGACCTCTCCGGCGAGCATGGTGTTCCGGGTGCCCGTGATCCACGCGTTGACCAGTTGTCCGGGCACAGCCGGGCTTTCGAGGCGGACCGGTGTGAAATCATCGAGCCGTCCGATGCCGTTGCGCTCTGTCAGGACCCGGACGACGCGCCCCGCATAACCGGCCAGATGCCTCGAAAGCCGGGTCTCTCCGGCCTCACGCAGCCGAGCGGCCCGCTGTTTGATGGTTGTGCCGTCAAGCTGCGGCATGCGCGCGGCCGGTGTGCCCTTGCGTGGCGAAAACGGAAACACGTGCAGGAATGTCAGCCCGCATTCCTCCACAAGGCGCAGGGTGTTTTCAAACATCGCCTCCGTCTCGGTCGGAAACCCGGCAATGAAATCGGCTCCGAAGACAAAATCCGGTCGAGCCGTGCGCAATTCCGCGCAGAAGCGAATGGAATCGGCTCGCGAATGGCGTCGCCTCATCCGCTTGAGGATCATGTCATCGCCCGATTGCAAAGAGAGGTGCAGATGCGGCAGCAGCCGGTTTTCGCCCTTCAGAATGTCGAGCAGGAGCGGATCTGCCTCGATGCAGTCGAGCGAGGACAACCGCAAGCGATCGAGCTTCGGCACATGCCGCAAAATAGCGGCCACGAGCGAGCCGAGCGTGGGCGAGCCCGGCAGGTCCGGGCCGTATGAGGTGAGATCGACGCCCGTGAGCACGATTTCCGGGCACCCGGCTTCCACCAGCCGCTCGATCTGACGCACGACCTCACCCATCGGCACAGAGCGGGAATTGCCGCGTCCGTAGGGAATGATGCAGAACGTGCAGCGATGGTCGCAGCCGTTCTGGATCTGCACGAAGCCCCGCGTATGGGCCTCGAAACCTTCGGCAAAATGCCCGGCAGTTTCCTTGACGCTCATGATATCGTTGACGACGACTCGCCCGCCCTCGTCGGGCAAGAAGGGCATCCCGGCGGGCTTCACGACTTCGTGCCAAGTCTGCGAACGAAGCTTCAGGTCATTGCCGATCACCTGGCTGACCTCCGCCATCGCAGCGAAGGTTCCGGGCTCGGTCTGCGCCGCGCAGCCCGTGACAATGATACGCTGGCCGGGCTTCTCGCGGCCGAGCTTCCGGATCGTCTGGCGCGCTTGTCGGACAGCCTCGCTCGTCACCGCGCAGGTGTTGACGATGATGATGTCGGAGTGTCCGGCCTCAAGTGCCGCACGCCGCATCGCTTCGGATTCGGCGATATTGAGCCGACAGCCGAGCGTGATGACTTCAGGCATCGGGGCGCGAGCGTTCATGCCGCCTCCGCCAGCAGGTCCGGCGCGATGAAGCCGGTAAAGCTCTGGGCAATCGGGCCGATCATGATGACACGGCCTTCTGCCGAGTGGCGGATGGTGAGCGTTCCGCCCGGCAAACGAATGCGGGCCTGATCGGTCGCCAATCCGAGCCTGTTCGCGGCAACGAATGTGGCGCAGGCCGCGGTGCCGCAAGCGAGCGTCGCGCCGGCTGCACGTTCCCAGACCCGCAGCCGGATCGAACCGTCCATTTCGATCTTCGCAAATGAAATATTGGCCTTTTCCGGGAAGATCGGGTGGGTTTCAAGCGCGGGGCCGATGATCGCGAGATCGATCGCGTCCACGTCTTCGACGAAGAAAACCCCATGCGGATTGCCCATGTTCACGGCCGAGAACCAATGGGGAAGCCGGGGCGAAATCGCGGAAAGGTCGAGCGGGATACGTGCGGTATCCCGCGCGGCTCCGGCCAGCGGAATTGCGGCCCAATCGAGCACCGGAAAACCCATGTCGACAGCAATGTCATCGCCGGAGCGCCGCGCGCGCAGGATACCCGCGACCGTCTCGATGCTGACCTCGTTCCGTCCCGCCTCGTCGGCCAGAAGATGGCCGATGCACCGCGTGGCGTTGCCGCAGGCCTGAACTTCGCCGCCATCGGGATTGAAGATCCGCATCCTGGCATCGGCATTCCGCGAGGTCTCGAGCATGATCAACTGGTCGCACCCCACCCCGAAACGGCGATCCGCGATCCGCGCGAACTGCGAACGGTTGAAGGCGAGCGGGGATTTGCGGGCGTCGATCACAACGAAATCGTTGCCGAGGCCATGCATCTTGCGGAAGAAAATCCCGTTCTCGGTGCGCTGGGAAGTTTCTGGCATTGTCGTGAACTCGGCTCGTTTTCGGTGCGGCTGCGACGAGGTGCCGGCAACCCGCTGGCCCCGGCCGCGCTTGGCCCTACAATCCGTTGGCGCTATAGCGGGTTTTCGTCTAAGGGCAAAACCGGAATGGGTTTCGACCCGAGGAGCAGGGTTCGGCACAAATATGCAGGGGCTATCGGCCATATTCGCGCCCGGCGCCGGATTGCGACGCAGCTTCGGGCTTGCGGGCATGGTTGTCCTCATTTTTTCGCAGTTTTTCAGCGCCGCTCTCCCGCAACAGCAATCTGATGCCGCCACCGAGTTCAAGCCGCGCGAGCCGCGCGCGAGCGTGATGCCGGTCTCGATGCCCAACCTGTCGCTCGGCGTGGTGATTTTTCCGAATGGCAAGGCGATCAATCTCTCTGTCGGCAGCGGTTCGAGCGCTTTCCGCACGCCCAATGACCCGCCCGGCCGCGTCTGGCTTCTGACCGATCGAGGGCCAAATATCGATTGCGCGGAAACCCGCCGGCTGATCGGGTTGGAAAACGAGCAGGCCTGTGCCGGCAACCGAAGCGGACGCGTTCTTCCGCTGCCCGGCTTCGTGCCCTCAATCTACGCGGCCGATATCGGAACCGACAATGTCGCCCGCATCAACGTCTTCATCCCGCTGAAGGGCAAGTCCGGAAAGCCGCTTTCCGGTCGTTCTCCGCAAGGCAATGGTCGCTATGAATCGGCCTATGGTATCGACAGCAAGCCCGTGCCGCCGGACCCTTCCGGGATTGACCCCGAGGCTTTCGTGCGCCTCTCGGATGGCACGTTCTGGATCGCCGAGGAATTTGGCCCGTCGCTCCTGCATGTGGCGGCTGACGGCACCGTTTTGAAGCGCCTCGTTCCGCAAGGCCTTCAGGCTGATTTCAAGGATGCCGATTATGACGTCCTGCCCACGCTTCCGGCCATCATGCGCCTTCGGGCCCCGAATCGGGGCTTCGAAGGGCTCGCGCTCTCCCCGGACGAGAAGCATCTTTACGTGATGATGCAGGGCCCGCTGGCAAATCCGGATCTCGAGACATTCCGCCGGTCGCGCCACCTCCGTCTTTGGAAGATTGCCCGCGACAGCGGAGAAGTTGTCGGGCAGTACCTGCATCAGGTTGATGACGCAGCCTCGTTCACGGCCGATCAGGATGGGCGCGAGCGGGTGCAGTCTCGTGTGGTGGTGAGCGAGATTGTAGCTCTGGGCAATGACCATCTCCTGATGCTCGAGCGCATCGACAGGCATTCGCGGCTCTATTCCGTGCGCCTGAATGCTGAAAACGCTGTTCCGGCCCTGTTCGATAACCCGGATTATGGACCCGGGCTTGAATGGATGGAGACCGATCAGCTTGAACGGCGTGGCCTTGTCCCCATGAACAAGGTTCTTGTGCTCGACAGCGAGCAGGTGCCGGGTTTGCCGGCGAAAATAGAAGGCGTCGCGATCATGGGCCCCTCGGAGCTCGTGGTTATCAACGACAACGATTTTGGCGTGGACGGCGTGCGCACGCAGATGTTCCGTGTCACCCTGCCCGAGCCGCTGATTCGCTGACGGAAAAGGCCGTCATGCCCGAACGGGCGGGAGGTTTCCGATGCTGATCTTGTCGCGAATTTTCAGATGCCAGCCGCTTCTGCTGCCAGCGCTGGCATTCTGCGCCTCTGCCCTCCTGTCTGGTCCTATCCTTGCGCAGGCCCCGCCGCCTGCTCCGGCGAGCCCGACTCCGGCTCCGCCGATCGCCGCTCCCACAACGCCGGACATCAACCGGCCCTCGGCGGATGCCTCCACCGGCCGCGAGGTGGAACTCCAACCCCAGCCGATGATCCGCTTGCGGGGACAAAGCACGTGGGACGACGGCTTCGAGACGCTGAAGAAGGCGATCAAGACGCTGGAGGAGGATGCGAGACGCCTCGGGCTTGCGCCAGTGGGGCAACCCAAGGCGCATTTCATCAGCAGTGATGATCTCGGCTTCACTTTTGAGGCCTTCCTGCCTCTGGCTGCACCGCCCGCTCCCGGCCTCGCTTTTTCGCAGGGAGTCGAGGCCGGTGTTTCGCCAGCAGGCCGCGCGATGTATTTCACGCATGAAGGGCCCTATGAGGAAATTGACGCGGCCTATGAGGCCATTACCGCCTTCATGGAGGAGAAAAGCCTCGCCTATACCGGCAAGTTCCTCGAGGAATATCTCGTTTTGCCCGAGAAGAGCGACGATCCCGGCATGAAGCTCAACATCTATGTGTTTTTGAGGTGATGCCAGGCGGCAAGGGCTCAAACTTGACCCCGCGCCCGCCTTCCCCTAAGAGCAGCGCCATCCAATCGGCATGATCTTCTGATCGGCTGACCGAAGCTGAGGCTTCGGAGGTTCACGTCCGGCAGCGCGATGCGCCCCCGGGCGCGAAAGTGTTTGGATTGGTGACTTTCTGGCTCATCGGGCCAACTGAAAGAGGGGCAGCTTATGTTCGAGGGGCTTTCGGGTCGTCTCTCCGGCATTCTCGACAAGCTCACGCGCCGTGGCGCGCTGAGCGAGGCGGATGTTGGCGAAGCGATGCGCGAAGTGCGCCGCGCGCTGCTCGAGGCCGATGTCGCGCTCGATGTCGTGCGCGAATTCACCGAGAAGGTCCGTGCCCGCGCGGTGGGCGTGGATGTCATCAAATCGGTGACACCCGGCCAGATGGTCGTGAAGATCGTCCACGATCAGCTCGTCGAGATGCTCGGCTCGGATGCTGCGCCGATTGATCTTCAGGCCGTGCCGCCCGTTGGCATCCTGATGGTCGGCCTGCAGGGCTCGGGCAAGACGACGACAACCGCGAAAATCGCGAAGCGCCTCATCGAACGCGAGAAAAAGCGCGTGCTGATGGCCTCGCTCGATACGCGCCGCCCCGCCGCGATGGAGCAGCTTGCTGTGCTCGGGCGCGACAATGGCATCGATGTGTTGCCCATCGTGGCCGGCGAGAACGCCGTGCAGATCGCGAAACGCGCGGAAACGGCCGCGCGCCTCGGGGGCTTCGATGTCGTGCTGTTCGACACGGCCGGCCGCATCACGCTCGATGACGAGTTGATGGAAGAGGTCGTTGAGGTGAAGGCGGCTGTTGGTCCGCACGAGGTTCTGCTCGTCGCGGACAGCCTCACCGGTCAGGATGCCGTCGTGACCGCGCGGGCCTTCGAAGGCCGTGTCGGCCTCACCGGCATTGTGCTGACCCGCGTTGATGGCGATGGCCGCGGCGGTGCGGCGCTTTCGATGCGCGCCGTGACCGGCAAGCCGATCAAGCTGATCGGTGTCGGCGAGAAGATGGATGCGCTGGAGGATTTCCACCCCTCGCGCATTGCCAATCGCATCCTCGGCATGGGCGATATCGTCAGCCTCGTCGAGAAGGCGGCGGCGAATATCGATCAGGAAAAAGCGCTGGCGATGGCCGAGCGCATGCGCAAGGGCAAGTTCGACCTCAACGACCTGCGCGATCAGCTGAAGCAGATGGAAAAACTCGGCGGCCTTGGCGGGCTGATGGGCATGATGCCCGGCATCGCCAAGATGAAGGACCAGATCGCCAATGCCGGCATGAACGACAAGGCCATTGCCCGGCAGGTTGCGATCATCCATTCGATGACGCCGGAAGAGCGCCGCAACCCCGATATCCTGAAGAACTCGCGCAAGAAGCGCATTGCGGCGGGTTCGGGCACTTCCGCCGAGGAGATCAACAAGCTCCTCAAGATGCATCGCGGCATGGCCGACATGATGAAGATGATGGGGCAAGGCAAACGCGGCCCCATGGCCGGCCTCGCCAACATGTTCGGTCTTGGTGGCGGCATGCCGGATTTGTCGAAAATGCAGCCGCCTCCGGGCGCTGGCGGCCTCTCGCCCGAGGCGCTCGCCGAAGCGCAGAAACAGCTTGAGAAGCTTCAGGGGCCAGGTGGGGCGAAGCTCCCCGGCCTTCCGGGGCTTGGCAAACCGGGTCTTCCCGGCCTCGGTTCTGGCGGATTGCCGGGGCTGGGCGGGTTCAACCCGTTCAAGAAGAAATAGACTATCATTCTGATATCAAGCACAAAACAGGAGTAACCCATGTCTCTGAAAATTCGTCTCGCCCGTGGTGGCTCGAAGAAGCGCCCGGTCTATCGCATCGTGGTGGCGGATGCCCGCTCGCCGCGGGATGGCCGCTTCATCGAGAAGATCGGCACCTACAACCCGATGCTCGCCAAGGGTTCGGCCGAGCGCGTCGTGCTCGATCTCGAAGCCGCGAAGGGCTGGATCGCCAAGGGTGCGCAGCCGACCGATCGCGTGCTGCGCTTCCTCAATGCCGCAGGTGTCGTGAAGCGCGCCCCGCGCAACAATCCTGAAAAGGCTGTTCCGGGCGACAAGGCCAAGGAACGCGCCGCCGCCAAGGCCGAGAAGGCCGCTGCGCCGGCCGCTGAAGAAGCCGCTGCCGAGTAACTGGAAGGGTCGGGATGGCTGGATTTGTTCCGGCCATCCGGTCGCCGTCGGGTTCAGCGTTGCTGACCTTGTGGATGCCCGGGCCTGCCCCGGGCATGACGCGTTGCGAGAGGCCGCATGAAAAAGCCGCGATCCGCACCCGTGATGCCGCCGCCCGAACGCCAGCTCGTGGTGGGCGTGATCGGGGCACCGCATGGCGTGCGCGGAGAGGCGCGCATCAAAAGTTTCACGGCTGATCCCCTCTCGCTGGGGGATTACGGCGCCCTGTTTCTGTCCGATGGCCGGGTGCTGGAACTGGCGGGCGGGCGGGCATTGAAAGACGATATGCTCGTGGTGCGCTTCAAGGGCATCGCCGATCGCGATGCCATCAAGGCGCTCACCGGGCAGAACCTCATCATCGATCGGGCAAATCTGCCCGAAACGGAAGATGAGGACGAGTTTTATCACGCCGATCTGATTGGTCTGCGGGTCGAGGATCAGGCGGGGGATGTTGTCGGCGCTGTTGTTGAAGTGCACAACCACGGCGCGGGCGACCTGCTGGTCATTGCGCCGAAAAAGGGTGGCGGCACCTTGTTGTTGCCGTTCACGAAGCTCGCGGCGCCCGTGCTCGATTTCGCGGGTGGGAGAATCGTGATTGATCCGGCCTATCTTGCGCGGCCCGAGCGCTCCCAAGCTCCCGAAGGTGAGGCATGAATATTCCGGTCCGAGCGCTGATTTTCGACATGGATGGCACCATTGCCGATACGATGCGCTTCCATGACGACGCCTGGGAGCAATGGCACGGCCGGCTCGGCCTGCCTTTCGATCGCAAGGGCTTTTTCGCCGCGACCGCCGGACGGACCGGCCCGGAAATCCTCGGTGAGCTTTTCCCCGGCAAGACACTGGATGAGTTGCGCGCGCTGGATGAGATCAAGGAACAGCTCTATCGCGAGCTGTGCCGGCCACATCTCGCGCCTGTCGCAGGGCTGCTCGACCTCCTGGATCGAGCCGATGACGCAGGCATCCCGATGGCGGTTGGCACGGCAGCACCCAACGGGAATGTCGATTTCACGCTCGATGGCCTCGGCATCCGGCATCGTTTCCACAACGTGGCATCGCCCAGTCAGGGTTTTCGCGGCAAGCCGCAACCGGACTTGTTCCTCGCGGCTGCCGAGCGGATGGGGGTCGCGCCCGAACATTGCATCGTTTTTGAAGACGCGCCACTCGGCATCGAGGCGGCCCGTCGCGCCGGGATGCGAGCCGTGGCTCTGCTCACCTCGGCCAGAGCCGAAACTTTCGCCAGTTTCGACAATCTCATCGCCGCTATGCCCGATTTCACCACCTTTGATCACCCCTTGGGCTGAGCCATGCCCTTCGCCGCGACCGTGCTGACGCTGATGCCGGAGATGTTCCCCGGAACGCTGGGGGTTTCTCTGGCAGGCGAGGCCTTGGCGCGTCAGACATGGTCGCTGGAGGTTAAGGATATCCGCGATCATGGGCGCGGGAAACATCGCGCGGTCGATGACACACCGGCGGGCGGCGGTCCGGGCATGGTGATCCGCGCCGATGTGCTGGCCGAGGCAATTGATGCGGTTGTGAAGCCCAGTGATCCGCGCCCGCGTTTCCTGCTCTCGCCACGGGGTCGTGTGCTCGATCAGGCTTTCGCGCGTGAATTGGCCGCCGGGCCGGGCGTGGTTCTCGTCTGCGGACGTTTCGAGGGCGTCGACGAGCGCGTGATCGAAGCGCGTGGCCTGACCGAGCTTTCCATCGGCGATTACGTGCTATCGGGAGGGGAGGTCGCAGCGCAGGTGGTGCTCGATTCCGTCATCCGCCTGCTGCCGGGCGTCATGGGCGGCGAGGGTTCGGATATCGAGGAGAGCCACGAGGATGGCCTGCTCGAATACCCCCATTTCACGCGACCGCGCGATTTCGAGGGGCGGTCTATCCCGGATGTCCTGACATCGGGTGATCACGCGAAAATCGCGCGCTGGCGGCGCGCCGAGGCCGAGGCGCTGACAAAATCGCGCCGGCCCGATCTCTGGGCGCGAAAAACGCCGGGTAAGGGGTGACAGGCGCAGCCGAAACGTGTATGCGCCCCGCTCAACTTAAAAACAGCGTCCCGAAACGCTTGGCCATAGAGCCAAAACGGAAAAAAGGTTCAGGTTATGGATATCCTTGCTCAACTCGATCAGGAAGAAGCCGCCCGCGTTCTGGGCGAGAAGAAGATCCCCGAATTCCGCGCCGGCGACACCGTCATCGTCAATGTGAAGGTGAAGGAAGGCGAGCGCAGCCGCGTCCAGGCCTATGAAGGCGTGTGCATCGCGCGCAATGGCGGCGGGTTCCAGGAGAGCTTTACGGTCCGCAAGATTTCGTATGGCGAAGGTGTCGAGCGCGTGTTCCCGCTCTACTCGCCGAACATCGACAGCATCAAGGTGGTGCGCAAGGGCAAGGTGCGTCGCGCCAAGCTCTATTACCTGCGCGATCGTCGCGGCAAATCGGCGCGTATTGCCGAGCGCGTGGAGCCCCGCTCCAACGAACGCTGAGCACTTCCTGCTCGTCATCGAAATTCCAAAGGCGGCTTCCAGGCCGCCTTTTTTGTTGCCTGGATCGGGAAGAATGTCGCGATCATGTGATGGCTGATGCGCTCGCCAGATCCCGCGGGCTGCGCTAGCTTTCACCCACGCTAGAAAAGAAGCGATGGGAGGATGCGATGTCTCACGAAAAACGGACCGTTCCCGATGAGGTCGTCCGGCTCTACGATCACTTCACGCATGGCGGGATGGATCGCCGGGCCTTCATGGAGAAGCTGACAAAGGTTGCCGGCTCCGCCACAGCGGCCGCGGCCTTCATTCCGCTGCTTCAGAGCAATTATGCGATGGCGCAAACCGTGGCGCCCGATGACCCGCGCCTTGCCTTCGAGGATGGTGTGACTATCCCGGGCGGTGACGCTGGCCTCAAGGGATATCTTGTGGTGCCGAAAGGCGGGGTGAAACGCCCGGCTTTGCTGATGATCCACGAAAATCGCGGGCTCAATCCGCATATTCGCGACATGACCCGGCGCGGCGCGCTTGCCGGCTATCTTACGCTCGGCATTGACGCGCTCTCGCCCGAGGGCGGCACGCCTGCGAACGAGGATCAGGCCCGCGAGATGTTCAGCAAGCTTAATCCGGATATCGCCGCCGCCCGCTGCGCTGCGGCTGTGCGGTTTCTCGCCAACCATCCGCAATCGACCGGAAAGGTCGGCGCGATGGGGTTCTGCTGGGGGGGTGGACAGGTCAACCGGATTGCGGCGATCGAGCCCGCTTTGGGGGCGGGCATCGCTTATTACGGTTCGCAAATCCCGGCCGAGCGCGTCCCCAATATCCGCGCCGCCTTGATGCTGCATTATGCCTCGAAGGACGAGCGGATCAATGCCGGCATTCCGGCCTATGAGGCGGCTTTGAAGGCCAACGGCAAGGCCTACGAATTGCACATGTATGAGGGCGTCGATCACGCGTTCAACAACGATACCGGGCCTGCCCGTTACAATCCGCAAGCCGCGAAGCTCGCTTGGAAGCGCAGCCTTGCTTTCCTCGCGAAGCATCTCGGTGCGCCGGCGGGCGTCGGGTGATCACGACAAATAGTTTCAGATGAAACTATTTTCTTGCCCTGAATCTGGCCTTCTGGCATGGCTGGGGGCATGATTGTCGGGTCTTTGGAGAAAATCGCATGAACAGGCATGTCAAGACGCGGGTCGGCGTAGGTGCCAAGACCACTTTGCAGGGTGGCCTCGCTTATATGTCCGGTTTCGGCAATTCGTTCGAGACCGAGGCTTTGCCGAATGCGTTGCCGGTGGGGCGCAACAGCCCACAGAAATGCAACTACGGACTTTATGCTGAGCAGCTCTCGGGCTCACCCTTCACGGCTCCACGCTCGACCAACGAGCGTTCCTGGCTCTATCGCATCCAACCGGGGGTGAAGCACCAGAGCCGCTATCGCAAGGTCAGCACGGGACTCATCCGCACTGCGCCCAACCGTGAGGAGTCCTCGCTCCCGATCGGGCAATTGCGCTGGATGCCGATTCCCCTGCCAAAGGAAAAGCTCACGTTTCTGAGTGGCATGCGCACGATGACGACGGCCGGCGATGCCGAAGGGCAGGCCGGCATGGCCGCCCATATGGCCCTGGTTACGGCCTCGATGATCGACGAGTACTTTTTCAATGCCGACGGCGAATTGATGATCGTGGCGCAGCAAGGTTCTCTCCGGTTTTTTACCGAGTTCGGCATGATCGAGATCGAGCCGGGCGAGATCTGCGTCATTCCGCGTGGCATCATCTTCCGGTGCGAACTCGTGGATGGCCCGGCGCGGGCCTATGTCTGCGAGAATTACGGCGGGGCCTTCACCTTGCCGGAGCGCGGGCCGATCGGCGCGAATTGCCTTGCCAATGCGCGGGATTTCCTCACGCCCGGTGCAGCCTATGAAGACAAGCCCGGAAAGGCGCAGCTTTTTGTCAAATGGTGCGGCGAGATGTTTGTCACAGAGATCGAGGCTTCGCCGCTCGATGTCGTCGCCTGGCACGGCAACTACTACCCCTACAAATACGATTTGCGGCATTTCTCGCCGGTGGGCGCGATCGGGTTCGATCACCCCGACCCTTCGATTTTCACGGTGCTGACTTCTCCATCGGGAGAGGTGGGCACGGCGAATATCGATTTCGTGATTTTTCCCGAGCGCTGGATGGTCGCCGAGAACACCTTCCGCCCGCCCTGGTATCACCGGAACATCATGAGCGAGTTCATGGGGCTGATCTACGGCGTCTATGACGCCAAACCCGAGGGCTTCGTGCCCGGCGGGGCGAGCCTGCACAACATGATGCTTCCGCATGGGCCCGACACGCCCGCTTTCGAGCACGCCTCGAACGAGCCGATGGTGCCCAAGAAACTCACCGGCACGATGGCGTTCATGTTCGAGACGCGCCTCGCGCAGCGCGTCACGAAATTCGCCTCCGAGGATGCGCCGATGGACAAGAACTACCTCGATTGCTGGGGCGGGCTGAAGCGGCGCTTCGACCCCTCGACACCTGAGCCGCAATGGTGAATGTAGGAAAATAACGTTCCCGCTTGGCTTTTGACGGTTTCCCTCGCTAATCTGTCTTCGGATGTGAGCGGGGGAATTCCATGAGCGAAACGGGCAAGGCGCTGCTGCTGACCATTGAAGCCGCGCGCGATCATCTCTCGCGATCGGAAGCACGTGTCGCCGATATCGTCCTCACCGACCCCAATCGGGCGGTGGAGATGTCGATTGCCGCAATCTCCGAGGCGGCGGATGTCAGCGAGCCGACAGTGGCGCGCTTCTGCAAATCGCTCGGTTTCTCGGGGCTCAAGGAATTCAAGCTCCGCCTCGCGCGCAGTCTGGGCTCCGGCACGCCGTTCGTGCATCAGGATGTCAAGCCCGGCGATGATGCAGGTGCGGTCGTCACGAAGATGATCGATCGCGCCTCGAAGGCGATTGCGAGCCTGCGCGACGACGTGGACAGTGCTCAACTCGCAAGGGCCGCGCGCGCGATCGCTTCGGCCGGGCGCCTCGAGTTCTACGGGCAAGGCAATTCCGGCATTGTTGCGCTTGATGCGCAGCACAAGTTCTTCCGCCTCGGCATCCCCACGGCCGCCTACTCCGATCCGCATGTGCATGCGATGTCGGCCGCCCTGCTCGGGCCGAAGGACGTGGTGATCGCGATTTCCGCCTCCGGGCGCACATTGGATCTCATACGTTCAGTGGAAATCGCGAAGAATGCCGGCGTGACGGTGATAGGGATCACCACGCGTGGCTCGCCACTCACCAAGCTGTGTGATGTCGCGATCACAACCGATGTCGAGGAAGATACCGACGTCTATTCCCCGATGCTGTCGCGCCATGTGCATCTCGCGATCATCGATATGCTGAGCGTTCTCACCGCTCTCGAGCGAGGCGATGCGGGTGTCACGAGCATGGCGCGGGCGAAGAAGAGCGTTCGCGAGAAGCGTTCCGCCTGACCAGATTGTATGAAAATTTCCTATTTTTGTAGTAAAGCTTCACACGCGACCGCATTCCGGTTTATGGTGCGGCGCACGATGATGATCCTTGAACGGAACGAAGATGGTTGAGCCACGCCTGCCGATTTTGCCCGAGCGCACCCCGGTGCCTCTTTTTGATCTTGTCCTGGTGGGCGCGACGGGCGATCTGGCGCTCAGAAAGCTTTTCCCGGCTCTGGCCCGGCGTGCAGCGGAAGGCGTTCTTCCCGAGGGAAGCCGTATCATCGGCGTGGTGCGCGGCGCCGAAAGTCCGGATGCCCTGCGCGAACATCTCGGAACGAAGCTCAGCGAATACGGCATTTCCGATGCCGATATCCGGCGGTTCCTCCCCATTGTCGATTATGTGAAGGCCGATATTGCCGATGCCTCGACTCTGGGTGAATTGGCCGCGCGTCTGGATGATCCGAACCGGGCGCGGGCCTTCTACCTCGCGACCCCGCCGGACCGGTTCATTCCGGCGAGCCGCGCGCTCAAGGCGGCAGGACTGCTTGAAAACGGAGCCCGCCTTGTGCTCGAAAAGCCTCTCGGGCAGGACCTTGCCTCGGCGCGCGCCATCAACGAGGCCGTCGCGGCGGTGCTGCCTGAAAGCCAGACCTACCGGATTGATCATTACCTTGGCAAAGAGACGGTCCAGAATCTGCTGGTCCTGCGTTTTGCGAATACCTTGTTCGAGCGTTCGTGGTCTGAGCGCGATATCGATCATGTGCAGATCACAGTGGCCGAGACCGTGGGGCTGGAAACACGCGCGGGCTACTATGACAAGATCGGGGCCCTGCGTGATATGGTTCAGAACCATGTGATGCAGCTGCTTTGTCTGTTCGCGATCGAGCCGCCGAACACGCTCACAGCCGATGCGATCCGCGACGAGAAAGTTCGAGTTCTGCGCGCGCTGAAGCCGATCACGGGCTCCGATGTGCTCACCAAAACGGTGCGCGGCCAGTATATCCGCGGCTCGCTCGACGGTCTGCCGGTCCCGGGCTATGCCGAGGAGCTCGGGCGGGAAAGCGGCAACGAGACCTTCGTCGCGCTGCGCTGCGAACTCGAGACCTGGCGCTGGGCGGGTGTTCCGATTTTCCTGCGCACCGGCAAGCGCATGGGTTCGCGCTATTCCGAGATTGTCGTCACCTTCCGCAAGCTGCCGCATCTCATCTTTCCCGATCAGGCGGGGGCGGCGGTTGAAGCCAACCGCCTTGTGATCCGCTTGCAGCCGAATGACGGATTGCAGCTCCAGATGATGATGAAGGTGCCGGGTTCCGGACGATTGAAGCTGGTGCCGCGCGTGCTCGACCTGCGCTATGACACCGCCTTCGACGAGCGAACACCCGACGCCTATGAGCGTCTGCTGACAGACGTCATCCGGGGCGACCAGACCCTCTTCATGCGCCGCGACGAGGTCGAGGCGGCCTGGGCCTTCATCGATCCGATCGTCGAAGGCTGGAAGGAGCATTACCCCACGCCACATCGCTACGTCGCGGGCACTTCCGGACCACCTCAGGCGGTCGCGCTGATCGAGCGCGAGGGTCGCAGCTGGGGCGACCCGGAATTGCGTGGCTGAGGGATTCCGATGTCGAAGCAGCCGGTGCTCCACCTTTTCCCGAAACTTGCTTCCGCCTCGCAAGCGCTGGCCGAGTGGGTCGGCTCCGGGTTGCGACGCGCGGTCGAGGACCACGGGCAGGCCTCGGCGGCATTGCCGGGCGGATCCACGCCCGGCCCGTTCCTTGTTGCGCTCGCGAAACAGGACCTGCCCTGGAAATTCATCACATTGATGCCCACCGATGAGCGGTTCGTGCCGGCGGATCACCCGCGCTCCAATGAACGGATGATGATGACATGCCTTGCGCCGGCGCTCGCGAATGGCGCGCGGTGGGTGTCCTTCGCGCCGGATGGGCCTGTCGCTGGGCCGGAATCACTCGCGGCCGGCATCGCGCTGGCGATCGAGCCGCGCCTGCCCTTGTCGGTTGTGGTCTCGGGCATGGGCGATGATGGGCATATTGCTTCGCTTTTTCCGGGAGATGACCGACTGGCTGATCCGGCCCATCTTTGGCCGGTCGTTGCTGCGGCGTATCCGCGCGGACACGAGCCTCGCCTCACGCTGTCGCCGCCGGTCCTGCGTGCATCGCGGCAGATTGCTCTGCTGTTTTCCGGCTTGCGCAAGCAGCAGGTTTTCGCGGATGCGCTGCTTGCGCGCGACAAACCTGTGGCGCTGCTCACCGACGCCTCCGCCCCTCTGAACGTATTTCTGTCTCCGGATTGATGGATAACACAACTCCAAGATGCAATTGGCCTCTTGGAAAACACCGATTTTTTGAAGTTTTTCATCGGAATTACACAAGAACGGCAACCATTTCCCTTCTGTTTACCAAGTTCGGCTGATCTCGACCCTGAGATGGATCGCGCCAGAAGGCCGCGAACATGGCTGGGGTATGGACCGATGAAGGCAAAGCGTTGGGGCGGTTGGAAGCTTCCGGGCAAATCGGGATTTCGGCTTTCGATCGGCAGAAGGTTGGCGCTCGGATTTGCGGCCGTGGTGCTGCCGTTTCTGATTGGGGGGCTGGCCTCCTTCTGGTTTGTCGATCGGGCCCGCAATGATGTCAGCCTGATGCTCGATCGCACGGAGGGGGCGCGGATCACATCGGAGATCGTCGCCAATGTTCATGCGGTCACCGCGATGCTTGGTGGTTATGTTATCGGCAGCGACGACCATTCCAAGAAGGGTTTTGAGGCAGGCTGGAACAACCTCGACCGGCTGACGAAACAATTCGAGGCGCGCAACGCGTTGGAGACCGATCCGCAGATCAAGGACGTCACAAAGGAAGGCCTTGAGGCGATTTCCAAGCTCCAGACCATTCAGACGCGGATTTTCTCGATTGCCGGCGGGCCTTCCGCCATGCCCGGCATGACGAAGCTCGAAACCCTGCTGGTTCCGGACGGGATGGCTCTCGTGACGATGCTGACCGGCATGGTAGAGAAGCGCCCCAAAGGCAATTTCGATTTTGACGATGTGCGTTCCTTCCAGTTCATGGCTCGGGACCTGCGCGACGCCTTCCTGCGTGCCATCGCCGCGTTGCGCCTCTATGCCTATTCGGGGACTGACGAAGATCTCGAGGTTTTCAATGATCTGGTCGGCACCCTGTCATTCCGCATCACGCAGCTTGATCGTCGGGCCATCGGGTTTGGCGGAGACTACAATTCCGATCTCACGGTGCTGAAGGAAACGTTCCCGAACTGGGTGAAAGGCGCCAACGAAATCATCGACATGCGCAAGACACCGCGTTGGAACCGCGTGAACCAGATGACGACAGAAGAGGCAGGGCCACTTGTTCAGCGCATCGTGGCGCTGCTCGAGGGCGAATTCAACAATTTCGGTGAGCGCATGCCGGGCCTGTCCGATCGGCAGAAGGCCGACGTGATCAAGCGCGCCGAAGGCTCGCAGCAAGTCCTGCGCTTCAGCGGCGTGATGAGCGTCTCCGCAGTGGCGATCGCGACTCTGCTTGCCATTCTCCTCGGGCTGGTGATCAGCCGCTCGTTGACTGTTCCGATCGCCGGGATGACCCGTGCGATGGGGCGTCTCGCGGCCAAGGATTTCTCGGTGGAGGTTCCGGCCCAGAACCGTTCGGATGAAATCGGGGACATGGCCAAGGCCGTTCTGGTGTTCCGCGAGACGGGGATCGAAGCTGAAAGGATGCGCGATTCCGAGCGCGCCGCCGAACTGGCACGCGAGCAGCGCAATGAAGCTGTCGAGCAGGCGATCCGCGAGTTCGAGGCTGGAACGACCGAAATCGTATCGACCCTCAGCACCGCTTCCACCCAGTTGCAGCAGGCCGCGACCTCGCTTTCGGCGACCGCCGAGGAGACCTCGATGCAGGCGACATCGGTTGCTGCGGCAGCCGATCAGGCTTCGGCGAATGTGGCCGGGCTCGCGGGCTCAGGCGATGAACTGGCGCGCGCCATCGGTGAAATCGGGCGGCAGGTCAGAAATTCGACAGAAATCGCCTCGCGCGCTGTCATCCACGCTTCGGAGACGGATATGCAGGTGCAGCAGCTCGCCACATCGGCGCAGCGCATCGGCGAGGTGGTGGCGCTTATCAATTCCATCGCAGCGCAGACGAACCTTCTCGCGCTCAACGCGACGATCGAGGCGGCGCGCGCGGGCGAGGCTGGGCGCGGCTTCGCGGTTGTCGCTCAGGAGGTCAAGGACCTCGCCAGCCAGACCCGCACCGCCACCGAGCAGATCGCCGAAAGCGTTTCGGCCATGCAATCGGTGACGGACAGCACGATCACAGCCATACAGGGGATTGGCGAGGCGATCGCGTCGCTCGACTCGATCTCGAAGCTGATCGAGGATTCCATTGTCGAACAGGATCGCGCTACCCAGGATATCGCGACGAATGTGCAGCAGGCGGCGCGCGGCACCGAGGAAGTCTCCTCGAATATCGCGCAAGTCAATCAGGCAGCAGCCAGCACCGGCAGTGCAGCAACGCAGGTGATGGCCTCGGCCTCGAACCTCGCGGAGCAGGCCGAGCGCATGCGCAATCAGGTCGATCACTTCCTCGCGGCTGTGCGGGCGGCCTGAGCGCAGCGACGCTGCCAGGGAAAACCCGCGGTCCGCCTGCATGGCATATGAAGGATTGGTGGAGCTGAGCGGGATCGAACCGCTGACCTCTGCAGTGCGATTGCAGCGCTCTCCCAGCTGAGCTACAGCCCCGTTTCCGAGTGGCGGGTTCTTCGCCGAACTGGCACGCGAAGTCAACGGTGAAATCGCAATCGGCATCGATGCGATGGTCCCCTCTCCTCTCGGGCCCCGCCCTTGCCGGGAGGCTTGCCGCTCGGCTAGAGAAGGGCGGTGCGCGCCGCGTAACCCCCGCGAGGATGGAGACCTTCATGAATCCGCTGCTCTGGCTCTTCGATACGGTCATCTCTCTCTATGTCTGGATGATCATCGGGCAGGCCGTGCTGAGCCTCTTGATCAGCTTCGGAATCGTGAATTCGCGCCAGCCCCTCGTTTCAACGATCGGGGAGTTCCTCTACCGCGTCACCGAGCCGGCCCTCGCACCGATCCGGCGGCGGATGCCGAATCTCGGGCCGGTCGATATTTCGCCGCTCGTGCTGATCATCGCGCTCCTCTTTGTGCAAAGGCTCGTTCACTGGGCGCTTTGATGCCGGTTTCTACCTGATCGCCGCGACGTGATTTGACGTGCGGTCGCGAATGTTTCTCGATGGAGGCCTGCGGCCTTCAGGGCCGGTTTCGAATCGGGGGAGATATCATCATGGTCAGGCCAGCTTTTTTCGCGGCTATTCTGGTTCCGGTTTTCACCTTTCCGGCCATGCCGCAACAGGCGGCGGTGCCGGATACGAGTGTGACGCGCGTCGCCTTCCCACAGGGCTTCGCAACCGGTTTCCGCCTCTATGACAAGGTCGATAAGCCGGACCGGAAAATCGTACGCTATCTCTACATCAATCCGCAGGCTCTGGCAGCGGTGAAGCCCGGCGAGCCTTTCCCGGATGGCACGATTCTCGTGATGGAAGACCACGATGTCGCGCTGGAGGCGGGCGGCAACCCGATCAAGTCAGCTGATGGCCGCTTGATGCCCACGCAGCGCGTGAAGGCCGTTGCCGTGATGGAAAAACGTGCTGGCTGGGGCGAAAGCAACCCTTTCCCGCCTGAAAAAGACAATGGCGACTGGGAATATGCATCCTTCAAGGCGGATGGATCGGCGAACCCGATCAAGCTCGACAATTGCCATGCCTGCCACTTGCCGCAGAAGGGACTCGATTTCACCTTCTCGGGCGCGAAGGTCTACGAGGCTGCGAAGAAGTAAGGTGGTTCTTGGTTGAGAAATCCGGGCCGTTGAGCGCCGAGGGCGACGCGACCTTGCTCGCCATCCGCCTCACGCCGAAAGGCGGGAAGGACGCTCTCGAGCCCGCCAAGACCCTGTCCGATGGTCGATGCGTGCTGGCTGCGCGCGTGCGGGCTGTTCCGGAAAACGGCGAGGCCAACCGGGCGTTGGTTGCACTCGTCGCCCGCAGCCTCGAATGCCCGGCCAGTGCCGTGCAACTTGTGTCTGGTGCGACGTCACGTCTCAAGATCCTTCGCGTCGAAAGGGCGTATCAGGAGGTGAAAGCGCGCCTGACCGTATTATCGTTGATCTGAAAATGACGGTTATTCGGCACGTATCGTCCGAAGGTTGTGGCGCGAGGCGATTGCGATGCAATAAAACTTGCTCTAACGGACCGGAATATCCGTTTTCAATCCGGCCTCCCCACGAGGCCCGCTTCGGAACACGCCATGCCGCGCACAACACCCGCTGAACGCCCGCTCTCGCCGCATCTCTCGGTCTACAAGCCGTCGATCACGATGATGATGTCGATTTTCCATCGCGTCACCGGCGCGGCCCTGTTTTTCGGCACATTGCTGATCGTGGCGCTGCTGGTCGCGCTGGCCACCGGCAAGGATGCCTACGGGATGGTGCAGGGTATCTATGGCTCGTGGTTCGGCAAGCTTGTGATCTTTGGTTACAGCTGGGCGCTCTTCCACCATATGCTCGGCGGATTGCGTCACCTCATCTGGGATACGGGCGCGATGCTCGAGCGAGAGATTCGACTGAAACTTGCCTGGGCGACCTTGATCGGTTCGGTGGGGCTGACAGCCCTCGTCTGGGCCATCGTTCTTCTGGGCTGAGGGGGCGAGCATGCAGAACAATCCGAACTCCATCCGTACCCCCGCCGCCCGCGTGCGCGGCCTCGGCACCGCGAAATCCGGTACCGGTCATTTCTGGCTGACTCGGCTTACGGCTGTGGCCAATATTCCGCTCACCATCGCGGTCGTGGTCATCGCGCTGATGCTGGCCAAGGCCGATTACGCGGCGGCGCGCGCACTGGTCGCCAATCCGCTGGTGGCGATCATCCTGATGTCCTTCCTGATTTCGGCGCTCGTCCATATGCGGCTCGGCATGCAGGTGATCATCGAGGATTACGTGCACGCGGAGGGCACCAAGATCGCGCTCCTCATGCTCAACACCTTTTTCACGGTCGTGATGGGATTGGCGGCGATCTACGCCATCCTTCGGATCGGCTTTGCCGGTTAACCGGCAATCGCGTCAATTCAGGGCAGGGAAGCTTGGTTTATGGCAACGGGTAGTACGAAAGCGGGCGGGGCGTTCGAAATCAACGGCCGCGCCTATCCGGTGGTGGATCATTCCTTCGACGTTGTGGTTGTCGGGGCAGGCGGTGCTGGCCTGCGCGCGACCCTTGGCATGGCGGAACAAGGCCTGCGCACGGCTTGCATCACCAAAGTGTTCCCGACCCGCTCCCACACAGTAGCGGCGCAGGGTGGTATCGCAGCCTCGCTCGCCAATATGGGTCCGGATAGCTGGCAATGGCATATGTTCGACACCGTGAAGGGGTCGGACTATCTCGGCGACAACGACGCGATGGAATATCTCGCGCGAGAAGCCCCGGCGGCGGTCTACGAACTCGAGCATTACGGCGTGCCGTTCTCGCGCACCGAAGAAGGCAAGATCTACCAGCGCCCCTTCGGTGGTCACACCACCGAATACGGCGAGGGTCCGCCGGTGCAGCGCACCTGCGCGGCGGCGGACCGCACGGGCCATGCGATTCTCCACACGCTCTATGGCCAGTCCTTGCGCAACAATGCCGAGTTCTTTGTCGAGTATTTCGCGCTCGATCTCATCATGGGCGACGACGGCGCCTGCCAGGGCGTGATGGCCTGGAAGCTCGATGATGGCACCATACACCGCTTCCGCTCGAAGCTCGTGGTGCTCGCGACGGGTGGGTATGGCCGTGCCTATTTCTCGGCGACCTCGGCCCATACCTGCACGGGCGATGGCGGCGGTATGGTCGCGCGCGCCGGGTTGCCGCTTCAGGATATGGAATTCGTGCAGTTCCACCCGACCGGGATTTACGGTTCGGGCTGCCTCATCACCGAGGGTGCGCGCGGCGAGGGCGGGTATCTCACGAACTCGGCGGGCGAGCGCTTCATGGAACGCTATGCGCCGACCTACAAGGATCTGGCCCCGCGCGATTTCGTTTCGCGCTGCATGACGATGGAAATCCGCGAAGGGCGCGGTGTGGGCAAGAGCAATGACCACATCTTCCTGCATCTCGATCACCTCGATCCGGCGGTTTTGCATGCCCGCCTGCCGGGCATTTCGGAAAGTGCCAAGATTTTCGCCGGCGTTGACCTCACGCAGGAGCCGATTCCGGTCATCCCGACCGTGCATTACAATATGGGTGGCATCCCCACGAACTACTGGGGCGAGGTGCTCAACCCGACCAAGAAGGACGAGGATGCCGTGGTACCCGGCCTGATGGCGGTGGGTGAAGCGGGCTGCGCCTCGGTTCATGGCGCGAACCGGCTGGGCTCGAACTCGCTGATCGATCTCGTGGTGTTCGGCCGCGCCGCCTCGATCCGCGCCGGGCAGGTCTTTGATCGCAAGGCGCCGATCCCCGGCATCAACGCAAAACAGGATGAGCTGATCCTCTCGCGCTTCGACAAGGCGCGTCATTCGAAGGGCGCGGTGCCGACCGCCGAATTGCGCGACCGCATGCAGCGCACCATGCAGGAGGATGTCGCGGTGTTTCGCGATGGCCCGACGCTGAAGAACGGCTGCAAGCGGATGTCGGATATCTGGGCCGCGAAGGCCGATATCAAGGTCTCGGACCGCTCGCTGGTGTGGAATTCCGACCTCGTGGAAACGCTCGAATTTGAGAACCTGATGATCAACGCGATCACCACGGTCTACTCAGCGGAAGCACGCACCGAGAGTCGCGGCGCCCATGCGCGCGAGGATTTCACCAAGCGCGACGACGCGAACTGGCGCAAGCACACCCTGTCGCATGTCGATGAAGCGGGCAAGGTGAAGCTCTCCTACCGCTCCGTGCACACCCAGACGCTGACCGGTGAAATGGACGAAGCGAAAATCGCCCCCAAGGAGCGGAAGTTCTAAGATGGCTGAATTCTCACTCCCGAAAAATTCCCGCCTCACTGAAGGCAAGACCTGGCCGAAGCCGGTTGGGTCGAACAACTTGCGCGAATATCGCATCTATCGCTGGGACCCGGATGGCGAAAGCAATCCGCGCATCGACACCTATTTCGTCGATCTCGATGATTGCGGCCCGATGATCCTCGACGGCATCATCTGGATCAAGAACAAGATCGACCCGACGCTGACCTTCCGCCGCTCCTGCCGCGAGGGCATCTGCGGTTCCTGCGCGATGAATATCGATGGCACGAACACGCTGGCCTGCACCAAGGGCATGGACGAGATCGACGGCCCGATCCGCATCTATCCGCTGCCGCATATGCCGGTGGTGAAGGATCTCGTGCCGGATCTGACGCGCTTCTACGCCCAGCACGCCTCGATCGAGCCGTGGCTGAAAACCACCACGCCCGCGCCCGAGAAGGAATGGCGGCAGGCTCCCGTGGACCGCGACAAGCTCGACGGGCTCTATGAGTGTATTCTCTGCGCCTGCTGCTCCACCTCCTGCCCGAGCTATTGGTGGAATGGCGATCGTTATCTCGGCCCGGCGGCGTTGTTGCAGGCTTATCGCTGGCTGATCGACAGCCGCGATGAGGCAACCGGCGAGCGGCTCGACAATCTCGAGGACCCGTTCCGGCTCTATCGCTGCCACACGATCATGAACTGCTCGAACGCCTGCCCGAAGGGACTGAACCCCGCGAAGGCGATCGCCGAGATCAAGAAAATGATGGTCGCGCGCCAATATTGAGAGCGTGATCCTGCATCAGGAAAAGCCGCCTCCGGGCGGCTTTTTCATTTTCCCTGAGCTGCTAGCACAAAGAGCGCGATGATGCACAGGATGCCGATGAACCAGCTCAGCGAGCGCTGGTTTGCAAGGTCTTTGAGATAGCAGGCCGTATAGGCGATGCGGGCGCCGATCGCGGTGAGAGCCAGCGCATCAACCCAGCCAGAACCGCCGGTTTTCCACTCGGCAATGAGCACGGCGGCGGCAAAAAACGGAAAGAATTCGAAATGGTTCTGGTGTGCAGCGTAAGCACGGGCGCGGCGGCCGCTCAAGCCCTGCGCCCATTCTCGCGGATGATGGTTGTCATAGCGCCCGCCCGAAAACTTCGCGAAGCCGACAGTCAGGTAAGGCATCAGCCCGGCGATCAGAAGAGTCCAGAGGGCCAGTGACATTCAGAAATCCTCGCTGCAAGCGCCTGCTTGGCCATGGAATTGGCTAAAACGCATTGGATTTACGATTTGGTATGGTTGTTGGATGAGGGTCGCTGCGTGATATCCGTGCAGCCCTCGGAGGGTTTGATGCCGAATTCAGTGCTGTCCTGCTCAAAGCTGGCGATGGTTGCCCTGTCGACCATTGCTCTGGCTGCCTGTGAATCGAGTCAGCGGCTCGGGTCCCTCCTGCCCGGCAGCACTGTGCGTGCGGCCAGTCCGGCAGCGCCCGCGCCTCTGACGGCCGCGCCGGGCTCGGAAGCCGATACCGAGGAATTGCCCCCGCCGCCGGGTTCCGGCGGGCAGGTCGCCGCTCTGCCACCCCCTGCTCAGAATCCGCCCCCTGCGCCCGGTTTCCCGCAGACACCCCCGACTCCCGGCGCCACGCCTGGCGGCGTTGCAACGGCGCCCGGCAATCTTCCTCCTCCCCGGACGGCGCCTGTTGCTCCTGCGATCCCGGCTCCTCCGGCCGCAGCGCCGACACGCACCAGCGTCACGGGGAACTGGTCGCTCACCGAGGGAGCGGGAAATCGCTGTCGCTTGACGCTTTCGAGCGCACCGAAGCTCGATCTTTACGGGGCAGGCACATCCGGTTGCTCGGCGCGGGAGTTGCAGCGCGTGAATGCGTGGGAACTCGCGGGCTCCGAGGTCATTCTCTATGAGCCCGGTGGTGCGGTCGTCGCCCGGCTTCGGCAGGCTGGTGACGGATATTCCGGCGTCTCCACGCGGTCCGGTGCGCCGATCTCAATGGCCAAATAAGGCCGGGCTTTTCAGCAGGGCTTGAAATCGGCTAAGCCGGATATCCTCATGTCCGGACTGATTGCCTCCCGCTATGCTGAACTGGTTGCCGACGGTCGGCTCGATGCCGATCCGGCTCAGGCGCGCGCGGTGCGCTATCTCGATGAACTGGCAACACGCCTGGAGGCGCATCGCCTTGCGCGGAAGGGGAGCGCGCTGGGCTGGCTGTTTGGCCGCAAGGAAAGGCCCGAGCCGCTGAAGGGCCTTTATCTCTGGGGCGCTGTCGGTCGTGGAAAGACCATGCTGATGGACCTGTTCCATGAGCACCTTGGCGTGCGCCGCAAGCGCCGTGCCCATTTTCATGCTTTCATGGCCGATGTGCATGCCCGCATTCACGATTTTCGCCAGAAGCTGAAGAATGGCGAGATGAAGGGCAATGACCCGATTGCGCCGGTGGCCGATGCGCTTGCTGAGGAAGCCTGGGTTCTGTGTTTCGACGAATTCGCGGTGACGGATATCGCGGATGCAATGATTCTGGGCCGGCTGTTCGAGGCCTTGTTCGCGCGCGGCGTGGTGCTGGTCGCGACCTCGAATGTTGAACCCTCGCGCCTTTATGAGAACGGGCTCAACCGCGCGCTGTTCCTGCCCTTTGTCGATCTGATCCAGAACAGGTTGGATGTGATCCGGCTCGATGCGCGAACCGATTATCGGATGGAAAAACTACAGGGCAGAAAGGTCTATCACGTGCCTGCCGATGAGGCCGCCGAACAGGCTCTGGACACGGCCTTTGCCGATCTTTCTGCCGGAGCACGCCAGCAACGTCAGGAATTTGATGTGGGCGGCCGGAGCCTTGTCGCGCCTTGCACGGCGGGCGGCGTCGCCCGGTTCTCGTTCGAGGACTTGTGCGGAAAGCCGCTGGGCTCGCTCGATTTTCTGGCAGTTGCGCGCCATTTTCACACAGTTCTGCTGGAAAACATCCCGAAGCTCGATCTGTCCCGACGCAATGAGGCCAAGCGTTTCATCAACCTGATCGACATCCTCTACGAGCACCATGTGAAACTGATCTGTTCGGCAGAAGCGCTGCCGGCCCAGCTTTATCGTGCAAGGACGGGGCATGAGATGTTCGAGTTTGACCGGACGATTTCCCGTCTGACTGAGATGCAGTCCGAGAGCTACCTCGCATTGCCGCATGGCCGGGCCGACAGTCAGGCCAGCGGCGATACAACCGGCCTTGTCGAGACATGAGCAATGCCGCGCAGCCCGAAGCGACGCGCGCGAGGCTGATTGCGGCGGCGGCGGCTGAAATTCGCAAGATCGGGCCGCGCCGCATGGCGATCCTCCATGTGGCGGCCTCGCTCGGCATGAGCCACGCGAATGTCTATCGGCATTTCCCTGACAAGGCCGGTTTGCTCGATGCCGTTCTCAACACCTGGCTGAGGGCGCTGGAGCAGCGGCTCGGCGCGATTGTCGAGGGACCTGACCCGGCGGATGACAAGCTCGAACGGTATTTCGCGACCCTGTCGCGCGCTTATGTTGAGACGCTGAAGTCCGATCCCGTCACTTTTCGATTGCTGGCCGAACCGGAGAAGGGCGCGCTCGAACCGCAGCGGCACCGGCAACGTGTGCATCAGCAGGTCGCCCGCATCGTCGAGGAGGGGATGTCGACCCGCATTTTCGGGGGCAGCGAAGCGCGACGCTCCGTGCAACTCGCCCTCGATCTGGCTCACCGCCATATCGATCCCACAGCGTTGATCGCGATGACCACTGATCTGGCAACGGATGGCCGCAGGGATCGCGCGATCCGCGCCGTCATTCGCGCGATGGTTGCAAAAAAATGATAATCAAATTACAAAATTTGAAATTTGTAACAATAGTCTTTGGTTCAGATGCTGGCGAAATATCGCGCTGTGATTTTCGTAAGATATTGAAATATATAGAGTGCGCTGTAGCGTAATGTCAAAAATTCGTAAATTTCCCACTCGTTTCGTGCGATGCTCCCTGATTTGATCGCAGTTTCGCTTGCCCTTTCTTGTGGAGAGGCTTACCGCCACGGCCGAACCGGCTCGGGAGGCCGGATCGGCGACGCAAGGGAGAAGCGTCCTTTACAAGCGGGGCGCGCAACTCATTCCCTCGGGAAACTCGCGTTGGTCGTGGTTTTTTGACCGCGCGACATCTCGCGCGCATCCGGAGGTTGGATTCGTCATGGCTCGTAAGAAGATTGCCCTCGTTGGTGCTGGCCAGATCGGCGGCACGCTCGCCCATCTCGCGGGGTTGAAGGAGCTGGGCGACATCGTCCTCTTCGACATCGCCGAGGGCATTCCGCAGGGCAAGGCGCTTGATCTCGTGGAATCATCCGCGGTGGACGGTTTTGACGCGCTCTACAAGGGCACCAACGACTACAAGGACCTGGAAGGCGCGGATGTGGTGATTGTCACCGCCGGCGTTCCGCGCAAGCCGGGCATGAGCCGCGATGATCTCGTGGGCATCAACCTGAAGGTCATGGAATCGGTCGGCAACGGCATCAAGCAATATTGCCCGAAGGCCTTCATCATCTGCATCACCAATCCGCTCGATGCGATGGTCTGGGCGCTCCAGAAGTTCTCCGGCGTGAAGCCGAACAAGATCGTCGGCATGGCCGGCGTGCTCGACTCGGCCCGCATGGCCTACTTCCTCGAAGAAGCCACCGGCGTTTCCATCAAGGACATCAACACCTTCGTGCTGGGTGGCCACGGCGACGACATGGTGCCGCTGGTGCGTTACTCGACCGTGGGCGGCGTGCCGCTGCCGGACCTCGTGAAGATGAAGTGGATCACCCAGGAGAAGGTGGACCAGATCGTCGAGCGCACCCGCAAGGGCGGCGGCGAGATCGTGGCCCTGCTGAAAACCGGCTCCGCCTTCTACGCGCCGGCGGCTTCCGCGATCGTGATGGCCGAGAGCTATCTCAAAGACCAGAAGCGCGTACTGCCCTGCGCCTCGTACCTCAAGGGCGAATACGGCGTGCGTGACATGTTCATCGGCGTGCCGGTGGTGATCGGCTCGAAGGGTGTCGAGCGCGTCGTCAAGGTGCGTCTCAACAAGGAAGAGCAGGCGATGATGGCGAAGTCGGTCGCCTCGGTGCAGAGCCTCATCGATGCCTGCAAGACCATCAACCCGTCGCTGAAGTGATGCCTGAGGTGCGGGGCTTTTGGTGGTCGCCCTCTGCGATCACGGGCCCGCGCATCTGGCTTGCCGCCTTTCATTCCGAAGGAAATTCTCATGAACATCCATGAATATCAGGGCAAGGCGATCCTGAAAGCCTATGGGGCGAATGTCTCGGCAGGCTTTCCGGCGCTGACGGTCGCCGAGGCGGTCGAGGCCGCGAAAAAGCTCCCCGGCCCGCTTTTCGTCGTGAAAAGCCAGATCCATGCCGGCGGTCGCGGCAAGGGCAAGTTCAAGGAACTGCCCGCCGATGCCAAGGGCGGCGTACGGCTCGCGTTCTCGGTTGCGGATGTCGAGAAACATGCCCAGGAGATGCTCGGCAACACTCTGGTGACGATCCAGACAGGCCCGGCCGGCAAGCAGGTCAACCGCCTCTACATCGAGGATGGTTCGGATATCGAGAAGGAATTCTACCTTTCGATGCTGGTAGACCGCGTGACCGGGCGCACGGCCTTCGTGGTTTCGACCGAAGGCGGTATGGATATCGAGAAAGTGGCGCATGATACGCCAGAAAAGATCATCACCTTCTCGGTCGATCCCGCGACTGGCGTGATGCCGCATCACGGCCGCGCGGTCGCCAAGGCTCTCGGGCTTTCGGGCGAACTCGCGAAGCAGGCCGAGAAGCTTACCGGGCAGCTCTACAAGGCCTTCGTCGAGAAGGACATGTCGATGCTCGAGATCAACCCGCTGATCATCACCAAGGACGGCAATCTCAAGTGCCTCGATGCGAAGGTCGGCTTTGATTCCAACGCGCTCTACCGCCACCCCGACGTGATGGAGCTGCGCGACCTCACCGAGGAAGACCCCAAGGAAATCGAGGCCTCGAAATACGACCTCTCCTACGTGGCGCTCGATGGCACCATCGGCTGCATGGTCAACGGCGCGGGCCTTGCCATGGCGACGATGGACATCATCAAGCTCTACGGCTCGGAGCCGGCCAACTTCCTGGATGTCGGTGGCGGTGCCACCAAGGAAAAGGTCACGGCTGCCTTCAAGATCATCACGGCGGACCCCAATGTGAAGGGCATCCTCGTCAACATCTTCGGCGGCATCATGAAATGCGATGTCATCGCCGAGGGTGTAATCGCGGCGGTGAAGGAAGTGGGGCTTCAGGTTCCGCTCGTCGTGCGCCTTGAAGGCACCAACGTGGATCTTGGCAAGAAGATCATCCGCGAAAGTGGCCTCAACGTCATCCCTGCGGATGACCTTGATGACGCCGCGCAGAAGATCGTCAAGGCCGTGAACGGCTGAGCAGAGGAACCACGATGTCCATTCTCATCAACGCGAATACCAAGGTCATCTGCCAGGGTTTTACCGGCAAGAACGGCACCTTCCATTCCGAACAGGCGATTGCCTACGGCACCAAGATGGTCGGCGGCACCTCGCCCGGCAAAGGCGGCTCGACGCATCTCGGCCTGCCTGTGTTTGATACGGTGGCTGAAGCGCGGGATCGCACCGGGGCCGATGCTTCGGTGATCTATGTGCCCCCACCCGGTGCGGCGGATGCGATCTGCGAAGCCATCCAGGCTGAAATCCCGCTCATCGTCTGCATCACGGAAGGCATTCCGGTGCAGGACATGATCAAGGTGAAGCGCGCGCTCGATGGCTCGAAATCGCGCCTGATCGGCCCGAACTGCCCCGGTGTGATGACCTCCGGCGAATGCAAGATCGGCATCATGCCGGGCAACATTTTCAAGCGGGGCAATGTCGGCATTGTCTCGCGCTCCGGCACGCTGACCTACGAAGCCGTGTTCCAGACCACGCAGGAAGGCCTCGGCCAGACGACCGCGGTCGGCATCGGCGGCGACCCTGTAAAGGGCACTGAATATATCGACATGCTCGAACTCTTTCTCGCGGACCCGAAGACCGAGTCGATCATCATGATCGGCGAGATCGGCGGTTCGGCCGAGGAAGATGCCGCCCAGTTCATCGCCGATGAAGCGAAGCGCGGCCGCAAGAAGCCGATGGTCGGCTTCATTGCCGGGCGCACCGCGCCTCCGGGCCGTCGCATGGGCCATGCCGGTGCGATCATCGCCGGTGGCAAGGGCGGTGCCGAGGACAAGATCGCCGCGATGGAAGCGGCGGGCATCCGTGTCTCGCCCTCGCCCGCGCGCCTCGGCAAGACGCTGGTGGATGTGCTGAAGGGTCGCTGACGCCATGCGGATGTCGGACATCCCCTTCGGCACGACCGACTGGAGCGCCATTCCTGAAACCCGCCATGCGGGGGATGCGGGCGAGGCGCTCTGGCGGACGCAGGTGTTCGGGCCGGAAGACAACCGTATCCGCGTGCGCATGGTGGAATACACGCCCGGTTATGTCTCGGACCATTGGTGCGAGAAGGGGCATATCCTGCTCTGCCTGGAGGGAGAGATGGAAACGACCCTGGCCGATGGCCGCGTTTTCTTGCTCCGGCCCGGCGTGAGTTATCAGGTGGCTGATGGCGCGGAGCCGCATCGTTCCGTTTCGCCCAAGGGCGCCAAACTTTTCATTGTCGACTGAGAACAGGGGCCAAACCCATGGACGACAACGCAGCAATTGATCTTTCGGCATTTTCCGGCGCAAACGCCGCCTATCTCGAGAGCCTGACGGGCGAAGAGACAGCCGGCCCCTCCTGGAAGAAGAAGGGCTGGCCGGTTCAGGCCAATGGCGAGCTGATCTCGGCGCTCGACGGCAACTGGGCCGCGGTCGAGAAGGTCGTGACCGACAAGCTCAAGAGCAAGGCACAGGAAGCGGTTGCCTCGAAGGGCGCGCCCGCGACCTCCGACGCCGATCTCATCCGCGCGGCTCGTGACTCGGTGCATGCGCTGATGATGATCCGGGCCTATCGCATGCGCGGGCATTTGCATGCCAATCTCGATCCGCTCGGGCTGGAGCCTCGGAAGGATCACGAGGAACTGCACCCGTCCTCCTACGGTTTTGTTGAAGCCGACTGGGATCGCAAGATCTTCATCGACAACGTCCTCGGCCTCGAATTCGCGACCATCCGCGAGATGCTGGCGATCCTGCGCCGCACCTATTGCGAGACGATCGGCTACGAATTCATGCATATCTCCGATCCGGCGGCGAAGAGCTGGCTGCAGGCCCGCATCGAGGGGCCGGACAAGGAGATCACCTTCACGCGCGAGGGCAAGCGCGCCATTCTCAACAAGCTTGTGGAGGCTGAGGGCTTCGAGAAATTTCTCGATGTCAAATTCACCGGCACCAAGCGTTTCGGCCTCGATGGCGGCGAGAGCCTCATCCCGGCGCTGGAACAGATCATCAAGCGCGGTGGCAATCTTGGCGTGAAGGACATCGTGTTCGGCATGGCGCATCGCGGCCGCCTCAACGTCCTGACACAGGTGATGGGCAAGCCGCATCGCGCGCTGTTTCACGAGTTCAAGGGCGGCTCCTTTGCGCCGGACGACGTGGAGGGTTCGGGCGACGTGAAGTACCATCTCGGCGCCTCATCCGACCGCACTTTCGATGGCAGCACGGTGCATCTGTCACTGACGCCGAACCCGTCGCATCTTGAGATCGTGAACCCTGTCGTTTTGGGCAAGGTGCGCGCCAAGCAGGACCAGCATGGCTGCCCGCCGGATGATCGCACCCCGGTCATGCCGCTTCTGATCCACGGTGATGCAGCCTTTGCGGGCCAGGGCGTAGTGGCGGAATGCTTCGGCCTTTCAGGGCTGAAGGGCCATCGCACGGGCGGCTCGGTGCATTTCATCATCAACAACCAGATCGGTTTCACCACCTATCCGCGTTATTCGCGCTCGTCGCCCTACCCCTCCGACGTCGCGAAGATGGTCGAGGCACCGATTTTCCACGTGAATGGGGATGATCCCGAGGCGGTTGTGTTTGCGGCGAAGGTTGCGACCGAATTCCGCATGAAGTTCCAGCGTCCGGTCGTGATCGACATGTGGTGTTACCGCCGCTTCGGTCACAACGAGGGTGATGAGCCGGCCTTCACCCAGCCGTTGATGTACAAGAACATCCGCGCGCATGTCTCGACCCTCGAGATGTACGCCAAGAGGCTGATCGAGACCGGTGTCGTCACCGAGGGCGAGGTCGATAAGATGAAGGCCGACTGGCGCTCGCGCCTTGAGGCCGAATTTGAGGCGGGTCAGGCTTACAAGCCCAACAAGGCCGATTGGCTCGATGGCAAATGGGCCGGCCTCACCTCGGCGAAAGCGAACGAGGATGATCCGCGGCGTGGCCAGACCGGCCTTGACCTCGATCGCCTGAAGGAGATCGGCCTCGCGATCACCAGGGTTCCCGAGGGTTTCAACATCCACAAGACCATCCAGCGTTTCCTCGACAATCGCCGCAAGATGATCGAGACCGGTTCGGGGCTCGATTGGGCGACGGCCGAGTCGCTCGCGTTCGGTAGCCTGGTATCCGAAGGTCACCGCGTGCGCCTCTCGGGACAGGATTGCGAGCGCGGCACCTTCTCTCAGCGCCATTCGGTGCTGATCGATCAGGAAACCGAAGCCCGTTATACCCCGCTCAACAATGTGCAGGCGGGCCAAGCGAAATACGAGGTCATCAACTCGATGCTCTCGGAAGAAGCCGTGCTCGGGTTCGAGTATGGCTATTCGCTCTCGGAGCCCAATGCGCTCACCTGCTGGGAGGCGCAGTTCGGCGATTTCGCCAATGGTGCGCAGGTGCTGTTCGATCAGTTCATCGGGTCGGGTGAGCGCAAGTGGCTGCGCATGTCGGGCCTCGTCTGCCTGCTGCCGCATGGCTATGAGGGGCAGGGGCCGGAGCATTCCTCGGCCCGCCTCGAGCGTTTCCTGCAACTCTGCGCCGAAGACAACATGCAGGTTGCGAATTGCACCACGCCGGCGAACTACTTCCACATCCTGCGCCGGCAGCTGAAGCGTGACTTCCGCAAGCCGCTGATCCTGATGACACCGAAGAGCCTGCTGCGCCACAAGCGTTGCGTTTCGGACCTTTCGGAATTCGCGGCCGACAGCTCTTTCCACCGCATCCTCAAGGATGATGCCGAGGCCGGTCGTTCGACGACCAAGCTCAAGGCGGATGCCAAGATCCGCCGTGTGATCCTGTGCTCGGGCAAGGTCTATTACGATCTCCTCGACGAGCGCGAGAAGCGCGGCATCGACGATGTCTATCTGCTCCGCGTCGAGCAGCTCTACCCGTTCCCGATGAAGTCGGTCGCGACCGAGCTTTCGCGCTTCAAGAAGGCCGATATCGTCTGGTGCCAGGAAGAGCCGAAGAACATGGGCTCCTGGACCTTCGTGGAGCCCTATCTCGAATGGGCGCTCCAGCAGGTCGGCGCTTCGACGAGCCGTGCCCGTTATGCCGGACGTCCGGCGGCGGCCTCCACGGCAGTCGGCCAGATGTCGAAGCATCTCGAGCAGCTCAACGCCTTCATGAATGATGCGTTCGCGGCCTGAAACTCACGAATTTCGCTTGAAAGGTTAGTCACATGAGCACCGAAATCCGCGTTCCGACCCTCGGCGAGAGCGTCTCGGAAGCCACGATCGGCAAGTGGTTCAAGAAGCCCGGCGATGCGGTGAAAGCCGATGAGCCCCTGCTCGAGCTCGAAACCGACAAGGTGACGCTCGAGGTCAATGCGCCCGCCGCCGGCACGCTGGCCGAGATCGTCGCCAAGGATGGCGAGACGGTGGGCGTCGGCGCGCTGCTGGGCTCGATCGCGGCGGGTGGAGCCGGTGTTGCTGCAGCGGCTCCGGCTGCTGCCCCGGCTCCGAAAGTTGAAGCTCCCAAGGCAGCCGCCCCGGCTCCTGCTGCTGCCACCTCCATGCCCCCCGCGCCTTCCGCTGCCAAGATGATGGCGGAGACCGGTGTTTCGGTCGATGCCGGTTCGGGCAAGCGCGGTCAGGTGTTGAAGGAAGACGTGCTGCGCGCGATGAGCGCGCCCGCCGCCGCGCCTGCTCCTGTGGCGGCGCCTTCTGCGCCGCGCGCGGCTTCGGCTCCTTCCGATGCCTCGCGCGAGGAGCGCGTGAAGATGTCGAAGCTGCGCCAGACCATCGCGCGCCGCCTCAAGGAAAGCCAGAACACCGCCGCGATGCTCACGACCTTCAACGAGGTCGATATGTCGGCGGTGATGGCGCTGCGCAACCAGTACAAGGATTTGTTCGAGAAGAAGCACGGCGTGAAGCTCGGCTTCATGAGCTTCTTCGTCAAAGCCTGCACGCAGGCGCTGAAGGAACTCCCCGGCGTCAATGCCGAGATCGACGGCACGGACATCATCTACAAG
Source organism: Hyphomicrobiales bacterium (assembly GCA_017302635.1). Taxonomy (GTDB): domain Bacteria; phylum Pseudomonadota; class Alphaproteobacteria; order Rhizobiales; family Beijerinckiaceae; genus Rhabdaerophilum. The sequence goes on from JAFLCX010000001.1 coordinate 1,299,135, forward strand.
AACTACTACCATGTCGGGATCGCGGTCGGCACCGAGAAGGGCCTCGTGGTGCCGGTTCTGCGCGATGCGGATCACCTCGGTCTCGCGGGCATCGAGAAATCGATCGCCGATTTCGGCAAGCGCGCCCGTGATGGCCAGCTCAAGATCGAGGAAATGTCAGGCGGCACCTTCACCATCACCAACGGTGGCATCTATGGCTCGCTGATGTCGACGCCGATCCTGAATGCTCCACAATCCGGCATTCTGGGAATGCACAAGATTCAGGAGCGGCCGGTCGTGGTCGGCGGGCAGGTTGTGGTGCGCCCGATGATGTACCTCGCTCTGAGCTACGATCACCGCATCGTCGACGGTAAGGAAGCCGTGACCTTCCTCGTGCGTGTGAAGGAATGCCTTGAGGACCCGGCACGTCTCGTGATGGATCTGTGAGTTTCTCTCCGTCATGCCCGGCCTTGTGCCGGGCATCTACGTTTTTCCTGCCCGCGTCATCGCAACGTTTCAGTCGTGGATGGCCGGGCTAAACCCGGCCATGACGCCGGAGCGGAGCACCTTATGTCCTACGATCTCATCGTCATCGGCACCGGCCCCGGCGGCTATGTCTGCGCGATCCGGGCGGCGCAGCTCGGCCTGAAAGTGGCCGTCGTGGAAAAGCGCAAGACGCATGGCGGCACCTGCCTCAATGTCGGCTGCATCCCCTCGAAAGCCATGCTGCACGCCTCCGAGATGTTCCATGAGGCCGGCCACGGATTCGCGGCCCTCGGCATCGATGTCGGCGCTCCGAAGCTCAACCTCGCTGGCATGATGAAGCACAAGCAGGAGACGGTGGATGCCAATGTGAGCGGCGTCGGCTTCCTGCTCAAGAAGAACAAGGTCGAGGCGTTCCACGGGCTCGGCACCATTCTCGGCACCGGCAAGGTGCAGGTGACGGCTGATGATGGCACGAAGCAGGTGCTGGAGACGAAGAACATCGTCATCGCCACGGGCTCGGAATCGGCGAACCTGCCGAATGTGACGGTGGACGAAAGGCAGATCGTCACCTCCACCGGCGCGCTGGAACTGACGAAGGTTCCCGGCAAAATGGTCGTGATCGGTGCGGGCGTGATCGGCCTCGAAATGGGCTCGGTCTGGGGTCGCCTGGGCGCTGAAGTGCAGGTGATCGAATATCTCGATCGCATCCTGCCGGGCATGGATTCGGAAGTGGCGAAGCAGACCCAGCGGATTCTCGAGAAACAGGGCTTCAAGTTCCATCTCTCGAAAAAGGTCACGGGCGCCAAGGTGGCCAAGGATGGCGTGACACTCACGGTCGAACCCGCCGCGGGCGGCGCGGCGGAAGAGGTGAAGGCGGATGTCGTGCTGGTCGCGATCGGCCGTCGCCCCAATACCGATGGCCTCGGACTCGAGGCGGCGGGTGTGGCGACGGAGCGCGGGCGCGTGACCATCGGCCCCCATTTCGAGACCAATGTGCCAGGGATCTATGCCATCGGTGATGTGGTGCGCGGACCGATGCTCGCCCACAAGGCCGAGGATGAGGGCGTCGCCGTCGCCGAAATCCTCGCCGGCAAGGCTGGGCACGTGAATTATGATGTCATCCCCGGTGTTGTTTACACCTTCCCGGAGGTCGCCTCGGTCGGCAAAACCGAGGAAGAGCTGAAGGCAGCGAATGTTGCCTACAATGTCGGCAAGTTTCCTTTCACCGCCAATGGCCGCGCGCGCGCCAACCGCGCCACGGATGGTTTTGTGAAAGTGCTCGCCGACAAGGCGACCGATCGCGTGCTTGGCGTGCATATCATCGCCGCAGGCGCGGGCGAGATGATTCACGAAGCGGCGGTGCTGATGGAATTCGGCGGCTCGTCAGAAGACCTCGCGCGCACCTGCCATGCTCACCCGACCATGAGCGAGGCCGTAAAAGAAGCCGCGATGGCGGTGGAGAAGCGCCAGATCCATATGTGAGAGGGCGGGCGCGGCGCGCTCATATCGGGCAGGTGACAAACATCTCCGGCTCGATCACGCTGGGAGCATGACAGAAGCTCCGACCGAATCGCGAATTGCTGCGCTCGATCTTGTGCGCGGTGCGGCGATCATCTCGGCTGGAACCTCTCGTTCCTCGGTTTGATGGGTGTCGATCTGCGAGGCCAGCCAATCTGGGTCTGGTTCGGGCATGGGATCGCCGCAACCTTTCTCGTTCTGGTGGGCGTCGGGCTGGTTCTGTCGCATGGCCGAGGGTTCAGGCCGCGCGCCTTTTTTAGGCGCCTGGGGCTGGTCGCAGGGGGCGCGGCTCTGGTCAGCGCGGGGACTTTCATTGTTTTCCCCGAACAATTCATTTTCTTTGGCATTCTTCATGCCATCGCATTGGGCAGCATTCTGGCTCTGCCCTTTCTTCGGCTGCCAGCATGGGCCGTGCTTTTTGCGGCGCTGATGGTCGCCGTCCTGCCGAGTTTTGTGCAAAGCGAGGCTTTGTCGCGGCCTTGGCTTGTCTGGCTCGGTCTGGGCACCCGCGTACCGTCGACGCAGGATTTCGTGCCGGTCTTTCCCTGGTTCGGATATGTGCTTGCAGGAACGGCGCTGGCCAAAATCATCGATTTTCGACGGTTCACGCGTCCCTTGGCCGAATCAGCACCGAGGCGGGCGCTGGTCTGGACCGGGCGAAACAGCCTCGCGATCTATCTCATCCATCAGCCGATCCTGTTCGGCGCGCTCTCAATCGTCGCGATGGCGCTCACGCCGGCGCAGGAGATGCAGGCGCGCGGTTTTCTCTCGACCTGCCAGAGTCATTGCCGGGCGGCAGGCCGGGATGAGGCGACCTGCATCAGCGCCTGCCGCTGTTCGGTCGAGGGATTGCGGGCAGGCGGGCTCTGGTCAGCAGTCCGGGAGGGGCGGCTGGACCCGATGCAGCAGGCTCTGTTCGAATCGATCACGAAGCGCTGCGCCGAACCTCCCGCTCAATCCCCGCAGCGCTGAGCGGCTCACGCGAAGGGCAGGGCTTTCGGTGCCCATATCGCGAAGCCCATCAGCACAATCGCCCCAAAGCCGAGCCCGCCTGCACACCAGACCAGCATGCCCACGCCTGTGATCACCGCCGCCGAGGCCATGACAATCCCAATTTGGAGCAACCCCGAGGCCATTTCGAACACTTCGGAACGCGATTTCTGGATGTCGCGACGCTCTTCGGCCGCCTTGGCACGGATGATGAGTTCCTTCCGGCCTTCATTCGTATCCGGCTCGCTTTCATAGCGTGCAGCAGTCTCGCGCCAGCGCTTGATCTGCGCCTCATAGGCCGCCTTTACCGCCGGATCGCTGACGCCAGCCAGATTGGCCTGCATCTCTTCGGCGGCGATGAGGGTCGAGGTGCGACGGATGGTTTTCGCCTGAAAAAACGACCAGAGGTTCGAGGCTTCGATGTTCTTCGCGATGGAATCCGCGTCAGCCTGCTTGTTGCCCATCTCCGAGAAAGCCAGCAGCAAGGCGAGGATGGCGATCAAGAGACCGACCTTCTTGTTGCCATCGCTGAAATCCGGCGCTGCCGACATTCGGGCCTCCTCGCTCGACTTGGTAGAATTCGCGCGGAGCTAGCATAGGCTCGACGCCTCGTTCAACCGGCGCGGCGAGTCGTGTCGCGGATCACGACAACCGCGAAGAGCAAGTAGGCGATGATCAGAAGCAGGGAGGCGAAAGCCGAGACCGGCTCGGCTGATTTGTAGCCCGAGAGAAGCGCCGCAAGGGACGGCACCAGCAGCAACACGCCCACGAATGCGAAGTTGAAATGCCAGCCCGCGAGTGCGGGCTGCGTGACACCTGCGAGCCTGTAATACAATCCGTGCAGGAAGAATCCGACCCATCCCAGAAGCAGGAGATGAGCATGAACCGGCGCAAGCTGGTGATTGCCACTTGCGGCCATCAGGATACCAAGCGTCATACCGAGCGGCGCGGCAAGAACCCCGATCACAAGAAAGCGGCTTGAGAGTTTGGGCTGAACTGACATGGAGGTCTCCTCGGTGTTTTGTGTTCTGCCAAACACGTGAACCCCGAGACCGGATGCACCGCACGCCCTGTTTATTGATCTTCACGCCCTTGGGTGTGCGGACCGGTAGGCTGCCATCAGACGGGCGGTGTCGACCTCCGTGTAGACCTGCGTCGTCGAGAGCGAGGCATGGCCCAAGAGCTCCTGAATGGTGCGCAGGTCGCCGCCGCGTGCCAGGAGATGCGTCGCGAAGGAATGGCGCAAGGCATGCGGTGTGGCGCTCTCCGGCAGGCCCAGCGCGCCGCGCATCCCCTCCATCGCGAGCTGGATGATGCGGGGCGAGAGCGGCCCTCCTTTTGCGCCGACGAAAAGCGGGCCATCCGGGTCGATCCGCCACGGACATTGCGCGAGGTAATCGTCCACGGCCCGCGCGATTTGCGGCAGCACTGGCACCTGCCTTTGCTTGCCCCCCTTGCCAGTGATCAGCAGCGTCGAGCCTTCACGCGGCGCATCCTTGCGCCTCAGCGATAGAGCTTCCGAGATGCGCAATCCGGCCCCGTAGAGCAGGGAGAAGACGGCGGCGTCGCGCGCGATGATCCAGCGCTCGCGGTCTTCGCCGGCGCGGATTGATGTCAAGGCCGTGGCGCGGGCATCGCCGGGTTGCAAGGGGCGGGGCAGCCCCTTTTTCACGCGCGGGCCTTTCACAGCCTTGAAAGCCGAGGCGTGGCCATGCCCCTCGCGCTCAAGATGCCGTGCGAAAGCGCGCAGGCCTGCGAGTTGACGCATGATTGAGCGATTGCCGATGCCTGCCGCCCGTCGCTCGCCGAGAAACAGGCGCAGATCGGCGGGCTTCAGCGACAGCAGATCCGAGGGTTGTGTGACCTCCTCGCCAAAATAGGCGAGCACCTGCCGCACGTCACGCCCATAGGCTTCCACCGTGTTGGGGGAAGCTTGTTTTTCGTGTGTGAGTGACCTGAGCCACAATTGAAGGGCGTTATGAAGTGCGTTCATGGCGTATATTCTGGCGCTTCGAGGTTAAGGAACGGCCTATCTTCCGTGCCCGCGAATCGGTGCTAATCAGAGCGGTGAAGCGCGCGAGCAGGGGGAGCGATGATCGCGGAAATCGTTCTGCCTCTGGCTCTGGATGGCGCCTATTCCTACCGCGTGCCGGAGGGCATGACGCTCAAGCCCGGCCAGACGGTGTCTGTTCCGCTCGGCACGCGAGAGACATTCGGGCTGGTTTGGGCGCTGGACGAGGCGGGTTCCGGCGAGAACCTCAAGACGATTCGTTCGGTCTCGAACCTGCCACCCTTGCCCGAAAAGCTCATGCAATTCATCGGGCGTGTTTCCGCCTACACGCTCGCGCCGCTGGGTCTGGTGGCCAAGATGGCGATGCGCGACCCTGAGGCCGAGGCGCACGAGGCGCCGAAATTTGGGCTTCGGTTGACGGGAAACGAACCCCGGCGCCTCACGCCGACCCGCGCCCGGTTGCTCGCTGCGGCGAACGGCGGGCTGGCGCACCGCAAGCGCGACCTCGCCGAGGCCGCAGCCTGCTCGACAGGTGTGATCGATGCGCTGGTGGATGAAGGTGTTTTTGAAGTGGTGCCGCTGCCCGCGGTTTCACGCGCGGCTGTGCTCGATTTTTCGTCACGCGGACCAAAGCTCAATATCGATCAACTGACCGCCGCTTCCCATTTGCGGCAGGCGGTCCAGAACAACGGTTTCGCGCCGATCCTGCTTGAAGGTGTCACCGGTTCGGGCAAGACCGAGGTTTATTTCGAGGCCGTCGCGTCTGCGATCGAGCGAGGACAACAGGCGCTGATCCTGCTGCCGGAAATATCGCTCACGCCGGAATTCGTGGCACGGTTCGAGGCCCGTTTCGGGGGCGCGCCGGGGCTCTGGCATTCCGGCATTTCGCCCACACGCCGTGACCGGCTCTGGCATGCCGTGGCCGAAAACGAGGCGAAAGTGGTGGTCGGCGCGCGTTCGGCTCTCTTCCTGCCCTTTGCCGGACTCGGATTGATCGTGGTGGACGAGGAGCATGAAGCCGCCTTCAAGCAGGACGACACGGTGCGTTACCACGCCCGTGACATGGCGGTTTTGCGTGCCCAGACCGAAGGCTGCCCTGTGATCCTGTCATCGGCGACACCGTCGATCGAGACCCGCGTCAATGCGGCGCAGGGGCGGTATCGGCATCTGCAGCTCGAAGCCCGCGCCACCGGGCAGGTTATGCCGGACATCTCGGTGATCGACCTCACGCGGGATGCTCCGGCACGCGGGTCCTACCTGTCGCCGAAACTGATTGCGCTCGCGAGCGAAACCCTCGCGCGCGGCGAGCAGGTGATGTTCTTCCTCAACCGACGCGGTTACGCCCCGCTCACCCTGTGCCGCTCCTGCGGGCATCGCTGGCAATGCCCAAACTGCGATGCCTGGCTCGTCGAGCACCGGTTCAGGCGCGCGCTTATCTGCCATCATTGCGGGCATACTGAACGTCGCCCCACCCAATGCGTCGCCTGTGGGGCCGAGGAGAGCCTCACCGCCTGCGGGCCTGGCGTCGAGCGCATCGCCGAGGAAGTCGCGCAGGCTTTCCCCGAGCATTCGCGCATCGTGCTTTCGAGCGATTTTCCCGGTGGAACGGAGCGCCTGAAGCGCGAACTGGAGGCGGTGGCCAAGGGCGAGTTCCGGATCATCATCGGCACGCAACTCATCGCCAAGGGCCATAATTTCCCGCTTCTCACGCTGGCCGCAGTGGTGGATGCCGATATCGGCCTCGTTTCGAGCGATCCGCGTGCCTCCGAGCGCGCTTTCCAACTCCTCACACAGGTGACCGGGCGATCGGGGCGCGGCGAGCGGCCGGGGTGCGGCGTCCTGCAGAGTTTCCAGCCCCGGCATCCGGTGATTGCGGCGCTGCTCTCGGGCGACCATCACGCTTTCTATGCTGCTGAAATTGCCAGTCGTGATGCGGCCGGATTGCCGCCTTTCGGGCGGTTGGCGAGTGTGCTGATTTCAGCGAAGGAGCGCTCGGCTGCGGAAAACCATTCGCGGCTTCTCGCCGAAGCCGGATATCGGTTGCTCACGGAGCAGGGCGAGAACCGGATCACAATTCTGGGGCCTGCCGAGCCACCGCTCGCGCTGCTGCGCGGCAAGCATCGGATGCGCCTTATTCTGAAAGCGCCGCGTGCCGTTTCGTTGCAGGCATTCATCCGTGCCCTGCTGACACGCGCCGGCAATCCGAAGGGCGGTGCCAGGGTGGATGTCGATATGGATCCCCAAAGCTTCCTCTGATCAGCCAAGCCAATCGGTTCGTGCCGCCCGATTGATCCGAAAGTCGATCCGGGAAAGGGGTTGCGCGGGCGTTGAAGATTTGTTAGCGACCCGTCCGACCGGTTTGGCATGCGTTTGCTCCCGCTCCGGTGTTCTTCCGTAGACATCCCCGCTTCGGGGCACAATTTCAAGAAGCGCCAGCGCGCGGCCTGCGCCTGAACGATCTTCTCGAAACCGTGTGAGAGAACGAAAGACATCCATCGTGGCCTCATCCAGCCCGATCGTTTCCGGAATTGCCGGCCGCTATGCGGTCGCCCTTTTCGAACTGGCGAGCGAATCCAAGAAACTCGATGCCGTCAGCGCCGATCTTGATGCTTTCTCCGCCATGCTCGATCAGAGCCCGGAACTCGACCAGCTCTGCCGCAACCCTGTCTTCACTTCCGAAGAGCAGGTGAAGGCACTGGCAGCAGTGCTGAAGAAAGCCAAGATCACCGGCCTTTCCGCCAATTTCCTCCAGCTTGTTGCCTCGAAGCGCCGCCTGTTTCTGGTGCGCACGATGGTGACGGCTTTCCGCGCTCTCGTGGCTGAAAAGGCTGGCATTGTTGCCGCCGAGGTTACGGTTGCGAGCCCGCTTTCCGAGAAGAACCGCAAGGCGGTTCTCGAGGCCCTGCAGAGCAAGGCCGGCAAGAATATCGCGCTCACCGAGCGTGTCGATCCCGCCATCATCGGCGGCCTCGTCGTCAAGATGGGGTCGAAGATGATCGACGCTTCCCTCAAAACCAAACTGAACGCGATGAAAATCGCGATGACCAACGGTTAAACGAAAGGCATTTTGCGATGGACATCCGCGCCGCCGAGATCTCAGCGATCCTCAAGGAGCAGATCAAGAATTTTTCCTCCGCTGCCGAGGTGACCGAGGTCGGCCAGGTTCTTTCGGTCGGTGACGGCATTGCGCGCGTCTATGGCCTCGACAAGGTCCAGGCCGGTGAAATGGTCGAGTTCGAGAATGGTACGCGCGGCATGGCGCTGAACCTCGAAACCGACAATGTCGGCGTCGTGATCTTCGGTTCCGACCGCGAGATCAAGGAAGGCCAGACCGTCAAGCGCACGGGCTCGATCGTGGACGTGCCGGTCGGCAAGGAATTGCTCGGTCGCGTGGTCGACGCGCTTGGCAACCCGATTGATGGCAAAGGCCCGATCAAATCCAAGAAGCGCGCCCGCGTCGACGTGAAGGCGCCCGGCATCATCCCGCGCAAGTCGGTGCATGAGCCGATGGCGACCGGCCTCAAGGCCATTGACGCGCTGATCCCGATCGGTCGCGGCCAGCGCGAGCTGATCATCGGCGACCGCCAGACCGGCAAGACCGCCGTCGCGCTCGACACCATTCTCAACCAGAAGGCGCTGAACGAAGGCGATGACGAGAGCCAGAAGCTCTATTGCGTCTATGTCGCCATCGGTCAGAAGCGCTCGACCGTCGCGCAATTCGTGAAGGTGCTCGAGGAGCGTGGAGCGCTCGATTACTCGATCGTCGTTGCCGCAACCGCTTCCGACGCGGCCCCGATGCAGTTCCTCGCCCCGTTCACCGGCTGCGCGATGGGCGAATATTTCCGCGACAACGGCATGCATGCCGTGATCATCTATGACGATCTGTCGAAGCAGGCCGTGGCCTATCGCCAGATGTCGCTGCTGCTGCGCCGCCCGCCGGGCCGCGAGGCTTATCCCGGCGACGTGTTCTATCTCCACTCCCGCCTCCTGGAGCGTGCGGCGAAGATGGGCGATGCGGCCGGCAAGGGTTCGCTGACGGCGCTGCCGGTCATCGAGACGCAGGCCAACGACGTGTCGGCCTATATCCCGACCAACGTGATCTCGATCACCGACGGCCAGATCTTCCTTGAAACCGATCTCTTCTTCCAGGGCATCCGCCCGGCGGTGAACGTCGGTCTCTCGGTCAGCCGCGTGGGCTCCTCGGCCCAGACCAAGGCAACCAAGAAGGTCGCTGGCAAGATCAAGGGTGAACTGGCGCAGTATCGCGAGATGGCCGCATTCGCGCAGTTCGGTTCGGACCTCGACGCGGTGACACAGCGCCTGCTGAACCGCGGTGCCCGCCTCACCGAGCTCCTGAAGCAGCCGCAATTCTCGCCGCTCAAGATGGAAGAGCAGGTCTGTGTGATCTATGCCGGCGTGAACGGTTACCTCGATGCTCTGCCGGTGAACCGCGTGCGCGCCTATGAGGATGGGCTCCTGAGCCTGCTTCGCGCCAGCCACGCCGATATGCTCGGCGAGATCGCGAAGTCCAAGGACCTCTCGGATGCGAATGCCGGGAAACTCAAGGACATCGTGGCGAGCTACACGAAGAGCTTCGCCTAAGGAAAAGCTGCGCGGAGCCAGCCTCCGCGCCTTGCCTCCGGCCAGACGGGAAATCCAATGCCCTCGTTGAAAGACCTTCGCAATCGCATCGCCTCCGTGAAGGCGACGCAGAAGATCACCAAGGCCATGCAGATGGTGGCCGCGGCGAAGCTTCGTCGTGCCCAGACTGCGGCCGAAGCCGCGCGCCCCTATGCCAGCAAGATGGAAACCGTTCTGGCCAATCTCGGCGCCGGTATTTCAGGCGCTGACGCGCCGAAACTGCTCGCCGGCACCGGCTCCGATCAGGTGCATCTGCTCGTGGTCTGCACGGCCGAGCGCGGTCTTTGCGGCGCGTTCAACTCCTCGATCGCCCGCCTTGCACGTGAGCACATCTCCAAGCTCCAGCAGGCTGGCAAAACGGTGAAAATCCTGTGCGTGGGCCGAAAGGGCTACGACATCTTGAAGCGGCAATACGAGAAGCTCATTCTCGATGTCGTCGATCTGCGCTCGGTCAAGCAGATCGGTTACGCCAATGCCGATGAGATCGCGAAGCGCGTCATGGCGATGTTCGAGGCCGGCGAGTTCGATGTCGCCACGCTCTTCTATTCGCAGTTCAAGTCGGTGATCGCGCAGATCCCGACTGCCCAGCGCATCATTCCGGCTGAAATCCCGGAGGGTGCGGGCGCTGCAGCCTCTTACGAATATGAACCGGACGAGGGCGCCATTCTCGCCTCACTCCTGCCGCGCAACCTTTCGGTGCAGGTCTTCCGCGCCCTGCTCGAAAACGCGGCCTCCGAACAGGGCGCGCGCATGAGCGCGATGGACAACGCCACGCGCAATGCCGGCGACATGATCAAGAAGCAGACGCAGAAGTACAACAGAACGCGTCAGGCGATGATCACCAAGGAACTTATCGAAATCATTTCGGGCGCGGAAGCGCTCTGATCAGGCATTAGGGAACGAGGGTCAGTACCATGGCGAAGCCGAAGGGTCGTATTTCTCAGGTGATCGGTGCGGTCGTCGACGTTCAGTTTGACGATCATCTGCCGGAAATCCTCAACGCGCTCGAGACCAAGAACCTGGGCAACCGCCTGGTTCTCGAGGTCGCGCAGCATCTGGGCGAGAACACGGTGCGCTGCATCGCGATGGACTCGACCGAAGGCCTGGTGCGCGGGCAGGACGTGGCAGATACCGGCCTGCCGATCGCGGTGCCGGTGGGCGATGCCACGCTCGGCCGCATCATGAACGTCATTGGCGAGCCGGTGGATGAAGCTGGTCCGATCGACACCAAAGCCAGCCGCGCGATCCACCAGGAAGCGCCGAGCTATTCCGAGCAGTCGACGGAAGCGCAGATTCTCGAAACCGGCATCAAGGTCGTCGACCTGATGGCGCCTTACGCCAAGGGCGGCAAGATCGGCCTATTCGGCGGCGCCGGCGTGGGCAAGACCGTGCTGATCATGGAACTGATCAACAACGTCGCGAAGGCGCATGGTGGTTACTCGGTCTTCGCCGGTGTGGGTGAGCGCACGCGCGAGGGGAACGACCTCTATCACGAGATGATCGAGTCGAACGTCAACATCGATCCGAAGAAGAACAACGGCTCGGCCAAGGGTTCGAAATGCGCCCTTGTCTATGGCCAGATGAACGAGCCGCCGGGAGCGCGCATGCGCGTCGCGCTGACCGGCCTGACCGTGGCGGAAGATTTCCGTGACAAGGGCCAGGATGTCCTGTTCTTCGTCGACAACATCTTCCGCTTCACACAGGCGGGTTCGGAAGTGTCGGCGCTTCTGGGCCGCATCCCGTCGGCGGTGGGCTATCAGCCAACCCTTTCGACCGATATGGGCTCGATGCAGGAGCGCATCACCACCACGACCAAGGGCTCGATCACCTCGGTGCAGGCGATCTACGTGCCGGCGGACGACCTGACCGACCCGGCCCCGGCCACCTCGTTCGCCCATCTGGACGCCACGACCGTGTTGTCGCGCTCGATCGCCGAAAAGGGCATCTACCCGGCGGTGGACCCGCTCGACTCGACCTCGCGCATGCTCTCCCCGGCGATTGTCGGCGAGGAGCACTACGAAGTTGCCCGCTCGGTGCAGTCGGTGCTCCAGCGCTACAAGTCGCTGCAGGACATCATCGCCATCCTTGGCATGGACGAACTGTCCGAACAGGACAAGCTGACCGTGGCGCGCGCCCGCAAGATCGAGCGCTTCCTCAGCCAGCCCTTCCACGTGGCGGAAGTTTTCACCGGTTCGCCGGGCAAGCTCGTCAAGCTCGCTGACACGATCAAGGGCTTCAAGGGCCTTGTTGCCGGTGATTATGATCACCTCCCCGAAGCCGCCTTCTACATGGTCGGCACCATCGAGGAAGCGGTCGAGAAGGCCCAGCGGCTTGCGGCCGAGGCGGCCTGATCATGGCCAGTTTCAACTTTGAACTCGTCTCGCCGGAGCGTGTTCTGTTCTCGGGTGATGTGAACTCGGTGGTCGTCCCGGCCGCCGAGGGTGAAATCACCGTGCTCGCGAACCACGCGCCGTTCATGTCGGCCGTGCGGCCGGGCGTCGTCACAGTGGATGGCGGCAAGCGCCTCTTCGTGCGCGGTGGCTTCGTGGACGTGAACGCTTCCGGCCTCACGCTGCTCGCCGAGCAGGCGGTGGCGGTGGACGAGATCGACCGCGAAAAGCTCGCGGCTGATCTCAAATCTGCCGAGGATGAACTGAAGGGTGCAACCGGCGAGGCTCTTGCCGCTGCCGAGGACCGGTTTGCCGCCCTCTCGGCGATGATGGCTGCCGTACGCAGCTGAATTTCCGCGCTCTTTTCGAGTGTCGAAAGCCGCCTCAGGGCGGCTTTTTGCTTTAAAAGCGGATTGTAGCCCCGACACGCGGCTGAAACGTGAAAATCTTCGTCCGGTTCGGGGCGTAGCTTGAATAGGTGCGGGTGTAGTTCGCGCCCAGCGTCACCTCCCGGTCCTTTGCCCACTCATAACCGATCCCGGCGCGCAGGCTGATGCTGCGATCATTGATGCGCGGCAGAATGGGTGTCTTGTCTTCCAGCACGTAGCCAAAGCCCGAGCCTGCGCGGAAACTCCAGGCGCCCGTGCGATAAACCAGCGTGGCGTTGGCACCGGCGCGGAACTGGTCCTCGGTGCCATCATTGAAAAAGCGCCGGGCGACGCGGCTGAAGATCAGCAAGGTCCATCCATCGGTGATGGCAATCGGCCGGATCAGGTTGATGCCCAACTCGCTGCTGGCACTCTCGTGGCCAGCGAGGTCATGGTCCATTGTCTTGCGATGTCCCGCAGTGGCTGCGAGGGTGAACCCCTGCCAGCTTTGCGAAAGGCTCACCCCAACAATTCCCCGCACGAACCCGGCCGTTTCCTCGCGGCTATAGTGCTCGCCCGTGCCGGTGCCGGACAGCGTGAGCGCGCCGCCCTGCCAGAGCGCAAGCCGGTAGGCCAGGCCGATTTCGGAGCTTATGAACACGTCGCCTCTGGCGCGCGTCGTCAATTCCAGCGGGTTCGAGTGCCAGCCGGCGCCAAACCCGAGCGAAAGGGCCCAGCCTGCAGGCGGCGGCTCGCCGGGGCGTGTCTGCGCCATAACGGGGGCGCAGGCCGCTGTCATCGCCAGAAAAAGGATCGCGACGCGCAAGAAAAGCCTCCCCGGAACCCGGATGAGGCTTAGCCGAAACGCCCGCGCGGGCCAAGCCGCTCACTCTTCGGAGAGAGACATGAGGCTCGCATTGCCCCCGGCCGCCGCCGAGTTCACCGAGATCACCTGCTCGGTGACGAAACGCATCAGGTAATTCGGCCCCCCGGCCTTCGGTCCCGTGCCGGAAAGCCCGTGCCCGCCGAAAGGTTGCACCCCGACCACCGCGCCGATCATGTTGCGGTTGATGTAGATGTTGCCGGTTTGCAGGCGGTTTGTGACTTTCTCGATATCCGTATCGATGCGCGAGTGCATGCCGAAGGTGAGGCCGTAGCCCGAGCCCTCGATCGCCTCGACAATGTGGCTCAGTTCGCCCGCCTTGTAGCGCACCACATGCAGGATGGGGCCGAACATCTCTTCGCCCAGATCCTCGACCCGCTTCAGTTCAAAAATATGCGGGGCGACGTAAAGCCCTTCGGGCGCGCGGCCGGCATAGTGGGTCTTGGCCTCAGCCTTCATGCGTTCGATGTGTGCATCGAGGCTCGCCTTGGCTTCGGCATCGATCACCGGGCCGATATGGGTTGAGGGAAGCGCCGGATCACCCAATCGCAGGGCCTTCGCCGCCCCGATGATCATCTCGATCATCCGGTCCGCGACATCCTCCTGCACGCACAGCAGGCGCAGGGCCGAACAGCGCTGACCGGCCGAGCGGAAGGCGGAAAGGGTTACATCATCGGCCACCTGTTCGGGCAGCGCCGTTGCATCGACGATCATGGCGTTGATGCCGCCCGTTTCCGCAATCAGCGGCACGATCGCGCCGTCTTTGGCGGCGAGTGCACGATTGATACGCCGGGCAGTGTCGGTCGAGCCGGTAAAGACCACGCCGGCTATGGCTGGGTGTTCGACTAGCGCCGCGCCGATCCGGCCATCGCCCAGCACCAGATGCAGCGCATCGGTCGGGATTCCGGCCTCATGCAGCAGCCCGACGGCAAGCGCGCCGATGAGCGGTGTCTGCTCGGCTGGTTTCGCCACGACCGTGTTGCCGGCCGCCAGAGCCGCCGCGATCTGTCCAAGGAAAATCGCCAGCGGAAAATTCCACGGCGCGATCGCGATGATCACGCCGCGTGGGCGATAGAGTAGACGATTGTCCTCGCCCGTGGGGCCGGGAAGAATGACCGGCGAAGCCATCAGGCGCTCGGCCTCGCCCGCATAGTAGCGCAGAAAATCGACCGCTTCGCGAATTTCGGCGATCGCGTCGTCGAGAGTTTTGCCCGCCTCACGATGCAGCAAAGCGATGATCCGACCGGTTTTGGCTTCCAGTTTGTCGGCGGCTTTGCGCAGAAGCGTCGCGCGGGTCGCGGCATTCGAACGGCCCCAGGTCTTGAATCCCGAGAGCGCCGCTTCAACGGCCGCCCCCACTTCGGTGGGAGTGGCGCTCGTGGCCTGGCCGATCACTGCGCCATCGACCGGCGAGAGAATATTCGCAGGCGTGCCGGGAACGGCCTTGCCGGAAATCAAGCTTGCAGCCCGGGCGGGCGCGAAATCGCGGCTCGAGAGCAGGGTCTCGAGGGTCGCGGCATGGCCGAGCTCATAGCCACGGCTGTTCTTGCGCCCATCGGGAAAAATCGCCTCGGGCAGGGGCAGATGCTTGTGGCGGGCCCGATCGGGCGAGGCAATCAGCGCGGCGGGACGCGTCAGCAGCTTCCTGATCGGCACGCTTGAATCCGCTGCTTCGTTCACGAAGGAGGAATTGGCGCCATTTTCGAGCAGCCGGCGCACCAGATAGGCCAGAAGATCGCGATGCCCGCCGACCGGTGCGTAGACCCGGCAAGCGACATCGGGATGCGCTGCGAGCAGGGCGCCGTAGGCTGCATCACCCATGCCATGCAGCCGCTGGAACTCGTAGCCCTCGTCATTTCCGGCCA
The DNA here is from genome assembly GCA_017302635.1 of Hyphomicrobiales bacterium. GTDB lineage: Bacteria > Pseudomonadota > Alphaproteobacteria > Rhizobiales > Beijerinckiaceae > Rhabdaerophilum. Next base: position 1,314,266 of record JAFLCX010000001.1, read on the forward strand.
GTTCGCGGATGCTGGCGATGGTCAGCGCATTGTGAGTGGCAAATTGGGGATAGAGGCGCGGCCGGGCGGCGAGCATCGCCTTCGCGCAGGCCGCATAATTGAGGTCGGTCATCGCCTTGCGGGTGAAGACCGGGTAATCCGGCAACCCGCGCTCCTGCGTGCGCTTCACCTCGCTATCCCAATACGCCCCTTTGACAAGGCGCACCATGAAACGGGTGTTCAGTCGTTCCGCGAGTTGATCGAGCCAGTGGATCACGCTCAGCGCCCGCTTCTGGTAGGCTTGAACGGCCAGACCGAGGCCGTTCCATCCGGCGAGGCGTGAGTCACTCGCCACCAACTGGAACAGATCAAGCGAGAGTTCGAGTCGATCGGCCTCTTCGGCATCAATGGTGAAATTCATGTCGAAGCTTTTCGCCGATTCCGCCAGCGCGATGACGCGCGGTGTGAGTTCAGCCAGCACCGCTTCGCGGTTGGTCGCCTCATAACGTGGGTGCAAAGCCGAGAGCTTTACCGAAATACCGGGTCGATCTGGCAGAGGTTCGTTGCCGGCCTTGGCGCCGATATGGCGGATCGCATCGGCATAGGAGTCGAAATAGCGAGCCGCATCCTCGGCTGTGCGCGCCCCCTCGCCCAGCATATCGAACGAATAACGATACGAACGTGCGGCCCCACTTGCCGCGCGCTTCAGGGCCTCATCGATGGTCTGCCCCAGAACGAAATGGCTGCCCATCACCCGCATCGCCTGACGGGCCGCGGTGCGGATGGTTGGCAGGCCGATACGCTTGGCAAGCGAGGCAATAATGCCATCCGGCGTTTCTCCGGGCTGGATCACCCGCGCGCCGATGCCGAGCGCCCAGGCCGAGGCGTTGATCAGCAGCGCATCGGATTTTGGCTGATGATCAAGAAAATTTCCCTGCCCGAGCTTGTCCTCGATCAGTTTGTCGGCGGTGCCCGAATCCGGCACCCGCAGGAGGGCCTCGGCCAGAACCATCAGCGCAAGACCCTCCTTGGTGGAGAGCGAGTATTCCTGCAAAACCTGTTCGATACCCCCGATGCCGCCTTGCCCGGCGCGGATCGCCTCGATCAGCCGCGCCGCCTCACGATCGATGCGGGCCTCCGCCTCGGCGGGCAAGGGTGCCTCCGCCAGCAATCGGGCCGCAAGGCCGGAATCATCCGTGGCGTAGGGCGCGCGAAACAAGGGCTGATCGTTCATGTATGACCCTTCGATTGTTCACTTGTGACCTATGCCTGAAATTTTTTGCAGGCCGAAGTCGTTGAAAAAATTCGATTTCTCGATGTTAAGCCAGCATTCATGTGAGTTCCATATTGAAATTTTGAAAATAATAGTGAATATCACCGTATCAAAACGTTTTGGAGAACGATTATGACAGAAGAGCTTGATCGGGCGGATGTGAAAATCCTCCGAGCCCTGCAACGCGACGGACGCTTGTCGACGGTCGCCCTGGCCGAGGCCGTCGGCCTCTCGCCGACCGCGACGACTGAACGCGTCAAGCGCCTCACCCGCGATGGCTTCATCAAGGGTTATCATGCGCATCTCGATCCGCAGCTCCTGAATCGGGCTTTGCTGGTCTATGTGGAAGTGACGCTCGACAAGACCACGCCCGATGTCTTCGCGAAGTTCGCGCAGACTGCGCGTTCCTCGCCGGAAATTCTGGAATGCCATCTGGTTGCGGGTGGCTTCGACTACCTCATCAAGACCCGCGTGCGGGACATGGAAGCCTATCGCGTGCTGCTCACCCAGACCATTCTCACATTCCCCGGCGTGAAAGAGTCGCGCTCCTACGCCGTCATGGAAGAGGTGAAAGCCGAGCCGCACCTGCCGATCTGATCGAGGCAAATGGCATGAAAAAAAGCGGCGCTTCCGGTGGGAAGCGCCGCTTCTTTTTAGTCTGCCCGAGAGAACGGTAGGCTCAACCTGCATCAGGACGCGGGTGTGCTCTCCTGTTCGACCGGTTTGTCGTTCCGGGTTTTCCAGAGCGAGTAGACCACACCACCCAGGATGAGCGTAAGCGTCACACCCAGCGAGATTGCCGGGTTCATTTTCCCGACCATCTCGTTCCAGAAGATTTTCAGGCCGATGAAAACCAGCACCATGGCCAGCGCATATTTGAGGTAATGGAAGCGGTGAACCATCGCGGCGAGCGCGAAATAGAGCGCACGCAGACCGAGGATCGCCATGATATTCGCGGTGTAGACGATGAAGGTATCGGTCGTGATCGCGAAGATCGCCGGCACCGAGTCGACCGCGAAGATCAGGTCGGCGACGTTGATCACCACCAGCGCCAGAAACAGAGGCGTGGCCCAGAGCACGATCTTGCCGGTCTTGGGGTCCGGCTGGCGCACGAAGAATTTCTGGTCGTGCAGCTTGTCCGTCACGCGCATGTGCTTGCGCATGAACTTGACGACCGGGTTTTTCGAGACATCCGTTTCGCCCTCCGGCACAACCAGCATCTTGATGCCGGTCGCGATCAGGAACGCGCCGAAGATATAGAGAACCCAGCTGTATTGCTGCACCAAAGCCGCGCCGAGCGCGATCATGATGCCGCGCAGCACGATCACCGCGAGAATGCCCCAGACCAGGGCGCGGTACTGATATTTGCGCGGGATGGCGAAGAAGCCGAAAATCAGCGAGATCACGAAAACATTGTCGATCGACAGTGCCTTCTCGATGAAGAAGCCGGTGAAATAGGTAATGCCGGCATGGGTGCCGTCTTCTGTGAAGATGCGCCCGGTTTCATAGGCCCACCAGATCACGGCGCCATAGACCATCGCGAAAGCGATGTAGAAAGCCGAGAGCCAGAGGCTTTCGGAGACGCCCATTTCCTTGTCGTCCTTGTGCCAGATGCCAAGGTCGAAGGCGAGCAAAGCGATGATGATGCTGAGAAAACTCAGCCACATCCAGACAGGCTTCCCGAGGAAGCCACCCATCAAGATTTCCATGTGATTGAACCAGTTTGAGCCCGTGGAACATATATTTCGGTTCCGACATCACGCGAACTACTGAAGTTCGACGTCAGAGGGGCCCGGTACCGATCGCGGGAAAATGGCGAAGTTTCCGGTTTCGTCAAGTCCACAAATACCGATTTTTGTCTGCCTTCCGGCGCAGCTTTGGCAAAACGGTTGATTTTTCCTGACTTTTTATTTCTACCAACGCCGATACAGTCGCGATGAGAGGCATGAGAGTGCAGTCTTTGCTCGGCCAACCGGCCGCCTATGACGAAATCCGCCGGCGTTTTCGCTGGGCGGTGCCGGAGCATTTCAACATCGCGAGCGTATCCTGCGACCATTGGGCGAAGGTCGATCCTCATCGCACGGCCATTCTCGACGTCGCGCCGGATTTCGGCATTTCGCCCTTCAGTTATGCCGAATTGCGACTAGCCGCCGATCGTCTCGCTTCCGCTTTTGAACGGGCCGGAATCCGGCCCGGTGAGCGGATCGCCATTTTCTTGCCGCAGGGCCGGCATGTCGCCATCGCGCACATGGCGATCTATAAGCTCGGCGCGATCGCGGTGCCGCTGGCCGTCCTGTTCGGGCCGGAAGCCATCACCTATAGGCTGCATGATTCCGGCGCGCGCCTCGTGATCACGGATCGGGCCGGGGCAGAGCGCCTCGCACCGCTGATGAATGAAGCGCCCGGTGTCGAGTCCATCCTCTCCATGGATGGTGAGGCCCATGGAGCGATGGCGCTCCAGCGTTTCTGCGAAGGTGCGGCTGATCATTTCGAGACTCGCCGCACACGGGCGGATGATCCTGCCCTGATGATCTACACATCCGGCACGACAGGGCATCCGAAAGGCGCGTTGCATGGCCATCGCGTGCTGCTCGGGCATCTCCCCGGTGTCGAGATGCACCATGATTTCCTGCCGCAGGCCGGCGACAGGCTCTGGACTCCGGGTGATTGGGCCTGGGCAGGCGGGTCGCTCAACGTGCTGTTGCCAGGGCTCGCCTTTGGTGTTCCGGTCGTCGCCTGGCCCTTCCAGAAATTCGATCCGGAAGCTGCTTTTGCGATGATGAGCCATGTTGGCGTGCGCAACGCCTTCGTGCCCCCGACAGGGTTGCGCCTGATGCGCAGCGTCGAGAACCCGGTCGGGCGTTTCGGGCTCGGCCTGCGCACGCTCGCTTCGGGCGGCGAATCGCTCGGCACGCCCACCTTCGAGTGGGGTCGCGAAGTGCTTGGCCTGCCGATCAACGAATTCTACGGCCAGACCGAGTGCAATCTTGTCCTCTCGTCCTCGCGCGCCATGGGCGTGATGCGCGCGGGTATGATCGGCCGGCCGGTGCCGGGGCACGAGGTCGCGGTGATCCGCGAGGATGGTTCGGTTTGCGATATCGGGGAGACCGGTCAGGTCGCGATCCGCCGTCCGGACCCCGTAATGTTCCTCGGCTACTGGAACAAGCCGGAAGCGACAGCCGCCAAGTTCATCGGCGACTGGATGACGACCGGTGATCGCGGCTATTCCGATGCCGATGGCTATGTCGGCTTCGTCGGGCGCGACGACGACGTGATCACCTCTGCGGGCTATCGGATCGGGCCGGTCGAGATCGAGGATTGTCTCATCAAGCACCCCTCGGTCGCTCTCGCTGCCGTCGTGGGCAAACCCGATCCGTTGCGCACCGAGATTGTCACGGCCTTTCTCGTGCTGAAATCGGGGCATGAACCCAGCGCATCTCTGGCGGACGACATTCGCGAGCATGTGCGCAAGCGCCTCTCTGCGCATGAGTATCCGCGCGAGATTCACTTCATCGATGACATGCCGCTGACCACGACCGGCAAGGTGATCCGCCGCATCCTGCGTGATCGCCTGGACGCATCAGACTGATTGCGGCTGCGTCAGCGCATTCCAGAAACCCTCGATCTGCACCCGCTCCGCGCCCTGCGCGATCACCACGATGCGGGTACGGCGGTCGCGTGTCGGCCATTTTTGCAACCGCACAGGGGGTTCGGACACCGATTGGACATGATGGATCAGCATCGGCTGATCGGGCCTGTCTGCCATTGCGACCAGCCCCTTGAGGCGCAGAAGCTTCGGGCCGAGCAGCATGCGCATCGCCTCACGGAAAACGATGAGCTGGCCCTCGGTCACGCGCGCATCGGAGACAAAGGCAAAGGCCTCGATGGCCTTGCCATGCCGGTTCGGATCATGCCCCGGCACATGGCTCAGGCCCGGGTTGAGACCGAGCCAGGCTTTGAGATCCGCCTCATCCAGCCGCTCGGGCCTGAAGAGCGGGCGCGCCAGCGCTTCGGGCCGCAAGGCGTCGCCTTCATCGAGCCATGGCGCAAACGGATTGATCTCCCGCGCAGCCCCGATGGTCGTGTTCTGGGCGGCCGTATCGGCCAGATCCGTCTTGGTGAGGACGAGCGCATCGGCCAGAGCCACCTGACGGCGCGCCTCGGCGTGATCACCAAGTGTTGAAGCTCCATGCACAGCATCGACAAGCGTCAGGACACTCGCAATCGAGAACCGTTTCGCGAGATAGGGGTGTTGCAGAACGGCCTGCAAGATGGGCAGCGGGTCAGCGAGCCCGGTGGTTTCGATGATCACGCGGCGGAAGAACCGGATACGGTCATTGTCACGTCGGCGCAGCAGGTCTTCGAGTGTCGCGACGAGATCGCCCCGGATCGTGCAGCACAGGCAACCCGCCGCCATGAGCAGCATGTCACCTTGTGCTTCTTCGATCAGGAGGTGATCGAGCCCGACCGCGCCGAACTCATTGATGATGACGAGGGTATCGGCAAAAGCGGGGTCTTTCAGCCAGGCATTGAGCCTTGTGGTTTTACCTGCGCCGAGAAACCCGGTCAGCACCGTGAGCGGAATGGGTTTCAGCGGATCAGGCCGTTGCTCGGCAGATATATGCATTCTGAGCCTATTCGCCCGGCCTTCCGGAAAAACTCTCGCGTGTTCCGAGCAGGATTTCTGCCGCGAGCGCGACCAAAATGAGCATTACGCCCGCAATCTGCAATGGGCTGAGCGTTTCTCTCAGCACAAACCCGGCAGCGGCGATCGCGGTGACCGGCTCGAAGAGAAACAGCAACCCGGCGCGGTCGGCGCTGATGCGCTGTGCTGCCATCAACTGAAACAGATAGGCGATCGCATAAGCCCCCATCGCGACCGCGATAGCGATCGGCGCAGCCCAGAAAATCGCCGGATGCGCCGGGCCTCCCTGCATCCACGCGAAGAGAAAGGCCACCGGGCCCATCACAGCCTGTGTCCAGAAGGCGTTGCGAAAGGGCGCATCCGGCACGCGTCCCGCATAGATGAACATGAAAGCGCTCGCGATCGCCGCACCCAATGCGAGCAGCATGCCGTAAGATGACAGTCCGGCGAGGGACGGCCCGACAGCGATCACGAGCCCGGCAAAGGCCACTGCGAACACGCCCATCTGAACGCGCGAAATCCGCCGCCCCTCGATGCGCGAAGCCAGCAGGATCACGAAGAGCGGGAACATGTAGAACAGCACCACAGCCATCGGCACCGGCAGGTGATCGACCGAGGAGAGATAGAATGTCGCGGTCAGGCTCGCCGTCAGGGCGAGCCGCAGAGTGGGCGCAATCTCACCCGGCAAGAGGCGCAGGCGCTGCCCCGCAACCATGGCCAGACAAGCGAGAGCAGGCAGGAAGAGCACGGCACGCCACGCGATCAGGTCCGCTCCGGGAAGGCCGGCCTGCGAGGCCATGCGCGCGGCGGGAACGTTGGCGCCATACAAGGCGGCCGAGGCCAGAGCCATCACTGTGCCGATGAGCAGGGTCCGGCGCGCGGCCAGAAACATCGCGCTGTCGCTCACTGCGCGGCAGCAGCGGTTTTGGGTTGCTTTTTCGGAGCCTGAGCCTTCGGAGGCTGTTTTTTCGCCGATGCGCCGGCGGCTTTCGGCGGCTCTTTCTTTTTCGAGGTCTTGGCCTTGGGCGCGGGGAGTTTTTTCTGGTCAGCGCGCTGGCTGGCCGGTGTCACCTTGCGGTCACGCGGAGCGATTGCAGCCTGGGCTCCGGCGCGCGGAGGCGCGGTGATGGCACCCGGCAGAGCGAGGGGCTGGCCGCTGGCACGTGTGCCCTGCGGTGCGAAGGCTGTCGCCTGGGCTCGTTCCGGCGCGCCAGCCGGAACGCCGGGGCGACGCGCGATTTCTGTGCTGCCCGGCTTCTTGCCGAGATAGACGACCAGCGGCTCGAAGCTGGCGCGCGGTCCGAGCGTGATCGCGTTGCCTGAGCGCAAACCAACCGCCATCGATTCCGAAGGTGCGCGTTGCATTGCCACCATCGAGCTGGGGTTGTCATTCGAAAAAGGAGACGCAACGAGCGCGCCGAGATCTTCGGTCTCGCTCGCGGGTGCCGCGCCCTTGCGGCAGATTTCCGCCCGCCGGTTCGGGGCCGTGGTTTCGACGCTGGCCGTCAGCCCCTCGAGGCTGCGCCCGGTCGTGGCGCGACCCCAGCCGCCACCCGCATTGAAGCCCGCATCGAGCAATTGTGCGGCCTTGAGCGTGCGATCCGCTCCGTTGGAGGCCCCCAGCACGATCGCAATCAGCGTGCGGCCGTTGCGCTGTGCGGCGCCCACTAGGTTGAAGCCCGAGGCGCAGATGAAGCCTGTCTTCATGCCCATCGCGCCTGAATAGCGGCCGACAAGACCGTTGGTGTTGTTGAAAACCCGCTGACCGAGTTTCAGCGCGCCGATGCCCCAAAGATCGGCGGCCTCAGGGAATTCGCGCAGAAGAGCGCGGGCGAGGATCGCGAGATCGCGGGCCGACGTATATTGGCGCGCATCCTCCCAGCCGTGCGGGTTGGTCCAGTGGCTCTCGCGCATGCCGAGGCGACGCGATTCCGCGTTCATCATCCGGGCAAAATTCTCGACCGATCCGCCCACACCCTCGGCGACAACCACTGCGATATCATTGGCGCTCTTCACCATCAGGAACTTGAGCGCATTCTCGAGCGTGACTTCCTGGCCCGGCTTGACACCGATCTTCGAGGGGCGCTGCTTCGAAGCGAGCGGCGAGACCACGATCGGCGTATCAAATTTGATTTCCCCGCTCCTCACGGCCCGCAGGGCGACATAAGCGGTCATCAGCTTGGTGGTCGAAGCCGGATACCAGGGCCGTGTCGCCTGATTGGCTTCGATCACATCGCCGGTATCGGCATCAACAACCAGTGTTGGCACCATGAAATTGGCCGAGGCCCCGGCACAGAGCCCAATCAGCCCAAGGGCGGCAAGGCCCGCGCGGCGGAACTTGCGGAGCAGGGAGGACGACACATTCGAAACCATGACGATCAGAACAACCCCGTTCCGGCAGGGCTTGCGCGAGCGCGCCCCAAGCGACGAAATCCGAAAAGCAAATCACTCCCCGCCTTATAGGCGGAATTCGAACGCCGGAACAGCTTTCGTCAAATTTGCCGGTGCGCTTGTGCTCAGGAGAATATGGCTTTCGCTGGGCAGGCATGCTTTAACCAGCGACAAAGGCGGTATACCACTCGTCCGGTGTACCGAAAAAATCAGGTCCAGGAGGAAATTTGCGATGTCAGCTGCCATCATTGGCTGGGCGCATACGACGTTCGGCAAGAAGGAAGAGAGCCTCGAAGAGCTGGTGGTCAGCGTCGCCCGCGGCGCCATGGAACATGCCGGCATCGCCGCCGAGGCGGTCGACGAGATTTATCTCGGGCATTTCAATGCGGGTTTCTCACCACAGGATTTCACGGCTTCGCTCGTGCTGCAGGCCGATCCGGCCTTGCGATTCAAGCCGACGACCCGAGTCGAGAATGCTTGCGCAACCGGCTCGGCGGCTGTGCATCAGGCAGCGAAGGCCATTGCCGCCAGGGCCGCGCGGATCACGCTCGTGGTGGGCGTCGAGCAGATGACGCGCACGCCGGGCCCCGAGATCGGTGCCAACCTCCTGAAAGCGTCCTATTTGCCGGAAGATGGCGACACCCCCGCCGGTTTTGCCGGCGTGTTCGGCAAGATCGCGGGCGGGTATTTCCAGCGCCACGGTGATCAATCCGATGCCCTCGCCGCCATTGCCGCCAAAAACCACAAGAATGGTGTCGCCAATCCCTACGCGCAGATGCGCAAGGATCTCGGCTATGAATTCTGCCGGGCCGAGTCGGAAAAGAACCCCTATGTCGCCGGACCGCTGAAGCGCACTGATTGCTCGCTCGTCTCCGATGGTGCGGCTGCGCTTGTGATCGCCGATATCGAAACCGCGATGCAGGCAAAACGGGCGGTGATGCTGCGCTCGCTTGCTCACGTGCAGGATTTCCTGCCGATGTCGAAGCGCGACATTCTCAGTTTCGAAGGCTGCGCACTGGCATGGAAAAAAGCTCTGGGTCAGGCAAAGCTTACGCTTGATGATCTCTCTTTTGTCGAGACGCACGATTGTTTCACCATTGCCGAACTCATCGAATATGAGGCGATGGGACTCACCAAACCGGGTGAAGGCAAGCGGGCCATTCTCGAGGGCTGGACGCAGAAAGATGGCAAGTTGCCGGTCAATGCCTCCGGTGGTCTCAAGGCCAAGGGGCACCCGATTGGCGCAACCGGCGTTTCCATGCACGCGCTTTCGGCGATGCAGCTCTGTGGTGAAGCCGGCGAGATGCAGGTGAAGGACGCCAAACTTGGCGGCATCTTCAATATGGGTGGCGCAGCGGTGGCGAATTACGTCTCGGTGCTTGAGCGCATTCGCTGACTTGGGAAAATGTGGGGGGAGACTCCGATGACGTCATGGAAGGCCATCGCGGGCATCATGCTCGCCCTCAATCTCGCGTCGGTCAATCTGGCCAGGGCACAGAACGCCCCGCGCAATCCCGACATCATCTCGACAACCGAAATTGCCAAGCAGAATGAAGCGGTGAAGCGGCGCTTCTCCGATGTGCCCGTCACGATGGTGGCCCCTTCGCTGGTGCCGGGACGAGATGACTTCACCACGGATAGCGAAGTGAAGTCCTTTATTGATGGCTTGAAGGCGAAATCAACACGCCTCGCTCTCCTGCCAATCGGCAAGTCGCAGCAAGGCCGCGACATGCAGGTTCTGCTCTTCACGAGCGAAGGTAAGTCGAGTCTCGAAGAGGCGCGGGCGCTCAATCGCCCGGTTCTGTGGTTCATCGGCCAGCAGCATGGCAACGAGCCGGCGGGCGGCGAGGCGATGCTGGCGCTTGCCCACGAACTTGCGAGTGCCGAGAGCGCCACGATTCTGTCACGCGTCACGGTGGCCATTGTGCCGCGCGCCAATCCGGACGGCGCGGCGGCTTTCACGCGCGGCGGGGCCAATCGCGCCGATCTCAACCGCGATCATCTGCTGATGCTCCAGCCCGAGACGCTCGCCATCCACGCGGCCATGTCGAAACTGCCGCCTGATGTCGTGTTTGATCATCACGAATTTTCAGTCGTGAACCGCTGGATCGAGAAATTTAACGCGATTCAGGCTGTTGATGCGATGGTGCTCCATGCGACCAACCCGATGGTGCCGGTTGAAATCTCGAACCTGGCCGAGAAGCTCTACAGACCGGCGGTTGAGCAAGCGCTGAAGGCTTCCGGCCTCTCGATGTTCTGGTATTACACGACCAGCAATCGCCGATCCGACACCGTCGTCTCAATGGGTGGCAACAACCCGAGCATCGCGCGCAATGCATTCGGGTTGAGGGGCGCGGTGTCCTTCCTGATTGAAACGCGCGGTGTTGGAATCGGGCGCGAAGGTTGGCAGCGTCGTGTGGCGACGCATCTCCTCGCCGCGAGGGCGGTGCTTCAGGCCAGCGCCGATCAGGCTTCGGAGCTTCGCAAGGTCATTGATGCCGGCCGCATTTCTTCGGCAAAAGCCGAAGCCGATCTGGTTATTGCAGCGAAAATCCCGGCGCGAACCGTCACAATTCCGCTTCTCGACCCCGAAAGCGGTACAGACAAGCCTGTTGAGGTGCAGTTTCAGGATAGCCGTGTGATCGAACCGACAACCACACGTCCGCGCGCGGCTGGATATCTGGTGCAAGGTGATGATCGTGATGCCGTTCTCCGGCTGAGGCTTCTGGGCATTCGCCTGTGTCGCGTGAGCGAGGCGCGAAAGATTGAGGTGATCAGCTATCAGCTGGACAGTGTGCGTCCGCCGACCGACCGCGAAAGCATCAACCCGGATCAGGCCATCAAGGCGACCCTGGTGAAGACCAGCCTCGATCTGCAGCCGGGGATGCTCTTCGTGCCTATGGCACAGGCTGGCGCAGGGCTCGTGGCGGCGACGCTGGAGCCGGACACACCGGGCTCTTATGTCAGCGTCGGGATCATCCCGATCGCCGCAGCGGCCAAGGTCGCTCCAGTCTATGCGCTGCCGCGCGGAACAGCGCTTGGCCTCCGTGCGGACACGCCGGGTGATCGGAGCGTCTGCGAGGAGTGATGGAGCATTTTTCCGTTGGTCGGCGGCGCGCGGTGTTCGCCGCGGTCGCTACTGGCTACATTCTCAGCCAGTTCTATCGCTCCTTCCTCACGGTGGTGGTGGATGAACTGACGCGTGATCTCGGCATCGGCTCGAAGGAATTCGGCGCGCTGGGCGCGGCGTGGTTCTTTACCTTCGCCGCGATGCAGATTCCGGTCGGGATCTGGCTCGATCGCTTCGGAGCGCGCCGGACGATGCTGACCATGATGGGCATGGCCGTTGCAGGCGCGATCCTGTTCGCGGTCGCGAATGGCTTCTGGATGGCGGCGGCCGGCATGGCTCTCATCGGCTTTGGCTGCGCGCCGATTCTGATGGGCGCATTCTATTTTTTCGCACGGACCGAAGCGCCAGCCCGTTTCGCAGTGCTGTCCTCGGTATTCCTGGGCGTCGGCTTGCTCGGCGGGCTTCTCGCCGCCGCGCCGCTTGCGCTGCTGGTGAAGGCAGTTGGGTGGCGCGCGGCGTTTTTCGGCATGGCGGGGATCACATTTCTCTCGCTCATGCTGATCGCGATCGTGTTTCGCGATCCGCCTCGACTGGCGAGCGAAGACGAGGAGGGCGGGATGCTTGAAGCCTTGCGCGTCCTGCTCAGGGCACCCGGAATGCCCGCGATCCTGATGCTCAGCCTGGTTGTCTCCGGCGCTGTCTGGACCGAGCGATCCTTGTGGATCGGTCCTTTTTTTGGCGAAGTGCATGGGCTGGACCCGATTGCACGCGGCCATGTCGCGCTGGCGATGGGGACGGCGATGACGCTGTGTGCCTTGCTCGCCGGGCCGATTGCCGGCTGGGTCGGCCAGCCGAAATACGTGACTTTGGCTGGCACCATGATTGCGTCCACAGCATTTCTCGCCCTCGCCCTGATGCCTGACGCGCCGCTGATGCTCGCGGTGGTTCTCGTTTGCCAGATTGGGCTTTTCGGCGCGACCTATGCCGTGATGGTGGGCCATGCCCGGCTTTTCATGCCGCAACATGTGATTGGTCGGGGCATCACGCTGATCAATTTCATCAACATCGGCGGTACGGGCCTGATGCAATATGGTTCGGGCGCCTATGTGGCGCATCTCAAGGCGACCGGATTGCCAGCCGGACAGGTTTTCTCAAGCCTGCATCTTGCTTTCGGATGTCTGATGCTGGTGGGAGCGCTGGTTTACGCTAGCGCACCGGCCCGGCCAAAACCGTGATCATGTCTCGATCGTGATCACCCGGCTGAACAGCAGCTTGTCGATCCGTCGGCCGTCCATATCGATGATCTCGACGCGCCAGCCGGCGAACTCCACGATCTCGCCTTCCTTGGGGATGCGCCCGAATTCCTCGAGTGCCAGCCCGGCTACCGTGTGAAAGCGCGCATCGGAAGGCGCCTCGACCCCGAGTTCCTTTTCCAGATCGTCGATTTCCGTCCTTCCGTCCACGAGATAGCTGCCATCGGAGCGGGCGATGATGAGCCGGGTTTCGACATCATGCTCTTCGGGGATGTCGCCGGTGATCGCCTCCAGCACGTCCGTCAGGGTCACCACCCCTTCGAAAGTGCCGAACTCATCCAGCACGAAAGCGAAATGGTTGCGCTTCTCGCGGAACAGTTCGAGCAGATCGAGCACGGAGGAAGAATCCGGCACGAAGATCGGCTCGCGCACGTTCTTTTCGATATCGAGCGGCTTGCCCTCGAGCAGGATGTCGAGAAGGTCCTTCTTGTGCACAAAGCCGAGCGGCTCGTCGATCGAGCCGCCCTTGGCCACGACCACGCGGCTGTAGGGGCACTGGCGCAACTCGGCGCGCACGACCTTTGGGTCATCCGCCACATCGATCCAGTAGACGGCGGAGCGCCGGGTCATGATCTGGGTGACGGGGCGTTCCGCCAGGCCGATCACCTCATGCACCATAGCCTGCTCTGCGGGGTCGATCAGGCCCGATTGCGTTCCTTCTTCCAGCATGGTCTCCACCTCCTCCTCGGTCACCTTCTGGTCGCGTTCGCGGCGGATTCGCAGGAAGCGGAGGATCATGGCCGTTGAGGCGGAGAGCAGCACCACAAAGGGGCGGGCTGCCGCGGCAATCGCGCTGATCGGCCGGGCCACGCGTGCGGCGATGGTTTCGGGATACGCCAGCGCGATGCGCTTCGGAACCAGTTCTCCGAGCACGATCGAGAGGAAGGTGATGCCGAGCACGACGGTCGTGTAGGCAACCGGCTCGGCGTAGCGGGCAATCAGCGGGAATGTATCAAGGTATTCCGCAAGCTTCTGGCCCAGAGTCGCCGTGCCGAACGCGCCCGCTCCGACACCCACGAGAGTGATGCCGATCTGAACGGCCGAGAGGAACCGAGATGGTTCCTGCCCCAGTTCGAGCGCACGCCGCGCTCCGATGCTGCCCGCTTCGGCCATGGCCTCAAGCCGCACGCGCCGAGCGGAGACGATCGCCATTTCCGACATGGAGAAGAAGCCGTTGACGAAAGTCAGAACGAGAACAATCAGAAGTTCAACGGCGAGCATCGAGGTTGGAACATCAGTTGGATGGGCCGGAAAATCCGGCCCGAGGGCTGCTCTTCATCATGCCGGGGCCAGAATGTCCAGCTTTATGGCGTGTCGCTCAGGCTTCCGAACTGCCGCGCGAAACCACAGCCAGCGCGTGCAATCCCTTCTCGAATTCCGGCTTGAGCAAGGCATTCACGCGCCGGTGCTGCTCGATGCGGCTCATGTGATCGAACGCGGCCGAGCGGATGATCACCCTGAAATGCGTGTCCCCGCCCTCGCGCCAGCCACCATGGCCGCGATGTTGCTCGCTCTCGTCGATGACCTCCAGCGCGATCGGCTGAAGGGCCTGAAGATGGGCGATGATCCGTTCTCTCATGCTCATGGGCGAGGCTTAATCTGTTGCTCGAAATTCGACAAGCCGGACGAAAGGCCACAGCTTCGGCTTGCCGCAAGGGGGGTGGAACGCCTACCTTGTGCGATCCGTGATTTGAATGATCCAGAAACACCCTCGTCATGAATCTCAATTCGCCCCTTTTTGACAAGGTTCGCACCCGGCCGGTGGCCGAGGAGGCGCGGCCGAATGAGGAGCGTGGCTGCCAGTATCCGGGCTGCCAGCGCAAGGGCGATTTCCGCGCGCCGCGCGGTCGCGATTATGAAGGGCAGTACCTCTTCTTCTGCATCGACCATGTCCGCGAATACAACCAGACCTACAATTATTTCAACGGCATGTCGGATGCTGCGGTGCAGGCGTTCATGAAAGACGCTCTGACAGGCCATCGCCCGACTTGGGCCAGCGGCGTAAACGGTGCTCCTGAGCCTTCCGCCACGAAGATCGATTCTGCTGCCATCCTGCGCGAGCGGATCGAACGCCTGCGGCGGATGCGCGCGGAGGCACAGGCTCAAAGCTCGAAAAAGCGGGTTGGCAAGCTCGCCCTGAAGGCCCTCGAAAGCTTGGGGCTTGACGAAACTGCTGACAAGGCGTCAGTGCGTCGTCGTTTCAAGGAAATGGCCAAGCGCCTTCACCCCGATCTCAATGACGGGGATCGTTCGCGCGAGGACAAATTGCGCGTGATTATCGACGCCTATAATTACTTGAAAACCGTCGGCTTCGCCTGAAGACCGACTCAACGTGATGCAAGATCGGCGCGCCCAGTCCCCCGAGGCGGCCGGAGGTGATGAATGTCCGTGACGGCCCTCGCGAGTACCCCCTCTTCCGATGCGATCCCCGGCGAACCCGATACCATGGTCAGCGCCAAGAAACTTTTTGGCATCGAGACCAGCCTCGAAGTTCCCGCCTATTCGAAAACCTCCGAGAATGTGCCGGAGACTGACCCCGATTACCTCTTTGATCGTGACACCACGCTCGCGATCCTCGCAGGGTTCGCCTTCAACCGCCGCGTGATGGTCACGGGCTATCACGGCACGGGCAAATCGACGCATATCGAGCAGGTCGCGGCGCGCCTCAACTGGCCGTGCATCCGCATCAACCTCGACAGTCATGTCAGTCGCATCGATCTTGTTGGCAAGGATGCGATTGTCCTGAAAGACGGTAAGCAGATCACGGAATTCAAGGACGGCATCCTGCCTTGGGCCTATCAGCGCAATATCGCGCTCGTCTTCGATGAATATGATGCGGGCCGCCCGGATGTGATGTTCGTGATCCAGCGCGTGCTGGAAAGCTCGGGCCGGCTTACGCTGCTCGATCAGAGCCGCGTCATCCGCCCGCACAAGGCCTTCCGGCTGTTCGCGACGGCCAACACGGTCGGGCTGGGCGATACCTCCGGGCTCTATCATGGCACGCAGCAGATCAACCAGGCGCAGATGGACCGCTGGTCCATCGTGACGGTGCTGAACTATCTCGCGCACGACAAGGAGGTCGATATCGTCCTCTCCAAGGCGAAGCATTACCAGAACAAGGAAGGACGTGAGACCGTGAACCGCATGGTGCGCGTGGCGGACCTCACCCGGCAGGCTTTCATGAACGGCGAGCTTTCGACCGTGATGTCGCCGCGCACGGTCATCACCTGGGCCGAGAACGCCGCGATTTTCGGCGATATCGGCTTCGCCTTCCGCCTTACCTTCCTCAACAAGTGCGATGAGCTGGAGCGGCAATTGGTGGCCGAGTTCTACCAGCGCTCCTTCGGTGTGGAGTTGAAGGAAAGCGCGGTCAATGTCGCGCTGAGCTGACATGACCACCAGCAACCGCAAGCCGGGACAGCCGGAACCCTCGCCTACCGAGCCGCTGAAGAAGGCAGTGTCCTCGGCCCTGCGCGCGATGGCGGGCAAGGAGGAGGTGGAGGTACAGTTCGCAGCCGACCGCCCCTCGCTGATCGATGCGGGCGAGACGGCCCGCGCCCGCCTGCCGGAACCGCCGCGCAAGCCTTCGGCCAAGGATGTCGCGATCCTGCGCGGACATGCGGATAGTTATGCGCTGAAGCTCGCGCTGCATGATCAGAAGCTTCATCGCCGCTCGGCGCCCGATGCGCCGGATGCGCGCAAGGTGTTCGATGCGGTGGAGCAGGCGCGCTGTGACGCGATCGGCGCGCAGCGTATGATGGGCGTTGGCACGAATATCAGTGCGATGCTGGAAGACCGCTACGCCCGCGCCAATCTGGCTGAGGTCTCGCAGATTGGCGATGCGCCCATCGAGGATGCCCTCGCCATGCTGGTGCGCGAGCGCCTCACCGGCCTCACCCCGCCCGCATCGGCCCAGAAGCTCACCGATCTGTGGCGTGAACGGCTGGAGGAAAAGGCCGGCAAAACCCTCGATCAGCTCGCCGGGCAGGTGCAGGATCAGCAAGCCTTTTCGAAGCTCGTGCATCAGATGCTGGTGAACCTCGGGCTGGAAGAGGGCGATCCGCTCGGCTCGGATGATGACGACCAGAAATCCGACGAGCAGGACGAGCAGGGCGAGCAGGACCCGCAGGAAGGCCAGGACGGCGAAACCGAGGAGCAGGACGGTTTCGACATGCAGGACACCGAGGCGCTCTCGGAGGAGCAATCCGAAGGCGCGCAGGAAGCAGCTGATGCTCCGCCCGGTGAATTCCCGGACGATGCCGAGATGGTCGATGCCGAGGAGCCCGCCGAGGCCTCCCGCCCGCCGCAGAACAACGCCAACAACCGCAATCTCTCGGACTACAAGGCCTACACCACCAAATACGACGAGACGATTGCGGCGGAAGAATTGTGTGATGCCGAGGAGCTTGAGCGCCTGCGTGCCTATCTCGACAAGCAATTGGCCGCCTTGCAGGGCGTTGTCTCGCGTCTCGCGAACCGGCTTCAGCGCAAATTGCTCGCGCAGCAGAGCCGCGCCTGGGAGTTCGACCTCGAAGAAGGCACGCTCGATCCCGCACGCCTGACGCGCGTCATCATTGATGACATGCGCGGCACCTTCGCGCCGCTCTCCTTCAAGCGCGAGAAGGACACAAATTTCCGCGATACGGTGGTCACGCTCCTGATCGACAATTCCGGCTCGATGCGCGGCCGGCCTATAACGGTTGCGGCGACCTGTGCCGATATCCTCGCGCGCACGCTCGAGCGGTGCGGCGTGAAGGTCGAGATTCTGGGGTTCACCACCAAGGCGTGGAAAGGCGGGCAGAGCCGCGAAGCCTGGCTGCAATCGGGCAAGCCGGCCAATCCGGGCCGCCTCAATGATCTGCGCCACGTGATCTACAAGAGTGCCGATGCACCGTGGCGGCGCGCGCGACGCAATCTCGGCCTGATGATGCGCGAGGGCCTGCTGAAAGAGAACATCGACGGCGAGGCGCTCGACTGGGCGCATAACCGTCTGCTTGCGCGCTCGGAGCAGCGGAAGATCCTGATGATGATTTCCGATGGCGCGCCGGTCGATGACACCACCTTGTCGGTCAATTCCGGCAATTATCTCGAACGGCATCTGCGGCAGGTGATCGAGGAGATCGAGACACGTTCTCCGGTGGAACTCATCGCCATCGGCATCGGACATGATGTCACGCGCTATTATCGCCGCGCCGTCACCATCGTTGATGCCGAGGAACTTGGTGGCGTGATGACCGAGAAACTTGCCGAGCTTTTCAGCGAGGATGCGCGGCCAACCGCTGGGTCTGGAACGTCGAAGAGGCGCGCGGCCTGATGGCACGCATCAGCCGCCGACAGGTGCTTGCGGGGCTCATCGCGGGTGCTGCTGCGCCTTCCTTCTCGCCGGCCTTCGCTCAAACCGCGCCCCCTCCGCAAACATTCGCTTGGCGGAACGTGAATGTCCGGGCGGACGTCTTTACGGGCTTTCAGATCTCGGACCCCACGAAACGTGAATTCGGGCCGCTCAGTTTCATGAACGGGCTCGAACTGCGCGGCGACGTGCCGGAATTTGGCGGGCTTTCGAGCGCCATCATCGGGCCAGACGGGGCCGGCTTCATCGCGATCACCGACCACGCTCATTGGGTCACGGGCCGCCTTGTCGCCGATGCCATAGGCTACCTCACCGGCATGGAGAATGTGCGGATTTCCGCCATGCAGGCCCCGAATGGCCGGCGGATGAAGGACACACGCTTTTTCGACAGCGAAGGCCTCACCCGTATCGGCAACCGCCTCTATGTCAGCGTCGAGCGCATTCACCAGATTGTCCGGTTCGAATTGGGGCCGAACGGGCCCGGCGGGCGTGGCGTGGTGATGCAGTCGCCTGAGGGATTTCGGGGCCAGAAATCCAATCAGGGCATCGAGGCTCTGGGTGTCATGCCTGCCTCCTCCCGCCATGCCGGATCATTCATCGCCATTGCCGAGCGGGCACCGCCCAATGCCGAAAGCGATGCTATTCCTGGCTGGCTTTTTGGCGGGGCTCAGCCGGGCCGTTTTTCTGTGCGGCGCAAGAACGATTTCGATGTCACCGATCTCGGTTTTTTGCCGGGTGGCGATCTTGTCATCCTCGAGCGGCATTATTCCTTGCTTTGGGGTGCTGCTTTTCGCCTCCGGCGCGTGCCGCTCCAGAGCATCGCTCCAGGCGCGACGCTCGATGGTGAAACGCTGATCGAGGCCAATATGGCCTATCATGTCGACAACATGGAAGCGTTGATGATCCATCACGCTGCTGATGGGCGTGTGATCTTCACTCTGATGTCGGATAACAACTTCTCAGTCCTGCAGCGCAATCTCGTGCTGCGCTTCGCCTATCGCGAATAAAAAAGGCGGCCGGAGCCGCCTTGTTCATCCGCTGGTGAACGATTGTTCAGCCGTTGAGTTTCTTCGTGATTTCGCGCTTCAGGCCGAGCGCGGTGGAGGACAGATCGGCCTCACCCGCCTTGAGCAGGAAGGCATCCAGGCCACCACGATGCTCGACCGTGCGCAGGCCATTGGCCGAGACGCGCAGCTTGACCGAGCGGTTCAATGCATCGGAAATCAGCGTCACGTTGACGAGATTCGGCAGAAAACGGCGCTTGGTCTTCCGGTTGGAATGGCTCACCTTGTGGCCAACCAGGGCACCTTTGCCCGTCAATTCGCAACGACGCGACATGTTCATCATCCTTCAGTCTTTGGCCCGGAAAAGCCTTGAAAACTTTTCCGAAACGGCCATGCGAGGGCTGGGCACGGAAAGGGTGCGCCCCGAAACCGCCGCATTGAGCCGGGAAATCGAGAGGGGCCGTATAGTCGAAGCTGCTGATGCGGTCAACCGCGCTGACCGGGAAATTGCATCCGACCGCGCAAGGAGTTGCTTCGAATCGGCCTTGGGTTCAAAAGAGTGGCCTTGGCTTTCAGCGGTGGTTCAACCGCGGCGGGTCATGTCTCCGGGGCTTGGGGCCATATCGACATGCGAGGCGGCGAAGTGATGCGCGTTTTCCGGTCCGGGTTCAGCGTTCTGGTCTGCGGGTTTGTGGTCGGCTCCCACGCGGCGCAAGCGGGAACCGTCGATGCTTCCTATTCGATTTCCCTCGCGGGGCTCACCATTGGCCGCGCGAGTCTCTCCGGCGTGGTTGAGAACAGTTCGTACAAGATCAATGTCAGCGCTGCGCTGACCGGTCTGATCGGCGTTTTCACGCAAGGCTCGGGCTCCGGCTCGGCTCAGGGGGGGCTCGGCAATGCCTTGCCGCTCTCGAACGGATTTTCTGTGACCGCTTCCAACGGCTCGCTGACGCGCACGATCCAGATCGGTGCCTCCTCGGGCAATGTGCGGGGTGTGACGATCGAACCGCCGATCGAATTGCCGATGGAAGGCCGCATACCACTCCGCGCGCAGCACCGGCAGGGTGTGCTGGACCCGATCAGTGCGTTGGTGATGCCCGTGCGCAATGGAAATCCGCTCGACAAATCGAATTGCGAGCGCCGTTTGCCGGTTTTCGATGGCACGCAGCGTTTTGATATCGTCCTGACCTTCTCCGGCATCCGGAACGTGCAGAGCGAGGCGGGCTATTCCGGCCCCGTTCTCGTATGCACCGCGCGCTATGTGCCGGTGGCCGGGCACCGACCTGAGCGCCGGGCGATCAAGTTCATGGTTGAGAACCGCAACATCGATACCTGGCTCGCGCCGGTGAATGGCGGGAAAACCCTGATGCCCTATCGCATCTCTGTGCGCACAATGATCGGAACCTCGGTCATCGAGGCGCGGCGCTTCCAGGCTGCCCCGAATTGAGACAGCTTTCTTAATTTTTCCGCGCGCAGAACCTCATCCACGGTAGAAGAGCCTGCCCGAGTTCCAGCGAAATGGCGCGGCACAATCTTTATATAACCGCATGATATTTATCGTGAAAAATTCTGCATCTCTCAATTGAGATTCATCCCGAGCGAATCAACGAAACTGATTCGTCGACTGTTCGTTCCGGCTCCGCTCCAAACGTTAACTTCCGCGCCTGAATCGCCCGTTTGCAGCGCTCACAAAGTATTAACCATGATTTCGAGCGGATTGGACTTGACAGCACTTTTCTTTGTCCGCGCCCAACGAGTCTAGCGGCGCAAGTCGGAATCCTTTCTGAGTCGAGATGGAATCGCAAAATCTTGCGCATGTGCTCTTCGACTCAGCCACATCTTGTGCGTGAACAAATCAAGACTCATGAAAAGTCGCCGATTCGGAGCCGATTCGTTCCTATCTCGTTCGAATTCTTGCGCTCGACTCGGATGGGCAGCCTCAATGCGTGCTGAAAAGGCACAGATCGAGGTTTCCTATCGCTTCCGGCTTGCATCGCGTGGCGCGCCACGCCACATCCGGGCTTCGGCGAGATATCCGGCATGAACCGGTTTTTGCCCCCGATTGGAGCGCGCCTTGTCTCTCACCCCGTCCCAGCAGGCTCTTCTGCGCGCGAGCGGTGGTCGTGGCGTTACGGCGGTGCTTGGCCCTACCAATACCGGCAAGACCCACCTCGCGATCGAGCGCATGCTGGGGCACGAATCGGGGATCATCGGCCTGCCGCTGCGGCTTTTAGCCCGTGAAGTCTATCAGCGGCTGGTCGAACGGGCGGGTGTTCATGCCGTGGCGCTTGTCACGGGCGAGGAGAAGATCAAGCCGAAAAGCCCGCGCTACTGGGTTTCGACCGTCGAGGCCATGCCGCGCGATCTCGATGTGAGCTTTGTCGCGATCGATGAGGTTCAACTCATCGCCGATGCTGATCGCGGCCATGTTTTCACCGATGCGGTGCTCTATCAGCGCGGCAAGCACGAAACGATGCTGATGGGGGCGGGAACAGCCCGTCCGCTGATCGAGCGCCTGCTGCCCGGCGTGCACATCACCACCCGACCACGCCTGTCCAAACTCAGTTTTGATGGCGAGAAGAAAATCACGCGCCTGCCGCCTCGTTCCGCCATCATCGCCTTCTCGGCCGAAGAGGTTTACGCCATCGCTGAACTGGTGCGCCGCCAGCGCGGTGGTGCTGCGGTGGTGATGGGCTCGCTTTCCCCACGGACGCGCAATGCGCAGGTCGCGATGTTCCAGGCAGGCGAGGTTGATCATATCGTCGCGACCGATGCCATCGGCATGGGCCTCAACCTTGAAATCGGGCATGTCGCCTTTGCCTCCGACCGGAAATTCGATGGCAAGCGCCATCGGCGGCTGTTTCCGGCTGAAATGGCCCAGGTTGCGGGCCGCGCCGGTCGTGCGCAGCAGGACGGGACCTTCGGCACGACCGGGCGCTGCGCGCCTTTCGAGGAAGAACTGATCGAGGCGATCGAGGATCACGCTTTCGATCCGCTCACCTTCGCATGGTGGCGCAACTCGGCGCTCGATTTTTCCTCCCTCCCGAAACTCGAGGCGAGTCTGGCGCGCTCGTCCAGCGCACCTGACCTGATCCGGACCGGTAAGGCCGAGGATGAGGTCACGCTCGAAATTGCGGCATCCCGTCCCGGTATCCGCAGCCTTGCATCGACGCGCGACGGCGTGCGGCGGCTATGGGATCTGTGCCAGCTGCCGGATTACCGCAAGGTCTCGCCCAATATTCATGCGGATCTCGTGCTCTCGCTTTACGAGCCGATCATGCGCAAGGGTGCGATTGATGCCGACTGGTTCGCGCGCGAAATCCGCTCCTGCGATCGTCTCGATGGCGATCTCGATGCGCTGGCCTGGCGCCTCGCCCATATGCGCACCTGGAGTTATTGCGCCAACCGACCCGACTGGCTTTCTGATCCAGCGCATTGGCAGAACGCGACGCGCGCGCTAGAGGACAGACTTTCCGATGCCCTTCACGAAAGGCTGATGCAGCGTTTCGTTGATCGCAGGACATCGGTGCTGATGCGGCGATTGAAAGAGAATGCGCTTATGGACGCTGAAGTGACGCCAACCGGAGATGTGATCGTTGAGGGCCAGAATATCGGCCGCCTTGCCGGTTTCCGCTTCACGCCCGACCCCAATGCCGAGGGCAACGAGGCGAAGGCCCTGCGTGCCACCGCGTCGCGCGCACTCGCCAGCGAGATTGAGGCGCGCGCCACGCGCCTTTCGACCGCAGGCGATGACCAGTTCGCGCTTTCGCTCGATGGAATCATCCGGTTCATCGGCGAACCGATTGCGGTTTTGCAGGCAGGCGCCAAGGTCCTGGAGCCGCGTTTCGTGCTTCTTGCCGATGAGGAGCTGGCTGGAATCCATCGCGAGATGGTCGAAACCCGCCTTGGCCTTTGGCTGAAGGCCCATGTCTCCAAACATCTCGGCCCGCTTTTCGGGCTTGAATCGGGCGAGGGTGCAACGGGCATCGCCCGCGGGATTGCTTTCCGCCTCGCTGAAAATCTCGGTGTGCTCGATCGCCAGCTCGTCTCGGGCGATGTGCGTGGGCTCGACCAAAATGCGCGCGGCGAATTGCGCAAGCTCGGCGTGCGCTTCGGCGCACATCACTTGTTCCTGCCGGCGTTGATGAAGCCCGGCCCGCGCAGCCTTGCTGCGCAACTGCATGTGCTCGCCACCGGCGGCGATGATTCCGGTCTCAAGGATGTGAGTCATCTTGCCTATTCGGGCCGCACGTCCATCCCGGTCGATCCGGCGATCAAGCCCGATCTCTATCGGATTGCCGGGTATCGCGTCGCCGGGCCGCGCGCTTTGCGCATCGATATTCTCGAACGCCTCGCCGATCTCATCCGCCCTGCCATCGCCTATCGGCCCGGTGTGACGGTGGGTGAGCCGCCTCCAGGCGCGGCGGATGGCGACGGTTTTGTGGTCACCGGCGCGATGACATCGTTGGTGGGGGCGGCAGGACAGGATTTCGCCGAGGTTCTGAAGGCACTCGGCTATCGCTCGGAAACACGCTCCGGCCCGGCGATCACGGCCGAGATCAAGCGCGCGGCGCCGATCGTGCCGATTGCACCAATGGAATCTGAGACTGGCGAGCCCGCTTCCGAGCCGGTTCAAGTGCCAGAAATGGCCGCTGATGCAGCCGAGTCTGCCGTCGAATCGGCACCGGATGCCGTCGAGAACGTTGAAGCCCCGGTCGAAGTCGAGGTTGCAACCGTCGAATCCGGGTCTGTTGTCGCCGAAGTCGCTCAGGAGGTCGCTTCCGCAGAGATTGTAACCACCGAGATCTGGCGTGTCGCGCGCCCTGAGCGGCCCCATAACCGCGATCGTCGTCCGCAGCGTGCCCAACAACCGGGCAAAGAGGGTGATACGGGTCGCCCGCCGTGGAAGAGAGGTCCTCGATCGGGCCAGAACGTGCAAGGCCCGCGCCCGCAACCCGCTCCGTCGCCAGATGGTGCGTTGCCAGCGGGCGAAGCGCCGCGTCGGCACGAGGATCAGCGGCGCGACAGGCGCGAGAAATTCGAGAAATTCGGCGGCAAGCGCGAGGATCGTCCAGAAGGTCGTAATCCCGGTGGTGGTAAGCCCTGGCAGAAACGCGATGGCGGCGGGCGCGGCGATCGCGAAAGGGGTCCTGAACATCGGGTCTTTGCTGTCTCCGGCGCGACTGACAAGCGCAAGGGCAGCGAGAAGGCGGCTGACCCCGATTCACCCTTCGCCAAGCTCGCGGCTCTCAAGGCGCAGCTCGAAGGCAAGAATTGAGGGCCGATGCGGCGCGGCGGCGCGCATCACACGTCGCACGCTCTTCCGGGCGATAAACCGGCACGTCAGCGTCTTGATCTGTGGCTATGGCATGCGCGGTTTCTCTCCCGCCGCAAGGATTGTGCGGCGTTGGTGCAAGAAGGGTTCGTGCGCGTGAATGCCATGCGCGTGGTGCATCCCGGCCATGCCATCAAACCGGGCGATGTGCTGACCCTCGCTTTGCCGAGGCGAACCATCCTGATCGTGGTGATGGCCTTTTCAGATCGTCGCGGTGGTCCCGAAGACGCCGCCCGGCTTTACCGGTTTGTCGATCCGGCGCCCTGAGATGCATCCTGCGGAGGGATTTTGCGTCTCTTGCGGCGCATCGACCCCTTGCGGGAAGGCCCATCAGGCATTAGCGAAGCAAGGAGCATGGAGCGAATTCCTGCCCGGGCCTTGAACCCGGCGCAGCGCACGGAGAGCGGACCGATGACTTACATTGTCACGGAAAATTGCATCAAATGCAAATACATGGACTGCGTGGAAGTCTGCCCGGTGGATTGTTTCTACGAAGGCGAGAACATGCTGGTCATCCATCCGGATGAATGCATCGACTGTGGCGTCTGCGAACCGGAATGCCCGGCCGAGGCGATCAAGCCAGATACCGAGCCGGGTCTTGAGAGCTGGCTGAAGCTCAACACGCAATACGCCAGGGTCTGGCCCAATATCACCATCAAGCGCGATCCCCCCTCCGACGCCAAGGAATGGGATGGCAAGCCCGGCAAGTTCGCGGCGCATTTTTCCGAAGAGCCGGGCCAAGGTGACTAAGCGCGAAGCCTGTTAACCATCCGCCTTAACGAGGCGGCAGCCGGGTGCGGCTTTCTTTGATTTTTCCCCGTTCTTGTGTTAAGGAGAAATCCAACAGGCGAACTTGGTGGCCATTTCTTTGCGCCCAACCCTTTCTCACTAAACCGGTCAACCGGGCCAGCGTGAAGAGCGCAATGGCCCGGCTTTTCTGTTGTCGTGACGAGGTTGGCCGGAGAGTTTCTTGCCCCCGATCTTCTGTTGAGCCCTTGGCTTCCGGGTGCACCGGAAGCCGGTCTTTGGTTTCGCGTGCAGCACGCACGCATCTCTCGCCCGCCCCTCGCGCAGGCGGCGGCTGGCGACGAAGAGGATGAAATGAGCACCAAGAAGACAATGCAGCGGGACGTGTTCAAGCCAGGTGAATTCATCGTTTATCCGGCCCATGGCGTGGGTCAGGTGACGGCAATCGAGGAACAGGAAATCGCGGGCTTCAAGCTCGAATTGTTTGTGGTCAATTTTGCAAAAGAAAAGATGACCCTGCGTGTGCCCGTCGCAAAGGTGGCGAGTGTCGGTATGCGCAAGCTCTCCGAGGCGGCTGCCATCGCGAAGGCGATGGATGTGCTGACCGGTCGCGCGCGCATCAAGCGCACGATGTGGAGCCGCCGTGCACAGGAATACGAAGCCAAGATCAATTCGGGCGACATCATCGCTGTCGCCGAAGTGGTGCGCGATCTCTATCGCTCCGAGGCCCAGCCCGAGCAGTCCTATTCCGAGCGCCAGCTTTTCGAAACCGCGCTCGCGCGGCTCGTCGATGAAGTGGCGGCCGTGGACGGTTCGACCGAGACTGAAGCCCTGAAGCGCGTGGAGGCGAGCCTCGCCAAGGGTCCGCGTCGGGCGCGCACGACCGATTCCGCCGAGCCGGAAGCCGATAACGACGAGGCGAGCGAAGAGGCCGCCTGAGCGCTTGCCTTCTGCAAGAAATGCAGGGCTCGTCCGGTTTCCGGGCGAGCCTTTTCTTTTTTGCATGCATTCGCCCTGCGACAGCCCTGCAAAACGCTTTTTGAAAGAATCTGTTAGCGAACATGATCCAGCCGACATAGCCTTGCGTAACGATGCCAAACAAGTGGCACGGGGAGGTCACGTATGGCGCAGCTCGCCGGGGTTCGTCGGTCGTTTGTCAGGGCGGCTATGGATGCTCCGTTTCTCTCGCGCGAGGAGGAGCACGAACTGGCTGTCGCCTGGCGAGACCGGCAGGACAAAAGCGCTCTGGATCGTCTGACCAGTGCTCACATGCGGCTCGTGATCTCCATTGCCGCGCGATTCCGCAATTACGGGCTGCCTGTTTCCGATCTTATCCAGGAAGGCCATGTCGGCTTGATGGAGGCGGCTGCCCGCTTCGAACCCGATCGCGAAGTGCGTTTTTCGACCTACGCCACCTGGTGGATTCGCGCCTCCATTCAGGATTTTGTGCTCCGCAACTGGTCGATCGTGCGCGGCGGCACCAGCTCAGCCCAGAAGGCTTTGTTCTTCAACCTGCGTCGGTTGCGGATGCGCATTCTCCAGAAGGCGGATGGCGATCCCAATGTCGATGTCCATGCGGAAATTGCCTCCGCGATCGGCGTACAGAAATCCGATGTCGCGACGATGGAAGCCCGGCTCTCCGCACCCGATATGTCGTTCAATGCGCCCGTCTCGGAAAGCGACTCGGCTGACTCAGCAATTCGCCTTGATTTCTTTGCCGATGACAAGCCGCTCCCCGACGAGGTGGTCGGCGACTCCATCGACACCGAGCGACGCTATGATTGGCTTCAATCGGCCCTCACGGTCTTGTCCGAGCGGGAATTGCGTATCCTGCGCGAGCGTCGCCTGTCGGAAGAAGGCGAGACTCTCGAAGCTCTCGGCACCAAGCTCGGGATTTCGAAAGAGCGTGTGCGTCAGATCGAGAACCGCGCCCTTGAAAAGCTCAAGAAGGCACTCATCGAGCGTAATCCCCGCTTTGCGGCGGCAGCAACGGCCAATTGAAGAGAGCTGTTTCTGTCGGCCACGCGCGTGGCAAATCCGTCAGCCGCTGACAACCTTATAGCTCTGGCCCGGAACCAGCATCTCGTCGGGGCCGAGGCCGTTCAGGATGTAAAACCGCTCAAGACCTTGCGGAACCTGCGCCATGTGGTTCACCACAAGGTCTTCGGGGCGCTCCCCGCTGCGTGCGGTCACGAGCGTGATGCGCTGGCCACGCAGGGCCTTGGCCTCGTCCTCGCTCAGGCGCCGGAAGCTTTGAGCCACTTCGAGGAAGCGCTTGTCAGCTTCGGGCGTGAACTCCTTGGCCGCAAAAATGAAGCGATAAACGTTTTCTCCCGCGCGAATCAGCACCACCCTGAAAGTCCAGTCCGGCCCACGCGCAAGCCCTGTCGCGGCGGGCAGTGCTCCGATTGTCGTTTCATTGAGTTCGGTGACAGCGATGCCCTCGATCGGCGTCAGGGCCAGCATGGCGCGCAGCGGGCGATCGGGTTCGCCACGTGACGAATCGAGCCGCAGGGCCTCGTTCCCGCCCTTCAAGATCCCGAGAACGGCATGCGGCGAATTCTCGAGAGCGTAACCCTCGGGCGCATCGAACGCGAATCGCAGGCGCGGGTGGAGGAAGGTGCGTTCACGGATGACCCCTTGGTTGGGATCATCGCCATAGACGATGCCGTTGACCACCTGAAGCCAGGCCATGCGGTTGGCCTCGCCCACGCCCGGCGCCCCGAACTGGCGGGCGACCGCAACAGCCTTCTCGAGGCGCTCCGGTGTGGTCGGGTGTGTCGCCAGAATATCGTTCTTGTCGGTGCCGGCTGGATCATCCATGCGAATGCGCATCTTGCCCGAACGTTCGAGCGCCACAAGGAAGCGCACGGCACCATGCGCCTCGAAACCGGCCTTCGCGATGGCCCGCACGCCAAGTTCATCTGCGTCGATCTCCTGCTGGCGCGAGAAGCTCGCGAGCGTCACCTTGGACTGGTCGCGCATCAGCCGGCTCGCGCCCGGATTGTCGAGCACCTCGGCATGCACCCGGCTAACGAGGCTGGAGCGGCTTTCGAGTTCCGCACGCTCCATCGCGTGCCGGCCCGTCACATGCGCGACTTCATGGGCGATCACCGAGGCGATTTCCGCAGTATCATTGGCGAGCGCAACAAGACCACGGGTCACATAGACGTAGCCGTTCGGCAGTGCAAAGGCGTTGACGCTCGGCGAGTTGAGAATCGTGATCTTGTAGGTTTCATTGGGCCGGTCCGACACCAGACGCAACCGATTGGCGATTTCGTCGAGCATCGCCTGCATGCGCGGCGCACGGTATTCACCGCCGAAACTCGTGATGAGGCGCTGGTGCTCGCGCGCGAGCGCCGAGCCGGGCTCAAGCCCCGGCAGGCTCGCAGGGAGTTCTACCCGGCGTGTGCCATCCTCGGGAATCGTGATCGTCTCGCTCACGCAGGCCGAAAGCAGCAGGATGAATGTCCCCGCCGCTGCGAGCTTGGGCATCAATGCGCCGGGGCGATGGAACAGGCTCGAAACAATCATCAGTGCGGAACAACCGGAGAAGCCGGGAAATCTCTCCTCTAACCAAGGAACGCGATTGTGTCATCGCTGTGGTGACGCTTCCGGCGCAATCGGCGTGAGATGTTCCGCACTTTCGATGCGCGCACGCCGCAGTCCGTCTCCCGGCACGGCGATTCGCGCGATAATCCTTTGTCCCGCGAGATGCTCCGGCGCAAAACCGCGTGTGGTGAGTGCCGTGATCGTTGCCGCAGTCAGCGAGAGCGACGCCCCTTCGGTGCCGCGACGGCCCATGTTGAGAAACACGAGATCGCGCCACTTGCGTGCGCTGGCGACGCGCCATTGCACCACGATTCTCCGGCCCGCATGCGCGGCGGGGTTGGCCCCGATCCGCGCCAGTCGTTGGGCCTGCACACGTGGAGCCCAATGGCCGCGGCGGCGTTGAACGGCAATTCTCTCGTGCTCAACCAAGGTTGCCCAGCAATCATGATGCGAAAATTCCGGCCATGCCGGCACGAGCCCGGCCTCGACCATGCCCGCTTGCAGCCAGAAAGGCGGCAATTCCGGCTGATGGGTGGTCGCAGGTTCCTGCACGAACAGGAAGGCGGGTACGATGCCCCAGCGATCCGGCCCCGCCGCCGGTTTCCAGCTCACGCGCTGGTTCCTGAGCGTTTCCGTGAGCCCCTGCGCGAGCTTGTCACGAACACCCGGTTCAAGATGATCCGGCCAGATGACATTGGCGAGGCGCAGCAGTAATCCGTCCTTGAGCGTGATGGTGCCATCAGCGGCGATTGCGCCGATTTCAGTGACAAGCGCTCCTTCAGGCGTGCAGGCCGAGGGCTTGAGCGGCTGTGCATCGAGCCTTACCGCGGGGATCAGCACGAACCCCGCGACCAGCGCGGCACATCGTGCCCAAGCGCGAAGAGACGGGTGCAACACGATCAAAAACCTGCTATCCGGGCCCTGCTTCGAGTCCGCCCAGGGCTCATCTTATGGTCCCGTAGCTCAGCAGGATAGAGCGGCAGTTTCCTAAACTGTAGGCCACTGGTTCGAATCCAGTCGGGATCACCATTTTTCCGAATCGATCAGGCTGATCCGTCACCGCGCCCGATCACGTTCCCGTTGCCGGCTCAACAAAGCCACTTGTCACATGCCTGTCATTGTTCTTTCATGAACCTGTTGCCGATCCTGCGGGATAGGCATGGCAGGTTGTGCCGTGCCTCAGGACAGACAGGACGGCGAGGGAGGATTTCATGAAGATTGATCGTCGTTTTCTGTGCGGGGCGGTTCTGGCTGCGTCGGCACTCGCCAGCACATCTGCGATGGCGCAGGTGGAACTGCAATGGTGGCACGCGATGACGGGCGCCAACAACGATGTCATCGTCAAACTCGCGGAAGATTTCAACGCGAGCCAGAAGGAATACAAGGTTGTTCCTGCCTATAAGGGCTCATATGCCGATACGCTGAATGCCGGCATCGCCGCCTTCCGCGCCGGCAATGCGCCGCATATCATGCAGGTCTTCGAGGTCGGCACCGCCACGATGATGGGTGCGCGCGGCGCGGTGAAGCCTGTGCAGGACATGATGAAGGAAGCCGGCGAGGCTTTCGATCCGAAGAGCTACCTTCCCGCCATTACCGGCTATTATTCGACGACGAAGGGCGAGATGCTTTCCTTCCCGTTCAACTCGTCCTCGGCGGTGATGTGGTACAATAAGGACGCGTTCCGCAAGGTCGGCCTCAATCCGGATGCGCCGCCGAAGACCTGGCCGGAAGTATTCGAAGCCGCCAAGAAGCTGAAGGCGAACAGCCCGAATTGCGGCTTCTCGACCGCCTGGATCACCTGGCTCAACATCGAACAGCTCGGTGCCTGGCACAACACGCCGCTTGGTACCAAGGCGAACGGGATGGACGGGTTTGACACCACCTTCCAGATCAACGCGCCGCTCTTCGTGCAGCATCTGACGAACCTCGTCGAACTGCAGAAGGACAAGACCTTCGACTATTCCGGCCGCACCAACACGGGTGAGGGTCGCTTCACCTCTGGAGAGTGCCCGATTTTCCTCACCTCGTCGGCGTTTTTCGGCAACGTGCGGGCGAATGCGAAGTTCGAGTGGGCGAACACGACAATGCCTTACTACCCGAACATCGCGGGCGCTCCGCAGAACTCGATCATTGGTGGCGCATCGCTCTGGGTGATGGGCGGCAAGAAGGCCGAGGAATACAAGGGTGTGGCGAAGTTCTTCACCTTCCTCTCGGACGTCGACCGGCAGGTGAAGCTGCACACGGAATCGGGCTATCTGCCCATCACGAAAGCGGCTTACGAGAAGGTGAAGGCGTCGGGCTTCTACAAGACCAACCCGCATCTCGAAACGCCGCTCCTTCAGCTCAACAACAAGGAACCGACGGAGAATTCGCGCGGCCTGCGCTTCGGCGGCCTTGTCCAGATCCGCGATATCTGGGCCGAGGAGTTCGAGGCGGCGCTAACCGGCAAGAAATCGCCGAAAGAAGCGCTTGATGCGGCCACCAGCCGCGGCAACGAGATGCTGCGCCAGTTCGAGCGCACCGTTTCGCGCTGAACGTTCCAGCAATCGGCCGGGCGTGACAAGCGCCCGGCCATTTTCGTATTCCGGGGGGCAGCGAGATGGAGAAGCGGGTAGTTTTTCACGGCAAGCTTCTGCCCTACCTGCTGCTCGCGCCCCAGCTTCTGATCACCATCGTCTTTTTCTACTGGCCGGCCGGGCAGGCGGTCTGGCAGAGCTTTCTGGTGCAGGATGCTTTCGGGCTTTCCACCGAGTTCGTCTGGTTCGAGAATTACGCGCTGCTGTTCTCGAAGCCTGAATATTACAAGTCGATGTGGACAACGGCGGTTTTCTCGACGTTGGTCGCCTTCCTCTCTCTCTCCATCGCGCTTCTGTTTGCCGTTCAAGCCGACAAGCACATCAAGTTTGCGACTGGCTATAAGACACTGCTGATCTGGCCCTATGCCGTGGCACCGGCCGTCGCGGGTGTGCTTTGGCTCTTCATGTTCCAGCCCTCGCTCGGGCTCGTCAGCCAGGCGATCCGCGCGCTCGGCTTCCAGTGGAACCCGCTGCTCGATCAGGATCACGCCATGGCTTTGGTGGTGATGGCGGCGACCTGGAAACAGATTTCCTACAATTTCCTGTTCTTCCTCGCGGGGCTACAGGCCATTCCGAAATCGGTGATTGAGGCGGCGGCCATTGATGGCGCGACGCCGATGCGCCGGTTCTGGACCATCATTTTCCCGCTGCTCTCCCCCACCACATTTTTCCTGCTCGTCGTGAACGTGGTCTACGTCTTTTTCGACACCTTCGGCATCATCGATGCGGCGACCCAAGGCGGGCCGGCCAAGGGCACCGAGACGATGGTCTACAAGGTATTCTCGGATGGCCGTTCGGGCGGTGATCTCGGCGGTTCGGCGGCGCAGAGTGTGGTCCTGATGGTGATCGTCATCGCGCTCACGGCCATCCAGTTCCGCTATGTCGAGCGGAAGGTGCAATACTGATGCTCAGACAATCTTTGCTCTTCTCGCTGGCTTGTTTCGCCGCCAGTCCCGTTCATGGCGTGCTGGCACAGTCAGCGCCGTCGGCATCTCGCGAAATCGACAATCACGCCGGCATTTTCTTTTTCTGTAAGCCGCTCGCCAACGAAGCCTGGACAGCGCGCGCCTGTGAGGAAGTGGGCGCTCGAATGACCGCACTCTCTGGCGGTGTGCAAAAACCGATCGTGATCCTGAAAACCGGCGACACGCGCGAAAAGTATCCTGAACTCGCGAAAGCCAAGGGGTTCGATTCAACGCGCGCCGTGTGGTTCCTGCTGACGATCAATCCGCACGCCCAATTAAAAGGACAGTGGGAGCTTGTGGCGCGCGCTGATCATTCGAAAATACCACCACCTGCCAGCGGACAGCCGCAGGTCGTGACGAATTCGATGCGTGCAACAGTCGACTCCTCGGCGGAAGTCGCTGCAAAAGGCAAAGCCATGCTCGACACGCTGATGCTGACCCTCGCCCATCCCCAAAAGCCGCTATGAAAATGAGCAAGCTGGTGCAGCATGGTTGAACGCAAGCGCTTCCTCGATTTCCTGCCGCATCTCGTCCTCGCATTGGGCGTGGCGATTGTCGCCTTCCCGGTTTACGTGGCCTTTGTCGCCTCGACCTGGGACGCCGCGACGATCTCGAACGGAAAGATGCCACTGACGATCGGCCCGCATTTCCTCGAGAATTACTACCGCACCATCTTCATCGGCACGTCTTCCTCCACCCGCGAGCCGGTGGGGAACATGATGCTCAATTCACTTATCATGGCGATGGTGATCGCCTTGGGCAAAATCGCGATTTCACTGATTTCTGCCTTCGCGGTCGTCTATTTCCGCTTCCCGTTCCGGATGACAGCCTTCTGGGTGATTTTCGTCACCCTGATGTTGCCGGTCGAGGTGCGCATCTATCCCACCTACAAGATCGTGGCGGATCTGAAGCTGCTCGATACCTTCGCCGGGCTCACGATCCCGCTCATCGCCTCGGCGACGGCAACCTTGCTGTTCCGCCAGTTTTTCATGACCGTGCCGGACGAGTTGGTCGAGGCCTCGAAAATCGACGGTGCGGGGCCCATGAAATTCTTTTTCGACACCCTCGTGCCGCTCTCGATCACATCGGTTGCGGCGATGTTCGTGATTCAGTTCATCTATGGCTGGAACCAGTATCTCTGGCCGCTGCTGATCACCACGAAAGACAGCATGCAGACCATCGTGATCGGCATCAAGAAGATGATCGTGACACAGGATGCGCTGACTGAATGGCAGCTCGCCATGGCGACCGCCATTCTCGCCATGTTGCCGCCGGTTCTGGTGGTTGTGCTGATGCAGAGGCTCTTCGTGAAGGGCCTTGTGGAGACCGAAAAATGAGTGACGTCCGCCTGAGTGAAGTCCGCAAGGTTTATGCCGGTGGCGTGGAAGCGGTAAAGGGCGTTTCGCTCACCATTGCCGATGGCGAATTCTGCGTGCTGGTCGGACCCTCCGGCTGCGGAAAATCGACGCTGCTGCGCATGGTCGCGGGGCTCGAGACCATTTCCGGCGGCACCTGCGCCATCGATGGCCGGGTCGTCAACGAGATCGAGCCGGCCGAGCGCGATATCGCGATGGTGTTCCAGAACTATGCGCTTTATCCGCATATGTCGGTCTACAACAACATGGCCTATGGCCTGCGCAATCGCGGCACGCCGAAAGACGAAATCGACGCGCGTGTGAAGGAAGCGGCGCGCATTCTCGAGGTGGAACCCTTTCTCGAGCGCAAGCCGAAGGCGCTTTCCGGCGGTCAGCGCCAGCGCGTGGCGATGGGCCGCGCCATCGTGCGCAAGCCGAAAGTGTTTCTGTTTGACGAGCCGCTCTCGAACCTTGATGCCAAGCTTCGCATCCAGATGCGCGTCGAGATCAAGAAACTGCAACGTGCACTGAAAACCACTTCGATCTACGTCACGCATGATCAGCTCGAAGCGATGACGCTGGCTGATCAGCTGGT
Source organism: Hyphomicrobiales bacterium (assembly GCA_017302635.1). Taxonomy (GTDB): domain Bacteria; phylum Pseudomonadota; class Alphaproteobacteria; order Rhizobiales; family Beijerinckiaceae; genus Rhabdaerophilum. The sequence continues at coordinate 1,348,416 of JAFLCX010000001.1, forward strand.
GGTGATGAACAAGGGCCGGGTCGAGCAGGCCGGTCGCCCGCTGGAACTCTATGAGCGCCCCGCGACCCTGTTCGTCGCTGGCTTCATTGGCGCTCCGCCGATGAACCTCATCACCCTGCCGCCGGAGGGCCTGCCGGGGCTGCAACTCGCGAACAAGCCGACTGGCAAGGTGGTGCTTGGCATCCGACCGGAGCACCTTTTCGAGCAAGGTTCGAAATCGGCCGATCTGTCGCTGGAGTTCACGGTGCAGGCCGTCGAGGCCGTGGGTGCCGAAACCTATATCTATGGTGCCTTAGGCGGCAACGGCACCGAAATCATCCTGAGGGAGCCAGGCAAGGCTTCACCGGCCCTCGGAACGCGGCTGAAAGTCGGCGCCTCAGCCGCCAACTTGCATTTTTTCGATCCCGAGACGAGTCAGCGGCTCGCCTGAACGCGTTTCAGGCCTGCGGCAAAGCCCGCCAGGTCTTCCAGGCCGCGGAGATGCCGGCCCGTTCCTCGGCCGCCATCTGAACAGCCGCGAGTGCACGCATGGAAAGCATCGTCGCCGCGACCAGTTCGCCGATATGCACGACGCCCTTGATCGCGAGAGCGCCACCCAGCCCGAGCAGGCAGACCTGCGCAAGGTCTCGCGCAGTGGACGAGAGATTGCGCCGCCACCGGTCGCGTTCGCGTGCCGCCTCGTCCAGCCGTGAGGCTGGGGAAAGCGGATCGGTCTGTCCGAGACGGAAAAACAGAGCCGAGAACAACACGGAAAGAAGCGCGAAGGCCGGGTGAATGAAGCCTGAGACCGCAAAGAAAACCGGCACCCAGCCCAGATCAGCCGCAGCCGGAAAGGCCCGTCCTCGCAAGGCGCGCAGCAGCGGCACGAATCGTTCCGCCTGTTCTTCGCCCCTCTCTTCCCTGATCCGGAAAAAGACTGCGGAGCCAGCGCGATCGGCCATCTGTCCCGCAAGGTAGCGCAGCAGCCCCTGCACCACCAGCAAGCCGGCGACCCCTCCGAAGGTGACGGCCAGAGCAGGCAATGAGCCAGAAGGGATCAGCCGCCCGTAAAGCGCAATGATGAACAGCGCCCCCGCCGCACTCATCAACCCGGCACAGAAAATCAGCGCGGTTGCGAGTGCAACGGGGCCGAAGCCGGATCGAGTGAACCGGCTTCGGGATGCGGCCAATGCGCCGGGCCTTGCGACCTCAGGCATGAGCTGGCTCGACACCCGGAGCCAAAGTGTTCGCCTGGGCGAGCAGGAAGGCGTTGAAGTCATCCACCGACCAGTTCAGCCGACGCAACATCCGTGCGACCGGCGGCCAGTATCGCACATTCTCGGCCTTCAGCGGACCGTAGCTCAGCACGTAGCTCGTGAAGAACGACAGCATGCGCTGCACGCTTTCCTGGAATTCCGGCGTGTCAACCGGCGGCGGAGGGCGCACCGCGCCCACGGCATCCTTCTCGGCCTTCATGCTGGCTGCCAGCTGTTCCGCGTCACTCCAGCTCAGATGCTCCTTCGGGTAGTCGTTCGAATCGTGATGGATCAGCCTTCCTGACTCGGTGACCCTGCAGAACGCATCATATTGCTTCGTTTGCATGATCCAAAGATGCCAAAGATCATCCAGATCTCGGCCGAACAGAATATTCCCCGGAAACTTGTGAGACATCAGCAGGAATTTGATCAGTTCCGTCAGTCTCGACTTCAATTCCGCAGACTCGAGCTCCGGAACTTTCAGGCGAAAATAGACATAAAGGTTCGGTGAGACAAATTGTCTCAGCAAAGCCTCGTCATTGGAAAGGCGATCTTCAATATTCATCAGCTATCCCCCCGATAATGTAGAGAAATATTGAGCTATCAACGGCTTGGCATCAGCCAATACGGCCAATATCCATAAAACCAACACTCTCATGCCACAAATTCGCCTGTCAAGTTAACGTTTATGCTTTTGCTCTCTTGACGCGTTAACCAATTTAGACATGCTGTGGGTGTTACCACAACAAAGGGGGCAGGTAACATGTCGATAAAACTGAATATCGTTCAGGTGGACATGCAGAACGCGATGATCCGTGCGTTGATCGGACAGATGGGAGAGGCCGTCGAGGTCGCCAGGAAGGCGGATTGCGGTGCTTGCAGCGGCGGTGCGTGTGGCACAGGCCAGGGCTGTGGTTGCAGCGGCTGCGGTTGCGGCGGCAAGGGCTGTGGTTGCGAGGGCACTTACGGCGGCGGTAACGGCGGCGGTAACGGCTCGAGCGGCACGGAGCCCTGATGTCTCGCGGCGCAGGATGCGCCATCGTCTGAAGCGATGTGCCGGCGCGCTCCCCGCGTGCCGGCATTTTTGATTTAGGGCTGCTTCTGCTGGCGCCACGCATACAAGCGTGCGGCATTCTGCCATCCTCTCGCCTGATTCGGCGGTTCTGGCACCGGAAAGGTCCGGCGGGTCTGCGGGCGCAAGGAGGGTAGGATGGCAATTCAGGCATTGGCGGGTTTGTGGCGGGCTCTTGCCCTGATCGCGCTCCTTGCTGCCCTGCCTTTCGCCGTGCCGTCAGCCGCGCAGGATTCCGAGGTTCCGGCCGGCGGCTCGCGCGCCCAGATCGAGGCCATCCGTCTGGATCTGCAGCAGATCGAGGCTGCCCTTTCGCGCGAGAGGCTGGAAGAGGCCCGGCTGAACGATCTGCGTCAGCGATTGGTCCCGCTGGCGCAGAAGATCGAAGAAATCATCCAGCGCGAGCAGCCCCGCGTCGACGAGATCAAGGCCCGGATCGATCAACTGGGTCCCGCGCCGGATGTCTCGAAAGGCCAGAGCGAGAGCGTCGAGGTTGCGCGTGATCGTGCCGAGCAGGACCGGCTCTGGAAGGAAGCGGACGAGACCTTGCGTCTGGCGCGCGCGCTCGGGTTGCGTGCCGATCAGTCCGGTCAGGCAATCTCTGATCGCCGCCGCCAGAATTTCACCCGCGAAATTCTCGCGCAGCACCCAGCAATCATCAACCCGTGGCTTTGGGTGGAGATCACGAAGACGCTGCCGGCGGATATCCGGGCCTTCAACTTCCTCCTCCAGCAATGGGGTGAGACGATTGCGGCCAATCTCAGCCTCCATGAGGCGGTCATCCTGCTGCTGGTGCTGGTCCTGTTCGTCGTTGTCCAGCCCCGCGCCCGTCGCTGGGTCGAGACGGGAACACTCTTCCACGCGGCAGAAACGGCAGGCGCTGAAGAGCGCGAGAAAACCCGTCTCCAGAAACTGATGCGAGCCCTGAGGCGGCTTGCGCTGGCGACACTCGTGCCCGGCGCTGCCTTGCTGCTGCTCAACCTGTTGCTGGATCGCTTCGAATTGCTACCCGGTCGCGCCAACAGCGTCATGGATGCCTTGCTGACCGGGCTGATTTTCCTTGTCTTCATGCGGGGGCTCTCGCGAGCCATTCTGGCGCCGGGGCGGCCGGGCTGGCGGATCGTCGAGCTTTCGGATGACCGCGCGGCCATTTTTTCGGGCACGATTTTCGCTTTCACACTGGTGGTTGTCATCGGCCGGGTGGCGGATGCCTGGCTGGCGGCCATTGTTGCTTCACTCCCGCTCACCATCGCGACGCGCGGTGTTTTTGCCATTCTGGCGGTTCTGGTGATTGCGCGCGGTCTCAGCCGGGCGTTTGGCCGTCGGGAAGCGGCGAGCGTCGAGGATATCGCCGAGGCGGGCAAGCTCTGGCACATCCGACTGCTGGGCTGGCTTTCCGTGGTCGTGGTGATCGGTGCAGGCATTTCCGGCTATGTGCCCTTCGCGAGCTTCCTCGTCACCCAGCTCACCTGGATCATGGCTCTGGCGTTCAGCGCTGTTCTCGCCTTGGCCTTTATCGAGGAATTGGTCGGGGCGGGTGTTTCCTCCGGCGGATTTCTCGGGCGGCGTGTGCGCGATGCCACGGGCATGACTGCTTCCGCGCTCGATCAGGCCAGTGTGCTGGGTTCCGGATTTCTCAAGCTCGTGCTGTTCGTCGCGCTGGCCTTGCTGGTCCTGGCACCCTGGGGGGTCGATTCGCAATCTTTCCTGAGCAATGTCCGCGCTGCGTTCTTCGGCTTTCAGGTGGGCGGGATCACGATCTCCCTTTCGACGATTGCGCTGGCGATCGGCCTGTTCGCTGTCGGCTATTTCATCACCCGCGCGATCCAGAACTGGCTCGATTCGAATTATCTTCCGCGCACGACGCTGGACCCGGGCCTGCAGAACTCAATCCGGACGATGCTCGGATATGTCGGTATCGTGCTGGCGGCGATGTTCGCGCTGAGCCAGCTTGGCCTCTCGCTCGACAAGCTCACGATTGTCGCCGGTGCGCTTTCGGTTGGTATCGGCTTCGGGCTGAAATCCATCGTCGAGAATTTCATCTCCGGCCTCATCCTGCTCTGGGAGCGGCCGATCCGGGTGGGGGACTGGATCGTGGTGGGGGATGAGCAGGGCACGGTGAAGCGGATCAATGTCCGCTCGACCGAAATTCTCACATTCGACCGTGCCAGCCTGATCATCCCGAATTCGGAGTTCATTTCGGGCCGTGTGAAAAACTGGGTGCATGCTGATCGCACCGCGCGCATCATCGTGCCGGTCGGGGTCGATTATTCGGCTGATCCGCAGGTTGTGCAGAAAATCCTGCTCGATTCGGCTCTGGCGCATATCGAGATCATGAGCGAGCCGAAGCCGATCGTGATCTTCAAGAATCTGGGCGAGAATGGCCTCGATTTCGAGTTGCGCTGCTTCACCGATGTCGACTCGATGTCGACCACCCGCTCGGATCTGCTGTTCGACATCTACCGGCGGCTTCAGGAGGCGGGCGTGATGGTCTCATCGCCGACGAGGAGGCTCGAAATCACCAATCTGCCGCCGATGGTCGATCCGCGCGGCCTGCCACGCCAGGAGGATGAGCGCGACGGCTGATCACTTCTTCTCGGGCGGGAGCGGCGGAGCCTCGCGCACCACAAGGATCGAGATGCGGCGATTGGGTGCGATGAAGGGGTCATCCGGGAAAAGCGGCTCGCCGTCGGCCTTGCCGATCACTGACTCAAAGCGCTCGTCGGGAATGCCATTGTTCGAGAGCAGGTCGCGCACGCCGAGGGCGCGTTCGCTCGACAGCCGCCAGAGTTCAGCCCGGTCGCGCCCTTCGCCACGGCTGGCGCTGGTGTGCCCGGTCACGCGCAGGCGGTTCGGCATGCGGCGAAGGGTGGGCGCTATGCCGGAAATGACGCGCTTCATGCGCTCATAGGGCCATGCAGACCCTTCGGCGAACATCGAGCGGCCTTCCTGATCCGTGATCTGGATATGCAGGCCCTCTTTCGTTTCCTCGACGATGACGTTGCGAGACACCTCGGTCAGTTCTGGCAGTTCCTGCAAAGCCTGACGCAGCGAGGCTGCGGCGGTGGTGAATCCGCGATCCGAATAGAACGTGCCCTTGCCGGTCGTATCACGCTGGATGGTCTTGAAGGGTGTCGACTGATCCGCCGCGTATTCGTTGCTGACTTTTGCAACGTTTTTCAACTGGGTGCGGGTCGGGATGCCGTCGACCTCGATCATGCCCTGATGGCGCACGGCCTTCTGGGTGCCGAAGGCCTCGCGCATCGAGCCGGCAACAATCTGCTGCTTCTTCTGGTTGGGCGAGGAGAAGGCCACCAGCATGACGAAAAAGCTCAGAAGCAGCCCCATCAGGTCCGCGAAGGTCACGAACCAGCCGTGACCGCCGGAATGCGCCGCTGCTTTTTTTCTCGCCATGATCGTGCACTCAACTCAACAAACTGGAGATCAGGCCGTTTCCGCATCCTGGAACTGCGCCTTGTGATGGTCAGGCAGATAGGAAATCAGCATCTCGCGGATAATCGAGGGGCTTTTCGCTGCACGAACCTGCAGCACGCCATCGATGATGAGGGTGCGCGAGACATCCTCTTCTTCCATCTTCAGATGCAGTTTATCCGCGATCGGCAGGCAGAACAGGTTCGCGACAACCGCGCCGTAGAGCGTCGCGAGCAGCGCAACCGCCATGAAAGGTCCGAGCTTGGAGGGGTCTTCCATGTTCGCGAACATGTTCACCATGCCGAGCAGGGTCCCGATCATCCCCCAGGCTGGAGCGCAATCACCAATCGCGCGGTAGATTTTCTGCCCCTCATCGAGATGGCCGAGAAAGGTGTCGCGATCCTGCTCCATCGTCGATTTGATGAATTCGGAATCATAGCCGTCGACCACATAGCGGATACCCTGCGCGAGGAACGGATCGTCCACCTGGTAGGTTTCCAGCGCCATCGGACCCGATTTGCGCATGATGTCGGCAATCTTGGTGATTTCCTCGATCAGGGCCCGCGAATCGAGCTTGCGCAACTGGAACACGTAACGCAGCCCCATGGGCAGGCCGTGCAGCATGGTCGAGAACGGGTAGCGGATCAGGGTCGCGGAAATCGCCCCGCCGAAGATGACGATCGCGGCATGCTTGTCCATGTAGATGCCGAAGCTGCCATCCATCAGCACCAGCACGATGATCGTCAGACTGCCCAGAGCAAGTCCTACGCCGGTTGCGATATCCATCTCGCCGTCCTTATCGCGAAAAACGTCTGGCCCGAACGAAACGGACCCATGCTTCCCATGACCCTAGGCGCTTCGGCTGAAAGAACGGTTAAGCGTTAAGCATTCTTCTGCTCAGTTGCCGTTCATCATCTCTTCGCGATATGGCGGACATGGCGTTCGGCCCATCGGGGCGAAGGGGACAGGTGCATGCCGTTGGTGAGACTGTACATTCGGGTGCTGATGCAACTCGGGCCGGAGATGAAACTCGGCCTGTTGCTGGTCTTCACCAATCTGGCTCTGGCTGTGGCGCAGTTTGTCGAGCCCTGGCTGTTCGGGCGCATCATCAATGTGCTGACCGGCGCCCAGGCCGGGGGCGGCAAGCCGACCATGGAGCAGCTTCTGCCGCTCATCGGGCTTTGGTTGCTGTTCGGGCTCTTCACCATCGCGGCGGGTGTGACCATCGCGTTGCACGCCGACCGGCTGTCGCATCGCCAGCGTCTGCAGATGATGGCGAATTTTTTCGAGCATGTGCTCACCCTGCCGCTCTCCTATCATACGAACACCCATACCGGCCGCACGCTGAAGGTGATGCTCGATGGGGCGAACGGGATGTTCTGGCTCTGGCTCGGTTTCCTGCGCGATCATTGCGCGGCTTTGGTGGCGCTGCTGGTTTTGCTGCCGTTCACGCTGTTCATCAACTGGCGGCTCGCTTTGCTGCTCGTGGTGCTGGTGATCGTTTTCGCGGTGCTGATGGCAATCGTCGTCAACAAGACCGCGCGCATGCAGGACAGCGTCGAGGGTTATCATTCCGAACTCGCCGAGCACACATCGGATGCCATCGGCAATATCCCGGTGATCCAGAGTTTCACGCGCGTTCAGGCCGAGTTGACGCATCTGCGCAGCGTGATTGACAGGCTGCTGCAAGCCCAGCTTCCTGTGCTCTCCTGGTGGGCACTGGTTTCTGTCGCGACCCGCGCATCGTCCACCATTACTGTGACCTCGATCTTCCTGCTCGGCACATATTTGCATCTGCATGATATGGCGAGCATCGGCGATATCGTCACTTTCGTCGGCTATTCGACCTTGCTGATCGGCAAGCTTGAAGCGGCCGTCGGGTTCGTGAACCAGCTTTTCATGCAAGCACCCAAGCTCCGGGAATTTTTCGACGTCATCGATACGATCCCGCATGTGCAGGATCGCCCCAATGCTGTCGATGCCGGGCGGCTCGAAGGCGAGGTCGTCTTTGACAACGTGACCTTCTCCTACGATGGCAAGCGACCGGCAATCCTTGATCTCTCGCTCCGGGCGAGGAAAGGGCAGACCGTCGCGCTGGTGGGCTCCACCGGGTCGGGTAAATCCACGACACTAGGGCTCCTGCATCGCGCCTTCGATCCGCAATCGGGCGGCATTCTCGTCGATGGCAAGGATATCCGCGATTTCACCCTGCAAAGCCTCCGGCGCAATATCGCCGTCGTTTTCCAGGAGCCGATGCTGTTTGCCCGCACCATCCGTGAGAACCTTGAGGTCGGCCGCGCCGATGCCACCAACGAGCAGATGATGGCGGCTCTGGAGCGCGCGCAGGCGCTCGAATTCATCGGCCGGCAAGCGGAAGGGCTCGATACCATCGTGGGCGAGCGCGGCCGCTCGCTTTCGGGCGGCGAACGCCAGCGCCTCTCGATCGCGCGCGCGCTCCTGAAGGATCCCCCGATCCTCATCCTCGATGAAGCGACCTCGGCGCTTGATGCCGCGACGGAACAGAAGCTCCAACTCGCGCTCGAAGAGGTCATGAAGGGGCGCACGACCTTTGTGATCGCGCATCGGCTCGCGACCATCCGCAACGCCGATCACATCGTGGTGCTCGATTCCGGCCGGATCGTCGAACAGGGCAATTTTGACGAGCTTGTTGCTCAGAACGGGCGGTTTGCGGCTTTGGCCAGGGCGCAGTTCATGGCCGGCACATCGAACACGACAGAGGCTTGATCGCTCTATCGAGCCAATTCGCTGGCGAGAAATGCCCGCAAAGGCGCCTCTTCTACGCCTTTGGCGATGAAGCTCTGGCCGATGCCGCGCGTGAGGATGAAGGTCAGCGCGCCCTGGCTGACCTTCTTGTCTTGGCGGATGGCGTCGATCATCGCATCGACCCCGGCGCTCCAGCCGGGGATGGCCTTCACCTCCGTGGGCAATCCGACTGCCTGAAGGTGTGCTGCCACCCGGCCCGCATCCTGTCCGCTGCATAAGCCGAACTGCACCGAGAAACGATGCGCCATTGCCATGCCGATCGCGACACCCTCGCCATGGACGAGGCGGGCGGAATCATAATGTGTCAGCGCTTCGAGCGCATGGCCGAAGGTGTGGCCAAGATTGAGAAGAGCCCGGTCGCCGGTTTCGTGTTCGTCGCGCGCCACAATCGCCGACTTGGCAGCGCACGCGATCCGGACGGCTTCGTCGCGCTCGGGTGTGCCCTCGAAAATTCCGCGCCAGGCACCGGCTTCGAGCCATTCGAAAAATTCAGGTCGGTCGATCAACCCGTATTTCACCACCTCGGCATAGCCGGCGCGCATTTCGCGCAGCGGAAGCGTATCGAGCACGCCGGTATCGCACAGCACCCGGATAGGTTGGTGAAACGCTCCCACAAGGTTCTTGCCCGAGGGCGAATTGATCCCGGTCTTGCCGCCCACACTGGAATCCGATTGAGCGAGCAGGCTCGTGGGGATTTGCACGAATTTCATACCGCGCCGCGCGATTGCCGAGGCGAAACCCGCGAGATCGCCGATTACGCCACCTCCGAGCGCGATCACGGCATCTCCTCGCTCCAGCCGCTCGGACAGAATACGCTCCACGACCTGTTCGAGAAACGGCCAGCTTTTTGTCTTTTCACCCGCCGGCAGCGCGAGACTCGCGGCGGGAATGCCAGAAGCCTCCAAGCTCGCGACCAGCGCGCCGAGATGGCGCTGGCCGACATTCTCATCGGTGACCACCAGCACACGCCGCTTCGTGAGCAGCGAGGCAAGATGCTGACCTGCATGCGCGACAAGCCCGCGCCCGATCAGGATATCATAGGAGCGACCGGCAAGATCGACCCTGACGCTTTGCGGCGAGGTTTGCGTCATCACGCCTTCGCCTCTTGCTCGAGGTGCCGGTTGATTGCATCGATGACCGCCTGCACCATGCTTTCGTGCGGCTGGTCGCCGGAAAGGATGGTGATGTCGGCTTCGGCGTAAACGGGGTAGCGGCGCGCCATCAGGTCGCGCATCGTCGCTTCGGGGTCCGTATTGGCGAGGAGAGGGCGGTCCTGACGGCGAAGCACGCGCTTCATCAGCACCGGCAATTCGGCCTTGAGCCAGAGCGAGACGCTCTTCTCGCGGATTCTCAGGCGCGTCTCGCCATCCATGTAGGCACCGCCACCTGTGGCGATCACCTGCTGTTTCTCGCCGAGCAAGCGCGCGATCACGCGACGTTCGCCGGAGCGGAACTCAGCCTCGCCCAGAGACTTGAAGATATCGGGGATCGACATGTTAGCCGATTCCTCGATCGCGTGATCGCTGTCGATGAACGGCAAGCCGAGCCTCTGCGCCAGACGCTTTCCGACCGAGGTTTTCCCCGCGCCCATCAGCCCGACAAGCACAATATGGCGATCGCCAAGCCGATCGAGAAGAACGCGTGCGGCATCGGCGGAGTCGGGCGCGGCCCCGTCCGTGATGCTTTTCATCGCCAGTTCCTCGGCGGCCATGCTCAACGTTCCGTCAGCCTTCGTGCCAATATCGGGCGGCACGTGAAGCAGAAAAAAGCCTCGATGGCTAGCCACCGCTTGGCAAAGCCCAGCCTTCGCTTGCATTTGGCGCCATTCATTCCGATAACCCGGATCAGGTCTTTCCATCGGCATCGCGATGTTTCTCCTTATCCGGGTTCTCTTTTATCTCTCGATCCTCGCAGGGCTCGCCTTTGGCGCGCTCTACGCGCTCGGCGCGCTCGTCGAACCCGAGCCGCGAGAGATCGTGATTCAGGTGCCGATGCCGAAGCCTCGCGGCAGCTAAGGCCATGTCCTCTCGCCTGATCCGCGCTTTTCTCGCCATGCTCTCCTCGGAGCGCGGGGCTGCGGCCAATACGATTGCCGGCTACGAGCGTGATCTCGAAGACTATCTTGCGGCACTGGCCGCACGAGGCTCGGGCCCGCTGAAGGCTGATATCGTGGCCTTGCGCGCCTATCTCCAAAGCCTTTCCGAGGCCGGCTTCAAGGCTTCCACCATCCAGCGCCGACTCTCGGCCCTGCGACAGTTCCACGGTTTTCTCTATGCGGAAGGTCATCGCGGCGATGACCCGACCGTGACTCTTACCGGGCCGCGAAAGGCGCAGAGCCTGCCCAAGGTGCTGGATGTTGACGATGTCGACCGGCTCTTCCAGGCTGCGCAAGCCGGTATCGCAGAAGCGAAAACGCCCGCCGCGCGTCGCGCGGCCTTGCGCCTCTCGGCATTGGTCGAGATGCTTTACGCCACCGGCCTGCGTGTCAGCGAATTGCTGGCACTGCCCGCTGCGAGCATTGCCCGCAACCGCGATCATCTCATCGTGCGCGGCAAGGGTGGCAAGGAGCGGATCGTGCTGCTCACCGAAACGGCGAAGGAGGCGGTCTTTCGCTATCGCGAGACCCTCGGCGAAGATGGGAGGGCCAGTCGCCACCTGTTCCCGGCCGAGGGCGAGGCGGGGCACCTCGCCCGCCAGGTCTTCGCGCGCGAGCTCAAGCGCCTTGCGGGGAGAGCCGGGCTCGCCGCCGAAAAGCTCTCGCCGCATGTGATGCGCCATGCCTTCGCGACGCACCTTTTGCAGAACGGTGCCGATTTGCGCATCGTGCAGCAACTGCTGGGGCATGCCGATATTTCCACCACCCAGATCTACACGCACGTGCTGGATGAACGCGCGAAAGCAATGGTGCGTGATCTGCACCCGCTGAACGACGAGGGCTGAATTCACCGAGATCTGGTGTTTTGGCTTGACGCGAGGGGAACTCGTCGCCAGTTTGCGGCGCCTTTCCGGTCCCCTTGCGGACGTCAACCCCTCGAGGCCCATGCGCGCCTATCTCGATTTCGAAAAGCCTGTTGCCGAGCTGGAGGCGAAGATCGCCGAATTGAAGGCTCTCACTGATCAAGGGTCGGCAGCGGCGATCGGCGATGAGATCGGCCGGCTCGAAGGCAAGGCGTTGCAGGCTTTGCGCGATGTCTATGCCGGGTTGACACCCTGGCAGAAGACCCAGGTTGCACGCCATCCCGAGCGGCCGCATTGCATGCATTACATCTCGCAGCTGATCACCGATTTCACGCCGCTCGCGGGGGATCGTTATTTTGGCGAAGACGCTGCTGTGATCGGCGGTTTCGGCCGGTTTCGCGGGCAGGCAGTCTGCGTCATCGGGCAGGAAAAGGGCCACGACACCGAAACGCGCCTGAAGCACAATTTCGGCATGGCGCGGCCGGAGGGTTACCGCAAGGCGGTGCGCCTGATGGAACTGGCGGACCGGTTCAAGCTGCCGGTTATTGCTCTGGTCGATACCGCGGGCGCCTATCCCGGTATCGGGGCAGAGGAACGTGGGCAGGCGGAAGCGATCGCGCGCTCTACCGATGCCTGCCTCGCTTTGGGCGTGCCGAATGTCGCGCTCATCCTCGGCGAGGGTGGATCCGGCGGCGCGATCGCCATCGCGACGGCCAACCGTGTCCTCATGCTCGAACACGCCATCTATTCGGTTATTTCGCCTGAAGCGGCGGCCTCGATTCTCTGGCGTGATTCGCAGCGCGCGCAGGAAGCTGCTTCCACCATGCGGATCACGGCGCAGGATTTGCTCCGGCTCAAGGTGATCGATGTGATCATTTCCGAGCCTGTGGGCGGCGCGCATCGCGCGCCGGATGCCGCGATTCAGGCGGCGGGCGATGCGATTTTCCACGCCCTGAACGATCTTTCGGCCCTCTCGCCCGACCAGCTGCGCGAAGCGCGGGCAGACAAATTCCTTGCTATCGGCCGCAAGATTTGAGGTTCGCGGGCGCGGTTAACGATGCCTTGAGGCTAACGATAAGTTTTATGGCGATTGCGCTGTGTCACGGCTAATATGCCAAGTTGCGGCCATGGTTGGTCCGTAGAGCCCTCTCGACGCAGCGGGCGGCTGACGATAAGAAGCACTTGGCGTTCGCGCCAACTTCCAAGGATGCGGGTTCAGGCATGAGGCGTTCAGTTCTGGTTCGGACCGTTGTGACGGCAGGCGCGCTTTCCGGAGCGCTGGTTCTCGCGGGCTGCAATGACGATGCTTACCTGCCGCGCAATTCGCGGCACTACGTTGCCTTGTCTCCGGAAATCCAGAGCAAGATGAGCGAGATGGGGCTTTCGAAAACCTCGCCGATTCTCATCCGCGCTTTCAAGAAAGAGAGCGAGCTTGAAGTCTGGAAGGCCGACAATTCCGGCGAGTACAAGCTTCTGCACACCTACCCGATCTGTCGCTGGTCGGGCCAGCTCGGGCCGAAGAAGGTCGAGGGCGACCGGCAGGTTCCTGAAGGATTCTACTCCATCACCCCGGCGATGATGAACCCGAATTCCTCGTTCTATCTCTCGTTCAACATTGGTTATCCCAACAATTTTGATCGCCAGCTCGGGCGCAACGGCAGCCATATCATGGTGCATGGCGCCTGTTCGTCGCGCGGCTGCTTCTCCATGACGGACCGGCAGATTGCCGATATCTACGCTCTGGCGCGCGAGAGTTTCTCCGGCGGTCAGCAGGCGATCCAGATGCAGAGCCTGCCCTTCCGGTTCACGCCCTCCAATCTCGCGAAGTATCGTGCGGACGAAAACCTCCCCTTCTGGAAGAATCTCAAGGAAGGGGCGGACCATTTCGAGGTGACGAAGCGCGAAGTGAAGGTTGCGGCCTGCTCTGGCCGATACCGTTTCGGTGCCGGCGCCGCTGACTCTGAAGCCTTGTGCTCGACTCCTGCCGCCGATGATCCCGTGAGCGTGGCCGTGCGCCAGAAGGCCCAGAATGACGAGCAGCAGGTGGCCGAACTCACCCGGGCCGGTCACAAGGCTCTCAAGCGCATCTACAAGGATGGCGACCAGCATCCCTCGTTCAAGAACACGGTCTATGCCTCGGTGGGTGGCTCGGAGAATGTGTCGCGCACCGGTTCTGTGCCGCAATCCACGTCACGGATCGCCGAAGTTTCTCAGCCGGAAGCGCTGGATTTCGGCCATGTCGATGTCGCCGCCGAGCGCGCTCGTGGGCTCAATCGGGCGCAGTTGATCGCGATGGCCCAGCGCACGCGCGCCGAGCAGGAAGCCGCACTCAATCCGCCCTCTCCCGCTCCCGCCGCAACAACCGCAATCGCCACCGCACCGCGTGCCGTTTCGCCTGCGCCTGCACGCAGCAGCGCCGGCATCCAGTCGCCGCAGCAATCGGTTCAGGCGACAGCCCTTGTCTCTCAGCGCAAGGCCACGACCGATCAGCCCGCTTTCTATCAGCGCTGGCTGGGCTCGCTGTCAGGGCTCACCGCCAATGCGACGGGCGCCACGGAAACCGTTGGCACGCCGGCCAATCTTCCCACTCCGCCGCGTCGCTGATTGCGACGTTGCTTGATTGCGGCCGAGATCACACCGCATTGAGGCAGGGCGGACGGTCATGCCGGTTTGTGGCCCCATGGGGGTGCGGCGTTCGCCAATGGGTCACGCCCCGCTTTGGCTGGGAAGCGGCCGATGATCAGCTATACTGGCCGTGACAATGCTTGAATTTCTTGCCCGAACCGCAAGGGCAAGGCTCGTTACGCCCGACCTTACCCCAGCTTGACGGGTCGTTCGGGTCGCGGTCCTGAGCCGGAGCATCCGCGAGTGCCAGGGCCGCCGCAGCGGGCGCCACGCCGTATGCCATCGCCGCGCGATCCACGGCTGACATGTTGGATGGCATGTCGAGCGGTGCGTTTGCTGCCATGTCGGATTGGGCTTCCGCCCCTTCGGGTTGGTCGAACACCACCTCCACCCGCATCAACTGGCCGGTCACGGTTTCGCGCAGGGTGCCGAGCAGACGATCGTATAGCTCGAACGCCTCGCTCTTGAATTCATTCAGCGGATCGCGCTGAGCATAGCCGCGCCAGCCCACAACCTGCCGCAGGTGATCGAGTGTCACAAGATGTTCGCGCCAGAGGTGATCGAGGGTCTGAAGCACGATCTGTCGCTCGATATAACGCATGAGATCGGGCGTGTTCTTCTCCACCCGGATGGCATAGGCATCATCCGCTGCTTTCGTCAGGCGCTCGCGCATCTCCTCATCGGCGATGCCCTCCTCGCGCGCCCACTCATCGACCGGCAGGTCGAGCGCCAGGAAACGGGCTGTTTCCTCTTTCAGCGCGTCCACACTCCAAGCTTCGGGATAAGCGCCTTCGGGAATGTTGCGACTGACAATTTCATCCACCACGGCGTGGCGCATATCGGTGACGGTCTGAACGAGATCGGGGGCCGCCATCAGATCGCGGCGCTGCTCGAACACCACCTTGCGCTGGTCATTCATCACGTCGTCGTATTTGAGGATGTTCTTGCGGATTTCGAAGTTGCGCGCCTCGACCTTTTTCTGAGCGGTCTCGAGCGCCTTGTTCACCCACGGATGGGCGATGGCCTCGCCGTCCTTGAGGCCGAGCTTCTGCAAGATGCTGTCCATCCGGTCCGAGCCGAAGATGCGCATCAGGTCGTCCTCGAGCGAGAGGAAGAATTTCGAGCGGCCGGGATCGCCCTGCCGGCCCGAACGCCCGCGCAGCTGGTTGTCGATGCGCCGGCTTTCATGGCGCTCGGAGGCGATCACATAGAGTCCGCCCGGAGCCTTGAAGATTTTCGCCGGTTTCGAGCCCTTGGCGGGTTCCAGTTCGATTTCCTCGCCCGAATTCAGCACGATCTCGCGGTTGCGCTCGATTTCCGACTTGATGCGGGCGATCGCGGCATCACGCTCCGCGCCTTCGAGGCCCTCGCATTCGCGTTCGATGCGCATTTTCAGGTTGCCGCCGAGCTGGATATCGGTGCCGCGACCGGCCATGTTCGTGGCGATGGTGATGGCGCCCGGCACGCCGGCCTGCGCCACGATGAACGCTTCCTGCTCGTGATAGCGGGCGTTGAGCACCGCAAAAAGGCGCTCATCGCTCGTGCCCTGATCACCATCGAGCAACGGCTTGAAGGCGTTGGGGTCACCCAGGTCAACCTGCTTGAAGCCGCGCTTCAGCAGGAGGCTCGCGAGCAGTTCCGATTTCTCGATCGAGGTCGTGCCCACGAGAACCGGCTGTCGCCGCGCCTTCGCACGGGCGATTTCCTCGGCGATCGCGTTGTCCTTCTCGTCGGCGGTGCGATAGACCTCGTCATCCTGATCCAGGCGTGCCACCGGCACATTGGTGGGAATTTCCACCACTTCGAGATTGTAGATCTGCTGGAATTCCTCGGCCTCGGTCGCAGCCGTTCCGGTCATGCCCGCGAGCTTCTTGTAGAGGCGGAAATAGTTCTGGAAGGTGATGGAGGCCAGCGTCACGTTCTCGGGCTGGATCTGCACCTTCTCCTTGGCCTCAAGCGCCTGGTGCAGCCCTTCGGAATAGCGCCGCCCTGGCATCATGCGTCCGGTGAATTCGTCGATGATCACAACCTCGCTCACCCGCGTCTCCGGGTTGTAGCGGGTGATGTAATCCTTGTCTTTCGTGAAGAGCGTGTGCGCTCGCAGGGCCGAGTTCACATGGTGCACGAGCGCCGAGTTGTGCGCTTCGTAGAGCGAGCCATCCGTCAGCAGCCCGGCCTCGGTGAGCAGGTTCTCGACATGCTCGTTGCCCTCCTCGGTGAGGTGAACCGTGCGCTGCTTTTCATCCACCTCGAAATCGGTGGGCTTCAGGCGCGGGATCAGCGCGTCGATCGAGATATAGAGATCGGATTTGTCTTCCGTAGGTCCCGAGATGATCAGCGGCGTGCGTGCCTCGTCCACGAGAATTGAGTCCACCTCGTCGACAATCGCGAAAGCGTGGCCGCGCTGGCTCATCTGCGCGAGCTCGTATTTCATGTTGTCGCGCAGGTAATCGAAGCCGAACTCGTTGTTGGTGCCGTAGGTGATGTCCGCGGCATAGGCGGTCCGGCGCTCGGCATCGTCGAGGCCGTGAACGATGATGCCGGTGGTCAGCCCGAGGAAGCTGTAGATCTGGCTCATCCAGCCCGCGTCGCGCCGCGCGAGGTAGTCGTTCACGGTCACGACATGCACGCCATTTCCGGCGAGCGCATTGAGGTAAACCGGCAAGGTCGCGACCAGCGTCTTGCCCTCGCCGGTTTTCATCTCGGCGATGCCGCCTTCGTGCAGAACCATGCCGCCGATCAGCTGCACATCGAAATGGCGCTGCCCCAGCACGCGCTTGGCGGCTTCGCGAACCGTCGCAAAGGCCGGCACAAGGATGTCGTCCAGCGTCTTGCCGGCAGCGAGCTGGGCCCGGAAATCCACCGTGCGCTGGGCCAGAGCCTCGTCGGAAAGAGCCGAAACCTCGGCTTCAAGAGCGTTGATGGCGGCCACTTTCGGCCTGTAGCCCTTCAGACGGCGGTCGTTCGAGGAGCCGAAAACCGTCTTGAGAATTCCGCCGAGCATGAAATTTTTCCCTCGTGTCCTCGCCGCGAGCCGGCGAGGCCTGTGGCCTCAAAAGCCCGCCCGATGGCGGAACCCAGGCAAGAACCCCGCGCGAGGGCCAAACTTGTCGAGGCGGAGATAAGAATTCGTGGGGGGTATTGTCAACGTGCAGGGCACTTTCCGAGGTCAAGTATGCCGCCGGCCGGTATCAAAAAAGCGGGAGCGAGGCCTGCTTCCTCTCGCCAAGACGGCTGCTTTGGGCTAACCCTCGCGCCCAGTGTCATCGCGCGAGCAGGTGTTTCGACCTTCGCACGGTCAGCTTTTTTCGGAGATTGCCTCATGTTTGCCCGTCTGGCCCTGCCACTTGTTGCCGCGCTGATGCTCTCGGCCGCCCCTGTTCGCGCGCAGACGGCCGCGACCGTCAACGGCGAGGCCATCACGGAGGCCGAACTGAAGCTCGCGCTCGAAGATCTGGCGACCCAGCTCGGCAACATTCCCGAAGACAAGCAGCGCGAGGTGGCGCTTGATTTCCTCATTGAGGTCAAGCTCGCCGCGCAGGCTGCCCGCAAGGACAAGCTCGACCAGAGCGCCGAGTTTACCGCGAAGCTCAATTATGCGCGGGATCGCATCATGATGGAGCGCCTGCTTTCGCGCGAAGGCGAGAAGGCCGCAGGCGACGCCGCGCTCAAGAAATTCTATGATGATCAGGTTGCCCAGCTCAAGCCCATCGAGGAAGTGCGCGCGCGCCATATTCTGGTGGAGCAGGAAGAAGAGGCCAAGAAAATCCATGCCCGCGTGAAGGGCGGCGAGGATTTCGCGAAAGTCGCAGCCGAGGTCTCGAAAGATCCCGGCTCGGGCCAGCAGGGCGGCGATCTCGGCTATTTCGCCAAGGAACGCATGGTGCCCGAGTTTGCCGAAGCTGCTTTCGCGATGAAGACCGGCGAGATTTCCGCACCGGTGAAAAGCCAGTTCGGCTGGCACATCATCAAGCTTGAAGACCGGCGTAACCGGCCTGTTCCGGCCTTTGCCGATGTGAAGGATCGCCTCGCGCAGGCGCTCGTCCAGAAGGCTCAGAACGATCTCGTCGAAAAGCTGAAGAAAGAGGCGAAAATCGACCGGCCTACGCCGCCGACGCCCGGGAAGAAGCCGTAACACCCGGCGCCTTCTCGGCTTTGAGCAGTTCGAAATCGACCGTCACGCCATCAATGAATGGCGTGATCTGCACGCGGAAACTCCCCGTGACGCCGTCCTTGTCATAATCGACATCCTGAGTCTCGGGGCTCTGCGTCTCGGCGACCTTCAGGTAAAGCGACCACAGACCCGCTTCGACGAGGCCGGGAAACAGTGCCAGCATCGATCGCCCGATCATCTCGTCGAGCCGGCGGCCCGTGATTGTCCGCGCGAGGGCATTGGCGCCCACGATCGTCGCATTGATGATCTCGCGATCGGCGTTTCGAACAAATTGCAGGACGATCAATCCACGCCCGCGCGCCCGTGCTGTCAGGTGGCTGATATCCTTCTCCATCTCGCGCACCTTGTTGACCACATAGAGGCCCGTCACCGTGCTGCCGGTTCCGACAGGCAGGATGATGCGCTCCCAGAGCGGCCTTTCGTCGAAGGCACCCAGACGATGCCATGTCGCGAGTGGGCGCCGCTCGTGGCAGACGCGCTCGTAAATCTGCGTGTAAAAATCGCCCAGCACACCCTGAAAGTCGCTGACCTTCCGGCCGGTCATGTCGAAACCGGCGTGCATGGCAATCCGCTTGCCATAATGTTCATAGAACCAGTCCCGCCCTTCCAGCGGGCGAAGGATCATCAGGTCGTCGCGCAGATAGTCGAGCCGCTTCGAGGGCAGCTTCGCTTCCGTCGGCATGTCGCTGCCGCCCCGCGACATGACCCAGAGCGTGTAGAGAAACGACGCTTCCGGGGCAGCGAGGCAGGAGTCAAAATCGGACTCGAACACTTTCGTGAACATGGCTCGATGATGCGCCAGATTGGCAAACGCAACCTTAAGATGAGTCGGCTCAGTTGCTGGTTTCGCTCATGCGATCACCCCGGCTCTTGCAACCTCAGGCCCTTTCGGGCAGAGGCGGGAGCAGAGTGTGACCGTTCTTTCGAGAGGCATCGTTATGGCTGGCAAATCCGTTCCCGTCTCGCCGCTGGCTCCGAAGAAGGTTCCGAAAATGCCCGCGATCGAGGGTGTGGCCTTCGCCACTGCCGAGGCCGGCATTCGCTACAAGGGTCGCACGGATGTGCTGCTCGCCCGTTTTTCGAAGGGCACGGCGATGGCCGGTGTTTTCACCCGCTCGAAATGCCCCTCCGCACCGGTGGATTGGTGCCGCTCGATCCTGCCGGGCGGGCGTGCCGCCGGGTTGGTGGTGAATTCGGGCAATGCCAATGCCTTCACCGGCCTCAAGGGGCGCGAGGCTGTGGCGCTGACAGCCAAAATTGCGGCCAAAGCGCTGGGCTGCAAGCCCGAGGATGTTGCTCTCGCCTCGACCGGCGTCATCGGCGAGCCGCTCGATGCCACGAAATTCGAGGGCGTGCTCGCTGATTGCGCGACCCGCGTGAACCCGACGGCCTTCATGGATGCCGCCCGCGCCATCATGACGACGGACACTTTCCCGAAAGTCGCGACGCGCAAAGCGAAGATCGACGGCATTCCGGTCACACTCTCCGGGATCGCCAAGGGTGCGGGGATGATCGCGCCGGATATGGCGACGATGCTTTCGTTCGTTTTCACCGATGCCACAATTGCGCCTTCTGCCCTTCAGGCTCTGCTCTCGAAAGGTGTGAAGGACAGTTTCAACGCCGTCACCGTCGATAGCGACACTTCGACCTCCGACACCCTGCTGCTGTTTGCGACGGGTGCGGCCGCTGCGCGCGGGCAGATGGAAGTCCCCGACGCGAAGGATCGTCGACTTGTGGGATTCAAGCGGGCGCTCAACGCGTTGCTGCTTGATCTCGCCGTGCAGGTCGCACGTGATGGCGAAGGGGCGCGCAAGCTGATTTCGATTGCGGTCGAAGGCGCGACCTCCGCCCGATCGGCCAAGAAAATCGCTCTCTCGATCGCGAATTCGCCGCTCGTGAAAACCGCTGTTGCGGGCGAGGATGCCAATTGGGGCCGCATCGTCATGGCCGTGGGTAAGGCGGGCGAGCCCGCCGATCGCGACCGAATCTCCATCCGCTTCGGCGATATCCGCGTGGCGCATGAGGGCGCGCGTGATCCTTCCTACAGCGAGGCCGCCACGACCGAATACATGAAGCGCGACGTGATCGACATCACCGTCTCGCTCGGTATCGGGCGCGGGAAATCGCGGGTCTACACCTGCGATCTCACCAAGGCCTATGTCGAGATCAACGGGGATTACCGTTCGTGAGGCTGCTGCTCGTCGCGGCAGTGGCACTCGTTGATGCCGACCGGCGCGTGCTGATCGCGCAGCGCCCTGAGGGTAAGCAACTTGCGGGCCTGTGGGAGTTCCCCGGCGGCAAGGTCGAACCCGGCGAGCGGCCGGAGGAAACCCTCATCCGCGAACTGGCCGAGGAACTCGATATCCGCGTCAAGGAGCCGTGCCTCGCGCCGCTCACTTTCGCGAGCCATCGCTACCCCGATTTCCATCTCCTGATGCCGCTCTATGTCTGCCGCCGCTGGGAGGGCACACCGCGCGCCCTCGAACATCAGGCCCTGAAATGGGTCGAGCCGGCGCGGCTGCGCGATTATCCCATGCCGCCTGCGGATGAGCCCCTGATCCCGATGCTGCGCGACCTGCTCTGAGCGCAGCGTCAATCTGCTTTCTTCTCTTCCGAGATTTTCGCCAAAGCATCCGCCAGTCGCGCCTTGGCCGAACCGGGTTTCAGCGGTTGTTGCTGGCTTTCATGCGGCGCCCAGCCCGACATCCAGATGATCTCGATCGTTGCTCTCAGGCGACCATCGGCTTCGGCATAGCGCTCGGCATAAAGCTCGGCTGCGCGGAACAGGATGCGCCGTGTGAGTGGCGGGGTCGGTCCGCGCCGCAGCAAGCTCGCGCTCGCTCCCATGCCCCGCCATTCCGCGATCAGCCGGAAAAAGTTCGAATAGCGGATGCTGATTTTCTCGGCATCCGTCACCGGCAAGGCGAGACCGGCGCGCTGGAGCAACTGGCCGGCTGCGCGCACGTCCACCAACGGAAACACGCGCATCGCGGCGGCACCCGTCAACTCGCTCTCGGCGCTCATCAGGCAATCACGCAGTTCATGCAGGCTATCGCCGCCGATGAACGCCGCGATGAACAATCCGTCCGGCTTCAAAGCCCGGCGCGCCTGCGCGAGAAATCCGGGAACATCATTCACCCGCTGCATCACGAGGCCGGAGGCGATGAGGCCGTAGCGACCGGCTTCCAGCCCGAGATCAGGCCAGGTGATCGACCGGCTCGCAATTTCGGGAATAAACGAGCCGATCTCGCCGCGATGCTCGATGTTGCTCGCCTTTCCTGCCCGGCGCAGCACTGCTCCGAATTGCGCGCCGGGCGTTCCGAGATCGAGAACCGGATCAAACTCACGGAGCACTGGGTCGAGCCGTTCGATCAGGTCCTCCGCTGCCCGTTCGAGCAGGAACGTTGCCGGCCCGGCTCTGAGAGCGCGCGAAAGGGCCCGTTCCGCCTTGACGGGATCGAAGAGTTGGGGAACCTCCTTCTGAGAAGGATCGGGCGGCATGACGGCTCCTCACGACAATCTTCGGCGGGATAGCACGAATCGCACGCGAGGCGAGCGGGTTTCGCGGCTGGCCGCGCTGGCCGGGCAAGCTGGTGCCCGGCTCTGGCGCGGAGCCCTGACGCTGGTCTATCCGCCGCAATGCATCGCCTGTCAGGCCGCGACTGGCGAGGCGCATGCACTTTGTCCCGCATGCTGGTCTACTATGCCGCTGATCTCCGATCCGGTTTGCGCGCGCCTCGGCACGCCCTTCGAGCATGATTTCGGCCCCGGCATGCTCTCGCCTGCCGCGATCGCCGATCCGCCGCGCTTTGATCAGGCGCGCGCTGTCGCCCGGCACGACGGCGCGGCGAAAGCTTTGGTCGCCCGGCTGAAATACGGCGAAAGGCTTGATCTCGCCCGCTCGATGGCGACGCTGATGGCAGGTGCGGGGCGGGAGATGCTCGCCACTTGCGATCTCATCGTGCCGGTGCCGATGCATCGCGGGCGGCTCTGGCGGCGGCGCTACAATCAGGCGGCCCTGCTGGCTCTGGAACTCGGGCGCCTGACAGGGAAGCCGGTTTCCCTCGATGCGCTGTTGCGCGTCAAGCGCACACCACCGCAAGTGGGACTCACGCGCAACGAGCGCCGCGCGAACCTCGCAGGGGCGTTCAAGGTCGACCACGAAAGGAAAGCCAGCCTCGCCGGGCTTCACCTCGTTGTGATCGATGATGTGCGCACCACGGGTTCGACATTGAACGCCTGCGCCCATATCTTGAGGCAGGCGGGTGCTGCCCG
The DNA here is from genome assembly GCA_017302635.1 of Hyphomicrobiales bacterium. Classification (GTDB taxonomy): domain Bacteria; phylum Pseudomonadota; class Alphaproteobacteria; order Rhizobiales; family Beijerinckiaceae; genus Rhabdaerophilum. Next base: position 1,370,971 of record JAFLCX010000001.1, read on the forward strand.
CATCGATGTCCTCACTTTCACGCTGGTGCCCACGGGCATGGCCTGAACCGGAGCCCCGGATGCCCGAAATCCTGATCTACACCAAACCCGGCTGCCCCTATTGTCGCGCGGCCAAGGCGCTGCTCGCGAAAAAGGGTGCCACCTATACTGAAATCGATGTCTCGAACCCCGCCGATCAGCGCGCCATGAGTCTGAAAGCGAATGGACGCTCGACCGTGCCGCAGATCTTCATCGGCACCCGCCATATCGGTGGCTCGGATGACATTCACGCGCTCGATGCGCGCGGCGGGCTCGATACGCTGCTCGAGGTCTGACCTGCGAAAAGACGCGGCTTGACGCAAGAGTTCTGGCGAAAACCGGCGCGTCACGAAGAATTGATAGCAAATTCCCCGGTTCGGGCGCAGAATCGGCGCGCGGCGTGCTTGTTCCGCCGCCCAACCGATGGGGGGATATCATGCGTCGTAGCGCTTTGAATCTGGCCTTGGTTTTCTCGATTCTTGCAATCCCGGCCCTTGCGGAAGGGGGCGGCGGCGGTGATGGTGGCGGGCCAAGTGGCGTGATCTCGCCGCCGCCGGCGGGTGCACGCACGACCGGCGTCCCGCCGCGCTTGCCGGGCATTTATGGACAGCATACCAAGCCCCTGGATTGGGGCGCAACCAGCAGACGTCCTCGCTACACTGTCGGTACCGGTGGTACCATATTGACGGTTCATTCGACCCGCTCCAACGGAGCTCCGGATGAGATCGTCCTGATCGATCCCGCCTCCGGGGCGACCATTGCCGGCAAGCTCATCAGCTTCGAGCCGCGCCGGGGCGGAAGTTTCATCATCGAGATCGAGCAAAGGACGGGTGAGACACCGACGCGGTTCTTTGTCGGGCGAACCGGAAATATCGAAACGCTCACGCGCTGAATTCGCGCGCTCTTGCCAGAAGGCCAGCGAACCGCCACGTAAGAGGCTGAATTGGTTGATGCCGGAGAGCAAGCTGTCATGAGTTTCGTCGCCGCCTGCCTGCAAATGCGCTCGACGCGCTCTGTCGAGCGCAACATTGCCGATTTCGAGGCTTTGGCCCGCGAGGCCGTGGCCGGGGGCGCGACGTTTCTGCAAAGCCCCGAGATGTCGAACCTCGTCGAGCGTTCGCGCGCTGATCTCTTCGCGAAAATCTCGACCGAGGATGCCGATCCCTTTCTCGCCGCCGCGCGCCGGCTCGCGAAAGAACATGGAGTGACCATCCATCTCGGCTCCCTCGCCATTCGAGAGGGCGACAAAATCGCCAATCGCGGATTTCTGATCGGGCCGGATGGCGGAATCGTCGCGCGCTACGACAAGCTTCATCTCTTCGATGTTGACCTTCCCAACGGCGAAAGCTGGCGCGAGAGTGCCACCTACACCGCCGGGGCCTGTGCGGTTGTCGCACCTGTCGGGGATGCGATGCTCGGCATGGGCATCTGCTATGATCTGCGTTTCCCCTATCTCTTCCGCGCGATGGCGGAAGCGGGGGCGGATATGCTCTCGGCCCCGGCCTGTTTCACGAAGCAGACCGGCGAGGCGCACTGGGTCGTGCTTCAGCGGGCGCGGGCGATCGAGACCGGCTCGTTCATGATCTCGGCCGCGCAGGGTGGCACGCATGAGGATGGGCGCGAGACTTTCGGGCATTCCATCATCATCGATCCGTGGGGCCGCGTGCTGGCCGAGGCCGATGATCAGCCGGGCGTGATCCTCGCCGAGGTTGATCTCGCGAAGGTTGCCGATGCCCGCTCGCGCATCCCCACCATGAAGCACACCCGCGCGATCAGCGTGAATGTCATCGGGGGGCGCAATCGGGAGGCAGCGGAATGATCCGCTACGCGCTCGCCTGCGAGGCGGGCCATGCTTTCGAAAGCTGGTTCCGCGCCTCGGATGATTTCGAAACCCAGTCGAAGCGTGGGCTCATCAGCTGCCCGCAATGCGGCTCCGTGCGCGTCACCAAACAGATCATGGCTCCAGCGGTCCGGTCCATCGGGAAAGAGGCTGCTCAGTCCGTGGCTCTGGCGGACCCGCGTGATGCCGAGATGCGGCAATTCATGCGCGCCTACCGGCAGTTTGTCGAAAACAACGCCGAGCATGTCGGCGACAAATTCGCCGAAGAGGCCAGGAAAATCCATTACGGCGAGACCGAGGAACGGGCGATCTACGGGGCAGCCACGCCGACCGAGGTGCGCGAACTGCGCGAGGAGGGGGTGGAGGTCGCCCCGGTTCCCATTCTGCCTGATGAGCGGAACTGACGGGCTCAGTCCGCGTTTTTCCGCGCGGTGACGAAGTAGTTTACATCACAATCGCCTGAAAGCACCCACGTACCTGCCAGCGGGTTGAACACCATTCCGCGACGCGCTGCGGGTTCGAGCCCTGCGGCTTCGAGTTGCGCCTCGAACTCTTCCGGCGTCACGAACTTGTCCCAGTCATGCGTGCCGCGCGGTAGCCAGCGCAGCACATATTCCGCGCCGATGATCGCGAGGCCGTAAGCCTTCAGCGTGCGGTTGATCGTCGAGCCGATCAGAAGCCCGCCGGGCTTAAGGCGTTTCGCGGCCTCGGTGATGATCGCGCCCACATCCGGCACATGCTCCACCACTTCGAGCAGTGTCACCACGTCATAGAGTTCGTCGTCCGGCAGGTTCTCGATCGTTGTCGCGCGGTAGTGGATCGAGAGCCCGCCTTTCGCCGCATGGTCGCTCGCGACGGCGATATTCTCCTCGGCCGGATCGATTCCGGAGACGCTGAAGCCCATCCGCGCCATTGGCTCGCTCACAAGGCCGGCACCGCAGCCGATATCGAGCAGGCTCAGCCCCTTGAAGGGCCGCATCGCCTGCGCAGCGCGGCCAAAATGCGAAAGCATTTCCTCTCGCATGAAGCTCAGTCGCGCCGGGTTGAGCCGGTGCAAGGGCTTCATCGGGCCGTTCGGGTCCCACCACTCGCGCGCCAGCGCATTGAAGCGGCCGATTTCGGCCTCGTCCCTGAACCGCGCTGCTTCCGCCATCTGTCCTGTCCCTCGAAATTTTTCGGGCGGGTCTGCCGTCGGAAGCCTGTCCGACCTTTGCCTGCATTGACCTTGGCCACCTCGCTCTTCTATAGCCCCGCGCGATCCTTGTTCAATCTCTTGGTAGAAATTGCGGTTCGGACGCCCATGCCTCGGCTTGTGATGAAATTCGGCGGCACCTCGGTCGCCAATGTGGAGCGCATCAGGAATGTCGCTCTCCATGTGAAGCGCGAGGTCGATGCCGGCTTCGAGGTGGCGGTCGTGGTTTCGGCCATGTCGGGCAAGACCAACGAATTGGTCGGCTGGTGCAAGGAGGCTGCGCCACTGCACGATCAGCGCGAATATGATGCGGTTGTCGCCTCGGGTGAGCAGGTCACCACCGGCCTCCTCGCCATTGCCTTGCAGGCGATCGGCATTCCTGCCCGCTCATGGCAGGGCTGGCAGGTGCCGATCGAGACCGACGACGCGCACGGCTCGGCCCGCATCGCGCGGGTGGGTGGCGAGGCGATCATCGAAGGGTTCAAGGCGCGCCGCGAGGTTGCGGTGGTCGCCGGGTTCCAGGGCATCCATCCCGGCTCGGGCCGGCTCACGACGCTCGGGCGCGGCGGATCGGATACATCAGCCGTGGCGCTCGCAGCGGGGCTCAACGCCGATCGGTGCGACATCTACACCGATGTTGACGGCGTCTACACCACCGATCCGCGCATTGTGCCGAAAGCCAAGAGGCTCGATCGCGTGGCCTTCGAGGAAATGCTCGAAATGGCGTCGATGGGCGCCAAGGTCTTGCAGGTGCGCTCGGTCGAGCTCGCCATGGTCCATAACGTGCGCACTTTCGTGCGTTCCAGCTTTGATGATCCGGCCAATCCCAAGCCCGGCACGCTGATCTGCGGCGAGGAGGAAATCGTGGAAACTGAAGTCGTCACCGGTATCGCCTACTCCAAGGATGAGGCCCAGATCACCCTGCGCAACGTACCGGACAAACCCGGCGTGGCCGCGGCCGTTTTCTCCCCGCTCGCGGATGCGAATATTTCGGTCGACATGATCGTCCAGAACATCTCGCCAGACGGGAAATCGACTGACATCACCTTCACCGTGCCGTCGGCCGATTATGCCCGCGCGATGGATGTGCTCGCCAAGGAGAAGACCACAATCGGCTATCCCGCCATTGAAGGCGCGACCGATATCGCGAAAATCTCAGCGATCGGCGTCGGCATGCGCTCGCATGCGGGGGTTGCGGCGAAGGCGTTTCGGGCTCTCGCCGATCGCGGCATCAACATCCGCGCAATCACGACAAGTGAGATCAAGTTCTCGGTCCTGATCGATCAGGCCTATACTGAACTCGCCGTGCGCACGCTGCATTCGCTCTACGGGCTCGACGCAGCCTGAGATTTCTCGGGCGGCAACGTGCTGCGCGTGCGAAAACCACTGCGACCGGCTTGCATGGCCTTACCCGGTCGGTATAGCTCGGATCAGGAATTGGCACCGGAATCGCATGCCGGAGCCTCCAATGCTGGATTGGAGAAGATAAGCCATGCGTAACGCGCTCGGCGGACCCCGCCTGCTGCTTCGTCGCCTCCGTGAGGTGATGTCGGAGCAGATGAGCGCGCAGGCGAGGCTCGACAAGATCGTTGTGCTCATCGCCTCCAACATGGTGGCCGAGGTGTGCTCGGTTTACGTGAAGCGGGCCGATGGCGCGCTCGAGCTTTACGCCACCGAGGGCCTCAACCGCGAGGCTGTTCACCTCACCACCATGCGCGATGATGAAGGCCTTGTCGGCCTGATCGCACGCGAGGCCGAGCCCATCGCGCTCGCCGATGCGCAGCAGCATCCGGCCTTCTCCTACAAGCCCGAGACGGGCGAGGAAATCTACGCCTCCTTTGCGGGCGTGCCCATTCTGCGCTCGGGCAACACGCTCGGCGTGCTCGTGGTGCAGAACCGCGCCAAACGCGCCTATTCCGAAGAGGAAATGGAGGCGCTGCAAACCACCGCCATGATCCTCGCCGAATTGGTGGCTGGTGGTGAACTCGAGGCTCTGGCGCGCCCCGGTTCGGGCGGCACTGCGGTGCGCAAACCGCTCACGCTGGCAGGGCAACCGGTGGCCGATGGTGTGGGTCTCGGACATGCCGTGCTCCACGAACCACGTATCGAGATCAAGAACATCGTGGCGGATGATCCGGCGGATGAACTCCGCCGCCTCAATGCCGCGATGGAGAAGATGCGCGCCTCCATTGATGACCTGATGGAAGTGAGCCTGCTGGGCGGCGCGGGCGAGCACCGCGATGTGCTCGAAACCTTCCGCATGTTCGCGCATGACCGGGGTTGGATCCGCCGCCTCCAGGAGGCAATCAACACGGGGCTGACCGCCGAGGCGGCCGTCGAGCGTGTGCAATCGGATGCCCGCGCGCGCCTGCTGCGCCAGACCGACCCTTACCTGCGCGAGCGTCTGCACGATCTCGATGATCTCGCCAACCGCCTCCTGCATGAACTGACCGGCGCGGCCTTCACGCTTCCGGCCGATCGCCTGCCCGAGAATGCCATTCTTGTGGCCCGCGCCATGGGCCCCGCGGCTTTGCTCGATTACCAGCGCCAGCGCCTGCGCGGCCTCGTGCTCGAGGAGGGCGGTTCGACGAGCCATGTCGCGATTGTCGCGCGCGCGCTCGGCATCCCCACCGTGGGGCGCGTCGAGGGAATTGTCGGCCTCGTCGAGCAGGGTGACGCCATCATTGTCGATGGCTCGACCGGCGAGGTTCAGGTCCGCCCGCCGCAGGATGTCCAGACGGCCTATGCCGAGAAGGCTCGACTGCGCGCCCGCCGGCAGGAGCAGTATCGCGCCCTGCGTGACAAGCCCGCCCGCTCGAAGGATGGCGTCGCGATCGATCTGCAAATGAATGCGGGTCTCCTGATCGATATGGCGAACCTGGAGGAAACCGGCGCATCGGGGATCGGCCTGTTCCGCACCGAGATTCTCTTCATGGTCGCGTCGTCCCTGCCGCGCGCGCAGGCACAGGAGGCACTCTACCGCTCGATCATCGATATCGCCGATCGCCGCCCCGTCACTTTCCGGACGCTCGATATCGGCGGCGACAAGGTTCTCCCTTATTTGCGCCAACTCGAGGAGGAAAACCCGGCTCTTGGCTGGCGCGCGGTGCGCATCGGGCTCGATCGACCCGCCCTTCTGCGCACCCAGATGCGCGCGCTGCTCGCTGCGGCGAGCGACCGCGATCTCCGGATCATGCTGCCGATGGTCTCGGTGGTCGAGGAACTCGATGCCGCCAAGGCCATGCTCGGCCGCGAACGCGAACGCCAGCGCCGCCTCGGCCAGAAAGGGCCGAAAACCGTCCAGCTCGGCGTGATGCTCGAAGTGCCCTCCCTGCTCTTCGATCTCGACCGGATTTTCGAGCGCGCCGACTTCATCTCGATCGGCACGAATGACCTGATGCAGTTCATGTTCGCGGCGGACCGGGACAACGCGATGGTCTCAAGCCGTTTCGATGCTTTGCATCCTTCGTTCCTGCGTGCGCTCAAGGGTGTTGCGGATCGCGCGCATGCGACCGGCGTGCCGGTTTCGATCTGTGGCGAAATCGCGGGGCGCCCGGCCGAGGCTCTGGCTCTGATCGCCCTGGGCTTCCGCTCCTTCTCGGTTTCGCCTTCGGGCATCGGGCCGTTCAAGGCGATGCTGCATGGCCTTGATGTGGCGACCATCGCCCCCCTGATCGGCGAGGCGGTCGCGCATGGCATGGAGCCCTCCGCCCTGCGCCAGAAGCTCAAGCCCTTTCTGCCGAAGGGCGAATGAGCGATATCGTTCTCCCCCGCGAGAAGCTTGCGGCCATCGCCGCGAAATATGCCGAGTTGCAGGAGCGGCTCGCCTCGGCCTCGGATTCGCAGGCCATTGTCGCGCTCTCGAAAGAAAGCGCCCAGCTCGCGCCTCTGGTCGAGAATATCGCGGCCGAAAAGCGTGTCGCGGCCGATCTCGCGTCCACGCGCGAATTGCTCGCTGATCCCGCGACCGATGCCGAGATGAGCGCGATGGCCGAAGAGGAACTGACACAGCTCGAAGCCGAGCATCAGCGCCTCACCCAGGCCATCCGTCTCGGGCTCTTGCCGCGCGATGCCGCCGATGACCGTTCGGTCATTCTCGAGGTTCGCGCCGGCACGGGCGGCGACGAGGCCTCGCTTTTCGCGGGCGTGCTGTTCCGCATGTATGCGCGCTATGCCGAACTCAAGGGCTGGAAAGTGGAAATCCTTTCCGCCAACGAGGGCGCGATGGGGGGTTACAAGGAAATCGTCGCCGAGATCCACGGCGAGGGCGTGTTCGCGCGCCTCAAGTTCGAATCGGGCGTGCATCGTGTCCAGCGCGTGCCGGAAACCGAGGCGCAGGGGCGCATCCACACCTCGGCTGCGACCGTCGCCGTCCTGCCGCTGGCCGAGGAGGTCGATGTTGCGATCAACGAGTCCGATCTGCGCATCGATACGATGCGCGCGGGTGGTGCGGGCGGCCAGCACGTCAACAAGACTGAATCGGCCGTGCGCATCACGCACATCCCGTCCGGTCTCGCCATCGTGGTGCAGGACGAGCGCTCGCAGCACAAGAACAAGGCCCGCGCGATGGATATCCTGCGCTCGCGCCTGTTCGATCTTGAACGTCAGCGCCTTGCCGATGCGCGTGCCGCTGACCGCAAGGGGCAGATCGGCTCGGGTGACCGCTCCGAACGCATCCGCACCTATAACTTCCCGCAAGGGCGCGTGACCGACCATCGCATCAACCTCACGCTTTACAAGATCGAGGCAATCGTCGAGGGCGGCGGGCTTGATGAGCTGGTTGAGGCGCTGATCACCGAGCATCAGGCACGGCTTCTCGCGGGCGAAGAGGCGTGAGCGCCCTCGCTTTCGCCGGGCACGAATGCCGGGCCGGGGCGCTGGTTCGTGTTGCCGCCGCTTTGGCTGAGGCCGGCATCGAGGAGCCGCAGCGGGAGGCGCGCCTGCTCCTCTGCGCTGCGCTGGATCTGCCGCTCGCAGACCTCATCGCGCATGGCGAGGTGCCCCTGGGTGGGGGCGCATTGCGACTCGAGAAGTGGCTGCACCGCCGCCTCAACCGCGAGCCGCTCTCGCGCATCCGGGGCCATCGCGAATTCCGAGGCCGGCTGTTCGAGACCTCGCCCGCTGTGCTCGATCCGCGCCCCGAGACCGAGCTTCTGGTCGATGCTGGGCTCGCGCGCCTCAAGGCTTCCGGCCGACCCGGGCCGCGAATCCTTGATCTCGGCACTGGCAGCGGCGCGATCATCGTGAGCCTGCTCGCCGAGTGCATCGAGGCGACAGGTGTCGCGGTCGACATTTCAGCTGAAGCCCTTGCCATCGCCGGGCGTAACAGCGTCGCCCATGGCGTCTCGGGCCGCCTGACTTTGCTGAGCGGCGACCTCCTCGCGCCGGTGACAGGGGTTTTCGATCTCATCGTCTCGAACCCGCCCTATATTCCGAGCGGCGATCTCGCGGCTCTGGATGCAGAGGTGCGCGACTTCGACCCCGTTCTCGCGCTTGATGGCGGGGCGGATGGTCTCGACTTCTATCGCCGGATCATCAAGACCGCGCCAAGCCATCTTACGCCGGGCGGAATTCTGGCGCTGGAACTCGGCATTCATCAGGCCGGTCCGGTTTCGGCGCTGGCGCGGGGAGCCGGTTTTTCAGACATCGTCCTGCATCCGGATTATTCCGGCATCGAACGCCATCTCACGGCGCAGTGGAAGAACCGCTGAGCCGCTTGCAACCATTGGGGATGCAGGCTATGGAAGCACACGGGTTGCGCGAAAACGGCTGGTTCGTTCCGGGGGAACGACCAAAGCTGAAAGGAAAGCGCCACCTTCCCTTCCGTTCCAGCATGAAGCCGGGTTGCCGGTATCAAGACGCGGAAGGCACGGCGCTGGTGCATCCATCCGGTTTCGGAACTGTGCAACGCCGGGGAGCCGGAAAGCTCCTTCGCCCCTGAAACGCGAGCATGCCCTGCGGGGCCAGATTTTCCCGAAACGAGCCGAGAAACCACCGGATGAGACCAGGTCAGAACAAGCGCATGCGGGGCCGCAACCGTCGCGGGCCCAATCCGTTGACGCGTTCCTACGAATCGAACGGTCCCGATGTGAAGGTGCGTGGCACAGCGCAGCATATCGCCGAAAAATACACGCAGCTCGCGCGCGATGCCCATCTCTCGGGCGATCCGGTGGCGGCGGAAAGCTATCTCCAGCACGCCGAGCATTATTACCGTCTGATCGCCTCGGCTGTTCAGGCTCAGCAGGCGGCCCTTGGTGGCGCCAGCGAAGAGCGCGAAGACGATGACGACGATTTCGATCCCACGACCGATCGCTTCACCTTCCGTGCGCCGCAGGCCATGCAGCAGCCGAACCCGAATGGCGGCGGCTTCTATGCGCCTGGCGGGCAGCCGGAAGGCGAGGGTGCGGAAGCCGAGGGCGGCGAAGGCCAGCCTCAGCCCCAGCCGCGCGAAGGCGGCTTCCAGCCGCACCATCGCAACCGTGATGAGCGGCGAGGCGGGCGCCATGACCGCGACCGTGACCGGGGCCGGGATCGTTTTCGCGACAATGACCGCTTCCAGCAGCAACCGCGTCGTCCGCAACCGGAAGTGATGGGCACCGGCGAACAGCCGGACCTTCCGGCCTTTTTGACCACGCCCGCCCGCACCATCGGCCCGGAGGGCGATGTCGCCGGTCCGCCGGATATCGCGGCCGAGGGCGAGGAGGCTCGTGGAGGTCCGTTTCGCGCCCGTCGCCGCCGTCGCAGTGGTGGCCGTGGCCGTCCGGACGAACCCGGATTTGGCGCTGAAGGTGGTGAGGGCGAGGCCTGATTGGCCGACTCCTCTTGTGTTCTGAAAGGGCGGCTTCGGCCGCCCTTTGCATGTCAGCCTACCACCCGCATCGCATCACCGGGCCGGATCAGCCCGGAGCGGGTCACTCGCGCATAAATCCCGCAATCATGGTGCTGGAGATTCTGTTCCAATGTCGCGACGAGCCTGAGGTCACGCAGGCCCGCTTTGGGGTCTACATCTGTGGCGGCGCAGCGATCGATCCGCTTGAGAACTTCCAGTTCGGCAGACCCGAGAGCGATTGTTCGGCCCACAAGGTCGAATTCAGCCCAGGGTTCCATCCCCGAAAGATGGATATTGCCGCGAAAGCGCAGGGGATCGAGGCCATCCCGCCCTACGAGTTTCGCAATCGCCGCGACACTTGCGAGATTGATCAGCGAAAGGAAACCCGAGCGCGAATCCATGAACCGGAAGCCCGGAGGTGCCACCAGCAGCCGCGCAGCCCCGCGCATCTCCTCGCCCATGAAAGTCTCGAAAAACCGCGCGATAGCCGCGCGGCCCTCGTCGCTGTCTACGTCACTGGCCGCGACGACGCCACCGCCCTGCCGGATACTGAGCACGCGCGTCTCGTCGTCGAAATGGGTCCTGAGTCGGGCAAGGCGCTCATTGCGCATCAGCATCAGGAATTTCTGTTTGGGCAGGTGTTCGGCGGCCTTGGCGTCGAAGCCGGATGGGCCGTTCTCGATGGCGAACATCCGGTCGCCGGGAAAATGCGCGGCTTCAGTCAGCTGCGCCTCGCCAATCTCCTGAGGCGATAGCCCCTTGACCGGGTAGCGATAGAGCGATGCGATTTGCGCCCGAGATGATTCCGACATTCCTTTGATCCCGCCCCTTTTGTTGCGCGCGCGCAACACCTATCTTGTCCCTGTCGGCTGCCGGAAGCGGGGTCGCGTCACGAACTTCGCCTGATGAGGGAAGAGCATGAATACTGAAAAATACACAGAGCGCGCCAGAGGCTTCATTCAGGCCGCGCAGACCATTGCCCTGCGTGAAGGGCATCAGCAATTCTCGCCCGATCATGTGCTGAAAGCGCTGCTGGACGACGAGCAGGGGCTCGCCGCCGGGCTGATCGACGCGGCAGGTGGCCGTTCGCCCGAGGCGCGCCACGCGAACGATCTGGCACTCGGCAAGATGCCGAAGGTCGAGGGTGGTTCGGGGCTCTATCTCACCCCGCCGCTCGCGCGCGTCTTCGAAACCGCCGAGAAAGCCGCCGAGAAAGCGGGCGACAGCTTCGTCACGGTCGAGCGCTTGCTGCTCGCGCTCGCACTCGAAAAAGAGACGGGGGCCGGCAAGGCGCTTGCTTCGGCTGGCGTGACGCCGCAGAAACTCAATGCCGCGATCGAGACCATCCGCAAGGGCCGCACGGCCGATACCGCGACCGCCGAGAACCAGTATGACGCGCTGAAAAAATACGCACGCGACCTGACCGCTGCCGCGCGCGAAGGCAAGCTCGATCCCGTGATCGGGCGCGACGAGGAAATCCGCCGCACCATTCAGGTGCTCTCGCGCCGCACGAAGAACAACCCGGTCCTGATCGGCGAGCCCGGTGTGGGCAAGACCGCGATTGTCGAGGGCCTCGCACTTCGGATCATCAACGGCGATGTGCCCGAGAGCCTGAAGGATAAAGCCCTTCTGGCGCTCGATATGGGCGCGCTGATTGCTGGTGCTAAATATCGCGGCGAGTTCGAGGAACGCCTCAAGGGCGTTCTCTCCGAAGTCACGGCCTCGGATGGCGGGGTGATCCTGTTCATCGACGAGATGCACACGCTCGTCGGTGCCGGCAAGGCCGATGGCGCGATGGACGCCTCGAACCTGCTGAAGCCCGCTCTCGCGCGTGGCGAACTGCACTGCGTGGGTGCCACCACGCTCGATGAATACCGCAAGCATGTCGAGAAGGATGCCGCGCTTGCCCGCCGCTTCCAGCCGGTTTTCGTCTCCGAGCCGAATGTCGAGGATGCGATCTCGATCCTGCGCGGCATTCGCGAGAAATACGAGTTGCATCACGGCGTGCGGATCACCGATTCGGCGCTCGTTTCGGCGGCCACGCTCTCGAACCGCTACATCACCGACCGTTTCCTGCCCGACAAGGCGATCGATCTTGTCGACGAAGCTTCGGCACGCCTGCGCATGCAGGTCGACTCAAAACCCGAGGAACTCGACAGCCTCGATCGCGAGATCATCCGCCTGCGCATCGAGCAGGAGGCCCTGCGCCGGGAAACCGACGCCGCCTCGAAGGATCGCCTCGCGCGTCTTTCGGGCGAACTGGCTGAACTCGAAGAGAAATCCTCGGCGCTCACCGCCTCATGGCGGGCCGAGAAAGACAAGCTCGGCGAGGCGCAGCGCATCAAGGGCGAGCTGGAGCAGAAGCGCGCCGAGCTTGATCGCGCGCAGCGTCAGGGTGAATTCGCCAAGGCGGGTGAACTCGCCTATTCCACCATTCCGGGCCTCGAGAAGAAGCTCGCTTCCCTCGAAGAAGCCGCGAAATCCGGTGCGCTCATTTCCGAGAGTGTGACGCCCGATATGATCGCGCAGGTCGTCTCGCGCTGGACCGGCATTCCGGTCGACAAGATGCTCGAAGGCGAGCGCGAGAAATTGCTGCGCATGGAGGCCGAACTCGGGAAACGCGTAGTGGGCCAGCATGAGGCCGTGGAAGCGGTTTCGACCGCCGTGCGGCGCGCGCGCGCCGGGTTGCAGGACCCCAACCGCCCCATCGGCTCCTTCATGTTCCTCGGGCCGACCGGCGTGGGGAAAACCGAACTCACCAAGGCGCTCGCGTCGTTCCTGTTCGATGACGAGCATGCCATGGTGCGCATCGACATGAGCGAGTTCATGGAGAAGCACTCGGTTTCGCGCCTCATCGGCGCGCCTCCGGGCTATGTCGGCTATGAAGAGGGCGGGGCGCTCACCGAGGCCGTGCGCCGCCGGCCCTATCAGGTCGTGCTGTTCGACGAAGTCGAGAAAGCGCATCCGGATGTGTTCAACGTGCTGCTTCAGGTGCTCGATGATGGCCGCCTCACCGACGGGCAGGGTCGCACCGTCGATTTCCGCAACACGCTGATCATCATGACCTCCAACCTTGGCGCGGAATTCCTCGTCTCGCTGGGCGAGGCCGAAGGTGTCGATGCAGCCCGCGCCGATGTGATGGCGGCCGTGCGCTCTGCGTTCCGGCCTGAGTTCCTCAACCGGATTGACGAGATCGTGCTGTTCCAGCGCCTGAAGCGCGCCGATATGGGTGCGATCGTCGATATCCAGCTCGCGCGCCTTAGAAAACTCATCGAGGATCGCAAGATCACGCTCGAACTGGATGCCGCCGCCCGCGATTGGCTGGCCGAGAAGGGCTATGATCCCGCCTATGGCGCGCGGCCTTTGAAGCGCGTCATCCAGAAGAACGTTCAGGATCCGCTCGCGGGCCTCATCCTCGCCGGCAAGGTGAAGGATGCCGAAACGGTGAAAATCGGCGTTGAGGCCGGGGCACTCGTCGTGGGCGATCATGTCGCCCTCGACGGGGTCGCGCGCCCGCCGCGCGGGAAGCTGAACTGAGCGACGACGGCACGCCTTTGTCATCACCGGCCTTGAGCCGGTGATCGGGCCCTGTTCTGGATGGCCGGGCCATGCCCGGCCATGATAAACAGATCGGGCCAACGCGTTCGCGGACCATCGCGATTGAAGGAGCGCCCCCATTCCCTTCGCAGGCCTTCTTCTCTAAACGGGGTGTATGTCTCTTGTCGCGGTCGCTCCGGCCCTCTTTGTTCTCATCTGGTCGACCGGTTGGATCGTCGCGAAATACGCGGCCCCGTTCGCCGATCCGCTGACCTTTCTGGCCGTCCGTTTTGCCTGCGCTTTCGCGCTGATGGCGCTGATTGCGCTGGTGGTGCGTGCCGAGTGGCCGAAGAGCCGCGCCGGTTATGGTCACGCCATGACCTCGGGTGTGCTGCTGCATGCGATCTATCTCGGAGGCGTGTGGTGGGCGGTGGCGCAGGGTCTGCCCGCTGGCATTTCAGCACTCATTGCCGCGATTCAGCCGCTCATGACGGCCGGTCTGGCCGCTCGCCTTGCGGGCGAGCGCATCCGGCCTGTTCAGGCGCTGGGCATCGCGATCGGATTTTTCGGAGTGCTGGGTGTCATCGGGCCGAAGCTTGTGGGTCTGAGTGCTGCGGCGCTCGGGGGTCTCGGCTGGCCCGTATTCGTCAATATTTTGGCGATGGTTGCCGTCACCCTCGGCACATTCTACCAGAAGCGTTTTGTGGCTTCGGGTGACCTCACGGTCGTCTCGACCCTGCAATATGCCGGGGCCTTTCTGTGCATTCTGCCGCTGGCTTTGCTGTTTGAACCGTTGAGGTTCGACAACCGCTGGGAGACATGGGCGGCGCTCGCCTGGTCGGTCATCCCGCTTTCGATCGGCGCCATCGGTCTGATGCTGATGATGATCCGGCGCGGCGCGGTTTCGCGCGTGGCGGCGCTCATCTATCTCATTCCGCCCACAGCCGCGATCGAGGCCTATGTCATGTTCGGCGAAACGCTCTCGCCGGTGCAGATCGCCTTCATGGTGCTCACGGCCTTTGGCGTTTATCTTGCCACACGAACCGAGTGAGAGAACAGGGAAACCTCATGCGCGATGCTCATCTTCATCCGGCCTTTGCTCCGCGCGGGGTGCTTTTGCTGGTTCTTGCGATGCTGCCGCCTCTCGCCGCTTCCGTTCTGGGCCAATTGTTCACGGCGGTCGGGCTGGTCGGGTGGTATCGCACCCTGCACAAGCCGTTTTTCACGCCGCCGGATGTAGTCTTTCCCCTCGTCTGGACCTTCCTCTACGCCCTGATGGCTGTTTCGTTCTGGCGTATCCTGCGCGCGAAGCCGGAAGCCGGGCCGAAAGGCATGGCAATTGGAGTGTTCCTCGGGCAGTTGGGGCTGAACGTCGCGTGGTCCTGGGCTTTCTTCGGCCAGCGCTCGCCCTTGCTGGGGCTTGTCGTGATTGGCCTGCTGCTGCTCGCCATCGCGCTCAATATCCGCGCTTTTGCGAAAATCGACCGTGCGGCGGGCTGGGCGCTCTATCCCTACCTCGTCTGGGTCGGCTTCGCGACCCTGCTGAATGCCGCGATCGTTTTCCTGAATCGCTGAATTCAGCCGAGATCGCGCCGCGCGATCAACTCCCGCACGGCCTTGCGGAAATCGCCGAGCGGAAACGGCTTGATGAGCACGTCATCGACCAGCCCTTCGAGTTCCTTGGCGCGCTCGCGCTGCTCGGCATAGCCGGTCATCAGGATGATGGGGAAACCGGGGCGCTTGGCGGCAACGGCGAGTGCGAGCTGAATGCCGTCCATCAGCGGCATCCGGATATCGCTGATCATCAGGTCAAATCCGGCTTCGTCCTCGATGAAGGTTTCGAGCGCGTGCGCGCCATCGCTCGCTTCAGTGACGGCATGCCCGTCGAGAACCAGCGCCCGGGCCAGCGGCGTGCGAACCGCCTCGTCATCATCCACCAGCAGCACACGCACCATGCCCGTTCCTCATCAAGCCTCAGGTTCAATCACACCGACAAACGGCAATTGGCGCAGTTTATGGGCGACGTCCATGCCATAGCCGACCAGAAACTGGTCCGGCGCGTCAAACCCCACGAAATCCGCCTCAAATTGCACGGCCCGGTTCATCGGCTTCTCGATCAGCACTGCACTCATCACGCGTCTTGCGCCGCGTGCAACCAGCAAATCCTTCGCGAAGGCGAGGGTGCGGCCTGATTCGAGAATATCATCGATCAGCAGCACGTCGCGTCCGGCCACCGAATTGTCGATATCCTTCACCACGCTGACCTGCCCGGAGGAGACCTGCCCCGAATGGTAGCTCGCAAGCTGCATGAACTCGATCGACGGCTCGAGCCCGGCCCGGTGCAGGGCGCGTACGAGGTCGGCCGCGAAAATGAAGCTGCCGCGCAGGATGGCGATCACCAGAAGGTCGACCGGTTTCCTCGCCATGATTTCGGCGGCGAGTTCGATATTGCGGGCGCTGATCCGCTCTTCGTCATAGAGCACGCGCACGCGGTGATCTTCGGTTTTGAAGATATCGGTCAAGGCATCCATCCTCGCGGCTGGCGAAGGCATCGGGGTGCGGGGACCCCGCCCTCAGGGAGTTCAGCGGATGGAGGCGACGATATCGTCTCTCGCCACAAAGCGCACCATCACTTGTTCGGCGTCTTTCGGCGGGCTCGCGAGGCGCCTGCGGAACAGGGTCTTCTCGCCGGCGCCGAGTTCGGCATTATCCGCATTGCCCGTCCAGACATAGAGCTGCGTGCCGTCTGCCGCGTGCAGCGACAGCCGCAGCAAGGGCACGGGCTGGCGGGCGCGGGTGATGTTGATGATTTCGCCGGTGATTTCCAGCGTGTCGCGGAAATCCTCGCGCAGGATATGGCTCCGCACCGCGTGGATTTCGAGCCCGGTGGAATTCACCTCCAGCCCGAACATCTCGAAGGCCGGCGCGATGCTCGGCATCAGCCGCACCGTCTCGTGCCGGAAGATGGCGAGCGCCACCAGGGTGCCGATGCCGGTGGCCGCCACGAGGCTGATCGCGTTGCGCAAACGGCCCGGTTTGCTGTCCTTGCGGGCCTTGCCGTGCGGGTTGGTGCGCTTGCGGATGACGGGTTCAGGTTCCGAACCCGTCGCAGCCGCCGTGCCGGCAGCAACGGCCGCCATGCCCGCCGCGATGGCGGCTCCCTGTCCGGCTTCGAGCGCGCCGGCCTGCTGATCCAGCTTCTCGGGGGGCGCTTCGACCACCGGCGCCTGAGCGAAAAGGTCCGGTTCCGGTGCTGCTTCGGCCGCAGGACCGGGCAGCGGATCGTCGAACAGCGAATCGATATCATCCACCGACATCGTGGTATCGCTGCCGGCCTCCATCATGGCCGCGGCCATGTCTTCCTCGCTGCCGATCAGCGGATCGTCGCCGTCGAGCATGGCCGGTGCGGTCACCGGCGCGGCTTTCGGGCTCATGCTCCCGCCCGAGAGGATTGGCGAAGGCTCGTTTGGCGCGGATCGCGAATCAGCATCGCTGGCTGTGGCCTCGAAAACGGTGCGGCAAACCGCACAACGCAGCTTTCGCGGCTTGTCGGACATCACCGAAGCAGGCACTTCGTGGGAAGAATCACAATTCGGGCAGCGAATGAGCATCATCGGGTGGGGGTTCTTCCGCTCAGGCCCGGTTGGAGGGGTTCACGACAGGCGTGCCACGCTGCTATTTGTCACCAATCTCAGTTAAAGGCCGGTAAAGCCCGTGTCTGAATTCGTCGTCGAGCCCGAGAGATTGCCGGAAAACTGGGCCGAGGAAGCCCAGCCCGACCTCGTGCGCTTCGAGAATGTCGGGCTGCGTTACGGGATCGGGCCCGAAATCCTGCGGGATATCGATTTTTCGATCCCGCCGCAGAGTTTTCAGTTCCTCACCGGCCCTTCCGGCGCAGGCAAGACCACCCTGCTCAAGCTTGTGATGCAGACGCTGAAGCCCACGCGCGGCCGCGTGACCCTTTTCGGCGAGAATGTCGGCCAGATGAGCCAATCCGAACTGGCGCGTCTGCGCCGGCGCATCGGAATCGTCTTCCAGGATTTCCGCCTGCTCGATCACCTCACGACCTATGAGAACGTCGCGCTGCCTTTGCTCGTGCAGGGGCGGGAGGAGGCGAGCTACCGCGCCGAGGTGATCGAGCTTCTGCGCTGGGTCGGCCTGGGTGACCGTATGCATGTCCCTCCGGTCATCCTGTCAGGCGGGGAGAAACAACGCGCGGCCATCGCCCGTGCGCTCATCGCCCAGCCGGCCTTGCTGCTGGCCGATGAACCCACCGGCAACGTCGATCCGGGCCTTGCGCGTCGCCTGCTGCGCCTCTTCATCGAGCTCAACAAATCCGGCACCGCCGTCGTGATCGCGACGCATGATCTGGCGCTGATGGACATGATCGATGCCCGCCGCCTCGTTCTCGCGGAAGGGGCGCTGCATGTCTATGAATGAGCCCCCGGCCGAAATTCCGCGCCTGCAATCCATCCGAATTCGCGTCCGCGCCGTGCTGGACACACTCGGCGATCGGGCGGGAAGCCTCTTCGCCCGTTTCGCGCCGTTGCTTCGCCAGGGCTCGAGCCTCGCGCTGAAACCGTTGCTCGTGCCTCGTGACCGTGTGCTCGCGCCGGTTTTGCCGTCGAAATCACGCTCCGGTGCGGCGCTGATGCTGGTCATCGCCATCATGACCTTTCTCGCGGCGCTGACCGCGGGAGCCGTGCATCTTGTGGCCGATGCCTCACGCGATTGGTCGCGCGCCATCGCCCGCGAGATGACTATCCAGATACGCCCCGCGCCCGGCCGCATCATCGAAGCCGATATCGAGGCTGCGGCCGATCTTGCGCGCCGCCAGCGTTCCATCGAGAGCGTGCGGATCATGGACCGCCGCGAGGGCGAGAAACTGCTCGAACCGTGGCTCGGCACGGGGCTCGACCTCGGCGATCTGCCCGTTCCGCGCCTGATCGTGCTGAAGCTCGCAAACGGCCCCGCGCCTGATCTCTCCGGTCTGCGGGCGCAACTCGCCGAGCGTGTGCCGAACGCCGTGCTCGATGATCATCGCCTTTGGCTGAATCGGCTCAAGCTGATGGCCGACAGCCTTCTCCTGATCGGCTTGCTCATTCTCACGCTCGTTCTGGTTGCAACCGCGCTTGCCGTGGCCTTTGCGACGCGCGGCGCGATGGCCGGTACAGCGCAGATCATCGATGTGCTGCATCTCGTGGGGGCCGAGGATTCCTACATCGCGCGGCAATTTCAGGGGCATTTCCTGCGGCTTGGCCTGCGTGGCGGAGCGGCCGGTTGCCTCGCCGCTTTCGCATTCTTCATTCTGGGCGGGTTGCTGCTCGGGCGGCTGACGAACACGCCGGGCATGGAGCAGGTCGAGGCGCTTTTCGGCCGGTTCAGCCTGCCGCTGGCAGGCTACATCTCGCTTGTCATCATTGGCGTGCTGGTCGCGGTTGTCACGGGCGTCGTCTCGCGCGTCACCGTCTATCGCACCCTGCGCGGCATGGAGCAGGGGCAATGAGGGGTATCCGGCACGCCATCCGCTCGCTCGTCATGGCCGGGATCTTCGGTTTCGTGGTCTGGCTGGCCGGATTGTTCGCCTTTGTGGAAACGCTGGGCAAGCTGCGCGCTCCTTTTTCACCTCAGGCCGACGGCATCATCGTTCTCACGGGCGGGGCTGAGCGCATCGGTGACGGCATCCGCCTGCTGGAGGAGAAGCGCGCGCGACGCCTCTTCATCTCGGGCGTCAACATCCAGGTGAGCGCCGAGCAATTGCGCCGCACATGGCCGGGGCATGAGGCGGCTTTCGAATGCTGCATCGACCTCGATTTCCGGGCCCGCAACACCATCGAGAATGCCTTTGAAAGTGCCGAGTGGGTGAAAAAACACGGCTTCCGCTCGGTCATTCTCGTGACCGCGCGCTATCACATGCCAAGAGCGAAGCTCGAATTCGCCGCGGCGATGCCCGGCATCGCGATCGAGCCCTATCCGGTGCTGACCGGTGCGTCCCGGATCGAGGATTGGTGGCGAGAGCCGACCCTGATCCGCCTCTATGCCTCCGAGTTCACGAAATTCTGCGCGGTATGGCTCAAGCAGGCTGTTTCGTGAGCCGGCACGCAAGGCGCTTGCAACAATGGCTTCGAGGCGGCAAGAAAGATCCTCATGACAAGAACAATCCCCACGAACTACCGCACCACACCGCTGATCATCCTCCGTTCGGCCGCCTTTCAGGTGGCTTATTATTCCTACTCATCCCTGTGGTTCATCATGGCGATCGTGGGGTGGGTGCTGCCGGGCGGCGCGATGCTGCGCTTCGCGCGCTGGTGGTCGGCCGGAGGTATTTATCTCCACGAATTGATCGTGGGCTCGCGCGTGGAAATCCGGGGTCAGGAGAATATTCCCGCAGGGCCGGTACTGGCCGCTGCCAAGCATCAGAGCGCGTGGGAGACCATGGCGATGGTGCTGTTCTTCCCAAAGCCCACCTACATCCTGAAGCGCGAACTGATCTGGCTTCCGCTGTTCGGCTGGCATCTCCTGAAAGCGGGGCAGGTGCCGATCAATCGGGGCGATCGCGCGAAGGCGAGTGCGGCGATGGCCGAAGGGGTGCGCAAGGCCACGCAGCTTGGGCGACATATTCTCATTTTCCCCGAAGGAACACGCCGCAAGGTCGGTGCTCCGCCGAATTACCGTTTTGGCGTGGCGCGCATCTACATGGCTCTGGGTGATGTGCCCTGCGCGCCGGTGGCGATTGTCTCGGGCCTCGCCTGGCCGCGCAACACGCTTCTGCACTATCCGCGCCGGATCATCATGGAATTCCTGCCGCCGATCCCGCCCGGATTGCCCGGTGACGCGTTCTTCGAGCGCGTTCAGCACGATATTGAAAGCACGACCAACCGGCTCGCTGCCGAGATCGGTTATCGCGCGCCCGAAAGCGCGGGCTTGAGCCAGTCGAGCGCGTGATCGGAGACCCCCATTTCCTCCATGCTCGCCAGCGTGTTGAGCACATAATCCCGGCAGGCACCCGATTGCCCTGAACCCTGTTGCACCAGCCGGATGATCTCCTCATGCGCGAGCTTGCCGGCATATTGCCGGTGCGTGCGGTCCACCACATAGGCGAGGGCGCGAATCCGGCGCCCGTCGCTCAGCCCGATCTGCGGGAAAACCTCGATATAGACCCGGCTCAGCTGTTCGCGTTCGGTCAGGTAAGCATGCGTCGCTTCCACGCGCTCCGGCGCGATGCGGAACGCGATGCCCTTGCAAGCGCCGCCCCGGTCGAGCCCCATCACGAGGCCAGGGCATTCGAAGGTTCCGCGATGCCTGTTCGAATAGACGCAGAGCGAGCGGTGAAAGCCGCGCAGCAGGCCGGGCACGCGCTCCTCGTATTCGAAGCCCGGCTTCCACATCAGCGAACCATAGCCGAACACCCAGAACGGCTCGTGCGGGGCAGGCGGCGTCGCGATTGACGGGCGCGCTTTTCTGACGCTATCGGATGGGGGCATGGTTCTTCGGGCGTTGTTCCGGAGGGGCAGAACGGGGCGGGCGCAGCGGGATGATCCGCCTTGCGGATACCGTTTTCCGGCGCAAGGAACAACTGATGCAGGCTTCCCCACAGGACAATCTTCCCGCGAAAGGCGCCACCTCGCGCCTTTGGCTTTACGGTCCCTTTGTGCTGCTGGCGATTTTCATCGTCATCTGGTCGGCGGTCTGGGCCTTCGGGGCGCGGCAGGTCGGGCAAGTGCTCGATGGTTTCATTGCGCGCGAGGCCAGCCGCGGGCGTGACTGGGTCTGCCCGGAGCGCTCGATCACTGGCTTTCCGTTCCGCCTGCAACTCACCTGCGCCAAGCCGCAACTCATCGAGCGCGGTCCGAACGGAATGCAGCGCGAGGCGAGCCTCGCCGCCCTGAGCTTGCATGGCCGCATCACCTCACCGGGCCATTACATCGCCTTGCTCGAGTCGCCGATGACCTTCCGGCTCGACCCGGATCGGGACGTCACCCTGCGCTGGCAGAGCGCGCGCGGAAGTTTCCGCGCCGGAGCGGCTGGCATTGCCGAGCTTTCAGTCGAAATCCTGCGTCCCGAGGCCATGCTTGGCATCGGCGAGGCGCGCGACGAGCGCATTTCGGCCAAGGATTTCGCGGTCCATTTCCGCCGCTCGCCCGGCGATGCGCCGGGCAGCGACTTGTTGCTCAAGATCGGCGAGATCAGCCATCCGGCGCTTGATCGGGCCATCGGCAATCCTGATCCGCTGACGCTTGAAATGCAGGCCACGGCACCCGGCCTGCTGCTCGATCCGTCCCGCCGGATCGAGGAGGTGCTGGAAGCCTGGCGGCTCGCCAATGGGCAGGCCCGCATCGTCCTCGCCAAGGCTTCGAAAGGCCCGGCGGCGCTCGATCTTTCAGGCGTGCTCGGGCTCGATGGCCAGCGTCGCCTCGCGGGCAACCTTCAGGGTCGTGCGCGGGGCGTCGACCAGGTTCTCGGTGGTGTCACCCGCCGCATGGGCCTCGAGATCGGCAACCTGCTCGGTCGCATGGGCGGCGGGCAGGGAATGCCGGTCGCACTCACGTTTGAGAACGGGCGGATGCGCTTCGGCCCCTTGCAGCTGATGCGGCTCGAACCGCTTTACTAGGGTTTCTCCCCGGTCAGCGGATCTTTTCCGGCTCCACATTGCCCGGCGCGGGCGGAATGCTCCGACGTCCGAAATCCGGAGCCGGCGTTTCCTGCCCCGAGGCGATGATGCCGCGTCGGATGGTGCGCGTACGGGTGAACAATTCGTGCAGCCCGTCGCCGTCACCCCAGCGGATCATGCGCTGGAGCGCGAGCAGATCCTCGTTGAACCGCCCGAGCATTTCCAGCACTGCATCCTTGTTCGTGAGGAACACGTCGCGCCACATCGTGGGGTCGGAGGCGGCGATGCGCGTGAAATCGCGAAAACCGCCGGCTGAGAACTTGATCACCTCGCTCTGCGTCACCTTCTCCATATCCGCCGCCGTGCCGACGATGTTGTAGGCGATGAGATGCGGCACATGGGAGGTGATCGCGAGCACGAGATCATGATGCTCCGGCGTCATAATCTCGACATTGGCTCCCATCGCCTCCCAGAAGGCGCGGATGCGCGCAGTTGCCGCCTCATCCGTCCCTTCGGGCGGGGTGAGAATCGACCAGCGATTGACGAAGAGTTCGGCAAAGCCCGCTTCCGGCCCCGAATGCTCGGTGCCTGCCACCGGATGGGCCGGGACGAAGGCGATACCTTTCGGCAGATGCGGCGCGACATCGCGCACGACCGACCCCTTGACCGAGCCGACGTCCGAGACGATTGCACCTTTCGCCAGATGCGGCCCGATGGCGGCGGCGAGCGCGCCATTCGCCATCACCGGCACGCACAGGATGACATGATCAGCCTCCACAACGGCCTTCGAGGCGTCGCCGGTGACCCGATCCGCGAGGCCGAGCGCCGTGACACGTGCCCGCACGTCGGCATCGCGATCAACCGCGACAATTTCCTCGGCGAGCCCGTGCTTGCGTGCGGCACGCGCGATCGAGGAACCGATCAGTCCGACGCCGATGATGACCAGCCGCTTGAAGGGCGTAAAGCCCGGTTTTCCGGCACTCATCGCGCGGCCTCGTCCAGAAATGCTTTCAGATGCGTCAGCACGGCCATGTTTGCCTCGGCACTGCCGATGGTGAGGCGCAGCGCGCCCGGCAGGCCATAAGCCTCCATGCGGCGCAGGATCACGCCCTTAGAGGTGAGATACTCATCGGCATCCGGTGCGCGTTTTCCTGGCTTGTCCGGGAAATGCACCAGCACGAAATTCCCCACCGAGGGCGTGACTTTCAGCCCGAGCGCCGCGAGGTCACGGCTCATTTTCGCGAGCCATTCCTCGTTGTGGAGAATAGCCTTTTCCTCATGCGCGCGGTCGTTGATCGCGGCGATGCCGGCGGCAATTGCCGGCCCGTTCATGTTGAAGGGCCCGCGAATGCGGTTGATCGTATCCACCACCGCTTCCGGGCCGTAAAGCCAGCCGATCCGCAGATTGGCGAGCCCGTGGATTTTCGAGAAGGTGCGCGTCATCACCACGTTCTCGGCACTCGCGACCAGTTCCAGCCCCGAGGCATAATCGTTGCGCCGCACATATTCGGCATAGGCCGCGTCGAGCACCAGCAGGATATCCGGTCGCAGCCCGGCATGCAGGCGTTTCACCTCGTCGAAGGGCAGGTAGGTGCCGGTCGGGTTGTTGGGGTTCGCAAGGAACACCATTTTCGTCTTCGGCGTCACGCGGCCAAGCATCGCATCAACATCGGTGACGAGGTTCTTCTCGGGTGCGACGACCGGCGAGGCACCCGCCGCGAGGATGGCGATCTTGTAGACGAGAAATCCGTGCTGCGAATAAAGCCCTTCATCACCGGGCCCGAGATAGGCATTGGCGAGAAGCGTAAGCAACTCATCCGAGCCCGCGCCGCAGATGATGCGGTTTGCGTCGAGCCCGTAGCGGCCGGCAATCGCCGCGCGCAGGGCGGTCGCAGAGCCATCCGGATAAAGCTCCAGCGTGCCAGCACTCGCCTTGAACGCCTCGATCGCCTGGGGTGAAGGGCCAAGTGGCGTCTCGTTCGAGGACAGCTTGAAAAGCTTGACCCCGGCGGGAGCCTTCGATTTCCCCGGCATATAAGCTTCGATCTTCGCAATTCCGGGGCGGGCGACGGGCTTCAGGGCAGGCGACATCGACGGTGGGCCTTCTCTTCGATCGAAAAAACCCTCGCTGCCGCCGGCAGAAGGGGACGCCGCGGCTGCTCAGGCCTTGTTGCGGGGCGCGATGGCGGAATGCCGGGCGTGACACCCGAGTTCCGCATAGCGGGATGGCCCGCATTTCGCCGTATTGAGCGCAGCAGTCAACCGCTCGGCCGAAATTTTAGTTTCATGCGCAACTAAAATCTGTGCGCCCTGCGCATTCCCTGCGGAGGCCACGAGTTCAGCTCCGATCTCGCGCAAGGCTGTATGCGCTTCGTTCCGCCAGCGCTCCAGCTGAAGCGAAGCCACGATCGTCTCGCGCGCCAGCCCCTCGTTCTGCGGCTTCGCGATCACATAGACCGGCAATCCGGCGGGATGACCGGGCCGATCGGCGAAGGGCAGCCGCGCGATGATCTTCGGTGCTTGCGGCCGGGCGAGGCCCTCCCACCACGCGCCAAGCCCCGGTGCCTGCGCGATGAGGAACACGCCGAGGTCGCCTGCCGCTTCGTCCACGGCGCGGATCACTGCCTTCGCGTCTCCCGCCGGTGCGAAAGGGACGGTGAAGCCGAAATGGAAGCGCATGCTCTCCCGGATCGGGATTTCCCCGCCCGAGATATCGGCATGCACGGTGTAGGGCACCTGCGTGTAGGTCGAGGTTGCGAGAATGATCCGCCAGATATTCTCCGGCACATCCACCGGCCAGCGCCCGCAATCCTTTTCGATGATGGCGCGCATCAGAGCCGCCTCGCGGTCGGGCCGGAATGCCGAGCCGACATCGCCCGCCGCCTTCTTGACCTCGATGACCCGCCCGACAACCTCCCCGCGCTCCACCAGCAGCTTGTGCATCTCGCTGTCGATCCGGTCGATTTCAACGCGCAACTGACTGAGTGTGTTCGACATGAAGAACGGCTTTCGGGCTTTTTCAGTGGAACCATCTTGTTAGGTTGAAAACCATGCCTCCGACAAGTTTTTCACGGCAGGCTGTGCGTGCCGGATAAAACACTTGTTCGTTTGAGCGGACGAGTTTAGATGATATACAGAACTTGTCCGTAAGACCGGACAATGTTTTTCACTTCTCCAAGAGGCTTTGAAGGCATGGCGCGCAAGCACAACGAGGCGGATGATCCGCAATCGCTGGTCTTGCGTCTGCCGGCCAGCACGCCGCTGCCGCTGGAGAGCGGGCTCGATCTCGCGCCGCTGCAGATCGCCTACCAGACCTATGGCACGCTCAATGCCGCCAAAAGCAACGCCGTGCTGATCTGCCATGCCCTGACCGGCGACCAGCATGTTGCGAGTGAGAACCCGGTCACGCGCAAGCCGGGTTGGTGGGCCAACATGATCGGGCCAGGCAAGCCGATCGATACCAACCGCTATTTTGTTATCTGTTCCAATGTCATCGGCGGTTGCATGGGGTCCTCTGGACCCGCCAATACCGATGCCGCGACGGGCATGCCCTTCGGCACCGATTTCCCCGTGATCACCATTTCCGACATGGTGCGCGCACAGGCGCGCCTGATCGATCATCTCGGGATCGAAACGTTGCTCGGTGTTGTGGGCGGCTCGATGGGTGGAATGCAGGTTCTGGCCTGGGCCTCCTTGTTTTCCGAGCGCGTTTTCGCGGCCATGCCGATCGCCTGCGCGGCCAAGCATTCAGCGCAGAACATCGCCTTCCACGAGGTCGGCCGGCAGGCCGTGATGGCGGACCCCGACTGGCGGCGCGGCCGCTATTTCGAGGCCGGCGTCGAGCCGGTCAAAGGCCTCTCGGTCGCGCGGATGGGCGCGCACATTACCTACCTCTCCGAGAGCGCGCTGCAGCGCAAATTCGGACGCAAATTGCAGGATCGCGCCGCGCCCACCTTCTCGTTCGATGCTGATTTTCAGGTGGAATCCTACCTGCGCTATCAGGGTATGAGCTTTGTCGAGCGTTTTGATGCCAACTCCTATCTCTACCTCACGCGGGCGATGGATTATTTCGATCTCGCTGCGGATAATGGTGGCTCGCTGGCGGCAGCCTTCCGCAAGACGAAAACCCGGTTCTGCCTCGTATCCTTCACATCTGACTGGCTTTTTCCCACCACTGACAGCCGCCAGATTGTCCATGCCCTCAACGCCAATGCGGCGCCGGTTTCATTTGTCGAGATCGAGAGCGACAAGGGGCATGATGCTTTCCTGCTCGACGAGCCGACCCTGTTTCGTACCGCGCATGGCTTTCTTGATGCCGCGGCCTCCGCTCGCGGATTGTGAGGCAGCATGAGCGTCGAGAATTCCGTTATCCGCGCCGATCATCGCCTGCTCGCCGATATGGTGGAAGCGGGGACGCGCGTGCTCGATGTCGGCTGTGGCGATGGCGATCTCCTCGCCTACCTTGCCAAGGCCAAGCGCGTGGATGCGCGCGGCATCGAAATCTCGCGCGAGGGCGTCGCGGCCTGTGTCTCGAAAGGGCTGGCTGTCATTCAAGGCGACGCGGATACCGACCTGTTCGAGTATCCGGACAACTGCTTCGATTACGTCATCCTCTCGCAGACATTGCAGGCCACGCGCCGGCCGCGCGTCGTGGTGGAACAGATGCTGCGGATCGCGAAGAACGCGATCGTTTCGTTTCCGAATTTTGGACACTGGCGCATCCGCGCGAGCCTCCTCTTCCAAGGCCGGATGCCCGTCAACGAGAACCTGCCGGATAGCTGGTACGACACGCCGAACATCCATTTCTGCACCATTCGCGACTTCGTGGCCCTCGCCGACGAGGTTCAGGCCAAGATCGTGCGGGCCGAAGCTCTGGATGCGGCCGGCAAGCCCGTTCGGGTCGCCATGCCCTGGTGGTTCTGGAACCTGATGGGCGAACAGGGAATTTTCTGGTTGGCGCGGAAATAATTGTTATACTTCAGGAGTGTTTTTCCGGCTGCCGTCCCTCCGCTCGGCACGAGCACGGGCTGCAAGAGGCCCCGCACCCGGATCAACTTGCCTGCCAAAGCCGGGCGATAGACCTGTTTCGTGGCCTCGATGATGTGCAGCCCCGCGAAAGGCAGAGCGAGACTCGCGCCGAACCTTTCCCATGCAAAAGCGGTTTTCAGCATGAAGCGCCGCGCGATCGGCGGCATGTAGAGCGCCTCGCCCCAATGCGTGGGCGTGAAGAGGGCATGGCGGAGCAATTCGGTCAGCTGGCGCTTCGAATAGGGCTGCCCCGCGCCGAAAGGCGTCGCATCGTGCCGTGCCCAGGCTCCGCGCCGGTTCGGCACCACAATCATCACATGCCCGCCCGGTGCGAGGACGCGCCAGATTTCCCCCATCAGCGCGGAAGGATCATCGGAAACCTCGAGCGCATGGATCAGCAGCACCCGGTCAAACACCGAATCGCGCAAAGGCAGCTCCGAACTTTCGACAAGCGATACCGCCGAGAGCATGCCCTTCGGCCAGGGCGCCACGCCCTGCCGCGCCGGCATGAAGGCGATGGTGCGTTCCGTTCCTTCGCGGAGTTCATCGAGATAGGGAATCGCATAACCGGCCCCCAGCACGGCAAGGCCGGAAAGGCTTTGCCAGCGCTGCTGGATCGCCCTCAGGACGACAGTCCGCGCCACCTGCCCGAGCGGGCTGGCATAGAAGTTCCTCAGATCGATCACATCGGGTTGCATCGAGGCGCATCACTCCGCTGGACTTGGGATCGGAGGCAGGCAAGAATGCTCCATTCCCCGAAACTCGATTGAGGATAGCGATGGAGATCGCGCTTTTCACCTGTCTTTCCGACAATTACGCGGCTCTTCTGCGTGACGAGGCGACAGGCACGGTCGCACTCGTTGATGCGCCTGCCGCCGAGCCGGTGATCGTGGAGCTTGAACGGCGTGGCTGGGGGCTTGATGTCATTCTCGTCACGCACCAGCACCATGATCATATCGAAGGGATTCCATCGCTCGTCGCGCGTTATGGCGCAAAGGTCGTGGCACCTCGCCTCGCTGAGCAGGCGCTGCCGGATGCAGATCGTTTCGTCGGCGAAGGGGATATTGTCGAGATCGGGGCCCTGCGCGCAGAAGTCTGGGAGACGCCCGGCCATTGCACGGATCATGTCAGCTATCATTTTGCCAGCGAAAAGGTCATTTTCGTTGGCGATACGATGTTCACCATGGGATGCGGGCGGATTTTCAGCCCTCCGCCGGAAAAGCTGCACGCTTCGCTCCAGCGCATCGCCGCACTGCCCGGCGAAACACAAGTTTATTCCGGGCATGAATATACCCTCGCCAATGCCCGGTTCTGTGCGCATGTCGAGCCGGATAATCCGCAGGTCGCGGCGCGCCTCAAGTCGGTCGAGGCCGCGCGCGCCGCAGGAATTCCCACCGTCCCCACAACCATCGCCGAGGAGCGCGCGACCAACGTCTTCTTGCGCGCAACGGATGTGGCTGAATTTGCCGCGCGGCGCGAAGCCAAGAACCGATTTTGAGGCGCTATGTTCGATCAAGGCCTTTCCGCCCGCGAGATCATTCGTCTGCTGGACTTGCAACCGCATCCGGAAGGCGGGCATTTCCGCGAGACGTTCCGCGATTCCCGGACGGATGCTTCCGGCCGCTCGCTCGGCACGGCGATCTATTATCTGCTGGAAGCGGGCGAAACCTCGGAATGGCATCGCTGTGATGCCGCCGAGATCTGGCATTATTATGCTGGCGCGCCGCTCGTGATCACGATCAGCCCGAACGGACATGATGCCTCGGCGCATCACCTGGGGCCCCATCTCGCCACCGGCCAGCGCCCGCAAATCGTGGTCGAGAAGGATTTCTGGCAGAGCGCCACCTCGCTTGGCGCCTGGACGCTTGTCGGTTGCACGGTGGCGCCCGGCTTTACTTTCGAAGGGTTTGAGATGGCTCCGAAGGACTGGCGGCCCACCCCGCGCAGGAGCGGTGCATGACGTCGGCGCTGTTCGGACCGCTCGCCGAAGTCGCAGCCTGCGAGGAGCGCATCGTCAATTGCTGGCCGGCACCGAGCACCCTGTTGATCGAGGGTTTCGCGGTCCGTTTCGCGAACGGTTATTCCGGCCGGGCGAATTCGGCTTCCGCTGTGCGGATCGACGCCGATATCGACGAAAAGACGATTGCCACCATCGAAACGTTGTATCGCGAGGGAGGTCTGCCGCCCGTTTTCCGTGATACTCCCCTGATGAGCCGCGCGACCCGCGGACGGCTTGATCAACGCGGCTACCGGCTCAAGGATGCGAGCTTCGGCATGATGGCTGATCTTACGGCGCGTTCCTTCACCCGCGGGGCGGATATCGAGATCGCACCGCGCGCGAGCGCCGAATGGCTCGATGGAGTTTCCCGGTTCCAGACGCCGGACAAGCGCTCGCCCGAGCATCTCAAGGCGATCGTCTGGGCCATCCGCGTGCCGACTGCTTTTGCGATCGTGCGGCAGGAGGGCCGCGCCATCGGCTTTGGCTGCATCGCGATCGATCGCGGTTACGCGGAGATCGCCTCGGTGATGCTCGACCCCGCAGCGCGCGGGCGCGGCATCGGGCGGGCTCTGGTCGAGACGCTGCTGGCTGAAGCCGTTGCCGCGGGAGCGAGGACCGGCTTCCTGCAGGTCGAGGTCAACAACCGCATCGCCAAGGCACTTTATGAGACGTTCGGTTATCGTGATCTCTACCGTTACGAGACGCTCTGGCTCCGAGAGAGTTGACGCTCATCCCTTCCGGGCGATCACCGCGCCGCAGACAATCAGTGCGCAGGCAGCCGCCAATCCCCACCCGGCCGGGGCATATCCGAACAGCACCAACAGCACGGTCGAGAGCACGGGCGTCGAGTAAGAGGCGACGCCAAGAAAGCTCACATCGCCGCGCTTCATCCCGATATCCCACGAAATCAGCGCGAGGCCCTGCGAACCCAGACCGAGCCCGATGAGCCCGATGAGGTTGGCGCTGGACCAAGTCTCATACGGCGCCTCGAAGGCTCGATGCAGCAGATAGGCCAGCACACTCGCGACAAGAATGGTCACGCCGAGGCTTTCCGTGGATGAGGACACCACGAGCCGTGAGAGCACTGAATAACTCGCCCAGACAAAAGCCCCGAGCAAAGCGAGGCCGTAGCCGAGCCAGGCCGTGTCGCTGGTGCCGGAGCCGAGCTTTCCTCCGACAAGCAACAGCAATGCGCCAAGCCCCATCAAGGCACCGATCAGATGCGCCGGCCGCAATCTTCCACCCGGCAACAGGGTCGCAAACAGCACGATCAGCAGCGGCCAGAGATAATGGATCAGGTTCGCTTCCGCCGGCGGTGCGAGCTTCAGGGCGGCGAAATAGATCACCGTATCGCCGAACGGTCCGTAGAGCCCCAACAGGAAGGCGGGAAGCGACGGCTGGAGCTTCGCCCATTCTCGCCGCCAGATCGCCGGGCTGATGATCACGCATCCGCCAATCGCGAAACAGATCGATGTCGTCAGCAATGGCGGCATGGTGCCGGTCATCGCGGTGAAAAGCGCGAGCGTGGACCAGATGCCGATCGCACCGAGGCCGATGAGTGTGGGGCGGGAGAGGGCGTGCATCCGCCCTGCCTAGAGAGCGCGGGGGCAAAAGAAAAGGGCCGGATTTCCGGCCCTTCCAGTGAATGTCACGGGCGAACCCGCTTCACACCATATATTGCCCGCCATTGGCCGAGAGTGTCGAGCCGGTGATGAACCCGGCCTCATCCGCCGCAAGGAACACCACCGCGCGGGCGATCTCCTCGGGCTCACCGAGGCGACCCACCGGAATTTGCGGCAGGATGGCCTTTTCAAGCACTTCCGGGGCAATCGCCTTCACCATATCGGTGCCAATATAGCCGGGGCAGATCGTGTTCACGGTGATGCCGGCGCGCGCACCCTCCTGGGCGAGCGCTTTCACGAAGCCGATATCGCCTGCTTTCGCGGCCGAATAGTTCACCTGACCCATCTGCCCCTTCTGACCGTTGACCGAGGAGATGCAGATGACGCGACCGAATTTGCGCGCGCGCATGCCCTCCCAGACCGGGCGGGTCATGTTGAAGAGCGAGTTGAGGTTGGTGTTGATGACGCCATACCACTGGTCTTTCGTCATCTTGTGGAACATGCCGTCCTTGGTGATGCCGGCATTGTTCACCAGCACTTCCACCGGGCCCAGATCAGCCTCGACCTTGGCAATGCCCGCGACGCAGGAATCGTAGTCCGAGACGTCCCACTTGTAGGTCGGGATGCCGGTTTCCTTGGTGAAGGCGGCAGCCGCCTCGTCATTGCCGGCATAGGATGCCGCAACCTTGTAGCCGGCGGCCTTGAGGCCTTTTGAGATCGCCGCGCCAATCCCGCGCGAGCCCCCTGTAACCAATGCGACGCGTGCCATGTTCTTGCCCCTTGTTGTGATGGCGCTTCCGGAAAAGTCCCGTGTTCTTGCCCCGCGCGCTCATGAAACCCGGCGCGCAGGGTCGTTCGTGATCGAGACGCTCAGCGCTCCACGCAGAGCGCCACGCCCATGCCGCCGCCGATGCAGAGCGTGGCGAGGCCCTTCTTGGCACCCCGGCGCTGCATTTCGAACAAGAGCGTGTTGAGGATGCGCGCGCCCGAAGCGCCGATCGGATGACCGATCGCGATCGCGCCGCCATTGACGTTCACGATCGAGGGATCCCAGCCCATATCCTTGTTCACGGCGAGAGCCTGCGCCGCAAAGGCCTCGTTGGCCTCGACGAGATCGAGATCCGAGACTTTCCAGCCGGCCTTCTCCAATGCGCGGCGCGAAGCCGGAATTGGCCCCGTGCCCATGATGGCTGGGTCGACGCCGCAGGTCGCCCAGCTCACGATGCGGGCCATCGCGGTGATGCCCCGCTTATTGGCTTCCGCCTCGCTCATCAGCACAGCGGCAGCCGCGCCGTCATTGATGCCCGAGGCATTGCCGGCGGTCACGGTGCCTTCCTTGATGAAGGCGGGGCGGAGCTTCGCCATCGCGTCGAGGGTCGAGCCATGGCGCGGATACTCGTCAGCCTCGACCACCACATCGCCCTTGCGGGTTTTCACGGTGTGGGCGACGATCTCAT
Source organism: Hyphomicrobiales bacterium (assembly GCA_017302635.1). Classification (GTDB taxonomy): domain Bacteria; phylum Pseudomonadota; class Alphaproteobacteria; order Rhizobiales; family Beijerinckiaceae; genus Rhabdaerophilum. The sequence continues at coordinate 1,403,104 of JAFLCX010000001.1, forward strand.
CCTTGAACTTGCCAGCCTTCTGCGCAGCCTCGGCCTTGTTCTGCGAGGCGACGGCGAAGGCGTCCTGCTCGTCGCGCGTCAGCTGCCATTTGGCTGCCACGTTCTCGGCGGTCTGGCCCATATGGTAGCCTTGGAAGGCATCCCAGAGGCCGTCACGCAGCATGGTGTCGACCATCTTCATCTCGCCCATCTTGGTGCCGGAGCGCAGATAGGCCGCATGCGGCGCGAGCGTCATCGATTCCTGGCCGCCGGCCACAATGATCGAGGCATCGCCATTGGCGATCTGCTGCATGCCGATCGCCACCGCGCGCAGGCCCGAACCACAAAGCTGGTTCAGCGCCCAGGCGGTGCGCTCCTGTGGGATGCCTGCCGCCATCGCGGCCTGGCGGGCGGCGTTCTGCCCGGTATTGGCGGTGAGCACCTGGCCCAGGATCACTTCATCGACCTCGGCCGGTGCGACACCGGCACGAGACAGCGCCCCCTTGATCGCGGTAGCACCCAGCTCGTGAGCGGGGACATCGGCGAAGGCGCCGCTGAAGGCTCCCACTGCGGTGCGAGCGGCGCTCGCGATGACGATCGATTGAGAAGCCATGGTTTCCTCCTGCTGACGGCCGGATGGCACATTTATAAGCTAGATGCTATGAGACGTGCAGTGCAACACTCGTCAAGCTGGAAATCCGGCTTATGCCGATCCTGCGGGCGTGGGTTGCGATCAAGGTATGGCGGCCTGCTTTTTCCGGCCGCGTGCGAGACCCGATGGTGTATTCATGGCCGAAAGCGGCGCTAAAGACCCGATTATCATCAAGAAATACGCCAACCGGCGCCTCTATCACACGGGCACAAGTTCCTATGTGACGCTGGAAGATCTGGCGCAGATGGTGCGGGCTGGCGAAGATTTCGTCGTGACCGATGCGAAAACCGGCGAGGAGATCACCCGCTCTGTCCTGACCCAGATCATCTTCGAACAGGAGAACAAGGGCCAGTTCCTGCTACCCATCGCCTTCCTGCGACAGCTGATCCAGTTCTACGGCGATCACATGCAGGCGCTCGTGCCACGTTACCTCGAAATGTCACTCACGCGGTTCATGTCCGATCAGGACAAGCTGCGCGAGCAGATGGCCAAGGGCTTTGGCGGCACGGCCTTCAACCCGGCGGCGGCTTTCAGCAAGCAGGCCATGTCGGCGATGGACGAGCAGGTGCGCAACAACATGGCCATGTTCGAAGAGGCGATGCGCGCCTTCACCTTCCCCGGTTTTCCAGCCGCGAAACCGGGAGAGAAAGAAAACGGTCCCGATAAGAAAAAGGGCTAGGCTCAGGCGGTCGCGCGGAGCAGGTTTTGCCCGCTCGGCAACTTCGTCGAAGCGGGGCCGACGAAATCGCCTTGTAGATATTCGACACGCCAGGAGGTGAGGAGATTGGCCGTCTCCTCATCCTGAACCCATTCCGCCACCGTCTCGATCTTCAGATGTCGGGCCAGTTGCAGCAGCGTCTGCACGAAGAAACGATCATCCTCCGAGCGCGCCAGATTCTTGATGAAGGTCCCGTCGATCTTGAGGATGTCGATCGGCAGCAGGCGCATGTTGCGGAACGAGGTGTGGCCCGCTCCGAAATCATCGATCGCGACACGTGCGCCGCAATCCTTGATCGCCTCGATGAGTTTCTGCGCGGCCTGAAGGTCTTCGATCAGCGAGGTTTCGGTGATCTCCACAACCAGCCGGGAGGCTACGCGCGAATCGATCGAGAGATGCGCGCGGAACGCGGCCATCCAGTCCGGGTGAAGCGCTGTGTCGACGCCGACATTGACGGTGAGTTCGATATCATGCCGCTCGCGCAGGGTTTCGAGCGCCAGCTCCATCACGCGATGATCAATCAGGTGCAGGAATCCGAGACGTTCGGCGACCGGCACAATCGCCCCGGCCCCGACCAGTTCGCCCTCCGGCGTCATCATGCGCACCAACGATTCGTACATCGCGACCTTGCCCGTGGCTGAATGCACGATTGGCTGGAAGGCGAGTTCGATCCGCCGGTCATTGAGCGCCGACAGCACCGTATCGGTGGATTCGCGGTTCGACGAGCGCTGGTTGCGCTTGTCGGGATCGGATGAATAGGCCTGAAACGCCTGATCCTGCCGATCCTTGGCGTCATTCAAGGCCTCTTCGCAGGCATGCAGGGCCTCGATCGCGGTTTTCGCGTCGCGCGGCACGGCGACACCGCCGATATGCACGGAAGCCGAGATCGGCCCTGCGCTGGTCTCGATCGGGTTGGAGCGAATGGCGGAGGCCAGCCTGTTCGCCACATAATCCATGTGTTCGGCGAGGCTGGGTGCCAGCACGATGCCGATCTTGTTCGTGGCATAGCGCCCCAGAATGTCGCGCCGCCGGATCAACCCGCGCAAGCGCCGGGCGAGCGCGGCAATGATTTCGTCGCCGATATGATAGCCGTAGGTCTTGTTCAGCGCGGCGAGATCATCGACCGCGACCATCATCAGCACGAGGCCGCGCGAATCTTTCGCGTTGGACTGGATGGAATCCCCGAGCGCATTGCAAAAATCGGCGCGGGTGAGCGCGCCGGTCGTGGGATCGAAATGCCGCTTGGTCACCAGCGACAACTCTTCCGAGGTCGGCGCCAGCACCCGCCGGCATACACCGTGGACCAGGCGCGGGCGACCCTGCTCGTTGGCGAACCAGCGACCCGAATCCTCCACCCAGAAGCGCAGCCCCGGTGCGGGATTGATGAGGTAGCGCGTTGCGAAGGCCACGCCCGTGCCCTGGTCGCGCCGCTCGCTCTCGAACACCTCGGCATGGCGCGAATGCGGGCTGGCCTGATCGATGAGTGTGGCGAACGAGGTGCCGGAATTCAGGCTTGCCATGTCACGCACGCCAAAAATCTGCGTGGCTTCGAGCCCCCAGGTCATCACGTCGGTTTCGATGTTCCAGGAATAGGTTGCCTCGCCCAGGTCGCGCGTGGCGTCGAGCAGCATGTCGGCAGAGACGCGCTCTACATCCGGCTGGCCCGAAAAAGCGACGATATTGCTGCCATTATCCGTGCTGGAAGTCATGATCTCGTCCGGTTCCGTCCGTCTGGCCGCGCTCGCAGGCGACCAATGTCGGCGCGTCTGAATTGGAGATTCTCCCCTCGAACTCTCGCCTCAAGGCATTAAGGTTGCGTAAACTTTGTTTTGTGTGTCGCGCGGGAAATGTTGATTTTCGTCGGGTTTTTTCGAGCGAGGCTTCGGCACGGCCTTTGCGACCCGGGAGGCATGAGCACGATCCATGTCCCCGTTCTGTACCAAACTGAAACATTTTCCTTCGATGGCCGCGCCCGTTCGTCCGGTAGCGGTACAGCGGACCGGTCCGGAACGGTTCCGAAATCCGCACCCGGCGGCAAGCCGGCGAAGGCGGCCGATTTTCTTGTCCACCTGATGGTGTCGGGTGATCCTGATTTCCGGAAGGTGCTGGGGCGGCGTGACATCGCCTCGGCGCGCGAGGCAGCCTATGCCTTTGCCACCGCACACAAGACCTCGCGGCTCGCGGAAAACGAGAAAACCGAACTCCGCGTCGCCTGATCGGATTTGGCGCCCAAGAGGTTTGTGAACCGGCAATAAGAAGCCCGGGTCGGCCTGCCGCCGAACCCGGGCTTTCAGTTGTCTGGCTGCGCCGAAGCGCAGGCGAATTCGTTATTCCGCGACCTTCGACGGCAGAACCTGACGGCCCTTGTACATGCCGGATTTCAGGTCGATATGGTGCGGGCGGCGCAGTTCGCCGGTGTTCTTGTCCTCGACATAGCTCGGCGCGGCGAGGGCATCGGCCGAACGGCGCATGCCCTGTTTCGAGCGCGAGACCTTCTTTTTCGGAACGGCCATCGTATAAACTCCAGAATTCAGCGGGCTTCATGCCCGGAAGAAACCGTCTCGCGGGGTCGGGAAACCGAACCCTTCGAAGCCGGCAAAAGCGGAAGACGGCGGGCTATACACGCTTCACTTTGCAAAAGCCAGCCCGAAACGCGATAAGCCGAAGCAGTGTCGCGCGCGGTTCCAGAGGCAGGAGAATTGAGCATGCAGGCGGAGTTCCGCGCGAGACTGGAAGCCCATGCCCGGGCGGTCGAGATGACCCTGAGCGAGGCGCTCGCGCCGGGGCGCCGTTCGGAACGCCTGATGGCCGCGATGCGCCATGCGGTTTTTGCCGGGGGCAAGCGTCTCAGACCCTATCTCGTGATTGAAAGCGCAAGGCTTTTCGGCGTCGAGGGTGAAGGGCCCCGGCGCGTTGCGGCGGCTCTGGAAGCCGTTCACTGCTATTCGCTCGTGCATGACGACCTGCCGGCGATGGATGATGACGATCTGCGCCGCGGCCAGCCCACCGTGCATCGTGCCTTTGACGAAGCGACGGCGATTCTTGCCGGCGATGGCCTGCTGACACTTGCCTTCGCCCTTCTCGCCGACAAGCGCACCGCGCCGCGTGCCGGGGCACGCGTCAAGCTCGTCGGAGCGCTTGCCCATGCTTCCGGCATTGACGGCATGGTCGGCGGACAGATGCTCGATCTTGCGGCCGAGGGGCGTTTCGAAAGCCGTCGGCGCAGGCAGGGCCTGCACGCGATCCGGCATCTGCAATCCTTGAAGACTGGCGCGCTCATCCGCTTTGCGGCGGAGGCTGGTATTCTGCTCGCCCCGCATGTCTCGCGGGAAGAGAAGCGAGCACTTGCCCTTTACGGCGAGGCGCTCGGCTTCGCGTTCCAGATCCGTGATGATCTTCTCGACATTGAGGGTGAGGCTGCGATCGTCGGCAAGGCTCTGGCGAAGGATCATCAGGCCGGCAAGGCGACTCTCGTCAGCCTGATGGGAGTCGAGGGCGCGAGGGCCGAACTCTCCCGCGTTACCGATGGCGCGATCGCGGCTCTTGATGAGGTGTTCGGCGCTCGTGCCGGGGCTCTGGCCGATGTGCTGGTTTTCAACAGGAACCGCGACAAATAGGCCGCCCGGGCGCAACTCCATTACACAGGCTTCATGTGACAGGCGACTTTTCGCCATGTATTGAAGCCTGATGCGCAAGATTGGTCTGATCGCTCTTCTTCTTCTCGGCGGCCTCGGAGCCTGGGCCTTTGCCTCGCGCAGCGGCCCCGACAATGCCGAGAACACTCAACGCTACCGCACCGAGCAGGTCTCGCGCGGGCCGATCATTGCGACCGTTTCCGCAACCGGCACGGTGACGGCCACCACCACCGTGATTGTGGGGACGCAACTCTCGGGTCAGGTCGTTGAGATTCTCGTCGATCACAACAGCGAGGTGAAGGCCGGGCAGGTGCTCGCGCGGCTCAACCGCGATACGCTTCTGGCGCGGCGTGATGCCTCCGCTGCAGATCTGAGGCAGGCGCGTGCGGCACGGCTTCTGAATGACGCACAGACCGAAAAGGTTCGCGCCGATCTCGATCGCGTGCGGGCCGTCGCCCGAGACATCCAGGCTCAATCCGATCGGGCCCGCACGATGCTGCGTGATGCCGAGGCGACGTTCGAGCGTCAGCGTAGCCTGAAGGAGCGCGGCATCGCTACTGATGTGCAGATTCAGAACGCGACCACGCAGCGCGATGCCCTGCGTTCGGCCGCGACTTCGGCGGAGGCGCAGATCGCTTCCTCGCAGGCTCAGATCGCGGGGCTTGAGGCTGATCTCAAGGTGGTTGAAGCCCAGAAGGCCTCTTCTGATGCCCAGATTGCCAAGGCTGAGGCTGTGGTCCGGCAGATCGACGTCGATCTCGCCAATTCCGAAATCCGTTCGCCAGTCGATGGTGTTGTCGTGCAACGCAATATCGAGTTGGGGCAGACCGTTGCGGCCTCGTTGCAGGCCCCAACCCTGTTTCTGGTGGCGCAGGACCTGAAGACCATAGAGGTCTACATCAACCTTGATGAAACCGATGTGGGTCGCGTCAAGCCGGGGCAGGTTGTCGAATTCACGGTCAATGCCTATCCAGGCCGCAATTTCACCGGCACTGTACGGCTCGTGCGGCTCGGCTCGCAGACCGTGCAGAATGTGGTCATCTATACGACCATCGTGACGGTGAAGAACGACGATCTCGCGCTTCTTCCGGGCATGACGGCGAATGCGCGTGTGTTCACCGAGCGCAAGGCCGATGTGCTGCGCGTCTCGAATGCGGCCCTGCGCTGGCAGCCTGCGGGAAGCCCGCGCGCCGCCGGGGCTCCGGCCGGTGAAGCCATACCGGCCTCGCAGCCGGTCGATGATCCGGCTGGCCCCTTCGCCGCTCCGCCGACAGGTGGTGGGCAGGGTGGTCCCGCCCGGCAGGCCCAGCAGCTTCTCGAAAGCCTCAAGGCGGAATTGCGGCTCGATGCCAGACAGGCCAGCGAAGCCGAAAGGCTCGCAAAAGCGATGGGCGAAGCCATCCAGAAAGCGGGCAGCAATCCCGAGGCCCGGCGGGAGGCCGCGCGCAGCGAACGCCAGCGTTTCGTTCGCGCGCTGGAGGATATCCTCACGCCGGATCAGCGCACGAAATACCGCGAAATCCGCCAGGCGCGCGCGCAGCAGCAGGGCGGACCGCAGCGGAACAATGCGGCGGGCATTCCGGGCCGGGTGCATGCGCTCGATGAAAAGGGCAATCCGAAACCCGTTGCCCTGCGCACCGGGGCCACGGATGGCAGCTGGACCGAGGTTCTGAGCGGCGAGATCAAGCCCGGGGAACAGGTTGTGGTGGGCCTTTCGGCTCAGGCCGTGAAGCCGCGCCAATCCTCCGCCTTCCGGTTCGGATTCTGAGCATGAGCGCCTCGCCGCTGATCGAGGTGCGCGATCTCGAACGCATCTACCAGATGGGGGAGGAGCGCGTTGTCGCTCTGGCCGGTGTCTCGACCGAGATTGCCGAGGGTTCGTTTGTGGCGGTGATGGGGCCCTCGGGCTCCGGCAAGTCGACCTTCATGAACCTCATTGGCTGCCTCGACAAGCCGAGCGCCGGCTCCTACCGCCTCAAGGGGCAGGAAGTGGGCGTGCTCGGTGCCACCGAGCTGGCGCGCACCCGCAACCGCGAGATCGGATTTGTGTTCCAGCAGTTCAACCTGCTTCAGCGCGTCGATGCTCTCGGCAATGTCGAATTGCCGATGATCTATGCCGGCATCCCCGTGAAAGAGCGCCGCGCCCGCGCCAGGGCTGCTCTGGAACGTGTCGGCCTTGCCGACCGGATGGGGCATCTGCCGCTCCAGCTTTCGGGCGGGCAGCAGCAGCGCGTGGCCATTGCCCGCGCGCTCGTCAACCAGCCCGCCTGCCTGCTTGCCGATGAACCCACCGGCGCGCTCGACAGCCGCACCTCGCTCGATATCATGGCCCTGTTTCAGGCTCTGAACCGCGAGGGCGTCACCGTGATTGTCGTGACCCATGAAGCCGAAGTTGCCGCCTTCGCCTCCCGCGTGATCCGGTTTCGCGATGGCCGGATCGTCAGCGATGTCCAGCAGGTCCCGCGCGACGCAGCGGCGGCTCTGGCAGAACCGGCGGAGGCGGCATGAGGCTTGTTGACGCGCTCCTCTCCTCGCTTGGTGCCATTCGCGCGCATGCCCTGCGCTCGATCCTGACCATGCTCGGCATCGTCATCGGGGTCGCGGCCGTGATCGCGATGGTTGCGGTCGGCAACGGCGCGCGCGAGCGGGTGAATGCTCAGATTCAGGCGCTCGGAGCCAATCTCATCATCGTCATTCCCGGCACCGTCACGCAGGGCGGCGCGCGGCTCGGCACCGGCAATGCCGCGACGCTGACCGATGCTGATGCCGCCGCCTTGCGGGCCGAAATCCCGGCCGTTCAGGCTTCCGCCCCCATCGTGCGCGGCGGTGTGCAGGTGATTTCGGGCGGCTCGAACTGGGCCACCAGCGCCGTGGGTGTCGATCAGGATTATTTCGTCGCGCGCGACTGGCTCGTCGAACGCGGGCGCGATTTTTCCGAAGAGGAGAGCCGGCGCGGCGGACAGGTCGCTTTGCTCGGCCAGACGGTTGTCCGTGAATTGTTCGGCGGAAACGATCCGATCGGCGCGCAGGTCCGCGTCCGCAACGTGCCGTTTGATGTCATCGGCGTGATGACCGCGAAAGGCCAGAGCATGTTCGGGGCGGATCAGGATGACGTGATCCTGCTGCCGCTGCAGACTGCGCGCCAGCGCGTCGTCGGTACCAGCCGTGCGAAAAACCGTTCGGTGAACCAGATCATGGTGAAAATCCGTGAAGGGGAGGATCTCGCGGCAGCTGAAGAGGAGATGAAGCGCCTCCTGCGCCAGCGTCACCGCATCCAGGATGGTCGTGATGACGATTTTTCGCTCCGCAACATGGCCGAAATCCAGGCGACGCGCGAGCAGAGCGCACGCACCATGGCGATGCTGCTGCTTTCGGTTGCGGGCGTGAGCCTTGTCGTGGGCGGCATCGGCATCATGAACATCATGCTGGTCTCGGTGACCGAGCGCACGAAGGAGATCGGGCTGCGCATGGCCGTGGGCGCGCGCCCGCTCGACGTGATGGGTCAGTTTCTCATCGAAGCCACCACCATCGCCCTGATCGGCGGGCTGATCGGCATCGCGATCGGCATCGGCATCGCGATCATCACCGCGATACAGGCGGGCTGGCCTTTGCTGATCGATCCGATCGTAGTCGTCACGGCTTTTGTCTTCTCGGGGCTTGTCGGGATCGTCTCGGGCTTCTATCCCGCTTTCCGGGCTGCGCGGCTCGATCCTGTCGAGGCTTTGCGTGCGGCGTGACCATCTCGTCTTGGATCCGGAGAGAAACCTATGCCCCGCCCGTTGGATGGCCCGCGCCTCGCTCCGAAGTCGGGTCGTGCGCGCCAGCTTGTCGTTTTCCTGCATGGCTACGGAGCTGACGGGAACGACCTGATCGATCTCGGCCAGACCTTTGCGGAAATTCTCCCCGACGCGGCTTTTGTCTCGCCGCACGCGCCGGAGCCCTGCGGCATGTCGCCGATGGGCCGGCAATGGTTCGAACTGACCTTCCGCGATCCCGGCGAACGCTGGCGGGGCGTCAATCAGGCAGCACCCGATCTCAACGCCTTTCTCGAAGCCGAACTCGCGCGGCATCACCTCGCGCCATCACAGCTGGCGCTGGTCGGATTCAGCCAGGGCGCGATGATGGCTTTGCATGTCGGCCTGCGCCGTGCTGTCATGCCCGGCGCGATTGTCGCCTATTCCGGGCATCTGGTCGGGGGCGAGCATCTCAAGGAACAGGCCACGGCCCGGCCCCCCATCCTGCTCGTGCATGGCGATCAGGATAATGTCATTCCGGTCGATGCGCTGTTTGATGCCATGACGAGCCTCGGCAAGGCGGAAATCCCCTGCCAGTGGCATCTCTCGGCCGGAGTCGGGCACGGAATCGACCCCGAGGGTCTGCGTCACGGCGGCGAGTTCATCGCGCAGAACCTGCGTCGATAAACTCGATCAGTATCCCGAGTCCGACTGCCCAGCCTGTCCACGCGCGATCCGGATTTCGGCCCGCGCGGCATTGCGCAGCATCGAGCCGTCGGTGCCGAGCGAGAGGATCTGGTAGCCCCGCTTGGCGAGTTCCGCTCCCCGCGCGCCATCCGGGCAGAAGGCCGAGGCGATCTTGCCCGCTGCGCGCGCTTTCCGGGCGATCAGGGTCAGAGCCGCATCGACATCGGCATGCAGTGGATCAACCACGCTCCCGCGCGTGAGCGCGATCGAGAGGTCGGCCGGCCCGACAAACACGCCGTCAATGCCCGGTTCGGCGAGAATATCCTCCAGCTCCGCCATGGCCTCGCGCGTCTCGATCATGGCAATGGCGAGGGTCGCCTCGTTGCCCTTCGCGAGTTGCTCGGCATTCGAGAAACCCATCGCGGCGGCCGCGCGCGGCGGACCCCAGGAACGCCCGCCCATCGGCGGATACTTCATGAAGCCGGCGAAGGCCTTCGCATCGGCCGCGGAATTGATCATCGGCGCGATGATCCCCGCCGCACCCCAATCGAGGAAGCGCGCGCCTTGCGCAAAATCACCAACGCCGATCCGCACGAAAGCCGGCTTTCTCAGTCCGTTCGCGGCGATGATGCCGGTCTCGATTGACTGGAAATCGTGGAAGCCATGCTGCCAGTCGAGCACGGCGCAATCGTAGCCCTCGCGCAGGATGACCTCGAGCCCATGCACTTCGCACATGCCACACCAAGCCGCAAAAGCGGCCTGTCCGTTCTCAAGCCGGGCACGAAAACCGGTCAGATGGTCACTCATCCATCACCTCGCAGGCCGTTTCGGGCTCTTCTTGTGGGCGAGCAGACCAGGATCAGCGGCCTGCCTTGATGTCGTCGATGGCGCGCGCGAGCAGTTCCGCCATGGTCTTGCGCAAGGCGGCATCATCTACGCTCACGCCACCGGCGTCGAGATCCTTCTTGACCTTGCGCAGCACGTCGTCATCGCCCGCTTCCTCGAAATCGGCCATCACGACCGTCTTGGCGTAGGCATCGGCATCGGGGCCGGACTTGCCGAGCTTTTCTGCGACCCAGAGGCCGAGCAGCTTGTTGCGCCGGGCATTGGCCTTGAATTCAAGCTCCGCGTCGTGCGCGAATTTCTTCTCGGCGGCATCCTTGCGTTCATCGAAAGTGGTCATGGCACAATCCCGGCTGGTTGGTTCTCAAGACGTCAGATTGGGAATAGGGTCGGCTTGGGCCGAAATCAATGCCCGGCTTTCCCCTGTTCGTTCAAGCCATCACATTGTATCCCCCGCCCGGATGGGCTAGGGAGGCAGGAGGGGCCGTTCCTCGCCCAGTTCGCCATGCCGGCGCTCGCCAGAAGGAGCCACGGCAATCATGGATTTCCTGAAACCACGGTATATCCCGATGAAGTCTCGTCGCCGCATTTATGAAGGCAAGGCCAAGGTCCTGTTCGAGGGTCCGGAACCCGGCACGCTCGTGCAGCATTTCAAGGATGACGCGACCGCGTTCAATGCCAAGAAACACGATGTGATTGACGGCAAGGGCGTGCTCAACAACCGCATTTCCGAATATGTGTTCCTGCAGCTGAACTCGATCGGCGTGCCGACTCATTTCATCAAGCGGCTCAATATGCGCGAGCAGCTCATCCGCGAGGTTGAGATCATTCCGCTCGAAGTGGTGGTGCGCAACGTCGCGGCGGGTTCGCTGAGCCAGCGGCTCGGCCTCGATGAAGGCATGCCGCTGCCGCGCTCCATCATCGAATTCTATTACAAGAACGATGCCTTGAACGACCCGATGGTCTCGGAAGAGCACATCACCGCTTTCGGCTGGGCGACGCCGCAGGAGCTTGACGACATCATGGCGCTCGCCATCCGCGTCAACGATTTCCTCACCGGCCTGTTTCTGGGTGTCGGTATCCGCCTCGTCGATTTCAAGATGGAATGCGGTCGCCTCTATGAAGGCGACATGATGCGCATCGTCGTCGCCGATGAGATCTCACCCGATTCGTGCCGCCTGTGGGACATCAAGTCGAACGACAAGATGGACAAGGATCGCTTCCGCCGCGACATGGGCGGCCTGATCGAGGCCTATTCGGAGGTGGCGCGCCGCCTCGGCATCCTCACCGAGGGCGATAACCCCAAGGCCGAGGGCCCGAAACTGGTGCAGTAAGCCCCGCTTCTGGTTGCGCGTGAAGGCAAAATTCCTTAAGCGGGGCGCATTCGTTCCCCGCTTTTTTCTTTTTCGACAGAGAGCGCCCATCCCATGAAAGCCCGCGTCACGGTCACCCTCAAGAACGGCGTTCTCGATCCGCAGGGCAAGGCGATCGAAGGCGCACTGAAGAGCTTCGGCCTCGAGGGCATTGCCAGCGTTCGGCAGGGCAAGGTCTTCGATATCGAGGTCGACACGGTCGATAAATCCCGCGCCGAGGCCCTGCTCAACCAGGCCTGCGAGAAGCTGCTCGCGAATACGGTGGTCGAGAATTACCGCGTCGAGGTGGTGGGGTGATGCGCGCTGCTGTCATCACCTTCCCCGGCATCAACCGCCAGGAAGATATCGCCCGCGCCTTCACCATCGCGGGCGCCGAGGCTGTGCACGCCTGGCACGCTGATACGAGCTTGCCGCAGGGCACCGATGTGGTCGTGCTGCCCGGCGGTTTTTCCTATGGCGATTATCTGCGCTGTGGTGCCATTGCCTCGCGCGCGCCGATCATGGAAGCGGTGCGTGCCCATGTGGCGAAAGGCGGCTACGTGCTCGCGGTGTGCAACGGGTTCCAGATCGCCTGCGAGGCGGGCCTGCTGCCGGGCGTGCTGATGCGCAATGCCGGTCTGAAATTTGTCTGCCGCGCCCAGCATTTGCGTGTCGAGCGCAACGATACGGCTTTCACGAAAGCCTATGCCAAGGGTCAGGTGATCGAGGTCTGCATCGCGCATGGTGAGGGAAACTACGTCACCGATGACGAAACCCTCGCGCGGCTCGAGGGCGAAGGCCGCGTGGCCTTCCGCTATTGCGATGCGGGCGGCGATGTCACGAAGCGCAACCCCAATGGCTCGCGCAACGCGATAGCCGGGGTCTATTCGGAAAACCTGCGCGTGCTCGGCATGATGCCGCATCCGGAAAATCTGGTGGAAAGCCTGGTGGGCGGCACCGATGGGCTCGGGCTGTTCCAGAGCCTCGTGAAGGCGGCCTGATCGATCTTGAGCATTTTCAGGCGAAGTGGATACCGGTTCGCGTGAGGAAAATGCGAAAAAACGAGAAAACCGGGCGCTTCAGCGCGGGCGGCAATCCAGCCTGATCACAAACTGCCGAAGCGCTTCTCGATATAATCCGCCACCATCGTCTTGAAATCGGCGGCGATCGTGGGCCCGCGCAGGGTCACGGATTTCTTGCCGTCGATGAAAACAGGGGCCGCCGGCTGCTCGCCGGTGCCGGGCAGCGAGATGCCGATATCGGCGTGTTTCGATTCGCCCGGCCCGTTGACGATGCAGCCCATCACCGCGACATTCAGCCCCTCGACACCGGGATAGCGGCTCTTCCACTCGGGCATCGAGGTCGAGATCCAGTCCTGAATGTCGCGCGCGAGTTCCTGAAACACGGTCGATGTGGTGCGGCCGCAGCCGGGGCAGGCCGCGACCAAAGGCACGAAGGTGCGGAAACCCATGGTCTGCAGCAATTCCTGCGAGGCTTTCACCTCCAGCGTGCGGTCGCCTCCCGGTTCGGGGGTGAGCGAATAGCGGATCGTATCGCCGATCCCCTCTTGCAGCAGGATGCCCAGCGCCGCCGAGGAGGAGACAATCCCCTTCGAGCCCATGCCTGCCTCGGTGAGGCCGAGATGGATCGCGTATTCGGAGCGCGCCGCCATCATGCGGTAGATGGTGATGAGGTCCTGCACCGCTGAAACCTTGGCGGAGAGCACGATCTGGTTGCGCCGCAGGCCGATTTCCTCGGCGCGCGCAGCCGAGAGCAGCGCCGATTGCACCATCGCCTCGCGCATCACGGCGCGGGCATCGAGCGGCGAACCGGCCCGGGCGTTCTCGTCCATGAGATATGTGAGCAATTCCTGATCGAGCGAGCCCCAATTGGCTCCGATCCGCACGGCCTTGTCGTGCTCGATCGCCATTTCGACAATGGCCGAGAATTGCTTGTCCTTCTTGTCTCGGAAGCCGACATTGCCCGGATTGATCCGGTACTTCGCGAGCGCCTCTGCACAGGCCGGGTGATCGGCCAGCAGCTTGTGGCCGATGTAGTGAAAATCACCCACCAGCGGCACATCGATGCCGCGCAGCATCAGGCGGTCGCGGATATGCGGCACGGCGGCGGCCGCTTCATCGCGATCGACCGTGATCCGCACGATTTCCGAGCCCGCACGCGCGAGCTGGGCGACCTGTGCAACCGTGCCGTCGATATCGGCCGTGTCGGTATTGGTCATGGACTGCACGACGATCGGAGCACCGCCGCCCACCATGACGCCGCCGATCTTCACGCCCACAGTCATGTGGCGCGGGCGCGGCCCGAAAGGCGGTGCGATCTGCAAGCCGGCATAGGTCATGGCGTGTGCACCTCGCTCCTCGCTGGGCGGCGGGACTGGCAGGCGCGACACAGACCGCCGAGTTCCACCACCCGGCGCCGGGCGACGAAGCCATGCTGGGTGGCGAGGGAATCGAGCGCCATGTTCACACCGCTCGTCGAGGCTTCCTCGACATGCGAGCACTCCTCGCAGATCAGGAAGACCACAGCCTCGCCCGCGCCATGCGTGTGCGGGCAGGCAATATAGGCGTTGAGCGTCTCGAGCCGGTGGATCAACCCGTTCTGTTGCAGGAAATCAAGCGCTCGGTAGATCGCGATCGGCGCCGGACTGCGCCCCGATTTCGGGCGCAGCTTCTCGATGAGATCATAGGCCCCGAGCGGGTGGCCATGCCGGACGAGCGCCGTGAACACGGCGCGACGCTGGTCGGTCAACCGGACGCCGCGCGCACGGCACAGATCCTCGGCTTCGAGCAGAAGCCGGGGCAGGGCGGCCGCGTGGTCGTGCCCGCATCCATGCGCGTGGGTGTGATCGTGAGAAGCCATCGGTGCCGATATAGCGGCTGCAATGCGAATTGGCGAGATTGTCTCGTGTGCTTTTCTGAAGCGCGTTTCCCGCAGTCGGGCTGTGGCCAATCGGCAGCGCAGCCACTATAGTGCGGTGCACAATCCAATCGAAAACAGGGGAGCACCATTCATGGCACTCGCGGGAAAAAGCGCGGTCATCACAGGCTCGACGAGCGGCATCGGGCTTGGCATTGCCCGCGCGCTGGCCGGTTCGGGCGTCAACGTGATGCTGAACGGGCTGGGCGATGCCGCCGAGATCGAGAAAACCCGCACGGCTCTCGCGGCCGAATTCGGTGTCAAGATGCTCTATCATGGCGCGAACATGCTCGAACCGGCCGAAATCCGCGACATGATCGCGAAGGCGCAGGCGGCGTTTGGCTCGGTCGATATCCTCGTCAACAATGCCGGCATCCAGTTTGTCTCGCCGGTCGAGGATTTCCCGGACGAGAAATGGGATCAGATCATCCGCATCAATCTTTCGGCCTCGTTCCACGGCATCAAGGCGGTGGTGCCGGGCATGAAGAAGTCCGGCTGGGGTCGCATCATCAACATTTCCTCGGCGCATAGCCTCGTCGCCTCGCCCTTCAAGAGCGCCTATGTTGCCGCGAAGCACGGCGTCGCGGGCCTCACGAAAACGGTCGCGCTCGAAGTCGCGCAGTCGAAGATCACCGTGAACGCCATCGCGCCCGGCTATGTCTGGACTCCGCTCGTCGAGCGCCAGATTCCGGATACGATGAAGGCGCGCAACATGACCGAGGAAGAGGTGAAGAAGAATGTCCTCCTCGCGGCGCAGCCGACGAAGGAATTCGTCACCATCGAGCAGGTCGCGAGCCTCGCACTCTATCTGTGCTCAGATGCCGCCTCCGCCATGACCGGCACGACGTACTCGATCGATGGCGGCTGGACAGCGCAGTAAATGGCGCCCCCGGCCCGCCCCGTCTCGCTCGCCCTTCAGGGTGGCGGCGCGCATGGCGCCTTCACCTGGGGTGTGCTCGATGCCATTCTCGCGGAGCCATCCCTGCGCATCGAGGCGATTTCGGGTGCCTCAGCTGGCGCGATGAACGCCGTCGCGCTCGCCGAGGGTTTTGCGGAGGACGGACCGGAAGGCGCGCGCCGCCAGCTGCGCAGATTCTGGGAGCGGGTTTCGGACGGGGCGGCCTTCTCGCCCATCCAGCGCGGCCTGTTTTCGCAGTTGATGGGCTTGTGGGATATCGAGAAAAGCCCCGGCTATCTCTGGTGGAACTGGTTCTCGCAGGTCACGAGCCCCTACCAGTCCAACCCGTTTGATCTCAATCCTCTGCGCGAAATGCTCGAAAGCGAGATCAATTTCGAGCGAATCCGCCGATGCACTTCCATCAGACTCTTCGTCTCGGCTACGAATGTGCACACGGGCCGTGTCGCGGTGTTCGACCAGACGAAGCTTGAGGCGCAGCATGTGCTGGCTTCAGCCTGCCTGCCGCGCGTATTTCAGGCTGTCGAAATTGACGGCATCCCGCATTGGGATGGCGGCTACATGGGAAATCCCGCCTTGTTCCCATTGTTTCACGCTGGCAAGAGTCAGGATATCCTGCTGATTCAGATCACGCGGATGATCCGGCAGGAAACTCCGAAAACCGTGCGCGCCATCGAGAACCGCCTGAACGAGATCACCTTCAACGCACCGCTTCTGGGCGAGTTGCGCGCGATCGAATTCGTCCAGCGCCTGCTGGATCAGGGTGCGATTTCTCCCGAGAAATATCGCCGCCTGCGCATGCATCGGATTGATGCCGATGCCGAACTCTCGGATTTGCAAGCCAGTTCCAAGATCAACGCCGAACGCCGCTTCATCGAGGAACTGTTCCGGCGCGGCCGCAAGGCCGGAGAGGATTGGCTCGGCCGGAACGGGGCGAAAATCGGTCGCGAATCCAGCTTTGATCTTGCGAGCCTCGTGAGCGGCCAGCCGCTCAAGCCGTGATGGGCTGAAGCCGCCGCGCGCGCCGTCTCGCGCGCCACTCCGAGACATTTGCCACAATCTGCAATGCGGCCGGCGTGACGATCAGCGTCAGGATGGTCGCGAAAGTGAGCCCGAACAGCATCGCCGTCGAAAGCTGCACCCACCATTGCGTGGCTGGTGCTCCGAAGGTCACCTCGCGGCTCAGGAACTCGATATTGATGCCGAAGGCGATGGGCGCCACGCCCAGAACCGAAGACATCGCCGTCATCACCACCGGTCGCGCGCGCTCGGCGCAAGTCTTGAGAATTGCCTCCGTCGCCTCCATCCCGGCGCGGCGGAAATCGGCATAGGTGTCGATCAGCACGATGTTGTTGTTCACGATCACGCCCGCCAGAGAGATGATTCCGAGCCCGGTCATCACCACGCCGAAGGGCTGCTGCATCACCACCAGCCCGATGAACACGCCGATCGTCGAGAGCACCACCGACGAGAGAATGAGCCCGACATGCGTGAAGCTGTTGAACTGTGCCAGCAGCACCGCGAAAATCAGGAACATCGCCGCCGTGAAAGCCTTGGAGAGAAACGCCGAGGCCTTGGCCCTCTCCTCATCCTCGCCCTTCTGGCGGTAGAAAATCCCGGCCTCGTTGAACCCCATCCCGGCGAGCGCCGCCGCGATATCGGCTTGCGCCTTAGCACTCGGCACCCCTTCGGCGAGGTTTGCAGCGATGTTGATCACGCGCGTGCCGTTGACCCGGTTGAGGATGCCCACCGAGCGCGTGGCCTCGCGGCTCACCAGCGAGGCGATCGGCACTGGCCCGGCGGCAGTATTCACCAGCATGTCGTCCAGCTGGTCGAGCGAACGCTTCTCCTTCGGGAAACGCAGCAGCACTTCCACCGATTTGTCGGTGGTGGAGGGGCGATATTCCGTGAGCTTCACGCCGTTGGTCACGAGTTGCACCGCGGTGCCGACCGTTCCCGCCGCCGCACCGACCTTCGCGGCCTCGCCACGATCGATGCGCAGGGTCCAGTCGATGCCCGGCAGGGGCAGGCCGTTATCGATATCCTTGAAGCGGTTGTCGCTCTCGAGAAACGCCACCACCTTCTTCGCCGCCGGCTCTAGCAGTGTTGCATCGAGCGCCGAAAGCTCGATCCGCACCGGCTTGCCGGTCGGCGGGCCCGCCCTCGGCTTCGAGACAGCAATCTCAATCCCCGGCAGATCAGCCATTTTCTCGCGGATTTCGGCCATGATGGCCGAGGCCTTGCGGCGCTTCTGCCAGTCGATGAACTCGAACTGCACGATCCCGACCGTATCTTCGGAATACTCGTCGTTCCCGCGCGGCTTCTCTCCGACGCGCGTGTAGATTGTCGAGATTTCCTGCATCGAGAAGAGGCGGCTCTCCACCTCCTTCGTCATCTGGTCTTTCTCCGCGAGGCTGAGATTGCCGCGCGCCCGCACCTGCACCAGCGCGAAATCTGGTTCGACGTCGGGGAAGAACTCGACCCCCTTGCCGTATTTTCCATGCACGGTGGGGATGGCGATCAGCAGGGCGAGCACGATCAGCATCGTCTTGCCCGGATGCTTCAGCGCCCATCTCACCGATTTCATGTAGGGCCCGTCGGGCTTCAGCGCGACGTCTTCCGCCCCGGATGTCGAGCGCCCGAGAATGCCTCCCAGAGCGGGTGCGAAGAACAGCGCGAAGACGAGGCTCGCGAACAGGGTCGCGATCAGCGTGATCGGCAGGTATTTCATGAATTCGCCGACGATATCTGGCCAGAACATCAGGGGCGAAAACGCTGCAATGCGCGTGATGGTCGCCGCGATCACCGGCCCGGCCATCTTGTTCGCGGCGAGTTCATAGGCCGCGCGCGGGTCCATGCCCTCGCTCATGCGCCGCTCGGCATATTCCGTGACGATGATTGCGTCATCGACCAGTTCGCCCACCGCAAGGATGAGGGAGAACAGCACGACGATGTTCACCGTCAGCCCCGAGAGCTGCAACCCCATGATGCCGCACAAGAACGAGACCGGCACAGCGAGCCCGATGATCAGTGCGGCGCGGAAGCCCAATGTGGCGAGAATGACCGTCGCCACCAGCAGCACGCCCGTGATCACCGAATTCTGCAAATCGCCGAGCATGGTCCGGATATTGACCGAGCGATCCTGCGTCGTCACGAGTTCGACTGTCGGCGGCAGCAGCGGCTTCGCGCGCTCGAGCACCACTTTGACGAGGTCGACCGTATCCACGAGGTTGGCACCCGCGCGCTTCGAGACCTCGATCGTGATCGCGGGCTTGCCATCCACGCGCGTGATGCTGGTCGCATCCTTGAAGGTCGGGCGCACTTCCGCGACATCGCCGAGCCGCACCACGGCGCCGGCATTGGCCAGCACGGGAAGCTTCAGGATATCCTCGGGCTTCTCGAGCAGGCTCGGCACTTTCACCGAGAAGCGCCCCTGTTCGCCCTCCAGTGCGCCCGCCGCGATGAGCGTGTTGCCCGCACCCACCGCCCGGATCAGGTCATCGAGCGACACGCCATAGGCTGCGAGCAGGGTCGGTTCGACAATGATCTCCACCACTTCGTCGCGCGCGCCGCGCAATTCGGCGGCGAGCACTCCCGGAACCTGCTCGATCGCGGTGCGCAATTGGCGCGAGAGGCGCACTAGGGTCTGTTCGGGCACTTCGCCCTTCATCGCCACGATGATCACCGGCGCGAGCGCAAGGCTCACTTCCGTGACCTTGGGTTCGTCCGCCTCGCGCGGCAGGTCGCGCTTGGCATCCTCCACCTTGGCGCGCACATCGGCGATGGCACGGCGGGCATCAAGCCCGGCGCGGAATTCCAGCAGCACAAATCCCCCGCCCTCATAGGCGGAGGAACGCATTTCCTTGATATTCGCGACCGATTTCAGCTGCGTTTCGAGGGGGCGCAGGATGAGGCGCTCGGCATCTTCAGGCGAAATACCGCGCTGCGTCACCGAGACATAGACAATCGGGATTGCGACATCCGGCTCGGCTTCCTTCGGGATCGTGAGATACGAGGAAATCCCCGCAACGATCAGGAACAGCAGGGCCGAGATGGTCAGGCGACCGTGGGTGATGGCGTAGCGGATCAGCGCGCTCATGGCTTCGCCAGAGCCTCGACACTGGTCACGGCCTCAGCCTTCTGCCCTTCGCGGATGAAATCCTGGCCCCGCGTGATGATGCGCATTCCATCGACGAGCCCGCTGACCCACAGATGCGTCGTCTCGTCATCGACGAGTTCCACTGCAACGAAGCGCACGGTGCCGGTATCATCCACCACGCGCAGGCCGAGCTTGCCCTCAGCCGAGAAGGTGAGGGCCGAACGCGGCACGCGGCTCGCCGCTACAGGTGCGAGCGAGAGCAACACCTCGACCGCAATGCCATCGGCAATCGCGGCATCGGCATTCGAGAAGGTGACATCGACGCGATAAGTGCGTGTCGTCCCACTCGGTCGGCGCGCGACAAAGCTGATCTTCCCCTCGCGGCTCTCGCCGGTGACAAGCTTCAGGCTCGCCGGATCACCCAGTCGCAAACCGGCGAGGCGACGCTCGGGCACCTCGATGATCGCGAGCATCGGGTCCGGCGCGATCAGGTCAGCGATCGTCGCACCCATCTGCACGCCCTGACCGATCTCGACCGGCAGATCGTTCACGATCCCGGCCATTGGTGCGGCGATCTTCGCGCGCGCGAGTTCCGCCTCGGCGCTCGCCAGCGAAGCTTCCGCCGCCTCTTTCTCGGCGCGCAGTTGTTCGAGGTTCAGGGTCGGGAAATTCCCGCGCTTGGCGAGCGCTTCGCGCGCCTCCAACTCAGCTGCGCGCTGCGAGAGCCGCGCCTTGGCTTCGGCCACCTTCGCCTCGCGCGCTTCGTCCGAAAGTTCAGCGATGAGATCGCCCGGTTTCACCAGCGCACCGCGTTTCACGGCGAGTTTCGTCACGATGCCATTGGTGCGCGCGCTCACCAGCACGCGCTGGTCGCTCTGCGTGCGCCCGGTGAGCGAGAGCCGCCGCGCGTGCTGTTCGAGCCGCGCGGTTTCCACCAGAACCCGGAAAGGCGGCTTCTCCGCCTCGCTCATCCGCGCGGGAGGGGCCACGGGCTTGGCATCGCGCAGATAGCCCGAGCCGATCCACAAGGCCGTGACAACAATGACGCCGATGGCGGTGATACGCGAGAATTGCATGGGGGCTGAATTGTCCTGAGCTTCTCTGGGCCACCGGCATAGGCAGGCAAGGGGTTGGGTGCAAGCGCTGTCTCGCAGAGCCGGGATTGACCCCGTCTATACGCTGGCGCATGACCAAGAGATGTCATCATCATTGAAAAGCGATGAGAAAAAGGCGAACGGCCGCCGCCTGCTCTATGTCGTGACGGAGGATTGGTTCTTCGTCTCGCATTTCATTGGGTTTGCCCGTGCGGCCCAGCGCGATGGTTTTGCAGTCGGCCTCGTCACCCGGCTCGGCAAGCATCGTGCTGTCCTTGAAGCCGAAGGGTTCGAACTCTTTCCGCTCGAAGGCGGGCGTGGCAGCGTCGCGCCAGGAGCAGCGTTGCAGGAAGTGGCGGCGATCCGCGCGGCGATGGCGGCCTTCTCGCCCGATATCGTGCATCTCATTGCCCTGCGCCCGGTGCTGCTCGGCGCTCTGGCGGCTGTTGGAAGGCGCGATGTCGCGCTGGTTCTGGCCCCCACCGGCCTCGGTTATCTCTGGGCCAGCCAGAGCGGGAAAGCCCGGCTGCTGCGACAGGTCGTGCGGTTCACCATGCGCGCCATATTGCGACGACCAAAGCTCGCCCTTCTTTTCGAGAACCGCGATGATGCCGCCGAATTCGGCCTCACGATCGATGATCCGCGCCTCACTTTGCTCGGGGGAGCGGGCGTGGATGGCGATGCCTTTCCGGCGCGGCCCGATCCCGGCGGCAGTCCCGTGCGCTTCGGGCTTGTCGCGCGGATGCTGCGCTCGAAAGGCGGGCCTCTGGCGATCGAGGCAATTCGCCGGGCTCGCACCGGGGGTGCGGATGTCCAACTCGATCTCTTCGGCGCGACCGATCCGGCCAATGCCGACAGCATGACAGAATCCGAGTTACACGCCGCCTCATCCGAGCCGGGCATCGTCTGGCATGGCCGGGTGGATGACCTCTCCTCGGTCTGGCGCGATGTCCATGTGGCCCTGCTGCCCACCAGCTACCGCGAGGGCCTGCCGCGCGCACTCCTTGAAGCAGCGGCATCGGGGCGACCGATCATCACGACCGACAGCCCCGGCTGTCGTGAAATCGCGCTCGATGGCCGGACCGGAATTCTCGTCCCGTCGGGCGACGTCGCGGCCACCGCTATCGCCATCACGCGGTTGGCCGCCGACGCAGCCTTGCGGCAGATGATGGGGGTGGCATCGCGCGCCCATTTCGAAACGCGCTTCACGGCGCAAATCGTCGAGCGGGACGTGGTTCGGGCCTACCGTTCCTTGTTGCAGGAGCAGTCGGCAGATGGATGAGGCCGCAAGGCGAGCCTTCATCGCCCGTGAAACTGCCCTGTTGGGCGTGCCGCATGTGCCGGAAGTCCGCCTGCATCTCGCGCATGAGGCCATCGCCCTCTGGCAGAAAACCGAAGACGAGCTTGCTGAAATGGGCCTGCCGCCACCCTTCTGGGCCTTCGCCTGGGCCGGCGGGCAGGCGCTCGCGCGTTACATTCTGGATCATCCCGAAACCGTGCGCGGCCAGCGCGTGCTCGATTTCGCTTCAGGGTCCGGTCTGGTTGGCATCGCGGCAGCGAGGGCGGGTGCCATGCATGTCCTCTGCGCCGATATCGATGCCTTCGCCATGAGCGCCATTGCACTCAATGCCAAAGCCAATGGCGTTGTCGTCGAGCCGGTGGGGCGCGACGTCATCGGCGAGGCTGGGGATTGGGATGCCATCCTCGCGGGCGATATCCTCTACGAGCAGGGCCTCGCGGCGCGCGTGATCGCCTGGCTCGAGGCCGAACAGGCGCGCGGCGTTGCGGTGCTGATCGGCGATCCCGGCCGCTCCTACATGCCGCGCGAGAAGCTCACGGCACTCGCGACCTACGAGGTGCCGGTGGTGGGCGCGCTGGAGGACAACGAGGTCAAGAAGACGAGCGTGTGGAAGCTTGCGTAAAAAAAAGCCCGGATTTCTCCGGGCCTTTCCTGTCGCATGCGACGTTCCGGCTCAGCCGCCCTTGCGGCCATCCACCGAGAGTGCGCCCGCGCCGGCAACCATCAGCACGAGCAGCAGGCCCGCAATCGACATGTTCTTGAAGAAGAACAAGGATTGCACCGGGTCTGAGAGCTTGAAATGGAACAGCAGGCTTGCGAGCACCGTGAACCCGGCCAATGCAAGCGCGGCCCAGCGGGTTTTGAATCCCACGATCAGCATCAGGCCGAACACGAGTTCCGCAGCGATCACCAGCGGCAGAAGCAAACCGGGCACGCCCGCGCTTTCCATGTATTTCTGCGTGCCGGCATAACCGCCGATCTTTGCCCAGCCAGCATAGGCGAACATGAAACCCACCGGCAGGCGGGCGACGAGAAGAGTGAGATTCTTCACAAACGGGTTGGACAACATGATCCTTGAGGCTCCTGGATTGAACTGGCGCGACCCTAAATTTGCAAAATCGGAATGTCAAAGACCCTTCAATCAATTCAAATTTGTAATAATGCAATTATTCAATCAAAAAAAGACCCGGATCGCTCCGGGTCTTCGCATTTCTGCATAGGAAAAAAGGCCGGATCGGAAATCCATTCCGCCGTCACTCATTCCGGGCCTGCCCGGAACGAGCATCAGGCAAAGCGTGGGCCAGGGATGGATCAGAAATCCATTCCGCCGCCCATGCCCGGACCGCCCGGCATGCCGCCAGCGGGGGCATCCTTCTTCGGCGCTTCGGCGATCATGGCTTCCGTGGTGATCAGCAGGCCCGCGACCGAAGCCGCATCCTGGATCGCCGTGCGCACGACCTTGGTCGGGTCGATGATGCCGGCCTTGACCATGTCGACATACGAACCCGTCTGGGCGTCGTAGCCGTCATTGTAGCCCTTGGCTTCCACGAGCTTGCCGACGATCACGGCCGCGTCGTCACCGGCATTGTCGATGATCTGGCGAGCCGGCGTGGTGAGCGCCTTCTTGACGATCTCGATGCCGATCTTCTGGTCTTCGTTGGCCGGCTTCAGCTTGCCGATTGCGCCAGCGGCGCGCAGCAGGGCGATGCCGCCGCCCGGAAGAACGCCCTCTTCCACCGCAGCGCGGGTGGCGTTGAGCGCGTCATCCACGCGGTCCTTCTTTTCCTTCACCTCGATCTCGGTCGAGCCGCCGACGCGGATCACCGCGACGCCGCCCGCGAGCTTCGCCAGGCGCTCCTGGAGCTTCTCGCGATCGTAATCCGAGGTGGTTTCCTCGATCTGGGCCTTGATCTGGCTCACGCGGCCTTCGATGTCCTTCTTCTTGCCGGCACCGTCGACGACCGTGGTGTTCTCCTTCTCGATGCGCACCTTCTTGGCGCGGCCGAGATCCTTCAGCGTGATGTTCTCGAGCTTGATGCCGAGATCTTCCGAGATCATCGTGCCGTTGGTGAGGATCGCGATGTCCTCGAGCATCGCCTTGCGGCGATCACCGAAGCCCGGAGCCTTCACGGCCGCGACCTTGAGGCCACCGCGCAGCTTGTTGACCACGAGGGTCGCGAGCGCTTCGCCTTCCACGTCTTCCGCGATGATCAGCAGCGGCTTGCCGGTCTGCACCACCGATTCGAGGATCGGCAGCATCGGCTGGAGCGAGGAGAGCTTCTTCTCGAAAATGAGGATGTAGGGGTCTTCGAGTTCCGCCACCATCTTCTCGGCATTGGTGATGAAATACGGCGAGAGATAGCCGCGATCGAACTGCATGCCTTCCACGACATCCAGCTCGGTTTCGGCGGTCTTGGCTTCCTCGACCGTGATCACGCCCTCGTTGCCGACCTTCTGCATCGCCGAGGCGATCATCTTGCCGACCGAGGAATCGCCGTTCGCCGAAATCGTGCCGACCTGCGCGACTTCGTCGTTCGAGGTCACCTTCTTCGAGTTCTTCTTGAGGTCTGAAACCACTGCTTCGACAGCCATGTCGATGCCGCGCTTCAGGTCCATCGGGTTCATGCCGGCGGCAACCGCCTTGGCGCCTTCACGCACGATCGACTGGGCGAGAACGGTTGCGGTCGTGGTGCCGTCACCGGCAGCGTCGTTCTGCTTCGAGGCCACTTCGCGCACCATCTGGGCGCCCATGTTCTCGAACTTGTCGGCGAGTTCGATTTCCTTCGCCACCGTCACACCGTCCTTGGTGATGCGCGGCGCGCCGAACGACTTCTCGATGACAACGTTACGGCCCTTGGGGCCGAGGGTGACCTTCACCGCATTGGCGAGGATGTCGACGCCGCGCAGCATCTTGTCGCGCGCATCGGACGAAAAACGGACGTCTTTCGCAGCCATGTGATCTTACTCCAATCAGGAAAAATGAGGGTTCGGGCTTCTCAGGCGATGACGCCCATGATGTCGCTCTCCTTCATGATGAGGAGGTCAGCGCCATCGATCTTCACTTCCGTGCCGGACCATTTGCCGAAGAGCACGCGATCGCCCTTCTTCACGTCCAGGGCCACGAGCTTGCCGCTCTCGTCACGGGCACCGGGGCCCACGGCCACGACTTCACCCTCTTGCGGCTTTTCCTTCGCCGTATCGGGGATGATGATACCGCCCTTGGTCTTCTCGTCGCTGTCGATGCGCTTCACGACCACGCGGTCATGCAGGGGACGAAACTTCATGTTGAACTTCCTCTTGAAGGCTTCGTGTTGAGTGAGCCCGGCCACAGGGCCCCCGGAGACGATCTCCGGCGGCGGGCCGAAACCCCGTCACAATCCGATTAGCACTCACCTCGGGTGAGTGCCAACGCGATATGGAGGCGGGTCGCTGGTGAGTCAAGGATCGGGCGCGACAAAAGTCGAAATCTCCCCGCGCGGGAAGCCGAAACGTTAAACTCGGTTAACCGGCACGCCCGCGCATCGCGACGATTGTGCCGAGGATCACGAGGCTGGCGCCGCCGAAAGTCGCCAGGCCCGGCACTTCCGAAAAGAAGATGAAGCCCAGCAAGGCCGCGATCACCAGCGCCGAATATTCGGCAGGTGCCAACCGCGCGGCTTCCGATCGCTTGAAGGCATTGGCCATCAGCATATGGCCGGCCAGCCCCAACCCGCCAATGCTGAGGAAAATCCACAGATGTGCCGGGTTCACCGGCTGCCACACCATCAGGGCCGGGATCGCCAGCAGCAGCGCGGGAATCATTGTCTGGAACAGCACGATCAGGATCAGCGCATCCTGTTGTGCGCGTTGGCGCAGCAGCACCAGCCCGAAGGCATAGGTGACGGCCGAAAGCGTTGCCGCCGCAACACCCGGCAGATGCAGCGCGTTGCTGAAGAGACCTGTCCCGCTCGCCAGGCCCTGCCCGAATGTCATCGTCAGCATGCCGAGAAAGCCGAATCCGAGACCATAGAGCGTGGAGCGCCCGAGAACCTCCTTAAGGATCAGCGCACCGAACAGCGCGAGGAACAGCGGCGAGAGAAAGGAGAATGCGATCGCTTCCGCCAGCGGCAGGGTCTGAAGGCCATAGAAGAAGCTCGTCGCCGTCACCGCGCCGATCACGCCGCGCAAGGAATTGGCCCGGATCGCCTCGCGGCTCGGAAAAGCCGGCCGCAGGATCAGCACGGCGGAGGCCGTCCAGAGAAAACCGGCGACAAAGCGCAGGAAGGCGAGCTGGAAGGTGGGGTAATGCGCGCCGGCTTTCTTGAGCAGCGCATCCATCACGCACAGGATGGCTATGCCACTCAGGGCCAGCAGGAAGGGCAGGCGCGGTCCGTCGCTCATCGCGCAAAACCCGCCAGCGCCTGCCAGATCAGTCGGGCTCCGCCGAGGATCAGCACGATGTTCGTGACAAGCATGATCGCATCATAAGAGAGGTGCCTGTGCACGCGCAGCCCCAGCCAGACGCCGAACGGCACCACACCCGCGAGCAGCAAGGCGGCCGCTGCTGAATCGGGTCGCGCTGCCATCAGAATCGAATAGGGCCCCAATTTGATGATGTTGCCGATCGTGAAAAACGCCGTCGTCGTGCCGACGAAAAAGTTTTTATCAAGCTGCCGCCGGATCAGATACATCGCGACAGGCGGCCCGCCGGCATGCGCCACGAAGGTCGTGAAGCCCGAAGCCGCTCCCGCCAGCACGCCCAGAGGCGCGCTCACGGGCTGGCTCACCGGCATCACCTTGCGCGCCCGTTTCCAGAACCAATGCAGCGCGAAACCGAGGCTGATGGCGCCGATCAGCAAGGCTACGAGGCGCGGATCGACCTGCTCGAACACCAGCCAGCCAATGCCGAGCCCGATCAACAGGCCCGGCAGCAGCACCTTGAGATCCGGCTTCGACCACGAGGAAGGTCCGAAGGTCCTGAGCGTGAACATGTCCATCAGCGAAACCAGCGGCGCCACGATGATGGCAGCCCCGATGGGATCGGTGATGAGCGAGAGCATCGGCACGCCGATCGAGGCCACCCCGCCGCCAAACGCGCCCTTTGAAACTGCTATGACGAAAATGGTCGCCCCGCCGATCAGCCAGAACAGCGGATCACCGGCCTGCGCCGACAGGGATGCGAGAAACGAATCGGAGAAGGGCAGGGGAGCCTCGCGCGGGCAGAGTTCGGGTGGCGGGCAGGCCCCGTCTTGTCACGCATAGACAATCCGCCTGCGCCTCGCAATTCGAGAAGCGGGAAAACCGCGTTCCGTCTGTCTTCAAAGCCGGGCGGCTTCTTGCCATGCGGCGCGCCATCGCGAAAAACTGGCTTCATGCTGATGTCGTCCGCCTTCCTCGTTTCTGCCCTGGTCCAGTTCGCGCTGGGCTTGCTGATGGCGGCCATGCTCGGTCCGGTCGAGTTCGGGCTCTATGCTTTGGCTTTTGCGGCGTCGGTGATCGGCCAGGCTTTGGTTTTCGAATGGGTGCGGCTCTCGATCACACGCTTTGAGGGCGCGGGTGCCGAGGTTTCCGCCCGGCTCCGGCGGATTGTGCTGGTGCTGATCGTGGTGGTCACGGCTTTGGCCCTCGCTTTTTACATGCTCGGAGGCGAGAAGCGGGTGCTCTTCGCGCTCACCATCTCCGCCGCCGCCCTGTGGGGATTTGCGGAATGTCGGGGTGCGACGCTGCGTGCGCGTTTCGCCGAGAAGAGCTATGCGGGCCTGCTCGCGGCGCGGGCGCTGGCGTCTTTCGCGTTGATGTCGCTGGCGGCATGGCTGTGGCCCCGGGCCGATGTGGTGCTCGCAGCCCAGATGCTGGCGATCTTCTCCGCCCTCATCCTGCATCGTATCGCCTTTGGCGAAAATCCGGCCAGCCGGGTTGCGGGCGGAGGGACAGCGCCGCCGCTGTCCAGCCTCATCGCCTATGCTGTGCCGATTGTTGCCACCAATGCGGCCTATCTTCTGCTGTTCTTCGGGCTTCGGCTCTACATCGCCGCGCGACTGGGATTGGGCGAGGCCGGCAGTTTCAGCCTTGCGCTCGATCTCGGTCTCAAGCTCGTCATGACCATCGGCTCCGCGCTCGATCTCTATCTCTTCCAGCTTGCGGTGCGCGATGAGCGGGACAAGGGCCATGCAGCAGGGCAGGCCCGGCTGGCGCTCAATGTCAGCATCGTGTTCGCGGTGCTGGCTCCGGCCTTGGTCGGGCTCTGGTTGATCCTTCCAAGCCTCGAGGCGCTGGTGATCACACCGGCGTATCGCGCCACTTTCGCGCCCTATCTGCTGTTGCTGCTGCCTGGATTGTTCCTCTTCGGTCTCGTGCAATACGCGATCCATCCCGCGCATCAGCTTGCAAGCCGCACCCTGCCGCTGGTGCTGGCATCCGGCGTGGCGGCTTCTGTCGTTTTTCTTGTGCTGGCGATTCCGGGCGTCTCGCCGATTGCTCCAGCGCGCCTGCCCGGACCGGCGCTGCTGCTGGGCATGCTGCTGGCGGCTCTGGTGCTCTGGCGGGCCTTGGCCACGCCGCCACCCGTCGACTGGAAAGTCTTCTTGCCGCGCCTCGCTCTGGCGCTGATCGGCATGATCGGGGTCGCGTGGCCGATCCGCCTCGGGATCGAGCCGGGCATGATCGCACTGGTTTCAACCGCGCTCGCCGGCGGCCTCGCCTATCTCACGATCGGCTGGTTCACCAATCTGGCCGATGTGAGAAACTGGCGACGGGCAGAAACGAAAAACGGGGCGTGATCCGCCCCGTTTGCCGCCTGCCGGTTTTCGTCCGATCTCAATGAAACAGCGCGTCGATCGCGTCCTGATCCACATGATCTTCGGCATTGACCGGTGCCGGGCCCGTGAGAAGCGCCGCTGCGCCCTCGGTTTCGCGCTCTTCTTCCTGCGTCTGGATTTCCGCTTCGATCAACTCGTGCAGAGCCTGCAATCCGCCCCAGGCATCAATCATCTTGTGGATGCGGCTCTCGACAAAATTCAGGGTATCGACCACGCGGCGCACGCGCTGGCCGGAAAGATCCTGGAAGTTACAGGCCATGTAGATGACCGTGACTTTCTCGGCGATTTCTCCCGCGAGAGCCTTGGCAGCCTCAAGGCTGGTCTCGCTCTGGATCGCCCCGGCCATCGTCTCGATCGATTCCGACGCTGCGAGAATGTCATTTGCCGCGGCTTCCGTCTGGGCGACCACGGTTTCGAGTTCGAGGGCTGCGACTTCAACACCGCCGATATTGTTGCCGACCTTGAGCGCCGCGAGTTCCTTCTTGGTGCCGGAAATCGCGTTCTCGATTTCGGTCATGTCGACCTTGAGGCTCGCGAACGAGCGCAACTCGTCGCGATAGTTTTCCTTGAGGTTCTCCAGCACGCCGTAAAGCGGCTCCATCATCGTGCGCAGCGCACGGATTTCCTCGAGGACCGTCGAGCCACCCGGCATGCTGATGGCGGCTTCGGGTCGCGGCATCTCGATCGGCATGTCGAGCATCGGCGGAGCTTCGACGCGCCCCTGAATCGGGCCACCTTCAATACGGAATTTGCGCTGGGGAGAGTTCATGAAGTCATACGCCGTGTTTCGAGGACATGCATAAGGTCTGCAACCCTTGCGCGTCCCGACTTAAAAAGAAGTTCACGGCCTTTGAGCGATCGGGGCATGAATTCGTTCATCATGAACAAGTTCTTTCGAGCGCTTTTTTACCCGTCGTTAGGGTTAATTTTCGAAACGAACAAACATCCTGAACGGAACTTTATGTTAATCATGAATATTATCCATCCTTCCAGCCCTTCTTCCTATCGTCCCAGCGTCAGGCCCCTCACCGGCCCGCGCTGCAGGTCGCGCGTTTCACCTGCCAAAAAGAGGTTGGATGATGTCTCGCGTATCCTGTCTGCGTCTGTCGGTGTCGCTGCCGGCTCTTGCTCTCGGCCTCGGACTGGCCGGCCCGGTTCTGGCCGATCCCTCGCGCGGAGGATCCGGTCTCGGTGGCGGGTTCATCGAATTCCTGATGACGGGCTCAACTCCGAGCCACCGGCAGGGCGCACCGGCCTACTATCAGCCCGTGCCGCGCAGCCAGGCGGTGCCCGCTCAGGGCCGCACCATCGTCGCGCATCGCGGGGCTCCGCTGCATACCGGCAGCCTTCCGGATGAATACACCCCGCCCCAGACGCTGGCACCGGTGAAAGCAGGCATCGATCCGCAATTCCTGCGGCAGGAAGTCACCTACATGGGCCGCCATGCTCCCGGCACCATCGTCATCGATACGCCGAACCGTTTCCTCTATCTCGTTCAGGGCAATGGCCGCGCCATTCGCTACGGAATCGGGGTCGGTCGTCCAGGTTTCGAATGGGCTGGCACGAAATCGGTGACGCGCAAGGCGGAGTGGCCGGATTGGCGCCCGCCCGCGCAGATGCTCAAGCGCCGCCCGGATCTTCCGACCTTCATGGCCGGCGGCCCGGAAAACCCGCTCGGCGCCCGTGCGCTCTATCTCGGATCGTCCCTCTACCGCATCCACGGCACGAACGAGCCGGAAACCATCGGCCGCGCCGTGTCCTCGGGCTGCATCCGCATGGTCAATGAGGACGTGATGGACCTCTACACCCGCGTCAAGGTCGGCACGAGGGTTGTTGTGATCTGAGTATTCCCTCCGGATGACAGAGCCCCCCCTGCATCCGGTCTTCTCCCGAAGCTCCAAAGGGAAAGGCCCCGCTGATGAGGCGGGGCCTTGTTTATTCCTGCTGCAACCGTTCAGACGTCGTAGCTGTCGCCGCCGCCATCGTCCCAGCCGCCCGTATCCGAGGCCTCGTCATAGCCGCCATACTGGTCGTTGCTATGGCTGTCGCCGGCCTGCGCGGTTTCGGCGGGTGTGGGGTCTGCCGGCGGTGTTGCTGCCTGAGCCTGCCCGCCGCCGAGCGCGCTCGAAAGGATCGAGCCGAGCATCATGCCGCCGGCGACACCGGCCGCGGCTGCCGCCGCTGTGCCGAGAAAGCCCATGCCCTGACGCTGCTGCGGCTGGCCCCACGGGCCGGCCTGCGCCGGCTGCGGCTGCCAGCCCCACGGACCGGCTGCGGGCGGAGCCGCCTC
>JAFLCX010000002.1:0-677500 GCA_017302635.1 Hyphomicrobiales bacterium
CGGAGCCGCCTCGCGACGCTGGCCATAGGCCGGAACCTGCCCCGCCGGGCGCTGCGGTGCGGCATTGCCACCGCCGAACAGGCCCGAGAGGAACCCGCCACCGCCTGCGGCCTGAGCCGGGCGCGACTGGAGTTCGGCGATTTCCGCCTTCATCTGCTCGATCTGCTGCTGCTGGTTGATCAGCGCCTGTTCCTGCACATAGACCGATTGTGCGAGCGCATAAGGCGCATAGGGCTGTTTCTGAACGAGTTCAGCGATGTAGCGCTCCGCCTCCGGGTCGCGCGCCTGCGTCGCCACATTTTTCAGGCGCTCGAAAATCCCGTCGATCACCTGACGTTCCTGGCTGTCCATATCATCCTCCAACCACCGCCCGGTTGCTCCCAAGAGGGCGACGTGAGGGAGGAGATAGGCAGAAAATGTGACAATTTCAGTGGGGCCAGAAAAAGAAAATGGAGCGGGCGTTGCCACCCGCTCCAGTCAGTTCTTCCGGCGATTGGATCAGATGATCTTCTTGTAGGCCGGAACCGTGAGGAAATCCTCGAATTTGGGCGCGAGGCTCAGGCTGCGGAACAGCTCGATCGCTTCCGGGAAACGCCCCTTCGTGAAGGCCTCGTCGCCCACTTCACCCTTCACGCGCTCCATCTCTTCCCCCAGGCATCGATCGAAAAGCTCCGGCGAGGCCTTCGAGCCATCGACGAAATCGAGGCCGTATTTCACCTGTTGCCAGATCTGGGCGCGGCTGATTTCCGCCGTCGCGGCATCTTCCATCATGTTGTAGATCGGAACCGCGCCGCGGCCTCTGAGCCAAGCCTCGATATATTGCACGCCGACGCGGATGTTCTCGCGGAAACCTTCCACCGAGCGCGTGCCCTGATGCACTTCCACGAGGTCCTTCTCGGTGATGTTCACATCGTTGCGGGCCACACCGAGCTGGTTCGGCTGCGGCATCAAGCGGTTGAACACCTCCATCGCCACCGGCACGAGATCGGGATGCGCGACCCATGTGCCGTCATGTCCGTCGCCGGCCTCGCGTTCCTTGTCGGCGCGCACCTTGGCGAAAGCGGCTTCGTTCGCGGCCGGGTTGTTCTTCACCGGAATTTGCGCCGCCATGCCGCCCATCGCGAATGCGCCGCGCTTGTGGCAGGTCTTGATCAGCAGCAGCGAATAGGCACGGAGGAACGCCTTGCCCATCACCACCTGCGAGCGGTCCGGCAGGGCATAATCCTTGTTCGCGGCGAGCTTCTTGATGAACGAGAAGATGTAGTCCCAGCGGCCGCAATTCAGGCCCGCGATATGGTCCTTCAGCTCGAACAGGATCTCGTCCATCTCGAACGCGGCAGGGAGGGTCTCGATCAGCACCGTGCCCTTGATCGTGCCGTTGGGGATGCCGAGCGCCTTCTGCGCCATCACGAATACATCGTTCCACAGCCGCGCCTCGAGATGGCTTTCCATCTTCGGCAGGTAGAAATAGGGGCCTGAGCCGGCCGCGATCTGCTTCTTCGCGTTGTGGAAGAAGTAGAGTCCGAAATCAAAGAGCGAGCCCGAGCAGGGTTCGCCATCAATTTCGAGATGGTTTTCCAGCAAGTGCCAGCCGCGCGGGCGAACGATCAGCACGGCGGGGTTGGCCGAAAGCTTGTAGCTCTTGCCCGTCGCGGCATCGGTGAAATCGATCTTGCCGTCCCAGCGATCCTTGAGGTTGATCTGCCCCTCGATGTTGTTCGACCAGGTTGGGGAATTCGCATCCTCGAAATCGGTCATGAAGACCTTTGCACCGCAATTGAGCGCGTTGATCACCATTTTCCGGTCCACCGGACCGGTGATTTCCACGCGGCGATCGAGCAGGTCCGCCGGGATCGGCGCCACGCGCCACTCGCTCGTGCGGATGGCGGCGGTTTCTTTCAGGAAACCCGGCATCTCGCCGGCATCGAAGCGCTTCTGGCGCTCGGCGCGGGCGGCGAGCAACTCCTTGCGGCGGCCATTGAAGGCGCGTTGGAGTTTGGCGACAAAATCGACGGCATCCGACGTCAGGATTTCGTCGTAGCGAGGGCCCATTGCCCCCTTGATCGCAATGCCGCTCATCATCGCCTCCGCGCGTTGGTTCCTGCCGCTCACAGCCTGCGGCAGCCTGTCGCGATCTAGAGCGCTTCCGCATTATTTCGCAAGTCGGCGGAAAGAGACGACACTTGTTCTTTGCTAGAAAGAAACAGCGCAGCAAAAAAAGGGCAACCCGCGAGGGCTGCCCCTTTTTCCTGCCACAACCTTCCGGCGAGGCTTACTTCTTCAGCGTGGTGCCGATCTTCGTGAAGGCGGTCTTCACATCGGTGCCGAGCGTGCCAACGGCGGTCACGAGGGCTGCGCCCATGAGCGCTGCGATCAGTGCATATTCGATCGCAGTGGCACCGGATTCGTCTTTGATGAAACGGTTGAGAATCGTCACTTTGGAAGTTCTTTCCTGTTGGCGGATCAGGGGCCTGTGCGGCCCCTTTCCGCGAGACACGCTTACTTCTTCAGCGTGGTGCCGATCTTCGTGAAGGCGGTGCCGACATCGGTGCCGAGCGTGGTGACGGCGGTCACGAGGGCAGCGGCCATCAGAGCAGCGATGAGCGCATACTCGATCGCGGTGGCGCCGGATTCGTCTTTGATGAAACGGTTGAAAATCGTCATGGTGATGCTCCTTGTTGGGGGTGCTGGAGCAGAGCGTCGTGCTCTGCCCCGCTTAGACCGTTCTTGTCAGACTTACTTCTTCAGCGTGGTGCCGATCTTGGTGAACGCGGTACCGATATCGGTGCCGAGCGTGCCAACGGCCGTCACGAGAGCGGCGCCCATCAGGGCAGCGATGAGCGCATACTCGATCGCGGTGGCGCCGGATTCGTCTTTGATGAAACGGTTGAAAATCGTCATGGTGATGCTCCTTACTGTTTGCTCCAGGGTCTTCGGCGGCTCGCCTCACTCGGAGGCAGGGTGGTGCCGGAAACGAGGGTGAACCTAGTCCTCGTGTGTTGCATGTCGGTTAATTTGATCAGCAACACGGCAAGCTTTGGTGCGAAATCCCGCATGTGGTTAAAACAAGGGAAAGCCGATACTTGACGATTTTTGAATCGAACTTGAAGTATAAGAGCTGATATAAATCGCTCTATATTGCTTTGCGCTGGAAAATCTCCGTGCCCTGCCTGAAAGAGAGGGCTAATTGCGTCTTAATCCGAGGGATAGCCCTCCGCTGCGCCACTGTTGGTTGCGTTCTAAATGGTTCTTGTGGCACCGATACCGTCGATTCGACGCTCGCAACCCCGCCCGTGCGCGGGCGGCATGTGGTAAAAACCGCTTTCTCTCCCGCGCGGAGCGCCGATTTACCGAAAATTCACCCTGTTTTGCCAAGGATGGCGACTGAAATTTGCGAAGGGGCGGAGGAATTTCCGTTCGGCTTCCATCGGTTGTGAAGGGACGAAATGATGAAAGCTCGCAATTCCTCTGCATACCGCCTGCCGGTCCGCAGGTCGCTGGCCGCGGCTCTTGCCCTTCTGGCCTCGTCCATATTCGTTGCTCCGGGCCACGCCAGTGAGCCGGATCAGATTGCGGTCCAGCTCGACCAGGCCAAACTGCTGAAACTGCCGAACGGCACAGAGACGATCATCGTCGGCAATCCGGCGATCGCCGATGTCAGCGTCCAGCGCAACGGCGTGTTGGTCATCACCGGCCGTGCGCCAGGTCGCACCAACTTCATTGCGCTCGATTCCAGCGGCACCATCATTTCGGAATCGATGGTTTCTGTCTCGGTTCCAGTGGGCGCCGGGCTTGTCGTTCAGCGTGGGCTTGATCAGACCAGCTATCATTGCGCGCCGAATTGCCTGCCCTCGATCGGGCTCGGCGATGAGGAAAAGCATTTCGCCCGCACGATCGACCAATCCTCGCGCCGGGAGGGTTTCGCCAATCAGGGTCAGGCCCCGAAGCGCTGAGTTGGCGCCCAGCATAACGGAAGAGCGCGCGCCCACGCGCGAGGCCCCCCGCGAGCCGCCATTTCAGGGTGAAGAAACGGTGAATTTCCCTGGCGGCATTT
Source organism: Hyphomicrobiales bacterium (assembly GCA_017302635.1). Classification (GTDB taxonomy): domain Bacteria; phylum Pseudomonadota; class Alphaproteobacteria; order Rhizobiales; family Beijerinckiaceae; genus Rhabdaerophilum. The sequence continues at coordinate 4,055 of JAFLCX010000002.1, forward strand.
TCGCGGCTTTCCGCAACTGAAATTCAAGGTCTCCCTGTTATTCGTTTGCCTGAGGTTTTCGCTGTGCTGCCCGTCCGGGGCCGCTGCACGCGCCTCAGGCGGATAACATGTGGAGCCACGGCATGGCTGGCATCAAGGGTTCAGGCACTTCCAGCAGGGGCTGGTTCGGCGCAGGCTTGCGCCGCCGTTTCATCGCCAATCGCAAGGGCGCGACGGCTGTCGAGTTTGCGATGATCGCGCCGCTCCTGTTCGGGTTTCTCTTCGCCATTCTCGAAACAGGAACCCTGTTCATCCGGGCCACGGCGCTCGAAACCGGCATCGAGGAAGCCAAGCGCGTCACCATGACCGGGCAGATCGCCGCGGCAGGCGCCCCGGCCATGCAGGAATCGGCTTTCCGCTCGGCCTTCTGCGCGCAGGTGGACTGGATCATCAAATGCGAAGACGTGAAATTCGACGTCCGGGCCTTCACCACATTCGGTGCGGCTGCCATGCCGAACCCGGTCTCGGGCGGCACTTTCAACCCCACGGGCATGCAGTTCAACCCCGGCCTGCCCTGCCAGATCGTCGTCATCCGCGCCTATTACGAGGTGAAGTCGATCACCGGCTTCATCCGCAATGATGTCGCCACTCTGAACAGCGGCAACGTGCTGCTGGGCGGGTCGGCCGCGTTCAAGAACGAACCTTACGGCGCGTGCTGAGGAGAATGCCATGCTGAAATCCATCCTCCTGCCCCGTGCCGCCCGGCGGCTTCATCGCAAGGCCGCACTTGTCGTGCGCAGTTTCCGGCGCAGCCGTTCCGGCGTGGCCGCCACCGAATTCGCCTTGATGGTCCCGGCCATGCTGATGATCTGGGTCGGCATGGTGGTCGCGACCGACGCGCTCACCGCCGACAAGAAGGTCACCCTGCTCGCCCGCACGCTGGCCGACATGACAACCCAGATGCAGGCCGTGAGCCAGTCCGATATGGATTCGATCTTCCAGGCGACCGAAGCCGTGCTCTGGCCCCAGACCGCCACCGGCATGGGCATGCGCGTCACCTCCTACGATATTGACGGCGATGGAAAAGTGTTTGTCGATTGGTCGGTCGTGCCGTCCAATGGCGCCCTGCGCGGCGGCTACACGCCCCATGCGCGCTGTGCCTCCTCGACCGATGTGCCGGCCGGCCTGCGTGTCGCTCGCACCTCGATTGTCCTCTCGGAGGTCACGATGAAATATCAGGCCTCGGTCGCCTCGCAGCTGGTGGATGAGATGTTCAAGGGCGCGATGGCCGGGGGCGAGGTGCCGCTGGTCGATCGCCTGTTCATGCGCGCGCGCCAGTCGAACAAGGTCCAGTTCAACCCTGCGCCGGCTGGAAATTGCCCTGGTTTTGTCAGCTGAACCCCCAACAGGCCGCGGCTTGCCGCGTGCCGTCATCGATAAAAGCAGGCGGTTCGAGCAGCGCGTTTGCAAGAGGGTGGTAGCAGCGGGCGGGCTCGAACCGCCGACCTCGGCATTATGAGTGCCGCGCTCTAACCAGCTGAGCTACGCTGCCATCCCATGAGGTGACCGGGCTTTAGAAGCCGCTCCGCCACCCGTCAAGCCTTGCTTTTGCCTCACGCCGCGATTGCGCTCATTCCGCGCCGGTCCTTGAGGCGGATCAGCGTGAAATAGTTGATCGGTCCATGCGGGTCGACTTCAATCACCTCGAAGCCGCGCGAGGCGGCCCAGTCACGCAGGCGCTGCAACGGGAAATTCGCCCGCCATCCGAGCATTTTCGCCAGGGGAGCCACCACGGTTTCGAACGCGGCCATCGGCCCTCTCTCAGCCCCGATGTGGTTTACGAGCACAATTTCTCCGCCCGGCCGGAGCACGCGCATGAATTCATCCAGTGCCGCTTCGGCATCCGGCACGAGCGTGATCATGAACATGCCGGCGACGGCATCGAACGTGCCGTCACGAAAGCCGAGCCGGCAGGCATCCATCACCGCCACGCCCGTGACGTTGGAGAGGCCCTGCGCCTCGATCTTCTCGACTGCCTTGTGCAGCATCGGCTTCGAGAGATCGATGCCGGTCACTTCCGCCGAGCGCGGGTAATAGCCGAGCGCCAGCCCCGAACCGACCCCCACTTCGAGGATGCGCGTGCCGTTCTCCATTGCCGCATTCACAGCCTTGAGCTGGCTCGGCTGAAGGAGCTTGTGGTAGAATTTGTCGTAGATGGGAGCCCATTTCTCGTAGGCCTTGGTCACTGTCGTCAGCGACACATCCTTGACATCCCCGGCTCCGCCCATCCGCTTTCTCCCGCAATCAAACTCAAAACCCGGCCTCGGCGAGAGGCACAGCGTGTGTCGTTGCCGGTGCGGGGCGTCCGGCCTCGCGCCGCTGGATGGTCCCTCCACCGAGCACGCGCGCACCGATGCCATCTCCCTCATAGAAGACACAGGCCTGCCCCGGCGCCACACCTTCCTCGCCCTCGATGATGTCGACCACGATGCCGTCGACATTCTGCCGCAACACGGCAGGCTTGGGGGCCCTGGTCGAGCGCACGCGCATGAAAATCGGCAAGCCGTGGGCGGGGATGGGCGCATCGCCGAGCCAGTTCACATCGCGCAGGCGGATCTCGCGCACGGCGAGCGCCTCGCGCGGGCCGACAATGACCTCGGCTGCATCGGCATCCACCCGTACCACATAGAGGGGTTCGCGCGCCGCAATGCCGAGCCCGCGCCGCTGCCCGATCGTGAAGCGGAAGGTTCCCTCATGCTGACCCATGACTCGGCCATCGAGATGCCGGATCGCCCCCGGCCGCGCGGCCTCGGGCTTCAGCTTGGCCACGAGTTCCGCGTAATTCCCCGAGGGAACAAAGCAGATGTCCTGACTATCAGGCTTGTCGGCGTTGCTCAGCCCCATTTCGCGGGCAATGGCGCGGGTTTCTGCCTTGGTCATTCCGGCAAGCGGAAAACGCAGGAGTTCGAGCTGTTCTTTCGTGGTCGCGAACAGGAAATAGCTTTGGTCACGGTCGAGATCATGCGGACGGAAGAGGCCCCGTCCGCCACCGGGAAGCGCACGGCTCTCGACATAATGGCCGGTCGCGAGGCAATCTGCCTCCAGTTCCTCCGCGAAGGCCAGCAGGTCGCGGAATTTCACCGTGCGATTGCATTCGACACAAGGAATGGGCGTCTCGCCCTTGGCGTAGCTGTCGACAAAACTGTCGATCACGTCCTCGCGAAAGCGCGTCTCGTAATCGAGCACGTAATGCGGGATCCCGAGACTCTGCGCGACGTTGCGCGCATCCTGGATATCGCGCCCCGCGCAGCACGAACCCGCTCGATGCGTCGCCGCGCCATGGTCGTAGAGTTGAAGCGTGATGCCGATCACGTCATAGCCCGCGCGCACCATCAGCGCCGCGACAACCGACGAATCGATCCCTCCGGACATCGCGACAACGACGCGCGTCTTCGAGGCAGGCTTGGCGATGTCCAGTCCGTTCAGGGCCATGATCACTTCCGCCAGAGGTCAAGGCTCCGGGCAAGGGGCTTCGATGGTCGCGATATAGAGCCTTTGGATCATTTCTGCCATCCCCTCGGCCCGAACCCGGCAGTTTTTGCCGGATCGGGCAAGCCGAAAGAGGGCTAAAATAAGGAGTCAGGTCATAAAAATCAAATGATAACAGAGCAATAGGCCATTTCTCGAATTGGCCCGGTCGTTGCAAGTGCTCTTGCCAGACGAGTTGTTTGTGCAGGACTTGCCATGGTCGAGATCGCCTCCTTGCCGCCTTCCCCGCTGGGCCCCGAACTGTCTTCGCTTGCCAATCGCGACGAGCGAGGCCGCAAGGGCGACAAGGATGTCGTGCCCTTCGGCCAGTTGGTCTCGGCTCAGGCACGTCCGGCCCATGCGCAGGGGCAAGGGCAGCCCCGCCTTGCCCCGCGCGAGGCTCCTGCACCGATCGAACGCCCGATCGAACGGGCCGAAAAGCCCGCTGCTCCTCCGAAATCGCGCGCCGCGCGTGCCGAGGACCGCGACGACACGGCTGCCTCCGTTTCCCAGCAGCCCGAAGAGGCCCCGGCTTCCGCTTCCGATCGCGCCCCCGCGACGGAAACCGCGAACCGGGAAGCCTCTTCCGAGGCATCGAACGAGGCATCTCGGGAGCAGGCTTCGCAGGGTGACGCGCAGGATGGTGAGACATCCCGGAATTCCGAGGACAATTCGGGGAACGCTGATGCACCGCTCGCAGCACCCGTCGATGAACTGATCGAACTCATCGAGGCCCTGTCGGATCCGCAAGCCGTTGCAGCCGAAACTGTGGCCGAACAGCCGGCGGAAGCCGTTGCAATTCCGGTTGCCGCGCCCGCCGACCTGCCGGACGTTCCGGCCAGCGCGCCGGTTGCGCTCCCCGCTGCGATGGTTGCCATCGCTCTCGCCTCCGAGGCTGAGGGCGCGATCAACCCGCAAGGGTCGGCTGCAAGCGCGACCTCGGCTCCGGCCAACACGCTTGCTTCCGGTCTGCCCCTTCCGGCAGTTGCCGCCGAAGCCCCGACCGAGAGCGCCGCCGAGGCCTTCGCCAAGCTCACGGCCCGTGCCGCCGAGACACCTGTCGCGCCGCGCGCGGCGAATGGCGAGGCTCCGGCCAAAGGCCCTGCGGCCCCCGATTTGCCCAAAGCGAATTTCGGCGACTGGATCAGCGATTTCGCGCAGATGCAGGGTGCGCATCACCGCTCCGGCGATCTCGTCGGCAGCCTCGATCGCGCGCTTGCGGCCTTGCCCACCCCGCATGCCGGGCAGGATGCCCTGCGTCCCACGCCGCTCCAGATGCTGCCGATCGAGATCGGCATGCAGGCCATGCGCGGCGTCACGAAATTCCAGATCCGGCTCGACCCGACTGAACTCGGTCGCGTCGATGTGAAGCTGGAAATCCGCGAGGATGGGCAGGTGAAGGCCAATCTCGTGGTTGATCGGGTCGAGACGCTCGCGATGTTGAAGCGCGATGCGCATACCCTTCAGCAGGCTTTCGAGCAGGCCGGACTGCGCCAGCCGCCCGATGGGCTCCAGTTCTCCCTGCGTGGCGAGAGCCAGCAACGCGACGGCCAGCGCGAAGGTGAAGCCCGCCGCACCTGGTCGCCGGATGATGACAAACTCATGGGCGAATTGCCGCCCGAACTCGCCTTGCGTCGCGTGATGATCCCCAATTCCAGCCTCGACCTGATGGTCTGAGCGCCTTCAAGGACAATGCCATGAGCACGATTTCCGGTGTCAACCCTGCGGCCTCCTCTGCGGCTTCCTCGGCCGCTTCCGCCACCTCAAGCGGGCTTTCGAAATCCCGGCAGGGCATCGCGAACAATTTCGATCAGTTCCTCAGCCTGCTCACCACGCAGCTCAAGAATCAGTCGCCGCTGGACCCGCTGGATTCGAACCAGTTCACGCAGCAACTCGTGCAGTTCGCCGGCGTCGAACAGCAATTGCGCACCAACGAGACACTCGAATCGCTCGTCTCGGCCAACAAGGTCGGCAATGCCACGGCGGCGCTCGGTTTTGTGGGTGCGAAGGTCACGGTCGCGCGCCAAGGTTCGCCGATGCAGGACGGCAAGGTGAAATGGCTGCTGAACGCGCCGCGCGCCGGGCAGGCCGCCGTCACGGTCAAGGACAAGGATGGCAATATCGTCCATCAGCGTGCCGCCACCTTGCGGGCCGGCGAGCAGGAATTTGTCTGGGATGGCAAGCTCCAGAACGGCTCGCAGGCCCCGGATGGCGAATATTCGATCTCGATGACCGCCACCGATTCCGCCAATCAGGTGCTGGAGGTGAAGTCGCTGATGCTCGCTACGGTCGACAGCGTCGATGTCTCCGGCACATCGCCGATGTTGCGCATCGGCAGCTTCGATGTGCCGCTCACCGACGTCAAATCGATCCTTCGTTCGTGAGCCGCCGCAACTTAGCCGTTTTTTAACAAGCGGGGCTGTATCTTAGCGGGAGTAGTTGTTGCGTTTTGTGAGCGTATCCCGATGAATGAACCGCTTCGCCCCCGCGTGAAGTACGTGATCGGACCCGATGGCAGCCCGCTGACCATCGCCGATCTCCCGCCACCCGAGACCCGCCGCTGGGTTATTCGCCGCAAGGCGGAAGTTGTGGCGGCCGTGAGGGGTGGGCTTCTCTCCCTCGAAGAAGCGTGCAGCCGGTATACGCTGACCGTGGAGGAATTCCTCTCCTGGCAGCAATCGATCGACAGCCACGGCCTCGCTGGCCTGCGCACCACGCGCATCCAGCATTACCGCCAGTAATCGGAATTTCCCGCGATTTTCGAAAGCCCGCCAGAAATGGCGGGTTTTTCGCGTGTTTACTTGCCTTTCGCGGCCACCATTGCGCGGGCAACGCGGATGGCCTCACCAAGGCTCGAAGCATCCGCGATCCCTTGGCCTGCAATATCGAAGGCCGTGCCGTGATCAACCGAGGTGCGGATGATCGGCAGGCCGATCGTGACATTCACACCCTTCTCGATGCCGTTGAGCTTCACGGGGATCAGCCCCTGATCGTGATATTGCGCCACCACGATATCGAAATGTCCGCGCCGTGCGGCCATGAAAATCGTATCGGGCGGGTAGGGGCCCGAGACATCAAGCCCCTCGGCGCGCGCCAAGGCGACTGCCGGTGCGATGATCTCGATCTCCTCGCGCCCGAAGAGCCCGCCTTCCCCGGCATGTGGATTGAGCCCGGCCACCGCGATTCTTGGGCCTGAAATCCCCAGCGCCCGGCACGCTTCGGCTGCCAGCCGGATGGTGCGCAATTCATTCTCGATCGTCACCCGACGGATCGCCTCGGCGAGCGAGACATGGATGGAGACGAGAATCACCCGCAGCTTCTCATCCGCGAGCATCATCGCGAAGCGGCTGGTGCCCGTCTCATGCGCGAGGATTTCCGTGTGGCCGGGGAAAGGCACGCCCGCTGCGTGCAGCGCCTCCTTGTGGATGGGTGCTGTCACAATCCCGGCCACATCTCCCGTTTTCGCCCAGCCGATCGCCTTGAGAATCGCCTGATAGGCCAACGCCCCTGCCCGCGCATCCACTTGGCCGAGGGAAAGCGCTTCCGGCAGCACACCCACAGGGTGCACCGCCATGCTGCCCGCGGTGGCGGCCTCCGGTCCTGCGGCTGCCAGCACGGGCATCTCCGCGCCGATCGCTCGAATTGCGCGCTTCATTTGGCCCAATTCGCCAACCACGATCAGATCAGAGGGCTTTTCGGCCACAAAATAGCGCGCGATGATCTCCGGACCGATCCCCGCAGCATCGCCCATCGTCAGCGCAAGGGGTGGTTGGGTGTTCATACTTCGGGTCTCCGGCGCCGCGTCGGGGATAAAATTCTGCCCCGGCTGTTCAAAAAAGCGACGGCAATTAACCGCGCGGTAACCAACCACCGGGCAATTCTTGCCTAGCGCGAGTTTCATGATCCGCGCAACGGGGTCGGAGAAGCCGGTTCCGTGAGCCAAAGCAAGAGTGAAGGTGATCGCCGTGCAGGGCATCCTCGATATCGTGAACAGGCTTGGGCCTCAGCGACTTCTCGCGATGGGGGCCGTCACCCTCGCGCTGATCGGCTTCTTCGTCTTTCTGGTGATGCGCGTCTCACAGCCGCCCATGGGCGTGCTCTTCTCCGAGATCTCGATGCAGGACGCGAACACCATCACCCGCGACCTCGACTCGAAAGGCATCCGCTACGAAACCCGCGCGGATGGCGCGACCATCCTGGTGCCGAAGGAAAACATCTCCAAGCTGCGGATGGAATTCGCCGCCAAGGGCGTGCCGATTGGCGGCTCGGTCGGATACGAGATTTTCGACAAGGGCGACAGCTTCTCCGCCACCTCCTTCGTGCAGGGCATCAACCAGCTCCGCGCGCTGGAAGGCGAGCTTTCCCGCACCATTCGCTCGCTCGATCGGGTGCAGAGTGCGCGCGTCCATCTCGCCATTCCCGAGAAGAAGCTCTTCGCCCGAGATGCGCAGGAGCCGCGCGCCTCGATCGTGCTCAAGCTCCGGGGTGATCTCGACCAGAGCCAGATCCGCGCCATCCGCCATCTCGCCGCCACTGCCGTGCATGGGCTGAAGCCCGAGAAGGTCTCGATCGTCGATGAGGCCGGCCGCCTTCTGGCCGATGGCGCCGGGGCCGAGGCTGATCCGCTGGCCCTCACCGCTGACAAGCAGTCGAATTTCGAGCGTCGCCTGAAAACTCAGGTCGAGGAAATCGTCGCGAGCGTTGTCGGCCGGGGCCGCGCCCGGGTGCAGGTTGCTGCGGAAATGGATTTCAACCGCATCCAGCAGGTGACCGACAATTTCGATCCGGAAAGCCGCGTCGTGCGCTCGACCCAGACCCGCACCGAGAACCAGCAATCCGCCGAGCAGCGCGACGGCCAGGTGACGATCGCTAACGAATTGCCGCAGGCCCAGCAACAGCAGCAGAACCAGCCTGCGCCGCAGCAGCGCGAGCAGACCGCGCGCTCGGAAGAGATCATCAATTACGAAATCTCGAAAACCACCCGCACCGAGGTGATCGAGGGTGGCCGCGTCAAGCGCCTCTCGGTCGCAGTGCTGGTCGATGGCATCTACAATCCCGGAGCCAGCGCCGAAAACGCCTATCAGCCGCGCTCTTCGGAAGAGCTGGAGCGCATCGCCGCGCTCGTCCGCACCGCGATCGGGTTTGATCGCAACCGCGGCGACCAGATCGAGGTGATCAACCTGCGCTTTGCCGAAGGCATGGCGATGGTGGATGGTCGCGCGCCCTCGCTCCTCGAGCAGCTGATCTCGCTCACCAAGGAAGATGTGCTGCGCCTCGTCGAACTCGCGATCTTCGGCGCGCTCACCCTGCTCGTCACCCTGCTCGTGATCCGGCCTCTGATGCGCCAGATGGGCATGGGCAAGAAGGACATGGTGCTCGCCGGCGCTGGCGGCCCGATCCAGATGATCCCCGGCCCGAACGGCACGATGGTGCCGGCCCCCGGCCAGATGCTGGCCCTGCCGGCTCCGGGACAGGAAAGTGCGGCTGGTGCAGCCGGCGCGATGATGGCCGCCAACTCGAATGGTGCGCCGAACATGGCGCAGCTGACCCAGAACCTCCAGCCGGGCGTGATCGACCAGCTGGGCAAGATTGTCGAACAGAACCCGGGTGAATCCATTGCCATCGTGCGGCAATGGATCGCCCAGCCGCGCTGAGAACAGCTGAGCTCCCGAAAAGACGGACAGGACCCTGAACATGGCCAAGCCCGCTACAGACCTCGCACCCGCGGCCCCGAAACAGGACCACACCCGGTTCCTTTCGGGCCCTGAAAAGGCGGCGATCATCATGCTCGTGCTCGGCGAGCGTTACGGCGCGCCGATCTGGTCGGCACTGGATGACGACGAAATCCGTGCGCTTTCGCGTGCCATGTCGCGGCTCGGCTCGGTCACGGCTGAAGCGGTCGAGCAGCTGGTGGGCGAATTCACCTCCATGATGGCAACGGCCGGGGCCGTCACTGGCGATTTCGACCGCACCGAAGCGCTGCTGATGAAGATCATGCCGTCCGACAAGGTCAACGCCCTGATGGATGAAATCCGGGGGCCGGCCGGCCGCAACATGTGGCAGAAGCTCGGCAACGTGCAGGATCAGGTTCTCGCGAACTACCTCAAGGGCGAATATCCGCAAACCGTATCGGTGGTGCTCTCGCGCCTTCGTTCCGAGCATTCGGCGCGTGTCCTGGCGTTGCTGCCGCATGAATTCGCACTCGAGGTCGTCACGCGCATGCTCAACATGGAGCCGGTGCAGAAGGATGTGCTCGACCATATCGAGGAAACCCTGCGCACCGAGTTCATCTCCAACCTCTCGATCACCCAGCGGCGCGACAGCCACGAGATGATCGCGGAAATCTTCAACTCCTTCGACCGGCAGACCGAAAGCTGGTTCCTCGCCGCGCTCGACGAGCGCAACCGCGAGGCGGCGCAGAAGATCCGCTCCTTGATGTTCACTTTCGACGATCTCTCGCGCCTCGACCCGGGCTCGACCCAGACCCTGATCCGCTTCTCGGATCGCGATGTGCTGGCCACCGCCATCAAGGGCGCCGCACCCTCGATGAAGAAGTTCTTCTTCCAGCAGATGTCGAGCCGCGCGGTCAAAAATCTCGAAGAGGCCATGTCCTCGCGCGGTCCCGTCCGCCTCAAGGAGGTCGACGAGGCACAGACCCGCATCGTGGCACTCGCCAAGGAACTCGCCGCCAAGGGCGAGATCACCATCGGCAAGAATCGCGCCGAAGATGAACTGATCTACTGAGGGCGACGGGAATGGCTGACGCTCGCAACGCTTTCAATTTCAACCGGGATTTCACGAAATCCGGCGCGAGTGCCGTCTATCTCGATGCATCCTCACGCCTGCCTGTTCCCCATGCCCAGCATGCCGCACTCGTCGAGCAGGCCCGGCAGGAGGCGCATGCGCAGGGCGTGCTCGAAGGCCGCGCCCTGGAGCGCGACGAGGAAGCAGCGCGCGTCACTGCCGCGATGGGCGAGATCGTACAGCGCCTGCGTGATGCCGAGGCGCATCTCGCCGCAGCCGAGCAGGAATCGCGGCGGGAGGCGTTGCAGTTCGCGCTTGTTTTTGCCCGCAAGATGGCGGGGAAACTCATCGATCAGATGCCCGTCGCCACCATCGAGGCCACGGCCCGCGCCATCCTGAGCGATCTGCGGGGCGCGCCGCACGTCGCCGTGCGCGTCGAGCCGGGTCTTGTCGATTCCGTCAAGTCGCGCCTCACCCTGCTGTTCCGCGAGAACGGCATCGAACTGAAACTCTTCGTCTTCCCCGATCCCGCTATCCGCCTCGGCGATTGCCGGATCGAATGGTCGGAGGGCGGCATCGTGCGTGACCGCGAAAAACTCGAATACCTCATCGACCAGACCCTCGACGTCGTCCTCAAGCGCGTCTGAACCCACGGCACAGAACAGGCAACAGGAGTTCACCCATGTCCACCGAGAGCATGCTTCCACTGAGCGATCTCGAATCCACAGCCGAACTGGTGGCCGCCGCTTATGGAGCCGATGGCGAGATGGCGCCGAGCGCCAAGACCGCCGCCGATCTCGAACATGTCTTCGATGTGCCTGTGCAGGTCTCGGCCGTGCTCGGGCGTTCGAAAATGGGTGTCGGTGACCTGCTGCGCATGTCGCCCGGCCATATTCTCGAACTCGACCGGAAAGTTGGCGAGGCCATCGATATCTTCGTGAATGACCGTCTCGTCGCGCGCGGCGAAGTGGTGCTGGTCGACGACAAGCTGGGCGTCACCATGACCGAAATCATCAAGGGCGAGCGTTGATCGCCCTCGAGCAAAATCGAGCGAAGTGGGTTTTCGGTTCGCGTGAAGATTTTGCGACCAAGAAATCAAAGGGCGAGCGTTGATCGCCCACCCCGCCGTGTCCGTTCCGGATGTGGCGTCATGACGGAATGAAGGAGAACGGCCATGCGGCTTCTCATCGTCGGCACCCTCAGGGGTGAGCTGATCACAGCGGCGAAGATCGCGCGCGAGCGGGGTGCGTCGGTCTTCCAGGTCGATGGCGTCGAGGCGGCCCTCTCGCATCTGCGCCAGGGCAAGGGTGCTGATCTGCTGATGGTCGATGTCAATATCGATATTCGCACCCTCGCGGACGGTCTTGTCGCCGAGCGGATGAATACGCCGATCATCGCCTGCGGGGTCGCCAACGACAAGCGCGCCGCCGTCGCCGCGATCGAGGCGGGGGCGAAGGAATATGTGCCACTTCCGCCCGATCCCGAACTGATCGCCGCCATTCTCGAAGCGGTGTCGCGCACCGAGACCTCCATCATCTTCCGCGACGAGAGCATGGCGCGGGTCGTCAAGCTCGCGCAGCAGATCGCGGGTTCGGATGCTTCCGTGCTGATCACCGGTGAATCGGGCGTCGGCAAAGAGGTGATGGCGCGCTTCCTGCACGAGAAATCGAAGCGGGCCTCGAAGCCGTTCGTCTCGGTCAATTGCGCCGCGATCCCCGACAACCTGTTGGAAAGTGAGCTGTTCGGCCACGAGAAAGGTGCCTTCACCGGCGCCATCGCCCGGCGCATCGGCAAATTCGAGGAGGCCGATGGCGGCACCCTCCTGCTCGACGAAATCTCCGAGATGGATGTGCGGCTGCAAGCGAAGCTCCTGCGCGCCATTCAGGAACGCGTGATCGATCGCGTGGGCGGAGGCCGGCCGGTGCCGGTCGATATCCGCATCATCGCGACCTCGAACCGCAATCTCGCCGAACATGTGAAGGCCGGGCATTTCCGCGAGGATCTGCTCTACCGCCTCAACGTGGTCACCCTGCGCATCCCGGCCCTGCGCGAGCGCCCGGCCGATATCATTGAACTCGCAGGGCATTTCGGAAAGAAATACGCCGAAATGAATGGGCTTCCCAATCGAGCCATCAGCCATGATGCGAAGCGCGTGCTGCTCGCCAATGCGTGGCGGGGCAATGTGCGCGAGCTTGAGAACACCATGCACCGCGCGGTTTTGCTCTCGATGGGTGCTGAAATCTCGCCCGATGCGATCATCACGCCAGAGGGTGAGTCGCTCGCCCAATCCGCGACCGATTCCGCCGCCCGCAAGGTGGCTGAAGCCGCCGAAGCCGCGACACGAGCGCTGGTCGGGCGCACCGTGGCGGATGTCGAGCGCGAGCTGATCCTCGATACCCTCGATCACTGCCTCGGCAACCGTACCCATGCCGCGAAAATCCTCGGCATTTCCATCCGCACCCTGCGCAACAAGCTCAATGAATATTCGGCCGATGGCCTCGATATCCCCGAGCCCGGCACCGCCCGCATCGCGATGGCGTGAGGGGCGGTGCTGCGCTTCGGTCCAGCGGCTGCGCTGATTTTCGTCGTGCTGGCCGGCCCGGCCATGACGCAGGCCCCCGATTGGCCGACCGAAAAGTGCCAGCGCTACAGTCGAGCCTGGGATGACGCCCTGCGCCGGACAGGCGGGAAGGGGCTCGGCGAAGCTTTCCAGGAGGCGCATTCTGCTTTTTTGGCTGGGGGCTGTTCCGGTCTGCGCGAGGTCTGCCCGCGCACACGCGCCGAGTTGGAGATGGCCAATACCCTGACCATGCTGGCGCTTAATGCAGGCATGTCAGGCACGTTCCTGCCCTTCAAATGCCGCCCCCGATCGTAACCGCCTGTTAACCATAGACGCGGCAAAAATTGCCCAGTGGAAAGAGGGATTCTCTCAACGGGAGAAATCCGCCTTTCGATCGGTTGACAACAGGGCGAGGACGGCATGAGCGACATCCCAGCAGGCGGCCCCGGCAAATCCGGCTTCCAGTCGCCCTTTGCCGGAATGGGGCAGTTCCTCAGCGCCAAGGAAATGGGCAGCCTCGCGGGGCGTTCCGATATCGTGATGGCCTTCGGCGTTCTCACCATTCTGGTGGTGATGATCGTGCCGCTGCCGCCGTTCATGCTTGATCTGCTGCTCGCCTTCTCGATCATCCTGTCGGTGCTGATCCTGATGACGGCGCTTTTCATCATGGCGCCGCTGGAATTCTCCGCCTTCCCGACCGTGCTGCTGATCTCGACCATGCTCCGATTGGCGCTGAACCTCGCCTCCACGCGCCTCATTCTCTCGAACGGGCATACGGGCACGGGTGCTGCGGGCCACGTGATCGAGAGTTTCGGCACCTTCGTGATGGGTGGCAATTTCATCATCGGCACCATCGTCTTCATCATTCTGGTGATTGTGAACTTCGTCGTCATCACCAAGGGTTCGGGGCGCATCGCGGAAGTTGCGGCGCGCTTCAGCCTCGATGCCATGCCCGGCAAGCAGATGGCGATCGACGCCGATCTTTCCGCCGGTCTCATCGATCAGGACGAAGCCAAGGCCCGGCGCAAGGCGCTCGAGGATGAAAGCTCGTTCTACGGCTCGATGGACGGTGCCTCGAAATTCGTGCGCGGCGACGCGATCGCCGGCATTCTCATCACCTTCGTCAACATCATCGGTGGCATCATCATCGGTGTCGCGCAGATGGGGATGGATTTCTCCTCCGCCGCCCGCACCTACACCCTGCTTACTGTGGGCGACGGCCTTGTCACGCAGATTCCGGCCCTGATTGTTTCGACCGCCGCCGGCCTCCTGGTCTCGAAGGCGGGTGTCACGGGCGCAGCCGACAAGGCACTCACGAAGCAGCTCGCCAGTGCGCCCAAGGCGCTCGGCATGTCGGCTTTCGTGATGGTCATCATCTCACTCCTGCCCAACATGCCGATGCTGCCCTTCCTCGGTCTCGCGGCGGGTGCGGCCTACATGGCCTTGCGCCTGCAACGCGAGAATCAGCTCGCCGGGCTGAAAGCCAAGGCGCAGGAGGTGATGGATCAGGCTGCCGCCGAGCAGAAACCCGCCGAGGAGCCGGTTCAGGATGCCCTGAAGCTCGATGAACTGCGCATCGAGATCGGCTATGCCCTGCTGCCGCTCGTGCAGGGCCAGAACGGTGAGGACAAGGTCACCGACCAGATCAAGGCCCTGCGCCGCACGCTGGCGGGCGAGATGGGCTTCGTGCTGCCTTCCGTCCGCCTCGTCGACAATGTCCAGCTCGAGGCCAACCAGTACACGATCAAGCTCAAGGAGATCGAGGCCGGCAACGGCATCGTCTTCCCCAACCAGTTCATGGCGATGGACCCGTCCGGCGGGCAGGTGCAGCTGCCTGGCGCGCATATGCTCGAGCCGACCTTCGGCCTCCCCGCGACCTGGATCGACGAGGCCCTGCGCGACGAGGCGCAACTGCGCGGCTACACGGTCGTCGACCCCGCGACTGTCATCGCGACGCACCTCACCGAAGTCATCAAGAACAACATGAGCGAGCTTCTCTCCTTCGTGGAGGTGCAGAAGCTCATGAAAGACCTGCCGAAAGCGCATCAGGATCTCATCAAGGAGATCGTGCCCGGCCATATCTCCACCACGGGCATCCAGCGCATCCTGCAATTGCTGCTGGCCGAGCGGGTCTCGATCCGCGATCTCGGCACCATTCTCGAAGCGGTGGCGGAAGTCGCCGGCGCGATGCGCGATCCGCGCATGATCGTCGAGCATATCCGCACCCGCCTCGCGCGCCAGATCTGCTCGCAATATACCGGCCCCACCAGCCAGCTCGCGCTCATCACGCTCTCCCCCGCCTGGGAAGAGGCCTTCGCAACCTCGCTCGTCGGCGATGGCGAGATCAAGCACCTTGCCATGCAGCCCTCGCGCCTGCACGATTTTGTCATCGCCCTGCGGGATCGGTTCGAGGAAGCCGCGAAGCTCGGCGAATTGCCGGTGCTCGTCACCTCGAACGCCATCCGGCCCTATGTGCGCATGGTGGTCGAGCGCTTCCGCCCGCAAACGGCGGTCATCGCACAGGGCGAGATTCACCCCTCGGCAAGGCTGAGGACCGTGGGCTCGATCTGAGAGGTCGAGCCATTCAACCCGCGTCGCCCGCCTTCTTGCCCATCTGGCTTTTCTCGAAAAACAGAACCACCGGGATCGACATCGCAAGCGGGATCAAGAGGTAGAAGAGCCGCCAGACCAGCAGGGCCGCCACCACCGCCGCCGGGTCCATCCCCGGCATCAGCTTCACGAACACGATCTCCATCACGCCCACTCCGCCCGGAACCTGAAGCAGCAATCCCGCCGCGAACGAGAGCAGGAACGCGCCTAGCACGATCAGGAAGCCCGGATTGCCTGCTTCCGGCAGCGCGAAATAGATGATCCCCGCTGCCCCGAGAAGCTCCATTGGCGCCGCGATCCATTGCCGCCACACGATATGCAGGCCCGGATATTCGAGTTTGAAGCCACGGATTTCGAGCGGCTTGAATTTGAGCCACGAACCCACCGTGTAGAGCGCGCAGAAGGCGAGCATCCCGGCACCGATCAGCATCACCACGAGTTCTGAAATCGGCGCCAGCGGTTTGACGATATGCGGCTCGATCAGAAAGACGATCCCGCCCAGAACGATGGTGCCGAACGCGAAGGTGAACGAGCAAAGCGCCACCAGCACCGCGACTTCCGCCGCCGAGAGCCCTTTCGAGGTATAGGCGCGGTAGCGCACCATCCCGCCCGAAAACACCGAACCGCCGATATTGTGCGAGATCGCATAGGTGACGAACGAGCACACCGTGATGAAGAGCCAGGAAATCCCCTTCTCGCGGTTCAGGTGAATGAGCGCGATCCGGTCATACCAGGCGAGCGCCCAATAGGCGAAAAGCGTCGAAAGCCCGGCGAGCAGATAGCCCTGCGCCGGAATGGCCGCGAGTTTGGCACCGAGCTGGCTGGCGATGATGGCGAGGCTGTCAAGCAGCCCCGCCGAGTCGATCTTGGCTTCGAGCGCGGCATCGGCGGAGGCTTTCGCACCTTTCACCGCTTCGTCCCGGAGCTTGCTGTAAAGGACCTTGAGTGACCACGCGACCGCGATCAGGCCGACCAGTGGCCAGAACACTTCCTTCAAACGTTTCATCGCTCGCCCAATCCTTGCCATCCCCACTGGCTCACTGCCCGAGTGCGGCTGGCATGGCAAGGGGAAGGCTTGCTCCGTCCGGCGTTCTTTGATCAAAACCAAAACAGCGAAGTGGCGAGGCGAGGGATCATGCTGGGCGAGGGATATCACGATCTGCCGCAGGGCCACCTCGCTGCGCTGACCACTTATCTGAGGCGTGATCTGCGCATGCTTCCGCCGCCGCCCCGCTGGCCGGATGAGGTTGGCCTGACCCGACTCGGTCCGGGTGAATCCGCACGTTACCGCGCCCTGTTCCGCGCCGTGGGCTCGGAATGGCTCTGGTTCGGGCGACTGCGACTTGATGATACCGCCTTGGCCGAGATCATCGGCCATCCGGATTACCTCGCCTTCGCCCTGACCGGCCCTTCAGGCGATCTCGGGCTGCTCGAACTCGATTGTCGCGATGCATCTGAGCCCGAACTCGCCTATTTCGGCCTTGTGGCCGGGGCGATCGGGCTTGGGCTCGGGAAGATGCTGATGGCGGAGGCGGTGCATCGCGCCCAATCGCGCGGCGTGGGGCATCTAATGGTGCATACCTGCGCGTTCGATGCGCCCGGCGCGCTCGCGTTTTACATCCGAAGCGGCTTCGTGCCTTACAGGCGCTCGATCGAGACCTTCCGCGACCCACGACTCGACGGCACCCTCCCGAGGGAGGCTGCCGCCCATGTGCCGATCATCGAATAGGAAAGCTCAGAGCCGCCCAGCCGCGAAGCGCATGCGCGCGGCAATGCGGTCTGTCTCGATCTGGTCGCGAAGCGCCATTTCCGCGCGTTCGGCCGCCTTTTCGCGATCATCGAGAATTTCCACCTTCTTCAGTTCCTCGAAGGCCTCGTTCAGCGCCGCTTTCGCGTCGTCGAGCTGGCCTTGCAGGTCCGCTGCCGATTGCAGGAGATTGTCCCGCCGGCTGCGTGCCGCCTTGGCATAGGTGGGGTAAGCGAAATGCGCGGGGTCCGAGAGGCCTGCACGGCGCTCCTCGCCCTCGATCTCGCGGTCGAGATCGCTCGCCATGCGCTGGAAATCCGCAATCATCGATTCGATCTGCGTGACGCGCCGGCGTTTCTCATCCACATGGAACCGCTTGAGGCGGATCAACGTATCGCGTGACTTCATGGTCCTGACTACTCCTTGACCGGCCCTGAGTGACGCCAGGGCCGACCGGGGAAGCAGGGCCTACTGCCTAACCCCCCAGCCGATTAACGATCTCCGCGAGACGGATATAGCTTTCGCCGAGGGAGGTTGATTCTTCCTTACTTTGCGCGAGAAAATTTTCGAGTTCCGGGTTCGCATCGATCGCGATGTCCACCTCCGGCGTCGTTCCCTTGCGGTAAGCGCCGAGCCGGATCAGTTCCTCCATGTCCGAGTAGGTTGCCATCAGCGAGCGCGCGGTCGTGATGATCGGCAGGTAGAACGGATCGGCCGATTTCGGCATCGTGCGCGAGACGGATTTGAGGATGTTGATCGCCGGGTAGCGCCCGCGCTCCGCAATCCGGCGCTCCATCACGATATGCCCGTCGAGAATGCCGCGCACCGCATCGGCCACCGGCTCGTTATGGTCATCGCCATCCACCAGCACCGTGAAAATCCCGGTGATGGTGCCCGAACCCTCCTCGCCCGGTCCGGCCCGCTCCAGCAGGCGCGGCAATTCGCCGAACACGCTCGGCGTATAGCCCTTGGTCGTCGGCGGCTCGTTGACATTGAGGCCGATATCGCGCTGCGCCATCGCGAAGCGCGTCACCGAATCCATCATGCACAGCACATCAAGGCGCTCGTCGCGGAAGAACTCGGCGATCGCCATCGTGAGATACGCCGCCTGCCGCCGCATCAGGGCCGGTTCGTCCGAGGTCGCCACGACGACGACCGAGCGCGCGAGTCCTTCCTCGCCGAGGTCATCTTGCAGGAATTCCTGCACCTCGCGGCCGCGCTCGCCCACCAGGCCCACCACCGCGACATCCGCCTTCGAATTGCGCGCGAGCATCGAGAGCAGCACCGATTTCCCGACGCCCGAACCCGCGAAAATGCCCATGCGCTGCCCGCGGCAGCAGGTGAGGAACGCATTGAGCGAGCGCACGCCGAGATCGAGCGCCTCGCCCACTCGCTGCCTCTTGTGTGCGGCGGGCGGTTCGTTGCGGAACGGATAGGGGCGGGGGCCGGGCCGGAGCGGACCCTTGCCGTCAATCGGCCGGCCGAAAGCATCCATCACGCGACCGAGCCAGGAACGATCCGGCCTTATGCTCGCCCTGCGGCTCACCACATGAACCGGGCAACCGCGCCGCAACCCGTCGACATTGGCGAACGGCATCGCGATCGCACGACCGGCATCGAAGCCCACCACCTCGCAGAACACGGGCTCCGAACGTTCCGTCTCGATCGAGAGAAGTCCGCCGAGTTCCATATGTCCCAGCGGTCCGACGATCTCGATCGTCAGCCCGCGCACCGCCCCCACGCGGCCGTAGATCGCATATTCGGGCACCTCGTCGATCAGGCCCTGCAAGGTCTGTCCGGACATTCGCGCGCTCGCTCTCGCAGTGCAAAAAAGTGATTCGTTTCGCCGAGATTCGCATGGTTTCGCCGCTGAAGACAGTCGCCGGACGGTGGGTCGCCATCCGGGCTGCCGCCGTCCGGCGGCAGGGGGCGGTGGGGGCAACACTTTGCCCTTCTACGCTGCATCGGTCTTTTTCCTGAGTCAGTTGAATCCCTTGCGACGAAAGGCTCACAGGGTGAATCAAAAGTAAAAGGCCCGTTTTCCTTTCTTACTCAATTGCTCCACAAACGCCCTTAACCGGGAGTTTCACCGCGCAAGCTTGCTTTAACCAATTACGTTTTGTTAACTCTTCGGGCGTATCTTTGTTGGGAAGTTCAATGCCGATGATTGGCAGGCGCGAGATCGATCGCCACCTGCCCGGATGCGGCGATTTCAACCGCGACGGAAGCTGGGGTTTTCAAATATGCGCGTGCTCCTCATCGAAGACGACAGCGCGACAGCCAAGAGCATCGAGCTGATGCTCAAATCAGAGAATTTCAATGTCTACCTCACCGATCTCGGCGAGGAAGGCATCGATCTCGGCAAGCTGTACGATCACGATATCATCCTGCTCGACCTGAACCTTCCGGATATGTCCGGCTACGAGGTTCTGCGTGCCCTGCGCGTCGCGAAGGTCAAGACACCGGTCCTCATCCTGTCCGGCATGGCCGGCATCGATGACAAGGTGAAGGGCCTCGGCTTCGGCGCCGATGATTACCTCACCAAGCCCTTCCACAAGGATGAGCTCGTCGCCCGCATCCATGCGATCGTGCGGCGCTCGAAGGGGCATGCTCAGTCGGTCATCTCCACCGGCGATCTCATCGTCAATCTCGATCAGAAGACGGTCGAGGTCGGTGGACACCGCGTGCACCTCACCGGCAAGGAATACCAGATGCTGGAGCTGCTCTCGCTCCGCCGCGGCACCACGCTCACCAAGGAGATGTTCCTCAACCATCTCTATGGCGGCATGGATGAGCCGGAACTCAAGATCATCGACGTGTTCATCTGCAAGCTGCGCAAGAAACTCGCCAATGCTTCGGGCGGTCGCAACTACATCGAAACGGTCTGGGGCCGTGGCTATGTGCTGCGCGAGCCAACCGATATGGATGAAAAGATACCGGCCTGAGCCGCCAAACCTTCCTCGGTTTCTCCCTGGACTGACAAGCCCGCCTCGCAAGAGGCGGGTTTTTTGTTGCCCGCCTTGCCCTCAGTCTCGATACTCCTGCCGCCCGATGATCTGAGGAGAATGGATGTGATGCCAAGTTTTTCCGGGGGGCGAAACATCGCCCTGAAGGTGCCGCCGCACCAATACGACGGCACGATCCGGTTCTATCGGGATGTGCTGGGACTTGCTCCCGCAACGGCTCCCGGTGGTGATGCCATCGGTTTCCGTTTTGGGTCCTGCAATCTCTGGATCGATCGCGTCGAGACGATGAGTCAGGCCGAGTTGTGGCTCGAAGTGGTAACCAACGACCCCAGAGCCGCAGCAGCGCATCTCGCCGAAGCCGATGTCGTGCGTTGTGATGCCATCGAACCGTTGCCCGAGGGATTTAAGGGCTTTTGGATCGCCAACCCGTGCGGGATCGTTCATCTGATCGGCGCGCAGGAACAATCATGGTCATAGAACAATTCGAAGCTGAATAGCGTCGCCGCTTCACGCACTCACGGCACGGATTTCCGGCTTCTGCACCGGCGCGGGTATCAGCAGCATCCGCTCGCGGGCATGGCTGACGAAGCGCTCGGTCACGCCGAATGTGCTCTCGGCACCGCCGAGAAGCAGGAACCCGTCCGGCGCGAGGCGACCCGCGATGCGGTCGAACACTTTCGATCGCGTTGGGCGGTCGAAATAGATCAGCACGTTGCGGCAGAAGACCGCATCGAAATGCCCCAGATGACGCGGCTCTTCCAGCAGGTTGAACTTCTGGAAATTGACGCGACGGATCACATCATCCGAGAGCTTCCAATTCTCGCCCTGCTTGGTGAAATATTGCAAGAGCAGCTTGGTCGGCAGGCCGCGCTGCACCTCGAACTGGTTGAAGATGCCGCTGCGCGCCTTCGACAGAATCGCTTCCGAAATGTCGGTCGCGACAATCTCGACCTGGCGGTTGCCGATCTTCGAACGCAGTTCGTCGAGGATCATCACCAGCGAATAGGGTTCCTGCCCCGAAGAGCAGGCGGCGCACCAGATGCGGATGGTCTTTTCGGGCGAGCGGCGCTGATGCAGCTCCGGCATGATGACATCGCGGAAATGGTCGAAAGGCTGCCGGTCGCGGAAGAAGAACGTCTCGTTCGTCGTCAGCGCATCCACCATGCGCTGGTGCAGGCGCCTGTCGCCACCCTCCGCGCGCTTCAGCATCTCTTCGAGGCTGGCGATGTTCTCTTCACGTAGAACCGGCGCGAGCCGCGCTTCCACGAAATAGGCCTTCTCCGGCGTCAGCACGATGCCGGCCTGCTGGCGGATGAAATCGATAACCCGCTGGATCACCATCATGCTCATGACGCATTCCCTTCCACGAGAGACTGCGCGAGATCGCCGAGTTTCTCGGGCGATAGTTGCGCCGAAGCCAGCCCCGCTTCTGCGATGCTGCCTGGAATGCCCCAGACGACGCTGGAGGTCTCATCCTGAACAATCACGTTTGCCCCCCGGCGCGTCAGGTCCTGTGCGCCCTCGGTTCCGTCCTTACCCATGCCCGTCAGCGCGATGGCCAAGGCTTCGGGTCCGAAGCAATCGGCGGCGCTGGTGAACAGCAAATCAATGGATGGCCGCCACGGGCCCCGCGCTTCCGAAGGCAGCATGGTCAGGACCATCTGCCCGTCGCCCTTGCGCCGGATCACGGTGTGGCATCCGCCGGGCGCGAGATAGATCGCGCCGGGCAGCAGCGGCTTGCCCTCCTGCGCTTCGCAGGCCGGCAGCCCGACATGCTGCTTGAGATGCGAGGCGAAGATCGAGCCGAAGATCGGTGGCATGTGCTGCGCGATCACGATCGGCACCCTAGCTGCCACGCGCGGCATCCGTTGCAGGAGCGAGACCAGAGCCTGCGGACCGCCGGTCGAAGCGCCGATCACGATCGCACGG
This sequence comes from Hyphomicrobiales bacterium, assembly GCA_017302635.1. Classification (GTDB taxonomy): domain Bacteria; phylum Pseudomonadota; class Alphaproteobacteria; order Rhizobiales; family Beijerinckiaceae; genus Rhabdaerophilum. Next base: position 26,118 of record JAFLCX010000002.1, read on the forward strand.
GGGCGAACCTTCTCCAGCGCCCGGGCGGCCGGGGCCGGCCGTCCCGTCGCTGCGGTCGGCATGACAGGGGCCGAACGGGGCGTTGCAGGTGCGGTCGGCAACGGCGTCAGCACGCGCTGTCCGGTCGAGGATGTGCGCTGGAACAGCGGGTTCGATGAAACTGGCGTGGCCGGAACCGCACGCGGTTGCGGCACCTGCGCCTGACGCATCGCCTGACGGATGCCGCCCACCGCGAGCACCTTGGCAATCAGCGCCTGCCGGAAATCGTTCGAGGTCGAAACCTCCCGATGGTTCGAAGGCTTCGGCAGGTAATCCGTGGCGCCTTTCATCAGGCAGCGCATCGTCATTTCGGCGCCATGCACCGAGAGCGACGAGACCACGATCACCCGGCTCGTCGGAGATTTCGCCAGAATCAAAGGCAGGGCGGTCAGCCCGTCCATGTCGGGCATGTCGAGATCGAGCAGGATGATGCGCGGCGCGAGCTGGGGCAGGGCCTCGATGATCTCGCGGCCGGAACGGAATGTCCCCGCAACCTCGATGGTCGGTGTTTCGGTCAGCCAGCGCGAGAGCAGGCCGCGCACCACAACCGAATCGTCGACAATCGCCACCTTCACGCGCGGCGTTGCCAAGGACATCGGCGGTCTTTGTGGCATCGCCAGCATCAATGCGGAACTCCAGTCTAAACGCTTCTTCTGAAATGAGGTGCAGCGCGTTCTCGCGCCGCTCAGGCTGCTAGCAACCCGACTTCGGCAAATTTCGAGATCAGGATTTCCTTGTCGAAAGGCTTCATCACGTATTCGTCGGCACCCGAATCCATCGCCTTGGCGATGTGGCTCACATCGTTCTCGGTGGTGCAGAACACGACTTTCGGGCGAGCACCTTCTTCCATGCCGCGCAGCTTGGTGAGGAACTCATAGCCGTCCATGTTCGGCATGTTCCAGTCGAGCAGGATGGCATCCGGCATGCGGTTGAGGCAGGCGAGCATGGCCTGCTGGCCATCCTCGGCTTCCGAAATCTCGAAATTCATGCCCTCCAGAATGCGGCGGGCAACTTTGCGGATGACGGATGAATCGTCCACCACGAGGCAGTAGGTCATTGCAGCTCTCCGGTTCAGGCGGCTTGCAGGGTCATGGAATCGAGCAAAGCGTGCAGATCAACCTCGATCAGCAGGTCACGCTCGAGCTTGTGCACGCGGCGGGTATAGCGGGCCCAGGTCTGGCCCATATTGGCCGGCATCGGCTCGGAACTGTCGGTGGGGAGCGAGAGCACATCGCCGATTTCATCGACGACCAGCCCGAACACCTCGCCATTCCATTCCACGCCGACAGCCATCGTATCGCCATCGACCTTGCGCTCGCCGATGCGGGTGTTGAGGAGTGCGCCGAGATCGAGAATGGTGACGATATGTCCGCGCAGGTTCACGAGGCCCGCCACCGCGCGGTCCGCACGCGGAACCGGGGTCATCCGTGCGATCGAGAAGACATCGCGCACCGAGGTGATCGGCAGGCCGATCATCTGGCCTTCAATGCTCACGCTGATGAGCTGAACTTCGTTGTCCATATGGATATCGCTGCGTGTCCGGTTTTCGCCACTCATGCCGCAACCTCCCAGCCCGACATTGCACTGCTTTTCGCTTCGTCGACTGCCGCGAGAAGACCCTGCCGGTCGAACTTGCCGACGAGATCATGCAAGCCGGCATTCTTCGCTTTCTGGATCACGCGCGGACCGCCGCGCGTCACGGCCCCGATCACTCCCGGCGGGCGCGCCATATCGTCGGAGAGTTCCTTGACGAAGGTGTAGGCCTCCTCGCCCGGTTGATCGAGATCGAGCACGATCACACCCGGCTTGCCCTTGGCGATCGAGTGCCGCGCGGCAGCAAGGTTCGGCACGACATTGATCGTGTAGCCGGCATTCTGGAGGAGCGGCGCGAACAGCGCGCGGAAGAATTCCGAGCTTTCAACCACCAGCACATCCGGGCCTGCAATCGGGCCCGAGGGCTGTGCCTGCGCGTGCTCCGGTGCGACGAGTTCGGAGACATCGAGAATATCGACGGCCTTGCCGTCGATGATCGCCGCGCCCACCGTGCCGGGTGTCGCATGCGTGGTATCGATGGTGAAAGCGGCTTCCACCACATCGACAATCTCGTCGACGGCCATGCCGATCTCGCGGTCTTCCTGATGGAAAACCAGCACCGGCTGGCGCGATTCCGCCGCAAACCCGTCCATGCCGGCATAGCCCAGAATCGGCATCAGCCTGCCGCGGTACTGGGTGACGGCCTTGCCGCCCGCATCCTCGATCGAGGCGCGTTCGAATTCTTCGAGCCGCCCGATGAAGGCGAGCGGAATGGCCTTGAGGCCACCCCCGCCACCGGCCTTGAACAGCAGCAGCAGCGAGCGTTCGGCCCCACCATGCAACTCGGCGGAAAGATCATTGTCGTTCTGCGCGACGCCCTCGCGGCCCGCCGTTTCCATAATGGAACGGGCAATCCCCGCCGGCTCGAGAATGAGGATCACCGAGCCATCACCAAGAATGGTCGCGCCCGAATAGACCGACATGTGGCGCAGCTTCGAGGAAATCGGCTTGACGACGATTTCCTCGGTCTGGTGGATCGCGTCCACCACGATCCCGAAGCGCGTGCCGCCCACCTGGCAAACGACGACGAGGCAATTGTCGGCTTCAGCCGCCGCTTCGGCACGCGGAAGTTCCAGCACGCCTGCCGCATCCACCACCGGCAGCAGCCGCTGGCGCAGGCGCAAGGTCGATTGACCGTTGAGCTTCTCGATCCGCACATCGCCATCATGCTGCGTGCGCACGAGTTCCGCGACCGCAATCTGCGGAATGGCGAAGCGCTGGCCCGCCGCTTCGACAATCAGCGCCGAGGCGATGGCGAGGGTCAGCGGCAGCTTGATCGTGACCGCGAGGCCCTTTCCGGCCCGCGAGCGCAACTCCACCGAGCCGCCGACCTGCTCGACATGGCTCCTGACCACATCGAGGCCGACGCCGCGTCCCGAAATATTCGTCACCGCCGCTGCGGTCGAGAAGCCCGGCTCCATCACGAAGCGCAGGATCTGCTCCTCGCTCATGCGCGCCACGTCGGCTTCGGTCGTCAGGCCATTGGCGATGGCTTTCGCCCGGACACGGTTGATGTCGATGCCACGGCCGTCATCCGAAACCTCGCAGATGATGTAGCCGCTCTCCTGCGCCGCGCGCAGGTGGATGGTGCCCTGAGCCGGCTTGCCGAGCGCCACGCGTTCTTCGGGCATTTCCATGCCGTGATCGGCGGCGTTGCGCACCATGTGCAGCAGCGGGTCGCGGATCATTTCCAGAAGCTGGCGGTCGATTTCCGTCTCGGCCCCGGTCTGGATCAGTTCGATGCGCTTGCCGAGTTCGCCTGAAAGGTCGCGCACCACGCGGGCGAGCTTGGTCCAGGCCGAGCCGATCGGCTGCATGCGGGTCTGCATCACGCCGTCCTGCAACTCTGCCGTGATGTGCGAGAGCCGCTGGAGCGGGGTCTTGAATTCTGAATCGTCGCGCTGGCGGGCGATTTCGAGCAACTGGTTGCGGGTCAGCACCAGTTCCGAGACCATCGTCATCAGGCGGTCAAGCGTGCCGACCGCGACACGCACGGTCTGTTTCGCGACCGAATTGGCGCCGGCTTCCGTCTCGCCCTGCTCCTGAATGGGGCTTTCCATGCGCGACGAGGCGGGGGCAGCGCTCGCTGCGACCGGGGCGGGGGCCTCTTTCTTCGGCGGATCGGCAAATTCCACCGGGTCCGGTCCCGGCGCCTCGCGGAAGGCACGCTCGAGGTCGTCGAGGGTGACTTCATCATCCTTGAGCGGGCGCTCGAGGACCTGGAAAGCCAGAGAGCCTGTCGTGTCCACCGGGATGGGCGGGCTGGAGGATTTGGTCGGCAAAGCCGGCGCCGCGGGCGACGCGATTCCCACCGGCACCTCATCGCGTGCAAGGGCTTTCAGCACCTCGATCAGGTCGTCATCCCCGCCTTCAGGCTCGGTGCCGGTCTGCTCCAGCTCGAACACGATACCCTTGATGCGGTCGATCGTTTTCAGGATCATCGTCACGGCCGGGCCGGTCACCGGCTTGCCGTCGCGGAACTGGCTGATCACATCCTCGGCGGCATGCGCGAGGCGCTCGAGGCGTGGCAGACCCAGAAAACCGCATGTGCCTTTGATCGTGTGCACCAGCCGGAAAATCAGGGCGAGCGTGGCGCTGTTGTTGGGGTCGCGCTCGAATTTCACCAGTTCGGCGTCGACCGTCTCCAGATGTTCGGAGGTTTCGACAACGAAATCGCGCAGAAGATCATCCATCGCGGGCGTATCCGGAAAAGGCCACAGGGGGCGAACAAACTCCCCATGACCCTGCCCGAGAACGGTTACCGATTGGTTCTCTTCAAGCCTTTCTTCAGCCTGACGGGCGAAAAAAACTTCCGGTTGTATCGGATGCCCGTCAAATCGCCGCTCTTTCAGGCCGTGCGGCGAGGCGAACAAGTCCGTCTTCGAGGCTCACGCTCACGCTCATTCCTGCCGCGCGGGCGATCTCGCCCGTGTAGAAGAGCTGGAAACTGTGGGCATCCACTGTGCCGCTTTCGCTCTTCCCGGCCAGCATATCCTCAAGGTGGGGCGGAATGCGTGGCTTGGGTCCGCGCGCATCCACGTTGAAAACCGGATTTTCGGCATCGCCTTCCATGGTGACGTCCACCGTACCACCGATCGGGATGCAGGAAAGCGCGATGACGACCAGATTCATCAGGAGCTTCACGCGGTTCTTTTCCACATAGAGGCGCGGCGTGTTCCAGCTCAGCTTCACCTTCTCATCCGCCACCAGCTGCTCGGTCAACTGCTGCGCATAGCCCGTATCCACCGATGATCCGGCTGATCCCGCCGCGCCGAACGCGATGCGCGCGAATTGCAGCTTGGCGGACGCATTCCTTGCGCTTTTCCGGATGAGTTCGAGCGCCATGTCGCGTGTCTCGGGGCTGTCATCCTCATCAAGCAATTCGAGCCCGTTCACGATCGCGCCCACCGGCCCCACCACATCATGGCAGACGCGGCTGCACAGCAGCGCCGCAAGATCGAGCGATGTGAGGTCGATGGTCTTCAGCATGTCGGACATCAGCGGCAATCCTTCAGGAGGGCCGGGCAGGGGCTGCGAATCAGCAGCCACGTGCCGGCTTCATTCGCGGGCGGGTTGCGTGATACATCGCGAGCGGGCCTTCGCCAAGAATGCGACTTCATGCCGGAGCGGGAAAACGTGGCACTGTTTGATGATCTTGCGCTTTCTCTGGCCAGAACCGCGCGCGAGGCGGGGCGTATTCTGGCCAAGATGCAGCCTCAGAACCCTCCGCCCGAACTGAAGGCCGATGCTTCCCCCGTCACCGCCGCCGATCGTGCCGCCGAAGCGCTGATCCTCGCCGCCCTGAAGCGCGATTTTCCCGATGTGCCCATCATCAGCGAGGAGAACACCGCGAGCCATGTGGCGCTGGCTTCTTCGCGCTTTTTTCTGGTCGATCCACTTGATGGCACCCGCGCTTTCATCGCCGGCACGTCGGATTTCTGTGTCTCCATCGGGCTCGTCGAGAACGGCGTGCCGGTGGCCGGCGCCCTTCATGCCCCCATCGCCGACGAAACAGTCTGGGCGGGTGAAAGCCTTTGGCGCGCGGCGGGCGAGATCGCCCATGCCGAGCCCTTTCCCCCCGCGCCCGAACCTGATCCGGCCCGTCCCCGGATTGCTGTTGCAAGCAAGCTCCACAACAATGCCGAAACCGATCGCGTGCTCGCCGAGCTGGGGGTGGCCCAGGTCATCCGCATGAGCTCGGCCCTGAAATTTGTCGCACTCGTCTCAGGCGAGGCCGATGTCTATCCGCGCCGCGGGCGGACGATGCAATGGGACATCGCGGCGGGCGACGCGATCCTGCGCGCACGCGGCGGCGGCCTTCTCGATGACGAGGGGCGGCTCCTGCATTACGGATTCGGTGCGCTCGGCTGGGAGAGCCCGCCCTTCCTGGCCTTGCGTGATTTGCCTTGAACCCCCGCTCAGGGTGAAAGTTGCCGGCTCAGTTCCGGCCAGAATTTCTGCGCTTCCGCCGCGAGCTGCGGGTTTTTCGCGAAGGCAGCGCGATTTTCCTCGCGCCGGAACAGGTAAAGCCGCCCCTCATGCACCAGGAAGAAGCGCGGCGTGCCAGCCACGGTCAGCCCGCTCGCCATCGCCACCGGGTCATAACCGCCGAAGGCCGGCACATAGGCACGGGGTTGATCACGGAACGCCGCGCGATTGCCCTCATTCGCGAAGTGCCACAGCGTGCCCTCATGCACGAGCTGGTAGGCCGGATTGCCGCTGATGGCATTCTGCTCCACGAAATAGGCCACGGGGTCGTAGCCCGAAATCGCTGCCCCGCTCCACGGGTCGCTGATCACCATTTCATGTGGGCGGATGCTCTGCGCTTTCGCGGCCGCCAGCATCGGAAGGCCGAAAAACCCCGCCGTCAAAGCCGTCTTGAGAACGCCGCAAAGGATTTGGAAACCTTGTGTCAACATCCGGTGCGGCACAATGCGACCCGGCTGGGGACCGGATGCAAGCATCATCCGGCGCAAACGTGAGATGAGAAGGACGCACATGATGGTCGGCTCCGGCAATTCTTTGCTTCGGCTCGAGAACAAAGGCTGGCGCGGGCGCTTCCTGCCCGGATCCTTGCTTCTGGCGGTCGTGGTTCTGATCTTTATGGCGGCATTTCCTTATCGAGCCGTTGCGCAAAATGGTAACCGACCCGGTGACGGTTCGACTTTCTCGCCGCGCGAGATCGTCAATACCGGTCACAGGTTCTTCGGCACCATCTCGCGTGGCCTCGCGCTGACGGTCGAGGAAGCGACGCGCCGCTGGGGCGAACCGAACGGCTATATTCTGGGGCAGGAGGCTTCCGGTGCGTTTGTCGGCGGCCTACGCTACGGCGAGGGCACGCTCTACACGCGCAATGCCGGCGATCGCAAAGTCTTCTGGCAGGGGCCGTCTGTTGGCTTCGATTTCGGCGGCGAAGGTGCGCGCACCATGATGCTGGTCTATAAATTGCCGCGCGTGAGCGCGATCTATTCCCGCTTTGTCGGGGTCGACGGTTCTGCCTACTTCATCGGTGGTTTCGGGATGACCGCGTTGACCGGAAACGACATTCTGGTCGTACCGATCCGGTCTGGCGTGGGCGCGCGGCTCGGTGTCAACCTCGGTTACCTCAAGTTTACCGAGCAATCGACCTGGAACCCGTTCTAGTCTATAAGGGCGAAGATTCCCGAAGGCCCGCGCCCTCCATCCGCAGCAACCCCGCGACGACATGATCGAGCAGATCCTCTTTTTCGGCCTGGGCGCGCTTATGGCGGCCTTGGTGTGGCTGATCCTGCTGCCGGCTTTCTGGCGGCGCGCGACCCGCATCACTCGTGCCGCGATCGAGAGTGGTTTGCCTCTGACTGCGAACGAAATCGCCGCCGAGCATGACCGGCTCCGGGCCGAGCACGCCGTGCGCATCGGGCAGATGGAGCAAAGGCTGGACCGCATCCGCACCGACATCGTCGAGGCGCGGCGCGAAACCGGCGAGCGGCTGAAGGCGGAAGCCAAGTACCTGGATACCATTGCCGAGCGCGAGCGCCTGATTGCCGAGCGTGAGGTGGAGGCGACGGGCCTGCGCTCGCGCATCGCCGATCTCGAAGCCGAACTTGCTGCGCTCTCCGAAGCCCGCTCGCTCGCGCAGACGACGCTGACTGGCCTCGAAATCCAGCGCGATGCCCTGACATCCAAACTCAATTCGGCGCTCGATCAGGCCGACGAACGGCGTCATGCCCTTGATGAGGCCCGGAACCAGATCGAGCGGCTGACGACGCATCTTGATGAAGAGACCCGCCGAAACGCCGAATTGCGCGCCGAGCTTCAGGCGCGAGACATCTCGTTGCGCGAACTCGAGCGCCGCGCCGCGAGCCTCGAGAATGATGTGGCCCTCGCGCGCATCCGGCGCGGCGAGGTTTCCGCTCATGAGGCATCCGAGCAGGGTCGCGAGGTTGTTGCCCGCGTCGGATGAGCATTCGCCGGGCATCGCGGGACAGAATCCTGCCTCATTCGACTGCAAACTGCCTCAAATTGCGGCTTTCGATGTCGCAATTCGCGAAAATCATCCGTCTGATCTTCACAGTTTCGCGCGGATGCTCTACGTAGTTTGCATCGTGCGGGTGAGCGCGCGAAACGATACCGACTATGAGAAGGATAGCCTATGCAGACCGGAACCGTGAAATGGTTCAACACCCAGAAAGGCTACGGCTTCATTCAGCCGGATGCCGGCGGGCCTGATGTCTTCGTCCATATCACCGCTGTCCAGCGCTCCGGCCTCGACACGCTCAATGAAGGTCAGAAGATCACCTATGAACTCATGACCGATCGCCGCACGGGCAAGACCGCGGCCGATCAGCTCCGCCCGGCCCAGTAAGGGTCGGTCCCCGGGAGGGCGATGACCCTCCCCCTGTTGTCCTCACGGGCATGCAACCGGGCTTCGTGTTTTGCGCCGGCAACAGCGGTTTTATCCCGCATTTCCCTGCAGATAGCGCATTGCAGCTTCGACGCCGCCCGGCTTGTGCGGAATACGCGCGCTCGCGAGCCCCATTTCCACACCGGATAGCGTTCCCGTGACCATCAGGTCATGGAAATCGCCCAAGTGCCCGATGCGGAACACGCGATCGGCGAGTTTTCCCAAGCCATTGCCGAGGCTCATGTTCGAGCGCTCCAGAATGATTTTCCGCAGCCCATCGGCCGAATGTCCCTCGGGCAGAAACACGGCCGTCAGCGACGAGGAATAATCCGAGGGCCTGGCGCAAACCGTCTCGAAACCCCAGTGCCGCACGGCACGCCGTGTGGCTTCCGCCGCTCGGTCATGCCGGGCGAAAACATTGTCCATCCCTTCGTCTTCCAGCATGTCGAGCGCCACTTTCAGGCCCTGCAGCATGTTGGTGGCGGGTGTGTAGGGAAAAAAACCCTTGGCGTTGATCGCGATCATCTCCTCCCAATCCCAGAAAGAGCGCGGGAAACGGGCCGATGCCGATGCTTTCAGCGCCTTGTCCGAGACGGCATTGAACGAGAGCCCCGGCGGCAGCATCAGCCCCTTCTGCGAGCCCGCAACCGTGACATCGACACCCCATTCGTCGTGGCGGTAATCGATCGAGGCCAGCGAGGAAATCGTATCGACCATCAGCAAGGCCGGGTGTCCGGCTTTGTCGATCGCACGCCGCACCGCCGCGATATCCGTCACGCAACCGGTCGAGGTTTCGTTGTGCACCACGCAGACGGCCTTGATCGCATGCGCCTTGTCCTCCCTGAGCCGTGCCTCGATCGCCGCGGCATCGGCCCCCGCTCGCCAATCCGAGGTGATGAACTCCGCTTCGATCCCGAGCTTTTTCGCCATCCTGTTCCACAGCGTCGCGAACCAGCCGGTCTCGAACATCACCACCTTGTCGCCGGGCGAGAGTGTGTTGACGAGCGCGGCTTCCCACGCCCCCGTGCCGGAGGCGGGGTAGATGATCACCGGGTTCTTCGTGCGGAACACGCCTCGGATGCGCGTGAGCACATCGAGGCCGAGCTTGCCGAATTCCGGCCCGCGGTGATCGATCGTCGGTTTTGCCATCGCGGCCAGCACTGCGAGCGGAGTGTTGGTGGGGCCGGGGATTTGCAGGAAGTGACGACCGGGCGCGTTCATGGCTTTTCTCTCAGAGTTGCTGCTGCGGGCGAGACACGATCGGGGTTCCGGTCGTGTCTCATGACTGACCGACAGGGTTGGTGATTTCGACTTGTGAATTTTGTATTTTGTATTATAAAAATCGTCAAGTGAGGATCGAGAAGTTCCATAATCAATGGTTCTGCATGCAGCAAAATCATGCCATCGAGCGTATGAAACGAGGTCAGATGGGTCATCAGCCGCCGCTTTCCCGCACCACTTTGCCCCGTCCAGTGCCGGTGGGTGCGCGCGATGTCGCGCTGGAGCGCCGCCTGAGAAAAGCACTCGAGGGCGAGGTCGCCTTTGACGCTTTCACGCGCGGGCGCTACGCAACGGACGCCTCCATCTACCAGATCATGCCACACGGCGTGGTGTTCCCCCGTTCCGCACTCGATATCGCGGCCACACTCGAGATTGCGCGCGAAGCGGGCGTGCCGGTAATCGTTCGGGGCGGAGGCACCTCGCAGAATGGTCAACCGATCGGCGCGGGGCTGGTTATTGATTGTTCCCGATATTTCAATCATTTGATTGACTATGACTCTGCTTCGCGCCGCGTGCGGGTCCAGCCGGGCATGGTGCTGGAGCGCCTCAATGCGCGCTTGCGGGCGGACGGGCTTTTCTTCCCTGTCGAGCCATCCACGGCCTCACGTTGCACGATCGGCGGTATGGCGGGCAACAATTCGTGCGGAGCGCGCAGTCTCGTTTTCGGCAAGATGGTCGATAATGTCCTCTCGATCGATGCCCTGTTGGCGGATGGCGCGGCCATGCATTTTGGCGCCCGCTCCACGATGGGACAGCACGCGCTCGCCGATGGAATGATCGCGATCGCCGCACGCGAGCGAGACGAAATTCTTCAACGATACCCGCAGGTTCAGCGGCGCGTGGGAGGCTACAATCTCGACGCGCTGCTCGTGCCAGATCCCAATCTTGCGCATCTGATGGTGGGGTCCGAGGGAACGCTCGCGGCTTTCACCGCGCTCGAATTGAAGCTCACACCCCTGCCGAAATTCCGGGCGATGGGCGTGTGCCACTTTCCCAGTTTCCGCGCCGCAATGGAGACGACGAAGCCGATCGTCGATCTGAAGCCGATCGCGGTTGAACTCGTTGATAACAATATTCTTTCTCTCGGAGCCGATATCCCGCTCTTTGTTTCGACATTGGCGAAAATCACCCGTGGCAAGCCCGATTGCCTCCTGCTCACCGAATTTGCCGGTGATAACCGGGAGGTCCTTGCGCAGGATCTCAGGCGCCTTGATCAGTGCATGGCGGATCACGGCTTCCCGAATGCAGTTGTCGAAGTGCTGGATGTTTCAACGCAAAAACAGGTCTGGGAGGTGCGCGAGGCCTGTCTCAACATCATGATGTCGATGAAGGGTGACGCGAAACCCGTCTCCTTCATTGAGGATTGCGCCGTGCCGCTGGAACACCTTGCCGATTACACGGATGCTGTGACGCAAGTGTTTGAAAAACACGGCACGCGCGGCACCTGGTATGCGCATGCGAGCGTCGGCTGCCTGCATGTCCGGCCGATCCTGAACATGAAAACTGAAAGCGGAATCAAGGCGATGCGCTCCATCGCCGATGAAACGGCCGAGCTCGTGCGCCGCTTCAAGGGCTCTTACTCGGGCGAGCATGGCGATGGCATTTCCCGCTCCGATTATGTAGAGCCGATGTTCGGAGCCCGCCTGACCCGCGCCTTCGAGGAGGTGAAGGCTGGTTTCGACCCAACCAATCGGCTCAATCCGGGGAAAATTACGCAGCCTTATCCAATGGATGACCGCAGTTTGATGCGGTTCGAAGAGGGTTATCAGGCAAGCCTGCCGGCATCTCCTGCTTTCGACTGGAGCGAATGGGGCGGCTTCGGCGGCGCGGTCGAAATGTGCAACAACAACGGCACCTGCCGCAAGGCGGCGGGTGGTGCGATGTGCCCCTCCTACCGTGTCACCGGCGACGAGACGCATGTCACACGCGGCCGGGCCAACGCGTTGCGTCTCGCAATTTCCGGACAATTAGGGAAAGATGCGTTTTTTTCCAATGAGATGAAAGAGGCCATGAGCCTCTGCGTCGGTTGCAAATCCTGCAAGCGCGAGTGCCCGACCGGCGTTGATATGGCCCGGATGAAGATGGAGTTCCAGCACCATCACACGGCGAAATTCGGGCTCACCCTGCGCGATCGCCTAGTGGGTTGGCTGCCCCGTTATGCGCCGCTGGCCGCAAAAATCGCCCCGTTGCTCAATGCCACAAACCGCCTTTCGCCGTTGCGGTGGCTGATGGAAAAAACAGTTGGCTTTGCCGCCCGACGCCCACTCCCCGAATGGCGAACGCCTTGGCAGGAAAAGGGAAATCCTGCCAAACCGGGCGACGTGAAAGGCGATGGGCTCGATCTTGTCCTCTTTGGGGATACCTTCAACCGGGCCTTCGAGCCGGAGAATCTCGCGGCGGCGGAGCGCGTGCTGAAAGCTGCCGGATATCGACTTCACCGCGTCGATATCGGCGCCGGCGCCCGGCCCGCCTGTTGCGGGCGGACCTTCCTCTCGGTTGGCCGGGTCGATGAGGCTCGCAAAGAAGCGGGGCGGCTCATCGAGGCCTATCTTCCCTTCGTCGAGCGCGGGGCGCGCATTGTCGGTCTGGAGCCGTCATGCCTGCTGACTTTGCGCGATGAAATGCCGGCTTTCATGCCTGGCGCGGGGGCGAGAGCCATCGCGCGGGCTGCGTTCCTGATTGAGGAAGTGCTCGCGAATGATATGGAATCGCAGCAGATTTCGCTGGCCTTCGACGATCAGAACGGACGCATCGCGCATCTGCATGGCCATTGCCACCAGAAGGCTGCGGATGCGATGGGCGTGGTGCAAGCCTGCCTCGCGGCGGTGCCGGGACTGGTGATCCGGCCGATTGAATCGAGTTGCTGCGGCATGGCGGGGAGTTTCGGCTATCAGGCTGAAACGCTCGACATTTCGATGCGGATGGCGGAGCTCTCGCTGCTGCCGGTTGTGCGTGAGGCTCGCCCGGATGACCTGATTGTGGCGGATGGCACATCCTGCCGTCACCAGATCGCGGATGGAGCGGCTCGCGAGGCCCTGCACGTTGTGCGCGTTCTTGATAAATTCATGAAAAAACTAGAGAAATAACTCATGCCTCGTATCTCGGCCGCTGAAGGCATCACCCGCCGCTACCTGCATGACGAGGTTGCGGACCGACTGCGTGCGCTCATCCTTGCGGGTGAGCTGGCGCCCATGTCACGGGTCAATGAGTTGGAACTCGCAGAACGCTTCGGGATTTCGCGCACGCCGATGCGCGAGGCGATCAAGATCCTTTCTTCGGAAGGACTGCTCGAATTGCTGCCCAATCGTGGCGCACGCGTCGCAACCATCAGCGAGGCAGAGATTGACGAGATGCTGGAAGTCATCGCGGGGCTTGAGGCCAATGCCGCGCGTCTCGCCGCCCGGCGCATCACCGAAGCTGAAATTGCGCGAATCACCAAGGACCACGACGCGATGGTTGCAGCTTTCGAGGCCGGTGATGAGCTGCGCTATTTCGCGCTCAATCGCGCCATCCACGAAAAGATGATGCTGGCTGCGAAGAACGCGACCCTAGCCCAGATCTATGCGAGCCTTTCGAGCCGCATCCAGCGTTTTCGCTATTCTGCACACAAGACCGGCGAGCAATGGCAGCGCGCGGTGGAAGAGCATGTCGAGATGCTGCGGCTGCTCAAGGCTCGTGACGGCGAGGCGCTCGCGCGGCTGATGGAGGCGCATATTCTGGGCAAGAAAGCGCCGATCGCGGCCGCTTATGGTACGAAAAACCCGCCGGCGCGCATGCGCATCCGGCGGGTCGAGGCCGATTGAATGGTCTTTTTCTTCAGTTAGTTGATAGAAACCTTTGCGTCCTTGACGACCTTGCCCCATTTGGCGATCTCGGCCGAAACGAACTTCCCGAACGCATCTCCGTAGATATCGGGCGTGGGCGAACCGTTCTGGAGCCAGACCTTTTGGATCTGCTCGGTCGCGAGGGCTTTCCTGATCTCGGCCTTCATACGCTCGGTGATTTCGGGCGGCGTGCCCTTGATCGCCCAGACGGCATACCAGGTCGAGACGTTATAGCCCTTGACTCCCGCTTCCTCGGCGGTCGGCACATTGGGCAGGGCCTGCAACCGCTGCGGGGCAGCCACGCCGAGGCCGACAAGATTGCCGCCCTGAATCTGCGGCGCGGAGGTGCCGGCACCGTCGAACATCATCTCGATCTTTCCGGCGACGAGGTCCTGCATGGCCGGCCCGGCACCCCGGTAGGGCACATGGACGAGATCGAGTCCGGCGACGATCTTGAACAATTCGCCTGCGAGATGATGCGTCGTGCCATTGCCGGCCGAACCGAAATTCACCTTGCCCGGGTTGGCCTTGGCATGGGCGATGAAATCGGCGAGCGTTTTCACATTCGGCAGGGCCTTGGGCGAGATCGAGATCACTTGCGGCGGCATGGCGATCACGCCGATCGGCACGAAATCCTTTTCGAGATCGTATTCAAGCTTGGCGTAGATCGCCGGCGCGATGGTGTGATGCGCTGCACCGACGAAGAAGGTGTAGCCATCCGGTGCCATTTTCGCGGCCTGCCCGGCACCGAGCGTGCCGCCTGCACCGCCGCGATTGTCGATGATGACGCGTTGGTTGAGCTGCTGGTCGAGCTGGGCGGCGAGGGGCCGCGCGAAGGCATCGGTGCCGCCACCTGCCGGGAAGGGGTTGATCAGGGTAATCGGCCGCGCCGTGGGCCACGCCTGTGCCAGCGCCGCCTGCGGCGCGAGGCTGGCCGCAAGCCCGAGCGTCAGCCCCGCCAGCAACGCACGGCGTGTCGGCGCATTCAGGTGAATTTTCGTCATCATCATCTCCCTCAATGCCGGCTTCTTTGGCCGGGCTCTGGTGTTTCCTAACCCATTTTTCCGGCTTTTCGCCGGTTTTTGTTCAGGCCTTGCGGCCGTATTTCTCCTGTGTCCGAGCCAGGATTGTCATGCCGCATTCAATTGCGCGAGGCTCGCGACCAGATCGGAAAAGCGTTCGCCCTGCACCCTCACATGGTCGCGCAACGCCGCCGCGGCCGCTTCGCCATCCCCCGCTTCAAGATGACCGATGATGGACTCATGCTCGGAAAAGGAGGTCTGAACCCTGTTGCGCACGCGCAATTGCAGCCGGCGATAGGGCCGCAGACGCTTTTGCAGGCTTGCCGCCTCGCTGGCGAGGAATCCGTTGCCCGAGAGGCGATAAATCGCCTGATGAAAGGCCTCGTTCGCGGCGTAATAGGCGTCGGGATCGTCGCGATTCCTCGCGCATTGCGCCTGAGCGGATTGGAGCGCCGCAAGTCCTTCCGCCGAAACCCTGCGGGCCGCGAGCCGCGCGCACATGGCCTCGAGTTCCGCCATCACCTCGAACATCTCATAGAGCCGCTCAGGGCTCGCCACAGCGACGGTCGCGCCGCGCCGAGGCCGGATTTCGATCAATCCTGCCGCTGCAAGCTGCTGAAGCGCCTCTCGGATCGGAGTGCGCGAAACGCCGAACCGCGCTGCGAGCGCGGTCTCATCGAGCCGCGATCCGGGCGCGAACTCGCCCCAGGCGATCGCGTTTTCCAGTTCCTCGCGGACCTTTGCCGCTGCGTTGGATTGACTTGCATTCTTCATGTCCGCTCTTGTATACAAGAAAAAGATTGCGGTATGCAATAGCCCTGAGCGGGGAGCATGATGCCGGAGAAATCGAGCAACTTTCTGCGTCATTTGCTGGGTCAGATGGCCGAGCAGGGGCGTGGGCTGATCGAGTGGGCAAGGCGTCCGGCGGCAACCCGGTCGCTGACCGAGACGCCTCTTGCCGAATTGGTGCGCCTGCTTCTTTCAACGCGTGGTGAGGCTTCAGGCGTGGTGATCGCGCGGGAGATCATGACACGCTATGCCGCCTTGCCGAAACCCGAACGGCTCGGGTTTCTCGCCGTTCTCGCGCGGGAATTTTCCGCCGATCCGGCTCGCATCCGCGAGGCTTATGAAGCCTATGAGCGTGAGCCGGGCGAGGACAATCTCTATCGCCTCGGGCAGGCGGTGGAGCCGGCGCGGCAGGATGCCCTGCGGCGGCTCAATCTCGCTCCGGGCAACACGCTCGGCCTCGTGCGGATGCGCGAGGATTTGCTGGAAGCCGATGTCAGGGACCCGGCTTTGCGCGGGCTCGACCGGGATTTCGTGCACCTCTTCGCGTCGTGGTTCAATCGAGGTTTTCTGATGGTGCGCCGCATCGACTGGTCGAGCCCGGCCCATATTCTCGAAAAAATCATCCGCTACGAGGCGGTGCATGAAATCCGCTCCTGGGAGGATCTGCGCCGCCGGATCGATCCGCCGGATCGGCGCTGCTACGCCTTTTTCCACCCCGCGCTCGTCGATGAGCCGCTGATTTTCGTCGAAGTCGCGCTGATGTCGGACATGCCGGCCGCGATCGAGCCGATTCTGGCCGAAAAGCGCGACCCCCTTTCGCCGGAAATGGCGACTTGCGCGGTTTTCTACTCGATTTCGAACTGCCAGAAGGGGCTTTCGGCGATCTCTTTCGGCAATTTCCTGATCAAGCAGGTGGTCGAGGAATTGCGGCGTGATCTGCCGGGGCTCTCGCGTTTCGTGACATTGTCGCCGGTGCCGGGGTTCCGGGTTTTCGTCGAGCGCGAGCGGCAGGACCCGGCATCCATCTATCTCGATGCCGCTGATCGCGCCCTTCTCGCCGATTATGAGAGTGAAGGTGCCGATGCGCATGATCTTGCCGCTTTCAGCGCCATGACCGAACGCCTGCTGGCGCGCTACTTTCTCGAAGCGCGCACGCCGAATGGCCGTGTGATTGATCCGGTTGCACGGTTTCATCTGGGCAATGGAGCGCGCCTCGAACGGCTCAACCCGCTGGCAGATTTCTCGCAAAAGGGCTGGCGGGACAGCTATGCAGCGATGGTCAACTACCTCTACGATCTCGACCAGATCGAGGAAAACCACGAGAAATACGCCATTCGCGGGCTTGTCGCGGCGAGTGCTTCGGTTCAGGAGGCGGCATTGCCCGCTCGTGGCCGAAGCAGGGCGCGGGCCTCCTGAGACGTCAAGACGGATTGAACATGCCGAACGCGCTTTTCGACGAAATCACCAGCCGAAGCTCTCAGATGAGCCGGACCTTCCTCCGCGAGCCGGGCGGGCGGACCATCACTTATGCGGGCATGCAGGAGCATTCCGCCCGCTTCGCGCATGCGCTCCGGGTGGCGGGGGTGAAAGTGGGCGACCGCGTGGCGGTGCAGGTGGAGAAAAGCGCCGAGGCGCTGTTCGTCTATCTCGCCTGTGTGCGGGCCGGGGCAGTGTTTCTGCCGCTCAACACGGCCTATACGCCGGCTGAAATCAGCTATTTTCTCGGCGATGCCCAACCCTCGCTGTTCCTGTGCGATCCGGCGAAGGCCGCAGCTCTGAGGGTCGTCGCGGCCGAGGCCGGTGCCCGGCTCGAAACCCTGGGGGCGGATGGCAAGGGGAGTTTCGCGAGCCTTGGCCAGCAGCAACCCGCGGCTTTCGAAAATGCCGAGCGGGGGCCGGATGACCTCGCTGCGATCCTTTACACGAGCGGCACCACGGGGCGCTCGAAAGGCGCGATGCTGAGCCATGAGAACCTCGCCTCGAATGCACGCGCGCTGGTCGAGACCTGGCGTTTTTCGGCCGAAGATGTGCTGTTGCACGCCTTGCCGATTTTCCACACGCATGGGCTGTTCGTCGCCACCAATGTGGTCTTGTTCTCGAATGCCTCGATGATCTTCCTGCCGAAATTCGATCCCGCCCAGATGCTTGCGCTGATGGGCGAGGCGAGCGTGATGATGGGGGTCCCGACCTTCTATGTGAGGCTGGTGGATCATCCCGGCCTCACGCGAGCGGCGACAGCAAAGATGCGTCTCTTCATCTCGGGCTCGGCGCCCCTGCTGGCCGAGACGCACCGCGCCTTCGAGGGCAAGACCGGCCACGCCATTCTTGAGCGCTATGGCATGACCGAAACCAACATGAACACGTCGAACCCCTATGAGGGAGACCGCATTGCCGGCACGGTGGGTTTCCCGCTGCCGGGCGTCGCGTTGCGCGTCACCGATCCCGAGACGGGCACGCCACTCCCCGCGGACGAGATCGGCATGATCGAGGTGAAGGGCGGCAATGTTTTCAAGGGCTACTGGAAGAACCCGGAAAAGACGGCGGCCGAGTTCCGGCCCGACGGGTTTTTCATCACGGGCGATCTCGGCAAGGTCGACCGTCGCGGCTATGTGCACATTCTCGGGCGCGGGAAGGATCTCATCATTACTGGCGGGTACAACGTTTACCCCAAAGAGATCGAGGGCGAGATCGATGCCCTTCCGGGTGTGAATGAAAGCGCGGTCATCGGCCTGCCGCACAAGGATTTCGGCGAGGGTGTAACGGCGGTGGTGGTGCCGGTGAAAGGCGCTGCGCTTTCCGAGAAGGACATTCTCGCCGCGATCGAGCAGAGGCTCGCGAAGTTCAAACAGCCCAAGCGCGTGATCGTGGTCGACGAATTGCCGCGCAACACCATGGGTAAGGTGCAGAAGAACGTGCTGCGGGAAACCTATCGCGATCTCTACCGCGCTTGAGAACGCGCAGCACTTTGGGGCAAGGTGCGGAAGAACGTGCTGCGCGACACCGATCGCGATCTCCAAAAAGGCCTGATCATGCGTCTTCCGCCCGTCTATCCTGCGCCTGCCGATGCTGCACAGCGCCGCGCGCGGCCGGCGGTGGTGTGCTATCCGGTCGAGACCCTGCCGCAGCCCGATATGGGTTGGCTGGAGCGGGCGCGCGAGACCATGGGCAAGATCGACGAGGTGATCGTGCCACCGCGCGAAGGGCGGAGCTTTTCAGTACCCGAGGCGCATTTTTTCCGGATCACCAGCGTGGAGGGGCCGCAGGTCGGAGACCTCAACCTTTGGAACGCCGAAGATCTTTCCGAGCGGTTTTTCTCCGGCAAGACCAGGGCGCTCCACGCCACGCATGTCAGCACCGGTATGCGCCTGTGGAGCAACCTGCCGCATCTCAGGCCGCTCGCGACCATCACGCGTGACACCCTCGATTGGTACGGGTTCGATGCGGATGGCGGTGGCGTGCATGATGTGATCGGCACGCGCTGCGACCCCTATACCCATCGCCTGCTATCAGGTGGCGAATATCACCATTGCTGCCATTCGAACCTGTCGCGTGCGCTTTCGCAGGCTACGGGCATGCCGGTGCGCGAGGCCGAGATGCATGTGCATGATGTGCTGAACGTCTTCATGTGCACCGGGTTCACGCGCGATACATCGCAGTATTTCATGAAGGCGAGCCCGGTGCGGCCGGGCGATTTCATCGAGTTTTTCGCCGAAATCGGCCTGCTCAGCGCCCTCTCAGCCTGCCCGGGAGGCGATTGCAGCGCCACCCATTCGAGCGACGCGGCGGCGTGCTATCCGCTGAAGGTGGAGATTTTCCGGCCCGCCAATGAATTTGTGAGCGGGTGGAAAGCGCCGACGCGCTCCGCCTACAGCCGCGCCCACGGCGCATAAGACGAAAAAATTGTAGCGCGAAATTTCAAATGGCACAGCGCGACCAATCAAATGGCATCATTTCAAAAGTTTAAACCAGCTTAAAATCGCCCTTACCCTGCCAGCCGGGGCCGCGTGGTTTCGCTCGCGGGTCGAAGGGTCGGCCGCCGAAGCGCTGGATGAACTGTGCGGCAGTCGCGGCCGAGGCGAAGCACCTCACCTCAAACCACGCATCCTGATGCATGATTGAGTATCCGCGAGGCGCGGCATCGTCGCCGGCCGCGACACAGAACGCATCGATCTCGATATTGCGGCTGTATTGGGCAGCGTGATCCGGCAGCTGCTGCAGCGCGATGTGGTGCGGCCATTGCCGGTTGATTTCGGCCTGGGAAAGCTCGCCCTTCCGGCGCATCAGGCGATCATCCGGAGACCACGATCGGCCGGGAGCGGGCGCTGAAGCTGAAGAGCGATTTCGGCTGGCGCTTGCAGCCAAGTCTCCCATTCAGCCTCGGAGGTCAGAACGACCGGCATGGCTTTGGGATGAATCGGCTCGACACAGGCGTTCGGCGCGCAAGTCAGGAAGCTGAAGAGAAGGTGCTCACCTTCGATCGGGTCTTTCTTGGTGCCTCGCGTCCCGGTCCACGGCCGCCATATCCCCGCGAACGCGGCCATCGGCTCTTGCGCGCCCAGCGCGAACCACCGTTGGGTCTTTTTTGGCCGGGTATCCTCCCATTCCGAGAACGCGGTGAAGGGCACGAGGCAGCGCTGCTCCGGCTTCAGCCACGGCCGCCAGAACGGCGAGGCGACATTGCGCACGTTGACCACGGGCGGACCGGCAACGTTCGGCGGCGATGGAAAGCCCCAGCGCATGAAATGGATCTCTCGCTGGCCATCGCGCTCGATGACGACAGGCGCTTCGCGGTCGGGATAGACATCAGCACCGGTGTTGCGCGCTGGGCCTGCCAGAGTGGCCTGAAAGACCGTCCGGATCATATCCGGGCCGTGCTGCGAGCGATAATGGGTGCACATGCTTCGAACTCCGTGATCTGTCAAATCGCCGCCGCACGCATGCGGATCGATGGCGCGCTCGCGTTGGCAGTTAGCTCGGACCCCGCGAAGACCCACGGATCAGGAGGAGCATCAGCAAATGCGGCGGTGCGGCGGATGATACTCATGTAGTTGGCACCTCCAGAGCCGTTAACGCCGATATTCACAAGCGAGGCGACCGGAACAGCGCGAATGCCTGCTGTCGACGAGTGATGAAAACCCACCCAGTAAAGTCGGCCCTCATCGAATGTGATGTCCACCGATGAAAATTTATAGCCCGCTGTGCTGAGGTCGAGATCCTCGGAGCCGAAAGCCAGCGTGTCCGGCCAATTGTTCGCACCAGAGTCGTATATCAAGACTTTGCCAGCCGCACCCGCCACAGCGGTTGAGACAGACACTCCGATTTGATCAAATCGACAGGGCTGATTGACAAAAAACGGCGCGATCTCGATGCGATTAGCAACGCCGGCCACAGTGGTGGCCGCCGAAGCCTGGAACGCATTGTCGTAAAAATTACCTACGACCCGCCCGCCCGCACCCGGCCCCGCGATATTCGATATGCCGGTCAATCGTTCGTTGAGGTTGGCGCGACCTGCCCTCGCGGTGGAAATCTCATCAACCAGCGCCGTATCCTGCACGAGATACGCGACTGGGCTCGGCCCGCTGGAGGTCACATACTGGCGCACGCGCGAGCCGTCGCGCACGTAATAGATGGCATCGGGGTCAAGCGGCGACGGCAGCGCCGAAAGAACCTTGTGAGCAGCAAAGGCCATGATCGGTCACCAGGCAGCCGTCGCCCAATCGAGCGAGCCCCCGCCGCCGATCGGCGAGCCATTGTAATAAGGCGCTCCACCGGATTCGCTGAACTTGTCGAGCACAGCCTTGTTGCCGTGCGTGTGCCGGTCTGTGACAGCGCCCTCGATCTGGGCCGGGCTGGAACTGGGCCTGCCAGAGATACTCGTCCACGCGAGGGTCAGGTCCATGCTCTCGAATTCGGTGAGCTTGGTCCAGCTCGATGCGCCGTCGTTGAATGCGTAAAGCGCCGCACCGGCTGCAACCGTTGCGTCTCCGGTCGCATCGGTCACCAGCACGACCGCGTTGCGGTTGAGCGAAGCAACGAGCGCATTGCGGGCCGTGATGTCTGCCACAATTTCGATCGCGTTGTGCGCCGCGAGCGCTGCCGCGATGCGTGCATCCGCCAGTGCATTGATGCGCGCTGCGGTGCCGACGCCTTTGGCCGCTCCCGCAGAGTCGGTGACAAAGAGATCAGCAAAGCTGCCGTCCTGCACGAAATAGAGCGCGTGCGCGGCGGGCGCCCCAGGAAGGCTCGAAACTTTATGGAAGGCTACGGCAGGCATGTGTCACCACTCCTCGGTTGACCAGTTGGATGCTGTTTGTTGGCCGGATTGACCGGGTGGACCTTGTGGCCCGGGTGGGCCGGGTGGCCCGCTGTAGATGGCAGTCATGGTCGACCGCCCGGGCTCGACCGGCCGAACCGTCACCGGGTCTATGCTGAACACGCGGTCGATCCGGACGCTCGAGCGCAGCGGCAAAAGAGTAATCGTCTGCGCTGTCATCACGGCCTCGCGAGCGTCGAAGCGAACTGCACAAAGCCCTCCCACCCCAAATGCTGGGCTGGTGTCGTGTCAGTGCGCATGAAATCGAACCTGACAACGCTCTGCGGCATCGAAGCGCTGACGGTCGGGGAGAAATGAAACCGCAGGCGGTTTGGCTCTTCGAGCGTGATCGTCCCGTCCTCGCTGGTGAGCACACAGATGGGAGCGGCGTCGGCCGCGAGGGCGAAGACAGCCTTCAGCCGTGCGGTCGGCGGCAGCGTGAAGCCCTCCAGCAAGATGTCAAACGAACATTGGAATCCTCGGATCAGCATTGAGTGCTCCTGATGATCACTTCCCGCCCTGTGGTCGGCTTGCCCGAGCAGCTGTAGTTGAACTCCACCGCCTCGATCGACGCCCAGGCGAAGATCCTGCGCACTTCCGGATGGTCGTTGAGCGTAAGGATGAACCGGCCTTGAAGCCGGGTTAAACGCTCCGAGAGCTGCTCGAATTCAGAGCGCGAGAACGCCGCCTCGTAATAGTCCTCAACCCCGTAATAGGGCGGATCGATGAAGAACAGCGCATAGGGCCTGTCCCACCGATCGATGAAAGCCTGCCACGTCAGGCACTCGATATAGACGCCGCCGAGCCGGGCATGCGCGGCTTCGAGCAGCGGCACGAGGCGCGTGAGATCAAACTTCGCAGGGTCAGTCGTGCTGATGCCCATCGTGCGGCCCGAGACCTTGCCGCCGAAGCTCATGCGCTGCAGGCAAAGGAACCGCGCTGCGCGCTGCAGATCCGTGAGCCGCTCGGCATCCATGCCGACCAGGCGCTCGAACTCGGCGCGGCTCGCCACCTGCCATTTCAGCATGTCGAGGAAGGCCTGGTAGTGGTTCTGCAGCACGCGGAAGAAGGTCGCGACATCGCGGTTGAGATCGTTCACGGCCTCGACCTTGGGGCGACGATCACGCCGGAAAAACACCCCGCCCATGCCCATGAACGGCTCTGCGTAGAGATCGTGCGGAATCGTGTTGATCATCGGCACCAACGTTTTCGCCAGCACCCGCTTGCCACCGATGTAACCGGCGACCGGCGAAATGGGGCGGACAACTGAATATTCGACGCGTTCTGCGCCCGGTTCGGTCTTGTGCATCGTTCGAGACTCAGAAACGCCCCAGAACGGCCCTCGGGCCGGAATGGCGGCGATGTTGAGTGGTTTCGCATCGGTCGGGGTCCGTCTGCCAAGAAAGCCCCCGATGGCCTGCCCGCGAGGGCCTGCCCCGTCATTTCCCCTTCTGCTTGCCGCCCTCCTCGGCCGTGCATTCAAACTTCGTCACCCACCCGCCCGAGGGGCCGGGTGTGAACTCATCTTCAACCGCCTTGGCGCGCCACCGCCCGTTGATCTCCGGGCGAAACCCTTCGGCCAGTACCGTGCAGCCGGCGCAGCCATCGGCGCGACCCATCACGGTGAAGGAGACGGTGCCCGAGCGGCGCGACAGTTCCTTCGCCTTGGCGCTGGCTGCCTTCTTCGCCTCGGCCTCAGATTTGAAAGGTTCGCGCAGGCCAAACAGCGGGCCTTCGAGGCCGGTCTGCTCGGTCACGATCTGCTTGCGTCCCGTCTTCTGGTCGATCCACGCGCCCGTCACGCGGCCGTAGCTCGGCCGGTCGCCGGGTGTGTAACTCCAGCTCTTCGCATCGACCTTGCGGATCTTGATCACCGGCAGGGGCTTGCCGCTCGCATTCTTGCCCGTGCCGCGCTCCGCGATCGCGAGCACATCGCCCGAGATCTTCAGGATGCCATTGGCCCGCTCGACCAGGCGATGCAGGAAGTCGAGATCGCTCTGGTCGTGTCGATATTGCCCGTCCGGATAGGTGGTCGATCCGAGTGCGCCGTCGATCCGCAGGGTCAGCCCGTTGCGCCCGGCGATCGTCTCGGAGATCGTCTTGAGGGTCGTGTTTTCGGGGAAGTTCTCGGAGCCCGTCTCCTTCAGGCGGCGTGATTTCGAGAGGCTCGTGCCCTTGGCCTGAACGACGATGAATTCGCCCTGGCCGGCTTCTCCCTTGATCTCGCTGCCATGCACTTCGAACGTGCCTTTGTCGGCAAGGCCCGTTTCAAGATAGCCAAGGCTTGCCGACAGCTTGGTGCCTTTCTTCGGTTCCGGAATCACGTTGCCGCGATCGTCGAGCTCGATGGTCAAGGTGTCGGATTTCTGGCCCTCTTCATCGCGGATCGTCGCCTTGATCAGCCGCGAATAGAACAGAGGCGTCGCGCCGGAGATCAGCAGCTTGGGCGTGTAGCCGATCATCACTCGCTCCACAGTGTGGTCGTGGTCAATGTCTCGATCGCGTCATCGAGCGGCGATTCCGGCACCTTGATCAATGTGCCCACAGGCAGCACGGGGCCAAGCTGGGCGAGGCCGGGATTGGCATCGAGAACAGCAGGCACCTGGTCCTCGCGGCCCGTGGCTTCGAAGATCACACGGTCGAGCACCGCGTTATCACCCTCGATCATGATGGTCTTGATGATCTTCATCCGAA
Organism: Hyphomicrobiales bacterium; assembly: GCA_017302635.1. Classification (GTDB taxonomy): domain Bacteria; phylum Pseudomonadota; class Alphaproteobacteria; order Rhizobiales; family Beijerinckiaceae; genus Rhabdaerophilum. Next base: position 50,556 of record JAFLCX010000002.1, read on the forward strand.
GAGGCCTCCGAACGGACCTTCGCCGCCGAAGGGCGCGACCTCGACCTCGAACACCAGCTTCTTGCCGATGCCGGTCTCGGGATCGAGATATTCCTGTGTGTCCGACACATGCAGGATCACGACCAGGCCGAACACGGTGCCGGCGAAACCGGCCGACATGCCGATCAGCGGCACCGGCTGTGCCGCGAGCTGGGTCGCGCGCAGGCCCTCGTATTGGTCAAACCCGCCAAAATGCGAATTGTAGACCAAGCCTTCGAGCTTGAACGTGTGTTCGCCGTGGCCGGTGAACTGGCGCGCGACATCGCCGCCGAACCGGGCGATGGGAGCCCAGTTGGATTTTGTGTCCCGCGTGAGCTTCGAGAGCGTCATTGGCAGGCATTGGAAGATGTTCGGGCCGAGCGCGAGGTAACTCATCACGTCACCCCGTCATGATGCGCGCCCGACAATGCGCCACGGATGGCAGAAGCGAGACGGGCCTCGGCGATGCGCGCGGCCTTCTCCGGGTCCTGCACGCCATGGATATGAATGCCGGCCACCTGCACATTCGTCGGCCGGGCCGGAGCCGAAGCGCCGCCACCCGTGATCGGGCGAGACGCACTGGGCACACCGGCCGGAGGCGTCATGATCGGAGCCCGCAGCGCGTTCGCGGCAGCCTCGACGGCCGGCACCCCGGCGCGCAACCCGTTCGCCCAGCTCATCGCCGTTGCCGCGCCCTGCGAGGTCAGATCGAGCGTGAGCTTGTCCTTCACGGCCGAACCGGTCTTCTCAGCTTCGCCCGAAACCTCGCCGAGCTTTGACTTAACCTCATCGAGCTGTTGTTTCAGAGCGTCAACATTCCAGAATTTGCCTGAGCCTGCGTCCTGAACAACAGAGCCGCGACCAGCCTTGGCGATCAATTCCTCCAGCCGCTGCTTTTCAGCTTGCAGGCCGGGCACGCGAGACGAGAAAGGTGTCACAATTTGTTGCTCGCCTCCCTCAACATTCGTCATGTCGCGGGCCGATGCCTGGCCAGCGGCCCGACGCGCCCGCGCCGCCGCATCGGCATTGGCCTGCGCCTCCTGTTCCTTTTTTTGAGCTTCAAGCGTGAGGCGGGCGCGGTCGGGTTTGGCCTTCGAGTTTCTTGCCTGAATTCGAAGCAGGGCCGCTTCTTCTGTTTGCTTCGTGGCAAGCGCTTCCGCATCAGCTGCCGATCCAAGCAGTTTTGCGCTGATCTCGCGCGAAGGGTCCTTGGTGAGCTTCTTGCCGAACAGCGATTCCCCTAACCAATCGACCCCTCGCCCGATGGCCCGCTGGACCCCAAGCACGTCAGGGGCCTTGCTGGGGTCCTGTCCGTCGAGCCAGTTAGGGTCTGCGGAAGGATCAATAAGTTGCCTCTTGTTCGCCAGCCGCTCCTGCAACTCATCGAACTTCTTGATCAGGCCGTCGATTGTGCTGTTCAGCGGCGGCAAGGCCCAGCGACCCATCCGGTCGCCGATCTCGGAAACCAGCGCCTTGAAACGTTCGAGATGGTTCGCAGTGGTCGCGAGCTCGATGCCGAGCGTCTTGTCGAGCGAGCCGCCCCACTTGCCGGATCTGAGATATTCCAGCTGCTTGCGAAACTCTGGCAACGCCTGCCCAGCCCGACTGACCTCATCCCACCATTCCTTGCCGAAGATTTCGAGTGCAGCCTTTGCCTTTACCGGCGACTCCTCCAGCCGTTTGAACACATCGATCATGGTCCCGACGGAGTCGCGCTTCATTCCCTCCGAGACTTGTTTTGAGGTGAGCCCGATCAGCTTCAGCCCAGCTTGTTGTTTCTTGGTGCCACTGTCGATCGTCGCCAGTCCACCCGTGAAGGCCGAGAACCAACGCGAAGCGATTTCCGGCTGAAGGCCGGTTGAACGCACAGCTGTGAGCGCTGCCAGCGTGACATCGAAATTGACGCCTGCGGCTTTGGCGGCTGCTCCCGCGCGGCCGAACATTTCGACGATATCCCGTTCCTTCGCGGCCGAGTTGTCGCCGAGCCCGTTGATCTTGTTCGCCAGGACTTCCATCTCGGCGATGGTCATCTGTGTGCCCGCCTTGATCTCCGCGAGCTTCTGCGAGGCTTCCTGCGGGCTCATGTCCCACGCCACGGCCGCCTTCGCGGTCATGCGCATGAAGCGTTCGAGGTCTTGAAAGGCGATTCCCGCTGCACCGGCTTCGGCCACCAGCTCGGCCACCTGCGCGCGGGCCAATCCGTACTCCACCGCAATGCGGTTGATCCGCTTTTCAAGGTCCTGAAACCCGGCCTCGTCCGGCGCATCAACCTTCTTCCGCACCTGCGCGAAGGCCTTTTCGAAGCTGATGGCCTGTCCGACGGTTCCGCCCACGACAGCTCGCGTGGCCTGCGCCCCGCCGTAGAGGCCGCCCAACATCAGCGCCGTCCGCCCCGTGCCGGCGAGGATCGTGTTGCCGGAACCGACACCCGCGCCGAGCGCCGCCTGGTTGCGCTTCAGCTCCCGGACAGCCTGGCTCGCCTCGCGCGCCGACCGGCCATAAGCCGCCATTCCGGCCGCATTCGGCCCCTTGATCGCGCCGAGGCCCTGCGCTTCGCTCTTGAGGCCCTTCAGCTCGCCGCGCACCTGCGCGATGCCGCCGCGCAGCATGTTCTTGAGTTGCAGGACAAGGGAGGCCTTGAGCTCGGTCACGATGCTTCCTCATTCCAGGCGAGAACATCGTCCCACCACATGGCGAGAACCGCTGGCAGCGGGGTCGCGAAATGCGAGGCGACGGAGGCGACGTAAGCCCGGGCGTGCCTCAGGCCTGCGCGTCCGGAGGGCTCGCCTCGCTTGCGCGCTCGATCGCGACGACGAGGCCGGCCGGCATAAAAGGGAGCGCGGCCGCAGCCACCCTCCCTGCATCATCCGGCGAAAGCGCGCGGAGCACATCGATGTCGACACCGGCCATCGCGGCCGTGACATGGCGGATGAGCGTGGCGTCATCCGCCTCGTTGCCGATCGCCTCGGTCACCGCGATCATCTCCTCGGCCGTGATGCGCCGGATCGTCAGGCGCTCGATCTCGACCGAAGACTGCTCCTCACCCTCGCTGATCAGCGGGTGCAGGAGTTCGATCTCGACCGGGCTTTCGCCCCGAAAGCCAAAACGGCGAGGCGAGGCGACGGCCGGCTCAGACGTCGGCTGCGGAAAGTCCTTATCGAAATCGACGCCGGCCATCGCAATCACCGGCCCAGCGCGCGCATCACATCCGCGCGGTTCAGCTGGTTGCCGCCCGCGCGCACATCGTAGTGCTGCAGGAGCACGCCCTCATGCACCTGCCGGAAGGCCTGAATCTCGCCGACCTTGTATTTGGTGCCGACGAGCTTGCCCGCTTCCATCTCGTCCTCATCGGCCTTGATAATCCGGCCGCGCACCTGGATGATCGTCTGCTTCGCGGCCGTGTCGTTCGAGAAGCGGCTCTTCGAGGCCTTGTAGGCCGTGAAGTTCTGCACGGTTCCGGCCCCGTAGCCGAACAAGGCGAGGGTGACGGGGTCATCGCCCATCAGCGTGAACTCGAACATGATGGATTTGAGGCCCATGCCGAGATCCATGCCGGTATCCGAGAAGCCGGGACGGAAATTCTCCTCGACCTCTTCGAGGCCACCGGCCTTCAGGGTCTTCAGGTTCAGGTTGGTTTCAACGTTCTGGCAGAAGAGGTTGAACCCCTCGTAGGTCTTCAGGTCACCCATATTGTCCTCCTCAGGCGGCGCGCTGGTTGAGGCGCTTCAGGATGTCGTCCGCAAGCACCTCGAAGGCGTAGGGATCGCGATGCGCGCCGAAGATCAGGTCTTCGAGCGGCGGCGCGGGCTCGCGGCTGAATTCGAAGCGCAGCTTGCCCGATTGCAGATCGGCCCAGCTGTTCACCGCCTTGTCGAACCAGCAGCGGCCGCGTGCCACCGTCGCGCCGATCGCGAAGAGTTCGCCGAGGAAGGTGTCGACCTGCTCGACGATCGCCACGCCGAGATGGCTGCTCATGTTCTGGTCCATCGCCCAGCGGAACGCCTTCACGATGCTCTCGTCGATCGCATCGAGCGTGATCACGACATTGACGAACATGTCGTTCGCGTCGCCGGTCCCGGCCTCCTGGTTGTAGCCGAGCGTGCGGTTGCCCCAGAGCAGGTTGTTCTCGATCACGGTCGCAAGCCCGCGCACGTTCAGCCAGTTGGCCTCATGATCGAGCTCGCCGTGATAGTAGGAGATCGGCCGAGAGGGGCCGCCAATGCCGCCGATCGTCTGGTTCGAGGGCGAGAAATACGGCCCGCCCTTCTCCTTCCAGCGCTTGTTGAACAGGGCCGCGACGCGCCCCGCCAACGGCCGGGTTACATAGTCTCCACCCTCGAAAACACGCCCGGCCGGCGTGAGAGCATAGATGCGCTTCTGCGCGCCGAAATCCTGCCGCCAGGTATAGGCGGCCTCTTTCGAGCTGGCGTCCCCATCCGCGATCACCATGCCCTTGAGCCGCGTCGCCACGCCCACGAGCTCGGTGACCACCGGGTTCGCCGCATTCGAAACGCGCATATCGGTGTAGCCCGGTGCAATGAACAGGCGCGGGGTGACGCTGACGCGGCTCTGCGCCCCCTTGAAGGCGTGGACGCCGGTCAGGCTCGCTCCGGAGCCAACGATGTTCGTCAGGGTGTTGTTGAGAATGTCGGTCGGGGTCGCGCCAGTGCCGGCCGCGACCCGCACCACCACCAGCTCGGTGATGACGCCCTGGTCCTCGATCGCATCGAAAATGTCGTTGACATTCCCGCCCGTACCGGCCGCCGTCTTCATGGCGGTGTCGTTCGAGAAGAAGCTCACCGGCACATTGAGCGGAAACTTGGTGTTGTCCGCATTCGGCGCGACCATGATCGCGCCGATCGGCCGCATGTTGGCGAGCGCGATCGGCCGCGGCGTCTGGCCGGCCTGAATGACGCGTGTGCCGTGGTTGAAATCTGTGGCGGGCATGTCCGCTTCTCCGGGCTCGGTTTTGCTGCTTGACGGCAGCCGGTCGATGGGGAGAAACTAGGTGTGGTGAGGAAATCAAAGGGCTGCGACGCGCGTCGCGGCCCTTTCTCGTTCAATGCGCGTTCAATCGCTCGAACAGCCGCCGCATGAGATAGCTCCGCGCGATGCTGACAGCCGTGAAGATGGCCGCGATCGAAAGTTCGGTGCCCGAGCTCGTGGCGATCCCGAAGAGCGGGAACACCAGCGCCTGCACCCCGACCGCGACCCAGAAGCCCACCGCCACATTGACGACGGCCTCGACGAGCGAGGCGCGCCGGGTTTGCACCGGCCGCAACGATGTATGGTCAGCCAACTGAATATCTCTTGATGCGAAGGCTTTGGAGGTCGCCAAGTTGTGCAAGAACCTGGTTGCCGTTCGCCGCTGAGCAGCGAGCGCGAACGCACATGATCACGCTGGCCACCGGCATCGGCGCGGGGACGCGATACAGTTCCGCATCGAATGGGGAACCGTAGTGCTGGGACGGCGTGACGTTCTCGCCGTTGACCGTTTCAAGAAGGGTGCCGCCGAAATTGCCGATCGAGCCAGTTACATAACCGGCAGGGCTTCGCCCCGACACAATCATGGCGGCATAAACCTGCTCAACATTCCAGCCGGTATCATTGCGCTGCGCATGCCTCATCCGAACATCAAGAATGTCCCCGGCCTTGAGATTGGTGAGTTCGGCGCGGCGGACCGCATACCAAATTTCACCCGCGCCGTTGGTGACGGTGATATTGCCGCGCCACCATGCCTCACTCTCGATGATCTCTGGCATGATCGCCGATTGCGCCGAGGCAGTGCCGGGTGGGAGAGCTTCAAGTGCTTCGACGCGGGCCAGAAGCGCCTCGAATTGTTCGGAACTTGGAACCTGGACGGTCATGCCCCACCCCCGATCATCTGCGCGACATCCGGGTTTGCGCGCAGGAACGACGCCAGCTTGTCGGCCGGCGACGGTGGCGCAGGCGGAGGGTTCTCCGCGATCGCCTTGAGCGCTTTGCCATAGGCCTCGGGCGTGATCTTCGGCTCTGTCAGCACAGAGACGACAGCACCGGATTCGTCCTTCAGTACCGTGACGCGCGTGGCACCGGCCGCGATGAGAACGTCCTCGCGCCAATCGAGAGGGGCTGCATGCCCCTCGGGCGGGTCGATCGTCAGAGTGGATTCAATCATGGCTCGCGCTCCTGAAAATTGATCACCGTCTCGGTCAAAGAGGGAAGGTTTGAGGAATTGGTGGAATCGGGGTTCCAGACACTCGTCCACGCATTGCCGTCGACTCGACCAATCTGAAGCGACCATGAGATCGCGCCGGTCGGCACACCGGCGAACGTGTCGTTGCCATGCGGCGAGGTTGCATTCGATGAAGCCGTCATGTTCACGCAGATGTGTGTCTTGCCATTCACCGAGTTGAACACGAGCCGCATCAGCCCCGCCGCGAAGCTCGCATTCGAGAGCAGATTGGTGACGATCCGCGTGTCTACGAGCGAGGTGGCGCTCGTCTTGTTGTAAGTGCCCGACATCACGGTCTGCCAGCCGGTGAGGCTGGCATAGGTGGTCCGGGTTGAATTGCCCGCCTGCGCGAGGTTGAACGGTGCCTTGGTTGTGCGAACGGTGGACGCCACATCCGCCGGCGTCGCGTAGGCATTGACATCCGCAGCAGCGGCGACTTCCCCCGCTGTCGCCCTGCGAGACACCCCGAACGCCGTGTCGCTCGCCGCTGCACTCACCCAGCCTCCTGCGGTGCGCCTCAAATAGCGATTTGCGCCGCCTTCGGGTTCCGACTGGTCGACGACGACATGGCCGACCGGTGCGACGGTGAGAACCCACACTCCGATCCATTGCGCCAGGTAGTGCGCGAAGCCGGTCCATGCGCCTGTCGGAGCCGCGCCAACCACGTAGGTCGCGCCGGGGGTGGGTGAAGCGGGCGGAGCATTGAGCACGTCGTCGATCGCGAGAAAAAATGGCCTCACCATCCGGCCCAGATGCACTTGCTGTGCTGCATCGATCTGGACCGTGATCGCGCCCGGGTTCGCCACAGCAAGCTTCAGGCGATAGGTGGCCGTCACGGCCTGGCCAGAAGCCGGGGCTGGCTTGAAGCCGTTGCCCATCCGCGCCACACCGATCATCGTCCCGTCCGATGAGAACAGGCCGCATTCTGCAACGTTGAACCCGTGCGAGGGGCGCGCGCTGGCGTCGTTCGTGTCCGCCGGCAGGATGGCATCAACCACGATTGCGCCATCCACCACCGCCATGGAGGCAATCGTGGCGCGGTACTTCTCACGAACCAGAGCGGTCTGGGTCGCGACGGGATTGTACGGTGCACCGTTCGAATCGCCCCACGCGACGTGGCTCAGAACGAGGTTCGTGCCACCCGAGAGATCCGCGAGGATCGCGGCGGCACCCGCATTGGTGATGAGGAGTCCTGTCGTGCTCATGGTGCTGGCTCGATCGTTGTGAGGGTTTCAATGTGGATGCCGATGGCAGCAACAAATGCGCCTTCCGGGTCTTCGGCAGCGAAGGCGTAGGGGTCGACCGTCACGGCTTCGTCGACGAGGATTGCGGCTCCGAAGGCAGCCTGCACCCCGGCCGCCTCTCCCGCTCCGAGAAAGATGGCGCGTGACTTTGGCTTGGCCGCGTAGAGACGGGGGCGGACCTTGATGATGATCGCTGCCACCTGATCGAGCGGGGCCTCAATATGGATCGAGGCCGTGCCGCGCCGCCCCTGCGGCACGCGCTGCCACCATTCGGTGATCGAGGCAGGAAGTCCGGCCGAAACGGCCGCGCCCTCCACCGCCGCGCGGGTGCCCTTGCGCCGGTGATAATCCGGGCTGTCGGCGATGGTCTGGCGCTTCTGGATTTCGTCCCAGGCATCGTCCCAGAAATCAACCGAGAGCGCGTAGGCCAGCACTGGCAGGAAGTCGGCCGGGCAGCGCCAGGCATCCCAGAGGGTCTCGATCGCCGCGGGATCGATCGCGCGCAGCGGTTCGAGCGCGGCTGCGAGCGCACGCTCCCGATGCCGGTGGTTGGACGGGACAAGGCTCGCGGTCATCCGAGCGCACCCCCCACCGCCAAAGTATGCGTGATGGTGAGCGTCCCGAGTTTCGGTGCACGAAAGAGGTGCACCGTCAGTTCCGGAGCCAGAGGCACGAAGCTGTCGAGGCCCACGCCAGCCAGTGCGGATGCATTGTAGCCGGCAGCCGGTGCGTTCACGTCGCTGGCCGGAGATGTGACCGCGACTTCAACGATGTTCGGGTCCCCGCCCGACGCCGCTGCAGCCAGCGTGTCGCGCGAGATGCGTCGGCCGACCAGCCAGACCGGGCCGGTCAGATTGTCGCCGATCCAGCGCAGTCGCCCCTCGCAATAGGCCCGCACGCGCGCTTCAGCGGCGGCCACGAGGGTGGCGGCGGACGCACCGGGCCTGATCTTGAGCTCGATCGCAACATTGAACGCCAGTTCAACAGCGGCCTCGGTCACGACGAGATCGCCCATCGGCCGCAGATCGCGCCGGCTCAGCTGCGCCAGAACCGCAGCCAGCAGGTTGTTCAGCGTCTGGTTCATGCCGGGGCGCGGCAGAACAACCACGCGGATGCGAGGGGCGAGGGTGACACCCTCATCCTCGGAATAGGCCGCGACATCGAGCACATCGCCCGAAGCCGAGAGAGCCCAGAAGAGATAGGCGCCCTCCGGCCCGCAGGTGCTCCAGCTCTCCGGCGACAGTGCGATGCGCGTCCGGAAGGTGTCATCGTCCTCCATCACGGCCGAGACGCCCGGGCTCGCCGGCGTGATCACCCTGCGGGTCAGCCCTCGAAAATAGGTCATCGCGAGATGATCAAGCATCGCGCCGCGCGCGCCGGCCAAAGTCACCTGCTTGGTGCGGTCGTTCACATGACCGCGCAGGAGGCGTTCGAGCTCGGCCGCGACGCGCAGCTGCGCCACAATCGGCTCGTGTTCGAGAGCGAGCGTGTCGACCGGGGGACGATCGCCCCGGATCGCATCCCAGGCAGCCGTGAAGAGCTGCTTGTCGCGCAGCAGATAGGTCTCGACCGTGAGCACTTCGAGAATATCAGGCAGCGGATAGGCCGAAAGGTCGATGGCTCCGAAGCGGGACATCACGCCACCTCCCGAACCGGGATGGTGACGGCCTGCTTCACCGGCGCGCGGAAGTCACCGAGGTGGCCGTTGGGAAAGTAATCGCCGCCGATGACCAGACCGAGCTGGCCGGATGCGTTGCCGCCCGCGAGATGGAGCGAGCGCAGCCGGAAGCCGGGCTCGCCCCAGTTGAGGTTCTGCGGCGACAGGGCATTGGCCACAGCGATGTAGGCGCGCAGCACGTTCTCGGCCGACATGTTCTGATCCTGCAACTCCATCAGCTCGGAGCCGATGCGCCGACGCAGGACGAGAGAGCCCGGACGCGTTGTCAGCGCGCGCCGAATCCCCTGCTGGACGTGATCCCAGCCGGTCAGAAGCTTTCCGCTCTCCTCGTCCATGCCGGCACGCATGTCAGCGCGCTTTCTTGCCCGGCTCGGGCGGCTCGGGCGTTTTGGTCGTATCGGCTGGTGTCACCAGCTCGATATGTCCCCGTGCCAGATCGCCAAGGGCAGCGGCCTCGGTCAGATCGATCGTGCCGTCCTCGTTCACGCGGCGACCGGCGATCCATTCGATATCCTCGCGGGTGCGGCGATAGGTCTGCGTTTTCATCAATCTCTCCTCAGATGAGCATGCTGGAATTGCCGTCGACGGCGGTGTCGCCGGCGTCGTCGACACCGCCGACATAATGGGCAGGGCGGGAGCCACCTTCGGCCCTGAAGATGCCGATCATCTGCAGCTGCGCTGCGGTCAGCTCGAAGCCCTTGCCGTTGACGGTGATCCGGATCATCCCGTCTTTCATGGCGATCCGGGCATTGCCTTCCTGGATCACACGCGGGAAATCCGCGTCTCCCTCGGGCTCGCCACTGTCATCGACAGGGCCGTAAGGGAGTGCGCGAGAATGGCGGCCGATCTCGCCATTGGGGGAGAGCATCATCATCATCTGCCCCATGGCAGGGCGATTGCGCTCCTTGTGCCCCTCACCGGCCGATTCGGCGAGCCGGATGAGCGGCGAGCGGAAGGGCTTGCCGGTCGAGGGATCGGCCGCGTCAAATTCGAGGCGCACCTTGTCGCCCGAGCGCTCGACAACCTTGCCGATCAGCATGACGGATGCGAGCCGTCGGCGCGTATCCTCATGATCCGCCCGCAGGCCGCGTATGAACTCGGCAATTTCTTCGGCCGCGCTCATGGTGTGACCTCCGGCCAGCTGCTGATGATCGTCAGCTCGTCGGGTGTCAGCAGCGGCGCGAGAAGGTTCTCGAACGGTAGCGGATTGCCTTGCGATTGCGCGCCGGCTCCGACCTCGCCCTCAACGCCGCGCACCGCCGGCATGCCGGATGCCACGCGGAAGAGTGTTTGCCGGAAGCTGACGGCCGCGACCGACAGGCCCTTGGTCTCGAGAGCTCCCGACAGCACCGGGCGGGACTCGATATCGGAGACGCCGGAGCACATGGCCTGCCCGAAAGTCGTGTCGTCGAGAGCGGCCGCCAGGGCGATCACGCGGTCGATCACATCGACGTCGGCGCTCTTTCCCGGCGTGCCCCTGTTCGCGATCGCGATGACAAACCAGCACTCGGCGTCACGGCCGCCATCGTGGCTGGGCACGAGCCTGAAGCGAGGCAGAACGAGGAACGCGGCCGGCGACTTGAAGCTCGCGCGCTCGACATCCTCCGCGTCAAAGAGATCGAGCTGGCGACGGCAATCCGTCACCAGGGGCGCATTCGCGAGCTGAAGCGCCTTGACCCATGTCTCGATCGCATCGAGATGCGTGCCGACGCGGCTCATCGCCCGCCTCCGAGTACACGGCGCAGGAACATCAAGACCGCATCGAGAATATCGTCGCCGTTCTCGCTGGAGATCCCGAGATAGGGCCGGGGCGGGATCGTCACCTTGCGGGCGAAAATCGTGCGGTTGCCGACCCGGAACACCAGCCGCTTCGCCTGCTTCGGCGTGATGGTCGCGCCTCTTTGATGCACCCCGGCATAGATGAGGCCGGAGCCGACAATCGCGGTCTCGGCTGTCGCGGAATAATCACCCGAACGCGCGAGAGTTCCGCTGCGAAAGAGCGTCGATGTCCCGGCGCGATTCGGCTGCCAGGCCTTGCCATCCGGCCCGCGCTTCTCGCTGATGATGCGGCGACGGGTCTGCTCCTGGATCATCCGCCCCAGGCCTTCGAGCAGGCTCTGGCCATCAATCGGGTCAAGGCGCGCGAGCGCGGCATCCACCGCCTCCAGACCTTCCAGCCGTGCATCGAGCGTGAAGAGGGCTGTCATGCATCCCTCCCGAACAGTCGCGGCCGCGCGCCAAAATAGGCTCCATCGGGCGAGCTCGCGCCATTGGGCCCGGTCTGTTCCTGTGACGAGACGGGCTCGGCCGCGCCGAGGCTGATCTTGCCCGAGCCGATGTTTTCGAGGATGCGGCGCGCGGCCTTGGCGCGCTCGCTGATCTCCTCGGTCAGGCGGTCATGCGTGATCGCGATACGATAGAAGGCGAGATCGATGAGAGCTGCTTTCAGCCCGTCCGGCACGATGGTGAGCGGCACGGAGACCTGCTTGCCGATATAGAGATCGGCCTCGCCGCAGGCATGCGCGATCGCCCGGTTGATGACGGTATCGGCGTTCATGCCATCCGGCACGAGCATCAGGAGGTTGTCCGTCCCGTAGATCGCCTCGATGTCGGCGCGCGCGATGTAGGTCATGCTGGCCTCCGAGGTTGAATGGGCGGGCGGCGGGCTTTGCCCCTACGGCCGTGGCCGTTCCCATTGGGTGCTGGAGGCCTCGCGAGCCGTGCCAGACCGCCCTGGGGTATTCGTTATCCCTGAGAGGAGGCTTCCGCTTCCGGCTCCACGTAGTCGCGGATGACCAGAAGTGTGTCCGCCTTGAGTGCCTCGAACTTCTCCTTATCGAGATCCGCTTCGGTCAGATGCACCGGCTCCTTGCCGAACGAGAAACCGGCACGGCGGCGCGGACCACCGGGAGCCGTGATCGTCACCACGTAGCGCGGCGCTTCGGTCTTGGTTTCTTCGGATTCGGTTTTCGACTTGGCCATCAGGGCCTCCTTCAACGGGGTTTGAAACGTCCTTCAAGGAAGCCCCGGCACGCGAAACCGGCTCCGGGGCTCTGCTTCAAGGTCGCGGCCGGGTTACGCCAGCCAGGGCGAGGCGAGGCTGTCGACGAGGCCCTGCATGATGTTGCTGGCACCGCCATTTTTCATCTGCGCCTTCAGCAACTCGTCGGCCGTGAATTTCAAAGACGGGTGCACGACGAGGAGGTTTGGCAGCATCCCGAGTGGCCGGTCCTCGTCGCCCTTCAGCGTGGTCATCGCGGTGTAGGCCGCGCGCAGGTTGGCTTCGGTGAGATCAGCCTTGGAGCCGAAGGCCATCTGCCAGAAGCCGAGGCCCACATTGCACCGGCTGTCGGTGCCGTAGACGTATTCATCCTTCATGAACACGCGATCGTCGGTCGGGTCATCCTTGGCCACAAACTGCGGCTTCTTGCGTTCCTGGAAGATCAAAGGCTTCAGCGCCCGGCGCGTGTCGAGCAGGAACCACGGCGCACCGGAACCGGCCTGCACGTTCGAAACGGAGCGTTCGACGCCATCGGCTCCGACCACCGGATGATCGGTGTCGAAGAAGAACTGGCCGTCGTAGCACTGGCTCGCGAAGGCGTTCTTGAGCAGGCCGAAGACCAGCGTGTCGGGGTGCTCGGCAGCGGAGCGACCCATTTCCTGCATCATCGGCGCGTAGACGCCGAACTGGTCATCCTCGATTGCGGTTTTCGGGACGGAAACAGTCGACTCGAACCTGCGGTTCTTGATGCTGTAGCCGTGCTGCGCGAGGTTCTTGATCTGGCGTTCGCCGATCCATTCTCGCATGCCGGGGAAGGCTCCGAGCCAGGCATATTCCTCGGTGGCCGTCGCCGACGGAACAAGCGTGGCGACGCGGTTCCACATCGGCACGACGCCTTCGAACCCGATCTGGAAATTGCCTTTGAAACCGGTGTTGAGCGTGGAGAGGCTATGTCGATTGATGATCATGAGACGGGGTCCTGTGCCTGCTGGGCGATGGACCGGGCGCTCCCCGCGCCCGGCGGGGATTACATGAAGTCGACGTAGACGGTGTCGCCGTCGATCGCGAAGACCTTGCCCGCGACCGAGCGGGTGTTGGTGGCGGAAGTCTTGGCCACCGTCTCGTCGTCGACGACGAAGCAGTCCTTGCCGATATCGGCCGCGACCACGAGGTCATCCGACTTGTTCTTGAAGCCGAGGACACCACGCCGCACGCGGATGCGCTGCGCGTTGTCCGCGCCGCCCGTGTTGTCGACGGTCTGTTCGGCGCGGCCGATGGCGACAAGGCCGGTGGCCGTGCGGCCCGGAGCAGCCACGCCCGCATCATTGACGACGAGGGCACCGGCGAAGATCTTCACGTTGGCCTTGATCCCGATTTCACGGTTGAGGCCATCACCGATCTGGATCGTGTTGCGTTCTTTGGCGAGCGGCATTGAGCTGGTCCTTGCTGGAGGTCAGGGTGAGGGGCGCGCTCAGCCGCGCGCCTTGAGAAATTGCTCTTCAGTGAGGCCCAACGGGGTGCACATCGCCTTCTCCTCGGGGGAGAGCGCACCGGACTTGCCGGCCGGGTCACCCTTGGCGAGGTCCTTGTCCTCGCCGGCCGGGATGATGGCAGGCGTGGAATTGAGCAGAGCCTCGACATCGGCGCGGCTGTTCTGGGCGAGCTTCAGGTAATGATCGCGCGAGGCTGGCGCGATCTTGCGATCGGCGATCCCCTTGTCGACCAGAGCCTCTGCGGCGGCTGTCGCCTGGGCCTTCTCGAACTCGGCGAGCCTCTGCTCGGCATTGGTCGCGCGAGAGAGCGCCTGGTCGAGATCGGCGCGCGGCACGAACTTCTCAGGCGACGGGGTCTGAAGCGCGTTGGCGGCCGCAATCGCCTCGGCGACAGTGGCGGTTTCGGAGAGGCCGAGAGCCTTCGCAAGTACGGGGTCCATCACGTTGTCCTGTTCGCTGTTGAGTGCGGTGAAGGTGAGGTTCGGCGCATGGGTCAGGCCCGCGCCGCCGATCGCCACGACCTCCATCGGGTCGGTTTTCGGCCGGTAGAAATAGACGGGGGAATGGAAGCGATACTGCTTGTCGGCGATGGCGTTGGCGGCCTCGCCGGACCATTCGACACGACCCCAGATCGCGCCATCACGCACTTCGAGTTCCACGATCCAGCCAGCAGCCGGGGTCTTGTCGCCGGGCTTGCGGAACTCAAAATCATGCTCGTAGTCGATGAGCAGCGGCAGGCGCGGCCGTGTTGCCGCGATGATCGCGTCGGGATCGTGGATCACAAAAGAGCGCTTGTCGCGGCCGACCACCAGCCGGCCTTGCGGCCAGAGCATCACCCATTCGGGGGCCTGACCCTCGGCATTGAGCGCGATCGCCTCCGAGACACCACGGATCGCGGCGCCGAGCGATTTTGCTGAATTGAGGCTGGACAGAAGCATGTGCATGGGGGCACGATGCAATGATGAAGAAAGCAGAAGGGCTGCGACGCGCGTCGCGGCCCTTTTGTTTTTCGCGGATCGGGGCTATAAACGAAGCAGCGGGCGGGCAGGAAACCCGGACTTGTGCCGCGAGGGAGTGCCGCCCCTCCGCCCGCTGCTTCCCTTCATTCAACCCGGTTGCGCGTCTCGCGCCAACGCTCCAGCTGGTCTGGGTTCGATTGGTGCATGGTCGTCACATAAAGCTCGCGCCGATCGCCCGTGACCTTGACTTTGAGGCGATAGAGCACTCCGTCGATTTCCCGAAAGACGGCGATTCCGTTCTGGTCGCGAAAGGCCTCTCCTTCGAGAATGTCTGGGATCGCTCGCAGCAACGCGGTTGCAATCTCCGGATGCCGCTCGCGGATATGGGCGGCATTATCCCCCGAGAGACGCACGATCGTTGTCGTCGCACCCATTGCCTTTGCCGTCTGAGCTGGAAGCTGCGCAACCGCCGCCGAGAACAATTGCTGCTCCCGGGTCAATTCGACCTGCTTCTTCGACCCCAGGGTCTCACGAACGTAATCAGCGACGGGATGCCGGGCCAGCTGCTCCACCGCCGCGCGGCGGGGCTCCTCTGGCATGCGGTCGAGAGCACCTTGCAGCTGTGCTGTGATGGTCCGGTCGCGCAGCAACCCGCTATTGGTCTGCCAGCCCGGATCGATCCCGGCCGGAACCTTCTCGATGCGGCCGGTGCGCTTGTTGAGCCAGTCGCGTTCGTCAAGCGCAGGAGCCTTGTCCTTGCCATGCTCTTTCCAGAGCCGCCCGGCCTCGCGATCGCCGATCTGGCGCACGGAGCATTTGCAGTTCCAGCCATTGGGCGGGTAGTGCGATCGCCACCAGGCATCGTCGACCGGCAACGTGATCCCGACCCAGCTCAGATGCAGCGGCCGCTTTCGCTCGGAGACCGAGGCAACATAGGTCAGATAGGGCAGGAACTGCTTGTTGCGCTCGACACGCTGCCACTCACCGGCCGCATGCGCCGAATGCACATTCGCCCAGTACATGATCTGCAGACGGCGCGGCGAGCCGAGCTGCGCCTTGACGAGCTCGCCGGTCTTCTCATCGCGAAGCTTCTTCTCGCCCCACCAGCCCTTCTTCTTGAGGATCGGAATAAGCTCATCCCGGAACTGCTCGAACGGGATGCGATCGACCACTGCCTTGCGGATCGCCGCGCGCAGATCATCCAGCACATTGAGGCCGGCCGTCTTCGCGACCGTGTGAGCCAGCGCATGCTCGTGCGGCGCGAGATCCCGCCAGTCGAAGCTTGGCACGGAGGGCCTGCGATCGAAATACGCGATCACCTCTTTCGGCGCTGTCCGGAAGAGCCCGTCATCCGCCATTTGTCGCGAGCCTCAGAAATGCCTCAGGACGGCCGATCGCGTCCGGAGGAGCGGTGGTCCGGAATTTTTGCCCGTTGCCGCCCAGCCGATTGAAAACCCGTTGAACGCGCGAATTAACTGCCGCTGCCATCCGACACCTCGCCCAGGCCGCGCGCCTTCATGCTGGCGATGGCGATCCGCGTCGCCAGATCGCTGGTGGGCAGGGTCGCGGCGAGCTGGTTCAGGGCGCTTTCCAGAGCCTCGTAGCTCTCGGCCTCTTTCGCGACGGCCAGCACGGCGTCGAGGATCGGCTGCATGTCCGGCTCCCAGTCCTCCAGCGCCTCGGCGACAAGGGAGTCACGCTCGTCTTCCGGCTCGATGGCTTCGGCGTTGAAGGATCGCGGCGGGGCACCGCAACAGGGGCAGCCAAGCCGGTGCCGGTGGTTCGCCCCTCGCTCGGGTTCGTCTTCACCATCCCCTTCATCCAGCGGATCGGGCTTGGCCGGGCTCCTGGTCTGGCGATCGCGCGGCTTCTGGGGCTGAACACCGAGGACATGGGCTCCCTTCTCCGGATCTGCGAAGCCCATCCGATCCAGCACCTCGCTCGCCTGCACCTTGAGGCCTAACGGCACGAGCCTGGCCAGAGCCTCGGACATCATCTTGATATCTTCAGGCTCGGCAACCTGCACCACCAGCTGCGGGTAGCTGTCGCGCGGGCCGAAATTCAGATCGACGAAGGGGCGCACGAGATCGCGGGCGAGCGTCCCGTTGAGCTGCTTGGCATCGGCCTTCTTGATGTCGATGCGGACCTCGTCATGCACTTTCGCCTGGGCGAGGCTTCCGCCTGAATCGGCCGTCATGGTCTGGCCGATGATCGCCTTCGAGAGCGCCTTGTCGAGATACATGGCGAAGCCTTCGAACGGCTTCTCGGAAAAGCCCTTGGTCTCGATAAACTCAATCTCCATGCCGCTCGGGATGATGGCGGCGGCATCCGAGCCGAGGTTGCGCACTGCGTTGAGCAGAACGCGGCGGTCGGCATCGGAAGCCCCGGCTCCATATTTGCCGAGGCGCAGCGGCATGCCATGGACTTCGAGGAACGCCGCCCAGTCCTTCAGCGAATAGGTCTTGAGCAGGAAGGTCCAGAGCGCGAGCCGCCCGAGGCCGTTGCGTGCAGGGATCCCGCTCTTGAGGCGCGGCACGTGCCGGATGAACTTGAAGGGCTCCAGCGCCGCTCCATTGAAATCGGCTTGAACGCGCTTCCGGATCTGCTTCCTTGTTTCCCGATCGAACTGGAAGAGGCGCGGGTCGTGCCACTCGAACCGCTCGGGACGCCATTGCCGCCCCTCGACATCCCAGACGATCTCGACCACCGAGTAGCCCTTTCCGAGCGCGTCCAGCGTGTCGCCGATCAGGTCATACATGCCCGGATGATCGGCAATCATGTCGCGCACGGCATCAGCGATCTTGACGTCTTCTGCGTCATCGCCCGCCGCCTCCACCTGCAGCTCGATCGACTGGATCGCGCGCTTTCGGGTCGAGAGCACCGAGGCATATTGTGTCTCGATCTCCTCCATCTCCTCGAACAGCGTGAGCGCATCGTGCATTTCGCCCATCGCAGCATCGCGCAGGATCCGCGACATGCTCGCCGGCGTGAGCCGCGAGGCCATGAACTCGTCGAACGTGTCCCGCACCCCGGTCACCGTCACACCCATGGCGGGCTTGACGAGGTCGCGGCTGGAAACCGCGTTGCCCCATTGATCGAGGATCTGCGCCATCGTCACTCTCCTCAATAGGCCGCGTCACGGCGGCGGCCGTAGAAACCGGCATGGCCGGCATTGTCTTCATCGGGGTCATCATTGACCGGCTCGTTCTTGCCCACGCCCTGGTATTCGAGCGGGCCGCTCTCGCCACGCGTCGCGCCATAGGCCAGCGCGATCGCAATTGCCGCGTCGCCGTGGCGTGCGCCGCCCGTTTCAGCTTTCACGCGCAGCGCGGGGAGCATCGGCACCCCACGCACCATCTTGAGGGCGCGGAGATCCGCGAGCACTTCGGCATCGCGCGGGATGAGGATCGTGTCATCTTCGAACGCACCTTTCAGCGGCGGGAGCTCAACACGATACCATTCGGTTGTGATCTTGATCGTCTCCGTGCCCTGAGCCGTTTCGAGATCTTCCGCGATGCCCGCCCCGATCCCCGTGCCATCGATGCGTGCGCCGACGCGGCGCGGCAAGGCCTTCAGGATATGCGTCGCGATCTGCTTCTGCTGCGCGAAGGGCACGCGGTCGAGCTCGACCAGGAACGGCACCACACGCCTGAGGGTCCGCATCATCTGGATCGGCGCGAGGATCGAGAGGTCCCGGTAACGGCCGACGTCCATCCCGAACCCGGATTGAAGGTTCGGGTCGATGGTCTGCTTCATGACCGGGTCGAGGTAGTCAGCGATCCATGCCGCGATCTCGCTCTCCTTCTTGGTGGCCGGAAGCTGGAAAAAGGACGGCGGCAGGGCAAGACGGAGCACGGGCGCATCGAACATGCGCTCCTCGATCATCGCGGCCGAGAGGAAGACGCCGGAGCCTTGCGCCGGCACGCAATCGAGCTCCTCCTCGGCCGCATCGCCATAGAAGGCGCGGATCTCGTCGCGCCACTGCGCTTCAGCCTCCGGCGACCATTCCTTGCCCGTCACAAGGCAGATGCGCTGATAGAGCCCTTCCTGCAGCGCCTGGTCAAAATCCACGCGCATGTGGGCGTAAGGTTTCCGTCCCTTCAGAATGTCCTGGCAGAGCTCGTTGAACGCGTTGGTCGTGCCGTTGTGGGTCGAGACAACCACGACCTGGCCGCCCCACATCAGGAAGGCGAGCGCGGCCTTCAGCAGCTCGGCCAGGCTATCGACGAATGCGGCCTCGTCGATGATCACACAGCCCTGCTTGCCGCGAAGCGAGCGCGGTGCGGAGGACAAGGCGAGGATTTCGAACCCGCTGGCGAACTGGATGCGGAACGCCTTGATCTGCCGGGTCTCCGAGGGGTTCTCCGGATCGACATCGTCGAACATCAATTCGCCGGTTTCGCCAGCCGCGATGGCGAACCCACGCGCCCACATGGCGCAGGCGTCGATGAACTCGCGGGTCATCTCCTGGCTGTAGGAGATGTACATCACGTCGTAGCCTCGGGCTGCGCGCATGCGGGATGCGCGCAACACGGCATAGGATGCGAGCCCCCAGGTGAAGCCGATCCGGCGCGACTTCTCGACGACAAGGACAGCCGTCGTTTCGAGGAGATCGACACCACGCTTCTGATAACCGAGCAACAGATCATTGACCGGGATGCCAGCTGCCAGAACGGCCTCCTGCGAGGCCGCGCGGATCTTCAGCCATTCCTCGCGGGACAGCGGCGCACTCATTCGCCGTCCCTTCGGATGCCAAGCACGTTGTTCTTGATCGCCTCGACCGTCTCCATCGTGAGACCCTTGGCTTTGCCCACGGCCTCGATCGCAGCCACGGCCTTGTCCTTTGCGCGCCGCTCTTCATCCGCGCGGCGATCGGCAGAGATTTTCTGCCCCACCATGATCTCCTTGAAGCCGCGCGACAGCTTCATCGCGCTGTCGGCATTGTGCTCGCCCGAGCCGGGCTGGAGCAGCTCGAAGATCAGCGTCTTCAGGAATTCGCCCAGCACGATCGAATGCTCATCAATCCGGTTGGGGTCGATGTCGCCCGAGAGGGCCGAGAAGATCTCACGCGTCTCGCGCTGGCGGCGCGTCGCGGCTGCGATGCGGATGGCCTTGCGGTTGAACGCCGATTTCGAGACGTGCTCGATTCCCTTCACCGCGAGGCGATCGTTGAACTCGAACAGGATATCGGCCTGTGTGCGCTGGCGCTCGGCCAGCTGCTGGCATGCCCAGATGAGATCGTCCTGCGCCTCCTCTGGCAGGAGATCGAGCGAGGACAGACGGCCGCGACCCCGCTGCTCGGTCATCTCACTCTCCCTCGCAAAGCCGGTCGCAAAACCGGTGTCCACTTTTGCTGGCTTTGCTCATATCAAGCCTCCGGCAGCGAGGGACGCTTGACGCCCTCGATCACGATGCGGCGTGCCACATGGTCACCGCCCTTGGCCGTGATCTGCGCCACGCGCACAGTGCCGATCTCGTGCACCTTCACGGCTCCGAGTTCGGCGAGATGGCGCAGCTCTTCGTGCACCCAATCGCGGCTCTTCGAGATGCCGAAGGTCGAAAGGGCTTCCCGCAAGAGATCGGAATTCAGCCGGCCGTCCGGCTGCTCGGCGAGTGCCTTCAGGATGATGAGCCGTGCATCCTCGCGGATGATGCGATCCATAGACATACTCACCTCGCCTTCGCCTGTTCGAGCAGGAATTCCTGCAAGCGACCGGAGATCGCGGCGAGCGGCACAAGGCGCTCGTTGAGGACGTCTATCGTCCCGCGCATGCGCTCCAATTCAAGCTGCATCTTGTGGACGCTTTCCCGATCGGGAACGCCGCTGAGCTCGCCCTCGACTCGAGAGACGCGGTCCTCGACCGCGTCGATCTTTGCGCCGAGATCCTTCGCGACGGCCGAGAGCCGCTGGTCCACAACCTCGACTTGGGCCTTGGCCTCCTTCCCCGACCGCGTGAGCCACGCGAAGAGGAAGGCACCCACGGCGATCAGCCCGTTGATTGCGTTGATCCATTGGTTGGCGTTTTCGGGCATCAGACGCGCCTCTCGAAATTTGTCTGGCAGTGGATGCAGCGGGTGGCGAAGGGCGCGGCGGCGCGGCGCGCCTCGGGGATTTCCGAGCCGCAATCCTCACAATGGATGCAGCCCGGATGCGCGATCTGGTCCGCAGCACGGATAATGCAGACCTCACGTTCGAGCTCTGTGGCCGCTGCGGCTTCGTCGATCAGGTCACTCACGGCGCGCGCTCCACGGCCGCCTTGCGACGGGCCTCGCATTCGAGAAGAGCAATGCCGTCGCGCGCGAGGGCGCGTTCCAACTCTGAGGCAGCGCCGGTGCGAAGCGCTGTCGGCCGTGCGCAGGGCTGCTTCGCGCTTTCCGGAATCGGGCGGGTGACGATGACCGTGCGCAAGTCAGGGGCCTCCGGTGCGGTGGCCGCGCAGGCGGTTAAGAGCATCGCGACGCTCAGGGCTGATGCAGTTCTGGTCAGCGCCGGTCTGCGCATGGCGGGTCTCCCATTCGATGAGCGATTGCGTGAGCGAGCCGATCGCCCGCTCGGCGGCGGCCGAGGAGGCGGCGGCCTCAACGGCTTGCCGTGCGCGCTCGGTCTCGGCCTTGGCGTTCGACTCGGCGATTTCCTTGCGCCAATGCGCGTCGCGCGACGCGCGCTCTTCGATCCGCGCCGTCTCGACCATGCGCTCGATCGCGGCCATGCCGCGCCAGAAGCCGAGGCCTGCGGCCGCGAATAGGCCTGCGATCACGAGGCCGAGGACCAGCCCGCGCGAGAGTTTCAAACCGCCTTCAGCGGCTCCGGTGAACAGCGCGCCGATCATGAGAGCTCATCCCAGAACCAGCCGACGAGCCCGCCGAGAGCCAGAGCGATGAACATCATCATGCTGCCTCTTCCTCCGGCTCTTTCCGCCGCGCGCGTGCGGGGCGGTGCTGGCCGGCGATGGTGCGCATGTCGATCGAGCCGAAGGCGCGATGCACGCCGAGCAGCGCGACGATGAGCGCGACCATTGCCGGGACGATCGTCGGCGCGAGAGCCAGCGCTCCGGCCGACCCCCCGACGCCACCGACAACCACGATGAACACGAGAGTCCAGGCGCAGGCGCCCGAGATCCACATCGCGGTCTTCGAGGTCGAGTAGGAGGGCTTCTGGAGGTCGCTCATCGACTCGACCCCGATTGACAACTCGAATACCGTTTCAGCCGCTTAAGGAGGCCAGCCATGCATTTCGACGCCGAAGAAAGAACTCTCGCGATCGCCACCGCTTTTCGAGCGCTGGTTGCCTCATTGGTCGACACGGGCGTGCTCGATACCGCGACCTTCGAAGAGCACTCGACGCGCGGCGTCGCTTGGCTTGAAAGGATCGGCGAAACGCGCGCATCCTCGGCGCTTGCCGAGTTCATCGAACCGCTGCTCGCGGACATGCGGCGCGCAGACCAGCCTCGCGGCAATGTATAGCCGCCCCAAAAGGCATCGGCTGAGTTCACTGGTGCATCAGCCATCGGCCCGATCCTCCGGCAGCTTCACGCGCTCGGGACGAAAGATCGCCCGGTTGAACGCCATGAAGCCCTGCTCGATGTTGGTGCGGGCGATGGCGAGCCAGCGTTTGTCGAAGTCCGGATTGGCCTGAACCAGATCGAGAGCGCACAGAACGCTCTCCTCCAAACGCTTGTTGGCGTTCACGAGCGCGACGCGCTCATTCGTCTGCACTGTGTACCCGGCGACGGGCAGGCCTTTGTTGTCAGTCATGGCTGAAAACCTCCTCCAGTTCGTCGAGCACCGGCCCGATTCGCGCTTCGCAATCCGCCTCGGTCGCACCGAGTGACTTGAGCTCGCGCACGGCTTCCGCCAGCGCCCGAAACGCTTGTTCGACCTTGACGAAGGCCGCCTCCTTTTGCGCTGCATCAGCCATCGAGCCGCTCCGATTTCAGCTGATCGAGCTTGGCCTCGAGCACCGCGACCATGTCAGCGCGGCTGAGATACTCGTCGCCAGCCTCGATCGCGTCGTCGAGGCTCTGGTCGAAGGCGAGCTGGTAATCCGAGAACCCGTTCATGTCGTCACGCATCGCGCACCGCCTTGCGCTCATGCGGCAGCAGCGGGCGGGCGAGCCGAACGGGCTGGTCGAAGGGTGCAGCGAGCAGCGGCACAGCCCTCGGCCAGAAATGCCCCACGAGCTTCGCCTTCTGGAACATCTCGACAGAGACCGAGTCGTTCTGGTTGCCGCCGAGGCCCTGATTCATCAGGCCATTCTCGGCCGTGTAGAAGAAGACGTGGCCGGAAGCCGGGCCTCGACTGGACGAGATGACCGTGATGCAGCCGACCATCGGTTTTTCGAGCCGGATGAAATCGGGGTGCCTGACGAAGCTGCGTGCCATTGCCGTGCCCGAGGTTTTCACACCGGATTCGGCCAGCATGGCGTTGATGAAGATGGCGCACCACGGCACCTTGCCGTCGTCCATTTCACCAAACTGGGTGAGCCCGGCCATGCGCCGGTATTCGAGGATGCGCGGGTTCGATTTCGCGCCGGCGACCTCCGTCTGGCCAATCTCATTGATCGCGAGCTTCAGCCAGGGCGGCAGGGTCCAGTTCGCGAGATGCGGTGCTTTGGCGACAGCTTTGGCAAGAGACATGGTGCGGCTCCGGAAAGGCTGAAAATCAGCGTCTCCGACCGTCGCCTTTATCGGGATTTTTCAGGGCTGCGACGCGCGTCGCGGTGAGCCTCAGAACAGGTCTGACTGATCCGGGTCCTTCACGGCCGCGCACTTCGCATTGAACCGCTGGACCGAGCGGCGCGTGATGCCGAGATGGCGCGCAGTGTGTGTTGTCTTGTGCCCGCTTTCAAGGGCCTTCCGCATCGCCTCGGCACGCGCCAGCATGTCGCGCTTGTAGCTGCCGGTGGGGCCTAGGGGAATATCGAACTCGATCCGCCCGCGCCCCGATGTGAAATGATCGGAAAGCAGCTTGGCTTTTTCCATGCCCACGGCCTCGACCAGCCAGTTCTCCGGCCCGAGGCGCGACGCAAACCGGGCTGTGACACCGCCCTTCGCCTGCGCGACCGCCAGCGCGGCATCGAGGCCAGCGACTTCGGCGATTTCAGCCAGCAGGGCGGGCAAATGCTCACGCATGCGCCACCTCATGATCAAACTTCGTGGCTTCGTTGCCCCAAGTGCTCCAGCCCGGCCGCGATTGACGCGCGAAAAGATCGACACGACGAGCCATCGGTGAAAAGCGCTCGACGAGCGTGTAGAACTCGTCCGGCTTGCGGGAGTGCTCGCGCGCCACGCCATTGAAAATAGACGGCATGGGCTTCTTTCGGACCGGCTCGCCGATCCGGCCGATCAGGATATCCTCGTGCAGCGTGCGGACGATATAGCCCGGCCCGAGGCGCGGCTTGCCATTCACCGTCACCTTGGCCCAGGCACAGCGAGAGACATAGGTGAAGCCCCATGCGGTCATGACCTCGAAGGCGCGGTCGAGCAGCGGAGCGGAAGTCCAGAGGAAGAGCCAGCAATCCGAGCCCGCGAGATGCCCTACCGGAAACTGCTTGATGATGTCGATCGGCAGGCAATCGTAATGCGCCTGGGGAGCTTTGGCCTCGCCGTTCTCTGAACGCATTTCCACAAGCCACGGCGGGTCAGCCACGATGAGATCAGCACAGAAGGGAGCGAGAGGTTCAAAAGGCCAGTCACGCATCGTCGTCGCGCTCCGGCTTCGTGAACTGCCATTGGCGCTGGCCCACGGTGACCACAACATGGCCGCGCAGCACGAACTTCACGCCTTCAACCACAACCGCGTCGCCCTGTTTCTCGACGCCGCGTGCGACGAGCTGCGCGATATGCGCGCGGATCGCCTCGATATCGACGCCATGCTTGCGTTCGAGGTAGCGCAGCACAGCGTGATCGGTGACCGACGGAAGAGTGGCGCGTGCAGTCATTGCAGGTCCGCCCTGGTCACGGGTGGCAGCGGCTGCGCGCGCTCGATGTCGAGGAGGCGCGCGTTGATCTTGATCAGCCTGCGCACCCAGGGCCATTGCAAGCGCGGGCTGCCCTTGAAGCGCTCGATCGCCGCGCGCACTTCAGCCTGCTCGGCCAGCAACGCCTCACGCTCGCCGGCATAGACCAGCGGCGGGGCGAAGAGCCGATGCGAAGAGGAGGCGCGGGGTTTCATGGCGAAGCCTTCGCCCGGTTGAGCATGGCCTTGAGCGCCTCGACGACACTGGAGGCCTGCTTGTTGTCGAGCCAGTCGGGGTGGTCGACATCGGTCTGGCGCTTCACGAAGGCGAAAAGCGCCTGGCGCGATCCGTTCTCGATCAGGCCGCGCTGCGCGAGCTCGCTCCAGAGCCCGAAGATGAGACGCACCACTTTGCGGGCCGATTTCTTGCCATCCGGTGCACCCTTGAACGCCGGCTTGAAACCGGCCTTCACCATCGCCTCGATCACGAGGCCGAGCTCGGCCGGGCTCATCAGCGACGACGAGTTCTTCTTCGTGGCCGCGAGCAGGAGATCGCGATATTCGGGCTCATCAAGGCCGAGCTGCTTCTTGGCGATGTGGATCTGCGCAAGCAGCGCCTGGCGAGGATCGCGGGCGGGTTTCGGAGCGCGAGTCATGCGGCTTGCTCCGTCAGTTGGCGGACGCGGGCGCGGTTCTCGCTGCTCATCGAATAGCCCTGGCCCCAGATGGTGCCGATGGTGATGCCGTAGGGCGCGAGCTTCTTGCGCAACTTGCAGACATACACATCGACAATCTTGATCTCGGGCTCGTCGCCATCCATCCGCAGGGCGTAGAGCGCGTGCATCAGCTGGTCCCTGGTCGCTTGGCCGCGCTTCACCAGCACTCCGACCAGGCGCGCTTCGTGAGGCGTCAGGCCGAGAACAACAGAGGGCTCGAACTCTGCGCCCAGCGCGGCTTCGAGAGCGCGCAGCTGTTCGCGCAGCCTGTCGTTTTCGCCTTCAAGGGCTCTGATGCGCGCCTCCTGATCCATCATGAGCGCACCCGGTTCTTGCGAGTGTTCTGGTAGAAAACGATTGTCATTGCCCGCCAAACGGGCAGCTTCTTGGCGGTGGCAATCTCCGAAATCCGAGCCTCGAATTCGCGCATGCGGATGATCGAGGTGACGAGATTGGCCTGTTCGATTTCGCCAGAGTAGTCCGGCCCGTGAAGCAACTCGTCGACTGCACGGATCAGGTCTGCGCTTACGGGGGTTGCACCCCCCTTCACGCATGTCTCGATCACGACGCGTGCTTTCTGGGCCGAGCGCTTGCCGACGAGTTGCTTCAGGACGCCCACTGCGATGATATCGCCACGATCGAAAACCCCTCGTGGCGGCGGCAGACGCAGGATGCGAGCGCCAGCTCGATCACATACTTGCTTTACGGTCAGAGCTGTTTCGTCACCAGCAGCGACAGCGGCCCAGAACAGCTGCAGCGAGCCCATCGCGACGCGATCGACATTGTGACCGAGAAAGGCCTTGGCCTTATCGGTGACGGCGGTCACCTCGATCCGGATCACCGGGATTTTCGCGATGCCGCCATGTGTTGCAGCTGCGATCGCCGTGTGCTGCCCGTCGATGATATCGAAGCATCCCGGCTCGGCGCTCTCGATGACTACCGGTGGCTTGAACCTGCGCCAATCAAAATCGGAGACAATCTTCTGGATGAGTGCGACTGAGCGGCGCGAGAGATCGCGCTGATAAGCGGGATCCACCCGCAACGCCGAAGGTGCCACCCAGAGGATGACCGGCTCAGCCGTTTCCGGCGTGTTCGGCGTGATGTTGTCGGGGAGCGGAAGAGGCTGGATCGGCCGCGTTTTCATCACACCCTCCCGATCTTCGTGCAGGCGTCGGCCGGCACGCTGAAATGCGTGTTGCCGATGCGCACCTTGAGGCGATCGTTGAGCATGAGGGCGACGACTTCGCCGTCGAGCTCGTGTGGGGCGTGGATGCCCAGCCAATCCTCGAAGCGCACGCGGACCGGATCGCCCACGCGAAACTCCTGCGGCTCTTCCAGCGGGGCCGACCGCTTGACGATCGGCGCGATATCGATGGTGAGGGGGAGCGCGGTCATGGCACACCGCCTTTCATGTTGCGCTTCATCGCGGCCATGGTGTCATCGCCGCGCACGGCGCGCTCCAAGGCATTGAGCGCTGCGACCGAGATGAAGACGTGGTTCTTCTCGATCTCTATTGTGCCCGGGACGATGTAAGTTTCGGGGATTGACCCCTGTCGCTCGTCCTTCATGGCCTGATATTCAGCAATCACTGCACGGGCAGCGGCTTTCGTCGATTTGGCCATCATCCCCTCCCTCACGCGGCCGCGAGATCGAGATTGATGTGCCGCCAGGGCGCATCGGGTGCCGCACGCTCGTAGAAGCGCACATAGGCCTTGGTGCCGGTGATGCGGATCGCATCGCGGATCGCGGCCATGCCGCGCAGCCAGCGCTCGTCGGCAATATCGAGCCGCAGGAGCGAGAACAGTTCGGCCCGGTTGATCTGGCCCTCTTTCTCGACCGAGAAGACCCGGTTCACGAGCGCGCGGATCGCCTCGTGGCTTTGGGAGCCCCATTCCACGAGGCATTCATCCACGAGCTTCTTGGCCTGCTGAAGCTCCGGCCCGAACGAGATCTGATCGGCGATCTGGACCTGCACCTTCATCGTGCCGTCGAAACTCTGGAAGGTGACGTTGCCTTTGGCTCCGCCAGCCCGCGCGCCATATTCCTGTTCGAGCAGGCTCTGGAAGGCGTTGAGGTCCTCGAAGGTGTGGGCCTTGAAGCGGGCGATCTGCTCCGAAAGGGCGCGGGCGAAGTGCATCACCTTGCGCACGGTTTCGTCTTCCAGGCGGTGCTGTGCCTTGATGGTCTCGACCGGCATCAGCGCGCCCTTGGCATCGCGCAGATACGACTTGCCTTCGAGCTCGATGACCGGGCTCGCGGCCTGCGGGATGCTCACGCCGATCGTGTCGGCATCGATCATCATCAGAGGGGAAACGGTGGCGTTCATGTCTTGGCTCCCTGGAGTTTGAAGTGCTGTTGAAAGGCGCTGATGAGCGCGACGGAGGCGGCTTCAAGTTGCGCTGTGGCGCGTGCCTCGGCGCGTGGGCTCGCGGCATTGACGGCCCTGAAGGCCAACACGAATTCGCCCAGCGCTGGCACGATGGCGTTGAAGGCTGCCCGGTGGGCTTCCAGTT
Organism: Hyphomicrobiales bacterium; assembly: GCA_017302635.1. Lineage (GTDB taxonomy): Bacteria > Pseudomonadota > Alphaproteobacteria > Rhizobiales > Beijerinckiaceae > Rhabdaerophilum. Next base: position 78,350 of record JAFLCX010000002.1, read on the forward strand.
CCTCGGCCGCTGACTTGTCCGCTGCATTCGCGATCGAGGCAGAAATGATGGCCGCGAAATCGCGGATCGTGTTGATCGAGACATTCGTCGCGAGGCCCGGCCGGTTGAGCACCTTCAGGGCCATGTCGTAAGGGTCTGTATCCGGTGGACCGATCGGCGCTGCGCCGCGGCAAATCGTCAGAAACTCGCCGACGAGAGCCGCGTATTCATCGCTCTCCTGCATCTGTCGTTCGACGCTCTGGCAAGCATGGAGCACGGTGGTGTGATCGCGGTTACCGATCGCGCGGCCGATTTCAGGATACGAGCGCGGCAGCAAGGTGCGTGCCGCGAACATCGCGACAGAGCGGGCGCGGACGATGCGGGCGTCACGTCGCTGCGAGAGGATGTCCACGACACTCATCTCGAAGAATTGCGCCGCGATCTCGACGATGTTGCGCATGGAGAGGCGACAGATCGGCTCGGGTGAAGGGGTGAGGGCGTTCATTGGACCACCCGCATGTTCGGGCCAGCCTCACGGACCGCATCACTCGCCTTGGCGAGCGCCAGGCGCTTCGTCACGAGGCCCAGAAACGCCGCCTCCTCGAAGGGGAGAGACTGCGCGCGATGCCAGACCACGAAGTGCTCGCAGGCCGCATCGAGCAGGCCCATCATGGCGATTGCGCCAAGGCCCAGCGCTGATCCACCTGCCCTTTGGCCATCCAGAACGCAGTCGATGGCAAAGGACCCGAAGGCCTGCTTGGCGTTTTCGATCGTGGCTTCAACCGCGGGACTATCCATATTGGCCGGAAGGTTCATGCTGCCCTCCCGCTCATGTGCTGGTCGAGATCATCGGCGAGCAGGTCGAGGTCGCGCCCGGCCGAGAGGATCAGCGCGCGTAGGTTCGCCAGTTCGAACTCCGCAGCCGGGATGAGCAGCCGCGCGTAGATCAGCGACAGGTTCGGCGCGATCTCGAACAGACGCGCGAGCAGGTTGTCGATGAAAGCGCGGTCCTGGTCGCGATGGGAGCCGCGCGCCTGCGCCATGCATTGCAGGCCGAGAAAACGCAGCTCTTCGGCGAGGGTGAGAGCGATGTCACGCATCGGCCTTCTCCTGGTTCTTGCGGTTGTGGGGGCAGCGCGCGCAGGCGTGGAACAGCCGGGCGCGGATCGAGTTTGTGACGGCGAAGGGCCGCTTCTGCTCGTCGAGGCAGCGCTTGGTGCCAATGGTGCCGAGCACCGGGCATTCGACCTCCTCGCCCATGAAGACGCCGCGGATTTTCGCGAAGGCGAGGGCGACATCGCCTGGATATTTCCGGGCGAGGAGATGTGAGATCAGCGCGCCGGAATAGCCGAGCTTTTCGGCCACGGCCTTGGCGGTCGTGCGCTCGCAGGCCAAAGCCAGCGCCTCGATTTCGCGCGGGAGATCAGCGCCCCAGGCCTCGCGGGCCTTGTCGATCGGCCGGGTTCGGGTCATTGGAGAGCCGGGTTGAGGACCGCGCTTCATGCGACCCTCCCGATTTCCGATGCGGTAACGTTAACCGCCTGCATCAAATTGAGATCGAACGCGGCTTGCTCGGCCCGCAGCACGATGGGTGCGCGCGGCCCGGTGTTCCGCGCCGGCATCAGCCGGTAGGTTGCGCCCGCGAGGGGAGCCACGTAACCCGCGAGCTTGAGATCACGCACATAGGAGCGAGCGGTATCCGACCCGATCGGCAGGGCATCGGTCGAGGCGGCGTAGGCGAGCTCGGCCGGTGTGAAGGTCTTGAGGCTGCGCATCGCGGTCCAGAGCGCCTGCTGGCGCAGGCCCATCTGGGCCCCTTCAGAGCGGCGCGCGGGCGGCGCGTCGCCATCGCGCACGATGCGCTGGCGCAGATGCAGGATCGGACCGTGACGCTCCTCGCCGATCGTTTCGACGATGCCCTCGGCGCGCAGGAAGGCAAGATAGTGCTCGACGGATTTGCGGTGCTGGCCATCGACGATGTCGTTGATGACGGCACTGCTGAACCATCCGAAATGCGCCTGAAGCGCCCGCATGACGCGCCAGTAATAGGGAGGGCCGCGATCGGGGGACGGGAGCCGGGGCATCAGGCGACCCTCCGGCGAACCGGCGAGCGGCCGGTGTAGAGCGGCAGGTCGCAGGTCTCGTCGATGGACGTCGTGCCGACGCCCCGTGCCCACTCGACGCAGCGGTCAATGTTCGTCACGATGCGGCGCGCGCGGCCTTCGCTCTCGATCAGGATGCGCCCGAGCAATCCATCCGAGAAGCTGAACCGAGGCGCGAGGGCGTCTGCCAGTTTCCGCGCATCGGATGCATCGCAGGCCTCGGCCATCACCCATTCGAGCACTCGATTATAGGCCCGTTCGATCCGCTCCAGTTTCTGCGGCAGGATTTCCTCGCCGATCAGGATGATCGGGCACTGGCTCCCTTCCTGAATCTCGCGCACGAGTTCGATCATGTTCTTGTCGACGAGCTTGTCGGCCTCGTCGATGAAGAGCGGCGGGTGGCCGGGCTCGGCCAGGCGACCGATCGCCTGCTCGGCAAGATCCGCGACCGTGCCGCGCGGCTCGTGCACGCCGAGCTCTTTCAGAATGGCGCGCAGCAGGGTTTTCCTGGTCCAGCTGTCGCCGACCTCGACACGCGGGCCGCCTGTCGTGTTCTGTGCATAGATCGCCGCATAGGTCTTGCCGTAGCCCGAATAGCCAAAGAAAACGCCGAAGCCCGGAAGATGCGGGCCACGCGCTTGCAGGCGTTCGACGAGCACGGCCATCGCGGCCACGTTGCGGAGGGGCGCGAAACGCGGCGTTGTCCCCTCCTTGATTTTCCCGATCTCTTTCATGTATCCTGTCCTTCGCTTTGACTGTCGGCTCCGGTTCGTCCGGGGCCGTTTCTTTTCGGGGCACACTCAACGCAACGCCGTTTCCCCGAATTCCTTGTGCAGGCGCTTGTGCGCCCGATATTCCGCCCCCTCGCGGTAGCTGCCGAGCCAGAGCGCATCCTCGGTGCTCACGGGCTCTGAAGCGGCGATCGCGGCTTCCAGATCGAGTGCGCGCCGGAAGCGCTGATGCGGTGTTTCGTGCTTGCGCAGTGGCCGCACGACCGGCGCAGGGGACGTGATGGCGGCGTCGTTGGCGGCTTCGAGCTTCGCGAGCATGGCCTTCTCGGCCTCGCTCGGTTCGGAGGCTTTCGGTGCTCGCAGGCCCTTTGAGATATCGAGCGCGTTCGCTGTTTCCGCAGCGGCCGACAAGGCCGGTGTCGCATGCGGTTCGCGCCGCTTCGGAAGCTCGACCAGAGTGCCGGCGTCTTTCGCCGCTTGCCGCAAGACCGAATCGACCATGCCGCGTTTCTTGATCTTCGCGGCATCCCTGCGGATCGGCGCAACGCGTTCGGCGATGAAGGCTTTCTGCGCCGCCTGTGCGGCAGCGAGAGCCGCTGCGGGATCGATCCCGGCGAGCTCGGGGCAGATCGCGATGGCGCGGAACGATTCGCCATCCTCGGCAAAGAGATAGGCGCGGCCCAGATCGGCCGGGTCCATCCGCACGAACAGGGTTTCTCCGGGCATCACGCCGGGCGCGAGGTAATGCGAGCCTTCGATGCGCAGGCCCATCTTGCCGTAGATGCGCAGCCCATCCTTGCCCGCGACCGGCGCGAGCAGGACCGCCAGCGCGGCTTCGTCGTCGATCGAGCGGATAGCAAGTGTCGATCGCGACGCCATCAGGAACGGCGTCATGCCCTTCGGCAGACCGCCATGCGGCCGCTGGTGGTAGCGATCGGCGACGAGACGGTCGAGATAGCCCGCGAGCTCGCTGGCCGAAAGATCGACCTGGAACGCGCCGGCATCATCCTGCCCGAGCCGCCTCGAGAACGCCTTGCGGTTCTCGATCGCCTTGCGATCCGCGACCGAGTGGCCAATGAAACCGGGAAGCAGCGGCATGAAATCGCGCTGCAACGTGCCGATCGCGCGTTCGACAACGCCCTTCTGCTCGGGGCTGAAGGGTGCCGAGGTTTCAACCTCGATCCGGAGTGCGGCCAGCAGGCGCTTGGTGGCGCGCGCCACGAAATCCGAGCCGTTATCGGTCTTGATCCGCTCGGGCACGCCCCAGGCGAGAAGGGCCTTCTTGAGCAGCATGCCCACGGCTTCGGCGCGCGGTGTGCGGCTCACGAAAGTGATCATCCGCCGCGACCAGACATCCACACAGACATAGATCGAATGCCGGCCGTCCTTGCAGAGCACATCGGCCGGTGATGCGTCGATCTGCCAGAGCTCGTTGAGCCGCGTGACGAGATGCGCCGACGAACCCGAGACACGCATCCGGCTCTTGAAGGCATCGGGGTTATGAAGTGCCAGCAGCTCGGCCCGGTGCTCGGTCTTGAGCCGCTTCAACACCCGTTGAAACATCCGCACGGTCGGCATCGGCACCGACTTGCCGCGATGCTGGATCACGTCGCCGAAGCGGTCGCGGCACATGGTGCGCAGATGATCGGCCGAGAGATGCGGCTGATGGGCATACAGCGTGAGGATATGGGCGCGGATCGACCCGCCTTCGGCTTCATCGAGCACGCCCTTGCCGCGCCGGGCCGCGCCGCGATCCACCGCAAGGTCATCGACGCTTCCGCGACGCGACGCGCTGAGCCAGCGCCAGACCGAGCGCTTCGAGAGCGAGGGCAGGCACTCGGCAACCCATCCTGGCGCTTCGACCATTCCGGCATTCCACAGATCGCAGAAGGTCGAGACGGCCGTGTAAATCTTGAGCCCGACATGGCGGTGCCACGCCTTGAACTGCCCCAGCACGTGCAGTCGCGCGTCGCGCTCGGTCTGGGCCTGTGTGGCAAGGCCCGGCGAGGCATCCGGAGCCGCTCCGGCTTCGATGGCTCCGGCTTCAGGTTCAGCAAAACGTGCCAGCAGATGCATGCGGACATCGAGCGGCAGCAACTCGACGCGATATTCCATGCCGCCGCCGCGCCCTTCACGTGGCCGGGCGAGACGGGGATGCTTGTTCCAGCCCTTGCGCTCGGAAAGCAACTGAACGCCACGCTCTGTTTCCGGAAAGCCCGGAAGCGCGAGATCGGCGAGCTCGGCGGCGGAATACCAGAGCTTCATGATTTTCTCCCATCATCCGCTGAGGATGGGAGGGGTGAATGGATGACGCGATCGATGAGTTTGCCGCAGATGTCGCACGCGACCTGGTTTTGAAGCTTCTGATCAGTGAGATCGCTGGTCTTCGCGGGCCGAACTGGATGCGCCATGCGCATGGGGCCTGTCGGGAGCTGGCCGATCGGATTGCCGGGCGAGACCCGGCCATCCGGGACGCTGTCTTCGTCGAGCTTGCGGAATTTCTCGACGACGACGATCAGGTCACGGGGCTTGATTTGGGCAGCGGCGGCCCTCAACGCTGAAAAGTTGGGGGCGGGCATCTTGCTGGCTGTCGCCGCGATGGCCTCCAGCGTCTCGCGCAGCTCTTGCTCGTCGAGCTCGTACCGCAGGAATTTCCCGATCGCGCGCTCCGCGCGGACGTATTTCGACCCCGGTTTCACTGGGCGATCATGCGGCGGATCGCCGATGATCTCTTTTTCAAGGCGAAGGGCCGTCAGATGGCGCTCTGAATGCAGGATGCTGCTCATGCTGCACCCCCGGCCTTGCCCTTCTTCGGCTTCACGAACCCGCTCACCACACCCACGATCTTCGCCTTGGTGGGCGCTTCCGCGCGGCCCCAGAGCGTCATGAACTGCTCGAAGAGCTTTTGCTGCGGGTCGACCTCGGTCAGCACATCGAGCCCGAGAGCGAGGCGCGCGGCTTTCGGCGACTTGGCCTTGCCATCGGCAATCGCCGATGCGAGGGCGAGCTGCGTTTCCGGCTCCTCGGCCGCCAGTGCGAGCAGCTGCGCCTGATTGTCGGCGAGATCGGACAGCCGCAGCCGTGCGATGGCCTCGGGGCTGAGTTTTTCGGCCAGTTCGAGGCTGCGCTGGACAACACGCTCGGAGAGACCGGTGCGCTTTGCGGCGTGCTTCGTGAACCGCTCCCCGAATTGTCGCCATGTTGGCGACAATTCCTTTTTGCGTCGCCCGCGCTGCACCGTTTCAGGGTGCAGGCGATCATAAACGGCCTTGCGCTCGGCCAGCGAGAGTGCACGATCGAGCACAGAAAGCTCGCGGCGCATCAGGTTCTCGTCGATCTCGATCAGGCGCGCTTCGTCATCGTCGACATTCTGGATGATGCCATCGACCGAACCCCATCCGAGCTTCTGGCAGGCTGCGAGGCGGTGCGCGCCCGCAACGAGGCGGTAGCGGTTGCCCTCGGGCCTGAGAATGACGGGAGATTGCAGGCCGTTCTGCTCGATCGACACGGCGAGGGCCTCGACATGCGCCGGATCGACCGGGCGCAGGCGATTGGTGATGTCGATCTGGTCGAGATCAATCGCGGTGATTTCACCGAAGAGGGGGCGCTCGGTCATCACGCGGCCCTCGCTTGCTGGACCGCCTCGGCGCGCACCTGCTTGAAGGTCTTGGGCTCGCCGTTGGCGTGATAGAACTGGGGCCAGATGACCTGACGGGGGACGCCGAGGAACTCAGCGATGAGCTGATGGGCGCGGGGGAAGCGCTCCTTGGCAGCACGGTTGAACGTGATGCGCGAGAACCCGTGTTCGAGGCCGAGGCGCTGGAGGCTTGAGCCCTTCTTGCGCACCGCCGCAATGATCTCTTGCGGGTGCCATCCGTGATCGCTCACGCCTGTCTCCTATGCGAAAACCCGCATGGCGTGCTAACCATGCCGAGAAGTGAAACTTGTTTAACCACAAAATACGGTATTTCGTATTTCGGTCAAGCGAAATCGAGATGACGTGCGGAGTTTTGTATGGCGGGCGATTTCGGGGGTAATCCGGAGTTGGATGCGATGGCTCGCCAATTGCGCGCGTTTGTGAAGAACGCTGGCGGAAATCAGAAGGTTGCGGATGCAGCCGAGGTGCCTTTAAGCACGCTGAATACGATCCTCGCCGGCAAGTCTGATCCGCGCATTTCGACCTTAAAGCGGCTCGCTCCAGCCTTGGGGATGTCGTTTGGCGATCTCGCAAACGAACTCACGCCGGGCGAAAATACGGTAAACAGTACGTCTCACTCGATTCGGATACCGCTACGCGATGTCTTTGCATCGTCCGGGCCCGGCTGCGAGGTCATGGACGAGGCGATTATTCGCCATCTCAGCTTCGACCCGTTCTTCGTGGAGAGTTGGGGCATTCCGCCCGAGCGCGTCGAGGCCGTGATCAACCGGGGCGACAGCAACGAGCCGACCATCCGCGACGGGGCTGTCGTGCTGATCGACCGGGGCGACCGCAAGCTGCGTGAGCGGCCGATCTTCGCGTTCCGCACACCGGATGGGCTGCGTTTAAAACGGTTTCAAAAGCTGATTGATGGCTCGGCGAGGCTGGTCTCCGACAACCAGGCGCTCTATGCTCCCGAAGTGATCGGCCCAGCCGACATGGAGCAGCTGCGCGTCGTCGGCCGCGCGTTTTGGACGGGGATGGAGTTATGAGGCTTGCGGCTTTTTTTGTTGCACTCACCATTGGGGTTCCAGCTCTTGCTCAGGATACCTCGAAACTCGGAGAATGGCGCGAGTGGCTTTCGCTGATCGTCAAGGACATTCGCTCGGCGTCGCGAACCGAGAACCTCGACCTTCTCGAGAGGCGAATTCGCCGTCCGAATGACTTCCTGGCTTCAGGAACCCATTTGCCGGAAGAGAACAACATTCGCATTCATTGCATGCTGGCAGCTCAGAGCGCGGCGAACTACGCGCTGAGCTTACGACAGGGCAAGCCCGAATCGGCCCGCGCGGATTTGAAAGAGTATCAGCGCCACGACAAGGATTGTGCTGCCGCGATAAAGAAACCGCGACTTGAAGCAGCCGTCGCCATGCCGCTTGCTCCCAAATCACTTTCCACTCGCTCTCCGCTCCGATGGCTGGAAGAGGTGAAGCAGGACGCTGAGAACGCGCGCTCCGCTGCCCGCGTCGACAAGATGAACATTGATGTGTTGCAGGCGGTCGCGAAGAGCGCGCTGCGATACCGTGAACGCATTCAAGATTGGGACCCGGGCCCGGCGCGGTCTGAAGCATTTGGGCTTTGTGGTAATGTGGTCATTGCACTCGCTCGGGTAGACCAACGGCCCCGGGATGCTTTCGGCGAGTATGACCGTGTGATCGGCCCGTGCGAGAGGGCGATTGGATCACGTTAGGCGCGTTTTTCTGCCGTGGCTGGTTCGGAGTTCGGCAGGAACTTAAGCCATTGACGATATCAGGCAACCCCTTGATATCGCGCAACTCCGAAGTGTTCTCTAAAATGTGCGAAAGTGTTCTTTGTTCGACGAACGCCGCCTCTGGCCCCGACCGGCGCTTATGACATTGATATATCGAGCGAACCGGCCGTTTCGGGCTTGGCGCGGCTTTGCCTCGACGGCCGCTCGCACGCTCCCCTCAGTGCCATTTGATCAGTCGCCCCGGCAATGGGTGCTGGCGATGTCGCGCACCGCCCTAAGTGGCTGATCTCGCGGCAAGACATCCCGAATGATCCCGCCCGATCCCGGTTAATCCCGGCAAGCTCCGTTGTGCCATTCGATCGTTCGTTTAACAAAAATGATGCTCCCGTTCATTGCTTTTTCACCCCAACAGGCGTAGACGCCGTCCCGGGTCATCTTCCCCCAACGGAAGACACCCATCTGCAAGGATGGAGACATTGCGATGACGACGAACGCCCCCGCCGCGCGCCCGCGCGTGCCGAATTTCTCTTCCGGCCCCTGTGCCAAAAGGCCGGGCTGGTCCCTCAAGTCCCTCAATGATGCCCCGCTTGGCCGTTCGCACCGTGCGAAGATTGGCAAGGCGAAGCTCAAGCTCGCGATCGACCTCACCCGTGAGGTTCTGAACGTCCCGGCCGATTACAAGATCGGCATCGTCCCCGCTTCCGATACCGGCGCGGTCGAGATGGCGATGTGGTCGATGCTGGGCGCGCGCCCGGTCACGATGCTGGCCTGGGAGAGCTTCGGCGAAGGCTGGGTCACCGATGCGGTGAAGCAGCTCAAGCTCGCCGATGCCGAAGTCGTCACCGCCGGTTACGGCGAATTGCCGAACCTGAAAAAGATCGACACGAAAAAGCGCGACGTGGTGTTCACCTGGAACGGCACGACCTCGGGTGTGCGCGTGCCGGATGCCGACTGGATCGACGCGAACCGCGAGGGCATCACCATCTGCGATGCGACTTCCGCCGCTTTCGCGCAGGACCTCGATTGGGCGAAGCTCGATGTCACCACCTTCTCATGGCAGAAGGTGCTCGGCGGTGAGGCGGCGCATGGCATGCTCATTCTCAGCCCGCGTGCGGTTCAGCGCCTCGAGAGCTACAAGCCGGCCTGGCCATTGCCGAAGATTTTCCGCCTGACCAAAGGCGGCAAGCTGATCGAGGGGATTTTCGAGGGCGAGACGATCAACACACCCTCGATGCTTTGCGTCGAGGATTACATCGATGCCCTGCAATGGGCGAAAAAGGTCGGCGGCCTTGAGGGCCTGATGAAGCGCGCCAACGCCAATGCGCGCGTGATCGCGAATTTCGTGAAAGCGAACGCCTGGATCGATTTCCTCGCGGTGAAGCCGAAGACGCGCTCGAACACCAGCGTCTGCCTGAAATTTACCGATCCGAAAGTGACGGCTCTTTCGCCCGATCAGCAGGCAGCTTTCGCGAAGGCCGTGGTCGGCATCATCGAGAAGGCCGGCGCGGGGCTTGATCTCGGCGCTTACCGCGATGCGCCTCCCGGCCTTCGCATCTGGTGCGGTGCCACCGTGCAGGCGCGCGATGTCAAGGCGCTGCTGCCTTGGATCGAATACGCCTTCGCGACCGAGCGCGCGAAGCTCAGCTGAACATTTCAGCCGTCATGCCCGGGCCTGACCCGGGCATCCATGCCTTTTTCCCTTTGATTGCCTGAGCATCCCGAAACACGTGGATGATCGGGCCAAGCCCGGCCATGACGCCCGAGGACAGTCCCATGAGCAAACCCCGCGTTCTGATTTCCGATGCCCTTTCCCCCGCCGCCGTGCAGATCTTCAAGGATCGCGGCATTGACGTGACCTTCGATCCGAGCCTCGGCAAGGATAAGGAGAAGCTCGCCGCCGTGATCGGCGATTATGATGGCCTCGCCATCCGTTCCGCTTCGAAGGCCACGGCGAAACTGCTGGAGAGTGCCAAGAACCTCAAGGTGATCGGCCGCGCCGGCATCGGTGTCGACAACGTCGATATCCCGGCTGCGACGGCCAAGGGCATCATCGTGATGAACACGCCCTTCGGCAATTCGATCACCACGGCCGAGCACGCGATCGCGCTGATGTTCGCGCTCGCACGTCAGCTTCCGGCAGCGGATGTTTCCACGCAGGCCGGCAAGTGGGAGAAGAACCGCTTCATGGGCGTCGAGCTGGAAGCGAAAACGCTCGGGCTGATCGGCGCGGGCAATATCGGTTCGATCGTCGCGCGCAAGGCGATCGGTGTCGGCATGAAGGTCATCGCCTACGACCCCTACCTCACACCCGAGCGCGCGAAGGCGATGGGCGTCGAGAAAGTGGAACTCGATGCCCTGCTTGCCCGTGCCGATTTCATCACGCTGCATGTGCCGATGACGGAGCAGACGAAGAACCTGCTGTCGCGCGAGGCGCTCGCGAAGACGAAGAAAGGCGTGCGGATCATCAATTGCGCGCGCGGTGGCCTTGTGGACGAGGAAGCCCTCGCCGATGCGATCAAGGCGGGCCATGTCGCGGGCGCGGCCTTTGACGTGTTTTCGGTGGAGCCGGCGGAAACCAACCCGCTTTTCGGCCTCGAGAACGTGATCTGCACGCCGCATCTCGGTGCATCCACCAACGAGGCACAGGAGAATGTGGCGCTTCAGGTGGCCGAGCAGATGTCGGATTACCTGCTGACAGGTGCCATCACCAATGCGGTGAACTTCCCCTCGATTTCGGCCGAGGATGCCCCGAAGCTGAAGCCGCTCGTCTCGCTCGGCGAAAAGCTCGGCGCTTTTCTCGGCCAGCTCACCGAGGCGCATATCAAGGGCATCCGGATCGCGTATGAAGGCAAGGTGGGCGATCTCAACACGCGCCCCATCACGGCGGCTGCGGTGGCGGGCGTGCTGCGCCCCTTCCTGCCGGGCATCAATATGGTCAACGCGCAGGCGATCGCCAAGGAGAAGGGCATTGCCGTCGAGGCCATCACCCGTGATGCGCCGGAAAATCTCGAAAGCCGCATCAAGATCTATGTCGAGGCCGAGGACATGGTGCGCCATGCCGCCGGCACGGTTCTCTCGGATAGCCTGCCGCGCATCGTCGAGATCCGTGACATCAAGATGGATGCCGAGTTCGCGCCGCACATGCTCTATGTGCGCAACGACGACAAGCCGGGCTTCATCGGTCGCTTCGGCTCGCTGCTAGGCGAGAAGGGCATCAACATCGCGACCTTCAACCTCGGCCGCAACGCGCCGGGTGCCGACGCCATCTGCTTCGTGGCGGTGGATGAGGCGATTTCAGATGAGGTGCTGAAAGCGATCAACGCCATCCCGCATGTGAAGCGTGCGCGCCGGCTGGAGTTCTGAGCGCCCGTTTCAAGCGACACCTGACCAGGGCGGCCGAAAGGTCGCCCTTTTTTATCGCTTGCCCCATTCGGCGATCGCGATGCCGCCGAGAACCAGCACCAGAGCCGCCGCGTGATGCCAGGCGAAAGGCTCGCCCAGAAAAATCACTGCAAGGCCCGCTCCGATCACCGGCACGAGATTGGCGAAAATCCCGGCGCGACCCGGCCCGATCAGTTCCACTCCGCGCATGAAGAAGATCTGTGAGAGAAAACTCGGGAACACGGCGACGAAAGCCAGCACAAGCCAACCCTTGAAGGTCGGCATCTGGGCTTTTCCGAGCGCGATTTCGGTCAGGAGGAACGGGACCGAGACAACGCCCGCCACAAGCGCGAGGGCGGCAAAGAACACCACACCCGACATGGCCGGGCGCTCTTTCAGCTTCACCGTATAGCCGGCATAGAACGCGCAGGCGATGATCATGAGAATGTCGCCGATGTTGAACGAGAGTTCCTGCAGGCGCTCGGGATGGCCGTTGGTGGCGGTCAGAATCACACCGAAAACGGTTACGGCCACACCGAGCATCTGCACGGCGCTGACGGGCGTGCGGTAGGCGATGAAAGCGCCGAGCAGCACAAAGATGGGGATCGCACCCTGAAGCAGCGACATGTTCACCGCAGTCGTTGATTGCGCGGAGAGATACATCAGCACGTTGAAGACGGTGTAGCCGAGCGACCCCATCAGCAGCATGAAGCGCGGATGGGCGCGCAAAGCGGCGATACCTTCGCGCGTTTCCTTGCGGTAGAAGGTCGCCAGCAGCAGGGCGACGCCGAGCCAGCGCCCGGCGGTGAGCACCATGGGCGAAATTTCACCCACCGAAAAGCGCGCGACAACGGCATGCGCGCCCCAGAACAGCATCGTCAGCGCCAGCATCAGATAGGCATTGGCGTAAAGCGCGCGAAAAGCACTGAGCATTTGCATCGATCGGGATTGCGAAGAGAGGGCAAAGCGGCAACATTCGAGGCGTAACGGTTTCTTCTCGCGCTTGAAAGACGATAATTGCCCATGCCAGCCTTGCGTTTTCTTGTTGTTGAAGGCAGCCCCGCAGTGGCGCGCGAGCGTTACCGCGCAGCGTTAGGCCGCACACCGGCCGAGCATTATGGCGAAGTGCTGATCAGGCTCGCGGGCGGCGGCCAATATGACATCACCTGTCCGGCCGACCCGGATGGCGCCTTGCCAAAAGGTGCGGAACTGAGCGGCTATGATGGTGTCGTGATCACCGGTTCGCCGCTGCATCTGTGGAAACAGGAGCCGGAATCGATTCGCCAGGTTGAACTCGCCCGCGAGGTCTTCAAGGCGAAGGTTCCCTTCTTTGGCTCCTGCTGGGGCTTGCAGGTGGCGGCGGTGGCGGCGGGCGGCGCGGTGCACAAGAACCCGCGCGGCCGCGAATTCGGGTTCGCGCGCCGCATCGCGCCCAATGCCGAGGGTGCGCGCCATGCGCTGCTCGCGGGTCGGCCGGCGCTCTATGATGCACCTTGCTCGCATCTCGACGAGGTTTCGGTTCTGCCACCCGATTCCACCCTGCTGGCCTCGAATGCCGTGAGCCGGGTGCAGGCCGCCGAAATCCGCCATGAAGGCGGCACGTTCTGGGGTGTGCAATATCACCCCGAATATGTGCATGCCGTTCTGGCCTATATTCTGGAACAACGGGCTGGCGATCTCATTCGCGAGGGATTTTTCGTCGATGAGGGCCAGAGCGCGGCCTATGCTGCCGATTTGGTCGCGCTGGATGCCGCACCGGAGCGGATGGATATCTGCTGGCGTCTCGGGCTCAATGAGGATGTTGTCGATCCTGGCCAGCGCGCAACCGAGATCACGAATTTCATCACCCTATGCAAGGCCGAAGCGGGTTCGCGCCGTGCGGCGTGAATTTGCCCGCTGACCGCCACAGCTTCGCCGCGCTTCTCGCTTCGAGAATGGTCTCGTGGCGCCGCAATGGCGTCGAGATTTCCGGGGAAACGACCATGATCCTGCGTTCTGCTCTGCTGACATCGACCATGCTTGCCGCGATCGGCTGGGCCGAGGCCGCAACCCTTCAGGCGCCCTCGCGCATCGATCAGGTGACGCTCTACCCCGATGCCGCGATCATCACCCGGTTTGTGAGCGTCGATATCCCGGCCGGCAGCCATGAAATCCTGCTCTCTGATCTGCCGCTTTCGGCTGATCCGGCCTCGCTCCGGGTTGAAGCCTCCGGCACCAGCAAGCTGGCAATCGGCGGGATCGACCTGCGCATGGGGGCAGGGGAGGTGAAGCCGGATGCAGCGCTTGCGACGAAACTCAAGGCTGCGCGCGAGGCGCGTGATCGCCTTCAGGACAGGATCGAGGCGACCGAGGGGCGCAAGAGCATGATCCAGCGCCTCGCGGAGCGAGACCCTGCACCCGGCGATGGCAAGCCGTTCGATATCGACAGCTGGCTCAGAGCCGTCGATGCCGTCGGCAAGGGGTTGCAAGCGACCAATGACGAGTTGCGCGGCCTGAGGATTGAGCAGGCGAAGCTTGATGAGGAAATCGGGGTGCTGGAGGCTGCCATCGGCAAGCCGCAGGCCCCTCAGCCGAAGCGCGTTGCGGCCATTGCGGTCGAGGCGGCTGAAGCGGGCAAGGCGACGCTGAGAGTTTCCTACCGGGTGCAGGGTGCGTCGTGGCGGCCGGTTTACGATGCGCGGCTCGATACACGCGGCGCGAAACCCGGACTCGAACTCACGCGTCGGGCCCTGCTCCGCCAGCGCACCGGTGAGGATTGGCGCGATGCACGGGTGACGCTCTCGACCCTGCGCGTGCAGCGCGGAACAGCCGCCCCGGTGCTCCCGTCCCAGAAGCTCGGCTTCTTCGAGCCGCCCGCTCCCGCGCCCATGCCACGCGCCGCGCAGGCTCCCGCATCGGAAGCGCTGGCGATGCAGGCCGGGCCGGGCCGCTTGCGCTCGACTGCCGACCAGAATCGGGAGGTCATAGCGGCGGAGCTGGAAGCCAAGGCCGAGCCCACGGCTTTTCAGGCCGAGTTCACGCTGCCGATGCCGGTGACCCTGCCTTCTGGCAACGAGGAACGCAGCTTCCGGCTCGCCAGCGCCAGCATCGCACCTGAATTGCAGCACAAGGCGAGCCCGGCTCTCGATGCGACCGCCTATCTCGAGACGACCTTTGTTCTGCCGGGCGAAGCGCCCCTGCTCGCGGGTGAGGTGCTGCTGACCCGTGACGGCGCGTTCATCGGGCGCTCGCGCCTCGCCGACAAGGCCCCCGGCGACCGGATGACCCTCGGTTTCGGGGCGGATGAGCGAGTGAGCATCAAGCGCGTGCCGGTGATGCGCGAGGTGCGCGACCCCGGGCTGCTCAGTTCCATGCGTGCGGAGGAGAACCGTTTTCGCATCGACGTGCGCAACCTCCATGCCTTCCCGGTGACGATCCAGATCGTCGATCGCCTGCCTGTGAGCGAGGATCAGCAGATCACGATCGAACGTCTGCCGGACATGACCAAGCCGGATCTCGAAAATCTCGAGGACAAGCGCGGGGTGTTCGCCTGGAACGCCGCGCTTGCGCCACAGGAGGCGAAAAGCTTCACCACCGCCTGGCGCATGCGCTGGCCGCAGGGGCGGATTGTCCGGCCTATGCCCTAACTCTTGGGAATTCCGGTCCTTATCGCTTTACCGCACGGCATCCTTCCTTTATCCGAGACCCGAAAAAAGAAGGGTTCGGCAAGCGGTCGACCCGTGAGAGGTCGAGGTCAGCATGGCCAATGTGGTCGTGGTCGGTGCCCAATGGGGCGATGAGGGCAAGGGCAAGATTGTCGATTGGCTCTCGGAACAGGCCGATATCGTCGTGCGTTTTCAAGGTGGTCACAATGCAGGCCACACGTTGGTCATCGACGGAGTCGTCTACAAGCTGAGCCTTCTGCCTTCGGGCATCGTGCGCAAGGGCAAGCTCTCGGTCATCGGCAACGGCGTGGTGGTGGACCCTTCGCACTTGATCGACGAAATTGCGAAGTTGCAGGCGCAGGGCGTGACCATCACGCCCGAGAACCTCAAGCTCGCCGACAACGCGACGCTGATCCTGCCGATGCATCGCGAACTCGACGGATTCCGCGAGAACGCCACCAGCGGCACCAAGATCGGCACGACGAAGCGCGGCATTGGCCCCGCTTATGAGGACAAGGTGGGCCGCCGCGCCATCCGCGTGCGTGATCTCGCGGAACCCGAAGCCCTCGGCCCGAAGGTCGAGCGTCTGCTTGCGCATCACAATGCCTTGCGGCGCGGGTTGGGCCTCGCGGAAATCGAGCCAGCCACCATCATCGCAATGCTGAACGAGATCGCGCCGAAAATCCTGCCATTCATGGATCGCGCCTGGGATACGCTCGATCACGCCCGACGTGAAGGCAAGCGCATCCTGTTCGAGGGTGCGCAGGGTGCCCTGCTCGATATCGACCACGGCACTTACCCCTATGTGACCTCCTCGAACACCGTGGCCGGGCAGGCGGCGACAGGTTCAGGGCTGGGTCCGGGTGCGGTTGGCTATGTGCTCGGCATCGTCAAGGCTTATACGACGCGCGTCGGCGAAGGCCCGTTCCCGTCCGAGCTTTTCGATGAGACCGGCAAACGCATCGGCGAGCGTGGCCATGAATTCGGCACCGTGACCGGGCGGCCACGTCGCTGCGGCTGGTTTGATGCCGTGCTGGTGCGCCAGACCGTGAAGACCTCCGGTATCACCGGCATTGCTCTCACCAAGCTCGATATTCTCGACGGCTTCGATGAGATCAAGGTCTGCACGGGCTATGAGCTGGATGGAGAGGTGCTGGATTATCTCCCGGCTTCGGAGGCGGCACAAAAGCGGCTCAAGCCGGTCTACGAGGCCATTCCGGGCTGGCCCGGTACGACGGCCGGCGCGCGCTCCTGGGCTGAATTGCCGGCGGAGGCGATCAAATATGTCCGCCGCATCGAGGAGTTGATTGGCGCGCCGGTGGCCTTGCTTTCCACAAGCCCCGAGCGCGATGATACCATTCTCGTGAAGCATCCGTTTGAAAGCTGATTCTCAAATTCGCCCATGGCCGACTATTATCCGCTCCTGACACGCGCGATCGCGACCTTGCCGGATCAGGATCTGGCACAACGCCAGGCGATCTATCGCCGGGCGCGCGAGGCGCTGGAGCGGCAATTGCGCGGGCTCGACCCACCTTTGGGCGAGGCGGATATCCTCAAGGAAACACTGGCACTTGAGGATGTCATCCGCCGGATCGAGGCTGATTTCGCCGAGCTCCCGCCAATTGTTTCCTCGGAAACCGGGACGATAGAAGAAAAAGGGACCGAACCGGCTCCAGATGCCACCCTGGCGAGTGAAAAGTCAGAACCGAGCGAAGTGAAGGCCGATCCGGCCATCGTCGCGCCGCCCGTCGACCAGATGAAAAAGCCGGTTGCGCCAGCGCCGGACGCAATTCCCGAACCCGCCATCGCGATCAAACCTGCGCGCTCGCGCCAGCCGGAACGGCCGAAAGCGGAAACGCGGGCTGATGTCGAGAAAGGGCGTCGCAAACTCGGATTCTATGCGGTTCTGGGCGGGCTGGCGATGATCGTCATGGGGACTTTCGCGTATCTCAACCGGGAGGACCCCGCACTTTATCGCGCCGGCGGTCAACTGGCATCGGAAGTGTCGCGCCCGATCGAGCCATCGGAGCAAGCCAAGCGTGAGGGGCGGCTGGGTGCTGCGCCCGACAGCCCCGCCCCGCCGCCGGCCCCGCGTCAGGAAGCGCCGCGCGTTGAGCCGCAGCGGAACGCTTCCACAACGCCTGCGACGCCGTCCAACAGCGCGACCGTGCTCCCCGTTGTCAGTCGCGCTTTCATGGTGCTCGAAGTGCCGGGTGGTGCGCCCAACCAGTTCGAGGGGCAGGCCAATTGGTCGTTCGCGCCCGATCCCGCCTCGCGCTCCGGTGACAGGGCGATCCGCTCCGTCATCACCTATACGGGTGCCGGGTTGACCATCGATTTCTCGATTGCCCGCAACCGCGATGCGCAGGTCAATTCCTCGCACATCATTTTCGTGAGCTTCGACACGAAGGATACGGCGCTCGCCGTGCGCGAGATGAGCGCGATCGAATGGCGTGAGCGTGAGAGCCAGACTGGCTCGGCGATGGCCGGCGTGCTGGTGCCCATTCAGGACAATGTTTTCCTGATTGGTCTCGACAAGGCCGATGCGGCGATCGAGCGCAATCTGGAATTGCTGCGCACCCAGCGCTGGCTCGTGTTCGAGGTGCGCCTTGCCAACGGGCGGCGCGGGGCGTTTCTGGTCGAGAAAGGTTCGGCGGGCGACAAGGCTGTGGCCGAAGCGCTCGCGGCGTGGAAATGAAAAAGGCCCGACGCAAAGCGCCGGGCCATGAATATTTCCGTCTCTTCCGCTTTCAGTGAACCATCTCGATTTCCGCGATGTTGCGCTTCACCGCCGCCTGCACCTTCTCGAAGGCGCGCGCCTCGATCTGGCGCACACGCTCGCGGCTGATCGAGAATTCCTCTGAAAGCTCTTCGAGCGTCAGCGGCTCATCGGCGAGCCGACGCGCCTCGAAAATCCGGCGTTCGCGATCATTCAGGCCTGAAAGCGCCCGGCCCAGAGCCTGATGGCGGTTGTCCTGCTCCTCAGCGCGCGCGACAATGGTTTCCTGATTGTCGCTCTCATCGGCGAGCATGTCCTGCCATTCGGAGGTCGAATCCTCCTTCATGGTGACGTTGAGCGAGGAATCACCGCCGAGGCGGCGGTTCATCTCGACCACTTCGTGCTCTTCCACGCCAAGGCGGGTTGCGATGAGCTTGACATGCTCGGGGCGCAGATCACCTTCGCCGAGCGCGGCGAGCTTGCTCTTGGCCTTGCGCAGGTTGAAGAACAACTTCTTCTGGTTCGCGGTCGTGCCCATTTTCACGAGCGACCACGAGCGCAGGATATATTCCTGGATCGACGCCTTGATCCACCAGATCGCGTAAGTCGCGAGCTTGAATCCCTTGTCGGGATCGAAGCGTTTCACGGCCTGCATGAGGCCGATATTGCCTTCGGAGACCACGTCACCGATCGGCAGGCCATAGCCGCGGTAGCCCATCGCCACCTTCACCACCAGCCGCAGATGCGAGGTGACGAGCTGGTGCGCGGCGCGCGGGTCCTGATGTTCCTGATAGCGTTTCGCCAGCATGAATTCCTCATCCGGCTTCAGGATGGGAAAACGGCGAATTTCGGTGATGTAGCGGGAAAGCCCACCCTCACCCGACAATACGGGCAAAGCAACGTTGGCCATCTATTCCTCCTTCGGGCCCCATGATTGGCAGCCCCGGGTATCGCGATGAGATCATCCGCGATGGACGGTGCTTATAGCACATCGGAGTGATGGCAAAAGCAAGGCAGAAATCACAGCTGCGCGAGGGGCTCGTGTGCCCTCAGGCGAACAGGGCGCGCTCCAGAGCTGCGAAATCAGCGGGTGGTTTCGTCTCGAACCGCAACTCCTTGCCCGTGACGGGGTGAGCAAAGGCCAGCAATTCGGCATGAAGGGCCTGCCGGTTGAGCGCCAAAAGAGCTTGCAGCGCTTCTGGTTCGAGCAGTTTTTCGCGCGTCCTGAAGCCACTGCCATAAAGGGCATCGCCCATGAGCGGATGCCCGAAATGCGCCAGATGGACCCTGATCTGGTGTGTGCGCCCGGTTTCGAGCCTGCAGGAGACGAGACTCGCCCGCGCCCGCGCTTCCGCCGCGTTCTCGGCCTGCACCTGATAATGTGTGATCGCGAAACGCGCTTCCTCGGCGCGGCTGATGATCATTTTCTCACGGTTCTGGCGCGAGCGCGTGATCGCAGCATCGATGGTTCCCGATTTCCGCTCGAACGCGCCCCAGGCAATGGCGCGATAGGCCCGGTCCAGCGGTCCGGTGCGGCCGTGATCGGCGAATTGCTCGGCCAATCCTCTGTGCGCGCGATCCGATTTCGCGACGACCATCACACCGGATGTGTCCTTGTCGAGCCGATGCACGATCCCCGGCCTCAGCACCCCATTGATGCCCGAAAGGCTCCCGCCGCAATGGGCGAGCAGGGCATTGACCAGCGTTCCGGTCTCGTGCCCGGCGGAAGGGTGCACCACCATCCCCGCCGCCTTGTCGAGCACGATGAGATCGTCATCCTCATGCAGGATGGTGAGCGGAAGCACCTGTGGCCGGGGCGAAGCCGCGACTGGTGGCGGCTCGTCCACGATCACGCTCTCGCCGCCCACGAGCTTTTTCGAGCCATTCATCTCGATCTGGCCAGAAAGCATCACCCGGCTCTCCGCAATCATCTGCTGGATGCGCGCCCGCGAGTGATCCGGCATCGCGGCAACGAGGGCCTTGTCGAGCCGCTGGCCGGCGACATGCGGACCGAAGGTGAAAGTGACGCGCGTCATGCTGCCTCCTTCGCGCCAAACACGGCAGGCTGCAAGGGGGTGACGCAAACGAGGTGGAGCAGAAATCCCGGGCCGGCGGGCTCGTTTCGGAATCCGATTGTGCGAAAAACTTGCGCTTGGTGCTGCAAGCTCCTATATCGCGCCCTCCGCGGCTCCCATCGTCTAGAGGCCCAGGACACCCGCCTCTCACGTGGGTAACAGGGGTTCGAATCCCCTTGGGAGCGCCATTTACCCCGTTTCGAGGCGCGTTTGCCAAGGTTCGAGCGCCGTCGATGCACCAGACGGGCATCCGGTGCGATGAGGGAGGCTGGGTTCAGGCGGCGCGGACACTTTTCAGGAACGATTCCACCGCCTCGTTCAGCTTTTCGGCATTGGCGGCAAGCTCGTCCGAGGCTTCGAGCGCTCCCTCGGCGGATTGATTGGTTTCCTGGATAACCAGCGACACAAGATCGATGTTGCGGGCGAGCGATGTCGAGCCTCCCGAAGTCTCCTGGACCGTCCGAGCGATCTCCTGCGACACCGTCTGTTGCTGCTGGATCGCAGCGAAGATCGAGGCTGTGGCCCCTTGCGCATCGTTTGCCATATGCGCCATCTCGGCGATGGAACCGACCGCAGCGGCGGTTTGCTCCTGCATGCGCGCAACCAGCGTGCTGATTTCATTGGCGGAGCCGGAAGCCTGGTTGGCGAGGTTTTTCACCTCCGATGCGACGACCGCAAAGCCCCGCCCGGCTTCGCCGGCGCGCGCCGCCTCGATCGTCGCATTGAGCGACAGGAGGTTGGTCTGGTCGGCAACGGCCTTGATCAACCCGATCACCGCGCCGATCTTGTCGGCGGCATCGCTCAGAAGCTTGATCAGACCTTCTGTCCGCTGCGCCGCGCGCGCCATCGCATCCACCTTTGAAAAAGTGGTGTCGGTCTGGTTCGCAATTTCGCTCACACCGGCCGCCAGCTCCTCGATCGCCGCCGCGATATGCAGCGCATTCGAGGAAATCTGGTGCGACGCGGCAGCCACTTCCGTGGCCTGCATGCGCGCCATGCCCGTCGCCTCCGAAAGCGAGCGCGCGGAATGCCGGGCGCGATCGGCATGATCGCTCACGGACATCAGGACCTTGCCGATCGATTCCCGGAACAGGCCGATCTGGTGATTGACCTCGGTTTGCCGGGTGAGTCGGGCATCGGCTTCCTTTTCCGCAGCTTCGCGCAGGCGGCGGCGCTCCTGCAGATTGTCCCGAAAGATCGTGAGTGCGAGCGCGAGTTCGCGCAGTTCCGAAACCCGGCCGCCAGCCGGGATGGCGGCCGCATAATCGGCGCCCGAAAGCTGGCGGGTCGCCCCGATCAGCTGCTTGAGGGGACGAACCAGCAGCAGGCCGATGGCTGCAAGGGCCGCAAAGGCCAGCGCCAGTGCAAGGACGATCAGCGCGCTCTGGCTCCAGATCGAGCGTTGGGCATCGCGCTCGGCCTCGGCCCGCCGTGCCGCGATCCGCGCGCGGATCTTGTCTGTGTAGTCGCGCAAGGTCTGGAGCAGGATTTCACGGGCATTTTCAAGATCAGACGTCATCGTCATGATGCGAACCGCAGAGGTCGCCCGCCCGGTCCACTCGCTCAGGGCGTCCGCAACGTCGGAAGGATCGGGCAGGCCGTTGCCCTGCGCCCAGGTTTCGAAACCCTTCATCTGGGCGATTGTCGCGGTTTGCCGCGCCTCGAGTTTGCGCCGGTCATCCTCCAGCGCCGAGGAAAGGTAATGTGTCAGAGCGCTATCGAGCGTGATGAGTCCGACTTCCAGGTCGCGCACCTTGTCGATGGCCGTGAAACCGGTCGCCTGCATGTCGAGTTTCTCGGTGGTGGCACGAATGGCCCAGACGCCGATTCCGCCCAGCGCCAGCATCAGCAGGAACAGGGCCGTGAAGCTTGCTGCGACGAGGCGCATCAGTGTGAGTTGAGGCATTTCTTGCCCTTTCGATATCAAGCAACACTCGTTTACGAAAAAATTATTGCAGAACAGCTAATATATATGCAAACAACCTTGAATTTTCGCGATTGAGGAGTGGCGTCGTTGCACGATCTGGTGGTCCGGGGCGGCCTTGTCGTCGATGGGAGCGGCTCCGCCGCGCGTGCCGCTGATGTCGCGGTCCGGGCCGGGCGCATTGTGGCCGTCGGCGCTGCGCTGGGTTCGGCGAGGCAGGAAATTGTGGCCGACGGGCTGATTGTGGCGCCCGGCTTCATCGATGTGCACACCCATGATGACCGGTTGCCTCTCGTTGATCCGGCTATGGCGGCCAAGGCAAGCCAGGGGGTTACAACCGTCATCGCTGGCAATTGCGGGATCTCGGCGGCGCCCGCGCCCCGGCAGGCCTCTCCACCCCCACCGCTGACGCTTCTGGCATCGAAGAGTGCCGAGCTGTTTCGTGATTTTGCCCGTTTCAGGGCCGCCCTTGAGGCCGCAAGACCGAGTCTCAACATGGTGCTGTTCGCGGGCCATTCCGCGTTGCGGGCTGCAGTGATGGACGACCTTTCGCGCCCGGCCAATCGCCGCGAGCTTGATGCCATGCAGGCCATGCTGCGCGAGGCGATGGATGCCGGGGCCTCCGGTCTTTCGACGGGTCTCTACTATCCGCCGTCTCAAGCGGCGCCGCCTTCGGAGGTCGAGGCGCTGCTGGATCTTGTCGCTGAGCACGGGGGATTGCAGACAACGCATCTGCGTGACGAGGGCGACGGGTTGATCGAGGCGCTGGATGAGGCGCTGGATTCCGCGCACGCGGCCGGCGTGCCGCTGGTGATCTCGCATCTCAAATGCGCCAGTCCGAGGGTCTGGGGTCTCGCGCGCACGGCCCTGCAACACATCGAGGCTGCGCGCGGGCGACAATCCGTCGATTTCGATGTCTACCCCTACGATGCCAGTTCCACCATGCTTCGTCCGGATCGCCTGCGCGGCGCTCGCCGGATTGTGGTCAGTTGGTCCGAGCCATACCCCGACAAGGCCGGGCACGATCTTGCCGTGATCGCCGATGGCTGGTGCTGTTCACCCGGCGAGGCGGCGGAGAGGCTCTCGCCCGCCGGGGGCATCTATTACAAGATGCAGGAGCGGGATGTGCGGACGATCCTGGCGCACCCTTCCGCCATGATCGGCTCCGACGGCTTGCCGCATGACCGGCATCCGCATCCACGGCTCTGGGGCACGTTTCCGCGCGTTCTGGGGCACTATGTCCGGGATCTGAAGCTGATCTCGCTCGAGAGTGTGGTTCACCGGATGACAGCCCTCCCCGCCCGCGTCTTCGGGCTCGCGGATCGCGGCAGGATTGCCGAAGGCATGGCGGCGGATATCACGATCTTCAATCCGGACTTGATTGTCGATCGCGCCAGTTTCGATGAGCCTCTGCGCCCTGCAAGCGGCATCGAGCGCGTCATCGTCAACGGGTTGGTGATCCGGGAGGGCGGGCATGCCACAGGCGTGCGGCCCGGGCGCATTCTGACGCGTCATGACATGAGGAGCCGTGCCAGCCAGGCGGAGCCGGCGTCGTGATTCAACGCAGCGTGCTCATTCCGAACACACCGAGTTGCTCCCAGGCCTTCTCGCCCCTGGAAATCCGCTCACGGGCGGATTGCGGGCTGCGCGCCACCACCAGATTGGACAAGATGTCTGCGGCCAGCATGAGGCCGATATAGCTGTCGAATGCGCCGGCGCCATTGGTCGCTGCGCACAGGCGCAGGGCGGTCAGGGCGTAGAGCGGGGCGGCAGACGAGTCGGCGAGCACGATCAGCGTTGCGCCTTGCGAAGCCGCCCAATCGGCAGCGGCAAGTCCGCGGCGCACGTAGCGACGCACATCGATTGCAATGAAGATATCGTCGGGGCCGACATCGATGAGTTGATCGCCCTCGAAGCCGGCATCCGTGGTGAGCAATGTCACGCGCGGCAGACACAGGTTGAGTTGGGCATAGAGGTAGAGCGCGATGGCGCGCCCCTTCTTTTCTCCCGAGATCAGGATGCGGCCGCGGCAGGTGGTCAACGCCAGCGTGATCTGCTCCAGCGTGTGGCGATCGAAGGCGCCGAAACTGCGCGTCAGCGCAGCCATCGCAACTTCGAAAGTCCGCGTCGGCACATCGCCTTCGTTCGCGGCCTGGGCCGGCAGGACTTGCGCCGATTGTTCAAGCCGCTGGAGAGGTGTCGCGAGCCGCGCCTCCACCTCGCCGCGCAGTTCGCGCTGAAGATCCGGATATCCGGTATAGCCGAGCTTGGCGGCAAATCGCACGACGGTGGCGGCGCTGGCTCCCACGCGCATTCCCAGCGCCGTCGCACTTTCCAGCCCGGCATGGGGATAGCCGGCTTCCAGCACGGACGCGATCTTCCGCTCGCGCCCGGTGAGGTTCTCACGTGCGTGGCGCAGGCGCTCGAGCAACGTGCTCATGGTTCACCTCTTCATCTGCCGGTCTCCGGGCGAAAACGCACAAACACGAGCGATTTTGACGCGTCGAAATCCGAATCCCGTTCATGTGCCTTCGTCCTAGCGCTAGGAGTTTCGCAATCGTGATGCAAGGCCTATCGCCCAATGTGAAATATGCATTGCAATAAATCTATCAAAAATGTAATAGTCATTGCGTCAAATTCATCCTCATCAGGGAGAGGGATATGCAGGGCATTCATCGTCGTTCGGTTCTTTCAGGGTTGGGGTTTGGTGCCGGTGCGCTCGCTCTTGGTGGTTCGGCCGGACGCGTTTTTGCGCAGGGCGAGGAACTGGTGGTGGTCGCGACGGGCGGCGCTTTCGAAAAGGCACTGAAGGACCATTTCTACGATGCCTTCACGCAGGCGACCGGAATCCGCATCCGCCCGGTGGCGGCCAGCAATGCCGAGACCTGGACCAAGCTGCGTGCGATGCAGCAGACGGGCCGTGTCGAGTGGGATATCGTGACAGCCTGGCCGGAAGATCTGGTGGCGCAAGCTGCTTTGCTCGAGAATTTCGATTGTGCCAAGATTTCAAGCCTGGCGGCGCAGGCCGTGGACAATGCCTGCACTGGCCGTGGCCTGCTCCGTACATTGGGCGCGGTCACCCTTGTTCATGATGCCCGCAAATTCCCCAATGGCGGGCCGACGACCTGGGCCGAGTTCTGGGATGTGAACAGGTTTCCCGGCCCCCGCACCATGCCGAATGCCGGTGCGCCGTGGTGGCCCCTGATGGCGGCCTTGCAGGCGGATGGCGTCGACAAGGACAAGCTCTTCCCGCTTGACCTTGATCGGGCCTTCGCGAAGCTCGATCAGTTGCGTCCGCACATCACGGTGTGGTGGCGCACGGGCGACCAGAGCCAGCAGATTTTCCGCTCGGGCGAGGTTTCGTTGGGCATGATCTGGTCCGGCCGCGCCTTTGCGCTTCAGAAAGAGGGCATGCCCATTCAGGTGAGCTATGCCGGTGCGCCGCCGAACACCGCACTCTGGGCCATTCCGAAAGGGGCCCGCAACGTGCAGGCCTCGCTGCGCTTCCTTGATTTCTTCACCGGTCGCCCGGAAGCGCATGTGCCATTTTCCGATGCCGTGACTTTCGACACGCTCAACAAGGTCGCGCTGAGCCGGCTCACACCCGAGCAGCGCAAAGACCGGGTGACCACACCGGAAAATTCCCGCCAGCTGGCGCAGATGGATGCCACATGGGTGGCGGAGAACCGCGCGGGTCTGCTCGATCGCTGGAACCGCTGGCTTGCGCGTTGAGCGAAACAGCCTGGACCTTTCTTCCAAACCGGACCGTTGTGATGAGTGGAAGTGAAAAGAACGGGCCGCGCACGGTAATGCTGCGCGGCGGGGCGGTGTCGGTCGAGGGCGCGAAACGCCATTTCGGCTCCGTCAAAGCGCTTGATGGCGTCTCGATCGAGGTCGCGGCCGGGGAGTTTCTGGCTCTGCTCGGGCCTTCGGGCTCCGGCAAGACGACGCTTCTGATGACCATCGCCGGTTTCGAGATGCCGGATGAGGGGCGCATTATTGTCGACGGTCGCGATGTCACGGGTTTTGCACCCAACGCGCGCAATCTCGGCATGGTGTTCCAGCGCTATGCTCTCTTTCCGCATATGAATGTGCGCGACAATATCGGCTTTCCGCTGCGCATGCGAGGCATTGCGGAGGGTGAACGGCGCAAGCGCGCCGAGGCCGCGCTCGAGACCGTCGGCCTCGAAGGCTATGGCGATCGCCTGCCGGCGCAGCTTTCCGGCGGCCAGCAGCAGCGCGTGGCGCTTGCTCGCGCCATTGTCTACGAGCCGCCGGTTCTGCTGATGGACGAACCTCTCTCGGCGCTCGACAAGAACCTGCGAGAGCGCATGCGGCTCGAGATCAAAAGGTTGCAGAAGCAACTCGGCATCACTGTGATTTTTGTCACGCATGATCAGGAAGAGGCGCTGGTGATGGCCGATCGCATCGCCGTGATGGATCAGGGCAAGCTCGTGCAGGAGGGAGGGCCGCGGGCACTCTATGAACGGCCTGCCAATGCGTTTGTTGCGGGATTCCTCGGCGAGACGAATTTCATCGATGGCACGATGGAGGGCCTGGAGGGCGAGGCCGGGATGATCCGGCTTTCCAACGGTGCGCGGGTATCGGGCCGGGCGCCCGCAGGGCTCACGGGCCGCGCCCGGATTTCGGTGCGGCCGGAATACATTGCTGTTCATACACGCAAGCCCGAAGGGTTTTCGATGGAAGTGCGCCTTCAGGAGGTGATCTTCGCCGGGGCCTCGACCATCGTGCTGGCCGAGGCGGGTCTTGCGGAACCGATCAATATCCGCGTCGCCTCCAGCGCCGCTCTGGATGGCCGCCTGCCCGGTGACCCGCTCTGGCTGACCTGGCGGAGCGATGATGCCTGCCTCTTTGCAGCATGAGGCTCTGATGCTGGCCCAACCCGTTTCCGATGATCCGCGCGGCTTCAGCCTCCGCCAGAGCCTCCTGCTCGCCGCACCTGCCGTTCTGTGCCTGCTGGCTTTCTTCGTGGTGCCGCTCTCGACCCTTGTTGAGCAAAGCCTCACGAGCCCGCGTCTCGGCTTGCAAAACTATGTGCGAGCCCTGGGGAGCGACCTCTATCTGCTGATCCTGTGGCGCACGATCCGCCTCGCGGCGATCGTCACCGTCCTGGCGCTTCTGCTCGGCTATCCTGTAGCGCTCACCATGTCTCGGGTCTCGGGCCGGGTGGCGGGATTGCTCGCGATCTGCGTGCTGATTCCGCTCTGGACCGCAGTTCTCGTGCGGGCCTATGCCTGGATCGTGATCTTGCAGCGGCAGGGTCTCGTCAACGAAGCGCTGCTGGGGCTGGGCGTGATCCGCGAGCCCTTGCGCATGCTCTACACCGAAGGTGCGGTGATTCTGGCCACGACGCATGTGCTGCTGCCGTTCATGATCCTCTCCATCTTCTCGGTTCTGCGCACGATTCCGCCCGACCTCGATCGCGCCGCTGCCAATCTCGGCGCGAGCGCATTCGCGACCTTCCGGCATGTGACATTGCCGCTGAGCCTGCCCGGCATCTATTCCGGCGTGCTGATGGTTTTCATTCTGGCGCTTGGTTTCTACATCACCCCCGCTTTGCTGGGTGGACCGGAAACGCTGTTGATGGCGACACTGATCGGCCAGCAGACAACCGAAACACTCGATTGGGGCCTCGCCGGGGCGCTGTCCGTCACGCTCCTTGTGATCACCTTGCTGCTGGTTGGCCTGTTCGGTCGCGTGCTGCGCCTTGAAGGAAAGGGCTGAGCCATGTCGGCTGTTCTGTCCCGGAAGACATTCAGGCCGCGCCTCGCGACCTTGATGACCATGCTTGTCGTGGTGTTTCTCCTGCTTCCAACCATCATCGTCATCCCGGTTTCGTTCGGCAGCGAGAAATATCTCCAGTTCCCGCCCAAGGATTGGTCGCTTGTCTGGTATCGCGCCTTTTTCGCCGATCGCGAATGGATGGAGGCGACGCGGCTCTCGGTGATTGTCGCGGGTCTGGCGACGCTGCTCGCGACGCTGCTCGCTTTACCCCTGACCTTGGTATTCGCGCGCGGGAAACTGCCGGCTTCCGGGGCGATCAAGGCGCTTGTTCTTGCACCGATGATCCTGCCGCACATTGTTACGGCCGTGGGGCTCTATATCACTTTCGCGCGCTGGGGGCTGACTGGCACGGTGTTCGGCTTCGTGGTGGCGATGGCGGTGCTGGCCCTGCCGTTTCTGTTCCTCACGCTCTCGGCGGCGGTTTCGAAGCTCGATCCCGCGCTCGACATGGCCGCCGCGAGCCTCGGCGCGAGCCGCTTCGCGACCTTCCGCCTCGTGACCTTCCCGCTGCTGCTGCCCGCCATCCTTGCGGGCATGGCCTTCGCGTTCATCACGGCTCTCGATGAGGCTGTGGTGTCGAATTTCCTCTCATCCTCGATTTCGAAAACGCTGATGAAGAAGATGTTCGAGGACATCGATTTTGATGTCTCGCCGATCATCGCAGCGGTTTCAACGCTGATCATCCTCGCAACATTCGTTCTGGTTGGCGTCGCGCAGCTCGTGCGCACCATCCAGACCCGGCGGATGGGGAAAGTCTGAAGCCTCGAAAAAAAAGGGCGCGGGTTTTGCCCGCGCCTTGAAGCTTCGAAACGGTCTGGCGCTCAGTATTTGCGCATCAGCGGGCCGGGCGCATAGGCAACCGGGGCATCGGCGAAGACATAGCGCAGGCCGAACTTGATATCGTGGCTGTGCAGGCCCGAGATCTTCACGCGATAGGGGCAGCTGCCGGCGGTGGGGCAGGTGACGTTGCCGCTGTATTGATCGCCCAGATGCAGGTAGCGATAGGCGACTTCGGCTTTCAGATTCGAGGTCAGATCATAGCCAAGACCGGCATGCACCGCCCAGGCGAGCTGCGTGCGGGTGCGATCCTGACCGCGGACCGATGCACCGCTGACCACGTTGATGTCACGCGTGTCGCTCATCGTCATGGACGAGAAGCCGATACCGGCGCCGACGAACGGCGTGATGCGATGCCAGGTCCCGAGATCGACATAGACGTTGGCGAGGCCGACAAAGCCGCCGATCTTGCCCGAGATGTAGTTGCCGCCACTGGCACCGACATAACGCGGGTCAACATGCGGGCCATAGGTATCGGTATGGCTGTGTTTCGAGGCCAGACGATATTCGATCGTGGCGTCCGTGCGCAGGAACGAGTTGAACTGATAGCCGGCACCCACACCGAGGAAGCCGGTGCCTTCCATCGAGCTGTCGATCGAGCGGAGGCCCAGCAGCGACGGCCGGGTGTCAATCTTGTCATGGCCATAGATGCCCGCGCCAAGGTCGCCGCGCAGGTAGAAGCCGGAGCCGACATCGAGCGGCGGGGCATGCACCATCGGGGGCGGCGGGGGCGGCGGATGGCCGATCATATCGGCTGCGAAAGCGCCACCTGCCGAAAGCGTGGCGGCGATCCCAGCAAGGCAAAGCGTTTTGAAGCGCAGCATGGACGATCCCTTCTCGATCACATTGGGCCTGACATGCGCAGATGCATGCGAGGCCGCTGAATCAGACGGGAACACCCTGCCGGAAAGAGTTTAAGGCCCGGTTAAGGCTAACAATTAAGGATAACAACCCGGAAACGTGTGTGAAAACGGGCGGCCGCGATCTTCGCCCCATGCGCTGTGGAGCCGGCCTTCAGGCCGCTTTCGCGATGACCTCGCAGACATCATCGACGACGCGTTCGACGAGGTCACGGTCATCACCTTCCGCCATCACGCGGATGACGGGTTCCGTGCCCGAGGGGCGGATGATAAGGCGGCCGGCCTTGCCGAGAGAAGCCCGGAGCTTCTCGATCGCGGCGTTGACCTTGTCGTCCTTGAGGGGCTGCGTGCCCTTGGTCTGCACATTCTTGAGGATCTGCGGCAAGGGTTCGAAGCGGTGGCAGACCTCGCTCACGGTCCGGTTTTCCTTCTGCACCACAGCGAGCACCTGAAGGGCGGCGATCAACCCGTCACCGGTGGTCGAATAATCGGAGAGGATGATATGGCCCGATTGTTCGCCGCCGAGATTATAGCCGTGTTCGCGCATGTGCTCGAGCACATAGCGATCGCCGACGGCGGTGCGGGCGAGACCGATGCCGATGCCCTCGAGGTGCCGCTCGAGCCCGAGATTGGACATGATGGTGGCGACGATACCGGGTTTCGCGAGCCGTCCATCCTGCTGCCAGCTTTCGGCGATCACGGCCATCAGCTGGTCGCCATCGACGATCTGACCCTTCTCGTCGATGATCAGCACGCGATCCGCGTCGCCATCAAGCGCGATGCCGATATCGGCGCGCAATTCGCGGACTTTCTTCTGGAGTTCGGAGGGATGGGTGGAGCCGACATCGCGGTTGATGTTGAACCCATCCGGATCGACCCCGATGCGGATCACCTCGGCGCCCAGTTCCCACAGGGCTTCGGGCGCAACCTTGTAGCCGGCACCGTTCGCGCAATCGAGCACGATGCGCATGCCATCAAGCTCGAGGTTGCGGGGCAGGGTGCGCTTGGCAAATTCGATGTAGCGCGCTTGCGCGTCATCGATACGCCGCGCACGGCCAATGGATTTCGGGGCGGCAAGTTTTGCGGAAAGGTCGGCATCCAGCAATTTTTCGATGGCGCGCTCGACTTCATCGGAGAGCTTGTAGCCATCCGGTCCGAAGAGCTTGATGCCGTTATCCTCGAAGGCGTTGTGAGAGGCCGAGATCATCACGCCGATATCGCAGCGCATGGAGCGCGTCAGCATCGCCATGCCGGGCGTGGGAATGGGGCCTGTGAGCATCACATCCATGCCAATGGAAGTGAAACCGGCGACGAGCGCGTTTTCGATCATGTAGCCGGACAGGCGGGTATCCTTGCCGATCAGCACACGATGGCGATGGTCGCCACGTTTAAAGACGAGGCCGGCCGCCTGGCCGATCTTCATCGCGAGTTCGGGCGTGATCTTGCCGTTCGCGCGGCCACGGATGCCGTCGGTCCCGAAATATTTGCGCGCCATCGCGATCCCCAGTTCCCCAAAACCCAAAGGCTGCCCAAGAATTCATGCGTCGAAGAATGGCCGTAAGGCGTGCCTCAAGCGCAGCGGAGATTCAAGCCCGCTGCGCCGAAGCCGATGCTTCAGAGTTAATTCTGAAGGTTCAACCCTGCGGCGCGGGCTCCATGCCGCCATCAGGTGAAGGCGGCTTCTGCTTGCCGGTCGAGGGCACGGCAGAGCCACGCGGCGTTTTCGGCTCATCCGGGTTGTCGCGCGAGGGACGTTTGCCGTTCATCAGGTCGCGCAATTCGTCGCCGGTCAGCGTCTCGAATTCGAGCAGGGCCTGCGCGATGGCTTCGAAATCTGCCTTGTTCTCGGCAATGATCCGCCGGGCTTCCTTCTCGCCGTTTTCGATCAGCTTTCGCACTTCCTGATCGATCAGCTTTGCGGTTTCGTCCGACATGTTGGTGGTTTGCGCCACCGAATGCCCGAGGAAAACCTCCTGCTGGTTCGAAGCGTAGCGCACACGGCCGAGCTTCTCGCTCATGCCCCATTCCATCACCATCGAGCGGGCCAGCGACGTCGCCATCTGGATATCGCCCGTCGCACCATTGGTGACCTTCTCAGGGCCGAACGTTGTGATTTCAGCCTCACGACCGCCAAACAGCATGGTCAGACGCGCCACGGCCTTCTCCTGCGAGAAGGAATAGCGGTCGCCTTCGGGCAGGGTCATCACCATGCCGAGCGCACGGCCGCGCGGGATGATCGTCGCCTTGTGGATGGGGTCGATGCCCGAGAGTTTCAGCGCGATGATCGCGTGTCCCGCTTCGTGATAGGCGGTGAGCTTCTTCTCGTCCTCGGACATGGCCATGGATTTGCGCTCGGCGCCCATCATCACCTTGTCCTTGGCGTCCTCGAATTCCTTCATGGTCACAAGCCGCCGGTTGCGGCGCGCGGCCATGAGGGCGGCTTCGTTCACGAGGTTCATGATGTCGGCGCCCGAAAATCCGGGCGTGCCGCGTGCCAGAACGCGCAGGTCGACATCCGGCGCCACCGGCACCTTGCGGGCATGGACTTTGAGAATCTTCTCGCGACCATTCACATCCGGCAGCGGCACGACGATCTGGCGGTCGAAGCGGCCGGGGCGCAGAAGCGCCGGGTCAAGTACGTCGGGGCGGTTCGTCGCCGCGATGATGATGATGCCTTCATTGGCCTCGAAGCCATCCATCTCGACGAGGAGCTGGTTCAGCGTCTGCTCGCGTTCATCGTTGCCGCCGCCAAGCCCGGCACCGCGATGGCGGCCGACAGCGTCGATTTCATCGATGAAGATGATGCAGGGCGCGTTTTTCTTGGCCTCCGCGAACATGTCGCGCACGCGGCTCGCGCCGACACCGACGAACATTTCGACGAAATCGGAACCGGAAATCGTGAAGAACGGCACATTGGCTTCACCGGCCACTGCGCGGGCAGTCAGGGTTTTACCGGTGCCGGGCGGGCCGACGAGCAGGCAGCCGCGCGGGATACGCCCACCGAGACGCTGGAACTTCTGCGGATCACGCAGGAACTCGACGATTTCCTGCAAATCTTCCTTGGCTTCGTCGATGCCGGCGACATCCTCGAAGGTCACGCGGCCATGCGCCTCGGTGAGGAGGCGTGCGCGCGATTTGCCGAAGCCCATCGCGCGGCCCGCGCCGTTCTGCATCTGGCGCGACATGTAAATCCAGATCGCGATGAACGCGATGATCGGCAGCCAGTTGAGCAGGAAGGTCATATACCAGGGATTGTCGGCATTGAGCGAGCGCGCGGTGATCACCACGCCCTTCTCGCGCAGGGTCGGGATCAGCTTTTCGTCGCGCAGGGGAGGCGCTTGCGTGACGAAAGGCGCACCGTTGTCACGGAACGTGCCGCTGATCTCGAGGCCGGAAATCGTCACGCGCTCCACGCGGCCCTTCTCGACCTCGTCGAGGAAGGCCGAGTACGGCATTTCATGCGAAGCCTGACGACCACCGGGGCTCTGGAACACCGAAACCAGTGCCAGCACGAGAAGGAGGATGATCGCCCAGAGAGCGATATTCCGGACATTGGGGTTCATCGGGTTCTGGTTCCGCCTGACCTGAAAAGAGGGGACTCTCCGGCATGTCATTCAGCACATGCGAGAGCGGCATTCCTTGATCTATTTAGAAACGACAGACCCACTTGCCAAGGAGCGCGTGTCATTTCCCGCATCGCGGTTGCGCTGCGAGCGCCGCACGGGAGCGGTTCTGACTTCAATGAAGCCATTCGCATGGGCGATGACGGCCCAGGCGAGCGTCGAGCGGAAAGGGCGCTGATCGCGGATGGCCATGCGCAGGTTGCGCATCAGCAATTCAAGCTTGCCGAGCGCGATTTGCGTCTCGCCTTGTTCGGGTGTGGCGATGGTCAGCATGGCGCGACGCAGCATGCGCATCGCGATCTCGAACGGTTCGGAATAGAAACTCTCGGCCTTGAGCCGCACCGCGCCGCCGTCCGGCGCCTTGCGCAGCACGCTTTCATCGAGCGTGCGCTTGGCGACATGCTCGATCGCGTCTTCGGTGCGGCGCGCGCGAGCCGCAAGGGTGCCGAGACGCTCGGGCGTCAGCCCTTCGCCGGCCAGAATCGGCATGAGCGAGCGCAGGCGCACGCGCTTGAAGCGCTCGTCATCATTCGAAGGATCATCCGAGAAATGCCATGCATGTACGTCGCAGGTGGCGATGATGCGCGATTTCGGCACTTCGAGAAACGGGCGGATATGCCCGAGCGCGCCGCGTCTCACGTTGGGGCGCATGGCACCCAACCCGCCAAGCCCGGTGCCGCTCGCCATGCGCATCAGCACGGTTTCGGCCTGATCGTCGAGCGTGTGGGCGGTGACAAGATGGCTCGCTTCGAGCGCACGGGCATGTCCCATCAGCAAGGCGTAGCGGCCCTTGCGCGCAGCCTCCTGGCTCACGGAGCCATCCGGCCGATCGGTCCATTTGAGGGTGCAATGCGGAATCTGAAGTTCGTTGCACAGTTTCGCGACCATTCTGGCTTCTTCGGCCGCTTCGGGCCTGAGGCCATGATCGACGGTCGCGACCGCGAGGGGAGGCAGATAGGCCCGCGCGGCTGCGGCCAATCCCAACATCGCGATGGAATCCGGCCCGCCGGAAACGGCCAGCAGGAGGCCTGTGGTCGGGTCGTTCCCCAAGGCACCGCGAAAAAGGGCGAGAGCCTCTTCCGGTGTCAGCGGCAGCAGATCACCCGGATTGGCTTCCTCCTCGATCGCGATCGGCTTCAGCATTGGGCGCGTGCCTTTTCCCTCTCCACCGCTGCGCGGATCGCGGCGGATGCATTCGGATATTTGCGCGGAACCTGCTCGAAGGTGCCGCAGGCCTCGGCCTTGGCGCCGAGACCACGCAGGGAAATGCCGAGTTTCAGCATGGCTTCGGGTGCGCGGGCGGAATTCGAGAATTTCGTGGTGACCGTGAGATAATGCTCGGCGGCTTCGCGGTAACGCGTGCGGTTGATGTAACTTTCGCCGAGGAAGAAGGTGGCATCGGCCGCGCGCCGGTCCCGTGGATGCGTGCTGAGGAAGCCGCGGAAAGCGCGCTCGGCCCCCTCATTGTCGCCGCTCTGGATCAGCGCACGGGCGGCCTCGAAATCGCTGCGCGCATCGCCGCGCGGCAGCGAGGCCACAGGAGGTGTTCCATCGTTGCGCGGCCGCGTGACATCGAGGGGGGCGTTGATGTCCCCTGTGCTGCCGGGGGTCAGTGGGCGGGGTGCACCGGGTGCTGCGGGTGTCTGGGCCGGGTCGAACGCATCCTGCCGTCGATTGGTCTGGGGCGTGGGCACCGGGATCGCGCCATTGGGCAAGGCACCTTGCTGCGGGGCGGCGGGCGTCTGCGGACGAGCGCCGCCGGGGCGGCCCTGCTCGAGATCGCGGAAGCGCAGGTCGGAATCCGTCTGCTGGCGCTTGAGCTGATCTTCCAGCCGACGGACCTGGAAGGTCATTTCCTCGATCTTGCCATTGAGCCTGCGGTTCTCGGCCTCGAGCCGATCAAGCCGGAGAAACAGTTCCGCGGCATCCTGTGCCTGCGCGACGGTTGCGCCGGGAAACGCGAGAACAGCCCCCAGAAGGAGGCCGGCCGCGAGCGTCGAATGACGAATAGGGCGCATCATCTCCTGAACCTATGCGATTCTCGATCAAATTTCATCCGGCCTGCGCGGTGTTACAGGCCGATCAGCTGCCGGCGCCGGAGAGGATCGTCTGAACGCGGCGATTCTGCGACCAGCAGGAAATGTTGTCGCACACCGCGACGGGACGCTCCTTGCCGTAGGAAATCTGGCGCATGCGATTGGCGCCCACGCCGCGTGCGATCAGGTAGTTCTTCACGGCTTCGGCCCTGCGTGCGCCGAGTGCGAAATTGTATTCGCGTGTGCCGCGCTCATCCGCGTGGCCTTCCAGCGTGAAGGAATAGCGCGGGTAGCGGTTCAGCCATTGCGCCTGCCGATCGAGGATGGCCTGACCCTGCGCGTTGATCTCGGAGGAATCGGTGTCGAAAAACACGCGATCGCCGACAGAAGCCGACTGGAATTCGGCAACCGAGCCGGGCGCAGCGGCGCCCAGAGCCGCGTTCGGATCGGTCTGGTTGGAGGCGCAGGCCGCAACGAGGCCGGTCATTGCAACCATGATCGAGATGCGCGCATAGCGCTTGAATTCGGCGAACATTCTAACTCACTCCGTGTTGCTGCGACGAAAGCGCCGCGCAAAAAAACCGCCCTGAACCGAAACTGGCCCAATCTTCAGCCGACACTTAAGAAGCGCGCGATTAACGAAAGCTTCTGTTTAGGCTAATGAAAGCCTCCCAGAGCCTCATTTCGGGGCGACTTTGCGGCGGAAGGTGAACGAAGTCTTGACGTTTCTCATCGGGTCGAGCGCAGGGGCGACCAGGTCGGGTCGGAGGCGAAGCTCGGGGTCGGGATCGGGACATCGACGCGGGCATTCACATCGACCATGTGCAGCTTTGCGCCTGCGCCGGCTTCGCGGAAGAACACGATGTATCGCCCATTCGGTGCCCAGCTCGGACCCTCGTTGTGGAAACCCTCGGTGAGAATTCGTTCGCCAGATCCATCCGGCTTCATCACGCCGATCGCGAACGAGCCGCCGCGCTGTTTCGTGAAGGCGATGAGATCGCCCTTCGGTGACCAGACCGGTGTGGAATAGCGCCCCTCGCCAAACGAGATGCGGCGAGCCCCTGAACCATCGGCTCCCATGATGTAGATCTGCTGGCCGCCGCCCCGGTCGCTTTCGAAGACGATCTGGCTGCCATCCGGCGAATAGGAGGGCGAGGTATCGATCGCGCCACCCGAGGTGAGGGGGCGCGCGCTGCGCGATGAAAGATCAACTGCCACGATGCTCGATGCACCGCCGCTCTCCACGCTCATCGCCAGCGCGCCGCCGCCGGGCGCGAAACGCGGCGCGAAACTCATCACGCCTTCCTGCCCGATCACCTGCCTCTGGCCGGAGCCGAGCGTCATGACTTGCACGCGCGGGCGGCCATCACCGAAGGCCATGAATGCAACCTGATCGCCGCGCGGCGAGAAACGGGGTGTCACGAGCAGTTCATCGCCCGACGAGAGGGCGAGGAAATTCGCACCATCCTGATCGATGATCGCGAGGCGCTTGCGGCGCTTGTCCTTTGGACCGGTTTCATCGACAAAGACGATACGCGTATCGAAAAATCCGGTCTCGCCGGTGAGGCGCTCGAAAACGGCATCGGCGGAAAGGTGGCCAAGTCGCCGCCAGCTTTGTACGTCCACACCGTGGCGCTGGCCGAGAATGGGCTTGCCGGTCGCGACCTCCCAGAGGCGGTATTCGACGACGAGACGCCCGCCTTCGCGGATCACGCGGCCATTGAGAATTGCCTGCGCGCTGGTGTTTTTCCACGCCGCGAAATTCGGTGCGGCATCGAAGGCGATGTTGTTTTCCGGAAAGCGGGAACGATCGAGGGGTTCGAACACGCCCGAGCGCTGGAGATTGTTGGCGATGATGCCGGCAACCTGCGCGCCTTGTGCAGCCTCGCCCGAAAAATCGACGATCGCGATCGGCATCGGTTTGAAATTGCTGGGATTGAGATCGATGCAGAGCGTGCCGGCATTGCAGCCGCGATCCTGCGCCCTCGCCATGTCGGTCAGCAAGGCCGGCAGCATCAGAAGGCCGATCAGGCCGATGATGAAACCGAGAGGGCGGAAAAGGCGGAGAGGTTTTTGCATGATCTTGCTCGGGTTAAGCCTTCAGCCGTTTGGCGGAATGACGCCGATGGAGAGGTTTTTCCAGTCGTTGTAGCTGTCCATGAAACGGGCCGGGATCCGGTAGGGTGCGCAGCCGCGCAGGGCGCGCATGTTTGCCTCCGCAAACGGTGTGTAACCCGCTTCGTTGCGTGGATTCGTGAGCGTCGGCCCGCCGATGATCGCACCGTCGCGGCTCAGCTGGATCGAGATGATCGGGGTCGATCTCGGCATCGCACCGGGCGGAATGTTGAGGCAGCGGTTCATCTGCTCGGTCAGCAGGCCCACAAGCTGCGAGCGCTCGGAGGGCGAGAGGCGCTTGCCGGTCGCGGTTTCGGTGCCGAGGCTCGCCTGCTGCGATGTCTGCGCGGCGGTCGCGCCGGAAGAGGAGGGCGCCTCGCGCGACGTCAGAAGTTTCTGGCGGATCGCATCTTCGAGTTTTTTTGCCTCGGCCTGCTCCTTCAGCCGCTTTTCGCGCTCCTCACGCGCCTTCTTCTCGGCTTCCGCCTTTCGCTTTTCGGCCGCGAGTTTTTCGTCGGCCTTGCGTTTCTCTTCGGCTTTGAGCTGTTCTTCGGCGCGCTTCTGTTCTTCCAGAAGCTTCGTCAGGTCTTCCTTTTTCGGCTCGGGCTTGGGCTCGGGTTTCGGAGGCTGACGCTTGGGGAGTTCGGCCTTGGCATCCTCTTCCTCCGGCTCCTCGGGCTTTTCCGGCGGGGTGGGGAGGGGTGTGCGAACGGCGCGCAACTCGGGCGGGCGCACAGGTGGGACAGCCGCGACCTGCTTCGGCGGCTCGGGTTTCTCGATCTCGGCCTTGGGCGGTTCGGATTTCGCGGGCTCGGCCGGGACATCCTTCTTCGCCTCGCCGGGATCATTCTGCTTCTGGATTTCGGCGACGCGATCGGCCCGCACTCTGGGTTCCGGCAGTTTCACGCCTTGCTTTTCGCCGCGGGTCAATTCGTTGAACTGCTGCTCCGAGATCACATCGACGGGCGCGGCTTCGGTGGCAGGTGCGAAAGGCTTGCTGGAGGCAAAGGCAGCCACGCTCGCGACCAGCAGGGCCACATGCCCCACAGCCGACAATAGCCCGCCCGGCTGGCGCCAGTCGATCAGGCTTTTGAGAGTGGCCAGTTTGCCTGCCATGCCGGGCTTTACCTCCGCTCCTGCGGCTGGTTGATCAGGGCTGTCTTGGTGTAGCCGGCGGTCTTGAGCGCGGCGAGCACCTCGGCCACGCGGCCATAATTCACCTGCGCCGCACCGCGGATATAGATTCGCTCGTCGAAGCCCTCTTTCGCGATGGCCTGAATTTCCGGACCGAGGCGATCCAGAGCGACTTCCTTTTCCTGCAGGAAGATTTTCCCGCGCTCATCGATGGTCACGGCGATCGGCTTCTGCTCGATATTGAGCTGGCTCGCGCCGGTTTTCGGCAGCTCGACCGGCACACCCACGGTGAGCAGCGGCGCCGCGACCATAAAAATCACGAGGAGGACCAGCATCACGTCGATGAACGGGATCATGTTCATCTCGGCCATCGGCGCGCTCTTGCGCGACCGCCGCCGCTTGCCGCCCCCTCCTTTCGCGTTCATCGCCATTGCCATGAGTTCAACCCCTCAGGCCGCACCGCGGGTGCGATCACCCGCATTGTGCTTGTCGATCTGGCGCGAAAGAATGGCCGAGAATTCATCGGCGAAGCTTTCGAGGCGGCCCTGGATCTTGCCGGAATCGCGCACGAACTTGTTGTAGAAGATGTTGGCGGGAATGGCGGCCGCGAGCGCGATTGCGGTGGCGAAAAGCGCCTCGGCAATGCCCGGTGCCACGACGGCGAGCGAGGTGTTCTTCGAGGCGGCAATCGAGCGGAAGGTTGTCATGATGCCGAACACCGTCCCGAACAGCCCGATATAAGGGCCAACGGACGCAATGGTCGCCAGCACAAGCAGCTTCGATTCCTGCCGCTCGATCTCGCGGCTGATCGAGACATCGAGCACCTTGTCGATGCGGGTTTGCAGGCTCGCGAAAGCGCTTCCCGAGCCTTCAAAAGCGCGGCGCCATTCTGTCATCGCGGCGACAAACAGCGCGGCAAAACCGTCATTCGTCTTGTTCATCAGGCCGCGATAGAGCTCATCGAGCGATTGGCCGGACCAGAACTGATCCTCGAAATCGTCCATACGCTTCGCCACCCCGCGCAGGGCGATCGACTTGTTGATGATGATCGCCCAGGACCAGATCGAGGCACCGGCGAGGCCGATCATCACCAGTTTCACCACCCAGTGGGCGGCGAGAAACAGGGCGATCAGCGACAGATCGGTATGGGGTTCGGTGCCGGGCATTCCGATATCCTTGAACGGAAGAAACGCGGGTCGCGTTCCTCAGGAGTGGTTGCGGGGTCCTTGCGCGCGGTTTTGGACCAAACTGGGGCACGCGCATGACGGGGCGGGCACGAGAGGATTTTCCCGCGCTCCAGCCTCGATTCAATCGGCCCTTATGGTTAATTTTTGGCGAGTAAATCAAGCTTCTCGCGCAAATCCGCCTGAAATCGCTTGGGCTTGCCAAGCGCGAGATGCGCGATTTCGACCCTTGCAGTGCACAGAACCTCGCCGGCGCGCAGGAGCTGCTGCGCCATCACGAGGCTCGCGGCACCCACCTCGCGGATCTGGGTCTCGACGATCACCATGTCATCCATCCGGGCGGGGGCGCGGAAGCGGATATCCATGTGGCGCACCACGAAGGCAAAGGGGCCCCCCTCGGCTTCGAACATCGCGCGCTGATCGATGCCGAGCGCACGCAACGCCTCGGTGCGGCCGCGCTCGAAAAAATGCAGGTAGCGCGCATGGTAGACGAAGCCGGAGAAATCCGTGTCCTCGTAATAGATGCGCAGGGGAAGCGTGCTCACGCCTCCTCCTCCCCCTCGAACAGGCCGAATTGCGCCGGTTGGCGACTGGGGACGGCCATGCCGAGATGCCTGAAGGCGGCATCGGTGAGGAGCCGCCCGCGCGGTGTGCGCTGCAGAAAGCCCTGCTGCAGGAGGTAAGGCTCGATGATATCCTCGATCGCATCGCGCGGCTCGCTCAAGGCCGCAGCCATCGTCTCGATTCCCACCGGGCCACCGGAGAATTTCTCGGCAATCGTCAGGAGATAGCGCCGGTCCATGAGGTCGAGGCCGATTGAATCGACATCGAGCATGGTGAGGGCCTTGTCCGCGATGGCGCGGGTGATTTTTTCAGCCCCCTCGACGATCGCGACATCGCGCACGCGCCGCAGGAGCCGCCCGGCGATGCGCGGCGTGCCGCGCGCGCGGCGGGCGATTTCGTTCGCGCCATCCTCGCTGATGCCGATGCCGAGCACGCGCGCTCCGCGCGTGACGATGAGTTCCAGCTCTTCCACGGTGTAGAAATTGAGCCGCACCGGAATGCCGAAACGATCGCGCAGCGGCGTGGTGAGCAGCCCGGCCCGGGTGGTGGCGCCAACCAGCGTGAATTTCGGGAGATCAATTTTCACGCTCCGCGCGGCCGGGCCCTCGCCGATGATGAGATCGAGCTGGTAATCCTCCATCGCGGGGTAGAGGATTTCCTCCACGGCCGGGTTGAGGCGGTGGATTTCATCGATGAAGAGCACGTCGCGCTCCTCGAGGTTTGTGAGCTGCGCCGCGAGGTCCCCCGCCTTCGCGATCACCGGGCCCGAGGTGGAGCGGAAATTCACGCCGAGTTCTCGCGCGACAATCTGCGCCAGAGTGGTTTTGCCAAGCCCCGGCGGGCCGACGAAGAGCACATGATCCAGCGCCTCGCCCCGCGCTTTCGCGGCGGCGATGAACACTTTCAGGTTCTCCTGCGCCTGTTGCTGGCCGATGAATTCGCCGAGGGCGAGCGGGCGGATCGACTGATCCGCATCATCGCCGCGCTTTTCGGGGTTGAGGAGGCTGGGGCGGGTCATGGCACTTTTCGACTGGATCCGGTCTCTATTGAACTATTGCGATAATCCAAACTATTCGCGAAATCTGCCCATGCCAAATTGAATCTAGAATTCAAATCTGGAAAGTACTGACGAATTTTTTTTAGACAAGATATGCAGAAAGACCGCATTGAGTATGGATACTCGGTTGTTGTGAAGTCGAACGGATGCCTATAATTCACGAATGCAAAATAAAAATCTTCCTTTTTTGATTTCCTTATAATATATCTTGATCCATTTTTTCTTTTGGCTATGATAGTTAAGCCTCTAAATTTTTTATAAAAATCGAGCGATGAGTCCTGGTAATTGGTCTGAAAATCATTGATTAATTCCTCAAGATCATGAGTTTTGTCAATTTTATTTGTTTTCATGAATATAAGCAACTTAAAACAAACTTCAGATGCAAATGCATAGCAAACCATTGTCGAGTGAGGCGCAGTATGTAGTCCGTAGTCATCAAAGCTCATTTCGCGTCCAAGCCTTTCTCCTGCAAGAAAAAACTCGTGAGCTGTTTCAAGCATTTCTTCAGCCTTGCGTTTTGAGCTCACTTCGCCAGCTCCCGCAAACCTTGCCGGATGAGCGCGCCGGTTTCGGCCGCCTCGCCCAGAGCTTTCGAGGCGGCAGCGACGGCGGCGGCAGCCTGCGGCTGGCCATAGCCGAGATTGACGAGCGCCGAGATCGCGTCTTTCAGCGGTCCCTTCACGCGGCCTTCATCGGCCTCGCCCGCGAGTTTCGCCACGGCCGGGTCGATTGTGCCGAAGGCGGGTGCCTTGTCCTTCAGTTCCACGCAGATGCGCTCGGCGAGTTTCGGGCCGACGCCCGACGTGCGGGCGATGGCGGCCTTGTCCTTCATGGCGATGGCATTGGCGAGCTCGCCGGGTTTGAGCGTCGAAAGAATGGCGAGCGCCACTTTCTGCCCCACGCCCTGCACGCCCAAGAGGATGTTGAACCAGTCTTGCTCGAGCGCGGTCGCGAAGCCGAAGAGCCGGATCATGTCCTCGCGCACGATCGTCTCGATGAAGAGTGTCGCGGCCTCGCCCGCCTGCGGCAGGGCTTGAAGCGTGCGGCTCGAACAATGCACGAGATAACCGACGCCGTGACAATCGAGGATCACGTGCTCGTCGCCGTAACTGTCGATGATGCCCTTGAGCTTGCCGATCATCCGCCCCTCACGGAGTGCATTTGAGAAAGGCTGCGCTGCGGCTGCCATCGGGCCAGAAAATGCGCAGGCTTGTGGCGCTCGATTCCATCTGGAAGCGCTTCGGGCCGGGCGAACCGGCATGCTCGCCCTGGCAGCGCCTGCCATCGACCTGCCACATGATGGAGCCGCCCGAATTCCGCGTCTGGTTGTAGGACAGCCCGATGCAGGAGAAAACCGGCAGATCGAGCCGGTCCTTCGTCAGGATGACGAAATAATCCTTGATGCGGCAGCTTGCGGCATCGAGCGCATAGCGACCCTCGGGCGGCTTCGGCGGGGCGGCGGAACCCTGCGCGAAAGCGGGCGTGGCGAGCGCGAGGGCGAGAAGGGCAACAAGGCCGGAACGGTTCATCGCATACCTCGGTGATGCGCGTGGCAGATGGCGATGGCGAGCGC
The DNA here is from genome assembly GCA_017302635.1 of Hyphomicrobiales bacterium. Classification (GTDB taxonomy): domain Bacteria; phylum Pseudomonadota; class Alphaproteobacteria; order Rhizobiales; family Beijerinckiaceae; genus Rhabdaerophilum. The sequence continues at coordinate 121,101 of JAFLCX010000002.1, forward strand.
ATCGGCCATGTCGTCGGTGCGGAATTCGGCCTTGGGGAGCAGCACTTTCACCATCATGCGGATCTGTTCTTTTTCGGCGTGGCCCGCGCCGACCACCGATTTTTTCACCTGATTGGGGGCGTATTCCGCCACCTTCAGACCAGCCTGCGCCGGAACCAGCATCGCCACCCCTCGCGCCGCTCCAAGCTTGAGGGTGGAGCGGGGGTCCTTGTTCATGAAGGTCTCTTCCACGGCCGCCTCATCAGGCGCGTGATCATGGATCACCTGCCGCAACCCCTCATGAATGGCGGCGAGGCGATCCGCGAGTTCGGCTTTCGGCGAAGGCTCGACCGCGCCACACGCGACGTAAGAGAGGCGCGAGCCTTCAATCGCGACAATCCCCCAGCCGGTATGCCGCAGACCGGGATCGATGCCGATGATTCGCGTGGATTGAGCCATGCGGCACGTTATGCCGCCAAAGGTGAGAACGAAAGGTGAAAGTCGCGGCGCGCCTGATCAGGCTGTGAGTTTCGCCATCACCTCGTCGGAAACCTCGAAATTCGAATAGACGTTCTGCACGTCGTCATCATCCTCGAGGTTGCCCAGAAGCTTCATCACGCTCTGCGCCTTCTCCTCGTCGAGCATCACGTTGCTCTGCGGCTTCCAGATGATTTTCGCGGAAGCGGGCGCGCCGAGCGAGGCCTCCAAGGCTTTCGAGACCTCGGAGAGATCGGCAAAAGCGCACAAAATCGTGTGGCCGTTGGCATCGGAGCTCACATCCTCCGCCCCGGCCTCGATCGCGGCTTCCATCACCTTGTCGGCATCGCCGATGCTCGCGGGGTAGGTGATTTCGCCAATCCGGTCGAACTGGAAGGTCGCGGAACCGGTGGCACCGAGTTCGCCGCCCGATTTCGTGAAATAGGACCGCACGGCCGCGCTGGTGCGGTTGCGGTTGTCGGTCAGGGCCTCGACGATCAGCATCACGCCGCCGGGACCGCGACCCTCATAGCGGATTTCCTCGTAGGCATCGGCCTCGCCGCCGGTCGCCTTCTTGATGGCGCGCTCGATGTTGTCTTTGGGCATGTTCTCGGCGCGCGCGGCGAGGATCGCCATGCGCAGGCGCGGGTTCATCGCCGGGTCGGGCAGGCCCATCTTCGCCGCGACGGTGATTTCCTTCGCAAGCTTGCCGAACATTTTCGAGCGCACGGCATCCTGCTTGCCCTTGCGATGCATGATGTTCTTGAACTGGCTATGGCCGGCCATGATCGAGCCTCGTCGGTCGGAAAATTGCGGAATGGGGCGCTTTTAGAAAAGCTCACGCCAAAAGAAAAGTAGGCTATTCCCAGCCCTTCGGCAGGCTTTCCTCAAGGATCGGCCCGAGGCGGACAGCCCAGCAGGCCTTGGCGAGACCAGTGCGATCATCGGTTTCCACCGCAAAGCCGCACAGGGTGGCTTCGCCGTCTGTAGCCTCGAAGCGCCCGGAGGGAGTGGAATTCATCAGCCGGTGCATCGGCGCGGTTTTCTCGACACCGAGGATGGAATCATAATCGCCGCACATCCCGGCATCGGAGAGATAGGCCGTGCCGCCGGGCAGGATGTGATGATCGGCCGTGGGCACATGCGTATGCGTGCCAACCACAATGGAGGCGCGGCCATCGACAAAATGCGCCATGACCTGCTTTTCGGACGTGGCCTCCGCGTGCATGTCGATCAGCATAGCATCGCAGCCGAGCCCCAGTGGGCAGGCCGCGATCTGGCGCTCGATCTCCACAAACGGATCATCGGAAAGCTGCATGAAGACGCGCCCGATGAGGTTGATGACCAGCACGCGCGCGCCGTTTCGCGCTTCCACCAGAGCCGCACCCCGCCCCGGCGTGCCGCGCGAGAAATTCGCCGGGCGGATCAGGCGATGTTCGCGCTCGATGAACACCAAGGCCTCGCGCTGGTCCCAGGCGTGGTTGCCGAGCGTGACGCAATCGGCGCCTGCATCAAGCAACTCGTTGCAGATGGCTTCGGTGATCCCGATCGTGCCGGCGGAATTCTCGCCGTTGATCACCACACAATCGAGGTTCCAGCGGGCGCGCAGGCCGGGAAGCTGGCTCTGGACCGCCTCGCGGCCCGGTTTTCCGACAACATCGCCGAGGAAGAGAATGCGCATAGGGGGGTTGTTTTCAAACGAAGTGGGAACCGGTTCGTGTGAAGAAAACACGACCAACGAGAGAAATGCGCCCCCGGAACGAGTGCGGGAAACGGGAACAAGAAACATTGCGAGGCCGCAGCGACCGGTGGTTTGTCGATCCCGGGAACCTACAAGTGTAGGTGGGCGCCGTATATCCGGACCCAGGGGTCCAGTCAGGGACAGCTCCCTAAGGATCGTTAAGGCCCCGGGGAAAGTGTAACCTGCCGCATCCCACAGCTTCGCAAGCGGGAATGTAGGGGGTTGGAAGGGAAAACGCTAGGGGGAATGGGGGGTGGGCTTCGTGCCGGACTTTCGCAACACGGAGCCTGTTGGCCTTGCTGCGGATTTTGAGCGTTGCAAAAATCTTGGATTTTGCACGAAAACCCGCGCTTGGTCGGTTGCTACCGCTCAGGACATGGGCAGGAAAAACAACACTCGTTTACTGCTTAACACCGAACCGCATGCCGGTCTTGATGTGATCTTGCTCGTATCCGAGCACAGCTTCCGCCATGTCCTGCTGGCCTGCTTTCATTCGCGAGATGTAGTACTCCCAGAAGTCTTCTGTGTTAAGAATCTCCTTAAACTTGGCCGGTTTCATCGTGAAGACCCGCTCCTGAGCAACCGTGAACTTGGCCGGTTTTTTTTCGATCACGTGGTGGCGCGCATACGCAAGGCAATTCTCTGCGAGCCTGACACAGTCTTGCGCCGCACTATCGCGGACAACTTCGCGCGGAGTCTGCGCTCGATCCGGGGAGGCGCGTAGATCACTGTACATCGACGGTTCGCGCCCACGCTTAACGTGTCCGATAAGATTGAGTGCCACCTGCAACGCTTCGCGCTTGTCCGGGCTACTCAATGCCCAATTGCACATGGCATAATTGATCTTCTCTCCGTGGCTTTCCATCGACCTCTTTAGCCTTGTGCATGTCGCTGGATCAGACAGGTTTCGGTTCTGTGCATCGAAAGCAAGAAGTGCTTTACCTGCTTCCTCAATGCACGCCACAGCCAAGAAGTAGGCCCGGGCCATGTAACCATGATCCCGCAAGAGCGAGGCTTCAGTGAGCAATTCATTCGCGTTGCTTAGCGCGGCTTCACTATAAGATTGCATAAGCGTCGTTGTCAGCTTAGGCAAAAGCGGAGCACCCATAGTTATTCCTGAATGTGGCAGCAGAGGGTAGTATACCTCAAATGCGAACGACAGCTTTGGGCGCGCCGCGGATTCCGTTCGCATAACGCACTTTACGGAACGCGTCCGCCATGTTGAATAATTGGTGAGTTCCGCCCTCACCCCTCACCCCTCACCCCTCGCGCTCTTCTCCCGTGAGCGCTCGCGTGATCCGGTCGACCCGCTCGGCGAGGCCCAGGATCGCCCCGGCGATCTCGCCCTCGCGCTGAGAGCCGGAGCGGCTGGCATCCGAAAGCGCGGCTTCGCGCGCTGAAATGGCCTCGGCGGCGGAGGCCGCCTTGCGCCGCTCCTCGCGCGCTTCATCGGCGAGCATCAGGCCGGCCATCACGGCAAGGCGCAGATCGCCGATCTCGCCAAAGCTCTGGCGCATGGATTTGATGCGGCTGTCGAGATCGGCCGCGAGCGTTTCGAGGTGGCTCTCCTGCCCGTCCTCGCAGGCCATGCGGAACTGCTTGCCGTCGATGGTGACATTCACCTGCGCCACGTTCAGCCCTCCGCGAGCCCGGCGCGCACGGCCGAAATGGCGCGATCGATGCGCGGAACGAGATCATGCAGGCACTGGTCGGCCTCGCGCCGTGCGCCGGTTTCAAGGTCGAGCATTTCGGCGAGGCGATGGCGATCCTCGCGCATCACGGCCAACTCGGTTTCAAGCGTGGCGCGGACGCGATCGGCCTCGACATGGCGCAGGGATGCGGCATCGAGACGATCCAAAGCGGCGCTGAGCCGGTTCAGAGCCTCGGCGACAACATCCGGCATGCTACTCCCCCGATCGGCTTCTGCCGGCGAATCACCAGCTCTTCGAGACATCTTCTGACGACGGCGAGCGAAACTAGGCGTTGAATCCGCCGAGTTCAATGGCTTTTCCCGCCAAAACTCCGCCGAAGTGATGAGTTCCACCCCTCTTGCGGATTTGCCCGCGCGGGTGAATCTCCGCGAAGAACAAATGGACCGGCTTTTCTCCAACCCATCAGGGCGGGCGAATGCGGCCAAAATCGGGGCGGGAGGCGAAGATGGCATCGGAACAGGGCGGCTACCAGGCTGTTTACGACGGCTGGAAATCCAATCCCGAGGGCTTCTGGCGCGCCGAAGCCGCGCACCTCGACTGGATCAGGGCGCCCGAGGCGATCTTCGATGCGAAATCCGGTGCCTATGGCCGCTGGTTCCCGGATGCGATCTGCAACACGGCTGCAAACTGCCTCGACCGGCACATTGCGGCAGGGCGTGGCGATCAACTCGCGCTCATCTATGACAGCCCGATCACCGGCTCGGGCTCGAAGCTCACCTATGCGCAACTCAAGCGCGAGGTGGACCTTCTGGCGCATGCGATCCGGGGTTTCGGGCTCGAGAAGGGCGATCGCGCCATTCTCTATATGCCGATGGTGCCGGAAGCCGCGATCGCGATGCTGGCTTGCGCGCGGCTTGGTGTCATTCATTCGGTGGTGTTCGGCGGCTTTGCCGCGCATGAACTCGCGACACGCATCGATGACGCGAAGCCCAAGCTCATTCTGAGTGCCTCCTGCGGCATCGAGCCGGGGCGCGTCGTGGCCTACAAGCCGCTGCTCGATCGCGCAATCGAGGAGGCGAGCCATAAGGTCGAGACCTGCATCGTGCTCCAGCGTCCGCAGGTGCAGGCGGAATTGGTCGCCGGTCGTGACCATGATTGGGCGGAACTCCGCGACAATCTCGTGACCCAGGGCGCGGGGCCGGTCGAGGCTGTGCCGCTTCAGGCCACCGATCCGCTCTATGTGCTCTACACATCTGGCACGACGGGCAAGCCGAAGGGCGTGGTGCGCGACAATGGCGGGCATATGGTGGCGCTGCATTATTCGATGCATGCGCTTTACGGCATGAAACCGGGCGAGGTGTTCTGGGCGGCCTCGGATGTCGGCTGGGTGGTGGGGCATTCCTATATTGTCTACGCGCCGCTGCTGATGGGCTGCACGACAGTGCTCTATGAAGGCAAGCCGGTGGGTACGCCGGATCCTGGCGCATTCTGGCGCGTGATCGCCGAGCATGATGTAAAGGTGCTGTTCACGGCCCCCACGGCCTTCCGTGCGATCCGGAAGGAAGACCCGAAAGCCGAGCATCTCGCGCGATACGATGTGAAGGGTCTCAAGGCCCTGTTCCTCGCCGGCGAGCGGGCTGATCCCGATACCGTGAAATGGGCCGAGGATATCCTGAAGGTTCCGGTCATTGACCATTGGTGGCAGACCGAAACCGGCTGGGCGATTGCGGGCAATCCGCTTGGCCTTGGCATGCTGCCGGTCAAGCACGGCTCGCCGACCGTGCCGATGCCGGGTTACGACGTGCAGATTCTCGACGAAGCCGGAAAGCCGGTGGAAGCGGGCAAGATGGGCTCGATCGCGATCAGGTTGCCGCTGCCGCCCTCGTGCCTTCCAACCCTTTGGAATGCTGACGAGCGGTTCCGTTCGAGCTACCTCACCGAGTTCCCAGGCTATTACAATACCTCGGATGCCGGTTACCGCGATGCCGATGGCTATCTCTTCATCATGGGCCGCACGGATGACATCATCAATGTCGCGGGCCACCGGCTCTCGACGGGCGGGATGGAGGAGGTCTTGGCCTCGCATCCGGCTGTTGCGGAATGCGCAGTCATCGGCGCGAAAGACAATCTCAAGGGCGAGGTGCCGGTGGGGTTTGTCGTGCTGAAATCCGGCACCAATGCCGCGTCTGAGACCATCGAGCGCGAATGCGTGGGGCTTGTGCGCGATCGTATCGGCCCGGTGGCGGCCTTCAAGACGGCGATTATCGTGAACCGGTTGCCCAAAACACGCTCGGGGAAAATCCTGCGTGGCACGATGAAGAAAATCGCCGATGGCGACGCCTGGTCTATGCCCGCCACCATCGATGATCCGGCCATTCTGGAAGAAATCGCGCGGGTGCTGGAGCTGAAGGGCATCAAGGGCTGATCAGGCCGCAGCACCCGCATCGCCCCAGTCGGCGCTTGCCTCGCCGCCAGTGCCGCGCGGCAGGCTGAGTTCCGCACTGGTCGATCCCGCTTGCGAAAAGCGTTCAGCCGGCTCCTCGCCGAAATCATAGGCGACTTCCTGCTTTTCGGCCCAGGGATTGAAGACCTCGACATTGAACGGCGCGAACAGGCCGACATTGCGCGTCATGACGACAAGTTCATGGCGCTTGGCGGTCGCAGCAACCAGACTGTCATGATAGGGCAGTTTCAGCCGCCGGCGGCGTGCCGAGGTCATGATCTGGCCCCAGATGACGCTGGTTTCGTAATCGATGCCGAGAAGGTTCTCGCCGAGCTTGCGGCGCACATCGCGCATCCAGCCGCGCACGCGGCGCTGCTTGAATTCCTGCGGAAGCTCGGTGACGCCGCCTTCGAGAATCGCGAAGGTGACCATCGAGAGGCGGATATCCTCCCACCACAGGTCATCCACAGCGCGGCGAACCCGCCAGAATGGGCGGGGCAGATGCAGTTCGCGCAGCACGCAGGTATCAATCAGGGTGGCTGGCATCGAACTCCCCTCCCGCAACGTTCACCGAGGGCGGGAGGATGATCGAAAAATGCTACTTAAAGGTGCATCATACAAAAAATACAACCTTAGATTTTGTCCTCGTCGGCGTCATCGCGCTTCAGCGACTTCAGCTTCGCGAAGACGGTATCAACATCGAGGTTCGGCTTGCGCTCCGGCGCATCCTCGGCGGTCGTGACTTCAGCCGGAAGCAGGGTCTGGCCCATATCCGGCACGGGCGCCGGGCGATCCTTCGAAGAGCGGTTGACCTCGAAATCAAGGTCGATCTGGCTGCACAGGCCGAGCGTCACCGGATCGAGCGGCTGGAGATTGGTTGAGTTCCAGTGCGAGCGCTCGCGCACCGACTGGATGGTGGATTTCGTGGTGCCGACGAGGCGGATGATTTGCGCATCCTTCAGTTCCGGATGGTTCTTCAGTAACCACTGGATCGCGTTGGGACGGTCCTGACGCTTCGAGACGGGCGTATAGCGCGGTCCCTTGGTGCGCTTGAGTTCGGGCAGGCGCACTTTCGATTCCAGCACCTTCATGCGGTAATTGGAATCCTTCTCGGCCTTTTCAAGTTCCTCACGGGTGAGCTGGCCGGCCTGAATGGGGTCGAGCCCGCGCATGCCGGTCGCGACATCACCATCGGCGATGCCCTGCACCTCCAGCGGGTGAAGCGTGCAGAATTCGGCGATCTGGTCAAAAGTCAGGGTCGTGTTTTCCACCAGCCAGACCGCTGTCGCCTTGGACATCAGAAGCGTTGCCATGTCTCGAAATCTCCATGCTTGTGGAAACGGGCGGCGGTCACAAGCCTTGCGCTCGCGCCCCCTTCCCCGGGGAGGCGCGGCACGCGAAGATCGCAATGCCAATTTGGGAATGGCGCCCTTATAGTCGCGGGCACGGGCGCTTGCAACCGAGAACAGGAGGGAGATGTGTTCGACGATTCCGAACCGCAGCGGAAGAAATCCGCTTTCACCATCGGGCAGGATGTGAGCGCCTTTTCGATTGCCGATCTCGATGAGACGATCGAGGCGCTCAAGGCCGAGATGGTTCGACTCGCCGAAACGCGTGCCAAAAAGACCGCATCCCAGAGCGCGGCCGACGCCCTGTTCCGCAAGCCGGGCTGAGCCCAGAATGCATCAGGGTTACGGAAATCGTGCTGCGATAGGTGAAAATCCCGTCAAATTAACGGAGTGTTAAAGGATTCACTCCATTGTGACGAATGTTCCGGTTCGCCGGATCCCGAGTGGCTCCCGCCGCTCTGTTTGACGCCTCCCTGTTGGACTTTTCCAGGACCGCGCAACCGCGGTCCTTTTTTTATGTCCCGCGGCCGAATAGGGCTCATTTCGCCGCATTTCAGCGCCACAACCTGTGCGACTAGGGCAGGGAAACGTTAACTATGAACGATTCCTTACCTCCCCATTTGGCCCCGGTTGGTGCTTAAATTGCTCGTACCCCAACATCGATGGACGCCGTGTTCCAAAGCGGCGCAAGTGATGTGACGGAGTGAGACATGGCAGGCAACGAACGCGACAATGCGACGATCAACCTCCTTCCGGGCGGCCGTGCGGCCGGCACGGATGCGGTGTCGTTCACGCAGAAGATGCTGGCGAGCGAGAACTTCATGCTGCTGTTTCGCGAGGGCATGGCGCTCGTCGAGGCGACGGCTGCCTATCTCGATGGAGAAGGCAGGGCCGACAGCCGCATCCTCGATCGTCCGGTGGCTTTGGCCTATGCTTCAGAAAGCATGCGGCTCACCACGCGCCTGATGCAATTGACATCCTGGCTGCTGCTTCAGCGAGCCGTTAACGAAGGTGAATTGAGCCGCGAGGATGCCGAACGCGAGCATCGCCGCGTCGTGATCGCCCCTCAGGACAGCAACACGGCAGCCGAGATCTACGAGCAATTGCCGGCCAAACTGCGCCAGTTGATCGACCGCTCGCAGAGCCTTCACTCCCGCATTCTGCGCATCGATCAGGACATGAAAAGCGAGCCGGAACCCGTTGCGGCCGATAACCCTGTTGCGGATCAACTGAACCGGCTCCTTGCGGCGTTCCAGCGCCGCTGAGACGGCAAATCTTTCCCGCACCGGGAAAACCCCGTCGCACTTCCATGTCCCGGAATGAGAAAGGCCCGCGAGATGCGGGCCTTTTTGTCGTTTCCGGTCCAGCAGCGATTAACGCTGCCAGCAGGCTCTGTCCCGGCTTATTTCTTGCCGAAGGCGAGGCCACCGAACTTCTGGTTGAATTTCGAAACGCGCCCGCCGCGATCCTGAAGGCCCTGCGTGCCACCGGTCCAGGCCGGATGGGTCTTGGGATCGATATCGAGGTTCAGCGTGTCGCCGGCCTTGCCGTAGGTCGAACGCGTCAGAAACTCGGTGCCGTCGGTCATGACGACCTTGATGAAATGATAGTCCGGATGGATGTCAGCCTTCATGGCTCAGCCCTCAAAAAAGAACGCGGCCCCGGCGATTTCCGCCCGGACCCGCGCCCGAAAAAACCTGTTGCGGCGAGGCCTATACATGAGAGCGCTTGACGGAACAAGCACTGATGAGTGACAGGAGCATGAGAAAGACAACGAACTCCGCTCTCGCCGCTCATGGGGAGGCAACTTCCGGAAATCGCCCCAACCTGATGAGTGATCCCCAGCCCAAAACAACAAAGCGTCCCGATTTTTCGGCGCTCCGCCGCATGTTGCCCTTCCTCGCCCGCGAGAAAGCCTATGCAGGGATGGCACTTGTGGCCCTCGTCGTGGCTGCGGCGGCTACACTGGCGATTCCGCAAGCCGTGCGGCGGGTGGTGGATTTCGGCTTCACGCCGGAATCACGCGGACTGGTGGATGCCTATTTCGGGATGATCGTGGCGCTCACCGCCCTGCTCGCCATCAGTTCCAGCCTGCGCTACTACTTTGTGATGACCATCGGCGAGCGTGTGGTCTCGCGCATTCGCAGTGCCGTTTTCGAGCGGGTGATGTCGCTCGATGGCGCATTTTTTGACACAGCCCGCTCTGGCGAGATTGTCTCGCGCCTTACTGCTGACACCACACAGCTGAAATCGACCTTCGGGGCCTCGGCCTCGATCGCGCTGAGAAACCTCATCCTGCTCGTTGGCGCGATCATCATGATGGTAATCACCTCTCCGAAACTCGCCGCGATGGTGCTGGTTGCGATCCCGCTGATTGTGCTGCCTCTGGTGGCGGCGGGCAGGGGCGTGCGCAAGCGCTCACAGGCGGCGCAGGATACTTTGGCCGAGGCGGCTTCCTTCGCGACCGAGCGCATCGGCGCGGTGCGTGTCGTGCAGGGGCTGGGGGCGGAGCGGGCGGCCACCGCGCGATTTGGCGAGGCGGTGGAAAGCGCCTATCAGGCGGCGCGCTCGGCGACCCTGAGCCGGGCATTTCTGACATCCATCGTGATCTTTCTGGTGTTTGCCAGCGTCACTTTTGTGCTTTGGACCGGCGCGAAAGCCGTGATTGCCGACGAGATGACCGCCGGGCGGCTCTCGCAATTCGTCCTCTATGCGGTGTTCGCCGCGAGCGGCCTGGGGCAGCTTTCAGAAGTCTATGGCGAACTCACACAGGCGGCAGGTGCGGCGCAGCGGCTGGGCGACCTTCTCGCCACGGAGCCGCAGGTCAAGGAGCCTTCGCAGCCATCCGGGCCGCCAAGGCCTGCAAAGGGTGGAATCGTCTTCCGCGATGTCCGCTTCGCCTATCCCACCGCACCCGACCGGCGGGTTCTCGGACCGCTCTCGCTCGATATTCGCTCCGGCGAGAAGGTAGCCATTGTTGGCCCTTCCGGCGCAGGCAAGACCAGCCTCTTTCAGTTGCTGCTGCGCTTCTACGATGCCGGGTCCGGCTCGATCGCGATTGATGGCGTGAATGTCGATGCGATGCGGCTCGCCGATCTGCGCGCGCTCGTCGCCATCGTGCCGCAGGATGCCGTGATTTTCGCCGATACGATTTTCGAGAATATCCGCCTCGCCCGGCCTGAGGCCAGCGAAGCGGATGTGATGGAAGCCGCGCGGCAGGCGGCGGTGATGCCTTTCGCCGAGAAGCTCACCGACGGGCTTCATACCCGCATTGGTGAGCGGGGTGTTACGCTCTCAGGCGGCGAGCGCCAGCGCATCGCGATTGCCCGGGCGATCCTGCGCAATGCGCCGATCCTGCTTCTCGATGAAGCAACTTCCGCGCTCGATGCCGAGAACGAGCGTGCGGTGCAGGAAGCCTTGTCGCGCGCGATGGCCGGGCGCACGGCTCTGGTGATCGCGCATCGGCTGGCGACCATCCGCGATGCGGACCGGATCATTGTGCTGGAGGACGGGTTGATCGTCGAGCAGGGCACGCATGAAGTGCTGAGCGCAGCGGGTGGGGCCTATGCGCGCCTCGCCTCGCTGCAATTCACGGCGTGAGCGCGGCTCGCCATTCCATATGCAACAGCGGCAGGCCGGAGCGCGGGCTGACGCTCTCGCCGGTCTCGACAAAGCCCTGCCGTCGATAGAAGGCGATTGCGCGCGGATTATCGCGGTTCACGGTCAGGATGAGGCGATCGGGCGAGAGGCAGCGCGCATCGTCCAGCATCGCTTCCGCCGTGCCCTTTCCCCAGAATTCCGGGGCTACTACAATCTGCTCCAGTTCGTTGAGGTTCGTATCGATCAGGCAAAATCCAAGTGGCTGCCCGGCCTCATTGCAGGCGACGCGCGCGTGCCTCGGCGGCTGGGCGTAATCGTGGAAGCGCTCGCGGATGAAGAGTTCGCGCTCGTCGAAGCGGATCTGCGGAAGCGTGAGCATCCATGCCCTGATCCAGAGCGCAGCGAGGGCATCGTGATCAGCCGGTTCGATGTTGCGCATCAAGAGAGGCTGTACCGCGCTCATCGCTCGGTGATCTTGAGTTCCAGCCGCCGGTTGCGGGCCAAAGCTTCCGGGCTGTCGCCGAAATCGATTGGCGCGCTTTCGCCAAACCCGGCCGCAACAAGGCGATGCGGCGAAATGCCCTGGCTGATCAGGTTTCGCACCACCGAAATCGCACGCGCGGCGGAAAGCTCCCAGTTGTCCTTGAACTGGCCGGCGCCGGAAAGCGGGCGCTTGTCGGTATGGCCATCGATGCGGGCAATCCAGGCAATATCGGGCGGGATTTCACGTTCGAGGCCGCGCAGGGTTTCGGCGAGTTTGTCGAGTTCCGCGATGCCGGGACCGGTGAGGTCCGCGCCACCCGAACCAAAGAAAATCTCCGATTCGAACACGAAACGATCCCCCACGATGCGCATATCGGGCCGGGACCCGAGCACACCGCGCAGGCGCCCGAAAAAGTCGGAGCGGTAGCGGTTGAGTTCCTGCACACGCTGCGCGAGTGCCACATTGAGGCGTGAGCCGAGATCGGAAATGCGGGTCTGCGCATCCTTCTCGCGAGCCTCGGCTTGCCCGAGAGCTCCTTCAAGTGCCTGCAATTGCTGGCGCAGGGCATTGATCTGCTGGTTGAGGAGGCTCACCTGTTCGAGTGCTCGCTGTGCGGCAGTTTTCTCGTCCAAGATCTGCTGGTTCAGGGCCGAGAGCTGCTGCTGGTTCGAGCCGGCGGTCGCTGCGATGCCGGCAAGCCTTTCACGCTCGGATTTCTCCTGCTGAAGCGTGGCCGAAAGCCCGACAAGGCGCTGCTCGGCCTCGGCCTTGGCACTGCGTTCGAGGGAGAGGAGGTCGGAGAGTTCGGAAAGCTGGCGCGTGAGACGCTGGACAACATCCTCCTTGCCCGCGATTTCGCGGCCGATGAAGAACTGCCCGAGCATGAAAACGGCGACGAGAAAAGTGAAAACCAGCAGCAGGGTCGAGAGCGCATCGACAAAGCCGGGCCAGTAATCGATGCCGCGCTCGCGGCTGCGGCGGGAGAGCGCCATCACGGGCTCCGTTTGTCGGAAGGTGGCTCGATCTCGCGCGTCAGTTTTTCAAGCAGCTTCTTCACATCCGCCTGCTGCAGCGCCTGCGCCTCGACCCATGAGCGGATCATCTGCTGTTCGTTGCGCATATGCTGCACGAGGCTCTGAACGCCATCCGCCAGCGAAGCGAGTGCCTGCGTCGCGTTGCGTCCGGCCCCGGCATCGCTGACAGCACGCGAAATGCCGTCGAGCGCCTGGCGCACATCGCCGCCTCCGACAGGCAGGCCCGAATCCTGCACGTTGCCCGAAAGCCATTCCTCGAGATCGTAGAAGAAGCGGCTCTGGGCCTGCCCGGCCTGCAGATCGAGAAAGCCGAGGATCAGCGATCCGGCGAGACCAAACAGCGAGGATGAGAACGCAATGCCCATGCCGCCGAGCGGGGCAGCGAGATTGCGCTTCAACTCGTCAAAGAGCGCGTTGTTCTCGCCGCCACTCGGGAGTTTTTCGATCACAGTGCCGATGGACCCTACAGTTTCGATCAACCCCCAGAAGGTGCCGAGCAGGCCGAGAAACACCAGAAGCCCGGTGAGGTAGCGCGAGATATCGCGGCTTTCATCCAGCCGCCCGCCGATCGAGTCGAGCAGGGCCCGCAAGGTGAGGGTCGAGAGCCCGCCGCGCCCGGCTTTATCCCCGAGCAGGGCCGCCATCGGAGCCAGCAGGATGGGCTCGGCCACCCGGCGCGTATCATCCGGGTCGCGACTCGCATTCACCCAACGGATTTCGCGATAGAGCCGCGCCACCTGCGAGAAAGAGAAAATCACACCCAACAGCAGCACCAGCCCGATCAACCCGTTGAGCAGGGGGTTGAACCAGAAGGCTTCAAGAATGCGCTTCTGCAGCACGAAGGCGATAAACCCGGCAAGCGCGAGAAACACCACCATCCGGAAGAGATAGAGCCCCGGCGCGGAAAGGGCCTGGCTGCTGCGCGGGTTCGTCATCGGGCCTCCGGTCTTTCGACTTGAGGCCTAGTCAACAGCGTTCGCGGCGGATTGGCAACCGGGTGTGATTACTGGCGCGCGAGGGCGAGCACGTCGCGCACGGGCTCATAGAGAAGCGCATTGGCCGCGAGCAGTGAGCGGCTCTCGTAAATGGCTGGCGAGCCGTCGATGGCGCTGACGAAGCCGCCCGCCTCGCGCACCAGCAGCATTCCGGCCGATACATCCCAGGGCGAGAGGCCATGCTCCCAGAACGCATCGAAACGGCCAGCCGCAACGAAAGCGAGATCGAGCGCGGCGGAGCCAAGCCGCCGCACGCCCGCGACCCGCGGCATGATGCCCGCGAGCTCGCGCAGGAAAAGGCCGTGATCGCCGCGTCCCGCATGCGGCACGCCACATCCGACAACGCTCTCGGAAATCTCGCGGGTCTGGGACACGCGCAGGCGATAGTTGTCGCGGCTGGTCGGGCCGATTGCGAAGGCGCCCGCACCTTTCTCGGCGATGAACATCTCTTCCGTGATCGGGTTGTAGACGAGGCCGGCGACCACTTCATTCTCGCGCTCAAGGCCAATCGAGATCGAGAACTGTGCGAGGCCGCGCAGGAAATTCGTGGTGCCGTCGAGCGGATCGATCACGAAGCGGTGGGTCTTGTCGGTGCCCTCGACCATGCCGCGCTCTTCCATCAGGAAGGAATAGCCGGGTCGGGCGCGCTCCAGCTCCTGGAACAGGATGTTCTCGGCGCGCTTGTCAGCTTCAGAGACGAAATCGCCCGGCCCCTTGCGCGACACCTGCAGGCTCGGGATTTCGGCAAAATCGCGCTTCAGGCTCTTGCCGGCCTTGATCGCCGCAGCCGTCATCACATTCATCAGGGGCGTGCGGATCATGGTCTCTTTCTTCGCCTCGAACACGGAGGGCAGGCCATGCCCTGAAAGTGCTCGCTTTTCAAGCGTTACGACACCGCGCGCTCCATCACGCTGGATTTTGCGATGCGCCGGGCTTCGGCGAGCATGTCAGCGGGGTCTTTTGCGTCGAACAGCCAGGGGCCAATGGCAATGAATTCCGCGCCTGTGGCGGCGAGTGGGGCCACGGCATCGAGATCGGACGCGTAAGCGATGCAGGGCACGTTGAAAATCTCGGCCCACCATTGCGCGCGCTCGATCGTCTGCGAGAGCGGCGGCAGATAGCCATCCGGGCGCGGCTCTCCGAACATCACGTAGTCGATGTCCTTTTCGCCGGCTTCCATCGCCTCATGGCGTGATTTGAGCCCGCCGACACCGAGAATGCGGTTTGGCTTCAGCGCCTCAACCCATGCGCCGAGATCATCGGCCGCGCTGACCTGCACGCCATCGAGCGACAGCCGCGCAACGAGGCGCGGATCAGAGGGCGGCGCGATGAGGCAGGCGATGCCCGCTGCCTGTAACGGTTGGGCGAGCATATCGAGCTTGCGCTTCAGGCTCGCGTCGCTATCCGCCGTCACATTCAGCAGGGCAACGGCAAGCGCTCCTGTTTCGGCCAGCGCCGCGAACCGGGCGAGATAGGGGGCCGGATCGTCGATCGGCGGCGCGATGAGCATGAATTGCGGGACCATGACGCGCTCTATGGCATGAAAGGCGAGGATTGAAAACGAAAGCGCGGACGAGCCTTCGCTCATCCGCGCTTCAAAACGCCGAACGCCCGTGTTCAGGCGATTTTCGGATCCAGTGAGCCCTTGGCGTAGAGTTTTGCCATTTCCGAAAGCGGCAGCACCTTCTTGATCTTGGACGCCTGGCCGGCAGTGTTGAACTCCTCGAGCCGCTGACGGCAGAGCTTGGTCATCGCTTCCATCGCAGGCTTCAGGTATTTGCGTGGGTCAAACTCGCCCGGCTCCTCAGCGAGAATGCGGCGGATCTGCCCGGTCATCGCCATGCGGTTGTCGGTGTCGATATTGATCTTGCGCACGCCGTTCTTGATGCCACGCTGGATTTCCTCGACCGGCACGCCCCATGTCGGCTTCATCTTGCCGCCGAACTTGTTGATGATGTCCTGCAATTCCTGCGGCACGCTCGAAGAGCCATGCATCACAAGATGCGTGTTGGGGAGCTTCTGGTGAATTTCTTCGATCACATGCATCGCCAGAACCTTGCCGTCTGGCTTGCGGGTGAACTTGTAAGCACCGTGCGAGGTGCCCATCGCGATGGCCAGGGCATCGACCTTGGTTTCCTTCACGAATTTCACCGCCTCATCCGGGTTGGTGAGAAGCTGGTCGTGGCTGAGCTTGCCCTCGAAGCCATGGCCGTCTTCCTTCTCGCCCTCGCCCGATTCGAGCGAACCGAGCACGCCCAGTTCACCCTCGACCGAGATGCCGCCGAGATGCGCCATACGGGTGACTTCCTTCGTCACGCCGACATTGTAATCCCAGTCGCCGGGCGTTTTGCCATCGGCCTTGAGCGAGCCATCCATCATCACCGAGGTGAAGCCGGCCTGGATCGCGGTCATGCAGGTTGCGGGCTCGTTGCCGTGGTCCAGATGCACGCAGACCGGGATATGCGGGTAAATCTCGGTCACCGCGTCCATCATGTGGCGGAGCATGATGTCGTTGGCGTAGGAGCGCGCGCCGCGGCTCGCCTGAATGATCACCGGCGCATCCACCGCATCGCAGGCCGCCATGATGGCGAGCGCCTGTTCCATGTTGTTGATGTTGAAAGCGGGCACGCCGTAATCGTTTTCAGCGGCGTGATCGAGCAATTGGCGAAGCGTAATGCGCGGCATGGTGATTCTGGCTCCCGGCAAGGTTTCTTGAATGCGCGCGGCATAGCGCAATGCCGCGAAACTGGCCAGTATGACTATGGATGGTGCTGAAATTTATTGGTTTATTCGTAATAATACTACAAACAATGTAGCATTCATAGAATTTGGGGCGGCTACTATCGAGCCAACGCCGTTCGATAGCCAGGAAAAATCCTTGTCACGCCATCGGACCGCGTCTTACGATCGAACTGGTAAAGGGGAGCATCGCATGAAGGTTCGCCTGTTTCTGCTGGCTGCGATGATGCTCGGTGCTTCTCCTGGGCTGGCCCAATCGGTGAAGCTGGCTGACCCCTCGTGCGAGGGCCCTTTTCAGCGCTATCAGGCGGCACCGGGACTGAAGGCTTTCGCCGCCGGGCGGAAAACGGGCTGCGGCTGGCAGCGGCAAGGACCGGGTTTTGCCGAGATCGAGGCTATTCGCGCGCAGGCCATCCGGCAATGCACCGCGAATGGCGGTGACCAATGCCGGATTGTGCATCAGGTGCGCTGAGCGATCAGCCCAAAGCCTTCACGCCCGGCAACTCCTTGCCTTCCATCCATTCGAGGAAGGCGCCGCCTGCGGTCGAGACGTAGGTCATGTCATCGGCCACGCCGGCATGGTTGAGGGCCGCCACCGTATCACCCCCGCCTGCAACCGCGATGAGCTTGCCGGATTTTGCGAGCCGGGCCGCTTCTTTCGCCACCTTCACGGTGGCCGTATCGAAAGGCACAAGCTCGAAGGCACCGAGTGGGCCGTTCCAGACCAGCGTTTTCATGGAAGCGAGCTTTTCCGCGATGGCCTCGGCGGAGGCCGGGCCGGCATCGAGGATCATCTCATCGCCAGCGACAGCATCAACCGACGCCGCGCGATGGGGCGGGTTGGCCTTGAATTCCTTCGAGAGCAGGCCATCGCTTGGCAGGATGATCTCGCAGCCCGCGGCCTTGGCTTTCTTCTCAATTTCACGGGCGGTCTCCGCAAGATCATGCTCGCAGAGCGACTTGCCGACGTTGATGCCGCGCGCCGCCAGAAACGTATTGGCCATGCCGCCGCCGATGACGAGGCAATCGACCTTGCTCACGAGGTTGCCCAGCAGATCGAGCTTCGTGGAAACCTTCGCGCCGCCGACAATTGCCATCACCGGGCGTTTGGGCTGCCCCAGAGCGGCATTGAGCGCGTTGAGTTCGGCTTCCATCGTGCGACCGGCATAAGCGGGCAGGGCACGCGCGAGGCCTTCGGTGGAGGCATGGGCGCGATGCGCCGCCGAGAACGCGTCGTTCACATAGGCATCGCCCAGCTTCGCAAGGGCCGCGACGAAGCTCTCGCCATTCTTCTCTTCTGCCTTGTGAAAGCGGGTGTTCTCGAGGCAGAGCACGTCGCCGTTCTTCATGGCGGCGACGGCTTTCTCGGCCACATCGCCGATGCAGTTCGGCGCAAAGGAAATGGGTTTGCCGAGGCGTTTCGCGAGCTCGCCAACCACCGGCTTCAGGCTCTCGGCCGGGTTGGCGCGCTCCTCGAAAGTTTCACCCTTGGGGCGACCGAAATGCGCGAGCAGGATGACCTTGCCGCCCTTGTCCGCGATATCGCGGATGGTGGGCAGGATGCGGTCAAGGCGCGTGCCATCGGTGACGCGGCCGGCTTCCATCGGCACATTGAGGTCGACCCGGACCAGCACGCGCTGGCCGGATGCCGCGAGATCATCGAGTGTCTTGAAGGTCATTTCAGAAGGCCGGGAAAAAATTTCACAATCAGAATGAACAGGATCGCCGTAGCCAGTGCCGTGACCAGCCCGTTGAGCACAAGGCCGCTCAGCTTCGGCACCTTGGCGACTTCGGCGCGCAGTTTCGTGACTTCGGCTGCGAGTTCGGCGGCATCGACCGAGCGCGCAGCCCCTTCGACACGGCTCGCGGCGCGATCGAGGCTGTCCTGAGCGCGGGTGATGCTGGCATCCTGCCGCGCGAATTTCTCCTCCATCCGCGCCATCTTGTCCTCAATCCGCGCCAGTTGATCGAGCGCGGTGCGGGAATTGGCGGAAGGCGCGGGGGAGGTTTTCGGGGCCGGTGCGGGTTCACCCGTCGGGTCGATTCCAAGGCTCGGTTCGATACGGTCGCTCATCATGCGCCTTCCCTGATGGATGATTGTGTCCGGAACGCGGCCCCTTGTGCCGTCAGATCAGCTTCGCCATCGCCACAGCCGTATCCGACATGCGGTTCGAGAAGCCCCATTCGTTGTCATACCACGAGAGCACGCGCACGAATTTCTCGTCCATCACCTTGGTTTGATCCAGAGCGAAGGTCGAGGAGGCGGCATCGTGGTTGAAGTCCATCGAGACATTCGGCTGGTCGGTGACGGCGAGAATGCCCTTGAGCGGCCCGCGCTTCGCGGCCTTGAGGATGGCGTCATTGATCTTCTCGACCGAGGTCTTGCGCTTGGCGATGAACTTGAAATCCACCACCGAGACGTTGGGCGTCGGCACGCGGATCGAGGTGCCATCGAGGCGACCCTTGAGGTCCGGGATCACGAGGCCGATAGCCTTCGCCGCACCCGTGGAGGTCGGGATCATCGAAAGGGCCGCCGCGCGGGCGCGGTAGAGGTCCTTGTGCATGGTGTCGAGGGTCGGCTGATCACCGGTATAAGCGTGGATCGTGGTCATGAAGCCCTTGTCGATGCCCACGGCCTTGTGCAGCACGGCGACAACCGGCGCGAGGCAGTTGGTGGTGCAGGACGCATTCGAGACCACGAGATCGGCCTTGGTCAGCGAACCTTCATTGACACCGAACACGATGGTCTTGTCGGCGCCATCGCAGGGGGCGGAAACCAGCACGCGCTTGGCACCGGCGGTGAGGTGCGCGGCGGCCTTCTCCTTCGTGGTGAAGATGCCGGTGCATTCCATCGCGATGTCGACCTTCAGTTCCTTGTGCGGAAGCTGGGCCGGATCCTTGATGGCTGTGACCCGGATACGCTTGCCGGCGACAACAATGAAATCGCCATCAACTTCCACCGTGGCAGGGAAGCGACCGTGCACGCTGTCAAAGCGCAGCAGATGCGCGTTGGTGGCAACTGGGCCGAGATCGTTGATGCCCACGACCTCGATATCCTTGCGCTTCGATTCCACAATCGCGCGCAGGATGTTGCGACCGATGCGGCCAAAGCCGTTGATGAAAACCTTCGTCGTCATGTCCGTCTCCTTAGAAATCGGGGGAGGGTGCCGCGCGAGGCGCCACCCGGAAATCTCAGCGCTTCAGCGCTGCTTTCGCCTTGGCGGCGACCGCCTCGGCTGTGATGCCGAAATGCGCGAAAACCTTGCCCGCCGGGCCGGAAGCACCAAAGCCTTCCATGCCGACAAACAGGCCATCCGAACCGATGATCGCATCCCAGCCCTGCCGCACAGCGGCCTCAATGCCGATTTTCACTTTCGTGCGGCCGATGATCTTCTTGCGGTAGCTTTCGGGCTGAGCCGCGAACCGCTCGAAGCACGGCACCGAAACCACGCGGGCGAGAATGCCATCGGCGAGCAGCAGCGAGCGCGCCTTCATCGCGAGAGAGACTTCAGAGCCCGAAGCAAACAGGGTGACATCCGCCTTGCCATCGGCTTTTGCGATCTCGTAAGCGCCGAAGGCGGTGAGGTTCTTCGCACCTGCATCCTGCCGGATCTGCGGCAGGTTCTGGCGGGTCAGGGCCAGCACCGAGGGGCGGTTCTTGGTCGAAAGCGTCAGCTCCCAGGCTTCCGCTGTTTCGGTTAGGTCGCAGGGGCGATAGACATCGAGATTGGGGATTGCGCGCAGCGAAGCCACATGCTCCACTGGCTGGTGGGTCGGGCCATCCTCGCCCACGCCGATGGAATCATGCGTCATCACATAGGCGACGCGGATGCCCATCAGGGCCGAGAGGCGGATCGAGGGGCGGCAATAATCCGAAAAGACGAGGAACGTGCCGCCGGCCGGAATGACGCCGCCATGCAGGGCGAGGCCGTTCATCGCGGCCGCCATGCCGTGCTCGCGGATGCCGTAATGGATGAACTGGCCGCCATAATGGCCGGCGGTGATCACACCCATCGCCTTTGTCTTGGTGTTATTCGAGCCCGTGAGGTCCGCCGAGCCGGAGATCATTTCCGGCATCACGGGCTGGAGTGCTTCCAGCACAAGCTGGCTGGCGCTGCGTGTCGCGATTTCCGGCTTCTTGGCGATGGCTTCGGCTTTCACGGCGCGGATGGCCTTGGCAAAGCCTTTCGAGAGGTCGCCTGCCATCACACGGTTGAATTCGGCGGCCAGTTTCGGCTTGGCGGCGAGTTTCGCAGCCCAGGCCTTGCGCTCGACGGCCGAGCGCTGGCCGGCCTTGGCCCAGAGCTTCTGGATTTCGGCCGGAATGACGAATGGCGCATGCGGCCAGCCGAGCTTTTCGCGCGCGCCGGAAATCTCAGTCGGGTCAGTCAGCGCGCCATGCGCGGTCGAGGTGCCGGCTTTGGTTGGCGCGCCGAAACCGATGATGGTCTTCGCTGCAATGAGCGACGGGCGATCGGATTTCTTCGAGCGCAGGATCGCGGCCGAAATCGCTTCCGGGTCATGACCATCGATCGCTTCTACCCGCCAGCCGGAGGCCTCGAAGCGCTTCAACTGGTCGGTCTGGTCGGTGATCGAGACCGGGCCATCGATCGAGATGCCGTTATCGTCGAAAAACACCACCAGACGGTTGAGCTTCAGGTGCCCCGCGAGCGTGATCGCTTCCTGGCTGATCCCTTCCATCAGGCAGCCATCGCCCGCGATCACATAGGTGTAGTGATCGACGAGGCCCTTGAAGCGCGCCGCGAGGTTGCGCTCCGCGATCGCCATGCCGACGGCATTCGCGAGGCCCTGGCCCAAAGGACCGGTCGTGGTCTCGACGCCGGGAAAATGGCCATATTCCGGGTGGCCAGCGGTCTTGAAGCCCAACTGACGGAAATTCTTGATCTCGTCGATTGTCGCGCCGGGAACGCCGAGCAGGTGCATCAGCGCATAGATCAGCATCGAGCCATGCCCGGCCGAGAGCACGAAACGGTCGCGGTCCTGCCAATGCGGGTCGCCGGCATCGAACTTGATGTGGTCGCGGAACAGAACCGTCGCGATATCGGCGGCACCCATGGGAAGGCCGGAATGGCCCGATTTCGCGGCCGCAACCGCATCCATAGCCAGAGCGCGAATGGCGTTCGCCATCGCGTCATGCTCACGACGAGCAATCATCGGCAGTCCTGCTTTCTGTCATCTTATATCCCGCGCGGGTGCTGTTAGCAGCCTCGACCCGCCTGTCAATCGGAACTGCCGACACCGTGGCGCAAAAATGCGTCGAAGCGGTATCGAGTGCGGCTTTTCAAGGGGAAAACGCTCACGAGGGTGTGAGAAAGACCCCACAAAGTCTCGATCAGGATCACAAAAACATGCCGCGGCGATTGATTGGCCAGTGATGCGGATCAGCGCCTAGCTTTCCGGTCATGACGACGGGGTTGGCCCGCCGCCAAACCCAGATGGAGAATGACCATGAACAAGATTGCTGTTTCGATCCTCGCCCTCGGTGCCGCTCTGGCGACCCCGGCTCTCGCGAATGAAGCTGTGCACAATGGCCAGCGCGTCACCACCGCCTCGGTTGCGCCGGGCGAGGTTGTCGCTCCGGCCGCGATTGCCGGCACGCTGTCTTTCTCTTCCGGCGCTGATCGCGGTGCCGCGATCGACCCGGCCCGCTCAGCCTTCAGCGGCAAGTGAGCTCGATATAACGCGTCCGAAACAATTGCCCGGGCGGAAATAGACTGCCACGACAAGACAACAGGACCCGGCCCGAGGCGCGAGCTTCGGGGCGGGCCTTGCCGTTGGGCAACAAGACGTTAGTGAAGCAGGTGTTTCTCCGGGGGTTTCCCGGTTCGTAAACGCGTAATTTCGTCTTTGAGAACAAGCTTTTGCCGCTTGATCGACGCGATACGAACGTCGTTCTTGTTGGCATGTGCGAGCTCCGATCTGAGCTCGTCGTCCAGAGCACGATGTTTCCGCTCAAGCTGAGCGAGATGCGAACTTTGCGTCATACGCCGACACCTCCGTTTGTTATGCCGACTAAAGCGAGTGTGGCACATTGGCGGGCGTCCGCAAGTGGAATCGTCGCCCGTTGGCAAACGCCCTTAACGCGTGTGGACAACCCGAGGCTTCCGGGTTAACCAAATCGCGCTGGCTGCGTTACGAGCGGCTGACGAAACAGGATATTGCCATGCGTGAGCCGCCGAGTGACGAGGAGCAGCAGCTCATTCGCAGCGAGGTTCATCGGCTCCAGATCGAGCATCGTGATCTTGATGCCGCGATTGCCGCCCTCGAGCAGCTTGGCTCGATGGATCAGCTTCAGGTGCAGCGGCTCAAAAAGCGCAAGCTGCAACTCAAGGATCGGCTGATCGCGCTCAATGACCGGCTGACGCCTGACATTATTGCCTGAGACAGGGCACGAATTCAGCACATCGTTGGATGATCCTTGCCAAATCGCCGCCTTTGGCCTAACCGGCTGTGCTTTCTCGGGCCAAAGGCCCCTTGGAGGAGGCGGAACGCGTGGCCAAGCCAGTTCCCCCGGTCGCGATCATCATGGGCAGCCAATCGGATTGGCCGACCATGAGGCACGCCGCCGAAAGTCTGGATGCTTTGGGTGTGGCCTATGAGGCCAAGATCGTCTCAGCTCACCGCACGCCGGCACGGTTGTTCGAATTCGCCCGCTCGGCCCGATCGAAGGGTTACAAGGTGATCATCGCCGGCGCAGGCGGAGCTGCACACCTGCCGGGTATGACTGCGTCGATGACAACCTTGCCCGTGCTGGGTGTGCCGGTGGAATCAAAAGCCCTTTCGGGCCAGGATTCGCTGCTCTCGATCGTGCAGATGCCGGGCGGAGTTCCGGTCGGCACCCTCGCGATCGGCAAGCCGGGCGCGGTGAATGCCGGGCTGATGGCGGCGCAGATTCTTGCGCTCAATGATGCGGCACTCTCGGATCGCATCGATGCATGGCGTGAGAAGCAGACCAATGCCGTGGCCGAGTCGCCGAAGGACGAGTGATGCTCCCTCCGGGTTCGACAATCGGTATTCTGGGAGGCGGGCAGCTCGGCCGCATGCTGGCGATCGCGGCTGCAAGGCTCGGATTTCACTGCCATATTTATTGCCCTGAACCGGAAAGTCCCGCCTTCGAGGTTGCTTCAGCCCATACTCTCGCGGCGTATGAGGATGAAGCCGCGCTCGCCGCTTTTGCGAAAGGCGTGCAAGTTGTGACGCTTGAATTCGAGAATGTCCCGGTTGAAACCTTGCGGTTTCTCGAGGCGCGCGTGCCGGTTGCACCCTCATCGGGCGCGCTCGAAATCGCCCAGGACCGTCTGGCCGAAAAAACATTCGCCGAGAGACTAGGCCTGAGAACCGCGCCCTTTGCGGACATCGCTTCGGTCGAATCCCTGCACTCGGCTCTCGATATGATCGGCCTTCCCGCCATCCTCAAGACCCGCCGTTTCGGCTATGATGGCAAGGGGCAGGTGAAAATCGTGACGCGTGAGGGTGCCGCATCCGCCTTTCAGGCGTTGCGAGACTCACCGGCCATTCTTGAGGGGTTTGTCCGGTTCTCGCGTGAGGTGTCGGTGATTGCGGCGCGCACGGTGTCAGGCGAATTCGTCGCCTTCGAGGTCACCGAGAACGAACACCGCAACCATATCCTCGATCGTTCGATGGTTCCGGCCCGCATCGGCGAGAGAGCATGCGGGGCGGCGATGGATGCCGCCCGGAAAATCGGCGATGGTCTGGGCTATGTGGGAACTTTCGCAGTCGAGTTTTTTGTGGTCGGCGACGGCGATGCGGAGGATGTCGTTGTCAACGAGATCGCACCGCGCGTGCACAATTCCGGTCACTGGACGATAGACGGTGCGGTGACATGCCAGTTCGAGCAGCATATCCGCGCGATTTGCGGGTGGCCTCTGGGGAGCGCCCGGCGTCGTGAGCGCGTCGAGATGATCAATCTGGTGGGCGCCGATATGGAGCTTTGGGCCGAGCTTGCAGCCCAGCCTGCAACCAAGATGCACCTTTATGGCAAATCGGAGACGCGTCGGGGGCGCAAAATGGGGCACGCGACGCGCCTGCTGGGCAATCCCTGAGCGGTTCAACTCCGCCCGGAAATTTGACCGAAATTTTGGTTCGGCGATCGTGGACAAGCCAAAAGAGCTATGTTAAACGCGCGCCCTTATCAGTCAGGTCATCTGGGGAAAACGTATTTCCCCTCATCTTTCTATCAGGGCGGAGCAAACGTGCAGGTTCTCGTTCGTGACAACAATGTCGATCAGGCGCTGCGGGCGCTGAAGAAAAAAATGCAGCGTGAAGGCATCTTCCGCGAGATGAAGCTTCGTGGCCATTACGAGAAGCCCTCCGAGAAGAAAGCCCGCGAAAAGGCGGAAGCCGTGCGCCGGGCGCGGAAGCTCGCGCGCAAGCGCATGCAGCGTGAGGGCCTGATTGCCGCAGCACCGAAGAAGGTGAAGTAACCTTCTTTTTGCTGTATATGTGCGAAAGCTTGGAGCGTCCGGCATACGGGCGCTCTTTTTGTTCAGGGTCGAGGTCGCCGATGATGTCTCTTTCGATCGCCAGCACCAGAGAGGTGTTGCGAGGTTCGCAGGCCTCTGCATGGCGCGCCGCCATCGTTCTGGCGATCGGCCTTGGACTCGCGGCCTGCGAAACCGTGGGCGGTCTTTCAAACCCCGGTGTTGCGGAAATTGATGATCCGTCGGCCGCACCCGCGCAGCAGGCCAATATCGCGTCGCTGAGCGACGTGATCCGCCGCAATCCGAATGATCCGCAGGCTTACAACACCCGCGGTGTGGCCTTTGCCCGTTCCGGGCGCTTCACCGAAGCGATCGCTGATTTCAGCCGTGCGTTGCAGATCAACCCGAATTATGCCGCGGCTTACACCAATCGTGGCCTCGCACACCGGCAGGGCGGTCGCGCCGCGGAGGCGCTGGCGGATTTCAACCGCGCCGTGGCGGCCGAACCGAATTACTACCCCGCCTATCTCGCGCGCGGGAATCTCTACCGCTCGCAGGGCAATCACGGGCAGGCGGTTGCCGATCTCGGTCAGGTCATCCGTCTCTACCCGGAAGGTGCCGAGGCATTCCACGGGCGTGGCCTTGCCTATCAGAGCCAGGGACAGCACAATCTTGCGCTTTCGGATTTCGATGCCGCGATTGACCGGAACCCCTATGTTGCGCCGCCCTATCAGGCGCGCGGGCAGAGCCTGCTTGTGGTTGGCAAGGTTGATCAGGCGCTCGAGGATTTCAACGCCGCACTCAATGTCGACAATCGCAATGCCGATAGCTGGGCTCTGCGGGGCGTCGCGCTCAACCGGCAGGGCAAGAAGACCGATGCCGCCGAGAGTTTCCAGCGCGCCATCGCGCTCGATCCGAACAACCGTGCGGCGCGTGAAGGCATGCGCGGCGGCGGATTCTGATCAGCGGATCTGGCTCAGCCAGGCGCGCACATCGGCATCTGGCCCCTGATTGTAACGGACCACGTGCGGTTGCCCCTCGTAAAGCTTGCGCGTGACGAGCGCCGGGTTGCCTGAAGCGGCGAGCCTTTCCGATTGCACCGGCGGGATCAGCGTATCCGCCGTTCCATGCAGGATGAGAACGGGCTCGTCGACTTGGCGGATGAAAAGGTCCGAGCGGAACTGGTCGATCAGCAGGCGTGAAACCGGCAGCCACGGATAGCTCAGCCGCGCTTGTTCGACGATGGAAAGATAGGGGCTATCGAGCACGACGGCTTTGGTTTTCACCTGCCGCGCGAGGTTCAGCGCCACACCGGAGCCGAGCGATTCGCCGAAGATCACGATACGTTCAGGCGCGAATTGCTGCGCGAGATGCCGGTAGGCCAAGAGAGCATCCGCGTGCAGCGCCATCTCGGTTGGTGCACCGCCCGAGCCGCCATAGCCGCGATAGGACATGGCGAGAACGCCCGAACCATCGGCACTCATGATGCTGAAGCGCAGGGCGCGGCGCGAAAGGCCGTTTGCATTGCCGTGAAAGTAGAGGAAAACCGGAGCATCATCCCGCTTCGGCGCAATCCACCAGCCGGAAAGCATGATTCCGTCCGGCGTGGTGAGAATCTGGCGACTGGCTTGCGGCAGATTATGATCCGCCGGTTCCTGCCATTCCGGCGCAGTGCGATAGAGAAAGCTGCGCTGGAAGGCGGTCATATAGGCCGCGGCGCCGAGATAGGCGACTATCGCCAACCCGATTGCGATTCGCAGGAGGTGCTTCATCAGTCCGCATCTGCGCTCAATGCGCGAGCGCTTTCACCACCTCTTCGGTGACTTTCTTGGCGTCGCCGAACAGCATCATGGTGTTGTCGCGGAAGAAGAGTTCGTTCTCGACGCCCGCATAGCCCGAACCCATGCCGCGCTTGATGAAAAGCACGGTTTTCGCCTTCTCGACATCGAGCACCGGCATGCCGAAGATCGGCGAAGCGGGGTCTGTCTTGGCCGAGGGGTTCGTCACGTCATTCGCGCCGATCACGAAGGCGACGTCGGCCTGTGCAAACTCGTTGTTGATGTCTTCAAGCTCGAAGACTTCATCGTAAGGCACATTCGCTTCCGCCAGCAGCACGTTCATATGCCCCGGCATGCGGCCCGCGACGGGGTGAATGGCGTATTTGACCTCAACGCCTTCCTTTTTCAGCGTATCGGCCATCTCGCGAAGCGCATGCTGTGCCTGCGCCTGCGCCATGCCGTAGCCCGGCACGATGATGACCTTCGAGGCGTTTTTCATGATGAAGCCCGCATCGTCGGCTGAGCCCTGTTTGACCGGGCGCTCTTCCTTGGCACCGCCCACTGCTGCTGTCTCGCCACCGAAACCGCCCAGGATCACCGAGATAAAGCTGCGGTTCATGCCTTTGCACATGATGTAAGAAAGAATCGCGCCCGAAGAGCCCACCAGCGCGCCCGTGATGATCAGCGCGAGGTTGCCCAATGTGAAGCCGATGCCGGCAGCAGCCCAGCCCGAATACGAGTTCAGCATCGAGACCACGACCGGCATGTCCGCGCCGCCGATCGGCACGATCAGCAGCACGCCGAGCGCGAGCGCCACGATCGTGATCATCCAGAACACGGCCCGGCTCTCGGTGCCGATGAAGATGGCGATCAGCACCAGCAGCAGCACGCCAAGGCCGATATTGATGGCGTGGCGCTGAGGCAGCATGATCGGCTTGCCGCTCATCCGCCCGTCGAGTTTCAGGAAGGCGACGACCGATCCGGTGAAGGTGAGGGCACCGATCGCGACGCCGAGGCTCATCTCGAAGAGGCTCGCGCCCTTGATCTTGCCGAGCGTGCCGATGCCAAAAGCCTGCGGGGCATAAAGGGCGGCCGCCGCCACGAACACGGCGGCGAGGCCGACCAGCGCATGGAAAAAGGCCACAAGCTGCGGCATTTTGGTCATCTCGACCTTTTTCGCCATGAAGGCGCCGATGCCACCGCCGATGGCCACGCCAAGAATCGCGAGGCCCCAGCCTGAAAAACCGGAGGGCGGCGAGAGCAGCAGCGTGGTGAGCGCGGCGATGCCCATGCCCACCATGCCGTAGATGTTGCCTTGGCGGGATGTGGAGGGGTGCGAGAGCCCGCGCAACGCGAGGATGAACAGCACGCCCGAGGCGAGATAGAGCAGGTTGGCGATATTCGCGCTCATCGTCTCAGCCCTTCTTCTTGTACATGGCGAGCATGCGGCTGGTGACGAGGAAGCCACCAAAGATGTTCACGCTGGCGAGGATCAGCCCGATGAAGCCGAAGAGCCGAGCCGAGCCCGAACCATCGGTAAGCAGCGGCACGCCGACCGAAAGCAACGCGCCGACCACGATCACCGAGGAAATCGCGTTGGTCACCGACATCAGCGGGGTGTGCAGGGCCGGCGTCACCGACCAGACCACGTAATAGCCGACGAAGATGGCGAGAACGAAAATCGCAAACTGGAAGACTGTGGCATCCACCGCGCCACCTGTGGCAGCGGAAGCAGCCGCCCCGCCGGCCTGCGCGAGCCTTTCAGCGGCCGCGAGCGCGGCATCGGCGGCAGCTTTGGCGGCCTGCGCCTGTTCGAGGATCTGTTGCGGCGTCGACATGTTGCCCCCTTATCCGACCGGGTTATGCTTTGGGCGCGAACAGGGGGTGCACCAGCGCCCCGTCGCGGCACAGGCAGGTCGCCTTGACCAGTTCGTCGTCGAAATTCACGGCCAGTTTTTTCTCTTTCTTGTCCACGAGCGTATCGAGGAATGCGAGAAGGTTCTTGGCATAGAGTGCCGAGGCCGTGGGCGCGAGCCGCCCCGGCACGTTGAGATAACCGACGATTTTCACACCATTCGACGTGGTGACGACCTCGCCCGCTTTCGCTCCCTCGACATTGCCGCCACGCTCGACCGCGAGATCGATGATCACCGAGCCGGGGCGCATCGACGCGACCATCGCCGCTGTCACGAGGCGTGGCGCGGGGCGACCGGGGATCAGCGCTGTCGTGATCACGATATCCTGCTTGGCGATGTGCTCGGCCACGAGCGCCGCCTGTTTCGCCTGATATTCGGCCGACATCGGCTTCGCATAACCGGCTGCCGTTTCGGCGGCCTTGAACTCGTCATCTTCAACGGCAACGAATTTCGCGCCGAGTGAAGCGACCTGCTCTTTTGCGGCAGGGCGGACATCGGTTGCGGTGACGATCGCGCCGAGGCGCCGCGCTGTGGCGATGGCTTGAAGGCCCGCCACGCCCGCCCCCATGATGAAGGAACGTGCGGCAGGCACGGTGCCAGCGGCGGTCATCATCATCGGGAACGCGCGGCCGAAAATCGCTGCAGCGTCGATCACCGCGCGATATCCCGCAAGGTTCGCCTGAGACGACAGCACATCCATCACCTGGGCGCGGGTGATGCGGGGCATCAGTTCCATCGAGAAAGCCGCGACGCCCTTATCGGCAATGGCCTTCATGCCCTCGGCATCGCCATAGGGTTCGAGCATGCCGATCACGAGCGCACCCTTGGCGAGCTTGCCCGCGACATCAGCCGAGGGGCGACGCACGCTCAGAAGGATATCGGCACCCTTGAGCGCCGCCGCGGCTGTGCCGACACTGGCTCCGGCGGCCTCGAACATTGCATCCGGGATATCGGAGCCGGCCCCCGCACCTTTCTCGATCGCGATCTCGGCACCGAGCGCTTTCAGCTTGCCGATGGTTTCCGGCGTGACGGCAACGCGGGTTTCGCCCGATTTCGCTTCATCGAGAACGGCAATGCGCATCGCTTCCCCCAGACTTCGGCAATGTTATGAATGGCAACGGGCGCAGGACAGGCGCCCGGCAAAGGCTCAGAAAAACTTCGCCACGATCGCGGTCGTCAGAACCGAGACGATGAGCGTGAAAGCCCAGGGCAGAAGTCCTGTGAAGGAACCCGTGAGCAGCACGAAAATCACACTGAAGACCGTTCCCC
The DNA here is from genome assembly GCA_017302635.1 of Hyphomicrobiales bacterium. Classification (GTDB taxonomy): domain Bacteria; phylum Pseudomonadota; class Alphaproteobacteria; order Rhizobiales; family Beijerinckiaceae; genus Rhabdaerophilum. The sequence goes on from JAFLCX010000002.1 coordinate 151,019, forward strand.
ATTTGATAAGGCCCGCGAAAAGCGAGAAGGTCTTCTCGTGCTCGGCATAATCCATCGCCGGCGCGTCATGATTGTGGTTGTCAGCGGCCATTGTCGTCTTCCTCTGGAGTGGTCAGAACCTCTTCTTCGCGTCTAGCCGAAAGGTGGCTTCTGCGCAATGCGGCTGGCGCAGGGGGGAGGGGCTGGAGGAGATGGCTCAGAGGCCGGCACGCGCCAGCGCTTTGGCCTGCGCCTCGGCCACCTTGTCCACCGAAAAATCCGCGATCTCGGCATTGAAGAGGGTGTGGAAATTCAGCCGCGCGCCCAGATGCAGGAACACGCCGCCAAGGCCAATTGCGGCGCGATCCATGAACACGAATTCGCGCGGAATGGTCACCGGCCCTTTTTCCTTCAGCGCTTGATGCACCTTGAAGGCTTCCTTGCGGCCATATTCGCCTGGCGAGACGCCATCGGCGATAGTGCGCACACGGTCATCCAGCAGCGGCCCGAAGATAAACCGTGCCCAGATGGAGAGGATATCGATCAGCTCGCGATTGAGTTTCTTGAATCCCCAGACCTCGTAGGCATGGACCACGCGTGCTTCATCACCTTCAAGAAGCCCGCGGTAAAGATCGATCACTCCGCCCACGAAGCTCGGCGGAAAAATCCGGATGCAGCCATAATCGAGCAGGTTGATGCCGCCCGGCTGACCCTGTTCGTCGCGGAAAACCGTGTAGTTTCCCAGATGCGGGTCGCCGTGGATGATGCCGACATGGCTGAAAGGATGCCACCAGGCCTTGAACATCGCCGTCGCGAGGCGATTGCGAACCGCCTCGTCCTCGCTTGTGAAGTTGAGCATCTTCTCGCCCTCGAGCCATTCGAGGCTCAGCAGCCGGCGGGTCGAGAGCGAGGTTTCGACCTGCGGCACACGCACCAACGGTTCCTGCGCCAGCACATCGGCATAAAGCCGGGCGTGGCTGGCCTCGCGGGTGTAATCGAGTTCCTCGCGGATCCGGTCCGAGATTTCGAGCTTGATCTCGCGGGTGTCGATGACATTCGACATCCGGCGATGAATGGAGAACAGCAGGTCGAGCTGGCTCAGATCCGCCTCGACGGCTGATTCCATATCCGGATATTGCAGCTTGCAGGCGAGCTTGCGGCCATCGAGTGTTGTGGCGCGATGCACCTGCCCGAGTGAGGCGGCGGCGGCCGGCTCCTTCTCGAATTCCGCGAAGCGCGTCTGCCAATCCGGGCCCAGTTCGGCGATCATGCGGCGTTTCACGAAAGTCCAGCCCATCGGCGGGGCCTCGGACTGAAGCTTCCGCAGTTCCTCGGCATATTCGGCGGGTACGGCCTCGGGAATCGTCGCGAGGAGTTGCGCGACCTTCATCAGCGGGCCTTTCAATCCGCCCAGCGCCGCGGTGAGAGCGGCCGCATTGCGACGGTCTCCATCCGAAGAACGGCCCATCAGCATTCCGCCGGCGATACGCGCGGCAACGCCACCGACATTGGCTCCCACGCGGGCATAGCGGCTGGCGCGGGCCGTAAAACGGTTCTGTTCGGAATCGGACATGGCAACCTGGTCGAATTGCGGCGCTGATGGTCGATACGAGCGAAGCAACCCCGTGGATGCCTCTTCACCCCATCGCTTCGAGTTCGCCGATCATGTCCTCGATCACCTTGAGGCCGATTTGCCAGAAAGATGGGTCACGGGCATCGAGGCCGAAAGGCGCCAGAAGTTCGGAATGATGCTTCGTGCCGCCAGCTTTCAGCAGATCGAAATAGTGATCCACAAAGCGTGGATCGGCTTTCTGGTAGACGCCATAAAGCGAGTTCACGAGGCAGTCGCCAAAAGCATAGGCATAGACATAGAAGGGCGAGTGGATGAAGTGCGGGATATAGGCCCAGAACACTTCGTAACCGGGCCCAAGCCGGATTGCGGGGCCGAGGCTTTTCGTCTGCACGTCGAGCCAGATCGCGTTGAGCTGTTCGCTTGTCAGCTCGCCGTTGCGCCGCTCGATATGCACGCGCCGCTCGAAGGAGTAGAATGCGACCTGCCGCACGACTGTGTTGATCATGTCCTCGACCTTCGAGGCCAGCAGCGCCTTGCGCTCCAGAGGGTTGGTCGTGGCGGCGAGGATCTTGCGGAACGTCAGCATCTCGCCGAACACGCTCGCGGTTTCGGCGAGGGTGAGCGGGGTGGGTGCCATCAGAGCGCCATTCGGGCCAGCGAGAACCTGATGCACCCCGTGCCCCAGTTCATGGGCGAGGGTCATCACGTCGCGCGGCTTACCGAGATAATTGACCAGAATGTAGGGGTGCGACGAAGGAACGGTGGGGTGTGCGAAAGCACCGGGCGACTTGCCGGCTCGAACGGGTGCGTCGATCCAGCTCTCGTCGAAAAAGCGACGGGCAATCATCGAGAGTTCATCCGAGAAACCGGCATAGGCATCGAGCACGGTGTCACGCGCTTCGGTCCACGGGATCGTGCGCTGCTCGACTTTCGGCAACGGCGCGTTGCGATCCCAGAAATCGAGGGCCTCACGCCCGAACCACTTCGCTTTCAGCGCATAATAGCGGTGCGAGAGCCGCGGATAGGCAGCTTCGATGGCCGAAACCATTGCATCCACCACCTCACGCTCGACGCGGTTGGCGAGGTGGCGGCTATCGGCGACGTCCTGAAAACCGCGCCAGCGATCGGAGATTTCCTTGTCTTTCGCCAGCGTATTGGTGACCAGCGTGAAGAGCCTCAGATTCTCGCTCAGGGTCTTCGAGAGCGCCTCGGCTGCACTCTTGCGCTTGTGCGGATCCGAATCCTGCAAACGCCCGAGGGTTGGCTCGAGCGTGAGGCTTTCACCATCGATCTCGAAGCGCAAGGACGCCATGGTTTCATCGAAAAGCCGGTTCCATGCGCCGCGCCCCGTCACAGATTTCTCGTGAAAGACCTGTTCGATGCGATCTTCAAGCTGATAGGGCTTGTCGCGACGCAGATCGGTCAGCCAGGGCTGGAAATGCCGGAGTGGTTCGATCGCCGCGAGCCTGTCGATCAGGGCGTCATCGAGACGGTTCAGTTCAAGCATGAAGAACAGCAGGTCGGACGAGAGGGCGGTGATGCGCTCCTGTGCGTCTCCATAGAATTTGCCGTGAGCCGGATTGGTGGTGTCGCTCGCATAGATTAGCCCGGCATAGGAGATGATCCGGCCCATCCGGTCTTCGATGGCCTCGTATTGGCGGATCGCATCGTGGAGGCGGGCCGAGGCATCCGCCGAGTTGGCCAAATCGGCGAGTTGGCCGCGAAACCGGGCGGTAAAAGCGGCTGATTCGCGCTCGACCTGCTCAAGGTCGGCCTTGTACTCGGGCGAATCCATGCCGGGATAGAGGTCGGAAAGACGCCACTCGGGCAATGGGCCGAGCGATTTTTCCGTTGCTCCGCCACGCTCCGTCGGCACGGGCAAGGCTTCGGCATTCGGCACGTTGCGCATCGCAATTCCCCTGAAATTCGCTCCAAACGCTTCAGTTTCCCAGAATCGGGGCAACGAAACGCCGTGCGCGTCACCTGAAAGCAGATGGAGCAGGAACGCAGATTTTGCAATGCGCCATGAAAACCGGGCGACAGGATTTACAGCCTGTTTACGCGCTTTGGCGACACTGGCCCAGAACGAAACACCTTGTGTCGCCGGTTCGGCCCGTTTTTGCGACGCCAGGGAGCATGAAAGCGAAGTATTCCGGACATGAGCGCATCCCTTCTCATCGTCGATGACGATCCCGTCCAGCGTCGCCTCCTGACCGAGATGGTCCGTCGCTTCGGCTATCAGCCCGAAGTGGTGGAAGGAGGAGCCGAAGCGCTCGATCGGCTGAATGATCGCGCCCGCCCCAAGATCGACGTGATGGTGCTCGACCTTGTCATGCCCGACATCGACGGCATGACGGTGCTCGACCGCCTCAAGACGATGGAAGACGCGCCTGCCGTGATCGTCCAGACGGCGCATGGTTCGATCGATGCCGTGATCAGCGCGATGCGCGCTGGAGCCGCCGACTTCGTGGTCAAGCCGGTCGGCGCCGAAAGATTGCAGGTCTCGATCAAGAATGCCCTGCGCGTTGAAGCGCTGGAGGGAGAAGTGCGCCGGATGTCGAAGCGCGGTTCGGGCGCGCTGACCTTCGCCGATCTCGCCTCGTCATCCCCCGATATGGCGCGGGCCATCCGGCTCGGCGAACGGGCGGCGAAATCCGGTATTCCGGTGCTGTTGGAAGGCGAATCGGGCGTCGGCAAGGAAGTTTTCGCCCGCGCGCTTCAAGGGGCGAGTGACCGGCGCGGCAAGGCCTTCGTCACGGTCAATTGCGGGGCGATCCCGGCCAATCTCGTCGAAAGCATTCTCTTCGGCCACGAGAAGGGTGCCTTCACGGGTGCCACCGAGAAGCACCTTGGCAAATTCGTCGAAGCCAATGGCGGCACGCTGTTCCTCGATGAGGTTTCCGAATTGCCGCTGGATGCGCAGGTGAAATTGCTTCGTGCGATTCAGGAGGGCGAGGTCGATCCGGTCGGCGGGCGCAAGACCGTCAAGGTCGATATCCGCCTCGTCTCGGCATCAAACAAGGACCTGCTCGATTGCGTGCGGCAGGGGAAGTTCCGCGAGGATCTCTACTACCGCCTCAATGTTTTCCCGATTTCCATTCCGCCCCTGCGCAACCGGCGTGAGGATATTGCCACACTCGTGCGCGGTTTCGTCGCGCGTTTCGCGGCCGAGGAAGGGCGCATCATCCGCGGCATTTCGACCGACGCGATGCAGCTCCTGCAAAGCTTCCATTGGCCCGGTAACGTGCGCCAGCTGGAAAACGCCGTCTTCCGCGCCGTGATCCTGTGCGAAGGCGACGAGATCACGGTCGAGCACCTGCCGCAGGTCGCGCAGGTTGTGAGCGGGTTCGATGTCCGTATCCCGCCCATGTCCGCGACGCCTGTGCCGATGCAGGCTGAACGCGAGATCGTGCGGGTCGAGATCAAGGACCCCTCGGCCATGACTTTGCTTGATCCGATGGGTGATGTGCGCCCGCTCGGCGATGTCGAAAGCGAGACAATCCGCTTTGCGCTCGATCATTATCGCGGGCAGATGTCAAAGGTCGCGCGGAAGCTTGGGATCGGGCGCTCGACCCTCTATCGCAAGCTCAAGGAACTCGGGATCGCGACCGATGATCCCGAGGACGACGATTTGAATGAGGATATCCGTGCCGCCTGACGCGATGTGCGGAATGTCACTGCCTTGACAATGTAATTGGTTCAAGGAACGAAGGTATTGAGCAGGCGGGCGAAAACGGGTCTCACCGGGGCGCTCGTGTTGGCCGGGAGAGAGCGGACCATGAGGCGGCTACGGTTGGTTCCGGGTGGGGCGTCGGCGTTCATTCGGAATTTCAGGACGAGCGGCGTGAGTCTCGCGGTCCTGGTCTTGACTTCGACCATCGGCGGTACCGCTCTGGCGACATCGCCGGATGCCGAGAGCACTCCGCAGGCCTTTGCCTTGCCCCTGCCGGAAATTCCGCCTTTCGCGATGCCACCCGCGGCCGCGCCCATGGAAAGTCAGCCCAAGGCTTTTGCCGAACAGCCGAGGGACGAATTCCTCGTTGTGCGGGGTGTCGAAATCCCCGGCTTCGCCATGCCTTCCGAGATCGTCGCCGCCGAGCCCGTGAAGGAGGCCGCGTCGGAGCCTTCGAAATCTGCGGCATTGGCTGTTCCGGCACCCGAATCAGCCGGCACTGTTCTGCGTGTCGAGATCGAAACACCGCCGATCCCTGCTCTTAATCTCTCGATGTTGCAGGTTGACCCTCCGGCGATCCTCGCACCCTCTGTCGCCCAGCCCTCCGTGGTGGCTCTCGATCTTGATGCCGAGCGTGCGCAAGCAATCCTTGAGCCCCTCCGTGCGAAGCTGAAAATCCGTGCGGCTGTCGTGGAGCAGATCGCCGCTTTCTATGCCGCTCGCGCATGGCAGCCGCTCTGGATCGATGCCGAAGGAAAGCTTGCGCCGAAAGCTCAGGGCGCTCTCGAGGCCATCGCGAAGGCGGGCGACGAGGGGCTGGATTCGGCTCGCCTTCTCGCCGTGCTGCCCGTCTCGCTCGGCGAGGCCTCCGGCCGGGCTTCGCTGTCCGCCGAGCGGCGAAACGAAGCGGAACTCGCGCTGTCGCTCGCGGCCTCCACCTATGCCCAGGATGCGCGCGGCGGGCGGCTGGAGCCCAACCGCCTGTCTTCGATGCTCACGCCGGCGCTGTCCTTGCCGCAAGCCGGCGACGTGCTGGAAGCTTTGGCCAAGGCCGAGGCTGCGGGCGATGTCCGCAAGGCGCTGCTGGCCTTCAATCCACCTCATGCCGGCTATCGGGCCTTGCGCGATGCGCTGGCGAAGCTCCGCGCCGAGCCGAAGGGTGATCCCGATATCACCGCCAGCACTGGGCCGAATCCCGCCGCCTTGCGGGCGTCCCTGCCACCGAATTTCATGAACGGCGCCGGGCTCAACCCAGGGCAGGAGGATGCCCGCGTCCCGCTGATGCGGGTTCGCCTCGGCCTGCCGGCGACCGAGGGTATCACTTACGATGCTGCATTGGCTGAAGCGGTCCGTGAGTTCCAGCGCGCCAACAATCTGAAGCCGGATGGCCGGGTCACGCCGCGCACCCGCACCCTGCTCGAGGATCTGGAAGCACCTCTGACCCGTATTCACAAGGCCAAGGCCGCACCAGATGACCGCATCGCAACCATCATCGCCAATATGGAACGCTGGCGCTGGCTGCCGCCGGAACTCGGTCGCACGCACATCTTCGTCAACATCCCCGATTTCCGGCTGGAAATGATGGATGAGGGGGCGCGCATCTTCGAGACCCGCGTGATCGTTGGCAAACCCGAGCGCCAGACGCCGATTTTTTCGGACCAGATGGAATTTCTCGTCGTCAACCCGTCATGGTTCATCCCGCCGACCATCCTGCGCAAGGATGTGCTGCCGAAGCTCGCAGCCGATCCGGGCTATGCCGCGCGGATGGGCTATGAGGTGACCCGGCGTGGCAATTCGATTTCGGTGCGTCAGCCGCCGGGCAACCGCAATGCGCTGGGCCATGTCAAATTCATGTTCCCCAACGAGCATGCGGTCTATCTGCATGATACGCCGGGCCGGCATCTGTTCCGGGCCGATACGCGGGCTTTCAGCTCGGGTTGCGTGCGTGTCGAAGGCCCGTTCCAGCTTGCCGAGCACCTGCTTCTGAAAAGTCAGGGGCTCAATGAGCGCCAGTTGCGTGCGATGGTTGGCAGCAGCGAGCGCACGATCCGGCTGAACGAAAAGGTGCCGGTGCACCTCGCCTATTTCACCTATCAGGTGGATGCAAACGGGGTTCTTGTCCGCAAGCCTGATCTTTACGGGCATGATGCCCGCATCCGGCGCGCGCTGTCGCTCTGATATCTTTGCGTGAAATCATGGAAGTTCGGGCGTTTTTCCGCCACCTTTTTCCGGCAAAGCTCTGCGATCGGGGCTTGCCCGGGGGGTGTATCCGCTGATGGGTCTGGAGTTTTGGGCATGAAGCGGCTGCGTGGTCTTGCACGCGGGCTGGCGCGGCCAGTGGGTGTTTGTGCCCTGGCCGTGTTGACGCTTGCCGGGCTCTCGCGCGGCACGCAGGACGCGAGTGCGAATGGCGAGACGCGCACGCTCGATCTTTACCATGCGCATACCCGCGAGAGTCTGCGCATCACCTTCAAGCGCGATGGCGTGTTCGACTCCGATGCGCTCGCGAAGCTCAACCATTTCCTGCGCGACTGGCGCAATGACGACACCACTTCCATGGCGCCGCAGCTTTTCGATGTGGTCTGGTATGTCTATCGGGAAGTGGGTGCTACCGAACCGGTGAAAGTGGTCTCCGCCTATCGCTCTCCGGGCACCAACGCGATGCTGGCGCGCCGTTCGCGTGCTGTCGCGAAAAACAGCCACCACATGCGCGGCAATGCGATGGATTTCCACATCCCCGGCGTCTCCATGGCGAAGGTGCGTGAGTTGGGTATGCGGCTTCAGCGCGGCGGTGTTGGCTATTATCCGACTGCCGGATCGCCGTTTGTGCATCTGGATGTCGGCACCGTGCGCTCCTGGCCGCGCATGCCGCGCGAGCAACTTGAACGCATATTCCCTGACGGCAAGACCGTGCATATCCCCTCGGATGGCGTGCCGCTCGCCAATTACCAATTGGCCCTCGCGGAAGTGCAGGCGCGCGGTGGTTCGGCTCTCGATTACGAAACCGTGCGCTCGAGCCGCGGCAGCACACTCTGGGCCTTGCTGTTCGGGTCCGGGGCTGAGGAGGATACAGGCGATGAAGCGCGGCCGTCCCGCGTTGCGGCTCGCCGCACGGGGCGCAACGCACCGGCTGTCGCGCAATCCTCGGTTCCCGCGTCGTCGGGCGACAACGTCATGGTTGCCTCTGTTGAGCCTGTCGCCCGAGCCGCGCCGGTGCGCGTCGAGGCACGCCCGATCGAGGCAGAACTGCGCCCGCAACCGGGCAGTGAGCCTGCTGCACCTGCTTCTTCCGCCGTCGCCCCAGCCTTGCAGGCTGCGGCCTTGCCGCTGCCGCCGATCCGCCCGCGGGATCTTGGTGTGGCGGTTGCCGCCCTTCCTGGCACGCCGGTCGCGGCAGAACTGCCACTCCCGCCCGTGCGTCCCCGAGGCGTTGCCGCGACACCGGAGGCGGAAGCCAAGACGTTCGAGGTCGCTGCTGTGGCCAGCACGCCTTTGCCGGCCAATCTGCCGCTGCCGCCACGCCGGCCATCACAACCGGCAACGGAGGCCGGCGCTGTCGCCTTGGCGGCCGCGACACCGGCACCATCTGGCCTGCCCGGGATCATGACGCGGCCCACCGAGCCTGAAGCGCCGATCGCGCAATCCTATGCTCCGGCCAATCTGCCATTGCCGCCGAGCCGCGTTGCGGCTCTCGCTCCACAGCCTAGGGCCGCTGCCCGGCCGATCGCTCCGATCCGGGTGAAAAGTGCAGCCGATGCCGAGGGCAAAGCCGATCTCACAGCCCTGATCGAGGCGGAATCGGCCCGCCAGACCCGCCCGCGCGCCGTGGTGAATGTCACGCCTCCACCCGTCGAGGCAGAAATCCGGCGCGAAGTTGTGGCGCTGAAGCTTGAGAAATCAGCGCCGGTGCCAGAGAAGAATGGCTTTGCAGGCGGGTTCATCCGCCCGATTTCGCCGCGCTTCACCAAAGCGGGCGAGTGAGCCTTGATCGCGGCTCAGGCCATGCCGAGCGCGTTGAGATAGCTCTCCAGCACGGCTTCTTCCTCCTGGCGTTCATGCGGCTCCTTCCGGCGCAACGAGACAACCTTGCGCAGGATTTTGGAATCGTAGCCCTGACCTTTCGCTTCCGCATAAACGTCCTTGATGTCGGAGGCGATGTTGCGCTTCTCTTCCTCGAGACGCTCGATCCGCTCGATGATGGATTTCAACTGGCCGGCAGCGGCAGGCGAGACTTCGGACATGGTGGCTCCCGAGGGGCTGTTCGTGTTGGCATGACCGGATGGACGAGAGAGGCCGCAGGATCAAGCGAAGCTTTGGCTTTGCTCACCGCTTTCCCCGGAATTCCGAGCTCAGGAATGTTCGGTTGAGCGGGCCTTGAAAGCTGCTTCCTGCGCGGCGCTGGCCTCTTTCTGGTTCTGCGCTTTCCAGATATCGTAAGGCATGCCGTAGACGCGTTCACGTGCGGCTGCTCGATCCAAGGGCACGCCTCTGGCTTTCGCGGCGTCTTCCATCCAGTTGGAGAGGCAGTTCCGGCAAAAACCCGCCAGGTTCATCATATCGATGTTCTGCACCTCCGGATGGTCGCGCAGGTGCTGGATCAGGCGGCGAAAGGCCATCGCTTCCAGTTCGGTGATGGTGGCGGGATCGAGAGCGTTGCTCATCTTGGCTCCTCAGGGATGCGCGCCATGGACGCGCGCCTCGTAGAGATCTGGGTCGTTGAGCAGCGGGCGCAAGACCCCAGCCAGTCTTTTGCCCCAGGCATGGGCCGTCTCGGGTGTGGCGATGAGGTCCTGGCGGATTTCGACGAGGGCATGCGCGAGCCCGGCACGGATGACGTGTCGGTCCATCGTATCGCCGCGATAGCCACCCTGATAGGGTTCGTTGTCGCCCACGATCAGATCCGGTTCTCGCCCGAGTGCGTCGAGCAGGGTACGGTTGAGGCGTGGATCGAAATCCCAGATCACGGTGATGTGCCAAGGCCGCTTGCGGCCCTTCATTTCCGGTGTGAAGGAATGCATCGAGACGATGACAGGGTTCTTGCCTGTCCTGCGCATCGCGCGGATGGTACGCGCAATGGCCTCGTCATAGGGCCGATAGAATCGATCGATGCGCGCGCTTACCTCTGCTTCTCCGATGCGGGCATTGCCGGGTACGAGCGCGCCATCGGCGATGCGCATCACGAGGGTCGGGTCGTCCTCGCCGCGATTGGGGTCGATCAGCAGGCGCGAGAAGCGGCTCAGCACGGCGGGGCAATGAAACTCGGCGGCGAGTGCGCGCGTCACATCCGCTGCGCCGATATCGAACGCGATATGCCGGGCGCGCTGCTCGGCTGAGAGGCCGAGATCGGCGAATTCCGGCGGGATGACCGAAGTCGCGTGGTCACACAGGACAAGAAGGCCGCAATCGCCCTTTCCCCCGATAATCTCGAAAGCTTCTGCCTGTTCTCCCGCGATCATCCGCCCGTTCCGTCCGATTAGAGTTGTGTGGCCTTCTCACTCAAAGGTAGAAGCGATTCAACCGGCAATTCTCGAATTCGCAGGGAAGACAGGGGCGGCAAGGTGGTCGGGATCGAACGGACAAGCATCAGCCGGATGCGGGCAGATGCCGAGGCGATCTATCGCGCGGCGGTGAAGGCCGTTCTGCCGGCTGTTTTCCTGCCGCCTGTCCTGCCCCGTCCTCGCCCCAACCAGCGGGTTGTGATTTTCGCGGCAGGCAAGGCGGCCGGCTCGATGGCTGAAGCGGCGGAACGGCACTATCTCGCAGCCGGTGTGCCGCGCGAGCGACTTTCGGGTCTTGCCGTCGCACGTCACGGATATGGGCGCCGGCTTGAGGTTCTGGATGCGCGAGAAGCGGGCCATCCTGTTCCCGATCAGGCGGGCCTCGACGCGACTGCCGAAATGATGAAGCGCGCTTCCGCCGTTTCACCCGATGATCTCGTGGTCTTCCTGCTTTCGGGCGGTGCTTCGGCCAATCTCGTTGCGCCTGCCGGGGCGATCACGCTCGCCGAGAAGCAGGATCTCACACGCCAGTTGCTGCGTGCCGGTGTGCCGATCCATGAAATCAACACCGTGCGCAAGCATATCAGTCGCGTAAAGGGAGGGCGGCTCGCTGCCTTGATGAACGGAGCGGAAATCGTCACCCTCGCACTCTCGGATGTGCCGGGAGATGATATCTCGATGATCGGTTCGGGCCCCACGATCCCTGATGCCTCAACCCTCGAGGAGGCACGCGCGATCCTCGTGCGCTACGGCCTCCAGTCTCCTGCGAGCATCAGTACCGCTCTTGACGACCCGGCCAATGAGACGCCCAAGGCCGACAATCCGATTTTCGCGCGCTCGCGCGCGCTCGTCGCGGCGCGACCGCTGGACGGCTATTGCGCCGCAATCCGCAAGGCCGAGGCGCTCGGCTATCGGGTGATTGATCTGGGCGAACTGGAGGGCGAAGCGCGGGACGTGGCGGCATCCCATGCACCACGCGCGCGGGCGGAAGCGCATTCAGGGCCGGTTGCACTCTTCTCGGGAGGCGAACTCACTGTCACCATCCGCGGGCAGGGGCGCGGCGGTCCCAACCAGGAATATGCGCTGGCGCTCGCTGCCGCGCTCCGTTCCGCCCGGGGCATTGTCGCGCTGGCTGCCGATACCGACGGCACCGATGGCGGCGTTGGCCGCGCGGATGATCCGGCTGGGGCTTTCGTCGACGAGACAACCTTGCAACGCGCTGCGGCACTTGGTCTTGATCCCGCCGCGATGCTCGCCGACAATGACTCCAGCGGATTTTTCCGCGCTCTGGGCGATCTTTTCGTGCCGGGGCCGACCTTCACCAACGCGAATGATCTTCGCGTGATCCTGTGCGGGACAGTGACTTGAAGCTCTTTCCAACATGGCTGATTGCGAACGGGGCGAGGCGGCCTCTGGCCGTGTTTGCGCCGGCACTCGCGCTTATCACGGCGGTTTTTGCTCTTTCTAGCAGCACGGCGCGGGCCGACATGCGCGTGTGTAACAACACGGCGGGGCGCGTGGGGGTGGCCGTCGGCTATCTTGACGGACCGCTCTGGGTCACCGAGGGGTGGTTCAACCTGAAGCCGGGCCGGTGTGAAACCATAATCAAAGGTCAACTCAGTTCGCGCTTTTTCTATTTGCATGCTGTAGACTATGATCGCGGGGGAGATTGGAGCGGGACCAATATCCTCTGTGTCCGCGATACGGAGTTTTCCATTCGGGGTCCGCTGGATTGCTATGCACGTGGTTTCGAGCGTGCCGGTTTCATCGAGATTGATACCGGGCAACAAAGCGACTGGACCGTGGAACTCGCCGATGGCGGACTTGTCACGAGCCGGCCCGAGGGGGCCGCTCGCTAACCCTGCTTCGGCAGGACAAGAGGGGCAAAGCCTAACCCGCCATGAGACGCAATCGCCGTACGAAAATGCTCGCCACCCTGGGCCCCGCTTCCCAGGATGACGCGACAGTCCGCAAGCTCTTCGAAGCCGGAGCCGATGTGTTCCGGATCAACATGAGCCATTCCAGCCACGAAGTGCTCGAACAGCGCGTCAAGCAGATCCGCCGTATCGAAGAGGAGGTGGGGCGCCCGATCGGCATTCTCGCTGATCTTCAGGGGCCGAAACTGCGCGTCGGCACCTTCGCCAATCCGCCGGTGATGCTCGAAAAAGGCCAGCTTTTCGCGCTCGATGCTGATCCTGCACCCGGGGACGCCACGCGTGTGCACCTGCCGCATCCAGAAATTCTGGAGTCCCTGCGCGTCGGCCATCGCGTGCTGATCGATGATGGCAAGCTCATTTTCGTGGTGGTCGAAGCCTCGCCCAAGAAAGTCGTGATCCGCGTGGAGTTTTCCGGCGCGATCTCGAACAAGAAGGGCGTGAGCCTGCCCGATACCATTCTGCCGACCTCAGCCCTGACACCGAAGGATCGCGCCGATCTCACCGCAGCGCTCGATTGCGGCGTGGACTGGATCGCACTCTCCTTCGTTCAGCGTCCCGATGATGTGGCGGAGGTGAAAAAGATCGCCCGTGGCCGAGCGCTCGTCATGGCCAAGCTCGAAAAGCCGCAGGCAATCGAACGGCTCGAGGACATCATGGAATTGTCGGATGCGCTGATGGTCGCGCGTGGCGATCTCGGGGTGGAATTGCCGCTTGAGGTGGTTCCCGGCCTTCAGAAGCGCATCACCCGCATCGCGCGCCGGTTGGGCAAGCCGGTGGTGGTCGCAACCCAGATGCTCGAATCGATGATCGTCAGCCCCACGCCCACGCGAGCAGAGGTCTCGGATGTCGCGACTGCCGTGTTCGAGGGCGCGGATGCCGTAATGCTCTCGGCCGAGAGTGCCGCGGGCAAATACGTGATCGAGGCCGTCGAGACGATGAACAAGATCATCGAGGCGGTCGAGAAAGATCCAAATTATCCGGTCCTGCTCGCCGGACAGCGCTCTCCTCCGGAAGCCACCGGTGCCGATGCCATCGCGGCGGGTGCGCGCAGCGTCGCGGAAACCCTTGACCTCAAGGCTATCGTCGCGTGGACCGCCTCGGGTGCCACCGCGTTGCGGATCGCGCGTGAACGTCCTTACACGCCGATTCTGGCACTCACGCCCTCGCGCAACACGGCGCGTCGGCTGGCTCTGGTATGGGGCGTTCATGCCATCGTGGGCGAAGATCCGAAGGATGTGGACGATATGGCGCATGTCGGTGCGCATGTCGCCCGCGAGCAGGAATTCGCCAATCCCGGCCAGCGTATCATTCTGGTCGCCGGCGTCCCGTTCGGGACGCCGGGTGCGACGAACATGCTGCGGATTGCCTTCGTGAGTGCCGGCGATTGAGTGCAGAAAAAGCGGGGGTCAGATCGGCTGACCCTCGGCCTCTTTCTTGAGGCGCTCGATCATGGGCGCGATATCGGGAAAATGCGGGTGCACGTCGAGTGTGCGCTGGTAGACCTGATAGGCTTGCTTTTTCTGCCCCATCATCTGCAAGAGCCGCCCCAAACCCGCCAGCGCGTGAAAATGGCGCGGCTCGTGCGCCAGCGCGAGGCGGATGTCGCGTATGGCGCTTTCCTCATCCTTGAGGATGAAATGGATGATTGCGCGCCGATGATAGGCCTCGGCCCAGTCGGGTTTCAGCGTGACCACAAAATCGATCAGGTCGAGCGCGGTGTCGAGGTTCTTTGACTCGATCGCGAGTTTGGCGCGCTGGAGCATCAGATCGGCAGTATCGGAACCCGATTTTTCGAACCGTTGTTCGATCTGGTTCGCGAAGGCTTTCGCGGCTTCGGCGTTCGGCGCGGCCTTCAGGCGTTCAAACAGGCGATCCAGCCGCTGGCTTTCGCCGGGGCGCGCGGTCGGCGCCGGCTCGGCCTGTTGTTGTGCCAAACCAGGTGCCGATGTGAGAATCACAGCAAGAAGGGCCACGATCAGCTTCATGCCGGAAAGGTGAGGCCAAGACCCTCAATCGTCAAGGCGATGCCTCATCACTTCGTTGCATAGAACGCCAAAAGGGCGCTCCAACGGGGCGCCCTAGAATTTCGGCAGGACAAAAATGGAGGCGAATAAACTCCGACGGCCTCAGCCCTGGCGGGCCTTGAAGCGCTTCTGCGTCTTGTTGATGATATAGACGCGACCGCGGCGGCGGACCATCTGATTGTCGCGATGGCGCTTCATCAGCGCCTTGAGCGAGTTCCTGATCTTCATCGTTCCAACTCCAGCCGGGCCGGAGCCCCTTGTCTTCGTCTTGCATCCGGGTTCCGTCGCCGAAAACCCGGTAAAAATGGTGGGCACGACTGGGATTGAACCAGTGACCCCTACAGTGTCAATGTAGTGCTCTCCCGCTGAGCTACGCGCCCTTGGACTGCCGCAAGATGCCTCTCGCTGCACGGGAAGCGCGTCTATAGTCACCCCGGCCCAAAAGGGCAAGGGTTTTTACCAGCCCCGTTTTAGCCTTTTCCCGCCCGGTGCTCAGGCAGCGAGCATGCGCTTCACTTCGTTGACGAGGTCCTTGAGATGAAACGGCTTCGAAAGCACACGCGCATCCTTCGGCGCGTTCGACTCAGGGTTCAGCGCCACGGCGGCAAAACCGGTGATGAACATCACCTTGATGTCGGGGTCGAGTTCGGTTGCCCGGCGGGCGAGTTCGATCCCGTCCATCTCCGGCATCACGATATCGGTCAGCAGAAGCTCGAACGGCTCCTCGCGCAGGCGGTGATAGGCCGAACGGCCATTGTCGAACGAGGCGACATCGTAGCCTGCGTTCTGCAAGGCCCTGACGAGGAACTTGCGCATGTCGTTGTCGTCTTCGGCGAGGAGGATCTTGGTCATGCTGTTCTCGTCTGACCTGTCTTTCGAATTCGACAGGATGGTTAGGGGGACACAGTAAATATGGAGTGTATAGCAAGCGGCTGGCCATCCGGACATTCTGGACGTCGCGCCGGCTTAGAGTCATGATGATGCGCATGTTTTCGCACCACAGAACTTTTCCGCGCTCGGGTTGGCGGAGAACCAGCCCATGAACAGGCCGGCAAAACTGCCCCGGATCGAGACGAGTGAGACATTCACTCTTCTTCAGCCCGACCCCTCTGAAGGTCAGGTCGGTCGCGCTTTTCTTCTCAATTCCCCGCATTCGGGCGACGAATTTCCGCCCGAATTTCTGGCGCGGGCACAATTGCCGCGCGAGACGATGCGGCGCGCTTCCGATCTTTTTGTCGACCGCCTGATCGAGCCGCTGACAGGAGCCGGTGCCACGCTTATGCGGGCGCACTTGCCGCGCTCGTATATCGATCTCAACCGCGAACCCCTCGAACTCGATCCGCGTCTGATTTCCGGCCCGCTTCCCGTTGAGGCCAATACGCGTTCGCTTCGAGTGGCAGGTGGGCTCGGGACGGTGCCGCGCGTGATCGGCGATCAGGTCGAGATCTATGCCGGCAAGCTGACCCTCGCCGAAGCCCTGACGCGCATCGAGCGCTTCTATGTGCCTTATCACCGGCGTCTGGTGGATGAACTCGCCGCCTTGCGCGCTGCCTGTGGTTTCGCCTGCCTGATCGATTGTCATTCGATGCCATCCACCACCCGCTCGGTCGGCTCAGGCCTGATTCCCGATATTGTGGTAGGTGACCGTTTTGGCGCTTCTGCCTCGCCGGTTCTGCTTGGATTGTTCGAGGATGCGGCCAGAGCCGAAGGGTTCCGGGTCGAACGCAACCAGCCCTATGCCGGTGGCTACATCACCGAGTGCTATGGGCGACCATCGCTCGGGTGGCACGCTTTCCAGATCGAGGTCAATCGCGCGCTCTACATGGATGAGAGGCGGCTCGAGCCGCATGCAGACTTCGCGGAATTCGCGATGCGGCTGCGGCGCGCGTTCCTCAAATTTTTCGCCGATCAGGCATTCGTTTTCCGCGCAACAGACTTGCAATTTTATCAGAAGGCTGCTGAATAGCGCCACCTGTTCGCCACCTCACGGCGGCGGCAAGCAGTGCTTCGGGAGCAGCAAGAAGGCGAACAGGCCTCAGCGCTCCCGGGACGATATAAAATTCTTGGCGCTGGGCAAAAAAAAGGCCGCACGAAGCGGCCTGAAAGTCTAGGGAGGAAACGCCCAAGGAGGGCATGCCGCGGGACAACGTCAACCGCGACAGTCTCAATTTATATTGCACTGCAAAATAAATCAAGGGCGATTGTCCGGGCCGCGTTCACAAATGGCGTGATCGCGGCTTAATTTTTGGCCAGAAGGGCGCTAACCCTTTGTCATTCCATTTTGATTCGCATTCCTTGCGTCAAGAGGTCTCATGCGTCCGGTCGATCTGAAAGCCTTCATCGAAACGCTGGCCACTCAGTCCGGCGAGGCGATCCTGCCATTTTTCCGCACGACTCTCTCTGTTCAGGACAAGGGTCGCGAGATAGCCGGCGCGGTCTTTGACCCCGTGACGGAAGCGGACCGCGCGGCGGAAACGATCATCCGGCGGCGGATCAAGGAGGCGTTTCCCTCGCATGGCATTCTCGGCGAGGAATTTGATGATGAGCGGCTCGATGCCGAGCATGTCTGGGTGATCGACCCGATCGATGGCACACGCGCTTTCCTGTGCGGCCTGCCGGTCTGGGGCACGCTGATTGGCCTGATGCGCAACCAGAGCCCGGTGCTCGGGCTGATGCATCAGCCCTACACGGGCGAGATATTCATCGGCGACGGCGGATCAGCACATGTGAAGGGGCCGCGCGGCCTGCGCGAACTCAGCGTCAGGCCCTGCGAGCGGCTGGAGGATGCCACGCTGATGACAACGGACCCACGGTTGTTCAAAGGTGGGGAGCAGGTCGCCTATGGTGCCATCGAGCAATCGGTGAAGCTCGCGCGCTATGGCACGGATTGCTACGCCTATGCGATGCTTGCGGCAGGACAGGTCGATCTCGTCATCGAGACCGGGTTGAAACCCTACGACATCGTGGCGCTGATCCCGATCATTGAGGGTGCCGGCGGCGTCGTGACAACTTGGGCCGGCGAGAGTGCCAAGGATGGCGGCCGGATTGTCGCGGCAGGCAGCAGAGCCCTGCACATGGCCGCGCTCGCACATCTTTCGGGCGTCACGACGTAAGCTGCTCGCCGATGTTTTCGGCCCTCGCGACGAAGGCATCGAAGGCGCGCCAGAACAGGGCGCGCGTGGCGTCTGTCTCCATCAGGATTTCGTGGCGCGCGCCCGGCAATTCGATCGCACTTGACCCACGCATACGCTGGGCCAGCGCCTGTGACGCGGACGATGAAACCACCGTGTCGGCGCCGGCAGCCAGGATCAGGATGGGTGTCCGGTTCTTCGCGCCGAAATCCTCGCCATCAAAGGACTCATTCGCATCAAAGGCGGCCGCAACCCAGCCAATCGTCGGATCGCCGATCCCGAGTTCGGGATGCTCGGCGAGCCAGGCCTTCATGGTGGTGTAACGATCCGGATCGCGCGTGAAAGGGTTGTTCTCAAACGGCCCCGTCATGCGCGAGCCGGATGATCCGCCGGGGACGAACATCTGCGAGAGGCCGAGGCTCGCAAGGGTTCGGGCGACGCCACGCGCCAGTATGCTGCCGCCCCAGCCGGCCACGGCGACGAAAGGCGAGGACAACACGGCACGCTCGAAAGGGGAAGGCCCGCGCGCCAGCGCAAGCAGCGCGATGCAACCACCCATCGAATGTGCCAGAATCGACCATGGACGCGGCAGATTCCGCCGTTCCATCTCGGCAACGATCGTGTCGAGATCCATGAGGTAATCAGCGAAGTCTTCCACATGCCCCTTGGCCGGGTTGCGGAGCTGGCGTTCCGAACCGCCTTGTCCGCGCCAGTCAAAGGTGACCACGCCGAAGCAGCGTTCGCTGAGTTCGCCGATGACCTCGCGGTATTTCTCGATGAATTCGGAGCGGCCCTGAAGCAGGATGACGGTGCCCTTTGCTCCAGCGGCCGGAGCGTTCCAGAAGGCAGCCCTCAATGTCACGCTGTCCGGCGTGATGAGCCATTGCATCGCAGCTCCGTCGCGATGGGCAATACCATCGGGTGGTGCCCGCAGATGCGGGGATTCGAGAGGCAGCTTCATCGCAAAGACTCACTGGGCACAGCAATGCCGGAGCGCTCTTCTCTCCCATCCCGAATGACGCGGCAAGCGCCCGCACGGCCTATCAGCGCGCGGGCTCGATCACCGGGCGGCCGGTTCAACCAGCCGATAGCCGATGATGGCATGGCTGCGGGTATCGATCACCAGCCGGAGGGTCGACCCATCCACGGTTTTCACTTCTCCGGTCAGGAGCGGCCCGCGGCGCTGAAAGCCGGGCAGTGCGAGCGGCGGTTGCGTGGGCGCCGCGACATTCGTCACCTTGTCGGCGGGCGCAGCGATCGCGGCTTTGTCGTCGGATGCCGGGGCCAGGAAAATGCCGGAGCCAACCGCCGCGACAGCGAGCGCCAGCACGGCGCTGAGCCAAAGGCCGGTTCGACCAAGGCGCAGGCGGTTGACGAGGGGAGGATGGGTTTCGAGAAAGCTGGTCTGGGACATGATGGCTTTTTTAGTGCCTTCTGTCTGAACCGGGCCGGGCCCTCGCGTTCATCCCGCATTCATCCGAAGCGCCGGGTCAGCCACCCCTTGAAAGCGGCAAAACCAATCCCCAGCTCATGTTCCGTGCAGGCCATGATGGCTGCACATCGAGACGGTTCGGCCCGAAGGGCGGACCAAAACCCTGTATATCGCTTCCGAAGGAGGATATGCCATGCATTCGTTTGACCTCGCTCCGCTCTATCGTTCCACGGTCGGTTTTGACCGCCTGTTCTCGCTGATCAACCAGCTCGAGAATGGCGAGGCCGGCAACCAGAGCTACCCCCCGTACAACATCGAGAAAGTTTCCGAGGAAGGCTATCGCATCAGCCTTGCCGTGGCCGGATTTTCCGAGGCCGATCTTTCGATCGAGACCAAGGAAAACTGGCTTGTGATTGCCGGTGCGAAGCAGGAAGGGGCTGAAAAAGCCGAGAGCGAGTTCCTGTTCCGCGGCATTGCTGCGCGCCAGTTCGAGCGTCGTTTCCGTCTTGCCGATCATGTGACCGTCACCGGTGCGCGCCTCGAGAACGGCCTGCTGCATGTGGAACTCGTGCGCGAGATTCCAGAAGCGAAGAAGCCGCGCCAGGTGCCGATCAACGCGAACGTTGAAGCTGCCCCCCGGCTCGTCGCCTGAACTTCCTGCCATCAGGACGTTCGAGACCGGCCTGAATCTGAAAAACGAAGGGGCGCCCGCCAGCGCCCCTTTTTCATGCCCGGATGGCGATGAGAGCGCCTATTCGAGCGGCGCAACGGGGACCGAATTGATCGGAGCCCAGTCGGCCACACGTGGGCGAGCGGGTGCTGTCGGTATTGCCGGCACTGCCCGCGGTGCAGGCTCTGGCCCGGCAACTCTTGCGGCGGGTGCTGACTTCGGAGCAGCCTCCGGCGTGGTGCGGCGCATCGGCGGGGTGGGCAAGGGCGCCAGCGCGCTCGTCACCGGGCCGCGCGTGAACCGCTCCAGGATTTCACCATCATAGGCATCGACGATCAGACGCACCGGTTCGCGGCGCGGGCTCATGCCCTCAATCACGTAGACATCTGGCTTGCGGGACACAAGCACCAGATCGCGAAAGCCGCGATCCTCCAGTTCTTCCACAATCACGGAGGGGTGCATGCGGCGCTCCCGCGGCGCGTAGTACCCACCACCATAACCATAGAGTGGCACAGCGAAAGCGCGCGGGCCAAACGGCCCGACATAGATTTGTGCCTGCGCAGGAGCAGCGAGGATGGCCGTTCCGATCAGCATGGCTGCACCAGCCGCGGACGAAGTAATTCTGGAGTGACGCATGAAACTGCGCTCCTGTTCGCTCAAGGTTGGAAACCCGCTCCGATTATGGTCAACGAATGTTAACCTTCGGCGAACGAAACCGCGCATTCGGGCAAAAACAAGGTCGGAGCAGCCGGGAAGAGCGTTATTCCGCCGCTCGCCTCGTATTCGCCATGAAATCCCGCGCGAGCGCGACGAACTCTTCGACCTCCTGAGCCGTGGTCCGGAACGATGTCACGAGCCGCGCGACCACTTCGTCTCCACTCAAGGCATGGTCTGGCGCGAGCGAAAGATCGCTCCAATCCAGGAATTTGGCGCCTCGCGCATGCAGGTGATCCATCAGCGCCTGAGGCATGATGGGGAAAACCTCGTTGATCTCGCAAGCCCAGCCGAGCCGCAAACCCGGAACGGCAGAAAGGCCAGATGCGAGCTGCCGCGCCATGGCATTCGAGTGGCTGGCGAGCTCCCGCCAGTGATCGCCATCGAGCAGTGCCTCGAACTGCGCACCGATCAGACGCTGCTTTGAAAGCGTCTGCCCCGACCGCTTGCGCCGAAATCGGAAATCTTCCGCCAGAGCGAGATCGAAGAAGATCACCGCTTCCGCCATCAGGCAGCCATTCTTGGTGCCGCCGAGCGAGAGCACGTCGATGCCGGATTTCCATGTCATCTCGGCGGGCGAACAACCCAGCGTGACCAGCGCGTTCGAGAATCGCGCGCCATCCATGTGCATTTTCAGGCCATGTCCGCGCGCTCTGTCGCTGAGCGTCTTCAACTCGTCGGTTGTGTAGACAAGGCCGAATTCCGTGCCCTGCGCGATCGACAATCCCTTCAGGGGTGGTCGTCGCACGCCGCCGGGCTCGTTCGCGACATGGGCATCGAGAATATCCGGCGTGATCTTGCCCCCGATCCCCGGCAGACCGACAAGTTTCGACCCGCCCATGAAAAATTCCGGCGCACCGCATTCATCATCGATGACATGGCTCTCGCGATGAGTGAGAAGCGTGCCCCAGGGTGGGCAGATCGCGCTGGCCGCGAGTGCATTGGCGGCCGTGCCGGTGGTGACCAGATACACATCCAGCGGGCAATCGAAAAAACGCATAAGTGCATCGGCTGTCCGGATGCTCCAAGGGTCGGCACCATAGGAACCGGCGGCTCCATCATTGGCTTTTACGATCGCGTCGAGCACTTTCGCGCTTGCGCCGACCACATTGTCACTCTGGAACATCATCACGTAATGTCTCTCGAACAGGCCGGCTCGTCCAGCTTCGTTGCAGAAGGTTAGGGGCTCGCCACGCCTCCCGCAACCCGCTTGCCCAGAGCCGGGCATGATCGCGCTGAAACAGCCGACGCAGACAATCTCTGATTGGACAAGGCGCAGAATTTGTAATTTTATTGCTGGTTAAATCGAATTTGCGACAAAAAATACAAGGCGAATCGCGGATTCGTCTCTTGTAAGCCTGCCGCAATTCTGTATACGTCCGCCACAGGATAGGACAGCGTTGCTGACCTACCAACGTGGAACGAGACGGTTTCGTCGCCTTGCCCGATCCTGGCGGGGGCGACATTTTCTCCCTCTCGTTTGGCGTCGGCGCGGAGGAGTTCAGGTTCACTCCATAGCGCAATCGGAATTCTGCATCGGTTTGCGCAGTGCAAGCCGAAAATGTGAGGGAAAGGGCTGGCCATGACCAGGCGTTCGGGACGGATTGACGGCAACACGCAGGAGCTTGATCAGGCTCTGCGCGCCGCCAAACGTCCGGGTGCGCCTCATCCAGCTCGGATGACCGATCCCGGCATGCCGGAGGCGGAGGGTCTCTATGACCCGCGCCATGAGAAGGATTCCTGCGGGGTTGGCTTCGTCGCCGACATCAAGAACCGCAAGAGCCACACCATGATCGAGCATGGCCTGTCGATCCTTGCCAACCTTGATCATCGCGGGGCGGTGGGCGCAGACCCGAAGGCCGGCGACGGCTGCGGGATGTTGATCCAGATCCCGCATCGGTTTTTTGCCGAGGAATGCGCGAAGCTCGGCTTCACGCTGCCGGGGCCGGGCCGTTACGCTGTGGCGCAGTATTTCCTGCCGCGCGATCCGGAGGCGCGTGCGCGCGCTGAAAAAATCATCGAGGATACGATCCGCGCCGAGGGCCAGAGCGTGCTCGGCTGGCGCGATGTGCCGGTCGATAACTCCGACCTGGGCGAGAGTGTGCTGCCGACCGAACCCTGCCACCGTCAGGTTTTCATCGGGCGTGCTGCTGACATCGCAAATGAGGAAGAATTCGAGCGGCGGCTGTTTATCCTGCGCAAGGTGATCTCCAACACGATCTACAGGAGCGTCGAGCGCGCCAAGGCCGGCGTTTATCCGGTGTCGGTGTCGTGCCGCACGATCGTCTACAAGGGGATGCTGCTCGCCACACAGCTCGGCGGATATTTCAAGGATCTCACCGATCCGCGCGTCGAGAGCGCGCTGGCGCTCGTGCACCAGCGTTTTTCCACCAACACGTTCCCCACATGGCAGTTGGCGCATCCCTATCGCATGGTAGCGCATAACGGCGAGATCAACACGCTGCGCGGCAACCTCAACTGGATGGCGGCGCGGCAGGCCTCGGTCGACAGCGACAATTTCGGTTCGGAAATCGCCAAGCTCTGGCCGATTTCCTACGAGGGTCAATCGGACACGGCCTGCTTCGACAATGCGCTCGAATTCCTGGTGCGCGGCGGCTATTCTCTGGCGCATGCGGTGATGATGCTCATCCCGGAAGCCTGGGCCGGCAACCCGCTGATGAGCGAGGAGCGCCGCGCCTTTTATGAATATCATGCGGCGCTCATGGAGCCGTGGGATGGCCCGGCCGCCATCGCTTTCACGGACGGTTTGCAGATCGGCGCGACGCTCGATCGCAACGGGCTGCGTCCCGCACGCTATTTCGTCACCAAGGATGACCTGGTCGTGATGGCTTCCGAGATGGGTGTTCTGCCCTTCCCGGAGAACGAGATCGTCAAGAAGTGGCGGCTCCAGCCGGGTCGCATGCTGCTGGTGGACCTGCAGGAAGGCCGGATTGTTTCCGATGAGGAGATGAAGGCGAAAATGGCGGTCGCCAACCCCTACAAGGAATG
This sequence comes from Hyphomicrobiales bacterium, assembly GCA_017302635.1. Classification (GTDB taxonomy): domain Bacteria; phylum Pseudomonadota; class Alphaproteobacteria; order Rhizobiales; family Beijerinckiaceae; genus Rhabdaerophilum. The sequence goes on from JAFLCX010000002.1 coordinate 174,659, forward strand.
GCTGAAGCGCACCCAGATCGTGCTGGAGGACTTGCGGCCCGTCGAGCCGCGCGCCAGCCGCACGGATGTGAGCCTGCTCGATCGGCAGAAGGCCTTTGGCTACACGCAGGAAGACACGAAGCTCCTGATGGCGCCGATGGCGGTGACCGGGCAGGAGGCCGTGGGTTCGATGGGGACAGATACCCCGCCGAGCGTGCTCTCGAACAAGGCGAAGCTGCTTTACACCTATTTCAAGCAGAATTTCGCGCAGGTGACCAACCCACCGATCGACCCGATCCGCGAAGAACTGGTGATGAGCCTTGTCTCGTTCATCGGTCCGCGGCCGAACATTTTCGATCTCGAGGGCAATTCGCGCCGCAAGCGGCTTGAGGTGCGCCAGCCGATTCTCACCAATGCTGATCTGGAAAAGATCCGCTGCATCGGTCACTTCGAGGACCGCTTCGATACCAAGACGCTCGACATCACCTACCCGACGGGCCGCGGCGCAAGGGGCATGGAGGATGCCGTGAAACTCCTGTGCGATCGCGCCGAAGCGGCCGTGCATGGTGGCTACAACATCATCATCCTCTCGGACCGGATGGTGGGCCCGGATCGCGTGCCGATCCCGGCCTTGCTCGCAACAGCAGCGGTGCATCATCACCTGATCCGCCAGGGTCTGCGCACGTCGGTCGGTCTCGTGATCGAGACCGGTGAAGCGCGCGAGGTGCACCATTTCGCCTGTCTCGCGGGCTACGGTGCCGAAGCTATCAACCCCTATCTCGCCTTCGAAACGCTCGTGGCGATGAAGGCCGATATGGAAATCCCCGAAGAGGTGGATGAGGACGAAATCGTCAAGCGCTTCATCAAGGCCACCGGCAAGGGACTTCTGAAGGTGATGTCCAAGATGGGCATCTCGACCTACCAGAGCTATTGCGGTGCGCAGATTTTCGATGCCGTGGGACTCTCATCGGCCTTCGTCAACCAGTTCTTCTTCGGTACCGCCACGACAATCGAGGGCGTCGGGCTGGCTGAAGTGGCCGAGGAAACCGTGCGGCGTCATGCCGAGGCGTTCTCGAACAGCCTTGTGTTGCGGCATTTCCTGGATGTCGGCGGCGAATACAACCAGCGCCAGCGCGGTGAGGACCATGTCTGGACCTCGGAGGTCGTGGCCGATCTCCAGCACGCGGTGCGCACCAATGCGCGTGACCGTTTCGATGATTACACCCGGCGCATCGATGAGGTGGAGAACCGCTTCCAGACCATTCGCGGCCTGTTTCACATCAAGTCCGCAGAAGAGGCCGGCCGCAAGCCGCTCTCGATCGACGAGGTGGAACCCGCGAGCGAGATCGTGAAGCGTTTTGCCACGGGTGCGATGTCCTTCGGTTCGATCTCGCGTGAGGCGCATGAGACTCTGGCTCGCGCCATGAACACGATCGGCGCGAAGTCCAATACGGGCGAAGGTGGCGAGGAAGCTGCCCGCTTCGAGCCATTGCCCAATGGCAAGCCCAATCCGCGCCGCTCGGCCATCAAGCAGGTGGCCTCGGGCCGCTTTGGTGTGACGACCGAATATCTCGTGAATTCGGACGTCATGCAGATCAAGGTCGCGCAGGGGGCCAAGCCCGGCGAAGGCGGACAATTGCCCGGCCATAAGGTCGATGCGACCATCGCCAAGGTGCGCCACTCGACACCCGGTGTGGGATTGATCTCGCCGCCGCCCCACCACGACATCTACTCGATCGAAGACCTCGCGCAGTTGATCTTCGACCTCAAGAACGTCAACCCGGCGGCGGATGTTTCGGTGAAGCTCGTCTCGGAAGTCGGTGTTGGCACGGTCGCGGCGGGCGTCGCCAAGGCGCGAGCCGATCACATCACGATCTCGGGTTATGAGGGCGGCACCGGTGCCTCGCCGCTCACCTCGATCAAGCATGCCGGCTCGCCCTGGGAAATGGGCCTCGCGGAAACGCAGCAGGTTCTGGTGAAGAACCGTCTGCGTGGCCGCGTGGCCTTGCAGGTCGATGGCGGACTGCGCACCGGGCGCGACGTGATTATCGGCGCGCTGCTCGGGGCCGACGAATTTGGCTTCTCGACCGCACCACTGATTGCGGCGGGCTGCATCATGATGCGCAAGTGCCATCTCAACACCTGTCCGGTGGGTGTCGCGACGCAGGACCCAGTGCTTAGGAAGCGTTTCAAGGGCCAGCCTGAGCACGTGATCAATTTTTTCTTCTTCATCGCCGAGCAGGTGCGCGAGAAGCTCGCCGAAATGGGCTTCCGCTCGCTCAGCGAGATCACGGGGCGGACCGAGCTTCTCGACACCAAGGCCGGTATCGAGCACTGGAAGGCAAAGGGGCTCGATTTCTCGAAGCTCTTCGCCCAGCCTGATGTTCCGGCCAGCGTTGCACGCAAGCATGCCGAAACCCAGAAGCATCCGATTGATGATGTGCTCGACCGCCGCCTGATCGCGAAGGCGCGCGCGGCCATTGATGGCGGTGCGCCGGTGACGATCGAGGATCGCATTTTCAGCCGCGATCGTGCTGCGGGCGCGATGCTCTCGGGCGAGGTCGCCAAGGCCCACGGCCATGCCGGCCTGCCGGATGATACGGTCCGGATCACGCTGCGCGGCACGGCGGGCCAGAGCTTCGGCGCCTGGGTTGCGGCCGGCGTCACGATGGAACTGATCGGCGAAGCCAACGATTATGTCGGCAAAGGGCTTTCCGGCGGCAAACTGATCATCTACCCGGCTCCGGATGCAGCGATTGTGCCGGAAAAGTCGATCATCGTGGGCAACACGGTGCTTTACGGCGCGATTTCGGGCGAATGCTACTTCCGCGGTGTGGCAGGCGAACGTTTCGCCGTGCGCAACTCCGGCGCCATTGCTGTCGTTGAAGGCGTGGGCGACCACGGCTGCGAATACATGACAGGTGGCGTTGTCGTCGTGATCGGTGAAACGGGGCGCAACTTTGCAGCGGGCATGTCAGGCGGTGTCGCCTATGTTCTCGATGAGGACGGCACGTTCCGCTCGCGCTGCAACCTCTCGATGGTCGATCTCGAGCCGGTCGAGGAGGAGGAAGACCTTATGCAGCGCCTCCACCATCACGGCGGAGATCTCGAGTTCAAGGGCCGCATCGATATCATGGGCGACATGTCGCGCCATGACGAGGAGCGTCTGCATCAGCTGGTGGCGAACCATCTGCGCTTCACGGGCTCGGCCCGCGCGAAACACATTCTCGATCATTGGGCGGATTTCCGCACCAAATTCGTGAAGGTGATGCCGGTCGAATATCGCCGGGCGCTGCGCGACATGGAAAAAGCCCGGCAATTGCAGGCTGCGGAATGAACGTCGCGGTCCGGGCGATTGAACCCGGACCTTTCCGGAACATTTGAAGCGGACCGCTGCGGCGCTTTGAGAGCAGCGCGCGAGTTTCGCAGGACGACAGGTGAGACGATGGGCAAGGTAACTGGGTTTCTTGAAATCGACCGGCGTGACTCGAAGTATCAGCCGGCCTCCGATCGCATCCGGCATTTCCGTGAATTCACGTTGCCGATGGACGAGAAGGACGTGCGAGAGCAGGCCGCGCGCTGCATGGATTGCGGTGTGCCCTATTGCCATGGGCCGAACGGCTGCCCGATCCACAACCAGATTCCGGACTGGAACGATCTCGTCTACCAGAACGGCTGGGAGGATGCGCTCGCGAACCTTCATTCGACCAACAACTTCCCGGAATTCACCGGGCGGATCTGCCCTGCCCCGTGTGAGGAAGCCTGCACGCTGAACCTCGAAAACGTGCCGGTGAACATCAAGACGATCGAGCAGGCCATCGCCGATCGCGGCTGGAAAGAGGGCTGGATCAAGCCTGAAATCAGCGAAATCCGCACCGGCCGGCGGATCGCCATCATCGGTTCCGGCCCGGCGGGGCTCTCGGCCGCCCAGCAACTCGCGCGTGTCGGGCATGATGTGCACGTCTATGAGCGGGAACCGAAGGCCGGTGGCCTGCTGCGGTATGGCATCCCCGATTTCAAGATGGAAAAATACCATATCGACCGGCGTATCGAGCAGATGGAAGCCGAGGGCGTGGTGTTCCACTACAACCAGAATGTCGGTGTAACGATTTCGATCGCCGATCTTTCGGCCCAGTTTGATGCCGTGCTGATGGCGGGTGGCGCGGAAGCGCCGCGTGACCCGGGCCTGCCGGGGCAGGAACTGGAGGGCGTGCACTATGCGATGCCCTACCTCACCCAATCGAACCGGCGTGTTGGCGGCGAGCCAATTCAGGATACTCCGCTTCTCGCGAGCGGCAAGCATGTCGTGGTGATCGGTGGCGGCGACACGGCCTCCGACTGCATCGGCACATCGTTCCGGCAGGGCGCACTGTCGGTGACGCAGCTGGATATCCGCCCGAAGCCGCCTGAACTCGAGGACAAGCTCACGATCTGGCCGTTCTGGCCGACGAAGTTCCGCACCTCGTCGAGCCAGGCCGAGGGCGCCGATCGCGAGTTTCAGGCCGCGACTTTGCGCATCATCGGCAAGAACGGCAAGGTGACCGGTGTCGAATGCGCCCGCGTCGACGAGAAGCGCCGCCCGATCCCCGGCACGGAATTTGTGCTCAAGGCTGACCTCGTCTTCCTCGCGATTGGCTTTGCCGGTTCGATCAAGGAAGGCCTTCTCACCGAAGCTGGCGTGGCCATGGACAAGCGCGCGAATGTCATCGCGAACGACAAGGACTACCGGACCGACAAGCCGAAATTGTTCGTCGCGGGCGATATGCGCCGAGGCCAGAGCCTTGTTGTCTGGGCGATCCGCGAAGGGCGGCAGGCCGCCCGCGCGATTGACGAGGCCTTGATGGGAGCGAGCGTGCTGCCGCGATAGGCATAAACACCAGTCCTCGACAAAAAAAGGACCGCGTTCAGCGGCCCTTTTTCATGTTCGTTTCGCGTGAGTTCACGCCGCCTTGGCGCGCGGCTGGATGAGCCCGCGATTGATGAGGCATTCGGCGATCTGGATCGCGTTCAGCGCCGCGCCCTTGCGCAGGTTGTCCGAGACGCACCAGAAGGCGAGGCCGTTCTCAACCGTCGAATCCTCACGGATGCGCGAGATATAGGTCGCGTCTTCGCCCGCCGCTTCGAGCGGGGTGATGTAGCCGCCGGCTTCGCGCTTGTCGACGACAAGCACCCCCGGCGAGCGGCGCAGCAATTCCCGCGCTTCCTCGGCCGTGACCGGCTTCTCGAACTCGATGTTCACGGCCTCGGAATGCCCGATGAAGACCGGCACACGCACGCAAGTTGCGGTGAGCTTGATCTTGGGGTCGAGAATCTTCTTGGTCTCGGCCATCATCTTCCATTCTTCCTTCGTGAAGCCGTCCTCCATGAAAACATCGATATGGGGAATGACATTGAAGGCGATGCTCTTCGAGAACTTCTTGGCCTCGACTTCCTGGCCGGGCACATACTTGCCCTTGGTCTGGTTCCAGAGTTCGTCCATGCCGTCCTTGCCGGCACCGGAAACCGACTGATAGGTCGAGACAACCACGCGCTTGATGCCATAGGCTTCATGCAGGGGCTTGAGCGCAACAACGAGTTGGGCGGTCGAGCAATTGGGGTTCGCGATGATATTCTTCTTCGAAAAACCGCGCACCGCCTCGGCATTCACTTCCGGAACGATCAGCGGGACATCGGCGTCGTAGCGCCAGGCCGAGGAGTTATCGATCACGACGCAGCCCTGCGCGCCGATCTTCGGCGACCAATCCTTGGAAACAGAGCCACCCGCCGACATCAGGCAGATATCGGTATCGGAAAAGTCGTAATGGTCGAGCACCTTGGTCTTCAGCGACTTGTCGCCGAAAGACACTTCCTGCCCCACGCTGCGTTGCGAGGCGAGCGCCACGACTTCGCTGACCGGGAAAGCCCGCTCGGCGAGGATATCCAGCATTTCGCGGCCCACATTCCCGGTGGCACCGACGATCGCGACCTTGTAGCCCATGATCATTTTTCCTGAATTGAAAGAGCCTGTTGCCCTTGAACCATCTCCCCCGGGAGCGAAGCGGAAGGTTTTCCATCCGCTGGCCCTATCCCCCGCCGGGGGAGGACCCGAGAGCGAGGACGACCGTCAGCCAACCGTGCCGCGTTTCGCGGCCGGTTTCGTCATCGTCGTTTTTTTCGTCGAGACGCGGGTCATGGGTCGGGTTCCTCGGCGTGTTGATCGCCAATGTCGGTGAGAAACGCAGAAAACTCCAAAAAGTCAATTGCGCCGTTCGAAGTAGGGGCATGCGTTAGGGGCCCATAAACCCTGATCCCAACTTCACGCCCGGCGGTAACCTGCCGTTCCGAGCCTGTTGCGATCGTGCGCCCCGGAAAAGAATACGGGGATCGCACGTGGCAGAGGGCCGTCTGGAGCTTCAGGTTCCGATCAGCGGATACGTGATCGCGCAGGATCGCAGCCTTGGCGCGAAGGCAGAAGCCTTCTGGCACAAGGCTCGCTACTTGGCCTTGCGAGTGGCTGTTCGTTCCCGCCGCACCTCGAGAGCAGTCCAGCAGCGCACGGCAGCCTTTCTTGCCCGTTTCCGGGCCGGATGCGCTCGCCTGATCGCCAGTGCGCCTGCGGTCGCTATGATTGGTGTTGCAGGCCGGATTGGCGCAAGCTTTGCGCTGATTGGTCATCTGGCAGGTCAGGATGATGCCGTTGCGCGTGCGACCTTCCGCCCGAGGAGAAAGCGGGCAGGCTTGCTGGCTGTGGGGGTGATCGCTTTGGCTTTTGGCGCCGCGCTCTTGATGCCGGAACGTGCGGAACCCGTCTGGCCGGCGGATGCCGCGATTGCTCCCGAGCCTGCGCCGGTGGTGCTCGCCGAACGCAGCCAGCCGCCGCCTCCGGCCTTCACACCTGCGAGCCTTTCGGCCGCACCCGCGCAATGGCAGCCCTTGCGCAAGCCGATGGCAATGTTTCACCTCGAATCCCCGGATCTGGCCGGACTCGAGATGACCTATCGCGTTTCGATGCGTGGCAATTCGCGGCAGGACAGCCTGACCTGGCTGCCGCGCGAGGACGCTTCGGGAGAGGCTCGCCGCGCCTTGGCTCAATTTGTCATCGAGCGTCACGAGGGAAGCCAGACAACCGAGCGCCCCCTTTTCGCCGATCTCGCCTCGCGTGCGGCCGAGCAGCACCTCGTGATCGAGCGCATGGCGCGACCTCAGGATATCCGCACCAAGTTCGGACCAATGGAGGCAGCGGAAGCCACCATCCGTCACGATGGCAAGCCTCTCGCCTGTATCGGGTTCCGCCGGATCGACATGACCGGGCTGACGCTCGTGGGATGGGTGTGTGGTGCGGCGCAGCGACCGGTGGATCGCGTGGCCCTGAGCTGTTTCGTCGATCGTCTCGACCTTGTGGGCGGGGGGCGCGATGCGGGTTTGCGCAAACTCTTCGCTGAAGCCGAGCGCGCGCGGACCCCGTGCTCCTCTTCACGCCAATCCGGAAAGCGGCTGACCTGGCTGGATCATGAAGCGCCATTGCCGGGCCTCAAGCTCTCGGCGCGTGGGCGCTGACGCTGTAAAACCGGCATCGGCAAGAATTTAGTAACTGGTTTTTCACGCTTTCGTCGCTATGGTTAACGCCCAACGATTTGAGCGGAGAGATCCATGCGCGCTATCACCCTCGCTGCGGCCAGTGTCGCACTTCTCGGCCTTTCGATGCAGGCTCACGCTCAGTCACAGCGCAAGAACCTTTACATCGAGGTTCAGCCGCGCTCCTGGCTCGATGCCGGGAAGGCCTATGAGCCGGGCGCCAGCCACAGCTACGTCTATGACCAGATGGGAACAACCAGTTTCCCGACCGGCTCGCGCTCGTCGAGCGCCGGGCTCCTGCCAGACCGCTTCAATGGTGGCTCGCCGATCAAGGTGGATATTCCGGCCCCGGATTTCCTGCGCAAGTAACGAATTTTCGCCCGTTGAAATGAAAAAGGGGCCCTTCTGGGGCCCCTTTGCTATTTGTTGCACGCGATGCGCCTCACGTGAGGCGCTTGAGGGCTTTCACGATCGCATCACCCATTTCGGATGTGCCGACGGCATTCACGCCCTTTGGCGCGATATCGCGCGTGCGGATGCCGGAAGCGAGCACATCGGCAATCGCCTTTTCCACGAGATCCGCCGCCTCGACGAGCCCGAAAGAGTAGCGCAAGGCCATGCCGAACGAGCCGATCATCGCGATCGGGTTCGCAAGGCCCTTGCCGGCAATATCGGGTGCCGAGCCATGCACAGGCTCGTAAAGCGACTTGCGCTTGCCGGTCTTGGCATCCGGCGCGCCGAGCGAAGCGGAGGGCAGCATGCCGAGCGAGCCCGTGAGCATCGCTGCGACATCCGAGAGCATGTCGCCGAAAAGATTGTCGCACACGATGACATCATATTGCTTGGGCCAGCGCACGAGCTGCATGCCGGCCGCATCGGCGAGGTGATGCTCGAGTTCGATATCGGGATATTCATCTTTCCCGACCCGGCTCACCACTTCTTTCCAGAGCACGCCCGAGCGCATCACATTGTGTTTCTCGGATGATGTCACCTTCTTGCGGCGCACTTTCGCGAGGTCGAACGCCACACGCGCGATCCGTTCGATTTCATGCGTGGTGTAGACCTGTGTATCGACCGCGCGCTTCTCGCCGTTTTCCAGCGTCACGATTTCCTTCGGCTCACCGAAATAGACGCCGCCCGTGAGTTCCCGCACGATCATGATGTCGAGGCCCTCGACGATCTCGCGCTTGAGCGACGAGGCATCGGCGAGCGCCGGGTAGCAGACGGCGGGGCGCAGGTTGGCGAAGAGCTCCATATCCTTGCGCAAACGCAGCAGGCCGGCTTCCGGCCTCGCGTGATACGGCACATTCGCCCATTTCGGGCCTCCGACGGCACCGAAAAGCACGGCGTCGGCCGCCTGCGCGCGGGCCATTGCGGCATCCGTGATCGCCACGCCATGCGCATCGAAGGCCGCGCCGCCCACAAGATCAGTCTCGGTTTCAAACTTCGCGATGCCCGCGTGATCGAGGAAGGTCGTGACCTTCTTCACTTCGGTTGCGACCTCAGGGCCGATGCCGTCCCCCGGCAGGAGCAGAAGATTGAAGGACGCCATGCGAAAAACCCTCTCTTGGATGCCGGCCATCCGTGATGCGCCGGAATGTTGGAACGTCATAAACCTTGCGTTGACTACAAGCTCCAAATCGGGCCCGCAACCTGCTTTTCTTCATCAAAGGCAAAGAGTTGGGGGAACATTATGGGCTGATAGCGAAGGTGGTATACCATGCGTCGTCGCGTGTTCCTACTCGGAATTTCAGGACTTTTCGGCATCGGGCTCGGCTATGTCGGCGCGAAGCTCGAACTGGTCGAGCGGTTCGTTCAGCCGGCTGTGGCCTTGCAGCCCGATTTTGGTATTTCGCCGGGAGGATATGGCGCGCAGAAGGTGATCTATCACATCACCGAGAAGGGGCATTGGCGCAATCGCGATGGAGAGGCTTCGCGCCTTGTGCATGTGCTGAACAACCATCGTCGAGCCGTGGAGCCCGATGATTTCGAGGCCCAGGTGTTGTTTCAGGGCAATGGTGTTGATCTGTTGCGCCGTGCCAAGAAAAATCCGGTTCTCGCGGCACAGTTCGATGATCTGCGCCGGAAGGGCGTGAAATTCCGCGTCTGCGCCAACACGCTTTCAGCCTATGGAATGCCGCTTGAAAGCCTGCACAATGTCGCGAAGGACGATCTCGTGTTCGCGGCCGTGGCCGAGATTGTCCATCTCCAGAAAGAAGGCTGGGGGTATATCCGGTTCTGATTACCTCAGTGCATCAAAGACCTTGCCGCCGGGGCGACCGGTTTGCGGCAGGCCAAGCTTGGCTTCGACATCCTTGATCGCCGCACGGGTAAGTGGCCCGATCGCGCCATCCGGCTTGCCGACATCATAGCCGCGGGCCACCAGCCGCTCCTGCAGCGTTTTTCGCTCTGCGCGGGAGAGGCCGCGATCATCCGTCGGCCAGGCTGCACGCACGCCGGGTCGGCCACGCAGGCGGTCCGAGAGAACCGAAATCGCCAGCGCATAGCTTTCGGCGGCGTTGTAGGCATAGGCCGCGTCGAAATTCTTTGTCACGAGAAAGGCCGGGCCGTTGCGCCCGGCGGGCAGCAGCAAACCGGCGGCAGGCAGGCCAGAGACCGCCCCGCCATCGAGCCGAGTGATGCCGCGCGAGGCCCATGAATCGATGCTCGATTTGTTCGTGCGGCCTGAGGGGCCGGAATAGCCGGCGGGCAGCTTCACCTCGTAACCCCAACTCGCACCAGTGATCCAGCCGGATCGCTTCAGGTAATTCGCGGTGGAAGCCAGCGCATCGGGGATGGAATCGACGAGATCACGCTTGCCATCGCCGTCAAAATCCACTGCGAGGCGCAGATAGGTCGAGGGTATGAACTGAGTATGCCCGAACGCTCCAGCCCAGGAGCCGCGCAGCTTCTCAGCCGCAAGGTCACCTCGCTCGATGATTTTCAGCGTCGAAATCAGCTCGCCGCGAAAGAAGTCGCGCCGGCGCGGGCCGAAACAGGCCACGGTCGAAAGGCTTTGCGGCAGGAAGCGCCCCGAGGCGATCTGCCCGTAATCGCTCTCGACGCCCCAGACCGCGACCACCGTATGCCGGTCGACACCGTAAGCCTGTTCGATCCGCCCGAGCAAGCTCGCATGCTTCGAGAGAAGTGCTCGCCCCTCGCTGACCTTCTGATCGTCGACGAGGGTCGCGAGATAATCCCAGATCGGGGTGCGGAATTCGGGCTGATTCTGCATCAGCTCGATGACCTTCATATCCGGCTCGACGCCGCGCATCACACGATCGAAGGTGGATCCGGAAACTCCCGCCGAGATGGCCGCCGAACGCAACCCCGCCACACACGAGGCGAAATCGGCTTGCGCTGGCAGGCTCGCAGCCGAGAAAAGCAGGGCGGCGGACAAAGAAAAAGCGCGCATGGCGGGATTCTCCGGGATCATGCGCGCGAAAATAGGGCGAGGATGGTTAAGGGACCTCAACCATCCCGAAAAATCACAGCCAGGGGCGGGTATCCTTCGCCTTGGCCTCATATGTATCGATCGAAGCTTTCTTCACCATGGTGAGGCCGATATCATCGAGACCTTCCATCAGGCATTTCTTGCGGAAGGGGTCGATCTCGAACTTGATCGTGCCGCCATCAGGCCCCTTGATCTCCTGCTTGGCGAGATCGACCGTGAGCGTGGCGTTCGAGCCGCGATCGGCATCGTCGAACAGCTTGTCGAGATCGGCCTGGCTCACGGTGATCGGCAGGATGCCGTTCTTGAAGCAGTTGTTGTAGAAAATATCGGCGAAACTCGTGGAAATCACGCAGCGGATGCCGAAATCGAGCAGCGCCCAGGGCGCATGCTCGCGCGAAGAGCCACAGCCGAAATTGTCGCCCGCGATCAGGATTTCGCTCTTGGCGTAAGCGGGGCGATTCAGCACGAAATCCGGGTTATCCGAACCATCCTCGTTGTAACGCTGCTCGAAGAACAGCGACTTGCCAAGGCCCGTGCGCTTGATGGTCTTGAGGAACTGCTTGGGGATGATCATGTCGGTATCGACATTGGCGATCCGGAGCGGCGCGGGCGTCGAGGTGAGGGTGGTGAAGGGCTGCATGGAATCCTCGGGGGTTACAGATAGGCGATACCGCGACCGGCCGCGATTGCGAGCAGCCACAGCATCAAGGAAAGGAAGGCGAGACAGCGCATGCCGCCGAGCCAGCCACGGTCATCCAGCCGGCCGAACAGCCAAAGGTTGAGACCGGAGAGGGCAATGGCCGCCATCTTGATCTGGAAAGAGGCGTTTTTGACCAGCACACCCGCCTCGGCAATGAACATGATCGCGCCGGAAACGAGCACGAAGAGAAAGGCGAGCATCGCCCATTTGCGCGTACTTTGCAGGGTCACCCGCGCCTCGCCGACGGATCTGCGCAGGACGGCGACATCCATCGTGGAAACAAAGGCAAAGAATACCACCACCGCCAGCACATGGGTGATGTTGGCAAGCGGATAGGCCGTATGCGCATTGCGGATCGACAATCCCAAAGCGGAGTGCTCGATCGCAGCAAAAAGGGCAAAAATTGTCTCGGCCATCGCAATGCTTCGGTTCAGCGTAACTGCACGCGTTTGCCGCCGATCTCGATCCATTCCGCACGCATCTCGCTCGGATTGGCCCGGCTGGGGTAGCCATAAAGCGTCGCCGCTGCGGCGACCTTGACGAAGGCTTCATCCGCGCCGCGATTGTTCATCCGGAACGGGGGTGCCAGCGTGCATTCCCAGGTTTTCCCACTCGAATCGAGATCGATCGAAACATGCGGATTCCCAAAACGCACGGCCTTGATGGTGCCGTTGAGCGTCACCGGCCGGTCGGCTTCGTAGGAACCCCAGCCATGATGCGCCCGCGCCGGCGCGGCCAGCAGAGCGATGGGCGAGAGAAGCAAGAGACGACGCTGCCAAAAATGACACTGCATTGGACGCTCCTTCCTTTTGTTCAGCCCGCTTTGGCTTCGATCTTTTCCATGTCGTCATCCGAAAGGCCGAAATGGTGGCCGATCTCATGGATGAGCACATGCCTGATGATGGTGCCGAGCATTTCCTCATGCTCGGTCCAGTAATCGAGAATGGGGCGGCGATAGAGCCAGATCATGTTCGGCTCCTGCCCGGTATGCTGCACGGCGGCGGCGGTCGTGAGGCCCTGACCCTGAAACAGCCCGAGGATATCGAAGGGCGTTTCAAGCTCCATGGCCTCGATCACCTCTTCATCCGGGAATTCCTCGATGCGCACGACCACATGGCCGCAAAGCTTGCGGAATTCCTCAGGGAGCGCGGCATAGGCTGCCTCGGCCATCGCCTCGAAATCGGCGAGGCTCGGGGCCTGCATCGGGGCCCAGGAGGCCGAGGGGAAACGCTGTGTTGCACTCATGAGAAACACTCACCACCATTTCAACTGGTGGCCGAAATACCATGCGAGGCCGATGAAGGCGAACACGGAAAAAAACCGGCCGATCCGCTTTGCCCAGATCTCCACCTTGTCGGCGGGGTCGGTATCCTTGGCCGCGAAATGATCCGCCGCCCGCGCGAGCGAGGAGGAGAAGACGCCGTCTCCCTCCTGCATTTTCGGGGGGCGGTTTTCGCTCATCCTCTCACCCCATATTCCGGATATCGACGAAACGGCCCGCGATCGCCGCCGCCGCCGCCATGGCGGGCGAGACGAGATGCGTGCGGCCCTTGAAGCCCTGACGGCCCTCGAAATTGCGGTTCGAGGTCGAGGCCGCGCGTTGGCCGGGCTTGAGCTGGTCCGGGTTCATGCCGAGGCACATCGAGCAGCCCGGCTCACGCCACTGGAAACCGGCCTTGAGGAAAATCTCGTGCAGACCCTCGGCTTCCGCCTGTTCCTTCACGAGGCCCGAGCCCGGCACGATCATTGCGTAATCGAGGCGATCCGAGATTTTCTTGCCCTCAACGACCTTCGCCACGGCGCGCATATCCTCGATGCGGCCATTGGTGCAGGAGCCGATCCAGACCACATCCAGCTCGATATCGGTGATTTTCGTGCCCGGCTTGAGGCCCATATAGGCGAGCGCACGCTCTTTCGACTGGCGCTTCACCTCATCGGCGATGCTGGCCGGGTCCGGCACGGCACCCGCGACCGAGATCACGTCTTCGGGTGAGGTGCCCCAGCTGACGATGGGCGGCAGGTTGTTCGCGTCGAGCGTCACCACGCGATCGAAATGCGCGCCGGGATCGGTCTTGAGCGTGCGCCAGTAGGCAATCGCCTGATCCCACGCCGCGCCTTTTGGTGCTTTCGGGCGGCCTTCGAGATAGGCAAAGGTCTTCTCGTCCGGCGCGATGAGGCCGGCGCGCGCGCCACCCTCGATCGTCATGTTGCACACGGTCATGCGGCCTTCCATCGAGAGTGCCTCGATTGCAGGGCCCGCGAACTCGATCACCGAGCCGGTGCCACCAGCGGTACCGATCTCACCGATGATCGCGAGCACGATATCCTTTGCTGTGACACCCTTCCCGAGCGCGCCGTTCACCTGAACGAGCATGTTCTTGGCTTTTTTCTGGATCAGCGTCTGCGTCGCGAGCACATGCTCGACTTCCGAGGTGCCAATACCGTGCGCGAGCGCGCCGAACGCGCCATGAGTGGAGGTGTGGCTGTCTCCGCACACAATCGTTGTGCCGGGCAGGGTGAAGCCCTGTTCAGGGCCGATGACGTGGACAATGCCCTGGCGCTTGTCCCGCTCGGAGAAATACTCGACGCCGAAATCCTTCGCATTCTGCGCAAGCGTCTCGACCTGGATGCGGCTTTCCTCTTCCTCGATGCCCTTCGAGCGATCGGAAGTGGGGACGTTGTGATCAACGACCGCGAGTGTTTTCGAGGGCGCGCGGACCGTGCGGCCCGTCATGCGCAGGCCTTCGAACGCTTGCGGCGAGGTGACCTCGTGCACGAGATGGCGGTCGATATAGAGCAGGCAGGTGCCATCGGGCTGGCGATCCACCACGTGGTCGTCGAAAATCTTGTCATAAAGGGTTTTCGGCGCGCTACTCATGTCGTCCTCGTCTCTCGATCAGCTTGAAGCAGGCGGCGCTCCCGCGACATTTTATGACACGAAGAGAGCCTTTCGCGATGCCAATAGCGAAATCCTCGTTGGTATACCAGTCTCTTTTTGGTCGCGGGGGCATGAAATTTGCGCATTGATGCGGCCCCTGTTGCGCTGCGACGGAAGGGTGTATAAGCCGCGCCGCTTCCGGTGTTCACGCTGGCGGGGGAAGCCAGTCGCGAGCGGTAGCCGGAACGGGGCACGAGTGGAGCCAATTCATGGGACAACCCGTTGCAGCGGAACAGGGCGGCCGAAATGGCGAGCCCGAAGGCCATGAGCCGCATGCTGCCGGGGGTGGGCTGAAGCGCAACCTCGTGCTGGGCATCGGTTCGGTCGGCGTTGTTTATGGTGACATCGGCACGAGTCCGCTCTACGCGCTGAAGGAATCGCTCCACCACGCCTCCCACGACGGGCTGACCCGCGCCGAGGTGATCGGCGTCGTCTCGCTCCTGATCTGGGCTGTTGTTGTGGTGGTGACGCTGAAATACGTCGTCTTCATCATGCGGGCCGACAACAAGGGCGAGGGCGGAACTCTCTCGCTGATGGCGCTGGCACAGAAGGCCGCAGGGCGGCGCTCGCTCCCGATTTTCCTGTTCGGCGTCATGGGCGCGGCGCTGTTTTACGGTGACAGCATCATTACGCCGGCCATTTCGGTTCTTTCGGCGGCGGAAGGCCTGAAACTCGTGACGCCGGTGTTCCAGAACCAGTGGAACGTGATCATGCTGGCCATCGGCATCCTGCTGGCCCTGTTCTGGGTTCAGAAGCGCGGTACGGCGAGCGTGGCCAAGTTCTTCGGGCCGATCATGGTGGTGTGGTTTCTGGTGCTCGCCATTCTGGGTATCATGCACATCGAGGATGACCTCGGTATTCTGGCGGCCTTCAACCCCTATCATGCAGCCTTGTTTGTGGCTGATCATGGTGTGATCGGGCTCATTGTGCTGGGGTCGGTGTTCCTGGCCGTGACCGGTGCCGAGGCGCTTTATGCCGATATGGGCCATTTCGGGCGCTTTCCCATTCGCGCAGCCTGGCTGTTGTTTGTCTTTCCGGCCCTGACCCTCAACTATCTCGGGCAGGGCGCCTTCGTGCTGAAGAACCTCAATGATCCGAAGATGATCTCGGATCCGTTCTTCCTGCTGGCTCCAGAATGGGCGTTGCTGCCTTTGGTGATCCTGACCGGTGTTGCGACGGTGATCGCGAGCCAAGCCGTGATCACCGGAGCCTTCTCTCTCACGCAGCAGGCGGTGCAATTGGGGCTTTTGCCGCGCATCGAGATCAAGCACACATCCGAGACGCAACTCGGGCAAATCTACATTGCGCCGGTCAACCGCCTTCTTGCCATTGGGGTGGTGCTGCTGGTGCTGACCTTCAAGACATCGTCTTCGCTGGCTTCGGCCTATGGCATTGCTGTCACCGGTGCCATGCTGGCGGATACGGCCCTGTTTTTCATCGTGGCGAGCAAGGTCTGGAAATGGCCAACCTGGCAGGTTGTGGGGCTCGGCGTGCCATTCCTGATGGTCGATCTCGTGTTTTTCGGAGCGAACGCACTGAAAATCCCCGAGGGCGCCTATCTGCCCTTGCTATTCGGCGCCCTGCTCATCGTGCTGATGTGGACCTGGGTGCGGGGCACCCGAATTGTCTACGACAAGACACGCCGGGATTCCGTGCCGCTCGTGGATCTTATCAAGATGCTGGAGAAATCGAAGCCCGTGCGTGTGGCCGGCACGGCCGTGTTTCTCACCAGCGACCCCGAAGCCGCGCCGGGTGCGCTTCTTCACAATCTCAAGCACAATAAGGTGCTTCACAAGCGCAACATCGTCCTGACCATCAAGACCGCTGACAGCCCCCGCGTGCCGGATTTGGAGCGGCTCGAGATTCAGGAACTGAGCGAGGATGTGAAGCTCATCATCGTGCGGGTTGGCTATATGGAAACGCCGCGTGTGCCGCATTTCCTGGCTCTCGCGCGTCGGCGCGGGCTCGACTTCGATATCATGCAGACATCGTTCTTCCTTTCGAAGCGCTCGATCAAGCCGGCGGCCTCCTCGGGCATGCCGCTCTGGCAGGACAACGTGTTCATTTTCCTCTCGCGCATGGCAGCGAACGCAACGGACTTTTTCCACATCCCTTCGGGTCGTGTGGTTGAGATGGGTGCGCAGGTCACGGTCTGATCAGCTGAGCCGCAGCGCCTGCGTGAAGCCGTCTTCCTGCTGGTTTGCCCGCACGAAATCGATGAAGCGCCGCGCCACCGGCGTGGGCGGCGTCATCGCCGGCAGGACGAACGAGGTTTCGTAGGGCACCGCTGGCTTGAAGGGCCGGAACGCGACATCGTCATCCCCGCGAAACGCACAGGGAAACGGGTTCGCGATGGTGACGCCCGCCCCGGCACGCACGAAATCGTAAGCCGCTGCTGCTGTCGAAACCTCGATCAGGATATGCGGGGTCACGTTCGCACCCATGAAGAGGCGATCGAGCATGATGCGCGAAGGGAAACGGCGCGACAGTGCAATCAGGGGCTGATTGTGGAAATCCGTGGCAGAAAAACTCTCCTTCGAGCAGAGAGGCGACGCTTTTGGCAGGATGACATGCGCCTCTGCCAAGCGGAACGGGATGAAGCGCACGCCGGCATGGTTGGGGCCGCTATCGATCAACCCGAGGTCCATGTCGCCATCCGCCACCTTGGTGATGACATCGACACCTGAGCCGATTTCAAGCTGGATGCGCGTCTCGGGTTCCTCAACCGAAAACCGCGCCAGCAGTCGGTTGAGAAAATGATGGGCGATGGTGGGCGGGCAGACCAATCGCAGATGTGCCTGCCGATCCACCGGACGCCAGCGCACACGTTCAAGGCGATCCAGTGTCTGGAAAATGGGCTCGGCTTCTTGATGCAGAGCCAGAGCCTCGGCTGTGGCGAGCAGCCTTCCGCTCTCGCGCCGGAAGAGCGTGAGACCCGTGCGATGTTCGAGTTGCGCGATGGCGCGCGAGACCGCCGGCTGTGAGATGCTGAGTTTCGCCGCTGCCGCCGTCGTCTTCCCGAGCGAGATCAGGGCGCGCAGGATTTCAAGCTCGCGCAGCGAAGGCCGGCGGGATTCGGGTTGGTCATCATCGTGAAGTTGCGTGTTCGGCATAGAGGGAATGCTTTTCACTTATATGATTTCGTGTGACAATAACATGAGAGAATAATAATGTCACCCGGCATGCTGCTAGGGTCGAGCATCGAAAAACCGGCATGGGAGTGCTGGATTTTTTCTCAGGGTCAGTCAGAGTGTCGTTCTGATCCTGAAGCCCCCCAGAGCGGCAGGGATAAACAGGGAGAGTACAATGACTTTGACAAGACGCAGTCTCGCATTGACCGCGGCCCTTCTCGCTGGCGGCCTTGGCCTGCCGGCGGTTTCGGCCGTGGCGCAGGAATTGAAGATCGGCCTTTCGTCGGAACCGAGTTCCGCCGACCCGCATTTCCACAACCTGACGCCGAACAACGCCGTCGCCCGGCATGTGTTCGAACCGCTGATTTTCATGGATGAGTTCCAGCGCCTTGGCTTCGGCCTCGCGCAGAGCTGGAAGGTGCTGGATGACCTCACCTGGGAATTCAAGCTCAAGGCGAACGTGAAGTTCCACGACGGATCGCCCTTCACCGCGGATGACGTGATCTTCACGATGAACCGCGTGCCGAATGTGCCTCAATCTCCGGCACCCAAGACATCCTATGTGCGCGGGAAGACCTTCGAGAAAGTGGATGACCTCACGATCCGTGTCAAAACGGCGAAGCCCGAGCCCTTGATGCTCAACCATCTGGCGCAGATCGAGATCATGTCCGCCAAGGCTGCGGCCAACGTGACAACGCAGGATCTCAATGCCGGCAAGGGCACTGTTGGCACCGGCCCCTACCAGTTTGTCGAATTCGTGCCGGGTGACCGCTATGTCGTGAAGGCGAACGCCGAGCATTGGGGCGGCAAGCCGCGCTGGGAGCGCGTGACCTTCCGCTTCCTGAAATCTGACCCCACCCGCGTGGCTGCCCTCCTTTCGGGCGACGTCGATATCATCGAGAATGTGCCGACGGCGGACGCCGCCCGTCTTTCTAAAGATGCCCGTGTGACCGTTTCTAGCGCGCTCTCGAACCGCATCATCTACCTGCACATGGATCGCCATCGGGAGGATAGCCCGTTCATCAAGGCGAAAGATGGTTCGGCCATCAAGAACCCGCTGAACGATCTGCGTGTGCGCAAGGCTTTGTCGATGGCACTCAATCGGCAGGCGATTGTCGAGCGCATTATGGAGAATGAAGCGGTCTCGACCGGTCAGTTGCTCCCGGATACCTATGCCGGCACCAGCAAGAAGATCAAAATCCCGGCCTATGACGTTGATGGTGCACGCAAGCTGCTCACCGAGGCTGGTTTGCTCCCGGCCGGTTTCAAGTTGACCATTCATGGTCCGAATGGCCGCTACACCAACGACACCAAGATCATCGAAGCCGTGGCACAGATGTTCACGCGCATTGGCATTGAGACGACGGTCGAAACGCTGCCGCCGGCTGTGTTCTTCACCCGCGCCTCGACCGGTGGGCCGAACCGCACGCCGGAATTCTCGATGATCCTTGCCGGATGGTCGGCGGGCACCGGCGAGCCTTCGGATACGCTCAAGGCGCTGCTCGGCACGTTCAATCCGCAGGCGGGCACGGGCGCGGCCAATCGCGGCCGCTTCTCCAACGCCAAAATGGATGAACTGCTCGCCAAGGCCCTCGCCACCGTGAACGATCAGCAGCGCAACGCGCTTCTGGCCGAAGCGACGGAAGTGGCGATGGAGGATGTCGGCATCATCCCGATCTTCTTCCCGAAGAACACCTGGGCGGCCAAAAAGGGTCTGAAGGTTACCGCGCGCACCGACGAGTACACGCTCGCCATGTCGGTGGCCCGTTAAGCGGCCCGGCCGTTCTCGGCCTCGTTCTCCCTGGCGGCGGATGGTGATGCCATCCGCCGCACCTTTCTCGCCCGATGAGTCGGGAGGCGGTTTTCATGCTCGCGTTTATCATTCGACGCTTTGCGCAGGCCTTGTTCGTGGTCGTCGCCATGGTCGTCATCGTGTTCTTCGGCACCAATGTCGTGGGTGATCCGGTCTGGATGATGGTTCCGGGCGACGCGACGCAGGAGCAGGTGGAGGAGGTGCGCCGCGCCTTCGGCTTCGACCAACCTGTCTATGTCCAGTTCTTCCGGTTCCTGGCGGATATCGCGCAAGGCGATTTCGGGCGCTCCTATGTGCATGGTGGCTCGGCGATCCGGCTCATTCTCGACCGGATGCCGGCGACGCTCGAACTAGCCGTCGTCGCTTTGATTTTTGCCGTGATCATCGGTCTTCCGCTCGGTCTTTTCGCCGGCCTGAAGCCGGATCATCCGGCCTCGCGCGCCATCATGGCCGGATCGATTCTCGGATTTTCGCTTCCGACCTTCTGGGTCGGGCTGATGCTGATCATGTTTTTCGCCGTGATGCTCGGCTGGCTTCCCGCTACGGGTCGTGGGCCGGTGACCACTTTTCTCGGGATCGAGACCTCGTTGCATACGCTCAAGGGCTGGCAGCATATCGCGCTCCCGGCTCTCAACCTCGCGCTGCTGAAAATCTCGCTGGTGATCCGTCTGGCGCGGTCCGGAACACGCGAGGCGAGCTTGCAGGATTACGTGAAATTCGCCCGCGCCAAAGGGCTTTCGCCGCGTCGCATCGTGGGCGTGCACATCCTGAAGAACATCATGATCCCGATCGTGACTGTGCTCGGCCTCGAATTCGGATCGCTGGTTGCGTTCTCTGTCGTGACCGAGACGATTTTCGCCTGGCCCGGCATGGGCAAACTGTTGCTTGAATCGATCCAGCGGCTCGATCGCCCGCTGGTGGTGGCTTACGTGATGGTGGTGGTCCTGCTGTTCGTCACCATCAACCTGATTGTCGATATCCTCTATTCCGCGCTGGATCCGCGCGTGCGCCTTGCGGGGAAAAGCGAATGAGTGATGTGGTTGCAACCCCGCGGGCGAAGGGAGAATTCGCCCGGTTTGTCGATCGTTTCCTTGAAGATCGCGTGGCGGTGTTCGGGCTCGGGCTGATCACGCTCATCGTGCTTCTGGCGGTTTTCGCACCGCTGATCGCGCCGCAGAATCCCTACGACCTCGCGAAGGTCGACATCATGGACAGCCGGCAACCGCCGGGCTCGAAATCCATGGACGGATTCACGATGTGGCTCGGCTCGGATGGCGTCGGGCGCGATCTGTGGTCCGGCATTCTTTACGGCCTGCGCATTTCGCTGATGGTGGGCCTGCTCTCGGGTTTGATCGCCGCGACAATCGGGCTCTGCATCGGCCTGATCGCCGCCTATTTCGGCGGGCGGATCGAGAACGTCATCATGCGCATTGTCGATCTGCAGCTTTCACTGCCCTCCGTGCTGGTGGCCCTCATTCTGGTGGCCTTGCTGGGCAAGGGCGTCGACAAGATCATCATCGCGCTCATCGTGGTGCAATGGGCCTATTACGCCCGCACCGTGCGCGGCTCGGCGCTTGTCGAGCGGCGCAAGGAATATGTCGAGGCCGCACGCTCGCTCGGGCTCTCGCACACCCGCACCATGCTCAAGCACATCCTGCCGAACTGCCTCGCGCCGGTGATTGTGATCGCGACAGTGCAGACGGCGCATGCGATCAGCCTTGAGGCGACGCTCTCGTTCCTCGGCGTTGGCCTGCCTCAGACCGAGCCATCGCTCGGCGTGCTGATCTCGAACGGCTTCCAGTACATGCTCTCGGGCAAATACTGGATCAGTTTCTTCCCCGGCGTGGCGCTGCTGCTGACCATTGTCGGCATCAATCTGGTGGGTGACCGCCTGCGCGATGTGCTCAATCCGAGGCTCGAGAAATGACCCAGCCTGTTCTCGAAGTTGAAAATCTCGCCACGCATTTCTTCACGCGTGACGGCGTGGTGAAAGCCGTCGACGGTGTGTCCTTCAAGGTGGGCGCCGGCGAAGTGCTCGGCATTGTCGGGGAATCGGGTTCGGGCAAATCCGTGACCGGGTTCTCGATCATGGGCCTGATCGACCCGCCGGGGAGGGTTGTTTCGGGCTCCATCCGCCTCGCGGGTGAGGAGATCGTCGCGCGCGATGACGAAGCGATGCGCAAGGTGCGCGGCAAGCATCTTGCGATGATCTTCCAGGACCCGATGATGACGCTGAACCCGGTTTTGCGCATCGATACGCAGATGATCGAGGCCGTTCTGGCGCATGACAAGGTGAGTGAGCAAGCCGCGCGCGAGCGCTGCATTGAGGCGCTCTCGATGGTCGGCATTCCCTCGCCGGCCGAACGGCTCGTCGCCTATCCGCACCAGTTCTCGGGCGGCATGCGCCAGCGTGTGGCGATCGCGACCGCGCTGCTGCATCGTCCGAAACTGATCATCGCGGACGAGCCCACGACAGCGCTCGACGTGACAATCCAGAGCCAGATTCTCGCCGAGGTGCAGAAGCTCTGCGCCGAGACCGGCACGGCCATGGTCTGGATCACGCATGACCTCTCGGTCGTGGCTGGCCTCGCAGACCGCATTGCCGTGATGTATGCGGGCCGGATTGTCGAGGAAGGCAATGTCAGCCAGGTGCTCGATGTGCCGCGCCATCCCTACACCCGCGGGCTTATCGGTTCAGTGCCGAGCGCCAACCCGCTGGGCGCGCGTCTGAAGCAGATTCCCGGTTCAACCCCTTCGCTCGGGCGTCTGCCGAAGGGCTGCTCGTTCGAGCCGCGTTGCGCCTCGGCCAGCGAGGCCTGTCGGGCGGCCAAGCCGGATGCGACAGATTACCCCGATGGCTCGCGCGTCGCCTGTTTCAACCCGTATAGCTTGGCGAGGGCCTCGTGATGTCGGCCTCCGAACTTGTGCGCGTCGAAGGCGTTTCGAAGCGCTTTACGAAATCACTCGATCTCGCGGCGAAGATCGCCAACCGTTTCGGTGCGAAGAACCGGGAAGTCACCGTGCACGCGGTGGATCAGGTCGATCTCTCCATCAGCGATGGTGAGGTTGTGGCACTGGTCGGTGAATCGGGTTGCGGGAAATCGACGCTCGGACGCGTCGTGGCCGGTATCCACGATGCCTCGGCGGGAAAAGTCTTCTGGAAGGGTGAGGATGTCTCGACCCACAGCGATGCCGCGCGGAAAGATTTCGTGCTCGGCGCACAGATGATCTTTCAGGACCCGATGTCCTCGCTCAATCCGCGGATCCGGGCAGGCGAGATCGTTGGCGAGGCTGCTCGCGTTCACGGCATGACCGACAAGGCGGGCCAGCGCGATTATGTATCGAGCCTCTTCAAACGCGTCGGGCTCGACCCCGATTACGTTCGCCGCTACCCGCACCAGTTCTCGGGCGGGCAGCGCGCGCGCATCGGCATTGCCCGCGCTCTAGCCGTGAACCCGAAGCTGCTGATCTGCGATGAATCAGTCGCGGCCTTGGATGTCTCCATTCAGGCGCAGGTGCTGAACCTGTTCATGGATTTGCGGGAAGACCTTGGCCTCGCCTACCTGTTCATCAGCCATGATCTCGGCGTGGTGCGGCATATCTCCGACCGCATTCTCATCATGTATCTCGGCCGCGTGATCGAGAGCGGCCCGACGCGTGCGATCTTCGAAGACCCGATCCACCCCTACACAAAGGCGCTTCTCGACAACGTGCCGAAGCTGGAGGCCAAGAAACGCTCCTTCGCGACGATCAAGGGTGAAATTCCTTCGCCGATCAATCCGCCGCCCGGTTGCCATTTTCATCCGCGCTGCCCGGTAGCCGGCCCGCGTTGCAGCCGCGAGAAGCCGAAGGAAACGATTGTCGCCGGCGGCCGCATGGCGGCCTGTCACCTGCTGGATGGTGGTGTCGTCTGAACCTACCGCCAGCCGTGGTCGTCCGCCCTTCCCGGGCGAGCCTCGGGGGCGAGGCCGCGGTCGAAGAGATCGCGGTTGGCTGTCTCACCGTAAGCGGGCGAGCCGGTGTTCAAAAGGCTTCCAGCCTGACGGGTCTCTCCCAGCGCGCGTCTTTCCCCGATCGGCGCGCGCACAGGTCCGAGCTGGATCGTGTCCCGCAGCACGATTCCGGGTGCGGTGAAGCTGCCCGGAACCGGGACTGGCGGAACTGCAACAGCCGGGCTGACGGTCGGTAGCGGCAGGCTGATGTTTTGCGGCAAGCTCGCCACGGCCGGGGCGGCGCGATCAGCGGTGATGCGGCGCAGGGGCCGATCGACGAAGAAGGCGAGCTTGCGCTGGCCGGCCGGTGTGAAATGGATGCCGTCGGGCCCGCGCAGGCGAACATTGTCGCCGATCACATCCGGTCCGGTCGCCGAGAACGCACCGCTTGCATCCGCGAACGCATCGGCGGTTTCCACAAAATGCTGCCCGAATACTGAAACCCGATCCCGGATGATCGCGTTGATGGAGGTGAGTTCAGCCGAGAGCTTGGGCGCGCGCATCAGGGGCATGCCGACCCAGACGAGCGGCACCCTGGCATCGCGCGCCAGTGTCAGGATCGCATCGACCCTTTTGCGATATTCGTCGCGCCAGGCGTCGCTCAGCGGTTCATGGGTGATGTCACCGGCGCGCAAACCCTGACGATCGTTCAGCCCGATCATGATGATCACGGCCGAGAGGTCGGTGTGTTCAGCCAGAAGTCCGGCCAGTGTCTTGGGCCAATCGAAGTAATCGTCGCGGACAAGGCCGGAGGCGCTTCGGGTGCGTTCGATCAATCTGTAGGCCGATTTGATACTGGCATCGCCATCAAAGCCGAAAGCCAGGGCCTCGGCGAGCGAGTCGCCGATGATCACGAGTTTCGGTGCGGTTGGGTCTGGCGGAAGCGTCACCTCCACCCGCAAAGCCGGCATATGCAGCCCCAGAGTGGAGTCGTCGGGGTAACGTGCCACGGCATCGGTGCGTCGCCGGGGACGATAGGCGGGCGCGGACTGCCTGACCGGCTGCGCACGCGGCATCGAGGCGCGCCAGTCCATCACGTTTTCCTGTGCCTTCGCCCTCTGATCACTGACAAAACCGGAGAGACCCAAGCCTGTGATGGCGAGGAGCGGGAGGAGCAGCAAGGAGAGAGTCGGTCTCGCTAGGCGAGGCATCGCGCTTTTCCGTCTCGCATTCGAGCGTCAGGGCGTCTTTTTCTGCCTCAGCTTCGTCAGCAGGGCAAGTGTCGGATAGCCGTCTGCTGGCAGGCCGACCCGGATCTGCTCCTTGCGGATGGCCTCGCGGCTGATCTCGCCGATACGCCCGTCGACCTTGCCGAGCGGATGCCCAAGCGCGATCAGGCGGCGCTGGAGGTCTTTGACCTCAGCGGGCGAAAGGCGCTTGTCGTTGCGCGGCCACGCCGCCCGGATCGGCCCGCCTTGGCCCAAGCGATCACCCAGATGCGCGACCCCCAATGCATAGGCATCGGAGGAGTTATAGCGCTTGATGACACGGAAATTCTCAGTGATCAGCAAAGCCGGACCACGAACACCGGCCGGATACCACAAAGTCGCCTTGCCGTTGCGCGGCAAGGCCGAGCCATTGGCGCGGGTGAAGCCGGCGGCCGCCCAGACCGAGAATTCCTGCATGGGCTGGGCTCGGGCGAGGCCGAAACCTTCCGGCACATTCACTTCCACGCCCCAAGGCACGCCCGGCTGCCAGCCGAAGCTCGCGAGGTAATTCGCGGTCGAGGCAAGGGCATCGGGGATCGTGTCCCAGACATCGCGCACGCCATCGCCGTCGTGATCGACGGCATATTTCATGAAGCTCGAGGGCATGAACTGCGTGTGCCCCATCGCGCCCGCCCAGGAGCCGCGCATGGAGGTCCGATTGGCCAATCCGTCTTCGAGCATCTTCAGGGCCACAAGCAATTCATCGCGGAAGAAGTTATCGCGATAGCGGGCCTGTGCGAGTGTTGCGAGCGAGCGGAACACATCCTTGTCGCCGGTATAAGAGCCGAAATTCGTCTCCATGCCCCAGATGCCGAGCACGATCCGGCGATCGACACCGTATTTGCGCTCGATCTCGGCGAGTTCCGACGCAAATTGCTGGCCGGCCGAACGACCGCGCGCGAGGCGTGTCTCCGAGATTGCATTGTCGAGATAGGACCAGATGGGACGCACGAACTCGCTCTGCTTCTTGGTCAGGGCGATGATCGACGGGTCCGGCTTGAAGCCGGAAAGCGCGAGATCGAAGGTCTTGCGGCTGATGCCTGCCGCGCGCGCATCGCGCCAGAGACCGTCCAGAAATGCCTGACTGCTGGCCGTACTGTTCTGTGCCTTCGGGGCAGGCGCCTTGGGTGCTGTCGCCTGTGCCGGCATGCCGGGCGTGATCAGCAGAAGGCTGGTGAGCAACGCCGAAACAAACAGGCGTTCTGTAACCTTCGTAACCGGCATGGCGATCAACCTCCGCGAGTAGCGCGAATCATCCGTTGCGCGCCCGGAGCGACTTTTCCCACGAAAATGCGGCGCGGACGATGCCTTCGAGATCATCATGCTTGGGCGACCAGCCGAGTTCTGCCCGGATGCGATCGGCCTTTGCGATGATGGTGGCCGGATCACCCGCGCGGCGCGGGCTCATCCGTGTGAGAAAGTTCATGCCAGTGACTTTCTTGACGACGTCCACCACTTCCAGCACCGAAAAGCCTTGCCCATAGCCGCAATTGAGAACGAGGTTGTCGCCTCCCTTGCGCAGGTAATTCAGCGCATCGACGTGCGCGCTCGCGAGATCGGTGACGTGAATATAGTCACGGATGCAGGAGCCATCGCGCGTCGAATAGTCGGTGCCGAAAATGTCGAGATGCGGACGCTGGCCAAGCGCCGCCTGCACTGCGACCTTGATGAGATGTGTGGCATTGGCGCTCGATTGCCCCGAGCGCCCCTGCGGATCGGCCCCGGCCACGTTGAAATATCGCAAGGCGATGTATTTCAACCCATGCGCCGCAGCCGTATCCTGCAGCATCCACTCGGTCATGAGCTTCGAGCGGCCATAGGGTGAGACCGGATTCGGGGTGAGGTTCTCACCCACCGGCTCGCCGCTCACATCGCCGTAGACCGCAGCGGTCGAGGAGAAAATGAAACGCTCGACCCCGTGCTTCACGGCGGTTTCGAGCAGGGAGCGGCTGCGAACGGTATTCGCGAGATAATAGCCGAGCGGGTTCGAAACCGAATCCGGAACCACGATCTTCGCGGCGAAATGCGCGACTTCGGTGACACCGAATTCCGCCATCACCTCAGACATGAAAATCGGATCGCCGACATCACCGCCGCGCAGCGGCACATCGGGCGGCAGCGACCACGGAAAGCCGGTGGAAAGGTTGTCGACCACGACAACCTCCTCGCCGCGATCGCGCAGGGCCAGCACCATATGCGAGCCGATATAGCCAGCCCCACCCGTGATCAGAACTGCCATTTCGACCTCGTTCAAGATTTCGTTTGCTAACAGATGAACTATCGCGATGCGGTTCAAGGACCGTTAAGCTACGAAGTGCGACATCGCTCGCGCAAACCGGCCGGGCATTCCAGTTCCGGCGGCAATTTCGGAAATCTGACGACATGAAGCGCATTCGCAAGGCTGTCCTCCCCGTTGCCGGCCTCGGCACCCGCTTTCTCCCTGCCACTCGTGCCATGCCGAAAGAGATGCTGACGGTCGTCGACCGGCCGGTCATCCAGCATGTCGTGGACGAGGCGCGCGCGGCGGGGATCGAGCATGTGGTGTTCGTCACCGGGCGCAACAAGAACGTGATCGAGGATCACTTCGATCGTCAGTTTGAACTCGAGGCCACCTTGCGCGATCGCGGCAAGATGAAAGAGCTGGGGCTTCTCGAATCCGAAACGCCCGGTGCCGGTGCCACGAGCTTCACGCGCCAGCAGGCTCCGCTCGGGCTCGGGCATGCGGTGTGGTGCGCGCGCGACATCATCGGTGACGAGCCTTTCGCGCTCCTGCTGCCGGATATGCTGCATCTCGGCGCCAAGCCGTTTCTTGCTGACATGATGGAGGCCTATTCGCGCACTGGCGGTAACTTGATCGGTGTTTATCCGGTCGATGAATCCGAGACGAACCAATATGGGATCGTCGATATCGGCGGCTCGAGCGACAAGGTGGCTGAAATCCGCCGGATGGTGGAAAAGCCGCCGAGGGGCACGGCCCCGTCCAACCTGGCGATTTCCGGGCGCTACATCCTGCAGCCGACGATTTTCAATCTGCTTGAGACGCAGGAACGCGGCGCGGGTGGGGAAATCCAGCTCACCGATTCCATGCTCACTCTGGCCAAGAGCGAGCCGTTCCATGCCGTGCGCTTCGACGGGGCGGTTTATGACACCGGCTCCAAGCTCGGCTTTCTCGCGGCGAACGTCGCTTATGCCCTGTCGCGTGACGATATCGCGCCGGACTTCAAGGCGATCGTGAAAGCGCATCTGGGCTGAGTTGTTCGCGGGGGCACGCCCTAAGGTGTGATCCGGATGCCAGTAAGGAAGGTGTGGGCCTGATAGTTCGAGCCCGGCACATTCACGCGATAATTCTCGTAGGCATAGCTGCCGCGGATCGCAAAGGTGCGATTGAGCTTGTATTCGAGCCTCAATCCGGCACCCATCGTGCGTTCCTGCCGGTCCACCCGCTGATAATCGGTTTCGGCAAGGGTGAAGTTCACCGTCGCAGAGAAATTCCGCAGGAAGGCGTGCGTCAAGGTTGCCGTGCCGCGATAAGCGACCGCACCCGAGGAGCCGGCAATCGTGGTTTCCACGATTTCAGTCTGGGCCCTGAGGTTGAGCGTGGTGAGCGGCGAGATGGACCATGTCAGGCTGGCATCGGCCGTGGGTGATGAGAGGTTCGCGAGCCGCCGGTCCTCGTAATCGCGCATGGTGTAGCCGATCGAAGCTTCGCCGGTGAGCGTGCGGGCGAGTTCAAATGTTGATCCCGCGCGCACGGTCGCGCCGGACGACGAGCGCGCAAAACCGGAGGCATCAAGGCGTTGATCGTATTCGCGACGGTCGAGACCAGCCTCGACGAAAGGCGCGATGCCTGGCGAAACCTCGTAACCCGCACGCAAGCGCAGGCCATAACCGGTGAGATTGCGCGAAACCTGGCTGGTGGTGGCGCCGGCACTTTCGATATCTCCATAGATCACGCGTTCGACATTTCCGCGCAGGCCGAGACTCGCGAGCCCGAAGCGTTGTGTCGCGCCGAGTGAGCCGGCATGCGTGTAGAACGGTGTCCGTCCGGTCGAACCGGCGGGCAAGTTGATCGAGGTGGAACTCTCGGTCTCGACCCTTGATCGCATCTCGAAATCGAAATTGAGGTCGCGCGTGGCGTCAAGCCGAAGGCTGAGGCGGGCATCGCCCTCGGGGCGGTTCACATTGTCGATCGCGGTATAACCCGTGAAAGCGCCCCGCAGATCGAGTTCGAGGCGATGGCGCGACCAATCGGAATTGGCCTTGAGTTCAGTCTCGACGCGATAGACCGGCGAGCCTTTCCTGCGCGTCGCTGTGCGTGCGGCATTGGTGTCGAATCCGGCGCTGGCCTCGATCGCGGGGCGCAGCAGCAGGCTGCCCATCTGATACCCGATCGGCGCGTAAGGGTCCTGCTCGGGCGCGAGGCGGCGATTCTGCCGCGTGCGCACCGGACCCAAGCCTGGCGCTGGCGCGGCGATGATGGTTTGCGGGCCGGGCTGGTAGGTCTGTGGTGTTGGGTCGCGGAACGTCGTTCCGGTCAGATCGCCGGGACGACGCGGCGTCGCGACGAGCGGGCGAGAGCGCACATCGCCGCGCGGTGAGAAGGTCTGGTCTGTCCCCGCCCGCGTCGGATCACCGGGCGCACGCCTGATCGCGGTGTTCGGCTGGCGTTGCAGGCTGAACCGGCCAGCGCCGGGTGCTTGCGCGATCGGGGCCTCGCGCGGGGGAGGGGGGAAGCCGAGGCTGCCATTGCGCGGTCCGCGCAACTCGCCCTCGATGGCACCCGGAGTGCCGGGGCTCGCCTCACCGAGAATTTGCGCCAAGGCGGGAGAAACCAGAAAAGGCGATGCGATGCAGGCAAGCAGAGAGAGCCGGCGGGCAGAGGCTACCCATCTCCGTCTCGAACGGCTATCAGTGCGGCGCATCGTCAATGGGCTCGCCCCTCGCGAAAAGGATGGCGCTCGGTTGGGCCGGCGAAATCCGACCTGTTGACGAGAGGTAAACGGCCAAGGTTAACGGCAGGTTTCCAGCCCGGCATTTTTGACCGGTCTGGGATGGCTTGAGGAAGAATGACATGTCGGCACAGGCAGAAGCGGCACTTCATTCCGCGCTTCGCACCATTGGGGTGGAGGCGGACGGCCTGCTGCAACTGAGATCGTCCCTCTCGAATGGGATGGGTCAGCCTTTTGCCGCTGCGATCGACCTCATCCTCAAGGCGTCTGGCCGCGTGATTGTTACCGGCATGGGCAAAAGCGGCCATGTCGGGCGCAAGATCGCGGCGACCCTTGCCTCCACCGGCACACCAGCGCATTTTGTGCATCCTGCCGAGGCGAGCCACGGTGACCTCGGGATGATCCGCTCCGAGGATGTCATCCTCGCCCTCTCATGGTCGGGCGAGACGGCCGAGCTTTCTGATCTTGTAGCCTATTCGCGCCGTTTCCGCGTGGGGCTGATCGCGATCACCTCGCGATCCGACAGTGCTCTCGCGAGTCACGCCGATGTGGCGCTGGTCCTGCCGCGCTCTGAAGAGGCCTGCCCGAACGGTCTGGCCCCCACGACGTCCACCACGATGCAACTCGCACTGGGTGATGCGCTCGCGGTGGCGCTGCTGGAATTGCGCGGCTTCACCTCGGAAGATTTTCGCAATTTTCATCCGGGCGGCAAGTTGGGTGCGAAGCTGCGCAGCGTCACCGACATCATGCATCGGGCCGAGCGCTTGCCGATCGTCGCCGAGGGTGCGCTCGTGAACGAGGCCGTGGCCGAAATGGGATTAAAGGGCTTCGGCTGCACTCTGGTTCTGCGTGCTGATGGCACTCTGGCGGGCATCGTGACTGACGGTGACCTGCGGCGGAACCTGCGCTCAGACCTGATGAGCCTGCCCGCCGCTTCCATCATGACGCGCCAGCCAAAAACGGTGCCGCCGGGCATGTTGCTCGGCGAGGCGATCGAGTTTCAGGAGCGTCACAAGATCACGGTGCTGATTGTCGCCGAAGGCGGCAAGGTGCTGGGTCTTGTCCACTATCTCGATCTCTTGCGCGCGGGAGCCGCCTGAACACGGCGCTTCAGCCCGGCACCACCACCAAAGTCGCGCCATCCACCGAGACGATGCGCGCTTTGCTTCCGGCTGCCATATCCGGCCCCGAGACGCGCCAGACCGAATCGCCGATCTGGGCCTGACCGATCCCGTTCTCGATCGCTGTCGCGATGATCACCACCTTGCCGAGCAGCGTGCGGGCGGGATCGTGCAGTTCCTGCGCAGCATCATCAACTGCGCGCCGGCCGTAGACGACCCAGCCCAGCACGCCACTCGCGAGCGCGAGGACGCCGAACAGGGTGAGTTCCGCTGAAATCGACAAGGTGGTAACACTGGCGATAGCGGCCATGCCCAAGGCGGCAAGGCCGATCCAGAGCAGATAGCTTCCCGGTGCCAGCGCCATTTCGGTGACAATGAGCAGCAGGCCAAGACCCAGCCAGCCCCAGACAATCGGAAGGCCCAAGAGCGACATCGGAATTTCTCCTCAGGTTCTCGGCGCGGTTTCGGGCACCGAACGACGCGGAGGCGGCGATTTTGGGTCATCACTTCCCAGTGCTGAGCGCGCGATTTCGGCGATGCCGCCGAGCGTGCCCACAAGGCCGCTCATCTCGGCCGGCACGATGACGAGTTTCTGGTTCGGCGCGGTTGCGAATTTCGAGAGTGCTCCGATGTATTTCTCGGCAACGAGATAGTTCACCGCGCCCATATCGCCCGAGGATATTGCTTTCGACACCATCGTCGTGGCGCTGGCCTCAGCCTCAGCCTGCCGCTCGCGGGCCTCTGCATCGCGGAACGCAGCTTCCTTGCGCCCCTCTGCGGCGAGAATCTGAGCCTGTTTTTCGCCCTCTGCCTTCAGGATGGCCGCCTGACGCAGGCCTTCAGCCTCGAGAATAGCAGCACGGCGATCGCGCTCGGCTTTCATCTGACGCGCCATCGCCGCGGCGAGGTCAGCCGGCGGCTCGATGTTTTTCAACTCGATGCGTGTCACTTTCACGCCCCAGGGCGTCGCGGCTGCATCGACGACGTTGAGAAGCTTGCTGTTGATGTCGTCACGGTTCGAAAGGAGCTGGTCGAGATCCATCGAGCCCATCACGTTGCGGATATTTGTCATCGTCAGGTTGAGGAGCGCATATTCGAGCTGCGCCACCTGATACGTCGCACGTGCGGCATCAAGCACCTGATAGAACACCACACCGTCAGTTTTCGCCGAGGCGTTGTCTTTGGTGATGACCTCCTGCGTCGGCACGTCGAGCACTTGCTCCATCATGACGATTTTCGCGCCGATCTGCTCGATGAAAGGGATGACAAGCCCAAGTCCGGGCGTGAGCGTGCGGTTGTATCGCCCGAAGCGCTCCACCGTGTAGTGCTTGCCCTGCGGCACCTGCCTAATCCCGGCCATCACCGTGATGATGGCAAACAGCGCAAAGATGATGGCGACGATCTGGCCTGGTTCGAAATTCATGATGCCCTCCCGGCCGCTTCGACCGAATGGCAGGATGAGGGGTCAATTGCGGCGGTGCAAGGGCGGATTGTCGCGAGGCTCAGGTTTTGGGTGAGGTTCTACGCAGGAAATCGACCATCCGGCGCGTGTAGTCTCCCATCGCATTGCACTCACCATCCGAGAGCACGCTCATCATCTCGTCGAGCAGGCGAAGCTGAACTGCGAAACCAGCCGCCGCCTTCTGCTCGCCAAGAGCCGTGAGCCGCAGCCGACGGACCCGGCGGTCGTCCGGATCACCCTCGCGGGTCAGCCAACCGCGCTTCTCGAGATCGGGGAGAGTCATCGACAGGTTGGAGCGGCCGACAAACAGTTTTTCTGCCAGCCGCTGCTGCGTCATGCTCGGCTCATGCATCAGGTTCGCAAGAATATCGAATTGCGCGACCTTCATATCGTGTTCGGCCAAAGCGAGGCCGAAATGCTGCTCCCACAGCGCATGCATCCGCGCAACCGCGATCCAGTTCTTGAAGCGGGGACGATCCCAGGGGCGTTCGGACATGGGCGCAAGACCGGCACGAAAAAGCGCTTGCATTTGTTCAAGATTGAACGAATAATGTTCAAAGTTGAACAAATAAGCGAAGGCTTCAACATGGCACAGGTTGCGCTCAAGGTCATCCGCCCGTTGGTCAAGGCATCCAGTTTCCTGTCGCCCGGCCTTACAGGGCGCCTGGCTTTCCGGCTGTTCTGTACCCCGATCGGGCGAACCAGGCCGAACCGTCAGTCCGCCAATTTCAAGCGAACAGAGGCCCTGTTCGCCAAGGCGAGAGTGCAGACAGTCAGCTATGGGTGCGGATTTGTGAGGAGCTTCACTTTTGAGCCCGACAGTCCCTCACGTGGCACCGTCCTGATGCTGCATGGCTGGACCGGCGAGGCGATCACGATGGCCGGGTTCATCGAGACGATGCTGGAGCGCGGGTTTCGCGTGATCGCGCCGGACTTGCCGGCGCATGGCGGATCCTCCGGGCGCCAGCTGACATTTCCGCTGGCGATGCAGGCGCTGAATGCATTGTTGCGCACCGAGAAGCCGCTGGCAGGCATCGTCGCGCATTCCTTCGGGGGTTCGATCGGCATGGCGGCAATGGCGGGAGGAATTGCTGCTGTCCCGGCCATTGTTCCACGCCGTTTCGTTTCGATCGCAGCCCCGTCGACGATGCAGGTATACGGACGACAATTTTCCGACATGCTGGGGCTGACCCGGCGCGGGCACCGCGCGTTCGAGGATAAGGTTCTCCGGATTGCGGGCCGCCCGATGGAGAGCTTCTCGGGGCGCGAATTTCTCGCGCAATCGCGAGTGCCTTCTCTCATCATCCATGCGCAGGATGACAAGGAAATCCCGTTTTCGGATGCCGAGGACCTCGCCTCGGCGGGAGAGCATGTCCGACTGATGTCAGCGAAGGGGCACGGTCATCGGCGGATCCTGCTCTCGAAGGATGTTCATGCGGCGACGGCGGATTTTCTGGAGAGCTGAATTTCACACCCAGCCCATCAACTCGCGCCGCACGATGGCCTCGATCACATCCATGCCACCGTCGCTGTCATTGAGTGCCGGAATATAGGTGAATTTCTCGCCGCCGTGATGCTCGAAAATCTCGCGATTCTCGACGTCAAGTTCTTCCAGTGTTTCGAGGCAATCGGCCGAAAAACCCGGTGCGATCATCGCCACGCGCTTGATGCCGGATTCGGCAAGCGCTTCGACGGTTTTGTCGGTGTAGGGCTGGAGCCACGGATCGTTGCCGAAGCGTGACTGAAAGGTGATTCTGAACCTTTCCTTCTCCCAGCCGAGGGCTTCGCGCAGCAGGCGGCCCGTTTTCTGGCATTCGCAATGGTAGGGATCGCCCTTCTCAAGATATTTCTGCGGCATGCCGTGGAAAGTCGCAATCAACACCTCCGGTTCCCAATCGAGGGAAGCCAGATGCGTGCGGACGGAGTTCGCCAGAGCATCGATATAGGCGGGGTCGTCAGCGTAGGCCGGGGCGACGCGCACGTAAGGCTGCCAGCGCATTTTCATCAGCGCGCGGAAGGCTTCATCGGCCGCGGTGGCCGTGGTTGCGGCTGCGTAATGCGGGTAGAGCGGCACGAGCAGGATGCGGTTGCAGCCCTGATCCTTCAGGGCCTGAATGCGGCTTTCGGTCGAGGGGTTCGCGTAGCGCATCGCGAAATCGACGATGAGGCGATCATCGCCCGCAAGCCGCGCAGCCAGCTTTTCGGCTTGATTGCGCGTAATGGTCTTGAGCGGCCCCTCATTCTTCTCATTGTTCCAGATGCTGGCGTAGTCCTTGCCCTTTCGGCCGGGCCGGGTGGTCAGGATGATGAGGTTCAGGAGCGGCCACCACAGGAGGCGCGGAACCTCGATCACGCGGCGATCGGAGAGGAACTGCTTGAGGTACCGCCGCATCGACCAGTAATCGGTGCCATCCGGCGTGCCGAGATTGAGCAGAAGGACGCCGATCTTGCCTGTCTGGACGGGCGGATGATCGGGTGGCAGGCGCACAGCGCGCATTTCGGCTTCGCGGCGCAAGGCAGCTTCGGGAGGAGGATGGTGCTTTGTCATGGGATCCAGATAGGGCAAGGCCGGAGGCGCGTCACGCCCGAACTGGGCCGCGACATTCCCCAACCTTTACGCCGCTCTCAGCCGATCGGACGTTCGTCCGCGATGACTTTGCCATCATTGGGCAAAGAGCCGGGTTTGACGATCTCGACCACGCCCTTGAGCTTGGTCAGCACTTGCAGGCTGTTTCCGATTTTTTCAACCAGTCCGGCTGAGGAATCCGCGCTCTCCGCGCGCAGGGTCATCTGGTCTTGTTCATTGACGCGCGTGACCACCAGGCGCAGGCGGCCGAGCCCGGCATGGGCTTTCGCGATGGCGTCGATCTGGGCAGGGTCGACGAACATACCTTTCACCTTGGTCCGCTGGTCGGCGCGGCCCATCCAGCCGGCGAGGCGCTTGTTTGTGCGCCCGCAAGGGCTGAGCCCCGGCAGGATTTTCGACAGGTCTCCCGTGCCGAACCGGAGCAGGGGGTAATCGGCATTCAGCCGCGTGACGACGATTTCACCAACTTCACCGTCGGGCACTGGATCGTTCGTGCCGGGTTTGACGATCTCGACGATCAGTCCCTCATTGATGATCAATCCCGGCTGGCCGAGCGACTCATAGGCTACTGTGCCCAGATCGGCCGTGGCGTAGGATTGGCAGGCCGAGATGCCCTTCGCCGTCACCCAATCCTTGAGACTCGGCGGGAAGGCCGCACCCGAAACGAGCGCTTTCTTGATCGATGTCGCAGGGCGTCCGGCTTCCTCGGCCTTTTCAATCAGGATCTTCAGAAAATCGGGTGTGCCGGCATAGGCATTGGGTGAGAAGGCTGTGATGGCGTCGAGTTGTTGTTCGGTTTGCCCCGGCCCGGCGGGGATCACCGCGCACCCCAGAGCATGCGCGCCGGATTCGAAGAGCACCCCACCGGGTGTGAAATGGTAGCTGAACGTGTTCAGCACCACATCGCCCCTGCGAAATCCGGCCGCGAACATCGCGCGGCCTGTTCCCCACCAATCGAGCCCGTAGCCTTCGGGGTCGAGAATGGGTCCCGGTGACATCAGAAGCCGGCGCAGAGCGCCAGTCTTGGTCGCGGCGAATCCGGCAAAAGGCGGCCTCGCTTTCTGAAGGGCGAGCAAGTCGCTCTTGCGGAAAACCGGTACCGTCGCGAGGCTTGCACGGTCTTTCAACCGGGAGATGTCGATGCCACGCAATTGCCTGGCCAGTGCGGGCGCCTTTGATTTCGATGCCTTGAGCAAAGCGCGCAGGGCGCGGAAATCATCCGCCTCGCGTTTCTCGGGGTTCCGGATTTCAAGCCGGTCAAAATTCATCTTCATGGGTTGTGTTCCTGCTCAAGCAGCGGCTTTTTCGGAGACAAGAAATTCCTTGATCCGCGCCAGTGCCCTCTCGATGTTCTCAAGCGAATTGGCGTAGGAAAGCCGGATATAGCCTTCACCGTGGATGCCGAAATCCGGACCGCCGATGGTGGCGATGCCGGCCTTTTCCAGCAGCGCGGAGGCGAGGGGTTTCGCCTTCCAGCCGGTCTGAGAGATGTTCGGAAAGGCGTAGAAGGCCCCTTTCGGAACGGCGCAGCTTACGCCCGGCAGGGCATTGAGCCCGGCGACGACCGCCCTCCGGCGCCGATCGAATTCCGCGACCATCCGGTGCACGTCATCCTGAGGCCCGGCGAGCGCCGCGATGCCGGCCCATTGCGCGGGTGCATTCACGCAGGAGAATGAATTGACCGCGAGCTTGCGCGCAGCCTCGTAGGCTTTTTCGGGCCAGATCGACCACCCCATGCGCCAGCCTGTCATGGCATAGGTTTTGGACCAGCCATTGAGCAGGATCAGCCGATCGCGGATTTCAGGGTAACTCAGCAGCGAGACATGTGCTTCGCCATCGTAGGTCATCTGATCGTAGATTTCGTCCGACATCAGCGCGACACGTGGAAAGCGCGCCAGCCCGGCGACCAGCTTGTCGATCTCGGCCTTGGGCGTGACGCCGCCGGTCGGGTTTGCGGGCGAATTGATGATCAGAAGCCGCGTGCGCGGTGTCATCAGGGCGAGCGTTTCTTCGGCTGAGAAAGCGAAGGCATTGGCCTCGCGGATTGGCACCGGCACGGGTGTCGCGCCGGTGAACTCGATCATCGAGCGGTAGATCGGAAAACCGGGATCGGGATAGAGAATTTCCACACCCGGCTGGCCGAACATCAGGATGGCCATGAACATGGTCAACTTGCCCCCGGGAACAATCATCACGCGCTCGGGTGAGACATCCACCCCGAAACGCCGATGAACATCCTGTGAAACCGCTTCGCGACAGGCGAGCAGGCCGGTTGCGGGTGTGTAGCCGTGATGCCCGTCACGCAGCGCCTTGATGGCGGCATCGACAATGTGACCGGGCGTGGCGAAATCCGGCTGCCCGATGCCGAGATTGATGATGTCACGCCCCTGCCTCGCCAGTTCGGTGGCACGGGCGAGCACGGCAAAGGCATTTTCCTCACCGATGCGGGCAAAGGCAGGCACAATCTCCAGCATAGGCGTTTCTCCGATCCGGCCGCTGATGCGGCTCTTCTCGCGGCCGCATTCAGGCTCGCTCAAGGCTCGACACAATGTGGTCTGCCAATCGTTTCACGGCAAGGCTGTATGTCGGCGCGGTGATCAGTGCAATTTCCGTGTCGCGCAGGTCAGGGAGGCTCGCTCCATCCACGATGCGGAAGCCGTGAGGCACCATGTTCTTGGGCAGAACGGCGATGCCGAGCCCGGCTTTCACCGCCGCGAGTGCTCCCGCCAGTGATCCGCAGGTGTAAGCGACGCGCCAGAGTTTTCCGGCGCGGTCAAGGCTTTCGGTTGCCCGTTTGCGGTACACGCAGGGGGCAGGCGAGACCACGAGCGGCAGGTGGCTACCTTCCGGCAGGGGTCCTTCGCCAGAGACCCAGACGAGCGGTTCGCGCCACACACGCAATCCGCCCGCTTCGCCCGAAATCTCGCGCTTGACCAGCACAAGGTCGAACTCGCCGGCGCGAAAACGTTCGACGAGGTTGAGTGTGAGATCGCAAGTCACTTCCAAGGCGATCTTGGGATGCGATTGGGCAAAACGCGCGAGCACGCCCGGTAGATGCGAAGTCGCGAAATCTTCCGGCGTGCCGAGGCGTATCGTTCCCTCGATGCTACCTTCCGCGTTGCGCGCGAGAATCGCATCGTGCAAGGCCAGAAGCTGCCGCGCTTCGGGGAGCAGAATTTCGCCGTCAGGCGTGAGGCGCAGCGAGCGCGGCGTGCGGTCAAGCAGCCTCCGGCCGAGTTGTGCCTCAAGACGCTTCATCTGCAACGAGATCGTCGATTGCGTGCGCAGCAACCGCTCTGCGGCGCGGGTAAATCCGCCTGCTTCGGCAATGGTGACAAAGCTGCGAAGAAGATCGAGGTCGAGTTGGCCGCCCGACAGGGGCTTTGCATTGGAGGATTCGGAGAGGGACATGACGAGCCTATGATTGATTTCATCAATCATAAATAGTCCAAAAATCAATTCGTCAAATTGATCGAATGTGCGTAACCCGGCGCTGCTTCTTGCTGCTGGAGGGTTTGATGCCTGGACTGGACCTACTTCTCGTGAATCTCACCTCGCCCATCGTGCTGGCTTTCGTGCTGGGCACGGTTGCGGGCTTCATCCGCTCGGAGCTGGAGCTTCCCGAAGCGGTTCTGAAACTGCTTTCCATTTATCTTCTGTTCTCGATTGGTCTTTCGGGCGGGCGCGAACTTGCGAAAACCAACCTCGTCGACATCTCCTCGCTTCTGGGTGTGGCGATCCTTCTCACGATTGCGATCCCGGTCCTGACCTTTCTGCTGATGCGCCGGGCGGGGTTTGATGCCTCGAACGCGGCGGCCGTTGCGGCACATTATGGTTCCGTCTCATCCGTCACATTCTTCGCGGCGATTGCCTTTACGCGCAGCCTTGGCAACCCGGCGGAGGGTTACATCACAGCCGTGGTTGCACTGATGGAATGGGGCGTGATCGTCGCGCTGCTGCTGGCGCGCTGGTCGATGGGGCGCGTTTCCGGTGCGGGGAGACTCGGCGGCATTGTTCTCGATACGCTGCGCGGGCGGGGCATCCTGTTGCTCACCGGCGGCATGGTGATCGGAGCCTTCGCGAACGACAGCCAGTGGAACCAGATCGCGCCGTTCTACGATCAGCTGTTCCGTGGAATCTTGATGCTCTTCCTGCTCGAAATGGGCATGACAGCCGCACGGCACATCCGGGGCTATGCCAAGGTCGGCCTGCTGATGACGGGGTTTGCGATCTTTGGTCCCATCGTCTGGGGCCTTGTGGGTGTCACGCTCGGCCACGCAGCAGGCTTGAGCCTCGGCGGAGCATTTGTCCTTGGAGCGATCTGCGCGTCGGCCTCCTATATCGATGCACCCGCAGCGTGCCGCGCGGCTCTGCCGGAGGCCAACCCTGGCATTTATCTCACGGCTTCTCTTGCAGTGACCTTCCCCTTCAACATGCTGATCGGGTTGCCGCTCTATTATCGCTATGCGAGCTGGCTCTATGGCGCGTGAGTCTTCCCACGGCTCGGGTTTATCCCGGGCCATTTTTTCCGGTTGATCTCCCGGCAAAGCCGCGTCATGGTGCGGCTCAAACATATGATGATTGATGGGGGGCGATATGGCCGAGAAGCCGGCTCAACGGAAAACCCGCAGGCTCCGCTCACGCGACTGGTTCGACAATCCCTCGAACCCGGATATGACCGCGCTCTATCTTGAGCGCTACCTCAATTACGGGCTGACGCGAGAGGAATTGCAGTCGAACAAGCCGATCATCGGCATCGCCCAGACTGGTTCGGACCTCTCGCCCTGCAACCGGCACCATATCGTGCTGGCCGAACGCATCCGCGAGGGCATCCGCGAGGCAGGCGGTATCGCGATCGAGTTTCCAGTGCACCCCATTCAGGAGACCGGCAAGCGCCCTACGGCCTCGCTCGACCGGAACCTTGCCTATCTCGGTCTGGTAGAAGTGCTCTACGGCTATCCGCTGGATGGCGTAGTGCTTACGACCGGCTGCGACAAGACCACCCCAGCCTGCCTGATGGCAGCGGCGACGGTGGATATTCCGGCAATTTCGCTCAATGTCGGGCCGATGCTCAATGGCTGGTTCCGGGGTGAACGCACGGGCTCCGGCACCATTGTCTGGAAAGCACGCCAGATGATGGCGGCGGGTGAAATCAATTACGAGCAGTTCATTGAACTCGTGGCCTCGTCGGCCCCCTCGGCCGGGCATTGCAACACGATGGGCACGGCCTCGACCATGAACTCTCTCGCCGAGGCGCTCGGCATGAGCCTGCCGGGTTCGGCTTCGATTCCCGCGCCCTATCGCGAGCGCCAGCAGGTCGCCTACCAGACCGGCAAGCGGATCGTGAAAATGGTTGCGGAGCAGCTCACGCCCTCGAAAATCATGACGCGCAAAGCGTTCGAGAACGCGATCCGGGTCAATTCGGCGATCGGCGGCTCGACCAATGCACCGATCCACCTTATCGCGATCGCGCGACATCTCGGGATTGATCTTTCGCCGGGTGATTGGGAACAGTTCGGCTATGACGTGCCGTTGTTGGTCAATCTCCAGCCTGCCGGCGAATATCTCGCCGAGGAATATCATCGCGCGGGGGGTGTCCCGGCTGTGATGGCGGAACTGATTGCTCAGGGGCTCATCCACGAAGATGCGCGCAGTGTGAACGGGAAGACCATCGGCGCGAATTGCCGAGGCAAATTCGCCGAGGATCGCCGGGTGATCAAACCCTTCGCCGAGCCGATGAAAGCGAAGGCGGGGTTCCTCAACATTCGCGGCAACCTGTTCGACAGCGCCATCATGAAGACGAGCGTGATTTCGCCCGAGTTCCGCAAACGCTACCTCGAAAATCCGAAAGACCCCAATGCCTTCGAAGGCACGGCCTTCGTGTTTGACGGGCCGGAGGATTATCATCACCGGATTGATGATCCGGCGCTGAAAATCGGCGAGGATGGTATCCTCTTCATGCGCGGCGCGGGGCCGATCGGCTATCCGGGTGCTGCGGAAGTGGTGAACATGCGCCCGCCCGCCTACCTCATCAAGAAGGGCATTGATGCACTGCCCTGCATCGGAGACGGGCGGCAATCGGGAACTTCCGGCTCCCCCTCGATCCTCAACGCCACGCCTGAAGCGGCAGTGGGTGGCGGGCTCGCTATATTGCGCACCGGCGACCGCGTTCGGATCGATCTCAACAAGCGCTCGGCGGATATCCTGATTTCACCCGGCGAGTATGCCTCGCGGCAAGCCGAACTCAAGGCGAATGGCGGCTTCAAGTATCCCAAGAGCCAGACACCC
Organism: Hyphomicrobiales bacterium; assembly: GCA_017302635.1. Lineage (GTDB taxonomy): Bacteria > Pseudomonadota > Alphaproteobacteria > Rhizobiales > Beijerinckiaceae > Rhabdaerophilum. Next base: position 215,835 of record JAFLCX010000002.1, read on the forward strand.
TGGCAGGAGATCCAGCGCAAGAATGTCGACGGACTTTCGAAGGGCATGGTTCTGAAAAACGCGGTGAAATATCGCCGTATCCTGCGCACGCACGGCACGCCGAGGGATAACCATTGACGGGCGATTTGTCTGGCTGGAAGCCCCGGTGCTTCCCTGCTCCTGTCGTGCTGGAAGGGCGCTATGCGCGCCTCGAACCACTTGATCCCGTCCGCCATGCCGATGGGCTGTTCGCGGCGCTCATGACCGTTCAGGCTGAACAGGATCACCTCTTCCTGTTCGAAACAGCGATGGACCGCGCGACCTTCCAGAACTGGATCGAGGCCAAGGCGAAGCGCACGGATATCCTCTGCCATGTTGTGATTGACCGCGCCACGGGCCGTGTCGGCGGGCGGCAGGATTTCATGCGTGCGGATCTGGCGCACGGCGTGATCGAGATCGGCTCGATCCACTGGGGCCCATCCATCGCCAAATCGCGGGTTACGACCGAGGCACTTTTTCTCCATGCCGACCACGCGATATCGACACTCGGCTATCGGCGCTACGAGTGGAAATGCCACAATGGCAACGAGCCCTCGAAGCGAGCGGCGCGGCGCTTCGGCTTCACCTATGAGGGGCTCTTCCGGCAGCACATGGTCGCGAAGGGAAAAAATCGCGATACGGCCTGGTTCTCGATCATTGATACCGAGTGGCCATCGCTGAAGGCAGGATATGAAGCCTGGCTCTCGCCCGAGAATTTCAATGGAGAAGGGCGCCAGAAAAAGAGCCTCACTGCGTGCGGCGTGAGGCCGGGAGGATGACATGGCCGGACGTTTGAAGGGCAAGATTGCTGTCGTGACCGCTGCGGGTGCCGGAATCGGTCGGGCAATCGCGCAGGCTTTCGTGGCAGAGGGCGCGACGGTGTGGGCTACGGACATCAACCGGGAGGCGCTCGATGCCGTCCCGCGCGCGAAGCGGGTGAAGCTGGATGTGCTTTCTGACAGGCAGGTGGTGCGTTTCGCGGAGAAGGTTGGCGGCATCGACATCCTCGTCAATGCGGCCGGCTATGTTCATCAGGGCACGATTTTCGAGACCTCCGACAAGGACTGGGATTTCTCCTTCGATCTCAACGTGAAATCCATGCACCGGATGACGAAGGCTTTGCTGCCGGGGATGCTTGCGAGGGCAACAGCAGCGAAATCGAACGAAGCAGCCGCCGGTGCGCGTGAAGATTTCGCGTCAAGGAACCGAACCTGTTCAATCATCAACATTTCCTCCGGCGCTTCATCCATCAAGGGCGCGCCGAACCGTTACGTCTATGGTGCGACAAAGGCGGCCGTGATCGGCCTCACCAAGGCGCTGGCGGTGGATTTCATCGCGAAAGGTGTGCGCGCCAACGCGATCTGCCCCGGCACGGTGCAGTCTCCGTCGCTGGATCAGCGGATCGCTTCGCTCGCCGCCTCGACAGGCAAGAGCGAAGCGGATGTGCGCGCCATGTTCGTCGCGCGACAGCCGATGGGGCGGCTGGGTACGGCGGAGGAGGTGGCGATGCTTGCGGTCTATCTCGCTTCGGACGAAAGCGCCTTCACGACCGGCGCGGTGCATATGGTGGATGGCGGCTGGACGCTGTGATGTTTTCTGTTTCGCATTTTCTCCATGCGAACCGGCATCCATTTCGCTTGAAAATGCTTCAACCGATCCACGGAGTTTCTGGCACGGGAGTCAACGGCGCGCGACCCTCGGCTATGGCGATGACGTTGTCCACGACCAACTGGCCCATCTGGTTGCGGGTGTAGACCGAAGCCGATCCGACATGCGGCAGCAGGACCACGTTCTCGAGCCCGAACAGGGCCTCAGGCACGCGCGGTTCATCCTCGAACACGTCGAGGCCAGCGGCGCCAAGCGCGCCGGAGGCCAGCATCTCCACCATTACGGGCTCGTCCACGAGTGACCCGCGCGCCACGTTGATCAAGGTGCCGTGCGGTCCCAGCGCCTCAAGCACGGCGCGATTGACGATCGCCTTGGTCGAGGCCCCGCCCGGCGCGATGACCATCAGGATATCGACGACTTTTGCCATCTCGAGCAACGAGGCGAAAAAGGGATAGGGCACATCCGGTTGCTGGGTGCGGCCATGATAGGCGAGTTTGAGGCCGAATGCTTCGGCTCGAGTGGCTACTGCTTTGCCGATTCGCCCGAGTCCGAGAATGCCCATGGTCTTGCCACGCAATGTGTCGCTCAGCGGGAAATTTCCCTTCAGCCAGCGACCCTGCCGGATAAAGGTATCCGCCTGCGGCAAGCGGCGTGTTGTCGCAATTAGGAGCCCGAGCGCGAGATCGGCAACTTCGTCGGTCAGGACGTCGGGCGTGTTGGTTACCGTGATGCCTCGGGCTGCAGCGGCGTGGGCATCGACAAGATCATAGCCGACACCAAAGCTGGAAATGATCTGGAGATTGGGCAGTCGCCCAATCAAGATCGCGTCGCTGGCAACCGCTTGCCCGGTCACCAGTCCTTTGAAGCGCGGGCCCTCGCTGGCGAGAAAAGCGGACCGGTCTGCCTGCTCGAAAAGCCTCACACTCGGGAATCGGCTTTCGACGCCCTCCATGATCAGGGGCATCATGGGCTGGGTGATCAGCACCGGGAAATCAGCAAAAGTCATGAGGAAGGCTCGCGGGAGAGGCCGGCAAAGCCGGCGGTTCGGGGACCGCGATTATGGTCCGTTTCAGAGCAATCTGGAAAGCCCCGACGACAGATTTCAGCCTTCCTCGTCATCTCCCGGAATATCCGGCTCGTTTTCCAGTTCGCTGGCGTGCTGGGAATGTTTCGCCATACCCTTTGACAACCGGCGCAGCAGCTTGCGCAGGCGCTTGGCGTCCTTGTCGTCGAGGATATCGTCGATTTCCTCTTCCATACGGCCGATGAGTTCGGCGATCCGCTCGAGTTTTGCCCGGCCGTCCTTCGTCAGTGAAACGAGAACGATCCGCGCATCATCCTCGCGCGAATGGCGCTCGACCAACCCTTGGGCGGCCAGACGGGTTACAGTTTTGGAAACGGTCGGCGGGCGCACCCTCAGAGCGCGCGACAATTCACCCATTGTTGCGCCTTCCGTCTCGGCCAGAGCCTGCAACACAACCTCCTGCCCGGGGAAGATCCCGATCTCGGTGAGGAGTTCCGCCATGCGCGCCCGATAGAGCCGGGACGCCAGCATCAATTGCTGGCCCACTGTCTTCTGTGAACTGTGTTTCATATCCGCCCCGCAGCCGCTTGCCGGGAAAACGCCCGTTCCCGCCGAGCCGGCTCCGTTCATCACTAAGCCGACTTCAATTTGGCTCAAATCATGCCAAGATGACAGCGCGATGACAGCAAAGGTCAGTGCTTTGGCTTGCAAGGTGCGGAACACACAGTTTTGAACAACTGGCCAAGATAACGTCTTGCATCGCTGATCGATTATCCCTATACACCCGCTTGCCCAATTTCGCACGTGCCTGTGGTTGCGTGCTGGTCGGTGGATCTCCGGACAAGAGGCCGGAAAAACGCCAGTCGTCGAGGGTGAGCGCCGCAAGCCTCACCCCCTATGAACGGACCAGCAGCCGGAGGCGAACCGGCGGCCCCGCCCGAAGCGGGTGACGCAGCTCAAAGCAACGACGGAGCGGGCTTTTTTGGTCTCTGCCGGGTTCCAAGTCCGGCAACCGAAGAGGCTTGTCCATCTTGCCGGGCGTGCGGTCGGGTATTCCCCTACCAAGCGATGGCTCCGAGAAAACGTTGGTTGCGTTTTTCGCATCCGGCGCCTTTCGACGACCAACGGCGCAGCGTCACCGCTGTCTCCTGCCCCTCTCCGGGGTGGAAGGCAGCACGAGTGTCTTTCGAATTCAGCCCCGCGTTTCCACCCTGCGGACCGGATAATGAAGGCGCTCAGATGTTCATCGCCATTTGCGGCCCGGAAGGCCGTCAGGGGATGCTGCCATGACTGACCGTATTCGTGACTATCTTCGCTCGCGCCCGGCCGACGGCCCGCGCCTCATCGTCGATATCGACGTCGTTCGCGACAATTACCTCGCCTTTTCAAAGGCGATGCCGGACACGCGCGTGTTCTACGCCGTGAAGGCGAACCCCGCGCATGAAATCCTTGAGCTTCTTGCGAAGCTTGGCTCGTGCTTCGATTGCGCCTCGATCGGCGAGATCGAGATGGTTCTGGCTGTGGGTGCCACGGCGGATCGCATTTCGTTCGGCAACACGATCAAGAAGGAGCGCGACATCCAGCGTGCCTACGAGCGTGGCGTGCGGCTCTTTGCAGTCGATTGCGAGGCTGAGGTCGAGAAGATCGCGCGCGTTGCGCCTGGCTCGAAGGTGTTCTGCCGCATCCTGTGCGATGGCGCGGGCGCTGAATGGCCGCTGTCGCGCAAGTTCGGGTGCCAGCCGGAACTCGCGCCGCGCATTCTGGAACTTGCCCATCGCCTCGGTCTCGTGGCGCATGGCCTGTCGTTCCATGTCGGCTCGCAGCAGACCAATCCGAAAATGTGGGATGAGGCGCTCGCCTCGTCTGCCGCGATTTTCCGCGACATGGCGGAGCGTGGCATCCAGCTCGGCATGATCAATCTCGGCGGCGGTTTCCCGACGCGCTATCTGCGTGATATCCCGGCCGTGCGGGCCTATTCGGATGCGATTTTCGATTCGCTGCGCAAGCATTTCGGCAACCGCATTCCGGAAACGATCATCGAGCCGGGGCGTGGCATGGTCGGCAATGCCGGCATCATCGAGAGCGAGGTCATTCTCGTCTCGAAGAAGTCGGATGATCCGAGCGAGCCGCGTTGGGTCTATCTCGATATCGGCAAGTTCCACGGCCTCGCGGAAACGATCGACGAGGCGATCCGCTATCCTATCCGCACCATTCATGATGGCGGCGAGATGGGTCCGTGTGTGATCGCCGGGCCGACCTGTGATTCGGTGGATGTGCTCTACGAGAAGACGCCGTATCTGCTCCCGTTCAGCCTCGAGATCGGCGACAAGGTGCTGATTGAGGGCACGGGCGCTTATACTACCACCTATTCCACCGAGTGCTTCAACGGCATGCCGGGGCTGCGACAAATCGTCATCTGACGATTGACGCAGAATGTAAGAGCCACCCCTTCCCGCAAAACACCCGTTCGGCATGGTCGCCGGCTCGCAAGAGCTGGCGACCGAGGTGCGAGGGTTCTCTCCTGATCTTCCGAGAGGACCATCCGATGATCACGATTGATTCTGAGAAACTCTTCGACATTCCACAGCGGGAAATGCTGCTGGATCAAAGCTTTGGGCCGTCGCGTGGGCTGAAGACATGCGAACGGCTGCGCGAGGGGCGCCTACCCTCGCGCGGGCTCGCTTTCGTGGCCCGCGGGAATGATCAAGTGCTCGGCACGATCCGGCTCTGGGACGTGGCGGTGGGAACAAGGCCGTTGCTGATGCTGGGGCCGCTTGCGGTTTCGCCAGCCTGCCGGGGCATCGGGCTCGGCAGCGATCTGATGGTCCATGCCCTCGCGCAAGCGCGGCGCCTGGGCCATCGTGCGATTTTTCTGGTGGGTGACGCTCCGTACTACAATCGGTTTGGATTTCACGAGAAGGCTGCCGAGGGGCTGGATCTCCCCGGTCCCTTCGCGCGCGAGCGCCTGCTGGCCCTCGAGATCGAACCGGGGGCGCTCAGCGGTGTGAGCGGGATGGTTCGTCCGACCGGACCGGTTCCGCTGCGTCCTGAGAATGGCGAGGCTGCCCGCGGTTTCCGCGCTGTGGCCTGACGTTTTCTCCCCCGCCTGCCTTGACCCCGAACTCTGCGCCCCGCATAGGGGCGCGGAATTCTGATCGTCGTTTTCGCATCTTCGGAAAGTGAATGGAATGACCCAGACCTGGCACAATCACGGCACCATCACCGGCCCGATCGTCATGATCGGCTTTGGCTCCATCGGTCGCGGCACCCTGCCACTGATCGAACGGCATTTCACCTATGATCGCAGCCGCTTCGTGGTGATTGATCCGGATGACTCGGATCGTAAACTGCTGGATGAGCGCGGCATCAAGTTCATCCATGCCGGTGTCACGCGCGAGAACTATCGCGACATGCTGAAGCCGCTGCTCACGGCAGGCGGAGGGCAGGGCTTCTGTGTCAACCTCTCGGTCGACACGTCTTCGCTCGACATCATGGAATTCTGCCGCGAACTCGGCGTGCTTTACATTGATACCGTTGTCGAGCCGTGGGTCGGGTTCTATTGGGATACCTCGGCGGGGCCGGCTGCGCGCTCGAATTACATGCTGCGGGAGACGATTCTTGCCGCCAAGCGCAAAAATCCATCGGGCACCACGGCGGTTTCGTGCTGCGGCGCCAATCCCGGCATGGTGTCGTGGTTCGTCAAGCAAGCGCTCGTCAACGTCGCGAGTGACCTTGGTCTGCCTTTCGAGGAGCCCACGACGCGTGAAGGTTGGGCAAAGCTCATGCGCGATGCAGGTGTGAAAGGCGCCCATATTGCCGAACGCGATACACAGCGCGCGAAAAATCCGAAGCCGGCAAATGTTTTCGTCAATACGTGGTCCGTCGAAGGCTTTCTCTCGGAAGGCATGCAACCTGCTGAACTCGGCTGGGGCACCCATGAGACCTGGATCCCGGAAAATGGCCGCAAGCATGAAACCGGTTGTGATGCAGCGATTTACCTCCTGCAGCCCGGCGCCAATACGCGTGTTCGCAGTTGGTGCCCCACGCTTGGTGCGCAATACGGGTTCCTCGTCACACACAACGAATCCATTTCAATAGCCGACTACTTTACTTTGAAGGATGGTGATGGTAAGGTACTCTATCGCCCGACATGCCACTATGCCTATCACCCGGCCAATGATGCAGTGCTTTCGCTGCATGAACTGTTCGGGAACGGTGGCAATCTGCAACCTGAGCATCACATTCTCGATGAGCACGAGATTGTCGATGGCATCGATGAACTTGGCGTGCTGCTCTTCGGTCACAAGAACAATGCCTACTGGTATGGATCGCAGCTTTCGATCGAGGAAACGCGGGCGATCGCTCCCTACCAGAACGCCACCGGCATGCAGGTGACGTCGGCAGTGCTCGCCGGGATGGTCTGGGCTCTGGAAAACCCCAATCGCGGCATCGTGGAAGCGGACGAGATGGATTACAAGCGCTGCCTTGAGGTGCAATTGCCCTATCTTGGCCCGGTGCGTGGCTTCTACACCGACTGGACGCCGACGAAGGACCGCGAGAAGCTTTTCCCGGAAGATGTCGACTATTCCGACCCTTGGCAGTTCCGGAATATTCTGGTGCGGTGACATGCGAAAAGCCGGGGCAACCCGGCTTTTTTCATAAATATTGCAAGGCCTCGCGGAGATCTGTCTCGGAAATCTCGGCCAACGGCTTGCGGATTTTCGCAGCCTGCGTTGCTTCGCCCTCGCGCATCACCAGGATGATCGTTTCCAGTCCGGGACAGGTCGGGTCGCCGCAATCAATTTCGGAAATGGTGAATGTGGGCACAGGTTCGTCGCCGAGTATCGCGACTGCCCAATCGCGAACCCTCCGGCGCGCCGGGTCATCTTTGACTTTCCGACCAAAGATATTTCCGATCGATGGCATCATGCCCTCAAACTGGCAGGTCGAGCAAACCCGCCGCACCGCTCTCAGCGCCGAAAATCAGTCTTCTGCCCTCGGCGTCCCAAGCCAGCGCCGAAATGGGCGAACCGTCCCCGCCCGCCCGGACCAGCAGTTCTTGCGCATCGGTGAGGCGCACGAGCAGTACCCACCCATCCGCGTAACCGATGGCGAGCACCAACGCTTTGGGGTGAAACGCCACTTTGGTGACCCGAGCCGGGCGGGCGCCACATTCGCGCGGTGGCTTTCCCATCGGTCCATCTTTCGCGAACGGCCAGACAATGGCCGCCTCGGCGCCAGAGGTCGCGAGCCACATTCCATCGTAAGACCATGACATACAACGGATTTTGGCTGGATAGCCGGACATCCGCATATGGCCCTTGTCTGCCAGCCTCCAACCATGCAGCTGATTCTCTTGCATGCTTGTGATGACAAAACGACCATCGGAAGAAACCGTACAGTCGAGGTGAGACCCCTTCCATTCCAGTTTTTCCGGGGTGGCGCTCATATTGGGAAACCAGAGCAACGCGCCGCCATTCTGGGCGATAGCCAATCGGTAGCCTTTGGGAAAAAAGGCAAGGCCGCGCGCGCTCGAGTCCAGCGCCAGCGTTCGCAGATTGCCCTTGGCATCGCGGGAGAAAACCTGTCGCCCGGCACTCCAGGCGATCGCTCCGTCAGGACCACTTGCGATCGTATCGACCCAACCCTTGCCGCGCGCGATTTCAACGGGTGTTTTGCCGGCTCTTATTTCGAAGACAGCGCCGTCATCACCGCCTGTCAGCAGACGTTTCTGGTCTTGCACAACGCTCAGAATCGCATCGCCATGCGGGCGGAACGGCGGATTTTCCCGCCCGATCTGGACTATGCCTTCGGATGTGACGACGACCATGTCGCTGCCCAGAAAGCCGGCATGAAGGATATGCGCATCGAAGGCGAGCGAGGTCACGCGGTCGGTGAGGGAGGGCGCAGCAAGAGACATCGTCACCCTCACTCCTCAGGCGGCGCAGGCGAGGAAGCCTTTCCTCAACTCGTCATCCTTGAGATTCCGGCCGATGAATACGATCCGGCTCACGCGCTTCTCGTCCGGCTTCCAGTCGCGCTGGAGGTCGCCGTCAAGGATCATGTGCACGCCCTGAAACACGAAGCGCTTCGGCTCTTCCTTGAAGGCGAGAATACCCTTGGAACGCAGGATATTGATGCCTTCAAGCTGCACGACATCATTGATCCATGGCATGAATTTTTCAGGATCAACCTCGCCATCAATCGCGATCGAGACCGATTGCATGTCTTCGTCATGGTAGTGCTTGAGCCCGCCATGATCATGGTCATGGCCATGATCATGGTGCTCATGCGTGCAGCCGGGGCCGCATTCGTGATCATGATGGTGATCATGGTTGTGGTCGTGATCATGATCGCCGGTTTTGAGGAAAGCCGGCTCAATTTCGAGAATGCGCTCCAGATCGAAGGCACCGCGATTGAGAACGGCATCCAGTGGCACAGCGCATTTCTGCGTCTTGTGCAACACGGCATAGGGATTGATCGCGCGGATGCGAGCCTCGACCTCGCGCAATTCAGCAGGCGACACAAGATCGGTCTTGTTCAGGAGAATAACATCGGCAAAGGCGATCTGGTTCTTGGCTTCCGGCGCATCCTTGAGGCGATCCTTCAGCCATTTGGCATCGGCGACCGTGACGACGGCGTCGAGGCGGGTCTTCTCACCCACGTCCTGATCGACAAAGAAGGTCTGGGCCACGGGCGCCGGATCGGCGAGGCCTGTGGTTTCCACCAGGATGGCATCGAAGCGGCCCTTGCGCTTCATCAGGTTCTCGATGATGCGGATGAGATCGCCGCGCACAGTGCAGCAGATGCAGCCGTTGTTCATTTCGAACACTTCCTCATCCGCGCCGACGACGAGATCGTTGTCGATGCCGATTTCACCGAATTCATTGACGATCACGGCGAATTTCTTGCCATGCGGCTCGGTGAGGATCCGGTTGAGCAAGGTGGTCTTGCCTGCGCCCAGATAGCCGGTGAGCACGGTGACAGGGATTTTATCCGACATGAGTGACGATCCTTCCTTCGGCGTCGCGAAGGTCAAGGCTTCGCGCGCCACTGGCGGTGATATGGGCTTCTGGGGCAGGCGATGCAAGCTGTTGGGGTGATCAATCCTTCAGGGCTTCCACCAGAGTTCGCGCGTTGTGGCGCATCATGGCGAGGTAGGTCGGAGCCGGCCCTTTTTCATCGGTCAGTGCATCGGAATAGAGCACGCCACCGAGCTTCGCGCCCGTCTCCTTGGCGAGTTGCGCCGCGATGCGTGGGTCAGCGATATTTTCGAGGAAGACCGCTTTGGCTTTGCGTTCCTTCGCAATGCGCACGATGCGGGCGATATCCTTGGCCGAGGGTTCGGCTTCGGTCGACAAGCCACGGGCGCCCTCGATGCGAATGCCGAAATCACGCGTGAAGTAGCGGAACGCATCATGGTTGGCGATGGCGAGGCGATCATCTTTCGGGATCGATGCCAACATGGCTACGATTTCACCCCTCACCTTATCGAGCTCTGCGAGGTAGCGCTCGGTATTCGCACGGAAAATGGCCTCGCCGGAGGGATCGGCCGCAATCAGCCCGTCACGGATGTTGGCCACAAAAGTCCTCGCAGCCTCGATCGATTGCCAGGCATGAGGATCATGTTTGCCGTGATCATGGGAATGGCCGTGGTCATGGCCGCCGCTTTTCGGCTTCTCGATTGGCTTGAGGCCATTTGTGACGGTGATCACCCGCGCCTTCGACCCCGATGAACGGATCAGTCTTGGCACGAAGCCGTCAAAGCCGAGCCCGTTCACGATCAGGACATCGGCCTCCCTCACCAGTTTCGCATCCTGCGGCGTGGCGCGGTAGACATGGGCATCGGCATTTGGCCCCACGAGGCTTTTCACTTCGATCCGGTCACCGCCGATCTCTTTCCCGAGATCAGCCAGGATCGAGAATGATGCCACGACTGCAAGCTTCTTCGTGGGTGTCTGTGCATGGGCTGGGCCGAAAGCCAATGCGGCCAGTGCCAGTCCGCCCAGCAGGACCCGGCGATTGAATATAATGTTATTCCGTTTCAAATAGAGATCAAACATGAGCATCTCCTGACATTGTGCGTGCAATCACGCTTCGAGGTGGCGTTGAGGCAGGAGCCGCCGGACAATGCCAAGCGGCGCGACAATCAGCGAGCCGACATAAATCAGGCCCGCAACCAGAATGATGGCGGGGCCGGAGGCCAGCCCGAGATGATAGGAGAGGATCAGCCCGCAGATATTCGCCAGCATGGCAGAGAACATCGCGATCAGGAGCATCTTGGCGATATCATCACTCCAGAGGCGGGCCGTGCCGGCGGGCAGCATCATAATGCCGACAACCAGCAAGGTGCCCAGCGCATGAAACCCGGCGACGAGATTGAGCACCACGAAAACCAGAAACCCGAAATGGAACAGCGCGCCTTGCCGGCTGACGCCCGCCGCGAAGCCGGGATCAAGGCATTCCATCAGAATGCCGCGATAGCCGAGCGAAAGAGCTGCGAGCGTCAGGCTCGAGACCGAGACGATCAGCAGCAAAGTCGGGTTATCGAGCGCCAAAATCGAGCCGAACAGCAACGAGAGCACATCAATGTTGCTGCCCGAACCGGAAAGGATCAGCACACCCGTCGCGAGCGAGAGCAGGTAGAACGCTGCCAGCGCCATATCCTCTTTCACCAAGGTTGAGCGCGCCACCAGCCCGGCTAGCAACGCCACGCCCAAGCCTGCGGCAAGCCCGCCGATGGTCATAGCGCCTAGTGATATTCCGCCGATCAGAAATCCGAGCGCGGCGCCGGGAAGGATGGCGTGAGCCATCGCATCACCGATCAGGCTCATGCGACGCAGCATCAGGAACAGCCCGATGGGCGCCGCACCGATCGAGACGGCAATACCGCCCACCAGTGCGCGGCGCATAAAGGGGAACTCGATGAAGGGCGCGATGAGGATATCGTAGAGAAACATCATGCCGCCCTCTCGCAAAAGGCGGCATCCTGATCAAAGGCCTCAGACATATGTCGCGCGAGGGCCAGGTTGTCGGTCGTGAGAACCTCGGGCGTCGGGCCCCAGGCAATCATCTCGCGCGCGACCAGGAGGCTGAGCGGGAAGTTTCGCCGCACGAGTTCAAAATCATGCAGCACAGTGAGAATGGTGCGTCCCTCGCCATGCCAGTTCAGGATGATTGTGAGCAGGTCCGAGATGGTCCGCTGGTCGATGGCGGCGAAGGGTTCGTCGAGCAGGATCAGTTCGGCATCCTGCAGCATCATCCGCGCGAAGAGCAGGCGCTGCAACTGTCCGCCGGACAGAGTGCGGATCGAACGATCCTCGAATCCGGACAGGCCGACCTTGCCGATGGCCTCTTCGGCGCGCTGGCGCTCTGAACGGGAAATTCGGCCGAACATCCCCCGCTGGCTGCACAGGCCCGTCAATGCAAGATCAAACACACTGACGGGGAAATCGCGGCTCAGATCGCCGATCTGCGGCATATAGGCCAGCGACGCAAAACTGTTGTCGATGGTGCCGCCCAGTGGCTCGATCTGGCCGGCAATCGCCTTCAGAAGTGTCGATTTCCCGCCGCCATTCGGACCGATCACGGCCAGCAGGCTGCCAGCCTCCACGACGCCTTCGAGATGATGCACCACAGGATGCCGGTCATAGCCGAGCGTGAGGTTGCGGAAGGCGAGTTTATGGCGTGTCATTCGAGCCATCCCATCGCCCAGAAAGCCATCAGCCATAGAAGGGCGATCACCGGCAAAGCCAGCATCAGCCGCTGCAATCCAGACAGCGCGATGAGGGAGCGAAACCTTGAAGGCGCACGCCGCGGCGCGCCATGCCGATGTCCGGCACGGTCATGCGCATGCACCGTCTCGTTGCCGCGCGCATGCGGGTGCCCATCATGATGATCATGGGCGTGATGATCATGAAGGCGATGATGGTGGGAATGGTCTTTCTCGGCCACGAGCATAGACCTGTTATATTGTTACATTTATCGGCTGGCAAGTCACGGATCAGCGAGAGTGTGCGGTCTCGTGAGGTGACCCGGTTATTCGTAGAACGGTTCGGCCTTCATGGCTCCGCGAACGAAGACGAAGGTGAGATAGATGCCAAGCGCGAGACTGATGCCGATCAGCGCGAGGGTGAACTCGCGACCCCAATCCATCAGGCCACCCACTGCCCAGCCAAGGGCGAGTGCCGCAGCCAGAATCTCGGTGCCCACAAGAATCGCCGCGCAGATCACCGTCATTGCATTGGAACGGTTGAAACGCTTTTCCGCCATATCGGGCCTCGTGCTCGTCTCTTCGAAGCCGGCTTTTCTCCGGCGATCTTCCCGCTATAGGATCACAAGCGCACTGGCAACCGGCCTCCCTTTCGCGGAGCGCGGGCTTTGCTCGCCAAATGAGGCTGGATCATGAAAGAATCCCCGATTTTCGGCACGGCTGCGGTTGTCGCGCCGCATTCGGCAGCGGCGGAAGCCGGTCAAATCACCCTGGCCGAGGGCGGCAACGCGATCGAGGCCATGGTCGCGATGGCGGCTGCGGTTGCTGTTGCCTATCCGCACATGAACGGCATTGGCGGCGATGGTTTCTGGGTGATCCGCACGCCTGATGGCAAGGTGAGAACCATCGAGGCCTGCGGCTATGCCGGATCGAAGGCGACGATCTCCGCCTATCGCGCGAGGGGCTACGACGCGGTCCCCGTTCGTGGCCCGGATGCCGCGCTCACCGTGCCGGGCGCGATTGGCGGCTGGACACTCGCGCTTGAGCTGTCGAAAGCTTTGGGCGGGCGCATGCCGGTGAAGCACCTGCTCGCTCCAGCCGAGAAGCTGGCCCGGGAAGGCCTGCCGGTCAGCCAGAGCGAGGGGCGGTATTTCGTCAAGGAACGCGAGGCGATCCTCGCTGTGCCGGGGTTTGCTGCCCATTTCATGAGCGAGGGCGGAAAACAGCCCGAGACAGGGAGCCAGCGCCGCCAGCCACGCCTCGCCGCGACATTCGATCACCTCGCGCATGCGGGGCTCGACGATTTCTACCGAGGCGATGTCGCTCGCGAAATGGCGACTGATCTCGAAGCTGCGGGTTCGGCGGTAACGCGGGACGACCTGAAGCGTTACGAGGCGCGTTGGCGCGCGCCGCTCCCCGTGCGCATTCCCGGCGCCACCCTGTTCAACTGCCAGCCTCCGACACAAGGCCTCGCATCGCTGCTCGTGCATGCAGTTTTCGATCAGATCGCACCGCGCGAGCCGGAAAGTCCTGCACATTGGCACGGGCTGATCGAGGCCGCTAAACGGGCCTATGCGATCCGTGATCGCGTTGTGACCGATTTCGATCACCTCAAGGCTGATCCGGTCACTTTTCTCACTGCGGAACGCATCGCGCGCGAGGCCGCCGCGATCAACATGAGCCGCGCGGCCGGCTGGCCGCTTCCCTCGGCGGATGGCGACACGATCTGGATGGGCGCGATGGATAGTTCGGGGCTGGTGATCTCGTTCATCCAATCGCTGTTCTGGGAATATGGTTCCGGTCTCGTTCTGCCGAGGACGGGCGTGCTGATGCAGAATCGCGGCGTCGCCTTTTCGCTCGATCCCAATGCCTTGAACCCGCTGCAACCGGGGCGTCGGCCCTTCCACACGCTCAACTGCCCAATGGCCGCGTTCGATGACGGTCGCGTCGCTTCCTATGGCGCGATGGGTGGCGATGGCCAACCGCAATTTCAGGCGCAGGTCTATTTCCGCGCGATGCGCTACGGCCTGCCGATTTCCGAAGCGCTGGACCGACCGCGCTTCCTGTTTGGACGGACATGGGGCAAGCAAAACGCGACGCTCAAGGTCGAAAACCGGTCGGATGGTTACCTTCTGGACCAGCTCGCGAACCTTGGGCACGAGATTGAGGTGATCGACAAACCCTATGCCGATATGTTCGGCCATGCCGGCATGCTGGTCCGGCACATGAATGGGCGGATCGAGGCCGATCACGATCCGCGCGCCGATGGCGGGGCGAGAGGTCTCTAGCTCCCGGCCATCATTGTGCCGCTGAGCAGCGCCAGCCCGATCAGCACCAGCGCGAGGCCCGCCAAGGTCTCGAGCAACAACTGGGTTCGCAGCGCAAAATGGCTGCGCCCACTCGCGAGCCAGAGGGCGAAATGCTTGGCCTTTACCGCGAGCAGCGCGAACAGGCTGGTGCCGATCGCCGTGCCGATCGCCATCGCGATCACCGAGGCCGCGCCCAACCCGTAGAGGCGCTGCGACAGGGCAAAAACAAGCAGGATGATCGCACCGGTGCAGGGGCGAATGCCGGCCCCGATCGCGGCCAGTGCGAGGCTCGCGCGGCTCCCGCTCTGGAACACGGCGGGGCTCGGCCCATGATCATGCTGGCAGGCCGCCTCGGCCGGCGCGAAGCCGAGCAGGGCGCGACCCTTTCGCCAGGTGAGCCACAGGCCCATCGCGAGGATGATTGCGAAGCCAATCCGCTCGATGTTGAAAATGGTGCTGTCGATATCGCGGGCGGAGCCGCCAAGCAGGCTCGCCACGCCGATGACCACGACGAGCGCGATCAAGGCCTGCACAAGGGCCGCGGCGAAGGAAAGGGCGATTCCGCGTTTCAGGGCCGTCTCATTCGCGACGATATAGCCCGAGATCACGGCCTTGCCGTGGCCAGGGCCGATGGCATGGACCACGCCATAAGCGAAGGCGAGGCTCATGAGTGTGAAGAGCGCTCCGGTGTCGCGCGCGGCGCCCTGCAAGGCGAGTGTGAGAGCGCGATGGAATTCGGCCTGCTTCTGGAGGAGCCAGCCAGCCAGCCCGTCGGCTGCGGGCGGAGGAGCATTGCGAGGGGCCGGGATGCCGAAGGGTGCAGATTGGGCAAGGAGTTCAGGCGCAAAACTCAGAACAGCGGCTACCGCCACCAGCAGCGCAGAAACCAGGCGGGTTGTCACCGGGCAATGGCCGAGCTTCATGGACAGGCAAAGGTGACAGGCGTCGCAAATTCGCTGCCGATATTCGCACCCTGCTGCTTTTCAAAAAAACCCTCGCCCAGTTGCGACAACCGGCTGAAAACGCTGGGTGGCGGCGGCTTCAGGCTCACCTTGCACGCGCCCTTGAAGCCCTCGACCTTGACGGGCTCGTCCTTCGCGAATTCGAAGGATACGAAAAACGAAGGATCGGCCACTTCGAGCCGGGCATCCTTGATGCCGATCTCGCCAGCCTTCGCCGGCAGGGTGAAATGCAAGGTCAAAGCCTTACCGTCGTGATCGAGGAAATAATCGACCGGGTCCGAGAAAGTGAGCGCATTCTTGCCCTGCTTCAACACGGTGAAGAAGCCATATTCGTGCAAGGATTCCATGTTCACTTTGGCGAGCGGAGTCAGTTCCTCGCGGCTCAGTTTGCCGTCCTTGTCGGTGTCCATGCCGAGCGTCGCATAGGCCGAGAACGGCTCGTCAAAGGTCCAGATATGGCGAATGCCTGTGATCTTTCCGTCCGGCGTGGTGAGCACATTGGCCTTCACCACCACCCAGACATGCGGATGCGCGAACGCTGATTGCGCGAAAAACACCGCAAAAAGCGTGGTTGCAGCGCAAAAAACGCGCAATTTCGTTGCGAGAGCCAGAGTGATTCGAACTGTTTTCATGCGTCGTTTCAGCCAGAGCCGCATCTTGGTGGCGTTATGATGGCAAGACCCTCTCTTTTTCGCAAACGATCTGGATAAGTCAGCAATGCTGACGTATACTTTTGTCGAGAGCTGGACGCACAATCGCAAGCCTTAGACTTGCGAGTCGTCCGCCAAGAGCATGCCACGAAAAAGTGGGCACCGGTTTTTCGCGATGGGCATGCGAGAAAGCCAAGGGAGAGTGACGATGGGTGAGCCTTTTCCGCTGCGGCATGTCACGCTTGAGGACAAATACAACCTTGCGCATGGCCCAGTCTTTCTGAACGGCGCGCAGGCGGTGACTCGCATGCTGCTGATGCAGCGCGAGCGCGATCGTCTCGCGGGGCTCAACACAGCCGGGTTCATTTCCGGCTATCGCGGATCGCCGCTCGGGGGGCTCGACCAGAATTTCGCGCGGGCGAAAAAGCTGTTCGAGAAAGCGCAGATCCGGTTCGAGCCGGGCCTCAACGAAGATCTCGCCGCCACAGCTGTCTGGGGGACTCAGCAGGCCGAGATGCGCGGCGAGGGCAAGTATGATGGCGTTTTCGCTGTCTGGTATGGCAAGGGTCCTGGCGTTGATCGTTGTGGCGACGTGTTCCGCCACGCGAACCTCGCGGGCACCTCGAAATTCGGCGGTGTGCTCGCGCTGATGGGCGACGACCATACGGCGGAAAGCTCGACCACCGCGCACCAGTCGGAATTTCACTTCCTCGATCTGATGGTGCCGATTCTCAACCCCGCCGGTGTTCAGGAAATTCTCGATTTCGGCCTCTATGGCTACGCGATGAGTCGCTTCACCGGGGCGTGGACGGCGCTGAAATGCGTGAAGGACAACATTGAGTCGACCGCCTCGGTCGATGGCTCGCTCGACCGCGTGAAAATCATCGTGCCGGATGATTTCGCCTTCCCGCCGGGTGGGCTGAATATCCGCCCGCGCGACAATATCCTCGAGCAGGAAGCACGGATGCACGAATATAAGCGTGCTGCGGCGGTGGCCTTCATCCGCGCGAACAATCTCAATCACTATGTCACTTCAGGCGGCAGCAAACCCAAGATCGGGATCATCACCACCGGCAAGAGCTATCTTGATACCCGTCAGGCCTTCGAGGATCTCGGCATCGACGAGAACAAGGCAAACCAGCTCGGCATCCGGCTCTACAAGCTCGCAAGCCCCTGGCCGATTTCGCAAATCGAATTGAAGAGTTTCGCCGATGGGCTTGATCTCATCATGGTCGTCGAGGAGAAGCGCAGCCTCATTGAGGTGCAGGTGCGCGAGGAGCTTTACGGGACTGCGAACCAGCCGACCGTTGTTGGCAAGCGCGACGAGAAGGGGGAATGGCTTTTCCCCGTGAAGGGCGCGCTCGATCCCAATGATATCGCGATTGCGCTGGGCGAACGCATCCTCAATTACCACGGGAGCGAAGAGATCGCGGGGCGTGTCGCGCGGCTGAAGGCGGCGCAGAATACGCTCACTGAAACGGTCGATATCGCGACACGCACGCCGTATTTCTGCTCCGGTTGCCCGCACAACACCTCGACCAAGGTTCCGGAAGGCGGTCGCGCCTATGCCGGAATCGGCTGCCATTACATGGCGATCTGGATGGATCGCGAGACCGAGGGCGTCACTCAGATGGGTGGCGAGGGTGCGAACTGGGTCGGCGAAGCGGCCTTCTCCACCCGCAATCATGTTTTTCAAAATCTGGGCGACGGGACCTACAACCATTCCGGCGCGCTCGCCTTGCGCTGGTCGATCGCGACCAAGACGAATGTCACCTACAAGATCCTTTTCAACGATGCTGTCGCCATGACCGGCGGCCAACCGCATGAGGGCAATCTCACTCCCGATTCGATCGCCCGTCAGGTGCGCGCTGAAGGTGTCGATCGCATCGCGGTCGTCTCGGATGATCCGGAGAAATACGATCACCGCTATCAGTGGCCGGCTGGCACGACCTTCCATCATCGCTCGGAACTGATGGCGGTGCAGAAGGAGTTGTCCGAAATCCCCGGCGTGACGGTCATGATCTATGACCAGACTTGTGCTGCCGAAAAACGCCGCCGCCGCAAGCGCGGCCTGATGCCGGACCCCGACAAGCGCGTGTTGATCAATGAACTGGTCTGCGAAGGATGTGGCGATTGCGGCAAGGCTTCCAACTGCGTCTCGGTGCAGCCTGTCGAGACCGAATTCGGCCGCAAGCGCAAGATCGACCAATCGAATTGCAACAAGGATTATTCCTGTGTTGACGGCTTCTGCCCGAGCTTTGTGACAGTTTCCGGAGCGAAGCCGAAGAAGCTCGCCGGGCAGGCCTCGGGGCTTGCGCTGCCGGTTTTGAAAGAACCGGTGCTTCCCAGTCTTGAGGGCGAGCCCTGGGCCGCGATCATCACCGGCGTGGGCGGAACGGGCGTTGTGACCATCGGTGCCATTCTCGGCATGGCGGCCCATCTCGAGCATCGCGGCTGCGGCATGATCGACATGGCGGGCCTCGCGCAGAAGGGCGGGGCGGTCTATTCCCATGTGCGCCTCGCGAAAACCCCAGAAGATATCCACGCCATCCGCGTCTCGGCCGGCATGGCCGATCTTGTGCTGGGCTGCGATCTCGTCGTCTCGGGTTCGAAAAAGGTGCTGGCTTCGGCGGTTGCCGGCCAGACGACCTTTGTCGTGAACACGGCCGAGGTTCTGCCTGGCGATTTCACCCGCAACCCGGATTATTCGCTTCCGGGCGAACGCCTGAAGCGCGGCATTGCGCAGGCGGCGGGGAAGGATCACGCCCATTTCGTCGATGCTTCAAAAATCGCGGTGACCCTCTTCGGGCAATCGATCGCTGCCAACATGTTCCTGCTCGGCTACGCCTACCAGAAGGGCGGCGTGCCGCTCTCGGCGGATGCCATCGAGCGCGCGATCGACCTCAACGGTGAAGCGGTCAAGATGAACATCGAGGCGTTCCGCTGGGGCCGCGGTGTCGCGCAGGAGCCCGGTCTGGCGGCCAAGATCACCAGCATGGTGCAGCAAAGTGCGGTGCAGACGCTCTCGACCTCGCTCGATGAAGTGATCAGCCGTCGCGTCAGCTTCCTCACCGATTACCAAAACGCGGCTTACGCGAAGCGCTATTCGGACGCGATCGCAACCCTTCGCTCGGCCGAGGCAAAAGCCGCTCCCGGCAAGAGTCACCTCACGGAAGCTGCCGCTCGCTCGCTCTTCAAGTTGATGGCCTACAAGGATGAGTACGAGGTCGCGCGGCTCTATGCGGCGCCGGCCTTCGCGCAGCAGCTGAAGGATAGTTTCGATGGCGAGGATATGAAGCTCACCTTCTACCTCGCTCCGCCATTGTTGGCCAAAAAGAACCCTTCCACCGGTTTGCCGATGAAAATGACGTTCGGGCCGTGGATGCTGAAAGCCTTCCGCCTGCTCGCGAAATTCAAGGGCCTGCGCGGCACGAAGCTTGACCCCTTCTGCTACACGCATGAGCGCCGCGATGAGCGTGCTCGCATCGAGATTTATCTCGCACGCATTGCGGAACTGGCTGCGGCGCTCAGCCCGGCCAATCACGGGCTTGCCGTCGAGATCGCGAAGGTGCCGGAGCGCATTCGCGGCTTCGGCCATGTGAAGGCGAAGAACGCGGCCGAGGCGGATGCGGCGGAAGCGGCGCTTTTGGCGGAATTCCGTGCTGGCCCCGCGCCGATGGTCCAGGCGGCGGAATGATCTCGCCGCTTGTTTGAAGCGCAATCCGGGTGGATAAGAGGTTTCTCGCCTGCCACCCGGGTCCCCTCGCTTGATTTCGCTCGAACGCCTGCATGTCATCGCCCATTGGTCACGCAACCTCCCGCCGGAGGATGTGGAGCGCGCGCGGCGGGGCATCATCGAGAAAAGCTACACGGCGGGCAGCTATATCTGCCATCTCGGCGATCGGTTCGACGCCTGGACCGGCGTCATCGACGGGCTGGTGAAACTCGCCACATCCTCCGATGCCGGCAAGGCTGTGACCTTTGCCGGCTTGCCGAGTGGTGCATGGTTCGGTGAAGGCACAGTGCTGAAAAGCGAGCCGCGCCGTTATGATCTGGTGGCTCTGCGCGATACCCGTATGGCGCTGATGGATGCGCCGACCTTCTTCTGGCTGTTCGAGAATTCCGTGGGCTTCAACCGCTTCCTCGTTCGCCAGCTCAATGAGCGGCTCGGTCAGTTCATGGGCCTCGTGGAAAACGACCGGATGCTGGATTCACCCTCGCGCATCGCGCGGTCACTGGCCTTCCTCTTCAACCCCGAGCTTCATCCGGCCGTGGGATTGGAGCTTGCTATCTCGCAGGAAGAGATCGGGCTGCTTTCCGGGTTGTCACGGCAAGTGACGAACCGGTCGCTGAAAGTGTTGGAAGAGGCGGGGGTGATCCGGGTCGAGCGCGGCGTGGTCTCCATTCGGAGTTGGGCCGACCTCATCCGCTACCAGCCGCGCTGAGAAAGACCCTCGTTCTTTCGTCTAATGGACGACGCTTTCGGATCCAAATCCGTCACCAGAACGCTCTGCGCTGTTCAGTTTCACGCGAAACCACTTGAAAATGACAGCAGGTTTCACACGTCCTGTCAGAGTAACAGCATTGCGCCCCTCTGTCTGTCAAGCCAGCGCTTGCGGGCGAGCGACAATGCTGCGAACTTCAGGGTTGAATGAGGGTCGGCGAAACGGCCCCGTCCGGGAAGGCAAACAGGGAGAGCGCGCGTGCTGGCAGACGCCACGGCGGTTTTGGATACGTTCCCGAAATGGCTGGCCCATCAGGCCCGCACGCGGCCGGCGCGGCCGGGGATGCGGCACAAGGATCTCGGCATCTGGACCGAATGGTCGTGGGCTGAGGTCGAGCGCAAGGTGCGGGCCTACGCAGTCGGCCTGATGGCGCATGGGCTTCAGCGTGGCGACAAGGTCGCGATCATCGGCAACAATCGTCCGAAACTCTACTGGTCGATGATGGCCGTGCAATGCGCGGGTGGCATCCCGGTTCCGGTCTATGCCGATGCCGTGGCCGACGAGATGGCCTATGTGCTTGATCATTCCGAAGTGCGATTCGCCTGCGTGCAGGATCAGGAGCAGGTCGACAAGCTTCTATCTGTTGTCGATCGCGTGCCGAATATTGCTCTCGTTTTCTACGACGAGCCGCGCGGTTTGCGCGGTTACGATCATTCGCGGCTGCAGGCCATCGATGAGGTCATTGCGCAGGGCGAAGCCGCCATGCTGGCCGACCCGGATGCTGTGCGCCGCCTCGATGCCTCGATCGCGGCAGGCTCGGGCGACGATATCTCGGTGATGCTCTACACCTCCGGCACGACGGGGCGTTCGAAAGGCGTGATGCTTTCCGCCGGGCGCTGCATTGCCGCGGCACGTGACACGGTGGCGTTCGACAAGCTCTCCGATCAGGACAACGTGATCGCCTATCTGCCGCTCGCCTGGGTGGGCGATCACTATCTCAATTATGCCCAGGCCCTGATTGCGGGATTCTGCATCAATTGCCCCGAAAGCCCGGAAACGGCGGTGGAGGATCGCCGCGAGATCGGGAATACTTATGCCTTCGCGCCGCCGCGCGTGTTCGAGGGCATGCTGACCCGCATCATGATCCGCATGGAGGATGCCGGTTGGCTCAAGCGGAAGATGTTCCACTACTACATGGGCGTCGCCAAAAAATGGGGCGAGAAGATCCTCGATGGGAAGCCCGTGCCAGTCCTCGCGCGCCTGAATTACGCGATCGGTGATCTGCTTGTTTACGGCCCGCTCAAAAACGTGATGGGGCTCACCACCGTGCGTGTTGGCTACACCGCCGGTGAGGCGATTGGGCCGGAGCTGTTCTCGTTTTTCCGTTCGATCGGGCTCAATCTCAAGCAGCTTTACGGACAGACCGAAGCCTTCCTGTTCGTCACCTGCCAGACCGATACCGGCGTGCGTGCTGATTGTGTCGGGCCAGCCACGCCGAATGTCGAGATCCGCATCGCCGAGGATGGTGAGGTTCTTTACAAATCGCCGGGGCAGTTTGTCGGCTATTTCAAGGAGCCCGAAAAAACGGCCGAAACGATGACCCCGGATGGTTTCGTGAAAACCGGCGATGCCGGCTTCTTCGAGAAAGACGGTCAGCTGCGCATCATCGACCGCGCCAAGGATGTTGGCAAGTTGAAGAACGGCGCGCTTTACGCGCCGAAATACATCGAGAACAAGCTGAAATTCTTCCCCAACATCCGCGAGGCTGTGGCTTTCGGACAGGGCGAGGACATGGTGACCTGTTTCATCAACATCGACCTTGTCGCGGTCGGCAACTGGGCCGAGCGCAACAATGTCTCCTACGGTTCCTATCAGGAACTCGCGGGCCACCCTCAGGTCTACGAGATCATCGCCGGGCATGTGGCTGAGGTGAACCGGCAACTCGCCGAAGAACCGATGATGGCGCGCTCGCAGATCGGGCGTTTCCTCATCCTCCACAAGGAACTCGACGCCGATGACGGGGAACTCACGCGCACGCAGAAGGTGCGGCGCGGCTTCATCGCCGAGCGTTACGCGCCACTCGTGAAAGCGCTCTACGATGGCTCGAAGGAGGCGGATATTTCGACTGAAGTCACGTTCGAGGATGGTCGCAAAGGCGTCATTTCGGCGCGCGTGAAGGTGATGGATGCGAAGATCGCACCCATCGCTCAGGCGGCTTGAGGAGCATGCTCATGGTTCCCGCCCAGCACATTGCACCCGGCGACGCGTTGCTCAAGGTCGAGAATGTCTCGCTTCGATTTGGCGGCGTGAAAGCCATCACCGATGTCTCGTTTGATATCAAGAAAGGCGAGATCCGCGCCATCATCGGCCCAAACGGGGCGGGCAAGACCTCAATGCTCAACGTCATCAACGGGTTCTACCATCCGCAGGAGGGGTTGATCACCTACAAGGGTGCGACACGCGCCAAGATGAAGCCCTATGTCGCGGCCAGCCAGGGCATTGCGCGCACGTTCCAGAACGTGGCGCTGTTCAAGGGCATGTCGACGCTCGACAACATCATGGTGGGCCGCACGCTCAAGATGAAATCGAGTTTCTTCTGGCAGGTTTTCCGGCATGGCCCGGCGATGCAGGAGGAGATTGTCCATCGCCGCATGGTGGAGGAAATCATCGATTTTCTGGAGATCGAGCACATCCGCAAGGTCCCGGTCGGCAAGCTGCCCTATGGGCTGCAAAAGCGGGTTGAGTTGGGCCGAGCGCTCGCGATGGAGCCGGAATTGCTGCTGCTCGATGAGCCGATGGCCGGCATGAACCTCGAGGAGAAGGAGGACATGTGCCGGTTCATTCTCGATGTGAAGGAACAATACGGCACCACCATCGCCCTAATCGAGCACGATATGGGCGTAGTGATGGACCTTTCGGACCGGGTCGTCGTGCTCGAATATGGCCGCAAGATCGCCGATGGCACGCCCGATGAGGTGAAGGCCGATCAGGCCGTGATCGACGCCTATCTCGGCGTGGCGCACTGAAAAGGGGAGAGAGAAAAGCTCATGCTTTACAATATCTTCATCGACCCTTTCATGCAGATGGGCGCAGCGCCCGACCTTCTGGTCCAGACCATCTGGGAAGGTCTCGTCGCCGGGGTGCTCTATGCGCTGATCGCGCTCGGATTTGTGCTGATCTTCAAGGCCTCGGGTGTCTTCAATTTCGCGCAGGGCATCATGGTGGTGTTCGCCGGGCTTACGCTCGTGGGGCTGCACCAGAAGGGCGTGCCGGCCTGGCTCGCCTTGTTCCTCACCATCGGGGTGATGGGCATCCTTGCGATGGCCGTCGAGCGGGTGGTGCTGCGGCCGCTGGTCAACCAGCCTGACATCATCCTGTTTATGGCCACGTTCGGGCTCACCTTCATCATCATCGGGCTAGGCGAGTTTATTTTCGGCGGCGAGCCCAAGCAGATGATCGCCGATGAACTCGGCCTGCCGCAGGGCACGATGCGGTTCGATATCCTGGGCGGGAAGGTGATCATCCAGAAAATCGACGTGGCGGCGGCGGTGATCGCCTCGCTGATGATCGCGGCTCTGGCCCTGTTCTTCCAGTATACCCGGATCGGGCGGGCCCTGCGGGCGGTGGCGGACAGCCACAAGGCGGCGCTGTCGGTCGGCATCTCGCTCAACCAGATCTGGGTGATCGTGTGGTTCGCAGCCGGCATCGTGGCGCTGATCACCGGCATCATGTGGGGGGCTCGTTCCGATGTGTCCTTCGGCTTGCAGATCATCGCCCTGAAAGCCCTGCCGGTGCTGATCCTCGGCGGCTTCACCTCGGTTCCCGGCGCGATTGTCGGCGGGCTGATCATCGGGGTGGGCGAGAAGCTCGCTGAATTCTACTGGGGCCCGCTGGTGGGCGGCGGCATCGAGAACTGGGTGGCTTACGTGATCGCACTCGCCTTCCTGATGGTGCGGCCGCAGGGCCTGTTTGGCGACAAGATCATCGAGCGCGTGTGAGAGGGGCAGAACCAAGCCATGTTTTACCGCGAGGCTGGCCAATACAAGAAGACCTACTCGGCAGATATGGCCGTGTTCCCGCTGTTGCAGGATCGGGTCGGCATTGCCGTCATCCTGCTGGTGGCGGCGGTGATCATCCCGTTCTTCGGCTCGAATTTCTTCATCTCCACGGTGATGATTCCGTTTCTGGTTTTCGCGCTGGCGGCGATGGGGCTGAACATCGTCACGGGCTACACGGGGCTGATTTCGCTCGGCACCGGCGCCTTTATGGGGGTGGGGGCCTATGCCTGCTACAAGCTCACCACTTACTTCCCCGGTGTGCCGATCATCATTTGGATCATCGCCTCGGGTTTTTTCTCGGCGGCGGTCGGCGCGATCTTCGGCCTGCCATCCCTGCGGATCAAGGGGTTCTATCTCGCGGTCGCGACGCTCGCGGCCCAGTTTTTCCTCGAGTGGTGCTTCGTGCGCATTCCGTGGCTCTTCAACTACAATGCCTCGGGCGCGATCGAGGTTCCCACGCGCTGGATTTTCGGCATTCCGATCACGGGGCCGAATGCCACGCCGATGACGCGTTACTATGTCATTCTCGGCATTGTCGTGCTGATGACCTGGGTCGCCTCGAACATCCTGCATGGCCGGATCGGACGCAGTTTCATGGCCGTGCGCGACATGGATATCGCGGCTGAACTCATGGGCATCCGCCTCTTGCGCACCAAGCTTCTCGCCTTCGCGCTGTCGTCATTTTATTGCGGCGTCGCGGGCGCGACGATGATGTTCCTCTGGTATGGCGGCGGCGAGGCCTCCGATGCCTTCAATATCAATCAGAGCTTCATCATCCTGTTCATGGTGATCATCGGAGGGCTCGGCTCCCTGATCGGCTGCTTTTTCGGCGCGGCCCTGCTGCACGTGATCCCGATCATCCTGAAATTCGGCCTGCCTGCGATCGGCGTGCCACTCGCTGGTGCGACCGCCGAGCATCTCAACCATCTGCTGGTCGGCGGGCTGATCATCTTCTTCCTGATCGTCGAACCGCACGGCCTCGCGCGGCTCTGGCAGATCACGAAGCAGAAACTTCGAACATGGCCCTTCCCCTATTGAGGGGCACACAGAATTCCTGGCCGCTTTCGAGTGGCGAGGCAGAATGAAGACCCAGAGGAGCCCGGGGAGAGGTTCCATCGAAGGAGGACGCCAATGAAGAAGACCCTGATGCTCGCGGCTTTTGCCGCAGCCTTTGCGGGCGCAGCGCCGCTGCCGGTCGCCGCGCAGGATACCGTTTATGTGCCGCTTCTCACCTACCGCACCGGCCCCTTTGCCGGCTCCGGCGTGCACATCGCCAACGGCATGCGCGATTACCTCGAAATGCTCAACCAGCGCGATGGCGGCATTGGCGGGGCGCGCATCATCATCGAGGAATGCGAAACGGGCTACGACACCAAGAAAGGTGTTGAGTGCTATGAAAGCGTGAAGTCGAAGAATCCCGTGGTCGTGAACCCCTATTCCACGGGCATCACACTCCAGATCATCCCCAAGGCGGCGGTCGACAAGATCCCGGTTCTCTCGATGGCGTATGGCCTCTCGGCCTCAGCGGATGGCGAGAATTTCCCCTGGATTTTCAACCCGCCCGCGACCTATTGGGATGGCGCCTCGGTGTTCGTGAAGCATGTTGCACAGGTTGAGGGCGGCCTCGACAAGCTCAAGGGCAAGACCCTTGGCCTGCTGCATCTCGATGCGCCGTTCGGCAAGGAACCGATCCCGGTTCTCGAAGCGATGGCCAAGCAATATGGCTTCAACCTGAAGCTCTATCCGGTTCCCGCCGCGCAGATGCAGAACCAGGGCTCGCAATGGCTCGCCATCCGGCGTGACCGCGTGGACTGGATCTACAATCAGGGCTGGGGCGCCATGAACCCCACGGCCGTGAAGGAAGCGATCAAGAACGGCTTCCCGATCGACAAGCTCGTGGGTGTCTGGTGGGCTGGTGGCGATGACGATGCGCGCGCCGGTGAAGCTCAGGCCAAGGGCTACAAGACGCTGAACTTCCATAATACCGGCGCGAATTTCCCAGTGATGCAGGACATCCTGAAGCATGTCTTCGACAAGAATCTCAGCCAGGCCAAGCGTGAGCAGGTGGGCGAGAACCTCTACAATCGCGGTGTCTACAACTCCATGCTGATCGCCGAAGCTGTGCGCACGGCCCAGCGGATCACCGGCAAGAAGGCGGTTGTGGGCGAAGATGTGCGGCGCGGCTTCGAGGCGCTCAACCTCACCGAGGCACGGCTCAAGGAAATCGGCATGGAGGGCTTCGCGAATCCTGTCCGTATCACCTGCGCCGATCATAACGGCCACAACAAGGTGTTCGTCTCGCAATGGGATGGCACGAAATACGTGAAGGCCTCGGATTGGATGGACCCGATCAAGGAACTCGTCCGTCCGCTGATCGAGGCCGAAGCGAAAGACTTCGTGACGAAGAACACCGGCTGGCCGAAGCGCACGGAAGCCTGCGAGAAAGCGGCGTAAGCCCAGCATGAAGAGTGGGCCGGGCGGTTCGCTGCCCGGCCTCCCCCACGGAGGAACCTGTCATGAATGCTGCCCCGCAAGCCGCGATTGCCGAGCCCATCCTCTCGGTCAACAACATCGAGGTGATCTACGATCATGTCGTGCTGGTGCTGAAAGGCGTTTCGCTCACGGTGCCCCGCGGTGGCATCGTTGCCCTGCTTGGGGCGAATGGCGCGGGCAAGACAACGACACTTAAGGCGATTTCCAACCTGCTCAAGGCCGAACGCGGTGATGTCACAAAAGGTTCGATCATCTTTGAAGGCGAACGCGTCGATACGATGAGCCCGGCCGATCTGGTGCGGCGGGGTTGCATTCAGGTGATGGAGGGCCGGCACTGCTTCGGGCACCTCACCATCGAGGAAAACCTGCTCACCGGCGCCTTCACCCGCAAGGATGGCCGCGCAGCCATCAAGCGCGACATGGAAATGGTCTACACCTATTTCCCGCGCCTGCGGCAACGCATGAAATCCATGTCCGGCTACACCTCGGGCGGCGAACAGCAGATGTGCGCCATCGGCCGGGCCTTGATGAGTCGCCCGAAAATGATCCTGCTCGACGAGCCGTCAATGGGCCTTGCTCCGCAGATCGTTGAGGAGATTTTCGAGATCGTGAAGGATCTGAATGCCAAGGAAGGTGTCTCCTTCCTGCTCGCTGAGCAGAACACCAATATGGCGCTGAAATACGCGACCTACGGTTACATCATGGAGACGGGCCGAATCGTCATGGACGGCGATGCGCAGTCCTTGCGCGAGAACGAGGATGTGAAGGAATTCTATCTCGGCGTCTCGGGTGGCGACAAGAAATCGTTCCGTGATGTGAAGAGTTACAAGCGCCGTAAACGTTGGCTGGCCTGAACATTTTTATGCGAAGTGGCCACCGGTTCGCGTGACGAAAATGCAAGCGGAGATAGGCTCCATCATCAACGCGCCAGCATCGTTATACCGGCCGCGAGAAACGGAAACGGTAGCGATACCGCGACGCGCAAAACCACGATCCGCCAGGGCATCGAGGGAATTTCCCACGTGATCATGCGGTTGAATGTAAGAAGAGACCACGCGGTGACGTAAGCCACGACCTGCGCGAGATCAGCCCCCGCCTTCAGCGATGCCGCCCCGATCGCGTAGCCCACCACCGGCCCGCCCGGTGTGAGAGCGCCTGCAAGGCTCGCGAGTGCCGTTCCGGCCCAGCCCGAATTCGGGCCGAACAGGGCCAGCACTGTCTCCTTCGGCAGGAGATGCGCGAGAAACCCTGAGCCCAGGATGCCGATGGCGAGCCGCGGCAGGAGGTGCATGAACTGCGTCCGCGCATCCGCAAACCCGTCACTGAGAAGGGCCGGGGAGCGTCGATAGGCGATGATGCACAAGGCTGCCGCGATCAGCGCCAACAGGGTCGTAAATCCGATGACGATCATCTCGGCGTCTCCGGACCTTTACCGCGCGCGAGGCTATCGAGGAATTTCGCTCGGGCCACAAGCCCGAGCAAGATTGGCATGGGCAGCGAGATCAGGAAGCGGTACAGGACGAAATCTGTGCCGAAAAACGGCATTTCCCAGATGATGGCCCGGTTGATCCCCAACAGCAGCCACCCTGATACGAAAGCGATCGCCGCTCCCCGGTCGGCACCGCTGACCAGCAGGACGGCGGCGAGCGGGAAGATGGTAAAAGGCCCCGCTGGGAACAGGGTTCCGATCAGCGTGGCGATCGCGAGACCTTTCAGTCCCGAGCCTTCGCCGATGTGTTTTTCGATGGTTTCGCGCGCGATCAGGAGGCGGATCAACCCACCGATCAGGCAACCCAACATGACTTTCGGCAAGATGGTGAGGAAGAGCCAGGCGTCTTCCAACAGGATATGCTGCGAGACGGCGATGCCGTCCCGCGCTGTGACCCAGATTATCGATCCGAATGACAGGACAGCGACGATGGCGAAGCCCCAATCTAGGGACGCGCGCCGTGTGGCCTTGGGTAATCCTGTCGGTCGATCGTCCGGCAAGTTCAGGCCTTTGCACTCGCCGCAGCGGCATCGATATGGGCGACGAGGCTTGAGTCGAGCGCCAGTTCAGCTGCCAATGCTGCGAGGAAAGCCTGCTCGTCATCGGTGTCGGGATCAATCGCAAGACGCGCTGCGGCATAGACCTGCGCGGCCTCCTCCTGTCCTGAAATGCCGGTCGCGAGCGTGGCGATATCAGCCGGGCTCGCGAACTCCCCTTCGATGAAATGCGCAGCCTCGGCTTCAAGGCCAGCGGCCCGGAGATTGCCGACAATTGCATTGCGCTCGGCATCATCGATAACCCCATCGGAAGAGGCCGCAGCGATCATGGCGCGGACGAGACGGAGGGCGTGCTCCTGGCTGGCCTGCGGGGCCGGCAGCGCTTTCTGCTCGCTCTGCAATTCCTGCGCGGCTCCTTGCAGATCGAGCAAGGGTTTGCCGGCCTGGTAATTCTGGAGTGCCTTGTAGGCGAGGCCGCCCACCAGCGCCATTCCGCCCATGCGCGCCACCGAGCCGGTGATCTTGCGACCGGCGCCCGTGCCGAGCAGCACGGCGGCAAGCCCGCCGATCGCCGCGCCGGCGGCGAGCGGGTTCTTCGCGGCCATGTCCTTCGCCTTGGCGAGCAGATCCTGCGGGGTCTGTCCCGTGGCCTGCCGCAGCATGTCGGTCGCCTTCTGGGAAGCGCCGGTGGCCTGATCCACCTGCGTCGCCCCCTGCTGAACGCCGGATGTCGCTTGATTCAGCACCTGCCCGGCCATGCTGGCGACCTGCCCGAGCATGCCGCCGAGACCACCCTGACCGGGTGCACCACCCTGCGAACCGGCAGAAACAAGGGCATCGAGCAATTTGCGCGCATCAAACATGGAGTTCTCCATCAGGAAGAGAGGGCCCGCGGGCCGTGAGCCCGCCACTCTCCCGCAATATGTGGCGCGCGCATGACGAGTTCCATGCCGCGGCGCGAAAATTTGAGGAGCGCGCGTTTCGGCGCTCTCAATCCCTCAGCAATTCATTGATCCCGGTCTTGGAGCGGGTCTTCTCGTCCACCGTCTTCATGATGACCGCACAATAGGTCGAGGGACCCCAGTTTTCGCCCGGCAGCGGCTTGCCCGGCAGCGAGCCCGAAACCACCACCGAATAGGGCGGCACATAGCCCATATGCACCTGCCCCGTATTGCGATCGACGATCTTGGTCGAGGACCCGATGAACACGCCCATCGAGATCACCGAGCCGCGACCGACGATCACGCCCTCCACCACCTCGGAGCGCGCGCCGACGAAGCAATCATCCTCAATGATCGTGGGGTTCGCCTGCAAAGGCTCGAGCACGCCGCCGATGCCGACACCGCCCGAGAGATGCACATTCTTGCCGATTTGCGCGCAGGAACCGACAGTCGCCCATGTATCGACCATCGTGTTCTCGTCGACATAGGCCCCGACATTGACGAAGGAGGGCATCAGCACCACCGATTTGCCGATGAAGGCCGAGCGGCGCACCACCGCGCCCGGCACGGCGCGGAAACCCGCCGCGGCGAAGGCGGCCTGATCCATCCCGAGGAATTTGGAATCGACCTTGTCCCACCAGCTCGCCCCGCCCGGCGCGCCCGAAATCATCGCCATGTCATTGAGGCGGAAGGACAGCAGAACCGCCTTTTTGAGCCACTGGTTCACGACCCAGGCCTGCGGGCCTTCCACGTCCAGTCGCCGTTCGGCCACGCGCATCTGCCCCGAATCAAGCGCCGCAAGCGCCTCGTTCACGGCGTCGCGCACCTCACCTTTGGTGGAAGCATTGATGTCGGCGCGCTTTTCCCAGGCGGCGTCGATGATGGATGCGAGTGACATGAGCATGATCCTGCAGATAGGGGGAGTTCGGGATGATCTGGTCGCGGAATGGCGGCCGCGAGTCAAGCTGCGGGGATCGCCAACGCATGGCGCAGGGCATCCAGAAAATGCGGCAGATCGGGTGTCACGTGATCGAAGCGGATGCCATCAGCGCCGGGACCATGCTCGACAAACCGCTCCCAGTCTTCCTTGTGATCGCCCTGATCGCCCGGCACGACCAGCACTGTGCGCATGCCCAACTCGGCGGGCACCTCGAGATTGCGCGGGATGTCCTCGAACATCGCGGATGTGACCGGCGAGATCGCGTAGGTTTCGAGGAAACGCTCATAGGTCCGGCGCGCGGGTTTGGGCCTGAATTCGCTCGCGACGATATCAAAGACACCGTTGAACAATCCGTCGATCCCCAGTTGCCGCAAAGTCTGTTCGGCATGGCGCACGGAGCCGTTGGTGAAGATGAACTTGCGCCCCGGCAGCGCGCCGATCGCCCCGGCGAGGCGGGCATCCGGTTCGAGGGATGAGCGATCGATATCATGCACGAAATCAAGGAACGGATGCGGGTCGATCCCGTGTTCCTTCATCAGCCCGTTCAGCGTCGTGCCGTGCACCTGATAATAGTATTTCTGGATCGCGCGCGCCGTGAGGCCATCCACACCGAGAAGGTTGGAGATGTATTGCGTGATTTTCTGGTCGACCCGCGGCCAGAGATCGGAGTGGGGCGGGTAGAGCGTATTGTCGAGATCGAAAATCCAGGTTTCGACCGCCTGAAAACGCGCAATGAGGGGTTTCGTCAGCATGGCGGGGCGCTCGTCATAAATTCGTCCGGCTGAGCATGGCGGCGGAAAGCGTGCCTTCGTCGAGATAGTCGAGTTCGCCGCCAACCGGCACACCATGCGCAAGGCGCGTGATCCTGACGCCTGCTTCCGAGAGCATGTCGGTGATGTAGTGCGCGGTGGTCTGGCCTTCCACGGTCGCGTTCATGGCGAGGATGACCTCGCGCACTTCCGGGCGGCTTGCGCGGTCCAGAAGCTTGCCGAGGGCCAGATCTTCCGGGCCGATCCCATCCATTGGCGACAATGTGCCGCCGAGCACATGATAGGCGGCGCGCAGGACGGCGGCACGCTCCAGCGCCCAGAGATCGCCCACGCTTTCGACCACCACGATGATCGAGGGATCGCGGCGCGGATCGCGGCAGATGGAACACGGGTCCATCGAGTCGAGGTTGCCGCATTCCGAGCAGGTGACGATGCGTTCCGCGGCCACGCGCATGGCCTCGCCGAGCGGAGTGAGCAATTCCTCACGCTTTTTCATCAGGTGCAGCACTGCGCGCCGTGCCGAGCGCGGACCGAGGCCCGGCACACGCGCCAGAAGCTGGATCAATCTCTCGATTTCCGGGCCTGCAAGGTTCTGGGCCACGTCAGCCTCAGAACGGCAGTTTCATGCCGGGCGGCAGCGGCAATCCGCCGGTCAGCGCCTTCATCTTCTCGGCGATGACGCCCTCGATCTTGGCGCGCGCATCGGCGTGAGCGGCGAGGAGGAGGTCCTCCACCACTTCCCGGTCGTCGGGCTTCAAGATTTCCGGATCGATCTGCACGGCCTTGAGCGCGCCTTTGGCGGTCAGTGTCACGCGCACCATGCCCCCACCGGATTGCCCATCGACAAGCGTTTCATCAAGTTCCGCCTGCATGGCCTCCATCTTGGACTTGAGGCCCGCCATTTCCTTCATCATGCCCATCAGGTCGCGCATGGTAAAACTCCGGATCAGAGATCATCATCGGTGAATTCGGGGGCCTCGTCAGCCTCGATCGGCACGGCTTCGGCGGCGGCCGAGAGACGCGCTTCCTCGATGCGGATAATCTCCGCGCCCGGAAAATATCTCAGCACGGCCTGAACGGCGGGCAGGCTCTGCACGCCTCGCTTTTCCTCGGCCCGCTTTTCTTCGGCCAATTCGTGCAGGGTTTTCGGCAGGTCGGCCTGACCCGGCTCGATGATCGAAATCCCCCAGCGCGCACCGGTCCAGTCGAGCAGGGCGCGATGCAGCCGGTTTGGCAGATCGGCCTCGGCCTGCGGTTCCATCGCCAGTTCGATGCGCCCCGGCTCGAATTTCACGAGGCGCACGAAACGCGTCAACTCGGTTTGGAGCCGTATATCCCGGTGCTTTTCGGCCAGCGCAATCACCGCTTCGAAGCTTTGCGGCAGGTTGGCGGGTGCCATTTGCGGCTCGGCGCGCATCACGGGCCTGCCGGCCTCGCCGGTCGCGGAAGCGAGCATGCGGGGTTGGGAGGGAGGTTCCGCCGGAACGGGTTGGCTGCTTGCCCGCGCGCCAGAACCACCGCCATTCGGAGCCGTCCCGCCCCGGTATTCCCCGCCGCCGGACTTCAGATCGCGTATCACCTCGGCCGGGCCGGGCAGCTCGGCGGCGTAGGCGAGGCGCACGAGTACCATCTCGGCTGCGATTTTCGGCCGGTTCGCAGTCTGAACCTCCGCGATGCCCTTGAGCAGGATTTGCCACGCCATCGTGAGTGGGCGGATCGTGAGACTGGCGGCGAATTCTGTGCCGCGCTCGCGCTCGCTCTGGCTCAGGGATGCATCCTTGCGCGATTCGGGCGTGAGTTTCAGGCGCGTGACCACATGCACGAAATCGGCGAGGTCGGTCAGAATCGCGACCGGGTCCGCGCCCGAATCATACTGGTTCTCGAATTCCATCAAAGCATTGGCGATATCGCCGCGCATGATCGCCTCGAAGAGGTCAATCACTCTGCTGCGGTCGGCGAGCCCGAGGGCGGCACGCACTTCCTCGGCCTCCACCTTGCCGCCGCCATGTGCGATGGCCTGATCCATCAGCGAGAGAGCATCGCGCATCGAGCCTTCCGAGGCGCGCGAAATGAGCCCAAGAGCCTCGCGATCGATCGTCACCTGCTCTTTCGCGGCGATTTCTTCAAGATAGGCGATCATCTCGTCCATCTCGATGCGGCGCAGATCGAAACGCTGGCAACGGGAGAGGACCGTCACCGGAACTTTCCGGATTTCTGTGGTCGCGAACAGGAATTTCACATGCGGCGGTGGCTCTTCGAGCGTTTTCAGCAGGCCGTTGAACGCGGCATTCGAGAGCATGTGCACTTCGTCGATGATGTAGACCTTGATGCGCGCCGAAACCGGCTTGTAGCGCGCGGCCTCGATGATCTCGCGCACATTGGCGATCGAGGTATTCGAGGCCGCATCCATCTCGATCACATCGACATGGCGGCTCTCCATGATGGCCTCGCAATGCAGGCCCAGGGACGGCATGTCGATCTGCGGGGATTTCACCGTCTCGGTTTCGTAGTTCAGGGCGCGGGCAAGAATGCGCGCCGTGGTGGTCTTGCCCACTCCGCGCACGCCCGTGAAAATATAGGCCTGATGAATCCGGTTCGAGGAGAACGCATTGCGCAAGGTGCGCACCATCGCGTTCTGGCCGATCAGGTCGTCGAAGGTTTGGGGTCGATATTTGCGGGCGAGGACACGATAGGCGCTGGCCTGATCGGTGCCGGGCGCTTGTGCTGAATCCGGAAGGTCAGACAAAGCCATGAACCGCCCCCGAATGCGCTGCCGACATCACCGCAAGACTTTCCCGCCTCGAAGACTGGCCTTGTCGGCCGGGCAAGGGAAAGGTGGGAGGCTGGACAATAACCCGCTCTGTCTCGTTGGGGCTGCTTCCTTCCGGACCTGACCCGGTTGGCGAGGGAAACGTCCATCGCCAACCTCCCGCTCGCTATATCGGCGATCTTTCCGCCGAAAACAAGGCTTGGCGAAACGCGATCCCAAGGCTGATCAATCAAGGCTCGCCATTCGCCTCGGAGCAAGGCTAGAAAGGCTCCGGAGGTGCCGGATGGACGATGCGTTTCAACTCAACGAGCGGCTCGAAGCGGATACCTACGCTTTGGGTGATTTGCCACTTTGCCGGGTGCTGCTGATGGATGATGCGCGGTATCCGTGGCTGATTCTGGTGCCGAGGCGTGCTGATGTGACCGAGATCATCGATCTTTCGGTCAGCGATCGGGCGCTGCTGATCGAGGAAATCGCCTCTGCGCAGCGCGCTCTCAACACCGTCACGCGCCCTGACAAGCTCAATGTCGGCGCGCTCGGCAATGTGGTGAAACAGCTCCATGTGCATGTGATCGCGCGCTTTACGTCCGATCCGGCCGGGACGGGGCCGGTCTGGGGCGTTGGCGAACGCAGGCCCTATCCGCCGCATATGGTCGGCCCGTTGCTGGACAAGCTCCAAAAGGCGTTGGGTTTTGGCTCATGAACGACTTTGACTGGTTGCCGCTTCAGGAAGCGGATGCGCCCAAAACGCTCGGTTTCGTGCATGGGACGCATGATCGGGCCGCGCATCTGCGCTATCACCCCGATCAGATTGCTGAATTTCAGGCCGGGAATTCAGCGCGCTTTCTGACATTTTGCGGGGAAAGCGCCGTTCTCGCCCGGCAAGGCGAGACGCTGGAGGCGTGGTTCCGGGCTGGGGATGTTCCCGCAAGATTTGACCCCGCGGATGCGGTTTTTCTCGGCTTTTGCGACCAGCAACCTGCTTTTGCGGTCGCGCTGGATGCCTCGCTCGAGGAGAGCTTGAAGGCTGATGCTGCTCTCAGCGTTGTGGGCGTCCGGCAAGCGGCGCTCGAGCGCCAGGTTTCGGCCGAAGTGCTCGGCGCGATGGCGCAGGGCAAGGCGATGACCGCGTGGCATCTGCGGCACCGGTTCTGTGCGAATTGCGGATCACCTACTGTTTCGGCTCAGGGGGGATGGCGGCGCGACTGCAAGGCTTGCGAAGCGCAGCATTTTCCGCGCACCGATCCGGTTGTCATCATGCTGATCGTGCACGAAGATCGCTGCGTTCTTGGGCGTCAGCAGCGTTTCGTTCCCAACGTCTATTCGACGCTCGCGGGTTTCGTGGAGCCGGGCGAAACGATCGAGGCTGCGGTGCGGCGCGAGACATTCGAGGAAGCGGGGATACGCACGGGCCGTGTGCGTCTCGTCGCCAACCAGCCTTGGCCTTTCCCGATGTCGCTGATGATTGGCGCTTTCGCTGAAGCAACAAGTTTCGACATCACGATCGATACCGATGAACTCGAGGATTGCCGCTGGTTCTCGCGCGACGAAGTGCTCTCGATGATCGAGAAACGACACCCGGCCGGGCTGATGATCCCACCGCGCATGGCGATTGCCAATCACCTGATCCGGCTGTTCGCGGGCCTCAAGGACTGAGTTTCACTCCGCCGGCGGGTTCACTTCCTTGCGGTAGGGATGCGCCTTGTAAGTGCCCAGGATTCGCAGCTCCTTGGAGAAGAATGCGAGTTCCTCGAGCGCAAGCCTCAGGTTGCGATCCTCGGGGTGACCCTCGACATCCGCGTAGAATTGCGTCGCCGAGAATTGTCCATCGACCATGTAGCTCTCGAGCTTCGTCATGTTGATGCCATTGGTCGCGAAGCCGCCCATCGCCTTGTAGAGCGCCGCCGGCACATTGCGCACGCGGAAGACAAAACTCGTCATCACCGTGCCCTCATTCGGGCCAGCATCGGCGGCGTCGCGCGAGAGCACCACGAAGCGGGTGGTGTTGTGTTTCTCGTCCTCGATATGTTCGGCAAGAATTTCAAGCCCGTAGACCTCGGCCGCCAGGCGCGGCGCGATGGCAGCACGCGTGAGGTCGCCAGCCTCCGAGACGTGGCGCGCCGAGCCGGCGGTATCGGCGGCCGTCACCGGCCTGATGCCATGCTTGCGCAGGAAGCGCCGGGTTTGCCCCAAGGCCATGATGTGGCTTTCGGCGGTCTTGATGTTCTCGAGTTTTGCGCCTTTCGGAGCCATCAGGTGAAAATAGATGGGGAGGAAATGCTCGCCGATGATGTGGAAATTCGAGGAGGGCAGCAGGTGGTGGATATCCGCCACGCGCCCCGCTATCGAGTTCTCGATCGGGATCATCGCGAGATCGGCCGTGCCATCGGCGAGGCTCGCGAAGGCATCCTCGAAAGTGGGGCAGGGCAGAGCCTCCCAGCCGGGATAAACCTCGTTGCAGGCAATTTCCGAGTTTGCGCCGCGCTCACCTTGAAAGGCGATGACTTTCTTCATGGTCCAAACTCCGACACTCAGACTGGCGCGAGCAGCGCGCGGGCGCGATCCAGATCTTCCGGTGTATCCACGCCCAAAGGCACTGTATCCACCACCACGATGTCAATCCGCATCCCGGCCTCGAGGGCACGCAGCTGTTCGAGCTTTTCACGTTTTTCGAGCGCCGAGGGTGGCAGGCTGACGAAACGCCGCAGAGCCGCGCGGCGATAGGCATAAAGCCCTATATGATGGAAAAGGTCACCCTCGCCGAAGGGTGCCGTTGCGCGCGTGAAGTAGAGTGCCCGTTGCCGGTTCGGCCCGAGAGGCGAGCCAACAGCCTTCACCACATGGTTCGCGGTCTTTTCCTCATCGCGCCTGATCACCGCGGCCAAGGTCGCGATATCCACGACGGGCTCCGAGAGCGGCAGCAGCGAGGCGGCGATGATGCGAGGGTCGATCGTGGGCAGGTCGCCCTGCACATTCACGATGATATCGTGCTGACCATCGGGATCATAGGCTTCAACCGCTTCATGGATGCGGTCGGAGCCGGACGGATGATCGGCACGTGTCATCACGGCCTGCCCGCCGGCCTCGCGGATGGCGGTCGCGATATCCGCCGAATCAGTCGCGACGATCACCGGGCCGATGCCGGCCTCCAATGCTCGCCTCCAGACATGCACGATCATCGGCTCGCCATGAATGTCCGCCATCGGCTTTCCCGGCAGGCGCATCGCGGCCATCCGGGCGGGGATCACGATCAAAGGATCAGACATGCGGGCAATCTTCCTGTCAGGCGACCAAAAGTAGCAAGAGGGCGGGCGCTTATACGGGTTGCCAAGGCTCAAGAAAAGCGGCTAATCACCCCATTGGTCCGGCGGCTTATTTCAGACCGCTTGACGGAGGCGGGGAAAAGGTGAATTCCCCATCCTGAAATTTGAGCCGGCGTCTGGGGTCGGCTTCCTGGCGTGCAGGCCGAGGGGCGAGCATGGGTTCGAACGAAGTGAACAAGATTGCCGGTGCATTGCTCGGCATGGCGACATTGGCGATGGGCATAGGCTTCCTGTCGGCTGGCCTTGTCAGCCAGAAGCCGATCAAGAAAGCGGGCTATGAGTTGCCGGATAGCACGGCGACCGCCGGTGCCGCCGCAGCTCCGGCGGCAGCCGCCGCTCCGGCCGAACCGATTGCGAAGCGCCTTGCCGCAGCCAACGTGGAAAAAGGTGCCGCTGCGGCGCGCAAGTGCGCGGCCTGCCATCAGTTCACGAAAGACGGGCGCAATGGTCAGGGCCCGCTGCTGTGGAACGTGGTGGCCCGCGTGAAGGGATCGGCAGCCGGGTTCAATTATTCGGCCGCCTTGAAGGAGCGTGCCGGCAAGGGCGAGAAGTGGGATTTTGAAAGCCTCGATGCTTTCATTGCCAATCCGAAGGCCTACCTTGCTGGCACATCGATGAATTATGCCGGTATCGCCCGTCCGGACGAGCGCGCCGACCTGATCCTCTACATGCGCGGCCAGGCCGAGAGCCCCGCCGCCCTGCCGCAATAAGCCCTGTTCGAGGATGAGTTGGATCAAGGGCCGGGCAACCGGCCCTTTTTCGTTTGCGTTGCCCCGTGCGGACTGGCTTTCCCGATCGCGCGCGCCATAGTTCTCTTCGGTTGCCGGGAGTGATTCGGCGAGAAAGAGGGGAGCGCCTCTTGAGGGAAGATCCGGTTGATCTCGGTCGACGTCTAACCCTGTCACGGCGACACGTTCTGGCCGGTGCGGCGGTGTGCGGGGTTTCGACCATGCTGCCGCGCGGCAGGGCGCTGGCGCAATCTGGCGAGTTTGGGCCCGAAAGCCACGGCCTCTCGATTTTCGGTGATCTGAAATATCCGTCCGATTTCAAGCGGTTCGACTATGTCAACCCGGATGCCCCGGTGGGCGGCGAGTTCTCGCTCCAGATCACCTCCACCTCGGGCAACCAGAATTTCACGACCTTCGACACGCTCAACATCTATTCCCAGCGCGGCAATGGCGCTGCGGGGATGAGCCTGATCTATGACAGCCTGATGGGTGGCTCGCTCGATGAGCCGGATTCACTCTACGGCCTCGTCGCGAAAAGCGTCCGGCGCAGCGCTGATGGGCTTCTCTACCGGTTCAAGCTGAGGCCGGAGGCGCGCTTTCACGATGGCTCGCTTCTCACCGCGGAAGATGTTGTTTTCTCGCTCGAAACACTGAAAAGCCCCAAGGCGCATGCGATCTACCGCATCGCGCTCGACAAGGTGCTCGGTGCGACAATGCTCGCGCCCGATGAGGTGGAGTTTCGCTTCGCGCCCGGGCGCAGTCGCGAATTGCCGCTGGTGGCCGCCGCCCTGCCGATTTTCTCCAAAGCTTATTACGCCACGCGTGATTTCGATGCCGGCACGCTGGAAAGCCCGTTGGGCTCCTCCGGCTATCGCGTCGACAAGCTGGATGTCGGGCGATCGATCACATTCCGGCGCGTGGCGGATTACTGGGCGAAGAACCTGCCGGTTGCGATCGGGCAGGGCAATTTCGAGACGATCCGCTATGAGTATTTCCGCGATAGGGAGGCGGCTTTTCAGGGGTTTACGGCCGGAGCCTTCACATTCCGCGAGGAGCACACCTCCGTCACATGGGCGACGCGCTATGATTTCCCGGCTATCCGCGATGGCCGCGTCAAGCGCGAAACGGTGATTGATGGCCGCCCATCCGGCACGCAGGGTTGGTTCTTGAATACGCGCCGCCCGCAATTCCGCGATCGTCGCGTGCGGGAAGCCATGGCGCTGGCGCTCGATTTCGAATGGGTCAATCGCAACCTGATGTATGGGCTCAGGAAGCGCACGGCCTCCTATTTCGAGAATTCACCCATGAAGGCCGAGGGCAAGCCATCGCCGGCTGAACTCGCCTTGCTCGAGCCTTTCCGTGGCAAGATACCCGATAGCGTCTTCGACGAGCCCTGGCTGCCACCGGTGAGCGATGGCTCGGGGCAGGATCGCAATATCCTGCGGCGCGCCTCTCAACTCCTCACCGCCGCCGGCGCCAAGCGCGGGGCGGACAATGTTCTTGTGCTTCCTGACGGCACGAGAATGCAGATCGAATTCCTCGAATTCGACAACGCAATCAGCCGCCACACGGAATCCATCATCAAGAACCTTCGCCTCCTTGGCATCGAGGGAAATATCCGCGTGATTGATCCCTCGCAGTTCCAGCGCCGGCAGCAGGAATTCGATTTTGATCTCCTTTCGGCTCGGTTTGTGATGTCGATGGCACCGGGCGAAAGCTTGCGTGCCCTGTTCGGTTCGGAGGCCGCGAAAACCAATGGCTCGCGCAACCTTGCGGGGGTTGCGGACTCGGCCGCGGATGCCATGATCAGCGCGATCATCGCGGCCAAGACCCGCGAGGAGCTGACCATTGCCGCCCGCGCGCTCGATCGGGTGCTGCGCGCCGGGCATTACTGGATTCCGGCCTGGTTCTCGGGCGAGCATTTCATCGCCTATTGGGATATGTTCGGGCGGCCCGGCCCCATTCCACCGCTGGCGCAATCGCCCGGTTCAACCGCCATCGCGACGTGGTGGGTTGACACCGAGAAAGCGCGGAGGCTCGGCCGCTGATGCTGAGCTATACGCTCCGCCGCCTTGCGCTGATGGTGCCGACCCTGCTCGGTATCCTGATGCTCTCGTTCGTGATCATCCAATTCGCACCGGGCGGGCCGGTGGAAAGGGTGATTGCACAATTGCAGGGGCAGGATGCCAGCGGCGCTTCGCGCGTCGGCGGTGGCGGTGGCGATCTTGGCGCAGGTGCCTTGCAGGGCGGAGATGCCTCGTCAAGCTATCGCGGCGCGCAGGGGCTTGATCCGGCCTTCATCAAGGAGCTTGAAAAGCAGTTCGGCTTCGACAAGCCTGCCCATGAGCGCTTCTTCAAGATGGTGTGGGATTACGCCCGCTTTGATTTCGGCCGCAGTTTCTTCCGGGATGCGCGCGTCGTCGACCTCATTCTGGAGAAGCTGCCCGTTTCCATCTCGCTCGGCCTCTGGATGACGCTGATCGCCTATGCGATCTCCATTCCGCTTGGCATCCGCAAGGCGACCCGCGACGGCTCGGCCTTCGATATCTGGACCAGCGGAGTGATTGTGGTGGCCTATGCGATCCCCGGCTTTCTCTTTGCCGTGCTGCTGGTGGTGCTCTTCGCGGGTGGTTCGTTCTGGCAGATTTTCCCGTTGCGCGGGCTTACCAGCGCCAATTTCGAGGAATTGTCGTGGGGTGGAAAAATCCTCGATTACGCCTGGCACATCACCTTGCCGCTGACTGCGATGATCCTTTCGCAATTCGCGACCCTGACGCTGCTGACCAAGAATTCGTTTCTCGATGAAATCCGCAAGCAATATGTTCTCACGGCACGGATGAAGGGCCTTTCTGAGCGGCGCGTTCTCTATGGCCATGTGTTTCGCAACGCGATGCTGATCGTGATTGCGGGTTTCCCCGGAGCCTTCATCCACGCGTTCTTCACCGGCTCGCTGCTGATCGAGACGATTTTCTCGCTCGATGGGCTTGGGCTGCTTTCGTTCGAAGCGACCGTGGGGCGCGATTATCCCGTCGTCTTCGCAACCCTCTATATTTTTGCGCTGATGGGGCTCGTAATCACGCTTCTGACCGACCTCACCTATACCTTCATCGATCCGCGCATCGATTTCGAGGCACGTGATGTCTGACGGGCTGCTCGCCGCTGATGACAAGCGCCCGCTGGCGCCGCCTGTGCCGGAAATGCGCGGCTGGCTGGGCCGGTACCTGCGCCTTTCTCCGCTCAATCAGCGGCGCCTCGCGAATTTCCGCGCGAACAGGCGCGGATACTGGTCGTTCTGGATTTTCCTTGTTCTGTTTGTGTTGAGCCTTTTCGCCGAGTTTCTCGCCAATGATCGGCCGGTTTTCGTCTCCTACAAGGGCGAGTGGTTGTTTCCGGTTGTGGTCGATTATCCGGAGGAGAAATTCGGCGGATTTCTCGCGGTGACGGATTACCGCGACCCGGTGATTGCCGAGGAGATACGCGCCAACGGTTTCATGGTTTTTCCGCCCATCCGCTTTCATCATCGCACGATCAATCGCGATCTTCCTGTGCCTGCACCCGCTCCGCCGACCTGGATGCTGACCGAAGCGCAATGCGCGTCTGCTCTTGCGAAATCGGGCGGCAAAACCTGTCGCGATCTCGAATGGAACTGGCTCGGCACTGATGATCGCGGTCGCGATGTGGTGGCAAGGCTGATCTACGGGTTTCGCATCTCGGTGCTGTTCGGGCTGGTGCTGGCGGTTTTTGCTTCGGTGATTGGTATCGCGGCGGGCGCTGTGCAGGGGTATTTTGGCGGAAAGATCGATCTCGTTTTCCAGCGTTTCATCGAGATATGGACCTCGATGCCGTTGCTTTATCTGCTGATCATCCTCTCGGCGGTGATTACGCCGAGCTTCTTCATCCTGCTTTTCATCCTGCTGTTGTTCAAATGGACTTCGCTGGTGGGCGTCGTGCGGGCGGAATTCCTGCGCGCTCGCAATTTTGAATATGTGAATGCGGCGCGCGCTCTGGGCGTGGGTGATCGTGCGATCATGCTCCGCCATATCCTGCCCAATGCGATGGTTGCGACGCTGACCTACCTGCCCTTCGTGCTCAACTCCTCGATCACGACCCTGACCTCGCTCGATTTCCTCGGCTTCGGCCTGCCGCCCGGTTCGCCCTCGCTTGGGGAACTTCTCCAGCAGGGCAAATCCAACCTGCAAGCGCCTTGGCTCGGCCTTGCCGGCTTCGTGGTGATCGCGACCATGCTCTCGCTCCTGATCTTCATCGGCGAAGCCGTGCGTGATGCTTTCGACCCGCGAAAGACTTTTGCATGAGCGGGCCACTTCTCTCCGTCTCCGATCTTTCCGTCGCCTTTCGGCAGGGTGGTCGGCAGAGCCTTGCCGTCAACCGCGTCTCGTTCACGCTCCAGAAAGGCGAGACCTTGGCGCTGGTGGGGGAGTCGGGTTCGGGGAAATCCGTCACCGCGCTCTCGGTGCTGGGCTTGCTGAACTACCCTGCCGCCTCGCACCCTTCGGGCTCTATCCGCTTTGGCGAGACGGGTGCTGAACTGCTCAATGCCGGCGACGAGGTTTTGCGCGCCTTTCGTGGCAACCGCATCTCGATGATCTTCCAGGAGCCGATGACCTCGCTGAACCCGCTGCACACGATCGAGCAGCAGATCGGTGAAATCCTTCTGATTCATGGCGGTTTTTCCGAGCAGTCGGCTCGAGCGCGGACGCTGGAACTCCTGAACAAGGTCGGAATCCGTGAGCCGGAAAAGCGCCTCGGGGCCTACCCGCATCAGCTTTCGGGTGGGCAGCGCCAGCGTGTCATGATCGCGATGGCGCTCGCGAACGAGCCGGAATTGCTCATCGCGGATGAGCCGACCACCGCGCTCGATGTCACGGTGCAGGCGCAAATTCTCGCCCTGCTGAAAGACCTTCAGCGCGAAACCGGCATGGCCATGCTGTTCATCACGCATGATCTCGGCATCGTGCGTCGCCTTGCGCATCGCGTTGCGGTGATGAAACGCGGCGAGATTGTGGAAACCGGCCCGGTGAAGGACGTTTTTGCGAGTCCTGCGCATGCCTATACCCGCGCGCTGCTCGCTGCCGAGCCGAAGGGGCATCCGCCGGTCCCGCACCCGGATGCGGAAGTTGTGGCGGATGTCTCGGATGTGAAGGTGCACTTCCCAATCCGTTCCGGCTTTTTCCGGAAGGTGACTGGGGCGGTGAAAGCGGTTGATGGGGTTTCGCTGAAAATCCGTGCCGGCGAGACTTTGGGCGTCGTGGGAGAGTCGGGTTCAGGCAAGACCACGCTCGGCCTCGCGATCCTGCGGCTCATTCGCTCCGAAGGGAAAATCGTCGTTCTCGGCAAAGATGTGCAGGGCCTCGGCTTTGCCGCGATGCGCCCGATGCGCAAGGCGATGCAGATCGTCTTTCAGGATCCCTATGGCTCGCTGTCGCCGCGCATGTCGGTTGCCGATATCGTGTCGGAAGGTTTGTTCATTCAGGAGCCGAAGCTCGAGCAATCCGTGGCTCGAGAACGCGTGGCGCACGCATTGGCCGATGTCGGGCTTGATCCCGCAGCCATGGATCGTTACCCGCACGAATTTTCAGGCGGGCAGCGCCAGCGCATCGCGATTGCCCGGGCGATGGCGCTCGATCCGAAATTCGTGGTGCTCGATGAGCCGACCTCGGCACTCGATATGAGCGTGCAGGCCCAGATCGTGGACCTGCTGCGCGATCTGCAACAGAAACGCGGCCTCGCCTATCTGTTCATCAGCCATGACCTAAAGGTGGTCCGAGCGCTGGCGAGCCATGTTCTGGTGATGCGCAATGGCCGGATTGTCGAGGAAGGGCCTGCGCAAAGCCTGTTTGAAGCCCCGCAGCAGGATTACACGCGTAATCTCCTCGCGGCAGCGTTTCACGCCTGAGTTCGGTCCTGTTGTTGTGTTTTGTTCATTGAATGTCGTTTAGGAACACAGCCCGACTGATCTCTCCCGG
Source organism: Hyphomicrobiales bacterium (assembly GCA_017302635.1). Classification (GTDB taxonomy): domain Bacteria; phylum Pseudomonadota; class Alphaproteobacteria; order Rhizobiales; family Beijerinckiaceae; genus Rhabdaerophilum. The sequence continues at coordinate 260,556 of JAFLCX010000002.1, forward strand.
AGCCTTGCCAGAATGTCCAAAGCCTCTTTCCCGAAAGCGCGCGCCGACCTGAAACCGAATACGGCTGCTTTCGAGCTCAATCCGCTCGTCAAGCCCACCGGTTTTCGTGAATACGATGCGCGCTGGTGGTTCGGGCATCCCGGCTCGGAAAAGCCTCCGGAACTCAACCTCCAGGGCGTGCAGGCTCTCGGCATGGGCATCGGCACCTATCTCGGTGAAACCGGCGTGAAGAAGCGCGTGGTCGTGGGGCATGATTTCCGCAGCTATTCGGCCTCGATCAAACTGGCGTTGGTGGCAGGGTTGCTGGCCTCGGGCTGTGAGGTTTTCGATATCGGCCTCGCGATGTCGCCGATGGCCTATTTTGCGCAATTCGCGCTCGATGTGGAAGCGGTGGCGATGGTCACCGCCTCGCACAACGACAATGGCTGGACCGGCGTGAAGATGGGGGCCGCCCGCCCGGTGACCTTCGGTCCGACCGAAATCAACCGCATCAAAGAGATCGTGCTCAACGCGGAATATGCACCCGCGAGTGGCGGCGCCTATCATTTTGTCGAGAACTTCTTCGAGAACCACTATTTCAAGGAACTCACCAGCCGCCCCAAGCTGAAGCGCAAGCTGAAGGTCATCTGTGCCTGCGGCAACGGCACGCCGGCGGCCTTTGCACCACAGGTGCTGGAGGCTCTGGGTTGTGAGGTGATCCGTCTCGATTGCGACCTCGATCACACCTTCCCGCGCTACAATCCCAACCCGGAAGACATGGAAATGCTGCATGCTATGGCGCATGCGCTGAAGGAACACGGCGCGGATGTGGCTCTCGGGTTCGACGGTGACGGCGATCGTTGCGGCGTTGTCGACAACGAGGGCAACGAGATTTTCGCCGACAAGATCGGCGTGATGCTCGCGCGCGATCTCGCGGCACTCAACCAGAACGCTTTGTTCGTGGCGGATGTGAAATCAACCGGACTGTTCGCGACCGATCCGGAATTGATCCGCCTCGGTGCCAGAACCGATTACTGGAAGACTGGCCATTCCTACATCAAGAAACGTGTCGCCGAACTCGGGGCGGTCGCGGGCTTCGAGAAGAGCGGGCATTTCTTCTTCAATCCGCCCGTGGGCCGCGGCTATGATGATGGTCTCGTGACCGCCATCGCCGTGCTCGACATGCTGGATCGTAATCCGGGGAAGAGCATGGCCGATCTTTATCGTGCTCTTCCAAAAACCTGGGCGACGCCAACCATGGCGCCCCATTGCGCCGACGAGATCAAGTACGATGTCGTCGAACGGGTCGTGAAACGCATTCAGGCGATGCAAGCGGCGGGAGCCTCGATCACGGGCCAGGCGATCCGCGATGTCGTCACCGTCAACGGCGTGCGGGTCACGGTGGCGGATGGCACCTGGGGGCTGATCCGCGCCTCGTCGAACAAGCCGGAACTGGTTGTCGTGATTGAGAGCCCCGTTTCGGAGGCGCGGATGCGCGAAATGTTCAAGGCGATGGACGCCATTCTGCGGGAGCACCCCGAAGTGGGTGCCTACAACCAGACGATCTGACTAGACATCGAAACCGAAGCGACGGACCTCGGCCCGGAGGTCCGTTTCCGGCGTCACATGGATGGTGGCGAAACCCAATTTCGCTGCACTTTCCACGTTCTTGGCGCTGTCGTCCATGAACAGGCATTCCGCCGCCCGTTTCCCGTAGCGATCGAGAAACACGCGAAAAATCGCGGGGTCGGGCTTGATCAGCCTCTCCTCGGCTGAAACGACGCGGCCGTGGAAACGCGCCAGAAACGGATACATTTCGGTGGCTTGGGCCAAGGTGTCTGAAGCGAAATTGGTGATCGCGTAGGTTGGGATTTGCGCCGCCAGCGCGTCTTCCAGCACCGCCACATTGGTATGCAGAGCATGCGGCACCATCTTGTGCCAATTGGCCCGGAAGGCCCGGATGAGATCGGCATAGTCGGGGTGAAGGGCGATCTGCAGCGCCTCGGCCTCGCGCCAGTCCCGGCCGCGATCCTGTTCGAGGTTCCACTCGGGGGGCAGGATTTCGCTCAGGAAGTGACGGCGCTCCGCATCGTCCGGGATCAGCGGTCGATAGGCGAGGTGCGGATCATAATGCAGCAGCACCTGGCCAATATCAAAGACGAGCGTCGAGAGCATGGGCCACCTCAGGGCACGGGCGAATCGGAGCATGGCTATTTCGCTCCACCGGCACCGTTCCGTCCAGCGGTCACGGCTGACGTCCAGCCTTTGGCATCACTCTTGAAGCCAAGGGATTCAACCCGAAATTCAGCCTTTTTTCGGAACAGATGCCCGGTCCTGAGGGCAGATATGTCCTGAAAAGGCGCAAACCGGAAGGCGAGACCCATGAAGCCGCATACGGTTCGTATTGTGGTTGCCGACGGGCAACCCATCATTCGCGAAGGCCTGCGGATCTTGCTGGAGCGCCAGGGCGCGTTCCAGATCGTTGCGGAAGCCGAAAACGGACAGGAGGCCTTGCTCGCCAGCAGCGCCTCCCGCCCAGACGTCCTTGTCTTGGATGCCGGCCTGAAGCGGATCACCAGCCTCGAACTGGTCACGCGTCTGCTCGAAACCCAATCGCAGTTGCGCATCATCGTGATGTTTCCGCTCGGCGAGACAGCCGGAATGCAGGCCTTTATGGAAGCCGGGGCGCATGGTTTCGTCTCGAAAGCGGCCTCGCCGGTCGAGTTCATCAACGCGGTTCATGCCGCGATGGGCGGCGGAACATATTTCTCGCAGAGCCTCGCGCGGCTCGCTTTCCAGAAACGGCGTATTGCGGCTGAGCCTGTGGCGGGCTTCGGGCTGACAGGACGGGAGATCGAGATCCTCCGCTTCATCTGCGGCGGTTTTTCGAACAAGGATATTGCGCGCCGGCTGGATCTCTCGGTGCGCACAGTCGAGACGCATCGTCTCAATATCCGCAAGAAGACGCGGGCCGAGCGCCTGCGCGATCTGGTGAGTGTCGCGCGGCAGTTGGGGCTTGATGGTGCGCCGTCGGAGCACGCACTTCAGGTTCTGGACCAGGCAAGCTGAACATTTTGCCTCCGGCCGGTGTTAGCAAAGCGCAAACCATAAGCAGGTAGTATTTCAAGCTCTTGGTTCTCCGGGTGGCCGTTCTCGACCCGACGGAGTTGTTGGTGATGCGTTATGCGTTCAGCCGCCTGGCTTGTGCCGGCGGAATGGTACTGGTCTCTTCCTTCGTCATGGCGGCACCGCGCGGCTATGCGATTGACATCGACCCTTCCACTCCCACCCTCGGTGACCTGCTGGACCGCGAGGCGCGCGAAGCGGCTGCTCGTCGCGAACAGCAAAAACGGAGCCTGCCGGAGCGCCCGGCCTCTCCGGCAGCGCTGGCGCCTGCCGATTCCACAGGGTCGATCGGCGGGCCACGGATTACCGCTACTCCCTTTATTCCGCGCGGCGCCGTGACTGTGATCCTCCCGCACCCGAAAGTGAATGCGGGGCGACCGATCGGCCATCCTCAGCCACGGCGCTGATCAGGCGATTTTCAGCATGATCTTGCCCATATGGGCGTTGCTTTCCATCCGCTCATGCGCCGCGCGCGCTTCATGCAGCGCGAAGACGTGATCGATCTGGGGACGGATCGATCCGGCTTCGACCTTGGGCCAGATCTCGCACAGCACGCGCTCGACAATCGCCGCTTTCAGAGCGAGCGAGCGCGGCCGCAAGGTTGAACCGGTGATGGTCTGCCGCCGGATCATCAGGTGGCGGAAATCGATTTCGGCGACCGATCCCTTCAGGAAGGCGATGAGCACAAGGCGCCCCTCAATGCCCAGAACGCGCAGGTTACGCGCGATGTAATCGCCGCCGACCATGTCGAGAATGACATCGACACCCTGTTTGCCGGTTTCTGCGAGCGTCCGTTCGACAAAATCTTCGGAGGCGTAGTCGATGGCAATGTCGGCCCCGAGCGTGCGGCAGAACGCGATCTTCTCCGGCCCGCGCGCAGTTGCCATCACCCGCGTGCCCATCGATTTCGCCATCTGGATCGCGATCGAGCCGATGCCGCTTGCACCCCCATGCACCAGAAAACGCTCGCCCCGAGCCAGCCGCCCGCGCGTGACGACGTTATCGTAGACCGTCAGAACATTCTCGGGCAGGGCGGCGGCTTCCAGCAGCGACAGCCCCATGGGGATCGGCATGGCGAGCGGGGCATCAACGAGCGCATATTGCGCATAGCCGCCACCGGCGACGAGCGCGCAAACAGGTTCGCCGATCGAGAAGGCCGTCGCACCTTCACCGGCTGCGACGATCAGGCCTGATACCTCAAGCCCCGGAACCTCCGGCGCGTCAGGTGGAGGTGGGTAGGCTCCCGCGCGCTGCAGGCAATCGGGTCTGTTGACGCCGGCATAGGCGACTTTCACCAGATACTGGTTCGGACCCGGCACCGGGATCAGGCCTTCGGCCACCGCTATAACCTCGGGGCCGCCGGCTCCGGAAAACCGGATTTCGAGCATGTGATCCGGCTTCATTGTTCCCAACTTTCATGCGAGATGGAAATGCATCCCGACTTCGATATGGTGCAAAGCTCCGACCGTCAAACAAAGTCCAAGATTGCATGAACACGCCTGCTCACGACGCCGAATTCATCGCCCGTTTGCGCGCGATTCTGGGCGCGAACCATGTCCTGACCGAAGCGCAGGACATCGCGCCGCATCTCGTCGAGGCGCGTCATCTGGCAAGGGGCTCTGCCATTGCGGTTGTGCGTCCCGGCACGACTGCTGAGGTTGCGCAGGTTGTGAAGGCTTGCCACGCCGCGCATGTGCCCATGGTGGCGCATGGCGGAAATACGGGGCTTGTTGGGGGCGGCGTGCCGTTTGGCGGGGTGGTGATCGCACTCAATCGCCTCAAGGCCATCCGCGATGTTGATGCTGGAAATTCCACGATGACCGTCGAGGCGGGTGTGGTGCTGGCCGATATCCAGAGAACGGCGGTCGATGCGGGGTTTCTCTATCCCGTTTCTCTCGCCTCGGAAGGCTCGTGCACCATCGGCGGCAATATCGCGACCAATGCCGGCGGCACGGCGGTTCTGCGCTACGGCAACACGCGCGATCTCGTGCTCGGTCTCGAAGCCGTGCTGCCGGATGGCTCGATCTGGAACGGGCTCTCAGGCCTGCGCAAGGACAATGCCGGGTATGATCTCAAGCACCTGTTCATCGGCTCGGAGGGCACGCTCGGGATCGTGACAGCCGCTGTGCTGAAGCTGTTTCCTGCCCCCAAAAGCCGATTGACGGCCTTTGCCGGAGCGGATGGCCCGCGCGAGATTGTTGCCCTGTTCGAGCGCCTGCGGGCTGCGGCCGGCGAGATGCTCACAACCTTCGAGATCATCCCGCGTTTCGGGCTGGAACTCGTGCTGCGCCATTCACCCAGCGCGCGTGATCCGTTCGCGTCCCCCTTTGCTTCCTACGCGCTGCTGGAGCTGACAAGCCCCAATGCCGAGGCGCCGCTCGAAGCCTTGCTGCTCGATATTTTCGAGAAGGCGCTCGAGGCCGGGGAAATCGGCGATGCCACGCTCGCCGCCAGTCGCGCCCAGGGTGATGCGTTCTGGCATATCCGCGAGGGACTGGCCGAATTCCAGAAGCATGAGGGTGCCTCGATCAAGCATGATGTCTCGGTGCCCATCAGCCGCGTTGCCGATTTCCTGATCGAGACAATTGCGCTGTGCGAAGCCGAGTTGACGGGGATTCGCCCCTGCGCCTTCGGGCATATTGGTGACGGCAACATACACTTCAACCTCACGCAGCCTTCCGGCATGGAGCCGCAGGCCTTCCTCGCGCAATGGCATCATTTCAACCGCATCGTGCATGATCAGGTTGCGGCGCGCGGTGGCTCGGTCGCCGCCGAACACGGCGTGGGCCTGTTCAAGCGCGATGAGCTGCCGCACTACAAGGACCCTGTGGCGCTGCAACTGATGGCGACCATCAAGCGTGCGATGGATCCCCAAAACCTTATGAATCCGGGCAAGGTGATCGCCATCGGCGATGATCTGCCGATGTTCAATCCGGGTGGGTAGTGGGTCGGGCCCGATAACGGCTCAGTTCGCCGCGAAGCCCGAGCGTTGTGCCCATCCGGTCATGCGCTTCTCGATCCAGGCCGTAATTGCATACATTGCGACACCGAGGATCGCGAGAGCGATCAGCGAGGCGAACAGGAGCGGCACGTTAAAATCGGCCGAGGCGCGCGCCATCAGGTTGCCGATGCCGTATTTCGAAGCATTGTACTCCGCAATCACCGAACCAACATAGGCGAGCGTGATCGCCACCTTCAGCGAGCCGAAGAAATAGGGCATCGAGCGCGGTAGCCCGACCTTGATCATGATGTCGAGCTTCGAGGCGCCAAGCGCCTTCAGCACGTCCTCGGTCTCAGGCTCGATGGTCGCGAGCCCCGTCGCCACGTTCACCACGATGGGGAAGAACGAGATCATGAAGGCCGTGAGCACGGCCGGCATCCAGCCCACGCCGAACCAGATCACGAGGATCGGCACCACCGCGACCTTCGGGATCGCGTTGAAGCCCACAAGCAGCGGGTAGGTGCCAGCATGGACGATGCGTGAGGAGCCGAGCAACAAGCCCAAAGCCAGCCCGAAAACGACGGCGATGCCGAAACCGGCAAGTGTCATCCAGAGCGTGTGAAACGAATGGAAGGAGAGTTGCGTGCGATATTCCCACATCGCGTTGGCGACGGAGGACGGGGTGGGTAGCACAAAACTCGAAACCGAAAAGGCCCGGCAGCCAAGCTCCCAGAGCACGAAAAATCCGATCGTGAAAACCCAGGGTGCCAGGGCGATTTTCTGTTTCTGGGTCATCAATGCACGCCCCGTGCTTCGCGGATATGCCCACGCAGTTCATGCACGATTTCTGCGAATTCGGGGCTGTAGGTGATATCGAGATCGCGCGGGCGAGCGAGGTTGACCTCGCGCTCCGCAACGATGCGCCCCGGGCGCGAACTCATGCAGAAGACCCGGTCAGCCAGAAACACCGCCTCGCGCAGATCATGTGTGACGAGAATGACGGTGAACTTCTTCGCTGCGTGCAAATCCCGGATCACGCACCACAATTCCTCGCGGGTGAAGGCATCGAGCGCGCCGAAAGGCTCGTCGAGCATCAGCAGGCGCGGTTCGTGGATTAGCGCCCGGCACAACGAAGCGCGCTGCTGCATGCCGCCGGAGAGCTGCCAGGGATAGCGCGAGCCGAAGCCCTTGAGGCCCACCTGCGCCAGCAGGGCCTCGGCCTTCTCGGTATAGGCGGCCTTCTCTCTTCTCAGCCGCGAGCGATGCGGTTCGACGATTTCGAGCGGCAGCAGCACATTGTCGAGCGTGGTGCGCCACGGCAGCATCACGGGGTTCTGGAAGGCCATGCCAGCGATCTTCACCGACCGCGTCACCTCGGCACCATCGACAGTCACGGTACCCGCGCGCGGAAACTGCAAGCCGGTCGCGAGTTTCATCAGCGTCGATTTCCCGCAACCGGAAGGGCCCACAACCGCGGCGAATTCCCCCTCTTTGACAGCGATGGAGAGGTCTTCCACCGCGAGGACGCCGCCTTCGCCGCCATAGACGTGCTGCACATGTTCAAGGCGAACGAAGGCGTTGCTCACGCGGGCTTCTCCTGCAACTTCTTCAAGGGTCGGGTGATCAGTGGATCATCCGATCGGCGGAACCGGGCAGGAATTCGGACGTGAAGATATCTTCGCGCTTCGGGCGGTTCTTGAAGGGCGCGGTGAGCGCGATCTGATCCAGCGCGCGCTCGAAACGATCGTTCAGGATGCCGCCGAACCCGGCATTTTTGACGGCGGGCGTCACAAGGTTCTGCTCGATCAGCATTTTCAGGCGGTCGAGTTCGACATCCTGTTTCGCGACATCATTGCGCTTGAGAACAGCAGCCGCTCCGGCTGCCGGGTCCTTCACCACGTCACGTACGCTCTTGATGAAGGCGCGGATGAACTTCCGGATCGCCTCAGGGTTCTCGGCCTGAAGCTTGGGCGAGACCATGATGACGTTGCCATAGAGGTCGACGCCGTAATCGCTCATCAGGATGTTGACGATGTCGCTTTCCGGCACGCCGCGCGCCTTTAGGTTGATGACGGAGGAAATCGAGAAGCCAAACACGGCATCCACCTCGCCGGTGGCGAGCATCGGCTCACGCACCGGGAAGCCGACATTTTCGAATTTCATGGTGCTGTCATCGATCTTGTTGACAGCCTTCATGATCGGCCATTGTGCGTAAGCGGCATCGGCGGCGGGGGCTCCGAATTTCTTGCCGGCGAGGCTCTTCAGGTCGGCGGAGATGCCGCGCGATTTACGACCGATGATCGCGAAGGGCGGACGGTCATAGACCATCATCACGGCCTTGAGGTTGACACTGGGGTTCTCGTCGCGGAAGCGGATCAGCGAATTTACATCGCCGAAGCCCATATCGTAGGTGTTGGAGGCCACGCGCGGAATGGCCTCCCGCGAGCCGTTGCCGGTATCGATGGTGACATCGAGACCTTCAGCGGCATAGTAGCCCTTGTCGATCCCCATCAGGAACAGTGCCGAGGGGCCTTCGAAGCGCCAATCGAGCGTGAAACGGATTTTCGTGGGTGTCTGGGCCGCCGCAGGCGCGATCGCGGCAAAGGCGGCAAGGCCAAGGCTCAGAAGGGTGTTGCGGCGGGACATCTGAAACACGGTCGCTCTCCTGTCGACATGGCAATGCTGGTTGCTGCCAGCTTGATCTTGATCAATCTGATCCTGTTCACAACAAGCCACGGGCCAGCTTGGCCTGCAAGCCCCCTGATCGTCTGTGACGACGAATTTTTCGCTGGTTTTGTGATGGAAGCGATGGAGTTCATCACCCGGCAAAGGAATATGGCGAGACTGCTCAATACTCGACTCGATCAGGCTTTTTGAGCCAGTCTGCAAAAACGCGAGCGGCTTCATCGCTGGGCTGATGCAGGGTCGGGATCGAGCGCTGGGACAGGGGTTTCGGAATTTCGGCGTAGATTGCCGCATCATCGAAGCCGATGGCAGCCGCCTCATCGCGGCTATTGGCAAAAACCAGCCTTTCCAGCCGCGCCCAGTAGATGGCCGCGAGGCACATCGGGCAGGGTTCGCAGGATGAGTAGATCACGTGGCCCGCAAGGTCGAAGCTCCCGATCGTCTCGCAGGCGCGGCGAATGGCCGTGATTTCGGCATGGGCGGTCGGGTCGTTCTGCGAGGTGACGCAGTTCCACCCCTCGGCAATGATCCGCCCGTTCGTGCTCGCGATCACTGCCCCGAAAGGGCCGCCGGCACCTTGCTCCATATGCTCCCGGGAAAGCGCGACAGCGCGCGCGAGCAGCGATTTGTCGCGCGGATCAACCGGCATTCCGTTCCCCTTTGTCAAATAGGCTTGATGCGGAGCGTTGCGCCCTTTCGCGCAATAATTGCACGGCGATGCCGGCTGCAATGGCGGCGGGCTCTTTCGAGCCAAGATCCGGCAAACCGATCGGGCAGGTGAGGCGGGTGATTTGATCTGCCGACAGCCCGCCCTTCTGCAATTGGCTCACGAAGCGCGCGCGTTTGGTTTTGGAGCCGATGACACCGACGGATGCGAGATCGTCGCGCTTCAAGGCTGCACCACAAAGGGCGAGGTCCAGCGCATGGCTGTGCGTGAAGATCAGCACGGCTGTTTCGGGCGCCGCGCGGTTGACTTCTTCCAATGGGTCGGAGGGCGACACGGGTGTCACGTTATCCGGGAAAACCGAGGGAAACTCACTCCTGCGTGGATCGACCCAGCGCACATCGAAGGGCAGGGGGGCGAGCGTCAGCACCAAGGCGCGGCCGACATGGCCTGCGCCAAACATCAGAACCGGCATCCGGTTGCTTTGCTGAACGAGCGAAGGCAGGCGCCTGCGGTCGCTCGCCAGCAGGCGCTCATAGCGCAACTGGACACGCCCGCCGCAGCATTGGCCGAGATCGGGCCCGAGAACGATCGTTTTTTCCAGAAAGGCCGCGTCCTCACGGTGCAGAAATTTCTGCGCTTCACCCAAAGCTTGCCATTCGAGCGCGCCACCCCCGATCGTGCCCGCGAAACGGCCATCAGCGCGCACGACCATCTGAGCGCCGGCCTCGCGCGGTGAGGAGCCCTGCACCGAGACGATCGTGATGAGCACCGCCACGCCATCCTTGGCCAGAAAACTCTCGAGATGCCCCAGAAGGTCCCTCATGCGAGGCCTTTCTGCGCATCGCAGGCATCGAGAATGGCTTCCGGAGTCGCAGGCGCGCGCAGGCTCACGGGCAAGCCGGGCCGGATGGCATGCACCGCATCAGCGACGGCCGAGAACACCGAAATCGCGAGCATCACTGGCGGCTCACCCACCGCCTTCGAGTGATGGATCGCGGCCTCGCGGTTGGGCTCATACCAGAGCGCGGTTCTCAAATCGGCCGGCACATCGGAAGCAACCGGAATCTTGTAAGTCGAAGGCGCGTGGGTTCTGAGCCGGCCTTCAGCGTCGAACACGAGTTCCTCGGTGGTGAGCCACCCCAGCCCTTGCACGAAGCCACCCTCGATTTGCCCGATATCGATCGCCGGATTGAGCGATTGTCCGCAATCATGCAGGATATCGGCGCGCAGAAGCTTCATCTCGCCGGTCATCGTGTCGATGATCACCTCCGAACAGGCCGCGCCGTAGGCAAAATAGAAGAACGGCCGGCCTGTGCGTTTCATGCGGTCCCATGTGATGCCCGGCGTCGAATAGAACCCGGTCGACGAGAGCGATATCCGCTCCAGCACGCAGGCCTTGGCCAGAGCGCCGAAAGCGATTTCCGCGCCTGCGCCCCGCACCATGCCATGTTCGAATACCACATCACCCGGCATGCATCCGAAGCGACGCGCCGCTTCCGCCGCCATGCGCTCGCGGATGGTCTCGGCGGCGATCTTCGCGGCCATGCCGTTGAGGTCGGAGCCGGAGGAAGCTGCGGTTGGGCCGGTATTCGGCACTTTCGAGGTGTTGGTTGCAGTGATTTTCACGGCGGCCAGCGGAAGACCAAATACATCGGCCACGATCTGCGCGACCTTGACGTAAAGCCCCTGGCCCATCTCTGTGCCGCCGTGATTGAGGCTCACCGAACCGTCGGAATAGACATGCACCAGCGCGCCGGCCTGATTGAGGTGCTTGAGTGTGAAGGAAATTCCGAACTTGACTGGCGTGAGGGCGATCCCCTTTTTCAGGATCGGCGAGCCTGCGTTGAACGCGGCAATCTCGGCTCGCCGCGCGCGATATTCGCTCGTGGTTTCCAGCCGTTCCACCAGAGGCAGCAGGATGTCGCAATCAGCGACCGGCATGCCGTAAGGCGTACGGTCGCGCCCCGGCGCGTAGAAGTTTGCCTTCCGAACATCGAGCGGATCGCGCCCCAGCTGATGCGCAATCGCATCGAGAATGCATTCCGTGGCGAGCATGCCCTGCGGGCCGCCAAATCCGCGATAGGCGGTGTTCGAGACCGTGTTGGTCTTGAGCCGCCGCGTTGAAATCTGCGCCTCGGGCAGGAAATAGGCGTTGTCAGAATGGAACATCGCGCGATCCACCACGCCGAGCGTGAGATCGGCGGAGTAGCCGCAGCGGGCATCAAGCGCGAGATCAAGCGCCCTGATCCGGCCTTCCTCATCGAACCCGACCTGATAGGCCGAGCGAAAATCGTGCCTTTTCCCGGTAAGGACGAAATCATCGTCCCGATCGAGCCGGAGCTTGCACGGGTACTTCGTGAGCTTCGCCGCGACCGCTGCAATCGCAGCGAACTGGCTCGCCTGACTTTCCTTGCCGCCGAAACCGCCGCCCATCCGGCGGCATTCGATTGTCACGTTGTGATCGGCAACGCCGAGCACCCGAGCCACGATATGCTGCACCTCGCTCGGATGCTGTGTGGAGGAATGCACGAACATCTCGTCTCCCTCACCGGGCAGGGCGAAAGCCACCTGCCCTTCGAGATAGAAATGCTCCTGACCGCCGATCTCGATTTCCCCCACCAGCCGATGTTGGGCCTCGGAGAGCGCGTGGGCAACGTGATCGTTTTCCCAGGCGTAATCCGGGAGCACGCGCCCGCCCTCGGCCCGGGCATCGGCAATGGAAACGCACGGCGTTTCCGCCTCAATCTCGATGCGGCCGAGCCTTGCCGCGAGGCGTGCAGCTTTTCGGGTCGTGGCAACCACGGCAAAGACCGCTTGATTGTGGAAGGCAACTTCGCTTGTGGCGAGCATGGGCTCATCGCCGAGATGTGGCGAGGAATCATTTTTCCCCGGCACATCCTTGCCGGTGATCACGCACACAACCCCTTCGGCGGACCGGACGGCGGCCAGATCAAGCGCGACTATTCTCCCGCGCGCCCTGGGGGCGAGGCCGAGCGCGATATGCAAGGTACCATGCGGCTCGGGGATATCATCGACATAGGTCGCCTGGCCGGTCACGTGCAGCGTGGCACTGTCATGCGGCAAGCTCTCGTGCACAACGGAAAGGGCTTGCGCGTCACGAGGCATGGACCACTCCCTCACGTGCGATGATCCGCGTTGAGGCCGCACCTCCCGCGACTTCCAGCAACGCCTTGCCAAGAATCGCCCGCGCGACTTTCCGGCGATAATCGGCGCTGGCACGCATGTCTGAAATGGGGGAGAAATCCTCTTCGAGATGCTTGAGCGCGGCCGTCCAGGCATGGGGATCGTCCAACGCCACGCCGGCCAACGCGGCTTCGGTGGCTCGCGCCCGCGCCGGGACGCCGGCCATGCCTCCGTAAGCCAGACGCGCTTCCGCGATTGTTCCCTGATCCAGCGTGAAGCGGAAGGCCCCCATCACGGCGGAGATATCCTCATCAAAGCGCTTGGAAATCTTGAAGGCGCGAAAGGCCATCCCTTCCTTCAGCTTCGGGATGCTGATCCCCGTAACAATCTCGCCGGCCTCACGCGCCTGCTTCCCGTAGGAGAGGAAGAAGCTTTCGAGTGGCATCGAGCGCATCAGCCCGCCCTTGCGCAATTCGATCGTGGCGCCCAGCGCGATCAGGGCCGGGGCGAGGTCGCCGATGGGGGAGCCATTCGCAAGGTTGCCGCCAACCGTTCCCGATGCGCGAACTTGCCTCGAGCCGAACCGGCGCATCAAGGTTTCGAGGTCGGGATCGAGCGCCGCCAGCGCGGGCATCGCGGCGTCATGGGTGACCATTGCCCCGATTTTCAGCGCGGTTTCAGTCTCTTCGATTCCGCCCAGCCCGCGCACACGGCCAAGCCAAATGATCTTGTTCAGATCACTGAGTTTTTTCGTGACCCACAATCCCACATCCGTGCCGCCCGCCAGCAGAGTGGCATCAGGATGGCGCAGGGCGATGTCCAAGAGGCTCTCGAGCGTCGCGGGGGACGCGAAAAAACGGGCTTCGTGGCCGATCAGGATATCACTTCCCTCCTGCAGGGCTTCAAGCCGGAATTGCCGCGCAGCGGAATCGGCAGCAAAGGCGTCGTCGATCGCGCCTCGGATCGCCGACATTGCAGCATCCGCAATCGGACGATAGCCGGTGCAGCGACACAGATTGCCCGAGAGAACATCGTCGAAGGCCGTGCGCGTCAGGGGGCGCTCCGCCTCGTGATAAGCCACGAAAAGGCTCATCACGATGCCGGGCGTGCAGAAGCCGCATTGGCTGCCATGATGCTCGATCATTGCCTGCTGGATCGGGTGAAGGACACCGCCTTCCGACAAATCTTCGATGGTGATGAGTTCCGCGCCGTCGATCTGGCCAAGCAGGAGGATGCAGGCATTGACCGGCTGAAGGTGGAGCCTGCCGTCTCGCAGGCGGGCCAAAGCCACCGTGCAGGCACCGCAATCGCCCTCGTTGCAGCCTTCCTTGGTGCCGGTGGCGCGCCTTTCCTCGCGCAGCCATTCGAGCAGCGTGAGGTTCGGATCGAAGCTGTTGAGTTCGACCACCTTGCCTCGAAAAACAAACCTCAGGCTTCGCCGCATCGTTTCCCTCACACCACACTTGCATCGTTGGCAGGGAGGCGCGAAACTTCAAGAGGGCATCGGCATGGCCGGACAAGAAACAAGAAAGCCCTTCCTGCCGCGTGCAGGAACAGCAAAGGAGGAAACCGGGATGAGAAATTTCAGCGCGACGTTGTATAAAAGCCTGTTTTTAAAATTGTTTTCAGTGTCGATTGTTCTGGCAACGGCCGGGGCTGCGTCCGCTTTTCCCACCAAACCGATCACGGTCGTGGTGCCTTTCGCCGCAGGCGGGCCGAGTGACATTCTCGCGCGCCTCTTCGCAGCGAATATGAGCCAGAGCCTCGGCACGCAGGTGATTGTCGAAAACACCGCCGGCGCGGGTTCCACGGTCGGGATCGGGCGAGTCGCCAAGGCCGATCCAGACGGCCATACCTTGCTCTTCTCCCATATCAGCCACGCCACCACCGCCACTCTGTTCCGCCGGCTGCCCTATGATCCGGTCGGTGATTTCGCGCCGATCGGCATGGCCACGGACGGGGCCTTCGTGCTGGTGGGGCGCAAGGATTTCGCACCGAATACGGTCGAGGAGGTCTTCCGTGAAATCCGCGCGAAGGGCGAAGCCATCAACTATGCGCATGCCGGCACGGGCTCCGGGTCGCATCTGTGCGGCATCATGATGATGCAGGCCTTGGGCGCGAAGATGACGCAGGTGCCTTATCGCGGCACCGGCCCGGCGATGCAGGATCTTGTGAGTTCGAAGGTCGATCTGCTCTGCGACCAGATCACCTCGGCTCTGCCGCAAATTCAGGGTGGCGCCGTCAAGGCCTATGCCGTTACCTCCACCGAGCCGGTCGATGGCCTGAAACTGCCGACGATTGCAGCCTCGGGCATTCCCGGTTTCAAGGTCACGATCTGGCACGGGCTCTATGCCCCAAAAGGTACGCCGGCGGCCGTGGTGCAGAAACTCAACGGCGCCCTCAACGCGGCCCTCAAGGATCAGACCATCCTGAAGCGTCTCGCGGACCTCTCGACCATTCCCGCGACGCCGCAGCAGGCCACTCCAGCCCATCTTGGGGCGCATTTGCGTGCCGAAGTGGCGGCTTGGAAAAAGGTGATCGATGCTGTGGGGGCCTACGCGGACTGAACCTGTCCGCCTCTCATGACATGCCGAGATAGCGTCCGGGGCGGTGGTTGATCGCGAGAATCATGTTCACGATCACCGCCCCCAGCAAGGATAGTGCGAGGTTCTGTGGCGCGATCACGAAAAGCGATGCGCCGAGAATGGCGAGATCGAGTCCGAGCTGAACCCAGCCCGCGCGCAAGCCGAATCGCTCCTGCAAGAACATAGCGAGTATGTTCACTCCGCCCAGGGCGGTGCGATGTCGGAACAGCATCAAAAGCCCATTCCCCATCAGCCCGCCGCCAATCACGGTTGCAAAAATCGGGTTGAGTTGGGTCAGCGAAACCCAGTCTGGCAACAGGCGCGCAAAAATCGAGACAAGGCTCACGGCGAGAAAGGTACGCAGTGCCACGCGCCAGCCCATGCGCCAGAGGGCCAGCACATAGAACGGCAGATTGACAGCCGAAAACACCAGCCAGAATCCGGCGCCGGTCGCATGGTGCAGCAACAGGGCAAGGCCCGCAGTGCCGCCGGTGACCAGTTGAGCCTGCGCGTAGAGCATGACCCCGAAGGCCACGAACAAAGTGCCCATGAGGATGGCGAGAGCATCTTCATAAGCCGCGTGGCGGGTTATTTCGGGATCATGCAAAGGCTTCAATCACGCGATCCCGCCGATGCAGACGTATTTGATGTCCATGTAGTCATCGAGGCCATATTTCGAGCCTTCCTTGCCCATGCCACTTTCCTTCACGCCGCCAAAGGGCGCGACTTCTGTGGTGATCAGGCCTTCATTGATGCCGACCATGCCGTATTTCAGCGCCTCGGAAACCCGGAAGGCACGGGCGAGGTCGCGCGTGTAGAAATAGCTCGCGAGGCCATATTCGGTGGCGTTGGCCCAGCCGATCACCTGCTCTTCGGTCTCGAATTTGAAGATGGGGGCGAGCGGCCCGAAGGTTTCGTCCGTCGCGACCTTGGCATCCTGCGTGACACCTTTCACGATGGTCGGCTCGAACCACGAGCCCCCGAGCTTGTGGCGCTTGCCGCCTGTCACGATCGTGCCGCCCTTGGCAGTCGCGTCGGCAATATGTTCCTCCACCTTCTCGACCGCTTTCATGTCGATGAGGGGGCCGACTGCAACGCCCGCATCGAGGCCATTGCCGACTTTCATCTGGCTGACGGCCGCCGCGAGCTTTTCGGCGAACAGATCATGCACGCCGGCTTGCACGTAGAAGCGGTTGGTGCAGACGCAGGTCTGACCCGCGTTGCGATACTTTGCGAGCACCGCGCCTGCGACCGCCCGGTCGATATCGGCGTCATCGAACACGATGAAAGGCGCGTTGCCACCGAGTTCCATGGAGCAGCGCTTCATGGTCGTGGCGGCTTGGGCCATCAGCAACTTGCCGATTTCGGTGGAGCCGGTGAAGCTGATTTTCCGCACGGCCGGGTTGGAAGTGAGTTCACCGCCGATTTCCGAAGCCGAGCCGGTGACAATGTTGACCACACCCGCCGGAATGCCGGCCTTTTCGCACATGGCACCCCAGACGAGGGCTGAAAACGGTGTTTGCGACGCGGGCTTGATGACAATCGTGCAACCTGCTGCCAGTGCGGCTCCCAGTTTGCGCCCGATCATCGAAGACGGGAAATTCCAGGGCGTGATCGCCGCAACCACGCCCACAGGCTCTTTGGTGACGAGAATGCGCCGGTCGCCCCAGGGTGAGGGGATCACGTCGCCGTAGGCACGCTTCGCCTCCTCGGCGAACCATTGAACATAGGCCGCAGAACCCAGAACCTCGCCCTTGGCTTCGGCGAGCGGCTTGCCCTGTTCCATCGTGAGAATCGTGCCCAAAGCCTCGACATGCTCGCGCAGCAGGCTTGCGAGGGTCATCAGCATCGCCGAACGCTCGGCGGCGGTTTTCTTGCGCCAGGCCGGGAACGCAGCTTCCGCAGCCGCAATGGCGCGTGCGGTCTCGGCCTTGCCGCAAGAGGGAACCTTGCCGAACATCTCACCGGTCGCCGGGTCCAGAACGGATATCGTCTTGCCCGAATTTGCCTGCACCCATTCTCCGCCAATGAAATTGGCTTCCTTCTTGAATTCAAGCTTGGTCAGCATGGGTTATTCCTCGATCCGGTTTTCATTTTTGAATTTTTGGGAGCGCGTCAGAGCGCTTCGATTTCGGCGACCAAAGCCGCTGCGACCGCCAATCCATCGCGCTTTGCTTTCTCGCGCAAGGAGATTCGACGGCTGCCGGGCAATCGCGTTCCCGGCTGGGCACTGATCTGGCCGGCGAGACGCCCGAAATGGCTGACCGCGGCTGGCCCACCGATCATTTTTGAATCGAAGGCGATGAGCAATTGTCCGGTCCCGGGCGGGCCGCCCTTGTCATCGAGGAACGATGTCGCATCGGCCGCATAGGTCGCGCCGGTCAGGCCAGCCGCGAGAATTTCCACCATCAGCGCGAGGGCTGTACCCTTGGCGTCACCGAGCGGCAGCATGGTGCCCTTGAGCGCGGCTTCCGGGTCTGTGGTCGGCTGACCATCGGCATCGAGCGCCCAGCCTTCGGGGATTTTCTCCCCTTTCTGCTTTGCGGCGAGAATGTTCCCGCGTGCGACCGTCGAGAGCGAAAGATCGACAACGATCGGAGCGTCATGAGGCAGGGGGCATGCAAAGGCGATCGGATTGGTGCCAAACGTAGCGGTCTTGCCGCCCCAAGGCGCCATCGCAGCGGGCGTGTTGGCGAAGAGCATCGCCACGAGCCCCGCTTCGGCAAGTTTTTCGACCGGATGGCCCGCCACGCCGCAATGGTGCGAGCGCCGGATCGCTGCCGTTGCCACGCCCATGATCGGAGCGGCTTCGAGGAGTGCGCTCACCGCCGCGTTGATGGCCGGATAGGCGAAACCGTGGCGCGCATCGATGCGGATCAATGCCGGCGTGACATGCTCGACCTTCGGAACCGCCGCGCCATCCACCTTGCCGTTCTTCGCCTGCGCCGCATAGCTCGGCACGCGCGAGAGACCGTGACCTTTCAGACCATCGGCCTCTGCCGCGACCAGCGCTTTCGCCACAATCGCGGCATTGGCGGAATGCGTGCGACAGCGTTCGAGTGCCGAGGCGACGAGCACCTCGGCTTGATCCACAGAGAGTGTTTTTGTCGTCATGCCTTCCTGTCCAGATGTTCCAGAACCTTTGCAGCGATGAGGTTCGAGACGCGAATATTCGACTCGATTGTCACCCCGGCAATATGGGGCGTGAGGATGAGGTTGGGACAACCGGCGAACACTGCGCCCTGTGCCGCGTTGAGCGGCTCTTCCTCGAACACATCGAGCGCCGCACCGGCGAGCCGGCCCTTTTTCAAGGCGGCCGCCAAGGCGTGCTCATCGATCACGCCGCCGCGCGAGGCATTGAGGATGATCGCGTCGGGGCGCATGCGACTGATCCGCAGGGCATCGATCATATTGCGGGTGGCCTCGGTCAACGGCACATGCAGCGAAATCACATCCGCTTCGCGCAACAAGGGTTCGAGCCCATGCGGGCGGGCGAGGCTCCAGGCGGGGTCGTGATCCGCCACGAACGGATCATGCGCCATCACATCCATGCCGAGCGCCCGAGCGCGTTTCGCAACCTCACGCGCGATCGAGCCGAAGCCGACGAGGCCCATGATCCGGCCGGAAAGCTCGCGCCCCATCAGCTTGTTGCGCGGCCATGCACCCGCGATCACCTCCGGCGTGGAATGATAGGCGCCGCGCAGCAGCAGCATCGCCGAGGCAATCACCCATTCCGCAACGGAGAGATCATTGGCGCCCGTGGCAGGGATTACCGCAATGCCGTTTTCCGTGCAGGCCGGCACATCGATGTTGTCGAGTCCGACGCCGAGACGCCCCACAACCTCGAGCTTTCGCCCCGCTTCGAGCAGGGCACCGCGCACCTGAGTGCGGTTGCGCACGATCAGCGCTCGAGCTTCGGGCAGAAGCAGGGCAAGGCGGGCCGGGTCATCCACCAGCTTGGGGTCGTAAAGCGTGACATGGCGTGCCGAGAGGCTCGCGACCGCAACTTCATCCATGAATTCGGTGATGATGATGTCCGTCATGTTTCACCTCAACAACAGAATTCCGCCGGTTCCGGCAAAAAGAATCATCAGTCCCGCGCCGCAAAAAACGGCCACATGCCGCCAGCCGATGCTGGTCAGCGCGCTCAGGGATGTGCCGAGCCCGAGCGCAGCGATTGCGATCAGCAATCCCCAGCGCGAGGCCTCGACCAGCACGGCCTTGATCGGCTGATAGGTCCCCGCGAGCGGCGTTGCCGGCAGAAATGAATTGAGCGCCGCCAGCAGGATGAACACAAGCGCAAAAACCGGCACCGGCACTTTCGCTTCGCCGGCCTGGTCGCCGCGGCGCAGGAAATACCAGCCGATGGCCAGCACCACGGGCAGCAGCAGAAGCACGCGGAAGAGCTTCACGATGACAGCCGTGTTACCCACGGGCTCCGAGACGGCATAGGCCGCACCGACAACTTGCGCCATGTCCTGAATGGTCAGCCCGAGCATCACACCGGTCTCGTGAGCCGAAAACCCGAGCCAGATGCAAAGGGGAGGATAGGCGAGCATCACAAGGGTCGAGATCGCATTCGCCATCACGACGGTGAAGGCGATGTCGGCCGACTTGTTCTTGTAATCGGGAACAACGGTTGCGGTGGCGAGGGTCGCGGATGCACCGCACACCGCATTCGCCGCGCCGCTCAGCGCCCCGAGCCCTGCCTCCCTGCCCAGGAAGCGGGCGAGGATAAAACCCGAAAGCAACGTCAGCGCCATCACGCCGACGATCATGAAGGCTGTGCCGAGGCCAAGAGCGACAATATCGCCGAAAGCGATGCGCAGCCCAAGCAGGGCAATGGCGTAGCGCAGCAAGGTTTTTACCGCATAGGTGATGCCGGGCTGGAAGAACGGGCGCTGCGCCACGCTGTTCAGCGCTATCCCGATCACGAGCGCGATCACCATGTCGGGCAGCGAGATGCGACCGGCGGTGATGGCCTTGAGCCACGGTGCGGCCATCACGGCCGCTACCGCAACGCCCAACGAGAGGAGAAGGCCCGGAGCAATGCCCCGGGCCTTCGTCAATGCATCCGATGTGCCGGAACCCGCCATGAGAGGACCGTCACGCGCTCCGGTAGAGCTTGGTCATCACGAACTCGCGGTGACCCAGCGCTTCAGCCGCGGTGAGGCGGCCGTTTGCCGTGCGAACGATGTTGTCGATCAGCGCATCACCGGCCTCCGGAATGGTCAGCGTGCGCGCCAGAACGCCGGAGACATCGACATCGATGTGTTCGGGCATCGTACGCATGGTCTTCGGGTTGCCGGTGATCTTGATCACGGGAACGATCGGGTTGCCGATCACGTTGCCTTGCCCAGTCGGGAAAGTATGGATCACATAACCGCCCGCCGCCATCAGGGTCACGCATTCGGCGGCAGCCGATGACGTATCCATGAAATAGAGGCCGGGGCCTTTCGCGGGCGCTTCGGCGGGGTCAAGAATGTCGATATATTTGCATTCACGACCGATTTTCTCGAGATTGCCCAGCGCCTTTTCCTCGATGGTGGTAAGGCCGCCCGCGATATTGCCCTTGGTCGGCTGACTGTCGGAGAGGTCAGAGGTCTTGTGCGCCTCGATCACATCGTCCTGATAGGCTTTCCACATCTTGTACCAGCGTTCACCCACCTCCTTGGTGGCGGCGCGCGCCTTGCACAGATGCTCCGCTCCGGTGATTTCCGAGGTCTCGCCGAACACGCCGTAGATGCCCTTCGGGATGAGCTTGTCGTACATGTTGCCAACGGTGGGGCAGGAGGAGAGGCCGGTGGTGGTGTCGCTCTCGCCGCATTTGGTCGAGATCCACAGATCCGATATCGGACACTTCTCGCGCGAGAGTTCGCTGGCCCATTGGACGAATTCCTTCGCCACATAGGATGCCTTCGCGATCACGGCGATGTCGCCATGCCCTTCGATGCCGAAGCCGACAACCGGCTTGCCGGTCTTGGCGATGCCGTCGACAACAATCTTGGTCCAGCCATCCTCGATGCCGATGACCACGACAGCCGCGACATTCGGGTTAGAGCCGACACCGATCAGCGTGCGGAAATGCAGATCGAGATCAAGCCCGAATTGCAGCCGACCATAGGCGTGCGGCAGTGCGAGCACGCCCTTCACATTATTCGCCACCGCTTCGCAGGCGGCATTCGAAAGGTCATCAAGCGGGAGCATCACGACGTGATTGCGCACGCCGACGCGACCATTCTCGCGCCGCCATGCCATCACGGCATCGCGCACGAGCCCGCCGCGGCGCTTGGGCGCGACGGGAGACTTGAAGCCCGGCGCTTCGATTTTCCGGCCCTTGATGGATTTGAGACGGTTCTGGTTGAGCGAGAAATTCGCAACAATCGGTGCACTTGCCATAGCTCAATCCTCACCAGCGCTTCGTTTTGACATTGTGGACATGGACATGCTCGCCCTTGCCGATATCGGCCTTGGCCACACCGATGTCCTGACCGTATTTCCAGATCGTATCGCCCTTCTTGATATCCTGAAGCGCGATCTTGTGCCCGATGGGGATATCCATCTTGGCCTTGATGCGGAAATCGGAATTGTCATGGGTGATCACGGCCAGCATGTCGGTGCCGGCCTTGAGGCCTTCCACCACCACCACGCCCACCGTGTCCTTCTTCTCGTGCACGAGCAAATGCGGGATCGCCATTGCCACGCTTCTCCCTGTCCTTTGTCTTGAAAATCAGGCATGCCAACATAGGCGGGCGATGCCTTCGGCTCACTCTTGTATAAGACATAAGACTTGGTAGAGTGTCAACCGGCGAAAGCATCCTGCAAGGCGAGGAATTTCCATGACGGCAGAGCGCGTGATGCCTGCAGAGACGGCCAATCCCGGCTTCCGCCCGCTTTATCGGCAGGTAAAAGACCTGCTGCTCAAGCGTATCGGTGATGGCATCTGGTCGCCCGGAGCGCTGATCCCTTCCGAGCAGCAGATTGCCGCCGAACTCGGTGTCAGTCAGGGCACGGTGCGGAAGGCACTTGACGAGATGACGAGCGAACGGCTGCTCACGCGTCGGCAGGGCCGGGGCACTTTCGTCGCCCGGCATGACGAGGCGCGCATTCTTTTCCAGTTTTTCAAGATCGTGCCCGAGAGCGGCGTCGCGATTTTCCCCGAAAGCGAACTGCGCCGCACGGAGAATGCCCGCGCGGATGAGGAAGAACGCAGCGTTCTCAAACTCGCCCCCGGCGATCGAGTGGTGCGCATCACGCGCGTGCGCTCGCTAGGCGGAAAGCCGGTGATTTCGGAATATCTCAGCTTGCCGGCCCGATTGTTCCCGGGACTGGGCGAAGATATCCCGATCGAGAACAACCTCTATGAGCTTTATTCCTCGCGGTTCGGGATTACGGTCTCGGGCGGGCAGGAGCGCGTCAAGGCGATCGCGGCGCCGCCGGAAGACGCGCAGTTGTTGGGGCTGCCGCCCGGAGCGCCGGTGCTGGCAATTGATCGCGTCGCGGTTGCACTCGATGGCACGCCGGTGGAGTGGCGGCGCACGCTCTGCCAGACGGCGGATTGCGCCTACGTCAGCGACCTGCGCTGATCAGAGCGCGATGGCGCGCCCCGAGCGCGCACTTTCTTCTGCTGCGAGCCCGATCCGCACGGCCCGAATGCCATCCTGAAGCGTGACATCGACCGGCCCGCCCTCGAGCATCGCCGCCCGGAACCCAAGATGCTGGAAATAGGTCGATCCGTGGTGGTCGCCCGCCTTCAGCACGCTCTCGTCCACATGCACCGTGCGGCGGACCGGCCCCTTGGGCTCGCGTGGCGAGAAGACGATCTCACTCCCGCGCTCCTCTGCACCCGGCCAGAAGCGCGCCGGGCCGGGGATCAGAGCTTCGATCTTGGCACGGCTACCCGTCGCGGCGATTTCCTCCTGGAAATAGCTGCCTTCGGCGAACATGCACAGATCGAGGCTTGCGCGGCAGCCATTCGCAAAATCGACAATCACGAAAGCATTGTCGAGAATGTCGGGCACGCGGCCACCGTAAACCTCGTCTCGATGGTTCACATCGGCCGCACCGCTCGCATAGACGCGCACAGGTTCGGAGCCCACAACAAGGCGCATGAGATCGAAGAAATGGCAGCATTTCTCAACGAGCGTTCCGCCCGTGCGCTCGGCAAAGCGGTTCCAGTCGCCCACTTTCTCCAGAAACGGAAAACGGTGCTCGCGAATGGCGAACATCCGCAATGTGCCAATCTCGCCCGTTGATACGGCGCGGCGCAATTCCACGACCGGCGGCATGTAGCGATATTCCATCGCAACCCAGATCGGGGCAGGATAGCCCTTGGCCAGTGAAGCCAGCCGGTCGCAATCGGCGGGCGTGGTGACGACCGGTTTTTCAACCAGAATGCCAAGCGGTGTCGGGGCTTTCAGCAGGTCCTCCAGGACATGAATATGCGTATCGTTCGGGCTCGCGATCACCACGGCATCGAGCCCGCCGGCGGCCAGCATGGCGCGGTGATCGGCAAACCCGCGCGGCATCTGGCCGAGATGTTTCCCGGCTTCAGCGATGGAGAGCGCCACCTGCTCGTTGGTGGGATCTGCGATCGCGACCAGTTCCGATCCCGGAATGAGCGCGAGATTTCGGATATGCTCGCGGCCCATCATGCCTGCACCGATCAGGCCATAACGAAGTGGTTTCGCGCTCATGCTGCACTCTCATTCGACGTCAGATCGATCACAGGCAGGCCCTTGATCGCGGCCCAGCCTTCCAGCACCGCGCGGTGATCGCCATAGACCATCGCGACATGGTGCTCGAGCATCTCGCCGATCAGCACGTCACGCGCCTTTGCGACACCGCCATCAAAGCGCACTGTCGCCGAGGTGCCGGTGAAAGCCATGGGTGCCGAGATCACGTCACCCGCCCCGAGCACCAGAGCGAGGCCGTTCCGGGCTTGTGTCAGCCTCGCAATGGTGATGCGCCCCGGCTTGAGCGTAAATTCAGCGAGAAGAGGCATCTTGCGGTTGGAATGGATCTGTGCCCGCGCAGCAACATGAGGGTCGCGCATCGAGAGCGGCGCCGAGCCACAATGCCAGAACACGCCCGTTTCGCTCGCCTCATCCATATCGACGATGTCCACGAGCCAACCGGGTTCACCTGCGGTTTCTGAAAGAAGCAGGGTCGTGAGAGCTCCCATCACATCGGCCTCGCAGGCGCAGGGCGTTCCGGCCTCGCCCATCATGCCCATCGGTCCGCAGATCGCGCAGCCATATTCGGTGAAGGTCTCCGGCCAGCACCGCACGGCGAAGGCATCGAGCGATTTTTCGGATTTCATCTCTGCGAGCGCGGCGTGCAGCGTGAGCGATTTGCGAAGCTGTTCGCCATCCAAGTCATCGAGGCCGGCATAGGTTGCGCGGGCCTCGGCGAGGCGCGACGCCGTGCGGGCCGAGTCCACCGCTCCGGCTCGCGTAAACATTTCCGAAAGCGGGATCGCCTCAACCGTGGCATCCGCCAGATCTGCGAGGCGGGATGGCTCAAAACGGCAAGTATCGAAGCCGCCGGGATGCTCGCCAACAAGCCCGATCCGCGCACCGAAAAGTTTTCCTGCAAGCGCTTCGGCTTGCGCTGCGATGGCGGGTGAAGTCTTCGGCTTGCGCAATCGGGCGGATGGCATCGAGATCGCAGTCGTCAGCCGGCGCAAATTCTGCGCGATGTCGGTGGCGTCCGTCGCCGCGTAAAGCGCGCCATGCGCGATTCCGGCTCGGCCAAGCGCATGGGCTGCGAGGTTGAGGCCGCAGAACGAATTGAGTCGCAAACGGCCACCGGCTCTCGGTTCCGGAAAGGCCCAAATTCCGAGTGGAACACCGGGAAATGCACGTGCGATCTCCACCGTCATCGAGGCGTCGGTGAACGTGACCTGTAATAGCAGCACCGCCGAGATGGAATCGGGGGCAATAGCGGCGATGGCGTCGCGCGCTGCCGCAGCGTCAAACAGCAATTCGCGCGGACCCACGCTCGTGAACTCCGCCGAGTCGAGCGTGGCAAAGGCTCGCGCCGCGTAGTCTTGTGCGAAAGGAACATCGAAGGTCGGGCGGGCAAGCGCGAGGGTCAGAACCGGTTTCATCGTCTCAGTGTCCGAAATCCGGATAGGCATGACGGAAGTTCTTGTCCGCGCCTGCCAGCGTCGCACCACCCCAATTTGTCCACCAAGGTTTGGCTTTATGATCCGTGAGAGTGTTGATATCTTTCATGTAATCAACGCCACGCCCGGCGAGGCCGGCCTTCACGCCCTCCCAATCCGGGAAGGCCTTGAAGGCTTCGGACCATATCGCGCGTCCGGCGAGATAGCCCGAGGCACCGGCCGTGTAGGCATGGGCCAGAACGGCCTTGAATTCGGCCATGCCGGCTCCGGCCGACAGCATCACCCAGGGGCGACCACAGAGCTTGCCCATCTCATCGAAAACCGCCTGTACGGTGACCGAGCCGTCGCAATCCCGCGCCGGAACCGGGCTCTCGAGCTTGAAAACATCGACGCCATATTCAGGCTTGGCGAATTCCGCGACGCTTTCGAGCACAAGCTCGCTCTTCTTGTCGGCCATCTCGATATATTGCGTGGTCTGGTTCTTTTCGCCCGGCAGGGGGTAGACCAGCAACTCGAACAGGAACGGAATATCGTAGCGCTTGCAGGCATCGCCGATCCGGCGGGTGAAGGCTTTTTGGTGCTCGTTCACGGCGCGCGGCGCATCCGGGCGATACCAGGCGAGCACCTTCACCGCATCGGCGCCAGCGCGTTTGATTTTTGCGACAGACCAGCCGTCGATTTCGTCCGAGAGTCGGCCCTGATCCGTCTCGCGGAAGGCGGAGTCCTCCAGTGTCATGATTAAGCCGAGACGCGGATCAAGGATCGGCTCCGCCATCGGGTAGGCGAAGTTCGGGTCGAGCAGCATGGCGGTCGATTGCCCCTGCAATTCTTCCACCAGCATGGTCTTGAACCGCGCGACATCCTCCCACGGAGCGACGCCGCCGCGCGCCGCCGCGATCGGGTTGATGATCGGCGGGCGCTGGTCCACCGCCGTCATCTTGAAGCGACCTTTCGGATCCGCCATGCGGCGAAGCCCGCGCAGTTTTCCGGCGCTGAGAGTTTTCATGCCTGTCGTTCCTTCAGAAATGCGAGAACTTCGGGTTTAGTCGGGGCTCCGAGCGGACCACCGACCCGTGTCACCTTGATGGCCGCCGCAGCACTTGCAAAGCGGATCGCCTGCTCCTGCGAAAGCCCATCGCAGAGCGCAAAAGCAAAGGCACCGTGCCAAGTATCGCCCGCTCCGAGCGTATCCACCTGCTCGACGGCAAAGGCCGGATGATGGGTGATGCGGCCTTGCCAGTGGCTGTAGACGCCTTCGCCGCCATTCGTGACGGCGAGGAAATTCGGACGACCACGCGCGACCTGTTCAAGCGCCGAGGGCAGGTGCGACATGCCCGTGAGTTCGCGCAGGCCCTGCGCCGAAAAGATTGTATGGGTCGCGGCATCAATGAGGCCGATATCCTTCGGTGCTCGGTCTCCATCCAGCACGGCAGGCTTGCCGGCACGGCGCGCGGAGAGAAACATGCGTTTGGCTGCAACCTCCCAGCGCACATCACCGAGCACGGCATCAGTGCCCGGAGGGATATCGCGCGGTAGGAAATCGGGCTCATCCGGGAGGTTCGGATCGAGAATGTTGATGATGGTGCGCTCGCCATCGGGCTCGACCACAATCGTTGAGCGCGAGGTTCGCATGGCCGGGATCAGCGGACTGAGGCTCGTGTCGATCCCGTAGCCCTCCAGCATCCGCCGCAGAAGTGTCGCTGCGTCGTCATCGCCGAAGCGGGTGAGAAGCCGAGGCTTGCCGCCGAGCCGTGCAATTGCAAAAGCACCATTGGTGGCCGTGCCGCCGATTGTGGTTGTGATTGCGCTTGCGCGGTGCTTTTCTCCCGGAACCAGAGGCATCGGGATGCGATAGATATCATCAAGGACGGCGATGCCGACGGTGAGAATGCTCGACATGGTTCAATCTGGGTCTTGCGTGACGAATGCCGACGAGAACGCACGGCCAAGCGAGCCACAAGGAAAGGCGATTGCCAAGCACGAATAGTCTTATATAATTTATAAGACAAGCATGATGTGCCCGCTGTCTGGCAGGGTGCACGGGCCGGCCAACGCGCCGGGGGAGGAGCTGACGTGGCAGGGATCGAGATTGCCCGTGTCGTCAAGGCCTATGGCGCGACGCCCGTGATCCACGGCATCGATATTGATGTGCGCGACGGCGAATTCGTTGTGCTTGTCGGCCCCTCCGGATGTGGAAAGTCGACGCTGCTGCGTATGATCGCCGGGCTCGAGAGCATCACTGGTGGTACAATCCGCATCGGTGACCGCGTCGTCAACGATCTACCGCCGCGCGACCGCGATATCGCGATGGTGTTTCAGGATTACGCGCTCTACCCGCACCGCACGGTGGCCGAGAATATCGGCTTCGGGCTGAAAATGCGCGGAGTCGATCGCGCCATCATCGACAAGAAGGTGCAGGAAGCGTCCGAGATCTTGCAGATCGGTCACCTGCTTGAGCGAAAGCCGGGCCAACTCTCCGGCGGGCAGCGCCAGCGCGTCGCAATGGGGCGCGCGATCGTCCGCGATCCGAAAGTCTTTCTGTTCGATGAGCCGCTTTCAAACCTCGATGCACAATTGCGCGCCGAGATGCGGGTGGAGATTAAGAAACTGCACCAGCGTTTCGGCACCACCATCATTTATGTCACGCATGATCAGGTCGAGGCGATGACATTGGCCGATCGCATCGCGATCCTGAAAGGTGGACATCTTGAGCAGTTCGCCACGCCCGAGGTGGTCTACAAGGAGCCGCGGTCAACCTTTGTTGCCGGATTTATCGGCTCTCCGACCATGAACATGGTGAAAGCCCGGGTTGCGCCGGATGCCTCGGTCATCATGCTCGAAGGTGGTGCCTCCATGGCGGCGCCGCCGGCATTTCGGCGTGCCGCAGGACGCGACGTGCTGCTCGGGTTGCGCGCCGAGCATATCGCGCTCTCCGATGCGCCTGCCGCGCTCGCGGCGCAGGCCGTGATCGTGGAGCCGCTCGGCTCCGACACGCTCGCGCTCATGCGCATCGGCGCCGTGGAAATGACCGGGCGGTTCGCGCCGGATTCCGGCCTTGTCGCCGGCAAGGGTGTCAAGCTGATGTTGAACCTCGATCACGCTCATCTTTTTGAGCCCGATACCGGGCTTGCCATCGTCTGATACAAAAAACGGGAGGACACCATGACGATCCGATTGACCCGCCGCATGCTTTCGCTGTTCGGCCTCGCAGCCGGGCTTGCGCTCGCCGGAACAGCATTGGCACAGGCTCAGACGACGCTGCGCATCTTCACCGGAGGCCAGCAGCGGCCGGATGTCATGCGCCAGATTGTCGATGGCTACATGCAGCGCAATCCGGGCGTGAAGGTCGAGGTCGAGGTGGGCGGTGCCACCTCGGAGCAGCAGCAGCAATATCTCAACACGGTGCTCGCCTCGAAGGATTCAGCGCTTGATCTCATCCTGATCGATGTCATCCGCCCGGCACAATGGGCTGCGGCGCAATGGGCCGAACCTCTCGACGCCTATCTCGGAGCCGAGAGGGATGCCGTGATGGCGCGCTACCTGCCGGCCTATCGCGCGGCGAATATCGTGAACGGCAAAGTGATCGCGTTACCCTATTTTGCCGATGCGCAATTTCTCTATTATCGCAAGGATCTGCTCGAGAAACATGGCGTTGCTCCGCCCAAGACCTGGGATGAACTCAAGGCGGGCGCGCAGAGGATCCTCGCGGCTGAGAATGCACCGAACCTGCGCGGTTTCGAAACCGCCGGAGCGCCGATCGAAGGCACGGTCTGCACCTATCTTGTGCCGATGTGGGGCGCCGGTGAGGACCTCACCAAGGATGGCAAGCTCAATCTTTCCGGTGACGCCGCGAAGAAGCCGTTCCAGCTCTGGGCCGATCTCAAGGAGGCGAAAGTCACGCCGCCGAACCTAGCGGAAATTCCGACCGACCGTATCCGCCAGAACCTCCAGGCTGGCAACCTGATCTTCGGGATGACCTGGGGCTATGTGTGGAACCGGGCGCAGAACGACGCGGATTCGACCGTGAAAGACAAGATCGGCGTCGTGCCGCTTCCCGGTTTCACAGCTGATCGGCAATCCACCTGCATTGGCGGCTGGCAGGTCGCGGTGTCGGCTTTCTCGAAGAACAAGGCAGAGGCCGCGAAGCTCGCGCGCTATCTGTCGTCACCCGAGGTTTCAAAGCAGCAGGCCGTGCTGGCTTCGCATCTCCCGGTCTTTGCCGAAGTGTATGGCGACGCCGATGTCCTGAAGGCCAATCCATGGTTTGCGCAGGCCCTGCCTGTGGTTCAGGCGGCACGCTCGCGCCCGGTGACGCCGCGTTACACGGAGGTCTCGGAGATCATGCGCACCAACATGAACGCGTTCCTCGCAGGCACGAAGACGGCTGATCAGGCTCTGGCGGATATGAACACCCGCCTCGGCGCGATCTTCCGCTGAGGTCCGCCGTGAGCGACGCGATCCGCCACAAACTCACGCCGCTGGAAAAATCGGAGCGCCGGCTTGGCTTTGCCATGCTGGCGCCCGCCTTTCTGCTGCTGGCGGCCGTGGTGCTTTATCCCATCGCTGAGCTCATCCGGAACTCCTTCCACTTCAATCACCTTGCCCAGCCATGGATGGGCACGCCGTTCGTCGGGTTCGAGAATTACGTGAAGGCTTTGGGCGATGACCGCTTTCACGAGGCGGTCTGGCACACGGTGCTCTACATCCTTGTCACGGTGCCGGGAGCCGTGGTGGTGGGGCTCGGGCTGGCGCTGCTCGCCAACAAGCCGTTTGCCATCAAATGGCCTGTGCGTCTGGGGCTCCTGCTGCCCTGGGCCTTGCCGCTTGTGTTTGCGGGCCTGATTTTTCGTTGGTTTTTCGAGTATAATCAGGGGGTTGCAAACGCTATCCTGCGAGGCCTCGGCTTCGAGCCCCTCAACTGGCTGACGACACCGAGCCTCGCGTTTTTTGCCATCTGCCTCGCGATCATCTGGAAATCCTCGAGCTTCGTGGCTCTGGTGCTGCTCGCCGGGCTGCAGACCATCCCGAAGAGTTTCTACGAGGCGGCGGAGGTGGATGGCGCGACGAAATGGCAGCAGTTTCGTGAGATCACGCTGCCGATGCTGCGCCCCGCGATCTTCGTTGCCCTCATTTTCCGCACGATCACCGCGATCCAGACCTTCGATATTCCCTATGCCATGACCAATGGCGGGCCGGGCAACTCCACCGAAACACTCGCCATGTATATCCACAAGACGACGGTCGATTTCCTCGATCTCGGTTATGGCTCGGCGCTCGCGGTGCTGATGTTCATCGTCTCGGCGCTCATCACGAGCATCTACCTCCGGCATACGCGCCGCGATCCGGGGAGGCACTGAGCATGGCCAGCAAAAGTGGATACCGGTCTTGCATCCGGCCATGCGTTCCGGGGAGGGACGGATGACTCTCCTGAAAAACCGCCGCGCCATGGTCATCCTCGCGGGCCTCATCGTGGCCGCGAACGGGTTTTTCCCTGCAGTCTGGATTCTCTTCACCTCGTTCAAGACCGAGGTGGAACTGATGAAGGTGCCGATCACCATCATCCCGCAGGCCCCGACGATCGAGAACTATATCCGGGTTTTTGTAGATCAACCTATTCTCAGGTTCCTGTTCAATTCGGTGGTGGTGGCGACGCTCTCGACGCTGCTCTGCGTCGTGTGCTCCGCGCTCGCCGCCTACGCCCTCGTGCGGTTGCGTTTGCCCGGCGCAGGCATCATCCTCTCGGTGCTGCTCGCCATTGCGATGTTCCCGCTCATCTCGATGATGGTGCCGCTGTTTCAGGTGATGCGCGATCTGGGGCTGCTCAACACCTGGTGGGCGCTGATCTTCCCGCACGCCGTGCTCTCGATGCCCGTCTGCACGCTCGTGCTGATCTCGTTCTTCCAGGATATCCCGCGCGACCTTGAAAACGCGGCGATGATCGATGGCTGCACGCGCCTCGGTGCACTGTGGCATGTCGTGATCCCGCTCACGGCCCCCGGTGTTTTCACGGCGGGGATTCTGGCCTTCGTGAACTCGTGGGATGAGTTTCTGCTTGCTCTCACGCTCAGCCCGCGCGTGGCGAGCCGCACCTTGCCGGTGGGCATCACGCTCTATCAGGGCGAGTTCTCGTTCCCCTGGCCGATCATCTCGGCAGCACTGATTGTGGCGATCGTGCCGATCTGCATTGTCATCGCGATCTTCCAGGAGCGCGTAGTGAGCGGCCTCACGAGCGGCGGGATGAAGGGTTAGAATCGATACTCCGTCACCTGCCGGTACAGGTCCCCCGGCCGTAGCACCGTGCTCGGCAGATGTGGCAGGTTGGGGCTGTCGGGCGCGTGCTGCGGTTCGAGACAGATGCCGGCATTCGCGCCATAGCGTGCGCCATCCAACCCCATGACAGGCGTGTTGACCTTGAACCCATCATAGACCTGCAAGCAGGGCTCGGAGGTCCAGACCTCCATGGAAATCCCTGACCGGGCGCTTGAAAGCGTAGCTGCATGTGCGATCTCGATCCCAGAGACATCGCTCTCGCGCCGCTCGCGGCGCAGCACGAAATTGTGATCATACCAGAAGCGTTTGCCATCCGGCCCCACAAGGCGGATCGCGCGCGGTTTTCTGAAATCAAACGGCGTGCCCGATACGGGTGCCAGCGATCCATCGGGGATTAGATCGGCGTCCACCGGCGTCATCACATTCGCGCGCACGGCGAGGGTGTGATCGAGAATATCCGTCCCGCCATCGAGATTGAAATAGCTGTGATGGCACAGGTTGAGGATGGTCGGCTTGTCGGTGAAGGCCCAGAGCTCCACGCGTAAGGCACTGTTTTTGGTCAGCGCATATCGGCAGTTGACATTCAGCGCGCCGGGGTAACCCGCCTCGCCATCGGGTGAAACAATCCCTAGCGTGCAGGAAGTGGCATCGGCTTGCAGCAGCACCCAGGGCAGCTTTCCGAACCCGTTCCCACCGCCATGCAGCGAATGCTTGCCCTCTTGGTTGAGCGGGAGTTGATGCGTCAAGCCGTCGAGCGTGAATCTCCCATGCGCGATGCGGTTGGCGTAACGCCCCGCAATCGCCCCGAAATGCGGCGAATGGGCCGTGTAATCTTCGAGAGAATTCAGCCCCAGCACGACGCGTTGCGGATCACCGCCCGGTCTCGGCACCACGAGGTCGCGCAGAACAGCCCCCCAGCTCAGCACCTTGGCGATGGCACCAGCGCCGTTGCGCAGCGTGACTTCATGCACCGGCAGCCCGTTGATCGCGCCGAAAACCCGCATCTCTGTGCCCATGCTTTCCTCCTTGAGTCGTGTTTTCCCCAAGGTGCCGAAGCCCTCACGCAAATGCGAGCGGAATGTGCGTGACCAATGGTGCATAGCAACATGGCGAGAGGGGAGAGTGCATGCCGAACGGAGCGGATATCATCGCGAGGCGTCTTGCGGCGCAGGGCTGCCGCATCGCCTTCGGCATGCCCGGCGGCGAGGTGTTGGCGATTGTCGAGGCGCTGGAAAAGGCCGGCATCCGCTTCCAGCTCGTCAAGCATGAAAATGCCGGCGGCTTCATGGCCGAAGGCTATTGGCACGGCCAGAGCGAGGCCGGGCCCGGCGCACCGATAGCCCCAGCCATTCTGGTCGCGACGCTCGGCCCCGGCGCTGCGAATGCCGCAAACGTCGTCGCGAATGCGCACCAGGATCGCGTGCCGATGATCGTGCTCACGGGGCGCGTGGATGCCAGCGAGGCCGAGAGCTACACGCATCAGGTCTTTGATCATCAGGCTTTTTTCCGACCCATCACCAAGGCTACGTTGTCAGTTTCGAGAGGTGCCGTGGCGCGGGTGATCGATCGCGCCGTGCTGGTTGCCACCGAAGGTCAGCCCGGTCCGGTGCATGTCGATGTGCCGATTGGGGTTGCAGAAGGGCCTGAGCCGGATTTCGAATTTTCGCAGGCCGTGCCCGCGCCAGCCGTTGCCGAAGGCATGGGGCTGCATCGCGCTCGCGAAGCCTTCCTGAAATCGGAAAGGCCTTTGATCATCTCCGGCGTCGATGCGGTCAACCAGCATGCGGGGGCGGCCTTGCGCGCCTTTGCCGAGCGTTTCTCCGCGCCCGTCCTCGCGACCTACAAGGCGAAGGGACTGATCCCCGAGAATCACGCGCTTTCACTCGGCGGGGCAGGGCTCTCGCCCAAGGCTGACAAGCTGCTGCTGCCCTTTCTCGCCGAGGCCGATTGCATCATTCTCACCGGCTATGATCCGATCGAGATGCGCATCAACTGGCGTGATCCGTTTCCCGCTGGTGTGCCGGTGATCGAATTGTCTGCGGTCCAGCCGCTGCACCAGATGCACAGGGCCGATCATATCCTGCTGGGCGATATCGGGAGCAATCTGGACAATCTGGCCGGCAATGCTTCGGCAAAGCCGGGCATCGGCGCGGACAAGGTTCAGGCGCTGAAGTCGGCGCTCGCCGCCGCTTTCGCGCCCGAGCCCGAGTGGGGGCCGGGCGTCGTTTTCGAAACGCTTCGTCGTCTGGCGCCACGCGGCACGGTCGCGACCGCCGATTCCGGTGCGCATCGCATCCTGATGAGCCAGATGTGGTGCTGCGACGAGCCGCGTTCGCTGT
Organism: Hyphomicrobiales bacterium; assembly: GCA_017302635.1. Classification (GTDB taxonomy): domain Bacteria; phylum Pseudomonadota; class Alphaproteobacteria; order Rhizobiales; family Beijerinckiaceae; genus Rhabdaerophilum. The sequence goes on from JAFLCX010000002.1 coordinate 294,421, forward strand.
TGCAATCCTCCGGCCTCTGCACGATGGCGTGCAGCCTTCCGCTGGCGATGGGCTATCAGATCGCGCGGCCCGAAAGGCAGGTGATTGCCGTGATGGGTGATGCCGGGCTCGAAATGGGGATCGGGGAACTCGCGACCCTTCGCGATCTCGGCCTGCCGATTCTGATCGTCGTCTTGCAGGACGAGCGCCTCGCCCTGATTGATCTCAAGCAGCGCGCCTCGGGAAGGCCGCAATCCGGCGTATCGTTCGGCGCGACGGACTTTGCTGCCGTGGCGCAGGCTTATGGAGGGGTGGGGGTGAGTGTTGCGACGCGCGCCGAGTTTGAACAGGTCGCATCGGCGGCCTTTGCGAGGCGCGATCGCTTCACCCTGATTGCGGCGAAAATCGCGCCGGATGCCTATGAGGGGCGGTTGTGATGAGTGCCGCCCCGCACTCCCGAAGCCCGCGCGATGTGCGTCTCGATTTCTTTCGTGGCATCGCGATGTTCGTGATTTTCGTGGCGCACGTGCCCGCGAATTCGTGGTTCGAATTCATTCCGGCCCGTTTCGGGTTTTCATCTGCGGCCGAGTTGTTCGTATTCTGCTCCGGTGTGGCCTCGTCTTTCGCTTTCGGCCGTCTTTTCCAGCGTCAGGGCTTCTCGTCCGGCCTGTTCCGCACCATGTCGCGCATCTGGCAGGTCTATTGGGCGCATATCGGCATGACTTTGGTGATGATCATCGTCAGCATCATTGGCCTGAAATTGTCCGGGACCGACTATCCGACCCGCCTTGGGCTGGGCTGGTTCTACGCTCATCCGGCAGAGGGCGTCTTCGCGATGATGACGCTGACGTACACGCCCGCCTATCTCGACATGCTGCCGGTCTATCTTGTTCTGCTCGCGATGTTGCCGCTCGTGATGCTCGTTGCACGTCTTTCGCCGAAGCTGGCGCTGGGCTCCCTCTTCGCCCTCTGGGGATTGGTGCAGGTGACAGGGCTCAATCTGCCTGGCGGGCAGGGGCCGGGCAACATGTGGTATTTCAATCCATTCGCGTGGCAGCTGGTGTTCTTTACAGGCTTTGCCTTCGGGATGGGATGGCTGAAGGCTCCGGACCTGCGGAAAGGCCTGCTCTTCTGGCTGTGTGTGGCGTTCCTGCTCCTCTCGGTGCCGGTGAATTTCTGGGCCTTCACCGACAACTTCCCACTGCTGGCCAGCATCCATGACGCCCTGCTTCCGCCCGACGGGAAGACCAATCTCCACCCGCTACTCTATTTGCACTTCCTCGCGAGTGCCTACGTTGTCCTGACCCTGATCGAGCCAATCCGGGGCGAACTTCATCGCGCGAAGCCGGTTGTGCTGGTCGGACAGCAGGCGCTCGCTACATTCATGGCGTCGACTGCCCTGGCCTGGAGCCTCGGCATGGTGCTCGATATCGCCGGTCGCGGATTGTTCGCCACCAGCATCGTCAACCTGATCGGCTTTGCCGGCATCGTGGCCGTTGCTGCGCTTGCGCAACGGTATAAATCGCCGAAGGAGGGACCAAAAAGCGCCCTCAACCTGAAGGCTCAGCCGGCGGAATAGATCAGTCGAGCCGGAAGAGCGGACGCAGTCGCACGCCGGCGACATTGCCGAGAAAAGCGAAGGCCAGCCATACCCAGCCATGTAGGCTGCCGGATACCGTGCCGGAGAAAAACGCCCCGATATTGCAACCGGTGCCAAGGCGCGCGCCAATGCCGAGCAGCAGGCCCCCCAGCACAGCCGCGACCAGCGAACGCGCCGGAATGGCGAAACTCGGCTTGAATTTCCCCGCCAGCATCGCGGCGATCATCGCGCCCAGAATGATGCCGAAATCCATCACCGATGTGACATCGGAGAAAACGCTTCTTGCCAGCGCGTTCTCCTGCCCTGCAAAAAAGACCCAGGTCGCGGGATTTGCGCCGAACCATGCCGAGATTTTCGCGCCCCAGAGCGCGAACGCGCCGGTGATCCCCCAAGGCCAGCCGGAGATGATCAGGGTCGCGATGTTCACGAGAGCCAGAGCCACGGCTCCAACGACAATCGCCCAAGGGCCGGTCAGCCATCTTGTTTCCGGAAGACCGATCGAAGCCAGAGTGCCGTGCCGGGATTTCTCTGTCCGGGCGACCACGAAAAACAGCAAGGCCAGCGCAATCAACATGGCCAGCAGGGCAGGCTGCCAACCGAAACTCGACACGATCGAGACAGCTCCGAATTTCGGCCATTGAAACCAGATATCGGCGGTTGCAGTGGCGATCGTCGAGCCGATGATGAAGAAGATCAGTGTGACGACCATGCGCACCGAGCCTCCACCGATGGTGAAGAGGGTGCCCGAGCCGCAGCCACCACCAATCTGCATGCCGATCCCGAAGAGGAAAGCGCCCGTCACCAGCGCGATCCCGACCGGGAATACAAAACCGGCAACCGGATTTCCGAAAACATGCCCTGCCGCGAGGGCCGGGAAAAACACAAGACTCGCCAGCCCGAGCATGATGATCTGCGCGCGCAGGCCCGCCGAGCGTCCTTCGAGAATGAACCGCCGCCAGGCCGCGGTGAATCCGAAACTCGCGTGATAGAGTGCGATGCCGGCACCAATCCCGATCGCCGCCAACATGCCGAGGCGAGGTCCGCCCTCCATCGCTGCCAGCGCAATCAATACTGCGGATAGCGCGCCGATCAGAGGCAGCGAGCGATTGGGACCAGAGGTGCTTTCGGGCCGGGTTTCTGTCAGGTTCATGGCTCATACTTTGCGAAACAGCCGCATCAGGATGCTCGTTCTTTTATCAGGACAAAACGTTTCAAGCGAAGGACGTTTTTTCTCATTTTCGTCAATTGTGGCGAAAAAACACGCTGTTCTCACAAAGGCTTGAACCGATCGCGACCGTTCGTGTGAAGCGTGCGTCGCAAAATCGGATCAAGGTCTGCCCAGCCTGAAACGCGGTCAGTGCGAGGGGAGAATACCATGTCCGACAGTGCCGTTCTGCCTGACGCTATTGACGCTGCCTTGGCGCACGACGCCTTCACGACAGCCTATCTGTCGCACGCGAAGGATGTGCCGCAACGGCTCTCGGCCTTTCTGGCCGCCGATCCCGCCAATCCACGCGGACCAGCTGCGCGCGCCATCCTGCTCACCACCCTTGCGCGGGTTGAACTCGTCGGGCCCGCCCGATTGGCAGCGGAAGAGGCCTCGACGCTTCTGGCGGCGGGTTCATTCTCGCTTGCTGACTCGGCCTTTGTCGACGCTGCGCGACATGCGGCGCTGGGTCTCTGGCGAGAGGCCATTGGTGCACTCGAACGCGCCATCCGGTTTGATCCGTCCGATACCCTGTCCGTGAAAATGGCGCATGGCCTGCGTTTCATGCTCGGCGACGCCCCCGGCATGCTGCGCTCGATCGATGCGAGCCTTGCTCGCCTGCCGCTTGATCACGCGCATCTCGGGTTCCTGATGGGGTGCAAGGCCTTCGCGCTCGAGGAGACAGGCCGCTATGCCGAAGCCGAGCGTGTCGGGCTGAGAGCCATCGAACTGAGGCCCGACGATGCCTGGGGCCTGCACGCGATCAGCCATGTCCACGAAATGACTGGGCGGATCGAACAGGGTATAGCTCTGATTGAAAGCCACGACGTGACCGTGCGCGCCTCGAATAATTTCGGCGGGCACCTGTTCTGGCATCTTGCCCTTTTTCGTCTTGAACGCGGGGAAGTGGGCGAAGCCCTCACCCTCTACGATCGTGAAATCCGTCGCGAGAAAACCGACGATTTCCGTGACATCGCCAATGCAGCCTCGTTGCTGATGCGGATCGACCTCATGGGCTATGCAACGGGCGATCGGTGGGAGGAACTCGCCGACAAGGCCGAAGCTCGGATTGATGACCGTTCTTTGCTGTTCGCAGACTTGCACTATGCCCTTGCCCTGATGGGTGCAGGCAGAACCGCAAAGGCGCGGAGGCTCGCGCAATCCATGAGCACGCTTGCGCCTCGCCCCTTGGCGCAGGAACCCGCCTGGCATGCAGCCGGCATCGCGATGGGACGAGGCCTTGAAGCCTTCATTGCCGGTGACATGGGAAAAGCCTTTTCCGCTCTGTCATCCCTGAAGCGCCCCGCGCAATCCATCGGCGGCAGCCATGCCCAGCGCGACATTCTTGAGCAGATCACGATCGAGGCCGGTTTGCGCGCCGGTGCAGATGGTGCTGTTCGACAGCGGCTCATGGATCGCCTTGCGGCGCGCGGCGGGCACAATCTTTTCGCTGAGTCGAAACTTGCGCGCCTCGCCCAGAAGACGAGGCCGGGCCTCGGCGTGATGAGCCTCGTCGCGGCCCTCGCTCACGGGCGCGATCCGGCAGGCCATCACGCCTGATTTCAGGTCTTGATGATCCGGAATATGAGCCTGTCGCCCTGCTGCTCGCTCGATTCAAGCCGATCGCCCGTCTCGCGGATGAGGTTCGGGATATCCAGTCCTGCGAGCGGATCATTGGCCGTTACCACCAGCACGGCGCCTGCGGGCAAGCCTTTCAGGGCCTTGCGCGTTTTCAGTGCGGGGAGTGGGCATTTGAGGCCGAGAAGATCGAGCGCGATGTCACTCATGAGAAGGATGGGGCTTTCCGGAGTGGAGTTTCCGGCCATATGCTGCAGCATCTCCTCGCTGTCGAGAGGCCCCTCATGCGAAAACTGAGTGTCGTGATCGCCATACTCGGCACGTTCGCCGCTCATGCGGCCGATTTGCGTGGTCACGGTGGGCCGGTCAGGGCGATCGTCGTGCAGCCGGATGGCCGGATTGCAACAGCCAGTTTCGATACAACCATCATTCGCTGGCAGCCGGGGCGGGGTGTGGCGGAGACGGTGCTGAGGGCGCATGAGGGCGCGGTCAACGCGCTGGTGGCTTTGCCTGATGGCGGCTATGCCAGTGCGGGCGAGGATCGCCGCATTCTCGTCTGGCCAAAATCAGGCATCACGCCGTTACGAATTCTTGAAGGTCACGAAGCGCCCGTCGCCAGTCTCGCTCTTTCACCGGACGGCACGACGCTCGCCTCTGCTGCCTGGGATGGCACCGTGAGGCTATGGCCGCTGGCGGGCGGCAGCCCTCGTGTGCTGGACCAGCACAGAGGCAATGTGAATGCCGTCGCTTACCTCTCCGACGGCACCTTGGCCTCGGCGGGCTACGACGGCACCTTGCTGCTTCACAGGGGCGCGGGCGCGCCACGCGCCATCCCGATTGGGGTGCCGCTCAATGCTCTGGCGAGTGCGGGCGATGAACTGGTTGTGGCTGCGGCCGATGGGCAATTGCGTTTCGTGAACCCGCTCACCGGCAGCATGGATGTCTTGCCGGTGAGTGAGGTGCCATTGGTGGCACTTGCAGCCTCTGCTGACGGCAAGCGCATCGGCACGGCCGGGTTTCGTGGTGCGCTCGTGCTCGCGAACCGCGAGACACGTGCGATCATTCGGCGTATGGCTGGTCCGGCTTTCCCGTTATGGTCGCTGGCTTTCTCGCCGGATGGAACCGAGATTCTCACCGGCGGAGCTGATCGGCTTGTGCGTCGCTGGAGCGTTGCAACGGGAGAGCCCGTCAATCCGGTTCTTGCGGAGGCGACCGAAGCGCGCTTCGCTGCTTTTGCGACCCATCCTGGTGCCGAAATCTACAAGGCCTGCATCGCCTGTCACACGCTTTCGGAGGAGGACGGAAACCGGGCCGGGCCAACCTTGCACCGGCTGATGGGGCGGAAAATCGGTACGGCGCCTGGATACACCTATTCGGCGGCGCTGGCGGGCAAGGAAATCATCTGGTCGCGCGAAACCGTCGCGCGTCTCTTCGATATCGGCCCTAACGCCATGCTGCCGGGCACCAAAATGCCCGAGCAGGTGGTGACGCGCGCTGAAGACCGCGAAGCGCTTGTCGATTTCATCGAGAAGGCGGGGCAATAAAAGTCTAATCCGCCTTGTCTTCAGGGTTTTCGCGGAAGTAATCCTCAGTCGTGCGCACGCGCGGCCGAGGGGTGCCGGCATAGGGGTCGAACCCGGAGTTGGTCATCGCTTCGACTCGGCAATCGTCGCAATAGCCGATGAGTTTCGCGCGATCGGCATTCTGCCCGGCATACATCCAATGCTGGCCGGCAAGCTTCGATTTGATGCGCTCGATCGTCGACTTCGTGCCGAACAGCTTGCCGCAATGATCGCAGGCATAAGGCTCCTCAGATTTCAGTGTCACGGGTGCCGCATTGATGCGCTCGAAATCGAGCTGCGGCGCTATCGTGATCACCTTTTCGGGGCAAGTGGCTTGGCACAGCCCACATTGCACGCACAGATCTTCCTGAAAGCGCAGTTCGGGGCGCTCCGGATTGGCCGTCAGTGCAGCAGTCGGGCAAGCGGAAACGCAGGCAAGGCAGAGCGTGCATCCCTCCACGTCCACTTTCACCGTGCCGAAGGGAGCCCCTTTCGGCAGCGCGATCAGCCCAGGCTTTTCTGGCGCAACATTGCGCCATTCACGCAGGGCCATCATCATCACCGGGCGCTTGGCGCCGAGCGGCAGGAAGGTCGCCGGCTCGATCGCCACCTTGTTGGTGGGCATGGTGCGAAGCCCTGAGATCAGCTGATCCGGGTCGTTGGTCGAAAGGATTGCGACCGCATTTGCATCATAACCGAGAGCGGGGAGAATGCTCTGCGCGAGTTCTGCCATCTTCGCGAGCGGCAGCGGATCATGCTTCGGCTTGGCCGAAATCAGGAAGGCGGCACCGGCGGCGCCATACGAAAACGCCGCTGCGACCTGCTCGATGCCGACCTGCGTCACCTCATTGACGAGAACCGGGACCACATGCGCGGGTAGTCCCTCGCCGAAGCGCGCGAGCGCATCGAGAACAGGCTCGCCATGCGGTGCATCATGAAACAACAGAACCGGCGTCTCTCCACCTGCTGCGTGGTAGGCGCGCAGCATCACGCGCAGCCTTTTCATCAGCTCGTCGGCGGCGGGGAGGGCGTAGCTCGCGGCACCGGTGGGGCAGACCGAGGCGCAGCCGCCGCATCCGGCACAGATCGCCGCGTCGATCGCGACACTTTCGCCGGCCGGCGAAATCGCGCCGGTGGGGCACACTTCGAGGCAGCGTGTGCAGCCCGTGATTTTCGAGCGGGAATGCGCGCAGAGCTCGGTATGGAACTGAATGTATTTCGGTTTGTCGAATGTCCCGACAAGTTCGCGCGCTTTCGCAATGAGCTTTTCGATTGCAACCGCATCGCGCGGATCGCAGCGCAGATAACCATCTCGCAGGCTGTCGGCATGGAAGATCGGCTGCCCCCCGGAAAGGTCGATCAGCAGGTCGCAGCGCGACTGCGCACCATTGCGCCTCTCGCCAAAGGTCAGTGCACCGCGCGAGGAAGGCGCTGCGAGTGCGAAGCCGTCGATCGTGAGTTCAAAGGCTCCGAGATAGCCTTTGGCCTGTCGGATCACCCCGCTCGCGATCGGAAATTCGCGTTTCCTCGGCGGCATAACCGCGCCGGGATTGGTGAGCATCACGGTGATATCCAGTGCATCGGCAAGGCGCGCGGCGACCTCGATCGCCACCTCATCACGACCATAAACGAGGGTCACGCCCTGGCTTTCAAGACTGATGAACGGCAAAGCAGGCGGCGGCAATTGCCCCGCTGCGATCAGAGCCGCCATTTTCGGCCCCGCTTGCGCTCCCTCGCTCGACCAGCCTGCGCGATCGCGGATGTCGACGAAACGGGTCTCGCCGGCAAAGCCAAGCTCTTCAAGCCCCGAGCGCAGGCTCGTTTCTTCCTGCTGACAGGCGATGGTGAGGGATTTGGCGCCGGCCAATTCGGCGAGGCGCGACTTTTCAGCGCCGCACAGGTTTGAGCAGGTCACGATCGAGGGCGTAGCCCCGGTGACCGTCAATCCGGTTCGGATCGCGTCTGCATCGGGCTGAAACGTCCTTTCGCACGAACACAAAGCCAGCGTCTGCGATGCGGGGCTGGAGGTCTTGGGGCTCTCGGTCATTCGCTTCCTCAGCGGCTTTCAGGTGTGCCGCCCTTGTCTTTTCTGGAATCCATTCAAATAACGTTGGAGCCGGATAAACAAGGGGCTCGGCTTGAAGGCCCCGCCGCACGAGGAGAGGTAGGCGCGAGGTTTTGCGCCGTGGATCATGTTGAGCGACGCGTTTGAACCTGCTGTTTTCCCACCTCTCGTGACGCCCTATCGGCTGCGGGAGGTCGATGATGCTTTCACAATAGCGGTCGATCGCGCGCCTGAGGCCGGTGCGGGGTCGCTGTTTTATGTGGGCCGGTTCGCGCTGATCGACTTTGCGCTGGTGCTTGAGCCTGAGGAGCCGCTTCGGCTGGCGCGCAAGATCCTCTTTGCAGGCATGAACGCTCTGGCGGATACACTCGCGGTGCTCTCGCCGCCGGAGAAGCCGATCGAGTTCGCTTACCCGGCCTCGCTCTTGTTCGACGGCGCTCTGATCGGCGGTGGTCGTCTCGTCTGGCCTCACGGGTGTGGTGAGGATGACGTGCCGGAATGGCTTGTCTTCGGCGCGATGATCCGCGCCGGCGGGATGCGCGACCTCGGCATCGGCCTTGGCCCCACGGTCACAACCCTTGATGATGAAGGCTTCGACGCCTGGAAGCCGGAGGAGTTTACGGCCAGTTTCGCGCGGCATTTCATGGTGGAAGCTGATAGCTGGGCCGAGAAGGGGTTCCGCTCCATCGGGCCACGCTACCTCGCGCGATTGGAGAAGGGCAAGGATGCCGGGAAGCGCGGCATCGACACCAACGGCGATCTGCTTATCCACCGCGATGCGCAATCGCCGGCCGAGCGCCTGCCGCTTCTGAGCCGTCTTTCTTCGCCCGAATGGTATGATCCCGTCGAAAACGAGCCGCGCGGGTGATTGGCATGAAAATGCTGCGCACGATCCGGCTTGATCCTTCCGATGCCTTCGTTTTCACCCGCGCCGCCGAGCCGGGAGAATGGGCGATCGCCGGGACATTCCTGTTCTGGGAGAGGCCGGTCGAGACCCTGCTCGGAAAGGAGCGCGCTGCTTTTCGCTCAGGACTTCTCGGCATTGGTAGCTTCGGCTGGTCAACCCTTGCAACCATTGTCGAGATCACGTCCGACGAGCGCAATGCTGCGGTTGAACAGCTTGCGCAGCGGCTTCGGGCGGAATGCGGAGCGCCCGATTTGATCGCAGCACGTGCGGCGGCGGAAGCGGAAATCGCCTATGCGATGGAACTTGCCGAGCCTCCTGTGGGAACGCTCGTCGCGATCCATCGCAGTGTCGAGAATGACGAGATCACCGAGCGGTTCCGCACCCTTTTGCCGGGAACCGACGACAGACATGGTCGAGTCTTCGATTTTATAGAAGAGCCGGATGACATCTTTGACGAAAAAGTCGATCTTCTCGGCCTGATGAAGGAAAATCCTGCCCGATGAGCGCCCAACCTGCCACCGCCCCGCGCGAGGCCTCCCCGATCCATGATGATTTCTGGGTCGCGAGCGGGCATCACCTCGTTGATCGGGCCGAGAATGGCGGGCTCGTTATCACCGACGCGTTCCTGAGTGCCTATCTCGCGCGCCCCGAACTCGTGCCGCCCGATGAGGCTTGCCCGGTGGAGCGCGGCCTCCACGCGAGCCTTCTGGCCGAGCCGCGTCGCGTGGTTCCCGCTGATGAAATCGCGCTGGTGGCTGATGTCGATGCGCGCGAGAATCTGGGGTATTTCCTCGCTTTCCGGGATCATCTTCTGGCGTATCCGACGCTGGAGGCAGCTTACCTTGCGCTGGCCGATAAGGGGGCTCGCAACCTGCCGCCGATCTTTTTGCAGCAGCTGGCGCATGTCGTGGCCCGCAACGCCTTCGACGAGGTGAGTGATGGCTGGGTTTTGCGCGCGGCGGAATGCTTTTTTCGTGCGCAGCGCATCACGTTCCATGAGGGCCGACTGCTGCTCGCCGATGAGGAAATGATCGATACCCACGAGCACGATCGCAAGCATTCGCCGCTTCTCAACATGCTCGGCGGTCCTGCGGTTTCGGAACTCGAAATCCTGACAGACCTCAATGCCGGCCTCTACCGCGCCCGCTCGGATGCCCATGATTTCGTGCTTGATCTCACCGATCTTGCCGGTGGGCGTGCGGCACTCGGGCGCGCCATGACGCGCTGGATCGAGCATCTCACCGGTATTCCGATCGCGTTCGAGCCGGTCGAGAAGTTCAGTGGCGAGGCGTTTGGCTGGTTCCTCTCGCTCGACAGCGAAGGCACCGTGCTCGCCAACAAGGTCTGGGCCGGCGAAGTCCTGACGCTGGAAGATGCGAACCGCGTGCTCGCGCTCTTCACCTTCAATTTGCCCGATCACCCACGCATCCTCGAGGCCAAGCGCGGTGCGCGCGGTTTTGCCGTGCTGGGTTCGAGCACCGACAGGCTGACGCGTTTCAAGCCGCAGAACCTGATTGGCGGATTGCCCTTGGCGAAAGAGGGGTAGGAAGATGGCAGAAGAAATCCTGCCCGTCGGCGTCATTGTCGACAAAAAGAAATCCGCGAGCCCATGGATCGACCATCTCTGGGTCCCGAGTGCCGTCGTGACTGGCTTGCCCGACGCTGCTCCCATGACACTGGTTGCGAAAAGCGGCGCGGACGAAAGCTATTTCGCCGGAGCCGCGAACCTTGTTTTTGCATCGGGAGATACGGGGCAATATCTCGAAAACCTCGTCACCGGCACGCCGTTGATCTGGATCGCGGTGCGCGCGGAAGAGCACGACAGTTACGTCACGGTCGTTTCGGTCACGGCCGACCCGAGCGAAGGGGAGTCGCTCACGGATTCCGGCTCCAACATCGTTCAGCCCGTTCCGATGCCGCCGGATATTGCGGCGCGGCTGGCGGCTTTTGTCGATCAGCATCATGTCGAGAGAGAATTCTTCAAGCGCAAGCGCGACAGAACCGATCCCGAAGCTTTGGGATATCGCCGCCCAAACCGGAGGGATGGCTCTTGAGTGCTACCGATGATCCGGAGAGGCGCGATGGCTTTCTCGCGCGCTGGTCGCGTCGCAAGCGCGAGGAGGCTTCGGAAGCGAAACCGGGCATAGTCGAGGCGGAAGTAACCGAAGAGGCCGAGGAAGATTTCGACCTTTCATTGCTGCCCGATATCGAGTCGATCACTGCCGAGAGCGATATCACTCTCTTCTTCCGGAAAGGCGTGCCCGAAGCGCTGAAGAACGCCGCTTTGCGCAAGATCTGGACCGCCGATCCCGCCATCCGGGACTTTGTCGCGCCTGCTGATTTCCAGTGGGATTTCAACGCGCCGGATGGTGTCCCCGGATTCGGGCCGCTGGGCGGAGATCTCGACCTGAAGTCCATGCTGCGGCAGGCGGTGGGCGAGCCTATGCCCGAAGCATCTCGTGGGTCCGAAGCTGCAGCGCCCGAACTCCCTGCTGAAAGTTCGGGAGATCTGGCGCCCGATCCAGAATCACTCTGGAACCACGACGAAGGGCAGGCGCAGGATGCCATCCCGGAGCACGCCGAACAGCCGCTGCAGGAGGTTTCTGTTTTGCAAGAGTTGTCGAGCGACAATGCAAGCTCCGCGATCGAGGCCGGTTTCGGCACGAAATTGCCGGTTCCGGCCCGAAAGCATGGGAGTGCTCTGCCAACATGACGCAGGGGAGCCTCACTTGCCAGCGCATAGGAAGAGCCTATAGTCTTTCATAAGACTAATTCGAAACTGGGCGGATTTCCGCTTGGGGACCGGTGCGGTGGAGTTGAAAAATCAACCGCCGGGCCGAAGTGAAAATGATGAAGGCGGCCAACCGCCTCAGGAGAGACATGAGGGACGCAGGGCTCCAGCAAGCCATACGCGCCGTGGGTGGAATTTCCGCCCTCGCTCGTGCTTTGGGTGTTGCCCAGCCCTCCATTTCGGGCTGGTCCCGTGTTCCCGCCGAGCGTGTCGTCGCGGTTGAGGCTGCAACCGGTGTCACCCGGGATGTCCTTCGTCCGGACCTTTACCCACCCATCGATGAGCACGGCGTCATCCATATCGATCTCGACGAGACCGATGTTGCGCGTGCCAACCTCTACCTTGTCTTTGCCAACCTGCTGCTCCGCGTACCGGACGAGAAGGTGCTTGGTGAATTGCGGCGCCTGACGGGCGACGAGACCGCTCTGGGGCAGGCCGTGACCGCATTGGCCGAGGCTGCCGACATCTCGAAGGCCGAGGAGATCGCGCGCGAGCATTTCAATTTGTTCGTGGGTGTGGGGCGCGGCGAGCTTCTGCCCTACGCCTCCTATTACCTCACCGGATTTCTCTACGAGCGTCCACTGGTGCGGGTGCGCGGCGACATGAAGCGCCTTGGCATCGAGCGCGGCGAGGAATTTCCGGAGCCGGAAGATCATCTGGGCTTCCTGATGGAAATCATGGCGGGGCTGATCGCGCGCCGCATCGCCAGCGAGCCGGGTGAGGAAAAGGCGTTTTTCACGAAACACATCGAACCTTGGGCCGGGCGGTTTTTTGCGGATGTCGGCAAGGCCGAGGCAGCCGGTTTCTACCGGGCGGTCGGACGGTTGGGTGAACAATTCATGGCCATCGAGCGCGAGGCTTTCGCGCTTGCTGGCGAGGAAACATCGGATGCCGCCTGAGGCGGTTTCGTTTGAGGGAGAGACGGCATGAGCATCAAGAAGAGTGAAGCGCCGGATGGAGCGGGACAATCCCGCCGCAATTTCCTCCGCGCGGGGCTTGGCGGCGCGACGGTCGCTGCGGCGACGGCTGGCGTTGCAATCGCTCCGGCCAAGGCCAGCGAGAACGATGCCGAGAAGAAAAAGGCGCGGTACCAGGAAACCGCGCATGTCAAAAAATTCTATCAGACCAATCGTTACTGAGGAAAAACGCCATGCTTATCAAACGCAAGGACGGTTCTGCGCCGCGGGGCGCATTCCTCGCCGGGCTCAACGGCATCGGGGCAGAGCGGCTGGATCGCCGATCGTTCCTGCGCCGCTCGGGTCTCGCGGCGGGAGGTCTTGCCGCCATTGGCTCGCTCGGCTTTGGCACGGTGCGCGAGGCGAAGGCGAAAATGCCGGTGCCGGGCAAGCCGGTCGAGGTAAGAACCAACATCTGCACCCATTGCTCGGTGGGCTGCACGGTCAAGGCCGAGGTTCAGGAAGGTGTCTGGGTCGGGCAGGAGCCGGCCTGGGACAGCCCGATCAATCGCGGCACGCATTGCGCCAAGGGCGCTTCGGTGCGCGAACTCGTGAAGGGTGAGCGCCGGCTGAAATACCCGATGAAGCTCGTGAACGGCGAGTGGCAGCGCATCTCCTGGGATGTGGCCTTTGACGAAATCTCGAAGAAGATGCTCGAAATCCGAGCCTCCTCGGGGGCTGACTCGGTCTGGTTCCTCGGTTCGGCGAAGTTCTCGAACGAGGGCGCTTACCTCATGCGCAAGTTCGCGGCCTATTGGGGCACGAACAACATCGATCATCAGGCCCGCATTTGCCACTCCACCACGGTGGCGGGCGTTGCGAACACCTGGGGTTATGGCGCGCAGACCAACTCCTACAATGACATCCGCAATGCCAAGACCATGATCATCATGGGCGGCAACCCGGCGGAAGCGCATCCGGTCTCGCTCCAGCATGTGCTCTCCGGCAAGGAGGTCAACCGCGCGAACATGATCGTCATCGACCCGCGCATGACCCGCACCGCCGCGCACGCGACCGAGTATGTCCGCATGCGCCCGGGCACCGATATCCCGGTGATCTGGGGCATGCTGCACCACATCTTCAAGAACGGCTGGGAGGACAAGAAATTCCTCGCCGAGCGCGTTTACGGCATGGATATGGTGCGCAAGGAATGTGAAAAGTGGACGCCGGAAGAGACCGAGCGTGTCACCGGCATTCCCGGAGCGCAGCTCGAGAAGGTTGCGAAAATGTTCGCGACCGAGAAGCCCTCCACGCTCATCTGGTGCATGGGCGCCACGCAGAAGACCGTCGGTACGGCTAACGTGCGCGCGTTCTGCACCTTGCTGCTGGCCACGGGCAATGTCGGCTCGAACGGAACAGGCGCCAACATCTTCCGCGGCCATTGCAACGTGCAGGGTGCGACGGATCTCGGCCTCGATATCGCGAACCTGCCGCTCTATTACGGCCTCGATGCCGGTGCCTGGAACCACTGGGCGCGCGTCTGGGAAACCGACTACAGCTGGTTCCGTGACCGCTTCGATGTGATCAAGGCGGCGGACGGCAAGGATGTCTCCACGATGGAGATGCCGGGCATTCCCTCCACCCGCTGGTTCGATGCCACCGTGCTTCCCAAGGAGCAGGTGGGCCAGAAGGACCGCCTGAAGGGCGTGTTCGTGATGGGCCATGGCGGCAACTCCATCCCGCGTATGCCCGAGATGACGAAGGGCCTCGAGGCCCTTGATCTCCTCGTGGTGGCCGACCCGCACCCGACAACCTTCGCGCACATCTCGGGGCGCAAGAACGGCACTTACCTGCTGCCGATCTGCACGCAGTTCGAATGCTCGGGTTCGCGCACAGCCTCGAACCGCTCCATCCAGTGGGGTGAGAAAGTCGTCGAGCCGATCTTCGAAAGCGCCAACGATTACTGGGTGCTGCACAAGTTTGCCGAGAAGCTCGGTTTCGCCGACAAGATGTTCAAGAACATCACGATGGTGAAGGGCAAATACGGCATGGAGCCCGAGCCCGAGTCCATCCTCCGCGAGATCAATCGTGGCGGCTGGTCGACCGGCTATACAGGTCAGTCGCCCGAGCGTCTGAAGGCGCATATGAAGCATCAGGACAAGTTTGATCTTGTCACCCTGCGTGCGCCGAAGGATGTGCCGGAAGTCGGTGGTGATTATTATGGCCTGCCTTGGCCCTGCTGGGGCAAGCCGGAATATCGCCACCCCGGCACGCACATCCTCTATAACACCAATCTTCACGTGAAGGACGGTGGCGGCACCTTCCGCGCCCGCTTCGGCGTGGAATATGAAGAGCCGCAGGCCGATGGCTCAAAGAAGAAGATCAACCTGCTGGCCGAGGGGTCCTACTCGAAAGACTC
Organism: Hyphomicrobiales bacterium; assembly: GCA_017302635.1. Lineage (GTDB taxonomy): Bacteria > Pseudomonadota > Alphaproteobacteria > Rhizobiales > Beijerinckiaceae > Rhabdaerophilum. The sequence continues at coordinate 309,425 of JAFLCX010000002.1, forward strand.
GGAACTCAAGGATGGCTATCCGCAGTTCACGCTCGGCGTTCTCAAGCGGCTTGGCTGGGACAAGGATCTGACGGAAGCGGAACTCGCGACCATCACCCGCATCGGCGGCAACAACCCCGATAACGTCGCGTGGTCGATTGACCTCTCGGGCGGCATCCAGCGCGTTGCCCTCGAACATGGTTGTATTCCGTTCGGTAACGGCAAGGCCCGGGTCAATGCCTGGAACCTGCCGGATCCGATCCCGGTGCACCGTGAGCCGATCTATTCACCGCGCACCGATCTCGTGGCGAAGTATCCGACCAGGCCGGATGGACGTCAGTTCCGCGTGCCGAATATCGGCTTCACGGTGCAGAAGGCCGCGGTCGATAAGGGCATCGCGAAAGACTTCCCCATCATCCTGTCCTCGGGGCGTCTCGTGGAATATGAGGGTGGCGGTGAGGAAACCCGCTCCAACCCCTGGCTCGCCGAACTCCAGCAGGACATGTTCGTCGAGATCAGCGTCGCCGATGCGGCCGATCGCGGCATCCGTGATGGCTCATGGGTCTGGGTCACGGGCCCTGAAAGCGGCTCGAAGGCGCGCGTCAAGGCGCTCGTCACCGAGCGCGTCGGCAAGGGTGTCGCCTGGATGCCCTTCCACTTCGGTGGTTGGTTCATGGGCGAGGATCAACGCTCGAAATATCCGAAAGGCACCGATCCGTTCGTGCTCGGCGAAAGCGTCAACACTGTTACAACCTATGGCTATGACCCCGTGACCGGCATGCATGAAGGCAAGGTCACGCTCTGCCAGATCCGTGCGGCATAAGGGAGGACATCGAACATGGCTCGCATGAAATTCCTTTGCGACGCAGACCGCTGCATTGAGTGCAACGCCTGCGTCACCGCCTGCAAGAACGAGCACGAGGTGCCGTGGGGCATCAACCGTCGGCGTGTCGTCACCATCAATGACGGCAAACCCGGCGAACGCTCGGTTTCCATGGCCTGCATGCATTGCACGGATGCGCCCTGCGCCTCCGTGTGCCCGGTGAACTGCTTCTACACCACGGCTGACGCGGTGGTGTTGCACTCGAAGGACCTGTGCATCGGCTGCGGCTATTGCTTCTACGCCTGCCCATTCGGCGCACCGCAATATCCCAAGACCGGTAACTTCGGCTCGCGCGGCAAGATGGACAAATGCACCTATTGCGCTGGCGGCCCGGAGGCGGACAACACTGCCGCAGAACTCGACAAATATGGCCGCAATCGTCTCGCCGAAGGCAAGCTTCCGCTTTGCGCCGAGATGTGCTCGACCAAGGCCCTGCTGGCTGGCGATGGGGACATTATCGCCTCGATCTACAAGGAGCGGGTGGCCAAGCGCGGTTACGGCTCCGGGGCCTGGGGCTGGAAGGTCGCCTACAAGGAAACGATCGCGATCTGACGCGATCCCCGAATCCGTGTGAGGCGGGGCAACCCGCCTCTCTCCCGACCAGACAAGAAGACAGGGGAGGCACCGTTGAAAACAGCCCTAAGCCAGTTCATCCGTGGCGGCTTCGCAGCTTTGCTGCTGGCATTCATCGTCACAACCATGCCGGCGGGCGCGCAGCAGCCCTCCAGCGTCAATCCGACAGCGCAATCCGTGAAAGAGGATCAGTTGCTGCGGGCGCTGAAGCCGGGTGACCAACTCACCGGGCGCATTTCGATTCCCGATCCCAAGGCGGCCAGCCTTATCCAGCCGGGCCGTGACTGGCGCAGCTTCAATCAGGAAACGCTGCCTAAGCTCGGCACCTACGCGGTGCTCGGCATGCTGCTCTTGCTGGCGCTGTTCTACATGCTGCGTGGCAAGATCCGGATTGATGCCGGGCCTTCAGGCCAGAAAATCCTCCGCTTCAATTCGGTGGAGCGTTTCGCGCACTGGACGACCGCGACGAGCTTCATCATTCTTGCAATCACCGGAGCCAATATCACCTTCGGCAAGACGCTTCTCACGCCCATTATGGGACCGGAAGCCTTCGCGGCTTGGGCGCAATATGCGAAGTACATCCATAATTATGTGGGCTTTGCCTTCATGGTGGGTGTGCTGCTGGTCTTCCTGGTCTGGGTGAAGGACAACATGCCGGCCATGGCAGACCTGAAATGGTTTGCGGCTGGTGGCGGCCTTCTGTCCAAAGGACATCATCCGCCGGCCAAACGCTTCAATGGTGGCCAGAAGATCGTGTTCTGGTCTGTGGTGATCGGTGGCTTCCTGCTCTCGCTCTCCGGCTGGTATCTCGTCTTCCCGTACAACACCACCCTCGCGGATGTGCAGTGGCAGGCGACGATCCACGGCGTTGCTGCGTTCGTGCTGATCGCGCTGATGCTGGCTCATGCCTACATCGGCTCGATCGGCATGGAAGGTGCCTTCGATGCGATGGGTTCGGGTGAAGTTGACCTCAACTGGGCCAAGGAACATCACGGCCTCTGGGTCGAGGAAGAGATGAAGAAGGGCACGGCCCATATGCACCCTGCCGAGTAGTCAGTCGCCTTCATCTGAAATCAGAACTTGAAAAGGGCGCGTGAGCGCCCTTTCTTGTTTGAGATCGAGGAGAGGGAATCGCTGTGCGTGTGATCGGGATTGCAGGCTGGAGCGGGGCGGGCAAGACCACGCTTGTTTCGAAACTCATCCCGGCCCTCATGGGTCGCGGTTTGCGTGTATCCACCATCAAGCACGCCCATCATGGTTTTGACGTCGATCAGCCGGGCAAGGATAGCTACACGCACCGGATGGTCGGCGCTTCAGAAATTCTTGTGTCTTCAGCCAACCGCTTCGCGCTGATTCATGAATTGCGGGACGAGCCGGAATTCACGCTCCGGCAGTTGCTGGCCCGCCTCGGGCCATGTGATCTGGTGCTGGTGGAGGGCTTCAAGCGCGAAAGCCACCCCAAGATCGAAATTTTCCGTGCGGCCAATAGCCGGGAGCCACTTCACCCCGACGACCCTTACATCCGCGCGATCGCGGCTGACACCGCTTTTCCGGGAAGCGCTTTGCCGCAGGTCCATCTCGACGATATTGCTGCCATTGCCGATCTCGCCGAACGTTTTGCCGTTCCGCGCGATGAACTGCTCAGAGGGTGAAGCATGGCTCAGCTTTCGGACGATTGCTTTGCCTTTGGCGGCGCGCTGCAAAGGCTCGACGACGCACTGGATAGCCTTGCAGCGCGTCTGTCACCAGTGACGGGCCTTGAGCGGGTGCCGGTTGCCTCCGCGCTCGGACGCATTCTGTCCGAGGATGTGCGCACCCGCTTTCCGATCCCGAATTTCGACAATTCCGCCGTCGATGGCTACGCCGTACGGTGGGCCGATCTCGATCCGGCGGGAGAAACCTGTCTGACTGTTTCCGCGCGCGTCCCCGCAGGGCGGGTCGATGTCCCGGCCCTGAAACCTACGACGGCCGCCCGGATATTCACCGGGGCGATGATGCCTCCGGGCGCAGATACCGTCTTCATGCAGGAGGATGTGGTGGCTGACGCGGGTTCAGTCCGGCTTCCTTCGGGCCTGAAAGCCGGTTCCAACCGGCGCTTCGCAGGCGAGGATTTTACGGCGGATGCGATCATTGTCGCGGCCGGCACGCGTCTCAAGCCGCAGCATCTTGCGGGTCTTGCCGCTGCCGGGCAGGCGCAGGTTTCGGTTCGTGCGCGGATGCGCGTCGGGATTCTCTCGACTGGCGATGAAATCCGCGAACCGGAAACCGGTGAGCCGCCCCGGCCCGGAAGCCAGTATGACGCGAACCGGCCGATGCTCTCGGGGCTTCTGGCCGCGCGCGGCATGGAGGCGTATGACCTCGGCATCCTGCCGGATGATCCGGCGACCATCGCTTCGGCATTGGGACGTGCGGCCCGCGACTTCGATGCGATACTCACCTCGGGTGGCGTCTCCACCGGCGAGGAAGATCATGTGAAAGCGGCGATCGAGGCCGCCGGACGTCTGGATTTCTGGCGGCTCGCCATCAAGCCGGGGCGCCCCATCGCGATGGGGACAATCGGCCGCACACCCTTCCTCGGAATGCCGGGTAATCCGGCTGCGGTTTTTGTCACCTTCGTGCGCTTCGTTGGCCCGGTGCTGGACACTCTGGCGGGAGCCAGACCGCTTCGACCACAGCTGCTGACGGCGCTGAGCGGATTCGATTACAGGAAGAAAAAAGATCGGCGCGAATATGTGCGTGTCAGCCTGTCACGCCGGGCTGATGGCCAGATACTGGCTCAGCGCTTTCCCAAGGATGGCGCCGCGCTCATCTCCTCACTGATTGCGGCGGATGCGCTGGCTGAACTCGATGAAGACGTCACCCAAATCCGTGCGGGAGACGCAATCGCGATTCTCCCGCTCGCCAGCTTGATGGGGTGAATGGAGCGGTCATTCAGATCAGGCGGTCGCCGACCGATCCGAAAAATGCGACCGTTTCAGCCGCTTACAACCGCACGCCGGTGGTGGCAAAAGCCTGGTTCGCACCCTTCTGGTAGCTTGCATTCAGGATGAATGCCGCACCGACGCCAATCGCGAGAATGACAACGCAGGACACGAGAAACGCCTTCATTTTTCCCTCCGGTTCATGTGCCGTTTGTAGCATCTTGAGCCGGCCCGCGCCATGCAGACCGATTGTAATTAGTCTAGGCTGATCAGCGGTTTCCGGCAAGCGCCGCGATGCATTCTGCCTCGACCCATTCCTCCGGCGTATTGACGTTGAAGAACGGATCAAAGGGCTCGGTCGGCCAATCGGCGGTCGCGCAGCCAAAACGGGCCGTGAAGCGGTCGATTTTCCTCTCGCCTCCCGCGAGTGCCTCGCGCAATGTCTCTCGGATCGAAATCGGCCAGAGGCCGATTACTGGATGCGTCCATCCTCCGGACCCGGCACAGGCCAGCGGCAGATTGGCGGCCTGACGGGCATATTCCAGTTTTTCGGCCAGATCATGCGGAATGAAAGGACAATCACCCGGAACACTCAGGACATCGCCTGAGAGCCCCTCATTGGCTGCCCAGTCGAGCCCGGCGAGAATGCCCGCAAGTGGGCCGGGGAAGTCACTCTCCGAATCCGCAACAACTGGCAGGCCAAAGGCCTCGAATCGCTGAGGATCGCCGTTGGCGTTCAGAACGATGGATCGCCCTTTGCGAGCCACACGCGCGATCACATGGCTCAGGATCGGGACGCCCTTGACGAGTCGAAGCGGCTTGTCGCCACCGCCCATACGCGTGGCTCGCCCGCCTGCAAGGATCACAACGCCCAACACGTTCAATCCTCCTCGCGGCCGGATTTCCGGCGGTGCCTGGCGCTTTCTTCGGCCACATAGGCAAGATCCTGATCATGGATGAGCCGCTCTTCGCCCGCGAGCACGACGAAGCGCTTGCCGCGCGCCCTGCCGATCAGTGTCAGCCCGGCCTTCTTCGCCAGTTCAACCCCCCACGCTGTGAAGCCCGAACGCGACACGAGCACGGGGATACCCATCCGCACCGTCTTGATGACCATCTCGGAGGTGAGGCGCCCGGTTGTGTAGAAAATCGTCTTCGCGGGCGGCAGGCCGTGTCGATGCATGTAGCCAGCGATCTTGTCGACAGCGTTGTGACGCCCGACATCCTCCATGTAAATCAGAGGCTTATCCTCGATTGCCAGCACACATCCATGGATGGCTCCGGCTTCAAGGTAGAGCGAGGGCGTTTGGTTGATCTTGTGCGTGAGGGCGTAGAGCCAGGAGGTCCTGACCTTGGTCGGCGGCAGGCTCGCATTCTCGATCACGTCCATCAGGTCGCCGAAAACCGTGCCTTGCGCGCAGCCGGAAGTCTGCACGCGCTTTTTCAGCTTTTCCTCAAAATTGGTCTCGGTTTCCGTGCGCACGACCACGACGCCGAGATCGTCATCATAGTCGATGCCGGTGATGGCATCATCGGGCTTGAGCATGGCCTGATTGAGCAGGTAACCCACCGCGAGATATTCGGGGTGGTCGCCGATGGTCATCATCGTGACGATCTCGCGCGCATTGAGAAAGAGTGTGAGCGGCCGCTCGACCGTCACGCGCGTCTCCACCGCCTCGCCCGCTTCGTTGAATCCGGAAACCGGCACCGACAGGCGCGGATCGTCCGGATCCGGCCGGAGGAGGTAATCGTTCAGGAAGTCGTTGTGCATGGCAGTTCCGGGGCGCTTTTTCTTTTTTGGTGCCTCGCATCATCATAGGTCGCGCTGTGCCGAAAGCGAGGCTTTGGATCAATCGGCCGCATGCGTCCTTCTTCGCTCTTGCACGCGGCGCGAAATGCCGACATGGAAACGCCCATCAGCCGTCAAGGATAGTGTCCCGTGAGCGAAAGCCCGATCAAAACCGATTGCCTCATCATCGGCGCTGGCCCGGTGGGCCTGTTCGCCGTGTTTGAACTTGGTCTTCTGGATATCAAGTGCCATCTGGTCGACATTCTTGGCAAGCCAGGCGGGCAATGCTCCGAGCTATATCCCGAAAAGCCGATCTACGATATTCCCGGCTTCCCGATGGTGACGGGACAGGCGCTCGTCGACAACCTGATGGCGCAGATCGCGCCCTTTGGCCCCGTGTTTCATCATGGCGAGATGGTAAGCGGCCTTGCCTCGATCGGCACCCCGGAAGCTCCGATGTTCCGGGTTGAAACGGATGCCGGCACGGTTTTCGAGGCCCGAACGGTCGTCATTGCGGCGGGTGGCGGCTCGTTCCAGCCCAAGAAGCCTCCGATCGATGGCATTGATGGTTATGAAGGCACTTCGGTCTTTTACGCAGTGCGGAAGATGGAACAATTCCGCGGCAAGCGTGTCCTGATTGTCGGCGGAGGAGACTCTGCCCTCGATTGGGCGCTCAATCTCCAACCGATTGCCGAGCGTGTGACGCTCCTGCACCGGCGCGACGATTTCCGGGCAGCGCCGCATTCCGTCTCGCAGATGCGCGAACTTGTCTCCACCGGTGCGATGGACCTCGCCATCGGGCAGGTGAGTACGCTTCAGGGCAAGGCCCCTGAACTGGAAGGTGTGCTGTGCAAAGGAGCGGACGGTTCCGAATTCCGGATCGATTGCAACCGGATGCTGCCCTTCTTCGGGCTGACGATGAAGCTGGGGCCTATCGCCGAATGGGGGCTAAACCTGCACGAGAATCTCATCCCGGTGGATACGGAGAAATTCGAGACAAGTGTTCCGGGCCTTTTCGCGATCGGTGACATCAACACCTATCCCGGCAAGTTGAAGCTGATCCTCTCCGGTTTTCACGAAGGCGCGCTCGCAGCACAGAAGGTGCACCGATATGTCTTTCCGGAGAAGCGGCTGGTGTTCCAGTACACGACCTCGTCGACGAGCCTGCAGAAAAAACTCGGTGTGACGGGCTGATCAGTCGAGCTTGACGAGTCTTGCCGCAATGGCGCGGGCCAGCACCGTGGTCGGCACGCTCATCACGAGATCCGCAGCACCGGCCATGCACCAGATGCGGCCGAAACGCGCCAGCTCTTCATCCATCATGATGGGCAGTCGTGAATAGAGGCCGATGGGCGGAAGAGCCTCGGAAGAAAAGCCAGTGACACGCTCTGTGCTGGCCGGATCGGCCTTGACGAGCACCTCGCCGACCAGATGAGCCAAAGTCCGCTCGCTAACGGCTGTTGCGGCCGATGAGAGCACCATCACCGGCTTCTTGGTTGCGAGGCCGCGATAGAGGGTTGCACGGGCGATCAGCGGCAACTCGGTTCCGCATGATTCGGCGATCTGCTCGGGCGGGAGATTCGCCGCCGGAAGGCGGCGGAGCGAATAGGGAATTCCGTCGCGCATCGCCATTTCAACGACACGTTTCGCTGCCGCAGGAATGTCTTCCAGCGATGTTTCCGTCGCCTGCTCGATTCCGCTGGTGTTGTTCATTGCAGCGTCCACCTGACGGGCCAGACCAAATGTCATTATCGCAAACTCCCGGTTGCGATCATAGTGGCCCACCTTGGTTAATTTCGAGTTTGTTACGGGACCGAAATGCCGATCTCGCTCACTTTGCGGTCATGGAGCCCGATTCCGCGCCGTTCGATGCGGATGGGCTGGCTCCCGCCGGGCGTCAGGCGGATCAGGCTGTATTCCGCAAGATGCTGCGGTGTGCCGGGGACGGCTGATGCTGAGCCCACGCCCAGCACCGGAACGGGCCCCGACGGCCCGGCGGCGTGATGAATCGAAAAACGATGATTGTGCCCATGCAGAACCAGCTCCGCACCTTCTTCACGCAAGATGCGTTCGAAGCTCTTCGCATCCGTGAGGCCGCGCCCGAATTTCACACCACGCCGCAGAGGCGGATGATGGATCATCACGACCCGGAAAAGACCGCTCTTCCGGGTGTCCTGCAAGAGGCGCGCGAGCCGCTCACCCTGCGGGCGGCCCATCGTCCCGGTCGCGAAGAACGGTGCTGTCGGCACACCGGTATTCATGCCGATCAGTGCGATGTTCTGGCGCACGCGCAGGTATGGGTAGCCGGTTTCTCCATCATCGCCGCACATGAAGGGGCCGAAGACACGGGCCATCGCATCCAGGGATCCGCGAACGTAGGCATCGTGGTTTCCCGGAATGATGCTGACGTGATCCGGCGTTCCAAGAGGCGAGAGCCTCGCCGCCGCGACCGGGAATTCGGGCGGATAGCCGACATTCACGAGGTCGCCCGTCAGCGCCACATGATCCGGCTTATGGATCGCGATATCGTCGATGATGGCATCCAGCACCGCCATGCTATGGATGGTGGCCCGCGACCGATGCCAGTTGATCACGCCGGTCAGCCTCTTGCCGACGAGTGCACGCACGGGCATCCGGGGCAGGGGGCCGATATGAGGATCGGAAAGATGCGCGAGAAGAAAACTCAAGGCTTGGTTGCTCACTCTTCCGCTCATGCGGCGCAGGTTTCCCAGCCGGTCTCTTATGGCGCGGCTCAGGCGTCAAGGGGTGAAGGCGAAGGAAATCATCTGGGCCTGCGTCATCGGCTGCTGCTGCGCGTGGCCCATCTGTGGTTCCGGCTCACGCGGGGCATGACGCTGGGCGTGCGCGCGATCGTACGCGACGAGGCGGGGCGCGTCTTTCTCGTGCGCCATTCCTATGTGCCGGGATGGCACCTGCCGGGAGGGGGTGTCGAGGCGGGCCAGACCGCCCGCGCTGCGCTTGAGGCCGAACTCAGCGAAGAGGGAAATTTCCGGCTTGTCACGGAGCCTGTGCTTCTGGGCGTCTATCTCAACCTCTCGGCTTCGAGGCGCGATCATGTGATGCTCTATCTCGTGGAGAATGCGCATCAGACCGCGCCGCGTGAACCTGATCGCGAGATCGTCGAATGCGGGTTCTTCGCCCTCGATGCGTTGCCGGAGGGCACGACTATGGGCACGCGACGTCGGCTGGCGGAGCTGACGGGCGCGGCTTCGATCTCCGCGCATTGGTGAATTCCTTCCGCTCATTCACCCTCGCTTGACTTTGGCGCAGCAAGGCGTGATGCGGCTCACATGAATACGCTTTCGCTTACCATCGAGGCGGCAAGGCCCTCCGACGAAGCGCAGATCGAGAAGCTGCATCAGCGTGCCTTTGGCCCCGGCCGTTTTGCCCGCACGGCCTATCGCATCCGCGAGCAGGCGGGCGATGCGGAGATGCTCGCCTACGTCGCGCGTGTCGGCTCGCTGCTGGTTGGGTCCGTGCAGCTCACGCCGGTGATGATCGGCGAGGCGAGGGTTTTCGTGTTGGGTCCGCTCACGGTTGAACCGGCTTTCGAGGGACGAGGGATCGGGGCCGCCTTGCTTGAGCGCGCGGCGCAGGCGGCAAGGGCGCTGCGTGCGGCGGCCATCCTGCTTGTAGGCGACGAACCCTATTATGGCCGCCACGGCTACAAGCGCGTGCCTCCCGGTCGGATCACCATGCCGGGTCCTGTCGATCCGGGCCGGTTGCTCATGCTCGCAATCACGGAAGAGGCCGCGAGCCTCTCGGGGCTCGTCAAGCCAACGCGTTGAAAATCAGGTCTTTTTCTTCCGTCCTTCCGCATACCACATGCCGATCAGAGGCAGGAGCAGAAGTCCAAGCCCGAGGAAGCCGATGCCAAGAGGCGTGATGGTGATGCCACGCAGGATCGAAGCCGTATTGGGTTTCAGCCCGATATAATCTGAGCCGCCATAGCGGTTGCCAGTCCGGATATCGACGATCCGCGGAAGGCTCAGGGTGCCGTTGGCGGCAATGCGGCGCACCGAACCGCCGGTCCACTCGGCCACAGGTTGCAGGAATTCCGGTGTCGAGAGGACCGACCGAAATTCGCGCGGGTTTGGCGGACCGGCATTCGCGAACGCGATCAACCCGCCATTCGTGGCGCGATGCAGGCCGGCCCGCCGGATCGCCACCTCAGCCTGCCATAAACCGGGCTCGGTTTCTGTCAGACTGATGGGCAGCGTCTCGCCAGCCGGATTGGTGAGTTCGACATCGCCCGGTGGATTGCCGATGGTCCGGCGCTCGACCAGGATGCGATTGCCCGAGACCATCAGCCGCAGCGCCTCTTCCTCAAGTTCCGGCTCCTTCATCAGCCAGTGCGAGAGACGGCGCAACACATCCAGATATGGCCCGCCGCCCTGATAGCCGCGCGCCCAGAGCCAGACATGATCGGACAGGAACAGGCCCACCCGGCCCTTGCCCTCGCGCTTGAGCACGAGCAGCGGAAGGCCATCCACCCCCGTCATCAGGCCTTGCCCGTCACGCGGGCGGGCCGCGATCTGCCGGAACCACGGTGACCAGCGCGCGGGCGCGGTTGCGACCGGGCCGATGCCTTCATTCGCGCCTTCGAGCTTGCGGGTCACAGGGTGTTTCTGGCCGAGATGGGTGACTTCGGCGCGATACATCCGCTCGATGATCGAGCCCGTTGGTTCGGCGGGCATGATGTCTTTCAGCGGCGTGGATAGCAGGCCGTTCCGGGCCACGAATTCCGGCCCGACCGCGAAGAGCATGGCTCCGCCATCACGTACATAGCGCACCATGTTCTCGAAATAGAGCGTGGGGAGGAAGGTCTGGTTCGAGTAGCGGTCAAAAATAATGAGATCGAATTCCTTGATTTTCTCCACGAACAATTCCCGCGTCGGGAACGCGATCAGCGACAATTCGTTTGTGGGCGTGCCGTCCTGTTTCTCAGGCGGGCGCAGAATGGTGAAATGTACGAGGTCGACATTGGGGTCGGCCTTCAGAAGGTTCCGCCAGGTGCGCTCGCCATTATGCGGCTCGCCCGAAACCAGCAGCACGCGCAGCTTCTCGCGCACACCCTCAATCGGGATCGCGAGAACGTTGTTGAGCCCGGTAAGTTCGCCGGCAGCCGTTTCGATCCCGACTTCGAACAGATTGAGCCCGGCACGATCGAGCTTCAGGTTCACGCGCACCGGCACGCCGGGGATGACGGGGCGTGCGGGAAGTGTCTCGCCGTTCTGGCGCAAGGTGAGGCGCAGGGGTGCAGCACTCTCGCCCTGCGTCTCCACCCGCACGATGGCCGTGACATCCTTGCCCACAATCCCGAAGCGAGGCGCTTCGACCAGTTCGATCCGCCGGTCGAATTCGTTGGACTGGCCCGTCACCAATCCGTGGAACGGGGCGGAAAATCCAAGCCTCGCGCGCTCCTGCGGGACATCATGGATCACGCCATCGGTGATGGCGATCACCCCGGCCAGTCGATCCTGCGGTACGTCGCGCGTGGCAGCCGCGAGCGTATCGAACAGGCGTGTTCCATCGCTCGAACCCTCGCGCTCGAAGATATCGATGACGCGGATTTCCGTGTTCGGGCGACGCTGGAGCGCGTCACGCACCTCGCGCAGGGCCGCCTCGGTCTCGGCCGGGCGGTTGGCGAGGCTTTGCGAGCCTGAACGATCAACCGCTACGGCGACGATATCGGTCAACGGGTCGCGCTTCTCGTTGACGAGGCGCGGATCGGCGAGTCCGAGCAGGATCAGGATCGTGGCCGCAAGGCGCAGCCAGGCTCCGCGTTTGCCGCGCGCGAGCAGATAGATGCACAGGCCGAAAGCCAGAATTCCGAGCGCGATCAGCCACGGCCAGGGCATGAGCGGCGCGAAATCGAGGCTGAGGCGATCGGCGTTCATTGCCCGAGCCTTTCAAGAAGTGCCGGCACATGCACCTGATCGGCTTTGTAGTTTCCGGTCATCACGTACATCACGATGTTCACGCCTGTGCGCAGTGCGAATTCGCGCTGGCGCGGTTCGCCGGGCACGAGCGGAAATAGGGGCTGGCCAAGTCGATCGACCGCCCAGGCTGCCGCGAGATCATTGCTGGTGATGATGAGGGGCGAAACCCGGTCACCGGCACGCGCCGGCTGCTTCGAATCTCGCGGGCCGGCAAGTGCCTCGACCCAAGTATCGCCCGCCACATAGCGGCCGACCATGCGGTCAAGCAGGTAGAAGGTCTTGGTCAGAACGTGATCGGCCGGCACAGGTTCAAGCGAAGGGATGTCGAGCGAGCCGAGCATCCGGCGCAGGGCACGTGTTTCAGGCGTCGGCTGGCCGTTGTTGCGCTGGATGAAGGCATCGCGCGTGTCGAAAACCACGGTGCCACCATTTTTCATGTAGGCATCGACGGCCCGGATGGCCGCCTCGGGCGGGCGAGGCTGATCGGCGAGAACGGGCCAGTAAATCATCGGGAAGAAAACCAGTTCATCCCGCGCCGGATTGATTGCGACCGGCTCATCGAGCGAGATCGCCGTGCGCTGCTGAAGGACCTGACCGAGCCCGATCAACCCCTGACGGCTGGCTTCATCCACGCCGGCATTCCCGGTGACGACATAGGCAATGCGTGGGCGCAGCGACGAGCGAATTTCATCGGGTGTCGGGTTGGGCAGTGGTGCAGCCTGTGCCGGTGCGGGACTCGTGCCCTGCGCTTCAACGCTTTGAGGAGTAGCAATCATGGCCAGCGCCAGCGCGCCAGCGATCACCGCCGCCACCGGGCGCAGACGCCGCCAGCCACCGAGTGCGATCAGCATCACGGCAAGCGCATCGAGCACAATCAGGATGGCAGCGAGAATCATCAGGAACGGACGCAGGTCGGTTGCGATGCCGCCGCCCAGAGCCGCAGTCGCATGACCGCGCCAGTCGATGCCTTCGAGGTTCTCGGCAGGCGTGACGGCATTAACCGCGATGCTCGCTTCCGGCGGACCGTAAAAGCCCGGCGGGTTATCCCGCGAGGCAGCGGCAACCCGGCGTGGATCAAGCGAGCGAGCGGTCGCGGGTGGCGCGGAGAGTGTGCCGAACCCGTCGAGCGTCAGACGCGGCGGCACACGCTCGCCCGCGGCCTGTTCGCCCGCGCCAGCACCCTGGCTGGTGGCAACCTGAAGGCAGCGGCGCAGCATATCGACGAAAATCCCCGAGAGCGGCAGGTTCGACCAGCTGGTGTCGGCGGTCACGTGGAACAGGATGATCTGTCCCTTGCCGCGCGGTGCGGCCGTGACAAGCGGCGTCCCGTCTTCCAGCACGGCCCAGCTGGCTCGCGTGAGCGCCGAATCGGGCTCGGCCAGCACCTGACGTTCGACTCGGATTTCCTCGCGCACGGAGAGCCCGGCGAAGGGCGAGCCTTCGGGGAAGGCACCGAGCTTCTGCGGCTTGTCCCATGAAAGAGCGCCACCCAGAATCCGCCCCCCACGCCGCAGGCGCACCGGGAGAAGATCATCGCTCGCCGCCGCCAATCCCGGCCCGGCAAAGCGGATGAGTGTGCCGCCGTTTTCCACAAATCGCGTGATGACCTCAGCGGTTTCGCCCGCAACGGTGCCGATATCGACGAGGACCAGAATATCTGGCCGCTCTTCCAGAGCGCGGATGATGGGATCGGCGCTGCCGCGCGGCGGCTCGCGCAATTCCGAATAGGGTTGCAGCGCACGCGTCACGAAAAACCGGCCCGAGACCAACGGCTGGGCGGTATCGGTCGTCTCGCCGGTGATGATCGAGACACGACGGCGGCGGCTGGCCGCATCGACCAGATGCACCGCACCGGCCTGCCGCGCCTCGACGATCTCAAGCCGCGCGACGGCGTTCATCAATTCAAGGGGCATGGCGAGCTTGGCCTTGCCCTCGGTGCTTCCGGCCTCAAGCGCAAACGTGGCATCGCCGAGCGAACGGCCCTTATCGTCGCTCGCGCGCAGGAGCCCGGTCTGGGCGCCGCCGCGTCCACCCGGACGCAGCAGGCTTGCCTCCAGCCCGTCCGGCGTCGCGCTGACATTCGTGATTGCGAGCGGGCTGCGGTCGAGGGCCGCGAGAATGTTCACTCTGGCTCCAAATTCGGCAAGGAATGCCGCGAGGCGCTGTTGTTCTGACTGTGCGGTCACACCATCGGACAGCCAGAGGGCACCTGCGCTCGGGTCAGCGTTCAGCAAGGTTCCGGCAGTTGAAAACAGGGTCTCGCGCGACGGACGGTAGGGTTTGGGCTGGAGGCCCATCACCTTCGCGAGCGCGCTCCGGGCTGGCTCGGCGACGGCTTCGGGGCGTTCCTCGCTCGCCGTGATCAGGATGATCGGGCGGGAGGTGTTTTCCGTCAGCAGGCTCGCCGCGCGGTCCATCCGCGATTTCCAGTCGCCCGCCGCAGCCCAGCCGTCATCGATCATCAGCACGAGCGGCCCGTTTCCGGCCGGAACCGGGGTTGCGTCCGGCTGCCAGCGTGGACCGGCGGCTGCGAGGATGACAGCAGCCGCCATGAGGAGGCGCAGGAGGAGAAGCCATAGCGGTGTGCGCGCGGGCTCGCGCTCTCGGCCGAGCAGGTCTTTCACCAACGGAAGGGTTGGCAGGGGAAGGCGCTTGGGCGGCGGGGGCGTGAGACGCAGCAGAAGGTAAAGTGCGGGCAGCACTACAAGGGCAATCAGTGCGAAAGGAGCGGCGAAGGCGAGAGCACTCATGCCGCGCTCTCCACTTCGGAGGCTGGACGGGTGAGCACCGGAACCTGCCCGCCAATCATCGCCGCGAGCATCAGCAGCACTTCAGCGGGCGGTCGGTCGGTGACATGATGCAGGAAGGCAAAGCCGTGCTTCGTGGCGATGCGTCGCAATTCCTCGCGATGAGCGACGATGCGTTCGCGATAGGCCCGGGCGACATCCGCCGCCTCGCCCACGCGCCAGAGTTCGGCGCTTTCCATCGCCTCGAACTCGACTTCACCCGAAAACGGAAAAAGCTCTTCGGCCGGATCGCGGATCATCAGGATCTTGCCGCGCACACCCTTTGCGGCCAGCCGCTGAAGCCTCTCGGCGAAGGCCTCGACCGGCAGGATGAAATCGCCGATCAGGACCAGCCGGTCCTGTCGCCGCAGCGGAATATCGGGCGGAAAGCCTCCCGTATCGCGCATGCCATCGCCCGAGCGCAGGAGGGCCTCGGCGATGCGCGTGATGATCTGGCGAGAGGCAATGGGGTTGGTGCGCCCGTAAAGTGCGACGCGCTCGCCGGCATGGACAAGGAGGTCAGCCAGCGCAAGGCCGATGACCAGAGCGCGATCGCGCTTTGCCTTCTTCGCGAGGCTCGAGACAAAATGCATCGAGGGCGACAGGTCGAACCAGATGGAATAGGAGGAGGCGCTCTCCCACTCGCGCTCCCTGACGAAGAGGCGATCATCGCGCGCCGAGCGACGCCAGTCGATCCGGCTCGCGGGTTCGCCGGCGATGAAGGGGCGGAACTCCCAGAATTCTTCTCCCGGACCCGGCCGCCGGCGGCCGTGAATGCCCATCGCAAGCTGCGCCGCGACCTGCCTTGCTTCCACCGAGAGATGTTCGAGCACGCCCGAGAGTTCCGCCGCCTCGCGCTGGAGCGACGCGGGCAGGCGTTGCGAGAAGGGTGCGAGGGCGCGGGCGGGCTCGGCCATCAGCGATACTTCGCGGTGAGTCCGGCAATGATGTTCGACAGTGTTTCTCCTTCGGCCCGTGCCGCGAAGCTGAGCGCCATGCGATGCTTGAGAACGGGTTCAGCCAGCGCGATCACGTCATCGAGTGAGGGCGACAACCGACCATCGAGCAGCGCTTTCGCACGCGCGGCGAGCATCAGCGCTTGGGACGCGCGCGGGCCAGGCCCCCAGATCAGTTTTTCGGCGAGCGGCGTGCCGGCCTCGGGGCGGGCCGAGCGCACGAGATCGAGAATGGCATCGACAATCTGCTCGCCCACCGGCAGGCGGCGCACAAGGCGCTGCGCGGCCACCAGCCCTTCAGCCGATAACACGGTCTGCGGCTCGGCCTGTTCGGCGCCGGTTGTATCAAGCAGCATCCTCCGCTCGGCAACCCGGTCCGGATAATTGACATCGATTTGCAGCAGGAACCGGTCAAGCTGCGCTTCTGGCAGCGGGTAAGTGCCCTCCTGCTCGATCGGATTCTGCGTGGCGAGCACATGGAACGGCTTCGGCAGGTCGTGCCTCTGTCCGGCGATCGTCACGAACCCCTCCTGCATGGCCTGAAGCAGGGCCGATTGCGTGCGCGGCGAGGCGCGGTTGATTTCATCCGCCATCAGCAACTCGGCAAAGACCGGCCCCTTGATGAACCGGAAGGCGCGCTTGCCAGGCGAAGGCTCCTCAAGGATTTCCGAGCCGAGAATATCCGACGGCATCAGGTCAGGAGTGAACTGGATGCGCCGGGCATCTAGACCCAGCACGCGACCCAGCGTCTCGACCAGCTTGGTTTTCGCGAGACCCGGCACCCCGACGAGCAAGGCATGTCCGCCTGCGAGCAGGGTGACCAGCGTTTCGTCGATCACGGTCTCCTGTCCGAAGATCACCTTGCCGATTTCTGCTCGAGCCTTCTGAAGGGTCTGGCCTGCATCCTCGGCGAGCCGGACGAAGGAGGCGGCAAAGTCCCTCGGTTCATTGGCTTGCATTCCGCTCTCCTTCCGTGTTCGTCTGAAAAACAATCTGGATCGCTCCATGCCGCTCGGCAATGCGACATCCGCGTCATTCCTGGTCCATCCCCAGTCACTTTCTCGCGAAGCGACCAACTTTCTCGGCTCCAGTCGAGGCGCTGAACATGGCAAGCCTGTGGCGGGGCTTTGCGTTTTCCCGCCCGGTGCTTAAATCAGGCCCATGAGTCAGCCTCATTTGCCGCAGCACTTTCTCGAAATCGCCAAGGCGCATCAGGGCCGCGCCCTGCCGCCTGTTGAACGCTGGAATCCGGTCTATTGCGGTGCGATCGACATGCGAATCGCCGCCGATGGCCGCTGGTTCTATCAGGGTACCCCCATCAACCGCGTGCCGCTCGTGAAGCTGTTCGCCTCGATCCTGCGCAAGGACCCCGAGCGCTATGTGCTGGTCACGCCAGTCGAGCGTGTTGGCATTGTCGTGGACGATGCGCCGTTTCTTGCGGTCGAGATGGAGGAAACCGGGTCGGATGCCGGCCTCGCCTATGCCTTCCGCACCAATCTCGATGAGATCGTGCTGGCTGGTGCCGAACACCCGGTTCGGATCGAACTCGCCAAGGATGGCGGCTTCAAGCTCTATATTCGCATCCGTGCTGATTTGTGGGCGCTGGCCAGTCGCCCGGTTGCGCTCGAGATCGCGGATCGATTGATCGAGGAGGACGGAAGGCTGGTGTTTCGTTCGGCTGGCGTGAGTTTCCCGGTCCCGGAGACGGATCATGGCTGACGCAAGGCCTTCGCTGCGCCTTCCGGTGACGCTTGCGCCCGATTTGAGCGAGCCTGATGCCTTTCGGCTGCGGGCGCGCCGCGCCCTGTTCGAGGAACCGCTGGACCCTCAACGCGATGCCGAGCGGTTCGGATGCCACGTGATTGCGAGCATCCTGCCCGAGCCGGAATTCTGGGACAAGGCCAAACCGGCAGCGGTTCTGGTGCCGGTGGTTCAGCGTGCCGAGGGTCTCAATCTGGTGCTCACCGAGCGCTCCGCGGGACTTTCCACCCATGCCGGACAAGTCGCTTTCCCCGGAGGACGCATCGAGCCGGGCGAGTCGGCGGGCGTGGCAGCTTTGCGTGAAGCCGAGGAGGAAATTGGTTTGCCGCCCGTGGAGGTCGAACCGATCGGGTTTCTCCCGCCCTATTTCTCGGGCACGGGGTTTCGTGTGCAGCCGCTTGTCGGTCTTGTCTCGCCGGAAGTACGCTTCGCGCCTGATCCCGGTGAGGTGGCGCGTGTCTTCGAGGTTCCGCTGGCGCTTGTGCTCGACCCGGCACGCTACCGGCGGGGCGAGATTTTCTGGCGCGGGCGCGAGCGCAGCTTCTATATCCTTGATTACGCGGAGGCCTATATCTGGGGTGTCACGGCGGGGATCATGCGCAATTTTGCGGAACGTTTCTGAGGTTCAAGGCACATGGCAAGGGTGATTTTCGAACTCGCCGGCTTTTTCTTCGTGCCATTTCTGGCTTATGCCGCCTTTGTCATCTGGGTCGGCAAGCATCCGCGCGAAGCGAAGAAAATCTTTGAAAAGAAAGCCTTCCTGATCCAGACCATCATCGGCCTCGCGCTGATGGCGGCTGTGCTGCTGTTCCTGGGGTTTACCGATGCCGCGAAGCGCGGTGCCTACCAGCCGGCTGTCTTCAAGGATGGCAAGCTCGTGCCGGGATCGATCGAGTGAACATCGAGCCCGCCTCGCGCCTCGCGACGCTTCTGGCCGAGCCGGGCGCGACGGCCCTGCTCGCCGCTCTCGAGGAAGCGGGCGAGGGCGCTCGGATTGTCGGTGGTGCTGTGCGCAATGCGCTGATGAATATCGAATTTTCCGATATCGACATCACCACTACAGCCTTGCCGCAGAAGGTGATGCGCATCGCGCAGGGCAAGGGCTGGAAGGCCGTTCCCACCGGCATCGAGCATGGCACCATTACGGTCGTGATCGACGGACAGCCTTATGAGGTCACGACCCTGCGCGAGGATATCGCGACCGATGGTCGGCGAGCCCACGTGCGCTTCGGGCATGATTTCAGGGCCGATGCTGCGCGTCGCGATTTCACCATCAACGCGATGTCGGTAGGGCTCAACGGTGTCCTGCACGATGAATTCGGAGGTCTGGCCGACCTTGCCGCCCGGCGCGTCCGTTTCATTGGCGACCCCGATCAGCGCCTCGCCGAAGATTACCTGCGCGGCCTGAGGTTCCTGCGTTTCAGCGCGATTTATGCAGAGGGGCCGCTTGATGCGCCGGGATTGGCGGCCATCATGCGCCATCATGAGGGGTTTGCGCAGCTTTCTCGAGAGCGGATCCGGGCCGAGATGTTCAAGCTCGTCATGGCCCCACGCGCCCTCGATATCATGCGTGAGGCGGAGGATTGGGGTCTCGTCAGCGCAATTGTGCGGCTGAAGCCGGATTTGCAGCGGCTCGAGCGCTTGCTTGCGCGACCGGGAGGTGGCGAAAGCGAGGCGATCCTCCGGATTTTTTCGCTGTTCGATTCTTCGGAAGTGGAGGCCCTGCGCTCCTCGCTCAAGCTTTCGAACCGCGAGCGGATGCTTTGCCAAGCATTGAAGGATGCCCTCGCCATGCAGGAAACTGGTGTTGAACCGCGCCTGATTTCCTATCGCCACCCCGAGGCGGCCGCCCATCTGCCCCTGCTCACCGAGACACCGATTGCGCCGTTGCCGTCGCCGCCTGTTTTTCTGATCAAGGGCGAGGATATCGTGAAAGCGGGTGTCCGTCCGGGGCCTGAGATCGGACGACTGCTTCACCAGGTTGAGGATCGCTGGATCGGGGCAGGTTTTCCGGAGGGGCGTATCGCGCAGATCGCGCTGATGAAGGCTGCGCTGGCTGAAGTTTAGGGCCAGCGCACGCGCGGCGGCATCGACGAGAGGATCGATTCGATGTTGCCGCCAGTTTTCAGGCCGAACAGCGTGCCCCGGTCATAGAGCAGGTTGAACTCGACGTAGCGTCCACGCTGTACCTCCTGCTGATGCCGCTGCTCCTCGCTCCAGTCGATGCCAAGATTGCGCATCAGGATGTCGCAATAGATGGCGAGAAACGCCTCGCCAACGCCTCGCGTGAAAGCGAAATCGGCCTCCCAGTCGCTTTCGCGATAATCGTAGAAAATCCCGCCGATCCCGCGCGGCTCGTTCCGGTGCTTGAGGTGAAAATACTCATCGCACCACGCCTTGTAGCGCGGATAATCCGCGCCATGCTCGGCACAGACTTTCTCCATTGCGGCGTGAAATGCGATCGCATCGGCATCCGATTGCGAGCGGCGCTCGGGCAGGAGAGGGGTGAGGTCTGCGCCGCCGCCGAACCAGGCCTTGGATGTCACGACAAAACGTGTGTTCATATGCACCGTCGGCGCATTCGGGTTCCACGGATGCGCAATCAGCGAAATGCCGCAGGCGGAAAAGCGCGGGTCGCTCTCGGCGCCCGGAATCTGGGCCGCGAATTCGGGTGCGAAAGAGCCGTGGACATGGCTCACATGCACGCCGCATTTCTCGAAAACCCGGCCGCGCAGCATGCCCATCCTGCCACCGCCGCCGGGCGAGCCGTCGTGGTTCTGCCGCTGCCAAGGCTTGAATTCTGCTCGGCCTGGGCCGCCGGCCTCGGCGAAAAACGGGCCTTCTGCCTCGGCTTCGATCGCTTCGAACGCGGCCATGATCCGGGTTTGGAGCGCGCCGAACCATTCGGCGGCACGTGCGATCCGGTTCTGGGTTTCGGGTTGGTCCAGCAGGGCTGTCATGGGCATTCCGTCATGATCATCGGGCCTCTCCTGTTCCGAAGGGTGCGAAAAGGTCAAGCTGGCGCATCGCCTCGCCGGCGAGGATCGCGCCCGCCACCGCGACATTAAGGGAGCGCAGGCCGGGTCGAATCGGGATGAGGACCCGCGCATCGGCAGCGTCATGCACGACATCCGGCACGCCGGCACTTTCTCGCCCGAGCAGGATCACGTCGCCGTGCCCGAACCGAAACTGATGATGTCCCACAGCGCCCTTGGTGGTGGCGAGCACGAGGCGATGCCCACCCTGTTTCCGCCATGTCTCGAAATGCGCGAACGAAAGATGCCGGGTCAACCGCAGATGGCTGAGGTAATCCAGCCCCGCACGCCGGAGGTTCCGGTCGCAGGCATCGAACCCGGCCGGTTCGATCAGGTCGAGATCGAGATCGAGGCAGGCGGCAAGGCGCATCAAGGTTCCCGCATTCTGGGGAATGTCGGGCTCAAAAAGCGCGATCCGGAGTCCGTGGGGCCGTGCAACCGGCCCGGCAGCGCTTTGACTTGTGTTTTCAACCATGGTTGGGGTCTTGAGCATGCTCTTGGGGTATGGACAAGTGGCTTTTGGAGTGCCATTGAGCCATCAACTTTAGAACCGTTTTTGCCTTGATGCGGTCGCAATCCGTATCGGGCAGGCGGAGGCTGGTTCTGGCGACCTTGCGTCGCATGGAAATTGGCCGTGCCGTGGCATCATTTTCGGATTGTCAGGTAGCGAAACGGTTTTGGTTTTTTGCGATGGCCCGCTGGGAGTTCCGGATCCGGCGCGGCAAGAAGAGGAAAAGGGACGTGGCTGATCACTCCACCAACGCGATGCAATCGGGCGATCCGAATCGCCGGGATTTCCTTCTGCTCGCCACGGGCGCGGCAGGTGTTGTGGCGGCGGGCGGTGTCGCCTGGCCGCTCATCTCGCAGATGAGCCCGGATGCTTCGACCATTGCGGCCGGCGCTCCGGTCGAGGTTGACCTCGCTCCGATCGGCGAAGGCAAGGCGATCACGCTGAAATGGCGCGGCAAGCCCATTTTCGTGCGTCACCGCACCGCGAAAGAGATCGAAGATGCCCGCAAGGACGATTCGGCGGCCCTTCCGGACAAGCAGGCGGATGCCGCTCGTGTCCGCGCGTTCGAAGGCAAGGCGCAGGACAAATGGATTGTCGTCTACGGCAACTGCACCCATCTCGGTTGCGTGCCGGTGGGCTTCTCGGGCGAATACAATGGCTGGTATTGCCCCTGCCACGGGTCGCACTACGACAATTCGGGGCGCATCCGCAAAGGCCCGGCTCCGCGCAACCTCGACATTCCGGAATTCGCGTTCCTGTCGGCTTCCAAAATCCGTATCGGCTAATCAGCAGGGGTGAGTGACAATCATGGGTGAGCATCATTCCACCTACGTGCCGAATACCGGGATCGAGCGCTGGATCGATGCGCGTCTCCCGATTGTGCGGCTGATGCATGATTCGGCGGTTTCCTACCCGGTTCCGCGCAATCTCAACTATTTCTGGACGTTCGGCGGCATCCTGATGTTCATGCTGGTGTCGCAGATCATCACCGGCATCGTGCTGGTGATGCATTACACGCCGCATGTGGATTATGCCTTCAGCTCCGTCGAGCACATCATGCGCGACGTGAATTACGGCTGGCTGATGCGTTATGCGCATGCCAATGGCGCGTCGATGTTCTTCATCGCGGTCTATATCCATATTTTCCGCGGCATGTATTACGGTTCCTACAAGGCTCCGCGCGAGTTGCTGTGGATCCTCGGCGTTGTGATCTTTCTTCTCATGATGGCCACTGCGTTTATGGGCTATGTGCTTCCCTGGGGCCAGATGAGCTTCTGGGGCGCGACCGTGATCACCAACCTCTTCTCGGCGATCCCCGTCGTCGGCGAGGCAATTGTCACCTGGCTCTGGGGCGGTTACTCGGTCGATAACCCCACGCTCAACCGTTTCTTCTCGCTGCATTACCTGCTGCCGTTCATGATTTTCGGCGTGGTGATTCTGCACGTCTGGGCGCTGCATCATGTGGGTCAGAACAACCCTTCGGGCGTTGAGGTGAAGAACTACAAGAAAGACACCGTGCCGTTCACGCCGTTCGCGACCGTGAAGGATGCATTTGCGCTGGTATGCTTCCTGATGGTGTTTGCTTGGTTCGTATTCTTCCACCCGAACTTCCTCGGCCACGCCGATAACTACATCCCGGCTGATCCGCTGAAGACGCCGGCCCATATCGTGCCGGAATGGTACTTCCTGCCCTTCTACGGCATCCTGCGCGCCATCCCCGACAAGCTCGGCGGTGTGGTGGCGATGTTCGCCTCGATCGCGATCCTCGCCTTCCTGCCTTGGCTTGATACTTCGAAGGTGAAGTCTGGCGCCTATCGCCCGGCCTTCAAGATTTTCTTCTGGGTGTTCGTGCTGGTGGCGATCCTTTTGGGCTATACCGGCTCGCAGCCGACCGATCAGGCGGTTCTGACGCTCGGCGGCCGCACCATTCTCGATATGGTCGGCTTCGCTCAGATCCTCACGGTGATGTACTTCGCCTATTTCGTGGTGGTTCTGCCGCTGCTCGGGCTCTTCGAGAAGCCCAAGCCCCTGCCGGCCTCGATCGCTGATTCAGTGCTCGCCTCCGGCCACGCGCACTAAGTGAACGGACAAGAAGGATTGACGATGATGAATTCCCTGTCTCGTTCTCTTGGTGTTGCCGCGATTGTCGCTACAGGCTTCGCCTTCGCTGCTCCGGCTTTCGCGGCCGGTGCCGGCGAGAAGCCGCCGCGCCAGACCTGGTCGTTTTATGGACCGTTCGGCACCTACGACAAGGCCCAGCTCCAGCGCGGTTTCAAGGTCTATCGCGAGAACTGCGCCTCCTGCCACGGGCTCTCTAAGCTCTCATTCCGCAACCTTTCCGAGCCCGGTGGTCCCGGGTTCACGGATGGTCAGGTTCGCACGCTGGCGGCGGAATACAAGGTCAAGGACGGCCCGAACGAGGCCGGTGACATGTTCGAGCGTCCGGCCCGCCCGTCGGATCGTTTCCCAAAGCCCTTCGCCAATGATGAACTGGCCAAGGCAGCAAACAACGGCGCAGTGCCACCGGATTTCTCGGTGATCGCGAAGGCCCGCTCCTACGAGCGCGGTTTCCCGACCTACCTGTTCGATATCGTCACGCAATATCAGCAACAGGGACCGGATTATATCACGGCTTTGCTCACCGGCTATGAAGCCCCGCCCAAGGGCGTGAAGGTGGAAGACGGCCTGCACTGGAACAAGTATTTCCCGGGTAACAAGATCGCGATGTCGAACCCGCTGCTCGCCATGTTTGATGATGCGGGCAAGGCTTCGGACCCGAACTACTACACCGATGGCACGCCGGTGACGAAGCTTCAGGTTGCCAAGGATGTCACCGCTTTCCTGATGTGGGCGGCCGAACCCAAGATGGAAGAGCGCAAGCGCACGGGCGTGAAGGTCATGCTCTGGCTTATCGTGCTTGCGGGCCTTCTGTTCATGCTCAAGAAGCGCATCTGGTCGCGTCTCGATGCCGAACCCTCCAAGGCGCATTGATTTGCGCGGAAATTCCATGAAGGATCAGGGGGCTGCGGCCCCCTTTTTCTATGGATAATCGGGCTCGGTGGTGCAGCGGGTTTGAAGCGGGGCGTCAGCATGATCGATGGGAAAACCGGGACGATGGCGTCCGAATTGCGCGCGGCGATCCGCACGATTTCCGACTATCCCAAGCCCGGCATCGAGTTTCGTGACATCTCGACCCTCCTGGGCAATCCGCGCGCGTTCCGCCGAGCCGTCGACGAACTGGTGCAACCCTATGCGGGTGCCGGGATTGCCAAGGTGGCGGGCATTGAAGCGCGCGGTTTCATCCTGGGCGGGGCGATTGCGCATCAGCTCTCCTGCGGCTTCGTGCCCATCCGCAAGAAAGGCAAGCTGCCGCACACAACCGTGTCGATTTCCTACAGCCTGGAATATGGCACCGACACGATGGAGATGCATGTCGATGCCGTTTCCAAGGGAGAGAAAGTGATCCTCGTGGATGACCTGATCGCTACAGGAGGCACTGCAAGCGCTGCCGTGAAGCTGCTCCAACAACTGGGTGCCGAGGTCGTTGCCGCCTGTTTCGTGATCGACCTGCCAGATCTCGGTGGGGCTAAAAAAATCCGCGCGCTTGGCGTGCCGGTGCGCACGCTCATCGCGTTCGAGGGACATTGAGCCTGTTCAGGCGCATGGCAGGAGCATGTCCAACCGCGCGATGATTTTCGCCATTTCCTCGTCGAGATGGCCGAGCAGCGCGGTCCAATCCGAATAGTGCCGCAATTCATGGGCGCCATCCGAGATACCGCGCAGGCCGATCATCGGGACGCCGAAACTCTGGCAGGCGCGCAGAACGGCGAAGCTCTCCATATCGACCATATCGGCATCAATGGCCTCGTAGGCATGCCCGGTGACGATATTGGCGCCGGTCGAGAGTCGTGCCACGGGGATTTCATGCAGGCGGATGGGTAATTCGATCTCGACCGGGATATCGAGAAACGGCGTCGCGCCCCTGGTAAAACCGAGCGGGCTCGCATCCATGTCGCGGTAGCTCACGCTTGCCACCTGATAGATGGCGCCCTGCTCGAGCCGGTTCGAACCGGCGGAACCGAGCGAGACCACGAGATCCGGGAGCGTGTTGGCGTCGGAAAGAGCCGCGAGTGCGCGCGTGGTGCCGATGGCCGCCTCGACCGGGCCGACGCCGGTATTCACCGGCTGGATCAGAGCGCGCAAATGCGGGCCATATTCGGCTACCGTCGCCATCACGAAGAGGATGCGTCGCCCGGCGAAAAGCCCCAGATGCGGCGTGTTCCTGCTCACGGAACGGCTTCCCACAGAACGGTGCCGGTGAAGGCGAAAACCAGTTCGCCGCGCTGGTTGAGCGCGAAATTGCGGTGCGAGGCGATGCCCCAGCCGGGACGCGAGGCCGATCTGCGCGCCTCGATCAGCTTCGAGCCATAGGTCAGCCGGTCTCCCGCCAGTACAGGCTTGATCCAGCGAAGGTCGCGAAAGCCGGGCGAGGGGCCGAGTTTCGGAACGAAATTCCCCGATCGAGTCTCGCTGGCCCAGTAACCGCAGATCGTGCGCATCCAGCCCGAGGCAATATGCCAGCCGGAGGCCGAGAGGCCTCCAAAATGGCTGGCACGACCGGCTTCTTCGGAAAGGTGAAACTCCTGCGGGTCAAAATCGCGCGCAAAGGCGATGATCGCCTCCGGCGTGAATTCCATCTCGCCGAGCCGCAAGGTGAGGCCCGGCTCCATCTCGCCCACCCGCGCCATCGGCGGGCTCGGCCGATCCGGGAAGCTCAGTGTCTCGGGCGTTCGGGGCGGAATATCAAGCCCCTCGGGCGGAGGGACAGGCTCGGAGGAATCACGCCTCAGGAACATGATCAGGTTTTCCTGAGAGAACACATCCACGCCATTTTGGTTGGCGAGCAGGAAGCGGAAACTCACGAAACCCCGATCGGGTTTCGAGGTGGAGGCGCGCTTTCCGAGCACCTCGAACCGGCCAGAAAGGCGGTCTCCCGGTCGCACGGGTGCTCGCCACTCGACCGCGCTGACCCCCGGCGATCCCATCCCCGATTTTGCGGCGAGCAGGAATCCATCCGCCATCAGCCGCATGTTAAGAGAGGCGGTATGCCAGCCGGAGGCGATCAGGCCGCCGGTCATTTTGGCCTGCGCCGAACTGGCATCGAGATGCATCGGCTGCGGGTCATAATGGGCGGCGAAGCGAATGATTTCCGCCTCATCCAGCGTCGCTGTGCCGTAGTTTTCGGTCTGGCCGACGACGAAATCCTCGAAAAACCTGATCCCCATTTGCCTGTGGCTCAAAATGGCCTCCGCCAATGTCGTCGCAGTTCAGTTTGCGAAGCGGAAATGCAGAACGTCGCCGTCGGCGACCTCGTATTCCTTGCCTTCAAGGCGGAATTTGCCGGCCTCGCGCGCGCCGCTTTCGCCGTTGAAGGCAATGTAATCGGAGTAAGCGATGGTTTCGGCGCGGATGAAGCCCTTCTCGAAATCCGTGTGGATCACCCCGGCTGCAGCCGGAGCCTTGGTGCCGGCTGTAATGGTCCAGGCGCGGGCTTCCTTGGGGCCGACGGTAAAATAGGTGAGCAGGCCCAGCAGCGCGTAGCCCTCGCGGATGACGCGGTTGAGGCCAGGTTCAGCCAACCCGATGGCTTCGAGATATTCCACCTGCTCGTCAGGCGGCAGCACCGCGACTTCGCTCTCGATCTTGGCCGAGACGACGACAGCACGCGCGCCCTCTTTCTTCGCGAAGCTGAAGACCTGCTGCGAAAATCCGTTGCCCTGATCGGCCGAGGCTTCCTCGACATTGCACACATAAAGCACCGGCTTCGATGTCAGCAGACCGAGCATGCGGAAATTGCGCTCTTCACCGGCCTTCACTTCAACGAGGCGGGCGGGTTTGCCTTCTCGCAGCAGAACGAGGGCGCGGTTCATGAGATCGAAGATTTCCTTCGCTTCCTTGTCACCGCCCTTGGCCTTTTTTTCGATCGCGACGATGCGCTTCTCGAGACTGTCGAGATCGGCGAGCATCAACTCGGTCTCGATCGTCTCGATATCGGCGACGGGGTCGATCTTGCCCTCGACATGCGTGATGTCGCTATCCTCAAAACAGCGCACGACATGGGCGATGGCATCGACCTCGCGGATGTTGGCAAGGAACTGGTTGCCCAAGCCCTCGCCTTTCGAGGCACCGCGCACGAGGCCAGCGATATCGACAAAGGTGAGCCGCGTCGGGATGATCTCCTTCGAGGTCGCGATTTTCGCGAGCTTCTCCAACCGCTCATCCGGCACCGCGACATCGCCAACGTTTGGTTCGATGGTGCAGAATGGATAATTCGCAGCCTGCGCCGCAGCCGTTTGCGTCAGTGCGTTGAAAAGCGTGGACTTGCCGACATTCGGCAGGCCCACAATGCCCATCTTGAAACCCATGATGCCTGTTCCGTGATCGGCGGGAAAAGCCCGCCCCTGTTCAATCTGCGCCGCTTTTCAGCGAGGTTCCTCGCTCTGTCCAGCCTTTTTCGCCTCAGCAGCCTCTTTGGGTGTTTTTGCATCCGCATGGCCGGCCTTTTCCATCGCAAGATGGATGCGGCTGGCAAAGAGCGCGTCCTTCTCGCCGAGCAATCCGGCATTCTGCGCGATGGCGTCGCACAGGTCATTCACCCACGCCCGTTCCGCTTTCGCGAAATCATTCAGCACGTAGGCATGCACCTGGGCCTTGTCTCCCGGATGCCCGATCCCGAGTCTCACGCGGGCATAGTCATTGCCGCAATGCGCGGTGATGGATCGCAAGCCATTGTGGCCAGCATTGCCGCCGCCAATTTTCACACGCAGCTTGCCCGGTGGCAGATCGAGTTCATCATGGAAGGTGTAGACCTGCGCCAGATCGATCTTGAAGAAATCCATCGCGGCGCGCACCGCCCGGCCGCTCTCGTTCATGAAGGTCTGGGGCTTCAGAAGCAGAGTCTTTTGCCCATCCAGGACAATTTCGGCAGTCTCGCCCTGAAACCGCGCACGCCAAGGCGAGCCGCGATGCGCCTCGTGGATCGCATCCAGCGCCATGAAGCCGATATTATGCCGGTTCGTGGCATATTTCGCCCCCGGATTCCCGAGGCCGACGAGGAGCATCATGTCCAGTCCTCCCTCGAGTCTGGTCTTTAACCTTGTCGTGACGCGCCGGCTTCCGATCAGCCGGGCTTCACGGGATCTGACAAAGCCTCAGGCATAAAAAGAGCCGGATCGCGGTTGCAACCCGGCTCGATCGGATGGAGCGCAGCGACAGGCTGCGCAACGATCACTCTTCCTTCGCCGAACCGGTGATGGTGATGATCGTCTGGTCCTTTTCGCCGCCGGCCGCAACCTTGGCTCCGGCCGGGAGCTGGATGGCCGAGATGTGGATCGAATCGCCGATCTTCGCCTTCGAGACATCGATCGTGATCGCAGCCGGGATGTTGTCGGCCGGAACGATGAGTTCGATCGCGTGGCGCACGAGGTTCAACGAACCGCCGCCCTTAATGCCCGGCGAGACTTCCTGGCCGACCACATGCACCGGCACTTCGACGCGCACGGTCGAGCCTTCCGCGAGGCGCAGGAAATCGACATGGAGCGGGAAATCACGGACACGGTCGAGCTGGTAGTCGCGCGGAATGGCGCGCACCTTGGTGCCCTCGACATCAATCTCGAACACAGTGGTCAGGAAGTGACCCGCATAGATCAGCGTGTTCGTCTCTTTGTAATTGAGCGAGATGGCGATCGGCGGCTGACCGGCCCCGTAGATGACGGCCGGAACGCGGCCTTCACGACGGACTGCACGGGCGGCCCCCTTGCCAACCCCCTCGCGGCGCTTGGCCGCAAGCTGCTTCATAGAAGCCATGGTGTTTCTCCAACAAATCAAGTCCGCTTACGTGCCTCGCGGCGCTCAGGCGGGTTTTCGGGTTTCACCCGCGACCTCCAGGGGTGTCAGCGCGGGTGCGGGGGCTATAGGGGAAAAGCGGCGAGGGGGCAAGGGTAAGGGGTATGCGCCTCAGCGCCCATGCCGGCGTTTGATCTCGCCTATTTCCACGAGCATGCCCTTGAGTGCGTCAATCGCATCCTTCTCGCGTCGGTCGAGCGGGCGTTTCGGTTCGAAATGTTCCAGCAGGACGGCAAGGGCGTCGCCCAGCCGGCCGAGTTGCTTGCCATAGCTGCCGACCTCGTTGAGCACTTCATCCTCGACGGGTGGCGCTCCGGACTGCCCGAGATTGATGCTGATCGTCGGGCTGAAGAAGGATGTCATCGGCGCAATGACCTGATCACCGCCGATGGAGGGAAACCGAACGCTGAGCGTGCGCAGGAAATCGGACATGGTTCACCCTGATCAAGGAAAGCAGGGGATATTCTGCGCGCCGATGTTGCGCTGCACAAGTCGGGAAACCCTCGATTTCCGACGTGACTATTGCCGCTGCAGGAAAACGAGCTTTGCCTGTCCCGTCATGCGCACGGATGACAGACCGGTTCCTTCGGGCATCATGCGGATCGAGATGGTGCGCAAGGCGCAATTGCCGCGTGACGTTCGGACGCTCTGGCAGAGCGTCGCGGCCCGGCGATAGGCGGCCAGCCGTGCCTCGGCTTGCGTTGCCCGTGGCACAAGGCGGCCATTCGCTCCACCTTCGACCAAGCTCTGGTCGATCTCGACAATCGCCAACGGGGTCTTTTCAGGCACATTGCCGAAAGCCTCCCTCATCGTGAAGGTCAATTTTAAGGAAGCCGTGAACTGTCCGCTGCTGAGCGGGCGGATTCGGGTGTCCTCCACAACACATTGATCGGCAAATGCCTGTTTGATGCGCGCACATTCCTCGGTTGCGAAGTGCGGTGCCAGCAATTTCATCGTGTTTTCGGCATCGGATGGATTGTTGATCGGAGGGTGCTTGGGCATGTCACCAAGACCGAGCACCGTGACCAGATTGATGGACCGGGCATCCATCAGCTTCTGCGGCTCGACAATCGTGCGGTAGCTTTCGGTGAGGCTTTCGTGCTTGCGCACATTCACAACATCCCATTCGGCCTTCTTGGGAACATCATCGATGAGGCCCATCGCCGCCAGAATGGCCGAGGCGACCCAGATCTGCGCACCGAGCCCGAGCCCAAACAGGGCGAGCGAGATCAGGATCGGCAATCCAAACAGCAGGAAACCGACAATGACTATTGCGCGGCCCATCCCGGTCACTCCTTTCGGATCGAAATCATTTCTTGTTGAGCGAATTCAGATCACCGCCCGCAAGGCGCCGCGCCACCGGCTCGATGACCTCCATGCTCTTGGTGCGGTAGGTCTGGATGGAGCCGAACACGAAATGATCGGCCCGCGTGAGGTGAATCTCGGCACCCTTGAGCCCCTTATAGGGCAGCCTTGCGGCTGGATTGGCCGGAACGGGGCCAATAAGAGCATTGGCAACGCGTTCACCGCCAATCGAGTTTTCGAGCATGGAGACGCCGAAGCTCGTCCGGAACCAATCCGCGAAGGTATTGAAAGCCTGTCTCCGGCTCGCCAGCGCTTGCCGGGCCGAGCTATCCCCTTCCGCTGCGCGTTCGGCCGTTCCGGATTGCGTTGTGACGGGCAGGATTGGCCACAGCCGGCAGGAATCGAGCCCGGCGTTGCTGATGGCGTGAAGTTTGGTTCCCTGAGGCAGATTGGCGACGCCCGCGCCGTTTCTGGACAGCAGCACGATGAGATCGATCTTCACGCCCGGAGCAGTGACGATATTCCAGAGAACCTTTGTCCCGTAGAGAACGAGAACATGCGGCTTTGAGGCATCGGTGACAAAGACATGTCCGGGCTTGAAAGCATCGCCGCCCGCATCCGTCTCCCAACCCGGATCGCGCCCCTCCGCGCGCCAACGCTGCACATAGCGCTGGGCGCGCTCGGTCACCTGATTCTGGTTGAAGGTGAAGATCGGTGTCTTGTCAAAGATGGATTCCGTGCTGACATGGGTCACGCGCGCACCTGCGGGCATCGGCGGAACGCTGCAATTCGTCACGGGCACGATCCAGGAAATCTTGCCCGGCTGCTCGCTCTCCTTGAGGCTGACAAAGCCGTTGGTGATCGCAGCGCGCCAGAAGACCCGCTCACCATGGGCCAGGGCGACATCCTCCTTGATCGAGACTCCGAATTGCCCGTGGCGAATCTCGGGCGCATGCTTCGGAATCGGGTCGTCGCTGCTGCAGGCGGCGACGGTCACGGCCATCAGGAGTGTGGAAAGTGTGGTTGAACGAAAAGGACGGAAGGGGCATTCCATGGGCACGACAAAAGCCTTCTGCTTCGAAACAGATTGGCGCGAACCTCACGGGTTCATCAGGCGCTCATCGTGATAATTCAGACGGAATGTTGATAATTTGCAAACAAATTCATTTTTGAGTTCGGCGGTGCAGAAGGCACCCTTTCTTGGCCCGTCACTCAATCAAACAGCGTGGAAACGCTCTCTTCGCCCGCCGTACGCTTGATGGCCTCGCCAAGCAGAGAACCCACTGAAATCACGCGGATGTTCTTCGCTACGCGCACGGCTTCCGTGGGTTGGATCGTGTCGGTCAGCACGAGTTCCTTGATCTTCGAAGCCGCGATGCGCGCCACGGCTCCGCCCGAGAGCACGCCATGCGTGATATAGGCGTAGACGTCTTTCGCGCCCTTTTTCATCAGCGCGTCAGCAGCATTGCACAGGGTGCCGCCGGAATCGACGATATCATCCACCAGAATGCAATGGCGGCCCTCGACATCGCCGATGATATTCATCACTTCCGACTCGCCGGCGCGCGGGCGACGCTTGTCGACAATGGCGAGTGGGGCGTTGATGCGATTGGCGAGCGCGCGGGCGCGGACCACGCCGCCGACATCGGGCGAAACGACCATGACGTTCGAGACATCCATCCGCTCCTTGATGTCACGCACCATCACCGGCGCGCCGTAGAGATTGTCGACCGGGATATCGAAGAAGCCCTGGATCTGCCCAGCATGGAGATCGAGCGTCAGCACGCGATCCGCCCCCGCATGGGTGATGAGGTTCGCGACCAGTTTTGCGGAAATCGGCGTCCGGGCAGCGGATTTGCGATCCTGCCGCGCATAGCCGAAATAGGGGATTACTGCCGTGATACGCTTGGCCGATGACCGGCGCAGCGCATCGATGATGATGAGCAGTTCCATCAGGTGATCGTTGGTGGGGGCGGAGGTCGATTGCAGGATGAAGACATCCTCGCCACGCACGTTTTCCTGAATTTCGACAAAGATTTCCATGTCGGCGAAGCGCCGGACCTGACAGGCAGTCAGAGGTTGGCCGATATAGGCTGCGATGGCTTCCGCGAGCGGTCTGTTCGAATTGCCCGCCACAAGCTTGATCTGGTCCATGCCGCCCTCCGCGATCGTGTGGTGCTGCTAGCGCGGCTGGCGCGCCGGATCAACATGACAGACGCATGACAGGCGCGAGCCTGTGCAAAAGCGTCGTCTCAAAGCGCTTCTGGCTCGCCGCTCTGGGCGACCTCACCGCCGGCCCCTGGCTGGCCGGTGAGCTGGCGAGCGAGGGCATCGAGGCTCTGGCCGGCGACCCGGCGCATCGCCGCGTCGTCAAAGGCGGTCCAGCCCGCGCCAGACGAGGCCGGCACGACGCCGGAAACCCGCGCGGCGCGGTTGCGTCCGTCGGCGGAGGTCTGCAGCACATAGGAAATGGCAGGCTGGCCGTTCGGCCCGGCGAAGATGTCCAGATAGGCGCGCAGCTTCGACGAGGCGACCGGTGCATTCGGTTCGGCAATCACGAAGCCGCGCGAGCGGGCTTCCTGCGCAAGAATGGCGTTAAAACGCTCGCCCTGTTCGGCTGAAGGGCCGGTAACATCGAGTATCGCGAGCGTCGCGGCCTCGGGGCGTATGCCGGTCAGGGGCGCGGTTGCTGTCATCGAAGGCGCGTTGCAGGCGGCCACCAGCCCCACGGCCACGAGGCTCGCAAGAGCGCGGGCTTTCGGCAATGTCAGAAATCCAGCCACGAGAGGGGCTCCGTTTATGGTCAATGGTTTCTTAATGCCCCCAAGCGGGGAAGCAAAGCCCCGAAGCTGTCAGGAGTGTCGCGTGGTTAACGCGGGGCGGGCTTTGCGGAATCACGCGCAGCGCCTATCTCTGACACCATGAGCGGACGCCAGCCTTCTGAACTGGAGCCTGACCTCGCTTTCGAGGATGACGACCTCGAAAGCGAAGAACATCTCGTTGCCGAAGGGCCGGACTCAACTCCGCCGGAAGTCCATCTCGATAAGGCCGTTTCAGCGGGAGAACTCGCTACCGGCATGGCGGTTATCCGCAAGTTCTGGGAAACCTTGCCCGGCTCGCCCGGCGTCTATCGGATGATCTCGCTTTCGGGCGAGGTGCTTTATGTCGGCAAGGCGCGCAACCTTAAGGCGCGCGTGTCGTCCTATGCGCGCGGTGATGCGCCGAACAACCGCATCGCCCGGATGATCTCCGAAACGTCGCAGATGGAGTTTGTCACCACCACGACCGAGACCGAGGCACTGCTGCTCGAAGCCAACCTCATCAAGCAGTTGCAGCCTCGCTACAACGTGCTGATGCGGGACGGGAAATCGTTTCCCTTTATCCTGATCACGGGGGATCATGTTGCGCCGCAGATCATCAAGCATCGCGGGGCGCGCAACCGGAAGGGGCAGTATTTCGGGCCATTTGCCTCGCCCAGCGCGGTCAACCGCACGCTCAATACGCTTCAGCGCGCCTTCCTGCTGCGCAATTGCACCGATTCCTTCTACGAGAACCGCACGCGGCCCTGCCTGCAATTCCAGATCAAGCGGTGCGCCGCTCCTTGCACGGGCGAGATCAGCACCGAGGGCTATGCCGCGCTTGTTCGCGAGGCGAAGGATTTCCTCGAAGGCAAGAGCGTCGTGATCCGCCAGCAGCTCGCCGACCAGATGCAGAAAGCCTCCGATGAGCTGGAATTCGAAACCGCCGCCCTGCTCCGCGACAGGCTTGCCGCACTCTCCACCGTTCAGGCCCAGCAGGGCGTCAACCCGATGCAGGTGGCTGAAGCGGATGTTTTCGCCATCCATGCCGAGGCCGGGCAGTTCTGCATCGAAGTGTTTTTCTTCCGTACCTATCAGAACTGGGGCAACCGAGCGTTTTTCCCGCGCGCTGATCGCAGTCTCGAGCCCGCCGAGGTGCTAGGCGCTTTCCTCGGGCAGTTTTACGATGAGCGCCCGGCGCCGCGCTTGGTGCTGCTGAGCCACGAGATTGAGGATCGGGCACTTCTCGCAGAAGCCTTGTCTTTTCGCGCGGGGCACAAGGTCGAGATTGCAGCACCCCGGCGTGGCGAGAAGCGAGAAATGGTCGAGCACGCGCTCACCAATGCGAGAGAAGCTCTGGGCCGAAGGTTGAGCGAAACCGCGGGGCAGGAGAAACTGCTGGAAAGCCTCGCCACGACTTTCGGGCTCGATGCTCCGCCGCGCCGGATCGACGTGTTCGACAATTCCCACATCATGGGCACGAACGCCGTCGGCGCGATGATCGTTTCCGGGCCGCGCGGTTTCTCGAAACCGCATTACCGTACCTTCAACATCCGCTCGGATGAGATCACGCCGGGCGACGATTTCGGCATGATGCGGGAAGTGCTGCATCGGCGTTTCTCGCGCCTCGTGAAGGAAAGTCCGCGCGACGAAGTCCCGGATGACCCCGAATCTGTGCCCGTCTGGCCCGACCTCGTGCTGATCGATGGCGGCAAGGGTCAGCTGGAAGCCGTGCGGGGCGTCCTCAACGAACTCGGCATCACCGATCTGCCGCTGGTGGGAGTTGCCAAGGGGCCGGACCGCGATGCGGGTCGCGAAACCTTCATTATGCCGGGAAGGGAACCGTTTCGCCTGCCGCCGCGCGACCCCACACTTTATTTCATCCAGCGCCTGCGCGATGAGGCACATCGTTTTGCGATCGGCACACACCGGGCGAAGCGCAAGAAAGCCTTCGTTCAGAACCCGCTTGACGAAATCGGCGGCATCGGTCCGAGGCGCAAGCGCGCGCTGCTCCTGCATTTCGGGACCGCCAAGGCCGTCAGCCGTGCCTCCTATGAAGACCTTGCCCGCGTGCCGGGCATCAACGATGCCACGGCCCGGCTGATCTACGATCACTTCCACGAGGGTGGGCGATAGGAGCACAGGGCAAAATCTCGCCTTGGATTGATGCGAGGGAGGCTTGACCCGCCTCATCGCGCATGGTGCTAAAAGACATGTCGGTTTTCCCCCGCAAGATGCGCCCGCTCTCCCTGCCCAATGTGCTCACCTATGCGCGCATTGCGGCCATTCCCGTTGTGGTCGCGCTGTTGTTCTGGCCGGGTGAGGTCGCCATGCGCTGGTATGCGCTGGCGCTTTATGCCGCCGCCGGCGTGACGGACTATCTCGATGGCTATCTGGCCCGCCTCTACCACGAGCAATCCTCGCTCGGGCGCATGCTTGATCCGATTGCCGACAAGCTTCTGGTTGCTGCATGCCTGCTGATGCTCGTCGCGGACGGCACCATTCGTTCCTGGTCGATCTGGGCGGCAATTGTGATCTTGAGCCGCGAGATCCTTGTTTCCGGGTTGCGCGAGTTTCTGGCCGAGGTGAAGGTCTCGGTGCCGGTGTCTCGGCTCGCAAAATGGAAGACGGCCATGCAACTCGTCGCGGTGGGTTTTCTCATTGCCGGGCCGGCAGGCGATGCCCTGCTTCCGACCGACTGGACCCGCCTGATCGGGCTGGCCCTTCTCTGGGTTGCGGCGATCCTCACCCTTGTCACGGGCTACGATTATATGAAAGCCTCGATCCAGCATCTGGTGGTCGAAGACGAGCGGTCGTGAAACCTGACCGACAATCCCGCGAGGCTGACGATGAAGGTTCTCTATTTCGCATGGCTGCGTGAGCGGATTGGCAAAGCCGAGGAGGAGGTTGTTTTCCCGGCTTCGATCTCAACCGCGCGCGATGCCATGCAGCACCTCGCGACCCAAGGCGAGGAATATGCCTACGCTTTCGAGAATCCGCAGATCATCCGCATCGCGCTGGATCGTCGGCATGTGCCGCCGGAAACGCCAATCGGTGCCGCGCGCGAGATTGCCTTCTTCCCGCCCATGACGGGAGGGTGAAGCGATGGTTGTCCCCGAGATCCGCGTGCAGGCTGAGCCTTTCGATCTCGCGGCCGAAGTCGCGCGAATCAGCGTCGGACGCCAGGATATCGGGGCGGTTGTCACGTTCACTGGCCTGTGCCGCAGTGAGAATGGTGCGCTCGCAGCACTCGAACTGGAGCATTATCCGGGCATGGCGGAGGATGAGTTGCGGCGCGTGGCTGATGATGCCATCCGCCGCTGGCCGTTGGATGGGGTGATAGTCATTCATCGTTACGGAAAACTACGGCCGGGCGATTCCATCGTGCTCGTGGTGACCGCATCGGCGCATCGGCAGGCGGCATTTGAGTCGGCTAATTATCTGATGGATTATCTGAAAACACGCGCCCCGTTCTGGAAGAAGGAGCATGCGAGCGACGGCTCCAGCGGTGATTGGGTCGCCGCCAAGCAAGCGGATGAGCAGGCGGCAGACCGCTGGTAGAATGGGCACAATTGCCGTTGTTTCGAATGCAAATTTGCGAATTAACGAGATTTTTGAACTTCCAGTTGCATAAATTCAAAATCGAATTTTCAGGATTAAACCGAGCCATGCTCAGACGGACGACCGATATGCCCCGGTGGCCAGAAAGGCGCAGAAGGAGCTGCGGGTTCTGGTCGTCGATGACACGATTGTCATCCGTGGTGCCATCCGTGCGGCTCTCGACAAGCTTGATCGGCCCATCACTGTCATCGAGGCGGCTGCGGGCGACGAAGCGCTCGCGATCATGAAGCGTGCCCCGGTCGATGTCGTGTTTTGTGACATTCACCTGCCGGGGATTTCGGGCCCCGAGGCTCTGGCTCACGCCTATGCGTTGCAGGAGCGTCCACCTTTCGTGGTGATGATGTCATCCATGAAGTCGGATGCTGTGCGCAAGATCGGCCAGCAATTGAGGGTCTACGAATTCCTCCAGAAGCCGTTCCGCACCTCCGACGTGTTGAACGCAATTGAAGCCTTTGACCGGCTGAACCGTCGCACCCGTGCGCTTCTCGTCGATGACAGCGGCACGGCGCGCAAGCTGATGCGGCGTATCCTCGAACGGTCGCAGTTCAATCTCGACATTCAGGATGCCGAGAGCGGCGAACAGGCCTTGCAGCTCGCGGGCATGACCGATTTCGACGCGATTTTCCTCGATGCGAACATGCCGGGCATGAGCGGGCCCGAGACAGCTGGCCATCTGTTGCGGGCGAACCCCCGCACGCAGATCATCATGGTTTCAACCGAGCAGCAGATGTCGCTCATCCGCTCGTCGCAGTATTCCGGCGCTTTCGCGTTCCTCTCGAAGCCGTTTGATCCGTCGGATGTCGATGCAGTCCTGCACACGGCGTTTTCGCTCCGCGCACCGAGCCTCGCCAAGCCCAGTCACGCGATCTATTCCGACGCGGCGCATCCCGGCGGGGAACCTCCGAAAAAGGCGGCTGGCTAAAAAGACAGGCTGGAATGAAAAAGGGCGCGAAATTCGCGCCCTTGATCTGATCAATTGGCAGAGGACGATCAGCCCGCGCCAACCTCGTTCACATAATCCTGCATCAGCGTGGCGCTGATATTGCCCGGCTGGAAATTGTACGGGCCGATTTCGGCGACGGGCGTCACTTCGGCGGCCGAGCCGGTGATGAAGCACTCGACAAAGCTCGGCAGTTCATCCGGCATGATCCGCCGTTCGATCACCTCGAAACCGCGGCGCTTGGCGAGATCGATCACCGTGCGGCGGGTGATGCCATCGAGGAAGCAATCCGCCTTCGGCGTATGAATCGCGCCATCCTTCGTGAAGAAGATATTGGCACCGGTGCATTCCGCGACTCGGCCCTGCCAGTCGAGCATCATCGCATCGGCGTAACCGCGCTTCTCGGCGCGGTGCTTCGAGAGCGTGCAGATCATGTAAAGGCCGGCGGCCTTGGCATGAACCGGTGCGCAGGCCGGGTCGGGGCGGCGATATTCCGCGATATCGAGCTTGATGCCCTTCATCTTCGTGGCCGGATCGAACATCGAGGGCCAGTTCCAGGTCGCAACCGCAACATGGATCCGGTTGTGCTGGGCCGAGACCGCCATCATCTCCGAGCCGCGAAACGCGACCGGGCGGATATACTGGTCGCCGCCGCCGTTCAACTCGACAATCCTGCGCTTGGCTTCCTCGATCTCCTCGATCGAGTAGGGGATCACCATATCCATGATCTCGGCCGACGCGATCAGACGTTCGGTGTGCTCGCGGCTCTTGAAGATCTTGCCTTTATAGGCCCGCTCTCCCTCGAAAACCGAGGAGCCGTAATGCAGGCCATGCGTGAGGATATGGACCTTCGCATCCTGCCAGGGGAGAACTTCCCCATTCATCCAGATATAGCCGTCGCGTTTGTCGAAAGGGATGATGGCGGGGGTCGGCGACATGGTGATTTTCCTCTTTGCCTGCAAAACGCGCCGGGGTTCTGGCGGATTGTTTTTGCCAGCGCAAGCAATTTTATTGCGCGCTGGAATGTGGTTTTCCAGAACCAAGACGGTCGAAAAGTGCCTTTCGTACCGAGAGTTCGCGGCTTGCGAACTTTCATTGCGCAAAAGGCGGCTTGACGGGTAACAATCCGTCTGAAATATGTCAACAACATTGACATAATTTCTTGCCGCCTCTAACCGCGCTCCTGTGCAAAGCGAGGGGTTCCGGGCGGGCGGCACGCAGTCGAAGGCATCATGACATCTTCCCCGGCCAAAACCGTGCCAGACAGCTCCGCCTCGCCTCCCTCGCAGGGCCAGGGAAATCCCGGTATTGTGCCGGACTATGAGCTGATTGAACTGTTGTTCTTCGCCTATCGCGACTTTGTGGGCGAGCCGGATCGTTTGCTCGAAAAGCACGGTTTTGGTCGCGCGCACCACCGTGTGGTGCATTTCGTGAACCGCAACGAGGGGCTCACCGTTGCGGAACTGCTCGACATTCTCGAAATCACCAAGCAGAGCCTCGCGCGTGTCCTGAAAGATCTGATCAGCGGTGGATTTGTCGAGCAGCGCTCTGGGCAGGAGGACCGCCGTCAGCGCCTGCTGTTTCTGACACCCAAGGGCAGGGCGCTCGCAGATCAACTGGTTGGTATGCAGAGCCGGCGTATCTCCCGCGCTATTGCCGGTGCAGCGCCTGAATCGCGTGGCCTGATCGCGAAATTCCTCTCCGAATTGATCGATCGGGAACGGCCCGGTTCTGCCGGTCAACGCATTTCGACCGGCACCATCTGAAGCCTGCGCTGGATTTTGAACGGTTTTCCGGCGAATACTCATCCCGCCATGCACAAGATCGCCGTCACCGACGATTCGCCCCACCTCCTTGTGGTGGATGATGATGACCGCATCCGCGCGCTGCTGTCGCGGTTTCTCGCCGATCATGGCTATCGCGTCACCACCGCCGACAACGCTTCGGAAGCGCGCGCGCGAATGAGCGGCCTCGTGTTCGACCTCATCGTGCTTGATGTGATGATGCCGGGAGAAAGCGGTCTCGAACTCGCGAAATCCCTGCGGCAGAATTCGGCGGTGCCGATCCTGATGCTCACCGCCCGCGCCGAAATCGAGGACCGGCTCGCCGGCCTTCAGATGGGCGTTGATGATTACCTCACGAAGCCCTTCGATCCGCGCGAATTGCTCCTGCGCATTTCCTCGATTTTGAGGCGCGTGACAGCCCCGCCGCCGCCGAAAATTTCGGAAGAGCCCGAGAGCGTCCGCTTCGGTCCCTACACGTACATTCTCGCGCGCGGCGACCTGCGCAAGGATGAGGAACCCGTGCGCCTGAGCGAGCGCGAGCGCGAGATCCTTCGCCTTCTGGCTGCCGTCAACGGCGAGACCCTGCCGCGCGAGGCTCTGGCCGAGACCGCCAATGCCGCCAACGAGCGCACGATCGATGTGCAGATCAACCGGTTGCGCCGCAAGCTCGAGATCGACCCATCGAACCCGGTGCACCTGCAAACCGTGCGCGGCATCGGTTACCGGCTGGTGATCGAGCGATGAACAGGCTCTGGCGCGCCCTCGGCTTGATCTGGCATGGGCTCGTTCGGGTCATTTCAGCCCTTGTCTTCGCGTTTCGCTTGCTCGGGCGAATGCTGCTGTTCGCGGGGAGGCTTCTGGGCAGACCGCTGATCTGGCTGGCCCAGACGGGGCCTGTGCGGGCTTTCTTCCGGCCTGTGCGCGCGCTGGAAGTCCGCATCGGCCGCAGCCTCAACCGGGTGTTGCCGAAAGGGCTTTATACCCGCGCGCTTCTCATCATCATCATGCCGATGGTGCTGCTCCAGACGGTCGTCGCCTATGTTTTCATGGAGCGACACTGGCAATCCGTCACCTCGCGCCTGTCGCAGGCCTTGAGTCAGGACATCGCCGCGCTGATCGATGTCTACGAGCAGTTCCCCGGCGAAAGCGGCACCAACACGATTATGCGGATCGGCGAGCAACGTCTGGGCCTTGATATCGAATTCCTGCCGGCCGAGCCGTTGCCGCCGCCCTTGCGCAAGCCGTTTTTCGACATCCTTGATCAGGCGCTGTCGACAGAGTTGAGTCTGAGGCTGAAGCAGCCTTTCTGGATCGACACAGTCGGCCGGTCAAATCTGGTGGAAATCCGCATCCATCTCGATAGCAGCATCATGCGGATCATCGCGCGGCGCAGCCAGGCCTATGCCTCGAACTCGCATATCTTTCTGGCCTGGATGGCCGGTTCGTCCTTTGTGCTGATTGGTGTTTCGGTCATCTTGCTGCGCAACCAGATCCGCCCGATTCTTCGCCTGGCCGAAGCCGCCGAGGATTTCGGGAAGGGGCGGGATGTCCAGTTCCGGCCGCGCGGCGCGCGCGAGGTGCGTCAGGCCGGCATCGCCTTCCTCGAGATGAAAAACCGCATCGAGCGCGCCATTGAGCAGCGCACGACCATGCTCAACGGCGTAAGCCATGACCTGCGCACCATCCTGACCCGGTTCAGGCTCTCACTCACCTTCCTGCCCGAAGGACCGGAAGTGGAGGACATGAAGCGTGATATCGACGAGATGAGCCGCATGCTGGATGCCTATCTCGCTTTTGCACGCGGCGATGTGGCCGAGAGCCCGGAATCGACCGATATCCGCGCGCTGATCGAGACCTTCAAATCCGATGCCGAGCGGTCCGGGCATTTCACGACGCTGGATATCGAGGGTGACCCAGTCGTCAAGGTTCGCCCTCAGGCATTCCGGCGCCTACTGGGCAATCTGGTCTCCAACGCCGCGCGCTATGGCGACCGGATCGAAATCCGTGCGGTCCATGATGAGAAATACCTGACTGTCACGGTGGACGATGACGGCCCGGGCATTCCTCCCGAGAACCGGGAGGAGGCGTTCAAGCCGTTCCTCCGGCTCGATGTTTCACGCAATCAGGATCATAGCGGGACCGGGTTGGGGCTCGCGATCGCGCGCGACATCGCTCGCGGGCACGGGGGAGACGTCATGCTCGAGGACAGCCCGCTCGGCGGGTTGAGGGCGCGGGTAAAGGTTCCAGCCTAGAATTTGGGTCCAGGAGGAGAGGCAGCGTCGGTCTACCGTTCGACCGTCGCGGACGCCGCGTTTTCTGCTCGCATGCCCGCAGACTTCAGAACAATCTTCCTCCCAGCGGAACATCGCGCTCTGGCATTGCCAGCACCACCTCTCCCGTCTCATCCGGGAAACCGAGCGTGAGGACTTCGGACATGAACTTGCCGATCTGCCGCGGTGGAAAATTGATCACGGCGGCGACATTCCGACCGAGAAGAGTCTCGGGTGTGTAATGTTTCGTGATCTGGGCTGAGGATCGCCGCGTACCCAGCGGCCCGAAATCGATGGTGAGCTTGTAGGCCGGTTTCCGCGCTTCGGGAAACGCGTCGACCGCGATGATCCGCCCGACGCGGATATCGACCTTCATGAAATCATCGAACACGATCTGCGGCGCGATGCCGCGCGATTCATCTGCCATACCGGTACTCGGGAGTAAACTCAGGCTGCATCACGTGGATCGATCCGCTCGTCATTGGGGCGCGCCCGGCGTCGCGTATCGCAGGCCGCGCGCATGAAGCCACGGAACGGGGCTGCGAGGCGGTTCAGCCCCTCGGCACGCGCCAGCACCCACTCGCCGCGCGCGAGTTCCTTGTCGAGCGCAGCCATCGTCTTGGTCAGGGCCGGGTCTTCCTCATCGAGGAAAGTCTTGAAGGCTCGCGCGAAAACCACGATCGCGCCCTGCACCTTCATCGCGCCCAACGGGCCATTGGTCTCAATCCCGGCCGCTTCAAGCATGTAGCGCCATGAATTCAGCCCCTGCTGGTTGAGGGCGAGCAGGCCGAGCGGGTCGCGCTCCATGCCGAGTGTGATCGAGCGAAGAGCCGCGCGATAGGGCATCAGCGCATCGAAGCGGCGCATCATCACGTCAAGCACCCGTTCGCGCGGCGCTTCGTCGGACATGTCCTTCTGCGTACCATCCAGCACGATGCGATCGATGCGGCGCACGAAACTGCCGAGGATTGCTCCTTTCGAAGGGAACAGATCGCGCATCTCGCCGAGCGACAATCCGGCCTTTTCAGCGATGCCTGAGAGCGAGATCATGTCCCAGGGTTCTTCCGCCGCGAGATGCATCAAGGCATCAATGGTACGGCTGCGTGGTTCGCCCTTGGGGGCTTCGGATGTGGTGGAGGCTGGCTTCTTGGCCATCGGCATGCTCCTCGTTTCCGTTGAATTCTACCTTAGAAGGTAGTCCCGCGCCGCGCTGACGCAAGCCTTTCTCAGCCGGAAAGTGCTTTCGCGCGCGCTTCGGCCGCAGCGACGGCGCGGGTCATGAGCGCGGTGAGGCCATCATCGTCACCCATCAGCACTTCGAGCGCAGCGGCCGTTGTGCCGCCCGGCGATGTGACGTTCCGGCGCAGGGTTTCCGGCGAGGTTTCGCTTTCCTGAAACAGCAACTCACCCGCGCCTTCGATGGTGGCACGCGCAAGCCGGGCGGCAATGGCGGGCTCAAGGCCCAGTTTCTCGCCCGCAGAAGTCAGAGCCTCGACAAGATGAAAGACATAAGCGGGGCCCGAGCCGGAAACGGCTGTCACGGCATCGATCAGGCCTTCGTTGATCACCCATTCGAGGCGCCCCGTGGTTTGCAGGAGCCGCGTGACCAGAGCGCGATCATCATCGTTGAGGGCGCCTGTTGCATATGCTCCGGTGATGCCGCGGCCGATCGCGGCGGGCGTGTTGGGCATGGCGCGCACGAACCGGGTCGTTGCGGGCAAACGGCGTGCGATATCGGCGATGGATTTCCCGGCCATGATCGAGACAACGACACTCTCGCCCGTGAGCCAGGGCAGAATGGCGGGCGCGGCGGCATCCAGCATTTGCGGTTTGACAGAAACGAGGACCAGCTTCGCGCCACCCGGCCGGGCCGGATTGAGCGCGAAACCATGCCGTTTTTGCAGGTCGGCGAGCGCTTCGGACGGGTGAGGTTCGACAACGGCAATCGCGCTTGCTGGCCAGCCTCCTGCCAGCGCGCCGGCGAGCATCGCGCTCCCCATTTTTCCGCAGCCGAAAATCAGCAAGTTGGGCGTGGCTTTAGGCATGGGCGTATCCAAACG
Organism: Hyphomicrobiales bacterium; assembly: GCA_017302635.1. GTDB lineage: Bacteria > Pseudomonadota > Alphaproteobacteria > Rhizobiales > Beijerinckiaceae > Rhabdaerophilum. Next base: position 353,262 of record JAFLCX010000002.1, read on the forward strand.
GAAAAAGGCGGGTGTCCCCGCCTTGTCTCATGCGATCGAATGGGCGGCAAGGTCAGGCCTCGCCGGCCGTCTCGAACAGGATGGTTTCCATCGCCTCGCTCGCGCTCTTGCCGGCCCAGACGACAAACTGGAACGCCTGAAAGTATTTCTCGCAGGCCTCGACCGCGACCTTGATCAGCGCCTCGCATTGATCGGGCATGGGCGGAGTGCCGCCCGAGAGCAGCAGGGAATGACGGAACATCACGGCGTTCTCGCTCGACCAGAGATCGAAATGCCCCACCCACAACTGGGCGTTCACACGCCCGATCAGTTGCGCGATTTCGGCCTTGCGGCGCTCCGGAACCTTGAGATCGAAGGCGCAGGCCAGATGCAGCGCCTCGACATCATCGAGCCACGTGAAGCTCACGTGATAATCGCACCAGCTGCCGGTGATGGCGATGGAAATCTCGTCCTGATCGTCTCGCTCAAATGCCCAGGAGTGCCGCGAGGCGATCTGCTCGATCAGATCGACCGGGTGTTCCTGCCTCCCGCCTTCCGTGCCGAGCAAATCCATTCTGCACCTCATCATGCCTGTCTGCGGGCACAGGAAAGCCGTGCCGCCGCAAGATGAATTGCGACAGCGTGCTGACCACGCCAAACCCGAGAAACTTTCACGCCCCACTGGCACCCGCGAAAAACCACTCGCGCGCCGACGCGTACCGAGACTCCACGAACCCACTGAAATCAGGCCGCGAATCACCCTAAAACGAAACTAGCATGGCTAGATTCGCCCTGTCCTCCTGAATTTTTGCAGGAGTTCAAGCTTGCGTCGGGCGTGTTCGTGGCCGCCTTCCGCGCCCGCTTCATCACGATGAACGTCAGGGATTACGGTTCAGGATTCGCGGGTGCGCTACAACCAGAAGAGGGGGAGTGATCCACAGCCCTCTCAGGATTTCCACAGAAGCCGGAGGGGCTTTCCAGTGGAAGTCACTTCCTGGCCGCCAGTTTCTCTTCGAGAGCCGCAATGCGCTTCACGAGCATTTCGTTTTCGTCGCGGGCGAGAATCGCCATTTCGCGCACGGCCTCGAATTCCTCGCGCGTCACGAAATCGCTGTCGCGCAGGATGCGCTCGATCTGGCTCCGCGCGAAACTGTCGGCCTCGCGTCCAACGCCCTGCGCCACGCCGATCGCGCCGGTCATCACGCGGGAAAGTTCATCGAGAAGGCGGCTCGGGGGTTCACGCATGGCGCGCTCCTGAAGATGGAAATCTTTGTGGCTGCTCACCTAGCACGCGAGCGCGCCTTTGGTTAGACAGATTTCTCGCGTTTTTCAGCCGCGCGAATAACCGGAAGGACCGGATGCTTTTTCCCGATTTTGATCCCGTCGCTTTCTCGATCGGCCCGTTTGCGGTGCGCTGGTATGCGCTCGCCTATATCCTCGGGCTGATGTTGGGCTGGTATTATGCGCGCCGGCTTGCGGGGAATGCGCGGCTCTGGCCCGCTGGCCTGAAGGCGCCTTCCGCCGCAGAGCTGGACGATCTCCTGCTCTACGCCGCGTTCGGTGTGGTGATCGGTGGTCGGCTGGGTTTTTGTTTTTTCTACCACCCGGGGTATTTTCTCGCCAATCCACTCGCGATCCTGCTCGAAATCCGCGAGGGAGGGATGTCGTTCCACGGCGGCCTGTTCGGGGCGGCTGCCGGTGTCCTGATCTGGGCGGAACGGTGCGGGCTTCAACCACTCGCGATGCTCGATATCGCCGCTGTCGTGGCTCCCATCGGGTTGCTGCTTGGGCGGGTCGCGAATTTCGTCAATGCCGAACTCTGGGGGCGGGTGACGGATGTGCCATGGGGCGTGATTTTTCCGCGTGGGGGGCCGCTGCCGCGCCATCCAAGCCAGCTCTATGAGGCTGCGAGTGAGGGTTTGCTGCTGCTCATCGTGCTTGCGGTTCTAGTGCGCCGCGATGGCTTCTCGCATCCGGGCCGCCTCGCCGGGGTTTTCGGTGCCGGCTATGCGATTTCGCGGATATCCTGCGAATTCTTCCGCGAACCAGATCGTCACCTCGGCTTTCTGTTTGGCGGATGGCTCACGATGGGCATGCTGCTCTCGCTGCCGATGCTGTTGATCGGGCTCTGGCTGATTCTCAACTCGAAGCCCGTTGTGGCGGGAGCGGCGCATGGCTGAGGGGCTTTCGACACTGCTCGCGCAGGAGATCGCGGCGCTGATTGCGGCGGAAGGGCCGCTGCCGCTTGATCGCTTCATGGCGATGGCTCTGGGGCATCCGCGTTACGGCTACTACATGACGCGCGACCCGTTTGGCGCAAGCGGGGATTTCATCACCGCGCCGGAAATCAGCCAGATCTTCGGCGAATTGCTTGGGCTCTCCCTCGCCATCACCTGGCAGAATATGGGATCGCCGGGCGAAGTGGCTCTTGTGGAACTCGGCCCAGGTCGTGGCACCTTGATGGCCGATGCCCTGCGGGCTGCCAAGGCCATTCCTGCCTTCGTGGAAGCGCTGGAGCCGCACCTGGTCGAAACCAGTCCTGTTCTGATGCGGGCTCAGGGCGCGAAGCTCGCTGAGGCGGGCCATGAAGGGCAGTGGCACCAGACCATTGAAACCCTGCCGGATGACCGCCCCTTGCTCATTCTGGCCAATGAGTTTTTCGATGCCTTGCCCGTGCGTCAGTTCCAGCATCTCGCAAGTGGCTGGCATGAGCGGCTGGTCGGGCTGGGGCCGGAGGGGGGCCTCGCGATCGGGGTTGCCGAGCAGCCGGCGGCGAATATCCCGTTTTCGGGCCCTGCCGGGGCGATCTTTGAAACATCGCCAGTCTCGCTCGACATCATGCGCCGTCTCGGCGAGCGCCTCGCCACACAGGGCGGGGCCATGATTGCGGTCGATTACGGCCATGCAAAGAGCGGCTTCGGCGATACACTTCAGGCGGTGAAAGCGCACCAGTTCGTGCCGATCCTGACCGATCCGGGCGAGGTGGATATCACAGCGCATGTCGATTTCGCGATGCTCGCGATCGCGGCGCGTCGGGGCGGGGCCGAGGCGCACCCGCTGCTCTCGCAGGCCACTCTGCTCGAACGGCTCGGCATTGCCCATCGGGCTGAAATCCTCAAGCGGAAAGCCGAAAAGCCCGACGAGATCGATCGTGCGGTCTCGCGCCTTGCGGGCACGGATGAGCATGCGATGGGCCTTCTGTTCAAGGCGCTGGCCATCACCTCTCCCGGTCTCGCGCCTCCACCCGGTTTTGAAACTCCCGACCCCCGGCTTGCCTGATGCCCGATCCGATCCTCTCACCCCTTCTTTCGAAAGCCGGCATCCGCCACGCGTTTTTCACACGTAGTGGGGGTGTCTCTGAAGGGATTTATGCCGGGCTCAATGGCGGGCTAGGTTCCGACGATCATCCCGCTCATGTCGCTGAGAACCGGCGTCGCATGGCGGATTGGCTCGGTGTCGAGCCGAGCCATTTCCTGTCGCTCTATCAGGTGCACTCACCGGATGTGTTGCATGTCGATGGACCATGGCCAGGGGATCGCCCCAGGGCGGATGGCATGGCGACGGCAACGCCCGGCCTCGCGCTGGCAGTCGGGTCGGCGGATTGTGGCCCCATTCTCTTTGCTGATCCGGAGGCGAAGATCATCGGAGCATGTCATTCCGGCTGGAAGGGTGCGATTGGCGGCGTGCTCGAATCCACCCTTGAATCGATGGAGAAGCTTGGCGCTTCCCGCTCGCGCATCCTCGTGGCGCTCGGACCGATGCTGAGTCAGTCCCATTACGAGGTTGGGCCGGAATTTCAGGCGACCTTTCTCGCGCATGATCCTGCCAATGCTGATTTCTTCAGGCCCGGCTTGAGACCCGATTACCCGCATTTCGATCTGCCCGGATACATCACGCGGCGGCTTGAAATGGCGCGCGTTGGCGCTGTGGAGGACAGTGCACTCTGCACCTATGCGGATGAAACCCGGTTCTATTCCTACCGGCGCAAGACCCATCGGGGCGAAGCCGATTATGGACGTCTGATGGCGGCCATCCGGCTTTAGGCTACGATATCCGGCGTCTGCCAGCCGAGATGCTGTCCGGAATCCACCGCGAGCATCTGGCCTGTAACGGCTTCGGCTTCGGCCAGAAACAGCACGGCTTCAGCGATTTCCCCGACACGCACGGCCCGGCCCAGAGGCGTGCCGGCGGCTTCGAGCGCGAAGGCATCCGTTCCATCATGAAGGTTGGGCAGGACCGGGCCGGGGCCAACACCGTTCACCCGGATGCCGCGGGGAGCCAGAGCCTGCGCCAGCGTTTTTGTCGCAGTGTAGAGCGCGGCCTTGGCGAGCGTGTAGGAGAAGAAATGCGGGTTCACACGGAACACCCGCTGGTCGATCAGATTGATGATCGCGCCTGTCTCGCCTTCGGGCAGCTGGGCCGCGAAGGCCTTCGCAAGCAGCACGGGGGCTTGCAGGTTCACCGCGAGATTGGCGGTAAACTGCTGGCTGTCGAGCGTCGCCAAATCATCTTTCGCAAAGAGAGAGGCGTTGTTCACGAGCACGTCCGGCGGGCCAAACGGCATGCTCGCCGCTTCCATCAAGATGGTGAGGCCATCGAGATCTGCGAGATCTCCCGCGATCGACGCGGCGCGCGCACCCATCATGCGCAACTCTGTGGCCTTGGCCTCGGCCTCCCGAGGGTCGCGCCCGTGAATAACAAGGGCATAACCGGCGGATGCCAGTCGATCGGAAATCGCGCTGCCAATGCGCTTCGTGCCGCCGGTGACGAGTGCGACCTTGCGGCTCATCGGTTGGTGTCCTGCCGATTCTTGCGCGCGATCGAGCGGCGTTCGTAGTCCTTGGCGACGCGCAGCCAGCGGAAAAAGGCAAAATTCATCGCCGTGATGAAACCATACACGCCGCGCGCAAAATGCCTGCGGCCGAAATAGGCTTTCACGAAGGCGGCCGGAAACTCGACAAATACCCGGAAGGTCGAGACCGATTTGCCCCGGCTGGCAAGGTCGGCGACCTGCTGGTCGGAATAGGCATTCAGCTTCTCGATCTGGTCGCCGATCGAGCGAACCGAGAAATGATGGATCGTTCCTCGCAACCGGCCCACTCGGGTTCCGGGCTGCAAATCCACCCGGTCATGAACCGGAGAAAGCGAATAGGTTCCCTTGTCGCGCCGGTAGAGCCGCACCGGGGCGAGCGCATAGGCGAGGGGATGCGGGGCATCTTCACCCGGAAAAATCTCAGCGATGCGGATTTCATAGGCCTCAGCCGCCGGTTCGCCCGCAGCGAAGAGGCCTGCAATTTCATCCGCGAGATTCGGCGGCACGAATTCGTCGGCATCGATGTTGAGTACCCAATTGTGCCGGCACTCACCTTCCGCAAAGCGTTTCTGAGGGCCGTACCCGGGCCACTCACGCTCGATGACACGCGCGCCTTCAGCGATGGCGAGGGCTTGCGTGCCGTCCGTTGAGCCGGAGTCAACGACAAGGATGTCGTCGGACATGCCGCGCACGGCCCGGATGACCCGCGGCAGGCGATCAGCCTCGTTCTTCGCAATGATGAAGACAGAAAGCGGCGGGCGCGTCACGAAACCGGGTTCCCTTGAGAGGCAGGGCGAGGCTCCCTCGCTTCGCATGGCAGCGCCACCGCCGCAAGCGGGCTGGCGCGTGTTCATGCCCTGTTAGGCTTAACACATCCTCACGGTGTTTAATCATTTGTTGGGCCTCTTTGGAAGCTTCTGTTCATCATTAAAATCGGGTGTGTTAATCCTGACAATCAATGAACGACCGAAGTGTCGTTTTCTTTCTGTTGTACGGAGTAGCGCGGTGAGAATGAACTTGCGTTCAACCTTGATTTGTCTGGCAGTTCTCCCTGGTATTGCTTATTCCGCACAGGTCTATGCTGCTGATTTTCCAGGTAGTCGCACGGGTAATCCGACCTTGGGCGTTGCGCAGAACTGGAATGGCTTCTATCTCGGTGGCCATCTTGGTTACGGCGTAGGGCGGGCAAACTCGGCCAATCTGTCCGGTTTCACGATCGGCGCGCAGTTGGGCGTCAACTTTCACGTCGGTCCGGTTGTTCTCGGCGGTGAACTGGACACGACCTATTCCGGCATCGATTACCGTGGCTTCACCGACAAGTTCGCTCAGAAATGGCTGACCTCGGGTCGTGCGCGCGTCGGTTATGCTCTCGATCGCTTCATGCCCTATGTCACAGCCGGTATTGCCCATACTTCGGGTGAGATGAAAACCGCGACCGGCAAGCACGAGCAGGGCCATTACGGTTATGTCATCGGCCTTGGCTCTGAAGCGATGCTGACGGAGCGTGTCTCGGCCCGCGTCGAATATCTGCATTACCGGTTTGGCGCCCAGACTTACACCATGCCGGCGGTCACCCGCAGCACGGGCATCGTCACCAACACGATCCGCTTCGGTCTCAATTATCGATTCTGACCGGGTGTAACGGTTGCTTCATCCTGCCCCATACGCGGCGGAAATGAGGCCGGCCCGGTCACGAAATGGACAGACGGACACCGGATAGGAAGTCCGCATTCGGGAGGAGGCGAGCCCTCCTCAAGCCTGTTGAGACGGGTTTGCAGGGCTCTATCCACGAAAGCCGGCCGAGGGCCTCCTCACGTCCTGGCCGCATTGGCACAAAGGAGTATTTGTGATGAAGAACAAGATGATGCTGGCCGTAGTCGCGGCTGTTCTGGCGGGCTCCGCCAGCGCGGCTGACCTGCCGCGTCGCACGGCCCCTGTCGTGCCGGCTGTCACTGCGCTGCCGGTTTTTGCCTGGACCGGCTTCTACGCCGGTGTGAATGCCGGCTGGGGCTTCGGCCAATATGCCGGCTCTGGAGCTTCCGCCTTTAAGGATCCTTCGGGTTTCACCGGCGGTGGTCAGATTGGCTACAATTATCAGATGGGCAACATCGTGCTCGGCCTCGAGACGGATCTGAACTACGCCCATCTTCGCGCAACCAATTCCGCGATCGGTGTTGGTGGTTCGAAGGCGACGGTTGATTATTACGGCACGGTGCGTGCACGCGCCGGTATCGCGATCGACCGGTTCCTGCCCTACATCACGGGCGGTTTCGCTTACGGCGGTACGAACATCACGGTTCCGGGCTTCGCCAAGACTTCGCCAAACCATACGGGTTGGGTGGCGGGTGCAGGTATCGAATACGCCTTCACCAACAACCTGACCACGCGCATTGAGGCGTTCTATGTCGATCTCGACAACAAGCGCACACCGACCGGCTCGAAACTGGGTCCGGAGTTCGGCGTGGTGCGCGCGGGTCTGAACTACAAGTTCTGAACCCAGATTCATCGCGGAGATGCGAGCCCGGCCCTCACGAGGGGCCGGGTTTTTTGCATTTGTGAGGGCTCACAGTCGCGGCTTCGTCTCCGAAAAATGGGGCATCCCCTTGTTCATGGCGGCGAGGAAGGCCGCGAGCTTGGGATATTTGCCGCTCGCGAGCGTCGAGAAGCGGAAATCGAGCCAATCGAGCATGCAGGCAATGGTCAAAGTGCCGACATCCGGCGTGGCACTCGCCATCGGCGGATCGTTTTCCAAAGCGGCCAGACCGCGCTCGACTTTCCCGCGCTGATGATCGAGCCAACGCGTTTCGTGCTTCTCGGCATCGCGGAAGCGACCTTCGTAAAGCAGCAGGATCGCGGCATCCATGATGCCGTCGCCCAAAGCCTGAAGCTTGAGGGCCGCGAGCTTCTTCGGCCATTCAGCGGGGATGACTTTCCCGCCGCCGGCATCGTGATCGAGCCACTCGATGATGACGCGACTGTCATAGACGGTCATTCCATCGGGCAGGATCAGGCAGGGAATTTTACCGAGCGGGTTATCCCGCCGCAGCGGATCGTCTGCGCTCATCGTGTCGGCATTGACGATCGTGAGCTTCGATTTATGGCCAGTCACGAGAGCAGCGACCTTCACTTTCCGGCCGAAAGGTGAGGTGGAAGACGATCGCAGGGTGAGCATGAGGGGTCCTTCTTGGCGCCGAGTGATTCCGGGGCGATTTGGCATCGCCATTCTTGGCCCGCGCCCCATGCACTGGCAAGCCTCAGGATTTCGTCAGCCAGTCGATCCGGTAGCGGGCGCGATCGGAGAGCGCGAGGCGAGCTGCGAGTTCGGGCAGCAGAGCTTCCATGTCCCGCGCCAGCGTAAAGGGCGGGTTGGCGATCAGCAGGCCGGTGCCGACAAGCGGTCCCTCCGCCAGCGGGCGGTCGACATGCAACTCCACGCTCAGGATATCGGCGAAGCCGCTTTCAACCGCCTTTTCCTCGAAAAACCGCAACCCGGCCTGATCCTTCACCGGATACCAGATCGCGAGACTACCGCCCGGCCATTTCCGCCCCATCATCGCGATGCCGGTCGCAAGTTGCGAGAACTCGTCCCGCACCTCGAAAGGAGGGTCCACCAGCACCATGCCGCGCCGCTCTTTGGGTGGAATCTGCGCCTTCCACATGGTGTAGCCATCGAGCGCGGTGACGGCGAGGCGCGGATCGCGATAAGGCGCCAGAAGTTTCTTCAGCGCTGCCTCGGCTTTTGGATGTGCCTCGTTGAACACGGCGCGATCCTGCTCGCGCAGGCCTTCGCGGATGAAAAGCGGTGAGCCGGGATAAAACCGCCCCTCGGGCGAGATGGCTCGCAAGGCTGCCCGCCAGGGCGCGAGAACCATTTCGGCCTCTGCGCTGAACGTCGCACCCATCCGCCCGATTCCATTGCGCCATTCGCCTGTGCGTTCGGCCTCCTCGCTCTTGAGATCGTAGAGCCCGCTGCCGGCATGCGTATCGAGGACGCGAAAGGGCGCGGGTTTCAGTGCGAGATGCGCCAGCATCCGCATCAGGATCACGTGCTTGAGGATGTCGGCGAAGTTTCCGGCATGAAAGCCGTGACGGTAGTTCATCGGGAGGCTTCACCGCGCCGATGGCACGGTGATTTCGCGCGCGCGGCAGCTGTCACGATCGACCTGCTCGCAGGACCGGAAACCACGAAGATCCTTCGTGAAGCAGATGCGGATTTCCTCCAGCATGCCGCGATCGCAGGTGACGGACATCATATCGGCCCTCAGCCCCGGATTGACGTCGGCGAAAGCCCGCTCGATGTCGAGAGGCGCGAGACGGGTGTTCTCGCGCGGCGCGATCAGTTTCTCCGGAACTTTCACGCGGGTGCGAGCGGCCGCCGTCGCGTCGAAATAGGCTTCCGGCGGGAGGCCCGAGCAGGAGCCATGCTTGCGCCATTGATGACGCGCGAGACCCTGATCCGGCAGCACGGTTTCTGCACGGTTCATTGCCGCGCGCGACGGATTGCGCCCATCCGGACCGCAAAAAGCAGGGTACCCGCGCTCATATTGTGGCCAGAGGCCGTGCACCACGAAGCCGGGATTGCGACCCGGCTCGCATTGGCGGGCTCCGCGACGCGCGCCTGTCAATTCGCACCATGTCGCCGACCACGAAAGCGAGAGCACGTAAAAATCGAACTCGCCCATCGCCGCGCCACGGTTTTCACGCGGCTGGGCAACCGCACCGGACAAACCGGCCAGAAAGCCCAATACAAACAAAAAGCTGCGCATCAGCGGGTGAACCGACTGCAATCGCCGGCAGCAGTGAGGTTGCGATCATAACCGGCGAGGCAGAAGCTCACGCCCTCGCCAAAGCCGGGGAAGCCGTAATTCTCTATGATCGCGTAACGCAGCCGCAGTCTCTTCCGGTCTGCCATCACAGCCACGGCTTCGCAGGTGCGGCGCGGCACGAGGTCAAGTCCATCAGCGCGCAAGCCCGATTGGCGGATTTTCTCGAAGCCGATGATTTCCGCATTGCTCGACCAATAGCGCCGTTCCGTGGAGGCGAAGCGAGATTGGATCCGGCTCAGCACATCGGGCGAATGGCAATCCGACACAACACCGTAGAACGGGCCGTAGCGCGTCTCTGCCGGAAGTTCCTCTCGCGCCCCGAGAGGGGAGGCTATGGCGATGGCGAACAGGCAGGCAAGAGCGGAGGTTTTTCGGCGCATGGCATGCTCCTTCGCAGGGTGAGGCGCGAGAGAAGCTTTGGCCATCGGGCGAGCCTCGGTCAAGCGCCTTCAATTGCCGGAAGGCGGCATCAGCACTTTCGATGTGGGCCGGCGGATGGGGGCCTGACGCTGGCGGACAGGTTCAACCTGCTGCACGCTGCGCGCTTCCGGAAGGATCGCGTTGGAAGGCGCGGGTAGCGGCTGGTTGAGGGTGCTGCGGCTGCGCGGTCCGGGCAATTCGCTCACGGATGAGGTGATGTCGAAATCGCGTGGATCAAACTCTTCCTCCGTTTCCATCACCTCGCCGGAGAGTCGGTTGGCCTGCGCCTGAAGTCCGCCGCCCTGCGGCGCCATCATAGGCTGGGGAGGACGTTGCGACAGCAGCACCGGCGGCTGTGTGGCCTGCGGAGGCGCGGCTTGCTGCCCGCCATAGGCTGTCAGTGGCGGCATCTGTGGCTGGGCTTGCGGCTGGATCGCAGGGCGCAGCGGAGCCTCGAGTTTCGGTCGGCAATAGCGGCGCGTGCCCTTGGCATCGTGCCGCGCGAGATCAATGTGGAAATGATCGTAATGGAATGCATCCGAACCCGGACCGAGAACGGTGCGGAACTTGTCGCAGGCCGAATGCAGCGCGTCCCGCAGGAAACCGCGCTCGGCTTCGGTGCCGCGCCAGCCGCCTTTGACCGTGACGACATTTCCATCCGCCAGCACGAAGGCCATGATGTCGAGCGCATTGCCGAAGGCGTGCTCCGAGAGCCGCGCACCCGGCTGATGGTTGCGCCGTCGGCAATTGTAGGAGCCGCCGGAGCGGATTTCCTTTACCGGCTGCCCGAACCAGGCCAGAGCCGCCGGCTGAACCGAGGTGTTAAGCCAGTCATCCACCCATGCCACCATCGGGCAAGTGAGGGTCGCCTCGGGTTTCAGCACCGTGAGTCGCAGGTCGGCGCCGTTCGACGCAAGGGTCGGCAAGCCGAGATTGGCGAAACTCTGCACGAGGCTCTGATCATTCTGGAAGGCCTGAACCTTCAGCGGAATATCCAGCCCGCAAGCCCCCGCGCCATCAATCGGTCTGGTGATGCGGACCGTCTCGCTTTCCTTCACGATCCCCGCTTTCATGCAGGCGATCTCGGCCTGTCCGCGCCAGGCCTCGCGCTGTTCGTATTTCACGAAACCGCACCCGGATAGGAGGGCTGCGCTCGCCAGAAAGGCGAGACAGAGCCGCACGGCGGGGCTGATCGCGTGAAGGGCATGACGGGAACGCAACATTCCCGAAAATTGACTTGGATGCGGTAAGGTTCCTTTAAGGAAGGTGGTTGCGAAACGGTAAAGATTCGGGAGACCGTGGAGTCATGCAGGGCAAGGCGCGATTTGTTTTTCCATTCTTTCTCTCGGGCATCATGGCTTTCCTGATGACCGGTTTCGTCACATGGCTCAATCTTGGCCTGCCGCCCGATTTCCTTGCCCGATGGATGAAGGCATGGCTGATCGCCTGGCCGCTGGCTTACATTTCGGCGCTCATTGCCGCACCCTTTGCTCAACGCGCGACGCAGTTCGTGCTCAAAACGATGGAAGGCCCCAAGGCATGATGCGCGCGCTGGACCTTGCCGAGGCCATCGAGGCCGGTGACCTGACCCCCGCCACCGTGCTCGAACTCTCGCTTGAAGCGATAGAAGTGCGCGAGGCGGATATCCGGGCTTTCGCGCATCTCGATCCGGATCGCGCGCGCGTCATGGCGCGGCACATACCCGGTACCGATGGGCTTTTTGGTCTCCCCATCGGCTTCAAGGACATCATCGACACCGCGGATCTGCCGACCGGATATGGCTCGCCGATTTATGCGGGGCATCGTCCGGCGGCGGATGCACCGATTGTTGTGATGTGCGAGGCTACGCAAGGCCTTACCCTGGGCAAGACCGCGACGACAGAGATGGCCTATCTCAACCCGGCACCCACCTTCAATCCGCATAATCCCAAGCATACGCCGGGTGGCTCCTCGGCCGGCTCGGCTGCGGGCGTGGCGGCTGGTTTCATGCCTCTGGCCTTCGGAACCCAGACCGGTGGCTCTGTGATCCGGCCGGCGAGTTTCTGCGGCGTGGCGGCAATGAAACCCTCTTACCGGCTGCTGCCGGTTCAGGGCGTCAAGCCCTTCGCGCCGTTGCTCGACACATTGGGGTTGTTCGGGGCGCGTGTCGTTGATGTCGCCTTCGGCCTTGCCGCGATTTCCGGACGCGATCTGCGCGTCGATGGCGGCGATTTCGGCATCCCGCGTTTCGGTGTTACGCGTCTGCCTTTCGCCGGAGAAGCCGAACGCGAAAGCGAGGAGGCTCTCGCCCACGCGATTGCGGCACTGGGAACGGCCGGATTCCCGGTTGCGGACATCGACCTGCCCGCTGCATTCGCCGATGCGCATCACGCACACAAGGCCATCAACGATTTCGAGGGTGCGACCTCGCTGCTATGGGAATACACGCATCGTCGCGATCAGCTTTCGCCTGTCCTCCTGCAGGCAATTGAAGCGGGGCGAGCAATCAGCATTGCGGAGTTTGATCGCTCGCGTTCGCTCGCAAACCGGGCCCGAAAAGCAAGTCATGCGCTGTTTGACGATGTCGATGTCGTGCTCACTTTCTCGGCACCGGGCCTTGCTCCGGGGCGTGAAAGCACGGGGGATGCGCGTTACAACAAGCTTGTCACGCTGCTCGGATTGCCGGCCGTGAACGTGCCGGGCTGGCGGGACAGCGTGACGAACTTGCCCGTTGGCGTGCAGGTTTTTGGAGCGTTCGGGGATGATCAGAGAGTTCTGGCGGCCGCTGCAATGCTGGAAGCCGCGCTGGCAAAGACGGCTTGAATCCACATCAAGTTTAGCGCGAAACCTTCTGAAAAACGCGGGAATTCGGCGAATTCCGTGCTAACCTTGCCGCATTGCAGCGACGAACAGGGCTTGTCAGGTGGCCTGTATACGGTAGACTTTCTTCGTCCTTTCTGGAGAAGGAGGTGCCATCATGAGCTCGGTTGCTGGCTTGGATGTTCTGGCGTTTCTTGCATCCTTTGTGCTTCTCGTCGCCATTCTGTTCGGCGCAATCTGATACCTGCATTGCATAGCAAAAAAAGCGAACCCCGCCGGACATGGCGGGGTTTTTCATGATGTGATGATTTTCAGCTTTGCGGGCAGGGCGAGGCCAGTGGCCGCCAGGACGTGACGTTCTGATCCATCTGGCAGCGGAACATGCTGTCTCGCATGCAGATCTCGCTCCCCACCGGCAGGTTCTGGCCGAAGAGGCGGCACGTGCACTCGGTCTTGTTCAATTGAGCCTTGGTGATCACGCGGCTCATGGAATTCTGGCCGGGCTGATCCTGCGCCAGCGTGAATCCGGAGGTGCAGATCAGCGCGATGGCAGGAAGTGCGTAACGCATCAGGCGGGTGATGAAACTGGTTCTTGCACGCATGTTCCGTTCTCCTTCGATCAAGAACGATCCGACGCTGATGCGAGATTGCACGCTCAAATCGGCAAAATGTCAATGTGGTGACATTGGTTGCTGAGGGCGCATAAAAACAACCTTAAGTTGTTTTTTGCAATGTGATGAGGGCGGGTCTTTCGGGCTAGCCCGAGGAGACATCATGTTGCACCGCTCGATCCGAGTTTCCGCCTTCGTCGTCATGGGGATTGTTTTGGGGCTGTCATGGCCCGGATCCTTGAGGGCAGCCCCGATCTGCACGCATCTGCCACGTTTCGGCTGGGTCTCTGCCGAGGAGGTCGAAGCTTTTCTGGAGCGCGCCGGTTTCAGGCTTCTGCGGCTGCGGATCACGAATGAAGCCTGCTACGCCGCGCTTGTCCGGAACGAGCGAGGCCAGATTCTTGAACTGCGCATCCACCCGGCAACCAGCCAGATCATGCCTCTCGGGCCGATGGAGACGGGGACAATCCGGCGCTGATCAGCGGCGGCGGGGCGTTCCACCGCCTTTCGCGCGCGGCGTTCCTGAAATCGGCACTTCGCGATCGGTGCCTGGCCCCATCGCATCGAGCGATGGCTTCCTCGCGCGGGTTTTCCTGTCCGACGCGAAATCGTCACGCAAATTGGTGCCCATTTCGCTCGATTTCGCTGTCCTTGGCGGCAGGTTGGCCGCAGCGCCATATTGCGACGCGCCGGCCTTGCCTGCCTTCGCCGTCAACGCACCCTGACGGGTGCCGGGCTCTTCAAAAACGGCCATCTCGGTCGCCTTGAGGCGCCGGATTTCATCGCGGATGCGCGCGGCTTTCTCGAAATCCAGATCGGCGGCCGCGGCCCGCATGGTCTTTTCGAGATCGGCGAGCACGGCCTCGAAATTGTGTCCGATGGAGATCGCGCGGTCGGCCTGCCCCTTGTCGACGGTCACCCGGTCACGCTCGTAGGGCGAGTTGAGGATATCCTCGATATCGCGCTTCACGCTCTGGGGTGTGATGCCATGGGCTTCGTTGTAGGCGCGCTGTTTCTCGCGGCGGCGATTGGTCTCTGCCATCGCCCGCTCCATCGAGCCGGTGATCCGGTCGGCATAAAGAATCACGCGACCATCCACATTGCGCGCGGCACGACCGATGGTCTGGATCAGCGAGGTCTCGGAGCGCAGGAAGCCTTCCTTGTCGGCATCGAGAATGGCGACAAGCCCGCATTCGGGGATATCCAGCCCCTCGCGCAACAGGTTGATGCCGACCAGCACGTCGAACGCGCCGAGGCGCAGATCACGGATGATCTCGATGCGCTCGAGCGTATCGACATCCGAATGCATGTAGCGCACGCGCACGCCGGCCTCGTGCAGGTATTCGGTGAGGTCTTCGGCCATGCGCTTTGTGAGGACGGTGACGAGCGTGCGGTAGCCCTCGGCACTCACTTCGCGCACCTCGCCCAGCAGGTCATCCACCTGGCTGCGGGCGGGGCGGACGATCACCTCCGGGTCGATCAGCCCGGTGGGGCGGATCACCTGTTCGACGAACACGCCGCCGGCCCGGTCCATCTCCCAGTCACCCGGTGTTGCGGAAACATGCACGGTCTGCGGCCGCATCGCCTCCCACTCCTCGAAGCGCAAGGGGCGATTGTCGAGGCAAGAGGGAAGGCGGAAGCCATATTCCGCGAGGGTCGCCTTGCGCCGGAAGTCACCTTTGTACATGCCGCCGATCTGCGGCACGGTGACATGGCTTTCATCTGTGAAAACCAGCGCGTTATCGGGCAGATATTCGAAAAGTGTGGGCGGTGGCTCACCGGGCTTCCGCCCCGTGAGGTAGCGCGAATAATTCTCGATGCCCTGGCAGACGCCGGTCGCCTGCAGCATTTCGAGATCGAACTGCGCGCGCTGCTCCAGCCGCTGAGCCTCGATGAGGCGGTTCTGGCTGTTGAGTTCGATCAGGCGCTCTTTCAATTCTGCCTTGATCCCGGAAATCGCCTGGTCGAGCGTAGGGCGCGGCGTCACGTAATGCGAGTTGGCGTAGACCTTCACAAATTTCAGGTCGGCATTCTTGTGCCCCGTCAGCGGATCGAATTCGGCAATGGTTTCGACCTCGTCACCAAAAAGGCCGATCCGCCAGGCGCGATCTTCCAAGTGGGCCGGGAACAGTTCGATCACATCCCCTCGCACTCTGAAAGTGCCACGCGTGAAATCCATATTCGTGCGCTTGTATTGCAGCGCGGTGAGGTCATTGATCAGCTGGCGCTGATCAACCCGTTCACCCACCTCGATTCCGAAGCTCATGGCCGTGTAGGTCTCGACCGAGCCGATGCCGTAAATGCAGGAGACGGAGGCAACGATGATCACGTCGTCTCGTTCGAGCAGCGCACGCGTTGCGGCGTGGCGCATGCGGTCGATCTCCTCGTTGATGGTCGATTCCTTGGCGATGTAAGTGTCCGTCCGCGGCACATAGGCTTCGGGCTGGTAGTAGTCGTAATAGGAGACGAAATACTCGACCGCATTCTCCGGGAAAAAGCTCTTGAACTCGGAGTAAAGCTGGGCGGCGAGCGTCTTGTTCGGTGCGAGAATGAGCGCCGGGCGCTGCGTCTTCTCGATCACCTGCGCCATGGTGAAGGTCTTGCCTGAGCCTGTTACGCCCAGCAGCACCTGATCGCGCTCCTGAAGAGCGATGCCTTCGACCAGTTGCCGGATGGCCTCCGGCTGGTCGCCCTTGGGCTCGAAGGGGGCCTTCATTGTGAAGCGGATGCCGCCTTCGGATTTCGCGGGCCGATCGGGCCGGTGCGGCACCCAGAGCTTCTGGTCGCGAAACAGTGGATTGCCGTTTGCGAGCAGTTCTTTCAGCGCTTCATTGGTGGCGTGGACACCGCTCGATGAGGACAGGGCATCCGCTTCCGAAATCCCGTCGAGCCCGCCGCCCATCCGGGCGTCGTCCGGCAGAGCCGGCACGACGTTGCCCTGCATCACGCGTCGCGGCTTCGCGCCGGCGATATCAGCATATCCTGTGGGCTCGGTTGCGGTGTCGCGCCGGCGGGAGAGCGGCGCTTCATCGGGCAGACCCAGCGCCTGCGCCAGTTTCGGATCGACACCCGTCACAGGCTCTGCAGCAAAGATCGCCTGCGGCCTCTCCCGAAACCCGCGCACGCCAGAACCTGACCGCGCGGGATCGTTCAGCGCAGGATTGAGCAACGCCGCGAGATGCTGATCGAGTGGGATCAGGTCTGGGCGCGCGGCTTTCGAGCGCGTGTGCTTGGGAGGCTTGGCCATGGCGCATAGATGGCTGCTCCAGCCCGCTCCGGCAAGTCCGTCGCGCAGCGCTGTTGCCAGAACCTGTCAGGAGTGTGGCGGGAGAGGCGCCTTCGTCCTCACGCCGCAATGCGCCTTGAGGTTTCCGCCACGATCTGCGGCAGGGTTTCGGCAAGCGTGGCGGTAGTGCGATCCATCTCGTCGGCGATACCCTGCACCGAAGAGGCCGCCTCGTGTGCGCTCGAACCGAGTGCCGCGATTTCGCTCACCTGCTGGGTCACCTGGCCGACAATATCCGCGAGGGCCTGAATGGACTGAGTAAAGCCGGAACTCGTCATGTGCTGCTCATGCACCGCAGCGGCGATCGAGGCGTTGAGGCCCTGCATGGCACCGATATCGCGGCTCAGCGCATCACTTTCCTGTGCGGCCTGACCGGCAATCTGGCGCAGTTCTTCGACTTTCGCGCCGATGGTGCGGGTGGCTTCGACGGTGCGCGCAGCAAGCCCCTTGACCTCGCCCGCGACCACGGCGAAGCCACGTCCGGCCTCGCCCGCGCGCGCGGATTCAATCGTGGCGTTCAGCGCGAGAAGGTTGGTTTGCGCTGCGATGGAGTTGATGAGATCGACGATCGAGCCGATGGCCTCTGCCACTTCCTCAAAGCGGCGGGAGGCCTCACGGGAGAGTTCGGCGCGGGCCTGAACGTCCTGAGCCATGCTCGCATTGCGGGTTGATTGTTCGGCGATCTCGGCAATCGAGCGCTGCAATTCCTCTGAAAGGCGGCTCACAT
The DNA here is from genome assembly GCA_017302635.1 of Hyphomicrobiales bacterium. Classification (GTDB taxonomy): domain Bacteria; phylum Pseudomonadota; class Alphaproteobacteria; order Rhizobiales; family Beijerinckiaceae; genus Rhabdaerophilum. The sequence goes on from JAFLCX010000002.1 coordinate 370,723, forward strand.
CCGCGACCGTCTCGCTCGATCGGACGGAGGCATTCTGAACATCGTCCTGTGCCTCGCGGACTGTATTGACCGTGCCGAGCATGGAGCCGGATTTTTCTGCCAGCGTCTGTGCCGCCGTCTTCAGGGTGCGGATGGCCTCTGAAGCGGCCTTGTTGAACTCCACCTCCATGCGGTGCAGGGCGTCCTTGCGTTCGCTGGCAATGCGGCGCTCGTTTTCCTGCCGCTCCCGCAGCAGGGTCTCGCGGTCGCTTTGCATCGCGAAGAATTGGCCAACGGCGTTCGAAATCCGCCCGATCTCGCTTTTCGCCGACATTTCCGGCGGTGGCTCGACGCTTGTGTCCCCGCGCAATCCGGCCTCCAGGGCCTCGGCCGCACGGCGGATCGGCTTAACCAGGGCGCGGCCCGCCAGCAGCATGATCACAAGCGTGAGCAGCAATGTGCCGATTTCGACCCCGAAGCCGGTGATCAGCCTGCCCTGCACATCGTTCTTCTTGCTGGTGCCGAGCACCTGCAATTCGGCGACGATGGCGGATTCGATCTGTTTCATCGCATCGATGCGCTTGGTCGTGATTTCCCACCACTGCGCAGATTTGAGTTCGGTTGTTTCCCTGAGGTCGCGCATCCAGCGCATGATCTCGAGCTGGGCGTCTCGATGGGCCTTGACCAGATCGGCCGGGAGATGCGCGCGAAGAGCGCCGGTCGTGAACGCATTTTCGCTGCCGGTGACCAACTGCAAGTAACGGTCTGCGAGAGCGCTGATGGCGATGAAGCGCTCGCGCAGCATCACATCGCTCCGTCCGCTCGCGATCAGGGCGTTGCCGGTTGCCCTTTGGAGGCCGGCATATTCCTTTGCAACCATCAGGTTCTCGAAAGCACCCTGCAATTCAGAGATCTGATCGGTGGTTGCATTGCTGGAAACTGCTGAGACACCCTCAATCAGATTGTCGATCAGGTCAGTGTAGAATTTCACGACCTCCGGCACGCGGACCTGTTCGCCGAGAATACGCTCTCGCATCGTGACCAAGTCATTCGACAGCGTGCCATGCGCTATCACGATCCGGCGCGTGCGCTGGCTGATCAGCCCGGCTTTCTGCGCTTTGTCGAACGCAGTGTTGAAGGTTTTCAGGGCTGCGTTGGCCTCGACGCGGATCGCCTGCACGCGCTGGAGATGCTCGGCCTTGTCGCCGGAAGCGGAAATGAACCCGCTCGATGACCCGCGCTCTTTTTGCAATTCGTGAACGAGATCTCCGGTCGCCTTCGCGATTGTGAGACCCTGCTCGATGCTTCGAGCGTCGCGCAATTGCGAGAAAGCGAGTGGCACGGTCTGTGACAGCGAGATAATAGCCCCGAGTCCGGGAACGATAATCATGATTGCGAGGATCTGGCGGATCGTGAGATTCTGCATTTTGAGAAGCCTTAATGCACGCAAGAGTAGCATTTTCACTATCGAACACTTCGGTGAAACAAGCGTTAAGGCGATCGGTAGTCGGCGATCGAAGGACAGCAATTTCATGGAGATAGTTGAGGAATAAACCGCGCGCCCGGAGAGGCGGGTTGCCTAAATTCAGTGCAAAATTCAATTTAAGGTTGCGGCAATTGTGCAGATTGGTGATCAAACAGGCCTTGGGCGGCCTATCGAGACAGGCGCAGGTTGTGCGGAAATTTTTTGCTATGCACAAAATGCCGCACCCCCTTACCGAATTGTCATGATGCGGACAGGCTTTCGAACCTTTCTGCCCCGCACAATGGCTTGGCTGGTCATTGGCGCTTAACGTGCGGCGTCCATGATCCGTCCATCTCGCGAACGGGAGTTTCGGGTCCATGACCACAGGGGATGAGCGCGCTCTGCTGGCCTTGCAGCGATTCGGATTGGGCGGATCGCCCGGAGCCCGCGCTGCGCTGATCGATGATCCGCGCGGGGCCTGCCTTGCCGAGATCGGCCCGGACAGGGCCGTGATTCCGAAGGGCGATCTTCCCGATACGCCACGCGGCATCCAGATTGTCACCGAGATTGAGGAACGTCGCCGCGAAATGCGCGAGGCCCAGCGCAAGGTCGCGCAGGCTGGTAATGCGATGCCCGCGCCACAGATGGGGGGCGAGATGGCCTCCGGCATGGCTGGCCCTCCCGGAACGGCTTCGCGCCCCAACAATCCACCCGATCCGGATGAAATTCGCCTGGCGGATGTATTCGCCGCCGAAGTGAAGGCGCGCGTCAGCTTCGCGATGGCCCAGCCCGTGGGATTTGCCGAGCGCTGGGCGCAGTTCTGGTCGAACCATTTTTGCGTCGCCACACGGCGTGGGCAGATCATGCGCGGCACGGTCGGCCCTTTTGAGCGCGAGGCCATCCGTCCGCATGTGTTCGGACGGTTCGAGACGCTTCTCGTTGCGGTCGAGATGCATCCCGCGATGCTGCATTATCTCGATCAGCGCCAGTCGATCGGACCGAATTCTCCTGCCGGTCGGCGGCAGAAGCGCGGACTCAACGAGAACCTCGCGCGTGAAATTCTCGAACTTCACACACTGGGAGTGGGCGGCGGTTATTCGCAGGCCGATGTCACCGCTTTCGCGCGTGTGCTCACTGGATGGTCGATCACGGGGCGGGACGAAAACATCGACGGTTTCGGTGGCTTTGCCTTCGCGCCGAACCGGCATGAGCCCGGCTCGCACAGCGTGATGGGCAAGTCCTACATCGACACGGGCAAGGAGCAGGGGATTGCGGTTCTGAAAGACCTCACCCGACACCCCTCGACCGCAAAATTCATCGCAACGAAGCTGGCTCGACATTTCGTGGCTGATCAACCACCCGCTGCGCTTGTGAAGAAGCTGGCGGATGACTTCCGCAAATCCGAAGGTGATCTTGCGACCCTTGCCCGCACTTTGCTCACAGCCGAGGAGGCGTGGGCCGCGCCGCGCTCAAAGCTCCGCACCCCGAACGAGTTCCTGCTCGCCGCCTTCCGCGCCGTCGGGCAGGCTCCGGAGCGTCCGCAGCAGGTGATCAACATGCTCAACCTGATGGGGCAGCCTTTGTGGAACCCGCCGGGGCCCAACGGGCATCCGGATGATGAAGCCTCGATCGCGGCACCCAAGGCGATCAAGACCCGGCTCGATTTCTCGCTCCAGATGGCGCGACCCTGGGCCGGTAAGCTTGATCCGCGCGAACTGGCTGAGCAGCTCTTCGGAGAAACGATATCGCTCGAGACCAGACAAGCTGTCGCGCGCGCCGAGACGCGCCCTCAGGGCCTCGCCATCCTGCTCATGTCCCCCGAATTTCAGCGCCGGTGAGAAGCATGGAACCGCACAACGCCTATTGTCAGTCGATGCCGCTCTCCCGTCGCGGATTGCTCGGAGCCGGGCTTTCGTTCTTTGCCTGGTCGCATCTGCCGAAAACCGCCAGCGCGGCGGGTGCGCGTGACCCACGTTTCCTCACGGTGATCCTGCGCGGGGCCTTGGACGGACTGTCCGCCGTGGCTCCGCTCGGCGATCCGGACTACGAGGCCCTGCGCGTTGGCATTGCGCTCTCGAAAGAGGGCAAGGATGCCGCAATTCCACTCGATGGTTTCTTCGCCCTTCATCCGAAAATGCCGAATTTCGCGCGCGCCTACGCCGCGAAACAGGCTTTGGTCGTGCATGCCACAGCTTCACCCTATCGCGAGCGTTCGCATTTCGACGGGCAGGATGTGCTCGAAACCGGGCTCGGCGGGGTAGGGCGCAGCGATTCAGGCTGGCTCAACCGTGCGCTCGTCGCCTTGCCGAAAGGCGAGCGTATCGCGAGGCAGGGCGGCCTTGGCGTCGGCACCGTGACGCCGCTGATCCTGCGCGGCGAGGCGAATGTGCTCGGCTGGTCGCCTCAGCGCGTCGCCGAAGCACCGGAGGATCTCGCGAAGCGCGTGCTCGATCTGTACCAGCATCGCGATCCGGTTCTGGCGAAGGCGTTGGCTGGCGGCATCAAGGCCGATCAGCTCGCAAAAGGCGGCACCGAGATGGAGCAGGGCGGGGGCAACCCGGCCGTGATGGCCCGCGCCGCTGCAGGCGCTGCGCGCCTGATGATGAAGGAAGATGGTCCGCGCGTTGGCGTGCTCTCCTATGATGGCTGGGACACCCATGCCAATCAGGGTGGTGCTACTGGTCGCCTCGCCGACCTGCTCGATGGCCTCGACCGGGCTTTCGCGGCGTTCGAGCGTGAATTCGGCGCGGCCTGGAAGGAGACCGTGATCCTTGTCGTCACTGAGTTCGGCCGCACGGCCAATATCAATGGCACCGAAGGCTCGGATCACGGCACCGCGACGGTCGCGATGCTGATCGGCGGTGCGGTGAGGGGCGGGCGCGTCATCGCCGATTGGCCGGGGCTGAAGACCGCGCAGCTGCATCAGGGGCGCGATCTCAAGCCCACAACTGATCTGCGCGCCGTGATGAAGGGTGTCATGGCCGATCATCTCGGGCTTTCGGCGAACGTTCTGGCCGAGCGGATTTTCCCGGATTCGGGTGCTGTGAAGCCGATGAGCGGATTGGTGGCGTAAACGACCCCGCGCATCGCATCTGAGGCCTTGCCTTTCGCGGACAACAGCGGCAATCGAGGAGATATCATCCCTCCCGATTCCGCTCAGGCATGTCTCCAGCTTCCATCGAAATGATCGGTGCCATCGCGGCCACTATCACCACGCTCTGCTGGGTGCCGCAGGCGATCAAGGTGGTGCGCACACGCGAGACTGCGGCGATATCACTGATGATGTATCTGATGCTCGCCTTGGGAATCGCGATGTGGCTGGCTTACGGCGTGCTGATTGGCTCGTGGCCGCTCATCGGTGCCAATGCCGTGACCCTCGTGCCGGTTCTCGCCATTCTGGGCATGAAACTCAGATACGGCTGATCACCCGCCGGGGAGGAGCCGCACAACCTTGCCGTCCCGATCGTCGGTGAGCAGGTAGATATAGCCATCCGGCCCCTGCACCACATCGCGGATGCGCTCGCCGAACCGTTCGAGATAGCGCGTCTCGCCGATGATCTGGCCGTTGCGCATTTCCATCCGCGCAAGAAGCTGCCCGGCCAGGGCGCCGGTCAGCAGGTTGCCGCGCCACTTCGGGAACTTGTCGCCGGTGTAGAACAGCGCGCCCGAAGGGGCGATAGAGGGGTCCCAGTAGAAGAGCGGCTGCTCCATCCCCTCTTTGCGCGTGCCCTCGCCGATTTTCGCGCCCGAATAATCGATCCCGTAGGTGATCACCGGCCAGCCGTAATTCTTGCCGGCCTGCGGCTGGTTGATCTCGTCGCCGCCGCGTGCGCCATGCTCGATCGTGTAGAGCAATCCGGTTTCGGGATGCAAAGTCGCACCCTGCGCATTACGATGCCCATAGGACCAGATTTCGGGGCGCGCATCGGGGCGGTTGACGAAGGGGTTGTCAGGCGGCACTGCGCCCTCCCGCGTCACGCGGATCACCTTGCCAATATGGTTCGCAAGGTTTTGGGCCTCCTTCTCCATATTGCCGCGATCGCCCAGCGTGATGAAGAGGTTTCCGTCACGCCCGAACACGAGCCGACAGCCGAAATGCCGCCCCGTATTGCCAGCCGGCATCTGCCGGAAAATCACCTTGCCTTCTTCCAATGCGGCAAAATTGGTAGCGAGCTTTCCGCGAAACACGCTGGAGCCGACGCCGCCGTCGCGCGCTTCAGCAAAACACAGATAGACGAAACGGTTGGTGGCAAAATCGGGGTCAAGCGCCAATCCGAGCAATCCGCCCTGTCCCTGCGCAGCAATCGGAGGCAGCCCCGGAATAGGCGGCGACAGGGTGTTGGTGCGCAGATTGACGATTTTGAGCCGGCCCGGCCGTTCTGTGACCAGAGCACGCCCATCGGGCAGGAATGCCATTCCCCATGGGTTGACAAGCCCGCGCACGACCGTCTCGGTGCGGGGTTCATCGGCCTTCTGGGCTGCTGCGGGCAAGCTGGAGAAAGCGAGACCGGCGATCAGGGCAGTCAGCACGCGCATGGTTTTCAACCCTCCATCTGCTGGGCAGAGTAGTGCGGTTCGGGGCGATCACAAGGCATTCAAGTGACCTTGTTTTGTGCCTCGCTTGCACATTGCCGGAAACTGGCAATGATACCGGCCCCTGACCGGCGATATTCATCAAGGGTTGGGAATAGTTGTGCAAGACGTGCTCCGATCAACGGGGCCTGCGATGTTCGGGAAAAGGAAACTTCGCCATGATCTGTCGGAAGCACCGGCAAGCGAGGACGAGCAGGTCCGGATGACCGAGAGCTCCAGCCGGTCCTTCATTCCGTTTTCCGAGCATCGCAAGCGCGATGTGTTCCGCCGTTTCTGGGCGGTGACGGGGCAGTTCTGGCGTGGCCAGACGCGCTCGAAAGCTTTTTTCTACACGCTGGGGCTCGCGCTCGGTCTGGTGTTGGTCCTGCTGGTGAATGTCGGTGTCAATCGCTGGCAGAGCGCCTTGTTCAATGCGCTGGAGGCCAAGGACAGCGCGCGGGCTTTCTTCGCCGTTTCGCTGGTGCCTCTGCTGGTTCTGGGCGGGGCTGGTGCCGGTGCGCTCGTCGTTTACATGCGCGAGACACTCCAGGTTTTCTGGCGTGAATTTGTGGTGAAAAGCCTTGTGGCGCGCTGGATCGCCGGAGATCGGTATCGCGCGATTCAGGAAGAAGGGCGCGAGCCCCCCAATCCGGAATATCGGATCGCCGACGATGTGCGCGTGGCGCTCGATCCGCTGGTCGATTTCGCCATCGGGTTTTTCTCGGCCGGCCTCGCGCTTGTAGCTTTCATCGGCATCCTGTGGAGTGTGGGCGGCTCGATGACCGTGAAAATCGGGACATCGAGCATCACGATCCCCGCCTTCATGGTGCTGGCAGCGGTGCTCTATGGCGCGATCATGACCATGGCGACCGTCTGGGTCGGGCGGCCGCTGGTCGGCGCGATAGCCCGCAAGAACGAGAGCGAGGCGCGTTTGCGCTTCGACCTCACGCATATTCGTGAGCATGCCGAAAAAGTGCGCAAGACCGGCGCAGGGCCTGCCAGCCATCAGGTTGTTCTCAACACTTATGAGGGCGTGGTCGAGCGGTCGCGCAGGGTCGTGCAGTACCACACGCGCATCACCTGGTTCACGAACGGCAATGGCGTGCTGGTGCCTGTTTTCGCAATCGTGCTCGCGACACCGAAATATCTCGCGGGCGGGTTGTCGCTGGGCGATCTGATCAGTTTGGGCGCGGCCTTCCACCAGACGCAGGCGGCATTCTCATGGTTGGTCGACAATTATCGGCAGGTGGCCTTGTGGTATGCCTCGGCGGGACGGGTGGTCGACCTGATCGACGCCCTGAGTGACAAGCCGACGGCGGGACCTGATCCCTTGGCCGACTCGCCTTATGAGCCCGTCGGCGCGCATGCTCACCTCACCGACCCTCCGGGCATGAAAATGCCGGCGGAGTGACCCGCCGGCTGTTTTCTTCAATTCTGCCAGAAGGCAGAGCCCTTGGCTTAGGCCTTTTCGAGGCCGATGGCCTTCACCACATCGGTCCAGATATCCATTTCCTGCTTGAGGTAAGCCCGGAACTCGCCGGGAGGACGGATGTCGAGCGCAAACCCGAGAGCCTGAATCTTCTTTGAGACCTCATCGGAGCGCAAAGCCTTGATGATCGCGCCGGAGAGACGGTCGATCACGGGTGCTGGAGTTTTGGCCGGAGCGAAGAAACCCGCCCAGCTTTCGGCATCGGCATTCGAGATGCCCTGCTCGCGGAAGGTGGGCATATTGGGAAGCTGCGGCGCGCGTTTCGTGCTGGCGACGCCAATTCCGCGCATCTGGCCGGCCTCAATCTGCTTCAGCACGCTCGGCAAGGTGCCAAGCGAGACATCGATGCGACCGCCGATGATATCCTGCACCAGAGGTGCGGCACCCTGGTAGGGGATATGCTGCATCTGGAGGCCGGCGCGGCGCATCAGCAATTCCATCGAGAGATGTGAGCCGGAGCCGTTTCCGGTCGAGCCGTAATTCAGGGCGCCGGGCTTGGATTTCGCGAGCGCGATGAATTCCTGAAGGCTCTTTGCGGGCGAGTCGTTTTTCACCACCAGCGCATGCTGGAACGCACCGGCACCCGCGAGCGGCGCGAAATCGGCCATCGCATCGTAACCGGGCGTTTTCATCAGCAGCATGTTGTTGCCATGCGTCTGGTTGTTGCCGAACGTGATCGTATGGCCGTCGGGCTCGGCCTGCGCCACGGCGCGGGTCCCAATCGAACCGGAGGCGCCGGCGCGATTCTCGATAATGACCTTTTGTTTCAGGTCATCTTCCATCGCCGCGCCGACGAGGCGTGCGATGACGTCGGTCGGGCCACCGGCCGGATAAGCCACCACACAGGTGATGGTCTTTGAAGGAAAGCCCGATTGCGCCCGCGCGACAAACGGAAAAGCCAATGAGGCGCCCGCAAAAGCGAGCGTCTGGCGTCGGTTCAGCATCGTTTCAACTCCCGGATCGTCTGTTGAAGGGGTTTCCGATCGATTTTTTCGATCGGAAGCTTGTTTTTCGCCCCTTTGGCCTTGATGGCCGATGCGGAGAGACATAAAGCGATGCGTCGCCAAAGGCCAGCCCTCGGCCGGGATTTGGTTGCGCATGAAACTGTTTGGGCCATAACCGGAGAACATAGCCATGGCTTTCATTGCCGATGCCCTGAGCCGCATCAAGCCGTCCGCGACCATCGCGATCACGCAGCTTGCCCGCGATCTCAAAGCGAAAGGCAAGGACGTCATCTCGCTTTCGGTCGGTGAGCCGGATTTCGATACGCCGCAGAATATCAAGGACGCCGCGATCGCCGCCATCCAGCGCGGCGAGACGAAGTATCCGCCGGTTTCGGGCATCCAGCCCCTGCGCGAAGCGATTGCCGCGAAGTTCAAGCGCGAGAACGGCCTCGACTACAAGCCGAGCCAGACGATCGTGGGCACAGGCGGCAAGCAGGTCCTGTTCAATGCCTTCATGGCAACGCTGAATCCCGGTGATGAGGTCATCATCCCCGCTCCCTATTGGGTGAGCTATCCCGAGATGGTGCTGCTCTGTGGCGGCACACCTGTGGTGATCTCGGCCGGCATGGAGACCAACTTCAAGCTTCAGCCGGAGACACTCGAAAAGGCGATCACGCCCAAGACGAAGTGGTTCCTGTTCAACTCGCCGTCCAACCCTTCTGGTGCGGCCTACACGCGCGCCGAGCTGAAGGCGCTCACCGATGTGCTGGTGCGTCATCCGCATGTCTGGGTGCTGACCGACGACATGTATGAGCATCTCGTCTTCGGCGATTTTGAATTCACCACCCCCGCGCAGATCGAGCCCAAACTCTACGATCGCACGCTCACCATGAACGGTGTGTCGAAAGCCTATGCCATGACCGGCTGGCGCATCGGCTATGCGGCCGGGCCGGAAGTGCTGATCAAAGCCATGGACATGGTGCAGGGCCAGCAGACCTCCGGTGCTGCGGTTGTGTCGCAATGGGCGGCGGTGGAAGCGCTGAACGGCCCTCAGGATTTCATCCCGATGAGCCGCAAGGTCTTCGAGGGGCGGCGCGACCTTATTGTCGCCATGCTCAACCAGACGAATGGGCTGACCTGCCCGAAGCCGGAAGGCGCGTTCTACGCCTATCCGTCCTGCGCTGCCCTGATCGGCAAGAAGGCTCCCTCGGGCAAGGTGATCGCCACCGACGAGGATTTCGTGATGGAACTGCTTGCGACTGAAGGTGTTGCCACCGTGCACGGTTCGAGCTTTGGCCTCGGCCCGAATTTCCGGGTCTCCTACGCCACCTCGAACGAGAAACTCGAGGAAGCGGGACGACGCATCCAGCGCTTCTGCGCGTCGCTCGCCTGAGCCACGGCATCGGGTGAGGGAACGCTGTCCCGTGGCCGGAACCGGCCATTCCAGTTGGCTGATCCGGGTGCGTCGTGTCGCGCCCGGACTTCTGGCATTTGGCCTTCTGATCCTGCCGGAGCTTGTCGCGGCGCAATCCGGCATATTCTCGATTTTTCGTCCTCAGCAGGCGGAAAACGCGCCGGATCCGTTCGCCGATGCGGAAGAGGACGTGCAGGCCTATATCGCGACGGGTGCTCCGCTCAGCATTCGCCCCAGCGACGAGAAGTTGAAGCAGGTGCCGCAGATCTCGGCGGCGCCTGGCCTGCCCCTCCCGCCGCGGCGCTCAACGATTGTGTCGAATCCCGCCGCTCCCGCTCCGCCGCCACCTGCCGCCGGCACCGATGCGGCCTCCGCTTTCGCGCAGACACCGGCTCCTGCTGAGGAATCGCCTCAGACGGAAGATCCGGAAGCGTTCAGCGATAACCCGCGCATGCTCGCAGCCCTGACCCAGCCGAGCTTTCCCGCCATGCGCACTCCTGTGGTGCCACAACAGACCACGCCTGAGGAACTCGAAGCCGAGGAGCGCCGCACGCCCGAACCCACGCATGTCGAGAAGCAGACCGATCGCGTGGATATTGCTTGTCTCAAGCCGGAATTGGTCGCGATCATGCGCAAGGCGGGCGACAAGTTCGGCGCGACGCCGGTGATCACCTCGGGGCAGCGCAACCGGGGGCGGGCTGGCTCCTACCATCGCCGATGCATGGCTGCTGATTTCTTTGTGCCGGGAGTCGCGCGGGCCGATCTGGCGCGGTATCTGCGCAGTCTGCCCGATGCAGGAGGTGTCGGCACCTATTGCCACACGAAATCGGTGCATATCGACATCGGCGAGCCGCGCAACTGGTCGCAATGCGGCTTCCGCTTCCGGTTCTCGCAACGAAGCTGAAATCGGGTGGCGATTGCCGGAGCCCTGCTGTAGGCCCGGATGCCTGAACGCCGCGAGATCACCATGCCAGCCACCGCTTCCACTTCGATGAGTGCCCGCACCTGGGCCATGCTGCTGGCGCTTTCTGTGCTCTGGGGCGGCTCATTCCTGTTCATCGGTATTGCGGTTCGGGAATTGCCACCGCTGACTTTGGTGTTCGCCCGGGTTGTAATCGCCTCTGCCATTCTGGTCGGCGTGGCAGTGCTGATGCGGCTGTCGTTCCGCTTGACGGGTGCGATCGCGCTGACGTTGCTGGGGATGTCCGTTCTGAACAACGTCATCCCGTTCACACTGATTGTCTGGGCGCAGGGATCGATCCCGAGTGGGCTCGCCTCTATCCTGAATGCGACCACCCCGCTGTTCACTGTGGCCATGCTGCATGCCGCGACGGACGAGAAGGCGGGGCGCCTGAAAATCTTCGGCGTCGTGATCGGCTTTCTTGGAGTTGCGGTCATGATGGGGCGCGATCTCGGGGCGCTCGGAGGTTCGGCACTGCTGCCGCAAGCCGCGGTCTTGGGAGCGGCGATGTCCTATGCCCTTTCAGGCCTTTGGAGCCGCCGCTTTGCCCGGCAGGGCATTCCTCCTCTGGTCGCGGCTGCCGGGCAGCTTTTCTGCTCAACATTGTTGCTCGCGCCGCTGATGCTGGTTGTCGATCGACCGTGGCTGCTGCCGATCCCATCCTTGCAAGTCACGTTTGCTGTCCTCGCACTTGCGTTGCTGTCGACGGCGCTGGCCTACATCCTGTTTTTCCGCATTCTGGCGCTGGCTGGAGCGACGAACCTCTCGCTCGTCACGTTTCTCATTCCGGTGAGCGCTATCCTGCTCGGGATTGTGGTGCTCAACGAGAGCCTCAATGCCGCGCAAATCGCTGGGATGTTGCTGATTGGGATGGGCCTGGCGCTGATCGACGGTCGACTGTTCCGCCACGAGGAAGCGTCCTGATGCTCGAAGCTTTTCCCGATGATGACGCGAAATGGGCTGCCTTTCTCGCGCGCGACCTCAGGGCTGACCGTCTGTTTTACGCAGGAGTGATCACTACCGGCATTTTCTGCCGGCCGATCTGCCCGGCGAGGCCCAAGCGCGATAATGTCCGGTTTTTCGACACGCGCGAAGCCTGTCTTGCGTCCGGCTTCCGGGCCTGCAAGCGCTGCAAGCCCTGAATTTTTGCGTCAGATATCCCCAATTCACGCAAAAAAGCCGTTCTGTCTTGCACTGGGGGCTGGACGGGATAGCATTTGCGCGTCAGAACACGATCGTTCATATATAAACAAACGACGTGATCAACGCGTCGGGGGAGGACGACAATGGACCCGAACACCCGCCCTTGGCTGGCGCATTATCCCGATGCTGTGCCCGCCGACATCGACATCGCGCGGCTGCCGACGCTGAACACGTTGCTTGAGAAAAGCTTTCGCGATTATGCAGACCGCCCGGCCTTCATCTCATTCGGAAAGACACTGACTTTTGGCGAGATCGAAGCCAAGGCCAAGGCTGTTGCCGGCTGGCTTCAGGCTCAGGGGCTGCAGAAGGGCGCGCGTGTCGCGATCATGATGCCGAATGTGATGGCCTATCCAGCCAGCCTGTTTGGCGTGCTGCTCGGCGGTTTCACGGTCGTGAACGTCAACCCGCTCTACACCCCGCGTGAACTCACGCATCAGCTCAACGATTCAGGCGCCGAGGCCATCATCGTGCTCGAGAATTTCGCGCATGTGGTTGAGGAGGCCTTGCCGCAGACAGGCGTGAAGAAGGTGATTGTGGCGAAGGCGGGAGATCTGCTCGGTCTCAAGGGTGCAATTGTCTCGTTCGTGGCGAAATACGTCAAAAAGGTCGTGCCCGGCTGGATGATCCCCCAGGCTGTTCCGTTTTCGGAAGTTATTGCGGTCGGAGCCAAAGCTGGACTGCGACCTGTCACCGTCTCCGTCGATGATGTCGCCTTCCTGCAATATACCGGGGGCACGACAGGCGTTGCGAAGGGAGCCACGCTCACGCACCGCAATGTTTCTGCCAATATCGCGCAGGCCGATGCCATGCTTGGCTGGGCGATCACGAAGGAACCCAACAATGTGATGGTGACGGCCCTGCCGCTCTATCACATCTTCGCGCTGACCTGCTGCTGCATGTTCATGATGAAAATCGGGGCGGCCTGCCTTCTCATCGCGAACCCGCGCGATATCCCCGGTTTCATCAAGATTCTGAAATCGACCCGTTTCACTCTGATGTCCGGCGTCAACACGCTTTACAATGCGCTCGCCAACCACCCCGAGATCAAGAGCGTCGATTTCTCCAACCTCACCTTCTCGGTTGCGGGGGGCATGGCCACCCAGCAGGCGGTCGCGCAGAAATGGAAAGCGCTGACGGGGTGCTCGATCGTAGAGGGCTACGGCCTCTCCGAGACCGCGCCGGTGGCTTCGATCAACCGGCCGGATATCGAGAGTTTTACGGGCGCCATCGGTTATCCTGTACCCTCGACCGATTTCGACCTGCGTGATGCTTCCGGGCAATCGGTTGCGGCCGGAGAGCCGGGGGAGATCTGCATCCGCGGCCCGCAGGTGATGAAGGGCTACTGGAACCGCCCGGATGAAACCGCGAAGGTGATGACGGCTGACGGCTATTTCCGCTCCGGCGATGTCGGCATCCTGCTGCCGAGCGGCATGTTCAAGATCGTCGATCGCCTGAAGGACATGATCCTTGTCTCGGGTTTCAACGTCTATCCCAACGAGGTCGAGGATGTGCTTGCCTCGCATCCCGGCGTGCTGGAAGTCGCGGTGATCGGCGTGCCGGACGAGCATTCGGGCGAGGCGGTCGCGGCCTATATCGTCAAGCGGGAGGCGGACACGACCGCCGAAAGCATCAAGGCTTTCGCGCGGGAGAATCTGACGGCCTACAAGGTGCCCAAGCACATTCATTTCCGTGAGGCTCTGCCGAAAACTCCGGTCGGCAAGGTGTTGCGCCGCATGCTGCGTGACGAGGTGGAGGCCTGAGCCTTCACTCTTCCCACGCCCTTGTGATTTGGCGGTTGGTGGGTGTGAGCATAACCTTGCGGCTAAGCTCACCAAACCATCGAGGCTGGCCATGAATGTTATCCACCGCAAGGGCTGGGAAATCCCCGAAAATCAGGCCACGCCCGAAGCGGTTGCCATGAACCGCCGGGCCTTGCTCGCCGGTGCGGGAGCGGCAGGTTTGCTTCTCGCCTCTGGCCCAGCGCGTGCAAATGACCCCGCCCCGACCGACGCGCTGCACCCTTATCCGCGCAACCCGGCCTACACGATCGAACGCGAGCTGACGCCCGAGGCCATCACCTCGCGCTACAACAATTTCTATGAATTCGGCACCTCGAAGAACATCTGGCAGGCGGCGCAGGCGCTGAAAACCCGGCCGTGGACCATCAAAGTCGAGGGGCTGGTCGAGAAGCCGTTCGAGATCGGGATCGATGATCTCATCGCCGCCATGCCGCGCGAGGAGCGGCTCTATCGCTTCCGCTGCGTCGAGGCATGGTCGATGACCGTGCCGTGGTCCGGCTTTCCGATGAAGGCGTTTCTCGATCGCGCGAAGCCGCTCTCATCAGCGAAATATGTGCGGATGGATACGTTCGTCGATGCCCGCATGGCGCCTGGGCAGGCGCAGAACATCTTCTACCCCTGGCCCTATCAGGAGGCGATCACCGTCGCCGAGGCCGCCAACGATCTCGCCTTTCTGGTCACCGGCATCTATGGCAAGCCGCTGCCGAAGCAGTTCGGCGCGCCGTTGCGCCTCGCCTTGCCGTGGAAATACGGGTTCAAATCCGTGAAATCCATCAACCGCATCGTCTTCACCGATACGCGCCCGAAAAGCTTCTGGGAGACGCTGCAAAGCGCTGAATACGGCTTCTGGGCCAATGTGAACCCGGAGGTCGCGCATCCGCGCTGGAGTCAGGCGACCGAGGAGGTTCTGGGCGAGAACCGGCGCATCCCCACGCAGCTTTTCAACGGCTATGGCGAGCAGGTCGCCGGGCTCTACAAGGGGCTCGAAAAGGAGCGGCTGTGGGCGTGAGGAATGGCCTCAGAACTCACCTTCCACGACTTCGACGTTGAAATGAATGGTGGAAACGTAAGGTTGCCCTTGGTTGTTGATCGCATTGAGTTGCACGGTGACGCGATCTTGTCCTGTCTTCAGTGGCGAGAGTCTGACTGTATAGTGACCTGTGCGGATTTCCCCCAATGAGAAACCATCAACGACAGAAAAACCTTTCCGAAAATTTGTGCTTGAGCCGAACGCAAAACGACACCAACGTTTTGTCTCTGTCTTGTCGAAGCGCCGCATTTTCCAGCTCAACGTCAAGGTGCAGCCATGACAAAGGTATGCGAAGTCTTGAAGACGACAGCTGGCCGCTTGAGTAGATTGAGTGGATAGACCAAATAAGCTGACTGAAATTGCTAAAGCAGCCGTTTTAAAAATACGATTCATCTTCCCCTCAATATACCCAACGTTGCGCCTTGCTGACCAGAAAGTCGCGGAAAACTTGCACGCGCGCAACCCCTTTTAATGCTTCGGGGAAAACAAGGTAACAGTCGAGCTGCGGCATGGTTTCACCTTGCAGCAATTGCACCAGAGGCGAGGCCTGATCGACCGCGTAATCCGGCAGCACGGCGATGCCCGCACCGCTTGAAGCCGCATGCAGCAGGGCGGTGAGTGAATTCACCACCAGCGCCGGCTGCCTCGGTTCGCGCCGTTCGCGTCCAGCGGTGCAATGCCAGTTGATATCGGCGAGGTAGCTCGGAATATCGCCGCCGAATGCCACGAGGCGATGCTCGTCGAGGTCTGCCACCACTTTCGGCGTGCCGAAGCGCTTGAGGTAATCGGGCGAGGCATAGACATGGAAATGCACCGCGAAAAGTCGGCGCCGAATCAGGTCCGCCTGCTGCGGCGCACGCAGGCGGAGCGCCACATCGGCCTCGCGCATGGCGAGATCAAGCTCGTCATCTGTGAGGATGACCTGCAGCCGGATATCGGAATAAAGGTCGAGAAATTCGCTGAGGCGCGGCGTGAGCCAGATGCCGCCGAGCGCGACATTGGCGGTGATTTTCAGCTCGCCATTCGGCTTTTCGCGGCTGTCCGTGAGGCTCAGGCGGGTCTGTTCGAGTTTGGTCACGAGTTCGCGCGCGGTGCGGAACAGCATCTCGCCCTGTTCGGTCAGCACCAGCCCGCGCGCATGGCGGTGAAACAATGGTACATCAAGCTCGGTTTCAAGCGCCGAGACCTGCCGCGACACCGCCGATTGCGATAGCCCCAGCAATTCCCCCGCGCGTGTCAGGCTGCCGGCTTCTGCCGCCGCATAAAAGATGCGGACCCGATCCCAATCCATACCCGTCTCCCGATTCGAGGAATGCTGTTTCGCATTCCCACTCTGCGTATTTTGCAGAGGGGAGACAAGAGAATTGCGTGGCTGACAATCAGCTTGGGCACAGAATCAATATTGGATGCCCGAGCGGCGCTATTCCGCAGCCACTTTCGTCGCCGCATTGGCAATGAGAAAGCGGTCAGCTTCCAGTGCCGCCATGCAGCCGAGCCCGGCGGCTGTCACGGCCTGGCGGAACACGTCATCGGCGACATCGCCCGCCGCGAAAACGCCGGGAATATTGGTCTGGGTCGTGCCCGGAACCACCTTCAGATAGCCGTTGTCGCGCATCTCGACCTGTCCCTTGAAGAGACCCGAGGCCGGCTCGTGGCCGATCGCGACGAAGACGCCGTGGGTCGGAACATCGCTTAGCGCGCTGGTGCGCGTGTTTCTCAACCGCACATGGGTGACGCCCAACGGTTCTTTGGTGCCGCAGATTTCATCAATCGCGCTATCCCAGACAACCGTGATATTGGCCTTCGCGAACAGCCGCTCCTGCAAGATCCGCTCGGCCTTGAAGCTGTCGCGCCGGTGCACGACTGTGACCTTCTTCGCGAGATTCGAGAGGTAAAGCGCCTCTTCCACGGCCGAATTGCCGCCGCCGACCACCACGACATCCTTGCCGCGATAGAAAAAGCCGTCGCAGGTGGCGCAGGCCGAAACGCCGAAGCCCTTGAAGGTTTCTTCGGACGGAATGCCGAGCCACTTCGCTTTGGCACCCGTGGCGATGATCAGCGTATCGCATGAATAGTGCGCGCCGGAATCGCCTGTCAGTCGGAAGGGGCGGCGCGAAAGATCGACCGCAACGATATGGTCGGAGACCATCTCGGTGCCGACATGCTCGGCCTGCGCCTTCATCTGCTCCATCAGCCACGGGCCCTGAATGGCCTCGGCGAAACCGGGATAATTCTCGACATCGGTGGTGATCATCAATTGGCCACCGGGCTCGAAGCCGGAGATCAGCATCGGTTTCATCATGGCGCGGGCCGCATAGATCGCGGCTGTGTAACCGGCCGGGCCGGAGCCGATGATGATGACCTTGGCGTGCTTGGCGCTCATGGCGAAACCTTCTTGTGCAAATGCTGCGCGTAGCCGCGCGCCAGATGAATGGCGATCACGGGGGTGGCATCAATCGGCTCATAGGTAAAGTCTTCGAGCTGGCCTTGAAAGGGGCGGATCGCGCCGAGACGTTCAAGTTCACGCAAATGTTGGTCAATCTTGGGTGAACCACCCGTGGGACGAAAGACCAGAACCGGCCGGCCGCTCGCCACAGCCTCACCGACCATGTTGGTGGAGTCGGCAGTGACAAGGAGTGTATCCGCTTGCGCAAGGATCGCGAGGTAGGGGTTTTCGCCTGTTCCGTCCCAGAAGAAGCCACCGGTTTCTTGCGCCAACACCCGAACTGCATCGGCAAGGCCGGGAGGCGTCCGGCGGGAGGGCGTCACGGCGAGTGTCGCACCTTCCTGCGCGATGACCCGCAGGCCGGCGAGCAATCGCGCCTCGTCTTCCGGCGCGAAGCGGAAATCCTTCGAGTTTCCGCCGAGTACAACACCAAGCTTGTGCCGTCCGTCCGTTGGCCAGATCGGTGTTCCCGCGCGCGCCTCGGCCAGTTTTTCGGACGAGAAACGGTGCGGCCCGGTCAAGGTTGTCAGCACATTCGCCCCTCGGAGCCGATCATGCTGCGGCACCCAAAGGAAGTCCGCCGTGCCGGCGCCCGCGCGAGGGTCCTTCAGGAAAACCGTGAAAACGCGCCCGCCACTGGCGGACTTCAGATGACGCAGATAGGCCGCCGCCCGCCGCCCGGAGGCAATCGCGAGATCGGGAAATGGCGGAGCCAGCGGACTCCCCGGCCGGTTCGGCACCTCACGCGGATCGATCGGCCCCCAGGGCATGAGGGCGGCAAATAGCGCGCGCGGTTTCACAACGCGGCTTTCTGCGGCGAGCCCCAGCCGTTCGGCGACACCAACGCATTGGGCGAGATCGCCCATTTTCCCGTCGGTGATCAGCCAGCATCGCGCGCCCTCCATCAGGGCCTGCGCCTCAGCCAGCGTTTCGATTTCGGGGGATGAGACGGTCAACAGAGGTTCTTTCGCGTGGTCGTGCAGTTGTTTCGCGCGGGTCAGGCGGTTATCGTCTGCCTCATTCCGCTTGTCTACAGAGCCAAACATGCCGCGCAGTATCGAACTCGACAGCCTCGACTGGAAGATTCTGGCCGAGCTTCAGGCCGATGGCTCTCTCACCAATGTCGAACTGGCCCGCCGGGTCGGTCTTACACCGCCGCCCTGCCTGCGCCGGGTGCGTACGTTGCGCGATGCCGGATTGATCCGGGGTTTCCGCGCGATTCTGGACACCAAAGCTCTGGGCTATTCGGTCATCTGTTTCGCCTTCGTGCAGCTCGCGAGCCAGTCTGGTGCCGACCTCGCCGCCTTCGTGAAGCGCGCCGCCTCGATGCCTCAGGTGCGTGAATGCTGGACCATGTCAGGCGATATCGACTTCGTGATGAAATGCGTGACGAGCGATCTCGGCGCTTTCCAGAATTTCGTATCCGAGCTGACAGCTGTGCCGAATGTGCGCAATGTGCGCACGGCGCTGACGCTGGCAAAGGTGAAGGATGAGGGGCTGGTGCCGTTCTGATTCCTGAATTCGTTGTTTTGACGCATTTTCGCTGTCGCAGACCTTCGGTTCTTCACTCGAACCGGAAACCACTTCGCTTGAAAATGCTCTCGCTTCACCGCCGTGCGTAGCGCACCGCCCACTGCGCCATTGCCGCCATCAACGCTTCGACCCGGCGCGATTCGTTATAGGGACCGAAACCCGGTCCGCCGCTATCGGCCGGTGATGCCACCAGCATTGTTCGTGCGTAGAGCACACGCCCGCGTGCATCCTGCACCTCCATCAAGCCCCCGATGGAGTCTGGCATGCTCATGCCGAAACGCGTGCGGCCGAAGGGCATACCGCCGTCATGCGAGAGGTAGACCTCGTTGACGATCACCACCAACCGCGCACCCGGTGGGTAGCCCTGAACGTCGCTTTCGCGCAATTCGCGCATGAGATGAGCCGGCAGGCTTTGGCGGATATGCCCCGAAAGCGCGTTGACGCCCTGAATCTGGACGGACACCCCGACCCGAGCCAGCGATTGGGCCTGAACGACCTTCGCGGCCATTGCCATCAAGACGGCCGCGAGCAGTGCAAAGACAGCACGCCGGATCAGGTTATCGGAAGGCGACTTCCACAACCTCATAGCTCTTCCCTCCGCCCGGCGCGTTCACCTCGACCGAATCGCCGATGGTCTTGCCAATGAGTGCCCGAGCAATAGGCGATGAAATTGAAACGCGACCTGAACGGACATCAGCTTCGAGATCGCCCACGATCTGGTAGGTTTTCTCTTCCTCCGTGTCTTCATCGACGAGTTTCACGGTAGCGCCAAACTTCACGGTCTTGCCGGTGAGTTTGGTCACATCGATGATTTCGGCGCGGCTGATGATGCTTTCCAGCTCGGTGATGCGACCCTCATTATGGGATTGTGCCTCTTTCGCGCTCGAATATTCAGCGTTTTCCGAAAGGTCGCCATGCGCCCGCGCTTCCTGAATGGCGAGGATGATGCGCGGCCGTTCGACGGCTTGCCGGTGCTTCAACTCGTCTTCCAGGGCCTTGAAGCCCGTCCCAGTCATCGGAATCCGTTCCATCGGATTTCACCTCGGCAAAAAAGAAAAACCGTCCCCGCTCCGAAGAGCGGGAACCGGTGCAACCTGTTCGAAAAGCCGGCTCCTGCCGACCCCCAGCACTTCAGGCGAAATAATCCTGAAGGGCGCGCACTTCGAGATCGCCGGCCAGATAGGCACGAATCCCCTCGGCAGCGGCCATCGCTCCCGCCAAGGTGGTATAATAAGGCACCTTCTGCAAGAGGGCCGCGCGCCGGAGCGAGCGGCTGTCCTGCATCGCCTGTGCGCCCTCGGTCGTGTTGAAGACCAGCTGGATCGAGCCGTTCTTGATCTCGTCCACGATATGCGGCCGTCCTTCGAGCACCTTGTTGATGCGCTCGCACTCGATGCCGTGGCTTGCGAGGTATTTCTGTGTGCCGGTGGTGGCGATCATCCGGAAACCGAGTTCCGCGAGCATTTTGACGGAGGGCAGAATCCGGTCCTTGTCGCCATCGCGCACCGATACGAACACGCGGCCACCCGTGGGGACCTTGGTGCCGGAACCGAGCTGGCTTTTCGCAAAGGCGACGCCGAAACTCCGATCAAGCCCGATGACTTCGCCTGTCGAACGCATTTCCGGCCCCAGAACCGTATCCACACCGGGGAACCGGGCGAAGGGGAACACGGCTTCCTTCACACCCACATGGTTGAGCTTCGGCTGGCCTTTCGCGAAAGCGTCACGCAGGCCAATGAGAATCGGTTCCTTCGAGGTCGCGATTTTTTCGCCCGCCATCACCAGAGAGGCCGCTTTCGCAATCTGATGGCCGATGACCTTCGCAACGAAAGGCACCGTGCGCGAGGCGCGCGGGTTCACTTCCAGCACATAGATCGTGCCGTCCTTGATCGCGTATTGCACGTTCATCAGGCCGCCAACATCGAGCGCGAGAGCCATCGCGCGCGACTGGCGTTCGAGTTCAGCGATCATCTCCGGTGCAAGCGAGCGGGGGGGCAGCGAGCAGGCGCTGTCGCCTGAATGGATGCCCGCTTCCTCGATATGCTCCATGATGCCGCAGATATAGACATCCTTGCCATCCGAGAGGCAGTCGACATCGACCTCGATCGCATCCGAGAGATAGCGGTCGAAGAGCAGCGGGTTCTTGCCCAGCAGCGTGTTGATCTGCCCGGTCTTGTCGTTGGGGTATTTCGCCTTGATCTCGGAGGGGATCAGCGAGGGCAGGGTGCCCAGGAGGTAGTCGTCAAAGGTTTCCTGCTCGCGGATGATCGCCATCGCGCGGCCGCCGAGCACATAGGAGGGTCGCACCACGAAGGGGAAGCCGAGATCGGCCGCGATCAGGCGCGATTGCTCGACCGAATAGGCGATTCCGTTTTTCGGCTGTTTCAACTGAAGCTTGTCGAGCAGGCGCTTGAAGCGGTCGCGGTCTTCCGCAAGGTCGATCGCATCGGGCGAGGTGCCGAGAATGGGCACATTGGCTTCCTCGAGAGCACGCGCGAGTTTCAGCGGGGTCTGCCCGCCGAACTGCACGATTGCGCCCAGCAGCGTGCCGTTCGTGCGCTCCTTGTCCATGATCTCGAGCACGTCTTCGGCCGTGAGCGGCTCGAAATAAAGCCGGTTCGCGGTGTCGTAATCGGTCGAAACCGTTTCGGGGTTGCAGTTGATCATGATCGTCTCGAACCCGGCATCGCGCAGGGCAAACGAGGCATGGCAGCAGCAATAGTCGAACTCGATGCCCTGGCCGATGCGGTTCGGCCCGCCGCCAAGAATGACGATCTTCTTGTTGGCCGAAACCTTCGCTTCGTCCGCCGGCTTGCCCGCGAAAAGCGGGGCGTAAGTTGAATACATATAGGCCGTGGGCGAGGCGAACTCTGCGGCGCAGGTGTCGATGCGCTTGTAGACCGGGCGAACTTCGAGCGCCTGACGCGCCTTGCGCACCTCGGACGTTTCGAGTCCCGCCAGCGCCGCGAGCCGCGCATCCGAGAAGCCCATGCCTTTCAACTCGCGGAAATTCTCCGCGTCCTTCGGCAGGCCATGGGCGCGCACGCGGTCTTCCATATCCACGATCTCGCGAATGCGGGCGAGGAACCACGGATCGATCTTGCAGCTCTGGTGCACCTCCTCGTTCGTGAAGCCGAGGCGCATCGCTTGCGCGACGTAGAGCAGACGGTCCGCCGTGGGCGTGCCGATGGCGGCGCGGATAGCGTTCTTGTCGTCTCCCTTGCCGAGCCCCTCGATCTCGATCTCGTCAAGCCCGTCGAGGCCCGTTTCGAGTGAGCGCAGCGCCTTTTGCAGGCTCTCATGCAGCGTGCGGCCGATGGCCATGCTCTCTCCGACCGATTTCATCGAGGTGGTGAGAATGCCGAAATTCGGGTCGGTCGAGGGGAACTTCTCGAAGGCGAAACGCGGGATTTTCGTCACCACGTAATCGATCGAAGGCTCGAACGAGGCGGGTGTCGCGCCGCCCGTGATGTCGTTGGCGATTTCATCGAGCGTATAACCCACGGCGAGTTTCGCCGCGACTTTCGCGATCGGAAAACCGGTGGCCTTCGAGGCGAGAGCCGAGGAGCGCGAGACGCGCGGATTCATCTCGATCACGACCATGCGGCCATCGGCGGGGTTCACGGCGAACTGCACGTTCGAACCGCCGGTTTCCACGCCGATCTCGCGCAGAACCGCGATCGAGGCGTTGCGCATGCGCTGATATTCCTTGTCGGTCAGCGTCAGGGCCGGGGCGACGGTGATGCTGTCGCCGGTATGCACGCCCATCGGGTCGATGTTTTCGATCGAGCAGATGATGATGCAGTTGTCGCGCTTGTCGCGGACCACCTCCATCTCGAACTCTTTCCAGCCGAGCACGCTCTCTTCGATGAGCACTTCGTTGGTCGGCGAGGCATCGAGGCCGCGCTCCACGATATCGAGGAACTCTTCGCGATTGTAGGCAATGCCGCCGCCCGTGCCGCCCATGGTGAAGGAAGGGCGGATGATGGCCGGCAGGCCGATATCGGCGAGCGCCATCATGGCAGCGCCCATCGCGAATTCCTGATAGCGTTTGCGGCGCTCTTTCTCACCCTGTTTCCAGATGCGTTCGAAAGCTTCGAGCTTCTTTTGCTTGTCTTCTGCGGAACCGCCCGAGGCTTCGATTTTCGCGAGTTCCGACTTGTAGAGATCGCGGTCCTTGCGCTTGAGCTCGGTCGCGTTGGCGAGGCGCGATTGCGGAGTTTCGAGCCCGATCGTCTTCATCGCTTCGCGGAACCGCTCGCGATCCTCGGCCTTGTCGATGGCGTCGGCGGTGGCGCCGATCATCTCGACATCATGTTTTTTCAGCGCGCCCATTTTCTGGAGCGAGAGCGCGCAATTCAGCGCCGTCTGGCCACCCATGGTCGGGAGAAGCGCGAAAACCCGACCTGACGGGCATTTGGGGCGCTCTTTCGCGATGATCTTCTCGACAACTTCCGGCGTGATCGGCTCCACATAAGTGGCATCCGCCAGTTCTGGATCGGTCATGATGGTGGCAGGGTTCGAGTTCACCAGCACCACACGGTAACCCTCGGCTTTCAGCGCCTTGACGGCCTGCGTGCCGGAATAATCGAACTCGCAGGCCTGCCCGATCACGATGGGCCCGGCCCCGATGATCATGATCGTGTGGATATCCTGACGTTTCGGCATGGAATGAACTCGTGATGCGCGTTCCCCCGAACCCGTGCTGGTGTTGCCGCGCGGGCGGGTGAGGATCGCTCAATGGGATGCTAAGCGGCCCCTATAGCCAGAAGGCGAAGACGGGCCAAGCGGAAAAGTGGCTTGGGCCGAGCTTTCCCGCGCGGAGTTTTTCTGCAACATTCCTGCCGCGTCGAAAGGGGGTGCTGGATGAAGGGATTTCTGATCGTCTGGGGTATGGCAGCTGTGCTGCTGTTTTCCGTTCAGGGCCATGCGCAACCGCTGCCGAAGGATATTGCCGGCGCGCGTGATCACCCTGCCGTGGGGCGCTACGAAGGCTCTGTCATCGCCTTTTCGAAGCTGCGTGACTACGACGAGATGCGCTTCCCGATCCGCCGCATGGTGGGCCGCACGATGAATGCCGAGAACGCGCTGGACGTGAAGGGCCGCTCGACGCGTTATCTTTATCGTGGACCCGTCGGGCGATCTTCTCTCGAAGTGGTGCGCAATTACGAGCAGCGCCTGCAGGGGCAGGGTTTCGAGACCTTGTTCTTCTGCCGCACATCCGAGTGCGGCGGGCAGGATCTGTGGTGGGCGATGACAGACCAGCTCAAGGGCACGGGACTGCCGCCGAACTGGGAGAACCAGACCTATCTCGCCGCCCGGCTCAAACGCGCCGAAGGGGACATTATCGTCGCGATCCTCTCCGTCGAGCAGGGGCAGGAAGTGCGCTCGATGATTGATGTCGTCGAGACAAGGGGCATGGAGACCGACAAGATCAAGGTGATCGACGCCGCTGCGCTGAAAACCTCGCTCGATACGCATGGTCGCGCGGCGCTTTACGGCATCACGTTCGAATTCGACAAGGCCGATATCCGAGCGGAATCGAAGCCGCAACTCGATGAGATTGTTGCGTTTCTCAAAGCGAATGCGCAGGTTTCGATCGTGGTCGCCGGACACACGGACGCGAAGGGCGCTTTCGACTACAATGTCGACCTGTCGCGTCGTCGCGCGCAATCGGTGGTGCGGGCACTGACGTCGGCGGGCATTGCCGCATCGAGGCTCACACCGTTCGGGGCGGGGATGGCGTCCCCTGTGGCAACCAATGACAGCGACGACGGCCGGGCCCTGAACCGGCGCGTCGAGATCGTGAAACGATAGGATCGAACGGCCAGATTGTCGCAACAAGGAGTTCACATCATGGAATGGGTTATTCTCGGTCTGATCGTGCTGGTCGTCCTGTGGGGCATCGGCACCTATAACGGGCTGGTTACATTGCGGCAGCGGGCCAATCAGGCCTTCGCCGATATCGATGTGCAACTGAAGCAGCGGCACGATCTCATCCCCAATCTGGTGGAAACCGTGAAGGGCTATGCCACCCACGAGAAGGAGACGCTTGATGCGGTGATCAAGGCGCGAAACACAGCGATCTCCGCGCAAGGCACGCCGGGGCAGGCGGCGGCTGAGCAGCAGCTTTCCGGCGCGCTGGGGCGGCTGATCGCGCTCTCGGAAGCCTATCCGGATCTGAAAGCCAACACGAACTTTCTCGATCTGCAGGGCCAGCTCGCGAATGTGGAAGACAAGCTCTCCGCGGCCCGGCGTTTCTTCAACAATGCAGTGAGCGAGTTCAACGCGGCCATTCAGGCCTTTCCGGCCGTTCTGTTCGCGCGCAGCTTCGGCTTCTCCGAGCGCACCTTCTTCGATGTGGGCGACGAAGCGCGCGTAACGTTGGACAAAGCCCCGAGCGTGAAGTTCTGAGTTTGCCATGATCGGCGAGGCCTTCGGGCTCTACACTCATATCCGGCGCAATCGCTGGCGATCCTGGTTCTTGATCGCCGGCCTTTTCGTGCTGGTGCTAATGATCACCTTCGCGATCACGCTGATGATCGACGGGCAAACGCGCTATGCGCCGCTCGATGATCACATCGGCTATGCGGCGCGGCAGACACTCGTCTATGCGCCGATCGCGCTGGCTGCGACTGGGCTTTGGGTGATGATCGGGTTTGGCGCGAATGTCGCCATGATCAATTGGGCAACGGGCGCACAATCACTCACCCGCGAGGAAGCGCCACGTCTGTGGAAGCTCACCGAAAATCTGTGCATTTCGCGGGGCATGGCCGTGCCGCGTCTCGCGATCATCGATACCGATGCGCTCAATGCCTACGCTTCAGGCGTCAACGAGAAGCAATACACGGTCACGGTCACACGCGGGCTGATGGACACGCTCAATGACGCTGAGTTGGAAGCTGTCATCGCGCACGAACTCACACATATCCGCAACGGCGATGTGAAGCTAATGATTGTCGCCGTGCTGATCGCGGGTGTCGTTTCGTTTTTCGGCGAGATGGCGGTGCGGGGCGCGCGTTTCTCAAACGTGCAGGTGACGCATCGTGGCTCGGATGGTGACAGCCGCGGCTCGGGCAAGGGTGCGGCGGTGCTGATCGGTATCGCCATTCTTATTCTCGCGTGGATTCTGGCGGTGGTGATCCGGTTTGCACTCTCGCGCAGTCGCGAATATCTCGCTGATGCCGGTGCGGTGGAGCTTACCAAAAATCCGGATGCGATGATCTCGGCCCTGCTGAAAATCTCAGGCCGGGCCGATATCCCCGGCGTGCCCTCCGGCGTGATGGACATGTGCATCGAGAATGATCCGAACGATTTCGCGGATATTTTTTCGACCCACCCGTCCATCACCAAACGCGTGCAGGCCTTGCAATCCTATGCCGGCGGCATCGTGCCGCCGTCGCCACCGCCCCGGATCCGTGATCGCGAGCCGCTGCCGCAGATGGTCGAGAAACGCGGACCATGGGGCAGGCCGCCTCAATGAACGAATTGAGTGCTCCGCAGCGCCTTTTCCGGCAGTTCATCGCATTTTTCGGGGTAGGGCTTGTGGCGGCCGTGACGCATTACGGCGTGCTGGTCTGGCTTGTCGAGATGGAAGGGATGCCGGTCATTCCGGCGACTCTGGTGGGCTATGTGCTCGGCGGGCTTGTGTCTTACGGGCTCAACCGGGTCGTGACCTTCGCCGCCACGCGCAGCCACACGGAAGCGGGATGGCGGTTTGCAATCGTGGCAGGCGTGGGGTTCTTCCTTACCTGGGGGCTGATGGGCCTGTTTCATACCCGCTGGGGCGTGCCCTACATCCTTGCTCAGGTGATCACGACCGGCATTGTGCTGGTCTGGAGCTTCGTCGCGCACAAATACTGGAGCTTTGCCGACCGGCACTGACTTTCATTCCAGCGGGGCGACCTTGAGGCCCACGAAAGCCATGCGCGCCTGATTGTGCCCCGGATTCTGCTCAAGTCGACGCGCCGTAAGGCCCATGCCTTCGAGCAAAGTCAGCATCTCGCCTGCAGTGTAGCGTGTAAGGCCGAGATCCTCGCGCAGCTTGCGATAATCGGAAAGTGCGGCGTGCACGAGACCGATGCCCGCCGCGCCCAGGAATCCGCCCTCAAACCCGAAGCGGATAAGTGCCAGTGCGTCGGTCAACGCAGGCAAATCGGGCGGCAGGATATCCCCCAAAACAATCCGCCCGCCATCCCGGAGTTTCGCCACGAGTTTTTCGATCAGGCCGGGGAAATCCGCGCGCGGCACATATTGCGCCACTGAATGCAGGATGACGAGATCGACGCTTTCCTCAGGCAGGGCCAGCGCTTCGGCATCCGAGAGCACGGTGATCCTGCTGTTCGCATTGAAGCGGGTGCCGAGTTTCTCGCGCACATTGGGGGCGGCATCCGCCAGCATCAGCTTGCGAGTGTGGCTTGCGAGGTCATCGGCGGACAATGCCTCGCCGCAGCCGAAATCGAGCACAATCGAATCCGTGTCGGGCACGAGCGCCACGAGGTCTCTCGCCAGCAGCTTGTAATGCAGCACGCGATGCCGCTCGTTCACATAGATCGGATGATCCGAATTCCAGTATTCGACCCAGCTTTTCATGGCTTGGGATGTCTCATGCCTTCACCTCTGGCGCAAGCGCTTCAGATAGGCGATGAAATCGCTGATATCGCGTGGAGAGAGCCGGATTTCCGGCATGTCTTTGTGGCCGACTACAATCCCTTCCGCGAGCGCCTCCTCAAGGTCGGCAGGGTTACCCTGCCGGGCGACATAACGGAACGGCGGGGCCTCCTTGTGCGGACTGGGGCTGACGCGGCCGATGGCATGGCAGCGCCCGCAATTCTCCCGCGCGATCGCCTGTCCACGATCGGCGCTGGCCGAAAGGGCGGGGTTGGCAAGCACCAGAATCGATCCGCAGGTGAAAAGCAGCGCTTTGAACATGACACACTCCTCCAGTTTGAGGGAGAGAATGTCGGATCGAAGCGCAGCTGTCCTTGATCTGGATTCGGCTCAGGCCTTCGCCTTGTGCACCCGCATCATCTCGACAAAACGATCGAACAGGTAGTGGCTGTCTTCCGGGCCTGGAGAGGCTTCCGGATGCTGCTGCACCGAGAAGGCCGGGCGATCCTTGAGGCGGATGCCGCAATTCGAGCCATCGAACAGTGAGACATGCGTCTCTTCAGCTTGCGCTGGCAGGGTTTTGGGGTCGACCGCGAAACCGTGGTTCATCGAAACGATTTCGACCTTGCCCGTCGCATGCTCTTTCACCGGGTGATTGGCGCCGTGATGCCCCTGCGGCATTTTCATGGTCTTCGCACCAATTGCGAGCGCGAGCATCTGATGGCCGAGGCAGATCCCGAAGGTCGGGATTTTCGCATCCAGCAACGCCTTGATGGTCGGCACAGAATATTCACCCGTTGCCGCCGGGTCACCGGGGCCGTTGGCAAGAAAGACGCCATCGGGCTTCAGAGCCAGCACGTCTTCCGCCTTCGAATTCGGTGGCAGCACGGTGACCTTGCAGCCGCGCGAGGCGAGGAGGCGCAGGATGTTGCGCTTGATGCCGTAATCGAGCGCGACGACATGAAATTCCGGCTTTTCCTGCCGGCCATAGCCCTGACCCCAGGTCCACGTTGTCTCATCCCAGCTGTAGCGTTGCGGCCCGGTGACAAGCGGAACGAGATCGAGTCCGTCCATCGAGGGCAGGGCTTTGGCAGCCGAGACAAGCGCCTTGCGATCAAAAGCACCAGCCGCATCATGCGCGACAATCGCGTTCTGCATACCCTTGTCGCGGATCAGCGCCGTGAGTGCGCGCGTGTCGACGCCGGCGATGCCGACGATGTTGCGGGCCTTGAGCCAGCTGTCGAGGTGCCGGCTCGCGCGATAATTCGAAGGATCGGTGATCGATGCGCCAAGCACCACTCCGGAAAGCCCGGTGCTCGCGGCCATGTTCACGGTCTCGATATCTTCCTCGTTCACGCCCACATTGCCGATATGGGGGAAAGTGAAGGTGATGATCTGCCCCGAATAAGAGGGGTCGGTCATGATTTCCTGATAGCCGGTCATGGCGGTGTTGAAACACAACTCGCCATGCCCGAGTCCGAAGGCTCCGATGCCCTCGCCCTCGATCACCGTACCATCGGCGAGCACCAGCAAGGCGCTGGCCGAGTGGGTTGCCCAGGGTGCGGGCGCGCTCGCGCTATTTTCGGATTGCGGGACAATCGACATCATGGCACTCACCGGGTCTGAAAGGGGCGGCGACCGGACCCATGAAGGTCCACGCTCGGCATCCGTGCTCCGCTTAAGGAAGCTTTGCCCCGAAATCAATTCCCGTGCGGCAGATTTGCCGCCAATCCTGAGGAAAGACGCAATGCGCGACACCATCATGGCTGCCATGAAAGATGCGATGAAATCCGGCGACAAGGTTCGCCTCGGTGCCGTGCGCCTCATCCAGGCGGCGTTCAAGGATCGCGATATCGAGGCACGCGGTGCCGGCAAGGAAAAGGCCTCAGATGACGAGTTGCTCTCGCTCCTGCAGAAAATGATCAAGCAGCGGCAGGAATCCTCCTCGATCTACAAGACCAATGGCCGCCCCGAGCTCGCGGCGCAGGAGGATGCCGAGATCGCCGTCATCCAGTCGTTCCTGCCGAAGCAGATGGACGAGGCCGAAGTGAAGGCCGCCATTGCAGCCGCGATCTCTGAGACAGGTGCTGCGGGCATGAAGGATATGGGCAAGGTGATCGCGCATCTGAAAGAGCGCTTCGCCGGCCAGATGGATTTCGGGCGCGCGAGCGGGTTGGTGAAGGCCGCGCTGGCGGGGTAGCGCAAAATCGCGCGCCCTGTGGATAGCGGGGATTGTGAAGGGCCGTTCGCTCGGCCCTTTATGCTGCCTACAGCATCCGCTAAGCCGGATTGATGATGCGTTTTCCGCCTTCCATCCTTGAGGAAATCCGCGCCCGCCTGCCGGTGTCGGCGGTGGTGGGGCGGCGCGTGCGGCTCACCAAGGCGGGGCGGGAATGGCGCGGGCTCTCGCCCTTCAACGCCGAGAAGACGCCGAGCTTTTATGTCAATGATCAGAAGCAGTTCTACCATTGCTTCTCCTCCGGCAAACATGGCGACATCTTCTCGTTCGTGACCGAAACCGAGGGGCTCTCCTTCCCCGAAGCCGTCGAGCGGCTGGCAGGCGAAGCCGGTGTCACGCTCCCGAAGCTCACGCCGGAAACCGTGGAGCGTGAAAAGGCCCGCGCCGGTCTCAACGAGGCGATGGAGATCGCCGCAGCCTTCTTCGAGGAGCAGTTGAAATCGCCAGTGGGGCGCGAGGCGCGCGCCTATCTCGCGGGGCGTGACCTGGGGGCAGATGTCATCGCGCGTTTCAGGCTCGGATATGCTCCGCCAGAGCGCTTCGCCCTGCGTGACCATCTCGCGGCGAAGAATGTTCCCTCTGAAGTGATGATCGAGGCCGGGCTGCTGGTCACGGCTGAGGATATCACCGTTCCCTATGATCGCTTCCGCGACCGGGTGATGTTTCCGATCCAGAATGCGAAAGGGCAGGTGATCGCCTTTGGCGGGCGGGCGCTCTCGAAGGATGTGCAGGCGAAATACCTGAACTCGCCCGAGACGCCGATTTTTCACAAGGGTGCCACGCTTTATAACCTCAACCGGGCGCGCAAGCCGGCGCATGATGCGGGCACGCTTTTTCTCGTCGAAGGCTATGTCGATTGCATCGCGCTCGATCGGGCCGGCCTCGCGAACGTTGTGGCACCTCTCGGCACTGCGCTCACCGAGGATCAGCTGGGGCTCGTCTGGCGGATCGCGGGAGAGCCGATCCTGTGCTTCGACGGTGACAAAGCCGGACTCCGGGCCGCGCATCGCGCGCTCGATCTCGCGTTGCCGATGATCGGTGCCGGGAAAACCTTGCGTTTCGTCTTCCTGCCCGAGGGCATGGACCCCGATGACCTCTTGCGGTCACGCGGGGCCGATGCCCTGCGCGAAGCCTTGTCAAAGCCGCGACCGCTCGTCGATGTGCTGGCCGAGCGCGAGATCGGCCGCGCGCCGCTCGAAACACCCGAGCAGCGCGCCGACCTCGAAAAGCGCCTGTTCGGAGCGGTCGCGCGCATCGCTGATGACGACCTGAAGCGCCATTACCGCGATGCGATTTCCGAGCGCCTGCGTGCGATTTTCCGCCCCGCCGGTGGCGCAGGGGGGCGGGCCAATGTATCCGGTCGCGCCGGGGTGCGGCGTCGCCTCGCACCGAACGAGCCGTTGCGCCCCTCCGATATGGCCTCGATGATCGGCGGCGCGAGCGAGGGGCTGAAGCGCAATGCCTTGTTTCGTCCGGCTTCAGGTCTGATGGCGCGCGAAGCCGCTTTGGTGCTGGCTGCGGTCAACCATCCGGCACTCGTGGAGGCGGAAGCCGAAACCTTCGCAGAATTGATCCTCGCCTCGCCCGAGACGCGCATCATCCGTGCTGCCCTGCTCGATTTCGCAGCGCGTGGCGAGCATCAGCCTTATGCCGAGGCGCTAGTTGCGCGCGGGCTCGCCGAACCTTTGCGCGCAATCGAGCAGGCGGCCCGCAATGAAGGTTGGGCAGGAGCCGCCACCCAATTTTCTCGCGTTCAGATGGCGTGGCGCGAGGCTTCCCACTTGCATGCGCGGCAATCGTTTCTAAATAGCGAGATTGATGCTGTCGCCGGTCAGGGCGCTGAGGACGGGGGCGAGGAGCGATTCGAGCGTCTGAGGGCGCTGGTGCGGCGGCGTGAAGCGCAGCCCGAAGCGGATGGCAGCATGGAAGGATTGTGAAAAGAGGGGTTGCGCGAGGCTCGTTTCCGACGCAAAGCCCATTCTTTCTCCGATCTGGTGGAAATTTGTTGGAGTTCAGCGCCCGAAAACGCGTTTCAGGTGCTTTGGTTTAGGGGCCGTTAAACTGCTTGGCGATAATCGCTCGAGGCCTGTGGCCGCGAGTTGGCCTGTCGTTTGGAGCTGCGTTCCTCTCGCGGTTCCGTGCAGTTCTGGTCCAGTGATGGTGGGAAAAACGTCGGATGGCGACGAAGCCGGTCAAGAAAGACGATAACGCAGTCGCCAACGGGGCGGGTGGTGATGGGCCGGATAGCCCGCTGATCGATATGTCCGATCAGGCCGTCAAGAAGCTGATCAAGCTCGCGAAGAAGCGTGGTTTCGTTACTCTGGACGAAATCAACGCTGTCTTGCCGCAAGAAGAGGTGAGTTCCGACCAGATCGAGGACATCTACGCGACGTTCAACGAGATGGGCATCAACGTCGTTGAGACCGAGGAAGGCACCGAAGAGGAAGCCGCCGAAGCCGGGGGCGACGACGACACCGAAGAGGCCGAGGAGCAGGCCCCGCGCGCGACTGCCGTGGTGAAATCCGAGCGCTCCTCCGAGCCGCTCGATCGCACCGATGACCCCGTGCGGATGTATCTGCGCGAGATGGGAGCGGTGGAATTGCTCTCCCGCGAGGGCGAGATCGCGATCGCGAAGCGCATCGAGGCGGGACGCGAGGCGATGATTGCCGGGCTCTGCGAGAGCCCGCTGACTTTCCAGGCCATCATCATCTGGCACGAGGAACTGGAGGACGGCAAAACCCTCCTGCGCGAGATCATCGATCTCGAGGCCACCTATGCTGGCCCCGATGGCAAGGGCGCGCCGAAGGTGGAAGCGCCCACGGATGATTTTTCCGATGCCCCGAAGCCGCGCATGGTCAACGAGGACGGCGACGAGGTCGCGGCCCCCGAGCCGGAGCCCGAGAGCTTCGACGATGAATTCGATGGCGGTGTTTCGCTTTCCGCGATGGAAGCCGAACTGAAGCCCAAGGTGCTCGAGACCTTTGGCCGCGTCGCCTCGAACTACAAGAAGCTGCGTCGCCTGCAGGATCAGGATATCGAAAACAAGCTTCAGAACACGAAGCTCTCGCCTGCACAGGAGCGCAAATACAAGTCGCTCAAGGAAGAGATTATCACCGATGTGAAATCTCTCTCCCTCAACCAGAATCGCATCGATGCGCTGGTCGAGCAGCTTTACGATATCAACAAGCGCCTGATCGGCCTTGAGGCACGCCTTGTCCGCCTCGGCGAGAGCTATGGCATCGATCGTGCAGAGTTCCTGAAAACCTATCAGGGTTCGGAGCTTGATCCGAAATGGCTTCTGCGCGTCTCGAAATTCACGACACGCGGCTGGAAGGAATTTGTCGGCAAGGAGCTTGAGCGTATCAAGGATATGCGCGGCGAGATTCAGGCTCTGGCCTCTGAAACCGGGCTGGAGATCGGCGAGTTCCGCCGCATCGTGCTGATGGTCCAGAAGGGCGAGCGCGAGGCCCGGCAGGCCAAGAAGGAAATGGTCGAGGCCAACCTGCGCCTCGTGATTTCGATCGCGAAGAAATACACCAATCGCGGCCTGCAATTCCTGGATCTCATTCAGGAGGGCAATATCGGCCTGATGAAGGCGGTCGACAAATTCGAATATCGCCGCGGCTACAAATTCTCGACCTATGCTACCTGGTGGATCCGGCAGGCGATCACCCGCTCGATCGCGGATCAGGCCCGCACCATCCGCATCCCGGTGCATATGATCGAGACGATCAACAAGATCGTGCGCACCTCGCGCCAGATGCTCCACGAGATCGGCCGCGAGCCGACACCCGAGGAACTGGCTGAAAAGCTCGCCATGCCGCTCGAAAAAGTGCGCAAGGTGCTGAAAATCGCGAAAGAGCCGATCTCGCTCGAAACGCCGATCGGCGACGAGGAAGACAGCCATCTCGGCGATTTCATCGAGGACAAGAACGCGATCCTGCCCATCGACGCGGCGATCCAGTCGAACCTGCGCGAAACCACCACGCGCGTGCTCGCCTCGCTCACCCCGCGCGAAGAGCGCGTGCTGCGCATGCGCTTCGGCATCGGCATGAACACCGATCACACGCTGGAAGAAGTCGGCCAGCAATTCTCGGTGACGCGCGAACGCATCCGCCAGATCGAGGCCAAGGCGCTCAGGAAGCTCAAGCACCCGAGCCGGAGCCGGAAGCTGAGGAGCTTCCTGGATAATTGATCGCCTTTGGGTGCGCGCCTCGCAGTGCAGGAGCGTTGACAGCAAAACGCCCGGAAGCGGTCAGCTCCCGGGCGTCTTTTTTGTCCAGTCGCGAGCGGGTTCGCTCAACCCTGAGGCTTCTCCTCGCCGCGCACGTCCAGCGGGCGGTTCTTGCGGTCTTCCATGAACTGCTCGAACTCGGCCTTGTCCTTGGCATGGCGCAGGCGATCGAGGAAATCGCGGAATTCCTGCGCCTCGTCCTCGAGGCGGCGGATGGTCTCCGAGCGATATTCATCGAAGGCGCGGTTGCCCGAGGGGGCGAACCCGGCCGGGGCGCCACCGCCCCACATCCGCTGGCGGAACTCGTTCCAGCGATCCATCTTCTCCTGCATCCGGCTCATCTTGCGCTCCCAGCGTGCTGCACGGTGCTCGTTCCACGTGCCCTGATATCCACAACCCATG
Organism: Hyphomicrobiales bacterium; assembly: GCA_017302635.1. Classification (GTDB taxonomy): domain Bacteria; phylum Pseudomonadota; class Alphaproteobacteria; order Rhizobiales; family Beijerinckiaceae; genus Rhabdaerophilum. Next base: position 405,043 of record JAFLCX010000002.1, read on the forward strand.
CGACCACTCCAGATCATGTAGAAGAGGATCGCGAGGCCCAGAGGCCAGAACAGCACGAACCCCACGATCATCGCGGCAATCCAGCCGCCACGGCCAAACCCGTCCAACCGTGAAACAACGGCGTTCATCTCTCGCTCCTCATCCGGTTTCAGAATGACATCGGCTCATGCCACGTCATGTGAATGTAAATCACATTTACATTATGGGAATCCCTGTCCTCGCCGTCAAGAGGAGAAACATGACAAATCGGCAAGGCGAGATCAGGGCGAGGTGAGCCCCTGGAGATAAACCAGCACGCCGGCTTCGAGCAGGTCTTCGGCGCTCATGGGCAGCGGGCGCCGGGCGGCATCGCCGCGGGCAAACAGGCTCGCAATGCCGTGGCTCATCGCCCAGATATGCAGCGCAACCATCAGCGCGGGCGGACGCTTTCCGGCGGGAAGCGATACGAACAGGCTGTCGCATCCTTCCCGCAGCACCTGAAACGCGCGGTCTGCGGCCGCGTGCAGGGCAGGGTGCTGGCTGATGGCTATGCCGCCTTCGAACATCGCCGAGTAGGTCGCCGGCTCCTCGCGCGCGAAGGCGAGGTAGGCCCGGCCCACCCGGTTCAGCGCCTCACGGGGATTCGGCTTGCCGGCATCCCAGGCCGATTCAAGGCGGATTCGGAACGCCTCGAACCCGCGCTCGGCGACATCGGCCATCAGCGCATCGCGATCGCGAAAATGGCGATAGGGCGCCGCCGGAGAAACGCCCGCTGCGCGCGCGGCTTCTGCGATCGTGAAACCTGCCGGGCCCTTCTCGCCAATCAGCCGGAGCGCGGCGTCGATCAGCGCCTCGCGCAGGTTGCCATGGTGATAGCCGCGCTTCTTGGACGGGTCATTCGCATCCCAATTCATGGCGGCGACTTATCGGGGATTGTGCTGGTGCTGGCAACCGGCGCGGCCGTGGCCGAGAGGCGCTGGCGCTCCCTCAGATGCGCGATGGCATCGATGGCGGTTTTAAGCCCGATCAGGACGAGGACGGCATAGATCGGTTGCCCCATCGACGCGACGGCAATCGCGCCGAGAATGATGGTCAGGTGCAGAACCACGATGCGGGTATAGGGACCATAGATCAGGTCGCCGACATTAATCGTCCGGTACTCGCCTCGTCCGATATAATTCACCACAAAGGAAACACCGTGGCTCGCGAAAAGGCCGAGTGTGGCCCAGAGGAAGCCCGGCTGGTTGCCGATGAAGGCCGCCACCATCCGCACCACCCCGAAGGGCGACATATCGGCATCGGCGGTGATGAGCTTTGCACTTTCCCCGAACATCGCAAAGACGAAGATTCCGTGCCCGGCACAGAACGCGCCGTAATGGAAGGCAAAAAACGCCATCAAGAACGGCATGCCCCATTCCCTGAGCAACACCATCCGTGCGCCCATTCGCAGGATGTTGATGGCGCCGATGACGATATTCTCAAGCCAGAACAGCACCATCACATCGAAGACGCTCCAGCCGAGAAACAGCACGCCGAAAATCGGCAGCAGGTTCACCAGCAGCAAGGCTGCCAGCGAGAGCATGACGGGGCGGTGCCCCTTGTTGGCTGCAAACATCATGGCCGCTTTTCTAGACCACTCACCCGATTCGGGCGAGGAGACGAGAACCGCGCGCGCCAGGCGGCGGGGCTGAGTTGGTGCTCCTTCATGAAGTGGTGTCGCATCGTATCGACTGATCCGAAACCGGAAAGAGCCGCGACATCTTCGAGTTTGAGGTCGCGACGTGCCTCCATCAGCCCTTGAGCATGGCGTAGGCGGGCGCGAACGACATGCACTCCGGCGCTGATGCCGGTTGTCTGTGCGAAGCGCCGCTGGAAGCTGCGCAGGCTCATCCCGGCGCGACGGGCCAGAGCCTCGATCGAGAGATCCTCCCCTGGATTGGTCTCGATCCAGTCGATGATCGCGCCGAGGCGTTCGCCTTCATGTGGCCGCGGCACCGGGTGCAGGATGAACTGCGCCTGCCCGCCATCACGATGAGGGGGGACGACCAGTCGCCGTGCCACGATGTTCGCGGCCTCGACCCCGAAATCGCGCCGCACAATCGACAGGCAAAGATCAATCCCCGCAGCACTGCCCGCAGCTGTGAGGAGATCACCGTTGTCGGAATAAAGCCGGTCGGCCTCCACCGCGATGCGCGGGAAGCGTGCGGTCAGCGCCTCGGCATAGCGCCAATGTGTGGTGGCGCGCTTGCCGTCGAGCAGCCCCGTTGCGGCGAGAACGAAAGCGCCGGAACACAGCGTCGCGATGCGGCAGCCGCGTTGATGCGCCTGGCGCAAGGCTTCGATGAGATCGGGCGGAACGGGCGCATCGAGCCCCCGCCAGCCGGGAATGATGATGAGATCAGCGCTCGCGAGAGCCTCCAGCCCGGCATCGGCCTCGAAGCGCAGCCCGCCCGCTGCCCGGAGCGGGCCTGGCTCGATGGCAGCCGTGCGGTAACGATACCAGCCTGGTCCCATCTCGGGGCGGGGGAGGCCGAAAACCTCATAGGCGACGCCGAATTCAAAGGTGCAAAGCCCGTCATAGGCGAGAGCCGCAACAGCGGGGCCGGTCAGGGCAGGGGGAGCGGTATTTGGCATGATATCCAGTCAAACTGACATTCGTGCCAGTGTCAATGCGTGCAGTGTTTTGAGATGGTCGCGGTCACCGAACACTTGCGACAAAGGATTGGCCCTCATGAGTTCCGTTTCCGATATCCCCGCCGCCAGCGCGGATGATACGATCGCCCGCTACGAGGCGCGCCTCGCCTTCGAGACCGATTGCTGGGATGTTCATCACGCCTTCGAGACGGGCCAGGTTGATTTCGTGCTGCTCGATGTCCGCTCGCCGGCTCTCTATGCGGCCGCGCATGTGCCGGGCGCGATCAGCCTGCCGCATGGCAAGATCACCGAGCGGAAAATGGCCGAGTGGCCTGTCGAGACGCTGTTCGTCGTCTATTGCGCCGGCCCGCATTGCAATGGCGCCGACAGGGGCGCGCTGCGCCTCGCGCGCCTCGGCCGAAAGGTGAAGCTGATGATCGGCGGCATGACCGGCTGGGCGGATGAAGGCTTCGAGTTCGCGAAGGGATAAAGCATTTTCAAGCGAAGTGGATTCCGGTTCGCGTGAAGAACCGGACGTCGGCGTCAGCGAATATGCGCCAAAACGATCAAAGTGCTCTGAAACCATTCCCGGCTTTCATCATCCTATTCGTGCTTGGCGTTTGACGCGGGGCACCTCATCCGCGAGGTTCGCCCAATGATCCTCACTGCATCCAGAAAACCCGATAGCGCCTATGCTTGGGCAAGGCTTGCGCTGGCGCTGCTGATTTCGACGATCGCAGGAGTTGGCATGTGGGCCGTGGTGGTTGTGCTGCCCGCCGTGCAGGCCGATTTTGGCGTGGCACGCGGCGCGGCCTCGCTGCCCTATACCCTGACCATGCTGGGTTTTGCCGCAGCGACCATTGTTCTGGGTAAACTCTCGGACAGGGTGGGGATTGTTACCCCCGTGCTGATTGCGGGGCTGTCGCTCGGCCTCGGCTTCGGCCTCTCCGCCTTTGCTACCAATCTCGTGCTGTTCTCGGTGTTGCATTTCCTTGTCGGGATGGGAGCTGGAGCCGGTTTCGCACCGATGATGGCGGATATCTCGCACTGGTTCGTGAAGCGCCGGGGCTTGGCTGTGGTGATCGTCGCCAGCGGCAATTACCTTGCGGGTGCTATCTGGCCGTTGCTGATGAACCAGTGGATGCCGGTTCATGGCTGGCGTGGAACCTATGTGATCATCGCGATTGTCTGCGCCGTCAGCGTTATTCCGCTGGCTTTCGCCTTGCGTCGCAAGCCCGAAGCCGCAACGCTCGATGCGGCAACAACCGCCGCTGCCGCCGCCCGTGCCGATCTCGGCCTTTCGCCGCGCGCGCTGCAAATCCTGCTGATATTGGCCGGCTTTTCCTGCTGCGTGGCGATGAGCATGCCGCAGGTGCATATCGTCGCCTATTGCGGCGATCTCGGCTATGGCGTGGCGCGCGGGGCCGAGATGCTCTCGCTCATGCTGGGGCTGGGCATCGTCAGCCGCATTGCCTCTGGCTTCGTCGCGGACAGGATCGGCGGAGCGGCGACCCTGCTCATCGGCTCGATCATGCAGGGCGTCGCGCTGGTACTCTACCTCTTCTTCAACGGACTGGCCTCGCTCTACATCATTTCCGGCATTTTCGGCCTGTTTCAGGGTGGCATCGTGCCGATGTACGCCGTGATCTGCCGCGAATTCCTGCCGCCGCGCGAGGCGGGGGCGCGGATCGGCCTTGTCATGGCCGCGACCATCGTCGGCATGGCCTTCGGCGGCTATGTCTCCGGGCTGATCTATGACGCCACGAGTTCCTACCGCCTCGCCTTCCTCAACGGCGTGATCTGGAACGGGCTGAACCTGCTGGTCGTGGCGTGGCTCTTCATGCGCCGCCAGAGGGCGATGATGCAGGCAGCCTGAGGTGCTTTGCATCCAATCCTCGCATTCGTGTGTTTCACCCTCAAAGGAGAAACATCATGCGCCGCATTCCATTTCAGCCTGTTCTGCTCGGACTGATCCTGAGCTTCGTTCTCATCGCCACGCCAAAAGCGGAAGAGGATTTCACGCGGTGGCCTGTGCTGGTCAATCCGTTCGAAAGCACGTCCGGCGGCGGGGTGATGATCGACAAATATGCTCCGGTTGTGACGAACGGGCTGTGTCGGACCGATTTCTCGGTGACGATCCCCGGCCCCTCCGGTGGCACTTTCCTCAATGAAGCGGAATTTGATGCATTGCCCATTCAGGGCGGCATTCTGTGCACGAATGGCCGCTGGCGCTCGAAAGACGGAAGCCAGCAGGGCACCACACCCTTCCGTGTATTCTTGAAAGACGGAATTGCACGCCGTCCTCCGGGTTGACCTCCCGGCCTTTCCGGCCCACCTCCTCGTGACAAGAAAAACAAGGAGGGACTCATGCTCAAGACCACGCTCGCCGGCTCATTGCCGAAGCCCAAATGGCTCGCGGAGGAGGAGAAGCTCTGGGCGGGCTGGAAACTCGAGGGCGCGGAACTCATCGAGGGCAAGCGCGACGCCACCATCCTGGCGGTGAAACTCCAGGAAGATGCGGGGCTCGACATCGTTGGCGATGGCGAGCAGGCTCGCCAGCATTTCGTGCACGGGTTTCTCGCGAACCTCGAGGGGATCGACTGGAACAAGAAGACCCGGATGGGAATCCGCAACAACCGCTATGAGGCGGATGTGCCCACCGTCACCGGTCCCATCCGCCGCAAAGGCTCCGTTCACCGCATGGAGGCAGAGGCGGCACGTGCGAACACGGATCGCAAGCTGAAATTCACTTTGCCCGGCCCGATGACCATCGTCGATACGATCGCCGATGCGCATTACGGCCGACGCGAGGATCTCGCTTTTGCTTTCGCTGAAGCGCTGAACGCGGAAGCGCTCGAATTGCAATCCCTCGGCGTCGATACCGTCCAGTTCGATGAGCCGGCGTGGAATGTTTACATGCCGCAGGTCGCTGAATGGGGCATGGCCGCGCTTGAACGTGCCGCGAAGGGGCTCACCTGCACCACCGCTGTGCATATCTGCTACGGCTATGGCATCAAGGCCAATACCGACTGGAAGGCGACCCTCGGCGGCTCATGGCGGCACTACGAGGAGACCTTCCCCGTCATCGCCCGCTCCTCGGTCCAGCAGGTGAGCCTCGAGTGTCGCAATTCGAAGGTGCCGCTGGATCTGATCAAGCTGCTCGATGGCAAGGACGTGCTCGTCGGCTGCATTGATGTCGCCTCCGACACGGTCGAGACACCCGAGCAGGTCGCGGATACCATCCGACAGGCCATGAAGTATGTTGCGCCGGAAAAGCTTTTCCCCTGCACGAATTGCGGCATGGCCCCCATGTCGCGCAATATCGCCTATGCCAAGCTCGCGAGCCTTGCCAAGGGCGCGAAAATCGTCTGCGATGAACTGAGACGATAGGGATTTTTCAATGACCGAAGTTCCGACGCCACGCGGGCAACTCACCCTGCGCACCATCGCCATGCCGGCGGATACCAACGCCAATGGCGATATTTTTGGCGGCTGGGTGATGGCCCGGATGGATCAGGCCGGCGGCATCGCCGGCGTCGAGCGCACGCAGGGCCGCGTGGTGACCGTGAAGGTCGATTCCATGACCTTTAGACGCCCCATGAAGGTAGGCGATGTTCTGTGCGTCTACACCGAGATCGGGCGAGTTGGCCGCACCTCTTTCAACATCCATGTGGAGGCCTGGGCGCAGCGCTTCATGACGAACCGGATGGAACTCGTCACGGACGCGGATTTCACCTTTGTCGCGATCGATGATGACGGCAAACCGAGGCCGGTGCCGCCCAGCTAAGATATGAGGCCTAGTCCCGCCGCACCATCCCTATGAACTTGAGGTAAGCCCGCTGGCTGACCTCCGGCTTCATCTCGGGCGCGATCACCTGAAAGCCAACGAAGGCGGCGTAAGTCACCTGCGCCAGAAGCTCGGCACTTTCCGGCGCAAAATCGCCCGTCGCGATGTAGAGTTTGACCAGATGCCCGATCCGGCGGCGGTCGACGGTGCGGATCACCTCGGCAACGGCACGATCTGTAGCGCCAAGCCGCCGCAAGCCCTGCTCGATGTTCATGTCGAGATGGCTGGTGAGGTGGTTCAAGGCATCGAGGTTTTTCGTGGCATCGCGCGGCTCGGAAGTGGCGGCGATGATCGCCTCTGTGTCGCGCTTGCGCCAGAACTCAGCGAGTTCCTGCCGGTAGGCGTCGATGGTCTCGAAATGGTGATAGAAGGAACCTTTGGTCCGCTGCGCGCGCTGGCACAAAGCGTCGATGGTCAGCGCCTCCGGGCCAGTTTCGGCCAGAGCTGCTAGTCCGAGCGTGAGCCAGTCGTCGTGCCGCACGCGCACCATCAGGCGAACCACAGGCCGATTGCGCCAACAATGGCAACCGGCACGAACAGAAACCCCTGCGGGTGGCGTATGAACGAGAGCCCGAGCCGCAGGTTCATGCCGAAATTCAGCGCGGCGAAGCTGGCAGCGCCGATCGTTGCAGACACGGCCAGCGCGCGCGATCCGCCCGGTTGCGCCGCCAGAAAAAAGGCGAGAGTCATCCCTGCAAGCGTGATCGTCACGAGATGCCAGCAATAGTACATGGTGTATCGAGCGATGCCGGGCATCTTCTCGAATCCCAGGAAGGGCCGCACGATCTCGCGCCCGCCCAAGATCAGGTGCGTGAGGCACACGGCAAGGGCGAGCACGCCCGCGAGACCGAGATACAGGTTCATGTCACTCTCCAGTTAAACTATACTGTATGGTATTTTTTGGACAATCAAGTTCCCTCTTGCGAGCCAAGAGACGGGCTGTCGAGGAGTCGGGTAGCCTCCGCGCGTCACACCCAATTGTAATTGAAACTCACCGAGATCCGTTCTTCCTCGGAGCGGTTCATCGGCACGTCGTGCCGCAGGAAACTCTCCCAGAGCAGCAAGGTGCCGGGGTCGGGTGCAATCGAGACGAAGCTCTGGTTTTCGAGGGTCGCTTTCTTGGCGCGCGGAGGGGCGGCCATCATCATCGCGTGGCGCGGATCCTCGAAACGGATCGCGCTCGCGCCCTTGGGCACAGCGGCGTAGAACGTGCCGGAAATTACGCTGTTGGGGTGGATATGTGCCGCGTGAAACCCGCCCTCGGGCAGCACGTTCACCCAGAGGGAATCCATCTGGAGTTTGCCGCCGCCGAGATCAAATTGCAGGGTTTTAGCGAAAGACTTCACATGCGCGTCGATCGCTTTCGCGAGCGCCTTGAAGGCCGGAAACCGCCAGGGCAAATCGTCGAGCGAGGCGTAGGAGGTGTAGCCCGGATAGCCGTTCTTTTCGCACCACGTGATCCCGGCCCGATCATCGATCGAAAGCACTGCCGAAGCGGCGAGAATCTCGGCCAGCAGTTCGGGGTGATCGAGTTGGGCCCGGTAGATCCGTGACGGGAACAGGGTCAGCATCGTGCTGGTGTTGCTCATGTCCGGCCCTTGCCCCAGTCTTCCTGTTCCGGTGTCTCGACCGCGCCCGGCCGCGCCTGACGGATCACCCGCAAGGCCGCTTCCGGTTCCATGCCGCGTTCCACGAGAAGCCGCAAGGCCAGCATGCCGGAACGACCCTTGCCGCCCATGCAATGCAGCAGAACCGCCTCGCCTGCATCGAGCCGCGCATGGAGGATACGTGACAGCGCAGGCCAACGCGCGTCAGTCCGTTCGGGCACCCCGAAATCACGGATGGGGAAATGGTGGTGCGCGATATCGAGAGCGGTGAGGCCGGCCGCGAGCCCGCTGGCCCCTGCGGCGGCCATCTCGTCGCTTTCGGTCATGGAAACAACAAGCTGCGCCCCCCAATGGCGGATTGAACTGACATCGGCGACGATATCACCCGCCCGACCGGGCAATCGCGCGATGCCGATCTGGCCCGATCCTGTCGCGATCGTCGCGATGGTGAAAGGCTCTATGGCGTCGTGCATTCCGCGCCCGTCCGGTGAGAAAAGCGGGGTGTCAGTTCCCGTTCCCGACCGGATTACGCAGCAATTCAGCTTCAGGCAAGCCGGGTTGCGGCTCTGCAAGCGCGGGCAGCGCGAGCGGCGCGCCAACAGGTGCAACCGCTTCAGATCGACCCAGAGGCTCGATTTTCACCCGCGCCGTTCCGGCAGCGGCGAAGCCGAGCACCCGCGCCGCACCCTGCGAGACATCGATCATCCGACCGCGCACGAAGGGTCCGCGATCATTGATACGCAGTACCACTGCTTTGCCATTGGAAAGATTGGTGACTTTCACTCTTGTGCCAAGCGGCAGGCTGCGATGGGCAGCGGTCATGCCTTCCGGCCGGAACACTTCGCCCGAAGCGGTTTTCCGTCCGGCGAGTTCGCGGCCATAATAGCTCGCATGGCCGATATCGGCGAGGGTTGGAGCAAGGCCCGAAAGCCAGGTGAAGCCCGCCAATGCGGGAAGGATGAGGTGCTTTTTCATCCCATCCGTTTTATGTTGCAATGCAGCAAAAATGGGGCGCAACCGGGGCGGCCTGCCTTGGTGCCCTTGCCACTGGCCGCTGGCCAGAGCTATGAGCGGCACTAGCGGGGGGTGTAGCCAAGCGGTTAAGGCCGGCTGCTCATAACAGTCTTATCGCAGGTTCGAATCCTGCCGCCCCCACCAGACACGCCTCGCTCCGGTCCAACAAAAAAGGCCGCTTGATGCGGCCTTTTCATTCACTCGCTGACAGGAACCTTCCGGTTCAGGCGGCCCGCACATTGGCGAGGAAGCGCTCCACCTCGGCCCGCATCACCTCCGCCTGACGGGAGAGATCGCCCGCAGCGCCATGCACCTGGCTTGTGGCCGCAGCCGTTTCGTTGGCCGCAGAAGAAACCTGCGTGATGGCGCGGGTCACCTCATCGGTGCCGTTCACCGCCTGCTGCACGTTGCCGGCAATCTCGTGTGTGGCGCGTTCCTGCTCGCCGACCGAGCCTGCGATGGCGCCTGTCGCGCGCTCGATCAGCGCGATCGACTGGTCGATATCCTTGATCGAGCCGACGGTGCTGTCGATCGCACCCTGAATTTCGGCCACCATCTCCGAAATATCATTGGTCGCTTTGGCGGTCTGGTTGGCGAGTTCTTTCACTTCCGTCGCGACCACTGCGAACCCGCGACCGGCATCGCCAGCGCGTGCGGCTTCGATCGTGGCGTTGAGCGCCAGCAGGTTCGTCTGTTCGGCGAGGCCACGGATCAATTCGACAATTGCGCCGATGCGCGAAGCGGCCGAGACAAGCCGCTGGGCGCTGTCATCGGTGGCACGTACGCTCGAAACCGCGCCGGCGGAAGCGTCCGTTGCCTCACGCAGGATGCGCGAGATTTCCGCTGCGGTGCCCGAGAGCTGCTCGCCTGCTGCTGCAAGGCCGTGGAACGTGGTATTGGTCTGGGTTGCCGCCGCCGCGACGGTGGAAGCCTCCATCGTCGTATTTTCAGCCGTGCGGGCGAGTTCGTTGGCCGATGCCTCGAGTTCGGTGGCTGTGGACGAGATCGTCACCACAGCCGAATTCACCTTCTCCTCGAAGGTGCGGATCGCTTGCTCGATCGCCTGCTGGCGGGCGCGGTCGCGCTCCTGCGCTGCTGCCATGTTGCGGTCAGCGACATCCTTGGCGACAAGCGCATCGCGGAAGCCGAGCAGAGCGCGGGCAACAACGCCCACTTCGTCACCGCGATTGGTGCCCTTCACCTCGGTGTCGAGCGCGCCGGCTGCGATGCCCTCGACGCTGCTCGTCAACTCTTTCACACCACCGGAAACGTTGCGCATCACGAGATGCGCCAATCCGCAGAACAGCAGGAACAGCGGCGTGACAATGAACGCGGTTTCGATTGCCTGCTTGATCAAGACCGCATCGACATCGTCGGCATGGAGGCCGGAGCCCACAAAAGCCTGCGTGCCGGGAATGAGCACATTGTAGGCGATTTTCAGCGTCTCGACGTCCTGTCCCGGCTTCTTCCAGTGATAATCGGTAAAGCCCGCACCCTTGGCTTTCACTTCCCGGATGAATTCCTGAATGATCATCACGCCGTTCTTGTCTTTCAGGCCAAGGTTGTTCTTGCCCTCCAGATCCTTGCGCAGCGGATGCATCAGGGTGTCGCCTGAAAGATCGTAGATGTAGAAGTAATTGCCGCCATCGAAGCGGGAGGCGCGCAGCACATTGCCTGCGGTCCGGATCGCCTCGTCCGGCTTGGCGCCGGCGGCGACGGCAGCATCATAGGTCGATTTCAGGATCGAGGCAGCCGCATCCACCGTGTTGCGGATTTCAGCGCGCTTCTGGTCAATCATGCCGGTGCGCATCTGCATCAGTTGCACCAGAGTGCCGATGGCCATCACGGCAATGGCGGAGAGAATGATCAGCGCGAATTTGCGGGGGATCGAAAAATTGTTGAGCATGGGAGCAGCGATTCCTGATGAAGCCCCGGTTTATGCCCTCAACAGGGTTAATATCGACTTTCGAGTGCAATCCGATCGGGCGATTTGATCAAAAATCAGGCGAGAGAACTGCATCGCGTTTCGGTTCTGCCGACAGCCCTCGCTCACCCCTCTCGACAGAGGCAGGAAAACCCTTAGTTTGCAGCGTCAAAGCCGGGTTCACACCGGCGACCAGCCTTCAACAGGGAGTGTGAGTAATCCGATGTCTCGTAAAGTTCTGATGGGTGTTGCGTTCGCGGCCCTGGCTGCCCTGCCTGCCTTTGCGCAGGCACCGCTCAAGATCGGCATGATCACCACGCTTTCCGGACCGGGTGGTTACCTCGGGGCCGATATCCGCGATGCGATGTCGCTCGCGATCAAACAGGGGGGCGGCAAGCTTGGCGGTGTGCCGGTGGAGCTTGTGGTCGAGGATGATGCGCTCAAGCCTGGCCAGGGCAAGCAGATCGCCGAAAAGTTCCTGAAGAATGACGGCATCAAGCTCTTCACCGGCATTGTGTTCTCGAATGTGGCTGGTGCCGCCGTGCCGGATGTTCTGGATGCCGGCGCGATTTATGTGAGCCCCAACGCGGGCCCCTCGAATTTTGCGGGCAAGGAATGCCACCGGAATTACTTCGTCGTGTCGTGGCAGAATGACAGCTTGCACGAAAGTGCCGGGCAATACGCCACCAATCTCGGCTTCAAGAAGGCCTTCATCCTCGCACCGAACTATCCGGCCGGGAAGGATGCGCTCGCGGGCTTCAAGCGCTTCTTCAAGGGCGAGATTGCGGGCGAGGTCTATACCCGCCTCGACCAGACCGATTACGCTGCTGAAATGGCGCAGATCCGCGCCGCGAACCCGGATGTCGTGTTCCAGTTCCATCCGGGCGGCCTCGGCATCGCCTTCCTGCGGCAATACCAGCAGGCCGGATTGCTCGGGAAGCTCCCGATGGTTCTGGCTTCCCCTTCGCTCGACAGCGTCATCCTGAAGGCGGTGGGCGAAGCGGCGATGGGCGTGCATGTTACGAGCCACTGGAATGCCGATCTCGACAACCCGGCCAACAAGAGCTTCGTCGAGGAATTCCAGAAAGCCTATGGCCGCATTCCGACGAACTACGCGGCGCAGGGCTATGATACGGCTCTCGCGATCGGCGCAGCGCTCAAGGCCACAGGCGGCAAGGTCGACAACACCGAAGCCTTCCGCGCGGCGATGCTCAAGGCCGACTTTGCGGCCACGCGAGGCGGTTTCAAGTTCGGTCCCAACCAGCACCCGGTGCAGGATTGGTATGCGCTCGGTGTCGAGAAGAAAGCCGATGGCACGCTTGCTCTCGTCTCCAAGGGCAAGGTGATGACCAACCACGGCGATTTCTACGCCAAGGATTGCAAGCTCTGAGCAGTCGTTGATCGTGAGGAGGGAGCGCCGGGTGCCGAAGAGGCGGCCATCTGGCTTTCCCGCTTCCCTTGTCATGACCGGGCTTGACCCGGTCATCCGGAAAATCGAGGAAGGCGGGCCCGATCATCCCCCGGTCGAGACGCCGCATTGAGGCTGGATGACCGGGTCAAGCCCGGTGGTGACAAGTCAGAAAGCTCGAAAAGAAACGCCCGTGGCCCTGATCCTCGAACAGCTTCTGAATGGCGTGCAGCTGGGCGTGATGCTGTTTCTCATCGCGGCAGGGCTGACGCTGATTTTCGGGATCATGGGCGTGATCAATCTCGCCCACGGCTCGCTTTACATGATCGGCGCCTATGCCGGGGCGTATGTTGCGGCGAAGACGGGCTCGTTGCTGATGGCCGCTCTCGGCGGTCTGGCCGCCGCCGCATTGGCGGGCATTCTGATCGAATTGCTGGTCCTGCGCCGCCTCTATCATCGGGATCACCTGGATCAGGTGCTCGCGACTTTCGCGATCATCCTCACGGTCAACCAGGGCGCTGTGCTGCTGTTCGGGCGGCAGCCGCTTTTCGTCGCGATCCCGGAATTTCTGAAAGGTTCGGTCCATCTCGGCCTTTTCACCTATCCCGTCTATCGCCTCTCGATCGTCGCCATGGGGCTGCTGGTGGCTCTGGCGCTAACCTTTTTCATCACCCGCACGCGGCTCGGCATGCTGGTGCGGGCCGGGGCGACGAACCGCGACATGGTGAGGGCTCTCGGCGTCGATATCCGCCTGCTTTACACCCTCGTCTTCGGCCTCGGGGCCCTTCTGGCCGGGCTTGCAGGCATCATGGCGGGCCCCTTGCTCGCGGTTCAGGTCGGGATGGGCGAGCAGATCCTGATCCTTGCATTCGTGGTTGTGGTGATCGGCGGGCTCGGCTCCGTGCGCGGTGCGTTTTTCGGTGCGCTGATTGTCGGAATGGTCGACACGATGCTGCGCGCTTTCATGCCCACCTTGCTGAGGCAGGTGATGGCGGCCTCGGATGCCGACGCACTGGGTGCGGGCCTTGCCTCGATGGGCGTCTATCTCCTGATGGCGCTTGTGCTGCTGATCCGGCCGAAGGGGCTGTTTCCGGCCCATGCGTGAGAATCGCCTCTCCCTCATCCTGCTGGTGATCGGCCTGAGTTTGCTCATGGCCCTGCCGTGGCTTGCGAAGGCCACCGGCAGCCCCGCGACTATTGGCCTTGCCACGCGGATCCTGATCTATGCGATTGCGGCCGCAAGCCTCAACCTCGTGCTTGGCTTCGGCGGTATGGTGAGCTTTGGCCACGCCGCCTTTTTCGGGCTTGGTGGCTATGTGGTGGGCATTCTCTACCACCATTTCATCGCCTCCGAACCTTTGTTCGGGGTCATCTCCGGCTCGAATGCGCTACTCATTACCCTGCCAGCCGCGATGCTGGTCACTGGCCTGATGGCTGCCGCGATCGGCGCGCTCTCGCTGCGCACATCTGGCGTGCAGTTCATCATGATCACGCTCGCCTTCGCGCAGATGCTGTTCTTTTTCTTCGCGGCGCTGAAAGTCTACGGCGGCGATGACGGGCTGATCATCCGCCGGCGCAACACGTTGTTCGATTTCAACATGCGTGACGACGTGAATTTCTATTTCCTGTGCCTTTTCCTGATGGGTGCCGTGTTTTTCCTCAAATGGCGGATCGTCAATTCGCGCTTCGGGCGTGCTCTCTCGGCGATCCGGCAGAACGAGAGGCGGATGCAGGCTTCGGGGCTTTCGCCGTATGGCTACAAGCTCGTGGCGTTCATCCTCTCGGGTATCGGGACCGGGCTCGCCGGTGCGCTGATGGCGAATTACCTGCGCTTCGTGAGCCCCGACATGCTGCACTGGACCAAATCCGGCGAGTTGATGATCATGGTCATTCTCGGCGGGGTTGGCACAATCTTCGGTCCCTTTTTCGGAGCTGGAGCGCTGGTGCTGCTCGAGACAGGCCTCGCGGGCATCACCGAGCATTGGCAGGTGATCCTCGGCCCCATCCTGCTGATCGTCGTGCTGTTCCGTGCCGACATACGCGGGCTTGTTGCGCGATGGGCAGGGAGGCGGGCATGAACGTGCTCGAACTCGTGAACTTGGTGAAGCGGTTCGGCGGCGTAACGGCAACCGATCATGTCGATTTCAGCCTTGTCGAAGGAGAAATCCACGCACTGATCGGCCCGAACGGTGCCGGGAAAACCACGCTGATTGGCCAGATCATGGGTGAGATTCCCCCCGATTCAGGCTCGATCCGCCTGTTCGGGGAGAATGTCACGGGCGCTTCGGTCAGGCATCGCGTGCGGCTGGGCCTCGCGCGATCGTTCCAGATTGTCGAGTTGCTGCCGGAATTCTCGCTCGCCGAAAATCTGGCTCTCGCGATTCAGGTTCGTGACGGGCATTCCTTCCGCTTCTGGGGGCGCGCCTCGGCGGATAAGGCGATCCAGGCCGAGGTTTCCCGACGCCTCACCGAGGCAGGCCTCGCAGCGCGTGCGGATATCCCGGTCGCGGCGCTCAGTCACGGTGAGCGAAAGGATCTCGAACTGGTGCTGGCACTCGCCTCGAACGCGCCAGTGCTGCTCCTGGATGAGCCGATGGCCGGACTTGGCCCTTCCGAGACGGCGGCGATGATCGCCAGCCTGCGCAAACTCAAGGGCAGCAAGACCATCCTGCTCGTCGAGCACGATATGGATGCCGTTTTCGCACTCGCGGACCGGATTTCCGTGCTGGTCTACGGGCGCATCATCGCCACCGGCACGCCGGCCCAGATACGGGCCAATTCGGAGGTTCAGCGCGCCTATCTCGGGGAGGCGGCCTGATGCTCGAGGTCGAGGCGCTTCAATCGGGCTATGGTCCGAATCCGGTCTTGTTTGGCGTCGATTTCGCCATCCGCGAGGGCGAGGTCGTCACGCTTCTCGGTCGCAACGGCATGGGGAAGACCACGAGTGTGAAGACCATTCTTGGTTTGGTCGCCCCGTGCGCCGGGAGGGTGCGCGTCCGGGGGCGTGATGTCACCGGGCTGGCACCTGAGAAAATCGCGCGGCTCGGCATCGGGCTGGTGCCGGAGGGGCGGCAGGTCTTTCCAACCCTCACTGTGCGCGAAAATCTTGTTGCCACAGCCGCCAACCGGCTCAATCGAGCCAATCCATGGACGCTGGCCCGTATTCACGCGCTGTTCCCGCGCCTGAGAGAGCGCGAGAACCAATCCGCGAAAACGCTCTCGGGAGGCGAGCAGCAGATGCTCTCCATCGGCCGGGCCTTGATGACCAATCCCGCTTTGCTGATCCTCGACGAGGCGACCGAAGGCCTCGCACCCGTCATCCGCGATGAAATCTGGTCGTGCCTCAGATTGCTGAAATCCGAGGGGCTTTCGATCCTCCTGATCGACAAGAACCTCTCCGCCCTCAGTCGCTTTGCCGACAGACATGTCATTCTCGAAAAGGGACGCTCGGTCTGGCAGGGCGACGGCGAGGCACTCAAACGCGAGGAAGCGCGGGTTCATGCCCTTATCGGTCTCTGACATGATCAAGGCGCGGCTCTGCTCGGAAAGCCTGCTGACCGATCCGGTGGATGCTTTGCGCGAGGCTTTGTTTGCAATCGGCAAGCAGATGGCCAGCGACGGTTTTGGCCCACCTCATCTTGTCTCGATGCTTTGGGAGGCGGCCGACCCGGACGCGCTCGATCCCGCCACGATGGCCGTCGACCTTGCCTATCGCGAGGTCTTCGTTGGTTTTCGTCCGCCGATCACGCGGAAAGCCGCGTCGAGTGCAGGTGTCCGCGTCGAAGTCGAGTGTGCTCGCTCGGCTAGTCCCGTCAATGAGGCGAACGCCGCGCTCGAACGCGCCTATTCCGCCCGACGCGGGGTCGACATGCAGGCTGTTCTCGGTAGATGGCGCGTGGAGGGGAGGGAGGCACGCCAGCAGCTTCTGGCCTCAGGCCGTGCCCGACTGGATATGCCCTTCGGTGACGGCCCATTCGAGAAGCTTGATCTCTTCCTGCCCGCCGGCCCCGGCCCGCATCCGTGCTGGATTTTCTTGCATGGCGGCTACTGGATGGCGACCGATAAGGCACAATACGCACAATTTGCGCACGGCCTGCTCGATGCGGGGATCGCGGTCGCCCTGCCGAACTACGCTCTGGCTCCGCAGGCATCGCTGGAGCAGCAGGTTGCCGAATGTGTCCGGTCGCTGACATTCCTTGCCGCCTCGGCCTCCAACCTCAGTCTGGATTGCAACCGGCTTCATCTCGCCGGTCATTCCGCCGGCGCGCATCTCGCGGCCATGGTGGCGGTTGATCCCGCAAGGCTGCCCGTGAAATCCATGCTGCTGCTCTCCGGGCTTTTCGATCTCGCGCCGCTCGGGTTTACGCCACTGGGCAAATTGCTTGGGCTCGATGACGCTGCGCGCGCCGTGCGCCTCAATCCGCTGGTGTGCAGCCGCCCGCAGGGGCTCGCGGTCGCCCATGCGCTCGGGGCGCTCGAAGCCGAAGGTTTTTTTGCACAGGCCGGAATGCTCGAGCAGCGTTGGGGCGTGGAACCGGGCCTCATCGCACCCGGAGACAATCATTTCTCTCTTCTCGAAGGCCTGAAATCCGGCCCGCTGCTGGATTTGGCCTTGAAGCTGGCCCGTTAACGCTCAATCAACGGAATGTGATCGTCGGCCTCACGACGCTCTGGGAAATCCTTTCGAAAACCTTTACAAGGCCGTTGGGGACGATGGACTTGGCCAACCGCGCGAAACAGCGGTTTGGTCGGGTTTTTGCTTGTTCGATTTGAAACCATCGCGAGGGTCTTGAATGCGCGTCTCCAGCCAAATTGCCGTTGTTGCTGTCCTAGGAGGAGCAATCACCCTTGGCTGGTATTTCTGGCAGGGCAAGGTGCCCATGCCGGGCGCGCAGGCCCCTCAAGCTCAGGGACAGCCAGCCGGAGCACCGCGTCCGGGAGGTCCCGGCGGCCCGCCCGCTGGCGGACAGCGCGGCCCCGGCGGACCGGGTGGTCCGGTCGTGGTGGATGTCGTGACTCTCGGCACCGGCCCGGTGGTCGAAATGAGCGAATCGGTGGGCACGACGCGAGCCTATGAGAGCGTTTCGCTCGCCTCCAAGGTTTCCGGCATCGTCGAGAAAATCCGCTTCACCGAAGGGCAATCGGTAAAAGCCGGTGACGTGCTGGTGGAACTCGACATCGCTGAACGCAAGGCCGATCTTGAGGCCGCGCGCGCCGCGATCCAGACCGCGCGCGCCCAGCGCGAGGAAACCAACCAGAAATTCGAGCGCGCCCAGCAGCTTCGCCGCGCCGGTGCCGGAACCGAGGCTTTGGTGGCCGATCTCACACTCCAGCTTCGCACGGTTGAAACCACGATTGCCGCCGCGGAAGCACGCGAGCGCTCGGCCGCCGCCCGGCTCGACGATTATTTCGTCCGTGCGCCCTTCGATGGTCGCGTGGGGTTCCGCCAGGTGAGCCTTGGTGCTTTCCTTGATACCAAGGTCGTGATCACCACTTTGGATGATGTCAGCCGGATCCGGCTCGATTTCGCGATCCCCGAACCGCTGCTCTCGCGCATCCGGATGGGTGCGGTTGTCAACGCCCGCTCGGTGGCGTTTGCTGACCGCGTTTTCACCGGCGAGGTGACGGCGGTTGATACACGCATCGATCCGGTAACGCGCTCGGTGAAGCTGATGGCCGTGATCGGCAATGCTGATCTCGCGCTCAAGCCCGGCATGTTCCTCACGGTGGCGCTCGAAGTCGCGCGACGCGAGAATGCCGTCATCGCCCCCGAGGAGGCGATCGTTTCGGAAGGCCCGCGTCAGGTTGCTTATGTCGTGAAAGACAATCGCGTCGAGCGGCGGGTCGTCACGGTCGGCCAGCGCATGTTTGGCAAGGTCGAGATCGCGGAAGGCCTGAAGCCCGGCGAGGTGATCGTCGCGCGGGGCATCCAGCGTGTGCGCAACGGCATTCAGGTGCAGGCGCGCCCGTTGGCGGCTCCAGCCGCGGGCGCTGCGCCTGGTCGCCAAGCTCCCAATGCCGGTTGACCTGAGCACTTTCGAGCAAAGTGGCGACCGGTTTGTGTGAAGAAAATGCGAAATAGCGAAACGCTTTAGAAAGACGAGAGGACAGCATGCAGCTTTCCGATGTCACCATCCAACGCCCGGTTTTCGCGAGCGTCATTTCGCTTCTGCTGTGCGTCGCCGGCCTTGCGGGGCTGATGTCGCTCTCGGTGCGCGAATTCCCGCAGACTGATCCGCCGATTGTCTCGATCTCGACCGCCTATCGCGGCGCCTCGAACGAGGTGATCGAGAACCGTGTGACCGAGGTGATCGAGCGCGCAGTCGCGGGCATCGAGGGAATCACGGAGATTTCGTCATTCAGCCAGAATGACCGCTCGAATATCTCGATCGAATTCAATGTCAGCCGCGATGCCGACTCGGCCGCAGCCGACGTGCGCGATCGTGTCGGCCGCGTGCTGGCGCGCCTGCCGGACGGCGTCGACACGCCGATCATCCAGCGTGTGGATGCGAATGCGCAGGCCATCATGTGGGTGGGCATCACCTCGAGCAATCTCGATGCGATGGAACTCACGGATTTCCTCCGCCGCGTGATCATCGACCGCCTCGCAACGGTGCCGGGCGTCGCCAGCGTGAACGTTGGCGGCGAGCGGCGCTATGCGATGCGCATTTCGCTCGATCGCACCGCACTCGCGGCGCGTGGGCTCACTGTGCAGGATGTCGAGAGCGCGATTCGCCGCCAGAATGTTGATCTTCCGGGAGGACGACTCACGTCGCAGCAGCGCGAACTGACGGTAAAGACCGATTCGAAACTCTCCACCCGCGAGGAATTTTCGCGCATCGTCGTTGCGAACCGCAATGGCTATCAGGTGCGCCTCGGCGAGGTCGCAAAGGTCGAAATCGGCGCCGAAGACGAGCGGTTCGAGTTCTTCACGCTCGGCAAGACCGCGATTGGCCTCGGCATCATCCGCCAGTCGACCGCCAACACGCTCGCGGTGGCCGAGGGCGTGCGCCGCGAGCTGGAATTGCTGCGACCGGCCTTTCCCGAGGGAACGAGCTTTCAGATTCTCTACAACGAAGCGAATTTCATCCGCGCCTCGATCAATGGTGTGCTGAAGACGCTGGCCGAAGGGATCTTGCTCGTTGTGCTCGTCATCATGGCGTTTCTGCGTTCGTGGCGTTCAACGCTGGTGGCGGCTATTGCCATCCCGGTCTCGATCATCCCGACCTTCGCCGTGCTCTGGGTGTTCGGTTTCTCGATCAACGTGCTGACCTTGCTTGCGATCGTGCTCGCCATCGGCATCGTCGTCGATGACGCGATCGTCGAGGTCGAGAATGTGCATCGCCGCATCGAGGAGGGCGAGCCGCCCTTGCTGGCTTCGTTTATTGGTGCGCGCGAGATTGCCTTTGCGGTCATTGCCACCACCATCACGCTGATGTCGGTCTTTGTGCCGATCGCCTTCATGGACGGTCAGACTGGCCGGCTGTTCCGCGAATTCGGGATCACACTTGCGACCGCGATCTTCTTCTCGGGCGTCGTTGCCCGAACGCTGACACCGATGCTGTGCTCGAAGCTGCTGACCTCGCATCACGGCAAGTTCTACAACATCACTGAGCCATTTTACGTCGGCCTCGGCCATCTCTATGCGCGGGGCCTGAAGCGTGCCCTCAATGCGCCGATCATCGTCGTCGCCGTCGGTGTGGTTGTGAGCCTTGCCGCGGTGCAGCTGTTCCGCACTGTTCCGAGCGAGTTCGCGCCGGTTGAGGACCGGGGTGTGGTGATCATCCCGGTGAACGCGCCTGAGGGTTCCTCGCTTGCTTACACGCGGGAACGGGTGCGCGAGGTTGAGGCGATGCTTCAACCCTATGTCGACCAGAAAATTGTCGAGTCGACCCTCACCATCGTTGCTCCTGGCTTACAGCGGCCGTCACCGGTCAATGCCGGATTGCTGATCGTGCGCCTCGCCCCTTGGGATCAGCGGACGATGAAACAGAGCCGCCTCCAGCAGGAACTGCTGGTTAAGGTTCAGTCCATTCCAGGCGCGCGCATCTTTCCAATCAATCCGCCCTCGCTCGGCCAGCGTGGGTTCCGACAGCCGATCGAACTGATCATCGGCGGACCAAATTTCGTGACCCTCGCCGCCTGGCGCGACCTTGTGCTGGAGCGCGCCAACGCCACCGGCATGTTCCGCAACCTCGACAGCGATTTCAACGAGCGCCAGCCCGACTTGCGCGTCAAGATCGATCGCGCCCGCGCGGCCGATCTCGGCATTCCGCTCGATGTGATCGGGCGCAGCCTCGAACTGATGTTTGGTGATCGCGAGGTCTCGACCTATGTCGATAACGGGTTCGAGTATTCGGTAATCCTCCAGGCCCGCCAGCAGGATCGCGTCAGCCCGGATGATTTGAAGAACATCTTTGTTCGCGCTGGAACGAACGATCTTGTGCCATTGTCGAACCTTGTTCAGCTCTCCGAGATTGCCGGCCCGCAGCGGCTCAACCGCTATGACCGCCTGCGCGCGATCACCATTTCAGGCTCGCTCGCTCCCGGCGTCACGCTGGGGCAGGGGCTCAACGAACTCGACAAGATCGCCAAGGAAGTGCTCCCTGCCGAAGCTCGCATCGGTTATGGCGGCCAGTCGAAGGAGTTCAAGCGTGCCTCGAACTCGATCTATGTCACCTTCGCCTTCGCGCTGGTGATCGTGTTCCTCGTGCTTGCGGCGCAGTTCGAGAGCTGGATCGCACCGACCGTCATCATGATGACCGTGCCTCTGGCGCTGACGGGTGCGCTCGGCATCCTGCATCTTACGGGGCAGACGCTGAATATCTACAGCCAGATCGGGATGATCCTGCTTATCGGCATCATGACGAAAAATGGCATTCTGATTGTCGAGTTCACCAACCAGCTGCGCGAGCGCGGCTATGCGATGTATGAAGCGGTGCTCGAAGCTTCCGAAATGCGTCTGCGGCCCATTCTGATGACCTCGATCGCGACAGTCGCGGGTGCGGTGCCGCTGGCGCTTTCGGGCGGCGCAGGCTCCGAGGCGCGCTCGGCCATCGGCTGGGTGATCATCGGCGGGGTGGGGCTTTCGACCTTCATGACGCTGTTTCTGGTGCCGGCGTTGTTTTTGCTCATCGGCAAGAACTCCAATCCGCGCTCGACCATCGCCGACAAGCTTGTGACCCTGCAGGAGAAGTTCGCCGGCAAGCTCGGAGCGTTCGGTGATCCACCAGCCGCGAAACCCGCGCATGAGCCGCACGTCGCGCCTGCAAAGGGGGAAGCGAAACCGGCGCCGGCCGAGTAGATCAGAACAATCCGGCCACTTCGGCGCGCTCGGCCGGGCTCATATGCAGCCCGAGTTTCGAGCGTCGCCACAGGATGTCATCGGCGGTTAGCGCCCATTCGCGGCCGGTGAGCCAAGCGATTTCGCGGCTGGTCAGGCCCGCGCCGAAAGCGCGGCCGAGGTCGGCTTTCGATTGCGCATCGCCGAGCATGTCGAACACATCCGTGCCGTAGCCGCGCGCGAGCCGCCGGGCCTGCCTCGAGCCCAGAAACGGGTACCGGGTGGCAATGCTGCCGACGAGGTTTTCGAACCCTTCAACCGGAAAATTCCCACCCGGCAACGGCTTGGTGCCGCTCCACCCGCCCTTGCCCCGAGCTGCGGGTGGCAAGTGGGGTTCGAGCTTTTCCAGAGCATGCTCGGCCAGCCGGCGATAGGTCGTGAGTTTGCCGCCATAAACTGAAAGACTCGGCGCGAGACCCTCCGGTGCATCGAGATGCAGCACGTAATCGCGCGTGGCCTCCTGCGCTTTCGAGGCCCCATCATCGTAGAGCGGGCGCACGCCGGAATAGGTCCAGACAACCTGATCCCGCGTAATCGGCGCGCGAAAATACTCGCTCGCCGCGCGGCACAGATAATCGATTTCCGTGTCGCTGATCGCGACCTGCGAGGGGTCGCCGCTGTAATCTCGATCCGTCGTGCCGATCAGAGTGAAGTCGGTTTCATACGGGATCGCGAAAATGATCCGCCCGTCGGCATTCTGGAAAATATAGGCGCGATCATGCTGCACGAGGCGCGGCACGATGATGTGACTGCCTTGCACCATGCGGATCCGTGCCGGGGTATTGAGCCCCATCACGCCGGTGGTGATATCGCCTGCCCACGGCCCGCCCGCGTTGACGAGCAGCCTTGCCGCGAATTGCCGCTCGTCGCCTGTGAGCGAATGGCGGGTTGAAATCTGCCAGAACGGGCCATCGGAATTCGCGATCTGCCGGGAAGAGGTCACGGTTTCGCGCGTGAGGATGGTCGCGCCGCGTATCTGGGCATCGCGGGCGTTCAGCACCACGAGGCGCGCATCCTCAACCCAAAGGTCGGAATATTCGAAACCGGCCCTGATCCCCTCGCGCAGGGCAGCACCCGCAGGGTCTTGCAGCAGGTTGAGACTTCGAGTGGCCGGGAGTTTTTCACGCCCGCCGAGATGATCGTAGAGAAAAAGCCCGATGCGCAGCATCCAGCCGGGGCGCATGCCGGGCATCTGCGGCAGCACGAAGCGCAGCGGCCAGATGATATGCGGCGCCATCGCCCACAGGCGCTCGCGCTCCATCAGAGATTCGCGCACGAGGCGAAACGCGTAATGTTCGAGATACCGCAGGCCTCCATGAATGAGCTTGGTGGAAGCCGAGGATGTTGCGGAGGCGAGATCGTTCTTCTCGATCAGCAGGACCTTCAGCCCCCGGCCGGCTGCATCGCGCGCGATGCCTGTGCCGTTGATGCCGCCGCCTATGACGGCCAGATCGAAAATACTCATGGCGTTTCGTTGTTTTTCTTCTGTTTCGATGGCGCGCGACCGAGGGCGAATCCCGCTTCCGGGAGAACGACAAGCCAATCATTAACCATGACATTGTAGGGTGTCGACCTGTCGCGTTGCTGTCACCCGTGGTGAATCCATGGCCTATGCAGAAAGAAATCTGCCGCTTTCCGCAGCGCTCGCCGCCTGTCTGGGCCTTTTTGGCCTTCAAGCGGCTGCCATTGCGGAGGAAATCAGCATTCCCGGTGTCGAGGAAGGCAGCGATATCCTGCGTGCCCTGGCGATCGCATTCGGCGGGCATGGCGAAGGAAAACTCGTGCTTGTGCCACCGGCCATCGGCGCAGGTGGTGCCGTCTCTGACGTGATTTCCGAGCGGGCTGCACTCGCCCGCATCAACCGCGACCTGAATGACGACGAAAAGCAGGCGGGCGTTGTGGAATTTCCGCTCTTTGATCTACCGGTTGTTCTGATTGCGCATCCGGCCGTTGCGCGGCGGAATCTGACCTCTGCGGAGTGGAGCCGGATTCGCAGCGGCCATTTGCGCAACTGGCGCGATCTGGGCGGGCCTGACCTGCCGATCAAGCTCGTCATGCATCACGAATTCGAGGGCATTCTACCCGCGTTGCCTGCCGGGCAGCGCAGGGCGAGCGCCGCTCACACGCGCGACGTCGATGTTCTTGTTCGGCAGGTGCCGGGCGCGATCGGGTTGACGACAGGGGCGACCTTCAACTCCCGAGAGGATTTGCTCGTTACTCTCGACAACCTGAAATTCGATCAACCGGCCTATCCGTTCCGGGCCAGAGTGAGCCTTGCCTACAAGTCTGCCCGCCTTCACGGCCTCGCCGGAGAGTTTGTGGCTTTCCTGCGCAGTGAGCGTGCAGCGCGGCTCATGCTCGGACATGGCGCTCGACCGGTCTTGCAATGAGCAGGACCCGACTGTTCTCCGTCGGGGCGAGACGATGACTTCGCTTCCGACAACGGCATGGTTCCAGCGCGGTTTGGTCGCGGTGCGAACATCACTTGCCCTGCGCTGGGCGCTGCTTGTCACGCTGGTTGCGGGGTTGGGCTTCGCGCTGATGGTTCATGCCGTCAGCCGGCTGCTTTTGGCCAAGATCGAGGCCGAGAGCACGCGCCTCACCGAAATCGCCCAGCAGAAAACTGCTGAACGGATCGAGATCGAGGCTCGTCTCGGCGATCAGCGGTTGCGTGCGCTGGTCTTGCGTTACGAAGGAGGGCTGGCTTCCATCGCGCGACAGAGCCGCACCATCAGCCTGCTGCGCGAGCGCGACGATGCAGGGACGGCGCGGCATATCGGGCCGGAATTGCGCCGAGCCGGTTTCGATGGCGGTTTGCTCGTCAATTCTGCCCTGGTGGTCGTTGGCGGTGATCGCGAGAATCTGCCGCTCGCGACCTCCGAACAGGCTCTGCGCAACCTCGATTTTACCGAGGCCTTGCAGAACCTCTTCCTATCCAATGATCGCCGCTCGCCGGTTCGGTATCGCTACATCGGCCCGTTCGATATCGGCATGGCGATGCTGTTCCAATCCGCTGTTCAGGGGCGTTACGGAATCTTTCTGGCCTCGCCGGTTTTCGACGAATTCGGCGATGTGGCCGGGTTGTTGCTGGGCTATCGGCTGATCAATCCCTCCGAGCCGACGCTCACCGAGTTCTCCACGATCATCAGGGCCGGGGTCGCGTTGGTTCACGGTGACAAGACGCTCGTGCGCGCCGGGGCCGATCTTCCCGATGACCTGACGCTTCCGACGCGTGATGGTGCGATGCTTGGTCGGCTGCCGGCGCTTTCACTGATTTTTCGCTGTTTGCCATCGCTGCCCCAGACCAGTCTCTGTATCCTGCGCGATGAGAGTGATGTGCTGCGGTTTCGCGATGAGCTTCAGGTCCTCAGTGTCGCCGAGACCTCGCGCATGCAGGTCCGGCTGGGTCTGTTCGCCCTTGGTCTCGCCATCCTGCTCGGTTGGCTGATCGTCATGTTGACTCGTCGCCTGACCGGGCCATTGACCGATATCGCGGGCGAGGTCGGGCGGATCGCGGATGGAAACTGGACCGCCGCTGTCCAGCATGTCGGGCGCGCCGATGAGGTCGGACGGATCGCGCGCGCCATCGAGGCGATGCAATTCGCATTGATCGAGCGCGATCGGATGCGTCAGGAGATGATCCGCATCGATGCCATCAACCAGCGCCGCCTTGCCATGGGCGAAGCCGTGAGCCGCTTCGAGGCCGGTATGGACGATGTCATGGGCAAGATGCACGACGCGGCCGTAGCTCTGACGCGCGCGAGCGACGCCATCGGGCGGGCTGCACGCTCGGCGGAAGCCCAGGCCGATCGCATTCAGGCAACCTCGGTGACCACCGCCACCGAGGCGTCGCTGGTCACCGGGGCAACCATTCAGCTCACACGCGGCATGGCAGAGATCGACCAACGCTTGAGGAGCGCCAGGGCGATTGTCGATGCTGGTGAGGTATCGGCGCGCGAGGCGGGTCACCGCGTCATCGACATCACCCGCCTTGCGCGCGAGGCCGAAGACGCGATCAGTGCCGTGCAAGGGTTGGTTGCTGATCTTTCAAGCAAGGCGCTTGCAGCATCCCTCGATGCCGCTGCGGCGGGCGAGAGCGGACGCGGCTACAGCCCGGCTTCCGGTGCGCTCTCGAAGCTGGCAGGAGAGACCTCCTCGGCTGCATCTCGCATTTCCGATGCCATTTCCGAACTGGCCAAGGTCGCGGATGGTGCGGCTGAGCGGCTCGATGGCATGTGCGAAACCTTTGGCCTCGCCGCTCGGGAAACCGACAACATCGCTCTGGTGATGGCCGAGCAGGATGCCGCCCGCCGCTCGATCAGCGACGGTCTGGCCAGCGCCTCCAGCGCGATGACAGGCCTGAGTGACGCTGTTTCGGAACTGCGCTTCAGTCTTGTCGGCGCCGAAAATGCCACGTCGGATGTGGTCAAGACCGCGCGCAGCATCATCGCCGATGCGCAGGCCATCGATCAGAGCCTCCGCTCTTTCGTGCGTGAGATTTCGGCCTAATCCGGTTTCAGCCCGGTCCGATCCGACGAATATTGCTCGCCAGCGCATCGACCGGTGTCGCGACGACCGTCTGGGCCTGCTTCGGCTCACGGCCGAAGAAGCGGGCTATTTTCTCCACCATTCCGGTTTCCTGCGCTGCAGGCACATGCGGAATTCCGTAAGTTATGGCTTTGGCGCGCGCCGCAACATCCATGACCGCGCGCACCATGTCGGGGTGCCCTGCGGCATAAACAGTATCACTCGGAGCAAGACCCGGCAGGTGCTGAACGGCTCGCCCGCCGCGTGCCGGAGGCAAGGGATGCGCGCCGGAAGCCGTGAGCGTAATCTCGCTCACGCCTTGCCTTGCCAGCCATTCGACGGCTGGCCGCATGTAAAGCTGGCGCGGATCATGCGCAGAAGCCACGATATGCAAAGGGCGGTGGGGTTGCCCGAGGCGCGCTGCAACTGCCATCGACCAGATGGCGGCGAAACCCGTTCCGGATGAGACCAGCACGATCCGCCCATCGCCGTGCCGCAGGAAGGATTGCCCGTAAGGGCCCGAGATTTTCAGCCGGGCTCCGGGCATAAAAAGCCGTTCCGGGTTCCCGCCCACCACACCATCCGCCCGACGGCGGATGTGGAAATGAAGGGTGTCGAGTTCGCGCAATCCATCGAGCGAGAGCGTGGGCGTGAGTCGCCGGGCGGGCCATTTTCCCACCGAGACCAGCACATGCTGGCCCGGCAGGTAGGGGATCGGTTTGTCGATCCGCACCACAAGTTCCACGATTTCAGGTGCGAGCGAGCGCAGTTCGATCACTTCCGCCGAGGTCTTCATCTCGCGCGGGAAGGGCTGGAACGAAAACGCAGCCTCGCCCGTTACTTTCGTGCGGCAGGCCAGAACGGAAGCGCCGATGCGCGAGCCGTTATCGTCGACCTCACCGCTCTCGAGGCGGATGCGGCAGCTTTCGCACAAGGCATCATGGGCGCAAGGCGCGCTGCCATCCTTCGGCATGCGAAGGCCCGCCGCCTCGCCGGCCGCGAGAATCGTATCGCCCCTGCGCGCCGGGATGCGCGTGCCGTTGATGATGAGATCGGTATCGGCCATTTGCGCCTGTTTAACCCAAAATGATTTGTTAAGGATAAATGGCCCACCGCCCGGATCAAGCGGTGCAGAACGCTTAACGCCGAAACTGTTCACCTCAGGGCAGGGGATTGTTGCCGGGAGCAACACGTTTTCGGTCTGGCTTCGGCCCTTAGAGCGTCTATATGCAAAGGCGTGAAACCGCGCTGATCGCGGTACCGATCCTGACCGGAGACCCGATATGCTGTCGCTCGAGAAAGCCCGCCTGATTGCTGATACAGCGTTGAAACATGCCCGTGTGGCCAGCTTCAAGCCGCTCTCGATCGTGGTGCTCGATGCGCGCGGTCAGCGCAAGGTCGTGCTCACCGAAGACAATACCTCGCTCAAGCGTGCCGAAGTCGCCTATTCGAAGGCCTATGGAGCGATTGCGATGGGCACAGGCTCGCGCGCTCTGGGCAAGATGGCCGCCGAGCGCCCCGCTTTCATTCAGGCCGCGATGCATGTGGCCGATGGTGCGCTCGTGCCGGTGCCCGGCGGCGTTCTCATCCGCGACAACGGCATGGTGATCGGCGCCGTCGGCATTTCGGGAGATACCTCTGACAATGATGAAGCCGCGGCCATTGCCGGTATTGAAGCTGCAGGGCTGACGGCTGATCCGGGCGCGTGAGCGAGCTTCAGGTCCGCTCCGGCCGTTGCAGCCGGCCGGTTTGCAGCACGAAGCCGATCACTTCCGCCACCGCCTTGTAAAGCGGAACGGGGATTTCGGTATCGAGATCGATTTTCGAGAGAGCCTCGGCGAGAACCGGGTTCTCCTCGATGGCGATGTCGTGCTCGCGCGCGGTCTCGATGATCTTGTCGGCGACATGACCCTCGCCCTTGGCGGTCACAACAGGCGCGCTGTCGCCAAAATCATATTTCAGCGCGACGGCGATGCGGGTCTGCGGCTTCTCGCTCATGAGCGCCGATCCAATGTCGGCTGATAGCGTGGCGACGGGCCCGCCGGCCGGCCGTCCCGCACTTCAAGATTGGAAACCTCGAAAGCAGCCCCTGTCAGCGCCTGATGCAAAGCGCCGATAGCGGCGCGGGCATCCTCGGCCATGCTCTTGCGCTCCGCCCAGAGAGTAACGGCGATCCGCTGGCCACGCAGGGCAATCTCGGCCTGAACCGGGCCGGTTTCCTCAAGATCGACCGCGATCCGCACCTTCCAGGGAAAGCCCTCGACCTTGTTGTCGCCCTCCTCATCCACAATCACATCCGCCGGTCGATCGGGGTGCGGCTGATGCTCGATCATCAGGCCAACCATCGCGGTTTCCGGCCGCTCCTGACCATGAATGGCGAGTGGGATTTGCAGCGCGAGCCGCATCGGCTGGCTGCGATCGTCGGTGATGTTCAGCCCCGGATGATCGGGCAGGGACGCCATCTGCTGGAGCTTGATGCGCTCCACCGCACCTTCCACCATCCGCGCAAGTTCGGCGGGAGGCGGCGTTGCGCTGACGCGCTCGCCGAGGCGCGCTGACAGGTCCGGCAGCGTGGCCTTCGCGCCATTCAGTAGTGCCTTGAGATCGCCTGTTGGCGGTGCGGCACCGGGCTGAAGGTTCGCGAGGCGCGCTTCGAGAAAAAGCCCGGAATTCTTGATGCTGGACGCGATCTGTGCCGGGTCGGGCCGGAAGAGGCCATCGAGGCGCAGGTTCCGCAACGCGTCAGCGAGCTTGGGATCAAGCGTCTCGACCTGCGCAAGCAGTGCCGAAAGCGTCTGCCCCAAAGGCACCTGCCGGATGGTTGCGCGCAGTGCGGCGTCCATCAGCGGGGCGGGGAGGGAGGGCGGCAGCGGCCCGGTATGGCGCGGCGTTGTACCGAGAATCTGCGCGTCCGCACGCTCCGCCAGAGGCAGATTCAGCCCGGTCAGGCGCTGGATCACGGCGCCGGGTGAACCGGCGGGGAAGAAATCGGCAAGTGGCGGCGGGGCGGACGTCGAAGGACCGCTGGTGATGGTGGAGAACGTGCGGGTCGTCGCCGGGGTTGGCACTGTTGGAACCTGCGGCAGGATCACCCGCAAGGTTCCCGTGGCAAGATCGGGCTCGACCATCAGCACCGTGCCGCGCGCCAGCATCGCCGGATTGGATTTCGCGGCGCTAGCCAGGGCATCGGGCAGGATGACTTCTAGCGGCATGCCGCCGAGCGCAATCGTGAGCTTGTTGCCCTGGGGCGGCAGGAGCACCGTTGCATGCTGCGGCGACTGGCCATTCTGGCGTGCGGCGGCATATTTCGGATCGGCGAGCCCCGCGCCACCCATTTCATCGAGCACGGCCATCAGGGTCTGAAGGCTACGCGCCTTCACTTCCTGAATCTGCCCCTGAACCAGAGCTGCAATACTCGACATCGAACGCTCGAACCCAACGCATACTCGCAAAACAGAGCGCGGATTGTAGGCGAAGAGCCTTTCGGCTTCGTTGCGAATTTCGCACGAGGCTGCCGTTGCTCTTCCTCTTGCGAGCGCCTACATGCGGGTCAAACCCGTTTTTCGGTACCGGAGCATCCATGTCCCGTCAGTTCATCTATCACATGCGTGGCCTCAACAAGGTCTATCCCGGGGGCAAGAAGATCCTCGAGAACATCCACCTCTCGTTCTACCCCGATGCGAAGATCGGCGTGCTCGGCGTGAACGGTGCCGGTAAATCGACGCTGCTGAAAATCATGGCCGGGATCGACAAGGAATGGACCGGCGATGGCTGGGTCGCCGAGGGTGCCCGCGTCGGCTACCTGCCGCAGGAGCCGAAACTCGACGAGACCCTCAATGTGCGCGAGAACGTGAAGCTCGGCGTCGCGAAGAAGCAGGCGATCATCGATCGCTACAACGAACTCATGATGAACTACTCGGATGAAACCGCCGAGGAAGGCGCGCAGCTTCAGGACCAGATCGACAGCCAGAACCTCTGGGATCTCGACAGCAAGGTCGATCAGGCGATGGATGCCCTGCGCTGCCCGCCCGATGACTGGGCGGTCGACAAGCTCTCGGGTGGCGAGAAGCGCCGCGTGGCGCTCTGCAAGCTGCTGCTCGAACAGCCCGAATTGCTGCTGCTCGACGAACCGACCAACCATCTCGACGCCGAAACCGTCAACTGGCTCGAGGCCCACTTGCGCGAATATCCGGGCGCGATCCTGATCGTCACGCATGACCGCTACTTCCTCGACAACGTGACCGGCTGGATTCTCGAACTCGATCGCGGCAAGGGCATTCCTTATGAGGGGAATTACTCAAGCTGGCTGCAGCAGAAGCAGAAGCGGCTGGAGCAGGAGGGCCGCGAGGATGCGGCCCGCCAGCGCACGATGGCGCGCGAGCAGGAATGGGTGGCCTCGAGCCCCAAGGCGCGGCAGGCCAAGAACAAGGCCCGCATCACCCGCTACGAGGAGTTGGTTCAGAAGGCCTCGGAGAAGGCCCCTGACGCCGCGCAAATCATCATCCCCATTGCCGAGCGTCTGGGCGGCAACGTGATCGATTTCGAGAACCTGAACAAAGGCTTCCAGGACAAGCTCCTGATCGAGAACCTTTCGTTCAAGCTGCCACCGGGCGGCATCGTCGGCGTCATCGGCCCGAACGGCGCGGGCAAGACCACCTTGTTCCGCATGATCACCGGCGTCGAGAAACCCGACGGCGGGACAATCTCGATCGGGGAGAGCGTGAAGCTCGGCTATGTCGATCAGTCGCGCGATGCGCTCGATGACAAGAAAACCGTCTGGGAGGAAATCTCCGGCGGAGCCGAGGTGATCTATCTCGGCAAGAAGTCGATGCATTCCCGTGCTTATTGCGGGGCTTTCAACTTCAAGGGCGGTGATCAGGAGAAGAAGGTCGGCATGCTCTCGGGTGGCGAGCGCAACCGGCTTCATCTCGCGAAAATGCTGAAATCCGGCGCGAATGTGCTCCTCCTTGACGAGCCCACCAACGATCTCGATGTCGATACCCTCCGCGCGCTCGAAGAGGCGCTGGAAGACTACGCCGGCTGCGCCGTGATCATCTCTCACGATCGCTGGTTCCTCGATCGCATAGCGACCCACATCCTCGCCTTCGAGGGCGACAGCCATGTCGAGTGGTTCGAAGGCTCGTTCTCGGATTACATCGAGGACAAGAAGCGCCGCCTCGGCGCAGATGCCGTGGAGCCGAAGCGGATCAAGTATCGCAAGTTTGCGCGGTGAGGGGTTGAGCGGGGGTTGTCCTTTCCGGCGCGCGACGCGCGGACGGGAAGGACGGCAACTCTCCCTCGCAATCCACATCCCGCCGCACCACGTATCACGCCCATGAACCGCAGAACCTTTTTCAAGATCGCGGCCGGGGTTACGGTGCTGGCCGGCGGAGCAGCCGCTTTCGTGCGCCCGGCGCGCGCCAATGCCTATTATTCCGGCCCGGTTTCCGATCACTTTGATGGAACGAAGTTTTTCCTGCCGGGCGGCGATGGACCGCGCAGCTTCGGCGAATTCCTGCGCTGGCAGTTTGGCGAACGCGCCGCCGCGTGGCCGGAGAGTTTCCCGAGCCCGCTTCCACCCGACAAGCCGCCGCCGCGCGTCGAGGGCAGCCAGATGCGCCTGAGCTTTATCGGCCATGCGAGCTTCCTGCTCCAGACCGGCGGCGTGAATATTCTGCTTGATCCGCAGTTTTCCGATCGTGCCTCGCCGGTCTCCTTCGCGGGGCCGAAACGCGTGAACCCGCCGGGTATCGCCTTCGAGGAATTGCCAAAAATCGACATCGTGGCCGTGAGCCACAACCACTACGATCACCTCGATACGCCGAGCCTGCATCGCCTGTGGGATATGCACGAGCCGCGCATCATCACGCCGCTTGGAAACGATACGATCATCCGCGAGGGACGGCCCGATATCGTGGTCGAGGCGAAGGATTGGGGCGACCGGCTGGAACTCGCGCCGGGTGTCGCGCTCACGCTCGAGCCGGCGCAACACTGGTCGGCGCGCGGCATGCGTGACCGCATGCATGCGCTCTGGGCCTCGTTCGTGATCGAGAGCGCCTATGGCAAGGTTTGGTTTGCGGGCGATACGGGGTTTGGTGGCGGCAAAGTGTTCCGCGCCATTCGCGAGAAGCATGGGCCGATCCGGCTCGGGCTGATCCCGATTGGCGCCTACGCGCCGCGCTGGTTCATGCGTTTCCAGCATGCCGACCCGGAGGATGCGGTCGAGATTTTCAAGCTTTTGGGTCTCGAGCAGGCCATAGGCTACCATTGGGGCACGTTCAAACTCACCAATGAGCCGGTCGAGGAGCCGGAGGCCGAACTTCTGGCGCAGCTTGCCAAGGCGGGGATGCCGACTGAGCGCTTCCTTGCCGCGCGACCGGGCCTTGTTTTCGACGGCGCGGCCCGGCAGGTCTGATGCCTTTGCGACTGCCCCTTGCATCGAAGTAAGAAATCACATAAACATATCTTTATGTCGTTTCTCTTCATGCAAGAGGCCAGCCTGTCATGATCCGCCCCATATCCGGGCAATCGCATCCGCTATCGGTTCTGCTGTCAGCACTTGAGGCCGCGGGTGAAGCCACGCGCCTACGTATTCTGGCGCTGCTGGCCGAGGCCGAACTCACCGTGACCGAGCTGATGACGATCCTCGGGCAGTCTCAGCCGCGTGTTTCGCGCCATTTGAAGCTGCTGGTGGAAGCCGGCTTGATCGATCGGCATCGCGAGGGGGCCTGGGCGTTTTTCCGCCTTGCTGATCGGGGTGTCGCGACGACAATCCGTGAGGGTGTGATTGCGGCGCTTGATCCGGATGATCCGGGTCTCGCGGCGGATCGGCGGCGTCTGGCCGCCGTTCGTGCCGAACGCAAGGAGCAGGCGGCCGCCTATTTCGCCCGCCATGCCGGTGACTGGAACCGCATCCGGGCCTTGCATGTGCCGGAATCGGCGGTGGAGGCTGCCCTGGTCGAAGCATTGGGTGACCGCGAATTCGACTCGATCCTCGATCTCGGAACCGGCACCGGACAGATGCTGCAATTGCTGGCGCCGAAAGCGCGGCGCGCGGTGGGGCTCGATGTCAGCCCGGCCATGCTGGCAGTGGCCCGCGCCAATCTCGATTCGGCCGGGTTGCGGCATGTTCAGCTCCGGCAGGGCGATCTTTACGCGCTTCCGGCAGATTTGGCCCGGTTCGAACTCGTGATCCTGCATCAGGTGCTGCATTTCATGGATGATCCGGCTCGCGCCGTGCGCGAGGCCGTGCGTGCGCTGAAGCCCGGTGGTCGGATCGTGATCGTCGATTTTGCCCCGCATCAGGAAGAGAGCCTGCGCAGCGAGCACGCGCATCGCCGGCTCGGATTTGCCGGCCACGAGATCGAGGCGATGCTGGATGAAAGCGGGCTGATGCTGAGTGAGACCCGGAATATCCATCCGCAGGGGCAGGGCGCCTCGCTCACCGTTTCGCTCTGGATTGCCGAGGACAGCCGCCTTGAGGGCGATTTTCCGAGGCCCGGCGATCCTCTCTCCCGTTCCATGACCACCGAGGTTGCCTGATATGAATGCCCAGCCCCATCGTTCCAGCCGCCAGCCGCAAGCGCCGAAGCTTGGCATCTCGTTCGAGTTCTTCCCGCCGAAGAACGAAGCAATGGCCGAAACACTCTGGGCCTCGGTGCAGCGCCTCGCGCCGCTCAGGCCGAATTTCGTCTCGGTGACCTATGGCGCAGGTGGCTCGACGCGGGAACGCACGCACCAGACCGTGAAGCGTATTCTCGATGAAACCGCGCTGAAACCGGCCTCGCACCTGACTTGCGTCGCGGCCACCAAGGCCGAGACTGACGATATCCTGCGCCAGTATTGGGCGATGGGCGTGCGCCATATCGTGGCGCTGCGCGGTGACCCGACAGCTGGCATCGGCACGCCGTTCGAGGCGCATCCGCAAGGTTATCAGGGTTCGCCCGAGCTTGTGGCGGGCATCAAGGCCGTGGGTGATTTCGATATCGCGGTTTCGGCCTATCCCGAGAAGCATCCCGAAAGCCCGGACCTCGCCTTCGAGATCGATCTCCTGAAGCGCAAGGTTGATGCCGGCGCGAACCGCGCCATCACACAGTTCTTCTTCGATAACGTGCATTATTACCGCTACATGGAGCGCGTGGCGAAGGCGGGGATCACCATTCCCATCGTGCCAGGCATCCTGCCGGTGCAGAATTTCAAGCTCGCGGCGGGTTTCGCGGCAAAGTGCGGGACCGATGTTCCGGCCTGGCTGGCGCGCCGCTTCGAGGGGCTGGAGGACGATGCCGAAACGCGTCGCATGGTCGCGGCGGCGGTGGCGGTGGAGCAGGTCTTTGATCTGCTCGATAACGGCGTCACCGATTTCCACTTCTACACGATGAACAAGGCCGATCTCGTTTTCGCCATCTGCCACATGCTGGGGCTGAGGGCTGAACCGGCCCAAGTTGCAGCGTAACACCCTTTTTCGGGACATATCGACATGACTTTCACCGCCAACGGCCCCGAAATCCGCGCCGCCCTGATGGCCGCCGCGCGCGAGCGCATCCTCGTGATCGATGGCGCGATGGGCACGGAAATCCAGAACCGGAAATTCTCGGAAGAGGATTTCAGGGCTGAGCGTTTCGCGAACTGGAACCACCCGCTCAAGGGCAACAACGATCTCCTCATCCTCACGCAGCCCGATGCGATCCGCGAGATTCATCTCGATTATTTCCTCGCCGGCGCGGATATCGTCGAGACGAACACCTTCTCATGCACCTCGATCGCGCAGGCCGATTACGGCATGCAGAGCCTTGCTTATGAGTTGAACAAGGAAGGCGCGCGCCTTGCCCGCGAGGCGGCTGCGATCGCGCAGGAAAAGGATGGCCGCCGCCGCTTCGTCGCGGGCGCTTGCGGGCCAACGAACCGCACGGCCTCGATCTCGCCGGATGTGAACAATCCCGGCTATCGCGCCGTGACCTTTGATGATCTCGCCGAGGCCTATGCAGAGCAGATCCGCGGCCTGATGGATGGCGGGGCGGAACTCATCCTCATCGAGACGATTTTCGACACGCTCAACGCCAAGGCGGCGGTGTTTGCGGCGAAAACCGTGTTCGCCGAGAAGGGCAACGAGCTCCCGATCATGATTTCGGGCACGATCACCGATCTTTCCGGGCGCACGCTTTCCGGCCAGACGCCGACCGCGTTCTGGCATTCACTGCGCCATGCCGAGCCGTTCACGATCGGCCTCAATTGCGCGCTCGGTGCCAAGGAAATGCGCGCGCACATCGCCGAGATTTCGCGCGTGGCGGATACATTTGTCTGCGCCTATCCGAATGCTGGCCTGCCGAACGAATTCGGGCTCTATGATGAGCGCCCCGAGGCCACTGCTGCTCTTATTGCTGAGTTCGCCGATTCGGGCCTTGTGAACGTTGTGGGCGGCTGTTGCGGCACCACGCCGGCGCATATCAAGGCGATGGCGCAAGCCGTGAAAGGCAAGGCCCCGCGGCCCATTCCCGACATCAAGCCGCTGATGCGCCTTTCGGGCCTTGAGCCCTTTGTGCTGGACGAGACGATCCCGTTCGTGAATGTGGGCGAGCGCACGAACGTCACCGGTTCGGCGAAATTCCGCAAGCTCATCAAGGACGGCAAGCTCGCTGAGGCTCTGGATGTCGCGCGCGATCAGGTCGCGAATGGTGCGCAGGTCATCGACATCAATATGGATGAAGGCCTACTCGACAGCGAGAAGGCGATGGTCGAGTTCCTCAACCTCGTGGCGGCCGAGCCGGATATCTCCCGCGTACCGGTGATGGTGGACTCATCCAAATTCCACGTCATTGAGGCGGGCCTGAAATGCGTTCAGGGCAAGCCGATCGTGAACTCCATCTCGATGAAAGAAGGCGTCGAGAAGTTCAAGGAAGAGGCTCGCAAGGTGCGTGCCTATGGCGCCGCGGTGGTGGTGATGGCCTTTGACGAGAAGGGCCAGGCCGATACCTACGAGCGCAAGGCCGAGATTTGCGCCCGCGCGTACAAGATTCTCACCGAAGAGGTGGGATTCCCGCCCGAAGACATCATTTTCGATCCCAATGTCTTCGCGGTCGCGACCGGCATCGAGGAGCACAACAATTACGGCGTCGACTTTCTCGACGCGACGAAGTTCATCCGTGAGAACCTGCCGCACGCGCATATCTCGGGCGGTGTCTCGAACCTCTCCTTCTCGTTCCGGGGCAACGAACCGGTGCGCGAGGCGATGCATTGCGTTTTCCTCTACCACGCCATCAAGCTCGGCATGGATATGGGCATTGTGAATGCGGGCCAGCTCGCGGTTTATGACCAGCTCAACCCGGAGCTGAGGGAATTGTGCGAGGATGTGGTGCTCAATCGCCGCGCTGACGCGACCGAGCGCCTGCTCGATGCCGCCGCGCGCTTCAAGGGCGACGGCAAGGGCGAGGTGCGGGTGCAGGACCTTGCCTGGCGCGACGCGCCGGTCGAGAAGCGGCTCGAGCATGCGCTCGTCAACGGCATCACCGAATTCATCATTGAGGATACCGAAGAAGCGCGCCAGCAGGCCGAGAAGCCTTTGCACGTTATCGAAGGCCCGCTGATGGCCGGCATGAATGTGGTGGGTGACCTGTTCGGCGCGGGCAAGATGTTCTTGCCGCAGGTTGTGAAATCGGCGCGCGTGATGAAGCAGGCCGTGGCCTATCTCCAGCCGTATCTCGAGGAAGAAAAGCGCGCTTCGGGCCTCACGGAAATGCCCGCCGCCGGCAAGATTCTCATGGCCACCGTGAAGGGCGATGTCCACGATATCGGCAAGAACATCGTCGGTGTTGTGCTCCAGTGCAACAATTACGAGGTGATCGATCTCGGCGTCATGGTGCCGAGCCAGACCATTCTTGAGACAGCGCGGAAAGAGAAGGTTGATATCATTGGCCTCTCCGGCCTCATCACGCCGAGCTTGGATGAAATGGTGCATGTCGCGGCCGAGATGGAGCGCGAGGGCTTCAAAATTCCGCTGCTGATCGGTGGTGCCACCACCAGCCGCGTGCATACTGCCGTGAAGATCCATCCTTCCTACAAGGCGGGGCAGGCGGTTTATGTCACCGATGCGAGCCGGGCAGTCGGGGTGGTTTCCTCGCTGCTCTCTCCCGAGCAGAACGACAATTACGTCGCTGACATCCGCAAGGAATACGCGAAAGTGGCCGATGCGCATGCGCGTTCGGAAGCGGACAAACAGCGCCTGCCGCTGGCGAAAGCGCGCGAGAACGCCGTGAAGATCAACTGGACGGGTTACCAGCCGCCGAAGCCGAGCTTCACGGGCCGCCGCGTGTTCCAGACCTACGATCTCGCGGAACTCGCGAAATACATCGACTGGACACCCTTCTTCCAGACCTGGGAACTCAAGGGTCGCTACCCGGCCATCCTTGAAGATGAAAAGCAGGGTGAGGCCGCGCGTTCTCTCTGGGAGGATGCGCAAGCCATGCTCAAGCGCATCATCGACGAGCGCTGGTATCAGGCGAAAGCCGTAATCGGCTTCTGGCCGGCCAATGCGGTGGGCGACGATATCCGCCTTTACACCGGTGAAAGCCGCACCGAGACACTTGCGACCTTCCACGGCCTGCGCCAGCAACTCTCGAAGCGCGATGGCCGCCCCAATACATGCCTCTCGGATTTCGTGGCGCCTGAAGGCGGTGCGCCGGATTACATCGGCGCCTTCGTCGTCACCGCCGGGATCGGCGAGGACCGCATCGCCGACAAGCTCAAGGGCAAGAACGACGACTATTCCTCCATCATGGCAAAGGCTCTGGCCGATCGCCTCGCGGAAGCTTTCGCCGAGCGCATGCACGAGCGCGTGCGCCGCGAATTCTGGGGCTATGGCGCGGCTGAAACCTACAAGCCCGACGAACTCCACGCCGAGCCTTATGACGGCATCCGCCCCGCGCCGGGCTACCCCGCCCAGCCCGATCACACCGAGAAGGTGACCCTGTTCTCGCTCCTGAACGCCGAGAAGAATATCGGCGTGCGCCTCACCGAGAGCTACGCGATGTGGCCGGGGGCGAGCGTGTCTGGCCTGTATCTCAGCCACCCCGAAAGCCATTATTTCGGGGTCGCGAAGGTCGAGCGCGATCAGGTGGAAGATTATGCCCGCCGCAAGGGCATGGAAATCCGCGAGGTCGAGCGCTGGCTGGCGCCCATCCTCAACTATGATCCGGCAGCTTACGTGGTGGCGGCGGAGTAAGCCGCCTCACCGCACGAGAAATCCATGCGCGAGGGGATCATCGGGGTCGATGATCCATTGCGCGAGGCCGGCGAGATGGGCCGTGCCGGAAATCTCGGGGATCACCGCCTCATGCGGCCCACAGGTCGCGCGGGCAATCGCCCTGCCGCGCATCACCGAGCCAATGATCGATTCGTTGATGATTTCTTCCCCCATGCCGAGTTCGCCGCGCGCAATGAGCTGCGCCACTCGACCGGCGGTGCCGGAACCGGTGGGCGAGCGATCGACCTCGCGATCGGCGAAGATGCAGCAATTGGCCTGTGTCGAGCCTCGATGGCGGGGCGGGCCGTCGATGATCGTGCCATAGATGTGGTTGATCTCGGGAATATCGGGGTGCTGCACCGGAAAGGCGTGGTTCGCGGCCGCCTTCACTTCCGCGCCGAAGCGGATCAGGCGCTCGACATCGGCCTCGCGGATGGAAAGGCCGTGCGGCACGCCTGACGTGTAGAAATAGAACGCGCCACCGAAGGCGATATCGCCTGTGACGCGCCCGAAACTCGGGGTTTCCACGCTCACATCCCGATGCAGCAGGAAGCTCGGCACATTCACGAACCGCACACCTGTGACGCGCGCGCCATCCCAACCGACGAACGCCTCGATGAACCCGCACGGCGCATCGATCCCGACGCGAATTTCCGGCCCCGCTCGCATCACCCAGCCGAGTTGCACGGCGGCGGTGGCGAGCGCGATCACGCCATGCCCGCAATGATCGGAATAACCTTCGTTGTGGATGAACATCACGCCGAAATCCGCACCCGGCGTCACCGGATCGGTGAGGATGCCGCCATACATATCCGCATGGCCGCGGGGCTCGAACATGATGGCGCGACGCAGGTGATCGGCATGGACTTGCAGCCATGCGCGGCGGTCGACAATCCGCGCACCCGGCGCGCGCGGAAAGCCGGAGGTGACGATGCGGAACGGCTCGCCGCCGGTATGCATCTCCACGGTGGAGATCAGATGCTGCATCGGTCTCTAACCTCGGGTCTTGATCAGGGCTGCAAGGGTTGCAAGGGTCTCTGCATCGGCAACCCCATCCACTCTTGCTTGCCGCCAATGGCGTTGGAAGGCCGTGACGACGTCGATCATCTTCTGGTCATAGACGCCGCTGATCTCGATCCAGTACCCGAAACTGGCAAACATCGATTGCAGGGCGGCGACTGGCATCCCCTCGTCGCCGGGGCGATAGGTAGGGCCTTCAACGCGCGCGGGTGCTCGGCCATGCGGCCACAATCCCAGCCCGGCTTGCGCCAGCCTCTCCCACGGAAAATTCTCGCCCGGATCGATCTTGCGGCCCGGCGCGATGTCGGAATGCGCGAGAATGCGTGAGTCAGCGATCGACCATCGTTGCTTGATGTCTGCCACGAGCCGGATCACGGCTTCAATCTGCGCTTCCGGGTAGGGCGGGCCGGGAGGCGGGAAAGAGTTGGGTATGACATCCGGAGCGAGCGGCTCAGGCTTGCCGTCCGCCCCGAAGCTCCGGCCCAGCTCATGCCCCGGATGGGCGATCTCGATGCCGATCGAGGCCGAGTTCATGTCGGTCTCGCCATGCCAGCTGCCGCGTCCGGCATGCCAGGCGCGGCGGCCTTCCGGCACCATTTGCCAGATGCGTCCGTCTTCAAAGACGAAGTAATGGCACGAAACTTTCGAGAGCGGATTGCTCAGCCACAGGAGTGCGGAGGCTGCATCGGCCATGCCGGTGTAATGCAGGATCAGGCTGTCCGGCCTGCGCTCCAGGCCGTTGCGGCCGCCCTGCCGGGGGCCATGATTCGGCGACGGGTGGAGGCGGTCGGCAACCGGGGAATCGGGCTTCGGAGAGGGAAGTGTTTCACTCATCGCGCAGAGATTGGCCGCCTGAAGGCTGAAACAGAAATGGCGGGGAATTCCCCGCCATCCCGGATGTCTGATCGGAGCGGAAGCTCAGTAGGTGCGCGCCCAGCGGGTGCAGACGGCTTCACCGTAGACATTGTAACGCACGCGCACGCACTCCCGGCGCGGGCGAGTGGCATCGGCGATCACCGCGCCACCCACAGCGCCGATGGCTGCGCCCGCGAGCGCGCCGCCGCCACGACCCGTGGCTGCTGCGCCAATCAGGCCGCCGGCCGCTGCGCCGAGCAGCGCACCGCCCGCAACACGCTCTTCGCGCGGGGTGCAGGCACCGAGCGCGAGGCCGAGAACCGCGATGGCTGAAATCGCCGTGAGCTTCTTCATGGGTTTTCTCCCTGTTGGTGGAATCCGGTTGCAACGGTTTGTGCCACGGCTTGGCGCCATGCTCAAGTGTTCTGGCGCACGTCGCGCGCACGTTATTCCAGCAGAGCGCATATCCTGCTTCAATCATGTCGTTCATTTGACGAAAGTACCGCAAAGTCCTATCACTCACCGCGCCAGTCGGCCGGGCGGCCGCGACTGTTCCGCGAGGAACAATCGAGGAAAGTCCGGGCTCCACGGAGAAACGGTGGCGGCTAACGGCCGCCGGGGGTGACCCCAGGGAAAGTGCCACAGAGATTGAACCGCCGACCGGCCTTCGGGCCGGGGCAAGGGTGAAAAGGTGCGGTAAGAGCGCACCGCGGCGCCGGCAACGGGGCTGGCAGGGCAAACCCCACCGGGAGCAAGACCGAATAGGGATGGCGCGCGGCGGGCAACCGCCGCAGGGTGCTTCGCCCCAGCCATCCGGGTTGGTTGCTTCAGGGCCGGCGCGAGCCGCGCCCGAGATGAATGGCCGCCACGCCGGGGAAACCCGGCCCTACAGAACCCGGCTTACAGGCCGACTGGCGATTTCCCACTTTGTGCCATGTGTGATGCAGCGGAAGCCACTTCTGGCGCTTCTTCTCAACCCTCCATCAAGCTTACTCAAACCTTTCCTTAACGCCTTCATGATGAGGTGAAGGGTGAAGGTGCGGGCAGGCGGGCTCGCGCCAGAGTCTCGCGTTGACGCCCAAGATTTCCCATGTTAGCCCATTTTAGCCCAAGAATTGACGGCGGCGAATGGTGCGGAGATTCCGCGCCTCTCGCATCGTCAGTGGTGTGCGGGCCCGGTTGTTGCGGGGCGTTGGCGGATGGGGCGTTTTCTCTCGACCTTTCAGGGGCGGCTCGATTCCAAGGGGCGGGTCTCGTTGCCTGCGGCCTTCCGGGTCGTGCTGGAAGAGGATGGGTTCGCGGGCGTGTTTCTCCATCCGGCGCTCGAGCAACCGGCGATCGAAGCGGGAGGCAACCGGCTTCTGG
The DNA here is from genome assembly GCA_017302635.1 of Hyphomicrobiales bacterium. Classification (GTDB taxonomy): domain Bacteria; phylum Pseudomonadota; class Alphaproteobacteria; order Rhizobiales; family Beijerinckiaceae; genus Rhabdaerophilum. The sequence goes on from JAFLCX010000002.1 coordinate 446,801, forward strand.
CGACGATCGACGGGCTGATCGGGCGGTTCTCGCCCTACTCGGAAGCGCGCGACCTGCTGGCGACCGCGCTTTACGGGCAGGCGGAGACGCTCAGACCCGATCCGGAGGGGCGGATTGTCCTGCCGGAGCGCTTCAAGGCGCATGCGGGGATCGGGTCGGAACTGGTGTTCGTGGGGCTGGGGGAGAAATTCCGCATCTGGTCGCCACAGAAGTTTACCGCGCATCTCGAGGAGGCAACCTTGAGCTTGCGCGACGTGCGGGCAAGCCTTTCCGCCCCAGACGGGGAGGGGAAGTTCCCGCCGGTGGCGCGGGGGACATGATGAAAGGGTCCGGCGGAGCTTCAGGCTCTGCCGCAGGCGGACCGGCCCGTCATGTCCCCGTGCTGCTGGCCGAAGTACTCGCGGCGTTGGCACCCAAACCGGGTGAAATCTATCTCGATGGCACGTTTGGCGCAGGCGGCTACACGCGCGCCTTGCTCGAAGCCGCCGATTGCCGCGTGATCGCGCTCGACCGCGACCCTACCGCCATTGCTGCGGGGCAGGCGATGGTGGCCGAGTTCAACGGGCGGCTGACTTTGGTCGAGACCGAATTCGCGGCCATGGAAGAGGCGGTCGACGGCGTCTTTCCCGGCCAAGGTGCTGACCCTGTTCTCGACGGCATCGTGCTCGATATCGGCGTTTCCTCCATGCAGCTTGATGAGGCCGAACGCGGCTTCTCGTTCCGCTTTGATGGTCCGCTCGACATGCGCATGGCCGGCGAAGGTGAGAGTGCGGCGGATATCGTCAATACGCGCTCCGAGGCCGAGCTCGCCGATATTTTCTATCATTATGGCGAGGAGCGCCTTTCGCGGGTGATCGCCCGCGCCATCGTGCATGACCGGAAGGAAACGCCGTTTCGCAGCACGAAACAGCTCGCCGATCTCATTGGCCGGATCGTGCGCTCGAAGCCGGGCGATATCCATCCCGCCACGCGCAGTTTCCAGGCGCTGCGAATCGCGGTGAACGACGAACTCCATGAACTCGCCTCCGCACTTCATGCGGCCGAGCGTCTGCTCAAACCTGGCGGCAGGCTCGCCATCGTTTCGTTTCACAGCCTCGAAGACCGCATTGTGAAGGTGTTTCTCGCCACGCGCTCGGGGCGCGGCGGCGGCTCGCGCCACGCACCAGTGCAGGGCGTTGCAAAACCCACATTCCGCATCGAGGGCAAGTGGCCCGTCTCGGCAGGCGAGGCGGAAAGTGCCGCAAACCCTCGCGCGCGCTCCGCCAAACTGCGCGCGGCCATCCGGCTTGAGGCGCCGAGCTTGCCGCTCGACCCGCAGGTGATCGATCTGGCCCGCCTGCCGGACCAACATCCGCGCAAGGGAGGCAAACGCCGATGATGCGCAGCCTGAACATACTCGCCATTGCGACGCTGATTGGCTCGGCGACGGCTGCCTATTCGGTCAAGTACGAGACCATTCTGGTGGCCGAGAAACTCAAGAAGCGTGAGAGCGAATTGCAACGCGAGAAAGACGCCATCGCGGTGCTCAAGGCCGAATGGCAGATGCTCAACCGCCCCTCGCGGCTTGCGGCTCTTGCGCCACTGGAAGCGGGTATGCAGACGCTCTCGGCGCGCCAACTCGTGCGAGCCACCGATATTCCGGCCCGTGGCCCGGAGAAAGATCCGTTGGCTGCCGCTCTCGAAAATACGCTCACGGGCTCGATCAGTGGGTCTCAGCGTCAGTCCCCGCGCGTGGGTGGGCCCACGCCGGCGACACCCCCGCGCGATGCCGGTCGCACCACGCCCGCGCCACGGGCGGCAGCGGTCACGCCCTCTGCCCGTTCAGCCACGCCTGCACCGAAGCAATCCCCCCCTCGTGCCGCGCAGGGCGCGCCGTTGGCTTTGCGCCCGCCCGCCCCTTTGGGATCGACGAGAGGCGTGACCCCTCGGGCCGAGCCGCTCGCTGCACCCGTTCCCCGCCGTCAAGTTCCCCTGCCGCAACGCTGAGTATCGAGTGTGTCCATGCGTCTCGCGTTTCCCCGTCCCGGTCTGAAAGTGCCGCGCCTCAGTTGGCCGAAGCGCCCTGCGGTTTCACAGGATGCTCCCGGCCCCGGCGCTCTCCGGCGTATGACGAAGAGCCTGTTCTCACTCGGCTCCGAGAAACTGCCCGCGCGCCTCGTGCTGGTGGCACTGGCCTTCGGTGGCTTGTTTGCTGTGCTTGCTGGCCGGATCGTGCATTTGCAGGTCAAGTCGGATGAGCCCGCAACGGCGAGCCGCATCGCGGGTCAATCGATCTCGACGGCCCGGCCTCAGATTGTCGACCGGCATGGCGTCGTGATGGCCACGGATGTCAAGACCGTGTCGATCTTTGCGGATCCGCGCAAGATCTCCGACAAGGACGAAGCGGCGGAACTGCTGAATGCCGTCTTCCCCGAACTCAATGGGAACGAACTGCGCGAGAAGCTCTCGAAGAAGAACGCCTTCGTCTGGATCAAGCGCGAGGTCACGCCGAAGCAGCGCCAGGAAGTGCATCGGCTCGGCATTCCCGGCATCGGGTTCCTGCCCGAAAACAAGCGGGTCTACCCGGCAGGCCATGTCGGCGCGCATGTGATCGGCACGGCGAACATCGACAATGTCGGCATTGCGGGTATCGAGAAATATATTGACGGGCAGGGGCTGAATGACCTGCGGGGCGCCGGTCTGGCGCAAAGCTCGGCTGACCTGAAGCCGGTGGAACTTGCGCTTGACGTGCGCGTCGCGCATGCCGTGCGGGAGGAACTCAAGGCGGCTGTCGCCAAGTTCAAGGCCGATGCTGGGGCCGCGCTCGTGCTGGATGTCGACACCGGCGAAATCATCACGCACGTGAGCTTGCCAGACTTCGACCCGAACAACCCCGCAGATGCGCTGCTGAAGGACAACATCAACCGCCTTCAGGTCGGTCGTTACGAGATGGGCTCGACCTTCAAGGCGCTGACGACCGCGATGGCGCTCGATTCCGGCAAGGTGAAGATCACGAGCGTGTTCGACGCGCGCCAGCCCCTGCGCTACGGACGGTTCTCGATCGGCGACTACAAGGGCAAGGGTCGGCCGCTCTCGGTGCCGGAGATTTTCATCTACTCCTCGAACATTGGCACGGCCCGCATGGCGTTGGCCGTGGGTGTCGATGGGCACAAGAGCTTTCTGAAAAAGCTGGGCCTGCTTGATCGGCCGAAAACCGAGTTGCCCGAGGGGCTGGACCCGCTGGTGCCTTCGCGCTGGGGTGAGCTGAACACGATGACTATCGCCTTCGGGCACGGGCTTGCGGTTGCACCGCTCACCGCCGCCATTGCCACGGCAGCCCTTGTGAATGGCGGCCGGTTCCTGCCCGCAACCTACCTCAAGCGCAGCCGCGAGGAAGCCGATGCCCTCGCTGTGCAGGTGATCAAACCCGAGACCAGCCAGATGATGCGCTATGTGATGCGGCTCAACGCCGAGAAGGGCTCGGCGACGCGCACCGATATTCCGGGCTATTATGTGGGCGGCAAGACCGGCACGTCCGAGAAGGTCGTGCGCGGGCGTTACTCGAAGAACAAGGTGCTCACCACCTTTGTGGCGGTGATGCCCTCGGACAAGCCGCGCTATCTGGTGATGACCATGCTGGACGAACCGAAGGGCTTGCCCGAGACGCACGGCTATGCCACCTCCGGCTGGAATGCCGCTCCGACCACCGGGCGGATCATCGAGCGGATCGGCCCGATGCTCAACATCGAGCCCCGTTTCGACAATCCGCTCCAACCATTCCCGCATGTGGCGCGGCTGGGCGTGGCGCAGGTGCGCTGAAGCGTTCCGAGAACGAGGACCAACAGGTGATGGCAGAGCCGTCTCGACGCACGATCGGCGGGCTTGCACGGGCGATCGGGCTTGAGGCACCGGCTTATGAAGACGTTCCGCTGCTGGGCGTGGCGCTCGATAGCCGCAAGGTGAAGCAGGGTTTCGCCTTCTTTGCGGTGCCCGGAAACAAGCTCGACGGGGCCAGCTTCATTCCGGCGGCGGCTGACGCCGGTGCAACCGTGATCATCGGCGAAGGGCCGCGCCCCGCCGATCTCACGCTCACCGTTTTCTACCTGCGCTCGAAAGATGTACGCCGGGCGCTGCCGAAGGCTGCCGCCTACATGTATTCTGCCCAGCCGGGTACGATCGTGGCTGTCACCGGCACGGCGGGCAAAACTTCGGTTGCCGAATTCACGCGCCAGATTTTCGCAAAACTTGGCCGGAAAGCGGGCAGCCTCGGCACGCTGGGTTTCATCGGGCCGAAGGGGCCGGAATACGGCTCGCTGACGACACCCGACGCCGTGACCTTGCACCAAAGGCTCGAAGCGCTCGCGAAAGCGGGCATCACGCATCTCGCCATGGAAGCTTCGAGCCACGGGCTCGATCAGTTCCGCCTCGATGGTGTGAACCTCAAGGCGGCGGCCTTCACCAATCTGGGGCGCGATCATCTCGATTATCACCCGGATATGGACAGCTATTTCGCGGCCAAGCTCAGGCTCTTTGAGGAATTGCTGCCGAAGGATGCGCCGGCCATTGTCAATCTCGATGGCGATCGCGGGGCCGAAGCGGCGGTTGCGGCAGGGTTTGCCGGGCGCGCAGTGGTTTCGGTCGGCAAGAGGGGGCAGGATATCAGCCTCAATTCAGCCGAGGCTTTTGGCTTCGGCCAGCGCCTTGTGCTCGGTCACAAGGGCAAGACCTATGAAGTGACCCTGCCGCTGGTCGGAGCGTTTCAGGTGCAGAACGCACTGGTGGCGGCAGCTCTCGCGATCAGCACCGGCGAAAAACCGAAAGCGGTTTTCGCAGCACTGGAGAGTCTCACAGGGGTTTCCGGGCGGCTTGAGAAGGTGGGCGTTTTCAACGCAGCGCCGGTCTTTGTGGATTACGCCCACAAGCCCGAAGCCTTGCAGCACGCCCTGCTGGCGATTCGCCCCTCGGTCAGCGGCAAGCTCATCGTGGTCTTCGGCTGCGGCGGCGATCGCGACCCTGGCAAAAGGCCGATCATGGGGCGGATCGCTTCGGAATATGCCGATCTCGTGGTTGTCACGGATGATAACCCCCGCAGCGAAGATCCGGCCGCTATCCGTCAGGCGGTGATGGCCGGAGCTCCGGAAGCCATCGAGATTGGCGATCGGGCGCAGGCCATCCGCGATGCCATTCACTATCTCTCGGCAGGCGATGCGCTGCTGATCGCCGGCAAAGGCCATGAAACCGGCCAGATCGTCGGCTCTGAGACCTTGCCCTTCTCGGATCACGAGGTCGCACAGGGCGTGATCGGGGAGCTGGCAGGATGAGCGGGCAAGGATTGATGCTCTGGCAAGCGGGAGAGCTTGCCTCTGTACTGCAGGGTGAGGCGCGCGGCGCGCCCGCTCCGGTCTATTCCATTTCGATCGATACACGCACGCTCGAACCCGGAGCGCTGTTCTTCGCGATCAAGGGCGAAGCGCGAGACGGGCATGAATTCGTGAGCACAGCCCTCGAAAAACAGGCCGCCGCCGCTGTGGTGGATCGCGTCCATGCCGACGCCTTTGGGCCGGATGCCCGGCTGATCGTCGTCGATGATGTGCTGACCGCGATGGAGCGGATGGGTCGTTTCAGGCGTGCGGAAATGCGCGGTCACGTCGTCGCGGTCACCGGCTCGGTGGGCAAGACTTCGACCAAGGAGATGCTGCGTACGGTTTTCGCGCGGCAAGGCGCGACACACGCCTCCATTGCCTCCTACAACAACCATTGGGGCGTGCCGCTCACTCTCTCGCGCATGCCGCGCGGCATGGCCTATGGCGTGTTCGAGATTGGTATGTCGAACCCGTTCGAGATCATCCCGCTCACGAAAATGGTTCGCCCCGAAGTCGCGATCATCACAACGGTCGAGCCGGTGCATCTCGCGCAGTTCCACTCGCTTCAGGGCATCGCGGATGCGAAGGGCGAGATTTTTGCCGGGCTGGAGCCGGGCGGGGTGGCGATCATCAACGCCGACAACCAGCATTGCGCGCGACTTGCGGCGCATGCCGGTGCGAGCCGGGCAGGGCGCATCATCCGTTTCGGCGCGGGCGAGGGGGCCGATATCCGCCTCACGCACATTCATCTCGACCCGGATTTCTCGATGGTCTCAGCCGAGGTGTTCGGCATTCCCGTCACCTATCGGCTCGGTGCGCCGGGGCGGCATCTCGCCATGAACTCGCTGGCAGTTCTGGGCGCGGCGCATGTTTTTGGCGCTGATCTCGCGCTTGCAGCGATCTCGTTGCAGGATTTCACCACTGTCGAAGGGCGTGGCCAGCGCGCGGTGCTCGAAACCGGCGGCGGCGCCTTCACGCTGATCGACGAGAGCTACAACGCCAATCCATCCTCTATGCGCGCAGCGATGGCGGTCACCGGCTCGATGCCACGCGGTTTGCGCGGACGGCGAATCGCTATCCTCGGCGATATGCTCGAACTCGGTCCGGAGGGACCCGCTTTGCATGCCGGATTGGCGGAATCGATCGCTGAAAACGACATCGATCTCGTCTTTTGCTGCGGACCATTGATGAAATCGCTCTGGCAGGCCTTGCCGTCCGATCGGCGCGGGGCTTATGCCGAGAATTCAGCAGCGCTGGAGCAGGCGGTTCTTGCAGCCTTCCAGCCCGGTGATGTTGTGATGGTGAAAGGTTCGCTCGGCAGCCGGATGGGCCGGATCGTTGCAGCGGTCAAGGCTCGCTTTCCGGCCTCAAGCGCCGATCGGGACGAGGCGTGACCCGAACGCCGCGCCTGACCCAAGGCGGCGGCTCTTCTGAGGATGGACTGGGATGCTCTTCTGGCTTGCCGAATTCAGCGCGACCTTCAATCCTCTGAACGTATTCCGGTACATCACCTTCCGCGCCGGGGCGGCGACGGTGACAGCCCTGTTCTTTGTGTTGTTTTTCGGCCCCACGATCATCGACATGCTGCGCGTGAAACAGGGCAAAGGCCAGCCGATCCGTGAGGATGGGCCCGAGTCCCACCTCCTGAAGCGTGGCACGCCGACGATGGGCGGCTTGATGATCCTTGCCGGATTTCTGGTTTCCACCCTGCTCTGGGCGAACCTCAAGAATGGCTACGTCTGGTGCGTGCTGCTGGTGACACTCGGCTTCGGCGCGATTGGTTTCTGGGATGATTATCTCAAGGTCTCCAAGCAGTCGCACAAGGGGTTTTCCGGCCGCTCGCGGCTGGCGCTCGAATTCATCATTGCCGGCATTGCCTGCTATGCGATGAGCCAGCTCCTGCCGCCGGCTCTGTCGACCAAGCTCGCGATTCCGGTCTTCAAGGATGTGCTGCTCAATCTGGGCCTGTTCTTTGTCGTGTTCGGCGCTTTCGTGATTGTCGCCTTCGGCAATGCGGTGAACCTTACGGATGGGCTGGATGGCCTTGCCATCGTTCCGGTGATGATTGCGGCCGGCACGCTCGGTTTCATTGCCTACCTTTCGGGCAATGCGATTTTCGCGAATTACCTGCAGATCCACTTCATTCCCGGAACGGGTGAACTGGCGGTACTGCTCGGAGCCGTGATCGGCGCCGGCCTGGGTTTCCTGTGGTTCAACGCACCGCCCGCGCAGGTGTTCATGGGCGATACGGGCTCGCTCTCGCTGGGCGGATTGCTCGGTTCGGTGGCGGTAGCGACGAAACACGAGATCGTCTTCGCGATTGTCGGCGGGCTCTTTGTGCTCGAAGCCATGAGCGTGATCATCCAGGTGGCGTCTTTCAAGCTCACCGGCAAGCGCGTGTTTCGCATGGCGCCAATCCATCACCATTACGAGAAGAAGGGCTGGAAAGAGCCGCAAGTGGTGATCCGGTTCTGGATCATCGCTGTCATTCTCGCGCTGATCGGCCTCGCGACACTCAAGCTCCGGTGAGTCTTGCGCTTGGTCATGGCCGATTTTCGCCGAACATCCAGAGTGGGCGGGGAATGCGCCCGGGCTCATAAGGTGCGCTCGCCAATGGCAGTTGAGGGGGTTGTTTCATGATTGCGGTTGAAACCTTCCGGGGCCGGGCGGTTGCCCTGTTTGGTCTCGGGGGCTCGGGGCTTGCAACAGCGCAGGCGCTCCACGAGGGTGGAGCACAGGTTACGGTCTGGGATGATGCTCCTGCCGCCATCCAGAAGGCTCGCGCAGCCGGGCTTGAGGCGCGTGACCTGCGCGAACTCGACTGGAAATCCATTGCCGCTTTGGTCCTTGCCCCCGGCGTGCCGCTCACGCATCCCGAGCCGCACTGGAGCGTGAAACTGGCGCATTCCTTTGGCGTGCCGGTGATCGGCGACATTGATCTCTTCTTCCAGGAACGGAAGGCGCGCGCGCCTGACAGCCTCGCGATCTGCATCACCGGCACCAATGGCAAATCGACGACGACAGCGCTGATCGCGCACCTGCTTCAGGTCGCGGGTTTTGATGTGCAGATGGGCGGGAATATCGGCACGCCCGTTCTGGAACTGGAGCCACCGTCGCGTGAGGCCGAACGGCGCGTCCATGTGCTCGAATGCTCATCCTATCAGATTGATTTGGCACCTGACATCGACCCCACCATCGGGGTGCATCTCAATCTGTCGCCCGATCACATCGACCGGCACGGTACGTTCGACCACTACGCCAGCATCAAGGAACGGATGATCGCGGCATCGCAGATCGCGATTGTCGGCATTGATGACGCGGCCTCGGAGGCCATCGCCTTGCGCCATTCGAAAGGCGGCGGGCGGACGATCACGATCTCGGTTGTCGCGAAGCATGGGGCATCCATTCATGTGAACGGACGGCAGGTCATGGGCAGCCACGGCAACCTCTTGGCTGATCTTTCGGGGATCGGCTCGCTGCGCGGTGACCACAATGGCCAGAATGCGGCGGCCGCGGTTGCAGCTTGCCTGCAACTCTCGGTGCCGGAGGATGTGATCCAGAAGGGCTTGCGAACATTCCCTGGCCTCGCGCACCGGATGGAGCAGGTGGGGCGGATCGGCAAGGCAATCGCTATCAACGATTCCAAAGCCACCAATGCCGATTCGACCGAAAAGGCGTTGCTTGCCTTTGAAGAGGGCATTTACTGGATTTGTGGCGGCAAGCCCAAGGCGGGCGGTATTTCCGATCTCAAACCGCTCTTCGGCCGTGTGGCGAAGGCCTATCTGATCGGTGAAGCGGCCGAAGCCTTCGGGGCGACACTCGGCCCGGCGGTTCCGCACGTTGTGAGCGGCACGCTCGCCGAGGCGGTGAAACAGGCCGCGGCCGACGCAAAAGACGCGAAATTTGCGGAGCCGGTAATCCTTCTTTCACCATCTTGCGCCTCTTTTGACCAGTTTCCGAATTTCGAGGTGCGGGGCAAGGCGTTCCGCGACCTCGTTGAGCAATTGCCGGGTTTCGAGCCCCTTTGACGCCATTCCGCCCGGGGCGGTCTGGCCACTGCGGCCCGACCCAGAAGGCGGAGGTCTAGAATGGTCAGCCGCGCGGAGCGCACCCCCTTCGGCGAATGGTGGTGGACCATCGACCGCTGGCTGATGTTCTCGTTTGTCACGTTGATGGTGGCGGGCATTCTTTTCGGTCTCGCGGCCTATCCGCCGGTGGCGAATAAGCTCGGCCTCTCGACCTTCCACTTCGTGAACCGGCAGGCCTTCTTTCTGGTCGTGGCAGGCCTGATCATGGTCGGAACTTCGTTTCTCAGCCCGCGCGCCGTGCGGCGTCTGGCCTTGATCGTTTTTCTGGTAGGGTTCGCCCTGGTGGTCGCAACCCTCTTTATCGGCACCGAGATCAAGGGCGCGAAACGCTGGATTTTTGTGGGTGGCTTCAACCTTCAGCCTTCGGAAATCGTCAAACCGGCTTTTGTGGTGATGAGCGCCTGGGCGTTCTCGCAGGCGACCGAGCGCAAGGATCTCTCGATCCTGCCCCTGTTCTTCGCCTTTCTGCTGCTGGCGATGATTGCCGTGCCGCTGATCCGGCAGCCGGACCTCGGGCAGACCATCCTGATTTCAGCGGTCTGGGCGGCTTTGTTTTTCCTCGCCGGTCTGCACATCCTCTGGGTGGTGGGGCTTGTCGCGGCGGGGATGGCGGGACTGTTCCTCGCCTATCGCTTCCTCGATCATGCGACGGATCGCATCAACCGCTTCCTCTCGAAAGGAGATGCGGACACCTTCAACACCGATCAGGCTCTGGAGAGCTTCTATCAGGGCGGCTGGCTTGGGCGGGGGCCGGGCGAGGGGACGGTGAAGCGTTCGCTGCCTGAAAGCCATACCGATTTTCTCTTCGCGGTGATCGGCGAGGAATTCGGTGCACTGGTTTGTCTGATGGTCGTGGCGATCTTCGCTTTCATCGTCATCCGTGGTGTTTTCGCCGCGCGCGAAAATACTGATCCGTTCTGCCGGCTGGCGGCGGCAGGGCTGGTGATGCTGTTCGGACTGCAAAGCTTCATCAACATGGCCGTCAATCTCAATCTCATCCCGCCGAAGGGGATGACCTTGCCTTTCCTCTCCTATGGCGGTTCATCGCTGCTCTCGGTCGGGCTCGCGGCGGGGATGCTGCTGGCTGTGACGCGCCGCAGGCCTAAATCCAGCCTCATTGAGCGCACACCGGTCTACGCTCCTGCACCCGGCCCGGAGCCCCAGCATGTCTGACTCGAAATCGAAGCCTCTGATTGTCCTTGCGGCGGGCGGCACAGGCGGGCACCTGTTTCCGGCCGAGGCTTTGGGCGTGGAACTCGTCAACCGCGGTTGTCAGGTCGCTCTCGTCACCGATGATCGCATCGCAGGGAGTGACTGGGCGAGCCGTTTTCCCGGCGAGGTGATGACGCTCACTGCCGGCACGGTGACAGGCTCCGGACTGATGGCCAAAATCAGCGGCGGCATCCGGCTCATGAAGGGCACGATGGAAGCGATGTCGCTTCTGGGCAAGCTGAAGCCGAAAGCCGTGGTCGGGTTCGGGGGCTACCCCACAGTGCCGCCTGTTCTGGCCGCGAGCTTCAAGGGTGTTCCCACCATCCTTCACGAGGCCAATGCCATTATGGGGCGCGCGAACCGCTTTCTGGCCAAGCGCGCGACCTCGATCGCGACCGGATTTCCCGATCCGGACCCTGATTTTCCGGAGAAGACCGTTTTCACCGGCAATCCCGTGCGCAAGCCGGTGCTTCTTGCAGCCGAGAGCGAGTATGATCCTCCGGCACTGGATAAGCCGCTGCGCATCCTCGTGACCGGCGGCAGCCTCGGTGCCCGCGTGATGAGCGATGTCGTGCCCGGCGCGATGCAGCAGGTTTCGTCCGAATTGCGCCAGCGTCTCGTCATCGTCCAGCAGGCGCGCGAGGAAGATGAGGCCCGTGTCGCGAAGGTCTATCAGGCCCTCGGAATCCAGCATGAGGTGAGGCCGTTTTTCTCCGATTTGCCGCACCGGATGGCAGCGGCCCATCTTGTGATCGCGCGTGCTGGCGCGATGACTGTGACCGAACTGTCGGTGATCGGCCGTCCGGCGATCCTGGTGCCCTACCCCGGAGCGATCGACAAGGATCAGGCCCGCAACGCCGAAGTGCTGGTGGCGGCGGGCGGCGCGATCTCCGTGCCGCAAACCGCGTTCACGCCCGTCTCGCTCGCGGAGATCATCGAGCGCAAGGCCTCCCGCCCCGCACGCCTCATCGAGATGGCGGCCAAGGCGAAGAGCATCGGTGTGTCCGATGCCTCCCAGCGCCTTGCCGGCCACGTGCTTTCCATTCTGGCAAAGCGCTGATACTCAGCGCCGAATCCTGATCCTCGAGAAGAAACCGACCATGAGAGCCACGAAAATTCCGCGCGAAACCGGCCCGATTCATTTCATCGGGATCGGGGGCATCGGCATGTCCGGCATCGCCGAAGTGCTGGCGAAATTCGGCTACACGGTGCAGGGCTCGGATGCTTCCGACAACGCGAATGTGAAGCGCCTGCGCGATCAGGGCATCACCTGCTTCGTGGGTCACAAGGCGGAAAATCTCGGCAAGGCTGCGGTGGTGGTGGTTTCCACCGCGATCAAGCGCGACAACCCCGAGTTGGCGGCTGCGCGCGAGGCTCGTATTCCGGTGGTGCGGCGCGCGGAAATGCTCGCGGAAATCATGCGTTTTCGCTCCTGTGTCGCGATTGCGGGCACGCATGGCAAGACCACGACAACCTCGCTGGTCGCGACCTTGCTCGACAAGGCGGGGCTTGACCCGACCGTCATCAATGGCGGCATCATCAACGCCTACGGCACCAATGCACGCCTCGGCAACGGCGACTGGATGGTGGTGGAGGCGGATGAGAGCGACGGCACCTTCCTCAAACTCCCCGCCGATGTCGCGATCATCACCAACATCGACCCCGAGCATCTCGATCATTTCGGAACCTTCGATGCGATCAAGAAGGCGTTCCGCCAACTGGTGGATAACCTGCCATTCTATGGCTTTGCCGTGATGTGCCTCGATCACCCGACGGTGCAGGATCTTGTCGGCCAGATCGAGGATCGCCGGGTCATCACCTATGGCGAGAACCCGCAAGCCGATTTCTGCATCAAGGCCATCGATCTTGCGGGCGGGCAGAGCCGCTTCAGTCTCGAAATCCGCGACCGGAAAAGCGGGCAGGTGACCTCGGTGCCCGATCTCGTGATGCCGATGCCGGGCCATCACAACGCGCTCAACGCCACGGCGGCGATCGCTGTCGCGCACGAGTTGGGTGTGAAAGTCGATGTGATCCGCGAAGCGCTTGCGGGCTTTGCGGGCGTGAAACGCCGCTTCACGAAAACCGGTGAATGGAAAGGCGTGCAGATTTTCGACGATTACGGCCATCACCCGGTGGAAATCGCGGCGGTGTTGCGCGCAGCCCGCGCCTCCACCAAGGCCAAGGTGGTCGCGGTGGTTCAGCCGCATCGCTACACCCGCCTGCAATCGCTGTTCGGCGATTTCGCCGCCTGTTTCAACGACGCCGATACGGTGATCGTGGCGGATGTCTATGCGGCGGGTGAGGCGCCCATTCCCGGTGCCTCGCGTGATGATCTCGTCTCGGCCATCAAGGCGCGCGGGCATCGCCATGTGATTGCGCTGGAAGGGCCGGAGAAACTCGCCGGGCATATCGCAAGCGTCGCCAAGCCGGGCGATTATGTCGTCCTGCTGGGCGCAGGCACCATCACCAACTGGGCCTATGCGTTGCCGGGCGAACTCGCGGGGAAAAGCGCGTGAGCGAGACGCTCGCCGGTCGCCTTGCCGCTGCCATGCCCGGCCTTCGCGGCCGATTGCTCGCGAACGAACCGCTGGCACCCTTCACGTGGCTGCGGGTGGGAGGCCCGGCGGAAGCGCTCTTCACGCCGGCCGATACGGACGACCTCGCCTATTTCCTGAAAAACCTGCCGGCGGAAATCCCCGTCACCACCATCGGCCTCGCCTCGAACATGATCATCCGCGACGGAGGAGTCCGTGGTGTGGTGATCCGGTTCTCGCCGAAAGGTTTCGGGCAGATTGCGGTCGAGGATGGGTATCGCATCCGTGCCGGGGCTTTCGCAGCCGACCGGAAAGTCGCGATGGCGGCGGCCGATGCCGGGATCGGTGGACTTGAATTCCTCTTCGGCATTCCCGGCTCGATCGGTGGCGCGTTGCGCATGAATGCTGGAACGCGCTCGAACACCAATCCGGAAATCGAGGGCGAGACACGCGAGCGCTTCGTTGCGGCGAAAGCCGTGACGCGTCGGGGCGAGATCATCACGCTCGCACCTCAGGACATGGCATTCGTCTATCGCGGGTGCGGTGTTCCCGCTGATATGATCTTCACCGAAGCGCTGCTGCAAGGTTTCTCGCGTGCGCCAGATGAGGTGCGCGCCATCAATGCCCGCGTGCAGGAGCATCGCGAGCGGGATCAGGAAACCAAGGTCCGCACGGCGGGTTCCACCTTCAAGAACCCGCCCGGTCATTCCTCGTGGCGGCTTATTCGCGACTCCGGTGGTCTCGATCTGCGCGTGGGTCAGGCGGAGATGTCGAGGAAGCACGCGAATTTCCTCATCGCACATGAGGGTGCCAGCGCGCACGATATCGAAACGCTGGGGGAAGAGATCATCGCTCTGGTGAAGGCGAAAACCGGCGTCACGCTCGAATGGGAGGTGAAGCGGGTGGGGGTGAAGGCGTGAGATGAAAGGCGATCCGATGTCCAAGCATGTCGCGGTTCTGATGGGCGGCTGGTCAGCCGAGCGGCCGGTGAGCCTCAACAGCGGCGCGGGCTGTGCGAAGGCCTTGCGTGAGCAGGGTTACAAGGTCACCGAGGTCGATGTCGGGCGGGATATCGCGCAGGTTCTCTCGGCGCTCAAACCGGATGTCTGTTTCAACGCCCTGCATGGGCCCTTCGGCGAAGATGGCACCATTCAAGGCGTGCTCGAGGTGCTGGGCATCCCCTACACCCACTCCGGCGTGCTCGCCTCAGCGCTGGCGATGCGCAAGGACAGGGCAAAAACCGTGATGGCGGCTGCCGGCGTGCCAGTGGCGGCAGGCGTGACACTCTCGCGATTCGAAGTGGCAAAAATGCATCCCCTGCCACCGCCCTATGTTGCAAAGCCGGTCGCGGATGGTTCGTCTTTCGGCGTTTTTATAGTTCGTGAGGGTGCGAACAGGCCACCTGTCGAATTAACGAATCCCGATTGGCCACTCGATGACGAAATGCTCTGCGAGCCGTTTATTCCGGGTCTGGAACTCACCTGCGCGGTGATTGGCTACCCGGAAGGGGCAAAACCTTTGGATATCATCGAAATCCGCCCCGCAGGCGGTGCCTTCTACGACTACGAGGCAAAGTATTCGAAAGGTGGCTCAATTCACATCCTGCCCGCACCTCTTAAACCGAATATTTACCAGAAGGTTCAAGAAATGGCGGTGAGGGCACACGAGGCTCTCGGCTGTCGCGGCGTCTCGCGGGCGGATTTCCGTTACGATGAGCAAACCGACACGCTGGTCTGCCTGGAAGTGAACACACAACCAGGCATGACGGAGACCTCGCTGGTGCCGGAGCTGGCCGCATATCGCGGCCTATCGTTCGGCGAGTTGGTTTCATGGATGGTGCAGGACGCCTCCCTCCGACGTTGAAATCCTGGTTCGGCAAGCCTGCCGAAGCCATCGCTCTTTATCGCGCTTCGCGTGCCGCCCGTCGCCGCGCGCAACAGGGCCAGTTCACCATTCCGCGTGGGATCGGTTCGAGCTTTGCAATCCTGTTTCTCGGCGCCTGTGCGACGATCGGCTTTTTTGCTGGCGGGCATGACGAAGCTTTCCGGCGCGATCACGGCACCCCGCGCGATGCGCTCGCCCGTTGGGCTGGTTTCGGCATCGAGCAGATTGCCGTTGAGGGGCATTCCGAACTGACACGCGACGAAGTGATTGGATTTTCCGGGCTCGACCGGCGCGCATCCCTGCCGTTTCTCGATCCGCAGGAGCTGCGTGCGAAACTTCTCGCAGTTCCGCTGATCGCCGAAGCGCAGGTGACGAAACTCTACCCCGATCGGGTCCGGATCGATATCCGCGAGCGCGTGCCCTACGCGCTCTGGCAGATCGAGGGTGAAGTGAAGGTGATCGCGGCCGATGGCACGGCGATCGAGTCTTTCTCCGATGCCCGCTTCCTGCGCCTGCCGCATGTCGTGGGTCCGGAATCCAACCTGCGCGTCACGGAATATGCCGCGCTGACGGCCGCGGTGCCGGAGCTTCAGCCACTGATCCGCGCAGGGACGCTGGTGGCGGGCCGACGCTGGAATCTCAAACTGCTCAATGGCGTGGACCTCCTTCTTCCCGAGGAGGGCGCGGCCGAGGCGCTGAAGGCGTTCTGGGCCATTGAAAAGGACGCCAAAGTGACTGAACGCGCCGTTCTGGCTGTCGATTTGCGACTCAATGACCGCATTGCCCTGCGCCTCACCGAAGAGGCGGCTGCGGCGCATGCCGAGAGCGTCGTCGCGCGCATCAAGAAATCGGGGGGGCGCGTCTGATGCGGCTTCCATCCAACATCACGCCTCGTATCCGGCCCGTGCCCGCGAACAAGAGCGCCATTCTCTCGGCGCTGGATGTCGGGACCTCGAAAGTCGTGTGCCTGATCGCACGGCTCGACCCCATCGAGGGGTCGGACGTGCTCTCCGGGCGCACGCATCGCATGCGCGTCCTCGGGATCGGGCACCAGAAATCGCGCGGCCTCAAGGGTGGCACGGTCATTGATCTCGCCGAGGCCGAGAAATCCATCCGGCTCGCGGTTGATGCCGCCGAGCGCATGGCCGGTGTGCAGGTCGCGAGCGCGATCGTCAACATGAGCGGCGGGCGCATCAGTTCGCAGCATTTTGCAGGCCGCGTCGCCATCAACCGCCGCGATGTGTCGGACAGCGACATCCAGCGCGTGATCGAAGTCGCTTCTTCGCACGCGCAGCAGAATGGTCGCGCTATTCTCCACGCTTTGCCAGTGGGTTACGCCCTCGATGGTGCCGGGGGCATTCATGAGCCCAAGGGCATGGTGGGCGATCAGCTCGAGGTCGATCTGCACATCGCGTCGTGCGAGCCGCTGGCGGCGCACAACCTGATGATCGCGGTGGAGCGCGGGCATATCAAGGTCGAGGCGCTGGTGGCCACTCCCTACGCTTCGTCGCTCGCGACCCTGTGCGATGATGAAGCCCAGCTTGGCGCAACCGTCATCGATATCGGCGGTGGCACCACGACCGTTGCAGTCTATCATCAGGGTCATCTGGTGCATGTTGATGCGATTGCGGTGGGCGGGAACTACATCACGCTCGATATCGCGCGCGGGCTCTCGATGCGCCTCGATGATGCCGAAAAGCTCAAATGCCGCCACGCCCATTGCATCGAGACTGAAGCCGACCTGCGCGACATCCTCACGATCCGTCAGGTGGGAGAGGATGATCGCGACCAGAGCTACTCCGTTCCCTTGGGTCAACTGACGCGCATCGTGCGGCCGCGCGCTGAGGAGATCGTCGATTTCGTGCGCGAGCGGCTGGCAAAGGCCGGCTTCCCGATTGTGGCGGGCCAGCATGTGCTGATCACCGGCGGCACATCGCAACTCGGTGGGCTGATGGAGCTGTCCCGGCGCATTCTCGGCACGCAGACGCGCATCGCGCGGCCTGTAGGCATCCAGGGGTTGCCGGAAGCAGCAAAGAGCCCTGCTTTTTCCTCGGCAGTGGGCCTGCTGGTTTATCCGCAGGTCGCTGGGCGCGAATTCTTCGAGGCCGGGCGCTCCGCAGCGCTCGGGATGACGGGAACAGGGGGCTACATCTCCCGCGTTTCCCAGTGGCTGAGAGACAGTTTCTGATTTCGAATTCAGGGCCTTGCGCCCGGAACGCTTAAGGAGCGAGACGACCATGACAATCACGATCAAGGCTCCGGATATCCGGGAACTGACGCCGCGGATCACGGTTTTCGGTGTGGGCGGTGCAGGCGGCAACGCGGTCAACAACATGATCCGCTGTGGCCTCGCCGGGGTCGAGTTCGTCGCAGCGAACACCGATGCGCAGGCTCTTCTGCTCAGCCACGCCGAAAAGCGCGTGCAGATGGGCATCCAGGTCACCGAGGGTCTCGGGGCAGGCTCGCAGCCGGAGGTCGGTCGTTCGGCGGCGGAAGAGGTGATGGATGAAATCCGCGATCACCTCGCCCATGTCCATATGGTGTTCATCACCGCCGGCATGGGCGGCGGCACCGGGACCGGTGCTGCTCCCGTGATCGCCCGTGTGGCTCGCGAGATGGGCATTCTCACCGTGGGTGTGGTAACCAAGCCCTTCCATTTCGAAGGTCAGCGCCGCATGCGTGTCGCGGAAGCGGGCATCGCCGAGCTTCAGAAGGCCGTCGATACGCTGATCGTCATTCCGAACCAGAATCTCTTCCGCATCGCCTCGGATCGCACCACCTTTGCCGAGGCTTTTGCGCTCGCCGATCAGGTGCTGCTCTCGGGTGTGGCGTCGATCACCGATCTGATCGTCAAGCCCGGTCTCATCAACCTCGATTTCGCCGATGTCCGCGCCGTGATGCGCGATATGGGCAAGGCGATGATGGGCACGGGCGAAGCGACCGGCGACAGCCGTGCCATCATGGCCGCCGAGGCTGCCATCGCCAATCCGCTGCTCGACGAAACCTCCATGAAGGGTGCTCGCGGCCTCCTGATCTCGATCACCGGCGGCCCGGACATGAAGATTTTCGAGGTGGATGCCGCAGCCAACCGCATCCGCGAGGAAGTGGACATGGACGCGAACGTGATCTTCGGCGCGACGCAGGATGAAAGCCTCGAAGGCATCATCCGAGTCTCGGTTGTCGCGACTGGGCTCGATCAGGCCCAGCGCGCCGAGGCTGGTGAGCCGCAGATGACCATCGACCAGCGCCTTGCCATGATGGCGGATCGGCTCCGGGCCCAGATGGCGGCTCGCAACGCCGCTCAGGCCAGCCTTGCAGCGCAGCCCGCCGCACCCCAGCCTGCCGCTGCGCCCGAAGTGCAGGAACTGCAGGCCATGCCGTCTTTCCAGCCCGTGATCGAGACCGCACAACCGTCCCGCGAGCCGGATGTGGTTGTCGCCCCCGCCCAGCCCCGCCAGACCTTCTTCGCCCAGCCCGTGATGGACGAGCCGGTGATCCAGCAGCCTGAACCGGCGATGGAGGAAGCGTTCATTCCGCCGGAGCCGGAACGGGTGGCGCGCGCGCAGCGCATGCCGACCATGGAGGAATTCCCGCTGCCGGGGCAGGCCGTGCTTCAGGCCCACCGGACCGAAGCGGCTGCCGCCCCGCCGCCGCCCGAAGCCAAGCGCATGAGCCTGATGCAGCGTCTCGCAGCTGTCGGCTTTGGCCGTCCGAGGGACGAGACCCAGGAGGAGCCGGTGTCGGCACCGCCAGCCGCCGCGACCGAACCGGCCATGCCTGCCGCACCAATGCCGGCCCAGCCGAGCCCGACCCACGCGCTTTATGGCCGTCGCCCCGTTGCCCAGCAGCCTGCTGCCGCCCCCTATCGCCCGGCGCAGGGTCAACTCGACGGGCAAGGCCGAATCCCGGCTCCGACTCGCTCGTTCGAGGATGATCAGTTGGAGATTCCGGCCTTCCTGCGGCGCCAGTCGAAGTAAATTGTGGATAGCGGGGACGGCACCTTGCCGTCCCAAGCCTGTAACAAGGCCCTTTCCGTGAGGGGGCTGGAGCATCTGAAGCTGGGGTATCAATCGTCTTTAAAACATTGAAAAAATGAAATAAATTAGGCTTTTTCCTTCAGCGGAATCGCGGCCATATTGTGTTACACTTGGTAAGAAACAGTGATTTTGTGATTGCCGGTCAAAGGGGTATCCACCCTCCCGAAGACGGCGCTGCTTTCGAGCGGGGTCGTAGTGGGACGAAGTCGAACGTTCGTTGCTCGATTGTGTTGCGTTCAATGCGTGTCGAGACGAGCGGGATTGAGAGACCATAGCGCGATGCGTGCAAGGGCCTCCGACGCTTCTCTCCCGGGAACAGGGGACTGCGACGTGACTCAAACAACGCTGGCTGAACAAATTGTCATCGAAGGCATTGGTGTTCATTCCGGCCAGCCCGCGCGAGTCGTTCTTCATCCTGCCGAAGCGAATTCCGGCATTACTTTCCTGCGCACCAATCTTCCCAATGGCCGCGAGCGTCTGATCGAGGCGCGCCACACGTCGGTGCGCGATACCCAGCTTTGCACCGTGATCGGCGATGAGACCGGCGCGAGTGTTGCCACGATCGAGCATCTGATGTCGGCCCTTGCCGGCCTTGAGATCGACAATGTGCTCGTCGAGGTTGATGGCCCTGAAATGCCGATCCTCGACGGTTCCTCGCGCATCTTCGTCGAGCATATCCTTCAGGCGGGCATCCGTCGCCACACGCAGCAGCGTAAGGTCGTTCGGGTCCTTCGCCCGGTCCGCGTTGAAATGGGCAATTCGGTTGCCGAGCTTCTGCCCTATGATGGTTTCCGGCTTGATCTCGAGATCGCTTTCAACCATTCGGTCATCGGCCGCCAGACCTATTCTTTTGATTTTTCCCCCGATCGCTACCGTCGTGAAATCTCTTCCGCCCGCACTTTCGGTTTCATGAAAGATGTCGAGGCGCTCTGGAAGGCGGGTCTCGCGCGCGGCGCCTCGCTCGAGAATACCGTGGCGGTTGGCGAAGATCGCGTGGTGAACCCCGAGGGCCTGCGTTACCCGAACGAGTTTGTTCGCCACAAGCTGCTCGATGCCATTGGCGATCTCGCTCTCGCTGGCTACGCGATTCAGGGTCACTACAAGGCCTTCTGCCCGGGCCATAAGCTCAATGTGATGATGCTCGATGCGTTGTTTGCCGACCGGGCCAATTACACACTCACCGAGGCTGTCCGTCGCCCGGTTCGCGCTCGCGGTGAAATGTTCCAGCCGGCTGCCGCTTTCGCGCCCGACGTGAACTGATCTTCCGAAATTTATGCCTTCCTGCGTGTGGGCGCTCCCTCGCGGCTCGCTTGCCATATTCCTGCCATGAGCATCTCGGTTAACGACGATCTCGAATGGAAGCAGGCGTGCTCTTGCGTTGTGAGGCACTTTCCACCAAAAGAACGCGAGAACGTTATGGTGAATCCGATCTTTCGGCACAAACCGGTTATGGGGCAGGCAGCGATGCCCGCGGAGTGGATGTGATGGCGCAAGTTGGCGACAAGCGTGCGAAAACCGGGCGGGCAGGCCTTGTCGTTCGCCTGATGGCAGGCGCGATGCTGGCGCTCTCGGTTTCGGCCTGCGAGACGGTGACCGACACCATTGCTTCGATCAATCCGTGGGATGACCGGGGGCCGAAAAGCGATATCGGCAAGGACGAGCGTGCCGAAGTGCTCTTCAACGACGGTCTGGCGCGCATGGAAGCCCGTGATTTCGGCGGCGCCGCCAAGAAATTCGTCGAACTCGACAAGCAATATCCCTATTCGAACTGGTCCCGCCGGGCGATGGTGCTGAGCACCTTTGCATCTTATGAGGGGGGCGACTATGCCGAGGCCATCAATCATGGCCGGCGTTATGTGCAGCTCTACCCCGCGAGCCCCGATACGCCCTACGTGCAATATCTCGTGGGCATGAGCTACCACAACCAGATCCTCGATATCTCGCGTGATCAGGAGCGGGCCGAGAAGTCGCTGGTGGCATTTGAAGATCTCGTGCGCAAATGGCCGAATTCCGAGTATGCCGGCGATGCGCGCGACCGTATACGCATCGCGCGTGACCAGTTGGCTGGCAAGGAAATGGACATTGGCCGCTATTATCTGAAGCAGCGCAATTTCGCGGGTTCCATCAATCGTTTCCGCGAGGTCGTGATCAAGTATCAGAACACGCGCCATATCGAGGAGGCGCTCTCGCGGCTGACGGAGGCCTACATGGCGATGGGCATCGTGAACGAGGCGCAGACGGCGGCGGCTGTGCTCGGGCACAATTTCCCCGAAAGCCAATGGTACAAGGATGCGTTCACGCTCCTGAAATCCGGTGGAGTCGAACCACGCGAGAACAAGGGTTCCTGGATCAGCCGTGCCTTCTCGGGTGCGACCCGCCTGGTTGGCCTCTGAGCGCCGAAACCTCCTCAGCCTGAAAGGCATCAGCGATGCTCGCGAGCCTGTCGATCCGGGATATTGTCCTGATCGAACGGCTTGACCTGACTTTCGAGGACAGGCTCTCGGTGCTGACGGGCGAGACCGGGGCCGGAAAATCCATCCTGCTGGATGCACTCTCGCTGGCTCTTGGCGCGCGGGGCGATGGCAGCCTCGTGCGGGCTGGTGCCAATCAGGGACAGGTGACGGCCGTATTCGATGTGCCGTCTGGCCACGCGGCACTGGCACGCGCCTTTGAGGCCGGAGCTTCGATCGAGGGTGAACTGATCCTGCGTCGCGTGCAGATGTCGGATGGGCGCTCGAAAGCCTTCGTGAACGATAGTCCCGTGAGCATGCAGGCCTTGCGTGGCATCGGGATCGCACTGGTTGAAATCCACGGCCAGCATGCCGATCGTGCCATGATCGACCCTGCGACCCATCGTGACCTCATCGATGATTTCGCGGGGCTTGGTGACGACGTCACCGATCTCGCTGCTCATCATGCCGGGTGGCGCGAGGCGGGGCGGGCGCTGGCGGCTCATCGTGCCCGCATCGAGACGGCGCGGCGCGAAGCAGATTATCTGCGCCATGCCACGGCCGAACTCGACAAGCTCTCGCCCGAACCGGGGGAGGAAGACCTGCTCGCCGATCAGCGTCAGCGCATGATGTCAGCCGAGAAGATCACCGGCGACCTGCGCGATGCCGCCGATTTGCTCTCGGGCGATAACGCGCCGGGACCTGTGCTGATTTCCGTTCTGCGACGGCTGGAGCGACGCAAGGATCAGGCCGGGCCGGACCTCACCGAGGCCATTAGCGCGCTGGATGCGGCGCTGCAATCGCTTGATCTTGCGCAAAATGGTCTCGAGGCCGAACTTCGGCAGGCGGAGTTCGATCCACGCGAGCTTGAGCGCATCGAGGAGCGGCTTTTTGCCCTGCGTGCGGCAGCGCGCAAATACCAGACTCGCATTGATGAACTTCCGGCCCTTGCCGCGAAGCTCGCGGGTGATCTGGATGCGCTGGATCATGGCGAAGCGGAATTGCTGCGGCTGGAGAAAGATCTCGCCGCGCGCGAAGGCCTGCTGCTCGCCAAAGCCGAGAGCATCTCGACGAAGCGTCGCCATGCTGCCGCTGCTCTCGACGAAGCGATTGCGGCCGAATTGCCGCCGCTGAAACTCGAGCGCGCGCATTTCGAAACCGTGATCGAAACTGACCCGTCCCGCCTTGAAGCCAGCGGCATCGATCGCGTGGAATTTCATGTGGCAACCAATCCGGGCTCCAAACCGGGGCCGATGATGAAAATCGCATCGGGTGGCGAACTTGCGCGCTTCATGCTGGCCCTGAAGGTGACGCTGGCGGATCGCGGCTCAGCGCCGACGCTCGTATTCGACGAGATCGATACCGGTGTGGGTGGTGCCGTCGCCGATGCGATCGGGGCCCGTCTCGCGCGGTTGGCCGCGCGTGTGCAGGTTCTGGCCGTCACGCACGCGCCGCAAGTGGCTGCCCGCGCAGACCAGCATTTCGAGATCGCGAAATCGGCCTCGGGCGACGCGGATCGGGTGGCGACGCGTGTACGGTTGCTCGACCCAAATGCACGCCGCGAGGAAATCGCGCGGATGCTTTCCGGGGCAGCGATCACGGATGAAGCCCGCGCCGCTGCTGCCCGATTGCTGGAGGCGTGACGATGGCACGCGAGCCCGCTTCCATCACACCGCTCGAGGCGCAGATTGAGCATTCGACCCTTGCGGCCGAAATCGCGGAGCATGATCGGCGCTACCACCAGGAAGATGCGCCCACGATCACCGACGCCGAGTATGACGCCCTGCGTCGTCGGCTTGAAGCACTGGAAGTGCAATTCCCGCATTTGAAAGCCGCGGCGAGCACCAGTGTTGGGGCCGCGCCTTCGGGGAAATTCGCGAAGGTGAAGCATCGCATCCCGATGCTCTCGCTGGGCAATGCCATGAGCGAGGCCGAGGCGCGCGACTTTGTGGAGCGTGTGAAGCGCTTTCTGGACTGGCCCTCTGAGCATGCTCTGGCCATTACCGCCGAGCCTAAGATCGACGGGCTCTCGCTCTCGCTACGCTATGAAGATCGCCGGCTTGTCTCGGCGGCGACGCGCGGCGATGGTGCGGAGGGTGAGGATGTTACCGCGAATATCCGCGCCCTGATGGCCGCACCTGACCCCACCATCGGCATTCCAGCGGGCCTGCCCGCTGACGCTCCGGATATCACTGAGATACGCGGCGAGGTCTATCTCGGCCATGCCGATTTCGCGGCGCTGAATGCGAAGCAAGCCGAAACGGGCGGCAAGATCTTCGCCAATCCGCGCAATGCCGCTGCGGGTTCATTGCGCCAGCTCGATGCGAACATCACCGCGAGCCGCCCGTTGCGCTTTTTCGCCTATGGCTGGGGTGAGATGTCGGCGATGCCTGCGATGACGCAGCTCGGCATGGTCGATACTTTCAAGCGCTGGGGTTTCCCCACCAATCCGCTGATGGCGCGCTGCGAAAGCGCCGATGATCTCGTTGCTCATTACAGCATCATCGAGCGCCAGCGCCCGACCATCGGCTATGACCTCGATGGTGTCGTCTACAAGGTCGATGACCTCACTTTGCAAGCCCGCCTCGGTTTTGTGGCGCGCGCTCCGCGCTGGGCCATCGCGCATAAATTTGCGGCAGAGAAGGCCGTGACACGCCTCAACGCGATCGAAATCCAGGTGGGGCGCACGGGCGCGCTCACGCCGGTTGCAAAGCTCGAACCGATCACGGTCGGTGGTGTGGTGGTGTCGAATGCCACGCTCCACAATGCGGACGAGATCGCGCGGCTTGATGTTCGCATCGGTGATTTCGTCACCATCCAGCGCGCGGGGGATGTGATCCCGCAGGTCGTGGATGTGGTGCTGGAACGACGCTCGTCTGAGGCCGTGCCGTTCGAATTTCCAACTCTCTGCCCCTGCGCCTTGAAAACGGCGGTGATCCGCGAGGCCACCAGCGCGGGCGTCGAGGGCGCGGTGCGGCGCTGCTCGGGTGAGTTCGCCTGCCCGCATCAGCGCATCGAGCATCTCAAGCATTTCGTCTCGCGCCGGGCTTTCGATATCGAGGGGCTGGGCGAGAAGCAGATTGCGTTTTTCTATGATTGCCCGGTGGAGACTTTGCGCATCCGCGAGCCGGCGGATATCTTCACGCTTCAGCGGCGCAACGCCGAAAGCCTGCAGAAGATCGAGAATTTCGAGGGGTTCGGCAAAACCTCGGTCGCCAAGCTCTTCGCGGCCATCGAGGAGAGACGGAGCATCAGCCTCGAGCGTTTCATCTTCGCGCTCGGCATCCGCCATGTGGGGGAAACGACGGCGAAGGTGCTGGCGCGGGCCGCAGGTGAATGGCCGGATTTCGAGGTGTCTGCCCGGCGTATTGCAGCGGGCGATCCGGAGGCCCTTGCCGAAATGCAAGCGCTCGACCAGATTGGCGATGCTGTCACCGGGGCTGTTGCCGAGTTCTTCACGCGGGCCGATGCCGTCGCGATGGTCGATCGCCTCGTCGCCGAACTTGATATCAAACCCGCGGAAAAGCCGAGCGCCGCGAGCCCGGTGGCGGGAAAAACCGTCGTCTTCACCGGATCGCTCGAACGCATGACGCGTGACGAAGCCAAGGCACGGGCCGAAAGCCTTGGTGCGAAAGTTGCGGGATCGGTATCAAAAAAAACCGACCTCGTTATCGCGGGGCCGGGTGCGGGCTCGAAGCTCGAGACCGCCACCGCTCTGGGCGTCAAGGTGATGTCCGAAGAGGAATGGCTCGCGCTGATCGGTGGATGAGTGCGCGCATCACGGCTCTCGCCGTGCGAACCATCCCGCCAGAAGTGCCAGGATGGCGCAGACCAGCATGATGAGCGCGAGCGGTGTCGCCGAGCCGGTGATGAACTTGCCGCCGAGATAGCTCGCAAGCGCGCCGCCCGCCATTTGCCCGAAGCCCATCAGGCCTGAGCCTGCGCCCGCCGCTCGGGGGTCAACGCCGATCCCGCCCGCCAGCGCATTGGGCAGCACCAGCCCGTTGCCGAAGGAGGTGATCATGGCCGGGATGAACAGCATCCAAGGGTTCAGATACCCCATCATCGCGAAAACAAGGATCGCGAGCGCACCCGCCACGCCGATCACATTGCCCCAGAAGATCAGGATTTCGATGCCGAGCCGCTGGGCGAACCGGCCGGAAATAAAATTTCCGATCATGTAGCCGATGGAGAGCGTCATGAACCACAGGCCATACTCGGTCTTGGGTCGCCCCATCGCCTCGATCATCAGATAGGGGGCCGCGCCGAGAAACGCGAAGAAGATGCACGAGCACGCGGCCGATGTGCCCCAGAAGCCCATGAAGCGCACATTGCGCAGCAATTCCGCAGTGCGTTCCATCACGTCGCGGCCGGTGGCGGCGACAAGGCTCGCCGGCCTTGTTTCGGGCAGGCTTGGTGCGGCGACGACGAAGGCAAGGATGCCGAGGGTGGCACAGAAAATCAGGATCGCCCGCCAGCCGAAGAGGTCGTCGATCGTCGCGCCCAGAACCGGTGCGATCATGGGTGCCACCACCATGCCCATCGTCACATAGCCGATGAGGCTCGCTGCGGCATCGCGCTCGTGCAGATCGCGGATCATGGTGCGGGCCAGCGTGATACCTGCCGTCGCGCCGAAGCTTTGGAGAATACGCGCGACAATCAAAAGTTCGACATTGGGCGCGAGGAATGCCAGCAGGCTCGCGAACACGTAAGAAACCAGTGAGGCCAGTAGCACCGGCCTGCGCCCGAACCGGTCCGCCAGCGGCCCGAGGAAAAGCTGCCCCACACCCATGCCCAGGAGATAAAGCGACAAGGTGAGTTGCACGCTCGCTTTCGGGGCCTGAAGGCTCTCGACCATGCCCGGCAGGCTCGGCACGAGGATGTTGAGTGTGAGCGGCCCCACCATCGAGAGGAAGACCAGCAGGAACAGAAATCCAAGGCCGTTCGTATCGGTTCTCATAACGGGCGGGTGGCCTGTTCGAGCCAGGCGAGGTCCGCGCCAGCGAGATGCGGCGCGAGCTTCACGCGTGTTTGAGCATGATAGGCGTCGAGCCAGGCGCGCTCGTCCCGGCTCAGCATGGATTTCACGATCAGGCGCCGGTCGATCGGGCAGAAGGTGAGCGTCTCGAACCCGAACATGGTGCGCTCGTCGCGTGCATGGGCTTGGGGCTCCACGACAATCAGGTTCTCGATACGGATACCGAATGCGCCCTCGCGGTAATAGCCCGGCTCATCCGAGAGGATCATGCCGGGTTCCAGAGCGGCGTGTCCGAGCTTCGAGATGCGCTGAGGCCCCTCATGCACCGAGAGGAACGAGCCGACACCGTGCCCCGTGCCATGATCGAAATCGACGCCCGCTTCCCAAAGTGGCGCACGCGCCAGAGGATCGAGCTGCGCGCCGGACGTACCCTTGGGGTAGCGCACGCGCGCGACGGCAATCATGCCTTTCAGCACGCGCGTGAACGCTTCGCGCATTGCTCGCGTTGAGCGCTTCACTTCCACCGTTCGGGTGATGTCGGTGGTGCCGTCGCGATACTGCCCGCCAGAATCGATGAGATACAGTCCCGGCGTGATCAAGCGGTTGCTTGCTTCTGTAACGCGATAGTGCGGCAGCGCAGCATTCGGCCCGGCGGCTGAAATCGAGGGGAAGGAAACATCGACCAGCGCGTTCGTCTCGCGCCGGAACCGTTCCAGCGCAATTGCGGCATCGATTTCCGTCAGCGGTGTCGCGGCTTCGATTTCGCGATCGAGCCATGCGAGGAACCGCACCATCGCCACACCATCGCGCAGATGCGCCGCGCGGCTGCCGGCGATCTCAACCGCGTTCTTTTTCGCCTTCATGAGCGCCGTCGGGTCTGTCCCGATATCAGCCTCACCACCTGCAGAGCGAACCGCCTCGGCGAAGAGAAGCGCGCCGGTTTCCTCGTCGAGACGGATTTTGATGCCGGTCCGGGCCAACGTGCCAAGCACGGCGGCAACCTCCGCTGCGCCATCTGCCGCCACCGGCACGACCTCGATCGCGCCTGCGAGAGAGGTCGCCAGCGACGGTTCGAGCCGGTCAGGCCTCGTGAAAAGTTGCGGTTTTCCCTCTACCGGCACCAGCACGAAGGCGCGCAGGATCGGCAGATGCGGCACATCGCCGGCGCGTATATTCAGAAGCCAGTTGACCGACGTGCATTCGGAGACCAGCAATGCGCCGAGTTTCTGCTCGCGCAGGGTTTCTTGAACCCTTGCGATCTTCGCCTCGCGGTTCTCGCCCGAGAATTCGACCGGATGGTCGATAATGGGTGTCGAAGGTGCAGCCGGGCGGTCCGGCCAGAGGGCAGGGAATGGATCGGCGATGGCTTTCAGCGTCACGCCGCCCTCGTTCGCCGCGCGCTCGAAGCGCTTCAGCCCTCGGGATGTGAAAAGCGCCGGATCATAACCGAGCGTGAGGCCTTCCGCCTCGCGTTTCAGCCATTGGTCGGGCGCAATTTCAGCAATCGGGACCACGGTCACGAGGCGGGGCTTCACCTCGGCCTTCGCCTGCACCGTGTAGCGGCCATCCACAAACAGAGCGAGTTTGCCTGCCGCCAATATCGCGAATCCGGCCGAGCCCGTGAAGGCCGTGAGCCATGCCAATCGCCCTTCGGATGGCGGCAGATATTCGCCCTGGAAGACATCGGCGCGCGGAATCAACATCCCGTCACAGCCCAATCGTTTCAGGGCCTTGCGCAGGGCGATGATGCGCTGCCGGCTGGCTTCCGGCTCACCGCGCTCGGAAAAGCTCTGGAAGCGGGCCTTGGCCCCGATGAAGTGTGGTGAAACAGGACGAATTCGGGGCAAAGCAGGCTCGGAGCGGGAGGGATCAACCCTGACCGTAGACCGCGTTTGGCTGGCCATCAAGCGGAAGAAATCGTGACACGTGCAACCTGCGACATTCGGAATCGAATTGCCAAAGCCACGATCACATTGCTGCCATATTATGCGAAAATGTGGCAACTGTAAATGAAATATGATATTTACATGCGTTAAACGCATAGCAAATTTGCGCTGAACCCCCTTGTTGCAACGCAGCATGAGGCGCATCTTTCCCTCACAAGACGAACAGCACAGGGCAGCGGTGATTTCCCTCGCAAGGAAAAAGCCAAGCCAGCATAGGGGGTTGCTGTTCGCCTCCGGACCACGCGAAAGGAGTGACCCGATGAATACGACGACCTATTCCGAAGCCCTGCTGCCGCTTGCCGGCACCGAAGGCTCAACCCAGCCGAAGCGCAACCTGTTTCTCCGCTTCATTGACGCCATTGCTGCCAGCAATGCGGCCAAAGCCGAGCGCGAGCTGCGCCGCATCGAGGCAGCTTATGGAGTCTCGCTGCGCGAAGCCCACCAGAAGTCCGGCTTCATCTCGGCCGACCTTCCCTTCAATGGCTTGAGGGACTGAGTGAGGCGCGGAAGACTCCGCGCTCCCTTTCCCCGGCTTAAAACCTCTTTCACGAAAGGAACCCAGACATGGTTCTCGTCCCGAACATCCTCAAGACTCTTCGCATCATCTTCGAGGTGATTGTCGAAGCCCGTCAGGCCCGTCTCGACATGCATCGCCGCTATCCCGGCCTCAGCAGCGAGTAAAATGACACCATCCGGCCGGATGCGCGACCTCCCGCGCGCATCCTGTCGCAGAGAGCCCCGGGTTCCTCCCACCCGGGGCTTTTTCATGCCTTGCTTGAACCTTGTCCGCCGCGTTTCAGGGTAAGGCTGACCCAGTCCTCGATCTGTCGCCGCGCAACCAGCGCGAAGCCCTGCATCCGGTAGGCTGAAAGCACGCCGGGCACATCGCCCGGCAGAAGCCCGGAGAGAATGAGTTCACAATCGGGCCCCGCCGCAAGCCCAACTTGCCGCGCGATGGATTTCAGCGGCCGTGCAAGAATGTTCGCGAGAATCAGGTCGTAATGGTTCGAGCGGCGCAAATCAGGGTGCTGCAACCCCGCCGCGCGATAGACCTTCAGCCCGGCGCGAATGCCGTTGAGACGGGCATTCTCTTTCGCGATCGCCACCGAATCAGGGTCGATCTCGCCCGCGAGCACCGGCTGCCTCAGCGCTTTCGCCAGCCCGATGGCCAGCACTCCCGTTCCAGTGCCGATATCGACGATCCGGCGCGGGCGACGGCGCTTGAGATGCGCCGTGACATGTTCGAGGCAGCCTCGGGTCGTGCCGTGATGCCCGGTGCCGAAGGCCAGAGCGGCCTCGATCTCGATGCCAATCTGCCCACTCCGTACCGTGCCGCGATCATGCGCGCCATGCACGACGAATCGCCCGGCGCGGACCGGTTTCAGCCCTTCCAGCGCCGAAGCGACCCAATCCGTCGCGGCGATACGCTCGAAAGCGAGGTTTTTTGCGGCCTCGCGGCTCGAAAAACCGGCCACAAGCGCCCGGATTTCGCCCTCATCGGGCTCAAACGCGAAGTGCAATTCCAGCCGCCACGGGCCTGATGCATCAGGGTGCAGCGTGCCCATCGTCCCCTCCCGACCTTGCCGCGCCAGCGAAACTTTCGCCGGAGCGGTGGAAGCGCCGCGCAGGCCTGCCTCTAGCGAGGCGATCTCGAAGGCGGCGGTCGCGACCTCTTCGGGGTCGAACAATTCCGCCATGCCATCGGCAATCGCGCGGGCGGTCGGTTCATCCGTGATCAGATGAGCGAGGAGAGTAGGAGCGGGCAAGTTCCGGTGAGAAACGGGCATGGCGGGCTTGTGGCGGATGCCTGCACGCGATGCAAGGGGGCGGCTATTCCGCAGCGGGGCGGAAATGCAGGCCGGTGAAGGGCACGATCGCGACGAGGTTGCCTTGAAGCTCGTCAGCAATTTCTGCATCGGCTCGCAATTCGGCAAGCGTGCGCGGGCGGGGCAACTCGCCTCCGTCGGTCAGCAGCAGTTCGAGATGCACACGCAAGGCCTCGGGCGCATTCGCCATCGCTTCTTCGAAACTGTCGCCGCCGGAAAAACAGCCGGGCACATCCGGAAACCAGATGCCCGTTGCACGGGTGCCGTCACCCTCTTCCACGATTGCGATATAATGCATCATATATTGCAGGTTACACCCATCCGGCGATTTTGGCGATACGCCGCGCTGTTCCGGGCGGCAAATCCTTCTTCGGGTGTGGCACAGTGAGGATCTCCCTCACGCCCGGTTTCTTGAAATGGTGATGTGAACCTTCGATGCGCACCAGCACCCAATTCTCCTGCCGTAAGCGGCGAATAATGTCGCGGGAATTGGTGGGGACGGGAGGCATGGACGACGCTCCTGATCGGAAAGGTGCGTCAATTACATTGCACATGTTGGTTTGCAGCAGAACAAGCTTGATAGTTTTTGCTTGGCCAGCCAACACACGGTTTGAAAAACTTCGTAGCAATTTCAATGATCAACAGCTGACTCTGAAATCCTATTATCTAATTGATAATGAATATAAATACCGGTTTTAATCACAATTGCGTGATTTTCACCCGCCCGCCTGCACAAAACTCTCCAACACCATTTTCTGGCCAGCCTTGTCGAATTCCACCGTGAGCTTGTTGCCATCGACTGCCGTCACCGAGCCGGGGCCGAACTTGATGTGAAACACCCGGTCGCCCGATTTGTAACGCGAGGATTGCGCGGAGGAGGCGAGCACGCGCCCCTCGATTGTGCGGCCGGTGCTGCGGGAATATCCGCCACCGAAGCTGCCGCCACCAAATCCGCCGCTGCCGAACGAGCGCCCTGCTGTTTGTGATGCGCTGGCCTGTCCGCCGCCGGCATTCTGCGCCCTGGCGGTTTGCATGCGCTGCCAGCCCGGTGTCTGGTAGCTCGAAGCGGCAGGTGCCGCGCCCTCGAAGCGGCTGCCCCCGGCATAGCCGAGCCGCTGCATGTTGCCATAGGCGCCCGAGGCTTCCATCACCTCGACATGCTGCGCCGGGAGTTCATCGACAAAGCGAGAGGGAATGGTGGATTGCCACAGCCCGTGAATGCGCCGGTTGGTGGCGAAATAGAGTTTCGCGCGGCGTTTCGCGCGGGTGAGGCCCACATAGGCGAGGCGACGTTCCTCCTCGAGACCGGCGCGGCCCTGCTCGTCGAGCGTGCGCTGCGAAGGAAACAGCCCCTCTTCCCAGCCGGGGAGAAATACGGTCTCGAATTCCAGCCCCTTCGCGCCGTGAAGCGTCATGATCGAGACACGATCCTCGCCTTCGCCCTGTGATTTCTCCATCACGAGGCCGACATGTTCAAGAAAGCCAGCGAGGTTCTCGAATTCCTCCATCGCGCGCACCAGTTCCTTGAGGTTGTCGAGCCGCCCGGCGGCATCGGCCGAGCGGTCCTTCTTCCACATGTCAGTGTAGCCTGATTCCTCGAGGATCATTTCGGCGAGTTCGTGATGCGGCGTGGTTTCGATCAGCGAGGCCCAGCGCGTGATGTTCTCGACAAGGCCGCGCAAAGCAGGGCGATGACGGGAGGAAAGCTCATCACTCTCCACCAGCACGCGCGCGGCCTGCAACAGCGGCACGCGGTTGGGCCGCGCATAGGCGTTGAGCGCGTTCAGCACGGCATCGCCCAAACCGCGTTTCGGCGTGTTGAAGATGCGTTCGAAGGCGAGGTCATCGGCCGGCTGCGAGACGATGCGCAGATAGGCGAGGGCATCGCGGATTTCAGCGCGCTCGTAGAAGCGCGGGCCGCCGATAACCCGGTAGGGGATGGCGTTGGTGATGAAGCGCTCCTCGAATTCGCGCATCTGGAACGAGGCGCGCACAAGGATCGCCATTTCCTGCAGGGCATGCCCCTTGTGCTGGAGCGCCTCGATCTCGTCGGCCACCATGCGCGCTTCTTCTTCTGAGTCCCAGGCGCAGGCGACGCTGACTTTCTCGCCCTCGTCCCCTTCGGTAAAGAGGGTTTTGCCGAGCCGTCCCTCATTGCGCGCAATGATATGCCCGGCAGCACCCAGAATATGCCCTGTGGAGCGATAGTTGCGCTCAAGCCGGATCACGGTCGCACCGGGGAAATCCTTGTCGAAACGCAGGATGTTATCGACCTCGGCGCCTCGCCAGCCATAGATGGATTGATCGTCATCCCCCACGCAACACAGGTTGCGATGCCCGGCCGCGAGCAGCCTCAGCCAGAGATATTGCGCGACGTTCGTATCCTGATACTCGTCGACCAGCATGAAGCGGAACCGCCGCTGGAAATCGGCGAGCACATCCGGGTTTTCCTGAAAGAGCCGGATATTTTCCATCAGGAGGTCACCGAAATCGACCGCGTTGAGCGCCTTCAGCCGTTCCTGATAAAGTTTGTAAAGTTCTCGCGCACGCCCCTCAGCAAACACATGCCCTTCGCCGGACGAGACCTTTTCGGGTGTCAGCGCGCGGTTCTTCCAGCCGTCGATCTGGAAGGCGAGGAGGCGGGCGGGCCAGCGCTTCTCGTCAATGTCCTCGGCCTGAAGAATTTGCTTCAGGAGCCGGATCTGGTCATCGGTATCGAGAATGGTGAAATCCGAGCGCAGGCCCACGAGTTCGGCGTGATGGCGCAGGATTTTCGCCCCGATCGAATGGAATGTGCCGAGCCACGGCATGCCTTCGCCGACGGCACCAATGAGCGAGCCGATGCGTTCCTTCATCTCGCGCGCGGCCTTGTTGGTGAAGGTCACGGACAGGATTTCGCTCGCCCGTGCCCGTCCTTTCGAGATGATCTCGGCGATGCGGCTGGTGAGCACCTTCGTCTTGCCGGTGCCAGCTCCGGCCAGCACGAGAACCGGTCCATCGAGTGTTTCAACCGCGCGTTTCTGCTCGGGGTTGAGGCCCTGAAGATGCACCGCAGGCCGCGAGGCCGCCATCGCGCGCGCGGCGATCCCTCCGCCGGAAGGCGGCGGAGCAGGGGTCCAGTCGTCGAGCGCAAAGGGGTCGGACACGATTTTTCCCGTCGGAGTACCGGCGTTCCCATCAAAGCCCTTGGATTTGGCCGGACGGAGACACACTTTGAAGCGCAATCATGGCTGATTCGGGCCGGCTGCGCCTGTCTGTCAGATGGCCGCGCCCGTTCCGCCTCGCAAGACCTGTCAGCTCTTTCCTTTTGCGCCGTTCAATCCGGGAGAATCCCATGCCGACCATGAGCCAGATGACGAAGCCGGTTTTCAACCAGATGCTTGGCGCGCTCGATCGCATCCTCGACAAGCTGGCGGCTCATTGCGAGGCGAAGAAAATCGAGCCCTCCGTTTTCCTCGGCATGCGACTCTACCCCGATATGTTCGCCTTCGCCCGGCAGGTGCAGATCGCCTGCGATTTCGCGAAGGGAGCGGCCGCGCGCCTTTCGGGGCGCGACAATCCGTCATGGTCCGATACGGAAACCACCATCGCGGAACTCAAGGAGCGGATCGCGAAGACGCTCGCCTTCATCCATGCCATTCCGGATTCCGAAATCGATGGTTCGGAAACTCGCACCATCAGCATGAAAATCCGTGGCACGGAGATGAGCTGGCCGGGCACGACCTACCTCGCCCATGTTGCGATGCCGAATTTCTATTTCCATCTCACCGCCGCCTATTCCATTTTGCGTCATGGTGGAGTGGATATCGGCAAGAACGATTTCCTCGGGCGGAACTGAGGTTTGCGCAGGGTTGAGGGCTGTGGTTTTCAGTGGGGTTGCCTGATGAGTGTTTCCAAAACCGACATGCGTTCCCTTGTGGCTTCGTTGCCGGTCTCGATTGAATGCCCCGATGCGATGCTCTCGGCCGTGCGCTATGTGCTCGAGGGCGAATATGAAAGCCACCATGACGGCACCGATCTGGATATCCTCGATATTGGTGCCAATGTCGGCTCCTTCGCGCTCTGGGCCGTGCGTCGATGGCCCGGCAGTCGGGTGAGGAGTTTCGAGCCGAACCCCGAGACCTTCGCGATCCTGAAGCGCAACATCGCCGGCTATGGCCTTATCAAGCCGAGCAACGCCGCGATCTACCCCTCCGAGAATGCGCGCGAGGCGTTTTTCAGCCGCTATGCCGGTGACGGCGAGGCGGGACTCATGCGCTATATCGGCGATACATTCCGCGAAGGCGTGATCGAACCGAGCTTCGAGGTCGATATCATCCGGCCTGAAGCCCTGGGTTCGGCCGACATCGTGAAAATCGATATCGAGGGCGGTGAGGCAGAGGTGCTCGCTGCGCTCGATCTCTCGCGTACCTCATTGGTTCTCGCCGAGTTCCAGAACCGCAAGGCGCGGCTCACCATGCAGGCCGTGTTCGCTGACCATGACTTCGAGGCTGTGCTCGACGAGGAATGCCCTTGGGACCCGATCCTCGATTACATGGATTACCGGCGTGATCTCAAAGGCGATATCTACGGGCGCATGTTCTATCGCCGCCGGGGGCAGAAAAGGCTCGCCTATCGTTCGGCTTGAATTGTGCAGATGGGTCAGGCATGCTGACCCATAATCCGGCACGACGCACAAGCCGGCATTCGGGAAGGAACTTCTTCATGCGCCTTTCGGCCGAAGCCGTGGCGGCCGCCACGCTCGATTTCCAGCGCCGTTTCGGCAACCGCGCCGTTACCAGCGATGCAGTGCGGGCCCAGCACGCCCATACCCTCACCTGGATCGAAAACCAGCCGCCGGATATCGTCGTCTTTGCCGAAAGTGAGAGTGAGGTTCAGGATGCTGTCAAAATCGCCGCGCAACACAGGCTCCCGATCATCCCGTTTGGCACCGGGTCCTCGCTCGAAGGGCATGTGAACGCGCCGATGGGCGGTGTTTCGATCGATCTGCAGGGCATGAAGAAAATCATTGCCGTGCATCCCGAAGACCTCGATTGCGTGGTGGAGCCGGGTGTCACGCGAAAGGAACTCAACGAGTATCTGAAAAGTTCCGGGCTGTTTTTCCCGATCGATCCGGGAGCGGATGCCTCGATCGGCGGCATGGTCGCGACCCGCGCCTCCGGCACCAATGCCGTGCGCTACGGCACGATGAAGGACAATGTTCTGGCCCTTGAGGCGGTTCTGCCCAATGGCGAAATCCTCACCACCGCCCGCCGTGCGAAAAAGACCAGCGCCGGCTATGATCTCACCCGGTTGCTCGTGGGCTCCGAGGGCACTCTGGGGATCGTGACCAAGATCACCCTGAAGCTCTCGGGCCTGCCTGAGGCGGTTTCGGCGGGCGTTTGCCCGTTCCCCGATGTGGAATCGGCCGCGAATG
Organism: Hyphomicrobiales bacterium; assembly: GCA_017302635.1. Taxonomy (GTDB): domain Bacteria; phylum Pseudomonadota; class Alphaproteobacteria; order Rhizobiales; family Beijerinckiaceae; genus Rhabdaerophilum. Next base: position 482,514 of record JAFLCX010000002.1, read on the forward strand.
CCACAATCCTCACCATCCAGTCCGGGTTGCCGGTGGCGCGCATCGAGCTGCTCGACGAGGTGCAGGTGAGGGCCTGCAACGCCTATTCGAAGCTCAGCCTGCCGGAGCAGCCGATTCTGTTCGTGGAGTTTCACGGCACAGAGGCGAGTGTCGCGGAGCAGAGCGAGCGCTTCGGCGAGATCGCCGCTGAATGCGGCGGCGGCACCTTCGAATGGGCGACGAAGCCTGAAGAGCGCACCAAACTCTGGGAAGCGCGGCACAATGCCTATTGGGCCGCAACCACCTTGCGCCCGGGTACGAAGGGCATTTCAACCGATGTCTGCGTTCCGATTTCCCGCCTTGCGGAATGTGTGGCGGAAACCAAGGCGGATATCGAGGCCTCGGGCCTGATCGCGCCGATTGTCGGGCATGTGGGGGACGGCAATTTCCACTGCCTACCGCTGATCGATATGTCGAGTGAGACGGAGATCGCCAACGCGAAAGCCTTCATCACCCGGCTGGTTGAGCGAGCGCTCGCGATGGAAGGCACCTGCACCGGTGAACATGGCGTGGGGCAGGGCAAGATGAAATATCTTGAACCGGAACTCGGCAAACCGGCGCTGGATGCCATGCGGCTGATCAAGCAAGCCTTCGACCCGCTGAACATCATGAACCCGGGCAAGATTGTCAGCTTCGGCACGTGAAGGCAAAGCGAGAAGGGCAGTAGAGCGCGGTCACGATTGGGTCGTGATCCGCGCCTATGAACGCGCTACATTGAGCGGAGGAATCGAAGAGCTGCGGCGATTGGGTCGCAATCTCGGGAGCGGGCGCGTCTGTTGCGGATCATAAGGGAAAGTCTCACGGCTGTGGCGGCGCTGCTGGTGCTGGCGCTGATTGGGCTCGCCGTCGCGCCGCATTTTCTGGATTGGAACGCGCATCGTGATCGGCTTTCGGCCTATCTGAGCGCGAAGACCGGTCAACCTGTCCGGCTTGGGGGTGACATTCGCCTGAGCCTGCTCCCCACCCCTGAACTCGATGCGGACGCCGTGACAGTCGGCTCCGAAACACGATCGCTCGTCAGCATCGGGCGGCTCACGGTGTCGCTCTCGCCTCTGGCCCTCGCGCGCGGCGTTGTGCAGATCACATCGGCGCGTGCCGATAAGGTGATTGTGCGGGCCGAGATTGCTGATCTGGTCGAGAGGCAAAAATCCGAACCTCCACCCCGGATCGGCATCGACCGGCTCGATCTGCGCGGCCTGAGTGTGCTGCAGGCGGGCACCGAGAAGGCGCTCGTAAGTGGCCTTGATGTGGTTCTGGAAGCCCCCGACCTTGCCGGTCCCTTCCGTTTCGAGGTGATGGATCGTGCGGCGGGGCGCGAGGTTCGCGGGCAGGTGGGTAAATTCGAGCAGGGGCGCGCACGGCTGAGGGCCTCGCTCGAGGATCACCGGCTTGCGGCCCGCTCAAGTCTGGAGGGCTGGGCGGGCCTGCCGGGCGATGCAACACGCCCGCTCTTTGATGGTTCGGTGCAGTTCAGTGGCAATCCCATCATGGGGGAGGTTGCCGATGGCACGCAGATTCCGTTCGATGGTCAGGCCCGGCTGATCGTGCAGGCCAATCAGGCGATTGCGGATCCGGTGACGATGACATTCGGTTCGGCCGATCGCGCCGTGGCGATGAACGGCAAGGCCTTTCTCGATCTCGCGGCTGCCCGCCCGCACCTGCGCGTTGAGTTCGCCGGGCGCCGGCTCGATCTCTCCCGCTATCTCGCGGAAGGCCCCGACGGCGTGAAGGAACGCGACCGGTTGCGGCGCATGGCGGAGGCTCTCGCCGGCGCGAACTCCTCCGGCGGCATTGCGCTGCCGCTTGATCTCGATTTGGATATCGCCATCGGTGCGTTGCAGGGCAGCGGCGTGATGTTGCAGGACACCCGCCTCGCCATGGCGCGGCGGACGGCTGGGTTCTCGATCAGATTGGCGGAAGCGCGTCTGCCCGGCGGCACCGAACTGGAATTTCGCGGCACCGAAAAAGGCACATCCCTGCTTGATGGCGCATTCTCGCTCGTGGCGCGAGATCTGCCAGCCCTTCTTCAGGCCATTCAAGTCGAGAGACCGGCTGGCCTGCCAGCTTCGGCAAGCTTGCACTCGACGCTGATCTCCGAGGGAACAGGGTTGCGCATGCCGCAATTGCGGATCACCAGTCCATCCGGTGATCTCGCTGGCGATCTGCGCCTCGACATGCCGGTTTCCGGTGGCAATCCGGTGCCTCGGCTGTCCTTCTCGCTCGCGGCCGATCGGTTTGATGCGCGGTTGCTGGCTCTGGGCGATCCGTTCCGGGCGGGCGGCGGGACATCCGATCTCGCCATCGACGGCCGCCTCGCGATCCGCGAGCTTGTTTATGATGGTCGCGGCATTGGGGGCGTCCGCCTCGCATTCAACCGAGAGGGCGCGCGCGCCCGGGTTGAAGAACTGGTCCTGAGCGGAAGATCGGGCGAAGAATTGAAGCTCTCGGGGCAATTCGCGGAAGGCGCGGTGCAGGCCACCGCGAAGCTCGATGCCGAGCGATTGGGAGATCTCGCGCAGATTGCTCAGGCGATCTTTCCCGGCGCGCTCACGCGCGGCATCATCGCGCGCGCCGAGCGCCTTGCGCCAGCTCTGGCGGTTGCCAATATCCGGATCGAGAACAAGGCGGGCGAGAGCATCTGGGATATCCAGTCCGAAGGGCGGCTCGGTGGCACGGCCATCACTGTTAAGACCCATTCGGAACTCAAGGGCAATGATCTGCAACTCAACCTCAGGGCAGAGGCAGCCAATCCCGACGGAGCACGTCTGCTGAGCCAGATTGGCGGTGGCGACACAGGAGGCCTGAGCGGGGCCGGGCGCGTGCAATTGCTCCTCGAGGGCAATCCGCGCCGGCAGATGGGGACGAAGCTCGACGTGGCTCTGGCAGGGCTCGATCTCAAGGCGGAAGGCCTCGTGGATATTTTCCGGACCGCACCGTTCGATGGCACTTTTCGGCTCGAAACCGTTGATATAGCGCCGCTCTATCGTGCGCTGGGAGGGGGCGCGCCGGCCGTGCCGAACGGAACGCCGGCACGCATTGCCGGGCGCTATTTTGCCGAAACGCGAAAGCTTACACTGACGGCCTTTGATGCCACCTTCGGCCCGAACAGGGCTGCTGGCGAAATCTCCTTCGATTTCGCAAGGGGCGGACAGGTTGCGGGGCAGCTCCAGATGGGTGATTTGCGGCTCGAAACCTTGCTGTCGCCAGCCTTCCTGACTGCAGAGATGGGCGCTCCCCCGGCGTCAGGCACCGCCCGCCCGCTGCCCCGTGGCGTGAGGCCCTTTCTCGCGGGCGATCTCTGGATCGAGGCGAAATCCTTACGGTTCGGGGAATCGATCGTCCTCGACGAGCCGAAATTCGTGCTGCGCTTTGCGCCCGATCTCGCGTCGATCGAGGGGCTCGAAGCCGAAAAGGGCGAGGGGCGGCTATCCTCGACTGTCACCCTGACGCGGCGCGAGGACCGGCTGGATGCTGCCGGCCGTCTCGCCTTTTCGCGCCTTGCCCTGCCCGGCACAAGCGGAAGATTGACCGGCGAATTCCCCTTCACGAGCCAGGGAAGCACGATTTCGGAGCTGCTTGCCAGTTTTGCAGGGGCGGGGCGGATCAAGGCCGAGGGGTTTGCAGTCTCGGCCGCCGAGGCTGGTGCGGTAGCGCGCGTGCTCAAGCGCCCGGCGAACGAGCTTCAGCCTCTCGATGAGAATCGCATCGGCTCACTTCTCGAGCAGGAGATGCGAAACGGCACACTCGCGCTTCCGGCCCTTTCCATGCCGATCACGATTATCGGGGGTGTGGCACGGATTTCGGCTCCAGCCTTCGAAACCGGCGGCGGCACCGAGCGGGCTCAGGTGCTGCCGAGTCTCGTGATCGATTTGCCGCGCGCGCAATACGAGGCGCGCATCGGGCTCAGGCTCGCTAATCCGCCGCCACAATGGCGCGGAGCACTGCCGGAGACCGCCTTGTCCTGGAGCGGTCGCGTCGGGTTGCCGCCCGGCGAGCCGCGCCGTGTTCTTTCGGTGTCGTCGCTCCTGAACGGATTGCTGGCGATTCACCTCCAGCGCGATCTCGAGACAATCGAAGGTTTTGAGGCCGATAATCGTGAACGCGCATTCTTCCTGCGACGCAGCCGTTCGGAAGCCCAGCGCGATCGGGCCCGAGATCCGCTGCTGCCGCTTATTCTTGAGAATCGTTGAGCGCCGCTCCGCCGCGCTCGATCAGTGTCGTGAGCAGATGCACCCGAATGGCCGAGGAGAGGTTTGTGCCCTGCCGGGCGCTGTCAATCCGCTCGACCAGTGCCGGAATGCTCAACCCATCGGATTGGGCCTGCGCCTGAAGCAGGCGCCAGAATGGCTCCTCCAGCGAAATTGAGGTGCGATGCCCGGCAATCGACAGCGACCGCTTGATGATGCCCGACATCGCCGGCTTCCGTTTCCCTCAACCCGGCTCATGATCGCGGTCGACCACCGTGAGTTTTCCGGCGGAGTGCGCTTTGTCAGCGCGGCTTTCCTCAGCTTTGCGAGCGCGCTTTTCTGCCTTGGTCTGGCCAAATTTGGCGCGGTTTTCCTCGGCAAGTTTCCCAGCCTCAGAGCGCGCTTTTGCCTTGCGGAAAGCGCGGAGATTGATGACGTTGTCGCTCATCGTCCGGTTTCTCCTGCATGCATCCCGCGCCGAGAGCCTGCACCATGCCGACGGTGTCTGCAACCGGCCCGAAGAGGTGATCGATGCGCCGCCTGTTTCTACTGCTCAGCCACATCATGGTTTTCGTCGCCGGTATCGGGCTTGGCATTTATCTGCTGCCCCTGCTGATTGCCGAAAAGCCGCCTTTGCCCACAGCCGTGCTGGATGTGGAGCGTTCGGCGAGCTTTCGCGGGGAGTTCCGGCCAAACCTGAGGGGCTCAGACCTGTTGCATTGGGGCGAGGGCGAGGTGTTCGTGACGCCCAAGGCGATTGCTCACCGCGGTCGGCTTTCGCCCGGGCCCGACTACAAACTCTACCTCGCGCCAGATTTTGTGGAGGACGAGGCGTCCTTCCTCGCCGTCAAGGAAAAATCCCTGCGCATCGCAGATGTGAAGGGATTTTCCGGTTTTCTTGTCTCGCTTCCCGAAGGGACCGATCTGAACGCTTACAATACGGTCGTCATCTGGTGCGAAGGTTTCGGCGAATTCATCTCGGCGGCGAAATATCGCTAGGCCAGTTTGCGCCTCAACCCGGCCCGATCATCTTGGCCGGGTCGACGATGGCATCGAAATCCTCGCCCGAAATGCCCAGCTTGATGGCCTCCTCACGCAGGGTGGTGCCGTTCTTGTGGGCGTATTTCGCGACCTTCGCCGCGAGGTCATAGCCGTATTTTTCCTTGAGCGGGGTCACAAGCATCAGCGAATTCGCGAGGCCGCGCGCGATGTTGTCAAGACGCGGCTCGATGCCCACGACGCAATTGTCGGTGAAGGAAATCGCGGCGTCTGCCAGCAGTTTCACCGATTGCAGGAAATTATAGGCCATCATCGGGTTGAAGACGTTCAACTCGAAATGGCCCTGTGAGCCAGCAAAGCCGATCGCGGCATTGTTGCCGTGGATGTGGGCGGCCACCTGCGTCAGCGCTTCGCACTGGGTGGGGTTCACCTTGCCCGGCATGATCGATGAGCCCGGTTCGTTCTCCGGCAGAGCGAGTTCGCCGAGGCCCGAGCGCGGACCCGAGCCGAGGAAGCGGATGTCGTTCGCGATCTTGAAACAGCTCATCGCCACGGTGGTGATGGCCCCATGCGTCATCACCATGGCGTCATGGGCTGCGAGGGCTTCGAACTTGTTCGGCGCGGAAGTGAATTTCAGCCCCGTGATCGCGGCGATGCGTTCGGCGACCCTCTCGGCAAAGCCGATGGGTGAGGCGAGGCCCGTGCCCACGGCAGTGCCGCCCTGCGCGAGTTCCATCAGCATCGGCAAAGTCATCTCGATCCGGGCGATGCCGTTCTCGATCTGCTTCGCGTAGCCGGAGAATTCCTGGCCCAATGTCACGGGCGTGGCATCCTGCGTGTGCGTGCGGCCGATCTTGATGATCGAAGCCCATTCCTTCGCCTTGGCATCGAGCGCCTTGTGCAGGTGCTTCAGCGCCGGCAGGAGGCTCTCCACCACTTCCACCGAGCACGCGATATGCATCGCGGTGGGGAAAGTGTCGTTGGAGGATTGGCTCATATTCACATGGTCATTGGGGTGAACCGGCTTTTTCGAGCCCATCTCACCGCCCAGCATCTCGATCGCGCGGTTCGAGATCACTTCGTTGGCATTCATGTTCGATTGCGTGCCGGAACCGGTCTGCCACACGACAAGCGGGAAATGCGCGTCGAGTTTGCCGTCGATCACTTCCTGCGCCGCCTTGATGATGGTGGCGCCGAGGTCCTTGTCGAGTTTGCCGAGCGCGATATTGGCTTCCGCCGCCGCGCGTTTCACCACGCCCAGCGCCTTGATGATCGGCTTCGGCTGCTTTTCCCAACCGATCTTGAAATTGCCGAGGCTGCGCTCGGCCTGAGCACCCCAATAAGCCGAGGCATCCACCTCGATCGGGCCGAAAGTGTCGGATTCAGTGCGGGTCGCCATCGGTGTCGAGCCTTCTCAGAACGGGGGAAACCGGAATGAGCGGCGTTCTAGAGCATGCAGCGAAAAAGTGGAAACCGGTTTTTCGCTCTGAGCCTACGACCAAAAGCGGAGAAGCCCGGCCAAGGGGCTCGCCACGGCTATCAGCGAAAAGGGGGATGTCGACCCTCACTCCACCTTGATGCCGGTTTTCTTCACCAGATCGGTCAGCATGGTGCGATCAGCAGCCATGAAACGGCCGGTCTCGGCCGGGGACCAGTTCACGGGCTCGATGGAGAGCTGCTCGTAGCGCTGCTTCAAAGCCGGTGCCGCCAGCGCCTTTGCCATCGCACCGTTGAGAGTATCAATGACGGCAGGCGGCGTCCCGGCAGGAGCGACGAACGAAGCCCATCCCGGATAGACGAGATCGACGCCTTGTTCCTTCATGGTCGTAAGGTTTGGCAGCTGCGGCTGGCGGCTGGAGGTGGTGAGCGCCAGCGCCTTCACCTTCTGGGCCTGAATGTTGCCAAGGCTTGCGGCGAGGCTGTCGATCATGGCGTGAACCTGCCCGCTCATCAAGTCGGTTGCCGCAAGCGCCGCGCCCCGATAAGGCACGTGCTGGAGCTTGATCCCCGCCGCCTGCGCCAGCAACTCAAACACCAGATGGTTGGTGCCACCCACGCCGGCCGAGGCGAAATTCATCTTTCCCGGCTCCTTTTTGGCCAGAGCGATGAATTCAGCGAGCGAATTCACCGGCAGGCTGGGTGCTACATTCAGCACCAGCGGGAAAAGTCCGAGCATGCCAACGGGCCGGAAATCTTTCTCGACATCATAGGGCAGCTTCTGGCCGAGCGCGGGCGCGCCAGCGAAGCTTGCGGCTGTTGCCACCAGCAGAGTGTGCCCATCGGCCGGCGCGGTCTTCACCGCTTCACCCGCAATCACACCATTCGCTCCGGGCCGGTTGTCGATCACGACATTCTGCCCGAGTGCTGTCGCGAGATGCTCGCCGAGCAGACGCGCGGCGATATCGGTGCCACCTGCCGGAGCAAACGGCACGACAAGGCGGATCGGCTGATTGGGGAAAGATTGCGCCGAAGCGTCCGGAGTGATGGCCAGGGCGCCAAGGCCGGCAAGAACCAGTCGGCGATCGATCAGCATGTAAAAACCCTCCCGATGCGCATCCTGCGCTATTCGGATGCCGGGTGGAAGGGCCCAATTCGACGCTGGACACCTACTTCTTCTTCCGGAACGCCTCGAGGCTCACGACCTGCGCACCGCTGGCGGTGGGCGGGGGATCGTCATCGGTCGGCGGCGCGGGCTCGCCAGCGGCCGCCTCGGCCTTCGGCTTTTTCGGCTTGCGGGCCGGTTTCACTTCAGCAACGGGCGAATCGTCACCTGACTTCAAAGCCTTGAGCTTGGGCCCGGTTGCCTTTGTGGAATTCTCATGCGCAGCGATTTCGGCGAGCGTGCCGCGAGCCGAGTTCTCGTCATCCTCGCCAGGATCGTTATCAGCGAGGGCTTCATCCACTGCGAATTTGAGGCCAAACTGCACGGATGGGTCGAAAAAGCCGGTCATCGCCTCGAACGGCACGAGCAGGCGCTCCGGCACGCCACCGAACGAAAGTCCCACCTCGAAAGCGTGATCCGTTACCAGCAAATCCCAGAACTGGTGCTGGAGAACGATAGTCATTTCTTCAGGGTGTTTCTCCTTGAGGCGCGAGGAGACACGCGCTCCCGGCGCATCGGTGCGGAAGGAGATGTAGAAATGATGCTCGCCCGGAAGGCCATGCTTCGCCGCATCCTGCAAAATCTTGCGCACGACGCCGATCAGCGCCTGCTGCACCATCACGTCATAGCGGATGAGATCTTCGGAAGTGGGCTCTGTCATGGTCCGGCTCAGCCTTTCTTGCCTTGCCATATCGGCCGATTCGTTATGCCGTTTCGAGGGAGGAAAACAACGCCGGAACAAAAGCACGCGGGAAAAGTGGCAGGGTTCTGTTGCCAGGCCCCTGCCGGCCCCGCCTTCAGGGGCTAACCCGAAGGACTTTGGTTCGGCATTTCAAACCGCGTTACGCGGCCTGAGCAACCGGAGCATAGTTGTCGTTGGCAACTATTATGTTGACCCGATGACGGTGGTATCATGCCGGGCGACGACCAACCCTTTACGCCCTCGTCGATCCTGTTTCGCCCCCGCCGGAAGGCAGCACGCTGCTCTCGGGTGGAGGCGCCGGGTACTGCCCCCGGGTCCGATGGGTTTATTACGATCGCCGTGTATCGCCATAGCCACCCTTGCGAGCGGCAGTTTCAATATAGAGATACCGCGCAGCGAATAGAAGGGCGAAGGCGGCATGTCGCGCGATTTCCGAAATCCTCGGGAAATCTCTCGGGAAATTGTGGCAATCCTCGGGGAATCGTGCTCCAAATCACGTCGCTCGCTCCGAAGGACAGACCGTGGGGGCGCGTTCCGTGTGGAGGGAAACACCGATGGACCATCTTGCCGATATCAAGAAATACACTGCCAAGGTCGATGAAGCGGCCGTTGCCGGCATGGCCAAGACCTACGCTCTTGTGATGAGCAAGGCCGATACGCGCTATGTCGCCGCCAGCGATCCGAACGAAATTGCGACGGTTGTCGCCAATTTCTGCAAGAAAAAGCTCGGCCGCAAGGAAAGCGATGCCGACCTCACCGCCGTGGTGAAGGCGCAGTGCGAGAAGATGAAGGCCGACCGCACGAAATCGCGCATCACGGTTTATTATCTCATTGCCGAGCACTTCAAGGTGCTCTCGATGTTCCACCCGAAGGCGAAGTGACTTTCCGGCGCCTCGCGCTGCAGCACTTTGTGGGTAAGAAGGACAAGGAGGCGAGCCCTCCTTGTTTTTGTTTGGGGTATCCGGTTTTGTTTTGTCTTCTCAACCGGGACTGATCCGATGCAGACCTACCACGATCTCATGCAGCGCGTGCTCGACGAAGGCGTCGAGAAAACCGATCGCACCGGCACCGGCACGCTCTCTCTGTTCGGCGCGCAGATGCGCTTCGATCTCAAGGACGGGTTTCCGCTGGTCACCACGAAGAAGCTGCATCTGAAATCGATCATCCACGAACTGATCTGGTTCATCGCTGGCGATACGAATATCAAGTATCTGAAAGACAACGGTGTTTCGATCTGGGATGAGTGGGCGGATGAGAGCGGCGATCTCGGCCCGGTTTACGGCCGGCAATGGCGAAGCTGGCCCGCGCCCAACGGCACCACGATCGACCAGCTTTCCGGCCTTCTTGCAGACCTCAGGCGCGCGCCGGATTCGCGTCGCCTGATCGTTTCTGCCTGGAACCCGGCGGATATCCCGAAAATGGCTCTGGCGCCCTGCCACTGCCTGTTCCAGTTCTATGTCGCGCAGCCGAAGGGCGCTGAGCGGCCGCAACTCTCCTGCCAGCTTTACCAGCGTTCGGCCGATCTGTTTCTCGGCGTGCCGTTCAACATCGCCTCCTACGCGCTGCTGACGCACATGATTGCGCAGGTGAGCGATCTTGATGTCGGCGATTTCGTCCACACCTTCGGCGATGTGCATCTCTATTCGAACCATCTCGAACAGGCGCGGCTCCAGCTCAGCCGCGAGCATCGTGCGCTGCCGACGCTGAAACTCAATCCGGCGGTGAAGAGCCTGTTCGATTTCCGCTTCGAGGACATCGCCATCGAAGGCTATGACCCGCATCCGGCGATCAAGGCCCCGGTGGCGGTGTGACTGAACTCGCCCTCATCGCCGCGAAGGCGAAGAATGATGTCATCGGCGATGACAATCGGCTGATCTGGCGCCTCAAGAGCGACCTGAAACATTTCCGTGCGCTGACCATGGGGCATCCGGTCATCATGGGCCGGAAGACCTTCCAGTCGATCGGAAAGCCTTTGCCGGGGCGCAGCATTCTGGTGCTGACCCGTGATCCGGATATTTCGATCCCCGATGTTGCCGTTGTGAAGAGCCCCGAGGAGGCTCTGGAACGGGCGCGCATCGAGGCTGTGAAACTGGGGGTGAAGTCGATTTTCGTCGCCGGCGGAGGCGAAATCTACCGCCTGTTCATCGATCAGGCCGACCGGCTTGAAATCACCGACGTCGCCTTGGAGCCCGTCGGCGATGCGACATTTCCTCCGATCGATCCCGCGCGATGGAAGCTCGCCAAGGAGGCGTCGTTCACCAAATCGGGGGATGACGAGGCGGACTTTTCGTTTCGAACCTATCTGCGCCGTTGACCTTCGGCCTCTGAAGACCCACATCAGCGCGGAAGAATTGCACATCGACGACCAATCGAAGGACATTGCATGCCCTGGAACAGCAACAATGGCGGTGGCGGCGGACCCTGGCAGCCGAAAGGGCAGGGACCGAAGAACCCGAACCCCTGGGGTGGCGGGGGCGGCGGCTCCGGCGGCGGTGGGGGCGGCAAGGAACCGCCCGATCTGGAAGAGATCCTGCGCCGCAGTCAGGATAAACTGCGCCGGGTGATGCCGGGCGGGGGTGAGGGTGGCGGATTTGGCGGCGGGCTCGGCAAGCTTGGCGGAGCCGGCATCGCCATCTTGGGCCTTCTCGCGATCATTGGCTGGTCGCTGACCGGCTTCTACACCGTGCGCCCGAACGAGGTTGGAATCGAGCGCGTGTTCGGCAAGTTCACCTCGCTCACTGCGCCGGGTCTGAACTGGAACTGGCCGTACCCGGTCGGTCGGATCGACAAGCCCACCATCGCGGTGCAGACCGTCGAGGTCGGTCTGCGAACCGGGCAGGGCGGGCGTGGCGCGCGCGATGTGCGCGAGGAAAGCCTGATGCTGACGGGCGACGAGAACATCGTCGACGTCGACTTCACGGTGCTCTGGCTTGTGGATGCGAGGAAGCCGCAGGATTTCATCTTCAACCTGCGCAACCCCGAGGGCACGGTGAAGGCCGTGGCCGAAAGCGCGATGCGTGATGTCATCGGTCGGCGTGAAATCCAGCCGATCCTGACCGGCGCGCGTCTTGAAATCGAGCGGCAGGTTCAGGAACTGATGCAGCGCACGCTCAATTCCTACGGTGCCGGCATCGTGATCCAGCAGGTTCAGATGCTCAAAGTCGACCCGCCGAACGAGGTGATCGACGCCTTCCGCGATGTGCAGGCCGCGCGTGCCGACCAGGAGCGCGCGCAGAACGAGGCGCAGACCTACGCGAACCGGGTGATCCCGGAAGCGCGCGGTGAAGCTTCACGCATTACTCAGCGGGCCGAAGCCGAGCGCGAGCGCATGATTGCCGATGCGCGCGGTGAAGCCGCTCGCTTCAATGCCATTCTCGATGAATACCAGAAGGCGCCCGATGTGACGCGTCAGCGTCTCTACATCGAGACGATTGAACGCATCTACAGCGGCATGGACAAGGTTCTCATTGATCAGGGCAATGGCCAGCCCGGTGGCGGGAATGTGGTGCCGCTGCTGCCTCTGAACGATCTCTTGCGCCAGCGCGCTCAGGAACAGGGAAAACGCTGATGTTCCGCTCTGCTCTCGGATTTGCCGCTGCGGCGGTTGTCGTCATCGGCGGTGCCTCGATGTTCTCGGTCGATCAGACCGAACAGGCCATTGTCACCCAGTTTGGCCAACCGGTGCGCGTGATCACGCAGCCGGGCCTGAACTTCAAGATCCCGTTCATTCAGCAGGTGATCAGCATTGAGCGGCGCATTCTGGATCTCGAATCGGCCTCGATTGAGGCCATCACGTCGGATCAGAAGCGTCTCGTCGTGGACGCCTTCGCGCGCTACCGGATTGAAAATCCGCTGCGCTATTTTCAGGCCACGGGTGGTGTTCCGCTGCGCGGCAACCAGCAGCTCGGCACCTACATGGATGCCGCCTTGCGCCGCGTGATCGGTGAATCGACCTTCCTGCTTGTGGTGAAGGAAGATCGCGGCGGGCTGATGGGTAAGATCCGCGATCAGGTCAACAGTGAGGCTGCGGCTCTCGGCGTTTCGATCGTCGATATCCGCATTCGCCGCGCCGATCTGCCGGATCAGAACTCGCAGGCCGTGTTCCGCAGGATGCAGACCGAACGTCAGCGCGAGGCGGCGGAACTGCGTGCGCAAGGTGTTGAAATTTCAGATCGCATCAAGGCGACGGCCGACCGCACTGTAACGGTGACCCGCGCCGATGCCGACAGGCTGGCACGGGAGGCGCTTGGCCGGGGCGAGGCGGAGCGCACACGGCTCCTCGCCGAGGCGCATAACCGCAACACTGAGTTCTTTGCGTTCTATCGCTCGCTTCAGGCCTATGAGACCGGCCTCAAATCGGGTGATACGCGGCTCGTGATCACGCCGGATAGCGAGTTCTTCCGGTATCTCAACAACCCGTCGGGCAAAACGCCGGGACAGAAATAAGGGTGCGCGAGCCCGGGCAGCCTTGTCCGGGCTTTTTCGTGCGTCATCCGGCAGGGGGACGGATGCGGGCATTGCTTGTGGCCTTCGGGTGTGGTGGTGTTGCGCCATGAGCGATCTCGTGCTCGCGCTCGCCCTCATGTTCGCGCTGGAGGGCCTTGCCTTCGCGGCTTTCCCGGGTGCCATGCGGCGAGCCATGCGCGATGCTGCCGAAACCCCGGAACAGGTTTTGCGGCTGATCGGTTTCGGCTGCGCGGCTCTGGGGATCTTTCTGGTTTGGGCGATCCGGGGTTTTCCCGCGATCAACCTGTTGTGAAGCCTTCGTCCCGCGCAAAACCTGTCGCGTTTCTGCCTTATTTGATACCTTCATAACATGCGTCGCGGGCGGCGACGTTTCTAGCAGGACAACGAGGATCAAGGATGTCCCATCTCATGGAGACCAGGTCTCAGCAGCAGGCGAAGGGGAGCGCGCCAATGGCCGCGCGGTTTTTCGCGGTGCTGTTTCTTTCGCTTTCGGTGATTGCGCCGGGTTTCGCGCAGAATTCGCGTGCGCCGGAAGGTTTTGCTGACCTCACCGAACGGGTGATGGATGCGGTGGTGAATATCAAGGCGTCGCAGCGCGTGGCGCAGCGCAATGTACCGCTGCCGCAACTGCCGCCGGGTTCGCCGTTCGAGGATCTGTTCAACGACTTTTTCAACCGCGGCAACCCCAATCGCGGGCCCCAGCAAGGCCAGCCGCCGCAGGGGCAGCCGAACCAGCGCTCGCAGTCGCTCGGGTCCGGTTTCGTGATTGATGCCTCGGGTATCGTTGTCACCAACAACCACGTGATTGCTGAAGCGACAGATGTGTTCGTCGTGTTCAACGATGGCTCGGAGCTGAAGGCCGAAGTGCTCGGCAAGGACCCGAAGACCGATATCGCCGTCCTGCGCGTGAAATCCGACAAGCCGCTCAAGGCCGTGAAATTCGGCGACAGCGACAAGGCGCGCGTGGGCGATTGGGTGATCGCGATCGGCAACCCGTTTGGCTTTGGTGGCTCGGTGTCGGCCGGTATCGTCTCGGCGAAGCAGCGCAACATCCGTTCCGGGCCTTACGACAGCTTCATCCAGACCGACGCCGCCATCAATCGCGGCAATTCGGGTGGCCCGCTGTTCAACATGGCCGGTGATGTGATTGGCATCAACACGGCAATCATCTCGCCCTCGGGTGGCTCGATCGGCATCGGGTTCTCGATCCCGGCCAACCTCGCGGTCCCGATCATCAGCCAGTTGCGTGAGTTTGGCGAAACCCGTCGCGGCTGGCTCGGTGTTGCCATCCAGGATGTTGACGACGATATGGCTGATGCCCTGAAGCTCGGCTCGAAGCGTGGCGCGATGATCCTCTCCGTTGATGACAAGGGCCCCGCCAAGCCCGCCGGCATCGAACGTGAGGATGTCATCATCCGCTTCGATGGTCAGGACATCCGCAACTCGCGCGATCTGCCGCGCATCGTCGCGCAGACGCCCATCGGCAAGGAAGTGGATGTCGTGATCATGCGGCAGGGTCGCGAGGTCATCCGCAAGGTGAAGCTCGGCCGGCTTGACGAAACGCCCCAACAGGCTTCCGCGACCCGGACCGAGCCACCCGCAGCCCAGCCGAGCGGAGCCGGGATTGTGCCGGGACTGACGCTGAGCGGTGTGACGCCGGATGCCCGCCGTCGCTTCAACATCAAGGAAGGTGTGGATGGTGTGCTGGTGACGATGGTGGACGGCAACTCCATCGCGGCCGAGCGGCGTTTTGCGCCCGGCGATGTGATTGTCGAGGTGCAGCGCGAGGCGGTCAAAAGCCTTGCGGATATCCGCAAGCGCATCGACGCCTTGAAAGCCGCCGGTCAGAAACGGGCCTTGTTCTACGTGGCCTCGGGTCCGGAAGGCACGTTGCGCTACGTCACTTTGCCGATCGAGTGAGGTAAACTCCGGCCAAGCGTTCCAAGGGGCGGGAAACCGCCCCTTTTTTCATGCTTCCGTGATGTCTTCATCGCGATAACCCTGCGCGTAGAGAAGCGTGCGCAGATCCGTGTGGTCGATCCGGGCATGGGCGGCTTCAGCCACGATGGGCTTGGCGTGGAACGCCACGCCGAGACCAGCCTCACCCAGCATGGCGAGGTCGTTCGCACCATCGCCCACAGCCAGTGTCTCCTGCACGCCCAGTCGGTGCGCGTCGCGCAACTCGACCAATGTGGCGCGCTTGGCTTCGCGCCCGAGAATCGGCTCGGCTACGAGCCCGGAAAACTGTCCGTTCTCCATCAGCAATGTGTTCGAGCGGTGCATGTCGAACCCGATCATTTCGCCTATCGGCCCAGTGAACACTGTGAAACCACCCGAAACGAGGGCCGTGTAAGCGCCATTCTGGCGCATGGTCCGAACCAGTGCCCGTCCCCCCGGCGTGAGCGTGATGCGCTCGGCGATCATGCGGTCGACAATCCCGGAAGGCAGTCCCTTCAGGAGTGCGACGCGCTCGCGAAGCGCAGGCTCGAAGGCGATTTCGCCGCGCATCGCCCGCTCGGTGATGGCTGAGACATGCGCCTTCAATCCGGCGGCATCGGCGAGTTCGTCGATGCATTCCTGACCGATCATGGTGGAATCCATGTCCGCCAGAAAGAGCTTCTTGCGTCGCGCGCTGGCCGGCTGGACGATGACATCCACGCTTGTGCCGGCAAGTGTGTCGGCAATCGTTGCCTTGACTGTATCAGCAGACAATTGCGTGGGGTAAAGGTCGACCGCGCGCTGGGGAGACAGAACGCTCACTTCTGCGCCGCCAAGTGCCGAGCGCAGCTTCGCGATCAGCCCCAGATCGAGCGAGGAATTCCCGCCTCCGGCGACAAGAGTTGCGACAAGAGGCTGGTGCGAAGTGGCGGGCATGGAGCTCATGGTCTATTCGTCCGGCGGAAAGGAAAACGCGTCGATGGAATTCGCTACCCTGATTGCAGGTCCGACGGCCAGCGGCAAGTCGGCTTTGGCCCTTCGCCTGGCGAAGAGCCTGGGTGGTTGGGTCGTCAACGCCGATTCCATTCAGGTCTATGCCGATCTGAGCGTCCTTTCCGCGCGTCCGACCCCCGAGGAAGAGGCGAGCGTGCCGCACAGGCTGTTTGGCTTCGTGCCATCGCGCGCGGAGTACTCGGTCGGGCGTTACATTGCGGATGTGGCGCCGCTGATCGAGGCCGCGCGCGCTGGCGGGCCGCCCTTGGTGATTGTCGGTGGAACCGGGCTCTATTTCCGGGCGCTCACCGAGGGACTGATGCCCTCTCCCGCCATCCCCGAGGTGATACGAGCCGAGTGGCGAGCGCGCGCCGCTTCAGGCGAGGACATGCATGCCGAACTCCACCATCGCGACCCGGCGCGGGCTGCGCAGCTCGCTCCGCGCGATACGCCGCGCATCCTGCGCGCGATCGAACTTTTTGAAGCGACGGGGCGCCGCTATTCCGACTGGCTCCGCGAGAATCCCGGCGTGCCGCTGCTGCGCAAGGGCGAGTGGCGTGGGGCGTTCCTCAATCCGGACCGGGATTGGCTCTCGCGGCGCATTGACGCGCGTTTTCTCGCGATGCTGGACAACGGTGCGTTGGAAGAAATGCGGCGTCTCGAGGCGATCACCCCCCCTCTTCCGGCCAATCTCGGTGTCATGAAGGCCCACGGCGCGCCCCATCTGGTTCGGCACCTGAGCGGGGACATGAGCCTCGAAGAGGCGATCGCGCGCGGCCAGCAGGATACGCGGGCCTACGCCCGAAGGCAGCTGATTTTCGCGCGGCGCTATCTCGCCGGAGAGGCCTGGCGCTGGATCGGATCGGGCGACGATTACGCGGCCTGATTGGGGCTTTCGCCGGGTTTCGGCTGCACCTCGACTTCGGTGCAGACCTTGTTCCGACCGGTGCGCTTGGCTGTATAAAGCGCGCGATCCGAGCGATCCATCAGTTCGTCGAGATTGGCGCTTTTGCGGTTCATCGCAACGCCGAGGCTGATCGTCGGGCGGATTTCGTGTTCGCCCACCACCACGACCGTCTGTTCGATCCGCCGGCGCAGCTTTTCGGCAAAGGCCATCGCGGATTCGAGATCGGTATCGGGCAGTATCACGGCGAATTCCTCGCCGCCGGTGCGTGCCGCCATATCGGTGTTCGGGCGCAAGGGCGCCTTCAGCACATCGGCGAGGCGACGCAGGACAGTATCGCCCGCGCCGTGACCGTAAGCGTCGTTCACATGCTTGAAATGGTCGATATCGAGCGAGATGAGCGCGAGTGGACGGTGGGCGGTCTGGCTCTCGGCGAGCTTCACCATCGCCGCATCACGGAAGGCGCGGCGGTTGGGCAGGGCCGTCAACGGATCGAGATGCGCGAGGGCCCAGAGTTCCTGCTCCAGGCCACGACGCTGCTCCATCTCGTCCATCAGCATTTTCTTCTGATGTTCGAGTTCGAGCTGGGCGCGCTTCTGTTCGGTAATATCGGAAAAGGAGGCGAGCAGGCCGTCCTTGATGGGAATGGAGCTGACGCGCAACCAGCGGGACTCCGTCTGGGAGCGATGATGAAACTCGAAATTCGCGGCCTTGCCCGAGCGCATCACCGTGAGGTTCCGATCCCAGCCTCCGGCTGTCGCGACATCGCCGAACATGCGCATCATCGAAGTGCCGACAAGTGCATTGATGTCGGCATGGCCGGAAAGCTCGGCAGCCTGCCGATTGGCATAGACCACGGTCGAGTCGACGACTTCCCCATGGGAGTCGCGAACGGGAATCGCGGCGACCATTGCTTCAGGTGATGCATCCATCAGATGGCGCAGGAAATCGTCCTTGTATTCCCGCGGCATACACAAGGCCACGAACATGCGCCGGTGCGCACTATCCTCCATGGGGAGAAACAGGCATTCCCAGCGATGAACGAGATTGACCGGGCCGGAAAGGTGACTGACACAAACGGCGTCACCGAGTTCCGCGGCCTCCGAACAGCCGAGCCGGTAGAGTGTTGCGGTATCGGCATCGATGGCCGTTGTCGTCTTGGCCGAGATCGGCTTGCCGAGGTCATCGGGCACGCGCGTGCCAGCGTAGAGGAACGTGAAATCATCCTCGCCGGTCTGCTCCAGAACAACGAGGTTCGCGCCGTAACTTTTCATCACGTCGGAATTCAGCATGCCGATGGTCGCCGGTCTTCCGTTCGCGCGCTCCTTGCGAAACATGCGGAGGAGGAACATGGCTTCGCCGGAGCGTAACTTGACCTCGATATCCGCCGTGTAGACCTCGTTGATCACGTGACTTTATCGCTCTCGTTGTAAATTCTCGTGAATTTTCTACCCTAGATTTCTTTGCAAATAGTTCCTTCCACGGTGCATCCGGCGCTCCCTTGCGAAAATTTCCGACAGCCCTACCTTCCTCGACAAGCGCGGCGGGACTGCAATCGCTGACGCGAAAAAACGAGATCTGGGAGAATGCTCATGACGACCAAGAACGGGCCTTCGGGCACGCGCCGCTCGATGATCAAGACGTTGGGTGTGGCTGCCGCTGCAACCGTCGCGATGCCAAATGTCAGCCGCGCACAGACGATCACCTGGAAATTCCAGTCGACCTGGCCGACCAAAGACATCTTCCATGAATTCGCCTCGGACTTTGCCAAGCGCGTGAACGAAATGGCGGGGAACCGCCTGAAGCTTGATGTGCTCGCAGCCGGCGCGGTCGTTCCGGCCTTCCAGATGCAGGATGCCGTGAATGCCGGCATTCTCGATGGTGGCCACGGCGTCTGCGCCTACTGGTACGGCAAGAACAAGGCTTTCTCGCTCTTCGGCACCCCGCCGGCACTCGGTTGGGACGCAAACAACTTCCTCGGCTGGATGAACTACGGCGGTGGCTACGAGCTCTACAACGAGCTGGTCGGCAGCGTGCTCAAGCTCAACCTCGTCGGCTTCCTCACGGGGCCAATGCCTTGCCAGCCGCTGGGCTGGTTCAAGAAGCCGGTGCAATCGGCCGATGATTTCAAGGGCCTGAAATACCGCACGGTCGGCCTCGCGGCGGACCTGATGCGCGAGATGGGCGCGGCCGTGACCATTCTCGCCGGTGGCGAGATCGTTCCGGCTCTCGAGCGCGGCGTGATCGATGGCGCCGAGTTCAACAACCCGTCCTCAGACAGCCTGCTCGGCTTTGCCGATGTCTCGAAGACCTACATGATGCGCTCGTTCCATCAGGATGCAGAGAGCTTCGAGATCATCTTCAACAAGGGCAAGTTCGACGCCCTGCCGGCTGAACTGAAGGCAATCCTGAAATATTCGGCTGAATCGGCTTCGTCCGACATGCTCTGGAAGGCACTTGACCGCTACTCCAAGGATATGGACGGCCTGAAGGCGAAGGGCGTCCAGATCCTCGAGACCCCTCCGGCGGTGCTTCAGGCGCAGCTCGATGCCTGGACCAAGGTGATCGACAAGCTCGGGGCCGAGAACCCCTTCTTCAAGAAGGTTGTAGACAGCCAGTTTGCCTGGGCCAAGCGCACGCTGGCCTATGAGAAGGCGAACACGCCCGACCGCTCGATGGCGATGAAGCACTTCAAGATCTGAATGAGAAAGGCCGGGTGAGCGATCATCCGGCCGTTCCTGCCCTTGCGGGGGAGGCGAGCTTCGCCTGCCTCGCCTTTTGTCGCCGGGGGGCATCATGCCGAAATTTTCCTCGCCGCACCTGAATGCGGTTCTCATCAGCGTTGCCCTCGCTGTGGCAGCCTACTTGTTGCTGATCATGTTCTGGAAGCGCCGGTCGCTCTCCGTGGACACCGTGCTGCACGGAATTGACGAGATTTCCGTCTTTATCGGGAAGACCGGGGCGTGGGCGATCCTCATTCTCACGCTCGCGATGTGTTACGAGGTGTTTTCGCGCTACCTGCTGCAAGCGCCGACAGATTGGGCCTTCGACGCCAGCTACATCCTCTACGGCTCGCTGTTCATGCTCGCAGGGCCTTATGCGCTCTCGCGCAACGGCCATGTGCGCGGTGATTTTCTCTACCGGCAATGGCCGGTGCGCCGGCAGGCCGGCCTCGATCTCGTGCTTTACTTCCTGTTCTTCTTTCCGGGAATTCTCGCGCTTTGCTACGCCGGGTACGGCTTCGCGGCTTTCTCGTGGATGATTGGCGAGAAATCTTCGAACTCCCCGAACGGCCCGCCGCTTTACCACTTCAAGACACTCATCCCGCTGGTGGGTGGTCTGATGGTTCTGCAGGGCATCGCCGAGGTTGTCCGCTGTGTTCGCGCCTTGCGCTCGGGCGAATGGCCGCAACGACTGCATGACGTCGAAGAGACCGAGAAGATCATTCTCGAACAGGCGGAAGCCGCCCAAAAGGGAGCCGCCTGATGTTTGGACTTTCGAACCCCGAACTCGGCGTGCTGATGCTCGCCCTGTTCATTGTTTTCATCATGTTCGGCTTCCCAATCGCCTTCACGTTGATGGCTCTGGGCTTCTTCTTCGGCTACCTCGCCATGGGCGATACCGTCCTGCAACTCGTCGTGCAGCGCGCCTATTCGGTGATGGCGAATGACGTGCTCGTCTCGATCCCGCTCTTCGTCTTCATGGGCTATATCATCGAGCGTGCGAACATTCTCGATCGCCTCTTCCGTTCGATCCAGCTCGCGATCGGCTGGATGCCGGGCTCGCTCGCCGTGGCGACACTCGCGACCTGCGCCATCTTCGCGACCGCGACCGGGATTGTCGGTGCGGTGGTGACCCTGATGGGCCTGCTCGCGTTCCCCGCGATGTTGCGGGCGGGCTATGACATCAAACTTTCGGCCGGTGTCGTCTGTGCGGGCGGTTGCCTCGGCATTCTCATTCCACCTTCGGTGATGCTGATTCTCTATGGCGCGACGGCCGGTGTCTCCGTGCCCAAGCTTTATGCGGGTGCGCTGTTTCCGGGCCTGATGCTCGCCTCGTTCTACATGATCTATGTTGTGGTTCGCTGCATGATGAACCCCTCTCTCGCGCCGAAACTGCCGGTCGAAGAGCGCGCGGTTCTGGGCATCGACTGGGCGAAGGACAAGGGCTTCGTGCTTGCCTACATCGCGCTGGCCGTTCTTGCCCTGCCCGCGATCTATGCGCTCGTTCTCGGCCTCGAGTGGGTGCTGAACATGTTCCGCACCGCCTTCACGCCGGCAGGCGTGAGGGTCCGCGTGATTGACTATGAAGTCTCCCCGATTGTCGGGAAGGTGGTGATTGCGGGTGGCATCGCCGGTCTTGCCATGCTGCTGGTGCTGGGGCGCACGGTGTTCACGGCTCTTGCCTCGAGCTTCTTCCCGCTCACCTTGCTGATCATGTCGGTTCTGGGCGCGATCTTCTTCGGAATCGCGACACCGACCGAGGCTGCGGCCGTGGGCTCGCTCGGGTCGCTCATCCTCGCGGCGGCCTATCGCTCACTTTCTTTCGAGAAGGTGAAGGAGAGTGTGTTCCTCACCGCCCGTACCTCGGCGATGGTCTGCTGGCTGTTCGTCGGCTCGTTCATCTTTTCGTCGATCTTCGCCTATCTCGGCGGGCATGAGCCGATCAAGGCGTTCATGAATTGGCTCAATCCCTCGACGACGACGTTCCTGATCATGACCCAGCTCATCATCTTCGTGCTGGGTTGGCCGCTGGAATGGACCGAGATTATCGTGATTTTCGTGCCGATCTTCCTGCCACTCCTCCAGCAGTATGGGGTGGACCCGCTGTTCTTCGGCATCCTGATCGCGCTGAATATCCAGACTTCGTTCCTCTCGCCGCCCGTGGCGATGGCGCCGTTCTATCTCAAGGGGGTCGCGCCATCGCATGTGACGATCAACCAGATCTTCGCCGGCGTGATGCCGTTCCTCTGGATCGTGCTGCTGGCGATGCTGATGCTCTACACATTTCCTGAAATCGCGCTCTGGCTGCCGCGTTATCTCTACGGGTGACGCGGAAGCTGCGACGAATTTCAGGTATACCAGCCAGTTGACGGAACGGTGCGGATGCGTGTAGCGTCCGCACCGTCGAAATGAGGATCATGAACGTGACCCGTATCATTCTTGTACGCTGCGCGCCGGAGAGGGAAATGGCCTGAGAGCCTTTGCCCCGATGGCGCGCATTCCGAAGGCCCCGAGTGGGCCTTTTTTGTTGCCCGCTTGAACCTCACTCTTCAAGAACCGACCTGAACCAAACCGAACCGCAAGTGATGAATTCCGGCCAAAAGGCCAAGCTGGAGACGAGACAATGACCGAGACCATGACCGGCGCCGAAATGGTTGTGCGTGCCATGCAGGACCATGATGTCGATACGCTTTTCGGTTATCCGGGCGGCGCGGTTCTCCCGATTTATGATGCACTTTTCCAGCAGAACTCGGTGCAACACATTCTTGTGCGCCATGAGCAGGGCGCGGTGCACTCGGCCGAGGGCTATGCCCGCTCCTCCGGCAAGGTGGGTGTGGTGCTGGTCACCTCTGGCCCCGGTGCCACGAATGCGGTGACGGGCCTCACCGATGCGCTGATGGACTCGATCCCGATCGTCTGTTTTACCGGTCAGGTGCCCACCCATCTCATCGGCTCGGATGCATTTCAGGAATGCGATACGGTGGGCATCACTCGCCACTGCACCAAGCACAATTATCTGGTCAAGCGTATCGAGGACTTGCCGCGCATCATCCACGAGGCGTTCTATGTGGCGCGCTCGGGCCGCCCCGGCCCTGTGGTGATCGATATTCCGAAGGATATCCAGTTCCAGCGCGGCACCTATACGGGCCCCGGCGAGGTTCAGCACAAATCCTACCGCCCAAAAATGGAGGGGGACCGCCGCGCCATCGAGCGTGCGGTCGATCTGATGCTCAAGGCCAAGCGCCCGGTTTTCTACACGGGTGGTGGCGTGATCAATGCGGGGCCCGAAGCCTCGAAGACCCTGCGTGAACTCGTGCGGCTCACGGGTTTCCCGGTGACATCAACCCTGATGGGCCTTGGCGCTTACCCGGCGAACGATCCGCTCTGGCTCGGCATGCTCGGGATGCATGGCACCTACGAGGCGAACCTCGCGATGCATGGCTGCGATGTGATGATCAACATCGGAGCGCGCTTCGACGATCGCATCACCGGGCGACTTGACGCCTTTTCGCCAGGCAGCCGGAAGATCCATGTCGATATTGACCCCTCCTCGATCAACAAGAACGTGAAGGTCGAGGTTGGCATCATCGGCGATGCCGGCAATGTGCTCAAAGAGATGCTCGAAATCTTCAAGGCGAAGAAGCGCGCTGAACAGGCCGAGGAAATTCGGCCGTGGTGGAAGGAGATCAACTCTTGGCGCGCGCGCAATTCGCTGAGCTATCAGCGCTCGAAAGATGTGATCAAACCGCAATATGCGGTGGAGCGGCTTTATGCTCTGACCAAGAACCGGAAGACGTATGTCACGACCGAAGTCGGCCAGCACCAGATGTGGGCTGCGCAGCATTTCCATTTCGACGAGCCGAACCGCTGGATGACCTCGGGGGGCCTTGGAACGATGGGTTATGGCCTGCCGGCGGCGATTGGCGTTCAGCTCGCGCATCCCGATGCGCTGGTGATCGACATTGCCGGTGAAGCATCGATCCTGATGAACATGCAGGAGATGAGCACAGCCGCGCAGTATCGCCTGCCAGTGAAGATTTTCATCCTCAACAACGAATACATGGGCATGGTGCGCCAGTGGCAGGAATTGCTGCATGGAGGACGTTATTCGGAGAGTTATTCCTCGGCGCTGCCGGATTTCGTGAAATTGGCCGAAGCCTATCACGCCAAGGGCATTCGCTGTGGTGATCCGGCCGAACTCGATGCGGCCATTCATGACATGATCGATTATCCCGGCCCGGTGATTTTCGATTGCCTTGTGGCAAAAGAGGAGAATTGCCTGCCGATGATCCCCTCGGGCAAAGCACATAACGAGATGATCCTGCCGGATTTTGCGGGCGAAATCGGCGATATCATTGATAGCAAGGGCAAGCAGCTGGTGTGACGATGTTCACGCTTCCCGAACTTGAGGCCGCGCATGCGGTCGTGAAGGCGGCCATGCCGCCGACGCCGCAGCACGCCTGGCCCTTGCTGGCCCGGCGTCTGGGCGCAGGCGTGATCGTCAAGCACGAGAACCATACGCCTACCGGTGCGTTCAAGGTGCGGGGCGGGCTTGTCTATATGGATCGCCTCAAGCGCGAACGTCCTGGTGTGGCCGGCGTGATCTCTGCCACACGCGGCAATCACGGCCAGAGTCTCGCTTTTGCGGGGCGAAAGGCGGATGTGCCGGTGACCATTCTGGTGCCGCGCGGCAACTCGACGGAGAAGAATGCCGCGATGAAGGGCTTCGGGGCGGAGCTCATCGAGTTCGGCTCGGATTTCCAGGAGGCTCGGGAAGAGGCGGGGCGCCTTGCAGGCCTGCGCGGGCTCGAACTGGTGCCGTCTTTTCACCGAGACCTCGTGTTGGGTGTCGCCACCTATGCGCTTGAACTGCTTTCCGCGCACCGGGATATCGAGCGCCTCTATGTGCCGATCGGGCAGGGCTCGGGCATATGCGGCTGCATTGCGGCACGCGATGCCCTCGGGCTCCCGACCGAGATCATCGGCGTGCAGGCGGAGGGAGCACCTGCTTATGCGCTGTCATTCAAGGCCGGGCATCCGGTTTCGACCGACAGCGCCGTTACCTTCGCCGACGGCATGGCAACCCGTGTTCCCGACGCAGAAGCTCTGGACGTGATCCGCCGAGGTGCGGCCCGCATTGTCACGCTCTCTGACGATGCCATCGCGGAAGCGATCCGCATCTATTGGACCGATACACACAACCTCGCCGAAGGGGCCGGGGCAGCTCCGCTGGCTGCTGCGCTGCTTGAGCGCAAAACTCGACCACCCGCCAAGACGGCCCTCATTCTGTGTGGCGGCAATATCGACCTCGCATTGTTCCGATCGCGCGTTCTTCAAGCCTGAACCGAAAGCCTGAGTCTCATGAACACCACCCATTATCCTACGCTCACCACGCAGCAGATCATCGAGAAGCGCACGTTCTGCGTGCTGGTCGACAACGAGCCGGGCGTGCTCGCGCGCATCGCCGGCATGTTCTCCGGGCGCGGCTACAACATTGAGTCGCTCACCGTTTCCGAGACCGAGCACGAAAAGCATCTCTCGCGCATTACGATCGTGACGAGCGGCACCGCGAATGTGCTGAACCAGATCGAGGCGCAGCTCGATCGCCTCGTGCCGGTCCACAAGGTGGTGAACCTCACCTCCAAAGCCGCGATCGAGCGCGAACTGGCGCTCGTGAAGGTGGCGCAGCAGGGTGAGACCAAGGGTGAGCATCGCATGGAGGCCCTGCGCCTCGCCGCGGCTTTCGGCGCGAAGACGGTGGATGCGACGCTGACCTCGTTCATTTTTGAACTCGCCGGCCCCTCCGATGATGTCGAGCGCTTCATCAACCTCATGGCCGCGATCGGGCTTGTGGAAGTCAGCCGCACGGGTGTGGCGGCCATCGCACGCGGAGCCGAGGGACTGTGAGGCATCAGCGGGCCTGATGGATCGATCAATGAATAACGTTGGTCGATCGAAATTGCGCCTGTTACGGCTCTGCTCCCTTGTGAGGAGCCCTGCATGTCGCCTGACCTGATGCTCGCGTTCATGGGCTTTGCCGTTGTGAATTCCATCACGCCGGGGCCCAACAACATGATGTTGATGACGTCAGGCGTGAATTTCGGCTTCCGTCGCACGATGCCGCATCTGGCGGGCGTCAATCTCGGCTTCATGCTGATGATGCTGCTCGTCGGGCTGGGCATGGGCCAGATTTTTGCCCGGTTCCCGATCGTCTATACGAGCATGAAAGTGCTGGGGGCCCTTTATCTCCTCTGGCTCGCCTGGAAGATTGCTCGCTCCGGCCCGATCGAAGATGGTGAAGCCGCGGGCCATCCTATGACCTTCCTTCAGGCGGCGGCTTTCCAGTGGGTAAACCCGAAGGCCTGGGCCATGGTGATCGGGGCCATCGCCGCTTTCACCGAACCATCGGCCTATGTCACATCGGTGCTCGCCATCACCGCGCTTTACCTGATCGGCGGCACACCTTCATCCGTCGTCTGGGTGGTGTTCGGAACCGCCATGCGGCGCTTGTTGCGCCATCCGCGGCAGGTCATCTGGTTCAACCGGGCCATGGCGCTGCTGCTGGTGCTCTCGCTCTGGCCGATTGTTTCCGATTTGATCCCGCGCTGAAACCGTTTGACGAGAGCCGGACTTTCACTTAACCAAGTGCCGAACCGTAACGTTCGTTACGGCAATAGTCGAGCGTCTTTTCCGCATGAGTCAGCCGGAAGCCCCCACGGAGCAGCAGCCGAGCCCGCGCCAGATCGAGGTGCTGGAGGCAACGTTGCGCCAGATGCTCGTCGAGGGGCAGGCGGTGACGATGAATTCCGTCGCGAGGGCCGCAAGCTGCTCGAAGGAGACGCTCTATAAATGGTTCGGTGATCGCGAGGGGTTGCTCACCGCGACCGTGAAGTGGAAGGCCTCGCGCGTGCATGTCGGGGCTATTGAGCCAGGGCGGCTGGATCGTGCGGCTCTGGTCGCGCGGCTTGAGGAATTCGCGAGCAACTGGCTCGCGGTGATTTCCTCGGAAACGTCCATTGCCCTCAATCGCATCGCGATGGGGGAGGCGGGAACGGGCAAGCATTCGCTGGGCGCGATTGTGCTTGAAAATGGCCGCTTCGCCCTCGGGGCGCGCCTCAAGCCGGTGCTGGAAGCAGGTCGCGCGGCCCGGCTGCTTGAATTTCAGGACAGCGAAGAAGCGTTCCGCACCTTCTTCGGCCTCATGGCGCGGGATGTGCAGATCCGCCTGCTGCTGGGCGATGCGCTGGTACTCTCGTCCGCGACCATCCATCAGGAGGCGGCACGCGCCGCCACGCAATTTCTCGCCCTTTACGGGGTGGAAAACCCAACCGGCTCAGCCGGATGAAACGCTCAACCGAGGAAGGAACAATCCATGCGCGTTTATTATGATCGGGATGCCGATCTCAACCTCATCAAGTCGAAGAAGGTCGTCATCGTCGGCTACGGTTCGCAGGGCCGTGCCCACGCGCTGAACCTCAAGGATTCCGGCGCGAAGGAAATCCGCATCGCGCTGAAGGCCGGTTCGCCGACGGCTGCGAAGGTCGAGGCCGACGGCCTCAAGGTCATGTCGGTGGCGGATGCCGCAAAATGGGCTGACCTGATGATGATGGCGACGCCGGACGAACTCCAGGCCGATATCTACAAGTCGGAAATCGCCCCGAATATCCGTGACGGCGCGGCAATTGCCTTCGCGCACGGCCTCAACGTGCATTTCAACCTCATCGAGCCGAAGAAGACCCTCGATGTCGTGATGATCGCGCCGAAGGGCCCCGGCCATACGGTGCGCGGCGAATATCAGAAGGGCGGCGGTGTGCCGTGCCTGATCGCGATCCATCAGGATGCCTCGGGTAACGCGCATGATCTCGCGCTCTCCTATGCCTGTGGCGTGGGCGGCGGCCGTTCGGGCATTATCGAAACCAACTTCAAGGAAGAATGCGAGACCGACCTGTTCGGCGAACAGGTTGTGCTCTGCGGCGGCCTCGTGGAACTCATCCGCGCCGGTTTCGAGACGCTGGTGGAAGCCGGTTACGCGCCGGAAATGGCCTATTTCGAGTGCTTGCACGAAGTGAAGCTGATCGTCGACCTGATCTATGAAGGCGGCATCGCCAACATGAACTACTCGATCTCGAACACGGCGGAATGGGGCGAATATGTCTCGGGTCCGCGCATCATCACCGCCGAGACCAAGGCCGAGATGAAGCGGGTTCTGAACGACATCCAGACCGGCAAGTTCACCTCGGAATGGATGCAGGAATACCGCGCTGGCGCGGCTCGCTTCAAGGGCATCCGCCGCATGAACGACGCGCATCCGATCGAGGAAGTGGGCGAGAAGCTGCGCGCCATGATGCCGTGGATCGCCAAGAACAAGCTGGTCGACAAGGCCCGGAACTGATCCGCGGCCTCTCGGCTTTTGGAGGGGGCGCGGATTTCCGCGCCCTTTCTCGTTGGCCATGGAATTTCGCGGCGATTCCATGCATGAATGACCCTCCCGCCCCGTGGAGGCTCGATGGCCCGCTTTCGCATCGCCACCTTCAACACCGAAAACCTCTTCACGCGGCCTGATTTTCTCAGCCTTGGCACGCGCCCGTCTGACAAGCGGATCGGCATGGTCGAGTTCAAGGATCAGGCTGAACTGCGCCTCGCCCGGCGGATATCCGAGGCGACCTTGTCGCGCATCGAGCGTCAGTTGACGGCGCAGGTGATCGTCGATGCCGATGCTGATTTCGTCGCTCTGCAGGAGGTGGATGATCGCGCGGCGCTTGAGCTGTTCCGCGATGAATTCATCCACCCGCAACTCTCGCCCCGGCTCGGACGCGTGCTTCAAGTGGAAGTCAGGCGCCTGCATGCCGAGGCAGACGGGCAATTCGGCACGCAATCCCCCTCGCCAGCGAAGGCGCGAGAACGAGCCGACTGGATTGCCGAGCAGTTGGGCGAAGCACGCCGCGTCGCCGAGAAGAGCCTCTATTACGATGATTTCGACGTGATCGAGGGCAATGACCGGCGCGGCATCGATCTGGGCTTTCTCTCGCGGTTGAAGCCGAGGAAAGTCACCCATTACGCCAAGTTTTCTTATGACGATTTCGGGCTCTGGAGTGCCGACATCGCCCGCATCCATGAGCAGGACTGGCGCAATTATGGGGAGCAGGGCGCGCGGCCCGATGGTTCGGCAAAGGTCTTCCGGCGCGATCTCGTGGCTGTCGATCTCGAGATCGAGGGGCGGGAGCTGACTGTTTTCAACTGTCACCTCAAGTCCAACACCAATGGCGGGCGCGACAAGGCTTACCTGATCCGGGAAGCGGAAGTGCAGGCACTGGTCGCGATTATCCGGCAGCGTTTTCCCGATCCCGCTACGGCCAACTGGGTGATTTGCGGCGACTTCAACGATTATGTCGATATCGACGGCTCGCCTCAGATGTTCAACCTCAAGACTGGCCAGCCCTATCGCACCACCCTCGGTCCGCTTATCGATGGGCTTGGCGCTTTCGATGTCTGCCGCTGGATCGACGAGCCCTCCGATCGCTGGACGACCTACTACCCCGCCGAAGATATCCATTCGCAGCTCGATCACATCTTCATCTCGCCCGCTCTTCACGCCGCCAATGCGCGGCGCGCGGCTGAGGAGCGTCAATTGCGGATCATCCGTGAAGGTTTGCCGTGGTCGGTTCCGCGTGGCGGTCGGCGCTACCCCGGCGTGGGACTCAGCGATCCCAAGGCGTCGGATCATGCCGCCGTCGCCATAACGCTCGATATCCCCTGAGAACTCGTGCCTCGTTGATCCATTCATCAAAATTTCGCGCTGGACATCCGCGCGGGTGGTGCCCGATCCTCCGCACATGGCCATTCTTTCGATCCAGAGCCATGTGGCCTATGGTCATGTCGGCAACGCTTCCGCCGTTTTCCCCATGCAGCGGCTGGGGGTTGAGGTGTGGCCCATCCATACTGTGCAGTTTTCCAACCACACCGGCTATGGCGCGTGGCGCGGCGAGGTTTTTGGGGCCGGGCTGATCGCGGATTGCGTTCTGGGGATCGAGGAGCGCGGCGTGCTTCAACAATGTGAAGCCGTGCTCTCGGGCTATATGGGTTCATCGGAGACAGGGCAGGCCATCCTTGATGCCGTGGCGCGCGTGCGTGCTGCCAATCCGCAGGCGCTCTATGCCTGTGATCCTGTGATCGGCGATGTCGGGCGCGGGATTTTCGTGCGTCCGGGAATCCCGGAATTCATGCGCGAGAAGGCGGTGCCCGCTGCCGATATCATCACGCCGAACCAGTTCGAGCTGGCCTACCTCGCGGGCACAGAGATCACGTCTCGTGACGATCTCGCGGTCGCTTTGAGCGCGGTGCACGCGATGGGGCCGCAGGTGATTCTCGTCACCTCGCTCATGCTGGAGGATACGCCCGCTGATGCGCTGGATCTGGCGGTTTCGACGGGAGCCGGGACGTTATTCCGGCTGCGCACCCCCAAACTCGACTGCAATGTGAATGGCGCCGGTGACGCGATTGCCGCGCTTTTCCTTGTCCATATGTTGCGCACCGCCGATCCGGCACTCGCGATGCAACTGTCGGCCTCCTCCATTCACGGGTTGCTGGTGAAGACAGTGGCGGCGGGCAGCCGGGAAATTCTCACCGTCACCGCGCAGCAGGAATTTGTGACGCCAAGCCGGATTTTCCCCGTTGAGAACCTCGGCTGAACAAAAAAGGCCGGGCGAACCCGGCCTCCCTGACTGGTGATCAAGATGCGATCAGAACCGAACCTTATCCTTGATCGCTGCTTCGGCGTTGGAAGGCACCACGCCGCGCGCGACGAAGTCGTTCCAGTCCTTGAAGCGACCGTTCTTGGTGCGGGCTTCGATGATCGCCTTGGCACGTGCGGCGCCGATCTGCGGCAGCTTGTCGAGTTCGGCCTCTGTCGCGGTGTTGAGGTTGACGAGCTGACCCTGCTGCGCGGGGCGCGGAGCGGTTGTGGCAGCAGCCGGAGCAGCTGGCGCAGGAGCCGTGGTGCGCGGAGCGGTCTGGGCCGGGGCCGCCGGGGCCGTCGGCTGCGCCGGGCGCTGCTGCTGGTTCTGCGGAGCCGGAGCGGTCTGCGCGAAGGCACCCGAAGCGAGGACAAGAGCAGCCACAGTGCCGGCCAGAGCGGTTTTGATCATCATCGAATGACACTCCTTTGAGTGTAAATCCCCCGGGATTGTTTCATGTGGCCCGGCGCGCGGGTTCGCGCTCGGACCAAGCAGGACGGAGCTTTTCGTTCGCTCCGAACCTCAGGCTCGGAATTAATGCAGCGGAAGTGAACTGCGACGCAATGGTTCATTTCGCTGCCGTTCATCTCGAAATTGTGGACAACCGACTTGCGCGCGATCAGGGCATCGGCTCAACACTTGAACGACAAGGAAGACAGGAATGCGACGGCAATTTCACACCCTCGACGTTTTCACCGACAAGCGCCACGAGGGCAATCCGCTCGCCGTCGTCTTTGATGCCGAAGGGCTCGATGATGCCGCGATGCAGACCATTGCGCGCGAGTTCAACCTGCCCGAGACGGTTTTTGTCTTTCCGCCGAGCGACCCTTTGAATTCCGCCGCGATCCGGATTTTCACGCCGGCGAATGAATTGCCTTTCGCGGGGCATCCGACCGTCGGCACGGCCATTCTGCTTGCCGAAACGCGTGCAGGAGAGATGCTCGGCAGTCACGGTGTCACGATCGCACTTGAAGAGAAGATCGGGTTGGTGAAAGTCGATGTCTCTCGCGTGCCGGGCCGGGCTGCACGCGCCGTATTCAGCTTGCCGGTTCTGCCCAAAATGCTCGATCACGTCTTCGATCCTCAAATCGTGGCGCGCGCCATCGGGCTTGATCCGACGGAAATCGGCTTCGGCGCGCATGGTATCGCGACCTGGAGTGCCGGCGTGCCTTTCGTGATGGTGCCGATCCGTTCGCTCGAAGCGATCGGACGCTCGGGCTACGCCGATCCCCAGGCCTGGAAGGCGGCCTTCGGTGTCACGGGCAAGAGGGCTGCCTACCTCTACACGCGCGAGACCGTTCATCCGAGCCACCACGTTCATGCCCGGATGTTCGCGCCGGCCATGGGCATATCGGAAGATCCGGCGACCGGAGCGGCGGTCGCGGCCTTTGCTGGCGTGGCAGCCACTTGTGAGCTGCCGGAAGACGGCGTGCATCAACTCGTGATCGAGCAGGGCTTCGAGATGGGCCGCCCCAGCCTCATCGCGCTCGATCTCGATATCCAGCATGGCGGGCTCGTTGCCGCTGCGATCGGTGGAAGTGCGGTGCGCATGAGCGAAGGCGTGCTGTTGTGAGCGAGACTCGCATTCTCGAACTCGATGACATCGATGCGATCGTCGAGCCATTCGACTGGGATTTCTCGCGCTCGCACGCGGCGGATATCGAGGCCATCTGGCAGCGTGAAACGGCAGCCAAGCCGGGTATGTTCAATGGCCGTGTGCTGATCCAGCATCGCGGAGCGCCGGAAGGGCGCGTCTTCCGCTGTGCCTATTCGGAAACGGACTACCGCACTTTCCTCTCCTGGCACCGGCTGGGCCATCCGGGGGCGCCTGTGCGCAACGGCTTTGGCATGGCGGCCTTGCGCACCGCCGATGGGGCTTTCCTGCTCGGAGAAATGGGCGCGCATACGGCGAATGCCGGGAAAATCTACTTTGCCGCCGGCACGCCTGATCTCGACGATATCGTGAAAGGTAGGGTGGATCTCGCGGGCTCGGTTCTGCGCGAAATGAGTGAGGAAACGGGGCTTCTCACGTCCGAGGTTGAGGTGGGTAACGGCTGGACGGCAATCTTCAGTGCTGTCCGCATCGCCTTCATGCGGCCTGTCAGCCTCCCGCTACCAGCCGATGAGGCGCGGACGCTGATGCTCGAACGCATGAGGCAGCTGCCCGATCAGGAGCTGTCAGACATCCATATTGTCCGTGGACCTGCCGATATCGATGAGGTGCGGATGCCGATTTTCCAGCAGATTTACCTGCGCTACGCCTTCGGCGCTCAGCCACCGGGATAGCCGAACCGCGCCCGCGTCGCCCTGACATGGGCGCTGGCGCCGCCAGCATTGCCCGAGGCGCACATTGCATCGGCCTTCTGCATCTCGGCTTCGATCTGATCGAAAACCGTCTTGGTTGTATGCCCGGTCTCGATATCGTTTTTCATGATGGCCCGGAAACGCGCGACATCCGCCGAACAGCCCGTACCCTCCGGAAGCCTGAACCCGGCGGGCGTGATGGTCACGCCGCGCGGTTCGGGGTTGGCCTGTGCCTGCGGACGTTGTGTGCTGGTGGAATTGCAGGCGGCGAGCAGGCCGGCGGCGAATGTGAGGGCAACCAGATGAAAAAGAGGGTGTTTCACGGTCGATCCGGGCTCCGGCATGAGTTTCATCCTACTTCTTAAGCTTCTGGCGAAAAACCTCGTGCATCGCAAGGGCTTCCTGCCTTGGCACTCTTGCGTCCAAGCACCGGGTTCGCTAAGACCAGACCGTTGAGCAAAATTAACGGGTGATCCCTCGTGTCGCGGGTCGTGGCGAAATTGGAGCGTTCTGTCGCCCAACTGTTCCATGTGAATGGAACGGTCGCCATCTATGTTGCCCTGATTCTTGCCCTGCTGCTCCTTAGCGGCCCCTGAGGGCCGTCCGGGCCTGCGGCCTGGGCTCTCAGGGGACGGCGCGCAACAAAATTTCAACTGGCGCGCAATAAAATTTCCCGCTAAACAGCCCGTCGACCCAGCGATTCAGACATCATTTCCGGCGCGGGCGCGAGACGAGAAGGATCAATTCCATGTCCAAGGACCGCGTTCTGATTTTTGACACCACCCTGCGTGACGGCGAGCAATGCCCCGGCGCGACCATGACCTTCGAGGAAAAGCTGGAAATCGCCGATTTCCTCGATGCCATGGGCGTCGATGTGATCGAGGCCGGGTTCCCGATCGCCTCCGATGGCGATTTCGAGGCCGTCACCGCGATTTCGAAGCGGGTGAAAAACGCCTCTGTCGCGGGTCTTTCGCGCGCCGGTTTCAAGGATATCGACCGTGCAGGCGAAGCGGTGAAACACGCGAAGAACCCGCGCATTCACACCTTCATCTCCACCTCGCCGGTGCATATGAAATACAAGCTCCAAAAGGAGCCGGACGCGGTTCTCCAGTTGGTGATCGACTCGGTCACCCGGGCGCGCAACCTCGTGCCGAATGTCGAATGGTCGGCGGAAGATGGCACCCGCACCGAGATGGATTTCCTCTGCCGCTGTGTCGAAGCTGCGATTCGTGCTGGCGCGAACACCATCAACATCCCCGATACGGTCGGCTACACCACGCCGGACGAATATCGCGCCCTGTTTGAAACGGTGCGTAACCGCGTCCCGAATTCCGACAAGGCGATTTTCTCGGTTCATTGCCACAATGATCTCGGCATGGCGGTCGCGAATTCCATCGCCGGCGTGATGGGCGGCGCGCGCCAGATCGAGTGCACCATCAACGGCATCGGCGAGCGGGCAGGCAATGCGGCGCTCGAGGAAATCGTGATGGCGTTGAAAACGCGCAACGATGCCTTTCCGTTCGAAACTGGCATCGAAGCGACCATGCTCAACCGCGCCTCGAAACTGGTCTCGGCGGCGACCTCCTTCCCGGTGCAATACAACAAGGCCATCGTCGGCCGGAATGCTTTCGCGCATGAGAGCGGCATTCACCAGGATGGCATGCTGAAAAACACCCAGACTTACGAGATCATGACCCCGGAATCGGTCGGCGTGTCGAAAACCTCGCTCGTCATGGGCAAGCATTCGGGCCGTAACGCCTTCCGCGATAAGCTCAAGCAACTGGGCTACGAGGTAAGTGAGAACCAGTTGGAGGATGCTTTCGTGCGTTTCAAGGCGCTCGCCGATCGCAAGAAGGTGATCTACGACGAGGATATCGAGGCTCTGGTCGACGAGAACCTCGCTACGGCCGAAGACCGCGTGAAGGTGGTGGCGCTCACGGTCATTGCCGGCACGATGGGCCCGCAATCGGCGACGCTGACGCTTGATCTCGAAGGGCAGCACCGCACGGTGCAATCCACCGGCAACGGCCCGGTGGATGCCACATTCAATGCCATCCATGCGCTGATTCCGCATGAGGCGAAGCTGGAACTCTATCAGGTTCATGCCGTTACTGAGGGCACCGATGCGCAGGCCGAGGTTTCTGTCCGCCTCGCCGATTCCGCCGGGCGCCTCTATACGGGCCGTGCGGCCGACCCCGATACGCTCGTCTCCTCGGCCAAAGCCTATATCGTGGCGCTCAACAAGCTGACGAATACACGCGGTGCGCGTGGCACCAATCGGGTCCACTCGACGCACGGGGTCTGACGCTCCTAAACCCTTCGGGAATTGACGCGGCCGGGCTTGACCCGGCCGTTGTTTTTTGGCTGGTGCAATCCGTGGACAGCAATTCAAATCGATTTGGAGAGTGAGATGCGGCTCGGTATTGATCTCGGCGGCACGAAGATCGAGATCGTCGCGATCGACGATGCGGGCCGCGAGCTTTTCCGCCATCGGATCGATACGCCGCGCGGCTCCTATCGCGGCATTGTCGAGGCGTTGGGCGCGATCGTCCGTGAGGCCGAAGCGCGCCTCGGCGCAATGGGTCATGCCGGGCCGCATTCGGTCGGCATTGGCATTCCGGGCTCGATTTCGCCGCAGAAAGGCGTCGCGGTGAATGCGAATTCGACCGAGATCAACGGTCAGCCATTCCAGCAGGATCTCGAGGCCGCACTCGGCCGCCCGATCAGGATGGCCAATGATGCGAATTGCCTCGCGGTCTCCGAGGCAGTCGACGGAGCGGGTGCCGGTGCGCGCTTGGTGTTCGCCGCAATCCTTGGCACAGGAACGGGGGCCGGCATCGCGATTGATGGCGCGGCCTGGGAAGGCCCGCATCGATTGGGCGGCGAATGGGGGCATAATCCGCTGCCTTGGCCCAGCATCGACGAACTCACACAGGCCGAAACCTGCTGGTGCGGCAAGCCGGGCTGCATCGAAACCTGGGTCTCGGGCACCGGCTTCCAGAACGATTTCAGGCGTGTCACCGGCCGCGCGCTCAAGGGGCGGGAAATCATCGCCGCGCGGGATGCCGGGAATGCGGAAGCCGAAGCCGCTTTAGAGCGCTACATCTCGCGACTGGGGCGTTCGCTTGCCCACATTGCCAATATTCTCGATCCCGATGTCATCGTGCTCGGTGGCGGGATGAGCCGGGTCAAGGCTCTGTACGAGCGTCTTCCAGCGGAAATCGGCCGATGGGTGTTCCTGCCCACATTCACGACGCCCATCCGCCCCGCCGTGCATGGCGACAGTTCCGGCGTGCGCGGCGCGGCGTGGCTGTGGGGACGGTGAAGGGTTCAATTCGAAAACGATATCCGGTTTTCCTGCTGGACAACCGCGCTCAAATGCCCTAGCAACCCGGCTTCCCGGCGAGCTTCACGCTTCGTCGCGGTCGGGTGATTAGCTCAGTTGGTAGAGCAGCTGACTCTTAATCAGCGGGTCGAAGGTTCGAGCCCTTCATCACCCACCAAACACTTCTGAAACGAACCTTCGAACCGGATCTTGACGGTATTTGCTGGCGCAAAACCCCAATGGTGGTTCGAGTCCTTCATCACCCCTCATCTTCATTCATTCCCCAACTTGCAAAGAAAAAACCGCGTCCGGCGGAACGGAGCGCGGTTTGTTGCTGTGTGAAAGGGCGGCGACCGAAGGGAGTCAGTCGCCGCCCCGGTTTCACCGCATGATCGCATCTCTCAGGGTGAGGCTTATCGGCGGGACGTAAGCCACAATCATGAGGCAGACGAAAATCACGGCGATGAAAACAACGAGATATTTCATCATTTTATCGATCGAGCACCCCGCCACCTGAGCGGCGGCAAACAGGTTCACGCCGAAGGGAGGGGTGATCATGCCCAAAGCGAGGTTCACGACCATTACGGTGCCGAAATGTACGGTATCGATGCCGACTTTCGTGGCCGCATCCGCGAGGATGGGGCCGAGCACGATGATGGAGGCATTGGTCTCGACGAACATGCCGACGATGAACAGGAAGATGTTCACCGCGAGCATATACATGCCCGGCCCGTCGAAGGTTTTCACCAGCCATTCGCCGGCGGCATCCGGCACGCCCTGTCGGTTCAGCAGATAGGAGAACAGGCTCGCCGTCGCGATGATGAACATGATGACGGCCGAGGAGACCACCGATTTCCTGAACACCGGCAGCAGATCCCTGAACGTGATCTCGCGGTGGATGAACAGGCCGCAGACCAGCGCGTAGACCACCGCGACCACGCTCGCCTCGGTGGGTGTGGTGATCCCGCCATAAATACCACCCAGCACGAGCACCGGCATCAGCAGCGCGAAGAAGGCCTGTTTGATCGCGGCTCTCCGGCCCATGCGGCCCTCGCCATCGCGCTTGCCCCATCCAGTCATGCGGCACCAGACGAGAACGGTCACGATCAGAGCGCCGCCGATCAGCAGCCCTGGTCCGAGGCCGGCGATGAACAATTCGGGGATCGAGGTCTGCGTCGCGACGCCGAACAGGATCATGGGGATCGAGGGTGGAATGATCACACCCAGCTCGGCAGCAGTCGCCTGCAACGCGGCTGCGAAACCCACCGGATAACCATAGCGCACCAGAGCCGGGATCAGCACCGAGCCGACGGCGAAGGTCGTCGCGACGCTCGAGCCGGAGATCGCCGCGAAGATCATGCAGGTCAGCACGCAGGTTGCGGCCAGCCCTCCCTGCACGCCGCCGATGAAGGAGCGCGCCAGCTCCACGAGGCGGCGAGACAGCCCGCCCACATCCATCAGGTTCCCCGCAAGGATGAAGAATGGAATGGCCGCCAGCGGAAAGCGATCCAGCGCAATGAAAACCTGCTGGGCGGTGACGATCATCGGCAGGTTGGTGAAGCCGACTATGCCGACCAGAGCGGCAAGGCCGATCGCGACCGCGACAGGAACGCTGATCGCAAAAAGGACCAGCATGACAGAGAGCATCGAGCCGGTCATATCGCGGCATCCAGTTCTTCGTTGCGCCGGTCGAGGTAATGGGCGATCGCGCCAATGGCCGCGAAAACACAGCCGACCGGAATCGCCGCGTAACCCCATGAAATCGAGATATCGAGCCCGGCCATCTCCTGAAACCAGACGCGTTGGGTCATCTGGATGCCGAACCAAAGCAGGGTGGCCATCAAGGTGAGGTTCGAGATTAGTGTGAGCGTTTCGATCACCCCGCGCATGCGCCCAGACGAGTAGCGGTGCGCGATATCGATCGAGACAAGAGCACCTTGCCGCAGGGCGACCGAAAGCCCCAGAAACACCATCCAGATCAGGGAAAGGCGCACCAAAGCCTCCGACCATGTGGCTGGAGATTGCAGGAGAAATCGGGAAACGACCTGCCAGAACCCGGCGCCAACCGCGACAGTCAATGCGAGGCTCGCGGCAAGGCCGGCGAGGTTTGTGGTCAGTCTGTCAAGCCTCAGGAAATGGAGAGCCAAAGCACGCATCGCGCGAACCTTCATTGAAGAGAGCAAGGCTCCGGACGCACGCCACCCATTTGCGGGAAAGATGGCGTGCGCCCGAAAAGGAGATTGGCTCGCGTTACTTTTGATCGCGGATTGCCTTGAGCAGGTCAGCACCAAACTGCCTCTCGAAATCCGGCATCGCAGACTTCATGGCCTCCTGATAG
This sequence comes from Hyphomicrobiales bacterium, assembly GCA_017302635.1. Classification (GTDB taxonomy): domain Bacteria; phylum Pseudomonadota; class Alphaproteobacteria; order Rhizobiales; family Beijerinckiaceae; genus Rhabdaerophilum. The sequence goes on from JAFLCX010000002.1 coordinate 520,769, forward strand.
GAGGCACGATTGGCGACCTCGCGCACATCCATCCCGCGCCGGCGCAGTTCCGCGACGCCATCGCGTTCATCGGCCTCCACCTTGTCGCGATTGGTTTTCACAGCCGCGCGGGCCGCATTCTGGAAGATTTTCCGGTCGCCTTCATTGAGCGTGGTCCAGAAGGTCTGCGAGCCAGCGAGCAGGCCAGCCGAGTAGACATGGCCCGTGAGATACAGATATTTCTGCAACTGATTGAAATTGTTGGAGAGAATGACCGGAATCGGATTCTCTTGCCCATCTACCGTGCCCTGCTGAAGAGCCGGCGGCAATTCGGAGAAAGCCATTGGCGTCGGCAGAACGCCAGCCGCGCGCCACGCCGACATGTGCACCGGGTTTTCCATGGTGCGGATTTTCAGGCCTTTCACGTCCTCCGGCTTTTCGACCAGCTTGCCGCCGGTGGTGAGGTGGCGAAACCCGTTCTCCATGAAGGCGAGGCCCACGATGTTGCGCCGCGTGAAATCTTTCAGCATGTCCTGCCCGATCTTGCCGTCCACAACGCCGCGTGCATGCGCGTAGTCGCGGAAAATGAACGGGACATCGAGGGCGCGCACGGCTGGCACGAAGTTTCCGACTGGGCCGGTGGAGCCCATCGAGAATTCCTGGCTGCCAAGCTGCACGCTTTCAAGCGCTTCACGCTCGTTGTCGAGCCGCTGGATCACGACTCGATAGCGCCCATTGCTCTCCTTCTCGACCACTTCCTTGAAGGTGATGGCAGCGAGGCCGAAATGGCTGTTGGCCGGTGAGGAATGCGTCAGCGTGATCTGGCGCGGAGACTGGGCGAGGGCTGTCGTCGAGACAAGCGCGAGTGTGGCGGCAGAAGCCGCAAGAAAAGATCGGCGAAGCATGAAAGAACTCCCGTTTGTTAGGACGAGCAGGTCGGCCGAGCCTCCCGGAATGGCCATATTGCCTGCCCATGAGATTATCTTTGGACCAATTAAAACTCCATTGTCAATTAACTTATCCATGGAGCATTAAAATAACCGAAGCTATCGTTAAACCTAATCGACCGGGATCGCCGAATCTCCCGCGGCGCTTTTGGGGTGACCGGTGCTCTCCGGGGGATGGGCGTGTTTCTGCGTTCGCCGTAAGCGGGATCAGGCGCCGTCGCAGTTCGAAAATGTCAGCCGTCGTTGCTGGCCGAGAGCGTCGCGCCGGCCCGACGCAGCGCGACGTCCAGCCGCGCTTCGGATTTCTTTAGTTCGTCCAGCGCCTGCCGGACAAAGGCGATATGCGACTCGGCGGCACGCTGCGCTGCGGCTGGATCGCCCATGATGATGGCATCGAAAATCGCGCGATGCTGCTGAACGGTCGCCTCGCGGTAGCCCACGCGCGGGTAAAGCGTCTTGCGGTTGTAGAACACATCATTGCGCAACAATTCGGACATTCCACGCATCACGTGCAGAATGGTCAGGTTGTGGCATGCCTCGTAAATCGCGATGTGAAAATCGGCATCGGCATGGGCTTCTTCCAGCGGATCGGCCTTTTCATGACAGGCGAGCACGCGGGAAAAAGCCCGGCGCAGGGCGTCGCGGTCGAGGTCCGTTGCGCGCAAGGCTGCAAAATAGGCGGCTGCACCCTCGAGGATGCCACGGAATTCGAGATAATCGTCGAACACATTCGGATCGGATCGGAACAGCGCTACCAGCGGATCGCGGATGGACATCTCCGTGGCGTCGGCCACGTGCACGCCGCCGCGCTGCATCTTAAGCAGGCCCTCCTGCTCCAGCGTGATCAGAGCCTCACGGATGGTGGGGCGCGAGGTTTCGAATTCCTCCGCCAGCTGCCGTTCGGCAGGCAGGCGATCGCCGGGGCGAAGCGAGCCCTCCAGGATGAACTTGCGGATCTTGTCGGCGATGTCATCCGCAAGGCGTCGTTGTTTGACGGGGTGGAATCGCATGGGGCCGTTGATCCTCTCCTTGTCTTTTGTGCCCGAGCTGTTGGGCAGAGGCAAGCGCAGGAATAAATTGACAACGGAATATTTGATATACAATGGATATGTTATCCATAGGTTTGGGTTTCGCTCAAGCCTTCCGATGCTGATTTGTCGAGCCGGTTCATGCCACTTGCGAAAACGATCTCACCGATTGGCGCGCCAAGCGCCGGAATCCGCCTGCTGCACCATCTCCTCGACACCGTAATCGAGGCTGCTCAGGCCGGGCATCTTGTCGCTCGAAACCTGCCGCCTGTGCCGCGCGGGCGCACGATCGTCGTCGGTGCTGGCAAGGCGTCCGGTGCGATGGCGCGGGCTTTCGATGCGCATTGGCCTGCTCCGCTGGAGGGAGCGGTGGTGATCCCCCGCGGCTCCCCGCTCCACCAGGGCCGCATCCGGCAACTAGAGGCCTCGCACCCCGTTCCCGATGCGGGCTCGCTCCTTGCTGCAGATGTGATCGTTGAACTCGTCAACAATGCCGGGCCGGACGATCTGGTCGTGGCGCTGGTTTCGGGCGGAGGGTCTTCCCTTCTTTGCAAGCCGGCAGCAGGGCTGACCCTTGCGGACAAGCAGGCGCTGAACGATGCCTTGCTCGCGAGCGGAGCTACGATCAGCGAGATCAACACCGTGCGCAAGCATCTCTCTTCCATCAAGGGCGGGCGGCTGATTCCCCCGGGATGCCGCGCGCCGGTTGTCGCATTGCTGATGTCGGATGTGCCGGGCGACGATCCCTCGGTCATCGCCTCCGGGCCGACCGTGCCGGATTTCTCCATACTCGCCGATGCGCGCGCCGTGCTCGAGCGGCGCAGGATCACCCCCTCAGAGGCCGTGCAGCGGGCTTTGCTGGACCCGGCCAATGAGACACCCAAACCCGACGATCCGCGCTTCGAGCGAGTGGAGAACCGGATCATCCTCACGCCGCACGCGGCTTTGTCAGCCGCTCTGCCACTGGCCCGTGAGGCCGGATACGCGGTGCACTATCTGGGTGACAACATTGAGGGCGATGCCGAGAGGATCGCGCAGGACCATGCCCGGCTCGCACTGGAATTACACCGGGCCGGGCAAAGGATCGCGATGATTTCGGGCGGCGAGACCAGCGTGCGCACCCGCGGTGGCGCGGGAACGCGCGGCGGGCGGAACTCGCATTATGCGCTCGCCCTCGCCCTTGCTCTCGACGGAGCGCCGGGCATTCGTGCGATCGCGGCCGATACAGATGGAATTGACGGCAAGGGCGGACATGCCGGTGCGGTCGTGACACCGGACACGCTGTCGCGCGCAGCGCGATTGGGTATCGACGGGCGAGGCCTGCTCGACGAGACCAATTCCTACGCTTTCTTCGAAGCGATCGGCGATTTGATCACCACAGGCCCCACCCAGACGAATGTGAATGATTTCAGGGTGATCCTCATCGACCCCTGACGACTTCTCCTTTTGGAGCATTTGCGCTTTTTATCGCGCTCGCTCATTCTGCTTCGGTGGCTGGTGAGCGGGGCACGAGACCCTGACCGGCCAGCCCCGATTTCCAGGCGGGGGATGCAGCGAGGGGCGGATGCGCACGCGGGTTGCCATCATCGGGTCAGGACCGGCGGGTTTGCTGGTAGGTTCCATCCTGACACGCGCGGGCATCGACAATGTCATCATCGAGCGCCGCTCGCGCGACTATGTGCTCGGCCGTATCCGTGCCGGAGTGCTGGAAGATGCCACGGTGCAACTCCTGCTCAGTCTTGGAGCGGGCACGAGGATGATGCGCGAGGGGTTGCCGCATCACGGCTTTGCCATCCAGTTCAATGGTGAGGCCTTACGGATCAATATCGATGCGTTGACCAACGGGCGCTCCGTGATGGTCTACGGCCAGACCGAGGTGACCCGCGATTTGATGGACCTGCGCGCGGACAGCGGTGCCGAGACGGTTTTCGAGGCCGAGAATGTCACGTTGCATGATTTCGATCGTGGGCGGCCCTATGTCACCTGGCAGAAGGATGGCTTCGCGCGCCGCATCGAATGCGATTTCGTCGCGGGCTGCGATGGTTACCATGGCGTGAGCCGCGCGAGTGTTCCGGCCGCCGCCATCCGCACTTTCGAGCGCGCCTATCCGTTCGGCTGGCTCGGCGTGCTCGCCGATGTGCCGCCCTGCGACCCGGAACTGATTTACGCGGCCCATTCGCGCGGTTTCGCGCTCTGCTCGATGCGCTCGGCACGGCGCAGCCGTTATTACATCCAGTGCGCGGCGGATGAGGATGTGAACCACTGGAGTGACCAGCAATTCTGGGATGAGCTACGCCGCAGGCTGGATGCGAAAGCCGCTGCGAATGTCGTCATGGGGCCCTCGATCGAGAAATCGGTCGCGCCGCTGCGCAGTTTCGTCGCTGAGCCCTTGCGCTTCGGGAAGCTGTTCCTGGCGGGTGACGCGGCGCATATCGTGCCGCCGACGGGTGCGAAGGGGCTCAATCTCGCAGCGCGCGATGCGCAGCAACTGGCAAATGCGATCGTGGAATTCTACCTTCAGCGCTCGACACGCGGGATTGATACCTATTCCCAGTCGGCACTCGAACGGATCTGGAAAGTCGAGCGCTTCTCCTGGGCGATGACGACCATGCTGCACCGCTTCGAGCATTTCTCGCCCTTCGAGCAGCGGATGCAGGAGGCGGAGTTCCGCCAGTTGCAGACGTCAGAAGCCGCGAGGCGTGTGCTCGCCGAGAGCTATGTCGGGGTCGAGTGAGGGAAGGCTTTAGCCCTTCTTCAGCATCCACTCATGTGCGGGATCGTTGCGGAAGCGCCAGAGCCGATGCGGGCCGGCCATCACGTTCAGATAGTAGAGATCGTAGCCATGCGCCGCGCCCACCGGGTGATAGCCGCGCGGCACGAGCACCACGTCGCCATCCTCCACCGTGATGGTTTCATCCAAAGAGCGGTCATCGGTGTAGACGCGCTGCATCGCATAGCCCGAACCGGGGCGGAGGCGGTGGTAATAGGTTTCCTCCAATCGGCTCTCGGCCGGGAGATTGTCGGCATCATGCTTGTGTGGCGGGTAGCTCGACCAGTGCCCGCCGGGCGTGATGACCTCGACCACCAGAAGGCTTTCGGCATGGGGCGAGGTATCGGGCAGGATATTGCGCACATAGCGCGTATTGGTTCCCGCTCCTCGCGTTTCCTGCCCCACTTCCGCAGCCGGAATGAGGCGCAAGGGCAGCGAACCATGCGCAGGGGCGGTGCAGATCGCGATCTCGCAATCGGTTTCCGCCTCGATCCGGTAGCGCGATTTCGCCGGCACGTAGAGCGAATCCGGCAGGCCATCGAACGGGTTTGCGCGCCCGCCCTGAACGCCGAAATCCTTTCCACTCCCGAGAAGGCGCGCTGCGCCCGAGACGATCACGAGGCAGGCTTCTCGCGTGCCCGTTCCGGCCTCGATATGATCGCCAGCTGCGAGGCGGTAGAGCGCGAAACCGACATAGGACCATCCCGCATTCTGCGGCGTGACGAGATGAACCGGGTTGTTCGCGTTGGGCCGACGTTTCAGCAACGATGTCATGCGAGGCCCGCTTCGTTCAGCGCCCATCTCAGATGCGCGACGCCTTTTTTGGCGTAAGCGAGCGGATTGGCCTTTTTCGGGTCCTGCTCGGCTTCCACAATCCCCCAGCCAGCATAACCGGGGAGCGCCTTGAACACGCTCACATAATCCACCGCGCCATCGCCGGGAACGGTGTAGGTGCCCAGTTCATCGCCTTTGCCGAGAATGGCATCCAGGAACGACCAATCCCCCGCCTTTGCCTTCGCAAGGATGGCGGGGCGGATATCCTTGCAATGGACATGGGTGATGCGATGGCGGTACGTTCTCGCAAGTTCGGCCGGGTCAGCGCCAGCCCAACTGGCATGGCCAGTATCGAGCAGCAAGTTAACCGAGCCGCTGCAAGCGTCCATGAAGCGGGCGATATCGTCCCGGCTCTCGATGATCGTCCCCATATGGTGGTGATAACACAGCACCAGCCCCTCGTCGGCCAGCATGCGCGCGAATTCGCTCATCCGGGCGGCGTAGGGTTTCCAATCCGCACCGCCGAGATGAGGGCGCTGCGAGAGCGGCATCGCGCGGTTTCCGTGGATGGCATTCGATGTTTCCGCGACAATAAACACCGATGTCCCCATCGCTGTCAGAAGATCGCGATGCGCTTTCGCAAGTGCGAATTCCTCGCGCGCATCGCGTCTGAGCAGTTCCACCGAATGCCAGCCACCGACGCAAGCCATGTTGAACGGCGCGAGTGCCGCTTTAAGCGCACCAGCCTCGCGCGGGAACTTGTTGCCCAGCTCCATGCCCTCGAAACCGGCCTCCTTTGCTTCCCTCAGGCAGGTCTCGAGCGGGGTCTCGCCACCGATCTCGAGCAGGTCGTCATTCGACCAGCCGATGGGGTTGGCACCGATGCGGATGGGCATATTCAGTCTCCGAGGCGTTGTTTTTTCTGGGCTTCGACGTAGCCAGCGCGCGCCGCACGTACTTCGGGCCTTGTCGAGACTTCCGGCACCGCGACATCCCACCAGGTGCCGCCGGCATCGGTGGACTTGAGTGGGTCGGTATCGATCACGATGGTCGTGGTGATCGGGGAGCGGCGCGCGGTGCGCAAGGTCTTTTCGAGCGCAGCGATGCCTGCGACTTTGATGGCCTTCGCGCCAAGCGAGGCGGCGTGTTTCGCGAAATCAATGGCCGGGAGGGTCTCGTGGCGGGTATGTTCCAGCAGGTTGTTGAAGCTCTCGCCGCCCGTCGCGCGTTGCAACCGGTTGATGCAGCCGAATCCGCGATTGTCGAGCACGACGATCGTGAGCTTCAGCCCGAGCATCACCGAAGTCGCGATCTCGGAGTTCATCATGAGATAGGAACCATCGCCCACCATCACGATGACCTCGCGATCCGGTGCAGCCATTTTCGCGCCGAGCCCGCCTGCGATCTCATAACCCATGCAGGAATAGCCGTATTCGACGTGGTAGCCGCCGGGTTTTCCCGCCTGCCACAATTTGTGAAGCTCGCCCGGCAAGCCGCCAGCCGCACAGACGATGATGTCGGTTTTTTTTGACTGCCTCTGCACCGCGCCGATGACCTTGGCATCCGAGGGCAGGGAACTTTCGGTCGGGGCGGTGTAGGGTGCCGCTTGCCGCTGCCAATGCTCTTGCGCCAATTCGGCTTTGACCGCCCATTCCGCAGGCGCTCGCCAGCCGGCAAGGCCACGCGCGAGGGCCGCGAGGCCAGTTTTTGCATCGCAGACCAGCGGCGAAGCATGATGCTTGCCTGCATCAAAGGCCTGCACATTGAGCCCGAGGATCGTGCGCCCCCGCTCCGCAAACAGGGCACGCGAGCCGCTGGTGAAATCCTGCAATCGCGTGCCGACGGCAAGAATCACATCGGCCTCGGCGGCGAGCGTGTTGGCAGCCTCGGTGCCCGTGACGCCGAGCGCGCCGAGGTTCAGTTTTTCGTCCGCAGGCAAGCTCGATTTTCCGCCTTGCGTTTCTGCTGAAGGGATATTGTGCTTGCGGCAAAAGCCGAGAAGCTCGCGCTCCGCCTCCGAATACAGAACACCGCCGCCCGCGATCACGAACGGCTTCTTCGCCGCCTTCAGCGTGGCGATGGCTGCGGCAAGTTCTGTCTCATCGGGGCGGGAGCGCCGAGGCGACCAGTTTCGGGGCCGGAAAAACTCTTCCGGGTAATCAAACGCTTCGGCCTGCACATCCTGGCAGAAGGCGAGGGTAACGGGGCCGCATTCGGCGGGGTCGGTCAGAACCTGCATCGCACGTGGAAGGGCAGCGAGCAGTTGTTCCGGACGTGTGATGCGGTCGAAATAGCGCGAAACAGGGCGGAAGCAGTCATTCGCAGAAACCGTGCCGTCCGAGAAATTCTCGATCTGCTGAAGCACGGGGTCTGGCCGGCGCGTGGCATAGACATCGCCCGGCAGGAACAGGACCGGCAACCGGTTGACATGGGCGAGGGCGGCGGCCGTGACCATGTTCGTCGCACCCGGCCCAATGGATGTTGTGCAGGCCATGAACCGGCGGCGGCGCGATTGTTTCGCAAAGGCAATTGCCGCATGGGCCATGCCCTGCTCGTTATGGGCACGGTAGGTCGGGAAGCGGTCCCGCATGGCGTGAAGCGCTTCACCGAGGCCAGCGACATTGCCATGTCCGAAAATTGCCCATGCTCCAGCGAAAATGGGCAGGCGCTGCCCGTCAATTTCGGTTTCCTGAGCCGCAAGATAGCGGATCAAAGCCTGTGCGGCAGTGAGGCGAAGGCTCGCCATGTTTTCCCTCTCGGGTGCTTGGAGCACCGCTTTTCATTCGCCGTATCGTAGGGGCACGGGGCGGGCGCTTTCAACCTTTATCCGCGTTTTGCGATGCCGAAAATTTTCCGACAATTTGAAGAAATCCCGACAATCGACTTAACAGATTTTCGAAACTTCTCGGGTAGGAATGCCGCCCAAAGAGTAATGCGTCAGGCAGGCATCCATGTCGATCGAGATGATGGCGGGCTCATCCCGCCCTCTGGGCAGAGATAAGGCGCTCTTTGGAATGCTCACGCGCGTTTCGAAGCAGAAGCTCATCGGCCTTGTGCTGACGTTCGACCTGATGTCGATGTGGGCGCTCGGCCTGTTCGCGCTGATGCAGCGCGGCGCCCCCGGTATGTATGAAAGCCCGGTGCCGCTGATCACGGTGGTCTTCGTGCCGCTTCTCGCAGCCTACATTCTCCAGCGCATCTGGGCCTACACGATCCCGGCTCTGGGCGCATTCGCGCGGCAGGTGAGAGCGCTGCTGATCGCGATGGTCGGAGCCTTCGTGCTGGTGATGGGGCTCTATTTTGTTGCCAACATCGACATCATGGAAGCGCGTGGCTGGCTTCTGCGCTGGGCGCTCTATTCGGTCGTGCTCCTCACCCTGTTCCGGCTGCTGACCAGCCGTGCCGTGATCGCAGCCGAGAAACGCGGCGAACTCGCGCGCCGGGCCGTGATTGTGGGTGGCGGCAAGGCCTGCGAAGATCTCATTGCGCGGCTTGAAAAGGCGGGCGAACGCTCGATCACCATTCTCGGGCTCTTCGATGATCGCGGCGGCGATCGGTCGCCGGATCAGGTTGGTCGCCACCGGAAAATCGGCACCTTCGAGGAGCTGGAACAATACGCGCGCGAGAACGCGGTCGATCTTCTGATCATCGCCCTGCCTTCGACCGCCGAGGAGCGCATCCTGCATCTGTTGCGCAAGCTCTGGCAGCTGCCCGTCGATGTGCGCATTGCCGCGCATGCCTCGAAGCTGAAACTCTCGAAACGTGCCTATTCCTATATCGGCGATGTGCCGTTTCTCGCGGTTTTCGATCGCCCGCTGTCGGATTGGAATGCGGCGGTGAAGGCGATATTCGATCGTGTGGTCGCAGCAATTGCGCTTGTGGCGTTCCTGCCGCTGCTGGCGCTTGTCGCACTCGCGATCCGGCTTGAATCCAAGGGGCCCATCTTCTTCAAACAGCAGCGCTTCGGGTTCAACAACAACCTGATCGGCGTGTATAAGTTTCGCTCAATGTACCATGAGATGACCGATCACCATGCGCGCAAGCAAGTGACCAAGGATGATCCGCGCGTCACCAAGGTTGGCCGTTTCATCCGCCGCACCTCGATTGATGAACTCCCACAGCTGATCAATGTGCTGCGAGGCGAATTGAGCCTTGTCGGTCCGCGCCCGCACGCGACACAGACCATGGCCGCGAACCAGCTCTATCAGGATGTCGTGTCGGGCTATTTCGCGCGGCACCGCATGAAGCCGGGAATCACGGGTTGGGCGCAGATCAATGGCTGGCGCGGCGAGACCGATACGGTCGAGAAAATCGAGCGCCGCGTCGAACACGACCTGCATTACATCGAGAACTGGTCGCTCGCCTTTGATCTTTACATTCTGGCCATGACGCCGCTTTCGCTGTTCAACCTCAAGAGCGCCTATTGAGTTCTGCCCGGCCTTGCCGGATCGGAGGCGCGGGGCCATCTTGAGGCCATATTGGCGGCAAGAAGGACAGGCAGCGTGATCGTCGATCTAGAGCGTGAGGATATCAAGGCGCGCCTCGCTGAAGGCTCGATCCTACTGGTGGATGTGCGCGAGCCGCATGAATTTGCCTCCGGGCATATCCCCGGCTCGGTCTCCATGCCACTTTCGACCTTTCATCCGGCTGATCTGCCCGATGCCGATGGGAGGGATATCGTCTTCTCCTGCGCAGCCGGTGTGCGCTCGCGCCACGCGATCCTGATGGCTCAGGCTGCGGGCCTGCCTCTTGATGCGCATTATGTCGGCGGCTTCAAGGATTGGGCGATGGCCGGCGAAGACATCGCCTTCGAGGATTGAGCCGGACTTGAAGCCCCGTGCCGAGGGGTTATGCTGGGTGCTTCGGGTATTTCCCCAGCATTTCAGGTCGCAATCATGAAGTTCGGTATCGGACAGGCGCCAGCACGCGTCGAGGATCAGCGTTTCATCACGGGGGAGGGGCGTTACGCGAGCGATGCCCATGCGAAAGGCGAGTTGCAGGCTTTCGCCCTGCGCTCACCTTTCGCGCATGCCCGGTTCCGGATCGGGGACGTCGCCACCGCGCGCGCCATGCCGGGCGTGGCTCTGATTCTCACCGGCGCAGATGTCGCGGGGCTCGGCAGCCTGCCCTGTCAGGCTCCTCAGAAGAATATCGACGGCTCAAAAATGCCGCTCCCGGCCTATCCGGTGCTGCCCAGGGATACGGTGCGTCATGTGGGTGAGGCAGTGGCGTTTATCGTGGCGGCGAGCGTTGAGCAGGCGCGTGATGCCGCCGAGGCGATCGAAATCCAGTGGGAGAGCCTGGCCGTCGCGGCTGATCTCGCGACAGCGCGAGCGCCCGGAGCGGCGCTTGTGCATGCGGAGGCCACCGGCAACCTTGCTTTCGAGACCCTTCTGGGAGACCGGAAAGCGACAGACGCCGTGTTCGCCAAGGCGCACCGCGTGGTGGGGCTCGATCTCGTCAACAACCGCGTTGTGGCGAACTACCTCGAAACCCGTTCAGTGCTCGTCGAGCCCAGGGCTGAGCAACTCACGCTCACGCTCGGGAGTCAGGGCTCGCATGATATCCGCGATACGCTCGCGAACGAGATTCTAAAGGTGCCGCCTGAAAACATCCGCGTCATCACGCCGGATGTCGGCGGCGGCTTCGGCACCAAGATTTTCTTCTATCGCGAATATGCGCTCGCAGCCGAGGCCGCGCGACGGCTGCAAAAGCCGGTGCGCTGGGTTTCCGAACGCTCAGAGCATTTCCTCGCCTGCACGCAGGGGCGCGATAACCTCACCCATGCCGAGATGGCCTTGGATGCGAAGGGAAGGTTCCTCGGCATGCGGGTGCGGCTTGATGCCAATCTTGGGGCCTACTTGTCGCAATTCGCGCCGTTCATTCCCTGGGTCGGCTCCACCATGCTGACGGGCTGCTACGATATCCCGGTGGGTTACACGCATATTCGCGGCTTTTATTCGCATTCGGTTCCCGTGGATGCCTATCGTGGGGCGGGGCGGCCAGAGGCAGCCTACACGGTGGAACGCCTCGTGGATTTCATCGCCGACGAGATCGGGATGGACCGCATCGCTCTGAGGAAACTCAACCTCATCAAGCCGCGTCAGATGCCTTACAAGACGCCGACAAAGCGCGTTTATGACACAGGCGAATTCGGGGCTCATATGGCCCGCGCGATGGAAATTTCCGACTGGAAGGGGTTCCCGAAGCGCCTGAAGGCTGCGAAAAAGGCAGGCCTGATCCGCGGCATCGGACTTGGTGTCTATATTGAGGCCTGTGGTGGCGGTTCGGCGGAACCGGCTTACGTGGGGCTCGAGAAAGATGGCACAATCACCCTGCGCATCGGCACGCAATCAACCGGGCAGGGACATCAAACCGCCTATGCGCAGCTCGTGGCCGAGCATCTCGATCTTCCGCTCTCGAAAATCGTGGTGAAGCAGGGCGATACGCGCGACACGCCAACGGGCGGCGGCACGGGCGGCTCGCGCTCGATCCCTGTTGGAGGTGCCGCTGTATCGCTCGCGGCCGAGAACCTCGCGAAATCCTTGAAGAAGCTTGCATCGAACCCGCTGGAGGCGGCCGAGAGTGACCTCGAAATCGCGGATGGTGCGGTGCGGATTGCCGGCACCGACCGGCGGATTTCCTTTGCCGAACTCGCCAACCTGCCGATGGCCAAAAAATCGGCCCTGAACCAGACCGGCTCCTTCAAGCCTCCCGAGGCCACCTACCCGAACGGCACGCATGTTGCTGAGGTCGAAATCGACCCCGATACCGGCGAAACCCGGATCGTGAACTATGTCATCGTTGATGATTTCGGAGTGACGCTCAACCCGACACTCCTCGCCGGGCAGATTCACGGCGGCGTGGCGCAGGGGATCGGGCAGGCACTGATCGAGAATTTCGTCACGGACGAAAATGGCCAGATCCTCACGGCGAGTTTCCTCGATTACGCGATGCCGCGAGCCGAGAACCTGCCGAGTTTCAGGTTCGAGACGCGCAATGTGCGCTCGACCACCAATATCCTCGGTGTGAAGGGGGCTGGTGAAGCGGGCACGATCGGTGCGGCACCTGCGGTGATGAACGCCGTTGTCGATGCCCTGCGGCGCGAGAAAGGCATTCGCCACATCGATATGCCGGCAACAGCCCAGAAAATCTGGAAGGTCCTGCGGGCCTGAGCCCTGATCCGCCCTGAAGTCTGATCACGACGATGTGAAGACGGATCAATTTGCATTCGTGCAACTAAAATTCGCTCGACAGCGCGCATTCGTGCAGGAACACTGGGACATTGCGTCGCAGGATCGAGTGCGTCCCGTTGGCGCGTGCAGCCGGAGATTTTCTCGGTTGAAACAGAATCTTGCACGAGGGAGCCGATAGTCGGCCTCCTCTCGAAGGAAAGGAAAACATCCATGCGTCGTCTTGTTATTGCTGCTTGCTTGGTCTCCATCGGTTTGGGCGCTGCCTATGCGCAGTCCAATGCGATCAGCGAGCGTAAGGATGTGTTCAAGAGCTTTGGCGGTGCATTGCGGCCGGTCGGGCCGATGATGCGCGGCGAAGCGCCGTTCGAACTCGCCAAGGTTCAGGATGCGCTGAAAACCATCGCAGAAGGCGCGCCCAAGCTCACCAAGCTTTTCCCGGAGGGTTCCGGCACGGGTGACACCAAGGCGCTGCCGGTGATCTGGACCGATAATGCGAGGTTCATGGGCATGGTCGCGAAGCTCGAAGCCGATGCCAAGGCCGCTTCCGCCGCTATCAAGGATGAGGCGAGCTTCAAGGCCGAGATGCCGAAAGTTCTCGGGAATTGCGGCACCTGCCACGACGCCTTCCGCGCTAAGTAAGGCGTATCCTGGCAAGGCGCGTCCGGATTTTGACAGACAGGGAGGCGGCGGACCATGTGGAGACTTTTCGCCTGGTGTGCCGCCTTTGCCGTTCTCGGGTTCCTCGGCTTTCTGGTCGCGTCAGACCCCGCTTTCTTTCGCCTGATCCGGGGATCAAGCCCGGCTGCTCCGGCTTCCCAACCCGATACCGCCAACGGTCGGGCGATGTTCTTTGCGGGTGGTTGTGCCTCCTGCCATGCGACGGAGGGCCAGCCTGACAGGCTGAAACTCGGGGGCGGGCACGCCATGCCGACACCGTTCGGCACCTTCCATGTGCCCAACCTCTCGCCGCATCCGCGGGACGGCATCGGCAACTGGAATGTCGATCAGTTCATTGTGGCAATGCGTGAGGGTGTGTCGCCGGAAGGCCGGCACTATTTCCCTGCTTTTCCCTTCACCTCCTATCAGCGGATGAATGCGAAGGATCTTGCTGATCTTTTTGCCTTCATCCGCACGCTCGCACCAGTTGAAGGGCGAGCGAAACCGCATGAAATCGCCTTTCCGTTCAACATCCGGCGCAGCCTTGGCGGATGGAAACTGCTCTATCTCGATGGTCAACCCTTCCGACCGGACCCGATGCGCTCGGTGGCGTGGAACCGGGGTGCCTATCTTGTCGAGGGTCCCGGCCATTGCGCGGAGTGTCATTCGCCGCGCAACCCGCTTGGCGGCATCGTCCAGGCCCGGCGCTATGGGGGCGGTATCGAGCCGGATGGCAAGAAAACGGTGCCGAACATCACCCCCCATGCCGATGGCATAGGGCCGTGGTCGAAAGGTGAGCATGCGAGCTTCCTGAAAACCGGCGAGACGCCTGGCTTCTTGACCGTTGGCGGTTCAATGGGGTCGGTGATCAAGAACATGGCCGAACTGAGTGATGCCGACCGGGCCGCCATGGCCGAGTATCTGATGACCTTGCCGCCCGTGGCAGGCAAACCCGTTGCGCGGAGATAGCGCTCCGGCGCCTATTCCATCACCGCCGCCTTGAGAATCACCACCATGGTGGCATGCCCCGGCTCATCACCGATGCAGCGCACGATGTGCTGGCGATCGCAGCGATAGCGCAAGGTTTCGCCGGCCCGCACGGTTTCCTTCTCGCCGCCAACCTCGACCTCGAACATACCGCTGAGCACCGAGAGGCACTCGACCGAGCCACGCTGATGCGAGTCAGAATCCAGAACGCCACCCGCCTCGGCATGCACATCATACCATTGCAGCCATTCCACCGTTTTCAGCCAGCCGATGATGGCGAGGCGAACCTTGCCGTCATCCGAGAGCAGGATCGGCGTATCGCCCTTCGAGATTTTCTCGATCACCGGCTCATCGTCGCTGTCGACGAGAAAACGCTCGATCGAGATGTCGAGCGCCTGGCTGAGCCGCCAGATTGTCGCGAGGGTGGGGTTTGTTTCGTTGCGCTCGATCTGGCTGATGATGGATTTCGCGACACCCGATTGTTCGGCCAGTTCAGAGAGTGAAAGGTTGTAGTTCTTGCGCAGCCGCTGGATGGTTTTGCCCAGCTGGCCGGAGAGCGCAGCCGCTCCGCCCTCGAAATCTCTGGACTTGTCTTTTTCGGCCATCGGGCCACCGATCTGATCGTTTTGTCATCCGAACCGTTCGGATAGACGAATTATTGTCTTGCCCTAGCGCAAGGCGCGAGGCAAGTGTGCAGTGCAATATGTGAAGGCTGGCCGCTCTGTGCGGTTCTTGTCTTCATGAGGCTTCAGAGATGCTCGACATGCAAGCCACCGACGACATGCCGGCTGCCGAGGCGTTTGACCCCGCCCTGGCCGATGGCGCATTTCATGTGACCGACCGTGCCGGTCTGCACCACCTGTTGCCGGGCGTGAACGGTTTCCGGCTGATGGAGATCATGCGCGAATGCGGGCTCGATATCCCCGCGACCTGCGGCGGTGCCTGCCTGTGCGGCACCTGTCACGTTGTGGTCGATCCGGCCTGGGCCGAAAAGCTGCCCGCGCCGCGTGATGACGAGGAAGCCATGCTTGATCAGCTCGCGACGCTGACTCCTCATTCGCGTCTGGCCTGCCAGATCATCTGGAACGGCGAGCAGCTCGACGGGCTGCGCGTCAAACTCGCCCCGCTCGAAGTGTGAGTCTCAAATCGAGCGCGAGGGCGAGGCTTCGCTCTGGCGCTTGCGATCAATCCCGAGCTGGCGCTCGCGCAGGATAACGTAAATCCCGGCCGCGCACACGATGCTTGCGCCGATCATGACCAGCTGGTGCGGCCATTCCCCGAACAGGAAATAACCCCAGCCCACGGCGAAGATCATTCCGGTATAATCAAAAGGTGCGACCGTGGAAGCCGGCGCGCGGCGGTAGCTTTCGGTGAGGAAAATCTGCCCGAAACCGCCCATCACGCCCACGAGGACCAGGAAAAAACCCTGCTTGAAACTGGGTGTCCGCCATGCCCAATCAGGGTCTATCGCGCCGCCCACCACCGTCAGCATGCCGAACGTGGTCGTCATCAGCGAGAAATAGATCACGATCGCCGAGGTGCTTTCGGTGCTTGTCAGCCGCCGCACCTCAATCATCGCGAAGGCGGCACAGGTTGCGCCGATGAACCCGAACAAGGCACCAAGCGCGAGTTTCGTATCGGGCTGGCGGCTGATGGCATCGGCCGAGATGTAGGGCCACAGCATGATGATCACACCGCAAAAGCCGATCAGCACCGCGCTCCAGCGGTAAAGCCGCACCACCTCACCCAGCACGAAAGCGGCGAGCACCACGCTGATCAGCGGTGATGTGAAGGAGATCGCGGTGGCATCCGTCAGTGGCAGCAGGACGAGGGCCGAGAAGCCGAAAAACATGCCCAGTGAGCCGATCAGCCCGCGCTTCAGATGCCCTTTGTGATTGTTGGTCTGGAAGGCGGAGCTGAGTTTTCCAACCACACCCATCCAGATGAAAACCGGCAGCAATGCAAAGAAAGAGCGGGAGAACACGATCTGCCCGACCGGAAACGAGGCATCGGCCGGCGTGATTGATCCGACAACCTTCACGGTCGCGCCCATGCATGAGAACGCGAAAGCCGAGGCAATCTTGAACAGGATGCCGATCAGTGGACGCTGATGGGCATCGCCGGGAGTGGGCACGGCGGAGGACGATGTTTCGACAGGCATGGAGCGGGTCCGAAGGGGAGTGGCGCCAGTCTAGGCGCTTGCTCCGTTCCGAGGCAACCCGCGATCAGCGGAATGCGCGCAAGCGATCCTTGGTCGAAAGCGCGTCGAGGCTGTCGAGCGGCGAGGGGCCATCGGCGACCGGTGCATCCGGCTCGGCGAGAATATCGGCCATGTCGTCGAACAGGGCTTCGTCCGTGTTGAGAGGCGCGGTGCCATCGAAGATTTCAGCGTCGGCATCCAGAGCGACGGCTGCGGGAACCGCCTCGTTCTCGACAGGCGACGAGGCCGGGGCGGCTTTTGCCGAATCCGGCGCCAAATCGAGAAGGTCGGCTCCCACCATCGTCGGCTCGGCCTGCTCGGCAGGCGTGAAGAAATCGAAAGTGTCATCGATTTCTGCCTGATTGGCTTCGCTCATCCAGATATCCGGCTGGCTTTTCTCGGTTTCGGCTTCCATCGCCATCGTGGCGTCGATATCCTCGATCTCCTCGGCGATGGCGTCGGAGAGGCCGGCGGCATCCACGAGAGTCCGGATGCGCTGATCGAGAAATTTCAGGGTTTCCACGGCCTTGGCAATCCGCTGGGCCGTCAGATCCTGGAAGGAGCAGGCCGTGTAGATTTCGGTGGCGCTGCGGTCGAGCTGATCGCAGATTTCCGGGTCCTCGCCCTGCTCGCGCATGGTCCAGGCCTGCTCCTGTACGCGCTCGGCGGCGGAGAGAATCGCGGATGTTGCCTGTTCGGTAGTGCCAATTACGGCGTCGAGCGTTTCGCTGGCGGCGGCAAACTGGACTGTCCCGCCATCGCGACCGCGCATCGCCCGAATTTCCTTCTCGGTGCGCAGGATGGCGCGCGCCATATCGAGAATGTCCCGGTGAAGCTGGTCGGTGCCGATGAGCAGCGGCCGTGTGTTCATGTTGCGCGAGAGCTTGTCGATCGCGTCGAGAATGATCTCGGTCTCGGCATGGCGGTTGCGGCGCGCATATTCATTCAGAAACCAGCGACCGCGCTCGGTTTCCATTACGGCTGCTTCGATCTGTTCGAACGCGTTCGCGTCGAATATCGGCGGTTTGATCAACGACGTCATGCTGCTGAGCCGCTCTATGCTCTGGAAGTGAGGCCTGGCATTCCAGCCGCAACCCTGCCTTGAAAATGGTTAATGATGTCTTTCGCTTCCCGTCTTGCGGCGTGCTTTCGCGCGGTGATACGAGACATGAGCAGGTGTTTGTATTCTTGCGGATTGGCACTTCGCGCGAACGTGCCTCGAACGGGCGAGGGGGATGGATGGCGCGGCCATCGGCGATCTGGGTTGCAGGGAAGGGGCATATGCAGGCGCTTCAGCTCGCCGGAGCCTGGACGGCTGACCATGCGCATGACCTGGAAGACGCCCTTGCCGAAGCTTTCGGGAAACGCCCGCAACTGGAAATCAACGCGCCGCTGAAGCTGGATTGTGCCGGAATCCTCAACCTCGATACGGTGGGCGCATGGCTGATCCACCGGACACGTATCGAACTGGCCGATCAGCACGGGACGGTCGCCGTCACCGGATTGCGACGAGACCAGAACCACCTTCTTTCGGAAGTGGCGCAGGCTGAGATTCCGCCGCCTGCGGCCCCGCACCGGCAGGGTGCCTACCCGATGCTGATCGACATCGGTGAAGCGGTTGTGGATGCGGGAAAGGATGTGTCGAGCGGTGTCGCATTTCTCGGTGCGGTGATGGCAGCGCTTTTCCGTGTGCTGATCGGACGCACACGGCTGCGCCCGGCAGCCGTTGTCACCCAACTGGAGCGCGTCGCCCTGCGCGGTGTGCCGATCATCGTTCTGATCTCGTTTCTCGTGGGGGCGATCATCTCCCAGCAGACGATTTTCCAGCTCGAGAAATTCGGGCAGGCGCAGTTCGTGGCCGATCTCATCGGTGTTCTGGTGCTGCGCGAACTGGCGGTGCTGCTCACCGCCATCATGATTGCCGGGCGCTCCGGCTCGTCGTTCACGGCGGAGCTGGGTTCCATGAAGATGCGCGAGGAGGTGGATGCGCTCCAGACGATGGGGCTCGACCCCATCGAGGTGCTGGTCCTGCCGCGCATCATCGCCCTCTTGATCGGGTTGCCGCTCCTGACCTTCATCTCCTCAATGGCCTCGATTGGCGGCGGGGCGCTGGTGGCACAGTTCTATGGCGGTGTGAGTTTCGAGATTTTCTTCTCGCGCATCCAGAACATCATCGGGATGAACACATTCCTCGTCGGCATGTACAAGGCGCCGTTCATGGCGCTGGTGATCGGGCTGATCGCCTGTATCGAGGGGTTCGCAGTGCGGGGCAGTGCGGAATCTCTGGGCGCGCACACCACGGCTTCGGTCGTCAAATCGATCTTCATCGTGATCGTGGTGGATGGGCTGTTCGCGATGTTCTTTGCGGCTATAAAGTATTGATGTGATGAGAGAAACGATCGTCACTCCCGAGCCGGATGCCCGCGATGAAAGCGGTGCGCTTGTCATTGAGGTCGAAAATCTCACTGTCGGGTTCGGCGAGCGCAACGTCATGGAGGGGCTTGCTCTCGATGTGCGGCGCGGCGAAATTCTGGGCGTCGTGGGGGCTTCGGGCACCGGCAAATCCGTGCTTTTGCGCACGATCATCGGCCTCGTGGGAAAGAGGCAGGGCAGCGTGCGCGTCTTCGGGCACGATATGGACAAGGTGAACCCGAAGCGTCGTCGCCTGATCGAGAGACGCTGGGGCGTTCTGTTTCAGCATGGTGCGCTGTTCTCGTCGCTGACCGTGAAGCAGAACATCCAGTTTCCGATGCGTGAATATCTCGACCTCTCGCCGCGATTGCTCGATGAGATGGCGATGCTGAAGCTTCAGCTCGTGGGCCTGAAGCCGGAGGCCGCGGAACGTTTCCCCTCAGAACTTTCCGGCGGCATGATCAAGCGCGTGGCTCTGGCTCGCGCCCTGGCGCTGGACCCGGAAATCGTCTTTCTGGATGAGCCGACTTCGGGTCTCGATCCGATCGGGGCTGGTGATTTCGACGAATTGATCGCGACTTTGCGCTCGACCCTCGGCCTCACAGTCTTCATGGTGACGCATGATCTCGACTCACTCGCGGGAATTTGCGATCGCATAGCGGCACTCGGCGATGGCCGGGTTCTCGCAGAAGGGACGCTCGAAAGGCTGAAATCCGAATCCCATCCGTGGCTTCAGGCCTATTTCAATGGCCCGCGCGCCCGCGCGAGCCATGTGCATCAACGAAAGACGTGACACCGAACGATGGAAAACAAGGCCAACTACGCGATTGTCGGATTGTTCACGCTGGCGGTGCTCGCCGGCGTGTTCGGCTTCGTGTTCTGGTTCACGCGCGCGGCCGAGAATGGCGATCGAGTGGTTTACCGGGTTGTCTTTGTCGGCTCCGTCTCGGGGCTGTCGCGCGGGTCGAGTGTGCGGTTCAATGGCTTGCGCGTGGGGGAGGTGACAGCGATCAACCTCCTTCCTTCGGATCCGAGCCGCGTGGTCGCTGAAATCGCCGTGGATACGAAAACCCCGATCAAGACCGATACCAAGGCGCGTCTTGAATCGCAGGGGTTGACCGGTGTGGCTTCCATCCAGCTCTCGGGTGGTGCGGCCGGTGCCGCCGACCTTCTGGCGCCTGATTCCAGTGCCCCGCCCACGATCTTTGCCGATCGGTCGGATTATCA
Source organism: Hyphomicrobiales bacterium (assembly GCA_017302635.1). Lineage (GTDB taxonomy): Bacteria > Pseudomonadota > Alphaproteobacteria > Rhizobiales > Beijerinckiaceae > Rhabdaerophilum. The sequence continues at coordinate 540,946 of JAFLCX010000002.1, forward strand.
GGATATCGTCGAGACGGTGCAGCGCCTTTCGGGCCGGATCGATTCCGTTTTGACGCGGGCCGACAGTATTCTCGCTCAGGGCGAAGGCTCGATCGTCTCGACACTCAAGAATCTGGAGGCGTTCTCGAACGCGCTTGGCCAGAATTCGAGCGGCGTCGCGGCCTTTCTCGCCAATGTCGGCGAGATGAGCCAGCGTATCGGCTCTCTCTCGACCCGGATCGAGAAGTTCGTTGACGAGGCAGAAGCCCTGACGCGTGGTATCGATGCCCGCACCATCAATCAGGCCGTGGGGAATATCGCGAGTTTTACCGAGACCCTCGCACAGAACCGACAGAATGTTGCCACCCTCCTGCAGGATGCGGGGACGCTGGCGAAACAGCTCCAGAACAGCGCCGGCAAGCTAGACACGGCGCTGGAGGAAGTCGGCAAGCTCGCGAAAGCCATCGATCCCGAGCGCATCAACCGCACCTTCGACGGTGCGGAGAAATTTGCCTCCGTGCTTGGGCGTACCGCCCCGGATGTCGAGCGCGCCATCAAGGAAATCACCGGCGTTGCCGATACGGTCACGCGCGCTGTGAGCCGGCTTGATAACGTCATGGCCGGCGCTGAAAGCTTCTTCGGTGGCGGGCAGGATGGCGCGACGTCCGGGCTGATCAACGAACTCACCGAGGCCGCCCGCTCGATCCGGGCCCTCGCGGGCAATCTCGATCAGCGCACAAAAGAGCTTTCGGCGGGCCTTCAGCGCTTCACCGGGCCCGGATTGCGCGATTTCGAGGCGCTCGCTGCAGACAGCCGCAAAGCCGTCAACGATCTGGGCCGCGCCGTGCGTGCCCTCGAGCGCAACCCGTCCCAATTGCTCTTTGGCGGGCAATCCAATATTCCCGAATACCGGCGATAGGGTTGTGGGCGCGTGATGGTTTCGGGAAATCTTGAGAAGGCATCGGACAGGTCTGCATGGGCGCGCGTGGCTTCGGCTGCTCTTGTCGCCTTGCTGGTCGCCGGATGCGGCGGGGGGCCTCCTCCGGCGACCTTCGATATTTCGGCTCCGCGCGAAGGCCTGAGGGCTCGCCCCGGCAGCGCCCTGATCGTTGTCGCTGAACCTTCTGCGCTCGCGGCTCTCGACACGAATCGTCTCATCGTGATGACGCGTGGTTCCGGAATTGCTTATCTGCCGGATGCGCAATGGGCCGACCGGCTGCCGAAATTGCTGCAGGTTCGGCTGATCCAGACCTTCGAGAACGCCAAGCGGATCACCGGCGTCGGGCGCCCCGGTGATCGCCTTCTGCCGGCCGCTCAGGTGAACTCTGAGATCCGCCGGTTCGGCATCGACGAGGCTTCGGGCGAGGCGGTGATCGAGCTTTCGGTCAAGATCGTGAACGATCGTTCGGGCCGGATTGTCGCGGGCAACATCTTCACCCGCCGGACACCTGCCGGTGGCGCCAATGGCCCGACGGCGGCTGCCGCACTTGATCTCGCGACGCAGGAGATCCTGCGCGATATCGTCTCGTGGGTATCAAGCCGGATCTGAATTCGCTCGGTTCAACAGACAGGCCCACCCAACAAGAAAGGCGACCCGAAGGTCGCCTTTTTTTATCTCCGTCTCAACCGCTTCGAGTTGATGATGTCAGTCGAACCGTCCGGCCGCATGCGCGAGCATGGTATAGACCTTGCCGGTATCGGATGTGAGGTAAGTGCGCGCGACGAGTGAATCGCGGTCATCACCGGCGACTTCCGCGAGCAGGCGCTCGAACTGGTCGATATAGGTATCGACCGTGCGCTTGAACTCGGCATCGCGGCGATAGCGGCGGCGAATGTCGTCATAGGCTTCCTGACCCTGAAGCGTGTAGAGCTTGCGGGTGAAGACATTGCGCTCGCCGCGCCGGTAGCGATCCCACAATTCGATGGCCGCTTCGTGATCGATCATCCGGGCGATATCGACCGAAAGGCTGTCGAGACTCTCGATGCGGCGGGCCGAGCCGGCTTCGCTGGTGCGCGGAGCGCGGGGTGCGGGCTCGTCGTCCGACGCGCGCTCCAGAAGACCCGAGAGCCAGGAGGAACCGCGCGGGTTGTTGGCCGCCGGGGGCTGCGGGCGGGGCTGCGCACGCGGTGTCTCCACCGGGCCACGCAGGCCAAGGTTCGAACTGCGCTCCGGCGTTTCGTTGCGGCGCGGTTCCGCGACATCCAGCGCGGGGCCGGAACGCGAGACGATCTCGTTGAGTTCGTTCAGCGCGCGAAGCTGATCACCCACCACGCGCTTGAGTTGCTGGCTCGCTTCGCGGGCCTGAGCCGGGATTTCCAGTCCGCCGCTCTGCAATGCAGCACGCGTGGCTTCGAGATCGGCTACAATCTCGCGCGAGGCCTGACGCAACTCCGCTGCGGTTTCGAGGAACCCATTGAGTCCGCCCTGGAAGAGCGACGACATTTCCGAATTCACCTGCTCATAGGCCGAGCGCAGGGCGGCGGCCGTGCGTTCGCGCTCCTTGCCGGATTCAAGGCGGATGCGTTCATATTGCGAGGCGATGGCCTGCGAGGCACCCTCGGCGCTCTGGTGCACCAGCACGGACGCCTCGCGCGCCCGCGCCTCGGCTGTCGAAAGCTGGTCACCGACAAGGCTCGAGAACGAGCGCAGCATCGCGTCCATATCCTCGATGCGGCCATTGAGCGTGTTCACCAGCCCTTCGAAAGCCTGCTGGCGGCTGGCCAACATCTCGGCCAGGCCCGTCTGGTTCTGCGCCAGCTCGTTGCTGATTGCCCGCATGTTGGCCGCGCGTTCATCGAGCGTTTCGGCGACATTCTGGCTGTTGGCGAGCAAGGTGCCGGAGGCCGAGCGGATTGCTTCCACGCGGCTGACCAAAGCATCCGAGCCCTGGCTGGCGGCGGAGAGAATGGCGGCGAGGGTGGCTTCGAGCCCCTTTACGCGCTCGCTCATGCGGCTCTCGACCTCTGCGAGATTCTTGGAGGTCGAGCCGACAATGGTGTTGAGCACCGTGTTGGCTTCGCCGAGTTTGTCGAGAAGGCCGGAAACTTCGCCCCTCAGCTTGTCATTCGCCTGAACAAGTTGGTGTAGCGAGGTGGCCGATCCGCTCTGGATGGCGGAATTGAGTTCTGCCAGCGAGGCCGTGACGCGACGGGCGATATCGGCAGAGGCGGTTTCAAGCCCCATAACCATCTCGCGGCCATTCTTGTCGAAGTTCGCAACAAAATTCGCGCCCTTTTCGTCGATCAGGGCCGAAATCTGCTCGGCACGGCTCATCAGTTCCGAGCCGACATCGCGCGACAAAGCCGTGAGGCTGCGCTCGACTTCGCCCGCACGCAGCAGGATGGAATCCGCGCTCTGGTCGAGGCGCGAGGCGATCTCGTTCGAAGCGTCGCGAGCTCGGGCTTCGATCAGGTTGGTCTGAGCCTCAAGCGGGGAGACGACCTTCTCGGTGAAGACCTGAACCTTCTGTTCGAGATTGCCGAGCAACGCGCCGCCGGTATCGTTGACAACACGGGTGAATTCGAGCGTGCGCAGGGCGACCATATCGCCAAGCGCGCGAGTGCGGTCATCCACGCCGGTCTCGACGCGGTTGAGCAGGCTTTCGAGGCTGCTTGCCACTGTGGAGGTGCGTTCGGCGATCCGGGCACCGAGAACGTCGCTCTGCGCGACAATCGTGTGTTCGAGCTTGTCGGCCGTCGACACGAAGGTCTTCTCGAACTGGGCGAAGCGCTCGCCCAGGCCAGCGGTGCGTTCGGTCACAGTATCCGCGAGCTTGTGGGCATTGGCAGCGAGCGCCTCATTCACTTTCGCGCCATGCTGGTTCAGCGCCTGAAGCACGTCGCGCCCGGTTCCGGCGAGACGTTCGGTTGCTTCGGTCGCCTGCCGGGCAAGGGCAAGGCCGAGATCGTCCAACTCGCTCTTCAGGCCGATTGTGGCCTCGCGCGTGCGATCGGAGATCAGCGCGCCGAGGCTCTCGCCGGCGATGCCGAAGGCTTCGTTGGCCTGCGAGACGCGTGTGCCGATCATGTCGATCAGCGCCGTGCCTTGCGTCGCGAGCGCTGACTCGAAGCCGCTGCGATGCCCCTCAAGCGCGGTTTCGATCGCGCGCGTGTTCAGCGAAAGCGTGTCCTCGATGCGTGCGATCGAACGCTGAAGCGTGGTTTCGATCTGCAGCCCGTTCGCGCCGAATGTGTCGTTGATGCGCTGGGCGCTGGAATTCAGCATCGTCTCGAGGCTGCGCGAGGTTTCCTCCATCGAGCCGGTGATGGCGCGGCTGGTGGTGCCGAGCGTATCCTCGATCCGGCTTGCCGTACCGACCATACGGTCCGCAAGTTCGTCCGAGCGGGCGGTGAGCTGATCGACGATCGCGGTTCCCTTTTCCTCGATGAGCTTCGCGGTATCGATGCCGCGGCTTTCCATCGAGGCGATGAAATCCGCACTCGCCACGCGCATCGTCTCGTTGATTTCGATGGCGCGATTACCGATATTTTCGATGATGTCGCGGCTGTTGTTCTGGAAGGCGGCGTTCACGACCTCGGCCGTTTCAGTCACTTCCGATTTCAGCGCTGCGCCCGTTTCGCGAATGAGTTTGGCGGAGGCCTCGCTCGTTTCGGTGAGATGGCGGGCCGAGGCACCGATTGTCGCTTCCCATTCCGAGTTGAGGAGTGAACCCGTCTCTCGGATGAGCTTTGCAGAACCCTCGCTTGCCTCGTTCAACCGGCGGACAGATGCATCGGTGGTGTTCTCCCATTCCGCCGTGAGGGCCTGGCTTGAAATGCGCATGCCTTCGGCCGCGCGCTGGCTCGCGCCCATGATCTCTTGCTGGATCATCTGTGTCTGCTCGCCAAGCCTGCCGGACAGATCCGTCGTCGCCTGCGCAAGGCCGGATGAGGCATCGCGCGAGGCGCGTTCGATCTCTTCGACAACGGACCGGCGTGACTCCGCCAATTGGAGGTTGATCGTGCGGCTTGCTGCCTCCAACGTCGCATTTGTGTCAGCTGCGGCGCTGGAGAGTGCCTCCGAGAGCTCCGACGTGCGCAGGCGGATGAGGTCGCCGGCATGCGCTGCCGAACGGTCGAGCGTGGCCACGAGTTCATCCTGCTTGCCGCCCAGAATGGAGGTGACGCGCTCGCTGGCTCCGTCGATCGCCTTCGAGATGCTGTCTCCTGCCTTGCCGATATCGGCCGAAAATCCCTGATGCGCGGCATCGATCGTGATGCGGATACGGTCGGCCGTCGCCATGATGGCCTCGCGCTCGGCAGCGAGTTCTGCAACGAGCTGGCGCATCTTGTATTCGTTATCGGCGTAGGAGCGTTCGAGCGCGCTCACCTCGCCATGCACGATGCTTTCAAGCTCGGTTGCGCGCGAGAGTGCGCGCTCGACGCCATCGCCGATCGAGGAAACCTCGCGACGCACGGCCTGACCCAGTGTGAAAACGGCGTCAGCACCCACATTTTCAGGTTCCGCGAGGCGAGCGGCGACTTCCGCCATCACGCGGGCAGACGAGCGCAGTTCGCGCGATCGGCGGTGCAGGGCTGCGAGGGCAAACACGAAAAGGATCGGCAGGATGACGCCGATGCCCGCCAGAGCGAGCGGCAGTTCGATGCCCTGACGCAGCGCACCATCCGCTGTAAAGAACGTGCCGTCCGGCTTCGAAAGCAGCAGCCAGGCCGCAGCGATCCAAAGAAGGCTGAAGAGGCCAGCCACGAGATAAGCTGTCCGCGGCGCTTGATAGCGCAGAGGTTCGAGGAGCTCCGATACCGAGGCGCGGCGATCGTCATTCGCGGGCAGGATCGAGGAGCGGCGTGTCTCGACCGAAGCTTCAGGCTGGCCGGCAGCAGGTTCGCGACGAACCGAAAAGTCAGCCTCCTCGCTGGCCGGGGTTTTCTCGGGTTTGGCCTTGCGCTGCGGCGGCTTGATCTCAAGCTTCGCCTGCGGAGCCGGTTCGCCGGCAGCGGATTTTTCCGGCTTGAAAATATCGATGTCATCCACGCGCGGCAGTCGAGGGCTGTCGGGGTTCTTTTCAGCAGGCGGCGCGCTACCGAGGCCCAGAGCTTCCTCAACAGCCGAGAGACCGGCTTCCGATGCATCGGGGTTTTTCTTTTGCGTGGCCATCAGCATCCCACCTTGTTTTCCTTCCGCCCGGCCAGATGGCCGGAAACCGCCCGACTGCACGAAAGGCCTTCGGGGGGCGGAACACTCGCATTTAACCTTTAGTTTACGGAACCGGCGCGGGAAGGGAAACAGGCATCGTTAACGAATTCGAATCGTCGTTAACGCGGCGGAAGCCATGCTGGCGTCACGCCCCGGCTGTCTTTCGAGCCTGTTTACGTCTCTCGGGCGAGGATACGGGTCAGAAAGCGGGCGAACCCCGCCGGATTTTTCAGGATCAGGCCATCATGTCCTCAACCCTTGCCTTCTCCACTCCGAGTGAAATGCCCGCTGCTTCGTTCGAGCGTCCGGTCGATCTGGTGCATCTCGCGCGCCAGACGCTGGGAGACCGGGCGCTGGAGCGCGAGGTGCTCGGCTTGTTCCAGGTGCAGGCGCGCGCGATTTTTGCGCAGTTGCAGGCAGTGACGCAAATGCAGGCGCGGCACGATCTCGCACACACGCTGAAAGGTTCTGCCCGCGCCGTCGGGGCCTGGCAGGTGGCGGAAGCTGCAAGCTTTTGCGAAACTCTGGGAGATGATGCCTCGGGTTGGCAGAACGGGCTTGTCCAGCTTCAGCGATGCATCGATGTCGCCCTTGCCGCCATCGAGCAGATCAACCGCGCCAATTGACGAGCCCATCCCGAATTCACGATTTGCTCTCGCCAAACGCGTGTTTTCGCTCTAACTCGCTCGCGCGATCGACACGAGAGAGAACCGCGCATGGCCCGCATCACCTATATCGAACATGACGGCACCGCCCGCACGGTGGAGGCCGAAAACGGCGCGACCGTGATGGAAACCGCGATCCGCAATGCCATTCCGGGCATCGAGGCGGAATGCGGCGGTGCCTGCGCCTGTGCGACATGCCATGTCTATATCGGCGAGGAATGGGTGAGTGTCGTCGGTTCGCCGGCGCCGATGGAAGAGGACATGCTCGATTTCGCCTTCGATGTGCGCCCCAATTCACGCCTCTCATGCCAGATCAAGGTTTCGGATGCGCTGGACGGATTGACCCTGACAACACCGAAGCGGCAGGCCTGACACCTTCCTCACCCGCGCGTGATTTGCCGGTGTGCGCGCGAATGCCGCATCCTTTTCGAAACATCCCGGGCGACCGGTGATTCTTTCGAAAGAACTGGCATGCAGACCCTCATCCTTTCTTATCTCGCCGGCGCGCTGACGACGCTCAATCCGTGCGTTCTGCCGATGGTGCCTTTCGTGCTCGCCACCGCCTTGCGCGAGGGGAAATGGGGGCCGCTGGCGCTGATGGCTGGCATGAGCCTCACTTTCACGGTGCTCGGAACGCTCGTGGCGTCGGTGGGGCCTGCCATCGGGCTGTCGACGGAGGTCATTCGCATTGCCGGGGCTTCGATCATGATCGCGCTCGGGGCCGCGATGCTCCTGCCCGTCACGCAGCGCGCCTTCGCGACCGGGCTTGCACCGGTTGCTGACGGCGCTTCGGGCCTTCTCGACAAGCTCTCGCTCTCGGGTGTGTCAGGCCAGTTTGTCACCGGCATGCTGCTTGGAGCTGTTTGGAGCCCCTGTGCCGGGCCTTCGCTCTTCGCGGCGATCGGGCTCGCGAGCCAGTCCGGCTCGGTGCCGCAGGCCGCGATTGCGATGTTCGCGTTCTCGCTGGGTGCGACGAGCGTGCTGCTGGCTCTCGCTTACGGAGCGCGGGAAGTGCTGGCGCGCCGCAAGGCGGCCCTGATGGATTTTGCGACCTCTGGCAAGGCGAAACTCGTCTTCGCGCTGCTGTTCATCGGCATGGGCGCGATGATTCTCTTTGGCATCGACAAGACCATTGAGGCCGCGCTCGTGCGAGCCATGCCGGAATGGCTGGTGGATTTCACCACGAGGTTTTGATCATTCCGCCGGCTGAAGCCGCTCTTTCATGATTGTCTCGTTGCCCGGTCCCGGCCGGTGCGGCACGAGGAACGACAGCATGAGCGAGGTCGAGGCAATCCCGGCGCCGAGATAGAAGACGATACTCGGATCCTTCAGCCACAACATACCGAAGGTCACCGGAATGATCACCGCCGCGATATGGTTGATCGTGAAAGCACAGGCGGCGGTCGGAGCCATATCGGCGGCATCACCGATCTTCTGGATATAGGTGCGCTGGGCGATCACGAAGATCGAGAATACACCGTCGATGATGAAAAGAACCGCTGCCACGATGGCGTTGGAGGTCAGCGCATAGCCGATGAAGACGAGAATGAGCACGATATTCTCGAAGGCGATGGTGCGCCGCTCCCCCCAACGCCCGACCAGCGCCCCGAGGCGCGGCGCGAGAAAGGTGTTGAGCGCGGCGGTGACCATCAGCAGCATCGCCATCTGCGGCACCGAATAGCCGAATTTCTCGACCAGAAGAAAACCGGCAAAGGCCGTGAAAATCTGCCGGCGCGCGCCGTTCATGGAGGTCAGTGCGTAGTAGAGCCAGTAGCGCTGCCGCAGCACGATCTTTTTCTGCTGAGCGACCTCTCCCTCAAAGCGCGGGAACAGGAAATAGGCCGCCACCGTGATGCCGATGCAGGCGATGCCAATCACGGCGAACAGCAAGTCATAGTTCCGGTAGCCGATCCACCACATCAGCGCGAGCCCGCCATAGGCAATGAACTGGGCGGCGGCGGCGGATCCGCTCACGCGACCCAACAGGCGGGCCGCATCCTTTTTCGGAAAGAGCTGCAAGGAGAGAGACTGGTTGACCGTCTCGAAATAATGGAATCCGACCGACATGATGAAGGTGGTGATGAGAAGCCCCGTCAGCGTCGGGAAACCGCCGGTGATTGCGATCCCGGCACCGAGCATGATCAGCGCGAGATAACCCAGTGTCTGCTCGCGCATCACCAGAAACCAGTAAATGGCCGTGAAGGCGAGGAAGCCGGGGATTTCGCGCACGGTCTGCGTCAGCCCGATGTCGGCGCCTGAGAATTTCGCCGCATCTTTCGCGAAATTGTTGAAAAGCGTCACCCAGCCCGCGTAGCCAAGCATGTTCACGAAGGCGAGCACCATCAGGAAGATGACGGGCTCCTTCAATGCACGCCGGAAGCGTGAGAGCGTTTCATCCGGCGCGGGCGTGCTGGTCATGGATTTCAATCCCCGATCGCACGAGCGATGAGCCCTGAAATCTCCTCCGTCAAATGATTTATGCTGATCAAGCCATTCAAAGCACGCGCGAAACAGGCGTTTTGTCCGATATCAAGGCAGGTACGGGCGCCTTGTGTGAGATTGTGCGCATGCTCCGGGAATGGTTTCCCGCTGAGAGGTTTGGTTTGGAGGCAAGGCGATGTTCAAGAAATTGCTCGTTCCGGTTGATCTCGGTGATGATGCGATGGCGAAAGCCTCGCTGGCTGCGGCGTTGAAGCTCGCCGAGCCATGGGGCGCGGAAGTGCGGCTTCTGCATGTGCGGCCCATCATGCCCTCGACCTATCTCGAATATGTGCCGGCGGATTTCGAGGGTCTCGAAAAGGCACGGGCGAAGGAAGATCTCGCCGCTCTCGCGGGTAAGCTCGGCCTGCCTGCGGGCAAGGTCAGCACGGCCGTCCGTTCCGGTGGGGTTTACCACGAGGTTCTGGCCGAGGCTGATGAGTGCAAGGCCGATCTCATCGTTGTCTCATCGCATTGGCCGACACTCGCGACCTATCTTGTCGGCAGCCACGCGACGAATATCGTGCGCCACGCGCATTGCTCGGTGCTGGTGGTCAGGGCCTAGGGCGAAGTCGCTGGCAGGACCGAAGGCGGAATGGCCGAGGCCTTGAAGGCCCGCGGGCGGTTGCGCGTGAGATAATCGCGCATCCACCAGGCGAGATAAGCCAGCATGAACAATGCGACACCTCCGATCACCGCGCTCTGCGTGCGGAAGGCGTAGATTGAGCTTGCAGCGAGCCCGACGATCATCGCGATGCCCATCACGAGCATACCCGTATGCTTGAAGGGCACGACGCCTGCATGCAGCACCGCTTTCGGGCTCGCAGCCTCGACGCGCTCGCACAGCGTCGAGACGAAGCGCGTGTAATCGCCATTCTGCTTTTCGGTCTCGATCAACGATTTCCACGACAGAGAGTCGAATTTCACGCTCTTGCCGTCGGTCGCGCGAACGGTGCAGGCGAAGGCGTGGTGAGCCGTGTTGCGCGGCGAGAAGACCAGCGTCACTTTCTCGATCGCCGTGAGTGGAAAACGCTGCACCGAGCGGCCACGCGTTGCGATGAGTTCAAAAGCCGTCAGTTCCAGCTCCAGTTCCGCCGCGAAAGGCTTCGGGCGGTGGCTGTAGAGAATGGTGGTTTTCGGGCTCGGCAAGTCGGTCGGCATCAGGGCGCGGTCCTTTGTCGCGTGACATCTGTTCCCTTGCATGAGCCGAGGTGCGGCGTCAAAGCCTCCCGATCGTTTCATTCGGGGGAATGATATGTCGCATCGCCTGATCCTCATGCGTCACGCCAAGTCGGCCTGGCCCGAGGGGGTTTCCGATTTCGACCGGCCGCTGGCGCCGCGCGGAGAGACCGCCGCACCGCTGATGGGGCGATGGTTGGGTGAGCAGGATTTCCGGCCCGAGGTGGCATTGGTTTCATCAGCCGTCAGGACGCGTGCGACCTGGGCGCAGGTGGCGCCCTCCCTCGTTGGCACCCCGGCGCGGTTCGAAGCGAAGATATACAATGCCCGTGCCTCGACCCTGCTGGAACTCGTGCGCGCACAGCCCGTATCGACCAAGGCGATCCTGATGATCGGGCATAATCCCGGCATGCAGGAACTGGCGCATGGGCTTGCCGACCCGGAACACAGCGATACCGAAGCCCTGCGCCGGCTCGCCCGCAAATACCCCACTGCAGGTTTGGCTGTTCTCGAAAGCGAGTCGAACCTCGCCGAGGCAGATATGCGCTCCATGCGGCTTGTGACGTTCATCACGCCGCGATTTCTCGGTGGTGTCGACGAGGATTGAGCCTTTCGCCCTTGCATGGGCGCCTTCCAACCGCCATTTCTGGGGGATGGCTGGGCCTTCACTGACTGAAAATACGCTGCTCGAATCGGTACGCAGTGGTCTATCCGGGCTGGGCGGGGCGTTTGGCACGCCATCCTTGCGGATCGGGGTCACCGGCCTGTCGCGAGCGGGAAAAACCGTTTTCATCACAAATTTCGTGCATTCCTTGATTTCGGGGGCGCGGCTGCCGGCTTTTGCGGCTTCGGCCGAGGGACGGATCAGCCGGTGTCGACTGGTTCCGCACCCCGATGATGCCTTGCCCCGCTTTGCCTATGAGGACCACCTCGCGACGCTGACCGGGCCGGATCGCGCCTGGCCGAATTCCACGCGTCAGATTTCGGCGCTCAGTCTCCAGATGGATTTCCAGTCGCGCAAATCATGGCTCGGCGGTCTGCTCGGGCCCGGTGGATGGCTCGGATCGGGCGGATCGCAATTGCGGCTCGATCTCGTGGATTATCCTGGCGAATGGCTGCTCGATCTGCCGCTTCTCGGGCTCGATTATGCCGAATGGTCGGCGCAAACGCTCTCGAAAGCGCGCGAGGGGCTGCGTGAACCGCTGTTTGTCGCCTACCGCGCGGCCCTGTCCGCGATCGACCCTGCCGTTGAGGCCAGCGAGGCGACGGCGCGGCAGCTGGCCGCAACCTTCACCGAAGCCTTGCGTGCCTGCCGCGCCGAGGGAAGGGGGCTATCGGCCTTGGCGCCCGGCCGGTTCCTGATGCCGGGCGATCTGGAGGGCGCGCCAGCGCTGACCTTTGCGCCACTGGAAGCGCTGGACGGCCCGGCTCCGGCCGCTTCGCTTGCGAGCCTGATGGAGCGGCGCTACGAGGCCTACAAGGCTAAGGTCGTGCGGCCCTTTTTCGTTGATCACTTCTCACGTATCGACCGGCAGGTCGTGCTCGTCGACGTGCTGAGTGCGCTGAATGGTGGTCCGGAAGCGGTCGCTGATCTTGAACTGGCGCTGGCCGATGTGCTGGCGGCGTTCCGCGTTGGCTCGAATTCGCTTTGGTCTAGCCTGTTCTCGCCACGCGCGACGCGGCTCTTGTTCGCCGCAACGAAGGCCGATCATCTGCATCATTCGAACCATGATCGGCTGGAAGCCATCCTGAGGCTGATCATTCGCCGCGCCTGGCATCGTGCTGAAGGGGCGGGAGCCGACGTGGATATTGCCGCGATTGCCGGTGTGCGTGCGACGCGCGAGGTTCTGGTCGAGAAAAAAGGGGAGGATTTGCCCGCGATCGCCGGAATGCCGATGCGAGGCGAAAAACTTGGCAGCAAGGTTTTCGATGGGACGGAGGAGGTAGCGTTCTTTCCGGGTGATCTGCCCGAGGAACCGGAGCGCGTGTTTTCCGGCGAGGCTGTGCCACTGCGCTTTCTCGCTTTCCGTCCGCCCATCGTCAAAGGCGGCGAGAGCCTGCCCGCAATCCGCCTGGATTTCGCGCTGCAATCGCTCATCGGGGATGATGTCGCATGACAGGGGAAGCGAAACACAAATCGGCGCCCCGAGGTCCGGAAGTTTTTGACCTGCAAGAGGCGACCGGCGACGGCGCCCGCAAGGTGACGATCCGCGAGGAAGCGGATTTCACGGAAGCTCTGGTGCCGGAATCGGCTCCAGCTGCGCCGGAGCCCTGCGCAAGCTGGCTCAACCGGGCCTTTTGGGGCGCGGTGAGCTTGCTCGTTTCGCTCTTTCTCGTCGATGCGGTGTGGTCGCTGGTTCTCTCGCTGGGTCAGAAGAGCCCGCTCGCGGGCCAACTCGGATTGGCACTCGTCACGATCATCACGCTGATTGCCCTCTTCTGGCTCGGGCGCGAGTTTCGCGCGATTTTGCGGCTGCGCGCTGTGCGCCAGCTGCGCGAGCAATGCCGTGCGGCCGCCGACAAGCCGACCGAAGGAAACGTCCGCCACGCTGTTTCAGCCATCATGGCCTTTTACGACAACGATGCCGGTTCGGCAGCCGGGCGGGCCGAGATCGAACGCAGCAATGCCGAAATCCACGACCCTCCGACGCGTTTGGCGATTGCCGAGCGCGCGCTCATGCGCCCGAAAGATGACGCGGCCCGGCGAGCTGTGGCTGCCGCCGCGCAGCGGGTTTCGGTGGTCACGGCTGTTTCGCCGCGCGCGATCGTGGATGTGCTGTTCGTCCTCGCGCAGTCGATTGCCCTCATCCGCGCCCTCTCGGCGATCTATGGCGGACGTGCAAGCGGGTTTGCTCTGCTGGCGCTGACACGGCGCATCGCTGGGCATCTCGCGATCACGGGGGGCATGGCGGCCGCCGATCAGGTGATGGGGCAGGTGATGGGCGCGGGGCTTGCGGCGCGTCTCTCCGCCAAGTTGGGCGAGGGTATTCTCAACGGCGTGCTGACGGCGCGCGTGGGTCTTGCGGCGATCGAGGCCACCCGCCCGATGGATTTTCGGGCAGAGGAACCCATTATTCTATCTGAAGTTGTAAAATCTGTAGTTACACAAGAATAAGTTGCGGAAATTCCTGCCGCCCTTGCGCCGGATATGGCGTATTCTTCCAGCAACCTGAGGTTGTTAACTTATCTAAGCCATTGAAATACATGGCGTGAACACTCTGGCACGGCCCTTGCCAACAGGAATGTCAGGCAGGGGTCATGTCAGGTCTCGCGTTTTGATCCTCGCCGCCAGTTTTTTCTTGTGAGCGATCGAGGTTCGCGTCCATGGGTATTTTCGGTGCAATGACTACGGCGATCTCCGGCCTCTCGGCCCAGAGCTTCGCGTTGGAAAACATCTCGGGCAACATCGCCAATGCACGCACAACCGGCTTCAAGCGGGTTGATACGTCCTTCGCGGATCTTGTCCCGGATATGCCGCCCCGCCGCGAACTTTCGGGCAGCGTCGGTGCGTTCTCTCGCAACACGGCCACGGTCCAGGGCGACATCCAGGCCAGCCAGATCGGCACGAACGTTGCCATCCAGGGCAATGGCTTCTTCATCACTCGCGAACGGACGGGCGATGTGGGCGGTGTGCCGACTTTCGCCGGCGCTCAGCAATATACCCGCCGCGGCGATTTCGACATGGATCGCAACGGCTATCTCGTCAACGGCACCGGCCAGTACCTGATGGGCTACACGGTTGATCCGGTGACCGGCCTGACAACGGGCACCCAGCTCAATGTGCTGCGCATCTCGCAGAACAACCTTCCGGCGCGAGCCACCACGCAGATTGAATACAACGTCAACCTGCCGCAGCTTCCCCTGACGGACCGGCGCATCGCGAACCCCACCGTTGCCGGCTCGTACCTGCTGCAGACGCCAGCCGTGACCGGTGCGACGATTGCCGCCGCCGACCACCAGACGTTCCTCAATGAATCGGTGGCCGGACAATCCGTGACGGTCTACGACGCCGCCGGCTCGCCGGTTCCGGTGCAGATCCGCTGGGGCAAGACCGCCGATGGTCCTCCCGGCACCTGGTCGATGTACTACGAAAGCAACAGCAATGCTGTCGGTCCTGCCACACGCTGGACCCGCGTCTCGGCCGGTGTGCAGTTCAACGCTTCGGGCCAGCTTACCGCTCCTGCCGGTGGCACCATCCCCGGCTTCACCTTCACGGTGAACGGTGCGTCATCTCCCGCGCTCACCATCAACTTCGGGACCGGCCTCACGCAGTTCGCCGATGCGAACGGTGTGGTCCAGGCCAACCGCATCACGCAGGATGGTTATCCGACCGGAACCTTCCAGCGCGTTGCGGTGGGCGAGGGCGGCTATGTCGTCGCCTCCTACTCGAACGGCCAGACTGTGCCGGTGGCGCAGATCCCGCTCGCGACCTTCGCCTCGCCCAACATGCTGCTCCGGCAGGATGGCGGCGTGTTCGAGCAGACGCTCGAAAGCGGCCAGCCGCTCATCAATGCGGGTGGAAGCGGCATCATCGGTGGCTCCACCGAGAATTCCAACACCGACATCGCGGATGAATTCGCCAAGATGATCGTCACGCAGCAGGCCTATTCGGCCAATACCCGCGTGGTCACCACCGCGCAGTCCATGCTGCAGGATGTCATCAACATCATCCGCTAATTCCTGGAAGGATGGCCCTGAGGCCTGAGTGAGTGTTCATGGTTCTGCGTTTCACCTCTCGCAAAACAGCCCTGTCCGGTGAAGCGGTTCTCCGCTCCGCCGGGCTGGAGGCGTTTGTGGAGGCAGGCGGCAGAATTTGCCTCTCACCCGGCAGAAGCGTGTCGCGGCGTAAGCCTCGGACTTTACGACGCAATCAAAAGTTGTGTAATTTCAATCGTTGCAATCATGGCATGAATTCTGCGTGGGGTCCGGCAGCTTCCGGTCTCCATGCAGAAGGCTTCGTCGACCGGGGGCTCGTTCAGTCCCCTTCCGACGAGGTCAAGATCATGGGTATTTTTGGAGCGATGACGACGGCTGTTTCCGGCCTCAACGCCCAGAGCTTCGCGCTCGAGAACATTTCCGGCAACATTGCCAACAGCCGCACCACCGGTTTCAAAAGGGTCGATACGTCGTTTTCGACCCTTGTGCCGGACCTGCCCTCGCGCCGCGAGGTTTCGGGTTCCGTGGGCGCTTTCAGCCGCAATGCCGCGACCAGCCAGGGCGATTTTCTGGCGAGCCAGATTGCGACCCATATGGGCGTTTCGGGCGAAGGCATGTTCGCGGTCAAACAGCGCACATCTCTCGCCGATGGCGTGCCGACCTTTGCCGGGCAGAATTTCTACACCCGGCGGGGTGACTTCGAGGTCGATCGCAACGGCTATCTCGTCAACGGCTCCGGCTATTACCTTATGGGCTATCCGGTGGATGCGACGACGGGTTCGGCCACTGGCTCGGCGCTAAAGGTCGTTCGTGTCTCGAACGACAATTTGCCCGCGAGAGCGACGGCGCAGGTCGAATATCGCGGCAACCTGCCGCGCACGCCCGATACCGCTCTCTATGATCCGACCGCGCCCGGCTCCGAGCTTCTCACCGGTGCGGCCTATTCGGGCGCGGTCGTGGCCGCGAACGACGAGACCGGCTTTCTCAACCGCACCATCTCCGGCCAGGCCGTGACCGTCTACAACGCGGTCGGCACGCCGATTGATGTGCAGATGCGCTGGGGCAAGACCTCGAATGTCTCGGGTGCCGAGACCTGGAGTCTTTACGCCCTTTCGGACTCGAACGCGACCGGCGCTGCGGCCAAATGGACGCGCGTCAGCGCGGGCGTGACCTTCGATGCCAACGGCCGCCTGACGGCGCCGGCATCGGGCGCGATGTCCACGACCTTTACGGTGGATGGCTCGTCCAGCGGCCCGATCGACATCACGTTCGGAACCAGCGGCCTGACCCAGTTCGCCGATGATAACGGCGTGATGAACATCAACCGCCTCTCGCAGGACGGCTATGCTTCGGGTTCGCGCACGGGCCTCGAAATCGGCGAAGGTGGCCGCGTGATGGGGATTTTCTCCAACGGGCAGACCGTCGCCCTGGCACAGATTCCGCTGGCGCAGTTTGCCTCGGACAACCTGCTCAAGCGCAAGGATGGCGGCGTTTTCGAGGAAACTCTCGAAAGCGGCGAGCCGATTTTCACCGATGCCGGGCGCAATCTTCTGGGCGGCACGCTCGAAGGTTCGAACGCCGACATCGCGGATGAATTCTCGAAGATGATTGTCACGCAGCAGGCCTATTCGGCCAACACGCGCATCATCACCACGGCTCAACAGATGCTCACGGATGTCATCAACATCATCCGCTAGCGGTTCATTCCCGGCCGGATTTCCGGCAGGGCAGAGGAGGTTCACATGGGTTTGCTCTCCGCGCTGACAAATGCGGTTTCAGGGCTGACAATCAATCAGGCCCAGATGGATATCGTCTCCCGCAACATCGCGAATGCGGGCACGGTGGGTTTCAACCGCCGCGTGCTGCGCACGCAGGAAACCAGCGCCACCGGCATCACCGCTGGCGCGGTGCGCGAGATCGGTGTCGACCGCATGCTCGACACCCTTCTGCAGAGGCAGTTGCGCACCGAGGCGGGCGGCTCCGGCTACTCGAACATCCGCGCGGACTACCTGAAGCGCGTCGATGCCCTGTTCGGCCAGCCGGGCAGCACAGTGGGCATCAACCAGTCTTTCGCCGATTTCTCGAACGCCATGCAGCAGCTCGCGGCTGACCCGGCTTCGCCGACATCCCGCCAGGATGCGCTCGGCAAGGCGCAGAGCCTCGCCGCGATGATCTCCTCGCTCTCGAACAACGTGCAGGCCATGCGCGGCGAGATCGAGGCGCGCCTCGCCAATGATGCGCAGAAGGTGAACGGCCTTCTCGATGGCATCGAGCGCACCACGCGCACGCTCGCTTCCACGTTCGACAGCGCGACCCGTCAGGGTCTGCTGGATGAACGCGACCGCTATGTCGATGAAATGTCGAGCTATCTCGATGTCCGCACCTACGATAACGGCACCGGCAATTTCAACATCTACACCTCGGGCGGCGCACCGCTCTTTGTCGAGGGCCGCAAGCTGCGCCTTCAGTTCGACGAACGCTTCACGGTGACGGCGGATAGCGTCTACGACCCGGTAGTCGCCAATTCCGGCGTGGGTCACCTGCGGATCGGGGATCCGATCGGTGGAGCCGTGGACCTCACCAACAATGGCGCGATCCGCTCCGGGAGCTTTGCCGCCCTGTTCGATCTGCGCGATCGCATCCTGACGGAGACGCAGGCCCATCTCGATGAATTTGCGGCCGCTATCGCGACATCACTCGGCGACACGACGGTGAACGGCGCCGCGGCGACGGTGGGTGCGGCGACCGGCTTCGACGTCAACCTGAACAACCTCCAGAGCGGCAACGTCATCACGCTCAACTACACCGAGACGCCAGCGGGCACCCAGCGCAAGGTTTCGCTGATCGTTGTGAACAATCCTGCCGCCCTGCCGCTCGCAGCGGGAGCGACTGCTGATCCGAACGATTTCGAATTCGGGATCGACTTCTCGGGCGGTATTCCGGCGGCCATCACCGCGATCGGTGTGGCGCTCGCCGGCCTGCCCTCCGGCGCGGGCCTGACGGTGACCAACCCGGCTGCGGGCGTGATGCGGATCGTCGATGACGGTGTGGGCAACACGACCAACGTCAACTCGCTCTCGGCCCGGCGCACCGTGACGGCCTTGACCGACGACACCATGTCGCTGCCCTTCTTCGTCGATCAGTCCGGCCTGCCGGTGGTCTATTCCGGTTCGTTCGATAACGGACCTCAGAAGCGCGGCTTCGCGGCTTCGATCCGGGTCAACCCCGCGCTGCTCGCCGATCCGAGCCGCCTTGTGGTGTTCGACACGATCCTGCCCGGCACGACTGCAGCGGGTGATCCCGCGCGCCCCTCGTTCCTGCGTGACCAGCTCCAGAGCTGGGAGACCGATTACACGCCCTCGATCTCGCTGACCGGCTCCACCGCGATCTATCGCGGCACGGCAGCGCAGTTCATCGACCGGGTCATCGCGACCCAGTCGCAGGCCTCCAGCAATGCGACCGCCTTGCAGGAGGGCCAGGAAATCGTGGTTGCCACCCTGCGCGAGCGCGTCGCCGACGTTTCCGGCGTCAGCACCGATCAGGAACTCGGTGACCTGATCCAGATTCAGAACACCTATTCCGCCAATGCTCGCATCGTCTCCGCCGTGCGCGAGATGTTCGATGCCCTGTTGAGGATCTAAGGCCATGAGTTCGTTTTCGAGTCTCTATCCCTTCGCCGCCGGCACCATCCGCTCGCTCAATCACTCGCGGATGCTCTCGGACATGCGTGGCCAGTTGCAGGATTTGCAGCGTCAGCTCTCATCCGGCAAGAAAAGCGAGACCTATGGGGGCCTCGGCGACAAGCGCGTCTCGGCACTGACGTTCCGCAACCAATCCAGTGTGGCCACCAGCTTCAAGAGCGTGGTCGAGCTCACGGATATTCGCCTTCAGGTGATGACAAAGCGCACCGAGGAAGTGTCGAAATCGGTCGATTCCGCACGCGCGGTCCTGCTGCGTCAGCGCGGCACCGGTTCCTACGCCGATCTCACGGCAGCCAAGCAGCAGGTGCAGGCCTCCTTCGAGCAGATGATCACCACCTTCAACGCGCAGCATGAAGGCTTGTTCCTGTTCTCCGGCCGCTCGCGCGACACGCGTCCGGTGGTGGATGCCAACACGATGATGTTCGGCGACGGCACGAATGCTGGCCTGCGTCAGGTGATCGACGAGCGCCGTCAGGCCGACCTTGGCACGACGGGGCTCGGCCGTCTGGTGAGTTCGCTGCCTGTCGCGACAACCGTGCGGTTGGAAGAGGATGCCGTGGGTAACCCGTTCGGTATCAAGCTCGTTCCCGGCTCTGTCGGTGGCGGCATGTCGAACACGGTGGTGACCGGCCCGGCGGGCGCGCCCCTCCGGCTCGACATCAACTTCACCGGCCTGCCCAATCCGGGCGAGCGCATTTCCTTCTCGGTGACGATGCCGGATGGCAAGACCAAGAGCCTTGGCTTCGCGATTGGCACCGCAGGTGCTCCCGACGATACGGTTTTCGCTCTCGGCGCAACAGCCGCTGCGACGGCGACCAACCTCGAAGCGGCGATCGTATCCCGCCTCACGGCGATCGGTCAGGGCGAGTTGCGTTCGGCCTCGGCAGTGATCGGCGCGCGGGAATTCTTCTCGGGCTCCAACACGAACCCGCCGCCGCGTGTCGCCGGTCCGCCCTTCAACACCTCGACGGCCTATGCGGCTCCGGGCACTCGCCCGACCGTGATCTGGTATCGGGGCGATGATGACGCGCTCGTCAACGCGCGCGATACCCAGCGCGCGGAAATTGCCGAAGGCACGAGTGTGGGCACAGGCGCCCGCGCCAATGAAGTCGCGTTCCGGGACTCGATGGCAGCCCTCGGCCTCTTCCTCGCGGAAGACTATCCACCGAACATTGCCTCGACACAGGACCGTTTTGATGCGGCCGCCAACCGGGCGATCGAAATTCTGGGAACGACTGGCGGTCCGGGAGCCATCCTTGAGATCAACGCGGATTTCGGCCGGGCCACAATCCAGACCCGTGACGCCAAGACCCAGCATCAGGACAGCCTGCTTTTTCTGAACGGCCTGCTCGCCGAGATCGAGAACGTGCGCAATGAGGAGGTTGCCGTGGCGATGGTCACGCTCCAGACCCGCCTGGAAGCGAGCTACCAGACCACCTCGACGCTCTCGCGGCTGAGCCTCGTCAACTATCTGTAATCGTTCGGGCCCGGTTCGCGCCGGGCTGCGGTCTCCAATTTCGGGCATTCTAACGGCCGGGCCTCGCGCCCGGCGTTTTTTTTTCGGAAAGTCACAGGCTTGCGCGCAAAAAAACACCGGCTTCGAGGCCGGTGTTTGCAATGCTGAATTCGGAGGAACCCTTGGAGATCGCGACTTCGCCGCGCCTGTTGTTCAGGCCGCGACCGTGCTGGCCCCGGAGGGCGGAGCAGAGGCGTCCACGCTGCCGGCATTGCCGCGCAGGCCTGCTGCGACGTGCTGGTTGATCTCGATCAGCACGTCGAGCTTGGTGACATCCGGTTCGAACAGGATGCGCATGCAGTGATTGATGACAAAGCGGGCAAGGCCCACGATGTTCTTGCGCATGTCTTCCGGCATCGGACAATCCGGCTCTGTCGCGGCAGCCAGAAAGATCGTCCAGACCTTTCGGTTATGCGAGAGCGGATCGTCGAGCGCCGAAACGCTGGGATCCCAGTTTTCCTTGAGCGCCTGAAGCTTGCTTGCGGCCTTCAGAAGCGCCCTGGCTTCCAGCTCACGCTGGCTGAGCGAGAGCGACTGGGTCTTCGCGTAGGCTTGAATTCCGGGCTGCATGGTCAAGCAGTTTCCTCTCGTACGCCAACAAATTTTTTGCCTCCTTCAGCGCCTTGTAGAATTCGGCGTTGAGGATGTGGTTATGGATCTCGAGCAGCATCGGCGTTGAACTCGGAACAGCCTGCTGGAAATCTGCCATCAATTTCTGATAGTTCCCGATATTTTCGGCCACACGGCCATCGATATACATCAGCTGGATGGTCAGATAGATCAGCTTGGCTGGCGTGTCCGCCGTCTTGGGGCTGACGATATCCTTTTCGCGGAGGATGGGCGCATGCCCCTCGATGATGAGGCTCGTGCGCTGATCACCGTTCCGCACGACGGCGGTGCCGATGATGATCCGCTCATTGGGTTTCAGTTCCACCTTCAGAGCCACGACCGTTCTCCTTCCGACTTGGCGAGAGTTGACCACGCGGGGGTAAAAATCCCGTTTCAGATGATTTGCGATTTCGAATCGTCGCTTACAGATTTACAACCTAAAATAGAAAAGTTAACGAGAAATTCACCGTAATGCCGAAGTTTCTTGTTTCGGGTACAACTTCAGACTGTCGAGGCGTCAATGAAATGGGTCGATGCCATACCGGTTGCAGAGAAGAGTTGCGGCACGTGTACCATGTGCTGCAAGCTCTTTGATGTCGACTGGCTCGATAAGCCGAAGCCGGCCGGGCAGTGGTGCCATCACTGCACGCCGGGGCGGGGCTGCGCCATCTGGCAGGATGTTCCGGCGAAATGCGCGAGCTATTATTGTGTGTGGCGGCTGGACCCTGATCTGGGTCCCGAGTGGAAGCCGGAGCGGGCGCGCTTCATTCTCACCCATGCGCATGAGGATGCGCCCCTCGCTGTAATCCTCGATGCGGGCGCTCCGGATGCGCATCGCCGCGAGCCTTACTGGAGCGCCCTGCTGAAGACCGCCCGGCAGCATCTGGAAGGCCGTGGCTCGACCATCGTGGTGTTCCGCGGTCGCCGTCGCAGCCTGCTGATGCCGGATGGTGAAGTGGAAATCCCGGCGAATTTCTTGCTGCAGGAAATCCGCATCGACCGCTACGAGCGGGCAGGTATCGTGACTTACAAGGCCGTGTTTCCAGCCGGGCGGGCGGCATGAAAAAGGGCGGGTTGCCCCGCCCTTCTATGGCGATGCAGGGAAGGTGATCAGCCCACGCGCTTGAGGAATCCATCAGCGCAGACCGAGACCAGCAGCTTGCCCTCGATCGATTTGTCGATGGCGAATTCCGGATGGGTCTTGAGGTATTCGTGCAGGGCGGTCTTTGGATTGTCTCCCGGTGACCACGGTCGATCGGGGAAGAGATCGGCCGGCATGTCCTCGACGAAGCTGTCGAACACCACGCAATAGCTGCCTTTCGACGTCATCGGGGCATAGGCTTTGAGTTCCTCGAGCACATGCGCATGGGTGTGCATGGAGTCGAGAAAGACCATCACCTTCTGATAGCCCCTGGCCGCATCCTTCACTTTCGTCACTGTTTCCGGCGCGATGCTAGAGCCCTGGATGAGGGTCAGCATCGGAGCAAGCGGATGCGCTTCGATCGCTTTTCGATTGTGTTCACGGATGTCGATGTCGATGCCGATGACGCGGCGCCTGGTGGCGCGCGGATCAAGGCTCACGCCCTTCTCCATCGCCTCGCAATAATCGAGCATGGCCAGCACGGAGGCCGAGAGAATCAGCGACCCTCCATGCGCGATGCCGGTCTCGATCACGAGATCGGGCTTGACGGTCCAGATCAGCTCCTGAACCGCCCACATATCCTGCGGATATTGGATGATCGGGCGGCCGAGCCAATCAAAGTTGTACACGTATTTCTTGCGCATCGAGGCTTCGAGCCAGCGTTGCGACAGTGCGCGGAACTCGCCATCCTGCGCGAAACTGGCGAGGCGCTCCTTGCGCTCATCCGCGAATTGCTTGACCGGGTCCATCGGTTTTCCGTTCTTGTTCGTCGAGTGAAAAAATCTTTGTTTTCAGATTACTGCCGTTGCCCGACACATTGGAGCGGCTGGCCGGCATAAACCTTGTAGGCTTCGAGTTCGCCACGCACGAGCGCGCCAGCCCCCACCACGCAGCCGCGGCGCAGAACCGCGCCATCAAGGAGCACGCAATTGGCGCCGATCCAGACATCGTCCTCGATGACGATACCGCCCTTGCCGGGGAGGAAGCCCTGCTGGCGGATGAGTTTCGAGGCATCCTTGTAGGCGTGGTTCACGGGAGCGAAGGTGCAATTTGCGGCAATGGCCACAGAGTTGCCGATTCGGATGCCGCTGCCGGTGTAAATCACGCAGCCCGAATTGATGTAGACGTAGTCGCCGATCACGCAGTCGCCCGAGCCGCCGACGGGTTTGATCTTCACGAAACTGTCGACCATCGAATGCGCGCCGATTTCGATTCGCGTGCCGCGCACCGAATCCTCGATGTCCGCAAGCGGCGAGATGCGCGCTGTGTCGTGGATAACAATCAAGCGAAGAGCCTCACCAGGTTTTCCAGGGCGCCTTGCCCGAGGCCCAGAGGTCTTCGAGCATGTTTTTCTCGCGCAAGGTATCCATGGGTTGCCAGAAGCCATGATGCTCGTAGGCACGCAGGTTGTCAGACTCTGCCAGCCTGCCCATCGGTTCTTGCTCCCAACTCGTCCCGTCTCCGTCGATCAGGTCAAGCACCTGCGGCGACAGGACGAAGAAGCCCCCGTTGATGAAGCCGCCTTCGCCGCGCGGTTTCTCGACGAATCCCTTGACCTTGTCGCCATCCATGGAGAGCACGCCGAAACGCCCCGGCGGCAGGACGGCGGTGACTGTCGCCTGCTTTCCATGTGCCTTATGGAAGGCGATCGAGGCGCTGATATCGACGTTCGAAACGCCATCGCCATAGGTGAAGCAGAAGGCTTCCTCATCGCGCAGATATTTGGCGACACGGCGCAGCCGTCCACCGGTCATCGTATCCTCGCCTGTATCGATCAAGGTCACGCGCCACGGCTCCGCCTGTTCGCGATGCACTTCCATGCGGTTCTTGGCCATGTCGAAGGTCACGTCCGACATGTGAAGAAAATAATTCTGGAAGTATTCCTTGATGATGTACCCCTTGTACCCGCAGCAGATGATGAAGTCATTCACCCCATGCGAGGAATAGATCTTCAGGATATGCCAGAGGATCGGCTTGCCCCCGATCTCGATCATCGGCTTGGGGCGCAGATGGGTTTCTTCCGAGATGCGCGTGCCGAGCCCGCCGGCGAGGATCACGGCTTTCATGAACGTTCCTCGTTGTAGCGGCGCACCATTTCGAGATAGCCTGCCTCGAGGTTGCGGGTGCGCAACCGGAAGTCCAGAAAGGTGCTTTCGTTGATTTTGGGGCGCAAGGATTGCCGGATTTCTGCCAGCTTCGGCAGATCGGACGCCAGCGCCACGGCTTTTTCGACGAATTCCGCCTCGGTGTCGACGACCCAATCTCCCAGCCCAAGAGGGCTCATCACCATGTCGCTCAACCGCCCCACCGATGGGCGGTCGCGCTTCGAGACCACAGGAACACCGAGATAGAGGGCCTCGAACGTGGTGGTGCCGGCATTGTGCGGCCAGCAATCGAGCGCGATATCGAACTGGTGATAGCCGTCCCAGTGCGGATTGGTGCTGTGCAACTCGATCTGCTCGCGGCGATAGCCCAGACCTTCAAGGCGCCTCGTGAAGCGCTCGATGGTTTCGGCGTCTTCGAAGGTTTTCTGGTCGAAACGCAGCTTGCTGCCGGGCACGCGTTCCAGAATCTCGCGCCAGACTGTCAGCAGGCGGCTGTTCAGCCGGATCATGCGCGACATCGTGCCGAATGTGACATAACCCTTCTCGAGCGCGGGGAGGGGAGCAACCTCTGGGATGCGGTAGCGCGGCGGGTTGTAGGCGTAGACAGGCTCTTCAATCCGCAGGATTTTCTCGACAAAATAGGGCTCGCAGCCTTCGGGCGTGAAGTTCTTGTCGCCGATGAAATAATCGATGGCTTCCATGCCGGTGGTGTAGCCGAAGCCGAGATAGGTCGCCTGGATCGGGGCCGGCTTGTAAGCGAGCGCACCCAGCCGATGGCCGTAGGTATGGCCCGCGAGGTCGATCATGATGTCGATGTTGTCTTCCTTGATCTTCTGGGCGACTTCCTGATCGGTCATCTGCAGGACATCGACCCATTTATCGAAGAACTTCTTCAGATAGATCGTGTGGTCATCCGGCTTGATGACATTGGCATAGGCGTAGACCTCGAATTTCGACTTGTCGTGGTTGCGCAGGATCGGGTCGATGAAGAACGACACCACGTGGCTGTAGAGATCGGGCGAGGAATAGCCGATCCGGATCTTGCGCCCCTCAATCTTGGCCCGCTGGCTGTGGTCATAGCGGGTATGGTTGCGCGCGATCAGGTTCCCGATCGAGCGGTATTCCTCAATCACCTCTTCCGGCGTGCGTCGGTCATCGTAGTTCAGCGTGAAGAGGTATGCCGTGGCCGAGATCAGGCTGTCCGGGTCGAGCTGGCGTGATTTTTCATAGAGTGCGCTGGCTTCTTCCAGTTCGCCAAGCACCATATGGACGGTTGCGAGAGCGTTCAGCGCCTCGATCTTGCGTCCTCCGCTCAGCCGCACGGCCTCGGATGCTGATTCGAGCGCTTTGACGATGCGCAGGATGTCCTGATAGGCGAAGCACAGCATCAATTGCACTTCATCGCTCTCCGGCTGCTCCTCGAGGAGCGCCTTGAGCATATCGATCGAGCCTTCGATGTTGATCTTGCGATACCGGCGAATGTTCGCGAAGTTCATCCGCGCGTGCTTGTTGCGCGGGTCGAGCTGCATTGCGCGCCAGAACTGGGCCTCGGCTTCCTCGAGGCGGTTGTCCTGGATCAGCAGAACGCCGTCATTCACCAGCGCATCCGGGAAGTTGGGCTCGATATCGAGGGCGATTTTGTTGTAGCGCGCGGCTTCCTTGTAGTCCTTGCGGCCGAGACAGATGTTCGCGAGCGTCGTGTAAGCCGAAAAATTGCGCTTGTCGGCGTTGATTGCTCGCTTCAGCATGTTTTCGGCCAGGGTGAGCAGGCCGTCCTGCTTGATCAGGACCGCGAGATTGCCCAGCACTTCCGAGCGATCGGGGTAGGCGCGCAGGAGCTTCTTGTAGATCTCCTTGGCTTCATTGCCTTTTCCGCTCAGTTGATAGTCCAACGCCTTGGCGAACATCAGTGCCGGTTTCATGCTGCGCTCCAAACCCTTCTGTCTGGGTTCCCGCCTTGTTTTCGGGCGGTGTCTGCCGTGATCAGGCGGAACGCGAGACAACCGGCCGGACGGATCGCGAGAATCCGCGGCGGGCTGCGCCGGAGCGCCTGACCTTCCTTCCCAAACCGTAAATGCGGATGGTTAAGAAATACGGAATCGGGCAGGCCTGACGCGCGAAGCGCAAACGCAAAAAAAGGCGGCGGGTTTCCCCGCCGCCCTGCTTTCTTCGGAAAGATCCGGTTGCTGATCAGCCGAGGAGGCGGAGCAGCGACTGGGCATTCGCCGAACCGGCCGAGAAGGCCTGCACCGCGAACTGCTGCTGGGTCTGCAGCGCCGTCAGCTTCGCCGATTCATCGGCGATATCGGCGGCGACGAGGTCATCACCCAGCGTCTTCATGTTGGTCGAGAACTCGCGGTTCAGGTTGTACCGGTCCTGGATGAAGGACGAGTAGTTGCCGAACTGAGCCTGGAGGGAGTCAACCGTGGTCTGGGCGCGCTGCACTTCACCCAGAGACGTCTGGATGTTGCCGTTCGTCGTCCAGTTGCCGCCCAGCGAGGTGAGGCCGAGGTTGCCGGTCACGGTGGTGTTCACGCCGGAGATCGAGATCGGGTTGGAAGCGAACTCGTTCAGGATGACGCTCACGCCCTGGCCCTGGAGCAGGTTACGGCCTGCCTGAACCACGTTGTTGGCAATCACGTTCGTGATTTCGGTCTTGTAGGCTTCGTATTGCTGCCCAAGTTCCACGCGGCGCTGGTTGTTCACCGTGCCCAGAACCGGGTTGCCGGTGATCAGCGGCACGCCAGCCACCGTGTTGAAGCGGGCGAAGCCGGTGGAGGCATCGAAGCCGCCGGTGCCGTTCAGCACGCTGATCGCGTTACCGTTGAGGTTGCGCAGGTTGAAGCGGAAGCCGCCGTTCGAGCTGAACTCGGCGCGGACACCGGCACCCATCGCGTTGATTTCGGCCGCGACGACGTCGAGGTTCTTCGCCGTGGTGGTCGACCAGGTGCGCGCCACGCCATCCGAACCCGTGAAGGTGATGGAGGAGTTGGCGGCAACCGACGAAGCCGTCAGGTTGGTCTGCGACACGACGCGGCCACCCGTGCCGAACTTCATGCCGTAGGGCGAGCCAGAAACAGCAGTCGGGACCGAGGTGCCGTTGACGAAGTTCGACGAAGCGAACGTGCCGTTATACGGCGAGCTCATGCCGGTGAGATCGTCCACGACCTGCGCCGAAGACGAGCCATCGATCGAGAAGCCCGTGGTCTTGTCCGTCGATTCGAGGATCAGGCGGTTTGCCGTGCCCTGAACTTCGAAACGCATCGTCACACCGATATTGGCGGAGTTCAGCGCGTTCGCCACCTGGCCCCAGGTGATGCCGGTGCCGGTGAGCTGGAAGGTGAAGTTCTTGCCGTTATCCGAGGTGATCGAGAGGCGATGACCAGCCGAACCGCCGACGATGGCCGTCGTTTCGGAGATGTTGGCCGTCGGAGTGGCCGCAACAGTCGGGATCGAGCCGGCGTTCAGCGCGTCCGAAGCCATATCGTTCATCTGCTGGAGCAGGCTGCGGATTTGCTTCAGGGCGATGTCGGTGGATTCGAGGGTCTTGAGGGCCGTCGAGATGTTGTTGTTCACGGCATCGATGTTGCGCGAACGCGACAGCATCGTCTGCGACATCGTGTACTTGGTGGCATCGTCCGCGGCGCCGAAGATCGATTTGCCGGTGGCAACGCGCTTCTGGGAAACCTGGAAGAGTTCGTTGGTCGTGCGGAGAATGCTGACGTTGGCCGCAGTGGCGGCATTGAAGACAACTGACATAGTTTTGCACCTTCTGTTGCAAGTAAAACGGCCATCCTGGCCGAACTGTGCACAAGGGAGCCCGTGAAGGTCCCTGCGACGCGAGGGAAGGTGCGCCTTTTCTTTCTAAACGGTGGTTAAATTGAACGATGGCATTTGAAGCCGGTCATTTTATACTTAATACTTGCCCAATAAACAGCGTTAACGAGCCCTGAACAAAAAAAAGGCCGGGCAAACGGCCCGGCCAGTATCGCGCTGACGAAATTGAGAAATCAGCTCCCAAGCAAGCGCAGCAAGGATTGATCGTTCTGGTTGCCGATCGAGAGCGCCTGAACCGCAAATTGCTGCCGGGTCTGCAAAGCCACGAGCGCTGCGCTCTCTTCCGAGACATCGGCCGCAACCAGTCCGTCGCCCTGAGTCTTGAGATCCCCCAGATAGGAGCGATTCAGGTCATAGCGTTCGCGGATGTAGTTGGTGAAGGTCGCGAACTGCGCCATGAAGCCGCGCAGGTTCACCAGCGCCGTCGTCGCCTGATCGCCTGAAGTCTCGATATTCAACTCGTTCGACCAGGAAGCACCCGGCTGGGTCATGGTGAGCGCACCGGCGGCCGTGATCATGACGCCGGAAATGGTGAGCGGATTTCCGGCAAACTCGTCCATCATCACGTTGAGGTTCTGGCCCTGCAGCAGATTGCGGCCATTCGGAACCGGGTTGCGCTGCGCCATCAGGTCCAGATTGGTGATGATGGCGTCATATTGCTGGCCATAGGCCAGACGCAGCGCGTTGTTGCTAGAAAGCGAAGCCGCGAACCCGGTTTGCGCGCCGTTGAGTCCGAGCGCTCCACCCAGTGCGAAAGCACCGGTGGCGCTGACGAAGGCCATGTCGCCGCCACGGATATTGCGCATCCGGAATTGCAGAGGCCCGCCTGCGCCGCCGCTCTGGTTGACGAGTTCGGCCTTGATGCCGGCGCCCAGTGCGGTCACATCCGTGATCACTTGGCTCAGGGTCGTGGCAGCGCCATAGCTGAGGGAGCGGAAATTGCCGTTGCCATCCACGAAAGTCAGCGTCGAGCCGGCCGCGATCGGGGTTGCAGGGGTGACGCCACCGCCCGCAAGACCCGTGATATGGCCGCCATAGGCCACCGTGAAGCCGGTTTCGCCCGCCGCCGGGGCCGCGACACCATTGGCGAAAAGGTTGTTGAAGTTCAGAACCTGACCCGTCGGCGTCGTCATGCCGGTCAGGTCGTCCATCGCATTCTGGTCGCTGATGGCGTCGAAAGTGAAGTCCTTGTTCTGATACGAGTTGAAGCGCAGGTTGGTCTGCCCGGCGACCGTCGAGGGAATGAATTCGGCGATGATCCCGATGTTCGAGGCATTCAACGCATTCGCCACATCGCCCCAGGTCGTCGTGAGCGAGTTGAACGTGTAGGTGAAATTCTTGCCATCGTCGGTCGTGATGGAGAATCGCGAACCGATCGTGATGCCGGTCACCACGGTGGTGCTGTCGACATTGGCGGTCGTGGTGGAACTGCGCTGGCCAACGCCGCCCTCTGATTGCGCCCGGCGCACCAGTGTCAGGGCAGATTCGACCAGTTCAACCATGTTTTTCAGCGTGTTATCGGTCGCTTCCAGCGTCGCCAATGTCACGGAGATGTTGTTGTTGATGTCGCTGAGCTGGCGCGAGCGGCCGAGCAGGTTCTCGCTGCTCTTGTAGAGGCTGGGGTCATCCGCGCTGCCGAAAATGCGTTTGCCGCTCGCGACACGTTTCTGCGTGGTCTGGAAGCTTTCGCTCAGGCGCTGCAGGATCGAGACGTTCGTGCTGACAGTATCGTTGATCAGGATCGGCATGGCGCACCTTCTGCTCGCCGGTCTCCGTGCGA
This sequence comes from Hyphomicrobiales bacterium, assembly GCA_017302635.1. Classification (GTDB taxonomy): domain Bacteria; phylum Pseudomonadota; class Alphaproteobacteria; order Rhizobiales; family Beijerinckiaceae; genus Rhabdaerophilum. The sequence continues at coordinate 570,746 of JAFLCX010000002.1, forward strand.
GCCGGGGCGCGCGGGAGACTCACATTCTGTTTGTCTGTGCCAGAATGGGGGAGAAGGGTTTGAGGCTTGGTTAAATTCGGTAACCTTAACAAAAAAGAATTTGTTATGGATAATGGGGAGTTAACAAACATGGTTAACGATATGTAACCCACCGATTACCGTCTGATCTTGCATCGTTTTCAGGATTGATCAGACTCCTGTCCGCTCCGGCAGGGCAGGGCGGGCCAGACGCGCAAGTGCAATGAAAAGGGGCCGGCTCTTTGGCCGACCCCTTGCTCCCTGGTCAACTTGTATGGGCTGCTCAGCCGCCCTCGTGCTCATCTTGCGAGCGGATATAGGCCCTAAGCCTTAGCAGGCTGTCATATGGGTATTGCGACAGGACACTTTGCGTTTCCTTGTCGATCACCTTGTAGATCAACTCGCCGGTTTCGCGGTCGACATCGAACGACGCCGCCGTGCGTTTCTCATCACCCGGAGTGGATTGGCCTTTGCGGCCGAATCGGGATTGTTCAGCGCCAACCTGCGCTGAAACCGCCTGTGGCACCGCCAATTCCGTGCGTACCGCCGCACGCACCGGAGCCGCATCAACACGGGCGGGTGCGAGAGCCGGAACGCTGACCGGTGCGGTCATTCGCGCGTCCATTTTGCTCTTCCTCGCTTCACGTCTGGAGCGGGATAAGGTCCCGCCCTTCTAACCCAGAGCATAGCGAGGCGAAATTTACGTTTCGTTCAGAGGTTTGGTTAGCGGCGGCTGAATCTCTTGACGAAAGATGAACGCTTTGCAGGGGCGCAAAGCGTCGAGCGCTGAACAGCGCCTTTTCGATCAGATTGCCTTGGAAAGCGAGAGCGGCGCTGTTCCGAGTTTGCGCTGAACGCTCCCGCCGCGCAGGTAGGTCTTCGGGCTTGAATTCTGGCTCAGGGTATCGGCGAGATCGCGCATCAGCCCTTCTGAAACCGTGCGAGCTGTGGCGACAACGGCCATGTTGAGGTTCATCAGTTTCGAGAAACCCTCGTGCCGTCCCTTCAGGCTCGGGAGGCCAGAGGGCTGGAAACGACCAATTGCGATGGCGTTGGATTTCAGAACCTCAAGGCAGCGGGTATAGACCTGCGCCGCCTCGTTCTTCTCCATCGCGAGGGCCAGCGCCTCGCGCACCTTGCCTTTGCGAAACAGCTCGGTTTCCTGCTCGATGATCGGCTCCAGCCGGTCGAGTGCGGAAAGCGCCGAATTGACAAGGGTTTCCGCTTCCTCCGGCTTCGTGACCTTCGGACGCGGATCGAGGCGCTCAGGCGCCGGGCCTCTGGGACGCATTGGACGACAACTCCTGGTGACGCAACATTTCACGATAGATTTGCGGGGCGAGACCGATGCCGCCTTTCCGGGCGATCGACTGGCCGTAATTCTCGATCAGCATTCCACGCCAGGCATCCTGGCCGGGGCCGTTGCCGAGCGGGCCTTCGCCTGAAACGCCCTCGAACATCGAGCCGAGCATGGTCTGGAAGAAGTTGGCCTCGAGACCCTGCGCGGTTTCCCAGGCGCGGCGGTTGACCGGGGCGCCTTGCGGCAGGAGACCTGCCGCCTTGGCGCGCTGGATTTCGGAGGCATAACTGGGGTTGGAGCCGACCGGGTTCATCACATCACCTCGATTTCGGCCTGGAGTGCGCCGGCAGCCTTGATCGCCTGAAGGATGGAGATCAGGTCACGCGGGCCGACACCCAGAGCGTTGAGGCCATCGACCAGTTCACGCAGCGAGACGGAGTCCCTCACGATCGCGAGTTTCTTCTTGTCGTCAGTATCGACGCGCACGCCGGTGCGGGGCACCACGACGGTCTGGCCGCGGGAGAAGGGTTCGGGCTGGCTCACTTCCGGCTGCTCGGTGATCGTCACGGTCAGGTTGCCCTGAGCAACGGCGACCTGGCTCACGCGGACATCCTTGCCCATGACGATGATACCGGAGCGTTCATCGATCATGACACGAGCACGCTGGTCGGGCTCGACGCGCAATTGCTCCACTTCCGTCAGCAGGCGCACCATGTTGCCCGGAAACGCTTTGGGAATGTTCACGACCACGGTCGAGGGATCTGTGGGTTCAGCGGAGTCCGCGCCGAGAAAATCATTGATGGCGGCGGCAATGCGGCGCGCGGTGGTCAGATCCGGATTGCGCAAGGCGAGGCGCAGATTCTGGAGCTTGTTGAGGTGGAAATCGACCTCGCGCTCGATCAATGCGCCATTGGCGATCCGGCCCACAGTCGGCACGCCGCGCGTCACCTTCGCTGCTTCACCCTCGGCCGAAAAGCCGGAAATGGCGAGCGAGCCCTGTGCCACGGCATAGACCTCGCCATCGGCACCGAGCAGCGGCGTCGCGAGCAGGGTCGCACCCTGAAGTGATTTCGAATCGCAAAGCGCGGAAACCGTCACGTCGAGGCGCGTGCCCTGCGTCGAGAAAGCAGGAAGGTTCGCCGTCACCATCACGGCCGCGATGTTGGCGGTGCGGATATTGGCACCGCGCGTGTTCACGCCGAGGCGCTCCATCATGGCCTGCATGGACTGGCGTGTCATCGGGCAATTGTTGAGCGTATCGCCGGTCCCGCTCAGGCCGGTGACAAGGCCATAGCCCACGAGCTGGTTCTCGCGCACGCCCTCGACGGCCGCCAGATCCTTGATGCGGGAAAGAGCCTTCGCATCCGGTGTCGCCACCAGCGCGATGCCGATCGCCGCGAGGCTCGCTGCCAGAACGAGATCGCGCAAGCCACCCAGCCGCTCGATCAATCCATTGCCCATCTGCATGCCTCTGCTCCTCGTTCGCGCCTTGGCCGCTTGGCCGGCCTCAACCGTGACTTGGGTTCTCGAAATCAGGTGAACGCACGCGAGACAGGAGACGTTCTGGCCTCTCCTAGCGATTGATGTGCCAAGACAGAAAATCGGTTAACCTATTGAAATAAAATAATTCATTTTTTTGGATGTCGCCGGCGCAGTCAGGAATGCCCGGCATTTTCGGCGCCTGTCGGCAGAATTTTCCCGGTTTGGTTACTCTCGTTTAACCACATCGGGAGCAATCTTGGTTCCGAAGCGGCGGTGACCCTCTTTGTGGGCCCCCTCCGCTCCGGTTGCCCGCCGTGACAGGGAACCAGAAGGTGCAGGCGGAATGCGGATTATTGACCAGAGAAACGTCCAGTCCCTCTCCGGCGCGCGGAACCTGCGCGGTGGCGGTGCCGTGGGTGGTGCGCGTTTCACGCTGGATCAGGGCTCCCCGACCGCCAAGGCCGAAGGGGCTGCGCCAGCCGCGATTCTCGGAGGGCTGGAGGCGCTGATTGCCATCCAGTCCGAGGATACGACCAAGGAACGCCGCCGGCGCGGAGTGCGCCGGGGTCAGGGGCTTCTCGACCTGCTGGACGAACTCAAGATCGCCCTGCTCGCCGGCAATCTTCCGGCCGATCTCCAGATGCGGCTGTCGATGGCGATGCGGGACGAGAGCTTCAGCGGCGATCCGCGCCTCGACTCCATCCTGGAAGGGATCGATCTGCGTGCAGCGGTTGAGTTGGCGAAGCTGCGCAAGGCTGCCCGCACTTGACCGGACAGGCTCGACCATCCGGCATTTCTGCCTGAAGTCCCCCACGATTTTAACCGGAAACGCGCAAAATTGCGTCATCCTGTCGCAGTTTTGTCAGGTAACAGCCGGATATCGCACGTTTCTGTGATATTTTTCACGGCGTCATTGTTTCGTGAAGTGCTGCGCGGTATGTGCGGGCAAAGTCGTCGCGTAGCACGGGGAGTGAGTCGAGATGGCGCGCAGGATGGAAGAAGTTTCCGGAGGTGACATGGCGAAAGCAGCGCTCTCCAAATCCCAGACCATCGTGCTCGGCAAGGCCGTAAAGCTTGAGAGCGGCTATCGTCCCACCAATGACGAGCCCTTCATGAATGATCGCCAGCGGGAATATTTTCGCCGCAAGCTGATCGCGTGGAAGGACGAGATCATCCGCGATGCGGAACTCACGCTCACCGCTATGCAATCGGATACCGATGCGCATCCCGATCTCGTGGATCGCGCTTCCTCGGAAGGGGATCGGGCCATCGAGTTGCGAGCCCGCGACCGTCAGCGCAAGCTGATCGCCAAGATTGATGCCGCGCTCGCGCGGATCGAGGATGGCTCATACGGCTATTGCGAGGAAACCGGCGAGCCGATCAGCCTCGCCCGGCTCGACGCGCGCCCGATCGCCACGCTTTCGATCGAGGCGCAGGAGCGCCATGAGCGCCGCGAGAAAATTTATCGGGACGATTGATTGTCTGGTGGCCGCATCGGCGCAACCGTCCAGATTGTTGTTCAAGGCCGGCTTCAGCCGGCCTTTTTAATTTCCGGGAGTATGGTGCCGCGCCTTGTCAATTCGTCGAATGGGGTGCTGAAAGGGACAAGACACGTCAGAATTGCTGCCCTATATTGGGAATCCATCGCGCCGGTTCAGAAGAAGAGCAATCCGGTGCGCCGCTTTCGGGAGAGCGTTTCATGATCAATTACGGGCATTTCATCGGCGGCAAGCATGTCGCGGGCACTTCGGGCCGTTTTGCGGATGTTTTCCAGCCCATGGATGGCTCCGTGCGCGGCAAGGTCGCCTTGGCCTCGAAAGCGGAACTCACGGCGGCGGTGGCCAATGCGAAGGCCGCGCAACCCGCCTGGGCCGCCACCAACCCGCAGAAGCGCATGCGCGTGATGATGAATTTCATCGCGCTGGTCGCGAAGCACAATGATGAACTCGCCGAAATTCTCGCCCGCGAGCACGGAAAAACCATTCCCGACGCCAAGGGCGATATCCAGCGCGGCATCGAAGTGATCGAGGTCTGCCTCGGCGCACCGCATATGCTCAAGGGTGAATATACGGAAGGCGCGGGGCCTGGGATTGACCTCTATTCGATGCGTCAACCGCTGGGTGTGGTCGCAGGCATCACGCCGTTCAACTTTCCGGCCATGATCCCGATGTGGAAGCTCGGCCCGGCCATTGTGTGCGGCAATGCTTTCATCCTCAAGCCGTCCGAGCGTGATCCCGGCGTGCCGATGCGGCTTGCGGAATTGCTGATCGAGGCCGGCTTGCCGGCGGGCATCTGCAATGTCGTCAACGGCGACAAGGAATCGGTCGATGCCATCATCGACGATCCCGATATCAAGGCGATCGGCTTCGTGGGATCCACCCCGATCGGCGAATACATTTATGGGCGCGGCTGCGCCAACGGCAAGCGCGTGCAGGCCTTTGGTGGCGCCAAGAACCACATGATCATCATGCCCGATGCCGATATGGATCAGGCGGTGGATGCGCTGATCGGCGCCGGTTACGGCGCGGCGGGCGAGCGCTGCATGGCGATTTCGGTGGCAGTGCCGGTGGGAGAGAAAACCGCGAACGAACTCGTGAAGCGCCTCGTTCCGCGTGTGGAGTCTCTCAAAGTCGGTCCTTCGACCGATGGTTCAGCCGATTTCGGCCCGCTCGTCACGCGCCAGCATCTCGAGAAGGTGAAGGGCTATGTCGATATTGGCGTGCAGGAAGGCGCGAAGCTCGTCGTCGATGGTCGCGGATTCAAGATGCAGGGCTACGAGAACGGCTTCTATATGGGCGGCTGTCTGTTCGACCATGTGACGCCAGACATGCGCATCTACAAGGAAGAGATTTTCGGCCCCGTGCTCTCGGTGGTGCGCGCCAAGGATTACGAGGCGGGTCTCAAGCTCGCGAATGACCATGAATATGGCAACGGTGTCGCGATCTTTACGCGGGACGGCGATGCAGCGCGCGATTTCGCGGCGCGTGTGAATGTCGGCATGGTGGGCGTGAATGTGCCGATCCCCGTGCCACTGGCCTACTACACGTTCGGGGGCTGGAAGCGCTCCGGTTTTGGTGATCTCAACCAGCATGGGCCGGATGCGTTCCGGTTCTACACCAAGACGAAAACCGTCACCTCGCGCTGGCCCTCGGGCATCAAGCAAGGTGCTGATTTCGTCATCCCGACAATGGGTTAACGGCTTTACGCAAGTGTGATCGACAGGCGAGCCCGAGCTGTGCCACTCTCTCTCGCATGCGCTGGGGAATACCGCTTGTTCTGGCTGCTCTGACCCTGCTCGCCGCTCCTGCGGCGCGCGCCGAACCGGCTTGCGGGGCGGTCGATCAGCCCTGTCTTCTCCCGAACGGATTCTATTTCGCCGAGAGGCCTGCGCATTGGGACGGCAAGAGCCCTTTGCCGGTGCTGGTGCATTTTCACGGCTTTCGCGAACAGGCCATCGAAGTGATCGGTCGCGAGGGAATCCGCGATCTTGCCGATCGGCTGGGCGTGTTGCTCGTTGTGCCGCAGGGCGAGGGGCAGACATGGTCGCATCCGGGTTCACCCGCCAGCCTGCGCGATGAATTCGCCTTCGTGGAGTCCTTGCTTGCCGATCTGCGGCAGCGGTTCCGGCTGGATGAGGATCGGCTCTGGACCTCGGGGTTCAGCCAGGGTGCGTCGATGGTTTGGGCTCTGGCCTGTCATCGCGGAGAGCTTTTTCGCTTCTATCTGCCGATTTCCGGCGCCTTCTGGCGGCCTGAGCCGCAAAAATGCCCGACGCTCCCGCGCTCGATCCGGCATATTCACGGCCTGAACGATGTCACAGTTCCACTGGAGGGGCGTCCGATCCGGGGCGGCCGGTTTCATCAGGGTCGGATCGGGCATGCCATCGCACTCGCGCGGCAGGCCGGGAGTTGCAAGCCTGAGAAAGACGACGATTATGTCTCGCGTGGAATTCTGATGTGCCGGAAGCCGACCGGATGCTCGGGAGAAGCAACACTCGAATTCTGCCTCCATGCCGGCGGGCATGATTTCGACCAGACCTGGCTCGATGAGGCCTTTCGCCCCCTGCTGCGCCATGCCGCAGATACAGCCCTCAAGCGTTAAGGCATTTTAACGTTTATGGTGGCAATCTGGCGCCGAATGCGTTAGGGAGCCATGCATCGAGTGACGGGCAGCTATGAGCGGTGAACAATCCGTTCGCGGCGCAGACGTGTAGCGGAGCGGACGGGAACGTGCAGATCAAAGGTCGATACGCTGTCGCACTCGCGATTGCCTTCGGGCTTTCCGGGCAAATGTCTGCTGAAGCGGCGGAGCGCCGCTGCAACAAGGCGCGCCATGTTGCCGGCATCGAGAAGCCGATCCCGAAGCTTCACGACCGGATTGAGCAGGGCGATACGATCCGGATCGTCGCATTGGGCTCGTCCTCGACCGAAGGCACCCCCGATATCGACAAGAAAGATATCTACCCCGCGGTGATGGAGCGCATGCTCGCGCGCGAGGTGCTCAACCCGGTCGAAATTATCAATCGCGGCAAGGGCGGCGAACAGATTTCCCATATGCTCGCGCGCCTCGAGCGTGATGTCATCGGTGTCCGGCCAGATCTCGTTGTCTGGCAACTGGGCGTGAACGATGTTCTGGCGATGGATGGCGTCGATGCGGCAATCGCCGATATGCGCATCGCTCTCCAGCGGCTCCGGGCTTTGCAAATTCCTGTTGTTCTCGTTGACCTTCAGGTCGCGCCGATGGTCGATGGGGACAAGGATACGCCGACCATGCAGGCCGCGATCGCTGAAGCCGCCAAGAGCGAAGGCGTTCTGCATTTCCATCGCTATGAGGTGATGAAGAACCTGCTTTCAACGCAGGAGGCGAAGCTCGACGAACTCGTCACCGGCGATGGCCTGCACATGACGGTGCTCGGCCATTACTGCACCGGCGCATTGCTCGCCAAGCAGATTGCCGGAGGAGCGCTGACCCGCCTTGCAATGCGCCCGCGCCCGATCGAATAAATCGGGGTCAGGCTCAGTTTTCGCCGGGGCGCAATTCCGGGAACAGACTCACATCATCGCCGCCGGAATCAGCGATCGCGATGCCGTTGCGGGTCTCGATCATGGCCTTGATGATCCCGCCCTCGCCAAGATTGGCGATTTCCTCGAAACGGTCGAGCGAGGGCACATAGCGCACCAGCTTGCGCCGTGCGCCATCAGCCACCAGCACCGAACCATCCCGGCGCGCCAGAATCGCCTGCGGAAGGCTTTCCGGCCAGGGGAGGGTCACGACTTTCCACGTGCCGCGTCCTGCGAACCGGGCGATTGCGTTCGTTTTCGCCGCGCTGATCCACACCTCGCCCTGCGGGCCGGTGCTGATGCCGCGGGCACCACGGAAATTTTCGGGCAGCGAGGTTGAGTCAAATCGACCGCGTTCCGGGTCGATGCGGATCATGCGTCCGGCACGCCAGGCCACGAACCACAAGGCCCCATTCTCGCTCATCGCGTTGAGCGAAAGACCCTGAAGGTCGTCATGGGAGGACACTTCCACCGCGCCGGTACCGGGGTCGAATTTTCCCAGCCAGCCTGCCGCGCCCGCAAACCAGATCCGCCCGTCCCGATCGGCCCGCAATCCGGCGAGATCCAGAATGGGCAGTTCGGAAGGCATGGTGATCCGTGTGACGTCCCCACTGCCCCCATCAATGCGATGGAGCACGTTGAAGGTCTTGTCAGTCACGAACAGGGCATTGTCCGGCGCGAAAGCCAGAGCACCCGGCTTGGTGCGCTTGCCGAGGTGGATGTAATTCACCTTGCGGGTTTCGGGATCGATCCGCCCGACCGCTCCGAGATTTGGAGCCGCAAACCAGATCGAACCATCGCGCGGGTCCAGCGCGAGGGCGCTCGGCTGGCTTGCGGTCATCAGTTCGACCTCGCTCGCAGGGCCGAAGAGCTTCGCGGCAGGTTCGAGAAATTTAGGCAAGGCTCCGGTACTGATTGGGGGAGCGCCGATCACGGGCGCACCCTGCGCCGTCCCGGCCTTGGCTTTGGGTGGTGTGGTGTTCTGTGCAAAAGCCGGAACAGCAAGGCCCGCAGCCAACAGAAATCCGAGCAGGGAAATCCCTGTCCAACCGATCGGGGGAGGGGCTGTCAGCCGCACCATAATGGCAGAAAGGTTCTCATGCCTGCGGGTCGAGCGCAAGCAGCGTCGAACGGGACGAGGGCTGGGTTGCCGCCGGGCGGGTTTCGGGTCCCGAGGGGCGTGCGACTTGCGCCGCTTCGCTCGTCGCTTGCGTCCCTTTCGCCTTGCGGTTTCTGGCATAGGCCGCATCGCGCCACTCGCGCACGGCCGCAATCGAGATCATCAGCGCCACGCCGCCGAGAACCGCAAGAGCAATGACACCCGGATGGAACCCGTTGACGGTGATCATGATGCCGCCAGCGACGCCAAGCGCGGTAGACAGCGCAAACACTTCAAGAGAGTGTCGCCCCATCAGCCCTGCAAAGCGGAACGGCCCACGCGTCAGCCAGAGAGCGTCCGGCCGCACGAGCACGAGCACGAGCCAGAGCTTCGCAAGATTGTCGAGGAGACGGATGATCGAGAGATCCGTCTTCGAGATCGTTCCCACCCAGGCCGGATTGACGAGCATCACGTTCTCATAGCCCGGAATTTCACGCCAAGGCGCCGTGATCACGAAAGCGGCCAAGGTGAAGACAGCGGCGGCAATGGTCATGGCGCGGGCCACCATCGGACGGGCCAGCACACCCATGCTGGCTCCCATCTGCATGCGCCGCCCAAGCGTGAACCCGATCACGAAAATCAGCTGCCATGCGAAGGGATTGAAGGTCCATTCGCGTGCGGTACGGCTGTTGGGCAGGTTGAACCCCCAGATTTGCACCGCGCCCCAGAGCACGAGTGCCGCACCCAGCGGAGCGGCCCAATGCAGGCGATCCAGCATGAAAAGCAGCGGCAACATCGCCAGCAACACGATGTAGAGGGGCAGGATGTCGAGATAGCCGGGCAGGAAGCCCAGTGTCACGACATGACCAAGAAATGCGCCGGGGTTCTGCAGGAATGTGTCGAAGCCCAAAGCCTCAAGATGCGAGGGCTCATTGAACCGCTCCGCACCGATGACGCACAAAGTTCCGACAATCAGGAACAGCAGCAGATGGGCGCGATACAGGGTCCAGATGCGCGATGCGACGGCCGTGATGCCGAGCCAGATGTCGCCGCGCAGGAAGAAGCGTCCATAGGCCAGCGAAGCCGCAACGCCTGCCAGCAGCACGAAGACTTCGGCGGAATCCGAAAAGCCCCAGGAACGCAGGGTCAGGACGCTCCACGGCGTGGCCGGCATGTGGTTGATGAAAATCATGACCAGCGCAAGGCCGCGGAACACGTCGATGCGCGCGTCGCGACCAAGGGAGTGAGCTGGCGTGGCGGTCATGGTCTTGTTCGAACCTTCGGGACGTCAAAAAGTGGGAGGGCAGCAAGAACCGACGTTGCGGAGCTCTCCGCGAGCGGCGGGCCTTTGCATGAGGCATCCTGAGACTACAATCCAGTTCCAAGATTGGCCTTACAGTCGCGTTAATATTCGGACAGAAATGCGGCACAGATCGTTCATCGCCCCCGACTCACGCGATTGTGATGCCCGCAACCCTGCGATCGCCGGATTGCGGCGAGGCCATCGTCAGAGGATGCATGGAGGAAAACGCGACATTTTCCCGCATGCTCCGGTCGCTCGTTCAATCAAAGCTTAAGGGATCGCACCTAAGCTCCGGGCGCGTTTCAGGCGGGTGACGATGGCATTCGGGCACAGACTGCGTTCTCTCACATGGCGGATCACCGCCCTGCTTGTCGGTTTTGTCGCCATTTCGATCGTCATCATGGCCGGGCTCGGCTATTCGCGTGTCGATCAGGCCACTGAAGAATATTCCGCGATCCGTATCGACCGGGCCGCTCGTGCCGCCGCCTCGATCACGGCTGCAACGCTCCCGGATCGGTTCACGGTCCTGCGTGACAGGGAGGGGCGGCCCAGCGCGATCCAGATCATTCGTGAGGACAAGGACGCAATTCTTGCGCCGCAACCGGCTTATGTCGCGCTTCTGAGCGATATCGGCGCCGTCAATCAGGGCGCGGCGACCTTGTTCCGCCTCAATCCGCATACCTATGCTTTCGATCGGTTCGGCACGACGTTTCGTGGTCCGAACAACACCGAACCGCCACCCTTCTCGCTCGGCCCGTCGCATCCGGCCTATGCGGCCTTGTCGGCCAGGGCGGTGCATGTGGGCCAGGTTCCGATGCTCGGAGGATTGCGCCTCGCCTATTTCATTCCGTTGATTGATATTTCCGGCGCGCTCGCCGGAGCGATGTCGGTGGATATCGGCTGGGTTGATGAACTCGTTCACAGGCGTAAGGAGCTGCGTGACGACATCGCCCTGTGGGCTGGCCTGATTCTGGCGGTTGTAGCTCTGGCCGGCGGGCTGATCGCCTACCGACAGATGCGCCCGCTGCGTGCGCTCGCCGGATTTGCGCATGATCTTGCTGCGACAAGCGATTCCCGCGATGTGCCGGGTCTTGGCCGCAACGACGAGATCGGATTCCTCGCCGAGGGCCTCTCGCGCGTCGCGGAACTGCGCGGCAATCTCGAACGGTTGGCCTACGGCGATCCGTTGACGGGCCTCGCCAATCGTGCCCGCTACTTTGCCGATCTCTCGGGGCTGCTCGCGCCGACGCAGAGCAGCAGCCGCAAGGGGGCCTTGCTGATGCTCGACCTCGACCGGTTCAAGGAAACTAACGACGCGTTCGGCCATAGCGCCGGCGATGATCTGCTGGTCCGGGCACGCGATATCATCCTCGCCGAACTGGAGGAGGGCGACAATCTTGCCCGGCTCGGTGGGGATGATTTTGTGATCCTGTCGCCGAACGTGCGCGATGAGGTGCAGGCTCAGGACTTGTGCCGGCGGTTGATCGAGCGCCTCGCTGTGCCGATCGGACTGCCGCAAGGCGAGGTCCATACGGGCTGCTCGATCGGGATTGCCATGTTGCCGCGCGACGGCGAAAGCGCCGAGGAAGCGCATCGCAATGCCGACCTTGCGCTCAGGCAGGCCAAGCAGGAAGGGCGGGGCCGTTTCGTGTTTTTCGATCACGAATTGCATGCGGCTGCGCAGAAGCGGATGACCCTCGCGCGGATGCTGCGTCACGCGCTTGAGAACGACGAACTGACTGTGCACGTGCAGCCGCAGGTGCGCCTGAAGGATGGGCGCCTCCACGGATTCGAGGTGCTGGCACGCTGGTTCCACCCCACGAGCGGTGCGATCCCACCCTCCGAGTTCATTCCCGTTGCCGAAGCCAATGGCCTGATCCCGGCCCTCGGAAATCGCGTGCTCGATGAGGCCTGTCGGATCGCGCGCGAATGGGCCGATGCGCGCTTCGAGTTCGGCCATGTTTCGGTCAATGTTTCGACCATCCAGCTCTGGCAGCCGAACTTTGTTGCGATCGTGGCCGATGCCCTGCGCCGTCACGGGCTGCCCGGATACCGCCTCTGCCTTGAGGTGACCGAAAGCGTTTTCGTCAACCATGGCGAAGCGAAAGTGATGAGGGTTTTCGGGGAGCTGCGCGCGCTGGGCGTAACCCTCAGCCTCGACGATTTCGGCTCGGGCTATTCGTCACTCGGCTATCTCAACACGCTGCCGCTGGATCAGCTGAAAATCGACCGCGCCTTTGTCTCGGGCGTCGACCGCGATCCGCGCAAACGCAGCCTGCTCGCCGGTATCATCGCGCTCGGCAAGGGGCTGCGGCTGGAACTCGTGGCCGAGGGTGCCGAGAAGGCAGCCGAGGTCGAGGTTCTCCGGGCACTCGGCTGCAATCTCGTTCAGGGCTATTATTTCGCCAAGCCGATGCCGCATCGACTGGCTCAGGCCGAGGCAGAACGCATCCGCAAGAGCCTGCGTCAGAACGGAAAAACCAGACCGGAGCGCGCTGGTGTCGCGGCCGCCTGACGGCCGCAATCAGGCCGCTCGTGGCGGCGCGTTGCCTTCCGCAATCCAGGCTGCATACCAGCGCTTGAAGAGGGCGAGCTGTTCACGGGCGAAAGTCTTCTGTCCGTCGTTCAGGGCGTCGGTCGGATTGAAGTGGTGCTCGTATCCCGCATTGCCTTCCAGCGTCATGATGTACTTGTAGTAGAGCACGAGATCAGCGCCCTCATCGAAGGTCGAGAGAATCTTGAGCGCACCCTCAAGTTCCTGCGCCTGCCGTCGCGCTCGCGAATCTCCCCTCTGGGCGGCCTCACACAATCGCGCCAGATGCAGCACCTCGCGCGGCAACGCGTTGCCGATGCCGGTGATGGCTCCTGAAGCGCCGCAGTTCACATATCCGTGGAAGACTTCCGTATCCACGCCGACCATCAGGGTCAGCTTGTCTGAACGGTTCACGATGTGCTCGGCCGCATAGGACATGGCTTTGGCGCTTCCGAACTCCTTGAAGCCGACGAGGTGCGGATAGCGCGCATGCAGCGCAAGGAAGAGATCGGCCTTGGTCTCGAAGCCGTAATACGGGCTATTGTAGATGACGGAAGGCAGGTCAACCGCTGCCTCGAGGATGCCCGCAAAATGCGCTTCCTGCGCCGCGGGGGAACTCCCGCGGGACAGCACCCGTGGTATGATCATCAGGCCCGCGGCCCCGACTGACTTGGCATGCGCCGCGAGGGCGGCAGCCCTCATCGGGTTCTGCGCCCCGGTTCCCACAATCACCCTGATGCCGGCTTTGACCAGCTTCTCGACGCCGGTCATTCTCTGTTCGTCGCTCAGCAGCGGCCAGTCACCCATCGAGCCGGCATAGATCACACCCGACATGCCAAGCCCGGTCAGCTCCTTCGCCTTGGTGACGAGCGCGTCAAAATCAGGCTGCCGGTCAGGGCCGCAGGGGGTCATCAGGGCCGGCATCACGCCTGAAAAGGTCGTCTTGCTCATAATGGGTCCGTTCTCTTGTTTTCAGGGTCGATGCCCAAGGCGTGGTTTTCTGCCGTCAGGCCGACGGGCGCGACGACGCACAGATTGACGTCTCAGTGGGCTGATGGGCCTCATCTCGCCCGAATGTGGGACAATGAGGCTGCAACTGGCAATGCCCGATCGGAGTTGAAGAGGAAATTGAACACAGAAAATCGCCCCGCCATTCAAGGCGCTAGCGATTTCATCGACTTAGAAAAGGAATGGCGGAGAGGGAGGGATTTGAACCCCCGGTCCGCTTGCACGGACTCCGCATTTCGAGTGCGGCGCGATCGACCACTCTGCCACCTCTCCGTGGAACGCGTTGTGTGCGCTGGTCAGGGGCGCGAGATACAGAACCGGCAGGCGAAGCGCAAGGGGTGATTCACAAAGGATGGTTGCCGCAACGACGGGCGGAAGCAAGTCTTGCGAAACCATAGCCCTTAATCTGCAAATAACGCGCTTATGCCCATAAAAAAACTGGTGGAAAGCGAGATGGAGTATCAAGATGGTTCTGGTTCGAACGGATTTTCATCGGCTTTTCATTGTTTCGATCATGGCGGGCGTTTTCTGCCTCGTGATGGCCCGCCAGGGACTTCCCCAGCTCTACGGCAATGCGACCCTCGACGCTCTCGTGATTGTCGTGTCTAAATCTTCCCTTCTTTTCGCATTGCTTTTCGGAATGGCCCATTACGGAATTCGATGGGCCGGAATAAACCGCGAGGCCGCTTACATGGTCGCGAGCGCCGTTTGTTTGCTTCTTGCATGTTTTGCTGGTCCCGGCGCAGAGCTCTACCATGCTGCCAAACAGGCAGGTTATGCGTCGGTAACTCTCCTCGCCCCCGCCATCGCAGGAGCAGTTTTTGGTTACATTTATTGGAAAGGTGCCGGGTACGATTTGGAGGGTGACGATGTCGACGAACTGGCCGAGAAGGCAAATCAGTTCGGCAACGGCGGTGAAAATGCTGAAAACGCGCTGATCCGCACGTCGGGGTCGGAGTATTTCGATGGACCTGTTCAGGTTCGCAATTCGGTGATCGCTGCAGTTCTGGGCGCAATGATCGGCGGTATCATTTTTGCCGCCACTTTTGTTTTCTTTGTCGGAGGCATAAGGCCTCAAGGCCTTTTTTCTGTATTTCTTACGCTGCCGGGAATGAAAAATGCCGTTTCACAGGTCTTCGTTGGTGGCGCGATGTTTGGTTTGGTCGTGCTAACCGTGCCGATTTATGTCGGACATTTGCTCGCACGGATGCGCGACACGACCGGGCTCGCCGATTATGCTATCATTGGCGCAATTGTTCCCATCGGCTTGGGCTTGCTCCTGTACATTGTCGGGGTATTGATGACTTGGCCGTTCATCCTGCCAATGGTCAGCGGCATGCTCGTCTATCGGAAGTATGCCGGACTTGAGCCTAAAGACGTGCGCGAGGATATCATTGTTCGGGAACGCCGGGCCTTGGTGGGTGCTAACCATGCGCGCCGCAGAATGGGCCGCGTGATTGGGCCAGCAGGAAATTAGACCTTGAGCCCTGACGTCGACTTCCGATGGGGCGAGCGCTTGCAATTCAACGTGCGTCGGCACCATCGAAAAGAGCGAGAAATCGCTGCTCGCCATCGGGTGTGAAGATGATGGCCCGGGATTTTACTTCGCGTCGTGCCCAGCCCAGTGCCAGAATACGCGACAGGCAGGCCGCGCCCAGTGCTCCCGCAAGGTGGGATCGGCGCATGCTCCAATCGAGGCACTCGCGGCAGAAAATGCGCCTTCCCTGCACAAGATCCTCGCACCGGATGCCGAGAGAGCCGAAAAAGGCATCGGCCTTTTCCCCCGGTAGCAGGCCATTCTGGCCCACCCGCAAGGCACCGACTGATATTGCCGCATCGTGCAGTTTCACCCCGAACTCACCGGCCAGGTGATCGTAGCAGATGCGCGCCTTGCGCAGTTGCGGGTCCCTCGGGCCAGGGCGGGTGCGGGTGGCTCCAAGGTGCCCCGCAAGCCCCATGATTCCCTCGAGCAATCGCGCGACTTCGTCATCGGCCAGATCCCAATAGCGGTGCCTGCCCTGCGGGCGTGCTTTCACCAGCCCGGAATCGGCGAGTTTTGCCAGATGCGAAGCGACGGTTTGCGGGGTGATACCCGCCTCCAGCGCCAATTCGCTGGACGTGAGTGCCATCCCGCCCATCAGCGCGCCGAGAATATTGGCGCGGGCCGGATCGCCGATCAGGGCCGCCATCCGGGCAATGTCTGGTCCGTGTCGCATGAGTTGAAATCTCTCCCGTGCGCTGCCGGAATGCAAGGCCGGATACCACGACCATCATCGTAGCATCATCGCGGTGAGCTTCCCTAGTATGTGTCTGTACATCGAATAAGGAGACCGAACCCATGAGCGTGACCGTTTTTATCCGTTACGAGATCGATCCTTTCCAGAAGGAGGCGTTTCGCAGCTATTGCGAGAACTGGGGCAGGATCATTCCGGCCTGCGGCGGGCATCTCGTCGGCTACTGGCTGCCGCACGAGGGCACGAATTACGAGGCGTTCGGCCTGATATCCTTTGCCGATATGGCCGCCTACGAGCGCTACCGCCTGCGGCTGAAAACAGACCATGAAGGCGCGGAAAATTTCGCCTTTGCGCAGTCCGGGCGCTTCATTCTGAAAGAAGAGCGCACATTTCTTTCCCCTGTCGAGGGCACGCGCGAGCGCCGGCCTGCGGGGGGTGCCCCATGATTGCCGTCATTTTTGAAGTGGAGCCTACGTCGGCAGGCATGGCTCGTTATCTGGATATCGCGGCGAGCCTCAAGCCGAAGCTTGAGACGATGGATGGTTTCATCTCGGTCGAGCGTTTCGAAAGCCTCGCACAGCCAGGAAAGCTGCTTTCGCTGTCTTTTTGGCGAGATGAAGCGGCGGTGGCCCGCTGGCGCAACGACATGCGTCATCGTGCGTCCCAGACAGAAGGGCGCGGCGGTGTTTTCCGCGACTATCGGCTCAGGGTTGCCGAGGTTGTGCGTGATTACGGCATGCATGAGCGCGTCGAGGCGCCAGATGACAGTCGGGAGAAGCATGGATGAGTGTTCAGCTCCGGGCTGCGCAGATGCGGCGCTGGATCATGTGCTTCCACCCCTCGATGGATGCCCGGAAGGCTTCTTCTGTCAGTGCGGCGAGTTTTTCCCGCCCATGACCCGTGAGGGCGGTCATCTCGTATCGCACCATCACATTGGTGCGGTTCGGAGCTGTTCCCGCACAGCGCACACTGACATGGGCGAAACGACTGGCGGGAGTCACGCGGGCATAGCGCACATGATGGATTTCAGGGCGCCATTCAATGCAGGACCAAATTGTCTCCTCGTCCCCCTCGCCGGTCCGGAAGACCATGCCTTCTTCGGTCTCGCCGCTGGCGGGATGGATGAAGACGGGCTGCCATTCATCAATCCAGCGCATCTCTCCTAGGGGCGTAAAGAGCGGAAAGGCCTCCTCGACGGGAAGGGGGATATCGATGATGTGCTGACGTGTGACCTGCATGGAAATCATCCTGATTGTCGGAATGCACCGGGAGCCTTGACACTGCCGCGGCGCGCCCCTATTGCCACGCTTCTTCAAAAGCGCGGCGAAGAACCGCGCCTTTTCGTTTTGCGGCTTCGGGCAACGACCCGGTTCGCGGAAATTTTCCGCAGGGTTCGCAGGACAGAAACCCAAAAAGACTGCCCGGGGCATAGGCCACGAAGGCGGTGAGAGAAAAGGACTATTCCAATGTTCGCAGTCATCAAGACGGGCGGCAAGCAATATAAAGTTGCCGCCAACGACGTGATCACCATCGAGCGCCTTGAAGGCGAGGTGGGTGATGTCATCGCTTTCGATCAGGTTCTCATGCTCGGCGGCGACACCGTCACCATCGGTTCGCCGGTCGTGGCTGGCGCGACTGTTGCGGGTGAACTCGTCGAGCAGGCGCGTGGCCCGAAGGTCATTTCCTTCAAGAAACGCCGCCGCCAGAACTCGAAGCGCAAGAAGGGCCACCGTCAGGATCTGACGATTGTCCGCATCACGGAAATTCTCACCGGCGGCAAGAAGCCTTCGGGTGCCAAGGCCGCGAAGCCCGCGGCGGTTGCTGCTGCGGCGGCGGCGGGTGTGGTCGCGGCGGCTGCCAAGGGCGGCGCAGTGGATCAGTCGAACCTCTCGCTCATCGCCGGCATCGGCCCGACGATCGAGAAGAAGCTGCGCGCTGCTGGGATTAGCAACTGGTCGGAAATCGCGGCCTGGGGCGAAGCCGATATCGCCAAGTGGGACGAGGAACTGAAGCTTCGCGGCCGCATCACCCGTGAGGAATGGGTGGAGCAGGCCAAGGAGCTTCTCGCCGGCAAACCGCCGCGCGCGAAGGCCGATCAGGCCGAGCTCGCCTCGGGCAAGGACCTCTAAGCCTCGTGTCGCGCCGGAGAAATCCGGTCTGATGCAAAAAAGTGACGTGATTTTTTTGTGATTTGCGACTAAGGAACGCGGCATCAACCCGCGTTCGGCGCAAATCGCGTTCGAAAAAGGAATTCGACGATGGCACACAAAAAAGCAGGCGGTTCATCGCGCAACGGTCGCGATTCCAACGCACAGCGCCTCGGTGTGAAGAAGTTCGGGAACGAAGCAGTTCTCGCGGGCAATATTATCGTTCGTCAGCGCGGCACCAAGTGGCATCCCGGCACCAATGTCGGCATGGGCACGGACCACACCCTTTTCGCGACCTGTGACGGCACGGTGTCTTTCAAACAGAAAGGCCCGCGTCAATACGTCAACGTCGTCCCGGCCGCAGCCAAGGCCGCAGAATAAGACCGGCGAGGTTTCTCCCCGCCGGGTTCTCGGAAGAGACCCACCGGCGGGTGAGCAAAAGGGGAAAAGGGCAAGACCCTCGAACCCTCCAACAGCAAAACCGCTACGAGGGGCATCCGGGAAACCAGATGCCCTTCTTTTTTTCACGTTTCTGTCGCTTTCGGCCTGCAAGCCCCCGGCGACACCCGAACGGAGGTTTTGCTGATGTTCCCTGATCTGTTTCGCGATGATGTGTTCACGCTCGAAACCCGGCGCCTGTTCCTGCGCTGGCCGAAGGCAGTCGATGCCTCCCAGTTGGCCGAGATCATCGGCGAGAAGGTGGTTTCGCAGGAGACAGCGACCTTTCCGCATCCGTTCACGCATCAGCATGCTGAAGAGCGCATCGTGAAGGGGCGCAGCCTCAATCTCTCCGGCAATGGGGTCTCGCTTGTGCTCGCGCACCGGAAGAACCCGGCACAGGTTCTGGGGCTCGTGGGCCTTGGCCAGTTGCCGAACGAGCGGCCGGGAGATCTCAGCCTTGGGTATCTTGTGGCGCGTACCCATTGGGGGCAGGGTCTGGCGACGGAGGCCGTGCAGGGGCTGATCGACGCTACCTTCCTTTATGCCGACGCGAAGAGTGTCGGTGCCTCTGTGCGCGTCACCAATCCCGGTTCGAGGCGGGTGCTGGAGCGTTGCGGCTTCCAGTTTGCAGGCTCCGGCATGGCGAGCCGCCCGGCCTGGGGCGATACGGTTTCGGTCGATCATTACCGGCTCGCACGGCGCGATTGGGCCTCGCTCAAGGGCTGGCGCACGCCGTTGCCGACCGAACGGCCTGAATTCCGGGAGAGTGCGTAAAGGCGGCGAGGCGGGGGGATATCCCATCCGCCTCGTCACGCCACGCGTATCATCACTCCAATCCTTCATCTGGAGTACATTGTCTTGCCCCGCATCCTTCTCGCCTTTTCGCTGATGTTTTTCGCCTTCTCCGCCGGCTCCCACGCCCAGCCGCGCGATTTGCGGCTCGAGGAATTCTTCAAGGGCCGCACTTATGCCTATGGCTGGTTCGGTGCCATCAACGGCTCGTCGCGCCGCTTTCGCGTGGTGCTCGATGGGCGCATGAGCGGGCAGACCCTGATCCTGCGCGAGGCTTTCGAATACGAGGATGGCGAGAAGGACGTGAAAACCTGGCGGTTCCGCAAGACCGGTCCCAAGACCTATCTCGGTACGCGCGAGGATGTGATCGGTGAAACCCTCGTCACGCTCGACGGGCCGAACGCGTATTTTGCCTATGAAGTGAACCTCACGCCGAAAGGTGCGCCCACGATCGTGCATTTTTCCGACACGCTGGCCCTTCAGGCCGATGGCACCTTGCTCAACACCGCCTGGGTGTGGCGCTGGGGGCTGCCGGTGGCGCGAGTGAACGTGAACTTTGCCCGGACCGAAGCGGGCGCGAAGGCCATTCGACCATAAACAGGCCTCGAAATTCGGCAGCATGCGGTTGATGCCCGTCATAGCCGGACTTGTTCCGGCTACCGACGTCTTCTATTGCAGTGCGGTCGCGGGCAAAGTCTTGGATGGCCGGAACACTCCGGCCATGACGCCTGAAGAATTTGGACCAACCATGAAATTTCTCGATACAGCCAAGGTCTATATCCGCTCCGGCGATGGCGGGGCGGGCTGTGTCTCGTTCCGGCGCGAGAAATTCATCGAGTTCGGCGGGCCGGATGGTGGCGATGGCGGCAAGGGCGGTGATGTCTGGGTCGAATGCGCCGAGGGGCTCAACACCCTGATCGATTACCGCTACCAGCAGCATTTCAAGGCCAAGACCGGCATGCATGGCATGGGGCGTAACCGCGCGGGTGGCAAGGGCGCCGATGTGGTGCTTAAAGTGCCCGTCGGCACCGAAATCCTCGATGCCGAAACCGAGGAACTCATCGCCGACATGACCGAACTCGGTCAGCGCCTGCGCATCGCCAAGGGTGGGAACGGAGGCTTCGGCAATCTGCATTTCGTCTCCTCTACCAACCGCACGCCGACGCGTGCCAATCCCGGTCTGCCGGGTGAAGAGCGCTGGATCATCCTGCGCCTCAAGCTCATTGCCGATGCGGGGCTGGTCGGATTGCCGAATGCCGGGAAATCGACCTTTCTCGCGGCAACGACCGCTGCGAAACCCAAGATCGCCGATTACCCCTTCACCACCCTTCACCCCGGCCTCGGTGTGGTGCGGGTGCATGGGCGCGAATTCGTGCTGGCGGATATTCCCGGTCTGATCGAAGGCGCGCATGAGGGCCACGGGCTGGGTGATCGCTTCCTCGGCCATGTCGAGCGTTGTTCGGTGCTGTTGCATCTCGTGGATGCTACCGGCGAGCATGCGGGGAAGGATTACAAGATTGTCCGCCATGAAATCGAGGCCTACGGCGAAGGCCTCGCCGACAAGCCGGAAATCATCGCGCTGTCGAAGGTGGATTCGGTTGATCCCGAAACCTTGAAAAAGCAGCTTGAGCGACTCAAGCGCGCCACGAAGCAGAAGCCGCTGCTGCTCTCGGCTGTTTCCGGCGCGGGGGTGCCCGAGGCGCTTCAGGCGCTGATGAATGTGATCGAGAAGACCCGCTCTGAGGAAAAACCCTCGAGGCCCACGCAAGGGTGGCAGCCGTGAACTCGAAGCGTAACGCTCTGCCGAAACTCGAGAATTTCCGCCGCATCGTCGTCAAGGTCGGCTCCTCGCTTCTCGTCGAGAAAACCGGTGGGTTGAAAGAGGCCTGGCTGAAGGCGCTGGTGGATGACGTCGCGACCCTGCACAAGGCCGGGGCAGATATTCTCGTTGTCTCGTCCGGTGCCATCGCAATGGGGCGCGGCGTGCTGAAACTCGGGCGCCGCCCGCTCGAGCTGGAAGAGGCGCAAGCGGCGGCCTCGGTCGGGCAGATCGCGCTGGCGCGCGTGTGGGCCGAAGCTTTGGCGGGCCACGGTATCATTGCGGCGCAGGTGCTGCTCACCTATGGCGATACCGAGGAGCGTCGGCGCTACCTCAACGCACGCGCCACGCTCGGCACCTTGCTCGCACATCGCGCCATTCCGGTCATCAACGAGAACGACACCGTTGCGACGCAGGAAATCCGCTACGGCGACAATGATCGTCTCGCGGCGCGGGTTGGCACGATGGCCTCGGCCGATTGTGTGGTCCTGCTCTCGGATATCGATGGCTTGTTCACCGCCCCGCCGCAGAAAGACCCGGGCGCTGCATTCGTTCCGGTCGTGCCGCGCATCACAGCCGAGATCGAGGCCATGGCAGGTGGCGCGGCCTCCGAGCTTTCGCGCGGCGGCATGATGACGAAAATCGAAGCCGCGAAAATCGCGACCTCCGGTGGCGCGACGATGCTGATCGCCAATGGCACGGTCGAGCATCCATTGCGCTCAGTACGGGAGGGGCGGCGCTGCAGCTGGTTTCTCTCGCCCTCCACGCCTGTGACGGCGCGCAAGCGCTGGATCGGCGGCACGCTCGAACCGCGTGGCACGCTTTCGGTAGATGAAGGGGCTGCGAGCGCAATGCGGGCCGGCAAGAGCCTGCTTCCCGCCGGCGTGCGGCGCGTCGAAGGCTCGTTCAACCGCGGTGACTGTGTGGTCGTGCGCTCGCTTGAAGGTGGCGAGATCGCGCGTGGACTTGTCGCCTATGACGCGATCGACGCCGTACAGATTGCCGGGCGCTCGACCCGCGACATTGAGGCCATCCTGGGTTATTCAGGCCGAAAGGAAATCATACATCGCGATGATCTCGTGATGTCCGGCGACGGAGCGATCGGATGAGCGCCACCATTCACCCCATTCCTTACGCCGAGAAGGCTCGTTTGCGCGCTGATCTCGTGGCAATGGGTCGCAAGGCCCGTGCGGCGCAACGCGCGCTCGCCCTGATGACGCCGCAAGCGAAGGCCGATGCCCTGCGCGCTGCCGCGACTGCGATCCGCGTGTCGATGCCTCTCATCCTCGAAAGTAATGCGGCGGATGTGTCCGCGGCGCGTGAAAGCGGCCAGAATGACGCTTTCATCGATCGCCTGCTGCTGAACCCCCAGCGTATCGAGGCGATTGCGAAATCGGTCGAGGACATCGCCGATCTCTCGGACCCTGTGGGTGAAGTGACCTCGGAATGGACGCGCCCTAACGGCATGAAAATCAGCCGCGTGCGCACACCTCTGGGCGTGATCGGCGTGATTTTCGAAAGCCGCCCGAATGTCGCGGCCGATGCCGGGGCCTTGTGCTTCAAGGCCGGCAATGCCGTCATCCTGCGCACCGGCTCCGGCGCCTTGCGCTCGGCGGTCGAGCTTTGCAAGGCGATGCAGGCCGGACTCATCTCGAAAAAGGTGCCGGAGGGCGCGATCCAGCTTGTGCCCGTTCCGGATCGTGAGGCCGTAGGGTTGATGCTTTCGGGGCTCGACGGCGCGATCGACGTCATCGTCCCGCGTGGGGGAAAGAGCCTCGTCGCGCGTGTTCAGGCCGAGGCGCGCGTGCCGGTTTTCGCGCATCTTGACGGGAACAATCATGTCTACGTGCATGAAAAGGCCGATCTCGCGATGGCGAAATCCGTGCTTCTGAATTCCAAGATGCGCCGCACCGGGGTTTGTGGCGCGGCGGAAACCCTGCTGGTGGATCAGGCCATCGCCTCGACGCATCTTGCGCCATTGGTTGGCGCTCTGCTCGATGCAGGTTGCGCTGTGCGGGGCGATGCGAGCGCGCAGGCGGCTGATGCTCGCGTCACGCCCGCCACCGAGGAGGATTGGGGCACCGAATTCCTCGACAAGATCATCGCCGCGAAAGTGGTGAATGGGCTCGACGATGCGATCGAGCATATCGAGCATCATGGCTCACACCACACCGATGCGATCATCACGGCCGATGAAGAGGCGGCGCGGCGGTTCCTCGCGGAAGTGGATTCAGCGATCGTGCTCCACAATGCCTCGACACAGTTTGCCGATGGCGGAGAATTCGGTTTTGGTGCCGAAATTGGCATTGCTACGGGCCGCATGCATGCGCGCGGTCCGGTGGGTGTCGAACAACTCACCAGTTTCAAATATGTGGTGCGGGGTGACGGCACGGTGAGGCCGTAGGGGTGAAAGTCACTCTTCCTCCCACATCGCCCGGTCTGCGCGTCGGCCTTTTCGGCGGGTCGTTCAATCCACCGCATTACGGGCACCTCATGCTGGCTCAGTTCGCGATGAGGCGGCTCGGTCTGGATCAGGTCTGGTGGCTGGTGACACCCGGCAACCCTCTGAAATCTGTCGATGAACTGCCGACACAGCAATACCGTATGGCGCAATGCCATGCGCTCGTGGGTCGCAACCGGCGCATGGTCATCACCGGGATCGAGGCCGAAATCGGCACCAGCTACACAGAGCAGACGATCCGCTTCCTGAAACGTCGTTGCCCGCAGGTGCGTTTCGTCTGGCTCATGGGGGCGGATAATCTCGCGGGGTTCCATCGCTGGAAGAACTGGCAGGATATTGCCGGCAACGTGCCGATGGCGATCATTGATCGGCCCGGCTCGACCCTGAAGGCTGCATCGAGCCCGGCCGCACGAGCGCTTGCCCATGCGCGGATTGATGAAAGCGATGCCGCGCTTTTGCCCGGCCTCGCGCCGCCGCGCTGGCTGTTCCTCCATGTGAAGCGTGTCAATCTGTCGTCGACGGCCTTGCGCGCGGCAAGAAAAGCGAAACCCACTCCAATTCTCGCGGCTCCGCTAAAGGAAATTTAAAGCCCGCATGGCATGCTTTAGGTTGGTAAAGATCAAGGATTGATCGATGTTGACCGCGAGTAATGCGTTTCCAGCCTATCCGCTCTACAAGCGGCTGACACCGGAATTCATGACGGCGAACACCATCAAGGTGTCCAAGAGTGCCGATGTGAAAGGCGAGGTCGCCTATTTCAAGGCCAGGGTTGCCCGGATTGAAAAGGTCGATGATTTCTTCAAGGATTCGCGCCTGATGCGCTTCGCGCTCACCGCGTTCAACCTTGAAGACCAGATGCAATATCCGGCCCGCATCAAGCAGATCATGAAAGACGACGCTGGGGACCCGAATGCGCTGGTCCGGCGCATGACCAGCCCAGGATATCGGGAAATCAACGCCGCGTTCGAATTTTTCAAGAAGGGTGTCACCAAGCTCAAGACCGAAGCGTTCCAGACCGAAGTCATCGCGCGCTATTATTCGGCCCGGAATGAGAAGGCGATTTCCGAGATGAGTCCTGACCTCGCCGACGCCCTTTATTTCGAGCGGATGATCGGGAAGGTCCGATCGGGCTACGATATCCTGGGTGACCGCATTCTCTTCGGCGTGGCGCAGAAGGCTCTCAGCCTGCCGCCCGCTGTTTCCGGCTCCAAGATCGAGCGCCTGAAGCTGATGATCGAGAGCAAGCTCGATCTCACACGCGTCAACGACAGCAAATACGTCAAAGGCCTCGTCGAGCGGTTTCTGGTCCTCAAGGATGTCGAGGCGCGCCAGAGCGCGGGTGGCGGGCTGATCAATATCTTTGCCTGATCGGAGCGTATTGACTTGAAATTGACGGTTTCCGGGTCCACGAATCTGGTATTCTGATGAAGTCAGCCGGTGGATTTCCCCGGCTCATACGGAGACCGGAACACTGTCTGCCAGCCCCGAGACCAAAAAAGCCGCCCGTCCTGCTGCGAAGGCTTCGCCTCCTGCGCCGCCGGCTCTTCTCGATGTCCTGTACGGCGTCATCGATGATGCCAAAGCAGAGGACATCGTCACGATCGATCTCACCGGCAAGACCTCGCTGGCTGACGCAATGATTGTCGCGTCAGGCGGGTCGGCTCGCCATGTCGGGGCGATCGCGGAACGGGTCGCGTCATCCTTGAAGGATATGGGTCTGCCGACACCCCGTATCGAGGGCATGCCGGTCTGCGACTGGGTGTTGATCGACGCCAGTGACGTCATCATCCATCTGTTCCGGCCGGAGGTGCGCTCCTTCTACAATCTTGAGAAGCTGTGGGGCATGGGCCGGCCCCAGGAGGGTGCCCAGCCCGAGCCGGCGGCTGACAAGCCGAAGCGTGTGCGCAAGATCGCGACCCCGGCTTCCGGCTCCGACGAGGAAAAGCCCAAAGCTCGCCGTGCCCCGGTCCGCAAAGCCGCCGCCAAGCGATAAAAGCGGGTGAAGGTTGATCTCTTCGCCGTCGGCAAAATGAAGGCTGGGCCGGAGCGCGAACTCGTTCAGCGCTATGCCGAAAGGTTCAAGCTCATTGGCAAGGGCCTTGGACTCGATGGCCTTCGCTTCGTCGAGCTTTCCGAAAGCCCGGCGCGCCGGGATGATGATCGGAAATCCGAAGAGGCGCTGGCGCTCGAGGGCGCCATTCCGGAGGGCTATCGCCGGGTGGTATTCGATGAGCGCGGCACGACGATGGAGAGCGCTGCGTTTGCCGCCAGCCTTGGGCGCTGGCGCGCTGAAAATCAGCCGGGAATCGCGTTTGTGATCGGCGGACCGGACGGCCTTGCCCCGGCTTTTGTCGCGCGTGCTGACCTCGTCCTAGCCTTTGGAAAACTGACCATTCCTCACCAACTGGTGCGCGTGCTGGTGGCCGAGCAGCTTTACCGCGCCGTCACCATCCTTGCTGGTCACCCCTATCACCGGGCATGATCGGGTCCGGAGGTGGCGTGATGCTGGCCGATTCGATCCGACCGGGAGGGCAGGGAAGCCGCGTGATCGCGGCACTTCTGTTGTGCGCCGTGCCGGCTCTCGCGCAGCAAGCCCCCGTGCCGGAAAAGCCGAAAAAGCAGGAGGAACTGCGCGGTGTCGAGCGCGAGATCGAACGCTCGACCTTCGAGCAGCGCCGCCTTGGCTTCGAGATCGAGAACCTGTCGGCCGAAGCACAGACCTTGCGTGCGCAACTGGTCGAGACCGCGCGGCGCGTGCGGGTGGCAGAAGATCGTATGGCTGCCGCCGAAACCCGGCTCGAGGATCTATCGGCGCGTGAATCAGCCCTGCGCCTCTCTTTGATTGCCCGCGAGCGCGTCACGGTCGAGGTTCTGGCTGCCATGCAGCGGATCGGGCGCAAGGCTCCGCCCGCCCTGCTGGTTGCGCCCGAGGATGTACTGTCCTCGATGCGGGCAGCCATTCTGCTCGGTGCCGTGTTGCCTGAACTGCGCGAGGAAGCTCTGGCTCTTGTCACGGATTTGCGCAGCCTGGTCGACCTGCGTCGGGAAGCCACGGACACGCGCGCACGTCTCGCCCGGGAACGCGATCAGATCGCGGGAGAGCGGACCCGGCTTTCCGACCTGATCGACAATCGCCAGCGCCAGATCGGGATCAGCCGCGAGCGTCTCGATGCCGAGAAGGCCAAGGTTGCGACCTTGACCCGCGAAGCGCGCTCGCTGCGCGATCTCATCTCACGCAGCGAGACCGAGATCATCGGTTCACCGCAGGCCGTGGAGTTCGCGCGCCGCGCACCACCTCCTGCCCGCAGCGCCGATCAGGTCGCCTCACTCCAGACCGGTGCTGGCCGCGAGGCCGGCCGTTTGCAGCCGCGCCGCGCATTCGCCGAATTGCGCGGCAACCTACCGATGCCGGTTTCCGGCCATGTCATGCGCGGTTATGCTCAACCGGATGGAACCGGCGGCACGGAGCGTGGTATCACGATCCAGTCGATCCGCGACGCAACCGTGACCGCCCCGGCCGATGCCTGGGTGCATTTCGCCGGGCCCTATCGCGGATACGGGCATCTCGTGATCCTCAATGTCGGCAATGGATATCATGTTGTGCTCGCCGGGCTGGGGAAGCTCTCGGTCGAGATCGGGCAATTTGTTCTCGCCGGGGAGCCGATCGGCAATCTTGGCCTTTCTCCTGCCATAACACCGGGCGAAAACGTTGCGTCTTCGCGTCCGGCGCTTTACGTTGAGTTCCGGAAAGATGGTGCGCCGGTTGATCCGACGCCCTGGTGGCTCCCCCAATCAGCCGAAAAGGCCCGTGGATGATGCGCAAACTCCCTCTGTTTCTTTCTGGCGTGGCGCTTGGCGCGGTCGCTCTGGTGGCTCTCGATGAAGTGCGGATCAGCATGTCGGCCAATGCCGCTGCGAATGACACGTACCGTCGATTGACGCTTTTCGGCGAGGTTTTCGACAAGATCCGCTCGGATTATGTCGACAAGCCCGACGAAGCAAAGCTGATCGAGGCCGCCATCAACGGCATGGTGCAGTCGCTTGATCCGCATTCGAGCTTCCTCGATCAGAAGTCCAACCTCGAGATGCAGCAGCAGACCCGCGGCGAGTTCGGTGGCCTCGGCATCGAGGTCCAGATGGAGGAGGGCCTCGTCAAGGTCGTGACCCCGTTCGACGAATCACCGGCGGCCAAGGCCGGCATTCAGGCGAATGACCTCGTGACCCACATCAACGACGAGCAGGTTCAGGGTCTCACGCTCAATCAGGCGGTTGAGAAAATGAAGGGCCCGCGCGGCACCGCCGTGAAGCTGAAAATCCTGCGCAACAAGCGTGACACGCTGGAGCTTTCGATCACGCGTGACATCATCCGCCCGCCGGTGGTGCGTGCGCAGAAGGAGGGTGATGATGTCGGTTATCTGCGGATCGGTTCCTTCAACGAGCAGACCAATGACGGGCTGAAGAAGGAAATCGCGCGGCTGACCAGCGAAATTGGCGCCGACAAGCTCAAGGGCTTTATCCTGGATCTGCGCAACAACCCCGGTGGTTTGCTGGACCAGTCCATTCTCGTGGCGGATGCCTTCCTGGATGCGGGCGAGATTGTTTCAACGCGCGGCAAGACCAATGATCAGACCAGCCGTGCGCTGGCGAAGCCCGGCGATATCGCTGCCGGCAAGAAGATTGTCGTGCTCATCAATGGCGGCTCGGCCTCGGCTTCCGAGATTGTGGCGGGCGCCTTGCAGGATCAGGAGCGCGCGACGATTGTGGGCACTCGCTCCTTCGGCAAGGGCTCGGTGCAGTCCATCTTCCAGATGCGCGGCAACTTCGCCCTGAAGCTGACGACTCAGCTTTACTACACGCCTTCGGGCCGCTCGATTCAGGGCCGCGGTATCGGGCCGGATTTCATCGTCAATCAGGATGTGCCGGAGGCGGAGCGGGCCCGTTACGAGATCAAGGGCGAGAGCTCCATCCGGGGCCATATCAAGGTCAATGAGGAGGAGCAGGGTGGCTCCTCGGGGTTTGTTCCGACCGATCGCAGCAAGGATACGCAGTTGATCTGGGCCGCGAAGTTCCTGCGTGGTGAAGTCAGCCGCGAGAATCCGGGCGAGGGCGTGACCGTTGCACCCAGGCCGGCCAAGCCCGAGGCTCGCGCCAGCGCGCCGAAGCCTGCCGAAAAGAAGAACTAAACAACCTCCTGGCGCAGTTTCGAAATCGCCATGGCCGGCAGAAATGCCGGCCATTCTCGTTTTTTGTGAGCGAAACGCATTCCGGAAGCACGGGTCTTAAGCGCCCGTTAACCACGGCTCTTTACCACTTGAGGTTGGAGGAGCGGGTGCCGGAATGGCGCCTTGTTTCTCGGTTTGGGAGCAACATGGCGTTCGACAGCCTCGCCACACCCCTCGGCCTTGAGCCGAAGAAGCCGAAAAGCGCCAAACGCTTTTCGAAGCGACGTGTGCTGCTTTTTGTCATCTACCTGACCGCCATCGTGATCCTGACCTTTGCGGCCATCAAATCCACCCGCCAGTCCGGCACGCCGGTCGCAATGGCGAAAATTGAACGCATGGATGCGCCACGCGGGGATACCGCCCGGATTGAGCGCCCGACCGACGAACAACAACCAAGGCAGGATACCGGTCCACGATCCAGCGCAGCGGATGTCGAGCAGGAAAGCGGCGTCAAAGTCATCCGGCAGAATGGTGGACAGGCACCCGGCGCCACCGTGATCCGTGTACCGGATTCTGCGCGTGAG
This sequence comes from Hyphomicrobiales bacterium, assembly GCA_017302635.1. Lineage (GTDB taxonomy): Bacteria > Pseudomonadota > Alphaproteobacteria > Rhizobiales > Beijerinckiaceae > Rhabdaerophilum. The sequence continues at coordinate 600,189 of JAFLCX010000002.1, forward strand.
GGCGAAAGGATGGCACCCGCGCCCGATCCGCGCGTGGTCGAGCGCGTGGCGCTGGGTTTCCTGCCGAAGACCGGCGAAGGCGGCATCACGCCGCGCCGCATCTATGCGCGCCCCTTCGCCAATACGGACAAACCCCGGATCGCCGTGGTGCTGACCGGTGTCGGCGTCTCCGCGCGCAGCACAACCGACGCGATTTCGCGACTTCCCGGTGATTTCACGCTGGCCTTCGCGCCCTATGGTCGCGATCTGGAAGCGCAGGTGATGCGCGCGCGTCGCGATGGTCACGAAGTGCTGCTTCAGGTGCCAATGGAGCCGTTTGACTTCCCGGACAGCGATCCCGGCCCCCACACCCTGCGCGCAGGCAGCAGTGCGAAAGAGAATGTCGAGCGCCTGCATTGGCTGATGTCACGGTTCTCGGGCTATGTCGGCATCATGAATTACATGGGCGGCAAGCTTCTCTCGAACCCGACGGCGCTTCAGCCGGTTCTGGACGAGATGGCCCGGCGCGGCCTGCTTTTCCTGGATGACGGCTCGACCCCGCGTTCGAACGTGCTTGAACTCGCTGGGCGGACCGGCCTGCCGGCAATCCGGGCGGACAGGATCGTCGAGGCGGCAGGCTCGGCAAAGCCGCTTCGCACGCTGCTCGCCGAGGCCGAGGAAATCGCGTTGCGCAATGGTCGCGCCGTGATCACGGTGCCTGCGCTCTCGGCCAATATCGAGATGCTGGTGAACTGGGAGAGCGAACTCGGTTCCCGCAATATCGTCGTTGCCCCTCTGAGCGCGGTTGTGCCTGCGGCCCGGCGTTGAGAATTCCGGATGAAAACCCTGTTCGGACGGCTTGATCTCGTCGCCACGAAGCCCAAAAAGAACGACAAAGGTTTCCGCATGGCCCGCGACATCACCACCCTGCCTTATCGCCCCTGCGTGGGTGCCGCCGTTTTCAATGCGGCGGGGTTGGTTTTTGTCGGTCGCCGTCGCTCTGACAAGATGGGCGTCGGCCACGAAGGCGGTTATGCTTGGCAGATGCCGCAGGGCGGCATCGACCCCGGTGAGGACCCGCTCAAGGCCGCCCTGCGCGAGCTTTACGAGGAAACCAATATCCGCTCGGTGGAACTGCTCGCCGAAGCCCCGGATTGGTATCACTACGATCTCCCGCTCGAAATCATGGGTCGCGCGCTGAAGGGGCGTTATCGTGGGCAGGCGCAGAAATGGTTTGCCTTCCGCTTCACCGGCGATGAGCGCGAGATTGACGTGAATGCGCCCGGTGGCGGAGCGCACCGCCCGGAATTCGGTGACTGGCGCTGGGAGCCCTTGCAGAACCTGCCGGGCATGATCGTGCCGTTCAAGCGCCCCGTCTATGATCGGGTGGTCGAGACTTTCGCTCGCTTTGGTGCGCAGGCCTGAAAGCGGCCACACCTATGCCTTCCGGACATGTCTGGCGCGTCGAGTTTGATTTGCACGCGCGGCCCGGCTGGATTTTCGTAGCGTCGACAATCCGCTGATCCGGCATTGACAGGGCCTGCCCCTTGGCTGGATCGTGGCTCCAATCAAGATCAGCGCGGGCAATGGCATCGCGCGAAAGCAGGAACGCCCCATGAGCCTTCCCAATGCTCCCGACGCGGGTGGCCGGTTCACGCAACGTGACCGGGCATGGCATCCCCCGGCCTATACGCCCGGTTACAAGACTTCGGTGCTGCGCTCGCCGCGCTGTGCGCTGCTTTCCATCGATCAAGGGCCGGGAGAGCGCAGCGGGCCGGTCTTCGCCCGCTCGATGCTGCATCCGCTCGATAACGACCTGACGCTCAATTATGCGAGCGCGCTTGGCTTGGAGGGTTCAGCAATCGGCGAGCGCATCATTGTGCATGGCCGCGTACTCGACGAGATGGGCCGGCCGGTGCCGAATACCCTGATTGAAGTGTGGCAGGCCAATGCTGGCGGGCGCTATCGCCACAAGAAGGACACTTACCTTGCGCCGCTGGACCCCGCCTTTGGCGGCTGCGGCCGCGTGGTGACTGACGAGGCCGGGCGCTATTTCTTCCGCACAATCAAGCCGGGGCCCTACCCTTGGCCGAACCATGGTTCGGACTGGCGTCCTGCACATATCCATTTCTCGATTTTCGGCGAGGCCTTCGTTCAAAGGCTGGTCAGTCAGCTCTATTTCGAGGGCGATCCGCTCATCGCGCTCTGCCCGATCGTCAACACGATCGCCGATCCGCGCGCGGTGAACCAACTCGTGGCGAAGCTCGATATGGGCGAGATGCTTGCCTTCGATTGCCTCGCCTATCGCTTCGATATCGTGCTTCGTGGGCGTCAGCAGACCTTTTTCGAGAGCTAGCGCATTTTCGAGCGAAGTGGATTCCGGTTCGTGTGAAGACAACGCGACAAATCCGAAACACGGGAGGGGATGTGATGCCCGTTGAGTACCTCAAGGAAACACCGTCCCAGACTGCGGGGCCTTATGTTCATATCGGCACGCTGCCGGGACAGGCGGGCCTCGCGATCCGTGCCGACGAGGCGCTTCACATCATCGCCGCCGAGGGTGAGCGGATCGTGATCGAAGGGCTGGTGCTGGATGGCTCCGGCACGCCGGTGCGCGACGCGATGGTTGAACTCTGGCAGGCCGATGCGCAGGGCAGGGTGGGCGTTCATGGCCTGTGGGGGCGGGCCGGTGCCGATGCCACGACAGGCGAGTTCCGGTTCGAGACCGTGCGGCCGGGTGCCCTGTCATGGCCGGATGGCCGCAAGCAGGCACAACATGTGAGCCTGCTGATCTTCGCGCGCGGTATCAATATCCACCTGCACACGCGGCTTTATTTTCCCGATGACGAGGCCGCTTTGGCCGCCGACCCGGTTCTGGGGCGGATCGAACAGGCCGTGCGCCGCAAGACGCTCATTGCCGAGAAAACCGGGCCAGGGCGCTACCGCCTTGTGCTGCGCCTTCAGGGTGAGGACGAGACGGTTTTCTTTGATGCGTGAAGCCACCATCTGAGGCGGATCAAATCGCCCGATCTTCCGGTTGAGACAGAGCCTCGCCACCCCGGAGAGATCTGGCGTATCGCGCGATTTTTCCTTGTCGCTCAGAGGCTTGCCGGCTCAAAACCGAGTGCGCGCAAACGCGTGGCTGAATCGGTCAGGGCGGAGGCGAAATCCGCAGCGAAGCGCCCGGGCGCGAAATCTTTGCGCAAGGCGAAATCATAGTGTTCTTCCGCCAACGGGAGGAAGCCGAGCCCTTGTGCCTCGGCCACAGGCCGGATCGCAACTCCCCAATCGGCCCGCCCCTGAGCGATGCTGGCGGCCACCGCATTGTGGGAGCGAGGCTGGTTCCAATAGCCTGCGGGACGCTGGCCTTTCAGCAACTGGTCGATCAGCATTCGCGTCCCGGCACCCTGATTGCGGTTGACCATGATGCAATCGGGATCGGCCAAGGCAGCTGCGATTGCAGATTCGGGCCCCCTCCCGACAAAGCGTGGATCGCTCTTGCGGAACACGAGACCCTGCATCCGCCTCCAGCCCGATAGCAAAGTCAGGTCATCCGAAAGGAACGGCATGTTGTAAACTCCGCTGGCTGGATCGAGCAGATGGATGGGGGCGAGATCACACTCGCCCCGCTTCAGGGCCGAGAGTCCGCCGAGACTGCCGATCGCCAGGATGCGGCTGCTGATCCCTCGCTTCAGCAATTCGGCCGAGACCGCATCGAGGCCAGCACAATGGCTGCCCATGATCACGAGATCCGGCACCTTCACATGGGCCGAAAATAGCCTCACGTCCGTTTCGGTATCGGCTTGCATGGCATCGGCCAGCGCATCGATGGCGACAAAGCCATCCGCCTGGGAAAACGCGGTTACGGCGCCCGATCCCTTTCCGATGGGGTGGGCGACATAGCCTTGGGCATCCCGGGCCAGCGCGACCATGACGAACTCGGTGCGACCCAGTTCGGATGCTATCCGAACCGGCACGCGTGCCATCAGGCTCGTTTCCTGTCGGGCTGGCAACCCGGCCATGGTCCGCAGGGCCGGCGCGACGATATCGTGAAACGTGAACATGGCGGAGGTCGGAAATCCCGGCAGGACGACAACCGGCTTGCCGTCGGCGACCGCGAGGCAGAGCGGCTTTCCCGGTTTGAGCGCAACGCCATGCGCGACGATCCCCGGTTTTCCAAGGCCGGCCACCACGCGATAGGTGAGGTCGCCAGCCCCTTTCGATGTGCCACCCGAGAGGATGACAGCATCGCAGTTCCGGTGCGCTTCACGGATCGCTGCCTCAAGGCGCACGGGATCATCGGCAGTTGCGCCATAGGATATCGGCTCACAGCCATTTTCTTCGAGTGCGGCCGCGATGATCGGGCCGTTGGAATCATAGATCTTGGCAGGCGGGAGCGCCTCGCCCGGCTGAATGAGTTCATCGCCGGTCGAGATCACGGCCACGCGTGGCCTGCGCCAGGCTTGCGCTTCGCTGAGCCCGACCGCCGCCAGCATGCCGATTTCGCGCGCGGTGATGACCGTGCCGGCATGCAGCAGCGTTTGCCCCCGCGCGATATCCGACCCGGCGAACGAAATATTCTGACCCGGAGATACACCTCGCATGGCAAGGATCGCTCCCGTGCCAGCGGGTTCGGTCTGTTCGATCATGATGACCGCATCCGCTCCGCGTGGCACCGGGCCGCCGGTCGAGATCGGCGTTGCCGTTCCGGTCGCAACCGGCAAGGCCGGATTATGCCCGCAATGAATGACCTCGGCATTGAGCCGCAACGTCACGGGCTGGCCTGCGGAAGCCGTGGCGAGATCAGCGGCGCGAACCGCAAAACCGTCGACAACGGAGCGATCGAAAGGCGGAGTGTCCACTTCGGCATACACATCCTCCGCCAGAGCACGACGAAGCAGGTCGCGCAGTCCGACAACCTCCTTCCCGAGTGTTCCGGGCTGGAGCGCAGCCGAAAAGGCAGCGATGGCTTCATCGCGCGACATGACCTTCAGGAATTGTTCCTGATTCTGGCCGGCTTCCTGAGGGGACGTTTTCATGGCCGAGGCATTCTATCGGTGCTGCTCGATCAGAGGAAGGGCTTGTCGAGCGGCGTCACCGCAACCTGTGTTCCGGCTGCGAAGCCTTCGAGTTGCGCCGGGGTCAGACTGAAGGCCTGCAGGCGCGCGATTGCCGAGAGCGGGAAATCGCCGGATGCCAGCGGGTCGGCCATGCCATCCTGGAGACGGTGGAGCACGATTTCGGCAATGCCCACCGGCGACGTCAGTTTCCGGGCGAGCGGAAATTCGATCATCTGGATGGTCCCGCCGGTAAGGGCCGCGAAAACCGGCAGCAGCAACGCGCACCACGCAGCGATGATGCAATCGATGCGCGACGGCACTTCAACGATGATGCAGCCGGATCGATGCTCGATCCAAGCGGTATCGGCCGGGCGAAGCGCGAGCCTCGCCGGAGCGTTGTTGTTCCAGCGGATCATGACATCCGGCAAGTCACCATCGGTCGAAATCGCGAATCCCAAGGCTGAAAGACGCGCTCTGAGCCAGAAGGTCTCGGGGCAGTCGTCCGCCTCGATCCGCACATGCGGCCGGCGCACGGGGAGGGCTTCTTCTCCGATCCGAAGGGCGGCCAGCACAGTTTCCGCCGTGATGCAGCGACCGGCTTCACCAATGAGCGCGCCGAGTGGAAGATCATGGCCGGCAAGGCGCGTATCATGGCCTGGCTCGACACTTTCCGTTGCATGCCAGAAAGGGCCAAGCTGCGCGATGGTGTTCGGGTCGATCACAGCATCGCATCCTGGGGGCATTGTATCACCCGCGCTGACGCGGTGCGGAGGCGCCATCAGAATGACAGGCGCATGGGGGGATGCGCCAGCGAGATCGAGCGCATGAACCGCAAGCCCCGCGCGCGAGGCGGTGGATCGCGCGGGGAGTGAAATTGGCGAGGCCAGCGTTTCGGCAAGGCACCACCCGATGGCGGCCTTGAGAGGCACCATGACGGGCTCGAGCGGCTCAATCCGTGCGAGAACCGGTCGCAAAACCTCATCGAGACTGTGAATGCGGGTCATCCATGCATCCGTATCGCGGGCGCGCAGGCCGTGTCGAGCCGGCTTCAGGGTGAAAAACGCTGGAGCCTGTTCAGGAAAGACCCTAAATGCTTCGCTCATGGATGTTTATTCCGCCTTTCAGGCAGCGTTCTCGCTGATCAGCACTCTGGACCCGCAATTTCTGCAGATTGTGGCGCTCTCGCTGCGCGTGACCCTGACGGCCATCCTGCTCGCCGCCGTGATCGGGCTGCCGCTTGGAGCGATGCTGGCAATCGCGCGTTTTCCGGGGCGTTCGGCCGTCATCGTGTTTGTCAACGGCCTGATGGGCCTGCCGCCCGTTGTTGCGGGGCTGGTGGTTTTTCTGGTTCTCTCGCGCTCGGGACCGCTCGGGCCGCTCGGCTGGCTTTTCACCCCGACGGCGATGATCGTCGCCCAGACATTGCTGGTGCTGCCGATCGTGATCGCACTGACTCGCGGGACAATCGAGGAGTTGTGGAACGAATATCGCGAGCACCTGACATCGCTCGGGCTGGTCGGCTGGCGGGCCATCCCCACTCTCCTGTGGGATGGGCGCTTCGCTCTGATCACGGGTCTGCTGGCGGGCTTCGGCCGGGCCAGTGCCGAGGTGGGCGCGGTTCTCATCGTCGGGGGCAATATCGCGGGCTACACGCGCACCATGACAACCGCGATCGCTCTCGAGACATCGAAGGGCGATCTGCCGCTGGCGCTCGGGCTTGGCATGGTCCTGATCGCGCTGACTCTGTGCATCAATGCGGCGGCCTATGGCGCGAGTCGTATCGGCGCCAGGTTCGCGGGGTGAAGGCGATGCGCGACAGGGTTTCTATCCTGCCTCTTCAGGTGGAGAACATCGCGTTTGAGGCTTCGGGCAAACGGCTGCTCGATGGCGTGAGTTTCTCATTGCCGAAGGGTGGGGTAACGGCCGTGATCGGCCCGAACGGAGCGGGCAAATCGCTGACTTTGCGGATCTGCCACGGTCTGATCGCACCGAGCGAGGGGCTCGTGCGCTGGCAGGAGAGTGCCTCATCGGCGGGGCTGAAGCGGCACTCGATGGTGTTCCAACGCCCGGTCATGCTCAGGCGCTCGGCACTTGCCAATCTCATGCATGCCCTGAACGCTGTCGGTGGCGCGGACCCTGCAAAGCGATCCGCCGACGCGCTGGATCGCTTTGGATTATCGGCCCTTTCGGGGCGTCCGGCGCGGCTTCTGTCCGGTGGTGAACAGCAGCGGCTTGCGATTGCGCGTGCCTGGGCGCTCGATCCGGAAATGCTGTTCCTCGATGAACCTTCATCGCAGCTTGACCCCGGTGCGACGCGCCAGATCGAGGAGATGATCGCCAACCTTGCCCGTGAGGGCATGACCATCCTGATGGCGACACATGACCTTGCTCAGGCCCGGCGACTTTGCCAGCGTGTCCTGTTCTTTCATCGAGGCCGGATTGTTGAAGATGCCCCGGCCGAGCACTTCTGGAACCGGCCAGAGACAGAAGAGGGCAGGGCCTTCATTGCGGGCGATCTTCTCTGGTAAAACCCGCTCGTCGGCAAAGAGTGGGATCAGACCGTAACTCTCAGGCTCCGGGCTGCGTGGCGTTCGGGAAAAAGAGAGAGGCTCCGCCGATTCTATAGTCCGAAATGGCCTTCTGGCCTTCCGGCGAAGTGATCCAATCGATGAAAACCTGACCATCCGCCGCTTTCACATGCGGGTGCTTCGCCGGGTTCACGAGGATCACGCCATACTGGTTGAACAGGCGGCGATCTCCTTCGACCACAATGTCGAGGTCGCCGCGATTTCTGAAATTGAGCCAGGTTGCACGATCGGAGAGCACATAGCCGTTCTGGGCCGAGGCCATGTTGAGCGCCGCGCCCATGCCTTGCCCGATCTCGCGATACCACGGCCCCTTGGTCGTCTCGATGTCGATCCCGGCGGCCTTCCAGAGATTCAATTCGGCCGCATGGGTGCCAGATTTGTCGCCGCGCGAGATAAATAGGGATGCTTTTGCCTGCACCGCTTTCAGCGCCGCGACGATATCCCTGGTGCCCTTGACGCCCGCAGGGTCCACTTTCGGGCCAATCAGCACGAAATCGTTGTACATCACGGCCTTGCGCTCGACGCCGAAGCCGTCCTCCACGAATTTCAGTTCCTGCGCGCGGGCATGCACGAACACGACATCCGCATCGCCCCGCCGGCCCGTATCCAGCGCCTGCCCGGTGCCTTGGCTCACAACCCGCACCTCGATCCCCATTTTAGCCTGAAAGATGGGCAGAATATGCGTGAAGAGGCCCGAATCGGTCGTCGAGGTCGTGGACGAGACCGTAATGAAGCGCGCCGGGGATGCAGCCTGCTGGCCGACAGTCGGGCCAGCCAGCACGATGCCTAGCGCTACGCCGAGGGCCAGACGACGATCAAGCATGAACTATCTCCGCTGTCCGATTTACCTTCTGATCTTGGCTTCTTCCGCAAGGATGATCGACCCACCTTGATGGCTCCGAACCCGTGCGGACCTTCAGGCCCATCACATTCAAATAGGTCTGTCGCATTGTGCTCGCGGGCAGGGACGTTTCTTGCCGCTGAAGACAGTTATGTCGCAAATTGCGTGGCTTTCAAGGGACAGAAAAAATGGGGGAATGGGCATCCAGGCGCAGGGCAAGCCTGACACGGCCAACCTCGCCCAGCCCGTTGGTGCAGCAAGCAGGGCGGTTGCGCCTCACCGGCCTTTGTCAGGCTGCGTGACGAGGTAGGCCGAGATCGCCTCGGTGAGGCGCGCGGCCTTGTCCACATTGGCGCCATTCGACACCATCAGCGCTGCGACCAGCGCCTCGATCACCAGCAAGGCCGCAACATTGCTCGATGAGAGCACCGGATGCGACGAATGGGCGATGAGAAGTTCGTCGGCGAGAGGGGCGAGGGGCGACGCCACGGAGTCTGTCAGGGCAATGATGCTGGCGCCTCGATCCACCGCGTAGCGGGTCAGGTGAATGGCGTCGGCCGCGTAGCGCGGGAACGAGATGGCGAGCAAGGCATCTGAGGCTTCGAGATTCATCAAGCGCCCGGCTGCGACTTCCGTGCCCCCATACTCCACGACATTGACCAGATGCTTGCAGAAAGGCTGCAATCCGAGGGTCAGCAGCGCGGCGAGATGGGCGGAAAGACCAAAACCCAGCACATAGACACATGAGGACTCTGACAGCTTCTTCACCACCCGCGCCAGAACTGCAGGATCGAGTCCTTCAGCCGTCGCGCGCAGATTGGCGAGCGAATCCTGCAGGCTGGCGCGGAGCGGATCATCATCCTGTTGACGCGCCAGCGCCCCACGCAGTTTCTCCACCGGCCGAAGCACGCCTTGCAAGGTATCGGCAAGTGCCGCTCGCAGATCGGGGTAACCGCGATATCCCAATGCCCGGGCAAAGCGCGAGAGCGTGGCGGTCGAGACACCGCTCGCGGCGGCGAGATCCTCGATGGATTGCGAGGAGCCATGCACGGGATTGCGCAGCAGATGCTCGGCGATCGCACGGTTTGAGGCCGAGCCCGAACCCTGCAATTCGCGCAGGCGCAGGCCCAGTTCGGAACTGGCGAAGGCCGCGCCGCCAACGCCCATGCCGCTATTCGCTGTATGAAGATATTTTTTCATGTGTTGACTATATGAAAATATTTCGACAATGTGAAGTCAACTCGGAATGGATAGAGTTCCGGCCAACTGGGAGATCCGATCATGCTCAAGCGTACTTTCCTCGCCGCGATTGCCGGTGCAGCTTTTGCTGCCAGCCTCACCACATCGGCCTTTGCCCAGGCCGAAAAGCTGCGGGTGGGTGTTGAGGGCAATTATCCACCGTTTTCGATGATTGCGCCGGACGGCAAGCTTCAGGGCTTCGATATCGACATCGCCAACGCGATCTGCGCCGAGATGAAGGCCGAATGCACCTTCGTGCAGCAGGAATTCGACGGCATCATTCCGGCGCTCAACGCCAAGAAATTCGACCTGATCGTGGCCTCCATGACCATCACGGAAGCGCGCAAGAAATCGGTCGATTTCTCCGACCCCTATTACGATGTGCCGTCGCGCTTTGTCGCCAAGCAGGGTGCTTTCGCCGATCATTCGCCGGCAGCGCTCAAGGGCAAGAAAATTGTTGTGCTGCGCAATTCGCCACGCGCCGCCTATCTCGCCGAGAACTACAAGGAGAGCGAAATCGTTCTCGCCGGCAAGGAAACCGAGGTCTACATGGAACTCGCGGTTGGCCGCGCCGATGTGGCGTTCGGCTCATCGGTTGTTTCGGCCGAGGCCTTCCTGAAGAAGCCGGAAGGCAAGGGCTTTGCCCAGCTTGGTCCAGCGATCCGCATCGGCGGTGGCTCGGGTGTGGGCATTGCCGTGCGCAAGGATGACACGGCTCTCGTCGGCAAGATTAATGCGGCGCTCAAGGCCATCAAGGCCAACGGCACCTACAAGAAGCTCGCCGACAAATATTTCGATTTCGATATCTCGGGCTCGTAATCCGGCCTGACCCGAACCGGGATGCGTCGCAGCGTCCCGGTTTCGTCCCTTCCTTTTTGAGCGAAGTCGTTGGTGCCTTTGGCCCAATGCGGAACTGTGCCCCGGGAACAGAGCGATGCTGCACGGCTATCTCCCCGCGATCCTCGATGGCCTGCGATCGACCCTCGTGGTTTCGGCGGTGTCGCTCGCCATTGCGTGCCTGTTCGGGCTGATCGGTGCCAGCGCCAAGCTGTCGAGCTCGCGTGCGGCCAATGTCGCGGTCGATGCCTACACGACGCTCATTCGCGGGCTGCCGGAACTCGTCCTGCTGCTGCTGATCTTCTATGGCGGGCAGATCATGATCAACAAGCTCGCGGACAAGGCCGGGCTTGGATACATTGATATCAATCCCTTCATCGCCGGCACGCTGACATTGGGCTTCATCTTCGGAGCCTATCTGACCGAGACGTTCCGTGGCGCGATCCTCGCGATCCCGCGCGGCCAGATGGAAGCCGGTCTCGCCTATGGCATGACGCGCCTTCAGGTGCTCAAGCGCATCACGCTGCCACAGATGATCCGCCACGCCATCCCCGGCTTCACGAACAACTGGCTGGTGATGATCAAGGCGACTGCGCTCCTCTCGATCATCGGGCTCGATGACATGGTTCACCGCGCCAATCTCGCCTCGGCGGCCACGCGCCAGCCCTTCACATTCTACGCCACCATTGCGGTGATTTATCTGGCCGTGACCACCATCTCGATCCTCGGCCTCGGCTGGCTCGAGCGGCGATTCTCCCTCGGTGTCAGAAAGGTGGAGTTCTGATGATCGACTGGGCGCTTATTGTTGAGTCGCTGCCGGCCTATTGGCGCGGATTGCAGGTGAGTCTGCTCTTGATGCTGATCTGCATCAGCGCGTCTTTCGTGCTCTCGGTGCCGCTGGCGATCGCGAGGGTTTCGCCCAATCCGTGGCTCGCGAAGCCGGTGTTTCTCTATACCTATGTGCTGCGCGGCACGCCGCTTCTGGTGCAGCTTTACATGATCTATTTCGGGCTGGCGCAGTTCGAGTGGCTGCGGGAAAGCGCGGCCTGGCCGCTGTTCCGCAACGCGTGGTTCTGCGCCTGGCTCGCCTTCGCGCTCAATTCCACGGCCTACACGACCGAAATTCTGGCCGGGGCCCTGCGCCAGACACCCAGCGGCGAGCTGGAAGCCGCACGAAGTCTCGGCATGTCGACCGCCAAGATCTACCGGCGCATCCTGCTGCCAAGCGCCATTCGCCGGGCGCTGCCGCAATATGGCAACGAGCTGGTGATGGTGATGCACGCGACCTCGATCGCGAGCGCGGTGACCATCGTGGAACTCACGCGCACCGCACGGGATGTCTACTACAACAACCTCGCACCGCTCGAAGCGTTTGGACTGGTGGCGGTGTTCTATTTCGCCATCACATTCACACTTGTCGGGATTGTGAAGCTTCTGGAGCGACGCTTCCTGAAGCATCTTCAACCGAAATCCGCTGATCCGGCTCCGACGCGCCCATGAAGACTGAACATATCGATATTCCTGCCGGCAGCACCGGCGCAGTGCTCCAGTTGACGGCCTTCCGCTTCGGCAAGGCCGGCGCGCGACCTTCCGTTTACATTCAGGCCGCGCTTCATGCCGACGAAATCCCTGGCATGATCTGTGCGGCACATTTGCGCGACGAACTTGCCGCGCGGGAGGTTGCCGGCGAGATTTCCGGCGAGGTTATCCTCGTCCCTGTCGCCAATCCCATCGGCCTGTCCCAGGATGTGCTGGGCAATCCGATCGGGCGGTTTGACCTCGCCGACGGTGGCAATTTCAACCGTGGTTTTCCGTCTTTCAGCACAGCTCTGGCGGAGGCAGTCCGGGGAAGACTCGGCCTTGATGTGGGGGAAAACGTCACGCTGGTTCGCATGGCGCTGGGCCGCCTGCTCACTGAATGTCCGGCTGCAACGTCGGCCGAGCACCTGAAGAAAGCGCTCGTCGGGCTCGCCATGCCCTGCGATCTGGTGCTCGATCTGCATTGCGATGCTGAGGCCGCGATGCATCTTTACACCCACTCGGCATCGGCCATGACCTTTGCCCCTCTGGCTGCCCGCCTCGGCTGCAAGGCCTTTCTGGTTGCGGAGAATTCCGGCGGCGATCCGTTCGATGAGGCGGTGAGCCGCCCCTGGTTTGAACTGTCGACGCAGTTCCCGGATGTACCCATCCCCTTTGCCTGTCAGTCCACGACCGTGGAATTGCGCGGGCAGGGGGATGTCTGCGACGAAATGGCCCGCGCCGATGCCGAAGCAATTCTGGGGTTCCTTCAGGATGTCGGGGCGTTGACGGGCAAGAAATCGCCGTTGCCCGCGTCATTGTGTAACCCGACGCCGCTCTCGGCCTCGCTTCCCCTGATTGCGCCGGTTTGCGGCATCCTCACCTATCGGCGTGATGTCGGAACCCGTGTTGTCGAAAGCGAAAAGCTGGCCGAGATCACCGATCCGCTGACCGGGCAAAGAACCGAAATTCTCAGCCCCTGTGCCGGCATGTTCTTCGCCCGGACAGCCTTGCGCTTCGTGAAGCCCGGCAGACGCATCGGCAAGGTGGCCGGCGTCACGCCAGCCCGTTCCGGCTACCTGTTGAGCCCCTGAGGAGCATGTGATGAGTGAGATCGCCTCGAACCCGGCTCGTCTGACGGGACAGAAACTGCTCGTCGAGGGCCTCTACAAGCGTTTCGGCTCGGTCGAAGTGCTCGAGGGCGTGTCCCTCTCGGCTCAATCCGGCGACGTGATCGCGCTGATCGGCTCCTCAGGCTCCGGCAAGAGCACGGTGCTGCGTTGCCTGAACTTGCTGGAAAAGCCCAATGCTGGCCGCATTGTCGTCAGCGGGGAAGAACTGAAACTTGTTGCCGATCGCAAGGGGGAACTAGGAGCGGCCGACCCGGCCCAGCTTCAGCGAATCCGGGCGCGGCTTTCGATGGTGTTCCAGCAATTCAACCTCTGGGGCCATATGACCGCGATCGAGAACATCATCGAAGCGCCGATGCATGTGCTTGGCCTTTCGAAGGCCGAGGCGATCGCGCGCGCCGAGCGCTATCTCGATCGCGTTGGCGTATCCCATCGCAAGGATGCCTATCCGGCTCACATGTCGGGCGGCGAGCAGCAGCGGGTCGCGATCGCCCGTGCTCTGGCGATGGAGCCGGAGGTCATGCTGTTCGACGAGCCGACCTCAGCGCTCGATCCCGAGCTTGTGGGCGAAGTCTTGCGTGTCATGCGCTCGCTGGCCGAAGAGGGGCGAACGATGCTCGTTGTCACACACGAAATGGGTTTCGCGCGTGAAGTGGCCAATCGCGTCGTTTTTCTCCATCGCGGCGTGATCGAGGAGGAGGGGCCACCGGCAGATGTCCTCGGAGCGCCGAAGAGCGAGCGCCTGAAGGCCTTCCTGGCATCCAGCCTGAAGTAGGCCGCATCAAGCGAGCCCGTCATCGGCGAGTGGCAGGCATCGGCTTTGCAGGAACGTTCATGACGAGAATCCCGTACGTGAGAGATCAGGAGGCGGTTGCCCTGTGGATTGCGGCGCGGATACGTCCCGCAGCCGAACTTGATGCCCGTGAGGCCGAGTGCGTCGCGGATGGCCCCGAAGATGGGCATCGCCGGATCGATGTTCACACTGACGCCCTGGCCGTTCCGGTTGAATCGGATCATGTCGGTCTCCTCTTGATCGGGAGAACGAACGGTAATGGCTCAGCGCTCGCTGTCGAGCATGGCCATCTGGTACTCGGGGTAGCGGCTGCCTGCGGCCGAGCCTGCCGGGATGGCAGCTTCGATTGTGGCGATATCGGCGGCCGTGAGCCTCAGCTCGGCCGCGCCGAGTGCCTCCTGAAGCCGGACGCGGTTGCGCGCGCCGATCAAGGGCACGATCGTCGCCCCGAGCCTGTCGCCCTGCGCCTCCACCCAGGCGATCGCGATCTGCGCGGCGGTGGCGCCTTTGGCCGCGGCGATTGCCTTCAGGGCGTCCGCCAGTTTGAGGTTGCTTGCGAGGTTATCGCCCTGGAAACGTGGTAGGATTGCGCGGAAATCCCGCGTCGTCTCCTGACGCTCCTTCGACCAGTGGCCGGAAATCAGCCCGCGCGACAGCACGCCATAGGCCGTGATTGCAGTGCCGGTCTCGCGTGCCACCGGGATGATATGTTGCTCGATTTCGCGCGAGATCAGTGAATATTCGATCTGGAGTGCGGCGATCTGATGGACCTTGCTGGCCTTGCGCAGTGTCTCAGCGCCCGCCTCCGAGAGCCCGATATGGCGCACATAGCCGGCCTTCGCCATATCCGCCATGGCACCCACCGTGTCCTCGACCGGCACGGCCGGGGTCAGCCGCGCCGGCATGTAGAGGTCGACGTAATCGGTGCCAAGCCGTTGCAGCGTGTAGGAAAGGAAATTCTTCAAGGCCTCGGGCCTGACATCGACGCCGATGAAGCCGCCGGCAGGGTCACGCATTGCGCCGAACTTGACAGCGATGAACACGTCTTCGCGTTTCCTCGTCGCGAGCGCTTCGCGGATCAGCATCTCGTTATGGCCGACACCGTAGAAATCACCCGTGTCGAGCATGGTTATGCCGGCATCAAGTGCGGCGTGAATCGTGGCAATGCTCTCATGCCGGTCCGCAGGACCATAGAAATCGGACATGCCCATGCAGCCGAGGCCCAGCGACGAGACTTTGGGGCCGTCGGTTCCGAGCCTGATCGTTTTCATGGTGCGCCTCCGTTCAAAGTCATCTGCTGGTGAAGATGGAGATTCCTGTCCGTCAATAAAACTGATAAAAATTGGATCGCTTCCATCTATGAAATCGATTGTCTGACATGCTTGATGCCCTCACCATCGATCAGCTTCGAATGCTGGTGGCCATTGCCGATACCGGCAGCTTCACGGCTGCCGCAAAGAAGCTCCAGCGTGCGCAATCCGCAGTCAGCCATGCCATCCAGACATTGGAGGGTCAGCTTGGCGTCGTCCTTTTCGACCGTAGCGAGAAGCGCCCGCGCCTGACGGATATCGGTCGGGCGGTTCTGGCCGATGCGCGTCTCGCCATTGCCCGCTTCGAGACACTGAAAGCCCGCGCGCGGAACCTTGCCTCGGGCGTGGAGCCAGAAATCAGCATCGCTGTCACGGTTCTGTGCCCGATGGCGCCTTTGATGGCGGCGCTGGATGCGTTCCGTGACATCTTCCCGCGTGTGGGTCTCGAGCTTTTCGTCGAGGAAATCGGCGGCCCGGCGTTGCTGGTCCATGAGCGCGTGTGCGCGATCGGCGTCTCGGGAACACCGAGCCTGCGTATGGTTCCGGCCGGCGAACTGGTGACGATTCCGCTCGGCGATGTGGAGGTTGTCGCCGTCGCAGCGCCGGAGCATCCACTGGCGAGGGCCGGATATCCGCTTTCCGAACCTGATCTGGCCGAGCATCGTCAACTGGTTCCGACCAGCCGCGCCCGCCAACATTATCCCAACACGCTGGTCCGCGAGATCTGGCGCATCGCGGATCTTGGGCTTCGATGCAGCATGATCCTACGTGGCATGGGCTGGGGCACGGTGCCTCTGCATCTTGTCGCGGATGACCTGGCAGCGGGTCGCCTCGTGCAACTCGACATCGCGACACGCGCCGATGAACTCATGCGCGTCGGCCTCTTTGCCATCCATCGACTCGATAGCCCACCGGGTCCGGCTGGTCAGTGGCTCATCAACGCGCTGCAAGAACGCCTGCTGCCATGGCGGCCCTTGTCATCCCAACCGACGGGGGCAGCGTGGTCATGGAAGAAAACAACCAGTGCCTGACAGAGGGAGGCCATCATGACAACCGTGTTTGATCTGACCGGAAAGTGCGGCCTTGTCGTCGGCATCGCCAACGAACACAGCATTGCTTACGGCTGCGCGCGTGCCTTCCGGGACGCCGGAGCCGAACTCGCGATCACCTATCTCAATGCCAGAGCCGAGCCATATGTGCGCCCGCTGGCGGAAGACCTCGGAAGTCCGTTGATCCTGCCCTGTGACGTGCGCGAACCGGGCCAGCTTGAGGCGGTGTTTGCGGCGATCGAGAGGCGCTGGGGACGACTTGATTTTCTTTTGCATTCGATCGCTTTCGCGCCGCGCGAAGACCTCCACGGACGCGTGGTCGATGCCTCTGCCGATGGTTTTGCGCAGGCCATGGATGTATCCTGCCATTCCTTCCTCAAGATGGCGAAACTGGCCGAGCCCCTGATGAGCGAGGGCGGCACGCTGCTGACCGTGACGTTTTATGGCTCGGCGCGCGTGGTCGAGCACTACAACCTGATGGGCCCCGTGAAAGCGGCGCTTGAAAGTGCCGTGCGCTATGTGGCTTCCGAACTCGGGCCGAAAGGCATCCGCGCCCATGCCATTTCACCCGGTCCGATGCAGACACGCGCTGCCAGCGGAATTGACCGTTTTGACGAATTGCTCGCGCGGGCCGCTGCCGAAGCGCCACAGCGCCACCTGGCCGAGATCGCCGATGTCGGCGCGCTGGCGCATTTTCTGGTCAGTGATGCCGCCAGACGGATCACAGGAACGGTGATTCCCGTCGACGGGGGCCAGCACCTGAACGCCTGATACCTCGATATCCTTTGAAAAATCAGTCGGATGGACTCGGAAAACCAGGCCTGGAGCGCCATTGCCGGTCGCTGTCATGTTGTTCGGTCATTCCGGGAGAAAAAACCCCACCGGATCGTTGCTGTTCCCTCTGGGCCTCCTGATCGATGTCGGTTTTCGCATGCGCGAGGGAAGTTGATTCATATCAGAGATTGCCCTCCTGCCGGTCACCTAGCGTCGAAGTGCACAGGCGATAGTCGGGCGGGCAGGGCGGTTTCGGCGCCGGGGCGCTGCGGCTCCTTCGGAGAAACGGCCAACACGATGCTGATGGAGCTCGAAGCCCCGATTTTCCGGGTGCGCGCACTGGCAAAGGTGTATCGGTCGGGTGACGTCGAGGTGCATGCCTTGCGCGGCGTGGATTTCGAGGCTGCGGCGGGCGAGTTCGTGGTGATGCTTGGTCCGTCCGGCTCGGGCAAGTCGACCTTTCTCAACATCGTTGGCGGCCTCGATGCAGCGACAACGGGCGAGGTCTGGTTCGAGGATCATGAACTGACAGGCATGAGCGAACGGGAACTGACGCTATACCGCCGCGACCATGTCGGTTTTGTCTTTCAGTTCTACAATCTGGTTCCGAGCCTGACAGCGCGAGAGAATGTGGCGCTGGTCACCGACATCGCCCGGAACCCGATGCGCGCCGAGGAGGCGCTCGAGCTTGTCGGGCTCGGTGCCCGTCTCGATCATTTTCCCGCGCAGCTTTCGGGCGGCGAGCAGCAAAGGGTCGCCATCGCGCGCGCCATTGCGAAGCGGCCTGAGGTGCTGCTGTGCGATGAACCAACCTGGGCGCTCGACTCAAAGACCGGTGTCCGGGTGTTGGAAGCGCTGATGACCGTCAACGCCGATCTCGGCGCGACGACTCTCGTCATCACGCACAACGCGGCGATCCGGGAGATTGCACACAGGGTGGTGATGTTCGGTGATGGCCGCATTGTGTCGGTCGCCGTCAATGAACGACGCCTCGCGGCGGCTGACGTGAGCTGGTGAGCGATGTTGGCCCTCGACCGCAAGCTGCTGCGCGATCTCGTCAGGCTCTGGCCGCAAGCGCTAGCCATTGCGCTGGTGATGGCTGCAGGGGTAGCGACCCTCGTGCTCGGAGTGGGAACCCACGCATCGCTCGACGAAACCCGTAGCACCTTCTACGAGCGCAACCGATTTGCCGATGTTTTCGCCAGCGTGACCCGCGCTCCGGGCGCCCTCGTTGCCGAAATCGCCGCTGTTCCCGGCGTACAATCCGTTGAACCCCGCATCGAGAAGCTCGCGCTGCTTTCGGTGCCCGGCCTGAGCGCACCGGCCACCGGGCTGTTTGTCTCGCTGCCGGATTTTGTGCCGCAACGGCTGAACCTGCTGACCATCCGCGCGGGGCGGTTGCCCGAGCCCGGCGACGAACGCGAGGCGGTGGTCAGCGAGCCTTTCGCGAAAGCGCATGGCTTCGGCCCCGGATCGCGCTTCGAGGCCATCCTCAACGGACGCAAGCGCACGCTTGTGATCGTTGGCATCGCACTCTCGCCTGAATTCATCTACGCCATCGGGCCTTGGGACCTGATGCCGGATGATCGGCGCTACGGCATCGTCTGGATGTCCGAGCGGGCACTCGCCGGTGCCTACGACCTGAAAAGCGCCTTTTCAACCGTCCATCTCAAGCTGCTGAGCGGAGCATCCGAGCGGGCAATCATCGAGACTCTCGACGGAAAACTGGCGCGCTATGGCGGACGCGGCGCGTATGGACGGAAAGATCAGCTGTCGCACGCCTTTCTCGATGCCGAATTGCTGCAACTGAAGGCGATGAGCCGGATCACACCGCCGATCTTCCTTTTGGCGGCAGCGCTGCTCGTCAACATGACCCTGTCGCGACTGATCGCGCTGGAGCGTCAGCAGATCGGGCTGCTCAAGGCGGTCGGTTATTCGGGCGGGACGATCGCGGCGCACTATCTCAAGTTCGTGGCCGCCATCACGCTGGTCGGCATTGTGCTGGGCGCGGCGGCCGGCGTCTGGCTGGGCAACGGCGCCGCGCGTCTCTATGCCGACTTCTTCCGTTTTCCGTTCCTGCTCTTCCGGACCGACCCTTCGACCTACATGGCGGGTGGAGCGGCGGCACTGGGAGCGGGTGTGTTCGGGGCGCTGCGCGCGCTTCGCGAAGTGATGCAGTTGCCGCCCGCAATCGCCATGTCGCCGCCCGCGCCACCGCAATACAGGCGGATGTTCGTCGGGCTCGGCCTGTCCGACCGCCTGCCGCGCAGTGTTCTCATGGTGGTCCGCCACCTCGCGCGCTGGCCGCTTCGCACGGCCTCGGCGATTGTCGGCGTTGCGCTTGCGACCGCCATTCTCACCGGGACGCTCTGGGTTTTTCAGGCGACCGAATTCATGATCGACACGACATTCCACCGCTCCGAGCGGCAGGACGCAACGATCAGTTTCGTGCAGGAGATGCCCGAGCGCGCCTTGTTCGACGTGGCACGGCTGCCCGGCATCCTGGCTGTCGAACCCTACCGCAATGTTGCGGCCAAGCTGCGCAATGGCGGCGTTGAGCGGCGCGTCGCGATCACGGGCAAGCCCGCCGGCGCCATGCTGAGCCGCGTGCTCGACATCGATTTCCGGCCGGTTCCTCTCGAGGGAGCCGGAATAGCACTCACCGATATGCTGGCGCGTATCCTGCGTGTCGGGCGCGGAGACGTGATCGAAGTCGAGCTTCTGGAGGGCGACAGACGCACGACACAGCTCCCGGTGACCGATGTGATCAAAGGGTATTTCGGCCTCACGGCCTACATGAACATCGATGCGGCCAACCGTTTGCCGCGCGAGGCGGACCGGATCAGCGGCGTTCATATCCGTTACGATGCAGTGCGGCAGGACGAGCTCTTCGGGCGGCTCAAGGAATTGCCGAAAGCGAGTTTCATCGCGCTCCAGCGTGTATCGTTGCAGAAATTCCGCGAGACCCTGGCGCGGAACATACTGACGATGGTCACGATATATGTCAGCCTCGGCGCGATCATCGCTTTCGGCGTCGTCTATAATTTCGCGCGGATCACCTTGTCGGAACAGGGCCACGAACTGGCCAGCCTCCGCGTTCTTGGTTTTACGCGCGGGGAGGTCTCGGGGCTGCTGATCCTTGAAATTTCGCTCGTCGTGCTCGTGGCGCAGCCCGTCGGCTGGTTGTTTGGCTACGGCTTTGCCGCCTGGACCGCCGCCGGCTTCTCGACCGAGCTTGTCCGCGTGCCCCTGATCGTCGGACGCGACGCCTATGGCTACGCAACCGCCATCACGCTGATGGCCGCGCTGGTCTCGGCGCTTGTGGTCCGGCGGCGCATTGACAGGCTCGATCTTGTCGAAGTGCTGAAGACCCGGGAGTAACCGCATGATGATGAGCTGGGTGCGCAAAATTCCACTCGCAGCGATCGTGCTGGCTCTGATCGCCGCCGGCATCTGGGCGCTTTGGCCGCAACCCGTTCCGGTCGATGTCGTGGCGGTCACGCGCGGATCGATGGAGGTAACCGTCGAGGACGAGGGCGTTTCGAGGGTGCGGGATGTGTACACGGTCTCGTCGCCCCTGCTCGGCAAGCTTCAGCGCCCGCGTCTTCGGGTTGGCGATCCGGTTGTGCAGGGCCGGACAATCGTGGCCACCATCGAGCCCGTCGATCCCTCCTTCCTTGACCTCCGATCCTTGCAGGTGCAGGAGGCCGCGGCGGCGGCAGCCCGCGCGGCTGTTGAACTCGCCGAGGCACAGACCCGTCAAGCGCGGGCGCAGGCCGATTTCGCCCGCTCGGAACTTCAGCGCGCGCGCACGCTGCTGGCAAGGCAGGCCGCGACCGAGCGCTCGCTCGATCAGGCGCAGCTCAATCTGGCAACTGCCGAGGCGACAGTGGCGAGCGCCCTGGCCAATCTTGATTTGCGGCGACACGAATACGAGCAGGCCGAGGCCCAACGGATACAGCCCGGCGAGAGCGTGCCGCGCCGGGCGCAATGCTGCGTCGAGGTCCGCGCTCCGGCGAGTGGACGCCTCCTGCGCCTCGCGGTGGAGAGCGCGCAGGTCGTGCAGCAAGGACAGACCCTGCTTGAAATCGGCGACACCGATGACATCGAGATCGTGGTGGACCTCGTTTCTCGTGATGCCGTGCGGGTCGTGCACGCTGCCGAGGCCCGGATCGAGAACTGGGGAGGCGACGGGGCTCTCCGGGCCCGAGTCGCCCGCATCGATCCCTCGGGTTTCACCAAGGTTTCGGCGCTCGGGATCGAGGAGCAGCGCGTCAGGGTCGTGCTCGACATCGAGGAGCCGAGGGAACGTCACCGGAGATTGGGGCACGGTTTTCGGGTGATTGTCCGCATTGCGGTGTGGCGGGCGGAAGATGTCGTCTCGATTCCGCTTGGTGCCCTGTTTCGGCAGGGTGAGAGCTGGGCGACCTATATTGTGGAGAAAGACCGCGCGGTTCTCAGGCCGCTCCGCATCGGCGAACGCAACCTGCGCGAGGCGCAGGTCATTTCAGGTGTGAACCCCGGCGAACGCATCGTGCTGCACCCCAGTGATCGGTTGACCGACGGCACGAAGGTCCGTGTGCGGTGAACCGGATGCAATCTGTCCGGGTCAAGGCTCCAGTCCTAGGCAGCCGCGCACGAAGACCTCGCATGCCTTCGGTGCACCCCCTATTGTGCGCCAGAGTGCCACGCGAGGTAGCCCATCGACCGCTGGCATGGCACCCGCTCGCCTTCCGCGTCGATAAGGCTCTCAAGCGCCGACCGAAATCCGGTCCTCGACATTCGTAACACCCGGTGCCGACCAGGCTGTGCGCTCGACGAGATCGCGCTCGTACCAGGCCTTCACCTTCCCCTCGAGAGTGACCTTGCTGCCGCTGACCGACACACGGATGGTGTTTGCCTCCGTCTCGGCATTGCGCTTCAGCGCTTTCTCGATGCGGTCCTTCACGTCTGGCGCACTGGCGGATTGCGCAACCCGGATCGAGTTGGTGATGCCGGTCACGCCGGACAGCTTGCGTACGGCATTCTCGGATTCGAGCCGCTGGTAGCCCCATTTCACGTCTCCCGAGAGCGTGACCCAGCCATTCTGGACGGTGACCGTGATCTTGTCCTTGGGAATGGTGGTGTTCCAGCCGAGGACATCGAGCGCCCGCCGCGCGATCTGATCGTCAGCGGTTTTCTTGTCGCTCGGATAGCGGACTTCGATGTCTTGAGCGACGCCACGCACGCCGGCGACGCGCTTGGCGGCGCTCTCGGCCGCCACCTTCTCGGCGTAGCTGCCGACATGGCCTGTCAGAGTGACGACCCCGTTTTCGACAGACACGCCGATATGCGCGGCGTTGAAACGCGGATCCCATTCCAACTCGTCGAGGATCGCCTGATGCAGGTTCCGGTCATTCATCTCTTCCTCCTGTCCTGATGAAGCCAACATGGCATCCAGTTCGGTCACAACATTCCGCATTCAGGCGGCCTGCCTGATCTCCACGCGCTGCGCCTTGGGTTGAACCTCGGGCGGGATCGGGATCGAAACCGTCAGCACACCATTCTTGAAAGCGGCAGACACGCTCTTGGGGTCGGCGTCGAAGGGCAGAGGAATCGTGCGAAAGAACGTGCCGTAGCTGCACTCATAGACATGGCGCTCCGCCGACTTGTCCTCCTTTTCCTGCCGCTTTTCACCGCGGATGGTCAGTACATCGTCATCGACCAGCAACTCGACATCCTTGATATCCACGCCGGGAAGCTCGGCTGTGACTTCGAGCACCTTGTCCTTCTGCGTGACGTTGATCTTCGGTGCGGTCGCGTCCTGCGGCCAACTCAGTGACGGAATGGATCGGCCAAAGCTTTCAAAGGCCCGGTCGACCTCCTGCCTGAGCGCGGCGATCGGATCGGACAGGCCGTTACCCTGCGGCCAGAGGCCTGGAAGCAGCGAGCGCATGTTCATCGTGACGGCTCCTTCATGTGTTGTAACTGTTCGAACAAACCGGGAGAGGCGCCCTGCACCTCCGTGCCGGTCAACTTCTGGGAGTCTATCCGTCCGGACAGGCCAAAAAACTGATCCCGCGCAGAGTCCGATGCGAAGCCTGCGGGTTTCCGCATGCTCAAGGCAGCAGGCGTATGGCCGGAGAAAAAGGTCAGGATGACAATCCGACACCGTGCGTCGGCTGCGCATCCGATGTCTGACCTGCGTCAGAGTATTGGGCATCGAAGTGGAAAGACTTTGCTCCGTTCAAGGATCCAGCGCGCCTCGGGAGGATGAGATGACGAACGGAACGCAGCAGAAATCCGAGCAAGGCCGGGGCGTTGAGGCAGGAGTTCAGAAAGCGGCTGATGCCATGCAGCAGGGTATCGCGGCCTGGATGGGTGTGCCCCAGCGTCTGATGCAGGCCCATATCGAGACGATCGGCGAAGGAGTGAACTTCATGAACCGCCGCATGAAGGCGCAGGCCGCGATGCTGAACGGCTTCGGTCAGTTGATGAATGGCGGCAATCTGGCAGATGTCCAGCGCCACTTTATCGAGACGATGAGCCGGGAGATGGCGGATGAGGCGCAGGAGATCGGCGATTTCGCGCACAAGAGCTTTGAAGCCATGACCCGCGCGGCCGGCGGTGGCGGATCAGGTGCCTCTTCCGCCCGGATGTCCTGACAACACAAGCCCGGAGCCGGTGTCATGCTGACTGCCCAATCCAGAAAAACTCTGCGCGCTGCGGCTGCGCCAAAGGTCTTCGAGGACATCCTCGTCTATATGGATGAGGGTGCTGCGGCTCAGAATGCGCTCGCCTATGCTGAGGCATTGGTGCCGGAAGGCAATGTCGCCGCGCTGACCTACGGCATGATGCCGGATTATCCGGCCTCCGAATTCGGCGCGGAGGCGTGGATCATTGCGCAGCGCGAGGCGGAGCAGGAGGCGGAGCAACGCGAGGCGAGGCTGCGCGAGAAGCTCGCTTTGAACGGCTCCCGCGCCGAATTGCGGCGTGCCAATATCGTTCCCGGCGATGAAGGCCGGGCATTGGCCGCGCAGGCGCTCTATGCGGATGCCGTGATCATCGGCTGGCCGAAAGCCAACGCGGAAGATCAGCCCGCCAAGGCGTTCGAAGGTGCGTTGTTTCATTCCGGCCGCCCCGTGATCCTCGTTCCGGTCGATCACGTTGCCAAGGAAGCTCCGCAAACGGTGCTTGTCGCGTGGTCAACCTCGCGTGAGGCGGCAAGGGCAGTGAACGACGCCATCCCGCTGCTCCGGCACGCGGCACAGGTCAGGGTCGTGGTCGTCTCCGACGATCGGGGTCGACGAGAAGCCAGTCCTGGCGATGATATCGCCCGCCATCTTGCGCGCCATGATGTGACGGTGGAAGTGCGCCATGTCCCCTCAAACGGGGAACTGATTTACAGGGTCCTGCTCGACGAGGCCCGCTTCGTCGGCGCCGATATGCTTGTCATGGGCGGCTACAGCCACAGCCGGACCGGCGAATGGCTGTTCGGCGGCGTAACCCGCGACATGCTCGGCCAAATGACGGTGCCGGTGCTGATGTCGCATTGAAGTCCGTGCCGGAAGTCGGCGGCTTCGGGGAAGCATTCGCGCGCACCGTTGTAGCGGGCGGCAGCGGAAAGACTGACCTAGCGCAAGGATCGGCCATGCGGAATGGAGAGAGTGAAGCTGCCGATCCGGAGTCAGTCGATGCCCGTGCCAGCCGCAAGACATCAGAAGGTTGTTCCCTTGAGGCCTGCGCGGGTTGATGCGAAGCGACCGGCAACAGCCGAGGCTGGTATGCGCCCCGCATCGCAGGAGAGAGCGCTCGATCAGCAGGCCCATGCGCTGATCGCGCGGCTCTGCGGTGGACTTTCACCTTTCCCGCTGGCCTTCGCGTGGGCGGATTGGGCAGCGCATCTGGCGATTTCGCCCGGTCGCCAGTTCAAGCTTGCAGAGCATGCGATCGGGGAGGCACAGAAGCTCTGGGCCGATGCCTTGCCGGGTCGCGATCGGGCACCGCCTTGCTTGGCGGCGCTCGACGGAGACCGCCGCTTCATGGATGAAGCGTGGATGCTCTGGCCCTATTGCCAACTGGCAAAGGCTCATTTGGCCATTGAGCGATGGTGGGGTGAGGCGAGCCGCGATGTGCATGGCGCGCGGCCGGAGTCGCTGGCGCTGGTCGGGTTCGTCGGTCGGCAATTGCTGGACCTCGCCGCCCCGTCCAACGCCCTGATCACCAATCCCGAAGCAATCCTGCGCGCGCTGAACACGAAAGGGCAATCACTGCACGAAGGCTTCCGGCACTGGCTGGAAGATCTCGACGTCCTGGCGGGCAAGTCCCGGCCTGCGGGTACAGGAGAGTTCGTTGTTGGCGAGGCGGTTGCCACCACGCCCGGCAAGATCGTTGCCCGCACATCGCTCGCCGAGATCATCCAGTACACGGCGACCACGGAGAGGGTCCATGCCGAGCCGATCGTGATCGTGCCGGCCTGGATCATGAAGTATTACATTCTCGACCTCCGGCCCGAGAACTCGCTGGTGAAGCATCTGGTCGGACAAGGGTTCACCGTCTTCATGGTATCGTGGAAAAATCCGACCGAGGCCGAGCGTGATGTCGCCTTCGACGAATACCGGACGGCCGGTGCCATGGCCGCAATCGAGGCGGCTTGCGCCATCACAGGGGCGAGGCGCGTGCATGCTGTCGGTTATTGCCTTGGCGGCACGCTGCTGGCCATCACCGCTGCCGCCATGGCACGCGATGGCGACGACCGGCTCCGGAGCCTCACCCTGCTCGCTTCCCTTGCGGATTTCCATGAGGCAGGGGAGTTGCGGTTGTTCATCAGCGACAGCCAGCTCGCCTTGCTGGAAGACATGATGAACGAGCGCGGCTACCTCGAAGGGCCCCGCATGATGGGCAGTTTCAATCTCTTGCGCGCCAACGATCTTATCTGGTCTCGCATGGTCCGCGAATACATGATGGGTGAGCGCCGGCGGATGGTGGATGTCGCTGCCTGGTCGCAGGACGCGACCCGGATGCCGGCCCGCATGCACGCGGAATACCTGCGCTCGCTCTACCTCAACAACGACCTGATGGAAGGACGCTTCGAAGTGGCCGGCAGCCCCGTTGCGCTGCAGGACATTGAGGCTCCGGTTTTCGTCCTCGGCACGGAATGGGATCACATCGCGCCGTGGCGTGCTGTCTACAAAATTCATCTCTCTATTGAGGCGGATGTCACATTCGCCCTCACCAACGGGGGGCACAATCAGGGCGTGGTGTCGCCGCCTGAAACGCCGGGTCGACACCACCGCATCGCCACCAAGCCGGCGGGCGCGCGATACATTGATCCGGATGCCTGGTTCGCGATGCACGAGCCGGAGGAAGGCAGCTGGTGGACAGGCTGGTTCAACTGGCTGAAGGCGCATTCGTCGGCGGAGATGCGCCCGTCTGTCGAACCTGGTGCTCCGCACAAGGGATATCCGACGCTCGGCGACGCGCCGGGGGACTACGTGAAAGGCTGAACGCGGTGAATGCGTCATGAGCCCGCTCTCGCCTTGGCTCGGCCTCTGGGCCACATCGATTGCCGCCGGTCGGGGCGCGCTTGATCTGGCTGAGCGGATGCTCGGCGCGGAAGAGGCCGAACACGCCCGTTCTCCCGATCGAATCCGGGAATGGGCCAGCCCGAACAGGGTTCTTCTCGAATTGCCGACCATGCGCCTGCGCACGTTCGAGGCGGAGGTGCCGGGCCCGTCGGCGATCGTGGTGGCTCCCTATGCCCTGCATTCGGCCATGACGGCTGATTTCGCAACGGGTCACAGCGTGGTCGAGACCCTTCTGGCGGGCGGCATCGGGCGCGTGCTGGTCACCGATTGGCGCTCTGCCACACCCGCGCAAGGGTGCATGGGGGTCGATGCCTGTCTGGCAGACCTGAACGTCGCCGTTGACGAACTCGGCCCGCCGGCAGCGATGGCAGGGCTTTGCCAGGGCGGATGGCTGGCGGCGGTCTATGCGGCGCGGTTTCCGGCCAAGGTGTCACGTCTGGCGATCGTGGGAGCGCCGCTCGACCTTGATGCTGCGCCAAGCGCCTTGCGCGAGCTTGTGCGCAACACGCCCTCCGAAACGATCAGGGAAATGATCACACTCGGCAACGGTGTGATGCTCGGGCAGATTACCCGATCGACTTGGTCCATTCCCGACCCCGGACCGCAGGAAATCGCAAACACGCTGCAGCTGCGCCGTGTGCCGTCCGCTCTGGCAGCGCAGTTTCTGAGCTGGAATGATGATATCGTCGATCTGCCCGGCGCGTTCTATGTCGAGACAGCGGAACGCATCTTCCGAGACAACCTTCTGGCGTGCGGGGCTTACCCGGCGCTGGGCCGCGAGGTTGGCCTGACCGACATTGCCTGTCCGGTGCATCTGCTCGCGGGCCGTGGCGACGAGATCGTGGCTCCGGCCCAGTTGCTTGCCTTCGCGGATGTGCACCGGTCGCCGGATCAGGCTTCGGCCCGGCTGGTCGACGGTTCGCATCTGAGCCTTTTCATGGGTCGGATAACACTCCGCCAAGAATGGACGCGGATCGCGGCTTTTCTGTCCGGCATCGGGAAAGGCCGTCCGCCCAAGCCGGTCCGCAGGGGCTCTCCGCACCATGCCTGATCCAGGTCAGTGCCTTTCTCGAGTGAACTGCCTAGGGTGCCAGCCGGCAACGCACCGTACCTGCCAAGGAGCCGGCCCTGATTGACGATCCGCAAGCCGATGTGATGGCCTTGATGATGGACCCGCGCAGCCACGGCGGATCATCGGTCGAGCGGATTGACACGCATATCTCGCACATTTTCCTGACAGGTGACCGCGCTTGGAAAATGAAGCGCGCCGTGCGTCTTCCATATGTCGATTTTTCCTCACCCGAGTTGCGGTTCGCGGCCTGCCGTCGCGAGGTCGAACTGAACTCGGCAACCGCTCCTGGGCTCTATCTCGGCTGCCATGTTGTCGCGCGGCGGCCCGGCGGTGGCGTCGCCATCGATGGGGAGGGAGAACTCGTCGACGCGGTGATCGAGATGCGCCGTTTCGATCAAGCCGACCTTCTTGACCGGATGGCCGTTCGGGGAGAGCTGAGCGCAGAGCTCGTCACGCGCGTTGCCCGCATGATTGCCGATTTCCACGCGACGGCACCGGGCGGGCCGCGCGCGGGCGGTGCTGACCGCATGATGGCGGTACTGACGATCAATCAGGCCGCTCTCCGGACAAGCGGTGTGTTCAGCGATGAGGAGGCAAGCGCCATTACCAGCGCTTGCCGCGATGCGCTTGAACGGCATCGCGCCCTTCTCGATCGCCGGGCGGCCGAAGGTCTCGTCCGGCGCTGTCACGGTGACCTGCATCTGAGGAACATCTGTCTGATGGCAGGTGAACCTCGGCTGTTCGACTGCATCGAATTCAACGATGAACTCGCGACCACCGATGTCCTTTACGATCTGGCCTTCCTGTTGATGGACCTGTGGTACCGCGGTCTCGGGCCGCTCGCGAACCTGGCTGCCAACAGATATTTTGATGTTGCGGGCCATGACGAGGACTTCACTTTGCTGCCTTTCTTCATCGCAGTGCGGGCCGCGATCCGGGCCCATGTCATCGCCATGCAGAGCGTGGATGCCGGGGTCAAGGCGCAGCCTTTGCGCGCCGAGGCACAACAATACCTTGCTCTCGCCCATGCGGCGCTGAAGATATCCGCTCCCTTGCTGGTCGCAATCGGAGGGTTGAGCGGAACCGGAAAATCGACCCTCGCCGACGCGCTGGCACCGCATATGGGGCCGCCGCCGGGAGCCCGGATCATCGAAAGCGACCGCATCCGCAAGGCTTTGTATGGCGCGCCGGCCGAGACGAGGCTTCCGGCTGTGGCCTACAAGCCTGAGGTTTCGGCGAAGGTCTATGCACAGCTGGCCGACCGCGCGCGGCGATGCGTCGCTGCCGGAGTTTGTATCGTCTCGGATGCAGTGTTCGAACGCTCCACCGACCGCGAGCGGATGGAGGTAGTCGCGCAATCGGCTGGCGTGCCTTTTCGTGGGTTCTGGCTGCGCTCTGATCCATCACTGCTCCGCGCACGGGTCGCCGCTCGCCGGGGTGGTGTCTCCGATGCGACGGTTGAAGTGCTCGAAAAGCAATTGGCGCGCGATCCCGGCAAAATCCGCTGGGCCGCACTCAATGCCGCATCGCCTGTGGAGGGGAACGCGATGGCGATCCTCGGCCAGATCCTGTCGGGCGCAGTCGCGCGCTGATCGTGGCCGCACCGCTGGCATGGGCTCTGGGGTATGTCTGGCCCGGCACGGGCTGGAACCGGGCGGGATGGCTCGGCGTCGTGCCGATCCTGACCGGTGTGCCGGGCTTCAGCCCCGTCTGCTCCGTGCCGGGTGTTTCGACTTGTGGCACTTCAGCCGCCGCGCGATGAAGGCTCCAGGTCCTTGAGTTGGATCAAGGAAGGGCCGCCCGCTGCGGCCGGCTCGTCCTTGATTGCCTCAGGCAGCCGCTGGGTTCCTCAAAAAGCCGCAAAGAATACGCTTGGTGAATGCTACCGCTGTTCCTCTCCCCAAGGAGCGTAAGATGGCGTTCTACGGCAATCAGGCTGAAGTGCGGACTGAGGCTAAACTCAGGGTCCAGGATGCTCCAAGGGAGTGCCACGTCGGTGTTTGCAGGGCCTACGGGAAGCGGCACGCCATTTTCCGGCAGGGCGACAAGGCTGGCCACCTCTACCGCGTGGAGAGCGGGGCGGTGGCTCTCGAGATTCTGCTCGAAGACGGGAGGCGCCAACTCGTCGAGATTCTTCTGGCGGGCGATCTCTTCGGTTTTGCGGTTGATGGCTCGTTCGAGGAAACCGCCATTGCTCTGGAAGCGACTGTGGTCTGCGTGATGCGTCAATGCGATCTCGAACGCACTGACGCCGTGGGCTGGGAAGTCGCACATCAGACTGGTCGCCAGATCACGCGCGCGCACGACCAACTCATGGCGCTTGGACGCAAGAACGCGCAGGAGCGCATCTGCCAACTCCTGCTGCGGTTTGCGCGGGATATCGGTGACCGTCCATGCGCCGAGCCCGGCGGCGGGCCTGAGCCGATCCGGCTGCACGTGCCGCTCACCCGCGGCGAGATGGGCGACTATCTCGGCCTGTCTCTGGAGACGGTCTGCCGCACGATGAGCGCGCTGAAACAGCTGGGCGTCATCGCTATCGGTCCCCGGCAGGGCGACGTCACCATTCTGGCGCTTGACGAGGTCCGGCGCAGGGCAGGCTGACTCCGCAGCGGTGTCACGCTCGCATGTCAGTCGTTGAGGATGAACGTGACCATCAGACCGACCCGATACTCGACGATCTTTCCGTCTTCGCAGACCACTTTCATGTCCTTGACCCAAGCGCCCTGAACATTGTCGAGCGTCCTGTGAGCCCGCTCGACGCCGGACCGGATGGCATCGTCAAAGCCGGCTCTCGATCCGGCGATAATCTCAGTGACCCGCGCGACTGTCATCTTGCGCTCCCTGTTTCGTGATGCGTCGAAAAACAAGGTAAGGCTGGCACAAATCCGGCGGGCGGTGTCTGACGCATGTCAGCAAAAAACGGGCCGGTCTGTTGCGCCTCTTCACGACGCGGCGACTTTGCCTCTTCTCCCCTCGCGCGGCGGGCGAAGTCTGAATGCGACCTTCAGCAGTTGTAGAACGACCAGAACGGTCGCGGCGCCTGCAATGCTCATGGCGAGGTCATCGGCATGCAAGGGGCCGAAGCGGAGCCACTGGCCGGCAGTTGGCCAGAGCAATGTCACGCTCATGATGAGCGCCACGGACAGCAGCGCGATTGCCAGTGCGGTATTGTGTCGGCTCAGGGCGATCTTGAGTGATGCGCCAAACGAGCGATGCACGAAAATGAGGCTGACGATGCAAAGCACCACCGTGACAAAAGCCAGGGCGCGCAGTTCGTTGACCGGCATGCCCCTTTCAACACCGATCGCCACAAGGAGCGCAGCGGGCAAGAAGGCGATGGCGCCCTGCACCAGCGCCGTTGCGATCGCGCGCAGCCCCAGAAGAGGCTGATCGGGCGGGCGGGGCGGTCGCTGCATTACATCGTCTTCCTCCTGTTCGGCTTCGAAGACGAGAGAGCAGACCGGGTCGATCACCATTTCAAGGAAGGCGATGTGGATGGGCGTGAACAGGATTGGCAGTCCGAAGGCGAGGGGCAGCAACGCCATGCACGCGATCGGCACATGCACGGAAATGATAAAGCCCATCACCTTGCGCAAGTTGTCGTGAATGCGCCGGCCGAGCCGGATCGCTTTCACGATCGAGCCGAAATCATCGTCGAGCAGGACGATCGATGAAGCCTCACGCGCGACATCCGTTCCCCGGCTGCCCATTGCGACACCGACATGAGCGGCCTTCAGCGATGGCGCATCATTGACGCCGTCACCCGTCATGGCGACGATCTCGCCGTTCGCCTTCAGGGCATTGACAATGCGAAGCTTCTCGTGCGGCGAGATGCGGGCGAACACGGTGGCCGTCCGGACGCGCGCCGAGAGTTCTGCATTGTCGATCGCCGCGAGTTCCTGGCCGGAGACGACATCCTCGACGGCCAGCCCGGCCTGTTGGGCGATTGTGCGTGCCGTGGCCGGGTAGTCGCCCGTGATCATGATCACACGGACGCCGGCCATGCGGCACTCGCGCACGGCTTCCGGCACGCTCGCCCGGAGCGGGTCGGCAAACCCGATAAGACCGAGAAACAGGAACGGAAATCCGATCGGGTGATCGGGGATCTCTTGACCGCTCCACTCGGCGCGTGCTGCCCCGAGCACGCGCATGCCCTCGGCGGCCATCGCGTTTGCGGCTTCGGTCAGTGCAGCATGCGACTTTTCATCCAGCCGGCAGAGCTGCGCGATGGCCTCCGGTGCCCCCTTGGCAGCCACGGCGAGCGGTGCCTCGCCGTTCCCCTGATCCCACACCTGCGTGATCGCGAGGAGATCGGGCTTCAGGCCATAGACGCGTCGTAATCGCCAGTTCGGCGCAGCCGCCGCGCCGCTCAGCATCTGGAACGCTTTTTCCATCGGATCGAACGGTTCGATCGCGCTCGCGAGTCGACCTGCCGCAACAAGACCATCGAAAGAGGAAGGCAATTCAAGTCCTTCGTGCCCCTCCACGGCGAAAACTCCATCCTCAGGCGTCCAGAGGCGGACAATCGCCATCCGATTTTCTGTGAGGGTGCCGGTCTTGTCCGTGCAGAGTACGGTTGTCGCCCCCAGCGCCTCGATCGACGCCGCGCGCCGGGTCAGCACGCGCGCCTGCGAAATCCGCCAGGTGCCCATCGCCAGAAAGACCGTGAGGACGACCGGGAATTCCTCCGGCAACATCGCCATCCCCAGAGCGATGCCCGAGAGGAAGGCTTCAAGCCATGCACCACGACTGAGCCCATAGAGCAGGACGGCCATCGCGCTGAAGCCGATGCCGAGCACGGCCGCGAGACGCACGAGCCGCCGCGTTTCGGTCTGTAGACGCGGCGGCTCTCCTTCCTGCTCCGCCAGTGAGCGGCCGATCTTGCCGATCTCGCTCATCAGACCGGTGGCCGTCACGAGCGCCAGGGCCTCCCCGCGCACGACGAGAGTGCCGGAATAGGCCATCCGCGCGTCACTTGTCGCTGATTTCTCCGCGGTATCAGCGCCAGACCAGCCTCCGGCTTCCTTGCTCACCGCTAGGGACTCCCCGGTCAGCAAGGATTCGTCGACCGACAGGTTCGTCGCCTCCACAAGCCAGGCGTCCGCTGGCACGCGATCGCCTTCCGACAGCACGACGAGATCGCCACGCGCCACCTCGCGACCGGCAATCCGCCGTCGTGAACCATCACGGATGACCAGCGCGCGCGGGCTGCTCAAATCGCGCAGGGCTTCAAGCACACGCTCCGTCCGGCTCTCCTGCACGACGGTGATCACGATCGACAAGGTCGCGAAAACCAGAAGAATCAACGCTTCGGTCAGATCGCCCAGCGCCAGGTAGACAGCCGCGCCACACAGCAGCAGCGCGAGCATCGGCTCCCGCAGGACCTCGAGCAGGATCCGGCCGAACGTCCGCCCGCGTGAAGCCGGCAGTTCGTTGAAGCCCTCGGCGCGCAGACGTCGGTCGGCCTCTGTCTGAGAGAGGCCACTTCTTGAGCCAGTCTCCATGAAACCATCCTGCAACTCGCGAGCCAAGGCGGTCAATCGCTATTCGGGCGGTTCCCTACGCGGTTCCGGAGCAGCTTCCATTGTTTCCCTGTCCGAATTGAAAGGGGGCTGCGAAGGTCGCTGCGCTTCACCCTCCATAGCCGCTGAGTTTCGGGTCCAGTTCAAATTCCGCCGCGAGAAAGTCAATCATGGCGCGAACCTTGAGCGAGAGGTGCCGGCGGGAAGGGTAGACAGCGTTGATCGGGTGGGACTTGGTTTCAAACTTGGTCAGAAGTACCTTGACCTTGCCCGTTTCTATTTCGCGATCGACGAAGTGCCACAGCGGCAGAATGCCAATGCCCACGCCGTTCAGCACGGCAGCGCGTACGCCTTCGGTATTGTTGACATGCAACCGGCCCTTGACCGCGATGGACGTCGTCCCTTCGGCCGTCATGAAGGGCCAGTTCGCGCCCGTAGCAAGCCGTGAGTATATGATGCAGTCATGGTCGGCCAGTTCGGCAGGTGTGCGTGGCTCACCCTTCCGCGCGAGATATTCCGGCGTGGCCGCCACCACCCGCCGCGTCGTGCCGATGCGTCTCGCGATCAGGCCGGGATCAGTGAGTTCGCCAACGCGTATCGCCAGATCGATGCCTTCCTCGACCAGATCGGTGAATCCATCACTCATCGAGAGATCGACTTCGACGTCGGGATAACGGGCGAGAAAGCGTGGCAATCTCGGCAAAATCTGCAATCGCCCCATCACAACCGCGCAGGAGAGCTTCAGCCGCCCCGTCGGCTTGCCTTTGCGTTTGCCCACCGCGCTCTCCGCTGATGCGACTGCATCAAGCGCGACGCGGGCCTGCTCATAGAATTGCCGCCCGTCATCGGTCAGTGTCAGTGAGCGCGTGGTGCGATGGAACAGCAGGCAGCCCAGATGATCCTCCAGCGCCGCAATATGCCGCGAGATGGTAGGCTGGCTGGTGTTACGCTCATTTGCAATCGCAGTGAAAGAGCCTGCTTCGACCACGCGCAGGAAGGTTTGATAAAGGGCCAAGGTGTCGGACATTCATACATATTACGTATGAATATTCTGCAATCAAGCCATGTTATGCTTTTCGTTTGAATAGAACATGGTCTCTCCATGGACGACGGCATCCCGCCGCAGCCCCAGCAACCCAAGGAGAAACCGCCATGACCACCATCACTGTTCCCGCCCGCGACCATGTCAGCCCCGCCAACCAGGCGATGTTTGATGCGCTCAAGGGCAAGCTCGGTTTCGTGCCGAACCTCTACGCCACGCTCGCGCATTCGGAGAATGCACTCGCCAGCTACCTTGCGCTCCAGAGCGCCAAGTCGTCGATCCAGGGTAAGGCCCGCGAGACCGTCAACCTTGTCGTCAGCCAGGTCAATGAATGTGAGTACTGCCTCGCGGCTCATACTGTGATTGGCGGTATGGTCGGCTTCAAGCCGGAACAGGTTCTCGAAATTCGTTCGGGTCGCGCCTCTTTCGACGTGAAGCTCGATGCCCTCGCGCGGCTCACGCTTTCGCTCGCCAGCAATCGCGGCCATGTCGACCAGGCGACGCTCGACGCTTTCTTCGCCGCCGGATGGACCAAGGAAAACCTCGTCGATGTGATCGTGACGATCGGCGACAAGGTCGTCACCAATTACCTGCATGCCGCGACGAAGGTGCCTGTCGACTTCCCGGCTGCGCCGAAGCTCGCGCTGCACATGGCCGCCGAATAAGTCAGGCTGCGCCCCGGGCGGTCGAGAGAAAGACCGCCCGGGCCTTCGAGAAAAGAGAAATCCCATGTCGGAATTAGGTGTTTCCCCCGATGACCTGGCATTCTCGGCCTCCGTGCGCGCGGCGCAGGCCCGGAAAGGGTCGCGTCACGTGTATGAGGAGGCTGTGTGGCCAACCGAGATTTCGCCGGATCTCAGGGCATTCGTCGCCGCTCAAAGGAGCATTTTTCTTGCCAGCGCGTCGGCGGATGGGCGGCCTTATATCCAGCATCGTGGAGGGCCACCCGGCTTCCTCAAGGTGCTCGATAGCCGCACCATCGCCTTCGCCGACTTTCGAGGAAACCGCCAGTTTATCACGACCGGGAACGTCGCCGAAAATGACCGGGTTGAACTTCTTCTGATCGATTACACCCATGCCAGGCGTGTGAAAATCTGGGGCCGAGCCCGCATTGTCGAAGACGATGTGGGGCTCATCACCAGCTTGATGCCTGAAGGTTACCGCGCCCGCGCTGATCAGGTGGTGATCGTCACGGTCGAGGCCTGGGATGTGAACTGTCCGCAGCACATTCCTCAGCGTTTCGAAGCAGATGATGTGCGGCGAAGCCTCATCGAACGCGACACGAAGATCACCGAACTTCAGACCGAAATCGCCCGGCTCGAACGCCTAATCGGCGCCCGCGACATCTGCGGTGATGACCTCTGACCCCCATCCAAGGACCTTTCGAAATGTTAGATTCCACTCTCCTCCAGGCCGAACTCGATACCTTCCGCTCTGGTTGGGAAGCCCGTGTCGGCGAACAGATTGCAGGACTGATCGGCGGCGATATCGAAGACCTCCGCGCCAAGGGCATTCTCGACCGCGCTGCCAAGACTGGCGACGCCTTTCCTGTCACCTCCAACCTGCGCGATGCACAAGGCGTGGCCTTCGACCTCAAGGCGCTTATCGTAGCGAAACCGATGATCCTCACCTTCTATCGCGGCGGCTGGTGCCCATACTGCAATCTTGAACTTCGGGCTTATCAGGCGCTGCTCGCCGACATCTACGCCGCTGGCGCGGAACTCGTCGCCATCTCGCCTGAGCTGCCGGATCACTCGCTTTCTACAGCCGAGAAGAACGACCTCGCATTCACCGTTTTGTCGGATGTAGCGGGCGAACTCGCCAGTGCGCTCGGCATTCGGTTCACGCTTTCGGACGCTGTGAAGCCTTTTTACGAGAAAGCCGGCCACGCACTGCCCGATCGCAATGGTGATGGAACGTGGGCGCTGCCTGTGCCCGCAACCTTTGTGGTCGAGCGCGGAGGGCGCATTGCCCGGGCATTCGTCGAGCCCGACTATCGTAAGCGGCTCGACCCGAAACAGGCGCTGGCTGAGCTGATTGCTGCGGCCAAAACGAAAGCGGCCTGACGCTGCGGACCTGCCGCGCACCAGCTTTCGACTGTCTTCGAACCCAACCTCACCCATAGGGAGGCCGTCATGGCCCTCATCGATACTCTCGCGCCATCGTCGATTTCTGCAAAAGCAAGACACTCGCTCTTCTTGCCCGAGATGCGCGGCGTGGCCTTCGGCGCCAGCGCCGCCGTGATCTGGGGGCTTTATCTTGCCCTCGCTCGGAAAGGCGTGACATCTGGTCTCACACCGGTCGACATCGCCGTGTTCCGCTACGTCACGGCGGGGTTCGTGATGCTGCCTTGGTTCGTCCTGAATTTCAGTCAGGTCAGGGCTGTCGGAGTCTGGAGGGCACTGACGCTCGCGGCACTTGCCGGTCCGCCTTTCATCCTCTTCGGCGTTGGAGGATATCTTTTCGCGCCACTCGCCCACGGTGCGGTGATCCAACCCGCAGTTGTCACAGCCGTCAGCATGATCCTCGCCGCTCTTGTTCTTGGCGACAGACCCTCGAAAGTGCGCGCGCTGGGAGTCTCGGTCATTATCCTTGGGGTTGCTGTCATCGCAGGACCGGGGCTTTTCATTGTAAGCGGACTGACACCGCTCGGCGACGCAATGTTCGCCGCTGCCGGGTTTTGCTGGGCCGGTTTCACGATCCTGTCACGCCGTTGGAGTGTTGCGCCTCTGGTGAGTGCGGCGATCGTTTCGGTGCTATCCGGAGCAATCATGCTACCGACTGCACTTTTCGGGGTCGGCCTTGCGCATTATGCCGCGCTGCCTGCATCGACGCTTATGGTCCAGATCCTGGTGCAGGGCTTACTGACCGGCGTCGTCTCCGTCATTGCTTTCACGACCGCGGTGAGACTGATCGGCCCCGCCAAGGCGGCGGTTTTTCCGGCCCTCGTCCCGGCTGCCGCCATCCTGATCGGCATACCCGTCGCCGGAGAATGGCCGTCTGCGCTGCAATTTGTCGGGCTCGGTTTTGTGTCGCTCGGCCTGATGATCTCGGTTGACGTGATCAAGCTGCGTCGAACCGCGCAGCGCTAGACTTCTGCCGCCACCTCGATCAGCGTCTGCCTAAACCATTGGTGCGCGGGGTGGCGCGCCAACCGTTCGTGCCATATCATGTCGAGGCGACGGAAGACCGCCGGTGCCTCGACCGGAGCCGGCAGCATGACCGTGCGCTCGGACAGATAACGCTCGATGATCTTGGTGGGAGCGGTCAGGACGAGATCGCTCCCCTCGACGATGCCGGGAGCGGCCGAAAAGTGGTTCACAGTCATCGCCACGCGCCGGGTTAGGCCTTTCTCGGCGAGTTTGTCGTCAACGAAGCCGCGCGCGTCGCCGCGTGGTGTCACAAGCAGGTGGCGAGCGCCAGCAAAGCGCGCGAGCGTGAGCTTTCCCTCGGAAAGCGAGTGCCCTGCCGCCACCATACAGGAATAGCCATCCATCACCAGCGTTGCCCTGCCGAAGCGCTCAGGCGGATCGGAAAAGGAGGCCATGGCAAGGTCAATTTCGGCCTGATCGAGCAACTCCATGGCACGTCCGGCTGTCGGCACGATGCGTACGTCGATGCCCGGCGCGTGCTTTGCCAGATGCACGGCAAGTTTCGGCGCAACGACCACACTGAAATAGTCGACCGCCGCGATGGTGAAGGCACGTGACGCGGTCGCCGGATCAAAAGCCGAGGGATCGAGCACGTTCTGGAGGTCAACCAGCATCGTGTGGATCGGGCCGGACAATTCGATCGCGCGAGGCGTCGGCCTGAGGCCTTCAGAGCCTCGCAAGAAAAGTTCGTCCCGCAGATGCCCGCGTAGCCGCGTCAAAGCGTTTGACACGGCAGGCTGAGAGAGCCCGATCCGCAGGCCGGCTCGTGTAATGTTCTTTTCCACGAAGATGGCGTCAAAGACTACGAGGAGATTGAGATCGAGTGAGCGCAGGTTCATGCTTGCCAGTTTGGCTGGCAGCATTCACGTCGTCAATATTCCACGTTCTGTCTTCGAATTTCACAAATACCTGCCCTGTCTGCAGATTGAGTGGCGACGGGGGATGGTCTCCCGCAACAACCGCAGGAGGCCCCCATGGGCAAGCTCACCAATAAAGTCGCCGTCGTGACGGGCGGCAATTCCGGCATCGGTCTTTCCACCGCCAAGGCCTTCATCGACGAGGGTGCAAAGGTCGTGATTTTCGGCCGCGATCAGGCGACGCTCGACCGCGCTGTCGAGACACTGGGCAAGGACGCCGCCGGCGTGAAAGGCGACGTCACCAGCGACGCTGATCTGACGCGGCTTTTCGACATGACGAAAGCGCATTTCGGCAAGGTGGATGTGGTTTTCGCCAATGCCGGCATTGCCGAATTCCGGCCTGTCGAGGCTGCCAATGACGAGCATTTCGACAAGCTTTTCGAGATCAACGTGAAGGGTGCCTTCAAGACGATCCAGAAGGCGGTCCCGGCTCTCAATGACGGTGCTTCGATTATCCTGACAACTTCGGCTGCAGATGACACCGGCTTTGCCGGCACAAGTGTATACTCCGCAACCAAGGCGGCCGTACGCTCTTTCGCCCGCACCTTCTCGGCCGAACTTGTGCGCCGTAACATCCGCGTCAATGCCGTCAGCCCCGGCCCGGTAGCGACTCCGCTCTACGGCCGGATGGGTATGAGCGAGGAAGAGGCCAAGGGTATAGAGTCGCATTTTGCCTCGCTTGTGCCTCTGAAGCGCTTCGCTGAAGCCCATGAGATCGCGCAAGCTGTCGTGTTTCTGGCCTCTAGCGACTCTTCTTATGTCGTCGGAACCGAACTCGTCGTTGACGGGGGCCTAACGCAGCTCTGATCGGCCGGAGCTCCCAATCTGCGCTGTTGCGCAGGGCTGCAGTGGGATCCTTTGCAACCCGAAATTCAAGGAGAAGTCCTGTGTCCTTCCTCTTCAACCCCGGCACGCTCTGGCTTGCCACTGTCACTTCCACCGCCACTTGGATATTGCTCCTCTGGATCAACTGGTCCTGGATGCAGGAGGGCGGCTGGAAGCGTATCTTCACAACACTTGCCGGCGTGCATCTCTTCCGCCACGTTGGCCTCGTTGCGCTCTCGCCGACCCATGTCGACCCGGCGCTCGGCCTGCCATTTAGCTACCTTGCGCAGGTTGGTTACGGAGACTGGCTGGCGAATGTTTTCGCGATTGTCGCCATTTTTGCGGTTCGCAACGACTGGCGCAGCGCCACCGCCCTGAGCTGGATCTTCATCGTGGTTGCCACAGCAGATACGCTCAATGCCGGCCCGAACTTCATCCTCGCGATCACTGACCAGAACAATATTGGTGCGATGGGTTGGCTGATCCTCACCTGGTATGTGCCAGCGATCGCAATCACCGAAGGACTGATCATCTGGCAACTGGTGAAACGGGCTCGCCGACCGAACGATGCGCGTGTCGAAGCCCTGATTCAGGCTCAACCAGCCATGAGCGGAGCCCCGCGGGTGTAAGCGCAACAAACAACGGGACGGCAAGGCGCAACTGCTCTTGCCGCCCGCAAACCTGTCCCATTCAGTCAAGCGAACCCCAGGAGACTTCCATGTTGAACCGCCGCAACCTTCTCATGTCCGCAGTTGGCGGCATCGCCTTGCCTCTGGCCGTCAATACGAACGCGCAAGGCCAGACCTCAAAACCCAGGGCTCCGGCTCCAGTGCCCGGTCTAGCCCGATTCAAGGTCGGAGATGTCGCAGTGACCGCCATCTCGGACGGCTATATCGACTTGGCGCTGAAGCTCTTTCCGAAGACGCCCGAGGCCGAGGGACAGGCCCAGCTTGCGCGTTCGCCCCAGGCCAAGCCGCTGCGCGGCCATGTCAACGC
This sequence comes from Hyphomicrobiales bacterium, assembly GCA_017302635.1. Lineage (GTDB taxonomy): Bacteria > Pseudomonadota > Alphaproteobacteria > Rhizobiales > Beijerinckiaceae > Rhabdaerophilum. The sequence goes on from JAFLCX010000002.1 coordinate 640,399, forward strand.
TTTCCTGATCGAGACCGACGGCAAACGAGTCTTGATCGATAGCGGGGGTGTCAAGGCAGCGATTCCCTCGCTTGGGCGCTTTCATGAAAATCTCGCAGCTGCGGGCATCGCACCCGGCACCGTCGATGCGGTGATCCTGACGCATCTGCATGTCGATCACATCGGCGGTCTTTTCGATGCCCACGGAGTGGCCGCTTTCCCGAATGCCGAGTTGATCCTGGCCGAGCCTGAATACGCCTTCTGGACCAACCCTGGCCTTTTGGCTCGGGCGCCCGCCGATTTCAGGCCATTTGTTCAGGCCGCCCAGAGCGCTGTGGCGCCGTACTCGAACCGCGTCACGCGCATCTCCGGAGAGAGGGAGGTGATTAAGGGCCTCACACTGACACCCGCCTATGGCCACACGCCGGGCCATTCGGCCGTGCGCATCGCCTCGTCCGGCCAGCAATTGCTGGTCTGGGGTGATATCATCCACGCGCCGACGCTGCAGTTTGCACGGCCTGATTGGACCATCGTCTTCGATACGGACGGGGATGCAGCAGCAAGAACCCGTGCCCGCTATCTTGACATGGCCGCGGCAGACAAGATCGCCGTCATGGGCGCGCACCTGCCTTTCCCGGGGCACGGCTATGTCAGTAAGGCCGGCAGCGCATACGCCTACGAGGCTGCATTCTTCGACTATGACGCGTGAACCGTTCTCTCCGCCCCGCCAACGCGGCGGGGCGCGCTGTCTGACCGTGGTATCCTGTATCTGTCGGGAATTGGTCGTCAGGGAGGCTTCAGAACGCCTCTTCGAGAATAGCGCGATAATCGGCGGATGAAGGCGTGCGGGCGTTGGTTTTGGTGCAATGGTCTTCCATCGCGATGTCGGCAACCTTGTCGAACCATTCGCGGCGCACGCCCATTTCGCGCAGGTTGGCGGGCATACCGATGCGCCGGTTGAGGTCTTCAACGAAACGATCGATCGACTGGCCATCCGGTACATTCATTTCATAGGCGAGACGGGCATATTCTGCCTGACGGATTCCGGCGTTGAAGCGCAGAACGGCTGGCAGCAGCACGGCGTTCAGCGTGCCGTGATGCAGATGCACTTCCTTGAGGCCGCCGAGCGTGTGGGCCAAAGAGTGCACCGCGCCAAGGCCCTTCTGGAACGCCATGGCACCCATCATCGAGGCCATCATCATGTCGTAACGCGCCTGCCGGTTTGTGCCGTCCTTCACCGCAGTTTCGAGCGCGCGGGCGGCGAGGCGGGCGCATTCGAGGGCAATCGCACCGGCCGGTGGGTTTTCGGTATTCGAGATGAAGCACTCGATGCCGTGCGTCAGCGCATCCATACCCGTTGCGGCGGTGAGAAACGGTGGCAGACCCAATGTCAGCTCCGGGTCGCAGATCGCGCGTTTCGGGAAAAGAAGCGGCGAGATCACCGAGAGCTTCCGCCCATCGCGGAAACTCATCACGGCGCCGCGCCCGACTTCCGAACCTGTGCCTGCCGTGGTCGGGATCGCGATCACCGGAGCGATCTTCGCCGTGATGTTCGAGGCCCCGCCATAGATGAAGGCGTAGTCGCGCAAGGCGCCGCCATGTGTCGCGAGGATCGCCGCGGATTTCGCAAGGTCCATCGGCGAGCCACCGCCAAGCGCCACGATGCCATCGCAGCCCCGCGCCTTGTACATCTCGACCGCGAGATCGGTGGCCTCTTCCGTGGGGTTCGACGGTGTGCCGTCAAAAACAGGCGTGTCTGCCCCTTTCGGCAACAGGGCCGCGACACGGGCCGCGATGCCGGTGTTGACCACGCCCTTGTCGGTGACGAACAGCGGGTTGGTGATGCCGCAGGACGCAATATCCTCCGGCAGCCCGGCAATCGCTCCGAAATCGAACCGGATGGTTGTCAGGTAGGAGATGATCGGCATCGTCTTGGTTCTTTCGGCGCTCGGGAGATGAATGCGCGCTTCCTGGCGCATTCTCCCCGCATTGGTAGGGGAGATTGCCCGCTCGGCATAGAGGCGGGCTTGTGGCAGCTTTCCGGGGCATGCGGCGCGCTCATGCGTCCGGGGCGAAACCCTGTTCACAGGCTTGCCCGCAGACGCACGATTTTCGTCGTGATTTCGAGCCTCTGGCGAGCCCCGAATGGTTTTCAGCCGCGCCTATGCCGCATTGGACCGTGCCGTGACGAGCGCACCGACGGCATCGGCTGTGGCGGCCGACAATGTCCAGCCGAGATGGCCGTGGCCGGTGTTGTAGAAGACGCGCGGATTTTTCCCGCCCGCCACGCGCGGCAGCATGTTCGGCATCATCGGCCGCAGGCCCGTCCATGGCACAGATTGCCGCGTGCTCATGCCAGGGAAATTCGCGCGGCACCAGGCGATCAGCGGATCGATCCGCTCGGCCCGGATATCGCGATTGTAGCCGTTATACTCAGCCGTGCCCGCCACGCGGAAGCGGTTCGCGCCGAGGCGGCTGGTGACGATCTTCGCTGCATCGTCGAGCAGGCTCACCCAGGGGGCGGCCTGCTGGTCTTCCTTCTCCGGCAGTTGCACGGTGATCGAGTAGCCCTTGACCGGATAGATATTCACCCGATCGCCCAGCATGCTCGCGAGGTTGCGTGACATCACGCCACCGCACACCACGATGCGGTCGAAGACGTTCACTTCGGTCTGGGGCGAAGTGTTGTCGAGGTTCGGCTCGGTGGACTGGCTGATTACGGTGACGCCGTGATCGCTCGCCTTCACCGACAGCACTTCATCCGAGAGCCTGAGCGTTACGCCGAGACGGGCACAGGCCTTGGCAAGACCGTTGGTGAACTTGTGGATGTCGCCGGTGAAATCGCTTTCGGTGAAGAATCCGCCATAGTAGTTGCCGCGTAAGGCAGGCTCGATGGATTTGATTTCCTCGGGGGTCACGGGGCGACGCTGGAGGCCACCCTTGGCCAGCAGCTTCGTCACGTTCGCCGCCGCGTCGAAATCCTTCTTGGTGTGGTAGAAATGGAGGATACCGCGGTTCTCGCAGTCAAAATCGATGCCCTCATCGGCCGCCATGCGCTTCAGGTGCGCGCGCGCCTCGATGGCCATGCGAACGGTCGTGACCGTGTTCTCTTCGTATTTCGGGATCGCGGCCATGAATTCCATCATCCATGACAATTTGTGCCAGGAAGGCTTCGGGCTGACGAGCAGCGGTGCGCCCGGCGTCGTCATCCATTTCAGCCCTTTCCAGATCGTGCCCCAGCTGTTCCAGACCTCGGCATTCGAGGCCGAGAGCTGACCACCATTGGCAAAGGAGGTCTCCATCGCCGCATAAGGCTGGCGATCGAAGATGGTCACGCGGCAACCGCGCTTGGCGAGATTATAAGCCGTCGTGATGCCGGTAATGCCGGCACCGATCACGGCCACGCTCAGATTTTCAGGATTGGACACAGGCGTTCCTCCGCCCGCAATGCGCGGGTCATGAACGCCCCCTCTGTCATTGGCCTGAGAGCATCGCCGACCCTGTTCATCAGGAAGGGCTTACACCATCGGCGGGAGCGGCTGCTCCACTTTTCAGAGTTCAAAACGAATGCGGTTCTTGGGCCTGAGAGTTTCCGGGGCGGTTGCTCCTTCGGCGTCAACCGGCGAACCGGCTGAACTCTTCCGCAGCAACATAGGTAGCGCATTTTCCTGAGGCGTCAAGATGGTTGCAAATTACAACAATCTCTAGCCCCGCTTGCCTGTCTTCTTTGCCCGCACTTCGGGAAAGCGCTCGGAAACTTTCTCGATATAGCCGCCTTGCACCCAGCGACGCACCTGATCGACCATCTTGAGGAAATTCTCTCGCTGTTCGGGCGTGAGAGGCTCAAGCATCAGCGCTTCAAGCTCGATGCTGAGCGGATCAGCCTGCTCGCAGAGGGCGATGCCAGAGTCGGTGGCGGTGAGTGTGAAGACGCGGGCATCGGTTGGAGAGTTGGCCCGGTTGACGAGTCCGGCCTTCATCAGCCGCGAAAGAATGCGGGATGCGAGGCTGCGCTCAAACTTGGTCTGGCGTGCGAGCTCGGTGAAGGTGATGCCCGGATTCGAGCGGATCAATCGAAGCACGCGGATTTCGCGCACATTCCATCCGAAACGCGTCTCGAAAATGCGCTCGGCATGCCCGATGCCGTCATCCGAAATCGATGCGAGATGATAGGTCAGTGAACGATGAAGCATGTTCAGCCTGGCGGACATGGATGAAAATCCGATTCTGACCAATTTGCTCTCACAGCGCAACAATTGCGTTGCGCAACCACGGGCGAAGCGCCTGAAGCAGCTCCGGTTTTGCGCCTCATATTTGTTGCTAAAAAAAATAGTTGTAAAATGCAATAAAAAATGCGACCGATCCTTGCTCTCGATCAAAGACGCTTGAAAGCGCGGGTTCGGGGCCAGTTCCGGGCAAGACGTGCGCGGATCGTTTTTGGGCATGGAAATGCAATCCTAGCGGGGGAAAAGATGCGCATCATACGAAGCCCAAAGGATCTTTATGCCGGCCTGATCTATCTCGGCTTCGGCGCTGCGGGGCTCTGGTTCGGGGCGGCCTACCCGATGGGCTCGGCTGGCCGAATGGGTTCGGGCTATTTCCCCAAGGTTCTCTCGGCACTGATGCTCGTGTTCGGCGTGATCGCAATCCTGCGCAGCCTGCGCGTTGATGGCGCCCCGATGCTGGCCATCCGCTGGAAGCCATTGGCTCTCATTCTGCTGGGTTGCTCGTGACCTGCCACTGAGATGTCATCCAGCGGCGATTAGAGTCTCGGCAGGTTTTACGCCTTGTGGCGCTGGTGGAGCAACGGGCGATCGGCGGAGCTGGTCGGGGTTGCGCAGCCGATCATCCGTTGCGGTGAAGTTGGCGGCATAGGCCGCAGGCGTGAGGTATCCGAGCGCCGAGTGCGGGCGCGAGTGTTGAAGTCAGTGACCCAGGCCGTGATCTTGGCGCGGGCGTCATCGAGATCAAAGAAGAGCGTCTCGTTGAGGAGTTCGTCGCGCATGCGGCCATTGAAGCTCTCTACAAAGCCGTTTTGCATCGGCTTCCCGGGCGCAATGAAGTGCCAGTCGACATCGTTGTCTCGACACCAGGCTAGCATGGCGTTGCAGGTGTATTCGGTGCCGTGATCGCTGACGATCATGCCCGGCTTTCCATATCGCTCGATGATCGCGGCCAACTCACGCGCCACGCGGCGGCCGGAGATCGACGTGTCCGGGATTGCTCCGAGGCATTGCTTGGTGACGTCGTCGACGATGTTGAGGATGCGGAAGCGCCGCCCGTTGGCGAACTGGTCATGGACAAAGTCCGTTGACCAGCGCGCATTCGGCTTTGCCTCGACCAGGATCGGCGCACGCGCACCCACGGCCTTGCGGCGGGCACGACGCTTGCGGACGGACAGTCCTTCCTCGCGATAGAGCCGATGGATGCGATTGACGCCCGACAGCTCCCCCTCGCGCCTGAGCAGAATGAACAGCCGCCGATAACCGAAGCGCCGCCGTTCGTTGGCGAGTTCACGTAACCGGGCACGCAACTCCGTGTCCGGCGGGCGGCGTGAACGGTATCGGACCATCTTCCGATCTGCGCCGACGATGTGGCAGGCCCGACGTTCCGACAGACCCATCATGGCCTGGAGATGCGCGACGGCGTCGCGCTGCACGGCGGGCCCTACCATTTTTTTGACAGAAGTTCCCGCATCGCGGCCACATCCAGCATCTGCTCGGCCAAAAGCTTCTTCAGCTTCGCGTTCTCGTCCTCAAGCGCCTTCAGCCGCTTGGCCTCGGAAACGTCCATCCCGCCGTACTTGGCCTTCCAGTTATAAAGGGTCGCCTCCGAGATCCCGTGCTTGCGCGCGAGGTCGGCGGTCTTCGCGCCGGCATCGTGCTCCTTCAAGACCGCAATAATCTGCTCTTCCGTAAATCTTGCTCGCTTCATCAGTCCGTCCTCATCAGGGCCGGACTCTAACTCCAGGTGGAGGAAAATCTCAGTGGCAGGTCAGTTCAAGCGCACTCAAGCGGACGAGCTCGGACACATTTCTCGCAGAACATCACCAAAAACGTCCATATTTCAGATATTTATGGACGTTTGCGGACGGATTCGGAGGGTAAGATGGTGCCCCTGGCCGGAATCGAACCAGCACTCCTTGCGGAAACCGATTTTGAGTCGGTCGCGTCTACCAGTTCCGCCACAGGGGCAACGCAGGGAGGGCGGGTAACATGCGCGTGGCCGTGGGGTCAATCCGTTCATCCATGCTCCCGCCGTTGTGGGCTCGACGACAGGGACTTGAGATACCGGGCAGCGTGTTGAGTGCGGCGCGTTCCCCGGCGGTGGACTTCGGAGCGTTGGCCCGCTAAGCCACCGCCATGTTCAAGCGCCTCTACCAATGGACCATCTCGCTCGCGACCTCGCGTCGCGCGCCACAGGCGCTGGCGGTGGTCTCTTTTACCGAGAGCTCGTTTTTCCCCGTCCCACCGGATGTGATGCTGGTACCGATGGTGATGGCGAAGCCGGAAAAGGCATGGAACTACGCCCTTATCTGCACCATCGCCTCGGTGCTGGGAGCCTTGCTCGGTTATGCGATCGGTGCGCTGCTCTACGATACGCTCGGCGCGTGGCTCATTCGGCTTTATGGCTATGGCGACAAGATGGATGCCTTCCGGCAGCTTTATCAGGAGCATGGCCACTGGATCATCCTGATCAAGGGGCTGACACCCATTCCGTTCAAGATCATCACGATTGCGAGCGGGCTTGCCGGGTATGATCTCGTCTGGTTTGTGGTCCTGTGCCTAATCACGCGGGCGGGGCGGTTCTATCTCGTGGCGGGCGTTCTGAACCGCTTTGGCGGGCCGATCCGGGCGTTCATCGAGACGAATCTGACAGCCGTAGGGCTTGTCACCGTGGCCGCGATCGTGCTCGGCTTTGTGGCTGTGAAGTATCTGTTCTAAGGGGGTGGGCCGTGGTTCGCATCGGCTATGATCGGCGGGAGGGCGCTTTGTGTATCGCTCTCGCTTTGGCTTTCTTCGCGATTTCCGCCGCCTGGATCTTCGAGCTGGTTTTTGGCTATGTCCCTTGCAAGCTCTGCCTTTGGCAGCGCTTGCCCTATTATGCCGGCATTCCGCTGGTCGTGCTGGCGCTGCTTTCCATCAATCGAGAGAATGGCGTGGGAACCGCGCGTATGCTCGCGGGTCTGGTTGCGTTGAGCTTTGCGGCCTCGCTCGGCCTTGGGCTTTATCACGCCGGTGTCGAATGGAAGCTCTGGGCTGGCCCGGCTGATTGCGGCGGGCGAGTTTTCTCCGGCCCGGCTTCGGTGCAGGATTTCGCGAAATCGCTGGAAAGCGCACGCGTCGTCTCGTGCACCGATGCGCCGTGGCGCTTTCTGTGGTTGAGCTTCGCCGGCTGGAACGCACTGATTTCGGCAGTCCTTCTGGCTTTTGCCTTGCGGGCCACACAGAGCAGGAGCTGAACGCCAGTCTTCGGCTACGGCTCCAGCTCCGTATCCCAGTAGAGATAGTCGATCCAGCTTTCGTGCAGGTAATTCGGCGGGAAGAGCCGCCCGTTCGAGTGCAGGTCCTGCACATCCGGCGCGAAGGGCTTCTGGAACGGGAACATCTCGGCATCGCGGGGCAGCTTGTCGCCCTTGCGCAGGTTGCACGGCGAGCAGGCGGTGACGACATTCCCCCAGGTCGTAAGCCCGCCTTTCGAGCGCGGGATGACATGATCGAAGGTGAGATCCTCCTTCGCCCCGCAATACTGGCAGGTGAAGCGGTCGCGCAGGAAGACGTTGAAGCGTGTGAAAGCGGGTGTGCGCGTCGGCTTCACATAGCTCTTGAGCGACACCACCGAAGGAAGCCGCATCGAGAAGCTGGGGCTCGTGACGCAGCGATCATATTCCGAGACGATGTTCACGCGGTCGAGAAACACGGCGCGCACCGCATCCTGCCAGCACCAGAGGGAGAGCGGATAATAGCTCAGCGGACGATAATCGGCGTTGAGCACCAGAGCCGGGCAGGTTTCGAGCGGTGGCATACGCGTGAAGTCGCGTATGGGGGAGGGGATGGTCACAGGGGCATTCAAGCAGGCAGCCTCCTCGACTAAAAATCGAGCTGCCGAGGTGGCCCGGTTCAACGCGTTCGCACTGCCACGCGAATCGAGCACTTCGGCTCGCTGATCCTAGTGTATGGGGCTTGTGACAGCCTTGTGAAGGGGGAGGGCCATGAAGCCTGGGCCCTTCCATTCACTTCTTATGTCCCCGGTGTGGCCTTCACCCAGTTTGAGCCGCGTTCGTGGGTTTTCACGAACGTGAAGCCGGTCACTTTCCAGCCAGCGGCCGAACGGGTGAGCTCATGGGTGTAGTTGCCCCACACCTCCCACAGATCGCCCGAGCCATCCGGCGCACCGGGCTTCCTGTTCCAGGCGTAGCCGTTGGAGTAGATACGCGCCCGGTCGCCTTCGATCGTGATCAGCGGCTGACCGCGCATGTGCAGGCTCTCCTTGTCGCCCTTGAGGTTGCTGCCCCAGCCCCGCATCAGCGCGTCGGAGAGGATCGTGGCGGGTTGTCCACCGATGAGGCTGGTGAAATCCACCCGCACTTCCTGAGCAAAGAAAGTTCGCGCTTTGGCCCAGTCTTTTCGGTCGACGGCGATTTCGATCTCGGCAGGAATGCGGGCGAGTTCGGCCTCATCCGCGAGGCGCTGGAGGCGGGCACCATCACCATTGCTGGCGGTGGCGGGCAGAAGTCCGGAGGCGGCAAGCCCTGCTGCAAACGATGCCGGGAGTGCGAGAGCCTTGAGAAATGCGGTGTTCATGGGGGTTCTCCTGAGAAAAGAGTGGGGAGGGGCCGGGCTTTTGCCCGGCCGGGTTTGGCTCAGCCATTGAGGAAGTAGCCGTCGACCTTCATGATCTCGCCGGTGACGAAGGAGGCTTCGTCGGAAGCGAGGAACAGCACGGCCTTCGCCACTTCTTTCGAGGTGCCGGTGCGCCCCAGAGCATGCAGCGGCCCGAAGCTCTTGATCTCATCCGCGTTCAGCACGCGGCCCATGATCGGCTTCATGAACTCGGTATCCGTGATGGCACCCGGCGCGATGCCGTTGACGCGGATGCCCTTCGGCGCAAGTTCCAGAGCCGCACCGAGAGTCATGCCGGAAATCGCATGCATCGAGGCGGAATAGGCAACCGCCTTGGCACCCGCCTTTACACCGAAGATCGAACTCATGTTGATGATGGAGGCGCTCGCCTTCATGTGCGGGATTTCCGCCTGCATCGCGAGCCATTTGCCGGTGACATTGGTCGCGAACATATCGGCGTAGTTCTCCGGCGTCACTGCGCCGATCTCGACGAAAGGCTGGCCGATCCCGGCATTGTTGAAGGCGATATCAAGCTTGCCATAGTGGGCCACAGCACCGTCGATGAAGGCCTTCACCTCGGCCGGGTTGCGCACATCCGCCTTGAAGTATTTGGCCTCACCTCCGGAAGCGCGGATTCCGGCTTCCACCTCACGGCCCAGGGCCTCGCGGCGGCCGCAGAAAGCGACCTTTGCGCCTTCGCGGGCGAATTCTTCTGCTGTCACGCGGCCAATCCCGGCCGTAGCGCCGGTGATGACCACGACCTTGCCGGCAAAGCGGCCGTTGGTATTCGCGCGCGGCGCGGTGTTGGCGGCGGCAATCCCGGCGCTCACGGTCGTGGCGGCAGCGGCCAAGACCGCGCCGGTAAGAAGGTTGCGGCGGTTGAGACGATCGTTCGACATTTTGTTTCTCCTCATTTTCGCGAGATCCGGACCACCCGGTTCGCTGATGGGAGGAGATTGGCGGATGCGGCCCTCAGTTGCAGGACCGGTTCTTGCGCTTCGCTATCGAAATCCTGCTGTTCGGGAATCAGCCAGCGCGGAACGCACCGGCGCTCGTGCCGACATTCTGCCGGAAGGCGGCAGCGAAGTGGCTCGCATTCTCCCAACCAACACGGAACGCGATCTCGGTAACGGGAAGCGTGGTTGTCTTGAGCAGCACTTTCGCCCGCTCGATGCGCAGTTCCGTGAGGAATTTGTAGGGCGAACGCCCTGTAGCCTGCTTGAATTGTCGCGCGAAGTGAAACGGGCTCATCGCGGCAATCGCGGCGAGGTCATCGAGCGATATATCCTCTGCAAGCTGCGCCTTCATGGCCTCGATGGCGCGGGAGATGCGCGGATCGATGAGCGACGCCGCAACTTCGCGACTTGCCGAGAAGGTTGTTGCCAACTGCCCGGCGAGAGCAGCCCCGAGGCCCTCGCGATAAAGTGCCGGCGCGCTCTCGCCGGCCTGATGCAGCGCCAGAGCCATCTGCACCGCCAAAGGATCGATTTCGCCCACATGCGGCCTTAAATGGCCCGGCTCCGCGAGGCCGGCCTCGGTCATGAGAGCGCTCTCGATTTGGACATTCAGGAAAGCGGTGTCGTTCTCCCAAGCGCACCAGCCCTCCATGCCTGCCGGAAAGACCCAGCCTTGCCCCGCGCGCAGCGGCAGGCGCCTGCGTGCTCCATCGCCATGACTTGTCGCATGGCTTGGCAGGTCGAAGAGCACGAGTCCGAGTGTGAGCCGGTCGAACTGGAAACCACCTTCGCCGCCACCCATGCGGGTGAAAGTCGTCTTCCCGCGCGAAAATGCCCGCTCGCCGGGTGGCAAGCGCGAGGCGGCAGCCGCGAGATCAACGACGAGCATGAACCCCAAATAGGGCTGCTATGCCACCCGGCAATGCTCTTCAATCCGGTCGATCGCTTCTTGGGCGATGCAATTTCTCGAGCCACCAGCCCGACTTGATGCGCATACGAGTTTTGCGCAAGCGCGGGTGCCGCTGCGCGAGCGGGCAGGGCGGCGATGAAGCTGCGGCGGGAAAGGGGCATGGGGGATCCCTAATAGGTAGAGTAGGCCACCGTTTATCATCGCCGTCAATCGGACTAGTGCCCACAAAATTGTGGATGGGCCTTTTGGCGTCGTTGGCTGCATTGCGGGGCCTCTCGAGCCCTGCTATTGTGCCCCCATAACGCGATGGAGATTCCGCCATGAAAGAGCTCGACGCAGTCATTGCCGCTATCCGGGAGCAAATTGATGCTGCCTATCAGCGAGGGTTTGCTGCTGGTGCGGAGGATATGCGCGGCCGTATTTTGCAACTGGCGCAAGCTGAGGTCCGTCCTCGGAGCGCCCTTGCGGATATGTTTGCGCACCAACAGCCTGCGCAGGCGCGTCGTTTAGGAGACATTTTTGGCGAGATGAACGCCAAGCGCGCTCCGAGAGGGTCAGTCGGGCGCATGATCAATCAAATTCTAGCAGAACACCCGGAAGGGCTGATCATTGCTGAGGTTGAGGGGTTGGCGCCGCAATATGATGCTGAAGTGGCCATCAAGTCGATTGGCAACGAGCTTCGCAGGTTTGAGGGGGAACGCTACCGCCGAGATGAGCGCGGCAAATGGTTTCTGGCCAGCGGCAACGCTGAAAAGGAAACGGCGGGAATGCCGTAAGGCAAGACCCGCCGCCCAAATAACATTCGAAAGGAGGTGATTACGATGAAGCGCCATAAGCGCCCGCCATAGACCACCATCCGGGCTACGTTCTGGGCGCGATCCAGTCGTAGCTCGCAGTCCCGTTGGGGAGCAGTAAGCATATGCGTAAGGCGGGGTCGGGAAACCGGCCCCGTTTTTTCTTTCTAGCAGAATTTTCTGAGGAGTGAACTAACCCTCACCGCGTCGGCACCGGCTTCTCGCCGCGATAATCATAGAACCCGCGTTTGGTCTTGCGGCCCAGCCAGCCGGCTTCCACGTATTTCACCAGAAGCGGGCAGGGGCGGTATTTTGAATCCGCGAGCCCATCGTGCAGCACCTGCATGATCGAGAGACAGGTATCAAGCCCGATGAAATCCGCGAGTTGCAACGGCCCCATCGGGTGGTTGGCGCCGAGTTTCATCGCCGTATCAATGGCTTCCACGCTGCCCACACCCTCATAGAGCGTGTAGATTGCCTCATTGATCATCGGCAGCAGGATGCGGTTGACGATGAAGGCCGGGAAATCTTCCGAGACCGTGACCGTCTTGCCAAGGCTCGCGACAAATTCCATCGCGCGTTTGTAGGTCAAGTCATCGGTCGCAATGCCGCGGATCAGCTCCACAAGCTGCATCACCGGCACCGGGTTCATGAAATGGATGCCGATGAACTGCTCGGGCCGGTCGGTGGAGGCGGCAAGGCGCGTGATGGAGATCGAGGACGTGTTGGAGGCAACAATCGCCTCCGGTTTCAGGTGGCGTGTCACGGCCGTGAAAACCTTGCGCTTGATCTCCTCGTTCTCGGTGACAGCCTCAAGGATGATGTCGCATTGGGCGAGATCGGCCGGGGAGGGCGCGGTGTTGATGCGGGTCAGGGCCTTCTGCCGAGCCTCTTCCGTGATGGCCCCTTTCGCAACCTGCCGGGCCATGTTGCCGTTGATGGTCGCGAGGCCGGATTCCATGCGCTCCTGCGAGGGGTGGTGGATCAGCACATCATAGCCCGAGAGCGCGGCCACATGGGCGATCCCGCTGCCCATCTGCCCGATGCCGATGATGCCGATCTTGCTGATGTCGCCCGCCATGATGTTCCAGTTCCGCTGTTCGAGTGTCTCCACGCGCGCCGGAGTTTATCGCTCTTGCGGCCATGCTCAAGGGCAGGAATGACACAGATTTGCGAGAGTTTGGGGTTGCACAAGAAAAAACGCGCGAGGGACAGCCCCGCGCGCGCTTGATTTTACCACTGTAATGGGCTCGCGGAGCGAGTTTTCCTCAGCCGAGTTCTTTCGTCAGTTCCGGCACGGCGGTGAAGAGATCGGCAACAAGGCCGTAATCCGCGACCTGGAAGATCGGGGCTTCGGCATCCTTGTTGATCGCGACAATCACCTTGCTGTCCTTCATTCCGGCGAGATGCTGGATGGCACCGGAGATGCCGCAGGCGATGTAAAGCGCCGGCGCCACCACCTTGCCGGTCTGGCCCACCTGCCAGTCGTTCGGCGCATAGCCGGCATCAACCGCCGCGCGGCTGGCGCCGAGCGCTGCGCCAAGCTTGTCGGCCAGAGGCTCGATATAGGTCTTGAAATTCTCGGCCGAGGCCAGCGCACGGCCGCCCGAGACCACGATCTTTGCCGAGGCCAGTTCGGGACGGTCGGATTTGGCGACTTCCTCGGAGATGAAGGTGCTCGTTCCGGTTGAGCCCGCGGCATTCACGCTCTCGATCGAAGCGGAACCACCCGCGCCCGCAGCGGCGAAGCTCGCGGTCATAATCGAGAGGACCTTTTTGGCATCCTTCGATTTCACGGTCTGGATCGCGTTGCCGGCATAGATCGGTCGCTCGAACGTGTCGGGGCCAATCACTTTCGTCACACCCGAGATCACTTGTACATCGAGCAGAGCAGCCACGCGCGGCGCGATGTTCTTGCCGTTGGCGGTCGCGGGGAAGACGATCGCATCGTAGTTCCCGGCGAGGCTCACGATTAGCGTCGAAGTGGCTTCGGCGAGCTGATGGGCGTATTCTCCGCCATCGGCATGGAGCACCTTCGCTACACCAGCGATGGAGGAAGCGGCTTTTGCGGCCGCGGCCGCATTCTGGCCCGCGACCAGCACATGCACTGGGCCGCCAAGCGACGCTGCGGCGCTGACGGCCTTCTGGGTCGCCTCGTTAAGGGCGGCATTGGAGTGTTCGGCAACAACAAGGGCTGTCATTTCAGATCACTCCCGCTTCATTCTTCAGTTTCGAGACGAGTTCCTGCACCGAGGCGACCTTCACGCCCGCCTTGCGGGTTGCCGGTTCGGCGGTTTTCAGCACCTCGAGGCGTGGGCTGATATCAACGCCGAGCGCTTCGGGTGAAGTCTCGTCTAGCGGCTTCTTCTTGGCCTTCATGATGTTCGGCAGCGAAGCGTAGCGCGGCTCGTTGAGGCGCAGATCGGTCGTGACAATCGCCGGGAGTTTCAGCCCCACAGTCTGCAGGCCGCCATCGACCTCGCGCGTGACATTCACGCCGTCACCCGTGAGTTCCACCTTGGAGGCGAACGTTCCCTGCGGCCAGCCGAGCAGCGCGCCGAGCATCTGGCCCGTGGCGTTCATGTCGTCGTCGATCGCCTGCTTGCCGAGAACCACGAGGCCCGGAGCCTCATTCGCGATCACGGCCTTGAGGAGCTTCGCAACGGCGAGAGGCTCGACGGTCGCGTCGGTCTTCACGAGGATGCCGCGATCCGCCCCCATCGCGAGGCCGGTGCGGATCGTCTCCGCCGCGCCGGCCGGACCGATCGAGACCAGCACCACTTCCGCGGCCTTGCCTGCTTCCTTGATGCGCAGCGCCTCCTCGACGGCGATCTCGTCGAACGGGTTCATGCTCATCTTGACGTTCGCGAGATCAACACCCGAGCCATCCGGCTTCACGCGGATCTTGACGTTGTAATCCACAACCCGCTTCACGGGCACGAGAATTTTCATTGGTGAGGTCCTGCTTCCCGCGAGCCTGATGGCCGCTTGTTTGGTTCCATCCCTGTGCCGGAACGGGTCTGACCGAACCCGTTTCGAGCATATAGTTCACATATGAACTAAAATCTCTGGCGAAGCAAGATGCGGTGCTTTGCGTCCCGATTCAACCCCGTGCGCTGTTGGTATACCAAGCGTGTCAGCGCCTGTCACCCGCCCCCGCGACGCATTTTCAAGCGAAATGGGAGCCGGTTCGCGTGAAGAAAATGCGGGCGAAAAATCAGCCCCGCGTCAAACCGGGCACCCAGAGCACATCCTGCGTGCCATCAGCGTTGGTGACGCGGCCCAGAACGAACAAGAGGTCGGACAGCCGGTTGATGTATTTCAGGGCTGCCTCGCTGACTTTCTCATCCTTTTTCCGCGACAGCATCACCATGTGTCTCTCTGCCCGGCGTGAAATCGTGCGTGCAAGATGCAGGTGCGCCGAGGCGGCCGAGCCGCCCGGCAGGATGAAGCTTTTCAGCGGCTGGAGTCGCGCATTCATCGCGTCGATCTCCGCTTCGAGGCGTTTCACCTGGTTCTCGACAATACGAAGGGGCTCGTATCCGAGGTCCTTGCCGGTATCGGGCGTGCACAGATCGGCGCCAAGATCGAACAAATCATTCTGGATGCGGGCGAGGATCGCATCGATCTCCGCGTCGCCCGAGGTGTGCAGCCTCGCCATGCCGATTGCGGCATTGGCTTCGTCCACGGTGCCGTAGCTCTCGACGCGCAGATCGAACTTCTCGACGCGACTGCCATCTCCGAGGCCGGTTGTGCCCTTGTCCCCGGTTTTCGTGTAAATGCGATTGAGTTTGACCATGCCCCGTTTGTGGGGCGAGCGGCGCAGAAATCAACAGGCCTTCGACGATTCCGGGAGGCTTTTCAGCGCCAGCTGGCAATCAGGAAATAGCCGAGCATCGCGAGCACCGCGACGAACTGCAGGATCACACGCCAGCGCATCAATTGCTGCGATTTGTTGGGCGAACCGCCGCGCAGCATATTAATCAGCCCCATCACGAGTACAACGGCCACAGCGGCGATGGAGACATTGACGACGATGCTCATGGCGTTCATCGGGCGCGATCCTCTGGAAGCGGCGGGTATGGCGGGTGATATCGATCGACCCGACAGGGCGCAACACGTGCAATCTCGCTCCTTACGATGCGGCAAACGGATCAGATGCCCCACCGCGCCAAAATGCATCAGCGCTGTCGCAGCAGACGCTCCAGATATTCAAGCTCTTCGCGCGGGCGCTCGAACTCTCCGAGCCGTTTGCGCAATTCGCGCAACACGCGCTCGGCACGCTCGCTGATCGAGCCTTGAAGTGCATCGCGATCCGGCACCTGCACGCGGCTTGAATCCTCAAGGTCGCGGCGTTGGTTGGCTTGCGGGCGCCCCAGAGGATCGGTGCGGTTTTCCGCTCGGCCGCGCTGGCCGGGTCCCGGCTCGCCCGGGCCTTCGCCTTCACCTTCGCCGGGATTTTCACCCATCTGCTGCTGAAGCTGCTGCGCCATGCCTTCAGCGGCGCGGCCAAGGCCGTCGAGTGCGCGCTGCTGGCCCTCGGTGGCTTGGCCGGGCTGGCCTTGGCCCAATTGCCCTTCGGCATCGCCCATGCCCTGATCCGCTTCTCCGAAGCCCTCGCCCTCTTGCATGCCACGCTGACGAAGCCGCTCGCGCAACTGGTTCAGGCGGTCACGCAGCGCCTGCTGCATGTCGCGAAGCTGTTGCTCGGCATCGCCCGACTGGCCCTGCTGCTGTTGCCCGCGCTGCCCTTGCTGCCTCTGCCCCTGTTGGCCCTGCTGTTGTTGACCGCGTTGGCCCGGCCGCTGCTGTTGCTGGCCCTGCTGGCGCTGCTGACCCTCACGGAAGGTGCGATCACGCAGGTCGCGCTGCTCGCGCTGGAGGCGGTCGAGTTCCTCGATCTGCCGTCCCAGTTCCTGCATGCGTGGATCCGTCTGCTGACGCCGCGCAGTGCGCAATTGTTCCATGAGCTGACGCAATTCCTCAAGCATGCGGCGAGCTTCGGCCATGTTGCCAGAGCGGGCCATTTCCTCGATCTTGCGCAGCATGTCCTGCAAATCGCGCTGGGTCAGGTAGCGCTCCGGATTGGGCGATTGCTGCCTGTCTTGCGCGCTCTGGTCACGATCACGCAGCGCGCGCTCGGCGAATTCGCGCAAAAACTCCTCCATGGCGCGGCGCAAATCTTCGGTGAGACGGCGGATTTCGTTCTGCGGGGCCTCGCGTTCAAGCGCTTCACGCAGGCGCGCTTCAGCTTCCCGCAGGCGGCGCTCGGCCTCGGTCATATCGCCATTCTCGAGATAGAGCGCGACCTCCCAGATGCGATCTACCATCGCTTTGAGCGCGTCGTCGTCGCGTGCGGAGCGGATTCCCTGCCGCAATTGGTCGAGCATCAGGAATTCGCCGATATTGGGCGTGAAACGCTCCGGTTCGAACAGCAGCGCGTCAAAGGCCAGCACCACATCCTGTTTGGAATCGGGCGCGAAGACGAGGTTGCGGCGCTGCTCGATCAGGGCGCGAGCCAGTGGCTGGGTAAAGGGCTTTTGCGGCAGCCGCACCGCCTTGGCCTCGCTCAGGGCGACCTGGCCGATATCGTCCTCGACTTTAAGCCGGATCGCGACATCTTCGCCGGCCCAGGGATGTTCTTCCGTCGGGATAGCGATTTCGCCAGGCCCGGCGCGCAAGGGCAATTCGCCGCGCGGAGCCGGGTAGAGCGTGCGCTGCGGGCGCCCGGCCTTCGATGTGGCGCGCTCCATCAGCACTTCGCCCTTGGCGATGCCGTAATCATCCTCAAGCGTGAAAATGAGACGGATGCCGCCGGGCCCTTGCCGCTCAGGGGAAGCCGGTTCCGATTTCGCTTCGCTGAGTTCCACCTTGGGCGGCAGATCGGGGATCACCGCGATTGGAATGGTGGCAATCTCGCGCCCATCGCGACTGATCCGCACGATGTCGTTGCCCGCCACCTGACGGCGGATGAGTTCGACCGCAGGCCCCGCCTGAGCGGGTTTGGCCTGCGTGGAGGCTTCTGATTTCACCTCCTGAAGCCCAGCGCCATGCGCAAGGCTGATCACAGGAGGCTTCTCACCGGGCTTCTGGCCGCCAGCCGTGGAGCGGATCATGAGCGTGGAACCAACCGGTGCCCTTACGGCCTCACCGGGTTGCAATGCGACGATTCCCGTCAGGAAAATCGGAGGACGGCCCGTGTAGGCGGGCGGGTCAATCCAGGCATCAAGGCGCGGCGGAATGGGCGCGGGTTGCGGTGTGGAGAAATCGAATGCCGCGACGAGCCTGGCCTGCCGCTCATCACCTGCCACGAAAGCAGCGGCGACGAGCGCCAGCGGCGCGATGAGCCGCAATGCAAAACCGTCGCGCCAGCGCAGGCGCGCATCTCCGGCCTTGGCCTGAAGCGAATCGAGCTTTTCGCGCGCCCTTGCCCTGTGCGCCTCCCAGACGGCCTGCGCGATCGGGTCGGCGCTCGGTGCAGGACAATCAGCGAGCGTCGCGAGCGGGCGATGGGCACCTGGCTTCGAGAGATCGAGTCTTTTTTCGATCTCGGCGCGGTTCGGTAGGCGAAGGCGAAGCAGAGGCAGGAGAGAAAGCCCGATAACCAGCCCACCCGCAATCGCCACGGCCATGCGACCGGGCGGCGGAACGACGGTCGGCAATCCGGCCCAGGCTCCGGCGACAAACAAGGCGACAAGGCAGAGCGGCAGCAACAGGATGGGCGCGAGCCTCTCGCTCAGCAGCGCCAGATAACTTCTTCCATATCGCCAGCCGAGATCGGGCCGAGCGATTCCGTCCGGATGAACCGGGCTTGTTTTCGGGCGACTGCGTTCGTTTGGCATCAACGCGTCGTTCCTTCCTGGCACCATATTGGCGCAGCATTCCTTTCGAACAAGCTAGCACGTCGCTCGGGCTTGGCCAGTGGCAGCTGGTGCAAAAGACAGCACTATCCCGTGATCAATCGCCGCGTTTGCGGCTTTCTTCAGGCGAGCCAATCCGGTGTGCGGTCGAGGCCCAAAAGCTCTTCAAAAGTCTGGCGTGGCCGTGTCACGGCGAATTCACGCTCTTTCACAAGAACTTCCGGCACGAGCAGGCGCTGATTGTAGGTCGAGGACATCGAGGCCCCATAAGCACCGGCCGTCATGATAGCGATCAGGTCACCGGCCTTGAGTTCCGGCAGGATGCGTTCCGTTGCGAAGGTGTCGGACGATTCGCAAATTGGGCCGACCACGTCATAGGTGCGGGTCGTGCCACTTTCGGATTTCCTCACCGGCCAAATCTCGTGGTGTGCCTCATACATGGCGGGGCGGACGAGGTCGTTCATCGCGGCATCAACCACGAGGAACGAGCGATCGGCGCGTTCGTTGAGGTAGAGCACCTTCGTGAGCAGCAATCCGGCATTTCCGGCAATGACACGGCCCGGCTCAAACCCTAACTCGACATCGAGGCCCTTGGTCACATTGCGCACCATCTGGCCGTAGGTCTGAAGGCTGTCGGTGCCATATTCGAACGGATAGCCGATTTCGTACGGAACACCGACGCCGCCGCCAAGATCGAGGCGGGTAGCAGGCAGACCCTGCGCCTTGAGATTTTCAATCAGACCGCGCATGCGGATGAAGGCCGCTTCCAGCGCCGCAAAATCAAAGATCTGGCTGCCAATATGGACCGCGAGCCCCTTGATCGAAACGCCGGCCATGTTCGCAGCGCGGACATACAGGCGCTCGGCCTCGCTCCATGAAACGCCGAATTTGTTCGCAGCGCCGCCCGTGGTGATTTTTGCGTGGCCGCCCGCGCCGATTTCGGGGTTGACGCGCAGGACAATCGCCTGCCGCTTGCCGCGAGCCGCAGCGATGCCTGAAAGGGCCTCCAGCTCGCTCTCGCTCTCGACGTTGATCTGGTAGATCCCGGCTTCAACAGCAAAGGCAAGTTCCTGCGCGCTCTTGCCAACCCCTGAGAAGACGATCCGCCCGGGCGGAATCCCGGCCGCGAGCGCTTTGCGGATTTCACCTTCTGAAACCGTATCCGCGCCGGCACCCAGCTTCGCGAGCGTCATCAGGACGCCGAGATTGCCATTGGCTTTCACGGCGTAGAAGACATGGCTCTTTTCGCCGACGGCCTCCTTGAACACACGGTAATGCCGCTCGAGAGTCGCGCTCGAATAGACATAGACAGGCGTGCCAACCTCTTGCGCAATCGTCGCGAGATCGACGCCCTCGGCATAGAGCGAGCCGTTCTGATAATCGAAATGATGCATGTCGGGGTCTGGAGTCAGTCAAGAATGAAGTCGATGGGCAGACTGCGCTTCGGCGGCTGGATCGGCCCGCGGGTGCCCTCGGGGCGGCGCGGCGTACCATCCGGGTTGCGCGCGCGGTCAATCTGTTCCTGCGTCGGTGGGGCTTCAAGCGGACCGCGCTTGCCGCAGGCCGTGAGCAGCCCGCAAGCGAGCATGGCAACAACCAGAAACTTGATCTGCGACGAACCCGTCATGTCTTTCGCCTGTTTTTGAAATCTGCGCCTGCCTAACATGAGGGACAGAGCCCGTCACCCCAATCTCTTCAGCCAGCGCTTGGCTTGAGCCTTCACGTTTTGCGGAGCAGTACCACCGTAGCTCACGCGGCTTTTCACCGAATTGTTGACGCCGAGCACCGCAAAAACCGCGCTGGTGATGCGCTTTTCGACGCTCTGCATCTCGCCCAGTGTCAGCTTTTCGAGGTCGACGCCCTTGGCACTTGCGAGTCCGACAAT
This sequence comes from Hyphomicrobiales bacterium, assembly GCA_017302635.1. Classification (GTDB taxonomy): domain Bacteria; phylum Pseudomonadota; class Alphaproteobacteria; order Rhizobiales; family Beijerinckiaceae; genus Rhabdaerophilum. Next base: position 660,626 of record JAFLCX010000002.1, read on the forward strand.
GCGCCCCGTGACATGATGCGCCTCGCGGAACGGCATGTTCAGCACCCGCACCAGCCAATCGGCGAGATCGGTCGCGGTAGCATAACCGGAGCCGGCGGCTTTTTTCAGCCGTTTCGCGTCCGGTTCCATGTCACGCACCATCCCGGCTGTGGCGGCGATGCAGAGCGCGATGGAATCGATAGCGTCGAAGGTCTGTTCCTTGTCCTCCTGCATATCCTTCGCATAGGCGAGAGTGAGGCCCTTCATCACGGTAAGCAGCCCCATCAGAGATCCGAAAATGCGGCCTGATTTCGCGCGCACAAGCTCCGCCGCATCGGGGTTGCGCTTCTGCGGCATGATCGAGGAGCCGGTCGTGAACTTGTCGGAGAGTTTTACGAAAGCGAATTGCGCCGAGGTCCAGATGACAATCTCCTCCGCAAAGCGGCTCAGATGCATGGCAAGGATCGAGATCGCCGCCAGTGTTTCGAGCGCGAAGTCCCGATCCGAGACCGAATCAAGGCTGTTTGCCGTGGGGCGATCGAATCCGAGGGTTTTCGCGGTGCGCTCGCGGTCGATGGGGAACGAGGTTCCGGCCAGGGCGGCCGCCCCAAGCGGGCATTCGTTGAGGCGCTTGCGCGCATCGGCAAAGCGCCCGCGGTCGCGCCCGATCATCTCGACATAGGCCAGCATGTGATGCCCGAAGGTAACGGGCTGCGCCGATTGCAGATGCGTGAACCCCGGCATCACAGTACCCGCGTGAACGAGCGCCTTCTCTGCCAGGGCCTTCTGCAAGTCCTTCAGCGATGCATCGATCATGTCGATCGCATCGCGCACATAGAGGCGGAAATCGGTCGCGACCTGATCATTGCGCGAGCGCGCGGTATGCAGTCGTCCCGCCGGTGTGCCGATGATTTCAGCGAGCCGCGCCTCGACATTCATGTGAATGTCTTCAAGCGATGTCCGAAACGTGAATGTCCCGGCATCGATTTCGGCCTTGACCTCCTTGAGCCCGTGGATGATCGCTTCAGCTGATTGCGCATCGATGATGCCTTGCGCCGCAAGCATCTCGGCCTGCGCCATCGAGCCGCGGATATCCTGATCCGCCAGCCTCTTGTCGAAGGAGATCGAAGCATTGATCTCCTGCATGATGGCGGCCGGGCCTTCCGCGAATCTGCCGCCCCACATCTCGTTGGCCATGATCAACTCCAAAGGTGCCCGCTGATGAGGAATGGAAATCCTGCTCGAACCCGCTTCGCGGCTCTGGCCGGCCCGCTGCTCATGGGCGCTATTCTTGTGGCCGCTTCGCTATATGCCTTCGGCGGGCTCGACAAGCTTTTCAAGGCAACTTCGCCGGATATCGCGGCCTGCAAGGCGGCTCAGCCGCTCACGGCGGCGCTGAAGCCGCTGGCGAAGGGCGAAGTTGCCGCCTTGCAGATCCCTGCCGAGCCGACGCGCCTGCGCGACCTTTCCTTCAAGCTGCCGGATGGGCGCGACACGACGCTCTCTGCGATGCGCGGCAAGACGGTCCTTGTGAACCTCTGGGCGACCTGGTGCGCGCCTTGCCGACATGAGATGCCGGCTTTGGATCGACTCCAGCAGAAGTATGGAGGGCCAGATTTCGAAGTGGTGGCGATCAACATCGATACACGCAATGCCGAGAAGGCGAGGGCTTTTCTCGATGAGGTTCAGGTGACGAACCTCGCACTGTACGCTGATCCCTCCGCAAGAATTTTTCAGGACCTGAAATCTGTGGGGCGCGCGTTCGGCATGCCCACCACGATTCTTCTGGACAAGGACGGCTGCGAGCTCGCGTATCTTGCCGGCCCAGCGGAGTGGTCAAGTCCGGACGCGTTTGCGTTCATCGGCAGGGCTTTGGGCAGGTAGCGCGACTTCGCCGGTGCGGCATGTGCGGTAGCGCACTTGTTCGCGTGAGGAGAGGGGTCTAGCCTCGCTTCATTGTCACCGGGGGAATGACTATGAAACGCGTCGCCATGGCCGCATTCGGCCTGCTTTTCGCCACGACAGCCTTTGCCGCCGAGCTCCTGCCCGAACTGGGTACAGGAGGCGTGCTGGAACGCCCGAAGGGCAAGCCACGCGGCTCCATCATCCTGATGGGCGGCGGCAATGGATATCTCGGGATTACGGCCGATGGCGAAATCACCAGCCTGCGCGGCAATTCGCTCATTCGCTCGCGACGCGCTTTCGCCAATGCGGGCTTTGCGACTTTGGCCCTTGACGCTGGCACCAGCCCCTCGACCGCCATTGCTGCGATGCGCAAGATCGCGAAGCCTGTGATTGTGGTGGGCACAAGCCGCGCCGCGACCCGTATGCATCGCGCGCTCGATGCCGATGCTCTGGTCATCACCTCGGGTATGCTTGATCACTTCCAGTCGAATGTCGGCTCGCCCGATGCGATGCCACCGCTGCTCGTGGTGCATCACCGGAATGATGGCTGCCGCGTCACGCTGCCGAGCCTCGTCGAGCCTTTCAAAGCCTGGGGTGGGGCGAAGGTTCGCGTCACCTGGCTTTCCGGCGGGCGGGACGAGGGCGACCCGTGCCAAGCGCGCGGGCATCACGGCTTCACGGGGATCGAGGGCCAGATGATCGGTGCCATCACCGGCTTCGCGCGCGGCGTGCGGGCGAGGCAGTAAGCCCTAAAGATCAAATCTCAGGCTGACTTCCACCGCATCGCCAACTGAGAAACCTTCGGCCTTGCGCACCTCGGCTTTGACGGGGAGCAGATAGGTGCCCGATTTCTTGTCGGGGAAAATCGAGGTATTCCAGCTCGTTGCGCCGATGGTCGCCTTCACGCGCACCGAGCCGAAGCCGCGGGCCTTGCCGCCCGCATTCGCGGCCATGCGGATCATCCCGCTTTCCTCAACCGGCAGGGTGAGGAAAAACCATGCCGCCTTGGCCTGCCATTCCCACAGGGGCGCGTTGAAACGGACGAGCACGGCGCGACGCGCCTCAGCCCGCCTTTTTCGCCGCGATGCCCTGATCGGCCAAGGTCTGTGCCAGCTCGCCCGACTGGAACATCTCGCGCACGATGTCGCAGCCGCCGATGAACTCGCCCTTGATGTAGAGCTGCGGGATGGTCGGCCAGTTGGCGTAATCCTTGATGCCCTGACGCAGCTCGGCATTGTCGAGCACGTTATGCGCCTTGTAGGGCGCACCGACGTAATCGAGGATCTGCACGACTTGCCCCGAAAACCCGCACATCGGGAATTGCGGCGTGCCCTTCATGAAGAGCACCACGTCGTTGGATTTCACTTCGTTGTCGATGAAGGCATTGATTCCGGACATTTCTTTTTCTCCTCAAGCCGATTCAAGGTCGGCGGATCATCAAGCTACTTCGCCACCGTCGTCAGCGCGAGGGCGTGCAGCACGCCCCCCATATTGCCCTTGAGCGCCGCATAGACAAGCTGGTGCTGTTTCACTTTCGGCAGGCCCTTGAAGGCGGACGAGGTGACGGTCGCGGCATAATGATCGCCATCGCCGGCGAGATCGCGGATTTCCACCTCGGCGTCCGGCAGGGCTTCCTTGATCATCGTCTCGATATCAGCGGCCTTCATGGGCATGGTGTTCTGTCCTTATTCCGCCGCTTCCGCGCCCATATAGGACGGCAGCCAGCCGTCATGCGCGTTGCGCAACTCACCGAGCGATAATGGCGCCTCGCCCGGCAAGTTCAATGTCTCTCCACCGACCGCCCCGAGAAAAATCGTGGGAACCTGCACGCTGTTGAGATTGAACTCGATTTCAACGGCCTTCTCCGAGGGGCAGGTGATGATGTAGCGCGCCTGATCCTCGCCGAACAGCCAGGCGTGAAGCGGCACATCGGCATCATGCGAGCCGATCATCGCGCCGATATTCCCCGCGAGCGCCATTTCGGCCAAAGCCACCGCGACGCCACCATCCGAGATGTCATGGACGGCAGTGACAAAGCCCTGCTCGATCATCATCCGCACAATCGTGCCGTGATGTTTCTCGACTTCGAGATCGACGGGCGGTGGAGCGCCTTCCTCGCGCCCGCAAATCGTTGCGAGATAGGCCGAGGCGCCGAGCCAGCCCTTTGTTTCGCCGATGAGCAGAATCGCATCGCCAGCCTTCTTGAAGGCAAGGGTCGCGGTTTTCGTCACGTCCGCGATCAGGCCGACGCCACCAATGGTGGGTGTGGGGAGGATGCCTTGCCCGTTCGTCTCGTTGTAGAGGCTCACATTGCCCGAGACGACCGGGAAATCGAGCGCGCGCGCGGCTTCTCCGATGCCCTGAATGGCATAGGCGAATTGCCCCATGATTTCAGGGCGCTCCGGGTTCCCGAAATTGAGGTTGTCGGTCAGTGCAATGGGCAGCGAGCCCACGGCGGACAGATTCCGGTAGCACTCGGCCACGGCCTGCTTGCCGCCCTCGAACGGATCGGCCTCGACATAACGCGGGGTGACATCGCAGGTGACGGCAAGGCCTTTGCCCGCCTCGTTCACCCGGATCACGGCGGCATCGCCACCGGGACGCTGGACGACATTGCCCTGGATGATGTGGTCGTACTGCTCCCACACCCAGCGCTTCGAACAGAGATCGGGCGAACCCAGAAGCGTGAGCAACGCATCGCGGTTGCTCATCGGCGGCACCACATCCGCGCGCCGGATGGCTTGCCGTTTGGGTGTCTCGGTGAAGGGGCGATTGTATTCAGGCGCCTGATCGCCGAGTTCCTTGATGGGCAGATCAGCCATCACCTCGCCGCGGTGCTTGATCACGAAGCGGAGCGTATCGGTCGTTTTGCCGATCACGGCGAAATCGAGCCCCCATTTCGTAAAGATCGCGCGGGCTTCTGCCTCCTTGTGGGGGTGAAGCACCATGAGCATGCGCTCCTGGCTTTCCGAGAGCATCATCTCGTAGGCGGTCATGCCCGGTTCGCGGCAGGGCACCTTATCGAGATCAAGCTCGATACCGAGATCGCCTTTGGCGCCCATCTCGACCGCCGAGCAGGTGAGGCCCGCAGCTCCCATATCCTGGATGGCGATGACGCAGCCCTTCTCCATGATTTCGAGGCAGGCTTCGAGCAGCAGCTTTTCGGCGAAGGGGTCGCCGACCTGCACGGTCGGGCGCTTCTCCTCGGACGCATCGTCGAATTCGGCCGAGGCCATCGTCGCGCCATGAATGCCGTCGCGGCCGGTTTTCGAACCAAGGTAGACGATCGGCATGCCGACGCCGCTCGCCTGAGAGGTGAAAATCATCTCTTTCTTGGCAATGCCGACGGCCATCGCGTTGACGAGAATATTGCCGTTGTAGCGCGGGTGGAATCCGACCGAGCCAGCGACAGTCGGCACTCCGAACGAATTGCCGTAGCCGCCGATGCCCGCGACCACGCCCGCCACAAGATGCTTGGTTTTCGGGTGATCCGGCGCGCCGAAACGCAGAAAATTCAGGCAGGCGACGGGGCGCGCGCCCATTGTGAACACGTCGCGCAGGATGCCGCCGACACCCGTGGTCGCGCCCTGATAGGGCTCGATGAAACTCGGATGATTGTGGCTCTCCATCTTGAAGGCCACCACATCCCCATCGCCGATATCGACCACGCCTGCATTCTCGCCAGGGCCGTGGATCACGCGCTCACCCTTCGTGGGCAGGGTCTTGAGGTGCACTTTGGAGGATTTGTAGGAGCAATGCTCGTTCCACATCGCCGACACGATGCCGAGTTCGGTGAAACTCGGTTCCCGCCCGATCAGATCAAGGAAACGCTGGTATTCATCGGGCTTCAGCCCATGCGCCTTGACGAGCTCAGGGGTGATCTGGGGTTCGTTCTTCAAATGCATCGCGCCACCTCGGGAGCATCGCCCGCAACAGGGAAACCGGTTTCCCCCCAGAGACGTTGCTCGAACGACAACTTCGTCGAGCGAGCCGTATAGGCTGCCTTGCCTGCCGAGGAAACGGGGACATCGCAGATTTTTATGCTTTTCCGGCCGAAATTTAGCCCGATCCCGAACTCCTCCGCCTCGCGCTTCGGTTGGAGCGGTTGCGCGCGGAATACAAGGCGAATTTCGACACCAATCAGCTGCGCGACGACGATGGCAGATGGACGGATGGGGTTTCACCCAGAAATACCCGAACTCCCTCGGCTTGCATTCGCGTTCACAGAGCCTGAAAACACTGCGCTGAAATGGGCGCGTTCGAGCGCGAATATTCGGGGAGCCAATCAGGATGCGGACGCAGGTTTTGTTCGGGTATGGTGCAGCCTGTTGCGTTTGCCTCATGGGATTGGCTGCTCTGATCGCTGAGTCGGGCGCACAGTCGCCGCCCGCTCAAATCCCCGCGAAGGATATCATGGCCCAGCTCGCGGTCGATTTCGATCAGGACGGGATCATCGATCGGCTGGTTGTTACGAGGAGCGAAGACGGCGGGGATTTCGGCGATCTCCACGTCTTCAAGGGAGGTAAAGAGGCCGGGACAGGCCGGGAAACGCTCTCGCGCCTTTCGGTCACGAAAGAATTCGGCTTCGGCATTCACAGCATCGTGGAAAAGCGCAAGGGCGTCATCACGATCGGGAGCAGCCATGCTCAGGGCCGCTATCCGTGGGAGCAGACGCTCACATTGGCGTGGCGGGGCGAAAGGCTCGTCGTGCTGGGCGTGACTTATTCCAGTTTTGACCGGATTTCCGATGATGAGGACAAGGCCGCGGCACAATGCGATCTCAACTTCTCCACGGGGCGGGGGACCGGCAAGCGGAACCGGCCGGTGCGGTTCTCGCTTAAGCCTGTGCCCGTCGCGGAGTGGACCGACGAGATGCGGCCCGAGATCTGCGACGGTTGAGGACGAGGCTCCGACTTCGCCAGCACCGGGCGCATGATTTGAAGGCGCCCGGGCTTGCCAAAGACCCTACAACCCGCATCGTTCGCGTTCCCATTGTGCAAGGCTGCGGCTGCGTTGCGCGGCATCCTGGTCGCGGCAGCATTCCCGCCAATCTCGACGCAAGGCAAAAAAATGCTCCGTGCCCCTGAACCAGCGTGCGAGGATCGAGAACAACGTCTTGTGGATGGCCATGTCAGCCTCCTTCATAGCCAGCGGGAAGCCATCTGCCAGGCGAGCCCGCTCGCGAGCGCCCCCAGCACGGAAAATGTCAGATAGGCAAGAAAGACCGGTCGCTTCGCGACTGCATGCACGGCAATCGCCGCCGGGATGGAGGTCACGCCTCCACCTACAAGAAAGGCCATCCCGGCACCGGGCGCCATGCCTTGCGCCAGAAGTTCACGCACCAGCGGCAGGGCTGCCGTGCCGTTCAGGTAGGCGGGAATACCAAGCAATGTCGCAATGAGAATGGTGCCCGGCCCCGTCCCTCCCAGCGCGCTCGCGACCAGTCCCGCCGGAGTGTAGGCCACCATCAGGCTCTCGAGGGTAAAGGCAAGCAGAAGCATCTTGCCGAGAAACAGGATGTTTTTCAGTGCGTTGGAGCGGAAGGTCTCGCGCCGCTTCTCTTCGCGCCAGAAGGACCACATGACCGGCTTCGGCGCCCGGACCCGCGCGCCGCCACATCCGCCATTGCCTACCCCCTCACTCAAAGGCTGAGCAAAGGCGGGAAATTTCATCAAACCAAGCGTGCCGAATCCACCGATCAGGCCCACGCCAATTGCCGCGACCGTCTTGCCGATGGCGAAATTCAGGCCCAGCACGGAAGTCGTGAGCACGAACATTGCCGGGTCCATCAGCGGCGAAGCGAGCCAGAAGGCCATGACGGGGGCCAGAGGAACGCCCATCGACAACAGGGCCGCGATAAGCGGAATCACCCCGCAGGAGCAGAAAGGCGAGAGTGCGCCCATCAGGGCCGCACTCACGATCATGGTCGTGTGGCGTCCGGTGAAGGCTTTCGCGATCAGTTGATCCGCGCCACTCGCGGCGGCGCCGGCGGCGATCGCGATAGAGAGCAGGAAAAGCGGAAGAACGGACACGGTCGCGCGCGCAACGAAAGCGAAGCTCTCTTTGGCCTGCGCAGGCGCCAGGATCGCCAAGCCTACGAAAACGAAGAGAATCAGCAGCCAAACGAAATCGGGTTTTGGGCGGGCGGCGGGGAGGGTCGAGGCTTTCATTTTCATATCCTTCTAGAAATATAGAAATAAAGGGCGGAAGACGAGGAGAGGCGGGAGGCGCTTCGGGGAGAGAGGTTTTGGCCGCTGCCTCCGCCTCAGATGAGGCTTCGGAGTGGAGGAACGGGCGAGCAGGTACTGCTATCGCGAGCCTCGTCGCGGCAGCATTCTTCCGAGAGTGCGCTGACCAATGCTCGCATCATCGGGAAATTCGCCCGGCAGATCAATGTGGTACCGCGCCGCTCCTGTGTCACAAGTCCTACAAGAATCAGCTTCTGAAGGTGATGCGAGAGCGTCGAGGCCGCGAATTTCAGCCGCTCCTGCACGGTGCCGACAGAAAGGCCGGGATCCCCCGCCCGCACCAGCTCGCGATAGATCGCGAGGCGGGAGGGGTTCCCAAGAGCTTCAAGGCGCGCGGCAACATCATCGATTTTCATAATTCGAGAATAATCGAAATAGAGCCGACGTCAAGAGACTGTTTGGCAGTCGACAGCTTCAGAGAACGCGCGAACCGTCAGTTCGTCACCACGCCCGCGCGCTTCTTCACATGGCCGTAATAGGCCCAAAGCATCCGCGCGGCGACAGCGCGCCAGGGGCTCCAGCGTTCGGCGATGATGGCGACTTCTTTTGCGGTGGGGCGTGTTTCGAGGTTCATGGCGAGCTTCGCACCTTCCTGAAGCGCAAGATCGCCGGGAGCGAAGACATCCTGAACCCCGACGCAGAACATCAGCCAGACCTCCGCGGTCCACGGGCCGATGCCGTGGATTTTCACGAGCGCTTTGTGCGCTTCCTCCACCGGCATGTTGCCAAGGCGATCGATCGGCAGGTCACCGGAGAGAATGGCGCTGGCGATGGCGCGCAAGGTTTTGATCTTGCCGGCGGAATAGCCGCAAGCGCGAAGACCCTCGTCGCTCATGGCCATCAGACCCTCAGGCGTGATGGGATCCGAAACCGCGCGCAGCTTCGAGCGAATCGCATTTGCAGCCGAGGTCGAGACCTGCTGCGCCGTGATGGTGGAAACGAGGCCACCGAACCCCGGCTCTCGCCAGCGCAGGGCCGGAACGCCGCAGGTCTCGGCGATCATGGCCATGTGCGGGCAGATGCGCGTCAACGCCTCGACACCGCGCGCGACATCGGATTCAGAGGTGAGTATGGTCATGGAGGGTCTCGTTCTGGTGTCATGATTGGGCTTGAACCGACGATCCAGCGGAAACAAAATGGCTGGCCGGGTCAAGTCTGGCGATGACAGGAGCCATGATCGGATTTCATGCAACCCGTTTTCCGTTTTGCCCCCAGCCCCAACGGTCACCTTCATGTCGGGCACGCCTATTCGGCGCTGCTCAATGCCCGGATGGCGCGCGAATCCGGCGGGCGTTTTCTGCTGCGCATCGAGGATATCGATACAATGCGCTGCACGCCGCAGCTGGTGCAGGATTGCCTCGAGGATCTGGCCTGGCTCGGCCTTGAGTGGGAAGAGCCGGTCCTGAGGCAGCGCGACCAGACACAGCGTTACAAGGATGCAGCGGAGTCCCTGCGGGCAGGCGGGCACATCTATCCCTGCTTCTGCACGCGCGGCCACATTTTGAAAGCAGCCGGTGATAACCAGGTGCGCGATCCCGAAGGCAGCGTGATCTATCCCGGCACCTGCCGTTATCGCGACCCGGAATTCATCCGCCGGGCACTTGCAGTCGGTGCGCCGCATGCCTGGCGGCTGAACGTATGGAATCTGCTCTCATGGCTCGACGATCCGGCGTTCTGGAACAATCCCCTGACCTGGCGCGAAACGGGTCTGGGATACGACGAGACGATTCCCGCCGAGCCGTCGCGCTGGGGCGATGTCGTGATCGTGCGGAAGGACATTCCCACAAGCTATCATCTCGCGGTGGTGCTCGACGATGCGTTGCAAGGAGTGACGCATGTCGTGCGGGGCGATGATCTCTATCATGCGACCTCCATTCATCGTCTGCTCCAGTATCTTCTGGGACTGCCCGCGCCGATCTATCATCATCACGCGCTCATTCTGGATCGCGAAGGCCGGAAGCTCTCGAAGTCCGTGATGTCGACGCCGCTTCGGACCTTCCGGGCGGATGGCATCACAGCCGCCCAGATCCGGCAGAAGCTCGGATTCGAGTGAGTTCTCGCGCTACTTCCCGGTCACCAGCATGACGGCGATCGTCGTCGTGACAACCGCCAGCAATGTGGAGAGCGCAATGGTGCCCGAGGCGATGGCCTCGCCTTTTCGATAGCGCTCGGCCACAAGGTAGGCGTTGATGCCGGTGGGGCAGGCTGCAAAAAGCGTCGCGGCCCCGGCCCAGACCGGGGGCAGGCCGAAGAGTTTCGTGGCCAGCAGAAACACCAGCAGAGGGTGGACGACGAGTTTCAGGGCCGTAATCAGAACGATGATGGTCTTCGCCCCTGAGAAGCTCACGCGGACAAGACTCATCCCGGTCGCAACCAGCGCGCATGGTGCGGCCGTATCGCCCAGGAAGGTCAGGATTTTGAGCGGAATGGCTGGCAGGTGTAGGCCGGAGAACCGCCAGGCAAGGCCTGCAAAGATGCCGAGCAGGATCGGGTGAGTCAGCAAGGATCGTGCGAGTTTCAGCCCGGCTTTTGCGCCGCCGCCGCGCTCGATCAGCACCGTGACGATGGTCATCGTGATCGGCAGATGCACGACGAGAAGCAGAACGACGGGCACTTTGCCCGCCTGCCCGAATACACCGAGTATGAGCGGAATTCCGATCAGCACGGTGTTGGATTGAGCAGCTGAAAAGCCAATGACCGCGCGCTCGACCCGATCACGCCCAGAAGCGCGCGCGATCAGGCTCGCGAGAAACCAGCACAGGGCGAGGGGGATGAAATAGGCTGCCCAGTAGGGACCGGGATTGAGGTTGGGCAGATCGGCGGTCGCCACTGTGCGGAACAGGAGCGCCGGTATGGCCAGAACAAACACGAACTCGGCGAGCCCTTCGCTGGCGGCGCGGGATATCAACCCGGTGCGGACTGTCAGGAACCCGATCGCGATCAGCGCAAAAATCGGGGCGACAATGGCGAAGGAGGTGAGAAGCACAGTGGGCCCGACCGGGTTGCAACCAATAATTGTGAAATGGTCAGCTTTTTGCTGTCCCATTCAAGGCCTGTTTACGCCACTCGACCATAAAGGAAAGTGTCGCCGGCCAGAATCGCAGGCTGGAGACCCCCTTGCTGGCTGCGAACGAGACATTGATGCCTGCTCCGCCCAACCTCTCACGTCATGAGATTGCAGAAATCGCGCATGAACTGAGAAGCCCGCTGGGCGGCTTCGAGGCGATGCTCGATTTGCTGGCGCGTACGCCGCTCTCGGAGGAACAGCAAAGACTGGTGCATGCGCTGGAGGCATCGGCCGCGCATCTGCGGGGCATTCTCGCGCGCGTTTTACCGGCTCATCAGGGCGAAGACGTCAACCCGCTCACCCTCGGCCCACTTCTGGGGGCCATTGCAGCGAGCGCGGCCGCGCGGGCTGCCGCGCGTGGTCTCGATTTTCAATGTCATGTCGATCCCGAGATTGATCGTGACGCAGAGGTTGAGGCCCTTGCCCTGCGGCAGGTTCTCGAGAACCTGATTGATAATGCGATCCGTGCAACGTCCTCCGGCGCAGTTCGCCTTGCTGTGAAGGCCGGTGCGCCCGGGCGTCTGGCGTTCAGCCTTGATGATGACGGACCGGGTCTCGATCCGGCCGAAGCGCAACGCCTCATGGCTCCGGGCGGGGAGGGCGGCGGGCAGGGCCTCGGCCTGCCGATTGCCGCAAGGCTCGTGGCCCGTCATGGCGGAACCCTGAACGCCGAAAAACGCCCCGGGCTGGGCACGACTTTTCACTTCGATTGGCCGGACCGCATGATGGCAGGAGAAGCGGCGGGCAATCGGCTGCTGGTGATCGATGATCATCCCGCTTCCAGACTGGTACTTCGCACGATTCTCTCCGCGCTCGGTTTTGATGTCGCGGAAGCGGCTGATATCAGAAGCGCACGGGCTTATCTGGGGCATGAACCTTTCGCGGCGGTTCTGACGGATCTTCACATGCCGGATGGCGGCGGAGCCACCATCCTGCGTGAGATCGCAACGATGCCGGTCGAGAGGCGACCCGCGACAATTGTTGTCAGTGCCGACGATCCGCGAGAGGACAAGAGCTTGTCCGGGCTGGTTGGTCATGTCGTCCTGAAGCCGTTGGCCATGCCGGCTCTGATCGAGGCCCTGCGCGGTGTCGGCCTGCAACCGAAGCCGGCGAAAGCGGCCTGATCAGTTCTGCGCAAGCTGAGCCGCGTGGCCCGGTGCACGCTTGATGACGCCTTCGATAAAATCGCGCTCGCGGCGGAATTCGTTCAAGGTGTTGCCTGCGAGTTCGCGCCCCTTCGGCAGGCGGATCGCGAGCGGATCGACAAACCGATCGTTGATCAACACCTCATAGTGAAGGTGAGGGCCGGTCGAGAGGCCGGAGGAGCCAAGGCGGCCGATGATCTGACCCTGGCGCACGCGCACACCATCCTTGATGCCGGGTGCGAAGGCCGACATATGACTATAAGTGGTGACATAGCCGTGATTGTGCTCGATTTCGACGCGGCGGCCATAGCCCGAATCCCATTCGGCGAGCCGGATCACGCCATTGCCGGCGGCACGGATCGCGAGGCCGACCGGGCCCGCCCAGTCGACACCGGCATGCAACCGGTAAGAACCCGTGATCGGGTGACGGCGCATCCCGAAGCCGGAGCGGAACTCGCCGCCGTCGATGGGCTTGCGCAGAAGGAACTGCTTCACCGAGCGACCTTGCTCATCGAAGTAGTCGACAACGTCCTCTTCCGTGAGCTTGAAGCGGTAATAGCGGCGCCGGGTCTGGCCTGTCGAAAGCGAGACCAGCAGAAGATCCTGGCGTGGCGTTGCCTCACCTTCACCATTGGCGATCAGCAATTCGAGGAAGTCGCCCGGCGAGACGCGCCGCTGCAGGTCGACGTCGAAGAAGACGGTTCGCACGATCTCGTCGATGATCGGAGGGGCAATTTCGTAACGCCGTGCGGTCTCGTGAATGGCCTGATAAATGGTCAGGCGCCCGGAATTGGCCTCAGCCTCCTCGTCTTCCTCCGCTGTCTCGGTCGGGCGGTTCGGCATGTCGCGGGCCTCGATGGGCCAGAAGCTGCCGTCATCGCGCCGCCCGGTGGATGCCACAAGCTGCTCATCCGCGAACAGGTCGACGCGCATCAGCTCTTTCGGTCCGCGCTCCTGCTGTGACTGCAGCGTGAGCTTGAGCACTCGGCCGCCATCCAGATTGTTGGCACGTCCATTCCGCGTGAGTGCGGCAACAATCTCCTGCGCCTGCTTGGGGGTCGCTCCCACGCCGCGCAGGCTTTGAGTCGTCGCCTGAACCGAACGCGAGAGAATGATGCGCTCTTCGATGGGGAAGGGCGTGAGCACCGAATCCCGTCTCGGCAACAGGGTGACATTCTCGGGCACCATCCGCACCACAAGCTTCGAGAACGGGTCTGCCACAACCCCCGCCGCAAAAGCCGAGGGGGCCGACGCTTCGTTTGGGGCGCGCATCACGCGCGCGAGCTGAGATTGCGCGGCGAGGCGCGGCGAATCGCGGCGTCGTTCCACCAGCATGTCGATGACCTGCGTGCGCGCGTCATCGTCGGCGAGGCGGATTCCGCTCTCGGCGCGTCCACGCAAGGTTGCGATATCTCGCAAGGCGAGTGCAATCTCGGTTTCCTGAGTGCCGGAAAGTTCGCCCTCGGTGGCGGCGCGGTCTTCGCTCGCAAGACTGACCAGTCGAGCAAGATTGTAAGCCGGTATGACATCGGTGAAGCCCAGCGACTCAGTCGCGAGCGGTGTGGCCAGGCGCGTGAAGCCCGCGTGGCGTGTGATCTCGGCATTGCCGGATCGAACCAGAATGGGGGCCTTGTAATCCTGCCGGGCCGCTACGAGATTGGCCTTGCGGATGAGTTTGTCGCTGCGGCGGGCCGTGGTCACGGAGGATGCGCCTGCGTTTCGCTCGTCGGCACTCCGTGTGGTGACCGGCGCAGTCACGATCGTCTCGATGGGTGACAGGGCTGCGATCACCGAGAAAAGCATCAGCACGCTTCCGGCCAGCGCCACGAGCACCAAGCTGGCCATCCAGCGCGGGCTCAGTCGACGGCGCATCATCGTTTCCGCAACCGCCCCATCCGCCGTGAGTGGCGGTTCGAGGCCGAGATCGGCTGGCAGGTTGCGGAAAACGGGGGTGGACATGGAGCGTCTAGTGGAATCGCGCGCGTGTGGTTGACCTTGAAACCGATCTCAAGACCGATCGATCCGGGCATTTCTACGGCATGGAAGCCGAAAAGGCCAAATCACCTTGCCGAGTTTGAGGTGGAAGACGTTGCCCGCTCCGGATTCGGACGAACTGACGGCGTGATTCCGGCCGCCCATGCGATCAGACGGCCTGCTTTTGGGCGCCCGGCAGCCTCCTAAAACAATCCACCTGCAGGTTTGAACAACGCCCTCGGTTTTTATTGCGCTGCAACATCAGCGACTTGGCGCCGATTTTCGCCTCCCGGAGCATCGCTGGCGAAGTTTTTTTGAAAATGGTCGTTGACATCAAAAGCCATGCAGGACTATACCACGGCCATCGGCGACGCGGGTTCGCGGCGCACCGACTACTGTTCCTTAAAACTCAGTTTTGAGTTTGGCCGGCAAAAACCGGATGGATGGTTGTCCCGCTGTTTGGCAATTGAAACCGAGAAAGAGAAACGTGGACGGCGTAGTCCTTGCGGGTTCATCGTGAGATGAACCGAACGAGACTTCGGCGGTCTAACGTTTCTAGGTGAGTGTACACGCACTCAGATCCGCAAGGGTTTGAGAAGTGCACTCCGTCAATGAACGTTGTGATCAGCCGGTTCAAAATCTCATACAACTTGAGAGTTTGATCCTGGCTCAGAACGAACGCTGGCGGCAGGCTTAACACATGCAAGTCGAACGGGCGTAGCAATACGTCAGTGGCAGACGGGTGAGGAACACGTGGGAATATCCCCTTCAGTTCGGAATAACTCAGGGAAACTTGAGCTAATACCGGATACGTCAGAGATGAGAAAGATTTATCGCTGAAGGATTAGCCCGCGTCTGATTAGCTAGTTGGTGAGGTAACGGCTCACCAAGGCGACGATCAGTAGCTGGTCTGAGAGGATGATCAGCCACATTGGGACTGAGACACGGCCCAAACTCCTACGGGAGGCAGCAGTGGGGAATATTGGACAATGGGCGCAAGCCTGATCCAGCCATGCCGCGTGAGTGATGAAGGCCTTCGGGTTGTAAAGCTCTTTTGTCCGGGAAGATAATGACTGTACCGGAAGAATAAGCCCCGGCAAACTTCGTGCCAGCAGCCGCGGTAATACGAAGGGGGCTAGCGTTGTTCGGAATCACTGGGCGTAAAGCGCACGTAGGCGGCTTGTTAAGTCAGAGGTGAAATCCTGGAGCTCAACTCCAGAACTGCCTTTGATACTGGCGAGCTCGAGTATGACAGAGGTTGGTGGAACTCCGAGTGTAGAGGTGAAATTCGTAGATATTCGGAAGAACACCAGTGGCGAAGGCGATCAACTGGGTCATTACTGACGCTGAGGTGCGAAAGCGTGGGGAGCAAACAGGATTAGATACCCTGGTAGTCCACGCTGTAAACGATGGATGCTAGCCGTCAGGAAGCTTGCTTCTTGGTGGCGCAGCTAACGCGTTAAGCATCCCGCCTGGGGAGTACGGTCGCAAGATTAAAACTCAAAGGAATTGACGGGGGCCCGCACAAGCGGTGGAGCATGTGGTTTAATTCGAAGCAACGCGCAGAACCTTACCGGCTCTTGACATGCCACGACGACTTCCAGAGATGGATTTCTTCCCTTCGGGGACGTGGACACAGGTGCTGCATGGCTGTCGTCAGCTCGTGTCGTGAGATGTTGGGTTAAGTCCCGCAACGAGCGCAACCCTCGCCTCTAGTTGCCATCATTTAGTTGGGCACTCTAGAGGGACTGCCGGTGATAAGCCGAGAGGAAGGTGGGGATGACGTCAAGTCCTCATGGCCCTTACGGGCCGGGCTACACACGTGCTACAATGGTGGTGACAGAGGGTTAATCCCTAAAAGCCATCTCAGTTCAGATCGAACTCTGCAACTCGAGTTCGTGAAGGTGGAATCGCTAGTAATCGTGGATCAGCATGCCACGGTGAATACGTTCCCGGGCCTTGTACACACCGCCCGTCACACCATGGGAGTTGGGTTTACCCGAAGGCAGTGCGCTAACCGCAAGGAGGCAACTGACCACGGTAGGCTCAGCGACTGGGGTGAAGTCGTAACAAGGTAGCCGTAGGGGAACCTGCGGCTGGATCACCTCCTTTCTAAGGAAGACCCATATTTTCAGGCTTGCCTGATTATCGGTCGCTTAGATCAATAGCTGGATGATAAACCATCCGGCACTATGCGGGACTCGCCGTCTTCGTTTCTCTTTTTCGTCATCGTCCGCGCCGATCACTGATCGGTGTTCAGGCAAGGCCGTTTACACGGTCTTGGGCTTGTAGCTCAGTTGGTTAGAGCGCGCGCTTGATAAGCGTGAGGTCGGAGGTTCAAGTCCTCCCAGGCCCACCATTTCTTGCGTGTAGGATATCGGGATCGGGGCCTTAGCTCAGCTGGGAGAGCGGTAGCTTTGCAAGCTTCAGGTCGTCGGTTCGATCCCGACAGGCTCCACCACGATACGATGACGAAGAGAACTCGGTTTCGCGATTGGTTCGGATTGAGCCTGTCGTCATTGCTGTTTGTCATTGTGAGAATATCGCCACCGGTCGT
>JAFLCX010000002.1:682500-801192 GCA_017302635.1 Hyphomicrobiales bacterium
AATTTTACTCCGGTCTTTGACGTTGCTCTGTTTATCTCGAATTTACAATACTGCACCCGGCCTGTCCTGCGCCGAACACTAATAGGGCGTTGGCGGTTAATCCTAACAACTTATTGACAGCACAAAACCCCCCGGCCGAGGAGGCCCGGGGGGTCTGTTGCAGATGAGCCGCCCGCATCAAGGGGGGAGCGAGGGGCAAGCGACACCTGTCCCTCGGCGCGGGTTGGAGGCGCGCCGGTGGAGAGTTTGGGCCGAGGGGCGATACGCGAGACGGGTTCGCCCCTTGGCCGAAGCGGGAGGAGTTAGAAGGGCAGCAGGATATCCAGCACCTGCTGGCCGTAGCGGGGCTGCTGCACATCGGTGATCTGGCCGCGGCCGCCGTAGGCAATGCGGGCCTGGGCGATCTTGGTGGAGTCGATCTGGTTGCCAGCCTCGATATCCTCCGGCCGCACCACGCCCGCCACCACCAGTTCACGCAACTCGAAATTCACGCGCACTTCCTGCTTGCCTTCGATCACGAGGTTGCCGTTGGGCAGCACCTGCGTCACCACAGCCGCGACATCGGTCACGATCTGCTCCGAGCGCTTCACCGAGCCCGCGCCCTTGGAATTGGCGTCGGATGTGAGGTCGATCAGCCCGGCCGGGTTCGAGCCATCCGGCAGGAACTTGTCGAGCTTGTTCTCGAAACCGAGGAAGCCCTTGGCGCCCATATTCTCGCCGTTCTGGCGGGTGCGCTGGGTCGTGTTGTCGATATTCGCCTTGTCGGTGATACGGACACGCACCGTGAGAATATCACCGACCACCTGCGCGCGCTGGTCCTTGAAGAAGGCACGGCTGCCGGGACGCCAGAGCGAATTCGCCTGATAATGGATGGGTTTCGGCGCCGGCATCGGCATCGAGATCGGGCGATAGCCGGGCTGCGAGACCGGGTTCTCGATCGCCGAGAGCGAGGGCGCCTTGCCGACATTCGAGAGTCGGTCGAGCGAGCCGCAGGCGGGCAGAGCGAGCAAGGGCAGGGCCATCAGGCCGATCCGGCTCACAGCGCGGGATTTGGAAGACTTTGACAATTTGGACATGGGACGCGTCCTTTCGCGAACGGGCACCGGAGGGAACAATCAGCGGCGAATGGCCGCCTCGGAAAGCGAAGCCTGCGGCGCAACCGGCCCGGCTATGGTGATCTGTCCGGGGCCGGTAACGACGCCCTCGACGATCTTCTTCGACTGGAGGTTCTGGACCTTGACGATATCGCCTTGCGAGCCGGAGGCCTGCGCGCGGCCGCGCATGCTGAGCGTCAGCCCGCGCGTCTGGTAGATCACCGAGACAAGGGCGGCCTTCTCGACCAGAATCGGCTTGGCGAGATCCGCCGAGCGGATGAATTCACCGGCTTTCAGCGCGCGGCGCGGCACCATGCCGATCAGGTCGGCCAGAGGGCGCACCACGTCCGCAGCCACCTGCGCGGCCGGGCGCTTCACGATCACGATGTCCTTGGCCTGAATGGCCTCGCCGCGCTCGATATCGGTGGACGGAACAGCAACCTCGCGCATTTCCACAATCGAGCCGGTCACCGTCCAGCCATCGATGCCATCCGGCGCGCCGGCCAGGGAGAGGCGGGCTTCGTAGCGGCCGGAACGCAGATCGCGGTTGAAACTCGTGACCTTGATGGCATCCGCGCGGACCGCATCCACCATCCGCGCGGCATGATGGTCGTCGATCATGACGTCGAGATTGCCAAGCGAGCCTCGCTCGGCGGCTGTCAGGCTGATAGCAGCCTGCATCTCGTCACGGCTGATCGTGCGACCAGGCCGAACGACGTTCACTGCGACAATGTCGGCCGTTTCGATGCCGCGGATGCCCATCTCGCGGGCTGCATCGACAATGCGGTCGGCGCGAATGGTGCCGCGAGCACCGGGTTGCGGCGCGCGGAACAGCGCGACGTTGCCCTTCTCGCCAACACCTTCGATCAGTTGATCGAGGCGTATCGTTTCGCCCGAGATGGTGATCTCGGATTTGAGCCGCATGGTGTTCTGGGCGAAGGCCTGCCCGTTGCTGATCAGCGCAGCCAGAAGGCCCGTCGCCAGCGTAAGGGGGATGAAGCGGGGTGTCATGGGTCAGCTCCCTCAGCCGCGGAAGAGGTTCGAGGTGGCCTGCAGCATCTGGTCGGCGCCCGAAATCACTTTCGAGTTCAGCTCGTAAGCGCGCTGCGCCTGAATCATGGCCGCAATCTCGGTCACCGAGTTCACGTTCGATTCTTCAAGGTAGCCCTGCTGGAGATTGCCGAAGCCTTCCGCGCCGGGCGTGCCGTCGATTGCCGGGCCGGAGCCGGGCGTTTCAAGGAACAGGTTGTCACCGATCGATTCGAGGCCGATCTTGTTGATGAAGCGGCTCATGGTGAGCTGCCCCAGCACCTGCGGCTGCACCTGACCCGGCAGCATGGCCGAAACCTGCCCGAGCTGGTTGATCGACACGCTTGTTGCGTCCTGTGGCACCGTGATGCCGGGATCGACAAGGTAGCCTTCCTTGTTGGTGATCCGCCCCTGGCTGTCGGTCTCGAAGCCGCCGTCGCGGGTATAGGCCGTCCGGCCGTCCGGCAACTGGATGCGGAAGAAACCCTCGCCCCGGATCGCGAGATCATAGCTGCGCTCCGTCATCGTGATATTGCCTTGGCTCATGATGCGGGGGGTCGCGACCGTTTTCACACCCGAGCCGACGAACAGGCCGGCGGGGCTCTGCGTATTCTGGTCGGATGTGGCAGTGCCGGCGCGGCGATGCTGTTCATAGAGCAGGTCCTGAAAATGGATGGTCTGCCGCTTGAAGCCCGTCGTGCGCATGTTGGCGACGTTGTTGGCGATGACTTCGACATTCTTTTCCTGCGCCATCATGCCGGTGGCTGCGGTGTAAAGGGCACGCATGGGACTGGCCTTTCTGGTTCAGGTTCAGATGGATTCGCCAAGCCGCTGGATCGCGGTCTTGCGGACTTCGTCAGTGCGAGAGACAAGTCCCGCAACGCTCTGATAGGCGCGGTTGACTTCGATCATCCGGCTGATCTCAAGGACCGGCTTGACGTTCGAGCGTTCGACATAGCCCGATTGCACGCGGGCGAGCGTGGCCGGTTCGGGCTGGGCGCGCGCCGTGAAGAGGTTGGCACCCGCGTTCTCCAGAACTTGCGGATTGGCAAAGCGCACGAGGCGGAACTTGCCGCGCGTCACGTTGCCGGCCGAGACCGTGCCATCCGCCGCAATCGAGATGGGACCATCGGTCGACGTGAACTGGAAGGGCCCCTGCTCACCAACGACGCGATGACCATCGGAGGTGACCATCTCGCCGTTCGAGTTCAGCATCATCGCCCCGTTGCGGGTGAAGCGCTCGCCTTGCGGCGTCTGTACCACGAAGAAGGCATCGCCCTGGATGGCGACATCCATCGGGTTGTTGGTGGGCTCCAGCGTCCCGGCGGAGAGATCGAGCGGCGTTCCCCGGTCAACAACGAAGGAGACGCGGCGATCATTGCCTCGGCGGAACGTATCCGTGCTGGCGACCGGCATCTGGAACTCGGCAGAGTTCGCCATCCGGCGCTTGAAACCATTCGTGGTGACGTTCGCGACATTGTTCGCGATGACGTCCATTTCGCGCCGCAACACCATCTGGCGTGAAAGCGCGACCAGAAGCACGTTTTCCATGCCTCATCTCCTCGGTTGTCTTCGATCGCCGATCTCTCGCTCCCCAGCGCAGATCATTGACCTCGGATTAACCATACCAAACGGCGTGCCAGATCAGATTTTGAGTAAAACTCTAATTAAATCAGAGTTATAGGTTTAACTCCGTGCCGAGTGGTTGCCGCTATGCATTGCCGGGCGGCAGAAATGATCAGGCAAAAATTGCCGGGAAGGCCGAAATCGAAAGCCTTCGTTAACCATGCCCGGCCCAAATTCATGACGAGGCACGAGGGGCGCTCGCCGATTCCGGTTCAATGGCCGGGACGGGCATGGGTCTTCCGGGTGCGAAGGATGATCAGCCGGGGCAATCCCGGGTCGCAGGGTGGCAGAAATGGTTGCTAAGACAGCGAAGCCGGACGAAATTCCTGAAGAGGGCAAGGCCTCGGCGCCTGCAGGCGGGCGCAAGAAGCTCATCATCGTGAGTGCGCTTGCTGCCGTGCTTGCGATTGGCGCAGGCGGTTACGCCTATAACTGGCAGCGCAGCAAGGCCGCTGATGCAGAGCGCGCCGCCATGAAGAAGAAGTCGGTCTTCTTCGACCTGCCCGAAATCACGGTCAACCTGGCGAGTGCCCCCGGGCAGGAGCGTCCGGCCTATCTCAAGCTGAAACTGGCGCTGGAAATCGAGGATCAGAAGATGATCGCCGATATCCAGCCGCTGATGCCGCGCATCGTCGACAATTTCCAGATCTTCCTGCGCGAGCTTCGCCCGACGGATCTCGAGGGCTCGGCCGGTCTTTACCGCCTGAAGGAAGAGCTGGTGCGGCGCGTCAACGCTTCGGTTTACCCGGCGCGGATTGAGGCGATCCTCTTCAAAGACGTGCTCGTTCAGTAAGTTTCCGTTCGGGTTGCAGGAGAATACCGCAGTGGCCGATACGCCTGATACCACCCAAGATGATCTCGCCGACGAGTGGGCTCGCGCGCTGGGAGAAGCCGGCGACGAAAGTGCCGATGCCGGTGCGGCGAAGGCCAAGGACACCGGCCTCGACCTTGATCTCGGCACGGGGCTTTTTCTCGATCAGGAAGAGGTCGACACAATCTTCGGGTTCGATCCCGAGGATGCCGACCAATCGAAGCAGAACGGCGTGCGCGCCATCGTCGACTCGACGGTTGTCTCGTATGAGCGCCTGCCGATGCTCGAAATCGTCTTCGACCGCCTGGTGCGGACGCTGACGACCAGCCTGCGCTCTTTCTTCTCTGACAACGTCGAAGTCAGCCTCGATGACGTGACTTCGGTCCGCTTCGGCGATTATGTCTCCTCGCTGCCGCTGCCGACCATCCTGGCGGTCTTCAAGGCCGAGCCATGGGAGAATTACGGCCTCATCACCATCGACAGCGATCTCATCTATCTCGTGATGGATGTGCTGCTGGGCGGGCGTCGCGGGCTTTCGAATTTCCGCATTGAGGGACGGCCCTACACCACGGTCGAGGTGAGTCTTGTCCGACGCCTGCTCGATCTGGTGCTGAGCGAGGCCGAGCAGGCTTTCCAGCCGCTCTCGCCGGTGAAATTCATCCCCGAGCGCATCGAGACCAACCCGCGCTTCGCATCCATCACGCGACCAGCCAATGCCGCGATCCTGATCGCGCTGGCGATCGACCTCGAAGGGCGCGGCGGGCGGGTTGAGCTGCTTCTGCCCTATGCCACGATCGAGCCGATCCGCGAGTTGCTGCTGCAAAGCTACATGGGTGAGAAGCTCGGCCGCGACCACATCTGGGAAGGGCATCTGGCTTCGGAAATCTGGCAGGCCAATCTCGATCTGGAGGCCGTGCTGCATGAAACCAGCATGCCCGTGAGCAAGGTTCTCGACCTCCGCGTGGGTGATACGCTGCTCTTCGACGTGCGCGGCGACCCGATGGTCAGCGTGCGTTGCGGCGACCTTCTGGTCACGCAGGGCAAGATCGGTCGCATCGGCGACAACATGGCGATCCAGATCGCCAAGCCGCTCAGGCGGTCCAGAACGACCATCGCAGCCTTCGAACAAGGCGTCTCAGTCAGGCGTGACAGGTGAACCATGTCAGGACAACTCGGGTTGATTATTGAGGTGATTGTCGGCGGCTTGCTCGTCGTCACGATCAGCTATTGTGTTTTGCTGGATCGCCGCCTGCGTGCGGTGCGAGCTGACGAAGCGGTGATGCGCAAGACCATCGCCGACCTCTCGATCGCGACCGACCGCGCCGAGCGCGCCATCGATGCGCTGAAGCACACCTTGGGGGATTGCGATCGCACCCTCGGAGAACGTCTGCGGGTTGCCGAGCGATACACGACCGATCTCGAAGATCAGATCCGCTCTGGCGATGATGTGCTCAACCGCATCAGCCGGATTGTCTCGACCGCCCTCGACAGCCCGATCGTCGATGGCGCGGCGGACCCGGCTGCGGCCTTCTCGCAGCACGTGATGAAAACCCAGCCCGCGATGCGCTCGTCGTCCCGCATCGCCCAGACCCTTGCCGCCGCGCAGGCCCTTGCGACGCGCGCCGGAGCCGACAAAACGAAACGGGAAGGCGTGGCATGACGCGCGTCCGGCTGATCCCTGTCTTGATCTTCGGCCTCGTCTCGCTGCTGACGATCCGCGTGATGTCGATCGTGCTCGACAATCGGCCGATCCCGCAGATCGTCGATCTCGGCCCCGCCGCCGGCGACAAGTTCGCGCGAACGATCGAGAGAGCGCGGGTTGGCTCCGCTGATGAGCAGATCATCACGGGTTCGACTGGTCAGAATGCCGCAAAGCCAGGGGAGGCTCCGAAAGCGGCCGCACCGGCCAATGCGTCAAGCTCGGTCCCGGGCAAGCCGGAAACGGAGGGAACCCGCGTGCCGCCGCCGCCGGCAAAAATGCCGGAGCGCGGCCAGCAGGCGTCGAGCCCCGCCGAGCGCGAGTTGCTCGAAAAGCTGCGTGAACGGCGCGGCGAGATCGACGCGCGCGACCGCGACCTCGAAATGCGGGACAACCTGCTGCGAACGACCGAGCGCAAGCTCGATGAGAAGATCGGCCAGTTGCGCACGCTGGAGAGCCAGATCGAGGCGAACAACGCCACGAAAAATGACCCCAAGCAGCGCTTCCGCCCGCTGGTCGTAATGTATGAGAACATGAAGCCGAAAGAGGCCGCGCGGGTTTTTGATCGCCTCGACATCAAGGTGCTGATGGATCTCGTGCAGCAGATGAATCCACGCAAGGTCTCGGAGATCCTCGCGGTGATGGAGCCCGCCGCCGCCGAGCGGCTGACAGTTGCCCTTGCGCGCCAGGCCATGAACACGCCGGAAACGGTCGTGCCGGTCGCGGATGGCGAATTGCCTCGCCTCACAACCCCGCGCCGCTGAATCCGCTTCCGGTTAAGCCGGCGTTAGGCATGTTGGCCTAGGGTTCCTTCTGAACAGATCGGGCTGCCCCCATATCGGAGGCTGTCCGCCTGAAAAGTGCCTGCCCCGCCCTGTGTTCCGCGTATTCCGGGTCAAAGTCACGTGTTGCGTCAGCGTTCCAACCGAATCATCGCCCGTCTTGCCGGGCTCATCGCCATCCCGCTTCTGGTCCTGTCGCCGGCTCTGGCGGCTCGCGGTCAGGTGACTGCAAGCGAAATGCAGGGCTTCGGGCGGCTGATTTTCGCCTTCGATGCCCCGGTGGGCGCGAAGCTGCGCATGCAGAACTCCGTTCTGATCATCGAGTTCGACCAATCGGTCACTCTGGACCCCGATAAGCTTCCGGTTCAGGTGCCCGCCTATATCGGCATTGCCCGGCTGGACCCGGATGGCCGCTCGATCCGGATCGGGCTCAATGGGCGCTTCAAGGCTGACCTCAAACAGGCGGGCGAGCGGGTTTTTCTCGATCTGATGGGCCCGCGCTGGCAGGGTATGCCGCCGCCCCTGCCTCAGGATGTGATCGACGAACTGGTTCGCCGCGCCCGTGTGGCCGAGGAACGTGCCCGCCGTGCCGATGGCGAGCGCAAGGTGGGGCGCGAGTTGGAGCTGCGCGTGGCCCATGCGCCGCGTTTCCGTCGCGCGATCTTCACCATGCCGCGTTCCGCTTCGGTCGATTTCGATGATCGCAACGGCGACATCACGCTGACCTTCGAAGGCGATTTCGAGATTGCGGAATCACTCGTCCGTTCGCGTCTTGCGGGAATGGCCGTGGGCATCGAGGTGGAGCCCGGCCCATCCAAGCTGCGCATCGCCTTGCGCCCGGCCGAGGGTTTGCGTGTGCGCGGCTTCCGCGAGGATGACAGCTTCACGCTCGATTTTTCGCGAGCTGATGGTCAGGCCATGGCAGAGGCGCCGGCAGTGCCGGCCCCTGCGGCAGGTGCACCCGTGGGTGCCGAGCCGCCGCGGCAGTCCGGACCACCGGCCGCCGTGAAACCGGAGACGCTTCTGGCTCAAACGAGCGGCCAACCCATTGATTTTCGTCTTGAAACCGGGCGCGATCCGCAAGGCTTCGCGCTGCGGCTCGCCGGACTCGGACAAGCGCCGGTCGCGATCCTGCAGCGTGGCCCGACGCTGATGGTGCTGATCGAGACAGTCCAGGCGCCGGGTGCGCCGAGCATCCCGCCCGAGCTCAAGCAACAGATCGATGGCTTCCAGATCACGCGGCTTAGAGACGGCGTGTTGCTGCGCATGGTGCCGAAGCTCGAAGGGTCGTTCTGGCTCGTGCGCGATGGCGAGGAACTCGTGATCCAGCGCGGCAAGAGCGAGATCGCGCCCGATGTTGTGGCTGGTCAGCCGATTCGCCTCCAGCGCGTCTTCGACGGGCAGGGGCGCGATGCACTGGAAGCCAGTTTCAAAGGCGCGGGCAAGCTCTTCACGCTGGAAGATCCGCTCACCGGCGGCAAGCTTGCCGTGGCTCCTTTGCCGATGGCGAGCTTTTCGAGCCCGAAGGCGCAGTCTTTTGCCGAAATGCTGATCGAGCGCACGCTGGCCGGCTTTGCGGTTCTGCCGCTCGATGAAGCCGTCACCATCGAGCGCCGCGAGACCGGCGTGCTGCTCAGCCACGAAATTCGGCTCAATCTATCCTCGATGCCTGCTGCCGAGGCGCAGCCGACGAAAGATCGCCGCGCTTTGCTGATCGAACCCGAGCAATATGACAAGCTGGCGCGCGAGCCGTTGCGCTTGCTGGAGCGCAGCCTGCTGCGTCAGGCAGCCGAGGCACCGCGCGTCGCGCGTCCGGTGGCGCGCCTGAAACTGGCTCAGGCGTATCTCGCGCACAAGAGCTACCCCGAGGCGGAAGGTGTGCTGAGCGTGCTCAGTGCCGATGATCCGCAATTCGGCAACCAGAAAAACGTCTTGTTTGCCCGCGCGTTGGCCGCAACCTTCATGGGGCGCTTCGTCGAGGCGGCGCGCCTTCTGGCCGAGCCGCAGCTTTCGCAGGAGCCTGAGCAGCGGCTGCTTCAGGCGATGGTCGACTCGAAATCGCTGCGTCATCCGCAGGCCGTCGCGGGCTTCAAGGCCGGAATGGAAGCGCTCGATCGCTATCCCGAGCGCCTGCAGGGCGATTTCCGTCGTGCGGCGGTTGAAGCGGCGATCGAGGCCGGCGACCCGGTTTTCGCGCGCGAACAGATTCTGGCCTATGAGCAGATCGATTCAAGCCACCGCAACCCGGAGGTTCAGCAATTGCTGGCGGGACGCCTGGCTGAGCTCGAAGGCCGCGCGCAGGATGCCTTTATCGCATTCTCACAAGCTGCACGGTCTGCCGATCGGCGAATTGAAGCCGAGGCCCGTTTTGGTCGCGCCACATCGGGCCTTGCGGCCCAGAAGCTCACGCCCGAGGAAGCCAAGGCTGAATTCGAGACCTTGACCGCGATCTGGCGGCGCAGTGAAACCGAGGTCAAGGCGCTGGCCAAGCTCGGCGAAATCTATTCCGCTGACGGGCGCTGGCGCGAAGCCTTCCTCGCCTCGCAGCACGCGACGGCCTTGCTGCCGAACCACCCGGTCGCGCGCCGCCTTGAAGAGGCGATGGGACGGCGGTTCGAGAGCATTTTCCTCGACTCGGAAGAGAAGAAACTGTCGAAAGTCGAGGCGCTCGCCATTTATCAGGAGTTCCGCACGCTGGTGCCGCCCGGCCGGCGTGGCGACGAAATCGCCCGGCGGCTGGCCGATCGGTTGTTTGATCTCGACCTCGTCAATGAGGCTTCCGACATTCTCGAGCATCAGGTGCGCAACCGCCTCGATGGCGTCGCGCGTTCGGTGGTGGCGACCCGGCTTGCCTTGATGCACCTTCAGAATCGGCAACCCCTGAAGGCGCTGACCATGATCCACGAGACGCGGCTTGCGAGCCTGCCCGCCGAGCTCAAGCGTGCCCGCTCGCTGCTGGAGGCGCGCGCTTTGGGTGAGGTGTTCCGATCGGAACTCGCGATTGAAATCCTTGCGAACGAAACCGGCGACGATGTCGAGCGTCTCCGGGCCGATATTCACTGGAAGGGCAAGCATTGGCGCGAGGCAGGCGAGGCCTATGAGCGTGTTCTCGGCGATGCCTGGCAGGGCGAGGCGGCCCTGACCAATCAGCAGCGGCTTGATGTGCTGCGTTCCGGCCTCGCCTATGTGCTGGCCGAAGAGGCTTTGTCGCTCGATCGGCTCCGGTCAAAATACATGGCGAAAATGGCCAAGACCGACGATGCGGGGGCGTTCAACCTCATCGCGCTCGAGAACTATTCCAACCCGCAGGGATTTCGTGATGCCGCACGCAGCATTGTGAATGCCGATACGCTGACGGAATTCCTCGCAGCCTATCGCAAGCGCTACCCCGAGGCCACGGGCGAGGCCCGTCCGGCGCGCAGCGCCGAACAAAGGCAATCTGCCTTGGGGCAGGAGAGCCCCGGTCGCGGGTGATGACAACCTGATCGATCCGCAGTTCCTTGGCCCGGCCTTGTGCCGGGCTTTCTTCATATGGGCCCGAAGCTCTGCACGAGCGAGCCGGCGACCAGTCGCCAGCCATCGACCAGCACGAAGAAAATCAGCTTGAACGGCAAGGCGACAGTCACCGGCGGCACCATCATCATGCCCATCGAGATCAGGATCGATGAGACCACGAGATCAATGATGAGGAACGGAATGAAGAGCAAAAACCCGATTTCAAAGGCTCGACGCAGTTCCGAAATCATGAAGGCGGGGATCAGCACCTGCATGGGCGTCGCTTCAGGCGTTGCCGGGCGAGGTTGACGCGAAAGGTCCATGAAAAGTTCGAGGTCCGTTGGCCGAACATGCTTCAGCATGAAAGCTCGGAACGGTGCAGCCGTGCGCTCGAACGCCTCCTGCTCGCGAATTTCGCCCGCCACGAACGGGCGCACGCCCTGCTCGTAAGCGGTCTGGAATGTCGGTGCCATGATGAAGGCGGTGAGAAACAGGGCGAGACCGGTCATCACGGTATTGGGCGGCGCAGTCTGGGTGCCGATGGCTGTGCGCAGCAGCGACAGCACCACGACGATCCGGGTAAAGGACGTCACCATCACCAGAATGGAGGGGGCAAGACTGAGAACAGTCAGCAACGCGACGAGTTGCAGTGCCCGCTCGGTCAGCCCCAGTCCCTGGCCGAAATTGATCGATATATCCTGCGCATAGGCTCCGGTCGCCAACGCGACCCCGAAGAGGCCGAGCAGTAAGGCCGCACGCCTCGGGCGACGGCGAATCTCATCAGGACGGTCCGGCGTGGCTACATGCATGGTCCAGTCGGATCATGATTCCACCCGTTGACGCCAGAGCTTCGCGTGCGCTGCACCGCGTTGCGCACGACAATATCGGCGCAGCGATCTCAGGGTTTGGGGGGCTGTGGGCGTCCAAGCAGCTTCGCCATTTCCTCTTCGAGCAAATCCATATCGCTCGCCGTGGGTGGCGGGGGCGCGGCCTTGGGTGGTGACGGCGCGACTGCCGGTTGCGCTGATGGCGGTGCAACCGGTGCCGGGGCGGGTGGCGACGGAGGCGCAACCGAGCTGCGGGGCGCGGGCGGCTGGGGCGGTTTCTGAAGCACTTCGGAAAGCCGACGCGCCATCTCGCTCATGGGCTCGGGCCGGGATTCCGGCTTGATCTCCGGCTTCGCTTCGACCTTCTGGGCGGGCGGCGCGGGTGGCGCGGGCGGAGGAGCTGGCGGCGGAGGCTGCGGTGCGCGCGGAGGCGGGTTCATCACCGGCGGCGGCATCATCGGCATCGGCGGCATTTGCGGTGCCGGGACCTTGAGCGGTTGTGGTGCCTCCATGGCTTTCAGTGCGCGTTCGAATTCATCGTCCGGGCGCGCGGCCTGTCCGGGCGGCGGATTGAAGGCCGGCGGCGAGGCGGGCCGCGACGGCATGGCCAGCGGCGCGTTGGGCGCGGCAGGTCTGGCCACGGAGGCGGGCTGCGCAGCAACCGGAGCAGGTGGGGGCGCCGGGGCGCTGACAGGCTCCGTGACCTCGGCCTCGCCCTCGGCGCGCCCCCGACCGACGCGCTCGCTGCGCACGATTGAAGGTTCGATCAGCACATCGTTGGGCCCGCCGATCAGCAGGAGGTGTTCGACATTGTCGCGCCGGATGATGACGAGCTTGCGGCCTTCGCGATCAAGCGGAAAGGCATCGGTCACCGCGAGGCGCTGGACACGTCCGCCACGGGCGGCGCTCCCGCTCATGTTGAGGGTCGGGCGAAGGGCACGGATCAGCCACAGGGCAATCGCGATCACGACGATCAGCAGCAGCAATCCAAGGCCCAGCCACAACATCGCGGCCACGGCACCATCGCCTGATCTCAGCTGGTTGAGAAGATTCTGCATGGACCACTCACTCGAAACGGCACTGAAAAACCCGCGAAAACCCGCCTAAAACCTGCATCATCCTTTCTTGGGCGCGTCAACCCTGTCTTGTGCACTGGCCTTGCGAAAACGCACATCATTCTTTTTGGCCCTTCTGGCTGAAAATGAAACAGTTCGAGGGCGGCGTTTACCCGATCTTAACCATGAATGCGGCAAGATTTGCCCTGTCATTCCTCCGAATGGCGGATTTTGCCGAGGCCTTCATGATTCATGATCTCTCCACCTTCGCCGCCCTGAAACAGCGCATGCGCTTTCTTCAGTCGCGCCAGAAGGTGCTGGCCGAAAATGTTGCGAATGCGGATACACCCGGGTTCAAACCGAAAGACATCGCCCAGATCGGAATTGACCCGGCGACGCGCGGTTCGGATGCGGCGCGGCGTCTGAGTGCCGCTGCCTATGGCCGAACGGCTGGTCTCCTGGTGACCAATCCGATGCATATCGGTGGCGCGAACAATGGTGCCGGCACGGTCGACAGGGGTGCGACCTACGAAACGCGGCCCTCGGGCAACAGCGTGAACCTTGAAGACGAGATGCTGAAAGTCTCGCAGAACCAGATCGATTTCCAGACGGCGGCCAACCTCTATCAGCGCGGCATTGCCACGCTGAAGACGGCGCTTGGTCGCCGCGCTTGAAGGGAGCGGCATCATGGATTTCCTGAAATCACTCGCCATCGCCGCTTCCGGGCTCCGCGCCCAGTCCGGCCGCATGCGCGTCATCGCCGAGAACGTGGCCAACGCCGATACCACTCCGACGCGGCCCGGCGAGCAGCCCTATCGGCGCAAGGTCGTCACGTTCCAGCAGAAGCTGGACACGGAGCTCGGCGTCAACACGGTGCAACTCGGGCAGATCAAGCGTGACCGCTCGGAATTCAAGTCGCGCTACGAGCCCAGCCATCCGCAGGCCGATGCGCGCGGTTTCGTGCAGAAGCCCAATGTCGACTCGATGATTGAAACTCTGGACCTGCGCGAGGCGCAGCGCAGCTACGAGGCCAATCTCAACGTGATCAGCACGACGCGACGGATGTTGGCGCGGACGCTGGAAATCTTGCGTGCGTAAGTTCGGAACATTCTCGATTGGGAGAACACCATGAAGACGATGATGAATCCGGGCGTGGCCGCAAGTGCCTATGCCCTCCAACAGAAGCTCAGCTCCAATCCGACCGCCCTCCTGGGCAAGCCGGAAGGGAATGGCGGTTCGTTCGCCGATATCCTGGAGGCCACCGTCGGTCGCGCCCATGAAGCGGGCAAGAAATCGGATGCGATGGCCATGCGCGCCGCAAGCGGCAACCCGACCGACCTCGTCGAGGTCGTCACGGCCGTGGCCGAAAGCGAAGCGGCGCTCGAAAGCCTTGTTGCGGTGCGCGATCGCGTCGTGGCGGCCTACGAGGAAATCATGCGGATGCCGATCTGATGGGCGGGGCTGATCTGATCGAAATCTCGCGGGATGGTCTCATAACCTTCTTCAAGGTTGGCATGCCGGTCATGCTCGTCGGCCTTGCGGTGGGTTTCCTGATCTCGCTTTTCCAGGCTCTGACACAAATCCAGGAACAGACGCTCATCTATGTGCCCAAAGTCGCTGCGATTTTCGGCTCCTTGCTGTTCTTCCTGCCCTTCATGAGCGACGCGATGAATTCCTTCATGGGCCGGATCGCGGCGAGGATCATCACAAGCGGGCAGTAGGCCGCACACGGCCGCGCGATTTCCTTCGGCATTCGGGGCCGAATCATCGGAATATGGGTAGGATGAATGTCAGCATCCTGCCCGAATTTGCGCTTGTCTTCATGCTCGTGTTCGCGCGCGTGGGCACCATGCTCATGCTGATGCCAGGGCTGGGGGAGCGCGTGGCTCCGGTGCGCATCCGTCTCGCCCTTGCTGTTTTCATCACTTTGCTATCGATCCCGATCGTTCGGCCTGGCCTGCCTATCAGCGGAATCAGCCTGCCGCAGGCGGTTCCGCTGTTGCTGACCGAGATGCTGGTTGGCTTCACCTTCGGGCTTTGCGCCCGTTTTCTGATGTCGACCCTGCAGACCGCCGGGTTGGTCATTTCGCAGCAGATCGGTCTCTCCTTCACGATGTCGATCGACCCGACGGGCGGCGATCGCGGTCAGGCGGCGGCCATCGGCAGTTTCCTCACACTGCTGGGCTTGTCACTGATTTTTGCGTCGAACCTGCATCATGTTGCGATTGCCGGGATCATCGACAGTTACGGCACGATCCGGCCCGGCACTGCGCCCGCCAGTGGTGATGCGGTGGAACTTGCCGTGACGGTTGCCAGTTCGGCTTTTGTGACGGCCATCCAGATTTCGGCACCCTTTCTGGTTTTCGGGCTCGTGTTCAATCTTGGTCTCGGCATTCTCTCGAGGCTGATGCCTCAGTTGCAGGTGTTTTTCCTCGCCATGCCGGCGATGATCTTGCTCGGCACAATCATCTTCATCTTCGTGATCGGCCTGATGATGGACGGATTTCTGGGCCATGTGATGCGGGTCTACCGCGAACTCTTCCCCGGCTTGAGGTGATCGATGTCCGAGGAAAAGGATCAGGAAGACAAGACCGAAGACCCGACCGAGCGCCGGATCGAGCAGGCGATCGAGCGCGGCGACGTGCCGAAAAGCATCGAAGCGGCGAGTTTTTTCGCGCTCTCCGCCGGATTGCTGGCCCTGATGGTCACCGGCTCGATCGGCCTTCAAGGCTTTGTCACCGGGATGCGAGGATTTCTGGAGAACGCCCATCAGGTTTCAATCAGCCAGTCTGGCCTGCTCGCTGTCGCCTCGCATTCCACGCGCACCATGCTGGTGGTGCTCGCCGTGCCGTTTGTCTTCGCCATCATCGCGGGCGTGGCCTCCGGGCTCATCATGCACAAGCCGCTCTGGACCACCGAAACAATGGCGCCGAAATTCAACCGGATTTCGCCGCTCTCAGGCTTCAAGCGCATTTTCGGCAAGGAAGCCTTTGTTCAGTTCATCAAGAGCCTGCTGAAATTCGTGATTGTCGGCGGGTTGGTGCTCATCGTGCTCTGGCCCGAGCGCAAGCGCCTCGGCACGATTGTCCAACTGGATGTCACACAGCTCCTCGACGTGACCTGGGTGCTCTCGCTCAAGTTGATGGGTGGGGTTCTGGCGCTTTATGCTTTCGTGGCCGCGGCCGATATTCTCTATCAGCGGTTCACCTGGCGTCAGCGGCTCAAAATGACGCGCGAGGAACTGAAGCAGGAATTCAAGGAGACGGAAGGCTCGCCCGAAATCAAGGCGAAGGTGCGCAAGCTCAGAGCAGAGCGGCTTCGCACCCGTATGATGGCTGCCGTGCCGAAAGCCTCCGTGATCCTCACCAACCCGACCCACTATGCAGTGGCGCTGAAATACGAGCCGGGGATGAACGCGCCGGTTCTGCTGGCGAAAGGTGTCGACCTCATCGCGCTCAAGATCCGAGAAGTGGGCGCGCTCAATGATGTTCCGATCGTCGAGAACCCGCCGCTCGCCCGCGCCATCCACGCGCGCGTCGAGATTGATGAGGAAATCCCCGAAGAGCACTACAAGGCAGTTGCGGAAGTGATCGGATACGTGATGCGCTTGAGGCGGAGCAGTTTCTGAGCCAGAACGACAGGGTTGCCGGGTGAAAAGCGAGTCTCGGTTTCGGGCCGCGAGGGGAGGATCAGCCGAACATGTTGAAGGAGAGCCCAGTCGGTCCGCCCATCGACCGCAGCCATCGGCATGGAAGCCCCGTGCTGTTGCTGTTGGTGACTCTGATTGTCGTTGGCGCAGTGCTCTCCCTCGTGCTGTTGGACGAACAGCATCATGCCATGGTGATGACGTTGTTTCTGGCGGGGTTCGCCGCTCTGGGCGTGCTGGCGGCCTTTCTCTATGCGGTTGGAATTCTGCAATTTGCCGGCCGGGCCTCACGCAACGATGTGACCAAGGCCATCGTCGACGGGGCAGGGGAGGGGCATCTCGTTCTCGATCGCGAGGGCAAGGTACTCTATGCCAACGCGACCTATCAGGCGTTTTGCGGGGGGCAGCCCGGGCGCGCTGCCAGCATCAGGCCGGTCGAGCGGCTCTTCTCCGGCTCTTCGGATGTCAGTGAAGCGGTTTACCGGCTGGCGCAGGCAGCGCGCGAGGGGCGCGGCGCCACCGAAATCATCCGGCTCGTACCGGCGCTTTCGGGCGGCGGCACCTATGGCTGGTATCGCGTGCGCGTGCGGCCCCTTGCGCGTCGTGACGGCGACAGCGCGCTGCACTGGACCGTTTTCGATGTCACGCGCGACCGAGAGAAACACGAGAACGAGTTTCAGGAGCTTCAGGAGGCCATTTCCTACCTCGATTCCGCTCCGGCCGGTTTCTTCTCGACCCGTCCTGAAGGGCGCATCCTCTACATCAATGCCACGATGGCCGATTGGCTTGACTATGATCTCGCCGAGATTGCTGATCGGACACTGGAGGTCAAAGACATCGTAGCCTCGGGCGGCGAAGCGCTGCTCGCGGCGATTCAGGGCCAGCCCGGCGCTGTGCGCACGGAGACGATCGATCTCGATCTCAAGCGGAAGGGTGGGCAGCGTTTGCCGGTGCGGCTTCTGCATCGGGTGGCCTTTGCGGCCGACGGCACGGCCGGCGTGTCGCGGACACTCGTGCTCAATCGCAGCCAGGGGCAGGATGGCGCGGAGGCCTCGCGCGCCGCCGAAGTGCGTTTTGCGCGTTTCTTCAATACCTCGCCCTTTGCGGTGGCGACGCTGAATCGCAACGGCAACGTCGAGAGCACGAATGTGCGGTTTGCGGGCTTCTTTCCAAGCCAGCCCAGTTCGTCTCCGCGTGATCTCGCCAGCCTCATCGCCCCCATTGATCGTGCGAAAGTGGACGCGGCCTTTGCCGCGGCACGAGACGGCTTCGGAGATATCGAACCGGTCGACGCGGTGCTGGCTGGCGAAGGCGGGCGCTCGGCCCGCTTCTTCTTCGTTCCCGCCGGTTCATCGGAGAACAGCAACGAGACGGTGATTGTCTATGCGATTGAAACAACAGATGAAAAGAAGCTTCAGGAGCAGCTTTTCCAATCGATGAAAATGAACGCGGTCGGCCAACTGGCCGGCGGCGTTGCGCATGATTTCAACAATCACCTGCAGGCCATTGTCGGCTTTGCCGATCTGCTTGCGGGGAATTTCCGCGCGACGGATCCGCGTCATCAGGATGTGATGCAGATCAAGAATTCCGCCAATCGGGCGAAGAGCCTGGTGCGTCAGTTGCTGGCCTTTTCGCGCCAGCAGACCCTGCTTCCCGAGACCATCGACCTTGGCGAGCGCCTCGGCGAGTTGAACGCCATGCTCAAGCGCTCGATCGGGCCCAATGTCGAACTCGATATCCGTCACGGCCGTGATTTATGGCCGAGCTTCGCCGACCCCGCCTCCTTCGACAACATGATCATCAACCTTGCCGTGAATGCGCGCGATGCCATGCCCGAAGGCGGGCAGTTGATCATCCGCACCGCCAATGTTCCAGCGGCGGAATCGGAGCAAGTTCAGGTCGAGGGCATGAAGCGCGGCGACTATGTGCTCGTCGAGGTTTCCGATACCGGCATGGGCATGTCGCCCGAAGTCCGCAGGAAGATTTTCGAGCCTTTCTTCACCACCAAGGAAGTGGGGCGTGGAACGGGGTTGGGCCTGTCTTCGGTCTATGGCTTCATCAGCCAGTCCAATGGCTACATTGATTGCCTTTCCGAGCTTGGAAAGGGCACGACATTCCGGATTTTCCTGCCACGGCATTCGCCGCGCGACGGCGATCTGCTGACGACGGTAACGGCAACGGAACCTGCGACCGAAACAAAGCCTGAAGAGCCCGCATCGGCTCCCCGGTCATTGCCGGCACATGTCGCGGCTTCTGGCTCCTCGGAGAAGCCTGTGATGGCGGATCTCACAGGCACCGGCACGATCCTGCTGGTGGAGGACGAGGATGCTGTGCGCAATTTCGGTGCCCGTGCCCTGCGGTCGCGTGGCTACACAGTGATCGAGGCGCAATCGGGACTGGATGCGCTGTCGCAGCTTGAAGATCACGATCTCGATGACATTGATCTCGTGGTCTCCGACGTCGTGATGCCGGAAATGGATGGCCCATCCCTGTTGCGCGAATTGCGCTCCCGGAAACCGGAAATCCGCGTGATCTTTGTTTCGGGCTATGCCGAGGAGGCATTCCGCAAGAATCTGCCCGAGGGCCAGCAATTCGATTTCCTGCCCAAGCCGTTCGGGCTCAAGCAGCTCGTCGAGGCGGTCAAGCGCGTGATGGCCGCATAGACGGGGTGAAACGCCAACACGCCGCAGGCCGGGGATCGGCGCCATGCGGGATGCTCAGAAAATCATGCCGCCATCATAGGCCGCCGCGATCCGACCGAGGGCCGCGCGTGCCGCATCGTCCAGCGGCAAAGGCTCATCCGGCACAGCCTGCAGCCCCTTGCGCGGAAAATCCGCCCTTCCCCGGAGCAAAGCCCGCAGGGCCGGGCCACGCTCCATTCCATCCGGACCAGCCGATCTTTCAAGCAATGTCCGGATCAACGCGGGTGGCATATCCGGCAGGCTGGCGAAAAGCCCGGCGATCAATCGGCGGGCGAGTTCTGAGTCGGGATGCTCGGCGCTCTCGCCCGCACGCCCGAATTCGTAGAGATGCTTCACGCAATCCCACGGCGCCGGCGATTTCGGGAAACGTGCAGCCAGCGCGGCATGCTCGCGCGCCACGTAGAACCGGTTGAGTTCGTCCTGAAGGGTGAGGATGTAGTCTGCTGACAGGAGCATCGGCTCCCACTCGGCCGAAACATCGGTCATGCTACCCGGCGCAACAGCTTCAATACACATCACGCGGGGACGATGACGTTTGAGGTCGAGTCCGGCAAGAACCGCGCCTTCCGCCCCCTCCACATCGATCTTGAGAAAATCGATGGTGCTGAACCCGTTCTCATCGAGCAGCCCGGACAGGCGCCGAATCGGCAATCGCTCGGTCTTGTAGCTGACCCCGAATTCGCCCGCTCCTTTCGCGTGTTGCTCTACAATTGTCGAGAAACCATGCAATCTCTCAACCCGGTGGAACTCCACTTCGCCGTCTCGATCACCAACGGGAAATGCAGCCACGACATCACGGGGCCGGATGCTGGCATACAGCCGGGCCAGCGACTGTTGCGGCTCGACAATCAGACCACGCCAGCCCCGAAGGTAAAAATGGAAGCTGACATTGTCCGCAACCGGATGCCCGCCTCCAACATCCACATAAATCCCGCGTTCAGCATCGGAAAACACGAGATCAAGGTGATAATCCTCAAGACGCTGTGCGTAGGAAAGTTTCATGTCGGGGTGCACCTGCCTGCGTTCAGACCCTAGGCGAGCGCACACTTGAAGGCAAGCCCGAAAGTGAACAAAAAAAGAACTTTACAATGAGAACAAAAGAAGAATATTCTTTGTGTTGAAGCGAGTAAGTCATTCGCATAAGGAGGGTTCAGTGACGCATCCCCAGCTCCGCCTCGTGGAAGGTTCCTCTATGGACAAGACCAAAGCACTCGACGCGGCCCTCTCTCAGATCGAGCGGGCTTTCGGCAAAGGCTCGATCATGCGTCTCGGGCAGCAGAAGGTGCTCGAGATTGAAACCATTCCAACGGGCTCTCTGGGGCTCGACATCGCGCTCGGCGTCGGTGGATTGCCGCGTGGTCGCGTGATCGAGATCTTTGGTCCCGAATCGTCAGGCAAAACCACATTGGCGCTTCACACTGTGGCCGAAGCTCAGAAACTGGGTGGCGTGTCGGCGTTTATCGATGCCGAGCATGCGCTCGATCCGGTTTATGCGCGCAAGCTGGGCGTCAATCTCGACAATCTCTTGATTTCCCAGCCCGATACCGGTGAGCAGGCGCTGGAGATCGCGGATACGCTGGTCCGGTCCGGCGCCGTTGATGTTCTGGTCGTCGACTCGGTTGCAGCCCTGACGCCCAAGGCTGAAATCGAAGGCGAGATGGGGGATGTCCAGCCCGGCATGCAGGCGAGACTGATGAGTCAGGCGCTGCGAAAGCTGACAGCTTCCATTTCGCGCTCCAATACGATGGTGATTTTCATCAACCAGATCCGCATGAAGATCGGCGTGATGTATGGCAGCCCTGAAACGACGACGGGTGGCAATGCCTTGAAGTTTTACGCTTCGGTGCGTCTGGATATCCGACGAATCGGATCGATCAAGGAGCGCGAGGATGTTGTCGGCAACACGACGCGGGTGAAGGTGGTAAAAAACAAGGTTGCGCCGCCCTTCAAGCAGGTCGAGTTCGACATCATGTATGGCGAGGGCGTATCCAAAATGGGCGAATTGGTCGATCTCGGGGTCAAGGCGGGGATCGTGGAAAAGTCCGGGGCCTGGTTTTCCTATGATAGCCAGCGCCTTGGTCAGGGCCGCGAAAACGCAAAGCTCTTTCTCAAGCAGAATCCGGAGGTCGCCGGACGCATCGAACAAATGCTCCGGCAGAATGCTGGTCTGATCGCTTCGACGATTTTCGATGGCACGCCTGAGGACGAGTCCGGAGAGGCATGACAAGAGTTTCCTCCTCTCTGTGCTGAGGGGCGTGGACAGCGCGGTGTGCGCTGTCTAGAAGCGATCGAAAATCCTGCTGATATGCGCTGGGCAGGAAACAGGGATTGGCTTCGCGCTGAAGGTTCTCGACATGGCGAGCGTGAGTGATATTCGGTCGACGTTCCTCGGGTATTTCGGGAGGCACGAGCATGCAATCGTGCCGTCATCCCCTCTTGTTCCCCGGAATGATCCGACATTGATGTTCACGACTGCCGGCATGGTGCAGTTCAAGAACATCTTCACGGGCCTTGAGACCCGGAGTTACAGGCGTGCGGCGACGGCGCAGAAATGCGTGCGTGCCGGCGGCAAGCACAACGACCTGGATAACGTTGGTTACACGGCGCGCCACCACACATTCTTTGAAATGTTGGGGAATTTCTCCTTTGGTGACTATTTCAAGGAAGAGGCGATCACTCTCGCCTGGAATTTGGTCACACGCGAATATGGGCTGCCGAAGGAGAAGCTTCTCGTCACGGTCTACCATACAGACGATGAGGCTTTCGGGTTCTGGAAAAAGATCGCAGGTCTTTCAGATGACCGGATTATCCGGATCAGCACATCGGACAATTTCTGGGCCATGGGTGATACCGGCCCTTGCGGCCCATGTTCGGAAATATTCTTCGATCATGGACCGAGCATCGCCGGTGGACCGCCGGGATCCGATGAGGCTGATGGCGATCGTTTCATCGAGATCTGGAATCTCGTTTTCATGCAGTTTGAGCAGATGGCGGATGGAACACGCCTGAATTTGCCCCGACCTTCGATCGATACCGGAATGGGGCTAGAGCGTATTTCGGCGGTCCTTCAGGGCACGCATGACAATTACCGTATTGATATCATGCGAAATCTCATTCTCGCCGTGGCGCAGGCGACGGGTGTTGATCCAGATGGAGCGCAATCGGCGTCGCATCGCGTCATCGCAGATCACTTGCGCGCATCTGCCTTTCTCGTAGCCGACGGTGTGCTGCCATCGAATGAGGGACGCGGCTATGTTCTCCGGCGCATCATGCGGCGCGGCATGCGGCATGCTCATATGCTCGGCGCGAAAGAACCCTTGATGCACAAGTTGGTGCCTGTGCTCGTGCGCGATATGGGGCAGGCTTATCCGGAATTGCTGCGAGCGGAAGCCCTCATCACTGAGACATTGAAGCTGGAAGAAACACGGTTTCGCAACACGCTGGAGCGCGGCATCGGCTTGCTGGAAGCCGAGGTTTCCAAGCTTGGAGACGGTCAGGTTTTTTCCGGAGAGACGGCTTTCCGGCTGTATGACACGTTTGGTTTTCCTCTCGATCTCACGCAGGATGCGTTGCGCGCCAGGCGGATCAGCGTAGATGTCGAGGCTTTTAATGCTGCCATGGCCCGGCAGAAGGCCGAGGCACGCGCGCACTGGTCGGGGTCGGGTGAAGCAGCCAATGAGGCTATCTGGTTTCAGGTTCGTGATCAGGTCGGCGCAACCGAATTTCTTGGCTACGGGACTGAGGAAGCGGAAGGTGTTGTCACGGCCATCGTGGCGAGCGGCAGGTCGGTGGATAGCGGGCAGGGCGAGTTGGCGCTCACGCTCAATCAGTCCCCGTTTTATGCCGAGAGCGGCGGCCAGGTTGGTGATCAGGGCATGATCATCGGCGACGGGTTTCGTTTTCGCGTGCAGGATACCTTGAAGCGCGCGGGTGATGTGATCGTGCATCTGGGGCAGGTGGAGGACGGAGCGGTTGCCGTTGGGAAGCCCGCTTTCCTGCGGGTTGATCATGCCCGTCGCAGCGCCATTCGCGCCAACCATTCCGCAACCCACTTGCTGCATGAAGCCTTGCGCCAGGTTCTGGGTGACCACGTTGCGCAGAAGGGCTCATTGGTTGAGCCCGAGCGGCTTCGGTTTGATATCTCGCACCCGAAGCCGATTTCGACCGAGGAGCTAGAGCGTGTCGAGGACATCACCAACGCGATCATCCTGCGCAACGAGCCGGTTGAAACGCGGTTGATGGCGGTGGACGACGCGATTGCCTCAGGCGCTCGCGCACTCTTTGGCGAGAAGTATGGCGATGAAGTCCGGGTTGTTTCCATGGGCACGGTGGATCAGGCCGATGGCAGCACGAAGCCGTATTCCATCGAGCTTTGCGGCGGCACTCATGCCGGTCGCACGGGCGATATCGGGCTGGTTGCCGTGCTGGGCGAGGGGGCAGTGTCTGCGGGTGTGCGACGCATCGAGGCCATGACAGGCACGGCGGCGCGCCGGTATCTCAACGAGCAGGCAAAGCGGCTTCGGCAGGTGGCGCAGGCGCTCCGTGCCGGGGTGGATGAGGTTGCCGACCGCGCGAGCCAATTGGCGGATGAGCGGCGCAAGCTCGATCGCGATTTGTCCGAAGCGCGCCGGAAGCTGGCCATGGGCGGCGGCGGCGGCGAGCAGGCGGATACGGTTGAGAAGCTCGGGGCGGTTTCGTTTGTCGGCCGGCAGGTGGAAGGTATCGAAGCGAAGGACCTCAAAGGGCTTGTCGATCAGCAGAAATCGAAGATCGGTGCTGGCGTCGTCGCTTTGGGTGTCGTGGGGGCCGATGGTCGCGCCGGTTTGGTTGTTGGCGTAACCGCCGATCTTTCAGCGAGGATCAGCGCCGTGGATCTGGTGCGGATTGGCTCGGAATGTCTCGGCGGGAAGGGCGGCGGCGGGCGTCCGGATATGGCGCAGGCCGGGGGACCTGATGGCTCGCGCATGGGTGAGGCATTGGCAGCCATCCGCGCCCGCGTGGCCGAAATGGCGTGAG
This sequence comes from Hyphomicrobiales bacterium, assembly GCA_017302635.1. Classification (GTDB taxonomy): domain Bacteria; phylum Pseudomonadota; class Alphaproteobacteria; order Rhizobiales; family Beijerinckiaceae; genus Rhabdaerophilum. The sequence continues at coordinate 706,283 of JAFLCX010000002.1, forward strand.
CATCGACCGGGTGGCGCAAGCGTCGTCCCCCGGTTTTGGAAACATCTGAACGAGATGAGTGGCGATACCTCGTTGCGGGGTAGAGCAGTCGGTGCTTGACAAAAATACCAACCGGTTGGTATCTTTTCGAGCGAGGATACCTGATGATGGCTCGCACCGGAACAGCCCGCGAAAAAATTCTGGATGCAGCCCTGAAGCTTGTCCGGGCCAAGGGCTTTTCAGCCACAAGCGTGGATGACCTTTGCGCAGAGGCGGGGGTTACCAAGGGTGCGTTTTTTCATCATTTTGCGAGCAAGGAGGCGCTTGGCGTCGCGGCAGCAGAGCATTGGTCGACGCTTACCACCAAGCTTTTCGCCGGTGCACCCTATCATCTCGTGGCGGACCCGCTGGAAAGGCTGCTCGCCTACCTCCAGTTCCGCCGCGATATCCTTCGTGGCGAACTGGCCGAGTTCACCTGTCTGGTCGGCACGATGGTGCAGGAGGTTTATGCCGAGCATCCCGCAATCGGCGCCGCCTGCCAGGCCTCGATTTCCGGCCATGCCGCGACTTTGGAGCCCGATATTGCCGCCGCCATGCGTGCGCGCGGCTGGGAGCCGGACGGTTCAGGAACAGGCTGGAGCGCTGCGAGCCTCGCGCTTCACACGCAGGCCGTGCTGCAAGGCGCCTTCATTCTGGCCAAGGCAAAGGGCGGGCCCGCCATCGCGGAGGAGAGCGTCGATCACCTGAGCCGCTACATCCGGATGCTGTTCGGATCGTTGCAGACGAGGCCAACGAATTAGCGCCCCGACCGGAGAAGAAAACCATGCCCGGAACCGTACGTTTTCACCGTGTGTTCGCTGCAAAGCCCGATAAAATCTATCGCGCCTTTCTGGAGCCCGATGCCATCGCGAGCTGGTTGCCACCCTACGGATTTCTCTGCACGGTTCACTTGCTCGAAGCGAAAGTTGGCGGCTCTCATCGCATGTCATTTCGCAATTTCACGACGGGCGAAATCCACTCCTTTGGTGGTGTCTACCTCGATCTCGTTCCGGGAAAGCGGATCGTCTACACCGACCGTTTCGATGACCCGAACCTGCCCGGCGAGATGAAAGTCACGGTCGCGCTGAAGGCTGTCTCGACGGGAACAGAACTGACCATCGAGCAGAGCGGCATTCCAGACATGATACCACCTGAGGCCTGTTACCTCGGCTGGCAGGACTCGCTGCAAAAACTCGAAAAACTCGTCTTGCCCGAGATCAGTCCATAACCGGAGGAGATTTGCTCGTGGAAACGCTCACTCCCTGCCTCTGGTTCGATGGCAATGCCGAGGAAGCCGCGCGCTTCTACGCGTCGGTGATCCCGGATAGCCGCGTGGATGCAATTCACGCCGCACCCAGCGATTTTTACCCCTCCGGCAAGGCTGGTGAGGTTATCACCGTCGAGTTCACTTTGATGGGGCGCCCGTTTCTGGGGCTGAATGGCGGTCCGCTTTTCAGGTTCAATGAAGCGATCTCGCTCATGATCCCGGTGGAGACTCAAGGAGAGGTCGATCGCCTGTCCGATGCGCTTTCCACTGTGCCCGACGCCGAACAATGTGGCTGGGTAAAAGATCGCTTCGGCCTTTCCTGGCAGATCGTACCGAAGCAGCTCATGCGGGCGATTGCGCACCCCGATCCCGCCCGCGCCAAACGCGCCTTCAACGCCATGATGGAGATGAAGCGCATCGATATCGCCACCATCGAGCGGGCGGTTGCCTGATCACCAAACACAAGGAGGAAAACCATGACCTACATCGATGGATTTGTCGCCGCCGTGCCGAATGCGAATCGCGAAGCCTACCTGAAGCACGCTGCCGAGATGGCCACGATCATGAAGGAGTTTGGCGCCCTGAAATCGGTCGAATGCTGGGGCGACGACGTGCCCGATGGCAAGCTCACTTCATTCCCGATGGCCGTGAAAAAGGAGGCCGACGAGACGGTTGTTTTCGCCTGGGTTGTCTGGTCTTCAAAGACTGCGCGCGATGGGGGCTGGGAGAAGATGATGAAGGATCCGCGCATGCAGCCCGGCGCTAACCCGATGCCTTATGATGGCAAGCGCATGATCTATGGCGGCTTCGAGGTTGCGCTCGAGACGTGATCGTGGATCCGCTCAAACTGCCGATTGATCCGGGCCGGTTTCCCTCAACTCTGGTTGAGCCTTGAGCAGGATGGCCCGGGTTTCTGGCGCAATGGGCGTCGATTTCCGGCTTGCCTGATCGGTATAGGCCCAGATCACCTCGCCGGTGGCGCAGGCTTGTGCCTCGCCGGCCCGGAAAACGCCGAGCGAGAAGGTGAGGCTTGAGCGACCCATGCGGGCGACTCTCACGCCGACACTGAATTCGTCATCAAAATGCAGCGGTGCTTTGAATTCCACGCTCGCTTTCACGACATGGAAATCAGCGCCCGTCCGTTTGGCATCCGAGTAGCGCTCGTGGTCGAGCGCGCGGAAGAACTCGTGGATCGAGACATCGAAAAACGTCAGGTAATGCGCGTTGTAAACGACGCCTTGCCCATCGATCTCCGAGTATCGCACGCGATAGGGGTGAAAGAACCGGAAGTCGCTGATCTGCATGACGAACCCCGTCTTCCGGTCATTCTGCCGCGCCGGATGCTGTGCGACAAACGAAAAAGGGGCCCGGAGGCCCCTTGATCCGCCGCGGTTGACCTTGCTTACGCCGCCATCGCCGCGCGCAGGTTCTCGTCGATCTTGTCGAGGAAGCCGAGGGTCGAGAGCCATTTCTGGTCGGCGCCCACCAGCAGCGCGAGGTCCTTCGTCATGAAGCCGGCCTCGACCGTATCGACGCAGACCTTCTCGAGAGTCTTCGAGAATTTCGCGAGTTCCGCATTGTCATCGAGCTTCGCGCGATGGGCGAGTCCACGCGTCCACGCAAAGATCGAGGCGATCGAGTTTGTGGACGTCTGCTTGCCCTTCTGGTGCTCGCGGTAATGGCGCGTCACGGTGCCGTGGGCGGCCTCGGCTTCCACGATCTTGCCGTCCGGCGTCATCAGCACCGAGGTCATCAGGCCCAGCGAGCCGAAGCCCTGCGCAACCGTATCCGACTGCACGTCGCCATCGTAGTTCTTGCAGGCCCAGACATATCCGCCAGACCACTTGAGCGCCGAGGCGACCATGTCGTCGATCAGGCGATGCTCGTAGGTGATGCCGAGTTCCTTGTAGGCGCTCGCGAATTCGGTCTCATAGACCTCCTGGAAGATATCCTTGAAGCGGCCGTCATAGACCTTGAGAATCGTGTTCTTGGTCGAGAGATAGACCGGATATTTCCGGTTCAGCCCGTAATTGAGTGAGGCGCGGGCGAAATCGCGGATCGAATCATCAAGGTTGTACATGGCCTGCGCGACACCCGCGCCCGGTGCCTTGAAGACCTCCCGCTCGATCACCTGGCCATCCTCGCCCTCGAATTTCATCGTGAGCTTGCCCTTGCCGGGAAACTTGAAATCGGTCGCGCGATACTGGTCACCGAAAGCGTGGCGGCCGATCACGATCGGCTGCGTCCAGCCCGGGACGAGGCGCGGCACGTTCTTGCAGATGATCGGCTCGCGGAAGATCACGCCGCCGAGGATGTTGCGGATTGTCCCGTTGGGCGATTTCCACATTTCCTTGAGGTTGAATTCCTGCACGCGTGCTTCATCGGGGGTGATGGTGGCGCATTTCACGGCCACACCGTGCTTGCGCGTGGCCTCGGCGGACTCAACCGTGACCTTGTCGTTGGTCTGGTCGCGATATTCGATGCCGAGATCGAAATAGAGCAGGTCAATATCGAGATAGGGGTGGATGAGCTTGTCCTTGATGGCCTGCCAGATGATCCGGGTCATCTCGTCGCCATCCATCTCCACAACCGGATTCTTGACCTTGATCTTATTCATCGCGCGCGCCCCAAAACCCTCGAAATTCGTTGAAACACCGCCTCCGGCGCGAACCGGAAACGGAAAGCCAGCAAGGCTGTCGCGGGCGCTATAGCATCGCGCGCGGGCGAGTAAAAGCCGCTCCGCCATGCCCCTTTCGGGGGGAGGGGATGCCGTCGGGGGGAGGCCGGAAATGCGGGCTGCGCGCGAGCCGGGCTTGACGAGCCGGGAACGGCACCGCATGGGGCTGGCATGAACGACATGAAAGCCCCCGTTGTCATCCTTGTCCGGCCGCAACTCGCCGAAAATATCGGCATGTGCGCCCGCGCGATGGCGAATTTCGGCCTTTCGGAGATGCGGCTTGTCTCGCCGCGCGATGGCTGGCCGCAAAAGGCCCAGATGAAGAAGGGCGCGTTCTCGGCCGCAGCGGGTGCCACGCATGTGCTGACGGCTGCGAAGCATTTCGACACACTCGATCAGGCCGTGGCGGATCTCCACCATGTCTACGCGACGACTGCGCGCTATCGCGAGCAGGCGAAGCCCGTCGAGGCTCCGGCGAAAGCGCTGGCCGATGCGGCGTCGCGTGTGGCTTCGGGCCAGAAGGTTGGCCTGATGTTCGGGCCGGAACGCACGGGGCTTGAAAGTGACGAGGTGATGCTCGCCTCCTCCATCATCACATTCCCGGTGAACCCCGAATACGCCTCGCTCAACCTCGCGCAGGCCGTGCTGCTCACGGGCTATGAATGGATGCGCGCCTCGAAGGGGGATGTGCTGCCTTTCTCGATGCCGGAGGAAAGCCCGCCCGCCCAGCAGGGCATGGTGAGCCAGTTCTTCGCGTTTTTCGAGGGAGAGCTCGATCGCGTCCGGTTTTTCCACCCCGAGGCCAAGAAACCGGTGATGGTGCGCAACCTGCGCAACATGATTCACCGGATGAGCCCTTCCGAACAGGATATCCGCACACTCTGGGGCGCGTTGGATCTGCTCGCCAAGGGCGGCAAGCAACCGGGCTCGAAACAGAAGCCCAAGCCGGTTGAGGATCATCCGGTCACGGATGCGTGAGCCGCGAAAATTGCTGCATCCGCGAAATCAATTCTGCCGTATTCTGCGGTGAGAGAATGATCCCATGACCAATCGCCGCCAATTCCTCGCCGGGTCGATCGCCGCGCCGTTCCTGATGAGCGTCAGGGCGCGCGCGCAATCGTCTGCCGAGATTGATGTCGCCATCATCGGCGCTGGCGCGGCGGGGTTGCATGCGGCGCATCGCGCGAGGGCGCAGGGGCTCACCGCCCGGATTTTCGAGGCGCGCCATCGCGTCGGCGGGCGCGTCTACACCAACACGACGCTTGGCTCTTCGTTTGAGGCCGGGGCGTTTTACATCCATTGGTCCGAGAGCAACCCGTGGACTGAAATCGCAAAAAACCTCGGCGTCGCAGCTGTGGATGACAGCAATCTCTGGGGCGGATTCAATGTGTTCGCCGATGGTCGCCCACTCTCGCCCGAGGAGCGCAGTCGCCGCCGTGGCGGGTTCTGGCGCCTCTCCAGCGTACTCGATAACGAAGCGTCCCATGTTGACATGTCGTTCGGCGAGGCTGCGCGACGGCTGAACCCCGATGTGCCGGAAGCCGCGAGCGGCATGACGCTGCTCAACCTCGGAGAAGATGCCGACCGCGTGTCGATCCGCGATTATCAGCGGCTCAACGCCGGTGATGATCTCGTGGTCCCCACCGGGTACGGCAAGCTGCTTGAGCTCTATGCCCAGGGGCTGGACATCTCTCTCGAAACGCCGGTAACCGCTGTCGATTTTTCCGGGTCAGGTGTGGTGCTCGAAACGGCGCGCGGCACGGTGAGGGCCAGAACCGCGATCATCACCGTGCCGGTCAACGTGCTGAAATCGGGCTCGATCCGCTTCACCCCCGCCTTGCCTGCACGCACGCTCTCCGCGCTCGATGGCCTCGGCATGGGTGCGCTGACGAAACTCGCTCTGAAGTTCGAGGGCACGAAATTCGGGCAATCGAACTGGACGCAGTTCTTCGATACCGGCTCGAAGGGCGACCTCGTGAATTTCGAGTTCTGGCCGTTCGGGAATGATCTCGTGGTCGCGCATTTCGGTGGCGACTATGCGCGCGGTGTCGCGGCCTCGGGTGAGGCGGCGGCGGTCGATCACATGCTCGGCAAGCTCGTTGCCATTCTGGGCGCAGACGCGCGCAAATTCTTCCGCAGCGGCAAGCTTGCGGGTTGGAGCGCCGAACCGGCCTCGCTCGGAGGTTACTCCATCGCCAAGCCTGGCCAGATGGCCGCGCGTGATGCTCTGGCCGAACCTGTCGCAAACCGATTGTGGTTCGCGGGTGAAGCGAGTGCGGGCTCGGGCTCGATGACCGCCGGTGGCGCTGCTCTTTCCGGGGCGCGCGCCATCGAGATGATTCGGAAGGTTCTCTGAGCCGCTTGCGATTGCGGGGCGAATCCGCGCTTACTCGCGCCCCGAAAGGCGAGAGAGAATGACGAGCGCGGAGACACGAGGCCCAAAGGCGAGCATGCCGCGCATCCTCGTCTTTGATTCCGGCCTCGGCGGTCTCACGGTCTTCCGGGCGATCCGCCAGCTTCTGCCGGGCGCGGATTATCTCTACCTCGCGGATGATGCCCGCTTTCCCTACGGCGCGCTCGGGCCCGAGGAGCTGATCTCCGGCGTGCTCGACGTGATTGGCGATGCGACCCGAGATTTTGCAGCTGATTGCATCGTCATTGCCTGCAATACGGCCTCAACGCTTGTGCTGCCCGCCCTGCGCGCGGCATATTCGATCCCGATCGTCGGGACCGTGCCTGCGATCAAGCCTGCCGCCGCTGCCACAAGGAGCGGCCTCATCTCGGTGCTCGCCACGCCCGGCACCGTGAGCCGCGATTACACCGCCGAACTCATCCGCGACTTCGCGCAAGGAGTTAAGGTCACGCTTGTGGGCTCGAAGGCGCTTGCTGGCCTCGCCGAGCGGGCATTGCGCGGTGAAATGGTCTCTGATGATGCAATCCGCGCTGAAATTGCCCCCTGTTTCGTGGAGTGTGAGGGGCGCCGCACCGATACGGTTGTGCTCGCCTGCACGCATTATCCGCTGCTGCTGGATCGCCTTCGCGCTCTCGCGCCGTGGACCGTGGAATGGATCGACCCAGCCCCCGCCATCGCCCGTCGGGTGAAGCAGGTGCTGGGCCTCGAGGCCAAGGGGCGGGGAACGGTCAGGGCTCGTTTCACGGCCGGAGCCATCCGCAATTCTGATGTGATCGAGAGTCTCGGTCTTCAGTTCGATTGATGTTGCGCAAGACTTGAAAGGCTCTTTCGAGCGAGGCTCGACAATGAGAGCTTCGCTGGAGTGCTGTAGCATGCCTACGCGCAGACAGGTCTTGGCTGGTGGTGTGGTCGGTTTTGGGGGATTGGCCCTAGCTCACTGCTCCAGAGCAGAGATGGACACTTACGAGGCCACGCAGGCCAAACTGCGCGCACCGCTGCCCGTCAGCCCACAGATGACTGAACTGGTGCGCTTCGCCGCTCTCGCGCCCAACAGCCACAATGTTCAACCCTGGCGTTTTTCGATTGATGAACGGCGTTGCTGGATTTCGCCGGATCTGACTCGTCGGCTTCCCGTGGTGGATCCGGATGATCATCACCTCTTTGTCAGTCTGGGTTGCGCCGCCGAGAACCTGATGCTCGCGGCCCAGGCCAGCGGAAAATCATCGGCCGTGGACATGCGCGGCAACCGGATCGAGATCGTGTTCGGAGGCGGTGATGCTCGTCAGTCTCCGATGTTCGACGCGATCCCGAGGCGTCAGACAACGCGCTCCACATATGACGGACGCCAAGTCCCGGCGGATGCATTGCGCCTTCTTGAAGAGGCGGCAAAGCTCGAGGGTGTTTCCCTGCTTCTGCTGACCGGGAAGCCTCACCTTGAATCGGTGCTTGATTTCGTCATTCAGGGGAACTCGGCCCAGATGGATGATGCGGCCTTCGTGCGCGAACTCAAGGCATGGATTCGGTTTAACCCGACAGAGGCACTGGCGACAGGCGACGGTCTTCTGGGCGCGGCATCCGGCAACCCCAGCTTGCCGGGATGGCTGGGGCGCGCTGTTTTCAGCACAGTGTTTCGCAAGAACAGCGAGAACCGGAAATATGCCGAACACATCCGGTCGTCAGCCGGGGTTGCGGTTTTCGTGTCCGATCAGGAAAGCAAGGCCGGTTGGGTCAATATCGGGAGAAGTTTCCAGCGTTTCGCGCTTCAGGCAACCGCCCTTGACCTCCGCCATGCCCATATCAATCAACCGGTCGAAGTCATGGCCTTGCGGTCGGAATTTTCGAAATGGCTTGGCCTCGGCGGTCGGCGCGCCGATCTTGTCGTGCGTTTCGGCTATGCGCCGGCGCTGCCGATGTCCGTGAGGCGCCCGGTCGAAAGGATTATCGAGCCCTTTGCTTGACCCGCCCGTGAAACTTCTCTATTGCCCCACTTCCCTTGCGCGAGCCTGGCTCCGCACGGGATAGCGCACCCGTGACACCGTTTCCTCGTGTGTCTGTCGCGCCGCTCTCTTCGGAGAGGAAGGCGAGAGGAGGGGCGTTCCAAGCCTTGGCCCATAACGGGCCGCAACCCATCCGGGTTCGCGCTGGAACGCGATGGTGGAACACCCGCGAGGCCAAGGCCTTCGGGGTTGCCGTCGTTTTCGGGCCGGGCCCCACAAAGGAAACGACGATGTCGAAGCGTCACGAAGCCAAATACAAAATCGATCGCCGCATGGGCGAGAACATCTGGGGCCGTCCGAAGTCTCCGGTGAACAAGCGCGAATATGGCCCCGGCCAGCATGGCCAGCGCCGCAAGGGCAAGATGTCGGATTTCGGCACGCAGCTCCGCGCCAAGCAGAAGCTCAAGGGCTATTATGGGTCGATCTCGGAAAAGCAGTTCCGCCGCTATTACGCCGAAGCCGTGCGCATGCGCGGTGACGCCGGCGAGAACCTGATCGGCCTGCTCGAGCGCCGCCTCGATGCCGTGGTCTATCGCGCGAAATTCGTGCCAACCGTGTTTGCCGCGCGCCAGTTCGTCAGCCACGGCCATGTGAAGGTCAATGGCCGCCGCGTGAACATCGCCTCCTATTCCGTGAAGGCGGGCGACGTGATCGAGCTGCGCGATGCCGCGAAGAACATGATCCTCGTGCAGGAAGCGGCCGGCCTCGCCGAGCGCGATGTGCCGGATTACATCGAAGCGGATCATTCCAAGTTCGTGGCCAAGCTCGCCCGCGTTCCGGCCCTCTCGGATGTGCCGTATCCGGTGCAGATGGAGCCGAACCTCGTGATCGAATTCTATTCGCGTTGATTTTGGAGCGCCCGTCGGGCGCTTCGATCCGCAACGGAGAGAAAGCCGCTTTCGGGCGGCTTTTTCATATATCAAAATACGAATATGACTTGATGCCGATCAAGGCAAACCTCCGGCATCGGCGCGACATTTGGCTTTGCCCGCAATCCGGCGCAGGAGGAAGCCATGTGGAAGCTTGCCGCTGTCATTCACATCATTGCCATGACGGTGCTGATGGGAGTGGCCGTCATCGTCATCACCAGCATTCCGTCGCTTATGGATCGCGCCAAGCTGCTCATACCGGTTGCGGCGGCGGCCGGCTTTGTGCTCGGGCTGCCGATCAGCGTGGTGGTGGCCAAGAAAATCCTGGCCCAGACGCGTGGTGCCTGAGCGTTTCAAAGCTTCTGCAAGAATCCGGCGAAACGCATCAGCCCTTCCGGCCAGGGTCCGTGGCCGGAATCGACATTGATATGCCCGGCCTCACCGGCATCCACCAGCGCTGAGCCCCAGGCATTCGCGAATTCGCCCGCCTTGTCGAAGCTGCAGAAGGGATCGCTCTGGCTGCCCACGAGGATGCTCGGGAAGGGCAGCGGATCGCGCGGCACAGGAGCGAAAGCAGGGTCGATGCCCGCAGTCAGGTTCTCGCGCTCGACATTCGAGGGCGCGACGAGGAAGGCCCCGCGCACCTTGCCGGCAAGCGCTTGCCCGGCATGCGCGACCGTGATCACGCCCAGCGAATGGGCGACCAGCACAACCGGCCTTTCTGCTCGCTCGACGGCCTTTTTCAGGGCCTCCACCCAATCCGGCTGGCGGGCATCCGAGAGGATCGGCTCCCAAACCCGGCTCGCGGACGAGAGCTTCGCCTGCCAGCGGCTCTGCCAGTGATCCGGCCCGGAATTCATGAAACCCGGCACGATCAGGATCGAGGCTTCCGAGGTTTTCATACCCCGAACACCCGCGAAAAAATCGTCTCCACGTGCTTGAAATGGTAGCCGAGATCGAACATCGCCTCGAGTTCCCTGGCCGGAATGCGTGAGGAAACCTCCGGGTCATTTTTCAGCGAGGTGAGGAAATCCGCGCCCTGTTCCCAGGTCTTCATCGCGTTGCGCTGCACGAGGCGGTAGCTGTCCTCGCGCGAAACCCCGGCTTGCGTCAGCGCGAGCAGCACGCGCTGCGAATTGTGCAGGCCCGAGAGTTTATCGAGGTTTTTCTGCATGTTGGCCGGGTAGACCAGCAGCTTGTCGATCACGCCCGTGAGCCGCACCAGCGCAAAATCAAGCGTAATCGTCGCATCCGGGCCGATATAGCGCTCGACCGAGGAATGCGAGATGTCGCGCTCGTGCCAGAGCGCCACATTCTCCATCGCGGGCAGCGCGAAGCTCCTGACCATGCGCGCGAGGCCGGTGAGGTTCTCGGTCAGCACCGGGTTGCGCTTGTGCGGCATCGCCGACGAGCCCTTCTGGCCGGGTGAAAAGTACTCCTCTGCCTCATAGACTTCCGTCCGCTGGAGATGCCGGATTTCGGTCGCGAGCCGCTCAACCGAGGAGGCGATCACCGCCAAGGTCGCGAAATACATCGCATGACGATCCCGCGGGATCACCTGCGTGGAGACCGGCTCGATGGCAAGGCCGAGCTTTTCGGCCACATGCGCTTCCACAGCCGGGTCGATATTCGCGAAGGTGCCGACAGCACCGGAGATCGCGCAGGTCGCGATTTCGGCGCGCGCTGCGACGAGCCGCGCCCGGCAGCGGTCGAATTCGGCATAGGCCTGCGCGAGCTTGAGCCCGAAGGTCACCGGCTCGGCATGGATGCCGTGGCTGCGCCCGATCGTGGGCGTGAACTTATGCTCGAGCGCCCGTTTCCTGATCGCGGCGAGCAGGGCATCCATGTCTTTCAGCAGGATGTCGGTGGCGCGCACGAGTTGCACAGCGAGCGTCGTGTCGAGCACATCCGACGAGGTCATGCCCTGATGAACGAAGCGGGCTTCGGGGCCGACAATTTCAGCAAGATGGGTGAGGAACGCAATGACATCGTGCTTGGTCTCGCGCTCGATCTCGTCGATGCGGGCGATGTCGAAGGTCGCGGGTCCGCCCTTTTCCCAGATCGTCCTCGCCGCCTCCTTCGGCACCACGCCCAGCTCGGCGAGCTTGTCGGTGGCATGTGCCTCGATCTCGAACCAGATGCGGAAGCGGGTTTCGGGCGACCAGATGGCGACCATCTCGGGCCGGGAATAACGCGGGATCATCGGGTAAATCTCGATCTGTGAAAGCTGGAGGGGGGATACACGGCGCAGGCGCGCGGCTCAAGCCTCGGGTCTGGGCATCAAGGCATAGCCCACCGCAATCATCACCGGCGCCATCCACGGCAGCATGTAATGCGATACCGTATAGACGAACATCGCCATGGTCTGAACGCTGCCAAACAGAACAGAGCGCAGCGGATGCTCGGGGTGGAGTTCGAAACCGCTCTGCCATCCGGTCTGGAGGTAGAAGACCATCGCGCCAGCAGCGATGAAGGCGGGCAGAAAGATCAAGCCACGCACCAGTGCCAGATGCCTCGAGCCGAACAGCCGGCGCCACAGAAGCAGTGCCACAACGCCGCCGAACGTACCGAAAAATCCGCCCAACAGCCAGATGATGACCAGCGCGATGGTCCGGTTGTTCCAGATTTCGTCGCGCAGGATGATGGCGATCACCATCGTCAGCGCCGATATTAAACCCAGCAGCATTGCGCGTCCGGCCGTGCGGCGCAGCAGGTTCATCCGCGACCGCGCCCGGAATGTGCCGCCTCACGCAGAGCCTTGATATTGCCGACATAGGCCGTGCGACCGCCCTTGAAGGCGGCCGAACCCGCCACGAGCACATTGGCGCCCGCAGCCACGACATCGGCGGCATTGGCGGGGGTCACGCCACCATCGACCTCTAGGTCAATCGCTCGATCGCCGATGATCGCGCGGCAATCCTTGATGAGATTCAGGGCCGAAGGGATGAAACTCTGCCCGCCAAAGCCCGGATTGACACTCATGACCAGCACGAGATCGACCATGTCGATCACCGGCGCGATGGCCGAAGCGGGTGTGCCAGGGCAGATCACCACGCCGGATTTCTTGCCCAAGGCCCGAATGGCCTGCAGCGTGCGATGGGTATGCGGACCCGCTTCCACATGCGCCGAGATCAGATCCGACCCCGCATCCGCGAAATCCTTGAGGTAAGGATCGACGGGCGAGATCATCAGGTGCGTATCGAATAGTGCAGATACATGTGGGCGTAAGGCTTTGATGACGGGGGCGCCGAACGAGATGTTCGGCACGAAATGCCCGTCCATCACGTCGATATGCACCCAATCCGCGCCAGCCGCCATCATGGCGGAGACGTCCGCGCCAAGATCAGCGAAATCGGCGGAAAGGATGGAAGGGGCGATGAGAATCGGGCGTGTCACGGTCATGCTTTCTCGAGCCGCGCCTTGAGTGCCTGAAGCACGACGGGCGCAACATAGATGGGAATTTGCGCCAGCGCGAAATAGAGGAATGTGTTGGCGGGCAGGATGCTGATGATCGGCGCCACCAGCAACCCCATATTGCGCAGACCGATGCAGATCGATGCGGAAAACCGGTCATTGAAATCAAACGACCGGAAAAGCTGGTAGGCGATCGCGAAATTCAGGGCCGAAAACCCGGTCGAGAGCGCGAGCATGAGCAGCATCAGCCCCGGCGTGGCGAGGGTCGCGGCCAGAACACCATCCATCGCCGCAATGGCGAAGAGGAAGAACATCAGCACGCCAAGCCCGTCGAGTTCGAGCTTCACCGATTGAAGCCGCTCCGAGCCAGCAAGCTTGCGCAGCACAAGTCCGCCGAGCATGCCGGAGCCGACGAAATAGAAAAGCCTTTCGGCCAGTGCGAGCGGGGAGATCGGGACATCCGCCCCCGCCAGCAGGCTCGTGAAGGTGGGGGCGGTCAGCGGCACCACCACCATGCCGAGCACGAGGGTCGCGAGCGCCAGTGAGTTCTCGAACCCCAGCAGCAGCGCGTAGACAGGAGCCGCCATGAGTGGCGGGGCCGAAGCCATCATGGCGATGGCAAGCTGGATGCCGGGATCAAGATCGCGAAACCATGGGGCGTGCAACACGAGATAGCCCACAACCGGAGGCACAAGGCAGCTCGCGAGCAGCACGAAGCCGAGTTTTTTTGGCGCCGCTGCGACAGCCCGGATGCCGGGCAGGTTCATCCGCGCGAAGGCGAGCATAATGAAGATGAAAATCGTGACGGGGATGACGGGGCGCATCGCGGCCGCGAGTTGCGGCAAGGCGAGGCCCAGAAAAATCGAGATGGCGTAGGCCGGAGCGGCGTGCCGACCAAGCCGCGAGAGCAGAATGCGAGGCATATTGAGCATGGTGTTCAGTCAAAATCCCTGCATTTTTGGCATAGTGCTGTGATTTCCACGGTCATTCCTGAAAAAACGCAATTGAAATCCAAGCCTTTCCCGGGCGAGATTGAGCATCCGGGAGAGGGGTCTCATGCGCGTCGATGTTCTGGTTCTGGGCGGCGGTGTTGTCGGCACTGCCTTGGCTTTGTCTCTCGCGATGAAGGGGCGTTCGGTTGCGATGATCGAGCGGGGCAATCCCGGCGGGGAAACCTCGTTCGGCAATGCCGGGCTCATCCAGAGCGAAGCGGTCATGCCCTATCCTTTCCCGCGCGACCCGTTCCTTCTGGTGCAATATGCGCTGAACCTCAAGGCAGAAGCGCATTATCATCTGCGTGATGTGTTCCATGTTGCGCCCTATCTCTGGCGCTACTTCCGGGCGTCGTCGCGCGCGGGGCAATTGAAGACGGCCGCCGCCAATGTTCCGATTTTCGGAGCCTGCCTCGAGGAGCATCGCAAGCTCGCTGCGGCGGCAGGAGTGGAGAGCATGCTCCGCCCCGGCGGCTGGATGAAAGTCTTCCGCACCCAGAAGACCTTCGAGACCGAAGCCGCGAAAACCCTTGCCGATCTTGCGCCGTTCGGCGTCGAGGCGGTGATGCTCGATCGCAAGGGCATTGCCGAGCGCGAGCCGAATATCTCGGATGCCGCCATCGGCGGCGTGCATTTCACGGCACCTTGGTCGCTCAACGATCCGCAGGCCCTGACTCTGGCCTATGCGCGTCACTTTGAATCCCTCGGCGGCAAGATCATCAACGGCAACGCGATGACGCTCGAGGAGCGACACGATGGCTGGGCCGTGAAAACGACTGAGGGGATCATCTCGGCGCCGGATTGCGTGGTGGCTTTGGGCCCTTGGGCGCCGGATTTGTTGCGCCCGATGGGCTATCGCGTGCCGATGGGCGTCAAGCGCGGCTATCATGTCCATATGCGCCCCAAGGGCAATGCCCGGCTGGGTATTCCTGTGCTCGACGTCGAGCATGGCTATGTGATGGCCCCGATGGCGAGCGGTATTCGTCTGACATCTGGTGCCGAATTCGCGCACCGCGATGCTCCCGCAACGCCGCGCCAGATCGATATGATCGAGCCGCGCGCGAAGGAGCTTCTTCCGCTCGAGGGCCGCGTCGAGGCCGTGCCGTGGATGGGCGCGCGCCCCTGCATGCCGGATATGCTGCCGGTGATGGGCAAGGCCCCGCGCCATAAGGGCCTGTGGTTCAATTTTGGCCATGCGCATCACGGGCTGACGCTCGCGGGCTCGGCCGCGCGTCTCCTGAGCGAGATGATCACGGGCGAGGCGCCCTTCACCAACCCCGCCCCTTACGCGCTCGAGCGGTTTGGCTGATCAGCCGAACCGGCTTCTCCAATCCGGAAGCGCGCCCGGGAAGGGCAGGGCCGTCGCTTCATGGATGCCTCTCGCGATGGCGCGGGCCACGCAATCGCCGGCGAGCATGCCGAGTTCGGTGAGGTTCATCATCGGCTCGTCGAGCGGCTTCTCGCCGGTGCTGGCGGCGAAAATCGTATCGCCATCCATCGGGGCATGGGCCGGGCGAATGGCCCGCGCGAGGCCATCCTGTGCCATGATCGCGAGCCGCTTCGCCTGTGATTTCGTGAGCCTGGCATCGGTGATCACCGCGCCGATCGTTGTTGCAGGTTCGGTTGCATGGCCCTTGATCCGCAGCGCGAGCCCGTCATGCGGCATCGAAGCGGGAGCACCCCGCGCGCCGAATTCGCGGCCTTTCTCGTAGGGCGCGGCCCAGAAATACGGCGTATCGCCGATGGTTGCGGAGCCGATCGCGTTCACGACCATCAGGGCTGCGACCCGGTGGCCTGCGCGGCTCTGTCCGCTCGCCATTCCGATCCCGCCCTTGAGATTTGCGGTCGTCGCGCCGAGTCCCGCACCCACCGAGCCCAGCGCTACGGAACTGTCGCGCATCGCGGCCTCCACCGCCGCACGGCCCATCTCCCAATAAGGTGGTTTCGCGCCCCAATTCTTGTCGCCGCCGTTCAGCAAATCAAAGATGATGGCCTCTGGGACGATCGGCACGCGCATGTCCCCCACGGGAAAACCGCGCCCCATCGCGAGCAGCGCCGCCTGAGCGCCGCCAGCGGCATCGAGGCCGAATGCCGAGCCACCCGAGAGGATGAGCGCATCGACGGTCTCGACCGTCATATCGGTTTCGAGCAGGGCCGTGTCGCGCCCACCCGGAGCGCCGCCGAGGACAGATACGGAGGCAACGGCCGGGCGATCGAACACAATCGCCGTCACACCGCTCGCAAGCCTCTGGTCCTGCGCATGGCCCACCCGCACGCCCGCGAGATCTGTCAGGTCATTATTCATCGTGATGCTCCGTTCACGCGATTGTTGGTGGGCCGTGCCTTTTTCTCAACCAGTTTTCGGCTATGGGAAGGCCATGACCAGTGAATTGACGCTCCCCATCATCGCGTTTGCCGGATTGCTCTCGTTTCTGAGCCCCTGCGTGCTGCCGCTGGTGCCGCCATACCTCTGTTACCTTGCCGGAACCAGCGTGAGCGAGCTTTCGGCGCGGGAGAACATTGATGGCGCGCTTCGCCGACGCGTGGTGTTCGCGGCCCTGTTTTTCGTGCTCGGATTCTCGACCGTCTTCGTGGCGCTCGGGGCAGGGGCTTCGCTGATCGGGGCGGTTCTGCGCGCCTATGCGCACATCCTCGCACAGGTCGCGGGAGTCGCAATCATCATCATGGGCTTGCATTTCCTCGGGCTTTTCCGCCTCGGCTTTCTGGCGCGCGAGGCGCGTGTCGAAGTCGAGAAACCGGCCGGTTTCGGCGGGGCCTATATCATGGGTCTCGCTTTCGCGTTCGGCTGGACCCCTTGCATCGGCCCGGTTCTCGCCGGCGTGCTCGCGGTTGCGGGCAGTGAGGCGACGGTGTGGCGCGGGGCAGGCCTGCTCGCGGTCTATTCAGCGGGACTCGGTGTGCCCTTCCTGCTCGCGGCTTTCGCGATGGGGCCATTTCTGAAGTTTCTCAAGCGCTTCCGCGCCAATCTCGGCCTGATCGAGAAGGCGATGGGTGTGTTGCTGGCGATCACCGGCATCCTGTTCCTCACCGGCACGATCAGCCAGTTCGGCTTCTATCTGCTTGAGGCTTTCCCGGTGCTCGGCAAGTTGGGTTGAGACCCGTTGAAATCGGGTGGCTGCGTGCTTCGGCGCACGGCACTCTCCAGCTGTCACAAGCAGGAGATTGCATCATGATGATCACCACGTCCGGCCTCGCGGCCGAGCCATTTCAGCCGCTTTTCGCGCTCGACCATGCCGAACTTCGCCAGCGCGGCATCCGCCGCATGCTCGCACCCGATGACGCCGGCATCGGCTATCCATGCCGCGTCAGTCTTGCTTTCGCGCATCCCGGCGAGGAATTGCTGCTGCTCAACTATCGCCATCTCGACAACGCCCATTCGCCCTACCGGGCCGAGGGGCCGATTTTCGTTCGCCAGCACGCCAGGCAGTTTCGCTGGGACGGCGAATGGCCGGAAATCGTGATGCAACGCGCCATGTCAGTCCGCGCCTATGATCACGATGGCATCATGATCGAGGCGGACCTTGCCGAGAAGGATGCGCTGAAAAATCTCGCTTCCGACTGGCTGTCGCGACCGGATGTCGCCCATGTCGACATCCATTCCGCGCGGCGCGGCTGCTTTTTCTGTCGGCTCACGGCGGCCTAAATCGAATTCGCACAAAAAAGGGGGCGGTTGCCCGCCCCCGATCGCTTGCCCTGTCGAGAACCTTAGTTCTGGACGTAGGTGACTTTGCCGGAAGCGTCTTTCTTCCAGGTGTACATCACATAGTCCGGACGGGTGATGTCGCCCTTCTTGTCGAAGGAGAGTTCGCCGATCACGGTCTGGAACTTCTGGCCAGACTTGATCTGCTCGGCAACCTTCTTCGGGTCGAGCGACTTGGCGGCTTCAGCAGCCTGCTTCATCACTTCCACGGCGGCGTAGGAGTAGAGCGTGTAGGCTTCCGGGTTGATGCCCTTGGCCTTGAACGCCGCCACAACCTTCGCGGCTTCCGGGCGGTTGCGCGGATCCGGCGGGAAGGTCATCAGCGTGCCTTCGACGCCCGGACCACCGATGGTGGCGAACTCGTCGGAGGTGATGCCGTCACCCGACATCATCACGGCCTTGAGGCCCTGATCACGCATCTGGCGAACGATGAGGCCGCCCTCGGTGTGCAGGCCACCCCAGTAGACAACCTCGACACCGGCGTTCTTCATCTTGGTGATGAGCGCGGTGAAGTCCTTCTCACCCGTGTTCACGCCCTCATAGAGCACTTCACGGACATTCTTGGCATTCATCGCCTTCTTGGTTTCGTCGGCGAGGCCCTGACCGTAGGTCGTCTTGTCATGAACAACGGCGACCTTCTTGCCGGCGAGGTTCTTCACAATGTAATCGGCTGCAACCGCGCCCTGCTGGTCATCGCGACCGCAGGTGCGGAACACGTTCCACAGGCCGCGCTCGGTCACTTTCGGGTTCGTGGCCGAAGGCGAGATCATCAGCACGCCGTTCTCGGCATAGACTTCCGAAGCCGGCATCACGACGCCGGAGTTGAAGTGGCCGACCACGAACTTCACGCCGTCACCGACGAACTTGTTCGCAACCGAGACACCCTGCTTCGGGTCCGACACGTCGTCGCCCTTGGCAACCGTGCCGATGCGCTGGCCCATGATGCCGCCGGCCGCGTTGATATCGGCGACGGCCTGCTCGGTGCCGTCGACGAGCTGCTTGCCGAAGGCCGCATTCGGGCCGGTGATCGGGCCGGCAACGCCCAATTTGATCTGGGCCTGCGCGGCGGACGACAGCGCGAGCGCTGCGGCCATTGCGACGCCGGCCAACAAGGTCTTCTTCATCAGGACTCTCCCCTGTGACTTTTTACGTTGCGGATGAGACGCCATCCGCGGGCGTTTGACCAAAACGCTGACCCTCGGAAGAGGCGCGCCTGATGCATCAAAGCCGGTTTTCAGGTTCCTGTCACCAGCCTTGAATTCGGTGTCACCGATGCGTCACGCACCGGCCTTTCTGCGCCACGAGAGGAACGAGGTCTTCTCGAAAGCGAAGCCATATTGGCGCGCCATCTGGTTGGAGCGCTCGTGCCGCCAGCCGATATAGGCTGCGACAAGAATGATAATCGTATCAACGATATAGTAGCGCAGCGAAAACAGCGTGCCGTGGAACATCGCGAAATGGATGAACCGCACCGCCATACCCAGCAGCAGCATGTAGGGGATGAGCAGCGCAACCGGTTTCCAGGTCTTTGCGATCGCGATACCCGTGCGCCAGGCAGCCCAGCCGCCCATCGCGACTGTCACCAGCAGGAACAGCCAGATGGAGGGCTCTTCGTAGAGAATGCCTTGCAGGTTCATGCGGCATCTCCTTCGCATGCGTGGTTGCCAAAGGGCTTCTGATGGTTGTGGCCCATGCTCAGTGCCCCCCGCCTTCAAGATAGGCGGCCTTGACCTGCGGGTTGGCGAGCAGTTCCTTGCCCGTTCCGCTCATCGTGATGAGGCCATTGACCATCACATAGCCCCGATGCGCGAGTTTCAAGGCATGGTAGGCGTTCTGCTCGACCAGAAAGACGGTCATGCCATCCTTCTTGTTCACATCGCGGATGACGTCGAAAATCTGGCGCACGATCAGCGGTGCGAGGCCGAGTGAAGGCTCGTCGAGCAGCAGCAGTTTCGGCCGGGCCATCAGCGCGCGGGCAATGGCCAGCATCTGCTGCTCGCCGCCCGACAGCGTGCCGCCGCGCTGCTGAAGCCGCTCTTTCAGGCGCGGGAAGATGGTGCAGACTTTTTCGAGGTCTTCGTTGAAATAGGCGAGGTTGTTGACCGTGGCACCCATCTGCAGGTTTTCGAGCACACTCATGCGCCCGAAAATCCGCCGCCCCTCCGGCGATTGAGCGAGGCCGAGCCGCGCAATTTCGTGCGTCGGCATTTTCGTGATGTCGCGACCTTCATAGGTCACCGTGCCCTCACGAGCCTGCGGCTTGCCGAAGATTGTCATCATCAGGGTCGATTTGCCGGCACCATTCGCCCCGATCAGGGTGACGATCTCGCCTTGATTGACATCGATATCGACGCCCTTCAGCGCGATGATGTTGCCGTAATAGGTCTTCACGCCCCGGACGGCGAGAAGGGGCTGGGAGGTCTGGCTGCTCATACGCCCACCTCCGCTTCCACGGCTTCCACCTCGTCATCGGGCACGCCAAGGTAGGCGGCCACGACCTTCGGATCGGATTTCACCTGCTCCGGCGTGCCGTCGGCGATCTTGGTGCCATAGTCGAGCACCACCACGTGGTCGGAAATCTGCATCACCACGCTCATATCGTGTTCGATGAGAAGGAGGGATGTGCCGTGATCCTCGCGGATCGACATCAGCAGTGTGTTGAGTTCCAGGCTCTCTTTCGGGTTGAGGCCTGCAGCGGGCTCATCGAGGCACAGGAGCACCGGATCCGTGCACATCGCGCGCGCAATCTCGAGCCGGCGTTGATCGCCATAGGGCAGATCACCGGCAGGATCGTCGGCGCGGTCGATCAGCTTGGTTTTCTCGAGCCAGTATTTCGCTTTCTCGATCGCCCCATTTTCAGCCCGGCGGAACCCGGCCAGGCCGAAGAGCCCGCCAAGGGTCCAGTTCGAGGCGGTCATCAGCGGGTTGTGCTGTGCAACCATCAGGTTTTCGAGCACGGTCATGCCCGAAAAGAGACGGATGTTCTGGAAGGTGCGCGCCACATGCGCCTTGGCCGAGATCTGGAAATCCGGCATCCGCTCGAGGAGGAAGAGCGATCCATCGGCACCGCGATAGGCGCCGTGGTCGCTATCGGTCAGCGCCTCGATATGCTGCGCGAAATCAAGATTGCCGTGACGCAGCGCGATCCGCCCCACCGTCGGCTTGTAGAAGCCGGTGATGCAGTTGAACACGGTGGTCTTGCCCGCGCCGTTGGGGCCGATCAGGGCCGTGATGTCGCCGCGGCCGGCCGAGAACGACAGATCGTTCACGGCCACAAGGCCGCCGAAGCGCATGGTGAGGTTCTCGACCTTGAGAACCGGATCATGAAGGGAACGCATCAGCCGTGTCCTTCTTTGACGTGATCCGAAGACACGGATTTCTTTTCTTTCAGGAAGACGGACGGCTCGCGCACCGAGATCAGCCCGCGCGGCTTCCACAGCATCATCAGCACCATGCACAGGCCAAAGATCAGCATGCGGTACTGCGCAGGGTCGAAATTCGGGCCGAAAATCACCTTCAGCGCATCGAGTTCGCGCAGCAGTTCCACACCGCCGACGAGCAGGATCGAGGCAATCACGACACCCATCAGGCTGCCCATGCCGCCCAGCACCACAATGGCGAGGATCTGCGCGCTCTCGAGGAACACGAAGCTCTCCGGCGAGATGAAGCCTTGCCGAGCCGCGAAGAACGCACCGGCAAAACCGCCAAACATCGCACCGATCGCGAAGGCCGTGAGCTTGGTGTTCACGGTGTTGATGCCGAGCGACCGGCAGGCAATTTCGTCTTCGCGCAGGGCCTCCCACGCCCGCCCGACCGGAAGCCGCCGCAACCGCGCGGAGACGAAGGCCGTAATCAGAGCCAGGATCAGGATGAGGTAGAAGAGGAAGATCGTGCGATAGATGGGCGTGAATTCAAGCCCGAACCGCGCCGCGAAACCCGTATCGCTCGCGTTGAACGGCACGCCGAAGAAGCTTGGTCGCGGGATCGAGGATATCCCCGCGTAGCCGTTCGAGAATTCGACCCAGTTGATCAGAACGAGGCGGATGATCTCGCCGAAAGCCAGCGTCACAATCGCGAGGTAATCGCCGCGCAGGCGGAGCACCGGGAAGCCGAGAATGACGCCCCAGAAGGCCGCGAGGATCCCCGCGATCGGCAGGCAGATCCAGAAAGCCCAGAGTGGCCAGAAGGTGGAGCCCATATGGGCTGCCATGAAGAGCTTCACCGGCTCGCTGGTCGCGAGAAGCGCATAGGAATACGCGCCAACCGCGTAGAAGGCCACATAGCCGAGGTCGAGCAGGCCCGCGAGGCCCACGACAATGTTCAACCCCCAGCCCAGCATGATGTAGATGAGAATCTGGATGCCGAAATTGTCGATCCACTTGATCGCGCCCTGCGGTCCGGCGGTGTAGAGCACCATCAGCGGATAGGCGAAGAGGAAGCCGACAAAGACCGGCAAGCCGTATTTCTCGACCCAAAGCGCGGTATTCGATTTCGCCGCCTTGGCCTTCTTCGCTTCGGGCGGACGCGCATCACGGACCGCGATGATATAGCCGATTGTCAGACGCCCGACAAATACCGCCGCCAGGATCAGCGCCAGGAGGCCGGGGCGGAGCACCAGGATCATCTGGTTGTTGAGTGATTGATCGGTCTTCACGCCGATCAACAGGCCGAACAGGCCGAGTGCCACCAATGTTGCAAGAATGGCATCCGTGAACAGGCGCGAGAAGTCGATTTTCGGCTGCGCCTGAGCCATCGAGGACGTTACGCTGGTCATCTTACACCTTCTCGACTTCGGGTTTGCCGAGCAGGCCCTGCGGCATGAAAATCAGCACGATGGCCAGGATCGAGAACGAGGCGACATCCTTGTAATCAATCGAAAAATAACCGGACCAGAGCGTCTCGATCAACCCGATCAGCAATCCGCCGAGCACCGCGCCGGGCAGGGAGCCGATGCCGCCGAGCACAGCGGCCGTGAAGGCCTTCACGCCCGGCACGAAGCCATCGGAGAACACCACGACGCCGTAATAATTGAGGAAGAGCGTGCCCGCGACGGCAGCCAGAGCCGCGCCCATGATGAAGGTGATCGAGATCGTGCGGTCGACATTGATGCCGAGGAGCGCGGCCATTTTCTGGTCCTGCTCGCAAGCCCGCTGGGCGCGACCGAGCGGTGTTTTCTGCACGATGTACCAGAAGATGCCGAGCAGCACGGCCGTCGTCACCATGATGAGGATCTGCTTGTAGGAAATCGCGACCGCGAAGCCGTCCTTCTCGAACAGCACGATCACGTCGCGCATCACCGGCGGAATGGGCTTGTTGCGCGGTCCCTGGGCAACCTGCACGAAATTCATCAGCAGGATGGACATGCCGATCGCCGAAATCAGCGGCGCGAGACGGAAGGAACCGCGCAGCTTGCGGTAGGCGACGCGCTCGATCGTCCAGTTGTAGAGCGATGTGACAAACATCGAGACCAGAAGGGCCGCGACCAGCGCCAGAAACACCACGCCACCGGAAAGCCCGGCCAGTGCGGTCACCGCCATGAAGACGATCAAGGCCACGAAGGCAGAAATCATGAAAACATCGCCATGGGCGAAGTTCACCATGCCGATGATGCCGAAAACCATCGTGTAGCCGATGGCGATGAGACCGTAGACCGCGCCGAGCGACAGCCCATTGATCACCTGTTGAACGAAAACGTCCATTCCCTCACGCCCCTCCCTCAAGGCCAGTTTCGCGGAATCGCCAAAACCCTGCCTTGTCCCTGCCTTGTGCACGCCCCGCCTTCTCGATGCGGAGATCCTTCATGCGGATTTCGTGCCAAATGCCTGATCCCGCTCCCGAGGGCTCCGACATTTCCCGAACGCTATCAGCGAGTTTCACCGGCTGCAATCGGGTGCGTGGAAAGTGGCGGAAGCGTGGCGCGGCATCAATCCCGAAAAATGGCAATTTGACAGTGGATTTCTCTAAACTTTGCCACTCTGACTAGATTTATCTCTGTCACTTCTGCCGATCTGCCAGAACGAACCCGCGCGCGAAGGGGTCATGATCATCGACAAAAATCGTGTTTAACCCGGTCATGACCGCCCAACCCTCGATGGACGGGATAATCGCCGGGAACGAACCGACCTGCGTTTCGGCCTCGATCCGCGCCGTGAACAGCGATCCGATGATGCTTTCATGCACGAAAGCCTCGCCGGGCCTGATGCGTCCTTTCGCCGCCCATTGAGCAAGACGAGCCGAAGTCCCGGTGCCGCAAGGGCTGCGGTCTATGGCCTTGTCGCCGTAGAAAACCGCATTGCGCGCGGTGGCGCCGGGCACCGTCGGAGCGCCGGTCCAGAGAACATGGCGGCATCCGCGGATGGCAGGGTTTTCCGGGTGGACACATTCCAGTGTTGCGTTCACCGCTGCGCGCACGGCCGGTGACCATCGCAGGATGTCGGAAGGGTTTACATCGGCAACGTCGCGGAAGGTCGGTTGAGGATCGACGATCGCGTAGAAATTCCCCCCATAGGAAAGATCGACCGTGAGCGGCCCGAAGCCCTTCACATCGAGTTGCACGCCCTCGCGATAGAGGAAGGAAGGGATGTTGATGAGCTTCACGCTCGTGATCCGCCCGGCTTCCTCGGTGAAATACGCCTCGACGACACCGGCCGGCGTATCGAGACGCAGCTTGCCCGGTGTCGCAGCTTTCACCAGTCCCTGTTCCAGCGCGAATGTCACGGTGCCGATGGTGCCGTGCCCGCACATGGGCAGGCAGCCCGATGTCTCGATGAACAGGATCGCGATGTCGCAATCGGGCCGTGTCGCGGGGTAGAGGATCGAGCCGGACATCATGTCATGCCCACGCGGCTCGAACATCAGGGCCGTTCGGATCCAGTCGTAACGTGCAATGAAATCGTCACGCTTCTCGCTCATGGTGGCGCCATTGAGCACCGGCCCGCCGCCGACAACCATGCGGACCGGGTTGCCGCAAGTGTGTCCATCAACACAGAAAAACGTATGTCTTGCCATCTGGGTATTGCGTCTTCTTGATTCAGTTCAGGAGGTTATCGAGCCATCCACAGCGATCGAGATCGGGCCGGAGGGTAACTGCGCCTGCAAGCTCGTCGCAAGTCGGAAAGCGGGCGGTGCCTCCCAGCCCATTTCGCGCCCCACGACACAACCGATGAGGAGGATGGCGTCCGGCTCGTGCAGCAGCAAGGCTTTCGGCGCGATGCGCAGGCGGATCAGCTCCAGAAGCACGGCGGAGGACGATGAGGAGCCGATCGTGCCGGGAAGTGCGAGGATGACGTCGCTGATAATCTGGCCGCATTCCGGGTGCCGCACCTGAATGATCCGGCCTGTCGCGGGGTCGACACCACCCCAGAACGACAGGGGGGCGGAGAGTTTCATCACAGGCGCGGTGATCGTCTGTGTGATCGCAATCAGCGGCTCGGCGCGGGTAAGAACCTTTATCATGACCAGCCCCGTGCATCCGTCGCGAGTTCACCCGAAACGGCCCCCTCGATGCATTCCGCGAGGCTGCCATAGCGGACGGCATAGCCGGTGTTGCCGGGCGCGTAATGCGCGAACTTGCCGGAATTGGTCAGGAGCGTTCCGGCGATCTCGGCAAGCATCGGTGTGACGACGATGCAGGTATCGGTCACAAGCGTCACGCCCGTGTTGATGAGCGATTGCCGTTCGTCGGGCCTCAGCGCCAGCAGGGCGTGCCGCCCGGTGCAGGCATAGAACGGGCGAGCCACAGACCTCCCTGCGAGCCGCGCGATCACTTCGCGCAGTTCATCCGTGGAGCAATGCGGTGAACCGATCGCAACAGCGTCGATGCGCGTGGCGCTGGTTGTTGAGAGGCCGCTGCGCGCTTTCGCGAGCCGTTCCGGCGTGACCGGGATGACGGGCAGATTCTCGACCCCGCCAGCAACCGTTGCGAGATCGGGCGCCTCGGGCGTCACGCCGAGAATGTGAAACAACCCCACCGCACCAGCTGAGGCGGCCGCGGCGCCAAAGGCTTTCAGCCGGTCTTCGGTTG
This sequence comes from Hyphomicrobiales bacterium, assembly GCA_017302635.1. GTDB lineage: Bacteria > Pseudomonadota > Alphaproteobacteria > Rhizobiales > Beijerinckiaceae > Rhabdaerophilum. The sequence continues at coordinate 731,674 of JAFLCX010000002.1, forward strand.
CAAAGCCTGAGAGGCCGGTGACAACGCCGACCGCCGTGCCCGCCTCCTGTCCATAAAGCGTGCCGATCACGGGCCAGAACACATCCGAGTCGCGAAGGCTGGCACTGAGGCCCGAGCAATCGAGCACGAAGGTCGCAAGACGATTCTCGGGCCTGTGGAGCCCGTAATAGGGCGCGCGGCCAGCAATGGCGCAGGCAATATCGAGAAAATCGCCATAGCGATTGGTGCGAGCCCCCAGAACCGAATTGCAGAATGCGACAGCGTTGGACTCGCCCCAGGCGACATCGCTGCCCAAAGCAGGCCGATGCCCGGCCTGATAGGGTGCGCAGGTCCAGGAAGGCGTGCAGCCCATCGACTCGTAAGCGCGCATCAGACGATAGGCCATATCGTGCTGATGCGGGGATAGCCGCGTTTTTGCACCGCACGAGAGGTCCAGTGCGCCGACATTCAGCGTCGCTGGAATCGCGACGCGCCCGCCCAGCTGCACCAGCTTTTCGGCGAAAAGAGTGCCGGAATCGCCGTGATACAGCGCTCCGTCGATATGGGCCGAGGAGACAGGAACCAGCTTTTCGGCTCCCATCAGGCGAGCGGTTTCCGCAACAATCCGGATGGCCAGTGCCGTTGCTTCGCCCGCTTCGCCAGCGAGCATGGAATGCTCGATCACCGTGAGAGAAAGGCTCATCGCGCGCAGGCTTTCCGGAGGCGCGTGACGGTGCCTGTCATCTGGTCATTCGGGTTGTTGCTCTTGCCCGCCCCGGCTTTTGCCGTGTAACTGTCCCTCGCGACGAAGCGGCCGGAATCGCCTTTCCAATCGATGGTGTAGGTGCCACCGCCAGTCCATTGTGCTCCGTAGGCCTTGCCGCCCTGGGTGAACGTGCCGCTTGAAACCGATTGTGGCGTGAACACCATCGCAACTCCTGCAAATTCGCCTTTGGGCCGGACATTGAAGGGTTTGTCGATCCCGCAGAATTCGGTCTCGATCTGAAAATAGGGGCCGGTGGAAGTCTTAAGGTGATAGGCGCGCGGACAGAGCTTTTCGACGAATTCCTGCAGCGCCTGCTTGAGCTTCTCGATCAGTTCATCCGGGTTATTGGACGACGAACCCTTGTGGGACGAGACAATTTCACCGGTCTTGGTATCCGTGACATTGACCGTCCAACTGATCCCGCTCCCTGTCGTCTCCGCATGGCCAGTGACCCGATAGGTTGTCTCGATGAAATTCGGCACGACGCGTTTGGACTGATCGAAATGCGGAGATTTCTGCAACTCGAGTTCTTTCAGGATTTCTGCGCGCCGCTTGAGTTCAACAACGTGGAGATTGCAGTCCTTGTTATCAGGGCTCTGCAGCATGGGCACAAGATCGGTGACCATCAAGTCAGAGATGCCGCGCCCGAGCACATCGTTAGGCCCCGTCGCGGTGAAATGGTCGAAACCGATTCCGCGCGGCGACGTTGCCAGAGCGGGAAAAGAAGGGCCGATCAAGAACAGCAGGAGAACAAACGGGCGGAGCGGCGCAATCATCTTCCCGATCTCCCTCACACGCTTTGCATGATGGCCTCCGCTTTCAGGCTTGTCGAGAGCCTCAAGGCAGTTTCGGCCGCGTGGCGAGCGCGGCCTTCACGATCCGCTCGACATGCGTGCGGGCCTCGCCCTGAAGCGCCAGTCGTGGAGCGCGGACGCGATCATTGCCTCCGGTCACAAGAGCTTCGACGAGCTTGATGTTCTGCACCAGCTGCGGCGTGACATCGAGCGTGAGGAGTGGTTCGAACCAGCGGTAAATATCGCGGGCAGCGGCAAATTTTCCGCTCTCCGCGAGTTTCCAGATCGCGACGGTCTCTTTCGGAAAAGCGCAGACGAGGCCCGCCACCCAGCCCACGGCGCCCATCGCCTGGGCTTCGAGCGCGAGGTTATCAACCCCGCAAAACAGCGCGTAGCGATGTCCGGTCATATTGATGATCCGCGTGATGCGGCGCACATCATCGGAGCTTTCCTTGATTGCGACGAAAAGCGGCTCGTCCGCGAGGTCCGCGAACATCTCGGGTGTGATGTCCACGCCATAACCCACCGGGTTGTTGTAGAGCATGACCGGGAGGCCGCCCGCGCGCGCGGCCGAGCGATAATGCGTCATCGTTTCGCGTGGGGTGGATTTGTAGGGAACGCCCGGCAGCACCATGAAGCCGGCCGCGCCGAGCTTTGCGCCGGCTTCGGCCATCCGGCACGCGCGTGCGGTCGAACCTTCGACCACGGTCAGCAGCACGGGGACTTTGCCCTCGGCGACATCAAGCGCCACCTTGAGGATCTCCAGTTTCTCCTCGAATTCGAGTGTAGAGGCTTCGCCCAGCGAACCACACACGATCAATCCGTCGACCCCGGCATCCATCTGGAGCCGGAAAGCCCGGGTCATCTCGCGGGTGTCCAGACCATCCTTGCGGTCGAATTTTGTCGTGACGGCAGGGAACACCCCGCGCCACGCCACTTTCCTGCGCGCCATCTCTCTCTCCGTTTCTTATATTTTTCAGCGAGATTGCGCCCGATCGGGCATGGTGGCAATGCGGATTGATCCGCATTTCCCCTTGCAGTTTTGCGAAGAAGGCTCACATGGGAAGCCAGATCGAGAAGGATTGTTGCGCGTGTCCTCCCACCCCATGCCGGCCCCCACCGAGGCGAGCCCCGCCGCGATTGCTTTTCGTGAGGCGATGAGCCGCGTCTCCGGCGCCGTGCATGTCGTGGCAACCGACGGGAAAGCCGGGCGAGGGGGGTTCACCGCCACCGCGGTCACCTCGGTTTCGGACTCGCCGCCGAGTTTGCTGGTCTGCATCAACGCGACCAGTCGGACCGCGAAAATGCTGAAAGAGAACGGCGTATTCTCGGTCAATACGCTCGCCGCCGGGCATATCGAGATTGCCCGCCATTTCGCGCGTTCCGGGCTTTCGATGGATGAGCGTTTCGCGCGCGGCCGGTGGGAGGCCGGGCCGGGTGGCGCCCCGCTGCTGGTCGACGCCCTCGCGGTTTTCGCCCTGAAGGTCGCGGATCTGCGGCAGATCGGCAGTCATTTCGTGGTGGTGGGTGAAGTGCTCGCAGCCCAGGCCGGGACGGATGATGAGCCATTGGTCTATCACCGGCGGGGCTATCGCATCCTGCATGATACGGACCATGCCTGAGGGACTGGACCGTTTCGAGCGCATCGAGGTGGGCTCGGCGCACGAGCTGAGGGATTGGCTTGCATCCAACAGCTCCAGCAGCACCTCGGTATGGCTCGTAACGTCCCGCAAGCATGTCGAGGGTCGGCATCTCGCCTGGCCTGATCTCGTCGACGAACTTCTCTGCTTCGGATGGATTGACAGCCTGCCGCGCAAGCTCGATCAAGACCGAACCATGCACCTCATCTCGCCGCGCAAGCCCGGCAGCGGCTGGTCCGCGATCAACAAGGCGAAGGTCGAAAGACTCATCGCCGCGGGGCGGATGACGGCCAAGGGGCTAGCGGCCATCGAGGCCGCAAAACGCGATGGTTCATGGGATGTGCTCGATGCGGCGGACCCCGACAATCCGCCGGAAGACCTCGTTGCGGCGATGACGGAAAACCCTGTCGCCGAAGGATTTTTTTCTCGTTTTCCGCGTTCCTCGAAGCGCGCCATTCTTGAATGGATCACGCTCGCGAAAACGCCGGAAACACGCGCCAGGCGCATCGCCGAGACCGTGCGGCTCGCGAGCGAGAACCGCAAGGCCAACCATCCCAAAGGGCGCGATGCCGGTCCGAAACCGAAATAAGTCGCGGCTGATGATCTGATTCAAGTCGCTCGGAATTCGATGCCGTATTCGAGTTTAAAATATTGAAAAACATGGATTTTTATAACATTCGGTCGAAAAAAGACTTTGCTTCACACCGAGCGTGTGATCCCGCCATCAACCCGGATGTTCTGGCCGGTGATGTAGCCAGCATCTTCGGAGAGCAGGAAGGCGGCGGTTTTGGCAATTTCCTCGACCTTGCCATAACGCCCCATCGGGATGCGCGCCTTGAATACGTCCTTCTCGGGAAGTGAATCGATAAAGCCCGGCAAGATGTTGTTCATGCGAATGTTTTGGGCGGCGTAACGGTCGGCGTAAAGCTTCGTGAAGCTCGCCAGCCCCGCCCGCAAGGTGCAGGAAATCGGGAAGGCCGGGTCGGGCTCGAAAGCCGCGAAGGTCGAGATGTTCACGATGGATCCACCGCCTTGTCTCTCCATGATCGGGGTCACAATCCGCGCGACTTTCACAACATTGAGAATGATGAGATCGAGCCCCTTCATCCAGTCGGCATCGGTGAGCGCCAGAAGGTCACCCTTGGGCGGATGGCCGGTCGAGAGCACCGCACCATCGATGCGTCCGTAAGCGCTCATGGTGGCTTCGACGAGGCGCGCGAGGTCGGCCTCTTCGGTCACCGAACCGGTGATCCCGATGCCGCCGAGTTCCCGGGCGAGTGTCTCGGCATTCCCCGAAGGCGAGAGCAGGGCCACTTTCCAGCCGCGCGAAACGAGTTCACGCGCCGAAGCTCCGCCCATGCCTTTTCCGGCGCCGGTGAGGATCGCGACCTTTGACATGCGCTCAGGCCTTCAGGAAGGCCGCGACGGCCTTGTTGTAGTCGGTCGGGTTCTCGCAATTCGAGATATGCGCTCCGGGGATGACGATCTTTTGCGCAGCCGGAATGTTCTGCGCCATGATCTCGCCCATCGCGGGTGTGGTGGCGGGGTCTTCGGCACCGATCAGCACAAGAACCGAGTTCGTGATGCCCTTGATGCTCTCGCGCTGGTCCATGTCGCGGATCGCGGCACAACAGCCAGCATAGCCGGCCGGCGAAGCCTTGCGCACCATATCGGTCACGCGCGTGACTTCTGCCGCATTGGTCTCATTGAAGCCTTTGGTGAACCAGCGCAGTTTCATCGCCTCGGCGATCGGGTCCATGCCCTTCGAGAGTGCCATGCGGATGCGTGCGTTCCAGTCCGTTGCCGGCGGTCCCATGAAAGCGGCGGTGTTGCCGAGCACGGCCCTGCCGATGCGGTCTCGCTGGTGCGTGAGGAGCCACTGGCCGACCATTCCGCCCATCGAGCAGCCGACCCAGTGCGCCTTGTGGATGTGCAGCCCGTCCATGATGCGCAGGGCATCCTGCGCCAGTTGCGCGAGGTTGTAGGGCCCCGGCGTGGCACCCGTCTCGCCGTGCCCGCGCACATCGTAACGGATGACGCGATGGGTTTTGGAGAAAAACGCCGCCTGATGATCCCACATTTCAAGGCTCGCCCCGAGCGAGTTCGAGAAGATGATCGGCTCGGCACCTTTGGGGCCCTCATAGGTGACCCGGAAGGTGATGTCATCAAAAGCGAGGCGGATGGTTTCGGAAGGCATGGTCTCTTTCCCGGCAGATTGAATGCGGCCGCATCTTTCCGGCATGGGAGGGAGCTTGGCAAGCCTCCGGAGTGTGGCGAGCTTTCGGAGAGAGTCGACGAAGGTCCAGTGCAATCCCGCTTGACGGTTTCATTGGAATAGGTCCAGATTGTCGAAATCGGCCCAAAATCCGCGCCTCAACAGCGGTCCGGGCTGCGAGGAAGCGCCGAAATCGCATCAAATTCGCCGAATTTTGCGAAAGGGAGAGTCTATGCCCAAAATCAGCATGACAGTGAATGGCAAGGCCGTGAGCGGAGATGTCGATGCCCGCACCTTGCTGGTGGCTTTCCTGCGCGATCACCTGCGACTGACTGGCACACATGTCGGCTGCGATACCAGCCAGTGCGGCGCCTGCGTCGTGCATGTGAACGGCAAGGCCATCAAGGCCTGCACCACCCTGGCACTCTCCTGTGCCGGTGCGGATGTGCTGACGATCGAGGGGCTTGCCAGCGGGCAGGATCTGCACCCGATGCAGGCGGCTTTCCGAGCCCATCACGGGCTCCAGTGCGGGTTCTGCACGCCGGGTATGATCATGGCCGCGATCGATATGGTGAACCGGCTCGGCCCGAACCTCTCGGAGGAGACGATCCGCCACGAGCTGGAGGGCAATATCTGCCGCTGCACGGGCTACCACAACATCGTCAAGGCCATTCAGGCCGGGGCCGCCGCGATGGGCGGCATGAAGGTCGCGGCCGAGTGAGCCGCGCCTTGTCCTGAACCCAGCCGTCACGTTTTCCCGGGAGAGAACCCATGTCAGCCACCGGAATTGGTGCCCGCGTCGCGCGGAAAGAGGATTTCCGCTTCATCACCGGCAAGGGCAATTACACCGACGATATCAACCGGCCCGGTCAGGCCTATGCCTATTTCCTGCGCTCGCCGCACGCGCATGCCAACATCAAGGCGATCGACATCAAGAAGGCCGCAAATATGCCGGGCGTCGTCGGCATTCTCACCGGCGATGATCTCGCGAAAGACAAGATCGGCGGCTTGATCTGCGGCTGGATGATCCACAACAAGGATGGATCACCCATGAAAGCCGGAGCGCATCCGGCGCTGGCGCAGGGCAAGGTGCGCTATGTCGGCGACCATGTCGCGGTGGTGATTGCGGAAAGCCTCGCCGAAGCGCGCGATGCGGCCGAGGCCATCAAGGTCAACTATGATGTCTTGCCCGCGGTGGTCGACCTCGCTTCAGCGACCAAGAAAGGCCAGCCCGCGATCCATGATGCTTCGCCCGACAATCAGGTTTTTGACTGGCATCTGGGCGACAAGGCCGCAACGGACGCGGCCTTCAAGAAAGCCAAGCACGTCACGCGGCTTGATATCCTCAACAACCGCCTCGTGCCCAATGCGATGGAGCCTCGCGCTGCGATCGGCGATTACAATGCGGGCGAGGACGCTTTCACGCTCTACACCACCAGTCAGAACCCGCATGTCGCGCGCCTCGTTCTCTCGGCCTTCATCGGCATTGCACCCGAGCACAAATTGCGCGTGATCGCGCCGGATGTTGGTGGCGGGTTTGGCTCGAAAATCTTCATCTATGCCGAGGAAACCGTCTGCGTCTGGGCGGCGAAAAAGGTCGGCCGCCCGGTGAAATGGGTCGCCGACCGCACCGAGGAATTCCTTTCGGTGGCGCATGGACGCGACCATCTCACCCATGCCGAACTCGCAACCGACGAGAACGGCAGGATTACGGCTGTCCGTGTGAAAACGCGCGCCAATCTCGGGGCGTATCTCTCGACCTTCGCCTCGTCGGTGCCGACTTACCTCTACGCGCCGCTTCTCTCGGGGCAGTACAACATCCCGGCCATCTATGCCGAGGTCGAGACGGTCTACACCAATACATCCCCGGTCGATGCCTATCGGGGTGCCGGGCGCCCCGAAGCGACCTTCGTGATTGAGCGGTTGGTGGAAGTCGCGGCGCGCGAGCTGGGGCAGGATCCGGCGAGCTTCCGGCGGAAGAACTTCGTCAAATCCTTCCCGCACCAGACGCCGGTGATCATGTGCTACGACGCGGGTGATTATAATGCCTCGCTCCAGAAAGCCCTTTCCATGCATGATGTGAAGGGCTTCGCGAAGCGCAAGCGCGAGAGCGCCAAGAAGGGCATGCTGCGCGGTCTTGGCTATTCCGCCTACATCGAGGCCTGCGGCATCGCGCCTTCGGCGGCGGTGGGCTCGCTCGGTGCGGGTGTCGGCCTGTGGGAGAGCGCCGAGGTGCGCGTCAACCCGATTGGTACGGTCGAAATCCTCACCGGCTCGCACAGCCACGGGCAGGGGCACGAAACCACCTTCGCCCAGCTTGTTTCGGATCGGCTCGGCATCCCGATCGAGAATGTCTCGATCGTGCATGGCGACACCGACAAGGTGCAGATGGGCATGGGCACCTATGGCTCGCGCTCGGGAGCCGTGGGCATGAGCGCGATCGCCAAGGCGCTCGACAAGGTCGAGGCCAAGGCGAAAAAGGTCGCGAGCTTCGTGCTCGAGGCGTCCGAGGCCGATATCGAGTTCAAGAATGGCAAGTTCTCGGTGAAAGGCACGGATAAATCGATCGATTTCGGCTCCGTGGCCTTGCAGGCCTATATCGCGCACAAATTCACCGGCCAGCAGCTGGAGCCGGGGCTGAAAGAGGGGGCGTTCTATGATCCCACCAACTTCACCTTCCCCTCGGGCGTGCACATCTGCGAAGTCGAGATCGACCCGCAGACGGGCGTGACTGCAATCGCGAAATGGACCGCTGTCGATGATTTCGGCAACATCATCAATCCGATGATTGTCGAGGGTCAGGTGCATGGCGGCATCGCACAAGGTGTCGGCCAGGCGCTGCTCGAAGGCGCTGTTTACGACAAGAATGGCCAGCTGCTGACCGCGAGCTACATGGATTACACCATGCCGCGCGCAGCCGATCTGCCGAGCTTCCAGATCGGCACCACGCTCACGCCGTGTCCCTCGAACCCGCTCGGCATCAAGGGCTGCGGCGAGGCGGGCGCGATTGCAGCCCCGGCGGCGGTGATGAACGCCATCACCGATGCTCTGGGACACGAGAACATCGCTATGCCAGCGACACCTCAGGCGGTGTGGAAGGCGGCACAGGCGACGCTCGCGAAAGCGGCGGAATAATTCGGGCGAAGAGGAGACAAAGCCATGTACGCTTTTGATTATCACCGCCCCGCGACGCTCCGGCAGGCCGCGAACCTTCTGGCGAAGAATGCCGACGCAAAACTTCTGGCGGGCGGGCATACACTTCTGCCCACCATGAAGCAGCGGCTCGCGAGCCCCTCGGCTCTGGTCGATCTGTCCGGCATTGCCGAGCTGTCGGGCATCACGCAGAAGGGAAAGACGCTGGTCATTGGTGCAACGACGCCGCATGCCGAGGTCGCCGCCTCGCCGCTCGTGCAGGCGGCTCTGCCGGGCCTTGCGGCTCTCGCGGGCGGCATCGGGGATCCGCATGTGCGCCACAAGGGCACGATCGGCGGTTCGATCGCCAACAATGATCCCGCTGCCGACTACCCGGGCGCGATGCTCGCGCTCGGCGCGACAATCGTCACCAACAAGCGGCGGATTGCCGCCGAGGACTTCTTTACGGGTCTCTTCTCCACTGCTCTGGAGGATGGCGAGATCATCACGAAGGTGATTGTGCCTACGGGCGGAAAATTTGCTTACGTGAAATTCCGCAACCCGGCCTCGCTCTACGCGATGGTCGGCGTCGCGGTCTCGAAGAAGGGCGGCAATGTGCGCGTTGCGATCACGGGCGCCGGTTCAGATGGCGTGTTCCGCTGGGCTGAGGCCGAAAAGGCGCTGAAGGCGCGCTTCTCGTCGAAATCGCTTGGCACGGTGAAAACGCCAGCCGCGAAGGAGCTGAATTCGGATATCCATGCCTCGGCTGAATATCGCAGCCACCTCATCGGCGTGATGGCGAAGCGTGCCGTGGACGCTGCGAATATGAAATAGGGCAGGGGGCGCGCGACGCCGTAGAACAATGCCGTGCCTGCGACGTCGCGCTGTGCTTCACATGGCGGGGTAGAAGAAGCGCTCTTCGACAATCTTGCCGTCGCGCACGGTGTAGAGCCCCCATTCCTTGCTGTTCTGAATGCGCTGGCCGGTGGCCTTGATCGTGAAATCCATCGCGAATTCCACCAGGAACTGGTTGCCATTCACGAAGGGGCCCTCGCTCGTGACATTGTGGATCTCGTGATTAGCATACCACCAATCGGATTTGGCCCTCACAGCGTCCCGTCCCCGGCACACGGACATCGGGCCTTCCATGGCCTCATAGCTGGCGATATCGTCGGCGTTGAATTTGGTGGCGGCGGCCTCGTGGTCGCCGGCTTTGAGCATCGCGGTGAAGGCTTCGGCTGTTTCTTTCGTTGTCATGGGTATCTCCCGTCCTGAAGGTCATGGTGTATGGTCGAGCGCGCCGGAACATCCCTAGAACAGATTTCGTGACGGCCCAACGGCCTCTCCTGACAGTTTGAGTCAGGAGTGTTTTCCTTTCGCCCTGATCCGCGTCCTCGTGCTGAGCCCCATGTTGTCTCTGCTTGAATTTACACTGACCTCCCTGCTGATCGAGCTCACGCCCGGCCCGAACATGGCCTATCTCGTCGCGCTCTCGCTGAGCGAAGGGCGACGCGCCGGGCTTGCGGCTGTGGCGGGGGTGACGCTCGGTCTCGCGGTTGTCGGGGTTCTGGCAGTGCTTGGGCTCGCCGCGATCGTTGCCGCCTCGCCCGTCCTGCAGGATATCCTGCGCTATGCCGGCGCGGCTTTTCTCCTTTACCTCGCATGGGAAGCCTGGCGCGGTGCTGATGACGGGGCGCACCAGCCGATGGGGCGGCGCGCGGCCTTCGGGCGAGCCTTGCTGACCAATCTTCTGAACCCGAAAGCGGCGGCTTTCTACCTCACCGTGTTGCCCCTGTTCCTTCCGAAAGAAGCAATCGGCAGCACGGGCTTGTCGCTGGCGCTGGTCGCGATCTACGTTGGGGTTGCGACCGTCGTTCATGCCTCCTTGGTGCTGTTCGCGGTCCGTCTGAGGCCCTATCTTCTGACAGATGGCCGGCAGGTTGTGGTCCGTCGGTTTTTTGCGCTTGCCCTTGCGGCGGTCGCGTTCTGGTTTTTCTGGGAATCCCGCTGATGCATGCGCCGACTTCCATCGCCGAAACCCGCGCCCTGCTCGCCGCGGGGAACTATATCGGCGATACCCCGCTCGCGACCGTGCTGTTCCTGGCGCTGAAAATGGGGCGTCCTCTGTTTCTCGAAGGCGAGGCGGGCGTCGGCAAGACCGAGATCGCCAAGGTGCTGGCCAGCGCGCTGGGGCGCAAGCTGATCCGCCTGCAGTGCTATGAGGGGCTGGATGCGGCCTCCGCCCTCTACGAATGGAATTATGCCGGGCAGATGATGGCAATCCGGTTGGCTGAAGCATCTGGAGAGACAGATCGCGCACGGCTGGCGGATGATGTGTTTTCCGAGCGCTTCCTGCTGCGTCGCCCCTTGCTTCAGGCGCTGGAACCGGACGCCGCCGGTCCGCCCGTTCTGCTCATCGACGAGCTTGACCGCACGGATGCCGCCTTCGAGGCTTTCCTGCTGGAAATCCTGTCGGATTTTCAGGCGACGATCCCTGAGATCGGCACGGTCAAAGCCAAGCATCCGCCCATCGTGATCATCACCTCGAACCGCACTCGCGAGGTGCATGATGCCCTCAAACGCCGCTGCCTCTACCATTGGGTCGATTACCCGGATGCGGCGCGGGAACTTGCGATCCTGAAGGCGAAAGTGCCGGATGCCCCGGCCAAACTCTCGAAGCAGATCGTGGCCTTCGTGCAGGCCATCCGCCGCGAGGAGCTGTTCAAGGCGCCTGGTGTGGCGGAAACGCTCGATTGGGCGACGGCCCTCGTCGAACTCGATGCTGTAGCCCTCGACCCGGCCATCGTCTCGGATACATTGGGCGCGCTTCTGAAAGTGCAGGATGACATCCAGCGCATGCAGGCGGGGTTGGCCAAGCAGATATTGGATGAGATCAAGGCGGGGAAATGACCGGGAGAACCTGTGGAACCTGCACGCTCTGCTGCAAGCTTTTTCCCGTGCCGCCGCTGGAAAAGCCGGCGGGCAAATGGTGCCCGCATGTGGTGCAGGGCAAGGGTTGCGGCATTCACGAAACGCGCCCGCAACTGTGCCGCGCCTTCGATTGCCAATGGATCGAGAACCCCGATCTCGGGCCGGAATGGAAGCCGGAATATTGCAAATTCGTGCTCTCGATCTATCCCGGCACGAACTCGCTGGCCGTGACGGTCGATCTCGGTTTTCCGGCCAACTGGCGTCACGAACCCTATATCCGCAGCCTGCGCCGCTGGGCCGAAGCCGCACTGGCGCAGGGCGATCAGGTGCTGGTTTTTACGGGCGGGAAGGTGACGGCCATCCTGCCGCACGGAGAGCAGGAACTGGGCGAAATCCGCCCCGGCGACCGGATCGTTTCGCTGAAAGGTCCGCGCGGTTACGCGGTGGAACTGCGCCGTGGCGGTTAAGCGGGCTCAGGCGCTGCCGATCGGCGGTCATCTGGCTGAAAACATCGTCTTTTTCGCTCGCACCCTGCGTGCGGCAGGCCTGAAGGTCGGCCCCGGATCGGCGCTCGATGCTGTGGCGGCGATCGAGGCCATCGGCCTCGGGCACCGCGCCGAGTTCCGCGCGGCACTTGAAGCGGTTTTCGTGAAGCGTCGGCAGGATTCCGAGCTTTTCGATCAGGCCTTCCGCCTGTTCTGGCGCAGGCGGGCGCTCGTCGAGAAGATGATGTCCATGCTGATGCCGATCGCTCCCACCAACCCGGAGGACAAGCGCAAGGATACCCTGCGCCGCCTCGCCGATGCGCTGTTCTCGGAACGGCAGCCGGGCGAGGAGGCCAGGCCTCGGGAAGAGCTCGACCTCAATTCGCGCCTCACCATGTCGGATATCGAGGTGTTTCGGCAGCGCGATTTCGAGGGCATGACAGCGATTGAAATCGCCGATGCGAAGCGCGAGATCGCGAAACTGACCCTGCCTTTGCACCGGGTGAAGGCGCGGCGCTTCGAGACCGATCCGCATGGGCGATCGCTTGATTTCCGCTCAAGCCTGCGCGCGTCGCTGCGCGGTGGGGGTAGGGGCCTTGCGCTGATGCGCCGGTCACGCCGCGAGGAGATGCCGCCCCTTGTGGCGATCTGCGATATTTCGGGCTCGATGAGCCAGTATTCGCGACTTTTCCTGCATTTCCTGCATGTGCTGGCCGAAAGCGGCCGCCGCGTCTCGGCGTTCACCTTTGCAACCGAGCTCACCAACATCACCCGGGCCCTGCGCAACACGCGCGACCCGGAACTCGCGCTCGCGGGAGCCTCGAAGCTGGTGCGCGACTGGGATGGCGGCACGCGCATCGGGCGCGCGATCCACGATTTCAATCGCCTGCATGCCCGCCGTGTCATGGCCAGTGGGCCGATCGTGCTTCTCATCACCGATGGTTTGGAGCGCGAAGGCACGGAGGAACTGGCGCAGGAAGTCGCGCGCCTGCATCGCCTCTCGCGGAGGCTGATCTGGCTCAATCCCTTGCTGCGCTACGATGAGTTCGAGGCGAAGGCCGCGGGCATCCGCGCGATGGTTCCGCATGTCGATGAACTGCGCACCCTCCACAATCTCGCCGCGATGAGTGATTTGTGTGAAGCGCTTTCGGCGAACAGCAAGGCCGGAGCCGATCCCAGGCGATTTTTGCGGAAGGGTTTGCAATGAGCACGAATGACGCGGAATTGCTTGTCAAAGCCGAGGAATGGGCGCGTGCAGGGAAAAAGATCGCCATCGCGACCGTGATCGAAACATGGGGCTCGGCACCCCGCCCGGTGGGCTCGCACCTCGTGATCGATGCCGAGGGGAATTTCCTTGGCTCTGTCTCGGGTGGCTGCGTCGAGGGCGCGGTCGTGGCCGAAGCGGCGGAGGTGATTGCCAGCGGCGAGCCGCGCCTGCTGGAATTCGGCGTGGCCGATGAAACGGCATGGCGCGTCGGCCTTTCCTGTGGTGGCAAGATCGCGGTGCGCGTGGAGCCCGTGACGTGAACCTTGAACAGCTTGCAGCAGTCAACCGCCTGATCGCCCGGCATGAACCGGTCGCGACCGTCACGGCACTCGAGGAAGGTTTATTGCCCGGCGATCGGCTGACGGTGCTCAAGCCTGAAGAGGTGAGCCATCAGCCTTACGCCGGGGCCATTCTCGAAGCCTTTCGCACTGGCAGGAGTGGCATCGTCGAGGCCGAGGGGCGTCGTTTCTTCATCAATGTGCACCTGCCGCCGGTGAAGCTTGTCATCACCGGCGCGGTGCATATCTCTCAGGCTCTGGCCGACATCGCGCGCATCGCCGGGCTCGATTGCACGATCATCGATCCACGTACGGCTTTCGCGACCGAGGAGCGCTTCGCCGGCACGCGCGTGCTCGCCGAATGGCCCGAGGATGCCTTGCCGAGGCTGGGTCTCAATCGTTACACGGCCTTCGTGGCGCTCACCCATGACCCGAAAATCGATGATCCGGGCCTGCTTGCGGCCTTGCGCGCGGGCTGTTTTTACATCGGGGCGCTCGGCAGTCGAAAAACGCATGCGCGACGGCAGGAGCGCCTGCTGAAATCGGGTTTCACGAGCGATGATGTCGCCCGTATCCACGCCCCGATCGGGCTTGATATCGGTGCGGTCAGCCCGGCCGAGATCGCGGTCTCGATCGCCGCTGAAATCATCGCCGCGATGCGCGCAAAAAGGCGAGCGGAATGATTTTCGCGAGCGTTCCTCCTCTTGAAGCGGAAGGCGGTGTGGTCGCCTATCGCGTGCGGGCCGGCGGAGAGGCCTTCGCCAAGGGGCAACGATTGAGCGCTGAGGACTGCGCGGTTCTCTCAAGCGCGGGAGTCACGCAGATCACGATTGCGCGCGAGGAACCGGGCGATGTCGGCGAGAACGAGGCCGCCCGGCGCCTGGGGCAGGCGGCCCTGGGGGAGGGGCTGCGCGCCGCCGAGCCTTTCACCGGCCGGGTCAACCTGTTCGCCGAGGCCGATGGTGTGCTGCTTGTCGATGCCGGGGCCATCCAGCGCTTCAATGCGCTTGATGAAGGCATGACGATCGCGACCTTGCCGCCCTTCCGCCGTGTCCGCGCGGGCGAGATGATCGCGACCGTCAAGATCATCCCCTTCGCCTTGCCGGGCATGCTGGTGGATGCCGGGCTGGCGATCTTCTCGATCGGGAAACCGCTGACCGTCGCTCCGTTCCAGCCACGTCGCGTGGGGCTGATCCAGCTATCCTTGCCGGAGACCAAGCCGAGTGTTCTGGCGAAAACCGCCAAGGTGACGGCAGAGCGGCTTGCCGCGCTCGGCTCGGCGCTGGCCTTCGAGCAGCGCTTTGCTCATCAGGAAGATACCCTCGTCGAGGCATTATCGGCGCTGAACCCGGACCAGTTCGACATTCTCCTGATCTTCGGTGCAGCCGCGATTTCCGATCGGCGTGATGTCATCCCACGGGCGATCGAGCGGAGCGGCGGGCAGATCGAGCATCTGGGCATGCCTGTTGATCCGGGAAATCTGCTGCTGATCGGCGAATGCCATGCCAAGCCGGTGATCGGCGCACCCGGTTGCGCACGCTCGCCCATCGAAAACGGCTTCGATTGGGTGCTCCAGCGCCTCAGCGCCGGCCTCACCGTGACTTCCGGCGACATCCGCGCGATGGGCGTCGGCGGCCTTTTGATGGAGATCGGCACGCGCCCGCAGCCGCGCGCGGGGCATTCATCGACGGAGCCGGCATGAGCCGGTTCGCGGCACTTGTTCTCGCCGCCGGAGCTTCGACGCGCTTTGCCAATGGGCACAAGCTGTTGGCCAGGTTTCGCGACAAGCCGTTGGTCTCGCATGTGTTTGAACGGGCGATTTCCGCCCCGGTCGGCGCTCGCCTCGTGGTCACGGGTGCGCGGGTGGGCGAGATCGCGGCTCTCGCCGAAGCCGCGGGGTTACGCAGCCTCCACAATCCGGATTTCGCGACCGGGCTTTCGAGTTCTCTCAAGGCCGGGCTCGCCGCGCTGCCCGCCGATTGCGATGGAGTATTGATCCTGCTCGGCGACATGCCGCTGATCCATCCTGAGACACTGCGCGCGATTGTTCTCGCGGCGGAAGCAAACCCGGCATTTGCTGCGATCGTGCCGACCTATCGAGGCGAGTGGGGACACCCTGTTTTGCTCAAACGCGCGCTTTTCGGCGACCTCGGCTTGTTGACGGGTGATCAGGGCGCGCGGAAGCTGCTCCAGTCGCGCAAGGATGTGCTGACCCTTGCGGTCGAGGACCCCGGCATCCTGGCCGATTTCGACACGCGGGAAGCCTTCGCTGATGTCGAGAAAAATCAGTAATACCAGAGCATTGTAGCCTCGGCGTAACCGCCGCCGCGTTCGCGGTTGCGGTGCTCGTACCCAGCCGAGATGTTGAGCCCGAGCTGCCCGAATCGAAACCCGGTGGCGTGCAGACCGATGCGTGTCTTGAGCCAGCTTTCGCGTGCGACAAGCCGCCCAACCACGATGCGGTTTCCGGTCGAGATCGAAACATCCGGGCCGATGGCGATGCCGTGGAAACCGGTCGCGATTCCATGCCGCAGGCGCAGAAACAGCGAACGCTCGGCGGCATCGAACATCCATGTTCCGCTCGAAAATCCCTCCGGCATGGCCGCGCCAGCTTGCCAGTTTTTCCAGAATTCCAGCCCGCCCGCCACGCCGATCCGGGCATGATAGCGCGTGACGGCGCGCTCCCAGGGCGAATGCATGACGAGGCTTGCGCCGCCATAGGCTGAAAACACAAACCCCTCGCGATGCCATTCGTACCCGCCGAGAACACGGGTTCCGGCAAACTGGTTGAACCGGCCCACAACCAGCGGATCGCGCTCCCGCAGTTTTTCTGTGCTGAAGAACATCAGGCGCGGGCCGCTCTGGTCGCGGCGGGCAAAAAACGCGACTTTCGCGCCCGTCGTAAAAGTCGCGCCCCATTGGGTGGCGCTCAGGCTGTTGAATGCTACCCCGATGTTGCGATCCCGGAAGAAATGGCGAACGCCGGAGGGCGGCGTCTCCTCCCAGTTCGCGCTTGTTGGAGTCCCGGTCCCGATGACCATGATCAGGCCGGCAACGAGCCACGAGAAGCGAGGGGACACAAGCATGCTCCAGAACGTGGAAAGCCACGCCAGAAGTCAAGAACGCGCCAGTTGAAATGTGGCTAAAAAGTGGCGAGCCGGTTTTGCTTCAGCCTTGCAACACCGGCTTATCCGTCTACAAGGGGCGGATTGCAGACGACGGACGGGCACGCCTTGCGCATACATGAGATTCTCGCCGGCCTCCTCAAGGGCGAGGCCGGTTCGGCGGTCCTCGGCGAGCAGCCCGCCGTCGATGACATCATTCTGGCGCTTGGTCCGCGCAGTTTCGGCATGGTGCTTGTGATGTTCGGCCTGCCGAACCTGCTGCCCGTGCCGGGCCTGCCAATCCTGTGCGGCTTCATCATCGGGATCATTGCGTTCCAGATGGTGCTCGGCAAGGATCACCTTGTCCTGCCGCGCTGGGTCGGATCGAAGCGCGTGAAGAGGGAAGATCTGAGCCGCGTGGTTCAGCGCGCGACACCCACCCTTTCGGCCATCGAGCGCGCCATGCGCCCGCGCATCGCGGTGCTCACCGACCCTCCGATGCAGCGCGTTCTCGGCGTGATCCTGTGCATTTTGGCGCTGGCCCTGATGGCTCCGATCCCGTTTTTCGGCGGCATCGCACCGGGTATTGCCGTCATTCTGCTGGGTCTGGGACTGGCCGAGCGCGACGGCGTTGTTGTGCTGCTGGGCGGGCTGGCCAGCGTTTTCGCCGTGATCGTCACGCTGCTCGTGACCCTTGCAATCGTGAAATCTCTCGTTTTTCTGGTCGCCTGACCGCAGTTTCAGGCTGCACTCTGCGTCCTGGAACGCTGGCTCAGGTCGCCATCCAGAGTCATCAGCTCGTCGAGTTTCTCCGCCGGTACCGGCTTCGAGAACAGATAGCCTTGCAGCAGGTGGCAACCCACGGCCTGCAGGAAGCGGCGCTGCTCCTCGGTTTCGACACCCTCTGCCGTCACCTCGAGGCCGAGCGCGCGACCGAGATGCACGACCGAATGCACAAGGATCGCGCTTTCACCGGTCGCTTCCATCTGGTCGAGGAATGATTTGTCGATCTTGATCTTGTCGAAGGCGAAGCGCCGCAGATAAATCAGCGAGGAATAGCCGGTTCCGAAATCATCGAGCGCGAGCTTCACGCCCAGAGAGCGCAGGTCCATCATGGCGGCCTGCGCCTGATCGGCATCCTCGACGAGCACGCCCTCGGTCAATTCAAGTTCCAGTTGTCCCGGCTCCGCCTTGCACTCCTTCAGCACACGACCGACGAGTTCGACAAAGTCCTTCTGACGGAACTGAACGGCGGAGACGTTGACGCCCACGCGCAGCTTGGGCCAGCGCGCGGCATCCTGCATGGCGCGGCGCAGCACCCATTCGCCGAGCGGCACGATCAATCCGCGCTCTTCCGCCGCCGAAATAAACATCACCGGCGAGATCATGCCGTGGACCGGGTGCCGCCAGCGCACGAGGGCCTCGACCGAGGCAATCCGGCCGGTATCGGCATGCACCTGCGGCTGGTAAACGAGCGTGAGTTCATCATTCTCGATCGCGCCGCGCAGCTCGTCATCCACGAGTTTGCGCATGCGCTCCTGCTCGTTCATCCGATGTTCGTAGAGGTTGAATCGGTTCCGCCCCTCGTTTTTCGCGCGATAGAGGGCGGTATCGGCCGCGCGCAGGAGCGTGGCGCTATCCGTTCCATCGTTCGGACCGATCGCGATGCCGACCGTCACGCCGATCCGCATCTCGATTCCGTCGATGATGAAAGGTCGGTTGGCGGCGTCAACAATCGCCTGAGCCAGCCTTGTCGCATCGAGGTGGGTGCGGGCCGTAGGAAGCAGCACGGCGAACTCATCGCCGCCAAGCCTCGCCAGAATATCGGTCTGGCGCAGCAAGGGCCGCACACGCGCGCCGAATTCGATCAGAACCCGGTCGCCCGCCGCATGGCCGTAGGTGTCGTTGACGTCCTTGAACTTGTCGAGATCGAGCAGGAGCACCGCGAGCGCATGGTCGCGATGCGGCAACTCCTCGATGGTCTCGTTTAGGGCATCAATGAAAACGGTGCGGTTCGGCAAGCCGGAAAGGGCGTCATGGCGCGCTTCGTGGCTCGCGCGCGCCTCACGATGCAGGATTTCCTCGGTCGTGCGGCGAATGCGTCGAAACAAAAGAACGCCGACAACGCCAACCATGAACGTGCCGATCAGCCCGAAAAGCGCCAGTTCACCCAGGATATCGGCGGCGTCGCGTGTTGGCTCCCAGATGACCGACATGCTGGTCTGGCCGTCGATGCTGGGCACAGCATAGCTGGTCTCGATATTCGTGCGACCCATGACCACGCGAAGATTGGGGATCGCCAGCATCGTTGAGAGGCGCCGCAGCGTGGCGCTGGTGATCGGCCGCGTGCCGATCAGGATCAGATTGCGCCCGACCGGCAAGGTTGCGAGTGTGACGATGCCAAGCCCATCCTGCACGACGCGGGCCTCGCGGCCGATACCGATGGTCGAACCCTCGAGTCCACGCAGCCGCGCCGCCTCGATCAGGCCCTGCGCGGCCTTCCCGCGCGCTGCCAGAACATCGGGATCACCTGTCTCCGCGAGAACACGGCCATCGGCGCGCGACACGAGCACGGCATAATCGAGGGATTGGCGCCGCGCGAGGCCCTGAAGGGCCCGATCAAGTTCACCAAGCTGGTTCGGGTTCTGGAACAGGTCTCCCAAAGCCTCGTCACGCGTCATCGCCAGCAGCAGACTGTCGGCGGAATAGGTGAAGCTCTGGCCGAGCTGGAGTTTTTCGCGGTCAAGCTCGATCTTGACCTGACGCATCGCGGCGTAGTTCGCGACAAACGCGAAGCTGCCCATCACGCACAGCACGAGCAGCGCGATCGGGATCAGGGACAGCGAGACGGAATGGGATTTTCCGCTCCGGTTTTTTTTCAAGACCATTCCTGATCCAACGCAACGCCACAATGTACGAATGGCTAAATTTAGCGCGGGAAGGTTTACGCCCGGTTAGCCATGCGTGGCTCCACGGCGATTTTGCCGTCTTTCAGAGCAATCCGAGCGCGCGGAAGCTCGCATGGCCCTTGCGGCCGATGATCAGGTGATCGTGGATCGTCAGACCCAGAGCTTCCGCATGCTCGACGATTTCGCGCGTCATGTCGATATCGGCTCTGGAAGGGGTGGGGTCACCCGAAGGGTGGTTGTGCACGAGAATGATCGCGGTGGCGTTGAGTTGCAGCGCCCGGCGCATGATCTCGCGCGGGTAGACCGGCGTGTGATCGACGGTTCCGCGCTGCATCACTTCGTCCCGGATCAGCCCGTTCCTCTTGTCGAGGAACAGCAGGCGCAGTTCTTCCACTTCGGCAAAGCCCATTGCCGTGCGGCAATAATCGAGCACCGAGTTCCACGACGAGAGCACCTGCCGCCCCTTGATCGCCCCGAAGCTGAGCCGTCTCGCGGCCGCCTCCACCAGCTTGAGGTCATGCACGATCGCGGGGCCCACGCCGGGAGTTTCCCCAAGATGCTCGGGCGCGGCCGCAAGCACTTCCGCGAAACTGCCGAACCGCGCGATCAGCGCCTTGGCCAGCCCCTTCACATCGGCGCGTGGAATGGAGCGGAACAGCAGCAATTCCAGCAATTCGTAATCGGGGAGTTGGTCCGGCCCCTCGGCGAAACGTGCGCGCAGGCGCTCCCGATGGCCGAGATAATGCGGATCGGGAGCCGAAACCCTGTTCGATTTCTGCCCGATCTGGCCTTGCGAGGCTTCACACAATCCCGGTCTTGGCGCGCGCTTCCTTTTCGGGATTGCAGCGGGCGGGGAGGCGGCATCATCCGTCATGGGCGTGGCTTTACGAACGCAGGGCTTGCCGGGGTGCCGAGGGCTGGGCCGGAAAATCGAGCCCCTTCGGTGAGAGCGTGAAGATCTCGCACCCGGTCTCGGTGATGCCGATCGTGTGTTCGAACTGCGCCGAGAGCGAGCGATCCCGCGTCACGGCGGTCCAGCCATCCGAAAGGATTTTCACATGCGGCCGGCCGAGATTGATCATCGGCTCGATGGTGAAGAACATGCCGGGCTTGAGCACGGCTCCCTCACGAGGCTTGCCGTAATGCAGGATGTTGGGCTCGTCATGAAACAGGCGACCCAGGCCGTGGCCGCAGAAATCCCGCACGACCGAGCAACGTTCGCCCTCGGCATAGGTCTGGATCGCCGCGCCGATATCACCCAAAGTCGCGCCGGGTCGTGCCGCGTTGATGCCGCGCTCGAGGCTTTCAAAGGTGATTTCGACAAGGCGCATGGCTCGGCGCGGAACCTCGCCCACACCATACATGCGGCTTGAATCGCCATGCCAGCCATCCACGATCAACGTGACATCGATGTTGACGATATCGCCATCCTTCAACGGTTTGTCGGAGGGAATGCCGTGGCAGACCACATGGTTGATCGATGTGCAGATGGCGCGAGGGTAGCCATGATAGAATAAAGGCGCCGGGTAAGCCGCGTGATCACGGGCGAATTCCATCACGGCCTTGTCGATCGCGTCGGTCGTCACCCCCGGTTTCACGAGGTCGACCACCATATCGAGCGCCCGGGCCGTGAGCTGACCGGCCTTGCGCATGCCTTCGAACGCTTCCGGTCCATGGAGGCGGATGGAGCCGGGCTGGCGGCGCAGGAGTGTCGAGGTGTCGTTCATGCCTTGCGGATATCGGGCCTTTGCGGCCCGAACGCAAGAGCATTGCGATGCGGAATCCCTGCCAAGAGCAGGGCATTCAAAGCGCGATTTCGCACGTGCATTTTCCCGCATATCAGCCTAAGGGGCTGCGCATGAACAACAACAGCTCGAACGCCCCGGCCTGGGGCGCCTTTGCGCCGCAAGGCATGGTCGCCCGTCTCATCCGGATCACGCGGGCGCTGCCGCGCTCCTGGCTCGGGCAGCGGCTTGGGTTTGCCGTTCGCAAGCTCGCGATCCTGCTGCTCGGCGGCAAGCCGGTGGATCATGAGAGCCTCGGCGCGCGTTTCCGCCTGGCGCCCTACCGCAACGTTTGCGAGAAGCGGATTCTGTTCGCGCCGCAGGATTTCGACGAGCGCGAGCGGGGTTTCCTTGCGACACTGATCACCGATCGCTTCGTTTTTCTCGATATCGGCGCGAATATCGGCGGCTATTCGCTGGCTCTGGCTTCCAAAGCTGGGCGCAATGCGCGCATCCTTGCCTTCGAGCCGCAACCGGATGTGTTCGACCGGCTGGTCTTCAACATCGCGATCAACCCGTTCGGTACGGTGAAAGCCATGGCGCTGGCTGTGGCCGATCGCGATGGGGAGGTGACGCTGTTTCTCGATCCTGCCAATCAGGGCGAGGCGAGCGTGAAAATCGTCAATCAGGATGGAGCCGGGCGCGTGAAGGTGCCAGCCCGCGCGCTGCTGGGTATTGTTCAGGATGAGGGGCTCGACCACATCGACGCGATGAAGCTCGATGTCGAAGGCGCGGAGGATATCATTCTCCAGCGTTTCCTGGCCGATGCGCCCGAAAGCCTTTGGCCGCGTGCGATTGTGCTGGAGCGCGGTGAAAGCCGCTGGAGCCTCGATCTCCTCGAACTCCTTGAATCCAAGGGTTATCAGCGGATCATGGAGACCCGGAACAATCACGTGCTGGAGCGGCGCAAATGAATGTCAGCGCAGCCCTTCTCGTCATCGGCGACGAAATCCTCTCTGGCCGAACGAAAGACAAGAATATTGGCTATATTGCCGAATATCTGACGAATTCCGGCATTGACCTGCGCGAAGTGCGCGTTGTGCCGGATATCGAGGAAGAGATTGTCGCGGCGATCAATACGCTCAGGGCGCGCTATACCTACCTCTTCACGACGGGCGGCATCGGCCCGACCCATGATGACATCACGGCCGATTGCGTGGCGAAGGCGTTTGACGTCTCGATCGATGTCGATCCGCGCGCCGTCGAGGTGATGCTGGAGCGTTACAAACCCGAGGAACTCAACGAGGCGCGTTTGCGCATGGCGCGCATTCCTGCGGGCGCTGACCTCATCGAGAACCCGATCTCGAAAGCACCGGGCTTCATGATCGGCAACGTGATCGTGATGGCCGGAGTGCCGAACATCATGCAGGCGATGCTCGATCATGTCGCGCCGCGCCTCAGGACCGGCACGCGCGTTCTTGCACGCTCAGTCGATGCCGCGGGGCTCGGTGAAGGCATCTATGCTGCCGGCCTTGGGGCGCTGGCGGTCGAGCACCAGAGCGTTTCGATTGGCTCCTACCCGGCTTTTCAATCGGGCGGGTTTCGCAACCAGATCGTGTTGCGCTCGCGCGACGAGGCGGCGCTCGATCTGGCAGAAAAGGCTGTGATTGCCTTGATTGCTGGACTTTCTTCCGACCGGACGCCCCTGTAAATCTGGCAAAAAACCGGGAGAGAAACCATGAATGCCGCGCCCGCCCCGCAAGCTATCCCCGAAAAGGCTTTCCCGGTTTCCTGGGATCAGTTCCACCGCGATGCCCGCATGCTCGCCTGGCGTTTGGCGGCATCCGGACCGTTCAATTCGATTGTCTGCATCACGCGCGGCGGATTGGTGCCGGCGGCGATCATCGCGCGTGAACTGGAGCTGCGCCTGATCGAGACCGTGTGCATTGCCTCTTACCATTCCTACACGGAACAGGGCGGGCTTGAAGTTCTCAAGGGGATCGATCACGTCATCACCGGCACCGAAGGCGGCAAGGGCGTGCTGGTTCTCGATGACCTTGTCGATACTGGCAAGACCGTGAAAATCGTGCGCGACATGCTCCCCAATGCGCATTTCGCAACTGTCTATGCGAAGCCGCTCGGTCGGCCACTGGTTGATACCTTCATCACGGAAGTGAGCCAGGATAGCTGGATCTATTTCCCGTGGGATATGGGCTTCGCCTTCCAGCCGCCGATCAGCAAGGGCGCTGCGGGCTGAGGCCGCGATAGACAATCCCCCCGTTTCGGGCTTCAATCTCCCCAAAGACGAAAAAATCGGGGGAGGAAGGCATGCTTCATACCAGAATGGAGCCGCTTGCGCGCGGCGAGGGCAAGCCGTTTTCGCTTCCTGATTTTGCCTCAACCGCTGAAGCCCTGCTGGCTGCGCGGGCCAGGGCGGGCGGGAAGGCCGAGGCCGCCGAAGATCCCGAACGCGCGCCGTTGACCTATGATCGTCTCGTGCTCGGGGCTCTCGTTCTCGGCCGGGCGCTCGCGAAGGAAAGCTCTCGCGGCGAGCGTGTGGGTCTGCTTCTGCCGAATGTGAACGGCATGCTCGTGACGCTTTTCGGCTTGTGGTTCCATGCCCGCGTGCCGGTGATGCTGAATTTCACAGCCGGGTTGAAAAACCTGCGCTCGGCCTGCCGCACGGCGGAGCTGAAAACCATCATCACCTCACGCCGCTTCATCGATACCGCGAAGCTTGACGAGGTTGTCGCCGGCCTCGCGGCGGGGTGCCGGATCGTCTATCTCGAGGATATCCGTAAGGGCATCGGCACCAAGGAGAAGCTGATCGGAATCGTGCGCTCGCTGGCTGTGAAATCCATCGCGAAGCGCTCGACGAAAAGTGCCGATGACCCAGCCGTGGTGCTCTTCACGTCAGGCTCCGAGGGTGAGCCCAAGGGTGTGGTGCTCTCGCACCGGAACATCATTGCCAATGCCAGCCAGATTTTCACTTATGGCGCGGATTTTTTCTCGAAGCGCGAGACTCTCTTCAACCCGTTGCCGGCCTTTCATTCCTTCGGGCTTACAGCCGGCACTTTGTTTCCGCTTTTCAACGGGTTCAAGGTGGTTTTCTATCCCTCTCCCCTGCATTTCAAGCAGGTGCCGAAGCTGATCGGCGAGGTGAAAGCGACCATCCTTCTCGGCACGGATACGTTTCTGACCGGCTATATCCGCGCGGCGGATGAGGGCGATCTTGAGAGCTTGAAACTCATCGTCGCGGGAGCGGAGAAAGTGAAGGACGAGACACGCCGGCTATGGTCACATCTCCCGGCCGCCATCGTCGAGGGCTATGGCTGCACGGAATGCTCGCCCGTGCTCGCATGCAATCACCCCGAAACCAACAAGGCCGGCACGGTGGGGGCGGTGCTGCCGGGGGTCGAATGGGAGCTTCAGCCAGTGCCCGGAATCGACGAGGGCGGACGCCTGTTTGCACGCGGCCCGAACATCATGCTTGGCTATATGCTCGCTTCCGAGCCGGGCAAAATTCAGCCGCAGGGCGCATGGCATGATACCGGCGATATCGTCGCAGTCGACGAGATGGGCCGGATAGCGATCCGCGGGCGTGCCAAGCGCTTCGCGAAAATCGGCGGCGAGATGGTCAGCCTCGCGGCGGTCGAAACACTCTGTTCGGGGCTCTGGCCGGAATCGACGCATGTCGCGGTCACGATGCCCGACCCAAAAAAGGGCGAGCAGATCGTGCTGGTCACCGATCGGCCGGATGCCGATCGCGCGGCGCTCATCGCGCATTTCAAGGCCGAGGGCGCTTCAGAGCTTTTCCTCCCGCGCGCCATTCTTGTGCTGGGCGCGATCCCGGTTCTTGGCTCGGGCAAGATCGATTATGTCACCACGGCCGAGACCGCCAAATCGATGCGGGCGATGATCTAGTCAACCGCGCTGCGCCAGGTCGGACCAGCTGTGCGCGCGGCGTTTCCCTTACGCTCGAAGCGGAAAACGCTGCCGGATATGAAATCGCGCGCCGGGCTCCGGTTGTTCAAAAAGGGCAATCGAGATGCAATTCAGTAGCGCGAGCGCAGGCTTCTCCGTCAGTTGTCGGGACAAGGCCTCGTGCACGGGTGAGTCTGGAGCGATCGGCCCGGTCAGGGATATATGGGGGCGGAACACCTCCAGCACGTAGGGATAGCCATAGGTCTGGAGATACCGGCGCTCCTTTTGCGGCAAGGCGCCAGGGTTTCGTCGTGCCAGTTCCGACGGTGAGAGCGGCGCGCGAAACCGGTCGAGCGCCACCACCGCATCGGCCTCGAGAGCATGCAGGGCTTCCGATCTCGCCGATGGGGCGAGGCAGAGAAAGACGCGACCCTCACCCGCCGGGCGCGCCTCAAGCGAGAGCGCAATCGGCCCGAAGCGCCTGTGGCGTTCGGCCAGTTCCGCGACGGCTGGGACGATGTGGTCGGCGTTCACATCCGGGGCAAGCCGGAACGGCGCCTTCAGGGTGACGTGGAGGCCGTAGAGTCGGGGATGGGCGGTCGCCTCACGCAGGATATCGCTTGCGATCCGCGCATTGTCCGGATGCGCAAGATCGGCTCGGCTTTCGGCATCATAGCCGAGCCAGCTCGAACCGAAATGCCAGAGGGCCTCTTCCGGTTCCGGCGCGAGATACACGGCAAATCGCGCGCTCATCGGGCTACAGCGCTTCCATGGGGCAGGTGTGAGAGAACGGCGCGCAACCGCTCCACGCCATCGTCCAGCGCTCCGTTGTTCTCGATCCGAAGATCGGCATGAACCTCGTCATCCAGAATGAGCCCTCGCTGCACACGCGCTTCGCGTTCGCATTGGTCCTCGCGGCCGCGCGCAGCCAGCCTTGCCGCGATGATGCTATGATCGGCCATGACATGCACGACAAGAACGCGGGGGAACATGCCTCGCAACACTGGAATCACCCGGCGCGAAAGGTTGGCCACCACATGCCGGCCCGCCCGGATGGCCAGACCCACGTTGTCGGGTAGGGCATAGGAATAGCCGTTGGCCGACCATGCCAGTGCGAAATCGCCGCGCGCCGCTGATTTTTCGAACTCTTCGGGCTGCATGAACAGGTTGGCCTCGTGTGCATCCGGCGCTCGCGTCACGATCCTTTGCGGAAAGTAGAAGGCGTCTTCCTGCAATGTCTGCCGGATGGCGCGGATGAGGCTGTCCTTGCCAACACCGGAGGCGCCGACAATCGCGATGAAAAACCCCGCCTGAGCTTCGCGATCCTGCCCGCTCATGCGACGCGGCGCGCCTCGCGCCAGACTTCGCGGACGACCGGGTGATCCTGATCCCAGGCCACCCGGATCAGATCGGCGCGCTTGCCGGGCGTGATTTCGCCCCGGTCGGTCAGTCCTGCGGCCTCGGCAGGGGTTTTCGACACGAGACGGATCGCGCCCGGCAATCCTCCAATCGCAGCCGCATCACGCAACGTGAAAGCGCCCAGCAGCAGGCTCGAAGGCACATAATCTGAGGACAGGAGGTCCAGCACACCTTCTTCCGCGAGCGCGCGGGCGCTCACATTCCCGGAATGCGAGCCGCCCCGCACCACATTGGGTGCCCCCATCAGGACCTTCATCCCGGCTTTGTGAGAGGCGATCGCGGCATCCACCGTGGTCGGGAATTCCGCAATATGCATGCCGTCCTGTATGGCTTCCTCGACATGCTCAAGGGTTGCATCGTCATGGCTGGCGAGTGCGATTCCCTTGCGCTGACAGCGCTCCACAATGGCCCGGCGGTTGATGATGCCGTACTTGTCCCAAATGGAACGCCGACGCTGAATGATCGCGTTGAGCTGCTCTTCCGTGGCCCCGCGTTTGCCGGCGTAATAGGTCTTCCATTTCGAGACATCGATGAACTGCCGCTGGCCGGGCGTATGGTCCATGATGGAAACTAGCTTGAGCTGCGGATCGACGAGAAACGGCTCCATTTCCTCCACCACATCGGCACAGGAAACCTCGCAGCGCAGATGCAGGAAATGTTCCGCGCGGGTGATGTCGCGCGACTTGGCATCAGCGACTGCTGCCGCGAGCTTGCGCATCCGGGCTCCGAATTTCTCGTCGTCGTAATCATTTCCGACACGCAAGGCGTCGAAAACAGTCGTGATGCCCGCCCCGACCACCTGCGCGTCATGCGCGAGCACAGCCGAAAGGGCCGGCCATTCCACGCGCGGGCGCGGCATGAAATGAACTTCGAGATGATCGGTATGGAGTTCGACCAGACCGGGGAGCAGGTAATCCCCTTCAAGGTCTTGACCTTTCTCCGGTGCCGCCCCTTCGCCGGTTTCGATGATCCGGCCGTCGAGAGCGACGAGGTAGCCTCTGAACTGGTGCTCGGCGGTCACGATTTCCGCGTTTTCAAGGATCAAGGGGCGGGTCATTCGGCTGCCTCCGCTGCAAGGGCTTCGTAGCGATCGAGAAAGGCTTCCGCCGAGAGGCTCCGGAAATCCGCAAGCGCCGCGCGAAGCCCCTCGTGTGGCCAATCCCACCAGGCAAGGCGATCCATGCGCTGCGCGATATTCTCGGGAAAGCGGGGGCGGATGGGCGAGGCCGGCACGCCGCCGACAATCGTGTAGGGCTCGACATCACGGCTCACGACGGCCCCAGCGCCGATCACGGCACCATTGCCAACCGTCACGCCGGGCAGGATGGTCGCGCCATGTCCGATCCAGACATCATGGCCGATCGTGACGCGATGCGAGCGACGCCAATCGAAAAAACTGTCTTCGGCTTCTGCATCCGCCCAATAGTTTTCCGAGCGATAGGTGAAATGATGCAGGGTTGCCCGCCACGTGGGGTGATTGGGCGCGTTGATCCGCGCATGGGACGCGATATTGACGAATTTCCCGATGGTGGCGCACCAGATCTCGCCATCGCGCACCACGTAGGAATAGTCGCCGATCTCGCTGTCGCTGATCGAGCAACGTTCGTAGATTTCGGTGTAGCGACCGATGATCGAGTTGCGCACTTCTGCGCTCGGGTGAATGAGCGGCTTTTCCGAGAGTTTGGGTGTGTGGAATTCGGTTTGTCCGGTCATGCGGCGCGCTCCGAGTGCGGGGCAAAGCGGGTGACATCGATGATCCGGTCCGCCACACGGTCCCGCACATCGATGTCGTGAAAAATGCCGAGAAAGGCTGCGCCCTGCGCTTTGCGTTCGGCGATCAGTTCGATCACGGCCTCGCGGTTGATCGCATCGAGCGAGGCGGTCGGCTCATCGAGGATCAGCAGCCGGTGCTCGCCCGCAAACCCGCGCGCGATGTTCACGCGCTGCTGTTCACCGCCGGAGAAGGTGGCGGGTGGCAAAGCCCAGAGGCGCTCCGGGAGGTTCAATCGTGTCAGGAGCTTACTAGCACGTCGGCGCGACGCATCAGGCGCGAGGCCGGCTTCGCGGGCGGCTTCTGCAACGATGTCAAGCGCCGGGACGCGCGGAATGACACGCAGGAACTGGCTGACATAGCCCATGACATGCCGCCGCAACGCGACAATCGCCGCTGGCTCAGCCGTGGCCACGTCCACGATCGCATCGTCCCGGCGGACCAGAATCGAACCCGCCTGCACGGTGTAATTGCCGTAGATCGCCTTGAGAATCGACGATTTGCCGGCGCCAGAGGGCCCGCCGAGCACCACGCATTCGCCGGCCTGGACCGCAAAATCGACCTTCTCCACGACCGGCAGGTGCTTGCCGCCATGCAGGTGGAGGTGGAAGGCCTTGTCGACACCGGAGACGCTCAGAACGGGCTGCATCGGTTCCTCCTCACGCGGCCAGGACGGAAGAAACGAGAAGCTGCGTGTAGGCCTCCTGCGGATCATCGAGCACGCGATCGGTCAGCCCAGCCTCGATGACGTAACCGCCCTTCATCACGAGAATGCGATGCGACAGCAGCCGTGCGACCGCGAGATCATGCGTCACCAGCACCACCGCGAGACCCAACTCCGCCACGAGCCCACGGATGAGATCGAGCAGCCGCGCCTGAACCGAAACATCGAGCCCGCCGGTGGGTTCATCCATGAAAACGAGGCGCGGGTTGGTGACGAGATTGCGCGCGATCTGAAGCCGCTGGCGCATGCCGCCCGAGAACTGACCGGGCTTGTCGTCAATGCGGGCAGGGTCGATCTCGACGCGGTCGAGCCAGTTGAGCGCAACATCGCGGATTTTGCCGTAATGCCGGTCGCCGATCCCCATCAGGCGTTCGCCGATATTGCCTCCGGCCGAGACCCCCATGCGCAGCCCGTTGCGCGCATCTTGATGCACAAATCCCCAATCTGTCCGGGCCAGGAAGCGGCGCTCGGCCTCGGTCAGATCAAGGATATTGCGCAGGGCCCCGTCGCGCATGCGATAAGCGACCCGACCCTGATCGGGCGGGAGCTGTCCTGAAATGAGGTTGAGCAGGGTTGTCTTACCGGAACCGGATTCGCCAACAATCGCAAGAACTTCACCGGGTTCGAGCGTGAAGCTGACATCGGCGCAACCCATGCGACCGCCGTAAGACTTGGCAAGCCCTTCCACAACAAGCAGGGGATCGTTCATTCCGCAGCCTCCGTCACGGGGGTGATCGGGGTGCCGAGTGCGCCGACATGCCCCTCCGCGCGGCGGCTCTCGCAATGATGCGTGTCGGAACACACGAACATCCGCCCGCCTTTGTCGTCGGTGATGACTTCGTCGAGGTAGCTGTCGAGTGCCCCGCACAGGGCGCAGGGTTCGGTGAACTTGGTCGGCTCGAAGGGGTGATCCTCGAAATCGAGGCTCACGACCTCTGTGTGAGGCGGAATGGCGTAGATGCGCTTTTCCCTTCCTGCGCCGAACAATTGCAGCGCACCGCTCTGGTGCATTTTCGGGTTGTCGAATTTCGGGATCGGTGACGGCGCCATCACGTAGCGCTCGGCCACAAGCACGGGATAATCGTAGGTCTTGGCGATGTGCCCGTGCTGGGCAATGTCTTCGTAGAGTTTCACATGCATGAGGCCGTATTCGGCGAGCGCATGCATGGTGCGTGTTTCGGTTTCGCGCGGCTCCAGAAAGCGCAGGGGCTCGGGGATCGGCACCTGATAAACCAGCACCTGATGGTCCTGAAGCGTCGCCTCGGGGATGCGATGGCGGGTCTGGATGATGGTCGCCTTCCCGGTCTCGGTCGTGGTCTGGACGCCTGCCGTTTTCTCGAAGAACTGGCGGATCGAGACCGCATTGGTGGTGTCGTCCGCGCCCTGATCAATGACCTTGAGAATGTCATCCGGCCCTAGAATCGCGGCCGTCACCTGCACCCCGCCGGTGCCCCAGCCATAGGGCATCGGCATTTCGCGGCTGGCGAATGGCACCTGATAGCCCGGAATGGCGATGGCCTTGAGGATCGCGCGGCGGATCATCCGCTTCGTCTGCTCATCGAGGTAGGCGAAGTTATAACCGCGATAGTTTTCGGCTGTAGCACTCATTCGGCGGCCTCCGGATGTGAGGAGGCTTGTCGCGCCTCGAACTCGCTGCGCATCTGCCGCAGCAGCGCCAACTCGGCCTGAAAGTCGACATAATGCGGCAGCTTCAGGTGCTCGACGAAGCCCGTGGACTGCACATTGTCCGAGTGCGAGAGCACGAATTCCTCGTCCTGCGCCGGGCCTTTGCGTTCCTCGCCGAATTCCTTGGCCCGCAGAGCCCGGTCGACCAGCGCCATCGACATGGCCCTCCGCTCGCAATGCCCGAAGGACAGGCCATAGCCGCGCGTGAAGCGGGCGGGCTCGGTCAAAGAGCCTTTGAACTGGTTCACCATCTGGCACTCGGTGAGGGTGACGGCCCCCAGCGATGCCGTGAGGCCCAGTTCGGGAATTTCCAACTCGATCTCGACCTCGCCCATGCGGATTTCGCCGACAAAGGGGTGATTGCGCCCATAGCCGCGCTGGGTGGAATAGCCGAGTGCCAGGAGGAAGCCCTCGTCGCCCCGCGCCAGATTCTGCAGGCGCAGATCCCGATCAGCGGGGAATGCAAGCGGATCGCGCGTCAGATCGCCGACCGGTTTTGTTTCATCGGTCTTGAGGTTGCGCTCGATCAGGTCGTCGTTTGCGATCATGTCGGTTACGCGAGGGGTCTCGGTATCTGGCCCCACTGGCGCGGTGAGCGGTTCCGCGACCTCGCGTTCCGCTGCGAGTGCGAAGTCGATCAGCCGATGCGTGTAGTCGAAGGTGGGGCCCAGCACCTGCCCGCCTGGCAAATCCTTGTAGGTGGCTGAAATCCGGCGGCGAATCGCCATTCGGCCGGTATCGACCGGGTTCGAATATCCGAAGCGGGGCAGGGTGGTGCGATAAGCCCGCACGAGGAAGATTGCCTCGATGAGATCGCCCCGCGCCTGCTTGATCGCCAGGGCCGCGAGCCCTCGATCGTAAAGCGAGCCTTCGCTCATCACGCGGTCGACCGCGAGTGCGAGTTGTTCGTCGATCTGCGTGGGCGAAAGCTCTGGAACGGCACGATCTCCGCGCCGCTCGTGATCGAGCAAGCGATGCGCATTGGCGATCGCGCGCTCGCCGCCCTTGACCGCGACATACATCAGCGAGCCTCCCCGAAAATACGTGTCGAGCGAGGCAAGCCGATGATGGCTTCCGGCATGACAAACAGGAGATCGATGCCGAGCGGTGCTCGCGTACCATTGGCCTGCCATTGATCGACGAAATCCGCAGGCAGGCCCGGCACGCTGAGCGTGCTCGAAGCCGCGATGCCGGGCCCTCGGCAAACGAGTTTTTTGCTTTCCGGAGCGCCATCGCACAGCGCGACGACCGTGGTCGAGCGGTCGGGATAATCCGGCTCGCCCTGAGCATAGGCGGCAAGATCCAGCGGATCATGACGCAAATCGATGAATGCGAACTGGGCCTGTCCGGCATCGTTGACCCGGCGGGACCCCGTCTGGAAGGTGAGGTGCCGCTCAGCCTCGGCGAGGCTCGGTGCGAGGTGATAACTCACCTCGAAATCCAGCAATGTGAGTGCGATGGCGTAGGCATTGGCCTGCAACGGCCCGGCCTTTCCAAGAGAGCTGGAATAGGGTGTCGGCGCGGTGGGTCGGGAGAGAGCATCCATCACCGCACGAAACGTGCGCTGCTGTTCCCGGACCGGTTCTGCGAAGCCTTGTGCGATGGTCATCGAGTGTCACCCTTCCGCCCGGACCAGAGTGAAGAAATCAACCTTCGTGGCCGCCGTTTCAGCGCGCTGGCGCTGTGCTTCGGCCGTCAGACGTCGGCGAATGGGCGCGAGGATCAGGCGCTCGACATCCGGACGATCGGTCTGGCGCTGGTTCAGCGCCTCGACCGTAGCGGCCAGAGCAGCATGATCCCGGTTGCGCCCCAGAAGCTGCCCATAGCCGCGCTCGCCGGTAGACAATTCGATCACGGCGCGGCTGACGGTTGCCTCTCCGAGATTGAAAGGCGCGCCGTCGCCGCCCATGCGGCCCCGCAGCATCACGAGGCCTGTTTCCGGAGCGCGTATCGTGCGGGTTTCAAGCCGGGGCCAATGCGACTGAAGCGGCCCGCTCAGCTCTTCGGGCAAGGAGCGCGCCAGCAGGCGCATGGCCTCGGTGCGTGGATCGGCCGGGTGTTGGGCTGGTTGGGACATCGGGCTTCCATTTCCTGTGGGCCCGCGCGGCTTCGCATCGCTGGATTACAATTGGATGATGTGTCGGTGACAGATCGATGACGCCTCTCAAATGCCGGCCGGTCGGGAGCCGATCAGCAGTGTGCGCAGCCTTGAGGAGGCGAAATCGATGATCGCGACCGTCACGAGCACCATCAGGATGATGAAGGCGACGCGATCCCATTCGAACGTGCGGATCATCTCGGCCAGATGCAGGCCGATGCCGCCCGCGCCGACAATTCCGATGATGGTGGCCGAGCGTGTATTCGACTCGAAATAGTAGAGCACCTGGCTGAGCAGGACTGGCAGAACCTGCGGCAGCAGGCCGAAACGCATCACGTGAAGCTGGGTACCGCCGGTCGAGACCACGCCTTCGGAAGGCTTGCGGTCTGTGGCCTCGATCGCCTCCGAGAAGAGTTTGGTGAAAGAGCCGATATCGCTGGTCATGATGGCGAGAACGCCCGCAAAGGGACCAAGCCCGACCACGTTGATCCAGATCAGGGCCCAGATCAGCGTATCGACGCCGCGCACGGAATCCGAAAATCGTCGTGTCAGAAACCGAAGGACGGCGCCGCCGATCACGCCCCGTGCGGCCAGAAAGCCCAGAGGCAGGGAGAAGATTGCGGCCAGAAGTGTCCCGAGGAAGGCAATCGCGACCGTTTCACCAAGCGCCTTGAGGAACGCCATGAACGAACCGCCCGCCGTTGGCGGGATCATCAGCCCGAGGAAGGTCGCGAGTTGACCCAGACCGCTGCCAAGGCGCGCGAAACTGAATTCGAGCCTGAGCAGGGCGAAGAGGGCAACAAGTGCCATTGCGCTGACGACCGCGATCGCGATCGCGCGGTTGCGCAAGGATACCTGCATCAATCCGGGGTGGTTGCGCCGGGCAGCATCGCGATCGAGGAAGGAAGGTTTCGGGTTCATCGACGGTTCTCGCGGGCAATCAGGGAATGACGGATGCGTTCGGTCACGAGGTCGATCGCCATCACGGTCGCAATGATGAGAAGCAGAATGGCTGACACATCGGAGTAATAGAACTTGCGGACAGCCTCGATCAGTTCCTGGCCGATGCCGCCGGCGCCGACAAAGCCCATCACGGATGCGCCTCGCACATTGATCTCGAAACGCAGGAGCGTGTAGCTCGCGAAATTCGAGAGCACCTGCGGCACCAC
This sequence comes from Hyphomicrobiales bacterium, assembly GCA_017302635.1. Taxonomy (GTDB): domain Bacteria; phylum Pseudomonadota; class Alphaproteobacteria; order Rhizobiales; family Beijerinckiaceae; genus Rhabdaerophilum. The sequence continues at coordinate 765,689 of JAFLCX010000002.1, forward strand.
CGCGTAGCGGATCGCCTGCCAGCGGCTCGCACCGGTTGAGATCGCGCCATCGACCGTCTTCATGTCAATGTTTTCAGCGACTTCCGAAAAGAGTTTCCCGAGCGCTCCAAAGGTGTGGATGGCGATGGCGAGCACGCCCGGCACGGGACCGAGCCCGAAAGCCACGACGAAGATCAGCGCGAAGACAAGCTCCGGCACGGTGCGGAAGAATTCCAGTATGCGCCGAGCGATGAAGCGTGACGTGGCGTTGCGCGACAGGTTGGCAGAGGCGGCGAAGCAGACGAAAAACGCGCCGATGGCGCCAAAGAGGGTCCCGAGATAGGCGATCAGCAAGGTATCGCCGATATGGACCAGCCATTTGCGCAGGCCCCAGAACCACTCGGCGATATCAGTGAAAACGATCCGGCCGTTATCGAGATAGAAAATGCGGCCGAGATAGCTCGTGAGCTGATGAATATTGGCCAGAAATTTGCCGAGATCGACTTCGGCCATGTGCCCCGCTGCAACGACGGCGATCAGCAGCACCACAAGGCCAATGAGCATCGCGCGGCGTTTGGCGGCCTGCGCCGCTGCATAGGCGGCGAGATGCGTCTGGAGTTGGGCATCCTGGAGGTGGGGTATCGCAATGGCCATGATGGGCTCTTCGGTCCGAGGCAACCAAGAAAAAGCCGGGGCAAAAACCCCGGCTCGATGGGCATCCGGTGGATGATCACGAACCCTTCTTGCGAAGGTCGTCGACGAAGCGGTTCAGTTCGATCATCATCTGGAACGTGTCATTCGAGGCCGGCTGCCAGGGTTGTGACGTTCCATCCGAAATATGCTTCCAGACATCCGGAGCACGTGTGCCGATCTCCATGAAGGCGACGCGGATCTTCGCTTTCAGGTCATCGGGCAGCGATTTGATGTAGGCGACCGGCGAGTTCGGGATCAGTTCGGAGCGGAACACGATCCTGAAATCCTCCGCCTTCACCATGCCCTTGCCAGCCATGCGCAAGAGGTTCGAGCGCTTTTCGTTGTTCCACCAGTTGGCGGCCACCTCGCAGCTGCCCTGCTGAAGGCCGATCACGGCGTTCTCGTGGCTGCCGGTGTAGACGACCTTCGAGAAATGTTTTTCGGGGTCGATGCCCTTCCTGCTCAGGGCGAAACGCGGAACCTGATTGCCGGAGGCGGAGTTCGGATCGACAAGGCACAGAACCTTGCCGCGCGCGTCCTCGATCGAGTTGATCGGACTGTTCGCGCGGGTATAAAACACCGAATAATAGCCGCGCGTTCCATCGGTGTTGACCTGTTGGCCAAAGGCTTCGACCGGCGAGCCGATCGCCAGCGCTCGGGCAAAGGCCGCGGGGCCGTAATGGGCAATATGGATGTTTCCGGCCCGCTGGCCCTCGATCACGGCAGCGTAGTCACTGGCGATGCGCAATGACACCTTCATGCCCAGCTCGCGCGTCAGATACTCCGTGAACGGCGTGTAGCGGTTGACGACACCCTCCGAGTTTTCGGAAGGGATGACAGCAAAAACAAGCTCTTGCGGGGCCTTTTGCGCCTGAGCAGATGCCGCAGAGAGCAGCGAGAAGGCGCCGGCAATGACAAGACGACGATGAAACGACATGACGATCTCCCGAGGCTTTAAGGAAAGAAGGGGCGACCCTTGCCGGGCCGCCCATCGCATTCGTCACGAGCTCTTCTTGCGCAGCGCGTCCACGAAGTTCTGAAGCTCGATGGTCGATTTGAAGTCCTGGTGCGAGGTCGGCGCGAGTCCTTGGGACTTGCCCTGGAACATGGCATCGAAGCTGGCCTTGTCCTTCGTCGGGAAGTCGAAGAAAGCCTTCTTAATTGCGGCTTTCAGGTCAGCCGGAAGTGAGGCTGTCAGCACATAGGGATAGCCGGCGATTTTCTCGGACTTGAAAACGATCTTGAAGTCGGCCTGCTTGACCATGCCCTTCGTGGCCATGCGCTGCAGGTTGGAGTCGTTCTCGGAATTCCACCAGTTGAAAGCGAGGTCGCAAGTGCCTTGCTGAACCGCCATCACGGCGTTCTCATGGCTGCCTGCATTTGTCACTTTTGAAAAGAATTTCGCCGGATCGATCCCGAGCTTGTTCATCGAATAAAGTGGAACATTGTTGCCCGAAGTCGAGTTTGGGTCGACGAGGCACAGATTCTTGCCCTTGAAGTCCTCGAGCTTGGTGCCGGCGGCTGAACTCTTGGCCCAAGCAACGGAGTAGTAACCCGTATTGCCGTTGGCATCGAGCGGGGTCGCGAAAGGCTCGACACCGCCGTTCGTCACGGTGTGGGCGCGGATGTAGGACGATGGGCCGTGTTCAGCGAAATGGATATTGCCGGCGCGGTGTCCCTCGATCACCGCAGCGTAGTCGCTGGCGATGCGGATGGTGACCTTCACGCCCAGCTCCCGCGTCATGTATTCGATGAATCCCTTGTGCTTCTCGAGCGTGCCCGAGGCGTTTTCGGCCGGAACAGCGGCGAAAACGAGCTCGGGGTACTTCGCTTTCCAATCCTGCGCCAAGGCAGGGGCGGCGATGGTCGCTGCGAGGACCGCAAGCGTGAGGCGACGGTTGATTGCCATGATCGGCTCCTTGGTTTTTGCAGATGAGGGAGGCAGGTAGAGGTCAGGCCACCGCAGCGAGCGGCTCGAGCACGGGCAGGCTGGATGGTGGAACAATCGTCATCGCCTCTCCGGCCTCGAGCCCGTAAAGTTCGCGCGCGGTGGCTTCGGTCAGGGCGTCGGGGGCGCCGTCGAAGACGATCTCGCCCTGAGCCATGCCGATCAGGCGGCCGCAATAATCCTTCGCGATATCGAGATCATGCAGGTTGCAGATGACCGTGATTCCGAAATGCCGGTTGAGCCGCTGGAGCGCATCCATCACGACCTTCGTGTTGCGCGGGTCGAGCGAGGCGATCGGCTCATCGGCCAGAACCAACTCCGGCTCCTGAACCAGCGCGCGGGCAATGGCGACGCGTTGCTGCTGACCGCCGGAAAGGGTTTCGGCGCGCTGGGCGGCGAGGGGTGCAATATCAAACTGCTCAAGAGCCGAGATCGCGAGAGCCCGGTCTTCCGGTGCCCAGAGCTTGAGCATGGAGCGCAGTGTCGGTGTGAAGTGCAGGCGTCCCATCAGGACATTGGTCAGCACATCGAGACGACCCACGATATTGAACTGCTGGAACACCATTGCGCAGGCCGTGCGCCAGCGCCGCAGTTCCGCGCCGTCCAGCGCGGTCACCTCACGCCCGTTCCAGAAAATCTGGCCCGATGAGGGCTCCTGCAACCGGTTGACCATGCGCAGGAGTGTCGATTTCCCGGCCCCCGAGCGACCGATGATGCCGACAAAACTTCCCTTCCCGATCTGGAGAGACACATCTTTTACAGCCGTTTTCGAACCGAAATGGCGCGAAAGATTCCGGATTTCGAGCATTGGAAGCCCCTTGCTGACCAGCACCACACGGATCAGTCGTTATCCAGCTTGCGCAACACTTCGATGACAGCGGCTCGTCTTCCCCTCCTTATCCAAGAAACCGCGTCGCCCGATGTGCGGTCGAAGAGCATCGGCACCAGCACCTGCCCGATTGATGCAACCGACATCCATTGACTTTGGCGCGGGAGGCGTCATTTTGCGTCCATTCCGAGGGGCGTCCGAGTGCATGGCCCCGAAAAGCGGTTTCCGGTCTTCGGGCCAGGCCATGCACAAATCGCGGGCTGAGATCAGGGGATTGGACCTGAGCACCCTTTGAACCTGATCCGGGTCATGCCGGCGAAGGGACGGGACAATGCTCGCGGGAGAAGCCTCCCGTTCATCCTGATACCCCCGCCGCATCACCCATCCGCGAACCCGCGCATGGAGTGCTGCACGATGAACAAACCACTTTCCCCTAAAAACCTGCAACCCGCGCCCGAAGCAGTGACGACCGGGCCGATCATCGGTTCGCGCAAGGTCTATGCGAGCCCGAAATCGCATCCGGACATTGCCATTCCGTTCCGCGAGATTGTGCTGAGCGATCCCGCCGAGGAGCCCGTTCGTGTTTACGACCCATCCGGTCCTTACACCGAGACCGATGCGCGCATCGATCTGAAATCAGGCCTGCCGGAACCGCGCGCCGCATGGGTTGCGAAGCGTGGATTTGAGGCCGTCACCCCGCGCGCGGTCAAACCCGAAGACAATGGCAATATCGGAGCCGACAAGCTTGTGCCGGAATGCCCCGCGCATCGGATCATCCGGGCGGGCAAGCCTGGTCAACTCGTCACGCAATACGAATTCGCCCGCGCCGGCATCATCACCGAAGAGATGATCTATGTCGCGCATCGCGAGAATCTGGCGCGCGAGGCGGCTCTGGAGGGCGCGAGGGAACGGATGATGGATGGCCAGAGCTTCGGCGCCAACGTGCCGGAGTTCGTCACGCCCGAATTCGTGCGCTCCGAGGTCGCGATGGGACGCGCCATCATACCCGCGAACATCAACCACACCGAACTGGAGCCGATGGCGATCGGCCGGAATTTTCTCGTCAAGATCAACGCCAATATCGGCAATTCGGCAGTGACATCCGGTGCGGCGGAGGAGGTCGAGAAGCTGGTCTGGGCCATCCGCTGGGGCGCGGACACGGTGATGGACCTCTCCACAGGCCGCAACATCCACAATATCCGCTCCTGGATCATGCGCAATTCGCCGGTGCCGATTGGCACGGTGCCGATTTATCAGGCGCTCGAGAAGGTCGATGGCGACCCCACCAAGCTCGATTGGGAGGTGTTCAAGGATACGCTGATCGAACAGGCGGAGCAGGGCGTCGATTACTTCACCATCCATGCCGGCGTGCGCCTGCCCTATGTGCCGTTGACCGCGAACCGCGTGACGGGGATCGTCAGCCGCGGCGGCTCGATCATGGCGCGCTGGTGCCTCGCGCATCACAAGGAATCATTCCTCTACGAGCGGTTCGACGAGATCTGCGAGATCATGCGCCGCTATGACGTCTCGTTCTCGCTGGGCGACGGCCTGCGCCCCGGCTCTATTGCCGATGCCAATGACCGGGCGCAATTCGCCGAACTGGAGACGCTGGGCGAACTCACCAACATCGCTTGGGAGAAGGGCTGCCAGGTGATGATCGAGGGCCCCGGCCATGTGCCGATGCACAAGATCAAGGAGAACATGGACAAGCAGCTACGCGAATGCGGTGAAGCGCCCTTCTACACGCTTGGGCCGCTGACGACCGATATCGCGCCGGGCTATGACCACATCACCAGCGGCATCGGCGCGGCGATGATCGGCTGGTTCGGCTGCGCCATGCTTTGCTATGTCACGCCCAAGGAGCATCTGGGCCTGCCCAACCGCGACGATGTGAAGGTGGGCGTCATCACCTACAAGATCGCCGCGCATGCCGCCGATCTCGCCAAGGGTCATCCGGCGGCGAAGCTGCGCGATGATGCGCTCTCCAAGGCGCGCTTCGAGTTCCGCTGGGAGGACCAGTTCAACCTCGCGCTCGATCCGGACACCGCCCGCGCCTATCACGATGAGACCCTGCCGAAAGAGGCGCACAAGACCGCGCATTTCTGCTCGATGTGCGGGCCGAAATTCTGCTCGATGAAAATCACGCAGGATCTGCGTGCCGAGGTGCAGGCGATGGGCGACAATGAACGCGCGGCCATCGATCACGCGGCCGCGGAGACCGACCGGCAAAGACGTGAGGGCATGGCCGAAAAATCGAAGGAGTTTCTCTCCACAGGCGCGAAACTCTACGTCGATCAGGCGTGATCATGCCTGGTTTTCCGCTTGAAGAGGCACGAGAGTTGGCTGCTCTCGTCGCCCGCCAGAAGCCGCGCGTGCATGTGCTCACCAATCCCGTGGCGCAGGCTGTCACAGCCAATGCACTCGCGGCTTTGGGGGCTGAGCCTTCCATGTCGGCGCATCCGCGTGATATCCTGCCTCTGGCGAGGGGGGCGAACGCGATCGCGCTCAACCTCGGTATGCTGGAGCCGCAACGCGAAGCGGCGATCGAGGCACTCTCGGATGCGCTCGAACAACTCGCATGCCCGATCGTGCTCGACCCTGTCATGGCCGATCGCGTGCCATACCGGGGCGAAGTTGCAGCGCGTTTTTTCGGCTATCCGCGCCTGATCGTGAAGGGCAACGGCGATGAAATGGCCGCGCTGGCTCTGTCGCTGCCGGCGCATGTTCTCGCGGTGACAACCGGGGAGCAGGACCGCGTAGGCGATCGCCTTGCCATTGCGGGCGGGCACCCGCTGCTGGCCCGGTTTTCAGGTTCCGGCTGCCTCGCCGGGGCCGTGATGGCGGCTTTTGCGGCGGTCGAACCGGATCGGGCGAGAGCGGCGGGTGCGGCGCTCACCTTCCTGCGCCATGCGGCTGAAAAATCCGGGGCTATAGCCAGTGGTCCGGGCACCTTTGTTCCCCTGCTCATCGATGCGCTCGCTGCATCCGTCGAGGTGTGACATGTCCTTGAATATTCGTCTTTATGGCATCGTTGATCCGCAGATTGCCCGGGGGCGCAGCCTCGCGATGCTCGCGCGGGCAGCGGCGGATGGCGGCGCGACCATCCTTCAGTATCGCGCGAAGCAGGCCTGTACGCGCACGATGATTGCCGAGGCCCGCGCCATTGTAGCAGCGCTTGCCGGCACCGGCGTGCCACTCCTGATCAATGATCGGGTGGATGTCGCCCTCGCTTCGGGCGCGCAGGGTGTGCATCTCGGTCGCGAGGATATGCACCCCGTCGATGCGCGCGCCTTGCTTGGTCCCGAGTCGATCATCGGCGCAACCATCAAGAACCGCGATGATCTCATGGCCTTGCGAGGCCAGCCGATCGATTATGCCTGTATCGGCGGTGTTTTCGCCACGAACCACAAGGATAACCCCGATCCGCCCCTCGGCCTTGATGGCTTCCGGGCGCTCCGGGCTGAAGCCCGTGCCCTGTTGGGCGGTCTGCCCGTTGGTGCCATTGCCGGGATCACCCGCGAGAATGTCGCTTCACAGATGAAAGCCGGTGCCGATGGCGTCGCCGTGATCGGATCGCTTTTCGGTGAGGACGATCCACGCGCGGCGGCACACGCGATGCTGATCGCGATGGGGGAAGCGGCATGATCCCGGTCGCCATGACGATTGCAGGCTCGGATTCGGGCGGTGGTGCCGGAATTCAGGCTGACCTGAAGACATTTTCGGCCCTTGGCGTTTTCGGCACGAGTGCCGTCACGGCACTCACCGCGCAGAATACGATGGGTGTGCAGGCCGTTCACGCACCGCCCGCCGAATTTGTCGGGCAGCAAATCCGATCCGTGCTGGATGACTTGCCTGTGCGTGCCATCAAGAGCGGCATGCTGTTCTCGTCCGGGATTGCTGCCTCCGTCGCCGATGCGCTCGATGAGAAACCGGAAATCCCGCTGGTTCTGGACCCCGTCATGGTCGCGACTTCGGGGGATGCCCTGATCCAGCAGGATGCCGTGGCGATGATCATCCGGCGCCTGTTTCCGCGCGCCGTGTTGCTGACACCCAATCTCGCCGAGGCGGCATTTCTCACGGGCCTGCTGCCGGCCCGGGATCATATGGAAATGGAGGCGCAGGGGCGGGCTCTTCTGGCGCGAGGGGCGCGCGCTGTGCTCATCAAAGGCGGGCATGCGGCAGGCGAAGAGGCGATCGATCTCCTGGTCACGCCATCCAGCGTGAAGCTCTTTGCCGCGCCTCGCATCAAGACCGAGAACACCCACGGAACCGGTTGCACCCTTGCTGCGGCAATTGCGGCGATGCTGGCGCGCGGTGCCGCTCTCGAAGTCGCGATCGGTGAGGCGAAAAGATATCTGACAGAGGCGATCCGGGCCGGGGCGGGGTGGCGCCTCGGGCGGGGCGCAGGGCCGGTCCATCATTTCCATGCGCTCTGGAGCAAGGAGGATGTGGGATGAGGGTCCATCGTCGCATGGTTCTCGCGGCGGGACTGGTTACGGCACCTGCGATCGTCAGCGCTCGAACAGAACGCCGCTGGAGGATGGTCACGTCATGGAGCCGCAATCTGGTCGGTCCCGGCGTGACCGCCGAGCGCCTCGCGCGGCGCATCACTGCGATGAGTGATGGCGCGCTCGTCGTCGAACTCTTCGCGGCGGGAGAGGTTGTCCCGGCTTTGAGCGTGTTCGACGCCGTATCGAACGGCACGGTCGAGATGGGGCACAGCGCGGCTCTGTTTCAGGCCGGGAAATGGCCGGTCGCATCGGTTTTCACGACAGTTCCGTTCGGATTGCCGCCCATTGCCCATGCCGGTTGGCTGGATCATGGCGGGCAGGCACTGTGGGACTCGCTTTACGCCCCCTCTGGGGTGAAGCCGATTCTCGCCGGCAATACCGGGCCATCCTCGGCGGGGTGGTTTCGAAAGTCGGTTGAATCGCTCGCCGATCTCGCGGGCCTGCGCATCCGCGCCACGGGGCTGGGCAGTGAACTTTACCGGCGGATGGGAGCGACGCCTGTCGCCCTGGCTCCCGGCGAGACCTATCCGGCTCTCGAACGCGGGGTGTTGGACGCCGCGGAATTTCTCGCACCTGCCAATGACGCGGCGCTGGGCCTGCATCGGATCGCGCCATTCCTCGCTCTTCCCGGATTCAACAAGCCGAACGGGGCGAGTGAGCTTCTCGTGGCGCGTCCTCTCTGGGAGGGTTTACCGGCGCATCTGCAGGCCGTTATCGAGGCGGCAGCGCGGATGGAGCATGATCTTGGCCTGGCTGAAGCGCATCGGCTCAATGCCGAGGCCCTGCGGAGCCTGATCGCCGCTGGAACGACGATCACACGCCTCTCGCCGGAAATTCTGGCGCGCGGAGCGATTCTGGTGGAAGAACTGCTTGCAGAGATTGCGGCACGCGACTCTCTGTCCGCCCGCATTGTCGAGAGCTACCGGGCCTACCGGAATGACGCGACGCGCGCCTGGGAAAACCTGACCCGGATTTGACCTCAGGCGCGGGCCTTGCCGATACGGACGATCGAGAAACAGCCCATCGGCCCGCTGGGAATACGGCTCACCGCGTGCAGATCCGGCTTTCCGGCGACCCAATTGAGAACCCTGTCGAACGGAAAATCCGGCCTCAGCCCCACATGATGCATCATCGGGGCGAGGCGGGATTCGAGTTTGGCGATTTCCGGATTCTTTGATCGGAAATGATTGAGCAGAAACAGCGCTCCTCCGGGCCTGAGTACCCGGTAGGCCTCATCCAGCACGCGCTCGGGGTTCGGCACAAGCGTGATCAGGAATTGCGCCACGACGGCATCAAATTGGCTGTCGGCGAATGTCAGATGCTCGGCATCCATCACTTCGAGCCGCTTGATGTCGGCCTTCGCGATGGAGCAGGCGCGCTCGCGCGCCTTGGCGATCATCGCTTCGGAGGCGTCGATCCCGGTCACCACCATATCGGCGTCGTAATCTCCGAGGCTGAGACCGGTTCCGACACCGATTTCCAGTACATCGCGCCCTGCGGTGGATGCGAGCGCGACCACGCGGCGGCGCGACGGTGCGAACAGGCCGCCGCAGACGAGGTCATAGGCTGGCGCCCAGACCCTGTAAGCCCGCTGCATGATGCTGCGGTCGGGATCGGGCGAATCGAGAAGCGATGAGCGAGAGGGAAGCATGGCGGGCCCTTTGCTCCTGATCGGTGACGCGACGATGACAGGACTGTCATGGCAATGTCGCACGATCATGAGAGGGACCATGGATCAGAAAGGGGCTCCGATGGCTGATTCTGATCTGGTCCGCGTGCGCACATTGTTCATTTCCGACACTCATCTCGGAACGACTGGATGTCAGGCGCGGCTGTTGCTGGAGTTTCTCAAGGAATACGATGCCGATACGATCTATTTGGTCGGGGATATTGTTGATGGCTGGCGTCTGAAATCCGGCTGGTACTGGCCACAGGAACAGAATGATGTGGTCCAGAAACTGTTGCGCAAGGTGCGCAAGGGTTCCCGCCTGATCTACATCCCCGGCAACCACGACGAATTCTTGCGCGATTTTCTCGGGATTGCCTTCGGGAGCATCGAGATCGCCAATCGCGCCGTCCATCGCGGTGCTGACGGGCGAGATTATCTCGTGATGCATGGCGATGAGTTTGATGTCGTGGTCGCGCATGCGCGCTGGCTCGCGCTCCTCGGAGACTGGGCCTACGAATTCGCACTCTGGAGCAACGGCATCGTCAATCACGCGCGCAGGCGGCTTGGACTGCCCTATTGGTCGCTCTCGGCCTGGGCGAAACTGAAGGTCAAGAACGCTGTCAATTACATCGGCAATTTCGAGAGTTTTCTGGCGGCGGAAGCGCGGGAAAATCAGGCAGCGGGTGTGATCTGCGGCCATATCCACCATGCAGCGGATCGCGAGATCGAAGGAATCCGATATATGAATTGCGGTGATTGGGTGGAAAGCTGCACGGCGATATCAGAGGATTATGACGGCACATTCCGCATTATTCGCTTTTCCGAAGAGATACGCGAGAAGGCCCGCGCCGCCCGTCCGAATGCCGCTCTTGCACCTGCAAAGGCTGCATGATGAAAGTCCTGATCGCAAGCGACGCCTGGGAACCGCAGATCAACGGAGTTGTCCGCACTCTCCAGAAATTGCGCGAACTCGGCCCTTCCGTAGGTCTCGACCTGCATTTCGTGACGCCTGATCGGTTCCCGACATTGCCGATGCCGGGATACCCGGAAATCCGCCTCGCCTTGTTGAGGCCGGGTGCCTTTGCCCGTGAATTCAACCGGATCAGGCCGGATATCGTGCATGTCGCGACGGAGGGACCTGTCGGATTGGCGGCTCGGCAGACAGCCCTGAAACAGGGTGTGCCCCTCACGACCAGCTATCACACACGGTTTCCGGAATATCTCGCCGCTCGCCTTCCGGTCCCGCCGCGCTGGAGTTACGGCGCCTTGCGGTGGTTTCACAATGCAGCGGATGCGATCCTTGTCTCGACGCCCTCGCTCGAGCTGGAATTGCGCCAGAAGGGCTTCGGCCCGCTCCGCCGCTGGTCCCGCGGGGTGGATCTGGCGCAATATTGGCCACGCACGGCCTCGACGGTGGATTGGCCACGGCCTGTTTTCCTCAATGTCGGCCGCGTTGCAGTCGAGAAGAACCTCGAGGCCTTTCTGTCGCTTGATCTCCCGGGCACCAAGGTCATCGTGGGAGACGGGCCGCAGCGCGCTGAACTCGAAGCCCGTTTCCCCGATGCCGTTTTCCTCGGCGCACGAACCGGAGAGGAACTTGCGGAAATCTACCGGCAGGCGGATATCTTCGTCTTCCCCAGCCAGACCGACACCTTCGGCGTGGTCATTCTGGAAGCGCTGGCATCCGGCCTGCCCGTGGCCGCCTATCCAGTGATGGGGCCGATTGATGTGCTGGGCGGCACGGGTGCCGGAGCGCTGTCGGATGATCTGCGCATGGCAGCCATGGCTGCGCTCACGATCAGTCAGGAAGCGTGCCTCGCTCTCGCCCGGACCTATGACTGGCATGCTTCCGTCATCCAGTTCCGGGATGCCCTGCAAGAAACACTCGCGGTTCGGCAGGCCGGATTGGGGGCAGGCCGCCGCCACGTCGCGTGACGCTTCTGTATCCGCCTGTTCGGAACCGGAGAGTTTATTTGCACCACAATCCAGAGGGCGAAACCGATGAGCGCGATGATCCGAAAGGTGAGGTCCGTTCGGCGTGAGCCTTGCCTTTCATCACTCTCGGCCCAGATGGAGGCCGATGATTGCGAATATGCTGGATTTGATGGCTCTTTTTTCGGCGTTGGCTGCGGCATTTCTGTGGTTCAGGGCCAGCAGCGTGTTCGTGAGGCGTGTGCAGAAGAACGAGGCGATCAACTCGCTTGATCTGAACCGCATTGTGACCGCGATCAATCGAACACAAGCGCTCAACCGTCGGGCTGCATTGGCGACAGCGCTCTCTGCGCTCGCCATCGCGCTCAAACTGGCGCATGGCATGCTTTGATCCGCATCCGAATGCGCATTGGTGCCCCTGTCTGCACCGTAATATTATTGAAAAATATAGGAAATTTTTAAAATCTTTGGTGCGAACCCACAAAACAACCCACACTTATTGAATTGGATAACTTTAAGATCAGCACCGCCTAAGCTAACAAATTACGGTCCTTCCCGGCGGCTTCGATGTTTGGCCTTTGATGGCATGGAGGTAGCGCAGATCAGCGGCGGCGGGATCCGCACTAATTTGGGACGAGATCGACGACAGCAGAGCCTCGATCCATGCGTCAATTGTTGAGGGCTTTGTAGAAAACCTTTTCAAGGATTTGTACGATAGCGGCGGAGCCGCGTTTCGCTGATATAAGGGATCGGCGCAGCGGCGTCCGACGCCGTAAAAGTCACGCGGTCGATAGTTGTCAGTCGCACGCTCTTTGACTATCAAGCATGTGCTCACTGCGTGAGCAGAGCCGCTCCCAGCGCGCCCGAGATCGCCACCCGCAAGGTTGGCGGATGGCCCATCCCATGTGGATGGTGCTCCATCGGCTGAAGGACGCAGCGGCGTAGTCACCGAGGAGGGTCTAATTCCCCTGCCTTTGGTATCGGCGAGCGCATTCCCGGTATTTTCAGGAGTCATCGCCGGAGGCTTCGCGGGTTTTGCCGTGTTGCTTCGGTCCCGGCTGTTGTCACCAGATTTTGCCACGCGATCCGTTGCAAACTTGGCATTTGGCCAGCATGTGACCGTCGCGCTGACGGAATGCGGTCTGCGACCATTGTCGTTTTCCAAATGACGCGAGCGCCGCAGCATCCGTTGTGCGGTTTTGCGGGCATCCCCTAGGCCGGATTTCCAACGACGACAACCGCCGCCACTCGGGAATTTACCGCAATCCGAAACAAAATTGTGGCGCGTTCGCAAAGAGATCGATAAGAACTTGTTTAGGAATTGTTAAGAACGTCTGAGGGGGCGGTCTATGTCGTCGACGCAGGAAATCATTCGGAAATTGCTGGTTGGAACTGACAACGACGACGTGTTCCGTACAGGAAGCGCCGCAGACGAGATTCGAGCCGGCAAAGGCAATGATCGTATCGATTCCGGGAACGGCGATGATCTTGTACTCGCAGGTGAAGGCAACGATGTCGTCAATGCCGGAAACGGCAACGATGTCGTCTTCGGCGGTGAAGGCAATGACACGATTGATGGCGGCAATGGCGACGACCGTCTTCTCGGAGAAGCCGGCGCTGATGTGATCAGTGGCGGGAATGGCAACGACGAGATCGATGGTGGCAGCGATGATGACCGCCTGACGGGTGGCAATGGGAATGACCTGATTCTGGGCGGTGCCGGTGCCGACATCCTTGATGGCGGTAACGGAAATGACAATCTGGATGGCGGTGCCGGGAGTGACAATGTTTCGGGCGGGTCTGGCAACGATCGCCTGATCTTTGATCACACCAGCAATGCCGGCGGTGTCGATGTCTATTCCGGCGGATCGGGGAACGATTCCCTGGTGCTCCGGGTCTCGGGCGAGACGGCTGCTTCAGCGGCATTTCAGTCGCAACTTGCGGCGCTGACTGGGCAGATAGCAGCGCGCGGAACAGGCAACGGCAGCTTTGCGAGCCTCGGGCTGACCGTCAGCTCCGTTGAGAGCGTCACGGTTGAGATCGTCGGAGGGGGCTCCAATGGTGCTCCGACCGGCACGCCCAACGCTGTCCTCGCTCCGGGCACGGAGGACAATGTCTACACGGTTTTGAAGAGCGCCCTCTTGCAGGGCATTTCTGATCCCGATGGTGATCCGTTGACGATCACCGGATTGACTGTTTCCGGTGGCGGCATTGTCACCGACAACGGCGGGTCGTTTTCCATCACGATGCCGCCGAATTTCAACGGCTCGGTCACGTTGAATTACAATGTCAGCGATGGTCGCGGCCACGTCCTGCCCGCCTCGCAGGCTTTCACGATTACCTCGGTGAATGATGGTCCGACCGGTCCTGCAACGGGCACGCTTTCGGACGGGACGGAAGATGTCGCGCGTCCGATCACGGCGGCGGAGCTTCTCGCGGGCTTCTCGGATGTGGATGGCGGGACACTGTCGATCTCGACGATCTCGGCCACGAACGGGACGATCACCGGCGACGCGGCGAGCGGCTACACGTTCACGCCGGCGGCCAATTACAACGGTCCGGTGACGCTGAGCTACACGGTGATTGACGGGCAGGGCGGCAGCGTCGATGCGACGCGCACGTTCAGCCTCGCCTCGGTGAACGATGGTCCGACCGGCCCCGCAACGGGCACACTGGCGGACGGGACGGAAGATGTCGCGCGTCCGATCGCGGCGGCGGAGCTTCTCGCGGGCTTCTCGGATGTGGATGGCGGCACGCTGTCGATCTCGACGATCTCGGCCACGAACGGGACGATCACCGGCGACGCGGCGAGCGGCTACACGTTCACGCCGGCGGCCAATTACAACGGTCCGGTGACGCTGAGCTACACGGTGATTGACGGGCAGGGCGGCAGCGTCGATGCGACGCGCACGTTCAGCCTCGCCTCGGTGAATGATGGTCCGACCGGCCCTGCAACGGGCACGCTGGCGGACGGGACGGAGGATATCGCGCGCGGGATCACGGCGGCGGAGCTTCTCGCGGGCTTCTCGGATGTGGATGGCGGCACGCTGTCGATCTCGACGATCTCGGCCACGAACGGGACGATTACGGGCGACGCGGCGAGCGGCTACACGTTCACGCCGGCGGCCAATTACAACGGCCCGGTGACACTGAGCTACACGGTGATTGACGGGCAGGGCGGCAGCGTCGATGCGACGCGCACGTTCAGCCTCGCCTCGGTGAATGATGGTCCGACCGGCCCTGCAACGGGCACGCTGGCGGACGGGACGGAGGATATCGCGCGCGGGATCACGGCGGCGGAGCTTCTCGCGGGCTTCTCGGATGTGGATGGCGGCACGCTGTCGATCTCGACGATCTCGGCCACGAACGGGACGATTACGGGCGACGCGGCGAGCGGCTACACGTTCACGCCGGCGGCCAATTACAACGGCCCGGTGACACTGAGCTACACGGTGATTGACGGGCAGGGCGGCAGCGTCGATGCGACGCGCACGTTCAGCCTCGCCTCGGTGAATGATGCGCCCGAGCAGTTGGTCTTCAGCGCCGACATCGTTGTTGAAGGCGCGAACGTTGTTCCTGCTGATTCCGAGGGTGCAGTCATCGGTGTGATGTCCGGTGTTGATCCGGAT
Organism: Hyphomicrobiales bacterium; assembly: GCA_017302635.1. GTDB lineage: Bacteria > Pseudomonadota > Alphaproteobacteria > Rhizobiales > Beijerinckiaceae > Rhabdaerophilum. Next base: position 780,879 of record JAFLCX010000002.1, read on the forward strand.
GGCGGGGCACTCAACTATTCTGTCGTCAACGACACTCGTTTCATCGTTGAGGGCAATGTCATCCGTCTGGCGCCCGGAGTTTCCCTGTCCGAAACAGCGGGTCCGATCGCTATCGAAATTGCTGCGACAGATGCCGGAAACGCCTCGACCAACATCACGGTCAACCTCGTTGTTCTGAGCGATGTCGGGGGAAATGCTCACGATGGCTATATCGCCGGAGCCACTGTCTTCCGCGATGCCGATAACGATGGCGTTCTCGACTCGAATGAGGCGCGGACAACTACCGATGCCGACGGAAATTTCCGGCTTTTCGGCGGCTCTGGGCCGCTTGTTCTGACCGGAGGCACCGATATCTCGACGGGCTTGGCGTTTGCAGGGATCATGCGCGCCCCGTCCGGATCGACCGTTGTTTCGCCACTGACGACCTTGGTCGCCGCGGTTCTGGATGCCAATCCGACGACAACGCTCGAGGCGGCGAACAGCACGGTTCTTTCGGCTCTGGGGCTTCCTGCCAATATCGACCTCAAGAGCTATGATCCGATTGCCGCATCGCTCTCCAGCGATCCGGCCGTGAGTGGTGCCGGCGCGCAAGCCATTGCCGCCGCCGTGCAAATTCAAAGCACGATCGTTCAGGCTTCGGCAGTGATTGATGGCGCTTCGGGTGCCGCGGCGACAACTGCGATCATTCAGAATGCGGTTGTTGGCCAGTTGGCCGCCCAGATTGTCGGTGCGGGATCCAACCCGATTGATCTATCGAATACAGCACTCCTTTCGAACGTGCTGACCAGCGCAGCGCAACAGGTTTCAACGGAAGTCCCCGCCGCGGCAGTCAATACCAGCGCGGTGACCGCCGTGGTGGCGGACGTCGTGCAGGTCATTGCCGCAGGCAATACGTTTATCGACAGTGCCGCCTCGACCAATTCCGGAACCGATCTCCTGCTTGCGCTCGCGCAGGCGGGCGCCGTCGCCCAGAATGAGTCGACCGCTGCGTTGTCCAATGCAGGCCAGACGGGCAATTCCGGAACCATTGTCAGCGATTTCACCGGTACGAATCTCGAAAACAACATCAATTCCCAGGCGACCGGCGACGTCATCGGCCCGAATGCCGGCGATACGATCAATGGCACCGCCGGAGCGGATACGTTGTTCGGCTATGGCGGCAACGACACGCTGAACGGTCTTGGCGCCAACGATTTGCTCGATGGTGGCGAGGGTGACGACGTTCTGGATGGTGGCGACGGCAACGACACGTTGATCGGCGGAACCGGCAACGATGTGATCCGGACCGGCAACAATATTGGCGGGTTTGGCGGTGTTGACAATGTCAACTCGGGAGCCGGCAACGATACGATCGATTTCGTCGGCGGCACGACCGGCTTTTTCGAGCTGCGCTACGACCACGCTTTGACCGGGATCGATGCCACGATCGGGAATGACACAGGCACCATCGTCGAGCGTGGGGGGATCGGCACCGATACGCTTCAGAACCTCAATGTCATCAACGGTGATATCGGCGGCGTTCAGATTTTTGGGACGGCCCAGGGCGATACGTTCACGATCAACCAGACCGACGTTTCCGATACGGTGAACGTTCGCGCCGGTGGCGGCAATGACACCATCACGAATACCGGAACGGGCTTTGTGCGTGCTGATTATCGGGGTGCGACCACAGGCATCACGGTCAATCTCAGCCTGGCATCCGGTCAGGTGATCAATGATGGCTTTGGCGGCACCGATACGCTCGTCGGCGTGACCGAGATTGGCGGGACATTCCAGACGGATAGCTTCATCGGCTCGTCTGGAAATGACCGGTTCCGCCCTTATGGCGGCAACGATACGATTGACGGCGGGGCGGGCTTTGACCGTGTCCGGTATGATCGTCCTGAGATTTCCGGCCTGAACGTCAATTTGACGACAGGCATTGTCACCGGGACGTTCAGCGGTGCTGCTTTCACGCAGACGCTCACATCGATCGAATATATTCGCGGTTCGTTTGGTAACGACATCATCAAGGGCTCTATCGCTTCCGAGCGTTTTGACGGGCGTGGCGGCAACGACGTTTTCGTCTACACCGGCGGTAACGACGTCATCACCGACTTCCAGGCCGGTGCTGCCTCTGCGAGCCAGATCAATGTCGGAGCCTTCGGCAGCATCAATTCCTTTGCTGCTCTTCAGGCGATCGCATCGCAGGTTGGGGCCAATACGGTCCTGACTTTCTCGCCCGGCAATACGCTGACCCTGAACAACGTGACCCTTTCGACGTTGAACGAAGGCGACTTCATTTTCGGCAATGGCGGACTTTTGCTGAACGGGACAGCGGTCAATGACACGTTGAATGGCACGCCGGGCAATGACGTCATCAATGGCTTCGACGGATCGGACACGATCAACGCCGGTGATGGCGACGACGTCATCAATGCCGGCAGCAATGTGGGTGGCGTGACTGGATTCGATAATATCCGCTCGGGCGGAGGAAACGACCAGATCAGCTTTATCTCGGCCGGGACCGGTTATTTCGAGCTGATTTATGATTACGCCGCCCAGGGGATCGATGTTTCAATCAACGGCGCAAGCGGAACGGTTACGGAACTCGGTGGTATCGGGACCGATACACTCCTCAATCTTGATCAGATCGATGGCAACATCGGAGGATTGGGGATTACCGGCAGCTCCATGGCGGATACTTTCACCGTCTCGCTGTCGGATGCCACGGATTTCCTGCAAGTCAGGGCTGGGGCTGGAAACGACTCCATCGTCAACAATGGTGTCGGGTTTGTGCGGGCCGACTACCGCAGCTCGGCCTCCGGCATCAATGTCAATCTGGGCCTTGCGAGCGGTCAGGTTATCAATGACGGCTTCGGGAACACCGACACGCTGGTCAACGTCCAGGAGATCAGCGGATCCAACCATGCGGACACGATTATCGGCTCGAGCGGGAATGATCGCTTCATCCTCAACGGTGGCAACGACACCGTCGATGGCGGTGCCGGGTTTGACCGGGTGCGATACGATCGGCCGGGCTTTGCGGACCTCAACGTCGATCTGACGACAGGTGTCGCGACCGGAACCTGGAACGGAGCGCAATTCACGCACACGCTTGCTTCCATTGAGCATATCCGTGGCACCTCCGGAAATGACACCATTCGGGGTTCAGTCGCGAGCGAACGCTTCGAAGGGCGCGGCGGCAACGACCTTTTTGTCTTCAATGGCGGCAATGATGTCATTTCCGATTTTTCGGCAGGCCCTGGCCTGGGTGACCGGATCGACCTCACGGATTTCCCGGACGTTCGCAACCTTGCCAATGTGATGGCTATCGCCAGCCAGCAGGGCACCGATACAGTTCTGAGCTTCAGTGGCGGGCACAGTCTCACCTTGAGCAACATTGCGATGGGAAGCCTGACTGCAGACGACTTTATCTTCTCCACTGTGGGTCAGGTCATCAACGGAACTGCCGGCAACGATACGCTGAACGGGACGGCCTTCGACGATACGTTCAATGCCGGTGCGGGCAATGACACGATCAATGCCGATGCCGGCAATGATTTCATCAATCCGGGCGACAATGCTGCAGGTGGGTTCGACAACATCACCTCCGGTTCCGGCAACGATACGATCAGTTTCCAGGATGCGGTGACTGGCTTTTTCGAGCTACGCTACAATAATCATGCCATCAACGGCATCAATGCCGTCATCAATGGGGCCAATGGCACCGTCACTGAAATTGGTGGGATTGGTGTCGACACCTTAACAAACCTCGACAAGATCAATGGTGCCATAGGCGGTCTGAGCATCGTAGGAACGTCGCAGAGCGATAGCTTCAGCGTGACCGCCTCCGACACCACTGACGCTTTCTATGTCTTTGCCGGCGGTGGCAACGATACGATTGCATTGAACGGCCCTGGGTTCCTGCGGGCTGATTACCGCAATGCCGGTGCCGGCATCACAGCCAATCTGAGCCTGGCCACCGGGCAGGTGATCAACGACGGGTTCGGCGGGACAGACACCCTTATCGGTATCACTGAACTTGGCGGCACAAATTTTGCCGATAACATCACCGGCTCCAGCGGCAATGACAGCTTCCGCACGTATGGCGGCAACGATACCATCAATGGTGGCGCCGGATTCGACCGGGCCCGTTATGATCGCAACGAAATCACGGGACTGAACGTCAATCTGAGCACAGGAACGGCGACCGGCTCCTGGAGCGGCGCGGCCTTTACCCACTCCCTGACATCGATCGAGCATGTCCGGGGATCTTTCGGTAACGACATCATCACCGGTTCGGCGGCTTCAGAGCGTTTTGACGGTCGCGGCGGCAGCGATACGTTCATCTACAATGGCGGTTTGGACGTCATCACCGATTTCGTGGCCGGTGCCGCATCGGGTAGCCAGATCAATCTGGCAGCATTCCCGACTGTGATCGACTTTGCCGCCCTGCAGGCGATTGCGAGCCAACAGGGTGCCAATACGGTCCTGACATTTTCGGCCGGCGACACTTTGACACTGAACAACGTCACCCTGGCAGCGCTGACGGCCGATGATTTTGTCTTCGCGACAGGCAGCAACACGATCAATGGGACGAGCGGGCCTGATCTCCTGAACGGAACGGCGGGCGCGGATATCATAAACGGGTTTGCCGGCAGCGATACCATCAACGCCGGCGCCGGCGATGACATCATCAATGCGGGCAGCAACAATAGCCCGGGCGGAGAGTTCGACACCATTCGCACGGGTAGCGGCAATGATACGATCAGTTTTGCCGGAGCGGGCGATGGCTTCTTCGACGTGCGCTATGATGACGGGCTGTCGCCCAACGGGATCAACGCGACGATCAATGACCTGACCGGCACGATCGTGAAGAATGGTGGCGTGGGAACCGACACTCTGACGGATGTCGGCGTCATCAACGGCAATACGGGTGGATTGCAGATATTCGGCACGGCCACCGCCGACACTTTTGTGATCAATCAGGCCCAATCGTCCGATTTTGTCGCCATTCGGCCCGGTGGCGGCAATGACACGATCACGAACAATGGCGTCGGGTTTGTGCGCGTCGAGTATCGGGAGGCGCTTGGCGGTGTCAGCATCAATCTGTCCCTCGCTTCGGGACAGGTCATCAATGACGGTTCCGGTGGTACGGATACGCTGGTTGGCGTTCAGGAGGTCGGAGGCTCAACCGGTTTTGCCGATACCATCATTGGCTCATCCGGCAATGATCGCTTCCGGATGTTTGGTGGCAATGACACCGTCGATGGCGGTGCCGGTTTTGACCGCGTTCGGTATGACAGAAGTGAATTCGGCAATCTGGTAGTGAACCTCACCACCGGTTCTGCGTTCGGCACCTATTCCAATGTCGCATTTACCCATACGCTCACGTCGATCGAGCATGTCCGCGCCAGCTTCGGCAATGACATCCTGATCGGTTCGACGGCTTCGGAAAATTGGGAAGGCCGCAACGGCAGCGACACCTTCGTCTATAACGGGGGCACTGACGTTATTACCGATTTTTCTGCTGGAATCGGAGTAGGGGACGTTTTGAATCTCTCGAGCCTCTCGGGAGTTTCGTCAGCCAACATCCTGACCTTCGGCACCCAGGTTGGTGCGAACGCGGTGTTCGACTTTGGCAGCGGCAACACGGTCACTCTCAATAACGTGACCTTGGCCAATATGGTGGCGGATGATTTTTCGTTCACCGCCCCGGTCTACGCTACGCCCGGTGACGATGATCTGAGCCTGACAGCCGGCCCGGATTTCTTCTCGGCCGGAGCCGGAAACGACATCGTCCGCGGCCTTGGCAACAACGATACGATCTTCGGGAATACCGGCAACGACACGCTCTTTGGCGACGCAGGCTTTGACCATCTGGAAGGTGGCCCTGGCAACGACACCATCAACGGCGGGTCCGATACGGACGCTGCTCGTTTCACGGCCAATGGGGGTGCGACGGCCCGATACTCGACGAGTGTCGTCAACGACGTGATCAGTATCAATTTGACCGAGAACAACATCACTCAGACTGTCTTCCAGCTCACCCGATTGCCGAGTGGCGAATGGCAGGTTGTGGATGTGCGCCCCGGCTCCCCCGAGGGCACCGATATTCTCGCGACCGATGTCGAGACCATGATTGCCCAGATTGTGGGGCAGCCTCACAACATCCAGATTCCATTGCAGGTTCAGGTTTCGGATCCGCTTCTTCTTGGCTTGACCGCCCATGGCACGTATTTGGGTGATGTGCTTGATGCTCAGGCGCTGCGCCCCAGCCTTACCACAATGGATGCCGCGACGCTAAATGGCGGCTATGGCAACGATACGCTGACTGGACATGCGGGTTGGAATTTCCTCAATGGCGGTGAGGGGAACGATACGTTGATCGGAGGAGGGGGACTGGATTTCGCGCAGTACTCCATGACCATGTCGTCGACGAGCACGTTCTCCTATTCAGTGGTGAACTCGAATCTCTTCCGTGTGAACCTTGTCGAACAAGGCGGTGGAACGACGCCCGTTTTCGAGATGGAGCGCTTGGCTAATGGCGGCTGGCAGGTGACCGACTTGAGATCTGGGTCGCCTTTGGGCGTTGATCAGCTCGCGCCTGACATTGAAAACATCCAGTTCCAGGGGGTGCACGACCCCATGAGCGGTCCGCCGCCGGTAGGCCCGATGCCATTTCTGCAATTGGCCGTGCAAATCGACATGAGCAGTTCTATGCCTCCAAGCCTTTACGCAAACGGCACGCTGCTCGACGATACGATGAACGCGCTGTCGCTGGCGCCGATGCTGACATCGATGGACTATGCTACCTTGAACGGCGGCAACGGCAACGATCTGCTTGTCGGGCACTCGGGCGGTGAGCGTCTCGATGGTGGCGACGGGAACGACCGTCTGGTCGCCGGAGCGGGCGGATTTGATCAGTTGGTGGGCGGAAATGGAAACGACACGTTTGTTTTCAATGCTTTGCCAGGCTTCCAGTATCAAATCCTCGACTTTGAGACGACTGTTGGCGAAGACGATACTCTGGAGATCAGTACAACAGCGCTTGCCGGCTGGCAGGGCAATACAGGTGTGGTTGACCCAAGCCGGTTTGCGGTTACCGCAGATGCTGCGAGCTTCCTCGGTGGTCCGGATGTTCAGCTGATCTTTGACAATGACGGCTCGAATGGTGGGGGCGGCTCGCTCTACTTTGACAGCGATGGCGCAAACACGGCCAGCGGACGAACATTGCTCGCTGTTCTCGAGAGTGGCGGGGTCATCGGAGGCCTGTCTTCCGACGATATCCGTATCGTTTGAGCTGTGCTGAATGTACGCGCTCGCCAGCCGTCAAGGGCAGGTGAGCGCGTGCTCCACGTAAAAATTTTAAAGTATTTGATATCTGAGTAGGCCGGACGAGAATTTCATCGTTGCCATGATTGGCTCGGAGCCGCGTCGGTGAGGCACAAACTCACTTTTTTCGCCTCAAGCGTTGCTGTGCTCCTTTTCGTCCTCGGAGCCTTAATCATTATTGCGCTGATCTATCAGAACCGATCGGATCGTGACGCCGTTGCATCCGCCGAGCGAGAGAAAGCCGCCGCTGCGCTGAAATTGAAGGAAACCGAAGCCCGTCTTCCCGAAGCTTTCCTGGCGCCTGTTCTGCCGGGCAAAATTGAAAATCGCGAGGTGCGTGATCCGGATCTGCAGCGGCAATTCCTGCCGTCAACTCGGTCTCCCGATCTGGCGTCCTCAGCCAATACATGCATCAATCGTGAGCTAGAACAGCTGAATGCCAAGGTCGTAGATTATCGCGCCGGCTTTACAGAACTGAATGAGGCGCGTGAGAACGCAAACAAGATCACTTTGGTCCGCATCGACTGGAAGCTTCGTTGTGATGAACTTGTATTGAATGTGTCCGGAGAGGTTCGACACCCTTCATTCGGAAACTTCTCGATATCGATTGATCATCAATCGGATCAAGGCATGCGACTGCGCCGAATCGATATTCGGCACAAACCGGGGCAGATGACCGGCTTGCGGCTCTCGGCGATCGAAATGCGCGCGACCGAGCAGAGGCGAGGGCAAGTGCTGAGTTCAGGGATATTGAATGCCGATTCTGGTTCCATCGGCTATGATGCCAGCACAATATCGGATCAAGCCGCGAGCGATGCTTCCGTACTCTATCACAACAGCGACTGGCTTGACCTTGGGTTTCGAAGGGCTGAGAAACGCTATCTGCTCTCGGTGGAGCTGCCGATTGTCGGCACAGCCCGGCAAAGTGCCAACTGACCTCAGGGCTGTGCGGCTTGTGCGCCACGGTGGTTAATAATCGTTAACCATGTTGCATCTCTGCATCAATTTTAGCGTATATGGAGTTGCAGCTGTTACATTGTTCCCGTATTTACGAATTGTTTATGGAGAATCTTGTGCGTTTTTCGATCGGTATCAGTTTAGCCATTTTGATGGCTGGCGTTTTGCCGGCCGGTGCTCAAGGCGAATTGTCGCTTGAGCAGGCGATCCGTCATGCCGTTACGACCAATCCGCGCATCAAGGAAGCCGCAGCCAATCGGCGAGCCACCGACATGGAAGTTCGCCAGGTTCAGGGGGCGCTGCTGCCGCAGGTGCGTCTTCAGGCGGAATACGGCTCCGAGCGTTCGCGGCGGTTCGACGGAGTGCGCGCGGCTGGTGCCAATGATCCTCGAAAAGCGGGCGGAGAGGCCAGCGTTGTCGTCACGCAACTGCTGTACGATGGTTTTGCGACCGTCAATCAGATTTATCGACAGATCGCGCGCTCGGATGCTGCCGCTTGGCGGACGTTTGAGCGTAGCGAACTCGTGGCGCTCGATACGGTCGAAGCGTATCTCGATATCCTGAGGTATTCACATTCGATTGCGCACGCCAATGCCAACATTTCGGCTCACGAGGTCCTTTCCAATAACGTGTCGCAGCGGTTTGCCGGCGGACGCGCCGGGCGCGGTGACGCAGAGCAAGTGCGGGAGCGACTGAATTCGGCTCGCGCCGTGAAAGCTGATCTGCAAATCCGTCTGGACGAGGCCAGAGCGGCGTTTCGACGCTCGGTCGGGCTTGAGCCGCGCCGGCTTGGGCCTGCCAAACGTCTCTCGGGCCTGCCCCGTTCGCGGCAGGAAGCTCTGGACAAGACACTGGCTGCCAATCCCTCGCTGCGTGCAGCAAGCTCTGATGTCACGGCTGCCGAGCGGGAGTTTGATGCGTCGAGCGGGGCGTTTGGTCCCCGTGTTTCTCTTGAAGGGCGTGCCAGGACCGGCAGGGACTCTGGCTTCATCGCCGGTGGATTCGACGAGGCCTCTGCAAAGGTCCGGATGGATTGGAACATCTTTTCCGGTGGAACTGACTCCGCGCGGCGGAACGAACTCGCCGAGCGTATTTACGAAAACCGATTCCGCATGGACGCTCTTCGTCGTTCGGCGTTTGAATCGGTCGATCGCGCATGGGGCGCCAGAGAGCATTCTGGCGCCAGAATCAACGCCCTCATGGGTCAGGTGACTGCTGCGCAGCAAGTCGTGCAAGCCTATCGCGGCGAGTACGAACTGGGGCAGAGGACGCTCCTCGACCTGCTCAACGCTGAAAATGCCATGTTCAACGCCAAGCTGTCTCTCGAAGCGGCTCGGGTCGTCGCGGTGTTTTCAGATTATCAATTGCTCGCCACTTCTGGGCAGTTGCTGTCCCAGCTTCGTATCAACCGCCCCGCAGATGCCGCGTTGCGAACAGATGCGCAGCGTGGTGCACTCTCAGGTCTGAATGTGCAGCTGCCGCGCGGAGCAGTCGAGTAATCCCCTCGGGCCTCTTAACTTTATAATTTGGTTTGTCGGCTGCTGTTGGTTTTTTTGTCAACAGGCAGAGATAATTAGACTATGAAGAGCATGTTTCTATCGATTGATGGATATTGTGATGCTGGACCAAGCGCGAACCGACACTTTGCTCGAAGCGCTCTTGTGTGTCGCCGCTTTCCATGGACGGGCCGTCAGCCGAGACGTTGTCTTGTCCGGGTTGCCTCTGGAGGGCAAACCGCTGTCCGCAGCCTTGTTTGCACGGGCAGCGCAGAAAGCCGGGCTTGAATGTGAAATCGTTCAGCGCTCGTTCGATGAAATCTCGCCGATCGTGTTGCCCTGTATTGTCTTTGGCCAGAAGGGCGCCGCAGTTTTCAGCAAATATGACGAGGAGTCCCGACAGGCGACCATCATCGAATTTCTCCCCGATGGTTCTGCGACTGTCCTGATTTCGAAGGAAGAGGCGCAGACGAGTTTCTCCAGATTTGCAATTCTGCTTCGCCCGCCAACCGAACAGGCCAAGGACTCGCGTGCGAAGGAAAGCTTCCGTTGGTTCAAGTCTGTTGTTCAGCGTTTTCGCTCGAACTATGCGCACATTGCCGTCGCATCGCTGCTATTGAATGTCCTCGCGCTTGCCTTCCCCCTGTTCACGATGGCGGTCTATGATCGCGTGTTGCCCAACTATGCGATCGCATCCATGGTCGCTTTGTCGATTGGGGTGCTTATCGCGATCGGCTTTGATTTTTTCATCCGGATCACAAGATCGCGCATGATCGATCTGACGGGTAAGCAAGCAGATGTCGTTCTGGCGTCGCGGATTTACGAGCATATCCTCAATGTTAGAATGAAAAACAGACCGACTCGGGTCGGAGTTCTGGCGAATCAGATCAGGGATTTCGACTCCGTTCGAGAGTTTTTTACATCGGCAACACTGATTGCTGTCACCGATATCTTCTTCGCTTTCCTCTTTGTCATTGTGCTTTATATTATCGCCGGGCCGCTCGCGTTCATACCATTGCTTCTTGTGCCGTTTGTTGTCGGTGTCGGCTTGTTTATCCAGAAGCCGCTGGACAGTGCCATGCGCGCCTTTCAAGGCGAAGCATCGGCCAAGCATGGCATTCTGGTCGAGTCGCTCAATGGTCTTGAAACGATCAAGGTCATGGGTGCGCAGGCGAGCATGCAGGCCAGCTGGGAGCGGTCGGTCGCCGCATCCGCGCGTGCGGGCGAGGATGTGCATTACTGGTCGTCACTGGCCCTCACTTTATCGAACTCGCTCCAGCAACTCGCATCCTTGCTGATCATGATCGCTGGGGTGTATCTGGTCATGACGAATGCGATCACCGTCGGTGCGCTTGTGGCAGCAAATATGCTGGCCGGCCGGGTTCTTTCTCCCCTCACGAATATTGCGGCCATGTTGGCGCGCGCCAACCAGACCATGATTTCGCTTCGCGCGATCGATGATATCATGGGGCTTGAAACCGACAAGCCGGTTGATCGTGTGATGACAGCACGCAAGGTTGAAAACGGATCGCTTGAATTCGATCAGGTCAGTTTCACCTATCCGAATGCCGCCAAACCCGCGCTTCAGAACATCTCGTTCCGGATCCAGCGCGGCGAACGCGTTGGCATCGTGGGCAAGATCGGTTCCGGCAAGACCACGATCGGTCGACTGTTGATCAATCTGTATTCGCCGGAGACCGGCCGTATCCTCATCGATGGGGCTGATCAACGCCAGTTTGATCCGGTCGACTTGCGGAAAGACATTGGATTTGTCTTGCAGGAGGCTGATCTTTTTCACGGGACGATGCGTCAGAACATTGCCCTCGGCAAGCCGGACGCCACCGATGAGGAAATCATCCAGGCCGCGCGCTTGGCAGGTGTCGACGCGTTCGTCGCACAACATCCGCAGGGCTACGACATGATCATTGCCGAGGGTGGGCGCTCGCTCTCGGGTGGTCAGCGCCAGTCCGTCGCGCTGGCACGTGTCCTTTTGCGGCGTCCGCCGATCCTGTTTCTGGATGAACCGACCAGCGCGCTGGATGTATCGAGTGAGGCCGAGTTCTGCCGTCGGTTGGATGACATGCTCGGACGCGACACGACATTTCTGGTCTGCACGCATCGCGTTTCCTTGCTGACTTTCGTCGATCGGCTGTTGGTCTTTGAAAACGGCCGTCTTGTTGCCGATGGCCCCAGGGACAAGGTTCTTGCGGCCATGAGCGGGCAGGGTGGCGGCAAACCGAAGGTGGCGAGCGGTGCATAAGGACGATTTTTCCTATGCGAACGATATCCGCGCCGCGATCGATTTGCGGACTCCGCGGACCTATGTCCTGCTCATCCGGGTTTCTGTCGCCATGTTTCTGGTGGCGCTGATCTGGGCCTATTTCGCTGTGCTGGATGAGGTGACGCGCGGTGATGGTCGCGTGATTCCTTCGCGGCAGATGCAGGTCATCCAGCCGCTCGAGGGCGGCCTTGTCGAAAGGATCAATGTCCGTGAAGGCGCTGTCGTCCGCCACGGCGACGTTCTGATGCGGATCGACGATACGAATTTTGCGGCGCAGCTCGGTGAAATCAGAGAACGGCGCGTCGCTCTGGCGGCGCGCGTTTCCCGGCTTCGCGCAGAGGCGGCGGGTGCCAATGAGCTTGTTATGCCAGCCGATATCGCAACAGCCGCCCCGCGAACGGTCGAGGCAGAACAGAGCCTTTTCGATGCGCGGCAACGCAAGCTGAGGCAGGATATTGAGGTTCTCGATCAACAGGTTGCGCAGAAAAAGGCTGAAATTCAGGAACTGAACGCGCAGGACGGGCGCCTGAGCAGCAGCCTCGAATTGCTCAATCGGGAGCTCGGCATCACGCGCCGCCTCTTTTCCCAGCGTGTCGTTCCGGAGATCGAGATGCTCCGCCTCGATCGGCAGGCGGCGGAGATGAACGGCCAGCTGCAAGTGGTGCGTGCGAGCATCCAGAAGGCGGAAGTCGGAGTGCGCGAAGCTCAGGCTCGCCGCGATAACGCCAATTCCACGTTCCGTGCGACAGCCGAAGAGGAACTGGCAAAGACGTTTGGTGATCTCAGCGTTGTCGAGGAAACGATACGCGCGGCGCAGGACAGGGTTCGCCGGACCGACCTGAGATCTCCGGTTTATGGCATTGTCAACAAGGTGAACGTAACAACGATCGGCGCCGTGGTTCAGCCGGGGCAGGCGGTGATCGAGATCGTTCCGCTGGAAGACACATTGCTGGTCGAGGGCAACATCCGGCCGGCCGATATTGCCTTCATCCGCCCCGGTCAGGAAGCGGTTGTCAAAATTACAGCTTATGATTCAACGATTTATGGCTCTTTGAGAGGCAAGGTCGAGCGGATTTCCGCCGATACGATCACGACCGAGCAGAAGGAGACGTTTTTCCGTGTGGTTGTGCGCACCGAGAAAAGTCACCTTGGTTCTGAAACGTCGCCGCTGCCGATCATACCCGGGATGGTCGGAAGCGTGGAAATTCTCACCGGCCGCAAGAGCGTGCTGGCCTATATCCTGAAGCCGGCCCGAAAAGTCATGTCCGAGGCCATGCGCGAGCGCTGATTCACTCAAATTTGACCCCATTTGAGAACCGGGCGCAAAGCATAGGAATGGATAGAAACGGGTTCGCCCGCGGGATTAATCTGCTTTCGATCTCTCCATGTCATCGTCTGAACCTGGGCGAGAGACAGCAGGAACGCTGAACTTCCAGAGCCGGAACGGCCATCGCCCTTGGGAAACAGGTGGCGTAACATGGCGTTTCGTTGGAAATTCGGCCTCTGCCTGGGGGTCGGGATCAGCTTCCTCCCTCTCGGGACGGTGGGGCATGCCGTCGAGAATAATGCACCGCGCACAGCTCCGCTTCACCGCAGCGCCAAGCCGCTGCCGGATGATGGGCCGCGTTTTTTCACCATCCGGCAGCTGATTGCCAAGCAGCGCGGCGAAAGTGTCCCCGTTTCCGCGCCCCGGCGCAGCATTGAGCTGGCCGGCTCGGCCGACCTTTCAGAGACACTCGGGAATGCCGTGCGAAACCCGTTCAGCTCGCGCGGGTTCGAGATGTTCGCCTCGGTGAACGAGGCCGTCTCCGAGCAGTGGAAAGAGGTTCAACTGACCTGGAGCAGCGAGAAAAAGCTGGTCGAGCGCTGCGATCAATCGGGGCGTTGTCAGCGTTCGGCGAGCATCATGACCTCGATCAGCCGGCAGGCCGTCGGACTCGAGGGCATGGAGCAGCTTCGTCTTGTGAATGCGCGCGTGAACGCCGCGGTGCGGTATCGCTCGGATTTCTCGCAGCATGGTGTCAACGATCTGTGGTCCGCGCCGCTCGGCACGCTCGGCAGGGCAGGGGATTGCGAAGATTATGTGATTGCGAAGTTTTTCATCCTGCTGGGCTTGGGCATCCCCGAAGATGACATGCGGATCGTGCTGGTGCGTGACAGGCGTGCGCGCGAAGACCACGCCGTGCTGGCCGTCAAGGGTGAATTCGGCTGGCACCTGCTCGACAACCGCAACAACGCGATCGAGAGCGATCAGAACATGGCGCATTACCGCCCGATGTTTGCGCTGAACAGCATGCGGATGGAGATGTTCGCGGCGCCCTATGCCGAGGCGGATGATCCGGACCTCAAAGGTGCAATCCTGCCGGCCAGCGCGGGCGAACCGGATGCCGAGTTCGAGATGCGGCCGGAATTGCGCGGGATTCTGGACTGACAACAAAAAAAGGCGGCCCGAAGGCCGCCTTTGATGTCGTTGGGTGCGATCTCGCTCAGTAAAGCTTGATGTCGCTTGCGGTGAGCGTGACCCCGTTCTCGAGTTCAGCCACCAGAAGGCGCCCGGTGCTCGTGCCACCAGATGGATCATAGTACAGGGTGTTCGTGCTCTCGTCGAAGATGAACCGGACATCAGCGCCGACCGATGTCGTTGCACCGTCCGCCGCGAGGCTCGCGAAGTGCACCGAGTCCAATGTTCCGGTATTGGCATCCAACTCCGCCAACGCGTTACCAAACTGCGTGGAGCTGGTACCCGAGCGGAAGCTGAGAACATCAGAACCTTGCACGAAATCAGTGATGATGTCCGTCCAGGATGAATTCAACTCGTTGCGCGAGGTGTAACGGAACACATCCGCACCATCGTTGCCTGTGAGGTTATCCGAGCCCGCACCGCCAATGATGACCTCGCCTCCGTCGGTGCCACTGATCGTATCGTCCCCGGCCTGACCATTGATGGTCAGGGTGAAGGGACCAACGCCGGTGCTGCTGATGATGTTGTCGATGCCCGACAAATCGATGCTGTCCGCCAGGCTCGCGCTGTTCGAACCGGTGATGGAGCGGTTGGCGCCGAACAGATCGAGACTCTCGACGCCGGAGATGCTCAGATCCAGAGCCAATCCGGTTGCTGCCGTGAGATTGCCCGTGATGCGGACCGTATCAGTGCCGGTTGAGCCGGAATCACTGATCAGGTCACCCGTGGCCTGGTTGCCGGAGAGGATATAGAGGTCCGAATCGTCCCCACCATCCATATCGTCGGCGCCAGCGCCACCGGTGATGGTGTCGTTTCCGCCCCCGCCGCGGATGTAGTCATCGCCGGCATCGCCGTTGATCACTTCATTGGCATCGCCGCCGAAGAACTCGTCTTCGTCCGCACCCAGGTCGAACCGCATGGCAGAACCGCCGGAGCCGTTCACATTCGCGCCGTAGACGGTGTCGTTGCCGGCACCGGTCTGGACATCGGCGGTGCCTCCCGTTGTGAGGAATGTCGTGACCGTCGAGAAATCCAGCGAGTCAGCATTGGCAGTGCCGAGCATGGTACGGTTGTTGAAGGTGATCTGCTCAATGCCAGCCAGTTCCGTCACGTAGAAATTGGCGCTGGCAGCGTTGATGAGCACATCGGTGCCGCCCGTGCCGGTGTCATCGTAACGATCCGCGCTGGCCTCGCCGGCCGTGTGGTCTCCCGTCACAATCCGGTACGTGTCATTGCCGTCACCGCCATCGAGGTAGTCAGCACCAGCTCCGCTGCGGATTTCGTTGTTGCCGCTGTTGCCGATGATCTCCTGGTCAAATTCATTGCCGAAGAGATTGATGTTGTCGCTGCCCGTGCCTTCGAGGCGTTCGATGGATGCGAGGGGCGCCAGCGTGAAGCTGACCGAGCTGCGCACCGTATCGTTGCCCTCGCCATCGATTTCGATGACGGAGTCGCCGGTATTCTGCACGATGTAGATGTCATCGCCATCGCCGCCGGTCAGAGTATCGATGCCAGCACCGCCTGTGATGGTCTGGCCGAACTCATTGCCGGTCAGGGATACTCCGGCCCCGGAAGTGGTGGAGAGGGACTCGATCTCGCTGCCAGCCGCCAGCGTATAACCGCCGCTGCTGATCACGGAATCGGTGCCTTCGCCGTCATTCTCGCTAACCGTATCGGTCGGGTTAACGTAATAAGTGTCGTTTCCGCCGAAGCCAGTGAATATGTTGGAGCCACTACCCGAAGTGAAGGTGTTGTTCCCGCTGTTGCCCTCGACCGTCAGGTCTTCGGTTTGGCCTGTCAGGTCCACGCTGATGTTCTGCGTACCCTCGATCTGGATCAGCTCGATGTTCTGCAAAGCTGAATTGGATGAGAACGCCAGGTTATCACCATCCGAGCCGGAAACCGACAACCTGTCGACGCTGATCGAGTCCGGATTGCTGCCACCGTTGTAGCTGTCGCCGACGGAGTCGATGACCGAGGTCCGGACCAAGTCCTCGCCATCACCAGCATCGATGATGTCAGCACCAGCGCCACCATCGATCTCATCATCGCCGCCACCGGCATTGATGGTGTCAGTACCAGCACCGCCGCTCAGAACGTTGTTGCCGCTGTTGCCAGTGATAACATTGTCGAGGCCATTGCCTGTTCCGTCGATATCTGCCGACCCGGTGAGAGTCAGGTTCTCGACATAATCTCCAAGCGTGTAGGTGATCGACGAATTCACGGTATCCGTGCCTTCGCCATCAAGCTCAGTGACGGTATCGCCAGCATTATCAACGACATAGGTATCGTTGTTGCCGTCTCCGAACATGAAGTCAGCGCCAGTGCCGCCGTCGATGATATCGTTGCCATCGCCGCCATAGAGGGTGTCGGCACCTCCGCGTCCAAGGAGGACATCCGCACCGCTTGTCCCAGTGAATACGTTGTCCGAGGCAAGGCCCTGCAATGTCGAGACAATCCCACTCGGCGCAGAGTTCGTGCCGGTCACGTCGGAGAGGTCGATTGTGCCTCCGAAGTTGTCGAAGTTCACGAGGCCCCAGGGTCCGCGTGCCGTGATCGACACATCAGTGACGGTCGCGCTGGCGAAGGACTGGATCGTGTAGAACGAGATCACATCGGTCGAGTAGTTGCCGGTCACCGTGACATCGTTGAGCACGAGGTTCCCGGCATCCACGTATCCACCTACGCCCGGCGTGCCGGTGCGGATGCCTGTGACGCTGAACGCCTTGTCCGGATTGGCCGTGCCTCCGGTTCCCACCGATCCACCGCGGAAGGTCGAGTCTCCGAGGTTTGTGGCCGGCCCCGTCATCGTGACGTTGTCAACGGTGAGGTTGCCGTTGAACCCGAAGAGGTTGACATGCCCCTGACCGCGCGACCCGGTGACGAGGTGACCGTTGTCGATGAAGGTCGAGTTCAGGATCGAGATCGTTCCGACCGTATTGGGGTTGAGCGGGCTCGAGCCATTCGCCGGATGGGCATAGAAGAACCCGATCTGGCTGGCACCGGTGACTGTGACACCATCGAGAATGATGGTGCCGCCATTGACACCCGGAATATCCGCCGAAGAGCTCAGCACCGAAATGCCGTTCGCCTCGCCGGTGGCATTGATATCGATATTCGCGATGCGCAGGACATCGGCGGCAGCCATATCGTCAGAGACTGCGATATTGCCGTTCAGGTCGACATCGCCCACACCCACAAGCGCGATCGCCTTGTCGGTGATGGTCAGGTCCTCCGTGTAGACGCCTTCAGCGATCAGGATGGTATCGCCGGAAACAGCCGCATCAATCGCGGCCTGAATGGTGGCGTAACCACCATTCCCGACCAGCAGGAACCGACCTGCGCCCGCACCGTCCACCACTTCCACATTCGTCAGGGTGTCAGTGCCTTCGCCGCCCGCCGCAACACTCCAGCCGCTGCCGGAGAGCGTGATCGAGCTTTCAGTGATTGCACCGGAATAGACCGCCACATCGACATTGCCCGCGCCGCCATCGATGATGTCGTTGCCGCCACCGCCGGTAACCGTGTCATCGCCACCGCCGCCACTGATGGTGTCGCCGTTCGTTCCGCCGACAATCGTGTTGGCGAAGCTGTTGCCGAGCACGGTGAAGGCTTCGGTCTGCACCGAGAGATCGAGGTTGGTTGCGCCTGCAACAAGGCCGCTTCCATTCGGCCCGTTGAAGATCGCAATCGTCTCCACCCCGGAAAGTCCGGTGTCGGAAGCAAAGGTGAAGTTCTGTGCGCCGTGAACAAGCACGGTATCCGCGCCAAGGCCACCTTCGATCGAGCCCGCTGTTTGAGAGGCTTGATCCAGGATGATCGCATCCGCGCCACCAGCCGCGTCGATGATATCCGCGCCACCGAGACCGCGGATGATGTCCGCGGCACCAGAACCGGTGATGGTATCGACACCGACCAATGTGCCGACCGCAAGGATCGGACCACCGAAGATCTGCGCACCCGTCACCGCAGCGGTGACGCCTGTGAGATCGAGCGTGTTGGTGGGATTGGTCGGGAAAGTGCCGCCGATCGATTGCGGTTGCACATAGAGCCCGGTCCAGCCCGCGCTGCCGTTGAGGTTGAGGCCACCTGTCAGATCAAGGCCACTGAACTCATTGTAGCCGTTGATGTAAACCAGTGCCTTGGCATAGGTGCCGGCAACAGTGACATTGTTGATGTCAATGGCGCCAATCGCACCTTCGACATTGCCCGTCGCCGCGCTGGATCCTGTCCAGCCCTGGATGGCGATGCCGTATTGGAGCGATCCTGTGTTCGACACGTTCACATTCGTGAGCGTTGCATCGCCCGCAAAGTTGAACAGATGCAGGTCCATCGAACCGGATGCGCCGCCGGTCGAGTTGTTGGTGAAGGACGAGTTCGAGATATTGACGGTGATATCCGTCAGCCCCGAAGCCGAATTCACGAACAGCCCGTTATGGCTGAAGCCCGAGACCGAGACATTGTCGAGCGTGAGGGTGCCTTCGGCATTGCCATCGGCATCCGTGAAGGTGATGCCGTTGAGGGTCGCACCGCCCTGCACCGTGACATTCTTGACCGTCACGGCTTCCGTCGCACCGTCCAGCGCGCCGTCCTGAATTGTGATCGAGCGGATCACAACATCGCCGGCGACACCGCTTCCGCCTTCGATCGAGACCGGAACATCAATCACAAGATCTTCAGAAGCCGTGTAGGTCGTGCCGGTGGGCTCGACCACAATGCGGCTGATGCCGGCGAGCGAAATGCCGCCATCCGTGACACCATCGCCGATGGCATCGATCGCACCCTGGATGGTCGCGAAGGTCGCAACCACATTGCCCGAGCCGTTCAGGACATGAACCGGCTGAGTGAGATCAAGGCCAACCGTGATCGTGGAGGTCGCGGTGTTGCTGTCCGTGCCCTGATCATCGGTCACCGTCACGGAGATCGTGCGATCTCCGGTGATCGGGTTGCCACTCGTATTCGAGAAGGTGATGGCCTCCAGCACACTTTCGAAAGCCGCCAGTGCCAAAGCCGGGCTGGCTGTGAGAGTGAGGGTGACAATACCGGCAGTAGTGACAACATTGCTGCCGTTCAGTGCAGCCCCACCCGAAGTGGTGAATGTGGCCGTGACACCGGGGGGCAGGGAGCCCGTTGCGAGCAGATCACCAATCTGAGCATTGCTCAGGACAATGGTCGCCTCGCTCACCCCCGAACCATTGTCGACATCGGCAATATCGCTGTCGGTATCGACGATGGCCACGCCCGCACCATTGGCCGTGTAGGCACCGGCATAATCAGCACCGGTGGCCGTGGAGGAGTTGTCGACGTCGAGGTCGATGGTGGGCGCATCATCCGCACCCGACACATTGACCGTGTAGGTCTGCGGCACGAGGGGACCATCGCCATCGCTCACCGTCATGGTGAAGACGTCGCTGTCGGTCTCGCTGGCGTCGAGCGCCTCGATGGCCGCCGCGTTCTTGGTGTAGGTGTACACACCTGTGGCGGTGTTCACCGTCAGCGTGCCGTAGGTGCCGACCAGCGTCGAAACGCCGGAGGCAACTGTGCCACCCTGAATGCCATAGGTCAGCGTGTCGCCATCGACATCCGCGCCCACCAGCGTGCCGGTCAGGCCCGTATCCGTCGTGGTCGAGGCCTGGTCATCTTCCGCCACCGAACCGGCGGTCACAGTCCCGAGCGTGGGCGCATCATCCGCACCCGACACATTGACCGTGTAGGTCTGCGGCACGAGGGGACCATCGCCATCGCTCACCGTCATGGTGAAGACGTCGCTGTCGGTCTCGCTGGCGTCGAGCGCCTCGATGG
>JAFLCX010000002.1:801292-806874 GCA_017302635.1 Hyphomicrobiales bacterium
GTCAGCGTGTCGCCATCGACATCCGCGCCCACCAGCGTGCCGGTCAGGCCCGTATCCGTCGTGGTCGAGGCCTGGTCATCTTCCGCCACCGAACCGGCGGTCACAGTCCCGAGCGTGGGCGCATCATTGGTGCCGGTGATCGTGATGTTCACTGTCGTCGGAGTAACCAGACCGGACAAAGTGTCCGTCAGAGTGATCGTGTAAGTCAGCGTCAGTGTCTGGCCGGTAGCCAAGTAATCGAAAGCTATAGGGGTAGAGGCGAAATTCCAGGTCAGATTGCTGGTTTCAGTGGGGTCAGCAGTAAGGGGGGATGTGCCAGTGCCGGTCGGAGCCACACCGAACATCGCAAGCAGCTGCGGGTTGGTCAGTGCGCCAAGCGGGCCGGAAGCCGAAACGCTCTGAACAGCTGCGGTAACTGTATCAGCAACATCCGCATCGCGCACCGTCAGGGTGCCGGTTGCCGTCAGCGGAGCGTTCGTCTCGTCCAGCGCGGCTGAATTCGAGTCAGCGCCAATCAGGGAAGCTGTCGGAGCATCGCGCAGGACAACGTCTGTCCACGGCACGTCAACGGTGCCTGAACCACCGGGCGCTGCAAAACGGAAAACTTCGATCGACCAGAGGGTATCACGCCCGTCGGGCGAGCCGGGGCGGTTATCCAGAACTGTAAAGGAACCATTCGCGTTCTGAGTGATGGTATAATCGGCCCAGACGCCAGAAAAGATGGCAGTATCCGTGCCCGTGCCGCCGCGCAAAGTATCGTTGCCTGCACCGCCGGTGACGATGTCATCGCCGGCGCCGAGATCGACAACGTCGTTTCCGCCCCCAGCCTTGACGATATCATTACCGTTATAGGTATTTATAATATCAGCAGAATTCGTCGATCCGCTGCCCACATCAACATTGTCGACGCCCGAAGTACCCGTGTAGTTGGCCATTTTGATACCTATCAATCACAAGAAAGCGGTTGCGGAGGGCAGGGAGTATGAGTCCCCTTGGAATTCAAATTCGAGAGCATCCGGGACAAACTGAGTAAAGTTGGCCGGCAAACGAACAACAAAACCCGATTGTCACCAAAACGCGGCAGTTTAGACGGTAACGATCCGTTAACCTGATCGCAAGCAGACAGATTGCGTAAGTGCTCGAAATTCTCGGCACATGGTTATCTCCTAGACCTGGATGGTGCGCTGGCCGTCGAAAGCGATATTCATGATGTCGAGAGCGGACACCGCGTTTCCGACAAGACCGACCTCTGCCACTTCGATCACGGCCGATCCAGTATCGAGCATCACTGAAAATCCCGATCCGAAATCCGTTGTCGAAGTGCCGTTCAAAAGCGCGTTGAGCGTTTCTGTATTGATGCCATTTGACAGAGTGATGTCAGTGTCGGCAAACCCGGCGTTGAACAACGCTTCAAGATCAAGCGTGTCGCCACCGGTCGGGTTGCCGACTTCGAAGTTGACAATCGCGGTCTTCACCCCGCCTGAGCCGAGCGAAACAGAGTCATTCCCGGTGGCGACGTTGATAGAAAGCGTCCCGATGCCAGAGATTGTTGTCAGCTGGGAAGCGTCAATGATGTCATTGCCATCCCGCCCGTCAACATTGAGCTGGTTCACGTCAATACCCGAGACAGCCTCGCCATTGTTCTGATAAGTCGCCACGAAACCTGCGACACCTTCATCGGCCAGGGTGATCACTTCATCCCCCGACAAAATGCCGGAAGCTTCTGCCCCGAGGATCGTCAGGTTCCCGCCCGCAGCGGCAATTTCAATGCGCTCGATCTCCGTTGCATCAACATCCGCGACCGTATCGTTGTCAAAATCGATGGCGAAGGACTCATCGCCTCTAAAATCAACAACGATATCGCCTGCTCCATCGATCGCCACAGTATCGCCGCCGAACGACGCATCGCCAGTTTCTCCGCCGATCACGATCGCCCCGTGACTTGCAGTCGAGAAAGCAAAACGGTCTGATCCGTCACCGCCATCCAGCACCAGCGCGCCCAATCCGGCATCAAGTCCGCTGACAGGTCCGGTTGTCAGGAGACTGACGTCGATCACGTCATCGCCCGCACGTCCCTCGATCCGGAGGTTCTCGAAATCAATGCCCGTGATGACCTCGCCATTCTCGGCGAGGGTAGCAATGAAACCCGCGATCGCATCCGTTTCCAGAATAATCCGTTCGTCCTGCGGGAAGAAGGGATCGGGATCCGCACTCCGACCCTGGATCGACAGAGTTTCACCAAGCGCCGCAGTGCCACGAGCTTCAATGCGCTCGATTTCGGTGGCATCGACCTCGACACTCGCGTCAGAACCGTAATCGACGCTGAAAGCTTCAAGGTCGTTGTAAGTGACCGTGACATTCCCGGCATCGAGAAGCTCGACGACGTCGCCACCGAAAGCGCTATCCCCGATTTCTCCGCCGATCACGGTAGCCACATGGCTGGTCGATGAAGTCACGAAGCGATCAGATCCCGCGCCGCCCAGAAGCCGAACGGCGGAAAGCGTTGTGTCCAATCCGGTCGGATCACTCTGGGCCAGCCCCGAAATGTCGATCACATCATCGCCATCTCGTCCTTCGACGACGAATTCCTCAAAATCAATGGCCGAGACTGTCTCGCCATTTTCAGCGAATTGCACAGCGAAGCCGAAGATCGGATCTGATGTGACGGTGATCCGTTCGTCCTGCGGGAAGAAGGGATCTGAGTCCACGTTTCTGCCCTGAACCAGAAGGACCTCGCCGAGTGCATCGGTTCCCTCAGCTTCGACACGCTCGACCTCAGTGGCATCAATATCCAGCGCGGGGTCATCTTTGAAGTCGATCTCGAAGGAATCATCGCCGCGAAGGGTGACGCGCGTATTCCCGCCATCGATAACTTGTACGGCATCGCCACCGAAGGCCGCATCTGCGGTCTCACCGCCAATCACCGTCAATGTGCGAGTGTTTTCGCCGACAACAATACGATCGGAACCGGCGCCACCCAGAATTGTCACATCGGCAATTGCCGCATCGAGCCCATTGCTGGTCGACAGAAGCCCTTGGAGATCGATTTCATCATCGCCCTGGCGACCATCGATCAGCAATTGCTCGAAACCTTCTCCGAGAATGGTCTCGCCGTTCTCGGCCAGCGTGATCAAAATGCCGCCCGTTCCGCTGTTTTCCACGATCAGCCGCTCGTCGCCCGGCATATTCGCGCTGGGCGGATCATTGTCGATATCGCGGCCGAGAATTGTCAGGACATGCGAACCGGTCGAGGCGGATGAGAAAAGCTCAATGGCCTCGATCTCCGTAGCCGAGATCTCGGTCGTTGAGTCGGAGTCGAGGTCGATATCGAAGGCTTCAACACCCAGGATATCTACGGTCGCATGGCCAAAGCCTGCCGCGGTTCCGCCGGCAATCACGGTGTCGAGGTCGGTGGCCATGTTTCCTTCGCCGCCGACAACGGAGTCCAGTCCATCGCCAAACGTATAAAGGAAAATGTCCTGATCATTGCCGCCGGTGAGTGCATCGTTCCCTTCCCCGCCGACGATGACGTCACGTCCACCTGCTCCGGAAATGGTGTCATTGCCGCTGCCACCGAGAAGCGTGTCGTTGCCCGCATTGCCGTTCAGGAAAATATTACTCAGGAAAGCGGAAGCATCGAGCGTATCGTCCCCACCGCTTCCGCTCAGGGTCAAGCGATCAAAATTCAGACCGTTGACGCTCAACCCGCCATTCACGTCCACGGTGAAATTCGTCAGCGTTCCGCTTGCCGTTATCGTATCTGCGGCCGACCCGCCGTTCGCCCCAGTGATCTGGAGGCGGTCATTGGTGCCTGAGACGGCATCAATCGTGAGTGTCTCGACATTGCTTGCCGCGATTTCATTGCCGCTCGGAGGGCCGAGGTTGACATTGAAACTGGTCGGGGTGGCGATCGCCGGCACTGTGACAGTGATGTTCTGGTTGCCGGTTGTCCCGGTCACCACCAGCTCATCATCGTCGGCCCCGCCATTGATGACGTCCTGACCATCTGTCCCGACCTGATAGCGGATGATATCGTCGCCGGCCCCGGCGTTGATCGTGTCGTTGTCTGCGCCACCCGCAATATCATCGTCGCCGTCGCCACCATCAATCGTATCGAGACCCGACCCGCCGAGGATCAGGTCCGAATTACCCTCACCATTGAGGGTGTCGTCGCCCGCTCCACCATCGATCTGATCATCACCGTCGCGACCATTGATGATATTGGCCCCGTTATTGCCGGTGAGCACGTCGCTCTGGGTTCCGCCGTTCAGGTTCTCGAAGGCAGTCAGGGCCTGAGCGCCGGACGACCCCACTTCATATGTGCCGTCCAGCGTTGCCACGACCACGTCAGTGGCCGACGAGAAATCCGCCAGATCCGTGCCGTTTCCGCCATCAAGGCCAATATACCCTTCCGAAAGGCGGATGGTATCGTCGCCTTCTCCACCGGTGAAGGTTGTCAGGCCGCTCCAGGCGGTCGGCGCGGTCGAAGCCAGCGTGATATCATCGTTGCCGCCCAACGCGCTGAGCGTTCCGGTCAAAGTCGGATTGTTGATGCCATCCCAGCCGCCAGCAGGCAGATTGATGAAGGCGTTCAGGTCCAGTGTATCCGCTGCTTCTGTGAAGATGCCGTCGGCTGTGCCGGTGATGGTCAGCGTCAGAGTAGCCGTCGCCGTTGCTCCTTGCGGATCGACGATCGTATACGTGAATACTTCTGTGCCGTTGCCAATCAGCGCCTGGGTGTCAAAATCGGCGTCATCCAGCTGATAGGCCCAGGTTCCGTTGGCTCCGATCGTCAGCGAGCCGTAGGTGCCGACAATAACCGTCCCGGTGGTGGCATTTGTTCCGGGTGCCACCACGGCAGTCGTCGGGCCTGTTGCAATCTGCGTCACGCGCAGTTGGGCCGTCTCGCCGAGATCTTCATCCGTATCGTTAGCCAGGACGTTTCCAACCGCTGTGCTGTCGGCCGGAACAAGAGACGCCCCATACCCAGCGCCCTCCACAATTGGATCAGTCGAGTTGGTGTCGGCAACTGCAACCGGGACATCATTGGTTCCGGTGATGGTGATGGTGAGGGCCTGGGCCCCGACATTGCCGGCCCCGTCATTGACCCGGGCGGTATAGGTGAGGACGAGGGTGTCGCCCGCGCGCAGCCAGTCGAGATCGGCGGCGGCCGGATCATAGGTCCAGTTGACGGTGACGCTCTCGCCGTTCGAGGTGGCGGGGGCAAAGCTGATGGCGCCCGCCGCGATCAGGGCGCTGATGTCGACGGAATCCTCGATCGGGACCGCGCCGCCATTGTAGCTGGCCGTGGCATTGCCGGTGACCGAGAGGGTGAGGGTGTCGCCGAGATCCTGATCGGAAACCGTGATGGTTCCGGTGACGGCGGCGATATCCTGGGCGGAGCTGTCGCCCGCGATCTCGGGGATCGCGGCCGGGTTGGTGGCCGCGGTGATCGCCGGGACATCATTGGTTCCGGTGATGGTGATGGTGAGGGCCTGGGCCCCGACATTGCCGGCCCCGTCATTGACCCGGGCGGTATAGGTGAGGACGAGGGTGTCGCCCGCGCGCAGCCAGTCGAGATC
>JAFLCX010000002.1:806974-1353827 GCA_017302635.1 Hyphomicrobiales bacterium
AGGGTGAGGGTGTCGCCGAGATCCTGATCGGAAACCGTGATGGTTCCGGTGACGGCGGCGATATCCTGGGCGGAGCTGTCGCCCGCGATCTCGGGGATCGCGGCCGGGTTGGTGGCCGCGGTGATCGACACCGGATCATTCGTATTGATGACAGTGAGGCTGAAGGTGGTTGAGGTGGTCAGCCCACCGCTGTCCGTCGCGATGATTACGATCTGCGTTGTGCCGACATCAGCGTTTTGCGGAATACCGGAGAGAATCCCGGTCAGCTCGTTGATGCTCAACCAGGCGGGCGCGCCCGGTCCAAGCGAATAGCGCAGAACGTCGCCAAAGTTCGGATCGGAAAAAGCAGAAGCAACACCAAAAGAAAACAGAGCATCCTCCAGAGTGGAGGTGTTGCCTATGGGATTAACAACGATAGGCTTCTGATTGTCAGGCTCGGAGTTGGACGAGTTAAACGACTGAGGGTTTTCGGCTTCGTTGTTTTCATTTTCCAGCAGTCCGAGGCCATTGCGGGCGTTTGCACCTGTCGAACTCGAAAAAACCGGGTCAGTCACATTTCTGGCTGACGATGAATTGCCGGCGGCGGAGGCAGGGCCGGACGCTGGAAGTACAGATGTGTCTGTGGAGACAGGAAAAAGCTGAGCAAGCTGCGCATTGTTAAACTCTTGGCCTGGACCAAGCAGGAAGGTCAATTCACCCAGCGGTTGACCATCATCAGTATAAAATCCCTTCAGCACAACAGATTGTTTGTCGTCAAACAGGATAATCAATCTATCGCCGGCGCGAACCATAACAATTCGCTGATCGGCAATTGCAGAAAGATCAAGGATGTCGCCTCGAGCAACATCAATGACCACCGCTTCACCGGAAGTCGGGCGAGTGATTTTTTTGATAATTTTTGGAGTTGCACCGGATGCCTGCGCGAGTCGGGTCGGAGAACCGGAGGCCAAGGAATTATCCATCGCAAACACCAGAATTCGAGAGTTAATGAAATTTTATAACCGGTTAGCAGGGGGCGTCCCATTTTGCAACGAATATGCCGCTCTGATTTCGGTTTGTTCTCCCGATTTTGCGAATAGAGTAAATGGTGGTCGGTCATGCGTCGGCTATCGAGTGAGAACGGCCCACGCACTTGGCGGCCAGAATATGTTCGCTTCTCCATCCTTCCCTCAGTGGTGACCCTGAAAGTGATGGGTCAGACAGGGCTTTTCGCTACAAATCCGGCCTAATCCTCTATGAGATGGCGGCGCCGCGCCAGCGCATCGGATCGTCGGTAGGCGCGTTCGGTTTCGTCGCCGACGGCGTGGGCGAGGGCGGCTTCGGTGACCTCGCGCGGATGTTCGGTTTCGTCTCCGGCCCAATCCCGAAACGTTGATCGGAACCCGTGGGTCGTCACCCCGGCGACGCCGATGCGGCGGAACAGCGCCCCGAAGACGTTCACGGAATAGGGGTCACCACTGTCGTTCGGGAACACCAGACCAGCATTCCTGACGCCGCCACGGGCTCTTTCGCGCAGGGTTTTCGACGGCGCGCGCCACCAAGGGGACACGGTGATCTCGCGCCGCCTTCATGCGATGCGCCGGAACGGTCCAAAGTGCAGCGTCAAGGTCGATCTCGTCCCATGTCGCGCCCCTGACCTCGCCTGATCTCGCCGCGGTCAGGCTCAGGAATTCCAGCATGCGGGCGGCAACGGCGTCGCGACGCTGAAGCACGGCGACAAAGGCGGGCAGCTCGCGATATGGCATCGCGGCGTGATGCCCCTTGGTGAGCCGTTTCCGGGGCGGCAGTAGGGCGGCGAGGCCACCTTTCCAGCGCGCCGGGTTCTCGGAGCGGTGACCGAGCACAATGGCGGCGTCGAGGATGCGCTCGATCCTGCCGCGCACCTTCGACGCGGTCTCCGGCTTCGTATGCCAGATCGGGCGCAGTGCGGCGAGAACATCATCCCGTGTCACCTGATCCACCGGGATCGCCAGCATCGCTCCGGCATGATCCCGGAGGCTGTTGGTCCAGTTCGTCGCACGTCTCTGATCCCGCCAATTCGGGGCCTGATCACGGATGAACTGGTCCGCGATCTCGGCGAAGAGCGGGGCCTTCGCCTTCGGTTTTGATGTCAAAGGATCATCACCCCGCGCGATGATTGCACGGAATTCAGCGGCCTTCAGCCTCGCCTCGGCCAGTGTCACATCGCGTGCCGAACCGAGACCGGCTTCGCGTGCCTTGCCCTCGATCGTGTATCGCATCGCCCAATTCTTTGATCCCGACGGGGTGACAACGAGGTAAAGCCCGCCTCCATCGGCATATTTTCCGGTGGTGGAAATGGTCTGCACTGCCCGAGCCGGAAGCCTGTTCGTGACGCGGCCCTTGGGTTTGAGGATTCGAACCCCCGTTCCAACCCACAATTCGTGCTCCATAACCTTCACTCCCTGACTTGCCTGCTCAGGAAGGTCTCGCAGCTCAATCAAGTGTTTTCAAGGCCTTGTGGCCTGAAACGACGCGAAACGACATGTCACGGAACGACGGATGGTGCCCCCTGCCGGAGTCGAACCGGCACGCCTTGCGGCTCTCAATTTTAAGTCGAGTGCGTCTACCAGTTCCGCCAAGGGGGCGTGAGGACCACGTATCCGGGGGATAGCCGCACGGCACCGCCCACGCAATGCGAAAGCATTTTTGAGCGAAGTGAATTTCGGTTCGCATGAAGAACCGCAGGTTCGCTTCAGCGAATAGGCGTCAAAACAATCAAATAGCGTACTTTCGGTGAGCGCGATGTCACCGACACTGCTCTAGACGATCAGCACGCCAACATCGCTGTCCGACTTGCGCACGATCTTGACGCGTTCGCTGATCTGCCGCCGTGCGACCTTGAGGATGAAGCTGTCCGGCAGCTTCGAGAAATCGGCACCCGAGAGGCGCATGCCCTTGCCGGATATATCGTGAACCTCACAGGGCACCACTTCCAGCCCATTGTTGAGGATGATTTCCCCACGAAGATAGCAGGGCATTCGAGGATCAATACGGCGTTCTGCCATCGGAGTTTCTCCGTCTTCAATCGGGGCTTTCAGCCCCTCTCGGTGGTGAATCGTTCAAGCTTGGCCCGCATCACGCCCATTTGCTGACGCAGGCTGGCGAGTTCGAGTTCGAGGGTCTCGACGCGGGCCAGAAGCGAACGGTCTGTGCTCTGAGGCGCGGCGCTTTTCGGGCTAGCAGCGGCATCATGCACGAAATGGACCCCGGTCTCGTCGCCTTGCCGCCAGACGATATGCGATTTCTCCGCCATTCCGCGCTGCGGAATATGAAGTTCGAACGGATCGGGCAGGGTGATATCACGGGCAACCTGAATGCGGGCGCCCTCGGGCGAGAGGTCACGCACCGTGCATTCGAGCCGGATACGGCCGCCGGAATGCACGATCTCGCCCCTGAGATAGGAGCGTATGCGCTGATGGGCCCTTTGCTCGTTCATGACTGGAAAAGTCATCCCTTGCCGTTGCAGAGGGGAGGACATTAGACGAAAGGCGTTAAGGTTTTTCGCTCGTCTTGTGAGGATTTCAGCGTTTTCAGGCCGTTTTTTCGGCGTCGTGGTCGTAAATCCAGTCAAAACGACCGATAATCCCCTTGCCGGGCAGCAGCCGCATGCCAAGGTCGCGCGCCACGGCCAGAGGCCCTGCAAGGTGATAGATCTGCCCTTGCCGACGTGCGGCGGCCTGAATGCGTGCCGTTCGGCCGATCCGCGCCCGGTCGTAGTTTTGCAGGCCGGCGGCGATTTCACGGCCGGACTTGGCAGAACGCAGATGGGCCGCAAGACTGGCAGCATCCTCGATCGCCTGGCTTGCGCCCTGCGCGAGGAACGGCAACATCGGGTGGGCGGCATCCCCCAGCAACGTGATCCGACCGCGTGACCAGCGGCTTTCGGGTGCGCGATCGATCAGCGCCCAGCGGTTCCAGCCCGGCGAGGCGGCAATCAGTTCGCGCGCATCGCGGCCCCAATGGTGGAAGAGGCGGGCGAGGTGGTCAGGGTCGCCTGCGGCCATCCAGCCTTCTTCGCTCCAGTGTTCGTCGATGATGGCGACGACATTCACGGCTTCGCCCCCCGAAACCGGGTAATGCACCAGATGGGCATTCGGCCCGAGCCAGAGATTGACCTTGGCCTCGCGAGAGAAAATCGGCGCCGCTTCGCGCGGGATGAGTCCGCGCCAGGCGGTCTTGCCTTGCGGCGAGGAGGGATGCGGCAGGCCTGAAAGCGGACGGACCCGCGACCAGAGACCATCCGCACCGATCAGCACATCCGCCTCAATCCGCTCTTCGCCGGAGGCTGTCTCGAACATCCCCACGACACCGGATTCGTCTTCGCGCAACTCGACGATCTTGCGCCCCAGCCGCAATTCAACTCCGGGTGTCTTCTCGACCCTCCGTTTCAGAACGGACTGAAGATCACCGCGATGGATGACCAGAAACGGCGCCCCGAACCTAGCCTCGCTGGTGCGTCCCATGGGCGAACGGTTCAGCACCGTGCCATCATGCCGGCGGATCACGAGTTCATGCGGTTTGACAGCAATATCAGTGAACTCGGGAATGAGCCCGAGCCGCCCAAGGACTCTCGTGGCATTGGGCGACAGTTGAAGCCCGGCACCAACCTCATGCAGGACAGCTTCGCGATCGGCGATGGTCACCCGCCATCCGGCGCGCGCGAGAAAGAGGGCTGCGGCGAGACCACCGATGCCCGCCCCCGCGATCAGCGCGTGGCCCTGGCCTTTCGGAAACGGAGAAGCTGCTCCCGGCATTCTCGCTGTTTCGCCCTCAGGCGGCCTCCGGCTCGTGCCAGAGTGCATCCGCAGGGGCACAGATCGCGCTCTTCAGGCCGGCATCATAGCGGTAGAGCGTCGAGCAATAAGGGCATATGATTTCCTCGTCTGCGCCCATATCGAGGAAGATATGCGGGTGATCGAAGGGCGGCTTCGCGCCGATGCACATGAATTCCTTTGCCGCCACCCGGATCACCGGCAGGCCGGCATCGTTGCGGAAGTGCGGAATGGATTTCGCGGCCATGACGAGCGGCTCCTGATCAAGTGTCGACAACTGCATCGTTCTAGCTGCTTCGGGCGATTGATCCAAGGGGGATGCGAGCGAGGACCGGATCGAACTGGCAGGAGCCCTTGCCACAATGGCCGGCGCGGGATACGCCGCCGCCATGCTGAAACATTTCCATCATGATGGTCTTCGCCTCGCCTATCTGGATCGCTTCGATGGCGGGCACGGCACGCCTGTTCTGCTGATCCACGGTTTCGCTTCCTCGATCGCGACGAACTGGGAAGGCCCGGCCTGGATCAAGACCTATGCAGCGGCGGGCTATCGCGTCATCGCGCTTGAAAACCGCGGGCATGGCGCCTCCGACAAGCCGCGCGAGCCGGATGCCTATGATACCCGCCTTATGGCAGGCGATGCCCTCGCACTGCTCGACCATCTCGGGATCGAGCGTGCTTTCGTTCAGGGATATTCGATGGGTGCGCGGATTTCGGCTTTCCTCGCTCTTCAGCATCCCGAGCGGGTGAGGGCGTTGGCTTTGGGCGGACTCGGCATTCATCTGGTCGAGGGTGTCGGCTTGCCACTCGGCATTGCCGAAGCGCTTGAAGTGGAAGATAAATCCACGATCACCGACCCCACGCAGAAGATGTTCCGCCTGTTCGCCGAGGCAAACAGGGGCGATCTCGCGGCTTTGGCAGCTTGCATCCGGGGCTCGCGCCAATCGCTGACGCCCGAGGAGGCTGCCTCGATCCGCGTGCCGACCATCATCTGTGTCGGCACGAACGACCCGATCGCCGGCCCCGCCCAGCCGCTTGCGGCCCTGATGCCGGAAGCGCGCGCCTTCAACATCGAGGGGCGTGACCACAATCTCGCCGTGGGCGACAAGACCCACCGCGCGGCTGTGCTGGCGTTTTTCGAGGCCGAGCGCGGCGTCCTCTGAGCGTGATCTGGACGATGTGATCGGTCTGCGTCTCGCAATTTTAACGCGGCGCGATTACAATGAAAACCACTGGCAGGCTTTTCTGGATGCGAGGATCTCTTATGGCTCCCGGTTCTTCAGCGGTGGAACGCAAGGCAAATCTGGCACAGGTCGATCCGGTCTGGTCGAAGCTTCGGGCCGAGGCCGAGGCCGTGCGCAGCAGCGAGCCTTCGCTCGCCGGCATGGTGCTCGCGAGCATCCTTCAGCAGCCGAGCCTCGAAGCGGCGGTGGCGCATCGCATCGCCGAGCGGCTCGACCATCGCGACCTTTCCGCGACCCTGATCCGTCAGGCCTTTTCAGAACTCGTTTCGGCCAGCGCCGATTTTTCGGAGACCTTGCGCGCCGACATCGTGGCCGTGCTTGACCGTGACCCGGCCTGTGAGCGTGTGATCGAGCCGGTGCTTTACTTCAAGGGCTTCCACGCGCTTCAGACGCATCGGCTTGCGCATTGGCTCTGGCAGGGTGGGCGGCGTGATTTCGCGCTTCTGCTGCAAAGCATCTCATCCGCTGCCCTGCAGGTGGATATCCATCCGGCGGCCAAGTTCGGCAAGGGGATTTTCCTCGATCATGCCACCGGGATCGTGATCGGCGAAACCGCTGCCGTGGACGACAATGTCTCGATTTTGCAAGGTGTTACGCTGGGGGGCACCGGCAAAGAAGATGGCGACCGGCATCCCAAGGTGCGGCGTGGGGTGATGATCGGCTCGGGAGCCAAGGTTCTGGGCAATATCGAGGTTGGCCATTGCGCCCGCGTCGCAGCCGGCTCGGTGGTTCTCAAGGAGGTTCCGCCCTGCACGACGGTCGCTGGCGTGCCGGCCAAGGTGGTCGGCGAGGCGGGTTGTGCGGAGCCCGCGCGCGCCATGGATCAGTTGATCCAGTCGTTCAACTGACGTCGCAAAAACGCTAATCCTTGCTTGTGAAGCATCCGTTCCCGTGGCAATCGGGGGCGGCGCGGGCGAATCCTGCCCGATATTGGCTGAACGGAGTGAAGGCGATGGACAAGGTTATCATTCAGAAGCTCGAAACCTATCTGCGCCGCCAGTTCTCGAATGCCGCCATCCGTGTCGTGCCGCGCGCGAAGAAGAAGGACTCCGCCGAAGTCTATATGGGCGATGAGTTCATCGGCGTTCTGACCGAGGACAAGGAAGACGGCGATACGTCCTATTTCTTTGAAATGGCCATTCTCGACGTCGATCTCGAGGACTGATCAACCGGGCTCCGAACTGCGCATCTCGCCCACGATCCGGAAAGCCTCGGTGGCGATGCGCCTCCAGTCGGAGAGTGCCTGAGCAGGGAACCGCAATTCGATATCGACACCCTCATGACGCAGTTTTGCGGTGCAGGGCTCGATGTCGAGAATGCCGGATTTGGGGCAGAGGGCGATGAAGAGCCGCCCCAATCCGCCGCCGAACTGGCCTGCCCCGATGAACAATTCACGATCTTCATAAGGCGTCCCGGGCCGGAAGCGGCGCAGCATCAGGCCCGTAGGGGTATTCTGTGTTTCGGCGAGCAGGAAGCGCGCATAGAGCTGCTGAAGCTGATCGGCGGGCGGAGCCTGAAGGCCAGGATTGGTCAGCACCAGATGCAGCTTCTGCGGCGTTGAAGCGCCGTCCTGCGTCAGCGAAGGCGGGGGCAGGGGCTCGAAGGTCCTGCGATCAAGCGCGAGATCCAGCCTCAGCAATCGCCCGCCGCCGCGTTGCGCCGGATCGAGGATCAGCGCGCGCGAAACCTTGAGCGGCAATCCTGAGAGGTCGATTTCTGCTGTGCCCGACGGCGCTTGCGGCTTTGAAGGCTCACGCAGAAGCAATGTGGCATTCGCCGCGAAGGCAAGGCCAAGCAATCCCAAAGCAAAGATCCAGCGTGCCAGCATGGGATGATTTCACCCCGGCATGGTTAACCATTCGTTAAAATTCTTGGCGATCTGGCCCGAAATGGCGCTAAAACACCCAGCATGGATTTCGCATCAGCGGCCCTGAGGCCCGGTTCATGCGGGCCCTTTGAAGAGTTTTGCGTAAAGGGAGGCTGTCCCGTGGATCAGAGTTCGTTTCTCACGCCGTCGCAGGCCGATGCCTTTCTGGCGATCGCTCTGGGTTTCGCCTTTGCCGGGCTGATCGCCGCGCTCTACCGCGCCTGGCGCCATGAGCCGGTGCAGTTCGAGCTGCTGCTCTCAGGCGGGAGCGCCACTGTCGCGGCCATTCCGCTGCTCGTGGCTGCGGGCCCGGCCGTGATCATGCGCAATACGTTGCGTGGCCGGAAATACGAGAGGCGCAAGGTGCATTTTGTGGCGATTGCCACCGCTTTGGCCTCGCTCTGGAGCATGGCGATCGGCTATCAGTTAATGCATGTGCTTCACAGCTTTTCAGGTTGAGAAGCGTTTCGCCGGAGAACGCCATGCCACTTTATGAACTCGACGGCCAAAGCCCCCAGACGCCCGGCGAGGGCAAGTTCTGGATCGCTCCCGATGCGCATGTCATGGGCAGGATTCAACTCGGCGAGGATGTCGGCATCTGGTTCGGCGCGGTTCTGCGTGGCGATAACGAGCTGATCCGGGTCGGTCGCGATACCAACATTCAGGAGCACGCCATGCTCCACACCGATATGGGCTTTCCGATGGAGATTGGCGAGGGCTGCACCATTGGGCACGGGGCCATTCTGCATGGCTGCTCATTGGGCGATAACGTGCTGATCGGCATGGGTGCTGTCGTGCTCAACGGTGCCAAAATCGGCGCCGGGAGTCTGGTCGGCGCGGGTGCGCTCGTGACAGAGGGGCGTGAGTTTCCGCCACGCTCGCTGATCGTCGGCTCGCCCGCGAAAGCCATCCGCACCCTCGATGACAGCGTGCTGGAAAAGCTCAAGGGTTCGGCTGCGGGCTATGTGAGGAACTGGAAGCGTTTCGCAGCCGGCCTGAAAAGGCTCGACTGAAAACGCGAAGGCCGGCTGCACCTTGCGATGCAACCGGCCTCTTCACGAAGGCGATCACCTTGGGACGGAGGGGTGGGGACCTTGACCGGCCTTCGCGAAATCTTCGTTTGTTGCCCGGCTCAGCGCTGGGCTGCCACCGTTCGGGTGTCGATGCCGCCGAGCGAGACCCAGCGCATCGGGTTCTCGTCCGACTGGCGCTTGATGAAGCGGTAGCCGGTTTCCTTCCAGGCGAGGATGCGACCCACCTGATTGTCGAGGACGAAATCGCCGCGATCCGTTTTCACTGTCAGCACAGCGTGGCCATCGCCCTTGAGGTCACGCACAACGGTGATCAGCAAGGTGTTGAGCGGAAAACCCATCTGAGCCAGACGGCGGCGCTTCTCGAGCACGTAATCCTCGCAATCGCCCTTTCCGGTGGTGGGATAGGACCAATGTTCCGGCTGGCCCCATTGCTCCTGATCGGTCATCGCGACGATGGTGTTGTTCACATCCGCGTTGACCTTCACGATCTTGCGCCAGTTGGCATCCGAAAGATGGATGGTCGTCGCGCTCGAATTGCGGCTTGCGCATTCGCTCTCGTTTTCCTGGCAGAACTGCACCCAGCCGATCGGCGGCGAAGTGGCGGCACCCAGAGCGACATTGGACTGCGCCTGAGCCGGGCTCGCGCCGAGGCATCCTGCCCCGATCACGAGAAGAAGACTGACGATTGTTTTTTTCATGGACCCCTCCTGTTCGTCGAGGGGAAGCTCTCACGCCGCCATTTGAGAATGCGCGGATTTATCGGTGAAAATCGAGGGGATCAGATTGAGGTTTTATCAAGAATGACAGGAGCTTAACGCGATCCCGGAAGCCCCCGGGAGAATTTCCTAACCATCGAAAGCCTTGATTTCTCTCCGGTTTGTCAAAGGACATGCCGGGAACGCTTCAAATGCGACTCTTCCGCGTTAAGCATGCTTTACCCTGCCCCTTAGCCCACCATAAAGCAGAACCGGGAATTGCCATTTTCCGGCCGGAATTCGATCGCGAGAAACAGCGCCAATCACGAGGGCTGCGCTCATTCAGGCAATCGGGGGGATCACTTGTTGGCGCTGGAGAGGAGACGGGTCACGACAAAGCCCGCTGCGCTGAACGCCAGGGCGCCGATCGCTGCGCTTGCAAGCAGCGGCAGGATCCACAGCAATGCAAAAAGTGCCAGCAAGACGATGCGCGGGTATCTGCCGGGCGGTATCGGGTTTTCCCCGCCCCACATCAATGCCCAGCTGTTGAAATACCATCCTGCTGCGACGCCGACAGCCGCACCGATCAGGGCGAGCGTGAATACCCATCTTCCGCGTTCTGATGAAGTCATCGGAATCCACCCGCCCAATTCAGGCTAGGAGGAAAAGGTTCAATCCGCAACCGAACCCGCCTTTGTGCGGCCAAAGCGGCTCAAGACCGGGGACATTCAGATGAGTGAACCCGCGCTCAGAGCCGGATATCGGGCGAGAACATGGCGTCGGGGATCGGGGCGCGGAATTCAACGGCGATCCCGCCTTCGAAGGCGCGCACCACGCGGGCCGGTGTCGTGCCGAGCATGATCTCGTCGCCCTTGCCGAAAGCACCTGACACTGAAACGCCGGCACCGCCGGGTGAGATATCGATGATGTGTCCCGCAACGGCCGGGCGGCTGATGTCGGAAAGGTTCTTGACCTCCACGCGCGGGTCGCGCGGCACGACGCGGTCATGCCGACGATCTTCCGGGAGGTTGAGCATGTCGCGGTTGGCGAGCCAGATGAGCTGCGAGGCGAGTTTGTCGCGTTTGCGCAGCGTCGTGGCCAGTTCGAGGGTAAATCCGTCGTCGGTCAGATGCTCGACATTGCCTTCCACCCGCCCGATCGTGTCGAAATAGCCGACAACCCGCTCGCCCAGCCGGACAGTCGCGTCCGAACGGATGGCAATCGCCTTGATCGAGGCATCGACCGCCGTGCCGCCATGCTCCGAACGATCCTCCAGCATGAACCGACCGCCGATCGCGATTTTCACACGCGGTGGCGCGCGCCGGTCGAGTCCCAGCTTGAAGAGGCGAAAATGTGTGCCCGCCTGGGAATTGGCGGAAAGACCGGTTGGAAGCATGGAGGAAGTCCCGTCGTCAAAACTGACGGGGAGAATGCCATGCGATGCGGAAATGAAGGATTAACCGCTTGCAATCCTGCACTACTCGGCTCGCCCACCCCGGAGAACCGCGAGATGCCCTCGGCGCGTCATCACGATGTCGGCGGCCGCGCCCGAGACGAGCCCGAGGGGTTGGCGTGGAGCGGATTGCCGGCCGATCATGCGCGTGCCGGTGATCGCCAGTTCAAGCGGCTGCGATGGCGGCTCGCTCGGCGGATTGAAGATGGCCAGTGCCCCGAAAAGCCGTGCGCCCACCCGCCCGCGATGGCTGAGTGGCAGCAACAGCAGTTCGCCGTGCCCATCGAAAGGCTGGCGACGTTCTTCCGACCGGACCTCAGCGCCTTCTGTCGCGCCCGCGCGCCGGAAGGTTCGGGAAAGCTGTTCGAACGGCGAAGCCGGCCTTGGCCTCAAGACCGGCGTGGCGAGGCTTGCATCGCGGACGCCGATCAGGACAGGCTCGATCTCTTGGGCGGCGCAATCCAGCATGGCGTGGGCGGTTTTCAAGGATGCTCCGTCAAAGATCGAGAGAAACGCAGTGCCGGTGACATCACGGCCCATCGCATGCACCAGGCGCGAACCGGCGAGCCGGAAAGCAAAGCTCTCGACATCGCCGTCGAGAATGAACAGGTCTCCCAGTTCGCGTGCGACGGCCCTGGGATCGATCTCCGTGCGAGACGGCGCGGGCCTGCCGTCACTCAGGGCGAGCCAATAAGCGTAAAGCGCGCGAATGGAGGCATGCCGCATGGGTCTCGTCCCTGTCTGATCCAATTCCGTGCCGGGACGTGACGCTTTCGGCGCCTTGAAAGGCCCAGCGGACAGGACGACGCGAACGGCGTGCCGGGCGCGCGAGGCAGGGCGGGGAGGGTTAATCCTTTCCGAAGGTAAGGTTAAGATCGGGCCGCGCTTGATTAAGCATGCGAGTTGTGAGAGCCTGATCGTGCTCCAAGGGTTTCAACACCGCGCCACTGCTCCTGGCGCGGTGTTTTCTTTTTGGCGCGGTGTTTTCCTTTTTCAGCCGCTGTTGACCTTCCCGGCCTTTCCAGCTTTCTCGGCGCCCTTCGGCATTTTCCGTTGCGCGATCGCCGATCTTGCGGAACACTCCCCCTCCTAAAGTCTAATAGGGCCTTGGCGACCATGCCTGCGGCCGGAGCAACGGGAGGAAACGATGACAGTCGGACGTCTTCTGGATGGCAAGGGCCACGCGGTCATCACTGTAAGCGAGGACCAGACCCTGCATGAGGCCAGCCGCCTTCTCGCCGAATATCGCATCGGCGCCGTTCTGATCGGGGGCGCAAACGGGTCGGTGGCCGGCATTCTCTCGGAACGCGACATTGTGCGGGCCGTATCGCAGGGCGGGGCCGCTGCACTCGACCAGAAAGTCGGCCAGCACATGACGAAAAAGGTGATCACCTGCACCGCAGCGATGGCCGTGAACGAGGTGATGGAAATCATGACAGCCGGCAAGTTCCGCCATGTGCCTGTTCTGAAGGATGGCCGGCTCGATGGGATGGTTTCGATCGGCGATGTCGTGAAATACCGCCTCGCCCAGCTCGAAAGCGAGAGCCGCTCGCTCCGGGAGTATATCGCGGCGAGTTGATCAGTCGGTCTGGCGCAGAACCGGTCCATTCGCACCCTGTTCCACCGCCCGGTAGAAGCATGAACGCCGGTTTGTGTGGCAGGCGGGGCCGATCTGCTCGACGCGGATCAGGACTGCGTCCTGATCGCAGTCGATGCGCATCTCGACCACACGCTGTGTGTTGCCGCTGGTCTCGCCTTTCCGCCAGAGCGCGTTGCGCGAGCGCGAGAAATACCAGGCATCGCCGCTTGCAAGCGTGCGGGACAGCGCCTCCGCATTCATGTGCGCCAACATCAGAACATCACCCGATGAATGATCGACCGTGATGACCGTGATCAGACCATCCGCATTGAATTTGGGCGTTAGCTTCTGGCCTTCCTCAAGCTCCAGCTTGGTTCCGGGAGGCGCGAAGGGGGTCGAGGGTGTCCACATAGCCCACAAATGCCGGGCAGTGCGGGCAGCGTCAAGCGACCCTCAGCCCCGCTTTCCCGAATTCAGCAGCGTGAAAAACCGCACCTGCTCGGCCGGGTCATCGCGGAACACACCGGTAAACTGACAGGTTGTGGTGGAGGCGCCCGGCTTCTGGATGCCGCGCATGGTCATGCACATATGCTCGGCCTCGATCACCACCGCGATGCCACGCGGATGCAGCGCTTCCTGAATGGATTGCGTGATCTCGGCCGTCATCGTCTCCTGCGTCTGCAGGCGACGCGCAAAGGTTTCCACAACGCGCGCGAGCTTCGAAAGCCCGACCACGCCATCCGCCGGGTAATAGGCAATGTGTGCGACGCCGTAGAACGGCACCATGTGGTGCTCGCAATGCGAATGGAAGGGAATATCCTTCACCAGCACGAGGTCGTCATAGCCCTCGACATCGCGGAAGATTTTCTGAAGCGCTTCCGAGGCATCCATACCATAGCCCTGAAACAGCTCTTCATAAGCTTTCACGACGCGCTTCGGCGTTTCGAGCAAGCCTTCGCGAGAGGGGTCGTCTCCCGCCCAGGCGATCAGCGTGCGCACGGCGGCCTCTGCCTCGGCGCGGGAAGGGCGCTCGACCACGCGGGGGGCAAGTTGCGGTCTCAAGGGCTTAACCACGGCGTCCATGGTGCCTCTCCTTTTGTTGGTGTCCGAAGCAACCTACGCCCCGAATTATGATGTGGATGCGGCAAGGTGGCCGATTTATTTTTTCGAAGCGGGTGATCCGTCGGGTGGAAAACAACGTGGCAGGCGATTATCTTGAACCGAGCAGGAGCTGACCATGCTCGATGAGATGTACAACCGGCGCATTCTGGAACTGGCAGCTGACATTCCCCGTCAGGGGCGTCTCGCCGCGCCGGATGCGAGTGCCACCGCGCATTCCAAGCTCTGTGGCTCGACCGTGACCGTCGATCTTTGCATGCAGGGCGATATCGTCACCGATTTCGCGCATGAGGTGAAGGCCTGCGCCTTGGGGCAGGCTTCAAGCTCCATCATGGCGCGGCATGTGGTGGGTTCCACGGCGAGTGAATTGCGCGACATGCGCGAGATTGTCCGCCGGATGCTGAAAGAGAACGGCGCGCCTCCCGAGGGTGAATGGGAGGATATCCGCGTGCTCGAACCTGTGCGCGATTACAAGGCGCGCCATGCTTCCACCATGCTCACCTTCGATGCCGTGGTGGATGCGATTCAGCAGATCGAGGCGAAGCGCAGAGTGGCGGCGGAATAACTTGCGCCTTCTCCGCACCCTCTTCCTCGCGCCGGTCTATCTCTATCGCTACACGCTCTCGGCCTTCATGGGCCGCACCTGCCGGCACATGCCGAGCTGCTCGGAATACATGATCGAGGCGGTGGAGAAGCATGGCATATGGCCCGGCGGCTGGATGGGTTTTGCGCGCATCTGCCGTTGTCGCCCCGGCGGAACATCGGGCCTTGATTTCGTCTGCGAGGAATTGCCCCGTGAAGCGCGCTGGTTTAAGCCGTGGCGATA
Source organism: Hyphomicrobiales bacterium (assembly GCA_017302635.1). GTDB lineage: Bacteria > Pseudomonadota > Alphaproteobacteria > Rhizobiales > Beijerinckiaceae > Rhabdaerophilum. The sequence goes on from JAFLCX010000002.1 coordinate 821,585, forward strand.
CGGTTTGTGGCGCAGCGTGAATGCTCCGCGACAGGGTGGCGAGCCGGGACAGTAACACGGCATTCACCATCCCGGCGTCACAAGCCGTAAAGCGAAACCCCGAAGCCTACCCGCCTTGTATGCGGGAGTGGGCAGGAGACATGACATGACGATCACCGTCACTTTTCCCGATGGCGCGGCGCGCCAGTTCCCCAAAGACATCACCGGCAAGGATATCGCAGGCGGGATTTCCCCCTCGCTGCTGAAGCGCACCGTCGCGATGGCGCTCGATGGCGTGGTCTGCGATCTCGCTGACCCCATCACGCGCGATGCGAAAATCGAGTTCCTCAACCGCGAGGATCCGCGCGCGCTGGAACTCATCCGCCACGATTGCGCGCATGTGCTCGCAGAAGCCGTACAGGAACTCTGGCCCGGCACGCAGGTGACCATCGGCCCGGTGATCGAGAACGGGTTCTATTACGATTTCGCGCGCGACACGCCTTTCACGCCCGAGGATTTTCCCGCCATCGAGAAGAAGATGCGTGAGATCATTGCCCGCGACGCTGCCTTCACCAAGGAGGAATGGTCGCGCGATCAGGCGAAGGATTTTTTCCGTGCCAAGGGCGAGGCGTTCAAGGTGGAATTGGTCGATGCCATTCCGCCGGATCAGACGCTGAAAATGTACAAGCAGGGCCAGTGGATCGACCTCTGCCGCGGCCCGCACATGACCTCGACGGGCAAGATCGGCAATGCCTTCAAGCTGATGAAGGTCGCTGGCGCCTATTGGCGCGGCGACAGCAACAACCCGATGCTGACGCGCCTCTACGGCACGGCCTTCGCGAAACAGGAAGAGCTGGATGCCTATCTGCATCAGCTCGAGGAAGCCGAGAAACGCGATCATCGTCGCTTGGGCCGCGAGATGGACCTCTTCCATTTTCAGGATGAGGGGCCGGGCACGGTCTTCTGGCACTCCAAGGGCTGGACCATGTTCCAGCAGCTCATCGCCTATAATCGCCGCCGCATTCGCCGCACCTACGAGGAGGTGAATGCGCCGCAGATTCTCGACAAGAGCCTTTGGGAAACCTCGGGCCACTGGGGCTGGTATCAGGAGAATATGTTCGCGGTGAAATCCGCCTATGCCTTCATGAACCCGAAGGATGAGGAGGCGGACCAGAAGGTTTTCGCGCTGAAACCCATGAACTGCCCCGGCCATGTGCAGATCTTCAAGCATGGCCTCAAGAGCTACCGCGATCTGCCGATCCGGCTCGCTGAATTCGGCGTGGTGCATCGCTACGAAGCGTCGGGTGCGCTGCATGGCCTCATGCGTGTGCGCGGCTTCACGCAGGATGACGCGCATGTCTTCTGCACCGAGGAGCAGCTTGAAGACGAGATCATGAAGATCAACGATCTCATGATGTCGGTTTATCGCGATTTCGGCTTCAACGAGGTTGTGGTGAAGCTCGCGACCCGGCCCGAGAAGCGTGTCGGCACCGATGCGATGTGGGATCATGCGGAAGCCATTCTGCGCCGCGCGCTCACCCGCATGGCGGCCGAATCCAACGGAGCCATCAAGACTGGCATCAACGAAGGCGAGGGCACGTTCTACGGCCCGAAATTCGAATACACCCTGCGCGATGCCATCGGGCGCGATTGGCAATGCGGCACGACGCAGGTGGATTTCAACCTGCCGGAGCGCTTTGGCGCCTTCTATATCGGGCCGGATGGCGAGAAGAAGCAGCCGGTGATGGTGCATCGCGCCATTGTCGGCAGCCTCGAGCGCTTCCTCGGCATCATCATCGAGAGTTATGCCGGACATTTCCCGCTCTGGCTTGCTCCCGAGCAGATTGTGGTCTGCCCGATCACCAACGAGGCCGATGGTTATGCCGAACAGGTAGTGGAGGCCTGTTTTGCCGCTGGTTTGCGGGCGCGCGCTGACCTTCGCAATGAGAAGATCAGCTACAAGGTGCGCGAACACTCGCTCGCCAAGGTTCCGGTGATCTTCGCCGTGGGCAAACGCGAGGCGGACGAGGCGACGGTGACCATCCGGCGGCTCGGGAGCCAGGCGCAGACAACCCTGCCGCTCAAAGAAGCTCTGGCGCAGCTCGAAGCCGAGGCTGTTCCACCGGATCAGAGATAGCAGACTGTATTGTTATATTGTAACAATGCAATGAAGCGAGAATTTCTGTCGTTTTTTATTGCATTGATGCAAACAAAAAATGCGCAAACGGCGGCACCGCTTGGCGGCGGTTCCGCTAGTCTCCCTCCCAAGGCCCAAAAAGGGCCAATGGGAGGAAATCATGCGCAAATCCGCTTATCTCGCCGTCGCATTGTCGTTCGGGCTGGTTGGAATGGCCGCCGCTCAGGCTCCGGCGCAACCCGCACCGCCGCCCCAGCCGCCGCAATTCCCCAACATGACCTTCTTCATCACCGGCGCTCCGGGACCGGATGGCGCGAATTTCGGTGGGCTCGAAGGGGCGGATGCGATCTGCCAGCGCCTCGCGACCTCAGCCGGGGCGGGTGCGAAGACATGGCGCGCCTACCTCTCGCAGCAGGCGACGGGCGGCAAGACGGCCGTGAACGCACGCGACCGCATCGGCAAGGGGCCATGGGTGAATGCGCGCGGCGTCGAGATCGCGGCCAATATCGACGATCTGCACAACCCCGAGAAGAACAAGATCAATGTCGAGACCGGCCTCACTGAAACCGGGCGCATGGTGATGAGTCGCCTGTTCGTGGTGAACTATCACGACATCCTCACCGGCACGAACACCGACGGCACGGCCTTCCCGGCCGACAAGGACATGACCTGCAACAACTGGACGAGCGGCGGTGCGGGCTCGGCGATGGTGGGGCACCACGATCGCATGGGCCTCAACGATCAGCCGCCGGCGAAAAGCTGGAACGCCTCGCACCCCTCGCGCGGCTGTGACAACCCCTCGCTGCGTGCCACCGGTGGAAACGGGCTGTTCTATTGTTTCGCGGCGAATTGAAACAAGGAAGGCCGGGGCAACCCGGCCTTCGACACATTCTGGCGCTTTCAACTCGCCCCAAACCCCTTCCAGCAGCCCTCCGCCTGAGGTGCGGCGTCAGAAGGCTTTAAACGTAATCACCGTCTGCGTGTCCTGAATGCCGGGGATAACCTGCACCTTGTTGGCGACGAAATGGCCGATATCATTGGTGTCATCGAGGTGGAACTTGGCGAGAATGTCGTAGGTTCCGGCCGTGGAATAGATTTCCGAGGCGATTTCGGCATCGGCGAGGGCCGTTGCGACCTCGTAGGTCTTGCCGAGCTTGCATTTGATTTGAACGAAGAAGGTTTGCATCGCCGCCGCCTGCTGCTGCCGTCATGGCTGGGCCTGACCCGGCCATCCACGACTTTCGAAATAGATCGCGCACAGCATATAGACGTGGGTGCCCGGAACAAGTCCGGGCATGACATTGGAATGGTGGAAAGTCGGCCTTTGGACTCCCCTGCGCTTCAGGCATCGGGAATGAGAAGAATGCGTGGCTGTCCGGACTATTCCACCATGATCTCGAAATCGCGGTTCACGCCGCCTTCCACTTTCATCACGCCCTTGTATTCGCGATTGTTGTGGCGCGCGGTAACATTGTAGGCTCCTTCCGCGATATCGATGCTGGGGAAGGCACCGACAGCTTCGCCGACAATATCGCCTCCCGGCGTTTCGATGGTCCATTCCGCTCCGGCCAGAGCCACGCCGCCAACCGCGCGCACGAGTTTGAGGGTCATGGTCGCGGCCTTGTGGTTGACGACCGCTTCCGTGACCTTTCCGGTCTCGATCTTCACGTCCGAGCGGATCACGGAATTCGTGCCGGTATAGGTCGAGACGAGGTGATAGGTGCCCTCGGGCAATCGCAGGATCGCTCCGGGGCGCAGATCGGAGGTCACGAGGCGCCCTTCGGAATTGTTCGGCGTGGGAATGAACACACGCAGGGTCTGGCGCGCGGGCGGCATCGGACGCTCCGGCCCGCCGATATGGCCCGATACCACCAGCGCGCCCGCATTCACAGGGATCACGGAAGCCGAGCCCACCTCGTTGACCACTAGTTGGCGGATGGCCGTCGCGAAGCCATGGCTGACATGCACGGCATAATCGCCCGGCGGCAGCACGAAGGAGGGGCGGGGCTGATCGGATTGCTGCACGAGGGTCGCATCAGTGCTGCGCACCGCGTAAATCCGCCAGATGAGTTCGTTCCCGATTTCCGGGCCCCGTTCGCCATAGGTCGCGCGCAAGGCAAGCATGCCCGTGCGCTGGGCGCTGGCGGGCGCAGCCAAAACCGCAGCACCCAGAACAAGGGCCGTGCGGCGTGAGGGCAGGGCGGAATCGCGCGGTGACATCGCTTTTCTTTCGCAAGAAGCTCGCTCGCATGCAAATCGGTGATGCGCACGCTATGCGCTGTTGATCTTGCTCGTTTGATGGCGGGCGCGTAGCGAGGAGCGGATTTCCCGCTTCCCGAGGCTTCTCATGTTTTACGAACCGGCTCTGCGCAATCACGGTCTCTCGCATGATCCGCTGAAGGCGCTGGTGGCCCCGAGGCCGATCGGCTGGATTTCGTCGCTGAGTGCGGCGGGCGTGATCAACCTCGCGCCCTATTCGTTCTTCAATCTCGTCTCGGACCGACCACCGATCGTGATGTTCTCGTCCGACGGGCGGAAAGACAGCCTCGCCAATGTCGAGGAGACGGGCGAGTTTGTCTGCAATATCGTCACAGAAGCCTTCACGGCGGCGATGAACACCAGTTCCGCGCCCTTCCCTCCCGAAATCAACGAATTCGAGAAGGCGGGGCTCGCCGTGGAAGCCTCCCGCCTCGTCAAGCCGCCGCGTGTGCAGGGCATCGCTGCCGCGCTCGAATGCAAGGTGACGGATATCCGCCCGCTGGCAGGGCTGAATGGCCATGCGGGCCGCTACACGATGGTGCTCGGCGAGGTGATCGGCGTTCATGTCGATGAAGCCATCCTCAAGGGCGGGCGGGTTGATGCTCAGCATTTTCGTCTGCTCGCACGGCTCGGATACATGGACTACGCGGTGGTCGAGCGGGTTTTCGAGCTTCAAAGGCCTTTGGCGGGGTGAAGCTGTCCTGATCCGGCACAGGTGTTCAAGCGGGGCTTAAGCCGCGATTTACCATGTTCGTTAAAGGTGGGTCTCACGAAGTGGGGTGGAATCGATGCGATTCTGCCGCCGTTTCGAGAGGTTCCGCCCGGTCATGTTCCTGTTCACCACGAAGCCCAACGCGCCCGAACCGTCGCAGCAGCCGACGGAAAGCGGCATTGCGCGCCACTTGCGGCAGGCGGCGGAAGCAACAGGAATCTCGTTCGATTATCTGATGCGGACCGCGAAGCGCGAATCCGGGCTCAACCCGACGGCGAAAGCGCAATCATCCTCCGCGACCGGTCTGTTCCAGTTCATCGAGCAGACCTGGCTTGGGCTCGTGAAGAAGGAGGGGGCCAATCATGGCCTTGCGGCTGAGGCCGAGGCGATCCAGCAGGATCGCTCCGGTCGGTATGTCGTGCCTGATGAAGCTCAGCGAAAGCAGATCCTCAACCTGCGGAAAGACCCTGCGCTGGCTTCGACTTTCGCGGGCGTTTTCACACAGAAGAACCGTGATGTTCTCAAGGGTCAGCTCAATCGCGAGCCGAACCCTGCCGAACTCTATATGGCCCATTTCCTCGGCGTGAACGGAGCCTCCGAACTGATCAGTCTCGCGCAGGCGAACCCCGCGCAATCGGCGGCGAGCGCATTTCCCGATGCCGCCGCGGCCAATCGTTCGATTTTCTTCGACGGCAAGGGGCGGGCACGCACGGTGCGCGAAGTGTATGCCCGGCTCTCGAATTTCCATGGAGGAGCGGATGCCGCGCCAGCAACGGCTGTCGCGATAGCGCAGCCCGTTCAGGCCGTCGATGCACCAGCAAAAATGGTGGTGCAGCCCGGTGGCTCAGGATCGATTCCCCGTCTGGTGACGCAGACGCAGGCGCGCAGCAACAATGCCCTTCACGGGCTCTTTCGTGGCGGGGGCGAGACGCAGGGTGCCGACAAGTTGCGCAAGACCTGGCTGAACGTGGCCGAAAGCCGGCTACGTCCGAATTCACCGTCGTTTTTCCCGCGTGAGGGAGCCGTGCAGCAGGTCGCAGCCATCGCGCCTGAACCCGTCAACGCAACGATGTCGGATGCGTCAATGCCGACGCCGGCGATGGTTCCGGCTGACCTGCCGCTTCCGCCGGTTCGGGCGGGAAGTGCTGGCGCCTCCGGCCCGACACAAGGCGGGCTGCCGATCGATCTCACACGGTTTGGTTCCAAAAAGTAGCGAATGGTGTCAGCGGATGTTGGTGAAGTCATTTCTGGCCTGGATCGAGAATGCGGGCCCGCGCGAGCGCGCTGAGGCGGTCGACATGCTCGCACAGGCCTATATGGCGGGAACGCTCGGGGATGAGACGCCCGGCGAAGCCGAGGCGGCCCTCACCATTGTGCTGGATGATCCAGCGCGCGCCGTGCGCCGCACACTTGCCTGTGCCTTCGCCGAATTCGCCGCCGCTCCGCGCCATATCGTGCGGGCTTTGGCGGCGGATCATGCTGAGGTCGCGGCACCTCTGCTGGCGCGTTCGCCCGTGCTTCAGGAAGCGGATCTGATGGATCTCGCCTCCACAAGCGATGTTCTGGCGTTGATCGCCATCGCCCTGCGTCCTGTGGTGAGCATGCGCACGTCCCATGCGCTGATCGAGCGGGGCGAATTGGATGTGGCGCTGGCTTTGTCCGGAAATCCGGGAGCCGAGATTGCCGACCGAGACCTGCTCACCCTTGCCACTGCCTTCGGGCAGGATAGCCGCATACGCATGGTGCTGATGGGCCGGGATCGACTTCCGGCCACGGCCCGTCACCAGTTGATGATTGCCGTCAGTGAAAGTCTGGGAAATTTCGTGACCGATGGCGGGTTTCTGGGCGGCATGAAGCAGAAACGGGCTTTCGATGATGCCCTGCATCAGGGCACGATCGAGATCGCGGTCAAGGCCGGCGACGATCTGCCGGACCTTGTCCGGCATCTGCGTGAAACGGCGCGCCTCACTCCCGCACTCTTGCTGCGCGGCGTGCTTGGTGGCGACCTCGGGCTGTTGCGCGAGGCTCTGGCTGAGCTTTCAGGGATGGAATCGGGGCGCGTTGCCAGCCTGATGCGCTCGCGCGCGGATGCGACCCTTGCGGCCTTGTTTCGACGTGCCGGGCTGCCGGGCTTTCTCGAACGCCCGCTGATTGCTGCGATCCGAGCTGCGCAGGAATTGCCGGAGGAGGCGCGAGGTGCGGCCCTCTCGCTGCCGGTGATCCGCGCGACCGAGGCGGCTTGCCTCGATTTCGAGGGCGGTGAGGATGTGCGTCTGCTGGCGCTGCTTCGTCGCTATGAGGCGGAAGCCGCGCGGGCGGAGTCGCTTCGCCTTGCCGAGGGGTTGCGCCTGCAGGCCCAGAATGATCTCGCGGCCCTCAGTTTCAGCCCCGAGCAGATGTCCGACCTCGCCGACCTCGGCTCGGAGGCGAGCGAGGCCGAGGTGATCGAACTCCAGCCCAGCGCGGTTGTCACGATCGGGACCACGGCCGCGCCCGAGCCGGAGAAGACACCCGATCTGCGCACGATCATCGCGGATTGGAAGCGCGAACGCGAGGCGCGGCAGGGTTATGCCGAGGACATGCGGCTGCCCGCACCCTCCAACCGCGATCCGGGCTTCGACGAGTGGGACATCCGCCGCCGCACGGCGTGAGCCAGCCGAACGGGGCAGGCAAAGGCCAGAAAAAACCCGGATGGTCTCTCGGCCATCCGGGTTATGTGTTTCGACTCAAGGCGTTGAAGATCAGCGTCCGCCGCGCTGCATCCGCTGCTCTTCAACCATCGCCTTGTTGCGGGCCTCGACGCAGCGATCGATCGCCTTTTTCAGGTTGTGGATGATCTGCACCGCGACGGGGTTGGCGTAATCCCGGATCTGGCTTCGGAACACGGCGCGCACGGCATCGACATGGTGCGCCACGAGCTGTGTCGGCAGGTAATCCGGCTCGATCTTGTCGAGCAGTTTTGCGAGCGTTCCCGCGATTTCAGCTGCGAGCGGATAGCCGAAGGCGCCGGCCTGGCCACGAATGTCATGAGCGGCGCGGAACAGGCTGCCGATATCGCGCTCGGAAGGAGCCTGGGAGCGGAAATTCTCGAAGGCCGCAACCAGGCGGTTCACCTCGTCGCCCATCCAGTTCTGGAAGTCGCCGGAAAGGTCCTTCATCGCGCTGTCTGCGGCGGCAATCGAGAGATCGTCCACGCCGCCGGCATCGGAATTCCGGACAGCGGCTTTCGCGCGCAACGTGCCGGAGAGATGGATGACACGTGTATCTCCGAAATCCTGCTCGACAGTTGTCGGCACGTTATCAAGCGGGTTGGGTGCGGCACTGCTCATGGTTCTGGGTCCTTAGCCGTTCGAGCCCTTGAGGAAGCTCGCGGCAGCACCGCGGCCCTTATAGGCATCGGCCTTGACAAGATGGCGGCGATCCGGCCCGAAATAGCTTTCGGTCCGGATGAAGGGCCTCGGGTTCAGCACCACTTTCGCAATGCGCTGGTAGAGGCCCTTGGCGGAAATCGGCTTGACGAGCATTTCCGAAACGCCGGCATCGCGCGCTTCAAACACGCGGGTGCGCTCGGCATAGCCGGTGATCATGATGATCGGGACGAAGGGGTTCGGGCTCGTATCGGGCTGGCGGATCATCTTGGTCAGCTCGATGCCGTCGAAAACAGGCATGGACCAATCGGTGATCACGACATCCGGCAAATGGGTGGCGAAGGCTTCAAGACCCGCTGCACCGTCTTCGGCCTCGCTCACCTCGCGCGTGCCGAAGCCGTGCAGAAGGGTGCGGATGATGCGGCGCATATAGCCGTTATCGTCAATGACGAGAAAGCGGAGCCGGCTGCAATCGACGCGGAACATGGAACATCCGGTCGCGTCACGGGTTTCTCCCGGCGGATCTTGAGCCTGTGACGCGAAACTTGGCCAAAATCCGGGAATCGCTTCTGCGATCGCAACCCAGAGATTAGTCGCTCTTCGTTAACGACGATTGAAAAGCGGCACACGAAGCCGAGAGAAAGCGTCGATTGCGCGCCCTGTCAGGCTCCGAATTGCTCGCGCAGGATGCGTTCATCCAGCCCGTGGCCCGGATCATGCAGCATGGTGAGTTCAACAGCATGATCCATGTGAATGTCGATTTCGCGAGCATCGCGGATTTCGACATGATCGGCCACTGCGGAAACCGGGCGCTTTTCCGCCTCGAGCGCGCGGATGCTCACGCGCACGGTGTCGGGAAGCAGCGCGCCGCGCCAGCGCCGGGGCCGGAAAGCCGAGATCGGTGTCAGCGCCATCAGTGGTGCGTTGAGTGGCAGGATCGGGCCATTCGCCGAGAGGTTATAGGCGGTCGAGCCCGTGGGCGTCGCGAGCAACAGCCCGTCGGCGATCAGTTCGGCGAGGCGCACATTGCCATCGACGGCGATTTCGAGTTTGGCCGCCTGATGAGTCTGGCGCAACAGCGAGACTTCATTGAAGGCGCGGGCCTCGGTGACGATATCCATGCCATCCGTGACGCGCATGATCAGCGGGTGCACGATGGAACGCTCGGCTTCGCGAATGCGCTCGATGAGGCCGTCTTCGCGGAACTCATTCATGAGGAACCCGATCGAGCCGCGATTCATCCCGTAGATCGGCTTTCCGGAATCGAGCGAGCGATGAAGCGTTTGCAGCATCATCCCGTCGCCGCCAAGGGCGACGATCACATCGGCGGAATCAGGTTCACGAGCCCCGTAGAACCGCTCGAGGCGCTGGAGTGCGAGTTGCGCTTCCGGTGCACCGGAAGCCACGAAGGCCAGCGCGATATCGCGATCGCGCCAGCTTTCCCGCGCCGCTTGCCCGCCCTTGCTGCCCACCAACGCCGAACTCCCTCATGCATCTGCCCGCCAGCTGGATACGGCTGGTGGACGAGCAGATGCGAAACAAGAGAACACGTCACTCCGCCCGTGGCTGAGTGTGCGGCGAGGCGAGGGGGTTTGGCAAGAGCACAGGGCGACGCCGCTCGTTGTTCAAAGAAAAAGGCCGACGCACGAAGCGCCGGCCCATTCTTTTCGCTGGCTCCGTCCCGGATCAGATAGTCGAGTTCCAGCTTGCCGGGATCAGCCGGTAGCCGGCACCTTCCTTCGCGATGAAACCTGTCGAGGGGAAATTCGCGTGATAGAACGAGATCTGGATTTTGTCGGTCGCGGCCATGTCGAGGATTTTCTTGCGGGTCTGGACGGCCTTCTCGCCATCCATGTCGAACATCACGCGCCATTCTGGGTTGCGCGCGAACAGGGCCGGGTTGTTGGTGATATCGGCGACATAAAGAAGGGTCTTCCCGCCATTCGAGATCGCGAAGGCCGTGTGGCCGGGCGTATGGCCCGAGGCATCCACGGCCGTGATCCCTGTGACGACCTCCTGCCCCCATTTGAAACGCTTCACGTCTGCCGCGTTGGGCTTGAGCACACGGTGCACGCCGGCAAAGGCACCCTTCATCGCATCGGGGGCGGCGGCCATGCGCGCATCATCCATCCAGAAGGCCCATTCGGCCTCAGGAGCCATGATCTCGGCATTCGGATAAACAAGCTTGCCATCCTTCGCGCGCGCGCCCTGGAGGTGGTCGCCGTGGAAATGGCTAAGCAGGATCGTGTCGATCTGGCCCGGCTCGATCCCTGCGGCCTTGAGTTGCGACAGCGTGCGGCCATTGGTCGGCCCGCCATTGTCGGCAAAGCCGGTATCGATCAGCACGAGCTTCGAGCCCGTGTTCACAACGAGGGTCGTGAAGCTGATGTTGATCGTATCGGTGGGCAGGAAATTCTCGGCGAGCACTGCCTGAACATCCTTCAACTCGGCATTGCGCACGAAGGAAGCATCCAACGGACGCGAGGCCGTTCCCTCATGCAGGGCCGTGACTTCGAACGCTCCGATCTTGAACCGGAAGAAGGCTGGTGCCTGCACCCCGGCAAGCGGCGCCGCAGCTTGGGCCCGGCCCATCGAGAGCGCCAACGGTCCCGCGCCGCCGACAAGGGTCGCACCGACAAGGGCGCTGCGTTGAAAGAGGTCTCGGCGATTGAGCGACATGAGGTTCTCCCTTTGGATTGAATTGCGCGGTTTGCGAGCGTGGGGAGGATGTCGGGCTTTTTCGCGCCGCGACCAGCACGCTATCATGCAATCATTTTTTGCGCATGGGCAAGATTGTGAAACGCAAACCCTGCGGCTTTGCAAAAAATTTCGTCGTGAAACCATCCGGGTGCCCAAGAAAGCGGCGTGGTTTCACGTTTCTTTCAGTTTTGAATGCAACTTTGAACAGCATTAACCACGTTCGCCCCAATCAGGACGAGAAACGTCATGAAGCTCAAGATGCCCCGGCTCAGAATGCCTTCGTTTTCCATTGGCCGGATTTTTTCGTCGGTCGCCTGGAAAATCGCGCTGATTGCAATCGGTCCGGTGATCGGGGTGATGCTGACGGTGGGGCTGAGCCAGTATGCCGAGCAGCACCGCCGCGAGGCCGATCAGGCCTTCACGCGTGCTCAATCCGATCTGCAAGAGGTCGAGAACCTCGTTGCAAGCCTCAGCCTGGTGCAAAGCCAGGTTTCGAGCTTCCTCGAAGATCGTTCGGAGCGGCTTCAGGGCGAAATTTTCTATGGGCTCAACGCTTCGCGCGAGAATTTGGGCAAGATGAAAATGAACGGCGATGAGCGCATGCGCGACTCGGCGACCAACGCCGAGCTTCGCCTGAATGCGTTGGTGAAATCCGCCAACGAACTGCGCGATGCCGTCGTGAAAGTGGGTCGGACCTCGAATGAGGGCCTGACCGAAGATCTTGATCGCACGACCGAAATTCTCGGAGTCGTGTTTCAGGGTTCGAAGGCCAATGACGAGCGCTTCAGCCTTGCTGTCCAGAGCTTTGCCGAGTTGGTCGGCGTCGAATTACGCTATCGCTGGAAGCGAGACGAAACGTTGGCGCCGCGCCTCGATTTTCTGCGTTCGAGCCTGACCGGCCTGCTCGACCGTTCCGAATGGGACAAGAGTCAAGCGGCCATGCTGATCGAGAACCTCAAGAAGCAGGGCGAAACTTTCAACAGCTGGCGCGATGGGATTGCCGCCGAGCGCACAGCACGCGACGAAGCCGTGAGCCATGCCCGCCGGACGCTCGCCGCGACCGCTGCCCTGCGCGAGCGCGCAGATGCCCGGATGGTCGATGCGCGTGCCCGGCACTCGGAAGCCACGAAAATGGCTGAGCAGTTCGCGTGGGGCTCGGCGGCTCTGGCGGCGATCGTCTCGATTGCGCTGGTGTTCCTGGTGGGTCGTGCACTCGGTAAGGCGCTGTCGAATCTGGCCGGCGCCATGCGCAAGGTGGCCGACGGCGACACCTCGACCGTGGTTCCCTTCGAGAATCGCAAAGACGAGATTGGCGGCATGGCCCGCGCGCTGGTGGTGTTCCGCGAATCGATCATTGAGCGCGAACGTCTCGCGGCCAGTGCGGAGAAGGAAGCGCAGGATCGCCTCCGCCGTGCCGAAGTTGTCGAACAATCCGTGACGGCCTTCGGGGCGGCCATGGAGCGCGCGCTGCAAACTCTGCACGGTGCGTCGGGCGCGATGCGTCAGGCCTCCGAAGCGCTGGAAGCCGATTCGCATGTGCTGACCGAACAGACTCAGGTGGCCGAGAAGGCGACAGCCTCCGCCTCGCGCGAAGTCTCGTCGGTGGCCGTGGCAACCGAGCAGCTCTCGAAGTCGGTGGACGATGTGTCCCGTCAGGCCGTACGCTCGACCGAAGTCGCCAATCGCGCGGTCCAGCAATCGGAGCACGCCACCTCGATGATGACCGAATTGGCCCGCGAGGCCGAGCGCATCGGCGATGTGGTGGAACTCATCCGCTCGATCGCTGGGCAGACGAACCTTCTGGCGCTCAACGCCACGATCGAGGCTGCCCGCGCCGGCGAGGCAGGCCGCGGCTTCGCGGTTGTCGCTTCGGAGGTGAAATCGCTCGCGAGCCAGACCGCAAAAGCGACCGAGGAAATTGTCGACAAGATCACCTCGATCCAGAGCGCTTCCTCCGACGTCTCGAATGCTATCGGTCTGATCGGCGGCATTCTCTCGGAGATGTCCTCGATCGCGACCTCGGTGGCGGCGGCGGTGGAAGAGCAATCGAGTGCGCTCGCGACGATCTCCGACAACGTCAATGAAGCGGCGCGTTCCTCGGCGGAAGGCGCGACGGCGATCAAGGATGCCGAGAGCCGCGCGGTCTCGTCCCGCTCGACGGCAGACGAAGTGGCGAAAGCCGCTGGCAACATCTCGGAAGAAGCCAACTCGCTTCAGGGCGTGGTGTCGACCTTCCTCGAGGAAGTGCGCGCCGCCTGATGGGCGCAAGAAATAACGGACCACAGCGCGCGGGGGAAACCCCGCGCGTTTTTCGTTTCATGTCGGGCTGACACCGGAAAACAGCAGATCGTGCACCATGTCGCTGGCCGCCGAGAGGCTGCGCAGCGCCTCTTTCAAGGCCTCGCGCCGCTCGGCATCAAGGCTCGTGACATTGACCTTTGTAGAAGGCGGCAGGCCCGCCGCGATATCGGCGAGTTGCTGCGCGAGGATGAGTTCCATCAGGGTTTCGAGCGCTTTTTCGAACGCCGCGAGATCGCGATCCGCACCGATGCCGGCCTGACGCAAGGCTGCGAGACGTTCGCGGGTGCTGCGTGCCGGGAGGGCGTGGCTCAACGCAAGGCAGCGTGCGCTCGCGACGATCGGGAAAAGCCCGCCCTTCTTCAGGTCCATCCGTCCTTCTTCGGTGATCAGGCGGCCGAACATGCCGATCGGAGGCGACCAGCTTTTCATCTGGTCCGCAAGCAATTTCACCATCGCGCGGGCCTTGGCGGCGATGGCGCGCGCCTCGGAAGCGAGGCCCTGTGCCAGTGCCATGTCGCCATGCACGGCCCGGAAATCAAAGAAGATATCAACCGAGAGAAGGTCTTCCGGCGTTACGGTTTCAGTCCAGCTGATGATGCGCGAGCGCCAGGCTTCCGCATTGCCGTTCCATGCCGGGTTGCGAGCCATCACGCCGCCCTTGCAGAGCGGGATGCCGATATCGTCGAGCACCTCGTTCATCTCATGGCCGAGAGCGAGGAAGAAGGCGTCATCGCCCGGCTCACCGGCATGGATGATGGCGTTATCCTGATCGGGCACGAGGAGGCTCTCGCCACGCCCGCCCGAACCCAGAACGAGCACCGCATAAGGGGCAGGGGGTGCGCCTTGGCCGCGTTCGGCAAGCCGCTTTTCGGCCTCGATCGCTGCACGGCGGGTGAGCGCTCCGATTTCGCGGGCGATGACGCCGGCGCATTCCGCCGCGCTCACCCCTTCGGCCACGAGGCGGGCGACGACGCCGGAAAGCCGCCCCCAGGCTTTCGCGAGGTCTGCGATGGATTGCGATGTATCGATCGCGTCGCCCAGCGCCAGAGCATCGGACGAGCGCAGGCGCAACAGGTCGCGCGCCGAAAGCGCGCCCACCAGCGCGCCAGTCTCATCGACGACGCCGAGATGACGGACATTGCGTCGCTCCATCCGCCCGATCGCGCGATAGATGAAGGCGTCCGCTGGCACCGTGAGGAGCGGGCGGCTCGCGAGTGCGCCGATGGTGTTATCCAGCACGCCGGGGCCCTTCGTGCCGATCAGGCGGATGATGTCGCGCTCGGTGATGATGCCGATCTCTCCCGCATCCGGCAGGGACACAAACACCGAGGAAATCCCCTTCGTGGCCATCAAGGCCGTGGCTCCACCGAGGCTTGCATCGGCCGGCATGACCAGCGGTGGCATGCTGGCAATGTCCTTCACGCGGTGGCGGAAGGGGTAAGCGTCGATGCGCGAGAGCGCGCTTTCCGCGCTCTGTCCGGCAACAGGCTCGACCCAGCCGACACGGGCATAATTGTCGAGCACGTTGGTGAGGCTTTTGCAGGCTGTCTCGGCCTCGGCCAGCGTGCGGATGTTGCGTTCTTTCAGGCGCGGGATCAGCGCGAGGAAAAGCTTCGCGGTCAGTTCCGCATCCGCCAGCGCATCGTGGCGACCGGAAATCGTGAGGCCGAGGTGGCTCGCCAGCGCATCGAGCGTGAAGCCCGCGAGCCGCGGGAAACAGAGTTCGGCCAGCAGGCGTGTATCGAGCATGCGGTTCTGCGGCGGCTTCAGCCCAGCGAGCTTGCACTCGCGCTGGAGGATCGCGAGATCAAACCCGACATTGTGGCCGATGAGTACACGGGTTTCCGCGAAGCCACAAAAGCGCGCATAGGCCTCGGGGAATGTCGGGGCACCGGCGAGGCTCTCGGCGGTCAGCCCGTGAATTTTCGTCGAGGCCGGAGGGATCGCGACGCTCGGATTGACCTTGCACTCGAAGCGTGTGGCGGCGAGCGTTCCCGCCTCGATATGCACGGCACCGAATTGCAGCAGGCGCGCTTCGCTGGCGTCGAGGCCCGTGGTTTCGGTGTCAAAGACGATTGCGTCGAGCGCGAGCAAAGGCTGGTGGCGTGTCATGCGGTTCCCCCCGTTTGGGGGGAATTCTGAACCGGACCAAGCCCATTCGCCATGCGCTTGCGCAAATCGCTCAGCCGCCGCCGAGCAGGCCCATGATGCTCGGGATGGAAATCAGGAAAATTGCGCCGAGCCAAAGAGCCATCGAGGTGCTGTCGCTGGTTTGCCGGCCTGTCACGCGCTCAAAAATCGCCACCGGTATGCCGGAAATCAGGATGCTGGCGACCGCCAGCGTGAGCGAGGTGAGGTAGAAGACAATCACCGGCGAGGTGATCGAGAAACCGAACAGGATGGGGCGCAGAAGAATGGCGCCTTGCTCGAAATAGGGGGAGAAATTCATGCCGTTCGAAAGCGACAATGTGGCAAGGCCGATAATGTAGCCATCCTGCTTGAGAATGGCCTCGCGACGATCCATCTCGGACATTATTGCGCTCCCACTTGCGGCAGAAATCCGTAGAGAGCGGCGATCACCAGCCAGACGACGCGCAGGATCAGCAGCCAGAAAACGGCGAAAATCATCACGAGGCCGGGCGGCACGAGACGGGGCGTGATCGCCTGAACCGCATGCAATACGGGGTCGGTGATCTGGCAGAATGCGCGCCAGATGACGAGTTCGCTCTGACTGCGGAAGAACAGGGAGAGGATGTAGCGCCCGATCAGCATGTAAAGCAGGATCGAGAGCAGCATGTTCGGGCCGTTATAAAGCCAGAACGCGATTTCGGGTGACATGGGACCCCCTCGGATACGCAGCACAGACGCCGGTTTCGGCTCTTCAGATACCAGAGCCAGCCGGGAAAGAAAGGGGCGGAGAATTGCTTCCCCGCCCCGACTTGCGTTGAGTCTCAGCCGTTAGTGGCTGGCCACGAGACCACTCTTCTCGTCCATCATGGCCTTGCCCCTGGGCTTGCGGCACTCGTCGATGAAGTCCTGCATCTCTTTCGAGGGAGCAGGGGTGATCAGCGAGACACCGATCATCACCGCGAAGCCGATCGGCAGGCCGAAGGCAGCCGCGGAGATGTTGTTGATGTTGAACCAACCCACCTTCGAAGCCAGCGGATGGGCGAGGGTCACCCAGCCATCCATCGCATTCGGAGCCGCCATCGCGACCTTGAGGTCGACGATCGGAGCCCAGGTTACCGGGTTCAGCAGCGCGCTCATGCCGAGATACTGCACACCGAAGCCGGGGAAGTAGCGCGTCACGAGCAGGTAGCCGAGCGTCGCGAAGAAGCCAGCCGCCATGCCCAGAACCGCACCCTGCTTGGTCGTCCGCTTCCACCACACACCCAGAACGAGGGCAGGGAAGAGGCCACCGGCCGCGAGCGAGAACGCCCAGGCCACCATCGCGAGGATGTCGGCCGGCCGCTGCGAGGCCGTCCAGGCCGCCGCGATCGCAACGACCACCAGCAGCACGCGGCTGATGATGAGGCGCTGCTTGGTCGGCGCGTTCGGGTTGACCATCTTGTAGTAGATGTCATGCGACAGCGCGTTGGCCAGAGCGAGCAGCAGGCCGTCAGCGGTGGAGAGCGCGGCGGCAAGGCCACCGGCGGCCACCAGGCCCGTGATCACGTAGGGAAGGCCCGCGATTTCAGGCGTCGAGATCACGACCACGTCCGGGTTGATCCCGAAGTCCTGCAAGCGCAGCACGCCGGTGTGGCCGGCGAGGGCCGCACAGGATGCCTTCACGGCCTCGGCAGAAGCCGCAGCCTTGCCGCAGATGTTCACGAGGCCGAGCTTGCCCCAGCTGTAGACCCACGCCGGCAGGTCAGCGATGTTCTTGCCGATCAGGGTCGAATAGACCTCGAGCTTCGAGAACGCCGCATAGGCCGGAGCGGTGAAGTACAGCAGGAAGATGAACAGCAGCGACCATGCCACCGACTGACGGGCATCACGCACCGAAGGGGTGGTGAAATAGCGCATCAGAACGTGCGGCAGCGAGGCAGTGCCGACCATCAGGCAGAAGATCAGCCAGAAGTAGTTCGCGGGCGAGTAACGCGAGAACGGCGCGGTATGCGTCGTGTTCAGCGAAGCTTGCGTTGCGAGGCCCTTCTGGACGAATTCCTGCTCAAGCTGGGAGATGGAGCTCAGCGCCTGACCATAGGTGAGCTGCGGCAGCGGCAGACCGAACTTCTTCGCCGACATCCAGACCACGGGGATCAGGTAGGCGACGATCAGAACGATATACTGCGCAACCTGGGTCCAGGTCACGGCCTTCATGCCGCCCAGCATCGAGCAGACGAGAATGCCGAGAAGACCCACATAGACCGCAACCTGAAAGTCCATGTCGAGGAAGCGCTGGGCGATCAGGCCCGTGCCGAAGATCTGCGCCACCACGTAGGTGAAGGAGCAGGCCAGCAGCACGATCACGCCCATAAGGCGCGCGCCGTTGCCGCCGTAACGGGCGGCGAGGAAGTCCGGAACCGTGTAGGCGCCAAACTTGCGCAGGAACGGCGCGATCAGCACCGCCACCAGCACGTAACCGCCGGTCCAGCCGAGCACGAAGGCAAGGCCGTCGTAGCCGAGCAGGTAGAGCGAGCCGGCCATGCCGATGAACGAAGCGGCCGACATCCAGTCCGCGCCCGTCGCCATGCCGTTGTAGAAGGCCGGAACCGAGCGGCCCGCGACGTAATACTCGCCGACGTCCGTCGTGCGCGAGACGATGCCGATGAAGGCGTAGACGATGATCGTCAGGCCCATGAACATGTAGCCCAGATATTTCTGGCCCACGCCCAGTTGCTCAAGAATGCCGACGAGAATGATGAATCCGAAAAAGCCCCCGGTGTAGAGAGCATAGATGCGGCCCAGATTGTTCAGGAAGCCGCCCTTGTCTGCTTGTGCATTTGCCATGTGAGCCCCCTCACTCGTCTTCGGCCATGCCGAATTCCTGGTCGATGTTGTTCTGCGCTTTCGCGAACCAGAACAGCATGACCACGAATGCGATCAGCGAGCCCTGCGAGGCCATATAGAAGCCCAGCGGGAAGCCCAGAATCTTGATGCCGTTCAACGGCACAACGAACATGTGGACGACGAAGCTGAAAAAGGCCCAGAGGACCAGCATCGTGACCATCAGCTTACTGGTCTTTGCCCAGTGAGCCTCTGTGTTTTGTTTTGACATTTCTTCCTCCCAGACCGCTTTTCGAAGACGGCGTTTCAACAGGGGGGATGCGGGGGCGATGCTGATATCCCGAGGCAACCGGCCTTGAACCGGAGTCGCGCGAAATGAGCGTCACCCACTCTCCCAGCCTATACAAATCGGGTGAAATCGCGGCCTTGTCTGTAAGACTTTAGATTAACAGATTGTTATCTTGTTGATTTTGCTTGTTGATGGTCAAAAAACCGATTGTGGCAAAGTTGGGGCACGCAGCGTTTCGTGCCGGGTGCGAAACGTTCCTCAGGAATGGTGCCGGCAGAGAGGATCGAACTCCCGACCTTCGGTTTACAAAACCGCTGCACTACCGCTGTGCTATGCCGGCCGAGGCTGTTGCCACCCTCGCGCGCTCTATGCCCTGATTTCGTTTTCCGATGCAAGCCGGTTCGGAAAAGGTTCGGCCGGGCTGTTGTCTCAGCCGCGCTGCGTCGCTTGCTGAACGGCGTAGAGGCTGACGGCCGCCGCGTTCGAGACATTGAGGCTCTTGATCGCGCCGGGCAGATCCAGCCGCGCGAGATGGTCGCACAATTCTCCCGTGGAGGGCCGCAGGCCGCGTCCCTCGGCACCGAGAACCAGCACCAGCGGCAGGCTGAGCTTGAGATCGGCGATGTTCTCCGGCGCTTCCGAATCGAGCCCGACGACCCTGAAGCCCTGCTCCTTGAGGCTCGTGAGCGCGCGGGCGAGATTCTGCACCCCCGCCAGCGGCACGTGCTCTAGAGCGCCGGAGGCGGCTTTTGCGAGCACGCCCGTAATTTCCGGACTGTGGCGATGCGTGACGATAATGCCACCCACGCCGAACGCTGCCGCCGAGCGCAGTATCGCGCCGACATTGTGCGGATCGGTCACCTGATCGAGCGCAAGGATGATCCGATCCTGCGGGAGTTTGTCGAGCGGCAGCAGCGGCAGGCGCTCGGCTTCAAGGTAAAGGCCCTGATGCACGGCATCGGCCGTCAGCCGCTTGCCGATCACCTCGGGCTTCACGACTTCGGGTTCGAGCGGCAGCTTCACGGCATCATCGAGGAGCCGCTGGAGGGCGTTTTCGGTCGCCAGAAGGCGGCGGAACCGCCGGCGCGGATTGGCGAGCGCCTCCTTCACCGAATGCAGGCCGTAGAGCACATCCGTGTCATCCGGCAATTGCTCCTTCGGTGCCCTCGGCTTCGGCGCAAAGCGCGACTTGTCCTTGAAAGGCTTGGCCGCGGGGCGGCTTTCGTCGCGCGGGCGCTGATCCAGCGGGTGATAGGGGCGGTTTCGATCCTGTGTCATGTCGGCCCGTTTAGAGGATTGCGTGAAAAAGGGGAAACCGGAATTTGCCCCGTCGCGGCAGATGGGCCCGCCAACCCCGTTTTCCCTGTCCGCCGAACTTGTCCATTGAGCCCCGTTCGTGGTTGACACGCGCGAGGCGCTTGCCCATAAGGCCGGTCTCTCGCGACGGGTTCGCCCGAAGCGGGGATGGGAGAATGTCCCGAGCGGCAAAGGGGGCGGACTGTAAATCCGCTGGCTAAGCCTTCGTAGGTTCGAGTCCTACTTCTCCCACCATTTGCTCCTCTGACGACAATGAAAAAAGGCTGATGAATCATCAGCCTCTTGTCGCGATTGAATAAGGGGAGCAGGCGCTCAGCCCCTCACAACCCCAGTTCGGAAAGCCCCGGATGGTTATCCGGTCGACGCCCTTGCGGCCAGTGGAACTTGCGCTCTTCGGAGCGGATCGGCATGTCGTTGATGGAGGCGAAGCGACGGTCCATCAGGCCGTTTTCGTCGAACTCCCAGTTCTCGTTGCCGTAGGAGCGATACCATTGGCCGCTATCGTCGTGCCATTCATAAGCGAAGCGCACGGCGATGCGGTTTCCGCCGAAGGTCCAGACTTCCTTGATGAGGCGATATTCGAGTTCCCGCGCCCATTTGCGCGTCAGGAACTCGACGATTTGGGCTCGCCCCCGCGGGAATTCGGCGCGGTTCCGCCAGCGGCTGTCCTCGGTGTAGGCGAGAGAGACGCGGACGGGGTCGCGGCTGTTCCAGGCGTCCTCCGCCATCCGCGCTTTCTGTGCCGCAGTTTCGGCGTTGAACGGGGGCAGGGGCGGGCGCGCACTCATCTCAGGCTTCCTTGAAGCCGTAATCCGGGATGCCCTGCTCGTTGCCGTAATATTTGAAGGGCAGGAACTTGCCGCTCATGGTGATTTTCACGCGGTCGCCCTTCGGGTTCGGCTCGCGCTCGAATTCCATATTGAAATCGATGGCCGACATAATCCCGTCGCCGAATTCTTCCTCGATGATCGCCTTCCAGGCTGGGCCGTTGACGAGAACCAGTTCGTAGAAACGATAGATCAGCGGATCGGTTGGCGGCATCGGCGTGCCACCGCCGCGATAGGGCACCTCGTTGAGCATCGCTTCCTCACCTTTCGAGAGCCCGAAGAGCTTGGCGGCTTTCGCGGCGAGGGGCTTGACCAGCTTGTGCTGGCCGAGCAGCGCGCCCACCACGAGAACGGGCGACATGCCGCCGATCTCGCCTGTGATATGGGCCCAGCTCCAGCCCTTCTCGCGCTTGATGTCGAGGATTTTTTCCGTGAGATCGGAACGCTTCATGGCGTTTGCTCCTTCTTGAAAAGATTGGGGTTTTCAGGCGACTTTGCGCCCGTTGGCTTGCGGGGGAGGCACCGGTTGCGGCTGGCCGGCAGGGCGCACCACCGGCGGTTTGCGCCGGTCGTAATCAGCCGGAATTTCGCCCTTGAACGTCTTGGACCGCGTGACGAGAAAATCGATCAGGTGATTGCGGATCGCGTAATAGCTCGGGTGCTTGTGGATGGCGTTGCGGTCGCGATCCTTCGGCAGCGGATTCTCGACGATCTCAGCGACGAGGGCCTCGGGGCCGTTGGTCATCAGGATGATCTTGTCGGCGAGGTAGATCGCCTCATCGACATCATGCGTGATCATGAAGACGGTCTGCCCGGTCTCGATGCAGATTCGGCGCACCTCATCCTGCAAGGTGCCACGCGTGAGGGCATCGAGTGCCGAGAAGGGTTCGTCCATCAGCAGGATTTTCGGCTCGATGGAGAGCGCACGGGCAATGCCAACGCGCTGCTTCATGCCGCCCGAGAGCTGCGAGGGCTTTTTCAGTTCCGAACCCTTGAGGCCGACCTTTTCGATGAACTTCTTGGCGTGTTCCTCGATTTTCGCGCGGCTCCAGCTCCGCCATTTCGAGGAGACGGCATAGGCGACGTTGCCCAGTACCGTGCGCCACGGCAGCAGCGCATGGCTCTGGAAGATCACGGCGCGATCCAGCGAGGGACCCTCGATGGCCTTGCCGTCGACAATCGCCGCACCTTCATCCGGCAGATCGAGCCCGGAAAGGATGTTGAGCACGGTCGTCTTTCCGCAACCGGAATGGCCGATCATGCAGACGAATTCGCCCTTGGGGATCGAGAACCAGACATCCTCGAACACGGTCGTCTTACCGCCGCCGGGAGCGGCGAAATGGCGCGAGATGCCCTCGATCGAGATGAACTTGTCGGTTGCCATCGCCTCACTCCGGGAAATGCACGGCGCGGGCGACGCGCGCCAGGGCCTGATCGAGCAGCATGCCGACAAGGCCGATGACAAGGATCGAAGTGATCACGTTGGTGATCGAGAGATTGTTCCACTCGTTCCAGACGAAGTAGCCGATACCGGTGCCGCCCACGAGCATCTCGGCGGCGACAATCACCAGCCAGGCAATGCCGATCGAGATGCGCATGCCGGTGACGATGGTTGGTGCAGCAGCAGGCAGAATGACCGTAAAAGCGCGGCGGAAGGTGCCGACTTCCAGCGTGCGGGCCACATTCACCCATTCCTTGCGCACGCTCGCAACCCCAAAGGCCGTGTTGATCAGCATCGGCCAGAGCGAGCAGATGAAAATCACGAAGATCGAGGAGATTGCGCTGTCCTTGATGGTGTAGAGGGCCAGAGGCATCCAGGCGAGCGGCGAGACGGGTTTCAGCACCTGAATGAACGGATCGAGCGCCTTGCTCATCAGCGGCGACATGCCGATCAGGAAGCCCAGCGGCAAAGCCACCACGATCGCGAGCGCATAGCCCAGCATCACACGCCCGATGGAATAGGCGAGCTGGATTCCAATGCCCTTGTCATTCGGGCCCTTGTCGTAGAACGGATCCTTCAGGTGGCTCCAGATTTTCGCGATCACGTCGAGTGGGCCCGGCATGGCGGATTTACCCTGCGTGGCTGAAAGCCCCATCAGCTTCGCGTATTCCGGGTCCATCGCCTGCGTCTGGCTGGTGCCGGAAACGGCGAGGTGCCAGGCCAGACCAAAGGTCAGCAGGATGCCAAGCGAGACGATCCACGCTCGCGCCGTCAGGTTCGATTTGGGCATATGTCAGGTCCGCTTGATCTTGAACGAGGCGAGATAGTCTTCCGGCTTCGCCGGATCGAAAGTCTTGCCCATCACCACAAAGCTTTTCGTCGTGGAGGTCGGCGGCGTGAGGCCCGCTTCCTTCATGAGTTTGGCGGCATCGGTCGCGAGGTAGACCTGCTTGGCCACGGCGGCATAATCGATGTCGCCTTTGATCTGCCCCCAGCGCTTCATCTGCGTGAGAATCCAGATCGCGAAACTCTCCCACGGAAAGGGATCGAACTGGATGCGGTTTGCATCCCGCTTCACCGCACCGAGGCCATCAGCGTAGGTGCCGGTGAGAATCTGCTCGAGCACGATCTGCGGCTGGTTGAGGTAGTTGGTGGGTGCGATGGCTTCCGCGATCTGCTTGCGGTTTTCGGCCTTCTGCGCGAAGGCGGTGGCCTCGATGATGCCGCGCAGCAGCGCCGCATAGGTGTTCGGCATCGTGGTCACGAATTCACGGCTCACGGCAAAGGCGCAGCAGGGGTGGCCATCCCACAATTCCTTCGAGAGGATGTGGATGAAGCCGACACCATCGAACACCGCGCGCTGGTTGAACGGATCCGGCCCGAGGAAGCCATCAATGTTGTCGGCACGCAGGTTTGCGACCATTTCGGGCGGCGGCACCGAGCGGATCTGCACATCAGTGTCAGGGTCGAGGCCCGCTTCCGCGAGGTAGTAGCGCAGCAGGTAATTGTGCATCGAGTAATCGAAGGGCACCGCGAATTTGAAGCCCTTCCACTGCTTCGGATCGCGCTTGTCCTTGTGCTTCATGGCGAGCGTGATCGCCTGGCCGTTGATGTTCTCGACCGCCGGCATGGTGTAGGGCGTGGGGTTGGAGCCCACACCGAGCGAGATCGCCAGCGGCATTGGGGCGAGCATGTGCGCGGCGTCGTATTCCTTGTTCAAGGTCTTGTCGCGGATCACCGCCCAACCGGCGGTCTTGATCACCTCCACATTGAGGCCCTGCTTGGAATAGAACCCCATCGGATGCGCCATGATGATCGGCGTCGCACAGGTGATCGGGATAAAGCCGACCTTGAGGTCTTTTTTCTCGATCGGCCCGGTCTGCGCCAGCACATCGGTTGCGGTGCCGATCGGGAAGAAGGTCGCAAGTGCGGCGGCGGCGGTCGAAGCGCCAACAGCCTTGAGAAAAGCGCGACGCTCGGCATCGACCGGGAACATCGCGCGCATCACGGCGGCTTCGACGACTCGGCGGAAACGCCCCTCGTCGTTTGTGAGCGGGGTTTCGACGGTTTCAGCGCTGATCGCGCGCTCGTGCTCGGCCTGCGAATGATGCTTGCCGCAGATGCAGCCTTTCATGAAGCGCACGGCGCTGGAGAACGGATTCGAGAATGTCGACATGGTGCCTCCTCCGAAAAAACCTGAAGAGAAGGTTAGCAAGCCCCATGCCAGCGGGCCCAGATAGGTGATCTGGACGTGTTTTTGCGCGTTCCGAGCTTTCCAAAGACCTTCGCGCATGCTACGAAATTTCGTAAATGACGAGAAATCGTAATGTCGCATCGAAATATCGTAGTTCTCGAGCAGGGTGATCCGGCCTCGGTGCTGGGGCTCGCCTTCGAATGCGCGGCTGATCCGACCCTCGTGATCGACCCCTCGTGTGATCGCATCATCGATGCCAACGCCCATGCGGCGGAGCTTCTGGGCTATTCACGCGAGGCGTTGCGCGAAATGCGCGCCAGTGCGCTGCATCCGGGGCAATTGCCGGCTCTTGTCGTGTTTTCCGAGGCGACCACCACGAAGGGGCGTTACTGGACGCATGCGCTGTCGCCGCGTCATGCCGAGGGGCATCTCCTCAAACTCGAATATTCCGCCGCGGCGATCCCCGTTGGAGGGGCTTCCTGGCTGCTGGTGACACTTCAGGATATTCACGAGCGCCAACGGCGACTGATCGATCGCGAGGCCGACCTCTTCATGCGCGAGGGCGTCGAGGAATGGCAGCGCGCGGAGCGGTTTTTCCAGGATATCGAACGCGAGAACCGCCTGATCCTGAGTGCGGCGGGTGAGGGGATTTACGGCGTGAATGCCGAGGGCATCACGACCTTCGTCAACCCGGCAGCCGAGCGCATGCTCGGCTATGCCGCGCGTGAGCTGGTGGGCCGGAACATGCATGATGCGGTTCATCACACCCATTCCGATGGCCGGCACTACGCGAACCATGATTGTCCGATCTACGCGGCTTTTCGCGACGGAGCGATCAGGCAAGTCGATACAGAGGTGTTCTGGCGCAAGGACGGTACGCCGTTCCATGTCGAATACACCTCCACCCCGATCCGCGAGCGCGGCAAGTTGCTCGGTGCTGTGATCGTGTTTCGCGACATCACCCTGCGCCGTGAGTCGGAGGAGAAGTTGCGTACGGCTCTCGCCGAGGTGGATCGGCTGCGCGAGCGGCTGGAGCAGGAAAACGCCTATCTTCAGGAGGAGATACGCTCCGAGACCGGCTATCGCGGCCTGATTGGCAAGAGCGCGGCGATCGCGAAGACCGCGAGCCAGATTGAACTCGTGGCGCAGACCGACGCGACGGTGCTGATCACGGGCGAGTCCGGCACCGGCAAGAGCCTCGTGGCGCATGCGATCCACGAAGCGAGCCGGCGCGCCGGAAGACCACTGATCCGCGTCAACTGCGCCGCGATCCCGCGTGAATTGTTCGAGAGCGAGTTTTTCGGCCATGCCAAGGGCGCGTTCACAGGGGCGATCCGCGATCGTGTGGGTCGGTTCGAACTGGCCGATGGCGGGACGATCTTCCTCGATGAAGTGGGCGAGATTCCGCTCGAGCTACAAGGCAAGTTGTTGCGCGTGCTGCAGGAAAAGCAACTCGAACGCGTAGGCGAGGAGCGCACGCGCTCCACCGATGTGCGCATCATCGCCGCGACCAACCGCTCCTTGAAGGAGGATGTGAAAGCGGGCCGGTTCCGCGAGGATCTCTACTACCGGCTCGATGTCTTTCCGATCAGCTGCGTGCCCCTGCGCGAGCGTCCGGAGGATATTCCGCTCCTGGCACAACACGCGCTCGAGGGGGCGATCCGGAAACTGAACATTCCGCCGGTCCGTCTCTCGCGTGGCGATATCGAGCGTCTCATGCGTTACGATTGGCCGGGCAACGTGCGCGAACTCGAAAACGCGATCGAACGCGCCGCCATTCTTGCGACGCAGGGTCAGTTGCGTTTCGACCTGCCCGATATCGGTGCTCCTGCCGACACCTTGCGATCACTCGCACCGGATACCGTCCCGCCCGTCATTCTCACCGACGACGAACGCCGTACGCGCGACCGCCGCTCCATCGAGGCAGCGTTGTTTGCGTGCAAGGGGCGCATCTTCGGCGAGAATGGCGCCGCGCGCCTGCTGGGTGTGCCGCCGACAACCCTGATTTCGCGGATGAAAAAGCACGGAATCGCGCGGCAACGATGATCATGGGGTCGGCGTGATCTCGCTGAATGCGATCTTCTGCTGCCGCACGACCTCACCATTCATGCTCCGTAGGGAAAGCGTGACTTGTGCCGCCCACCAGTCGATATCGATAGTGCCGAAATTCACCGCTCCGAAAAGCGGGCCGATGCGGTTAGGGCCATCCTCTTTCGCAGCGGAAAAGAACTGCGTCAGGCCGCTCGAGGTGATGTCATAAATCGGATAGGGCGTGCTCTTCGTTTCGCGATAGATCGCGCCGATATGCCGGTCGCCCGAGATCACGATAACGCGCCCCGCCTTGGTCTCGCGCACCAGATCGTAGAATTTCGTGCGCTCGCGCGGGAAATTGCCCCAGCGTTCCCAGCCATGTCCGTCCGCAACGAGCTGGATGGATGAGACGACAATCCGCAAATCGGCCGGTTCCTTCAGGCGTTCGGCCAGCCAGCTCCACTGTTCGGCGCCCAGAACAGTTTTTTCAGGTGAATCGTCCGGCACATATCGCTCGCGCCCCGGAGCGCCGCGCTGATCGGTGATTTTCAGCGGCGACCGGAAGTAACGTGTATCCAGCAGGATCACCTGCACGCGCTGGCCTTCCGGCCCGAAATTGACCGAGTGGTAGACGCCGGGCCGGGTGCGGCGAGGGTCGCTGGCGGGAAGTTTCCAGAAGCTGGCAAAAAGCTTCTGAGCCTCCTGCTTGTGGACGAAATCGGCGCCGGAGTCGTTCTTGCCGTAATCATGGTCATCCCAAGTGGCGAGATGGGGCACGTTGTTACGCAATTCGCGCAGATCCGGGTTCATGGCGGCCCGGTTATAGGCAAGGGTGAGGCTTTCGATGAGGCGGCTGTCATCGGTCACCGGCTTGCCGTTGAGATAATCGCCATAGACATTGTCGCCTGCGAACAGGAACAGTTCGGGTTTGTAGGCCTGCACCGCCGCCCAGATCGGCTGATCACGCTCCTGATGAGCGCAGGAGCCGAATGCGATGCGGGTGAGCACCTGGTTGGGCTGACCATTGGTCTGGGCGAGGGCGAAGACCGGCCACAGGGCGAGCATCGCAAGGAGAAGAAGTCTGCGGGGCATGGGAGTTCTCCGGTCGGGGGCAGACACGCAGACTGCACGGCCTGGTCGCGCCCGACAATCCTTGACACCGAATTTGTCACCAGAACCGCATCGCCATGATGACGAATGGGTGCATGAGAGAAATTGATTGGTTTTGGGCGCGGAACTGGACAACATTTCTTGCAGTTCCGCCCCTCCAGCACCGGATTCTCTCATGATCACGATTTACGGCGTTTCCCGCAGCCGCGCCACGCGCAATATCTGGCTGATGAACGAGTTGGGCCAGCCGTTCAAGCAGGTGCCGGTCATTCAGGCCTACAGGCTTGCCAACCCCGATGCTCCGGATGCGCCGCTGAACACGCACTCTCCCGCTTTTCTTGCGGTGAACCCCAACGGGCACATCCCTTCGATGCAGGACGGCGAGCTGGTGCTGCATGAATCGCTGGCGATCAACCTCTATCTTGCGCGCAAATTCGGCGGGCCGGTTGCTCCGGCGACGGTCGCGGAAGAGGGCGAATGTGCGATGTGGACCCTTTGGGCGGCGACCGAGGCCGAGCCACACGCGATCCAGATCCTTTATCATCGCGTCATGAAGCAGGGTGACGAGCGCAAGCCAGCCCTTGCCGATGCGGCCGAGGAGGCATTGCGCGCGCCGTTCCGCGTGCTTGATGCTGCGCTGGCAAAAACGGGCTATCTGGTCGGCGGGCGTTTCACGGTAGCGGATATCAATGTGTCGGAGGTGGTCCGGTATGCTCAGGCGGCACCCGCCCTGTTTGACGCTGCTCCTCGCGTGAAAGCGTGGCTGGAGACCTTGCATGCGCGGCCCGGCTTCAAGGCCATGATGGACAGGCGCATGGCCGAACCGGCGTGAAATCGGGGTCGCATCGCACCGGTTTCGATGCAGGGATTGTAACGTCCGGGGCCGTGAACGTCAGAAAATTCGGGTTGTAAGCCGCTGAATTCGCGTCTTCGATCGAAAGATTGCATGGATTGGCTTTCGTGATTGCCAGCCCGGAATGACGCTCATACTCTCGAAACCAGCGGAACGGCATGCATGTTCTGCATGAAATCCAGGGGGCGATGGAACGCCCTCACCAAACGGGGAGACCACAAGAATGATGATTTCTCGCAGAGAAGCACTGGCGGGTGCAGCAGCCCTTTCGGCGCTGGTGGCGGCAGGCGGCCCGGCCAGGGCACAGGCCAAGTTCTTCCGGATCGGCACGGGCGGTACCGGCGGCACCTATTACCCGATCGGCGGCATTATCGCGAACGCCATTTCGAGCGACAAGGTCAATGCCAGCGCGGTTGCGACGAACGGCTCGGTCGCGAACGTGAACGCGATTGCCGGCGGCAACTCGGAATCGGGCTTCAGCCAGGCCGATGTTGCCACCTGGGCCTATACCGGCACCGGAATCTGGGAAGGCCGCCCGAAGATCGACGAGTTGCGTGCCATCGCCAATCTCTATCCAGAGACGGTGCATGTGGTGGCCCGCAAGGGGCTTGGCGCGAAGTCGATCGCTGACCTGAAGGGCAAGCGTATCTCGATCGACGAACCGGGCTCGGGCTCATTGGTCAACGCGCGCGAAATCCTTGCCATGTACGGCATCCGGATGGCGGATTTCAAAGCCGAGAACCTCAAGCCGGGTCCGGCGATCGACAAGATCAAGGACGGCGGCCTCGACGCGTTCTTCTTCACCGGTGGCTATCCGTTCGGCGCCCTGACCGAGCTTGCGGCGACGCATGGTTTCGAGCTGCTGCCGATTGATGGCCCGCAGGCTGTCGCTCTCAAGAACCGTTTCGGCTTCTTCTCGGACGATACGATCCCGGATGGCGCCTACAAGGATATCAAGGGCGTGAAATCGCTCGCGGTCGGTGCCCAGTGGGTGACTTCCTCGAAGATTGCCGATGATCTCGTCTATGAGGTCACCAAGGCGCTCTGGAGCGACAAGACCCGCGCTGCGCTCGATGGCGGCCACGCCAAGGGCAAGTCGATCACACGGGCGACGGCGCTCACGGGCCTCGGCATTCCACTGCATGCGGGCGCGGAGAAATTCTACAAGGAAGCGGGCCTCAAGACCTGAGGCGGTTTTCCCGCAAATTTGCCCGTGCGGGGCTGGATATTCCCTCCGCGCGGGTTTTCCATGGATTTGAAGCCGGATCGAAGCGGCAGCTCTGATCACGGCCAAAGGGGGAGGCTCGACGCATGAGCGCGGCACCGTCGGACAAGCTTGACCTGAAGAAAGCTCAGGAAATCGAGGAAAGCCTCGATCATGAGATCCGCTTCCGGCCCTTGCTGCCCATGGCAGCCTGGCTGGTGGCGGGAATGCTGCTCGCTCTTTCGCTTTTCCACTACTACACAGCCGGCTTTGGCCTGCTGGCCGAAGTCACGCATCGGGGCATCCATCTCGCCTTTGTCATCGGTTTGATTTTTCTGGTCTTTTCGGCGCGTCCGAAGGACAACAAGACGATGCCGGTTGCCTCCGCCTTGCGGCCTCTCGGCATCGGGCTTCTCGATTGGGCGCTGTTTTTCGCAGCGGTGATTTCCTCGCTTTATGTGCCCTATATCTTCGAGGACCTAGCCTTCCGCGTCGGTAATCCGCTCACGATTGACTGGGTGATGGGCACGCTGGCGATCGTCGTTCTTCTGGAGGCGACGCGCCGCGCGATTGGCGCTCCGTTGCCGATCATTGCCGTGGTTCTGATCCTCTATGCGATGTACGGCAACTATCTGCCGAGCATCTTCGCGCATCCGGGCAACAGCTGGAAATCGGTGGTCAACCACCTCTACCTCACCTCGCAGGGCATCTATGGCATCGCGCTTGGCGTGGTGGCGACCTACGTGTTTCACTATGTGTTGTTCGGCGTGCTCGCGACCCGCATCGGCCTTGGCAAGCTCTTCATCGATCTCGCCACCGCGATGGCGGGGCGCTATTCGGGTGGCCCTGCGAAGGTCACGATTTTCGCCTCCGGCCTGTTCGGGATGATCTCCGGTTCCTCGATCGCGAATACTGTAACGGTCGGTTCGCTCACGATCCCGATGATGATCCGCACCGGCTACCCGCGCCATTTCGCAGGTGCAGTTGAGGCAACGGCGGCGACCGGCGGGCAGATCACGCCACCGATCATGGGCGCTGCCGCCTTCCTGATGGTGGAGTTCCTCAATCTGCCGTACCAGACCATCATTCTCGCGGCGATCGTGCCCGCTTTCATGCATTTCTTTGGCATTTTCTGTCAGGTGCATTTCGAGGCGAAGAAGCTCGGCCTCAAGGGTGTTCCGAAAGAGGAACTGCCGAATGCCTGGGCCATTCTGAAGAAGGATTGGGCTGCGCTTGCGCCGCTCATGGTGCTGCTCGCGGTGCTTCTCTCCGGCTACACACCCTATCTCGCGGCGTTCTGGGGGATTACCGCCTGCATGGTGGTGGGGCTGACGAACCGCAACCCGATCGTCGCCCTCGGCCTGCTGGCCGGTGTGGTGATCGGCGTCGCGACCGGCGCGATCGTTGAAGTCTATGGCCTCGCGATCCTGTTCGGATTGTGCGTGCTCGCCTGCTTGTGGTGGTTCCTGAAGGACAAGGGCACGATGGCCCGCGCCGTCGACATCACCGATGCTTTCGTGCTCGGCGCGAAATACGCGATCGGCGTGGGCGCGGCAGCGGCCTGCGTCGGCATCATCGTGGGCGTCGTGACGCTGACCGGGGTGGGCTTCAAGCTCTCCGACATCGTGGTGGGGGCGGCGCAATCGGGCGCCAATGCCGTGCTGGCCGTGATGCCGACGGGGTGGGTGACACTCGCGAATGTCACCTTGCTCTTTACCCTGATCATGACCGGCATTGTCTGTATCCTGCTCGGCTGCGGCATTCCCACGACCGCCTGCTACATCATCATGGTGACGATCGCGCAGCCTGCCTTGGGCAAACTGGGTGTCGAACCCATCGTCTCGCATTTCTTCGTCTTTTATTACGGACTTCTGGCGGATGTGACGCCGCCGGTGGCCCTCGCGGCCTATGCTGGTGCCAGCATGGCCGGGGCGGAGCCGTTCAAGACCGGCAACACCGCCTTCCGCCTTGCGATGGCGAAGGTGCTGGTGCCATTCGTCTTTGTCTTTTCGCCCTCGATGCTGCTGGTGACGAAAGACTTCACCTGGGCGAATTTCGTCTGGACGACGGGGGGCTGCATTGTCGGCGTGGTGATGCTCGCGGCGGCCCTGACCGGCTACATGCTCTCGCGCTTGCAGAAATGGGAGCAGGTGGTTCTCACGCTGGGCTCGATCATGGTCATCATGCCGAGCAACACTCTGAAGATTGCTGGCGTGCTGATTGCGTCACCGATCCTGTTGCGTCAGGTCTCGGCCTATCGCGGCAAGGGGCAGCCTGCCTCGCCATGAGCGATGGGTCGGCAGCCTTCGCCGGTCTGGTGGCGGCGCATCACGCGCGCACCCCGCCGCGCACCGGCTCGCTGATCGTCACGATTTTCGGGATGGTGGCCCTGCCGGCCACCGCCCCGATCCGGCTCTCGGATTTGCAGGACTGGCTGGCCGCGCTCGAAATCGAACCGGGGCTCGTGCGTACAGCCCTGTCGCGCCTCGTGGCCGACGGCACGTTGCTGCGTGAACGGGACGGCAAGGCGGCACTCTATCGCCTGAGCGATCGGGCGCAGCGCGATTTCCGGCAGGCGGCTGACCTGATTTTCGGTCGCGAGATTCCCCGGCCAACCGGTTTCATGCATCTTGCGCTCCTTGAAGAGGGGAGCCCGAGGACCAAACTGAGAGCGGTTTTGAGCGAGGCCGGGTTCGTTCCGCTGGCTCCCAACCTGGTGGTAAGTCCGGAACATGCCGGCGTTCCAGTTTCGCTGCCGGCCGGCTGCCTGCTGCTGCGCAGCGAGGCCAATGCCGATCTCGCGGCTCGAGCGCCGTCGCTCTGGCCGCTGACGGCGCTTCAGGAAGGATATCGCGCGGTTCTTGAACATGCGAGGGCTCTGGAGGCTGAGAGTTCGACCCTCGGGCCCGGCCGGGGGTTTCTTGCCCGGATTCTCCTCGTGCACGAATTCCGGAGAATCGTGCTGCGCGATCCGTTTCTGCCCGCTGAGCTGCTGCCGAAAAACTGGCCCGGAGCGGCGGCGCGGCAGGCGCTTGATCGCGCATTGGCTGCCATCGCTAGGCAAAATATGCGCTGAATGTCGCCGCATCGCGTATTTGTTACGCAATTACTTGACTATCGTAAGATATGTAACATATTGATGGCCATCACCATCAGGGAGGATGGCGCCCGTGTATGCACAGGCACTGAATGTGGCGGAACAAGCCACGCATGACGACCCCGAGAAGCTCGCCCGTTTTCAGGCGCGGATCGATGCGGAAGAAAAGATCGAGCCGAACGACTGGATGCCGGAAGGCTATCGCCGCACTTTGGTGCGGCAGGTTTCCCAGCATGCGCATTCCGAGATTGTCGGCATGCTGCCCGAGGGCAACTGGATCACGCGGGCCCCGTCGCTGAAGCGCAAGGCGGCCTTGCTCGCCAAGGTGCAGGATGAGGGTGGGCACGGGCTTTATCTCTATTCCGCCGCCGAGACTTTGGGCGTGAGCCGCGAAGAGTTGGTGGAGCAGCTTCATTCCGGCAAGGCGAAATATTCGAGTATTTTCAATTACCCCACGCCCTCCTGGGCCGATATGGGCATGATTGGCTGGCTTGTGGATGGCGCGGCCATCATGAACCAGATCCCGCTCTGCCGCACCTCCTTCGGGCCCTATGCCCGCGCGATGATCCGCATCTGCAAGGAGGAGAGCTTCCATCAGCGCCAGGGCTATGAGATCGTGATGACGCTCGCGCGCGGCACACCGGCCCAGAAGAAGATGGCGCAGGAGAGCCTTAATCGCTGGTGGTGGCCCGCGCTGATGATGTTCGGCCCCTCGGATGCGGCGAGCCAGCATTCCGACCAGAACATGAAATGGAAGATCAAGCGCTTCTCGAATGATGCGCTTCGCCAGAAATTCATCGATGCAACGGTGCCGCAGGGGCATTTCCTCGGGCTGACCTTCCCGGACCCGGATCTGAAGTTCAACGAGGCGACCGGCCATTGGGATCACGGCGAGATCGATTGGGCCGAATTCAATCGTGTCGTGAAAGGCGAGGGGCCGTGCAACCGCGAGCGCATCAAGGCGCGCATCAAGGCGCATGAGGATGGTGCCTGGGTGCGCGAGGCGGCCTTGGCCTTTGCGGCCAAGCGGGCGGCGCGCAAGGCAGCCGCAAAAATCGCAGCGGAGTGAAGCCGATGACCGAGAAAAACATGCCGCTCTGGGAAGTTTTCATCCGCTCGCGAACGGGCCTGAGCCACCGCCATGCGGGGTCGCTCCATGCGCCCGACGCCGAAATGGCGCTTCAGAACGCGCGCGATGTCTATACGCGCCGGGGCGAGGGGCTCTCGATCTGGGTCGTGCCCTCAAGCGCGATCACGGCTTCCGATCCGGCCGACAAGGACACGCTTTTCGAGCCCACGGCCTCGAAGGTCTATCGTCACCCCACCTTCTACGAGGTGCCGGAAGAAGTGGGGCATATGTGATGGAAGCTCCGCTCTTTACTTACACGCTCCGCCTCGCGGATAACGCGCTCGTGCTCGGGCATCGCCTCAGCGAATGGTGCGGCCACGGGCCGATGCTGGAGGAAGATCTCGCTCTCGCCAACATGGCGCTCGATTGCATCGGGCAGGCAAGGAATTTCTACACCTATGCCGGCGAAATGGAGGGGAAAGGGCGCTCGGAAGACGATCTCGCCTATTTGCGCGATTGCGCGGATTTCACGAATATCCTGCTGGTCGAGCGCCCGCGCGGCGATTTTGCCTTCACGATTCTGCGACAGTTCCTCTACTCCGCCTTCATGCACCCGTTTTTCGAGCAGCTTTCGGCCTCGAAGGACGAGCGCCTCGCGGCCATTGCCGCGAAGGCTGAAAAGGAGATGGCCTATCATCTCCGGCACTCTGCGGAATGGGTGATCCGGCTCGGCGATGGCACGGAGGGTAGCGCCGCACGCCTTTCGGAAGCTCTGGCCGATCTCTGGCCCTTCACCGGCGAGATGTTCGAGGTCGACGCTGCCGAGCGCGCGCTGATCGAGGCTGGCGTTGCGGTCGATCCCGCCAGCATCCGTCCGCTCTGGCTTGAGACGGTTGATCGTGTTTTTGCCGATGCCCTGATCACCCGGCCGAAGGATGTCTGGATGCAGAGTGGCGGCCGCCGCGGCGAGCATTCCGAGCACCTGGGGCATTTGCTGGCCGATTTGCAGTTCATGCAGCGCGCCTATCCCGGCTCGGTGTGGTGAAACATGGGCGCGGTGATCGAGCTTTCGACCCATGGCGACGCGCGGATTGCCAGAGCCCGGGAGGCCGCGGCTCGTGTCTGTGATCCGGAAGTTCCTGTGCTCACGATCGACGATCTGGGCGTGCTCCGCGATGTGCGGCGCGACGGCGAGACGATCGAAGTCGTGATCACGCCGACTTATTCCGGCTGCCCGGCGATGGACATGATCGCGCTCGAGGTGGATCTCGCGCTCGAAAAGGCCGGTTTCGTCCATCGCAAGGTGACGCTCTCGCTCTCGCCGGCCTGGACAACCGACTGGATGAGCGAAGCGGGCAAGGCGAAGCTCAAAGCCTATGGCATCGCGCCGCCGCAGGGCCGAGCGAAAGGGCGGGGCGCTTTGTTTGGTGTCGAAGAAATCCCTTGTCCGCATTGCGGCTCGCTCGACACGCGGCGCGTGTCGGAATTCGGCTCAACTGCCTGCAAGGCCCTGTGGCGCTGCGAAAGCTGCCGCGAGCCATTCGATTATTTCAAGTGCATCTAAGGATCGAGGCATGTCCGCTCCCCGTTTCCACGCTCTTCCCATCCGCGATATCCGGCGCGAGACGCCGGATGCGGTGTCGATCGCGTTTGCGGTGCCCGATGCCCTGAGCGAGGCCTATCGCTTCGAGCAGGGGCAGTACCTGACCCTGCGCGCCGAGGTGGATGGCGAGGATCTCCGCCGCTCCTACTCGATCTGCGCGGGCGAAGACGATGGCGAATTGCGCGTGGCGATCAAGGAGGTCGCCGGCGGCGCTTTCTCGACCTTCGCGAACAGGGCTCTCGAGCCGGGTGCTGTGCTCGATGTCATGACCCCGATGGGGCGTTTTGGCGCTGCGACGCGTGCGACAAAGGGTGGGCACGCGGTTTTCTTCGCCTGCGGATCGGGCATCACGCCTATCCTGTCGATTATCCGCACGCGTCTGGCGCGCGACCCGGATGCGCAGCTCACCCTGTTTTATGGCAACCGGAATTCCGCCTCGATCCTGTTCCGCGAAGCTCTGGACGACCTGAAAGACCGCCATCTCGGGCGGCTCTCGGTGCATCATATCCTCAGCCGCGAGGCACAGGATATCGACCTTCTCAATGGCCGTATGACGCCCGGGAAAATCGGGCTTCTGGTGAAGACCCTCGGTGGTGTGGAAGCCATTGATGATATCTATCTGTGCGGGCCGGAGGAGATGACCGCGGCTGCCCGTGCGGTGCTTGAAGAGATGGGGGCGGAGCCTTCGCGCATCCACGTCGAACTCTTCACGACCGGCACGGCTCCGCCGCGTGCGGGGGGGCGCAAGCCCGTCGCCGAGGCCGAGGATCGGGGCCTTCCCCTGAGCCTCACGCATGATGGCCAGAGCCATCAGATCTTGCTTCATCCGGGCGAGACCGTGCTGGAAGCTGCCGAGCGTGCCGGGCTCGATGTGCCCTATTCCTGCCGGGGCGGCATGTGCTGCACCTGCCGCGCCAAGGTGACGGAAGGCACGGCCAGCATGGATGTGAATTTCAGCCTGGAGCCCTGGGAGGTCGAGGCCGGTTATGTGCTCACCTGCCAGTGCCGCCCGACCGGTGGTAGGCTGGCAGTCGATTACGATCAGGTCTGAAGCACCAGAATATCAGTAGCTTGCGACGGAATTGCGAGAGTTCGATTCCGCCTCTTCACATTCTGATTCCGGTGGCTCAACCGTCTTGGCCCGACTTGTTCCGGCCATGCAC
Source organism: Hyphomicrobiales bacterium (assembly GCA_017302635.1). Taxonomy (GTDB): domain Bacteria; phylum Pseudomonadota; class Alphaproteobacteria; order Rhizobiales; family Beijerinckiaceae; genus Rhabdaerophilum. The sequence goes on from JAFLCX010000002.1 coordinate 858,189, forward strand.
GACTTTCTGATTGCCAATTCCAGTCGTGGATGCCCGGGCCGAGCCCGGGCATGACGCGCCGCCTCACACGCGCTCCAGCCCCAGCGCAATGCCCTGACCGACACCGATGCACATGGTCGCGAGCGCGCGTCCGCCGCCCCGATCCTTCATCTCGATCGCAGCCGTGAGGGCGAGGCGCGCACCGGACATGCCGAGCGGGTGACCGAGCGCGATCGCGCCCCCATTCGGGTTGATATGCTCGGCATCATCCGGCAAGCCGAGCAGACGCAAGCTCGCCAGTCCCTGCGCCGCGAAGGCTTCGTTGAGTTCGATCACGTCGAAATCGCTGGGTTTGATCCCGAGCCGCGCGCACAGTTTCTGCGTCGCTGGCGCCGGACCGATGCCCATGATGCGCGGCGGAACGCCCGCAGTCGCGAGCCCGCTGATGCGCGCGAGCGGGGTGAGGCCGAAGCGCTTCACCGCCGCCTCGCTCGCCACCAACACGGCAGCCGCACCATCGTTCACGCCCGATGCATTGCCGGCGGTGACTGATCCGCCCTTGCGGAAAGGTGTTCCAAGACTGCCAAGTTTCTCAAGCGTGGTTTCGCGCGGATGCTCGTCGCGTTCAACAATCACCGGATCGCCCTTTTTCTGCGCGATGCTCACCGCCGTGATTTCACGCGCGAGGCGACCGTTCTTCTGCGCGGCTGAAGCGCGTGTCTGCGAGCGCAACGCAAAGCGATCCTGATCCTCGCGCGAGATCTGAAAATCCTCGGCGACGTTTTCAGCCGTTTCCGGCATGGAATCGATGCCGTATTGCGCTTTCATCAACGGATTGACGAAGCGCCAGCCGATGGTGGTGTCGAACACCTCGGCCGAGCGCTGGAAGGCCTCCTGCGCTTTGCCCATCACCAGCGGGGCGCGCGTCATGCTCTCCACACCGCCGGCGAGAACAAGTTCCGCCTCTCCCGCCTTGATCGCGCGCGCAGCCATGCCGATTGCGTCGAGCCCTGATCCACAGAGGCGATTGACGGTCGTGCCGGGGATTTCGACGGGCAAACCGGCCAAGAGCCCAGCCATGCGGGCGACATTGCGGTTGTCTTCGCCCGCCTGATTGGCCGAACCGAGGATGATTTCATCGATCGCGCCGGCCATCTCGGCCGGGAAACGGCTCATCAGGGTGCGGATCACGAGGGCAGCCATGTCATCGGCCCGCACGCTGGCAAGTGCGCCACCATAACGGCCGATCGGCGTGCGGGTTCCATCAACGAGGTAAGCGTCTCTCATGGTGATATCCTCGGAAGGTCAATCAGTTGGCGTCGAGGTCGGCGAAGCGCCGTTGCGATTGCGCGAGGTCTTCCAGCAGCGGGGCGACCTCGAAGCCCTTGCCGTCGCGCATGGCGGCGGTCTTGGCGATCGAAAGAATGTTTTTCAGCCCCACCCTGTCGGCATAATGCATCGGGCCGCCGCGCCAGGCCGGGAATCCGTAGCCGTGCACCAGCACGAGATCGATCTCGAAGGCGCGCGCGGCGATACCTTCGCCAAGGATCTTCGCACCCTCGTTGACCATCGCCGCGACGATGCGGTTCTGGATATCAGCTGCGTTGAAATTCCGCTGTGGTCGGCCGGAACCCGCGGCGTGCATGCGAATGATGGCATCGACAGCGGGGTCAGCACTGCGCTTGCCATTGTCGTAGAGGTACCAGCCGCGCCCCGCTTTCTGGCCGAGGCGTCCCTCCTCGACGAGCCGGTCAACCAGCGGCACGTCGCGCTCGTCGGGTGTCCGGGTGGCGGCAAGACGCTTGCGCCGCGCATAGGCGATATCGAGCCCGGCAAGATCTTGCACGGCGAAGGGCCCCATCGCGAGGCCGAAGCCTTCCATCGCGATATCGATCTCGCGCGGCAACGCGCCTTCCTCGAGCATGAACTCGCATTGGGCACGAAATTTCGCGAGAATGCGATTGCCGATGAAGCCCTCGCAAACACCTGTGACGACAGCGATTTTCTTGAGCTTGCGCGCAATGGCGAGGCCAGTCGCCACCGCCTCTGGCGAGGTTCGCCGCGCGCGCACGACCTCGACAAGCTTCATCACATGGGCAGGCGAGAAGAAATGCAGGCCGAGGAAGCGCTCGGGACCGGGCAGGGCATCCGCCATCTGTTCGAGATCAAGATAGGAGGTGTTCGAGGCGACCAGCGTGCTGGCGGGCAAGAGCCGGCCAAGCTGCTTCATCAGTTCGAGTTTAATGGCCATATCCTCGAACACGGCCTCAATCACCAGACCGGTTTCGGCAAGCTTTGCCATTTCGGTGGTGGGGTTCAACAGAGCGAGCCTCGCGACGCGCGTCGCGTCATCCATCCGTCCTGAGCGGATGGAGCGCTGATAAAGCCCGCTCACGCGCTCGACTCCGGCTTGCAGGGCTGACTCGTCGGCCTCAACCAGCGTGACACGAAAACCGGCATCGAGGAACGCGACGGCGATCCCTGAGCCCATCGTGCCAGCACCGATAATGCCAATATGGCTGATGTCGCGCGGCCTTGCAGAACTCAGCTCGGGGCGCTTGCCGGTTTCGCGTTCAGCGGAAAAGATATGACGCAGGGCGAGCGATTGATCGGAACTCATCAACTCGAAGAATGCTCGTCTCTCATTGGCCTGGGCGACCCCGAAGGCGAGTGTGAGACTTTGCGAGACCAGTTCGATGGCCCGCAGCGGCGCGATGCGGCCCTTGGCCTCGCGGTTGACGCGATCAACCATCGCCTGCCATGCTTCCGGCTCCGCCGCCGGGGTGGCCTGCAAGGAGAGGCGCGGCTGCATCTGGCCGATCAGGGAGCGGGCGAGAGCAACCGCCTCGCGGCGAAGGTCGGTTTCAGCAATGGCATCGACAAGCCCGATCCGCAGAGCCTCTTCGGCTCCGACCATGCGCCCCGTGGCGATCAGATCAAGGGCCGCAACGGGCCCGATGAGGCGCGGCAGCCGCTGGGTTCCGCCCGCACCGGGCAGCAGCCCAAGTTTCACCTCCGGCAAGCCGATGAGGCCATCTTTCGTGATGATGCGTTTGTGCGCGCCGAGGCCAATCTCGCAGCCGCCACCCAAGGCCGTGCCATGCCAGGCGACCACGATCGGCTTGCCGCTCTCCTCGATCCGGTTGATCACATCCGGCAAGTGAGGCTCGCGCGGCGGCTTGCCGAACTCCGAAATATCGCCGCCCGCCGTGAAGGTCCGCCCTGCGCCGGCTATCACGATCGCGCGCGTTTCGCTCTCGGATTGTGCGCGCTGAACCGCATCCAGAAGCGCGCGACGCACGGCCTGAGATGTCGCGTTGACAGGCGGATTGTCGATTTCGACAATCGCGACCTCGCCCTCGCGGGAGATGCGGACCACCTCGCTCATGCCGGTTGGCTCGCGTGATTCATGCGGCCTCGCGATAGGCGTTCATGGTGAGAAGCTCGTAGGTGGCGGCTGTTTCGCCCGTGCCGGTCATGATCTCGACATCCCAGCGCACCTCGCCATAGGCCTCGTTGCGCGGCGATTTCGATTTCACGGTCAACCGCACGCGAATGGCCTCCCCGGGAGAAACGGGCTTCAGGAAGCGCAGGTTGTCAAGCCCGTAATTCGCCAGAACCGGCCCTCGCGCAGGTTCGACGAACAGGCCCGCCGCAAAGGAAAGCAGCAAATATCCATGTGCGACCCGGCCGGGGAAGAACGGGTGCCCCTTTACGGCCTCCTCGTCCATGTGGGCGTAGAACGTATCGCCGGTAAAATGCGCGAAATGCTCGATATCGTCGAGGGTTACCACGCGCTCTTTCGAGTGGAAACTCATACCCGGCTCAAGCCCGTCGAACGGAATGCGGAACGGATGTTCGCCCGTTTCCGGCTCCGGCGCGCCTTTGATGTAGGACTTTGTCAGCGCTGTCAGCATGGCGGGCGAGCCCTGAACCGCGACGCGCTGCATCTGGTGCTTCACCGCGCGCATGCCGCCGAGTTCCTCGCCGCCGCCAGCGCGCCCCGGCCCGCCGTGCACGAGATGCGGCATCGGCGAGCCGTGCCCCGTCGACTCGGCCGCGCATTCGGCATTGAGCACGAGCATCCGCCCGTGGAACGCGCCCGCTCCGAAGATGACCTGTCGCGCGACCTCCGTGTCCGCCGTGATCAGCGAACCAGCGAGAGAGCCATCGCCTTTTCTCGCGATACCGATCGCGTCCTCAAGGTCGGCATAGCCGAGCAGGGTCGCGACTGGTCCGAAGGCTTCCGTGTCATGCGGGCGCTCGGCTGAACGTGAATTGCGAGCAGTCAGTAGCACGGGGGCAAGATAGGCACCGTCTTCAGCGCCGGCGATGCGGCCATCTGGGTCGCCGGAAACAACCTCGCAATCCGCCGCAAGGCGCGCGATCTGGCTCCTCACATCCGCACGCTGGGCAAGCGAGGCGAGGGGGCCCATTCGCGTGGTTTCGAGGCGCGGATCGCCGATCGTAACACCGGCGAGGCGTTTCGCCAGGGCGGCACTCACGGCTTCCATGCGGCTTTCAGGCACGATGATGCGGCGGATGGCGGTGCATTTCTGCCCGGCCTTCACGCACATCTCTTTCGCGACTTCCTTGACGAAGAGATCGAATTCTGCACTGCCGGGAGCGGCATCCGGCCCGAGGATCGAGCAGTTGAGGCTGTCGCGCTCGGCGGTGAAGGGCACCGCATTTTTGAGAATATTCGGATGCGCCTGAAGCGTGGTTGAGGTCGCGAGTGAGCCCGTGAAGGCGACGCTGTCCTGACTGGTCAGGTGCTCGAGGAGGTCCCCGGTCGAACCGGCGATGAACTGGAAAGTGCCCTCCGGCAGCACGCCGCTCTCGATGATGATCCGCGCTGCCTTCTCGGCGAGCCAGGCGGTGGCGCTCGCGGGCTTCGCAATCACCGGCAACCCGGCGAGAAGGGAAGGACCGAGTTTTTCCAGCATGCCCCAGACGGGGAAGTTGAAGGCGTTGATCTGGCAGGCCACGCCCTCGCGCGGCACATAAACATGCTGGCCGAGAAAGCTGCCGGATTTCGAGAGGTTCTCGACCGCGCCATCGATCAGGAAGGTCTCGTTCGGCAATTCGCGCTTTGCCTTCGAGGCATAGACGAACAATGTGCCAATGCCGCCGTCGATATCGACCCAGCTATCGGCCTTCGTTGCACCTGTAAGGTAGGAGAGGGCGTAAAGCTCTTCCTTGCGGGCATTGAGCGCTTGAGCCAAAGCCTTCAGCATGTTCGCCCGCTGATGGAAGGTGAGGGCGCGCAGGGCGGGACCGCCCTTGCGGCGCGCGTAGGCGAGCATTGCACCCGGCTCGAGGCCTTTTGACGTGATTTCAGCGACGGGCGTGCCGTCAATCGCGCTGGCGAGGATCGCCCCGTCGCCTTGCCCCGCGAACCAGCGCCCTTCCGCGAAAGAGTTCAGCCGGATGATGCTCATGCATGCCTCACAGGTTAAATTCCGAGATAGGCTTCGCGCAGCTTCGGATCGCCGATCAGCGCATCGGAAGGACCGGAATGCGTGATCCGCCCGGTTTCGATCACGTAACCGCGGTTCGATTTCGCGAGTGCAGCCGCAGCGTTCTGCTCGACCAGAAGGATGGTGATCCCGCGCTCGCGCAGCGCCTCGATGACGCTGAAAACCTGCTCCACCAGCACGGGTGCCAGCCCCATGCTCGGCTCATCAAGCAGCAGCAGGCGGGGGCGGCTCATCAGCGCGCGGCCAATCGCGAGCATCTGCTGCTGGCCACCCGAAAGTCCTGCGGCGGCAAGCCCGCGCTTGTCATGCAGGATCGGGAACATCGCATAGATGTCATCACGCTCCTTCGCCGTGCCGCCGCCATGCAGCCAACCGCCGAGATTGAGGTTGTCCTCGACCGTGATGCCTCCGAAAATCTGCCGGCCCTCCGGCACCTGCGCGATTCCGAGCCGGACGCGCGCCTCGGCGGCAAATTTCGAGATGTCCTGACCTTCAAAAAGGATATTGCCGCCGCTGATGGGCTGCACACCGGATATGGCGCGCATAAGTGTGGTTTTGCCCGCGCCATTACCGCCGATGAGACACACGATCTCGCCGGCATCCACGCGCAATTCCACGCCATGCAGCACCTCGATGCGGCCATAAGCCGAGTGCAGGCCCCGAATTTCAAGCACGGTTCGCCTCCTCGGTTCCGAAAGTGCCGAGATAGGCCGTGATCACCCGAGGGTCGTTCCGAACGGTTTCAGGCGTGCCCGAGACGAGCGATTTCCCGCGTTCGAGCACCAGAACATGATCGGAAATGCGCATCACGAGTCGCATATCGTGTTCGACAAGCAGAACGGCGATGCCGGACTTCGCGACATCATGGATGACGCGATCGATCTCCTCCGTCTCGATCGCATTGCAGCCGGCCGCCGGCTCATCGAGCAGCAGGATTCGCGGCTCGGTCGCGAGCGCGCGGGCGATTTCGAGGCGCTTGAGGGCCCCGTATGAGAGCGAGCCCGCCTCCTTGTTCGCGACACCGGCGAGGCCGACGCGCTCGAGCAGCCCCATTGCGAGGTCACGCGAGCGTGCGTTTTCGGCGCGCACCGAGGGCAGGGCGAAGAGATGCCCGAGCATGGAGGTTTTCTCGTGCCGGTGGCGGCCCACCATCACGTTGTCGCAAGCGCTCATGCGGAAAAAGATCTGCAGATTCTGGAACGAGCGCGAAAGGCCGCGCCGCGCCAGTTGCTCGGGCGGCAGACCGGTGACGTCTTCCCCGCCGAGTTTCACGCGGCCTGAGGAGGGTTGGTAGAGCCCCGAAATCAGGTTGAAGAGTGTGGTCTTGCCGGCCCCGTTCGGCCCGATGATCGAATGGATTTTCCCCGGCTGGACCGTCAGAGAAACAGAGTCCACGGCCTTGATGCCGCCAAAGGCGATCGAGAGATTGTCGGTTTCGAGGAGCGGAAAGCTCATGCGCCGCCTCCGCGCAGACGGGCCAGCAGGCTGGGGACGATCCCGCGCGGCAGCAGGATCATGCTCACCATGATGATCAGCCCGAGCATCAGGTGCTCGTAATCGTGGAAGATCGTCAGGGCCTGCGGCAGGATGACCAGCACCGCCGCCCCCACAATCGCGCCAACGACCGAGCCCATCCCGCCCAGCACGACCATTGTGACGAGTTCCACCGAACGCAGGAAACCGGCTGTGCCGTCGGGTGTGATATGGCCGTTCAGGAACGCCATCAGTGAGCCCGCGACGGACGCGTAAATGGCGGAGAGGACGAAGATTCTCAGCTTGTAGGCCGCAACGTCGATGCCGGCCACGCGCGAGGCGATCTCGCTGTCATGGATCGCGCGCATGGCGCGCCCGGTCGGGCTCTCGATCAGGTTGAGCGCGAGGATGACGCCGATCAGCAAAGCGCCGCCGCTGATGTAGTACCAGGTGTCCGGCCCGCGCAGGCGATAGCCGAGGATTTCGAGGCGCGGAACGCCCATGCCATCCGGTCCGCCGGTCCAGGCGGCCTCGTTGGCGAGCGCCATAGAGATCAGCAGGCCGAAACCGAGGGTCGCGACGGCAAGATAATGGCCCTTCAGGCGCAGGATCGGGCGTCCAACGAGAAAGGCCACGAGGCCGGCCAAAGCCGCGCCGATCAGCATCGCGAGCAAGCCGTGCAGCTTGAAATGCGCCGAACCGATCGCAACCGAGTAGGCACCGATACCCATGAAACCGGCATGCCCAAGGCTGACCTGCCCCGCATAGCCCATGAGCAGGTTGAGCCCGACAACCGCGAGCGCAAAAATATTCACGATCGCGGCGACGCGGAAATAATAGTTGGATGGAAAAAGGAAAGGCAGGGCGGCGATGACGATCGCAAGCCCGAGCACGATGCTCCAACGGGAGGAGGCAAGCCGCGCCATCAAACGCGCTCCACGCTTTTCTTGCCGAAAAGCCCCTGTGGCCGCAGGAAAAGTGTCGCAAGAATGATGAGAAACGCGATGGCATCCTTGTATTTCGAGGAAATGAGCCCCGCGCCGAAACTCTCGGCGAGGCCGAGCAAAATGCCGCCAACCACAGCGCCTACGGCCGAACCCATGCCGCCGAGCATCGCGGCGGCAAAACCCTTCAGCGCCAGCAAGGTGCCGACGTCATAGCTCGTGAGCGTGATCGGGGTGACGAGAATGCCGGCAACCGCTCCGATTGCGGCTGAAAGCGCGAAGGACAAAGCCACGATCTTCCGCACGGGGATGCCGACAAGGCGCGCCGCGAGCCGGTTCGCGGCTGTCGCGAGAATGGCGCGCCCCAGAATGGTGCGGTCGATGATGACAAAAATCAGCGCCACGATGATTGCGGCACCCGCCAGGACGACGAGACTCTGGGGCAGGATGGCCGCACCGCCGAACCGGATGGGTTCGGACCCGAACCAGTGCGGCAGCGCATGAAAACGCTTGTCGAAAATCACCTGCGCGACACCGCGCAGGAAGATCGAGGCGCCGATCGTGATGATGATCACCGTGACGGCCGATGAGCCGCGCGCCGGATCGATGGCGAAGGCGTAGAGCGCAAGGCCAACGAGCACCGTGGCGAAGATCGCCAAGGCCGCCGCGATGGGCAGCGGCACCCCTGCGAGATGCAGGAAGACCGTCACCATTCCGCCGAGCATCACGAACTCGCCCTGCGCGAAATTCACGACATCCGAGGCGTTGTAGATCAGCGTGAATCCGAGGGCCACCAGCGCATAAACCGCGCCGACGGTGAGGCCCGAAAAGGCGAATTGCAGGAGTTCGGGCATGGAGGGCTGGCGCTCCGGTTGTCGGCGGATGGCGTCATTGAAAGAAGTGATGGCGAAGCAATCCAGGATACGCTGGATTGCCCCGTCAACGTGCCGCGCTTCGTCGCAAGGACGACGCGCGGCGGAAGGGCCTTACTGAACGATTGTCCAATCGCCGTTGCGGATTTCGAGCATTTTGAAGGCCGAGAGATCGAGGCCCATATGGTCGGTGGGGCTCATGTTCACGATGCCGCCGGTGCCGATATAGCCCTTGGTCTTCTCGATTTCGTCGCGCACCTTGGCCGCATTGTCGGTTTTCGCGCGCTCGACAGCCTCTTTCCAGATCATGAAGCCGTCGTAAGCATGGCCACCGAAGGTCGAGACCGGCTGGCCGGTGCGGGTCGTGTAGGCCTTGGAATATTCCACCACGACCTTTTTCTGCGGGTCGCTGTCCGGCAGCTTGTCGGCGACCAGCAGGGCCGCTGCGGGCAAGCGCACGCCCTCGGCAGCGTCACCGGCGAGGCCGATGAACTGTTTTGAGGCCACGCCGTGGCTCTGGTAGAGCGGCACGTTGATGGCGAGCTGCTTGAAATTGCGGGTGACGATCGCCGGGCCCTGGCCGAAGCCGGGGTTGATCACGGCCTGCACGCCGGCCTTATTCTTGATGTTTGTCAACTGGGGCGTCATGTCGGTGTCGCGCGGGCCATAGCTCTCCTCATGGAGGATTTCGATGCCGTATTTGCCCGCCACTTTCACGCATTCGTCGCGCATCGATTTGCCGAAGCCATCCGTGCCCGCGATCATGCCGATCTTGGTCGTGTTGCGCTTCTTCATGTCCTCGAAGATTTTCTCGCAGGCCATCGTGTCAGTGTGAGGGGTCTTGAACACCCATTTTTTCACCGGCTGGATGATCTGCACCGCACCCGCGAGGCTGATGAACGGAACCTGCGCATCCTCGAAGGCCGGGATCATCGCCATCGTCGTGCCGGTGGTGGAGCCGCCCACCATCGCCGTCACCTTGTCCTCTTCGAGAAGGCGCGTGGCGAAAGTGCGCGCGGCATTGGGGTCGCCCGCGTCGTCGTAGACAATCAGGCGAACCTTGCGGCCGAGAATGCCGCCCTTCGCGTTCACATCATCGACGACCATTTCCAGCGTGCGTTTTTCGGGGTCACCCAGAAACGAAGCCGGGCCTGTAACCGAAAGTACCGCGCCAAGCTTGATTTCGCCCTGCGCGAAGGCTGGCGCGGCTGCGATCGCCATCGCCGAAGCGCCGGCGGCCAGAATGACGCGGCGCGAGAACCATGATGGATAAGCCATGCAAACCCTCCCTTGTTGGCGCGCCTCCCGCATCATCGCGGATCACGGCGGCCGGTCTCCTCCGAGGGCCGCCGATGCTGGCCGGCCCGGTTTGTTTTTTCGCCGGGCCTCGTGCAGCCCGGTTGACAGTTTTTATTGTCGCGTTCATTTAATTATCCGACCGGTCAGTTAGTCAAGTGGTTCAGCCCAACATTTTCGTTGCGGCTGAAACCAAAGAGAGACGGACGCCCGGCCGAGGATGAAACGCAAGGCGGGATGCAACATGTCTGAACCGGCACCGGTTCTGGTGGAGAAGCGTGGCGGTCTGACGGTCATTACGCTCAACCGCCCCGACAAACTCAACTCTTTCAACGAAGCGCAACACCGGGCGTTGAAGGCGGCGATCGATGCAGCTTCGGCGGATGGCACGTGTCGCGCGCTCATCCTCACCGGAGCTGGCCGGGGGTTCTGCGCCGGACAGGACCTTTCGGACCGTGTGCGGCCCGAAGGTGGCGAGGCGCCGGATCTCGGCGCGACGCTGGATGCGTTCTACAATCCGCTGATCCGCGCGATGCGCGCGATGGAAAAGCCGATTATCGCCGCCGTCAACGGTGTCGCGGCGGGGGCAGGCGCCAACATCGCGCTCGCCTGTGATCTCGTGATGGCGGCTAAATCGGCGAAATTCATCCAGTCCTTCGCGAAAATCGGGCTGATCCCCGATTCCGGCGGCACATGGATACTGCCGCGTCTTATCGGCGAGGCGCGGGCGAAGGCGCTGGCCATGCTCGCGATTCCTGTTTCAGCCGAGGAAGCGGAGCGCATGGGGATGATCTACCGTGCGGTGGAGGACGCTGCGCTGATGAGCGAAGCTATCGCACTCGGCGAAGCGCTTGCGGCGGCCCCGACGCGCGGGCTCGCCGAGACGAAAACATTGATCCATCAGGCGTTTGGCGCTGGTCTCGACGCGCAACTGAATGCCGAGCGCGATGCGCAGCGGCGGCTGGGTCGATCCGCCGATTATGCCGAGGGCGTGCGCGCCTTCATGGAAAAACGGCCAGCGTGTTTCGAGGGGCGATGAGATGACAACGATGACGGCTCAATCCCTCGCCGCAGCCTGCGCCAAAGCCATGTGGGATGATGACAAGGCCTCTGCCGGGCTTGGCATGGAGATCGTGTCAGTCGGGCCGGGACGCGCGGACGTTGCGATGGCCATCACCGAGGCGATGGTGAATGGGCATGGCACTTGCCATGGCGGGTTCATCTTCAGCCTCGCCGACTCCGCCTTCGCTTTCGCCTGCAACAGCTACAACCAGCGCGCCGTGGCGCAGCATTGCTCGATCACGTTCCTGGCGCCGGGGCGGCTTGGCGATCGGTTGCTGGCCAAGGCCAGCGAGGCGAGCCGTACCGGGCGCTCCGGCATCTATGACATCGACGTTTTCAACCAGGACGGCGTCAAAATCGCGATTTTCCGCGGCCATTCGCGCACGGTGAAAGGCGAGTTTTTCCCCGGCGCGACGGTGGAGGGCTGAGGCATGTTTTCGATCTCGACTTACAAGCCGCTGATGGATGCCATCGAGACGGCCTCGCGTGACGAAATCGCCGCGCTGCAACTGAAGCGCCTGCAATGGTCGCTTCGCCATGCCTATGAGAATGTGCCCGCTTATCGGGCGAAATTCGATGCTGCAGGCGTGCATCCGGATGATTGCAAATCTCTGGCAGATTTGTCGAAATTTCCGTTCACCACCAAAGCAGACCTGCGCGACAATTATCCCTTTGGCCTCTTCGCCGTGCCGCGAGAGGCGGTGAGCCGGGTTCACGCCTCTTCGGGCACCACAGGCCGACCGACTGTAGTGGGATACACCGCGAATGACGTGCAGACCTGGGCTGATGTCGTGGCGCGCTCGCTGCGCGCTTCCGGCGTCAAGCCGGGCATGATCGTGCATGTCGCTTACGGCTATGGGCTCTTCACCGGCGGGCTCGGCGCGCATTACGGCGCGGAGAAGCTCGGCTGCACCGTGATCCCCATATCTGGCGGCATGACCGAGCGGCAGGTGCAACTCATCACCGATTTCCGGCCCGATGTGATCATGGTGACGCCCAGCTACATGCTGGCGATTCTCGATGAGTTCCGGAAAGTGGGGCTCGATCCGGCCTCGTCCTCGTTGCAGATCGGCGTCTTCGGGGCCGAGCCCTGGACCAATGCCATGCGCGGCGAGATCGAGCAGGCTTTCGACATGCACGCGGTGGATATCTATGGGCTTTCCGAGGTCATTGGCCCCGGCGTCGCGAATGAATGCGTCGAGACGAAGGACGGCCTGCACATCTGGGAGGATCATTTCTATCCTGAGATCATCGACCCCGAGACTGGCGCGGTTCTGCCGGATGGCGAGAAGGGGGAACTGGTCTTCACGTCACTGACGAAAGAGGCGATGCCGATCATCCGCTACCGCACGCGCGACCTCACGCGGCTTCTGCCCGGTACCGCGCGCACGATGCGGCGAATGGAGAAAATCACCGGCCGCTCCGATGACATGATGATCGTGCGCGGGGTGAATGTCTTCCCGACCCAAATCGAAGAGATGCTGCTCGCGCTGCCCGGCCTCTCGGCCCACTACCAGATCGTGCTGACGCGCGAGGGGCGGATGGACGAAATGGAGGTGAAGGTCGAGGCGCGCTCGGACGATGCCGAAGCCGCCAACCGCGATGCCAAGCTGCTCGCCAAACGCATCAAGGACAAGATCGGCATCACGGCCTGGGTCAACGTTCTGCCGCCCGAAGGGATCGAGCGCAGTCAGGGCAAGGCGAAGCGGATCATCGACAAACGGGCAAAGGCATAAACATGGCCCGCCCCATCGCAGCCGATCATCCAAAGCAAATTCAAGCGAAGTGGGAACCGGTTCGCGTGAAGAATTTGCGCCAGGGAAAAGGAATCTGAGCGGATGGCCCGCCCCATCGCAGCCGATCACGACACCAAGCGCCGCGCTATCCTCAAGGAGGCGGCGAAGCTCTTCGCGAGCAACGGGTTCGATCGTGCCTCCATGAACGAAATCGCCGCAGCCTGCGGTGTCTCGAAGGCGCTGCTCTACCATTACTACACGAACAAGGATCAGCTCCTGTTCGACATCATCCGCGCCCATCTCGATGACCTTGTGGCGGCGATCGAGGCGGTTCCGGCGGCGTTGCCCCCGCGCGAGCGCCTCGCAGCGATGATTACGGCTCTGCTGGAAGAATATCGTCATGCCGATGAGGAACATGAGATCCAGATTTCCGACATGAAACGCCTGCCCGAGGACCAGAAGGCGCAGCTGGTTGAGCGTGAGCGCGTGCTGGTCAAACAGTTTTCCGGGGCGCTTGCGACGCTTCAGCCTGTGCTCATGGGGAATCGTGCTCTGCTGACACCGCTCACCATGAACCTCTTCGGCATGATGAACTGGAAATTCATGTGGTTCCGCGAGGGTGGCCCGGTCAGCCACGAGGCTTTTGCCAATCTGGTCATGACCTCGATCGAAGCCGCCGCCGCCAGCGTTGCGCGGCAGGCTTCGGTTGCCGAGGCGCCTCCGCAGCCCAAGCTCGCGAAACGGTGATCGCCTGCGCGCCATGCCGCGCTTGCCAGTTGCCGGACGCTCATGCACCATCGCACTCCCAGCTTGGCTTGGAGGCGCAGCATGGAAGCAGCCATCCGGCGTTATGCCCATATATCGGTGGCCCGCGGTTGCGGTTTCGGCGCGCTGACGGTCGCGACCATGATGGTGGGCTCAGCCAGCGATCTCTCGCTCTTCTTTCGCTCCGGCGGGATCGGCGCGCTGCTGATGTGCTTCATCCTGCTGCTCAAAGCATCCCGCGTCGAAAAGATCCCCGTGAAGAGCACCGAAGTCTGGATCATGATGCCGAAGGAGCTGCGCCCCAAACCCGAGGTTGCCGCACCGCTGATCGCCCGCGCGCGGCGCGATTATCTGCTGAGATTCGCTTACATCGCCGCCGTTGTGGCTGGTGTTGAGCTGGCGGCTGACCTCGTTCTCACGCTGTCGAAATACTCCTAGAATAAGTCGCCTGCACCATCGCCTGCTCTGTGCGGCGCAGGAAGGCGATGATCTCTGATGCCGTCTCTCCGGGCAGTTCCTCCTGGAGTGTGTGCCCGCAATCGAGCGCTCGTCCTTCGATCGTCAGGGCCTTTTCCCGCCAGGTTTCGAGCACATCATAAAGCTGGCCCACAGTGCCTCGCGCGCCCCAGATCGCCTGAAGCGGGGCGATGACCTTGCGACCCTCCGCGTCACTTTCGGCATCGTGCTGGAGGTCAATCGTCGCTGCTGCGCGATAGTCTTCGCAGATGGCGTGAATGGTTTCGGGACGCGCGTAACAGCGCAGATATTCCGCCATGAGGGCCGGATCATACGCCTCGTGACGTCTCATCTGCCCACGAATGTGCTTTTCGAGAAAGAACGCGGGGTTTGCGCCGATCATTTTTTCGGGCAAAGGCGCGGGCTGTGGCAGGAAAAACCACCAGAAATAGCGCATCGCGAAAGCCATATCCGTTCGGGCATACATGGTGGCGGTGGGCGCGATATCGATCAGGGTCAAGCTCGCCACGGCATCGGGGAAATCGAGCGCCATGCGATGCGCGACCCTCGCGCCGCGATCATGCCCGATCACGCCGAAGCGCTCATGCCCCAGCGCGCGCATCACGGCGACCTGATCAGCCGCCATCGCGCGTTTGGAATAGGGCGAATGATCCGGCGCCGACACCGGCTTTCCGCTATCGCCGTAGCCGCGCAAATCAGCGAGCACGAGATGATATCCGGCTTGGAGCAGCTTCGGAGCCATCCGATGCCAGGTGAGCCGCGTCTGCGGGTGCCCGTGCAGGAGGAGCAGCGGGAAGCCTTCTCCGGCAAACGACACGCCGATGCGCGCGCCAGCCCCCTCGATCTCGGTATGCTCGAAACCGGGCAGGAAATGCTCGAAAGCAGGGGTCTTCACCGCGCTCACCTTACAAATGCCGCAAGCCGAGATCGCGGATCAGGGGCAAGATATCGTTTCTCGCACGGATACGGTGCACGCGCGCGGCGGTTTCGGCCTGCTCGACCGAGCCCGCCCGGATGGCCGCGGCGATCTCGCGATGCTCCGGCAAGGATTGTTCAAGCCGCTGGCGCATGCGCACTGTGATGACGCGCGCACGATGATACTGGTCGTTCACGGTCTGCATGATGCGCTCGAAGCGGCGGTTGCCGCAGCCCTCGACGAGAGCGAGATGGAACGCCGCATCCGCAAGGCCTCGCTCGGCCATATCGCCAGCGGCCAAAGCTGTCTGCATCCGCATCGTTTCGGCATCGAGCTGATCAGCCAAAACGGCGCGCGCCTCAGCCGGCCGCGATGCTGCGAGCGCCGCCGCACGTCCTTCGATCGCGATGATGACCTCGAAGATTTCCGCAATGTCGTCGGGCGATAGCGGTGAAATCACGATGCCTTTCTTTGGCAGGATCCGCAGCATTCCGTCTTCCTGAAGCCGCAGGCAGGCCTCGTGCACCGGCGTGCGACTGGTGCCAAGGCGCAGAGCCAGCTCTTGCTCGGATACCTGATGGCCGGGCGGAAACTCGCCGTTGCAGATCAGAAGCTTGAGCGCAAGATAGGTGGCTTCGACGCGCGAGACGCGCCCTTCGCACGGAGAGACCTGCAAACCAGTTTTCATGAATTTCAACCTCACCTCTTGATTTGTAGCATCTTCCATGGAAGTTACAATGCATCAAAAAAAAATGGAATATGAAACTCAGGAGTTCGAACCGTGAGAACCTATCGCATTGCCGCCATTCCCGGAGATGGCATTGGTCAGGAAGTATTGCCGGAAGGGTTGCGCGTGCTGGAAGCCGCGGCTGCGAAGCATGGTTTTGGATTGAATTTCGACCATTTTGATTTCGCCTCCTGCGACTATTACGACCGGCATGGTCGCATGATGCCGGAAGACTGGAAGGCGCAGATCGGTGGCCATGACGCGATCTTCTTCGGCGCTGTCGGCATGCCGAACCGGGTGCCCGATCATATCTCGCTTTGGGGCTCGCTGCTGCTGATGCGGCGCGAATTCGATCAGTATGTGAACCTGCGCCCCGTGCGCCTGATGCCGGGCGTTCCTTCGCCGCTTGCCAACCGCAAGCCGGGCGACATTGATTTCTTCGTCGTGCGCGAAAACACCGAGGGTGAGTATTCTTCCGTCGGTGGCCGGATGTTTCCCGGCACCGAGCGCGAGATCGTGCTTCAGGAAACCGTTATGACGCGGATCGGGGTCGATCGCATCCTGAAATACGCCTTCGAGCTGGCCGCGCGCCGCCCGCGCCGCAAACTGACCTCGGCGACGAAGTCGAACGGCATCTCGATCTCTATGCCCTATTGGGATGAGCGCGTGGCGGCGATGAAAGCCAGTTTCCCCGATGTCGCGGTCGATCAGTACCATATCGATATCCTCACCGCGCATTTCGTGCTGAACCCGGATCGGTTCGACGTGGTCGTGGCCTCGAACCTCTTTGGCGATATCCTTTCCGACCTTGGTCCTGCCTGCACGGGCACGATCGGTATCGCGCCTTCGGGCAACATCAACCCGGACCGGCTCTTCCCGTCGCTGTTCGAGCCTGTGCACGGTTCGGCCCCCGATATTGCCGGGCAAGGCATCGCGAACCCTGTGGGGCAGATCTGGTCTGGCGCGATGATGCTCGATCATCTCGGCGAGCGGGAGGCCGCAGCTGATATTCTGCGCGCGATCGAGATCGTTCTCGCGTCACCGGCGGGCCGCACACGGGATCTGTCTGGCGATGCAAGCACGGTCGAAGCCGGCAAGGCGATTGCCAGCGAGATCGGGTAAGGCCTGTATGGAACTGGAGCGGGCGACGGGAATCGAACCCGTGTCTCTAGCTTGGAAGGCTAGGGTCTTACCATTACACAACGCCCGCTTCGGCGCAGAGGGTTAGCCAAGCCTGGCCGCCAAGGCAAGGCGGAACTTTCGCCCTCGCTATGTCTTGGGCTCAAGGCGCGGGGCCTTCTTGGCGAAAAATTTCTCGAGGCTGGGCCTCAGATCCGGGTTGGTCATCACCATGCCCGCGAGCAGGCTCTCGGCGAACAGGCCGTCCGTGGTCGACATGTCGTTGATGCGCGAAATCCCGGTGATGATGGCGAAATTCGTGACATCGTAGTGCTCTGCTGCGGCTTCGGCGATCGCAATGGCGCGCGCCTCCGCCGCGCCGTTCTCCACGATTTCATGCGCGAGACCCACCTCATAGCCGCGCTGGACATCATATGTGCGGGCCGCGATCATCATGTCGATCATGCGCGAGGGGCCCATGATGCGGGCCACGCGCACGGTCGCGCCGCCGCCGGTGAAAACGCCGCGCTGCCCCTCGGGCAGGGCAAAGAAGGTTGATTTTTCCGCGACACGCACATGTGTCGCAGCGGCGATTTCCAGCCCGCCTCCGACGACGGCGCCCTTGAGTGCGGCGATCACCGGCAAACCGCCGAACTGCATCGCGTCGAAGGCGCGATGCCAGTTCTGGCACATGCGCATGAATTCAACGGGGCCGCGCCCGAGGTCATAATGCTCCTGAAGGTCCAGCCCGGCGCAGAAATGCTCGCCTGTTGCGCGCAGCACCACCGCTTTCACACCTGCCGGAGGGCGCGAGAAAAAGGTCTCGATGGCTTCGATCGTGGCGTCATCGATGGCGTTGCGACGCTCGGGGCGGTTCAGGGTGAGAAGCGCGATCTTGCCGCGCGTTTCGATTTCGAGATTGGCCATGCTCGGCTCTGCTCACACGAAAGTTGAACGGAACGGGGCCGTGACGGAAAGATGGTCCGGCCCTACCTTGGGTGCTGATCGCCAGTTCGGGCGAGGCATCGGCGAAGTCAACATCGCCTGAGACGAAATCGGGAGATCGACATGGCTTTTCGCGCACTCGTGGTGGACAAGACGGCGGATGGCAGCATCACGCAGACCTTCGAGACGCTCGACGAGAGCCGTCTGCCCGCCGACGGCGATGTCACGGTGCGCGTTGAATATTCGACCGTGAACTACAAGGATGGCCTCTGCCTCACGGGCGGTGGCGGGCTGGTGCGAACCTATCCGCATGTACCGGGCATCGATTTCGCCGGCACGGTCGAGGCATCGTCCGATGCACGCTACAAGCCGGGTGACAAGGTCGTCCTCATGGGCTGGCGCGTGGGAGAGATCTGGTGGGGCGGCTATGCCGAGAAGGCGCGTGTGAAGGCGGATTGGCTGGTGCCGCTGCCGACCGGACTGAGCGCGCGTCAGGCGATGGCAGTCGGCACGGCGGGGTTCACGGCCATGCTGGCGGTGATGGCGCTGGAGGCGCATGGTCTCACGCCGGAAAAGGGCGAGGTGCTGGTCACGGGTGCCGCCGGAGGTGTCGGCTCGGTCGCGACGGCGATCCTCGCGAAACTCGGTTATTCGGTTGCGGCTGTCACCGGCCGTCCCGAGCAGGAAAGCTACCTCAAAGGCCTCGGCGCGAGCCGCATCGTGCCCCGTGCTCAACTGGCCGAGGCACCCGCACGCCCGCTCGACAAGGAGACCTGGGCGGGTGCAATCGACAATGTTGGCGGGCCAATGCTCGCGCGGGTGCTCTCCCAGATGAAATATGGGGGTTCGGTTGCAGCGGTCGGCCTCGCGGGCGGCTCGAACCTGCCCACAACGGTCATTCCCTTCCTGTTGCGCGGAGTGAACCTTCTCGGCATCGACAGCGTGATGAAACCCTATCCGGAACGCCTGGCAGGCTGGCGGCGCATCGCAACCGATCTGCCGCTCGACCAGCTCGAGGCCATGATTGTCCCAGCCCGGTTCGAGGACTTGCCGGAACTCGGCAAGGCGATTCTTGCGGGCCAGACACGCGGGCGCGTGGTTGTGGAAATTGCGGGCTGAGCAGGCTGGCAGCCATGCAGCCCGATTATCGTCCGAGCCGCCTGATTTCGCGCGCGAGTTGGCGCATGGCCTCAGTCAGCATCGGGCCGCCGCAAACGGTCAGGCGTTCGGGGAGTGTGATCCGCTTTTCAGCCGGAAACATGGCCTGGATGGCAGGGTGCAGCAGTATGGCCTGCCCCTGATCCTCGGCGCGGAATTCGGTACGGGTGAGCAGCAGGGCGTCGGGTTTCAGCGCGATGACCGCCTCAAGGCTCGCGAAACCACCCGCCTTGAAGCCCAAAGCGCCGGCTGCATTCATCAACCCGGCCTCACGCAGCAGGTCAGCCAGAAGGGTCTCGCTTCCGGCCACCCAGCCACGCCGGGCAAGCGGCAGGATTTGCAAGGTCTTCCGGCTTGCTGCTTCGCGCAGCTCTGAAAGCGCGGCGTCAAAGGCGGCGAGGCGCTCGCTCGCTCGGGTCTCGACACCCAGCAACCGGCCCATCTCGGCGATCTGCGTGCGAGCCTCGGCGAGCGTGCGCGGGTCGTCGAACTCCACCAGTGTCAGGCCGCGCGCGGTGATGAATTGCCGGGTCTCGCGTTTCATGTAACGGCTGGAGACCACGAGATCGGGCCGGATCACCATGACCTCCTCCGCCGTGCCGGAGAGGATGGGGAAGCGCGCGGCGCGCGTGGCCTCGAAGGCCCGGGCCGGATCGCGTGCGAAGGGCGACAGCCCGACGATATGACGCGGTTCAGCAAGATCGATCAGAAGCTGATCGGTGCACATGTTGAGCGAGACGATTCGCTGTGGCGCGGCTTGCCCAACGGCGCAGGAAAGCATCAGCGCGAGGGCTGAAAGCGCCCTCACAGCGGCGCTCTCGGCGTTAAAAACATCTCTCCATCAATCATTTGGCGCAGAACACTCACCTGATATACGGCGTGGAGATTCTCGTCGGTCAGCACTGTATCCGGGCTGCCCTGCGCGATGAGTCGCCCGCGATCGAGCAGCACGATCTCGTCAGCAAGGCGGGCGGCGAGGCCGAGATCATGCGTGACGGCAATCACCAAAGTGCCACGCCGGCTTTCGGCCTTCAGGTCGCGCATCACGCTGATCTGATGGCCGGGATCGAGCGAGGCCGTGGGTTCATCGGCCAAGAGGACGGGTGCCTCGACCGCCATGACGCGGGCGAGCATCACCCGCGCCCGCTCGCCGCCCGAAAGGGTCTGTACGGGCTGGTCGGCGAGGTGCGTAGTGTCCGTCCGTGTCATCGCCGAGTGGATGGCACGGGCGTGATCTGCGGTGAGGCGCGACGGATCAGCCAATCCGTGCGGATAGCGTCCGAGAGCGACGACATCGCGCGCGAGCAGCGGCCAATAGACCTGATGTCCCTGCGGCAGGTAAGCGATGCAGCGCGCACGCTCGCGTCCCGGGATAGCGTCCATCGGGCGATCGCGGAACATCACCACGCCTTCCGTCGTGATCAGCCCGGCCAGCGCCTTGAGCAGGGTGGTCTTGCCCGCACCGTTCGGTCCGATCAAGGCCACAAAACGTCCGGGTGCAAAGCTCAGCGACACGTTCTCGACAATTGCGTTCGGGCCAATCCGGATCGTGAGGTTTTCAGCGGAGAGCAGGGCGCTCATGCGATGCCTCCGGCGAGGCTTTTGCGCTGTTTCACGATCAGGAACAGGAAGAACGGCACACCGATGATCGAGGTCAGCACGCCAACCTTGATGTCGCTCGATGCGGGGATCAGCCGCACGGCGATATCTGCCGCCAGCAGCAGCGCCGAGCCTGTCAGCGCGGCGGGAAGCAGCAGGCGCGCGGGATCATGCCTCACCAGCGGGCGCATCAGATGCGGTGCGATCAGCCCGATGAAGGCGATCGTCCCCGCAACTGCCACGCTCGCACCGACGCCGAGCGCGACGCCGAGTATGACCAGAAACCGCAGGCGCTCCACCGGAACGCCGAGGCTCGCGGCCGCTTCCTCGCCGAGTGAGAGCGCACGGAACGCACCGCGTTGCGCAAACAGGATCAGCGCGGCAACGGCAATGAATGGCAGGCAGAGCATGACGTGGCGCATGGAGCGGTCTTCCAGCGAGCCG
The DNA here is from genome assembly GCA_017302635.1 of Hyphomicrobiales bacterium. GTDB lineage: Bacteria > Pseudomonadota > Alphaproteobacteria > Rhizobiales > Beijerinckiaceae > Rhabdaerophilum. The sequence continues at coordinate 879,181 of JAFLCX010000002.1, forward strand.
AGCAGCCAAAAGGCGATCTCGAGCGCTGCGAAAGGGTTCGAGGCAAGGTTCATCGCGAGCGCAGTTCCCGCGCCGGCCAAGCTCGAAACGGCGAGGCCGGCGAGGATCAGCAGCAGCAGCGAGGCGTTCCGTCCCGCAATCGCGATCAGCAGGAAAACCGAAAGAAACGCGCCCGAAATCGCCGCGAGCGGCAATCCCCATGAGAGCGCATCATTGAGCCCGAGCGAGAGCGTGGAGACGGCAGCAAAGGCTGCGGCCTGCGGCGCGCCGAACAGGGAAGGGGCAGCCAGCGGATTGCGCAAAAGGCCCTGCATCGAAGCACCCGCGAGCCCGAGCATTCCGCCGATCGCAAGCGCGAGGATGGCACGCGGCAGGCGGATTTCCAGCACGATCACGCGATGCGCATCGCCGGGGGGCGTGACAAGGGCACGGGCCACTTCCATGATGGAAAGCCGCACCGGGCCAACGGCGAGGGACGTGAGGAACAGGATCGCGACAAGAGCCGCAAGCACGGGAACGATCGGGAACGGCCGCGCGCCCGTCGCCGCAACCGCCCCTTCTGTTCCCGTGCCTGCGCTCATGCGCCCTGCCTTACCACGTTGCAGTCACGCCGCCATAGAAGGCGCGGCCGGGTGTGCCGTAGTTGAAGACATCCTGATAGCGCGCATTCGTGATGTTCTCGACGCGGGCATGCAGCTTGAAGGTCTTGTTGAGCGTATATTCGCTGTAGATATCGAACCGCGCATAGGGCGCGAGGCGGTTGCGCTCATTGGCACTCGAGAAGCGCTCGCCGAACAACTGCACTGATGGCGATATGAGCAGCCCCACAATCGGCGTGAACTCCATCGCGACGCGCCCCGAATGCTGCGGACGGCGGGCGAGGGTGAGGTTTGTCGATTTGTCCTTCGCCTGAAGGTAAGTGTAGCTCCCCGACACTGTGAGATAGTCCTCGATCAGGATCGCTTTCCCTGAAAGTTCGATGCCGGAGGTCGAAGCGCGCGCGACATTCACGTAGCAGCCGAAATTCTGGCCCACACGGCACCTTGCCGGGTTGGACTGGAAGTCGATCAGATCGCGGAAGCGGTTCATGAACACCCCGACCGAGAGCGTCAGCCGACCGTTGATGAGCGATTGTTCTATGCCGGCATCAGCGCCAATGCTGTCTTCCGGACGCAGGCTCGCTGTTCCGTAGAGCGGCGAGAAACGCTGGAACAGGCTCGGGGCCTTGCCGCCCGTGCCGATGCTGGCGCGCAGCCGCGTGCCGGTCTCGTTCAGCGAATAGGCGGCTGTTGCACGCCATGTGTTGAAGGAGCGGCTGTCGCTCACTTTGTCGTGCCGTCCTGCGAGCGAGAGCAGCAGCCGTTCACCCACCGGCAATTGCCAGAGACCGAACAAAGAGGCTGTATCCTGATGGCCGACGAAATCCTGCCGCCGCGGAGAGGGGGTGGGCGCGATGTTCTGCGTGTTCGAATGCGCGCGCTCACGCTCGAACCGGCTGCCGAGCATCAGGCTGCCGAACGCATCGAGCTTGAGCCGACCCTGATACTCCACGCCGTAGCGGTCACCCGTGAAGCCGTTTCGGGTCTCGAAGGCCTGCCCTGGGGCTGCAAGCGGGCCGAAATAGTCGCGCGTGAAGAAGACGCGATCGGAGCGGTTCGCGAAAATCTGCAGGCTATGCGTGAAGCGATCGCTCAGCGTGTCGAGTTCGGCCTTCGCATGCACCTGATAGAAACGCCGCGTGCCGACATTCGGCGTATCGGGATGTGTGCCGAAAGCCGAGTCGTATTCGGCGCGGGTATAGGTCGAGACCACGCCGAGATCAAAACGGAAACCCGTGCCGGGATCATAACCGATCCGGCCAAGCCCGCCGTAACGCGTGGTGGCGTCTTTCTCCAGCGGGCGAGAGGCGCGCTCGATGCGTCCGATGCGGTAGCCGTAATTCGAAAACCCCTCGATGCGTTGCGCCATGCCGGAAAAGGCGTAGCTCCACGCACCCTGTGCGCCGGCGAACGAGCCGATTGTGTTCATCGTGCCATAGGAGCCCGCCTCGGTGCGGATGCTCGCGACTGGCGCGCCGCGGCCTTTCTTCGTGATGATATGGACGACGCCGCCGATCGCATCCGAGCCGTAAAGCGCCGATTGCGGCCCACGCAGGACCTCGATCCGCTCGATGATGGCCGGGGCGATCATCGAGGCATCGAATTCGCCGCTGGGGCCAGAGGGATCGTTGATCCGCACGCCATCGAGCAGAACGAGGGTCTGCCCGGCATTCGCGCCCCGAATGAGGATGCTCGATGCCTGACCGGGGCCGCCAGCCTGTGTCACCGAAAGTCCGGGCACCTGACGCAGCACATCGGAGAGGGTTGCGGGGTTCGAGCGCTCGATCTCGACTGCGTTGATCACTGTCACCGCGCTGCCCGAGCGCTGGACCGCCGTCGGGATTCGGTAGGGCGAAAGGGTGATTTCAAGAGGGTTTGCCGAGGGTTGGCGGTTCTGAGCCGAGCCGGCAAAGGGGAAGATCGTCGCAGACGCGACAAGAACGGCGGCCGCAGCCGCATGGGTTTTCCGGAACATGTCTTTTCCTCTCTCGGCCCACCGCCGAGTGATCGGAGTTGCACAAGCTTCCGGCCGGTCTCCTGGCTTGCGGCTCAAGCGCCTTTCTCGACCTTCCCAGTCCGATCGGACCAGTGGTGATGCGAAAGAAGGCTCGCCGCCTACAGTTGCGGGGGCAGCCGCCGAGTTGGATCGAAATCCGCACGACGTTCCCGTTTCACCTCTCCCTGACGAGAGGCACCGAAAGCGTGGTGACGTTAATCACATGTTAGGATGTGCGGCAATCGGTTCGTGGCAAAAAAGTGGCGAGCTTCGCGGCAACGATTGTTTCAGCCCCGACAGGTTAGAGAGAGATCGAACCGGGAACCGAGCAGGCGGCATGCGCATCATCATCATCGCCGATTACGGGATTGCCGAAGGTGGCGCGCCACAGGTCGCGCTGGCTTCTGCGGTCGCGTTGGCTGAGGTCGGGCATGAGGTGATTTTCATCCAGGGGATCGGCGAGGCGAGGGGCGGGGTGCTGGATGGGCATCCCGGCATTCGGCGCCTCAGCCTTGATGGTCGGGACGTCTGGTCAAAGCCTGTGCTTGTCGGTGCGCGCGACGGAATCTGGAACAAGGCGGCGGGCCAAGCCTTGCGTAGCGTACTCGCGCAATTTTCAGGAACAGAGACGATTGTCCATGTGCATCAATGGACGAAATTCTTCTCGCCAAGCCTCTTTGCTGCCGTCTTCGAAGCCGGCTTGCCGCTGGTTGTATCGCTGCATGACTATTTTCTCACCTGCCCGACCGGGCTGATGTATCGCTTCGATCTCAAGGCCCCTTGCACGCTCACGCCACTTTCAGTGCCCTGCATGCTCGCGCCGTGCGATCCGAAAAGTCTTGTCCACAAGGCGATCCGGGTGCTGCGCAGCCGAGCAGTGAAGAAGGTGTTGAAAGGGCGTGCTTTCACGGCTCTTCATGTCTCGGAAGTGGGGCGTGCGAGCATCGGGCGCTATCTGCCGGAGGGGGCGCGGCAGGTTGTTCTGGAAAACCCAATCGAATGCGAAGATCACGGCCTGCGTGCCGAGCCGGTTTCACCCAAACTCGTCTATTGCGGGCGCCTCACGGAAGAAAAAGGCGTGCTTCTGATCGCGAAAGCCGCGCGGGAGGCGCAAGTGCCGTCGCTCTTCATCGGCGAAGGGCCGATGCGCGATGCCATTCTCGCGGTTGATCCCCAGGCCGAAATCACCGGCTGGATGGATCGCGACGCCGTGCGGAAACGGATCGCGCGGGAGGCTCTGGCGCTCGTGGCACCGTCGCTCTGGCCGGAAACCGGACCGATGGTGATCGCCGAGGCTTTGGCATCCGGTGTACCGGTGATTGCCTCTGCCCGTGCCGGGGCTGCGGGGCGGGTGGAGCATGGGCGCACGGGTTTCGTGATCGAGCCGAAAGAGGGAGCAATCCTGAGCGCCGTGCGTGAGCTTCAGAATGTTCCCGTTGCGCGCGAGATGGGGCGTGAAGCCTATCGTCGCTTCTGGGCCGATCCGCCGGGCCCGGCGAAACATGCGGCGAGCCTCGGAGAAATCTACGCACAGAGCCTCGCTGCACATCATCGTGCTTGAAATCGCCCCGATTCCCGCCTAAACGGCGGCCCGAGTTTGCGCCGGGCCGTTCCGGTGCAGCGTTTTTTTGGCGCCAGCAAGTCAGGGAACCCCGATGGCCAAGGAAAAGTTCAATCGTACGAAGCCTCACTGCAACATTGGCACGATTGGTCACGTTGACCACGGGAAGACGTCGCTGACGGCGGCGATCACGAAGGTTCTGGCTGAGACGGGCGGTGCGACGTTCACGGCCTATGACCAGATTGACAAGGCACCGGAAGAGAAGGCTCGCGGGATCACGATCTCGACGGCCCACGTGGAATACGAGACGGCGAACCGCCATTATGCGCACGTCGATTGCCCGGGCCACGCGGACTACGTGAAGAACATGATCACGGGTGCGGCGCAGATGGACGGCGCGATTCTGGTGGTTTCGGCCTCGGACGGCCCGATGCCGCAGACGCGCGAGCACATCCTTCTGGCGCGCCAGGTCGGCGTTCCGGCTCTGGTGGTGTTCATGAACAAGGTTGACCTTGTGGATGATGCCGAGCTTCTGGAACTCGTCGAGATGGAAGTGCGCGAGCTTCTCTCGAAGTATGATTTCCCGGGCGACGACATTCCGATCACGATGGGTTCGGCGAAGGTTGCGCTCGACAACGGCGATCCGAAGATCGGCCGTGATGCGATCCTGAAGCTGATGGAGACGGTGGACAGCTACATTCCGCAGCCGGCTCGTCCGCTGGATCTGCCGTTCCTGATGCCGATCGAGGACGTGTTCTCGATTTCGGGCCGCGGCACGGTTGTGACGGGTCGCGTGGAGCGCGGGATCGTGAAGGTGGGCGAGGAAGTCGAGATTGTCGGCATCCGCGACACGCAGAAGACGGTGATGACCGGTGTGGAAATGTTCCGCAAGTTGCTGGATCAGGGTCAGGCGGGCGACAATATCGGCGCTCTTCTGCGTGGTCTGAAGCGCGAGGATGTGGAGCGCGGTCAGGTTCTGTGCAAGCCGGGTTCGGTGAAGCCGCACAAGAAGTTCAAGGCGGAAGCCTATATCCTGACGAAGGAAGAGGGTGGGCGCCATACGCCGTTCTTTGCGAACTACCGCCCGCAGTTCTACTTCCGCACGACGGACGTGACGGGGATCGTCACGCTTCCGGCCGGCACCGAGATGGTGATGCCGGGCGACAACATCAGCTTCGAGGTCGAGCTGATCACGCCGATCGCGATGGAAGAGAAGCTGCGCTTCGCCATCCGTGAAGGTGGCCGCACCGTCGGCGCAGGCGTCGTCGCACAGATCCAGGATTGATCGGGCAACAAGCCAGTTCTGTCCGCCAAGCTTGTTGAATAAAGACAAGGGGAGCCGTGTGGCTCCCCTTTTTGTTCCATTCGGGAGAATTCCATGCTCATCACCACTGCCAATGATCTCGCTGGCTATCGCATTGTGAAGCATCTCGGTGTGGTGCGCGGTATCACGGTGCGTTCGCGCTCTGTTGTAGGAAACTTTTTCGGGGCGCTGAGCGCCCTGTTTGGCGGGCGCATCACGGTTTACGTGACGTTGGCCGAGAATGCGCGCACCGAGGCCTTCGAGCATATGGTCGACCACGCCAAGCTTGGTGGCGCGAATGCCATCATCGCGATGCGTTATGAATCGAACGAGATCATGGCCGGCATCACGGAAGTGCTCGCCTATGGCACGGCGGTGATTGTCGAGCCCGCCTGATGGAGCGCGAGACGATCACGCTGGATCTGGCGCAGCTTGGCCTTGGCCTTACTGGCATCGGGCGCGTCTGGGGGCATGCGCAGAAGCCGGTTCCGCCCGAGAGCGAGGCGCGGGCCTTGCTCGAGAAGGCGTTCGAGCTTGGCATTCAGGTCTACGACACGGCACCCGCCTATGGCCTGAGCGAGCAGCGGCTTGGCGCTTTTCTGAAAAGCCTTTCCCGCGAGCAACGCGAAAACCTGTTCATCGCCACGAAATTCGGCGAGCACTGGAACGATGACGGCACGACGCGCGTCGATCATTCCTATGATGCCTTGATGCGCTCGCTGGATCGCTCCCTCGAGCGCCTCGGCGATGTCGATCTCGTGCAGGTGCACAAGGCGAGCGTCGCGGCGCTTCAGGGCGAGGATCTGCGTTGGGCGCTGGAGGCCGCGCAGGCGATGGATATCCCGCAATTCGGAGCCTCGGTGAATGATCTTGAGGCGGGGAGGCTGGCCATCGACATGGGGTTTCACTGGCTGCAATTGCCGCTCAACATCGAGAGCCGGCAATTCGAGCCGCTGCTGGCCGAGGCCTGTGCGGCGGGCGTGAAGCTGATGACGAACCGCCCCTTCGCGAACGGCGCCGGGCTGGCCGGGCGAGCAGGGGAGGCGCGCGAACAATGGATGGCCGAGGCCGTTGCCTATGTGCGCGCGGCCAACCCTGATGGCATTGTGCTCACCGGCACAAGCTCGGTTGCGAACCTGATCGCGAACCATCGGCTGTTTCACGCTTTGTGAGGGCAGGGGCCGGTTTCGCCCGGTCACCATGCCGCCGCCATTTTCGAGCAAACCTCTTGCCCCGATGCCTGAACCTTTGTAGAGCGTTCATCCGCGCACAGGGGAGTAGCTCAGCTGGTTAGAGTGGCGGTCTCCAAAACCGTAGGTCGTGGGTTCGAATCCCTCCTCCCCTGCCACTTGCGCGTGATCTGAAAGAACCCACGATTTTTGGCCGATCGCCTCCGGACGTTGCTCGTCCGGCGATCGGTGTATGCTCACCGCTTCTTCACCTTCGCGGCTTTCACAATGTCATCGACCCGCGCCAGAATCGGTTGCGGGGCATGGGTGAAACCGGGATTGAGGTCCTTGAGGTCGTTCGAAAGGATCGTGAGGTCCGCATCGAGCCGCGAGATTTCCGGGCTGGAGACGGTTTCGCGCGCCTCTTTCATTGCGGCATCGAGGCGGTAGAGCACATCGATCAGCTTCGCGCGGCGCGCTTCGTTGGTGCTCACGCGATCAGCCCGGTGATAGCCCTCGGCGAGATCGGCGGCGCGCGGCAGCAGGCTTGAGAAAAAGCGCCGCGCGAGGCCGAGGCGCTCGGGTTGCCCCACCACTTCGGCCAGAATCGCTTCAGCCTGATTGGCCAGCGATTTGAACTGCCCCGCAATCGCGCCATCCGAAATCGCGCCCGCTGCACCACGGATGCGGCCGATTTCTTCCTTCGCTTCGAGCAGCAGGTCGAAATGCACGGGCGGGGTGTAGGAAGATGTGGGAAAGGGCAGGGGCTCCTCGCGCGCCGGAACAGGCAGCGGAGGAGCGGCGGCCTTTTCCTTCCTCGCCCGACTCGACAGGATCATCCAGGCCACGAAGGCCATGATGACGGGGAAGGTTCCGATCGCCATCATGCCGAAAGCCATCAGCAGGAGCAGCGTGAAGAACACGAACGGGGCGAGCGCTGCAGCGAGCGCCAGAGCCGTCATTCCACGAAACCAGCCCATATCCAGATGTCTCCCACGCACCGCGATGTGGTTGAGATGTGGCGCTTCGCGGGCCCGGGCGCAAGGCCCGAAATCAACCGGACGCGGCCTTGAAATCGCGATTTGACGGCACGACCTCTTTTCGCGTAAGGGGGTTCATCCCCGATATGACGAACCTCTTCCCCCGCGACCGCGCGGACGAGGGGCTCGTGGAGACGGGCAGGCATTGCGGCGCGGATGACGCCGGGGAGTGAAACATGGGGAAGCTGTTCCAGTTCTTCCAGGACGTGCGTTCGGAAGGCGCGAAGGTCACGTGGCCGACGCGCAAGGAAACCGCCATCACCACCGCGATGGTGTTCGTGATGGTCGTGCTGGCCTCCATCTTTTTCCTGCTGGCCGATATGGTGATCCGCTGGGGCGTGAGCCTCATTCTGGGCATCGGCCGATAATCATCAGGGGTTGAAATCATGAACGCTGTTGCTCAATCCGCCCGCCCGAAGCGCTGGTATATCGTCCATGCCTTCTCGAATTTCGAGCGCAAGGTCGCCGATGACATCAAGAAGGGCGCCGAGCAGCGCGGGCTCGACCATTGCTTCGAGGAAATCCTCGTCCCGACCGAAAAGGTAACGGAAGTCCGCCGCGGGCGCCGCATCGAGACGGACCGCAAGTTCTTCCCCGGCTATGTGCTGGTGAAGGCGGACCTGACCGATGACGTCTATCACCTGATCAAGAACACGCCGAAGGTCACCGGGTTCCTTGGCGCCGACAAGCGCCCGATTGCGATCCCCGATGCCGAGGCCGAGCGGATCAAGGGTCAGGTGGTGGAAACCTCCGAGCGCCCGAAGAACACGATCACCTTCGAGATCGGCGAGCAGGTCAAGGTGGCCGATGGCCCCTTCGCCTCGTTCAACGGCGTGGTGGAAGAGGTCGATATGGCCCGCCAGCGCCTGAAGGCCGCGGTCTCGATCTTCGGCCGCGCGACACCGGTGGAGCTGGAATTCAGCCAGGTGCAGAAGCTGAAGTGAGGGGGCGATATGGGAGAGCACGATTCAGAAAAACTCCCATCTCTTGGTCAATTGATCGAAGCTAAACTCGGCTTCAAGTTGCCAACTCTCGCGCTGCCGCAAACGGCAAAAAATTTGGACAGGGCGGTTGCGCGCCTCGTCTTGGCTGGTTCTGATAACTTGGCTGCCAGAATTGATCGCAACACCGCTTCGCTAAATGCTCGCTCCCAAGCAGATGCCAAGTTAATTGAAGGGGCGGGAGATGTTGCGCGGAGTGCACTTGATTCGATAGAAGATCGAGCTGAAAAATTCGCAACTGCCGATGCTATTCTAAAGCAGGAGAATAGAGAGTCGATTGTTCGTGGTGCAATTGAACAATTGAGTATGTTGGGTGAAGAAGCGACCGAATCCGCCTCTGAAATTTCCCAAGATTGGCTCAATTCATTTTCTGCGACCGCGGAAAACAAGAGCTCGGACGAAATCCGATCCCTTTTTTCTCGCATCCTAGCGGGTGAGATACGCGCACCCGGTTCTTTTTCACTAAGAAGTTTGTCTTTGCTTTCGACGATCGATCAGGTTGACGCAGTGCTTATTCATAAGATTTTTGGATATGTTATTTTAGGACAACTAATTTTCAAAGATATTGCAGGAATAAAATTTATCGAATACCTAAAATTAGAAAACATGAGCGTTTTGGATGGGGCAAGTGGCTCGGGATTGAGTTTAACAATATCTAATGAATTAGAAAATATCAAAATAACTTATCAAAATAAAATAATTTTTGTTGATCCACATGAATCGAAAAAAATAAAATTTTCTAATATTTGTATCTTGACGGATTTTGGAAGTCAATTGTACAATTTGTTTGAAAACTATATTTTTGATGATGAATATGTGGAGAGAATTGCTTCGGAAATAAGGCCTCAAACAAAGTCTATTGAGGTTGCGGATATTCTAATGCGTTACAATGATGGGTCTATCGCGCACGGCCCCAGACTCCCTGTTTAAAACTCTAACCAAGCTCCCCCTTGCCTTTTCGGGCTTTCACCCGTATGGCACGCGGCCTGACTGGAATTTCCGGTCATAAAGCCGTGGCAGGCGGTTTCATCATCCTCGTTCCGGGGTGGTGAACACGAAGCCCCACCACGGTCCAGAAACGGAACCTGCGGGGCGGTGGCTGAGAAGCTGCCGTTTTGCCGGTTCATTTGGAGAGAACGATGGCCAAGAAAATCATCGGCTTTATCAAGCTGCAAATCCCGGCTGGCGATGCCAAGCCGGCTCCGCCCGTTGGTCCGGCACTCGGCCAGCGCGGCCTGAACATCATGGAATTCTGCAAGGCCTTCAATGCGAAGACCCAGCAGATGGAAAAGGGGACCCCGATCCCCGTCGTGATCACCGCCTATGCCGACCGCTCCTTCACCTTCGAGATGAGGCAGCCGCCGGTCACCTTCTTCCTGAAGAAGGCCGCGGGTCTGAAAATCGGCAAGAAGCCCGCTTCCGGCTCGAAGACGCCGGGCAAGGGTGCTTTCGTCGGCAAGGTGAGCGAAGCCCAACTTCGTGAGATTGCTGAAAAGAAGATCGTCGATCTCAACTGCGACAGCGTGGACAGCGCCGTCGAGATGATCCGTGGTTCGGCCCGCGCCATGGGCCTGGAAGTGGTTGGGTGAGCATCATGAGCAATGTGAAAAACGCCCCGAAGCTCGCCAAGCGCGTCGCCAAGACCCGTGAAGGCATTGATCGCACCAAGCTTTACGCGCTCGACGAAGCCGTGAAGATGGTGAAGGACCGCGCCAGCGCCAAATTCGATGAAACGATCGAGGTGGCGATGAATCTCGGCGTCGATCCGCGCCATGCCGACCAGATGGTCCGCGGCGTGTGCAACCTGCCGAACGGCTCGGGCCGCACGGTGCGTGTTGCCGTGTTCGCGCGCGGCCCCAAGGCTGACGAAGCCAAGGCCGCCGGTGCCGATATTGTCGGCGCGGAAGAACTGGTGGAAATCATCAACGGCGGCACGATCGAGTTTGATCGTTGCATCGCCACCCCGGATATGATGGGCCTCGTCGGGCGTCTCGGTAAGGTGCTCGGCCCGCGTGGCCTGATGCCGAACCCGCGTGTCGGCACGGTGACGATGGATATCGCCGGCGCGGTGAAGGCCTCCAAGGGTGGCGCTGTCGAGTTCCGCGTCGAGAAGGCCGGCATCATCCATGCCGGAATCGGCAAGGCTTCGTTCGAAGTCGGCAAGCTCTCGGAGAACATCCGCGCTTTTGTCGATGCTGTGAACAAGGCTAAACCGACGGGCGCCAAGGGCACCTATCTGCAGCGCATCGCGATTTCCTCGACGATGGGCCCCGGCGTGAAGGTGGAAGTGGCGAGCGTGGTCGGCGGCGGCAACGCCTGAGGTCGGCCCATCGCTTGAAGTTGCGGCCCCGCGAGCGATCGCGGGGCTTTTTTGTTTCCGGGCGCGGGTTTACGGCTCATTTACCCTGACATGAGGCGAGTGGCCGCTTTTGTTCAATCCAGCACAATCCTTGCAACACTTCTCTGCAACACTGGTCCCGTGCCGGAGAGAGACATGCACACGAACCGATATGAGACACTGGATGGCTGGCGCGGCCTCGCGGCACTCGCGATCACGTTCTACCATGTGCCGGTTGCGCATGCCTTCCGCGATCTGGCGGGCTGGAAGAACCTCGAATTCTTCGTCGATTTCTTCTTCGTGCTCTCCGGCTTTGTGATCTGCCATGCCTGGGGCAAGCGGATCGCGACGACGGGTGACGCGAAGACCTTCATGATCCGCCGCTTCTGGCGCGTCTGGCCGCTGCATATCGTTATTCTGGGCGTGTTTCTGGCGATCGAATGCGCGGAATGGCTGGCGGTGAAAGCGATCGGCCTCTCGCTCGGCGATGCGCCGTTCACCGGGCCGAGTTCGGTCCCCGCATTGCTGTCGAACATCGTGCTGATGCAGTCACTCAATCTCCATGGCACGACGACATGGAACGGCCCGGCCTGGAGTATTTCGGTCGAGTTCTGGACTTACCTCGCTTTCGCGGCCGTGATGCTGTTCGCGGCAGGCCGCACCTGGGTGATGGCTCTGTTGGCGGCCTTGGGTGCCTTGGTCATCGCGCTTTTTTCGCCAATCTGGCTCTTCGCGACGCATGATTTCGGTCTCGCTCGCGCCCTTTACGGGTTCTTCGCCGGCGCCGTCGCCTACCGCCTTTTGGTGCCGCAAGCGGGTGCTGCGCGCTCGGGCAGCGTGCTCGAGATCGCCGCCGTGCTGGCGATGTTTGTATGGATGGCCGGAACCGGCAAGAACTGGACATCCTTGCTGGCTCCGATCGTGTTCGTTGGGCTGGTCGTGGTGTTCGCGCGCGGCGGCGGGGTGCTGACGCGGTTCCTGATGTCGAAGCCGGTGCAGCTGCTCGGGTTGTGGTCTTATTCGATCTATCTGGTCCACACGCTGATCTATTATGGCCTGCGCATCGTGCTGGTAGCGGCCGAGAAGAAGCTCGGCTGGACTTTCACAGCCTCGGGAACGGGCAGCGAGAGGCTTTTCAGTTTTGGTGGCAGCGTGACGAACATGGCGGTCATCCTCGGGCTGCTTGCACTCACCGTCGCGATTTCCGCCGTTACTTACCGGTTGATCGAAAAGCCGTTCATGCAGGGTGCAGGGCCGGTGAAAACGGGGGTTCCGGCGCGATCATCCTCGCTCGCTGCCGGCTAAGCTCCTTCTCCAGCCTGGTTCGCGACCGGCCGGAACAACTTTCCGAAATTTGTCAAGACCCCCTTGCATCGGGGGTGACAAGTCATTACAAGCCGCATCTCGCAGAAGAGGGAGTGCGATTCAGCGCCCTCGTCTGTTGTTGCCTATGTGGCAACACGTCGCATCCATTGGTCCGGGTTTTTCCCGATGCCGGAGGAATGCGGCGATCCTGTCCAAGACTGCAGGTGAGCACGCTGTCAGAGCCATCCAATTGTCACTCTTCGCCTTCGGGCTCCGGGTGCGGGTGTTCTGTCGCTGCCATAATCGGGTTTCTTCCGTGAGGAGAAGCCAAAGCCGGCGAGGCCGATCGCCGGTTTCAGGGCCTGCATAGATGGGGAAGGGGATTTGCCGGGTCCGGGGCGAGGTGATCGCTCACGGGGGCCGGCAGGTTTCGTTTCTCGGCCTTGGGTGTGACGCGGGTTTATCCGTGGCGTTCCGAGGGGACAGGCGAACCGTCCGGGTTCGTCGTCAAGACGGTCTCGGGTGGTTCCGTGGCAGGGCAACCTGTCATCACCGTCCGGTTTCCAGTCGAGGAAGCCGGGCTGAGCGTAACCGGGCCGGGGCGTGATTGCCTTGGCCAATCGGAGAAAGCACGTGGATAGAGCTGGAAAAGAAGTGCTCGTCTCGTCTCTCAACGACGTGTTCAAGAGCACGGGCGTTGTGGTCGTGGCGCACTATTCCGGCCTCACCGTTGCCCAGATGCAGAAGCTCCGCAAGGACATGAAGCAGGCTGGCGCCTCGGTGAGGGTTGCGAAAAACCGCCTCGTGAAGATCGCGCTCGAAGGAACCGACGTCCAATCCATCAACAGCTACCTCAAGGGTCCGACCATCCTGTGCTATTCGCAGGATCCGGTTGCGGCGCCGAAAGTGGCTGTCGCCTTCGCGAAGGAGCACGAAAAGCTCGTTCTCCTCGGTGGCGCGATGGGCCGGACCGCACTCAACGCTGATGGTGTGAAGGCGCTTGCCACCATGCCGTCGCTCGATGAGCTGCGCGCCAAGCTTGTGGGTCTGATCCAGGCTCCCGCAACCAAGCTGGCACAGGTTTCGACCGCACCCGCCGCGAAACTCGCGCGCGTGTTCGGGGCGTATGCCAACCGCGATCAGGCGGCCTGACGTCAAAACACCCCAGAACCGGAACGGCCGGGAACCTGATGTTCCATTGCCGCTCCCGAACCCGACGATTGAAACGAAACCCAGTTTGAGAGGACCATACAATGGCCGATCTGTCGAAGCTCGTTGACGAGCTTTCCAACCTCACCGTTCTCGAAGCCGCTGAGCTTGCCAAGATGCTCGAAGAGAAGTGGGGCGTTTCCGCCGCCGCTGCTGTGGCTGTCGCGGCTGCTCCGGGCGCTGGTGGTGGCGGTGCTGCCGCTGCTCCGGCCGAAGAGCAGACCGAGTTCACGATCGTTCTCGCCGCTTCCGGCGACAAGAAGATCGAAGTCATCAAGGAAGTCCGTGCCATCACGGGCCTCGGCCTGAAGGAAGCCAAGGATCTGGTGGAAGCCGCTCCGAAGCCCGTCAAGGAAGGCGCGTCGAAGGACGAAGCCGAGAAGATCAAGAAGCAGCTCGAGGCGGCTGGCGCCAAGGTCGAGATCAAGTGAGCTTGATGCCCGTTTCCGGGCGAGCCTGAGAATTGTCCCGCGCGGAAGCTTTTCCGCGCGGGGCTTTTGGCGTCTTCGGGCCGTGGTGGCCCCTGGATAGCCGCACATTCAGCCCGAGGGCTTGCCGCCGCAAGGCGTCGCGAGCCCTTCGGCCGAATGTTTTGACCACTGGAATGATTGGCGAGGATCGAGATGGCGCAGGCGATCACAGCTCCGTCGGGTAAGGGCTCTAACACCCTTGTGGGGCGGAAGCGGATCCGGAAATTCTTCGGAAACATCCGTGAGGCGATCGAGATGCCGAACCTGATTGAGGTTCAGAAGGCATCTTATGATCAGTTCCTCATGGTGGAGGAGCCGAAAGGCGGCCGCCCTGATGAGGGATTGCAGGGCGTTTTCAAGTCCGTGTTCCCCATTTCGGATTTTTCGGGCGCGTCCTTGCTCGAATTCGTGCGTTACACGTTCGAAACGCCGAAATTCGACGTGGATGAGTGCCGCCAGCGCGGTATCACCTTTGCGGCCCCGCTGAAGGTGACCCTGCGTCTCATCGTGTTCGATGTGGATGTGGATACCGGCGCCAAGTCGGTGAAGGACATCAAGGAGCAGGATGTCTACATGGGCGACATGCCGCTCATGACCTCCAACGGCACCTTCATCGTCAACGGCACCGAGCGTGTGATCGTGAGCCAGATGCACCGCTCGCCGGGCGTCTTCTTCGATCACGACAAGGGCAAGAGCCATTCCTCGGGCAAGCTGCTGTTTGCCGCGCGCATCATTCCTTATCGCGGCTCGTGGCTCGATATCGAGTTTGACGCGAAGGACATCGTGCATGCCCGCATCGACCGTCGCCGCAAGATCCCGGTGACGAGCCTGTTTTACGCGCTCGGCATGGACGGCGAGGAAATTCTCTCGACTTTCTACAAGACCGTTCCGTATGTCCGCGCCAAGGATGCCTGGCGGCTTCCCTACGAGGCCGAGCGCTTCAAGGGTCTGAAGGCGACTGTTGATTACATCGATGCCGATACCGGCGAGGTGGTGATCGAGGCCGGCCGCAAGATGACCGTGCGCGCCGCACGCCAGCTGGCTGAGAAGGGTCTGAAATTCCTGCGTGCGACGAACGAGGACCTGATCGGCCAATATGTGTCGGAAGACATCGTCAATCTCGAAACCGGCGAAATCTATGCCGAAGCGGGCGACGAGATCTCCGACAAGCTTCTGAAAGTGTTCGAGGAAGCGGGCATCAACGAGCTGCCGTTGCTTGATATCGATCACATCAATGTGGGCCCCTACATCCGCAACACGCTCGCCGCCGACAAGAACGAGGTGCGCGAGGAAGCCCTATTCGACATCTATCGCGTGATGCGTCCAGGCGAGCCGCCGACCATCGATACGGCCGAGAAGATGTTCTCGGACCTGTTCTTCGACTCGGAGCGCTATGATCTTTCGGCCGTTGGCCGCGTGAAGATGAACATGCGCCTCGATCTCGATGCCGAGGACACGGTCCGTATCCTGCGCAAGGAGGATATCCTCGCCGTCGCGAAAGCGCTTGTGGAACTGCGCGACGGCCGTGGCGAGGTCGATGATATCGACCATCTCGGCAACCGGCGTGTGCGTTCGGTCGGCGAGTTGATGGAGAACCAGTATCGGCTGGGTCTGCTGCGTATGGAGCGCGCCATCAAGGAGCGCATGTCGTCGGTCGACATTGATACCGTTATGCCGCAGGACCTGATCAACGCGAAACCAGCTGCCGCGGCTGTGCGCGAGTTCTTTGGCTCGTCGCAGCTCTCGCAGTTCATGGATCAGACCAACCCGCTCTCGGAAATCACCCACAAGCGTCGCCTTTCGGCGCTTGGCCCAGGTGGCCTCACGCGCGAGCGCGCCGGCTTCGAGGTGCGCGACGTGCACCCGACGCATTATGGCCGCATCTGCCCGATCGAGACTCCGGAAGGCCCGAATATCGGCCTGATCAACTCGCTCGCAACCTTCGCGCGCGTGAACAAGTATGGCTTCATCGAGAGCCCGTTCCGCCGCGTGCGCGACGGCAAGGTGACGGACGAGGTCACCTACCTCTCGGCGATGGAAGAGCAGAAGCACCATGTCGCGCAGGCGAACGTGGCGACGGACGCTGAGGGCCGCCTGACCGATGATCTCGTCGTGGCGCGCCATGCGGGCGACGTCATCACCGTGCCGGTCGACAAGATCGACCTTATGGACGTCTCGCCGAAGCAGCTCGTTTCGGTGGCGGCGGCGCTCATCCCGTTCCTTGAGAACGATGACGCGAACCGCGCGCTGATGGGCTCGAACATGCAGCGTCAGGCCGTGCCGCTCGTGCGCTCGGATGCGCCGTTCGTCGGCACTGGCATGGAAAGCGTCGTGGCGCGCGATTCCGGCGCTGCGATCGCGGCGCGCCGCTCGGGCGTGGTCGATCAGGTCGATGCGACCCGTATCGTGGTGCGCGCGACCGATGAACTCGACCCGACAAAACCGGGCGTGGACATCTACCGCTTGCAGAAGTTCCAGCGCTCGAACCAGTCGACCTGCATCAACCAGCGTCCGCTGGTGGCGCCGGGCGATATCGTCACCAAGGGCGATATCGTGGCCGATGGCCCGTCGACCGATCTCGGTGATCTGGCGCTCGGCCGCAACGTGCTCGTCGCGTTCATGCCTTGGAATGGCTACAACTTCGAAGATTCGATCCTGCTTTCCGAGCGCATCGTGAAGGAGGACGTGTTTACCTCGATCCATATCGAGGAATTCGAGGTGATGGCCCGCGACACCAAGCTGGGTCCTGAGGAAATCACCCGCGACATTCCGAACGTCTCGGAAGAAGCGCTGAAGAACCTCGACGAAGCCGGCATCGTCTATATTGGTGCGGAAGTGGCCGCGGGCGATATCCTCGTGGGCAAGATCACGCCGAAGGGCGAGAGCCCGATGACGCCGGAAGAGAAGCTGCTGCGCGCGATCTTCGGCGAAAAGGCCTCGGATGTGCGCGATACTTCGCTTCGCGTCCCGCCGGGTGTGCAGGGCACGATCGTGGAAGTGCGCGTGTTCAACCGCCACGGCGTTGACAAGGACGAACGTGCGCAGGCGATCGAGCGCGAGGAAATCGAACGCCTCGCGAAGGACCGCGACGACGAACTCGCGATCCTCGACCGCAACACTTTCGGCCGCTTGGCTGACATCATCGTCGGCAAGCCCGGCATTGCCGGTCCGAAGGGCTTCAAGAAGGACACGGACATCACTCGCGAAGCTTTGGACGGGTTCCCGCGCTCGCAGTGGTGGCTGTTTGCCGTGCCCGATGATCGCCTGATGGGCGAAATCGAGGCGATGCGGAAGCAGTACGACGAAGCGAAGAAGGCGCTCGAACAGCGCTTCCTCGACAAGGTCGAAAAGCTTCAGCGCGGTGATGAACTGCCGCCGGGCGTGATGAAGATGGTCAAGGTCTTCATTGCGGTGAAGCGCAAGATCCAGCCGGGCGACAAGATGGCCGGCCGCCACGGCAACAAGGGCGTCGTTTCCAAGATCGTTCCGATCGAGGATATGCCGTTCCTGGAAGACGGAACCCATGTCGACGTGGTGCTGAACCCGCTCGGTGTGCCGAGCCGCATGAATGTGGGCCAGATTCTGGAAACCCATCTGGGCTGGGCCTGTGCGGGCCTCGGCAAGCAGGTTTCGGCTGCGGTCAACACCTACATGAAATCGGGCGACGCGAAGCCGCTGCGCTCGAAGATGGCCGAAATCTATGGCGCAGACCCGCAGATCGACATGCTCGGTGATGCCGATCTCGCGTCGATGTCGAAGAACCTCGCGCGCGGCGTGCCGATCGCGACTCCGGTCTTCGACGGTGCCAAGGAAAGCGATATCGAGGATTACCTCGCGATGGCGGGCCTTGATCGTTCCGGCCAATCGACCCTGTATGACGGCCGCACCGGTGAGCCTTTCGATCGCAAGGTGACGGTGGGTTACATCTACATCCTCAAACTGCATCACCTTGTCGACGACAAGATCCATGCGCGCTCGATCGGGCCTTACTCGCTCGTCACGCAGCAGCCTCTGGGCGGCAAGGCGCAGTTCGGCGGCCAGCGCTTCGGCGAAATGGAAGTCTGGGCGCTCGAGGCCTACGGTGCGGCTTACACGTTGCAGGAAATGCTGACCGTGAAGTCGGATGACGTCGCGGGCCGCACCAAGGTCTACGAGTCGATCGTGCGTGGCGAAGACAATTTCGAAAGCGGCATTCCCGAGAGTTTCAACGTTCTCGTCAAGGAAATGCGGTCGCTGGGTCTCAACGTGGAACTGCTGTCCACGAAGCCCAAGAACGACCAGCAATTGCCGCCGGCGGAAGCGGCCGAGTGATCCAGTGCGGTGGTGGGCATGCCCACCACCATCCCGCCGGGGCAGGGGAGTTCCTTTCCTCGGCGGTTTCGAGAATGACCCGAATTCGTTTTTCAGGACGACCGGCCGAGCCCTTTCCGGCGTCCATTAGGAGCATGTCATGAAGCAGGACGTCATGAACATCTTCAGCCCGGTGGTGACGCCACAGGCTTTCGATCAGATCAAGATCTCGATCGCGGCACCGGAGAAGATTCTCTCGTGGTCCTATGGCGAGATCAAGAAGCCGGAAACGATCAACTACCGCACGTTCAAGCCGGAGCGGGATGGCCTGTTCTGCGCGCGGATTTTCGGCCCGATCAAGGATTACGAGTGCTTGTGCGGCAAGTACAAGCGCATGAAATACAAGGGTATTATCTGCGAGAAGTGCGGTGTTGAAGTCACGCTCAGCCGCGTCCGGCGCGAGCGCATGGGCCATATCGAACTCGCGGCACCCGTGGCGCATATCTGGTTCCTGAAGTCGCTGCCAAGCCGCATCGCCCTGCTGCTCGACACCACGCTGAAGGATATCGAGCGCGTTCTCTATTTCGAGAGCTACATCGTCATCGAGCCGGGCCTGACGCCGCTCAAGCAGTATCAGCTTCTCTCGGAAGACGAGTTCCTGCGCGCGCAGGATGAATACGGCCAGGACAGCTTCACTGGCATGATCGGCGCGGAAGCCATCCGCGAGATGCTGAAATCGCTCGATCTGCCGAAGATCGCCGGCGATCTGCGCGAGGAAATCGGCCAGACCGATTCCGACCTCAAGAAGAAGAAGCTCGCCAAGCGTCTCAAGATTATCGAGGCCTTCATGCAGTCCGGCAACAAGCCGGAATGGATGATCATGACCCAGATCCCGGTCATCCCGCCGGATCTGCGCCCGCTGGTGCCGCTCGATGGCGGCCGCTTCGCGACCTCGGACCTGAACGACCTTTACCGCCGCGTCATCAACCGCAACAACCGCCTGAAGCGGCTGATGGAACTGCGCGCGCCGGACATCATCATCCGCAACGAGAAGCGCATGCTTCAGGAAGCCGTGGATGCGCTGTTCGACAACGGTCGTCGTGGCCGCGTGATCACGGGTGCCAACAAGCGTCCGCTGAAATCGCTCGCCGATATGCTCAAGGGCAAGCAGGGCCGGTTCCGCCAGAACTTGCTCGGCAAGCGCGTCGATTATTCCGGCCGTTCGGTGATCACGGTGGGCCCGGAGCTGAAGCTCCATCAATGCGGCCTGCCGAAGAAGATGGCGCTCGAGCTCTTCAAGCCGTTCATCTATTCGAAGCTCGATGCGCGCGGCCTCTCGGCCACCGTCAAGCAGGCGAAGAAACTCGTCGAGAAGGAGCGTCCCGAGGTCTGGGATATCCTCGACGAGGTGATCCGTGAACATCCGGTGATGTTGAACCGCGCGCCGACGCTTCACCGCCTCGGCATCCAGGCTTTCGAGCCTGTGCTGGTGGAAGGCAAGGCGATCCAACTGCATCCGCTGGTCTGCACGGCGTTCAACGCCGACTTCGACGGCGATCAGATGGCCGTGCACGTTCCGCTGTCGCTCGAAGCGCAGCTCGAAGCGCGCGTGCTGATGATGTCGACCAACAACATCCTGCACCCGGCGAACGGTCAGCCGATCATCGTGCCGAGCCAGGATATCGTGCTGGGCCTCTATTATCTCTCCATCATGGCCGATGGCGAGCCGGGACAGGGCAAGGCCTTCTCCAACCTCGCCGAGATCGAGCATGCGCTCGCGGCGAAGGCGATCACCTATCATTCCAAGATCAAGTATCGCTGGGAAGGGATCGACCAGAACGGCAAGCCTTACAAGAAGACCTACGAGACGAGCCCGGGCCGCGTGGTGCTGTCGCAGCACCTGCCGGTGCATCCGCTCGTCACCTTCGATGCGGTCAACAAGCTTCTGACGAAGAAGGAAATCTCCGGGATGATCGACGTGGTCTACCGGAGCTGCGGCCAGAAAGAGGCCGTGATCTTCTGCGATCGCATCATGTCGATGGGCTTCTACCACGCCTACAAGGCTGGCATTTCCTTCGGCAAGGATGACATGCTCATCCCCGAGAACAAGTGGCCGATCGTCAACGAGACGCGCGCCTACACGAAGGAATTCGAGCAGCAATATCAGGATGGCCTGATCACGCAGGGCGAGAAGTACAACAAGGTCGTCGATGCCTGGGCGAAGTGCTCGGATCGTCTCGCCAACGAGATGATGAACCGCATTTCCTCGGTCCAGAAGGACAGCACGGGCCGCGACAAGCCGGTGAACTCGATCTACATGATGAGCCATTCGGGTGCGCGCGGTTCGCCCACCCAGATGAAGCAGCTCGCTGCCATGCGCGGCCTGATGGCCAAGCCCTCGGGCGAAATCATCGAGACGCCGATCATTTCGAACTTCAAGGAAGGTCTGACCGTTCTTGAATATTTCAACTCGACCCACGGTGCCCGCAAGGGCCTCGCGGATACCGCGCTGAAGACGGCGAACTCGGGTTACCTGACGCGCCGTCTGGTTGACGTCGCGCAGGACGCCGTGATCTCGCTCACCGATTGCGGTACCGAGAACGGCATCACGACGCGCGCCATCATCGATGCGGGCAACGTCGTCGCCTCGCTCGGCAGCCGTATCCTCGGCCGCACGGCGGCGGAGGATGTGGTTGATCCGGTCTCGCAGGACGTCATCGTGCCGCGTGGTCGCATGATGGACGAGAAGGACGTGGCGAATGTCGCCGCGGCCGGCGTGCAGCAGGTTAAAATCCGCTCGGTTCTGACCTGCGAAGCGCCGCGAGGCGTTTGCGCAACCTGCTACGGGCGCGATCTCGCGCGCGGCACGTCAGTCAATATGGGTGAAGCGGTGGGTGTCATCGCTGCCCAGTCGATCGGCGAGCCGGGCACGCAGCTCACCATGCGCACCTTCCACATCGGTGGTGCGGCGCAGATCAACGAGCAATCCTCGCTGGATACGAATTTCGAGGGCACGATCGCGATCAAGAATCGCAACGTGGCGCGGAACTCGGAAGGCGACCTGATCGCGATGAGCCGTAACCTTATCGTGGCGGTGATGGGGCCGGATGGTGCGGAGCGTGCCTCGCATCGCATCATGTTTGGTGCCAAGCTGCGCGTGGATGAGGGCGACAAGGTCAAGCGCGGGCAGCGCCTCGCCGAATGGGACCCCTTCACCCGGCCGATCCTGACTGAAGTCGATGGCAAGCTGCGCTTCGACGATCTCGTGGAAGGCTCTTCCATGTCGGAAGCGGTCGATGAATCAACCGGCATCGCCAAGCGCGTCGTCACCGATTGGCGCGGCTCGGCCCGCTCGGCTGACCTCAAGCCGGCGCTGACCATCGTGGATGATGCCGGGAAGGTGATGAAGCTCGCCCGTGGCGGTGACGCCAAGTACATGCTGCCGGTCGATGCAATCCT
The DNA here is from genome assembly GCA_017302635.1 of Hyphomicrobiales bacterium. Taxonomy (GTDB): domain Bacteria; phylum Pseudomonadota; class Alphaproteobacteria; order Rhizobiales; family Beijerinckiaceae; genus Rhabdaerophilum. Next base: position 900,921 of record JAFLCX010000002.1, read on the forward strand.
CACCGGCGACCCGGGCGGCAAGGTCAAGGCGGGTGACGTGATCGCTCGTATCCCCACCGAGAGCGCCAAGACCCGCGACATCACGGGCGGTCTGCCGCGCGTGGCGGAGCTGTTCGAGGCCCGCCGTCCGAAAGAAGCCGCCATCATTGCGGAAGTCTCCGGCACGGTGCAGTTCGGCCGCGACTACAAGAACAAGCGTCGCGTTTCGATCACGCCGGACGAGGAAGGTCTGGAGCCGATCGAGTACCTGATCCCCAAGGGCAAGCACATCCATCTGCAGGATGGCGACCATGTGGAGAAGGGTGACTTCATTCTCGAAGGGCCACCTGCGCCGCATGATATTCTGGCGGTCAAGGGTGTCGAAGAGCTCGCGGCGTTCCTCGTGAACGAAATCCAGGAGGTCTATCGCCTCCAGGGCGTGAACATCAACGACAAGCATATCGAGGTGATCGTTCGCCAGATGCTGCGCAAGTACGAGATCCAGGATCCGGGCGACAGCGATATGCTGAGCGAGGAGCAGATCGACAAGATGGAACTCGACGAAGTCAACGAGATGCTGATCGAACAGGGCAAGAAGCCGATCGTGGCTGTGCCGGTCCTGCTCGGCATCACGAAGGCCTCGCTCCAGACCCGCTCCTTCGTCTCGGCGGCGTCCTTCCAGGAGACCACGCGTGTGCTCACCGAAGCCGCCGTCAACGGCAAGGTGGATACGCTCGATGGCCTCAAGGAGAACGTCATCGTGGGTCGCCTGATCCCGGCCGGTACCGGCCAGATGATGACCCGCATCCGCGAAGTGGCGACAAGGCGCGACAACATGATCGTCGCCCAGCAGGAAACCGAATCCCGCGCAGCCGTCAACGATGCGGCGCCTGCCCTGCCTGCGGCCGAGTAACCAAAACTGCATCGAAAAAAATCAAGGGTGGGGGCAACCCCACCCTTTTTTTGTCTCCGGTGGCACCTGGGTTGATCTGGATCACCATTTGGCGGCAGCACGCGATGCATCATTCGGTCGCAAACCGCGCTGCTGTGGCGCGAGAAATGCGGGCGAGGTCAGCATGAAGCAGCTCCGAACATGGATACTGGTATGCGACGGAGGGCGTTCACAGGTCTATTCCGGCTCAGGCAGCGGTCTGAAACTCGAGCCGGTCGCCGGGTCGGATTGCGTGAATGACCTGCCCGACCCGCGGGACAATAGCAATAATCAGCGCGATACAGGTTATGCCTCGTCAGGCAACCGCCGCTACGGCGTGGAGGATCGCGTGGACCCCCGGCGCGAAATGGAGGCGCGATTTCTCGACACGCAGTTGGACTGGGTCGCCGAGCGCCAAGCCTTGTTCGATCGTTTGGTGATCGTGGCCCCGCCGAAGGCGCTCGGGGTCATGCGCAAATCGATGCCGCCTGTTCTCAAGGGAAAGATCGCTGGAGAAATTGCGGCCGACCTGACGCGCGCAACCGCGCCGGATATCGCAGCCCGCGTTTCGGCCGATCTGGCCTCCTGATCGGCGAGGAGGCCGGCATGGCGCGCTCCATCCTTGTCTTGCGATGCCATCCGGCGCCGGTGGGCGGGCATTTCTGCGATGCGCTGGTCGAGGCCTATCAGTCCGGAGCGGCCAGTGCCGGTCACCGTGTTGACTCTCTCGACCTCGCCGTTCTCGACATCCCGTTCCTGAGAACGGCAGAAGCCTGGAAAGCTGCCTCGCCGAGCGCGGATATCCGTCTGGCGCAGGCCAAGATGGCCGTGGCTGATCATCTCGTCTTCATTTATCCGCTCTGGCTCGGAGACATGCCGGCCTTGCTCAAGGCGTTCCTCGAGCAGGTGGCCTGCGAGGGCTTCGTGATGTCTGTGGATGACAAGGGACACTGGCAGCAAGGGCTCAAGGGGAAGTCAGCGCGGATCATCGTGACGATGGGGATGCCCGCGCTGATCTACCGGTTCTACTTCTTCTCGCATTCGCTGCGCAGCTTCAAACGCAACATCCTTGGCTTTGCAGGCGTCTCTCCCGTGTCCACCACCGTCATAGGATCGGTTGACAAGAGTGCAGGGCACCGGAAGGGCTGGATCGCAAGCGTCCGCTCTCTGGGGGAGCAGGGCAAATAACCGCTCGTGGGCCGGCGCATGCCATGCAGTGGTCGCAGTCTGGACATGCCTGCGGCCAAGTAAGGGCCACCAGAAATCAAAATACGGGAAGGGCGGGGATGACCCCGCCTTTCCTTTGGCGCCCCTCCCTGCATGCTCCTGTCGTCTCCTGTCAGCATGCCCATGCTTTTGGAGCTTCATCGAAATTTGATGAGGAGACAGGAAGATGCAACCGGATACTGGAATTGAGATTGGGCGTTTTCGGCTGAAGCCGGGTGTGAGCGAGAATCAGGCCCGGGCAGCTCATGAAACGGCTGTTTCGCGGTTCCTGTCGCGGCAAAGCGGCTGGAGAGCGGAATATATGGTTCGATTTGATGAGGGGCTTTATGCCGATATCCTTATAGCGGGAAGTCGGGAGCGGGCGCAGGAGATTTGCGCGATGTGGATCGGGCAAGAGGATTGCGAGGCATTCTTGGCGATGATCGAACCTCTGGATATGTCGTTCGGCTCTGTTCTTGCCTGAAGGGAGAGGTGGGCCTCTCCTGACGAGGCGGGAGCCATGCGCAGCCCTCATCATGGGTTTGCCGGACAAAATCCCCGCTTTTTCCGGTTGACTTTCACGACTCGCCGAGTCAGAAGCACGCTCCTTGGCAGGCCGTGGGCTCGGCAGTGCTTCGTCATCGAAGCTTCCGGCCCAAACGCTGCCTTTCTTAAGACCTGAAGTGGATAGGGCGCGGGTAAAGCCGTTCCCTTTGGTCAAGATCCGCGGGGTTTCCCGCTGATCCTCTGTTTCGGCGCCATTTGAGCCTCGCTGCGGCATGGCTCGAACGGCGCGCTTTGCGCTTGCCGAAGCGCGGTTCATCGAACCGGTTGCGGCAGGGCAGGGAGCCCTTTCGAGGGCAAGTCGGGAAAGGCCGTCAAGGCCAGATTTTCCGCCGCAAGGCGGAGCAAGAGATGAAAAGGGCATCGAATGCCGACAATTAGCCAGCTGATCCGGAACGCCCGGAGCGCGCAGAAGACCCGGGACAAGGCCCCGGCGCTTCAGTCGTGCCCGCAGAAGCGCGGCGTCTGCACGCGCGTCTACACCACGACCCCGAAGAAGCCGAACTCGGCGCTTCGCAAGGTCGCCAAGGTGCGTCTGACGAACGGCTTCGAGGTTATCGGCTACATTCCGGGTGAAGGCCACAACCTTCAGGAGCACTCCGTGGTGATGATCCGCGGCGGCCGCGTGAAGGACCTTCCCGGTGTCCGTTATCACATCGTCCGCGGCGTGCTCGACACGCAGGGCGTCAAGGACCGTAAGCAGCGTCGTTCGAAATACGGCGCGAAGCGTCCGAAGTAAGAGGTTCAGCCATGTCCCGCCGTCACGCCGCAGAGAAGCGCGAGATCATTCCGGACGCCAAGTTTGGCGATATCATCGTGACCAAGTTCATGAACGCGGTCATGTATGAGGGTAAGAAGTCGGTTGCCGAAGGCATCGTCTATGGCGCTTTCGATATTATCGAGACCCGCGCCAAGTCCGATCCGCTGCCGATGTTCAAGCAGGCCCTCGATAACGTTGCCCCGGCGGTCGAGGTTCGCTCCCGCCGTGTGGGTGGCGCGACCTACCAGGTTCCGGTCGAGGTTCGTCCCGAGCGCCGTCAGGCCCTCGCGATCCGCTGGATCATTACGGCTGCCCGCGGCCGCAACGACAAGACAATGGTCGAGCGCCTTTCCGCCGAGCTTCTCGATGCCGCCAACAATCGTGGCGCTGCCGTCAAGAAGCGCGAAGAGACGCACCGGATGGCTGAAGCCAACCGCGCCTTCTCGCATTATCGCTGGTAACCCCGAACACGCTGACGAGGATCAGACATGCCCCGCCAATATTCGCTCGAGGATTATCGCAACTTCGGCATCATGGCCCACATCGATGCTGGCAAGACGACCACGACCGAGCGCATCCTCTATTACACCGGCAAGAGCCACAAGATCGGCGAAGTGCACGAAGGTGCTGCGACCATGGACTTCATGGAGCAGGAGCAGGAGCGTGGCATCACGATCACCTCGGCCGCGACGACCGCCTTCTGGGAAGGTCGCGATGGCAAGAAGAAGCGTCTGAACATCATTGACACCCCCGGCCACGTTGACTTCACGATTGAGGTCGAGCGTTCGCTGCGCGTGCTCGATGGCGCGGTCTGCGTGCTGGACTCGAACCAGGGTGTCGAACCGCAGACCGAGACGGTCTGGCGCCAGGGCGACAAGTACAAGGTTCCGCGCATCGTCTTCGCCAACAAGATGGACAAGACGGGCGCTGACTTCTACAAGTGCCTCGACGACATCGTGAAGCGTCTCGGCGCGAAGCCGGTCGCGATCCAGCTGCCGATCGGCGCGGAAAGCGATTTCAAGGGCATCGTCGATCTCATCCGCATGAAGGGCGTCATCTGGGATGACGACCAACTCGGCGCTTCCTATCGCGATATCGATATCCCGGCTGATCTCGTCGAGAAAGCGAAACAGTATCGCGAGCAGATGATCGAAGCGGCCGTCGAGATGGACGACGCGGCGATGGAGGCCTATCTCGAGGGCAACGAGCCCGACGAGGCCACCTTGCGCAAGCTGATCCGCAAGGCAGTTCTGACCAGCGCCTTCTATCCGGTTCTGTGCGGTTCTGCCTTCAAGAACAAAGGCGTGCAGACGCTTCTTGACGCAGTGGTTGACTTCCTCCCGTGCCCGCTCGATCGCCCGGCGATCAAGGGTATCGATGCGAAGACCGAACAGGAAACCACCCGTCCTGCGTCGGATGACCAGCCGCTCTCGATGCTGGCCTTCAAGATCATGGACGACCCCTATGGCGTCCTGACCTTCTGCCGCATCTATTCGGGCAAGCTCGAATCCGGTTCGACGCTGCTGAACGCGACGCGCGAGAAGCGCGAGCGCATCGGCCGCATGCTGCTGATGCACGCGAATAACCGCGAGGAAATCAAGGAGGCTTTCGCCGGCGACATCATCGCCGTCGTGGGCCTCAAGGAAGCCCGCACGGGCGACACGATCTGCGATCCCAACGCGGCCGTGATCCTCGAGCGCATGGTTTTCCCGGAGCCGGTCATCGAGATGGCGATCGAGCCGAAGTCGAAGGCCGATCAGGAAAAGATGGCCATCGCGCTGGGCAAACTCGCCGCTGAGGATCCGTCTTTCCGGGTCTCCACCGATCAGGAAAGTGGCCAGACCATCATCAAGGGCATGGGCGAGCTTCATCTCGACATCAAGGTCGATATCCTGAAGCGCACGCACAAGGTGGAAGTCGGCGTGGGCGCTCCGCAGGTCGCTTACCGCGAAACCATCACGCGGGCGGTCGATCACGACTACACCCACAAGAAGCAGTCTGGCGGTTCGGGCCAGTTCGCCCGCATCAAGTTCACGGTTGCTCCGAACGAAGTCGGCAAGGGCTTCGAGTTCGAGTCGAAGATCATCGGCGGTACGGTTCCGAAGGAATTCATTCCGGGCGTCGAGAAGGGTCTCGAGAGCGTCATCGGTTCGGGTCCGCTCGCCGGCTTCCCGGTCGTCGATGTGAAGGTCACGCTGACGGACGGCGCCTACCATGAGGTCGACTCGAGCGCGATCGCGTTCGAAATCGCGGCCCGCCAGGGCCTGCGCGAAGCCTTCCAGAAGAAGGAAGCGGGCGCGGTTCTTCTCGAGCCGATCATGAAGGTCGAGGTGGTGACACCGGAAGACTTCACCGGTTCGGTCATCGGTGATCTCAACTCGCGTCGCGGGCAGATCCAAGGTCAGGACATGCGCGGCAACGCGAATGTCGTGAATGCCATGGTGCCTCTCGCCAACATGTTCGGCTACGTGAACACCCTGCGTTCCTTCTCTCAGGGCCGCGCCTCGTTCTCGATGTCGTTTGACCATTACGCCGAAGTGCCGCGCAACGTCGCGGACGAGGTGATCGCAAAATACGCGTGACTTCACGCTTAAACTGAAACTTCCGCGCTAGGCGCGATACATTCGGAGAAGAGTTCGATGGCCAAGGAAAAGTTCAATCGTACGAAGCCTCATTGCAACATTGGCACGATTGGTCACGTTGACCACGGGAAGACGTCGCTGACGGCGGCGATCACGAAGGTTCTGGCTGAGACGGGCGGTGCGACGTTCACGGCCTATGACCAGATTGACAAGGCACCGGAAGAGAAGGCTCGCGGGATCACGATCTCGACGGCCCACGTGGAATACGAGACGGCGAACCGCCATTATGCGCACGTCGATTGCCCGGGCCACGCGGACTACGTGAAGAACATGATCACGGGTGCGGCGCAGATGGACGGCGCGATTCTGGTGGTTTCGGCCTCGGACGGCCCGATGCCGCAGACGCGCGAGCACATCCTTCTGGCGCGCCAGGTCGGCGTTCCGGCTCTGGTGGTGTTCATGAACAAGGTTGACCTTGTGGATGATGCCGAGCTTCTGGAACTCGTCGAGATGGAAGTGCGCGAGCTTCTCTCGAAGTATGATTTCCCGGGCGACGACATTCCGATCACGATGGGTTCGGCGAAGGTTGCGCTCGACAACGGCGATCCGAAGATCGGCCGTGATGCGATCCTGAAGCTGATGGAGACGGTGGACAGCTACATTCCGCAGCCGGCTCGTCCGCTGGATCTGCCGTTCCTGATGCCGATCGAGGACGTGTTCTCGATTTCGGGCCGCGGCACGGTTGTGACGGGTCGCGTGGAGCGCGGGATCGTGAAGGTGGGCGAGGAAGTCGAGATTGTCGGCATCCGCGACACGCAGAAGACGGTGATGACCGGTGTGGAAATGTTCCGCAAGTTGCTGGATCAGGGTCAGGCGGGCGACAATATCGGCGCTCTTCTGCGTGGTCTGAAGCGCGAGGATGTGGAGCGCGGTCAGGTTCTGTGCAAGCCGGGTTCGGTGAAGCCGCACAAGAAGTTCAAGGCGGAAGCCTATATCCTGACGAAGGAAGAGGGTGGGCGCCATACGCCGTTCTTTGCGAACTACCGCCCGCAGTTCTACTTCCGCACGACGGACGTGACGGGGATCGTCACGCTTCCGGCCGGCACCGAGATGGTGATGCCGGGCGACAACATCAGCTTCGAGGTCGAGCTGATCACGCCGATCGCGATGGAAGAGAAGCTGCGCTTCGCCATCCGTGAAGGTGGCCGCACCGTCGGCGCAGGCGTCGTCGCACAGATCCAGGATTGAGGGAATTCGCAGCGCGCGTCGGCTTCGGGCGGATGCGCGCTGTTCCATTGAGGGCTTCACGCCTTCGGCACACTAAATTGGCCGTGACAGCCGGGTGAAACCGGCCCGGTTGAAACGGAAAGCAAGGACCAACAGCGATGAACGGACAAACCATCCGCATCCGCCTCAAAGCCTTCGATCACCGCGTGCTCGATACTTCGACTCGCGAGATCGTCTCGACGGCGAAGCGTACGGGCGCGCAGGTGCGCGGGCCCATCCCGCTGCCGACGCGGATCGAGAAGTTCACCGTGAACCGCTCGCCGCACGTCGACAAGAAGAGCCGCGAGCAATTTGAAATCCGGACGCACAAGCGCGTCCTCGATATCGTCGATCCCACTCCGCAGACCGTGGACGCGCTGATGAAGCTCGACCTCGCTGCCGGTGTGGATGTTGAGATCCGCCTCTAAGGCGTTCTGAACATTAGATTTGGACCTCCTCTGGAAAAGGAACATACGCCCATGAGGTCAGGGGTGATTGCACAGAAGATCGGGATGACCCGAGTCTTCAATGATAATGGGGACCATGTCCCCGTGACGGTTCTGCGCCTCGATGGCTGCCAGGTCGTTGCCCATCGCACGAAGGACCGGGACGGCTATGTCGCGATCCAGCTCGGCTCGGGCAAGGCGAAGGCCAAGAACGTCTCGAAGGCCGAGCGCACCCGCTTCGCGGTGGCGAAGGTGGAGCCGCGCATGCGCCTCGCCGAGTTCCGCGTGGACGAGGACAAGCTGATCCCGGTGGGCGCCGAAATCACGGCCGACCATTTCGTCAGCGGCCAGTTCGTCGACGTCACGGGCACGACGACGGGTAAGGGTTTCGCCGGCGGTATGAAGCGCTGGAACTTTGGTGGTCTGCGTGCCACCCACGGCGTTTCGGTCTCGCATCGCTCGATCGGTTCGACCGGTGGCCGTCAGGACCCGGGCAAGACCTTCAAGAACAAGAAGATGCCGGGACACCTCGGTGTCGAGCGCGTCACGACGTTGAACCTCAAGGTCGTCCGTACGGATGTGGAACGCGGCCTTATCCTCGTCGAAGGGGCCGTCCCCGGCACCAAGGGCGGATGGATCATGGTTCGGGATGCCATCAAGAAGCCCGCTCCGAAGGATGCGCCGCTTCCGGGCAAGTTCAAGCTCGGCGCTGAAGCCGCTGCTGAAACGACGGAAGGTTGAGAGACATGAAACTCGCCATCCAGACACTTGCCGGCAAGGATGCCGGTTCGGTTGAGATGCTCGCCGATGTGTTCGGTCTTGAGCCGCGCGTCGATCTGATTCAGCGCATGGTGCGCTATCAGCTCTCGAAGCGTCAGCAAGGGACGCATCAGGCGCAGGAGCGGTCGACCATCAACCGCACCACCAAGAAGATGTACAAGCAGAAGGGCACCGGTGGCGCCCGCCACGGCTCGGCCAAGGCTCCGCAGTTCCGGGGCGGTGGCCGTGCTTTCGGGCCGCTCACGCGCAGCCATGCGCATGAACTGCCGAAGAAGGTGCGCGTTCTGGCGCTGAAACATGCGCTCTCGGCCAAGGCCAAGGATGCCAATATCGTCGTTCTCGACAAGGCGGAAATCGCCGAGCCGAAGACCAAGGCGCTGATCGCATCGCTGGCGAAGCTTGGCCTCACCAATGCGCTGATCATTGGTGGCGAGACGCTTCAGGACAATTTCGTGCTGGCGGCCCGCAACATCCCGAACCTGGATGTGCTGCCGGTGCAGGGTCTCAATGTGTACGACATTCTCCGTCGCGAGAAGCTCGTGCTGACAAAAGCGGCGCTCGACGCGATCAACGCGCGTCTGGCGAGCTAAGGGGAAAAGCGATGAGCATCGATCCGAAGATGTATGACGTCATCCTTTCTCCGGTCATCACCGAGAAGGCGACGGCGCTGAGCGAGCAGAACAAGGTGGTCTTCAAGGTTGCCCGCGATGCCACCAAGCCGCAGATCAAGGCGGCGGTCGAAAAGCTGTTCGACGTGAAGGTGGAAGCCGTGAACACGCTGGTCCGCAAGGGCAAGGTGAAACGCTTCCGCGGTTCGGTCGGCCGCCAGTCCGACGTGAAGAGGGCGATTGTGACGCTGGCCGAAGGCCAGTCGATCGACGTCACCACCGGGCTCTGAGCGGGAGGGTGAGATGGCACTGAAGAAATACAACCCCGTAACGCCCGGCATGCGTCAGCTGACGCTTGTCGATCGTTCGGAGCTCTACAAGGGCAAGCCGGTCAAGTCCCTCACCGAGGGCAAGACGGGCTCGGGTGGCCGCAACAACCTCGGCCGCGTTACGGTGCGTTTCCGCGGCGGCGGGCACAAGAAGTCCTACCGCCTGGTGGATTTCAACCGCCGCGGCAAGCTTGGCCTCGTCGGCAAGGTGGAGCGGCTCGAATATGATCCGAACCGCACGGCCTTCATCGCGCTCATCCGCTACTCGGATGACACGCTGAGCTACATCCTCGCGCCGCAGCGCCTCGCTGTGGGTGACGAGGTTGTCTCGGGCGGGACCGGTGATATCAAGCCGGGCAATGCGATGGCGGTTTCGGCCATTCCGGTCGGCACGATCGTTCACAACATCGAGACCAAGATCGGCAAGGGTGGCCAGCTCGCACGTTCGGCCGGCACCTATGCTCAGATCGTCGGTCGCGATCAGGGTTACGTCATCATCCGCCTCAATTCGGGTGAGCAGCGCCTCGTGAACGGCGCATGCTTCGCCACGATCGGCGCGGTGTCGAACCCGGATCACATGAACATTTCGCTCGGCAAGGCCGGCCGCAACCGTTGGCTGGGCTTCCGCCCGCACAACCGCGGTGTGGCCATGAACCCGATCGACCACCCGCATGGTGGTGGTGAGGGTCGTACCTCGGGTGGTCGCCATCCGGTGACCCCGTGGGGCAAGCCGACCAAGGGCAAGAAAACGCGCGCCAACAAGCGCACGGATCGCTTCATTGTGTCTTCGCGACACAATCGCAAGAAGTAAGGAGAGGCCGGATGCCGCGTTCAGTTTGGAAAGGTCCGTTTGTCGACGGATACCTTCTGAAGAAGGCGGAGGCCGCACGGTCCTCCAGCCGCAACGACGTGATCAAGATCTGGAGCCGTCGCTCCACGATCCTCCCGCAATTCGTGGGCTTGACCTTCGGGGTCTATAACGGCCAGAAGCACGTTCCCGTGCTGGTCTCGGAAGAGATGGTCGGTATGAAGTTCGGCGAATTCGCGCCGACCCGGACCTTCTATGGTCACGCCGCCGACAAGAAGGCGAAGAGGAAGTAAGATGGGCCAGGTAGCCAATATCCGGCGCGAGGCCGACACGGAGTCGAAGGCGGTTGCGCGCAATTTGCGCGTCAGCCCCCGCAAGCTCAACCTCGTCGCCCAGCTCATTCGCGGCAAGAAGGTTTCGACCGCGCTTGCCGATCTCGAGTTCTCGCGCAAGCGCATCGCGCAGGACGTGAAGAAGTGCCTCGAGAGCGCGATCGCGAATGCCGAGAACAATCATGATCTCGACATCGACGAACTGGTGGTGAGCCAGGCTTTCGTCGGCAAGTCGATCGTCATGAAGCGCATCCAGTTTCATGGTCGTGGCAAGACGGGCCGGGTGACGAAGCCGTTCGCCAACATCACGATCATCGTGCGTCAGAAGGGTGAGGAATAAGCCATGGGACAGAAGGTCAATCCGATCGGCCTGCGGCTTGGGATCAACCGCACCTGGGACAGCCGCTGGTATGCCAACTCGACCGAGTATTCGGGCATGCTGCATGAGGATTTCGCCATCCGCGAAGACCTCATGAAGGGTCTGAAGCAGGCGGCGGTTTCCAAGATCATCGTCGAGCGCCCGCACAAGAAGGCCCGCGTCACCATTTTCTCGGCTCGTCCGGGCGTGGTGATTGGCAAGAAGGGTGCGGATATCGACAAGCTGCGCAAGCAGGTTGCCACCATGACGAAGAGCGAAGTGGCGCTCAACATCGTCGAAGTGCGCAAGCCGGAACTCGACGCGACCCTCGTGGCCGATTCGATCGCCCAGCAGCTCGAGCGTCGTGTGGCTTTCCGCCGAGCGATGAAGCGGGCGGTGCAGTCGGCGATGCGTCTGGGTGCCGAAGGCATCAAGATCACCTGTGCCGGCCGTCTCGGCGGCGCGGAAATCGCGCGCGTGGAGTGGTATCGCGAAGGTCGCGTGCCGCTGCACACCTTGCGCGCAGATATCGATTATGGCATCGCCACCGCGCACACAGCCTATGGCACGTGCGGGGTGAAGGTGTGGATCTTCAAGGGCGAGATTCTGGAGCATGATCCGATGGCGCAGGACAAGCGCGCTTCGTCGGATGATCATCGCTCGCAGGGCCGCCGCTCGCCGGAAGGGGCTTGAGGAGTAGATCATGCTTCAGCCAAAGAAGACCAAGTTTCGCAAAGCTTTCAAGGGTCGCATCAAGGGCGCGGCCAAGGGCGGGTTTGAACTCGCTTTTGGTGAGTTCGGCCTGAAGGCGATGGAGCCGGAGCGGATCACCGCCCGCCAGATCGAGGCGGCCCGCCGGGCCATGACGCGTCACATGAAGCGCGTTGGCCGCGTCTGGATCCGGGTGTTCCCGGATCTGCCGGTGTCATCCAAGCCGGCCGAAGTCCGCATGGGCTCCGGCAAGGGCGCTCCAGAATATTGGGCAGCGCGCGTCGAACCCGGCCGCATCATGTTCGAACTGGGCGGTGTTTCCGCCGAGGTCGCGCGTGAGGCTCTGGATCTCGCCGCCGCGAAGCTCCCCGTGCGCACGCGGTTCGTGCAGCGCATCGTCGAGTGAGGATCGAAGATATGAAGACGTCCCAGCGCGTCTCCGATCTCCGCGTGATGAGCGCGGATCAGCTTCAGGATGAAGTCCTGCGGCTGAAGAAGGAGCAATTCAACCTGCGCTTCCAGCGCGCGACCGGCCAGCTCGAGAATGTTGGCCGCGTGCGTGAGGTTCGGCGTGACATCGCGCGGATCAAGACGATCCAGCGCAACAAGCTGATCGAAGCCGCGAAGGGCTGAGGAGAAAACGATGCCGAAACGCATTCTGCAGGGCGTCGTCGTCAGCGACGTCCAGGACAAGACGGTGGTTGTGAAAGTGGAACGCCGCTTCACGCACCCGCTGTTCAAGAAAACCGTCCGCCGTTCCAAGAACTACCATGCCCATGATGAAGGCAACGCCTTCAAGGTTGGGGATGAGGTGTTCATCCAGGAATCGGCTCCGATTTCCAGGCTGAAGCGCTGGGTAGTGCTCGGTAAGGAGAAAGCCTCCTGATCTTGCTCTTCTGAGCGAGGGCAGGGCCCTCAGGCGAAGTCCGGGGAGACCCGGAAACCGATCTGAATGAAAGGAAGGATCATCTCATGATCCAGATGCAAACCAATCTCGACGTTGCCGATAATTCCGGCGCGCGCCGCGTCATGTGCATCAAGGTGCTCGGCGGCTCGAAGCGGAAATATGCTGGCGTTGGCGACATTATTGTCGTCTCGGTCAAGGAAGCGATTCCCAAGGGCCGCGTGAAGAAGGGCGACGTCATGAAGGCGATCGTCGTGCGCACGGCCAAGGACATCCGCCGCGCGGATGGCTCGGTCATCCGGTTCGACCGCAATGCGGCCGTGCTGATCAACAAGGACGCGGAGCCGATCGGCACCCGCATCTTTGGCCCGGTTCCGCGTGAATTGCGCGCCCGGAACCACATGAAGATCATCTCGCTTGCGCCTGAGGTGCTGTGATGGCCGCGAAAATCAAGAAGGGCGACAAGGTTGTCGTCATCACGGGCCGCGACAAGGGCAAATCGGGCGAAGTGCTCGAAGTGCGTCCGGTCGAAGGCCGTGCCGTCGTGCGCGGTGTGGCGCAGGTGAAACGCCATCAGCGCCAGACGCAGAATCAGCAGGGTGGCATCATCACCAAGGAAGCGGCAGTGAACCTGTCGAACCTGGCGATTGCCGATCCGAAGGATGGCAAGCCGACGCGCGTCGGCTTCAAGGTGCTCGGCGACGGCCGCAAGGTCCGCTTCGCGAAGCGTTCCGGGGAGCAGATCGATGCTTGATACGGCGAATTACGAACCGCGCCTGAAGGCGTATTACCGCGACGTGATCATTCCGAAGATGCGCGAGCAGTTCGGCTACAAGAACGTCATGGAAGTTCCACGCATCGAGAAGATCGTGCTCAATATGGGCGTCGGTGAATCGACTGGCGATTCCAAGAAGGCCACGGTTGCGGCGGCCGACCTTGCCATGATCGCCGGCCAGAAGCCGGTGGTGACACGGGCCCGCAAAGCCATCGCGCAGTTCAAGGTGCGTGAGAACATGCCGATCGGTGCGAAAGTGACGCTCCGCAAGGCGAATATGTACGAGTTTCTCGATCGACTGATCACGGTCGCGCTGCCGCGCGTCCGCGACTTCCGCGGCCTGAACGCGAAATCGTTCGACGGCCGGGGCAACTACGCCATGGGCATCAAGGAGCACATCATTTTCCCGGAGATCAACTACGACAAGGTTGATCAGATCTGGGGCATGGATGTGATCGTCTGCACATCGGCAAAAACGGACGAGGAAGCACGCGCTCTCCTCAAGTTCTTCAACTTCCCTTTCCGGCAGTAAGCCACGCGGCTTAGACGCGGAGACCAGGAGTCCAAGACATGGCCAAAAAGGGCATGATCGAAAAGAATAAGCGCCGCGAGCGCCTTGCCAAGCAGAAGTCCGGTAAGCGTTCGGCGTTGAAAGCCATTGTGATGAACAAGGAACTGCCGATCGAGGAGCGCTTCGCGGCGACCCTCAAGCTCGCGCAGATGCCGCGCAATTCGGCCGAGAACCGCTTCCGCCTCCGTTGCGAGGTTTCGGGCCGTTCGCGCGCGAATTACCGCAAGTTCAAGGTCAGCCGTATCGCGCTGCGTGAACTCGGCAACCGGGGCCTCATCCCCGGCCTCGTGAAATCCAGCTGGTAAAGGAGGGCGCATCCATGATGGTGAACGATCCTCTCGGCGATTTGATCGCCCGTATCCGCAACGCGCAGATGCGCAAGAAGTCCGTCGTTTCCACGCCGGGTTCCAAAATGCGCGCCCGTCTGCTCGATGTGCTCAAGAGCGAAGGCTACATCCGTGGCTATTCCGAAACCAAGTTCGAGAATGGCCGGATCGAGTTCGATGTCGAGCTGAAGTATTTCGATGGCCAGCCGGCCATTCGGGAGATCAAGCGCGTTTCGAAGCCGGGCCGTCGCGTCTATTCGAGCGTCGATTCCATGCCGCGCGTTGCGAATGGTCTCGGCATCACGATCATTTCGACGCCCAGCGGCGTGATGGCGGACCATGAGGCCCGTGATCGCAATGTTGGCGGCGAAGTGCTCTGCACAGTCTTCTAAGGGCGGAGGGTATCATGTCGAAGGTCGGCAAGAAGCCTGTTGACGTCCCCGCGGGTGTGACTCCGCGCGTCGAAGGCCAGAACGTGTTCATGAAGGGTCCGAAGGGCGAGCTTTCGTTCCGGGTTCCGGATGACGTGGCGGTGGTGCTCGAAGGCAACCAGATCACGGTGAACCCGCGGACGGAGACCCGTCAGGCGCGCGCCCTGTGGGGCACGAGCCGCGCGCAGCTCAACAACATCGCCACTGGCGTATCGAAGGGCTTCGAGAAGAAGCTCGAGATCAACGGTGTCGGTTACAAGGCTGCGGCCCAGGGCAAGAGCCTCAATCTCTCGCTCGGCTACAGCCATGAAGTGATCTACACGGTTCCAGCCGGGATTTCGGTTGCGACCCCGAAGCCGACGGAAATCGTCGTGACGGGCGTCGACCGCCAGCAGGTTGGCCAGGTTGCTGCTGAAATCCGTGCCTATCGTGGTCCCGAGCCCTACAAGGGCAAAGGCGTCAAGTACGAGGGCGAGTTCATCTTCCGCAAGGAAGGCAAGAAGAAGTAAGGCGAGGGCGATATGGCACAACTTTCCCCGATTGAACGGCGCAAGGCGCGCGTTCGCCGGCAGGTTCGTGCGGCGGCCAATGGCCGCCCGCGCCTGTCTGTTTTCCGCTCCTCGAAGCAGATCTACGCTCAGATCATCGACGATGCGCAGGGAGTCACGGTCGTGGCTGCCTCGTCTGTCGAGAAGGATCTGCGCGGCAAGCTCAAGACCGGCGCGGACATCGAAGCCGCGAAGACGATCGGCAAGCTCATCGCTGAGCGTGCCGTGAAGGCCGGTATCACCACGGTTGTCTTCGATCGCGGTTCGTATCTCTACCACGGGCGTGTGAAGGCGCTCGCGGAAGGTGCCCGCGAAGGCGGACTTGATTTCTGAGCCCGAAACGGCTTTGAGAACTGAAGTATGGACCGGGCGGAGCGATCCGCCCGTGCTCATGTGGGGATGGTCATGCCATTCCCGCCAAGCGAGCGGCAGGTTCCCTGTCCGCGCAAGTGAGGAAGAAAGAAATGGCAGCAGAACGTGAAGGTGGCGGTGGCCGCTCCCGCGAGGGTGGTCGTCGCCGCGAGCGCGAAGGCGAGCGCGAAGAGCGCGACAACGAGTTTGTCGATCGCCTTGTTCATATCAACCGCGTCGCCAAGACCGTGAAGGGTGGCCGCCGCATGGCGTTCGCCGCTCTCGTGGTCGTGGGCGACCAGAAGGGCCGCGTCGGTTTCGGCCACGGCAAGGCGCGCGAAGTGCCGGAAGCCATCCGCAAGGCGACTGAAAGCGCCAAGCGTGGCCTCCTGCGCGTCTCGTTGCGCGATGGCCGCACCCTGCATCACGATGTCCGTGGGCATCATGGCGCAGGCAAGGTTCTCCTGCGTTCGGCGCCTCCGGGCACCGGCATCATCGCGGGTGGCCCGATGCGCGCGATCCTCGAATGCGTCGGCATGAGCGACGTTGTCGCGAAGTCGCTCGGTTCGTCGAACCCCTACAACATGGTCCGTGCGACCTTTGATGCCCTGAAGTCGGAAGACAGCCCGCGTTCGGTCGCGGCGCGTCGCGGCATGAAGGTCTCGGTTCTGCAGGCTCGTCGCCAGGTTGAAGGCGCCGAGGCGTCGGACGCATAAGGGGGTCTTGTCATGGCGAAAGCAGCACTCAAGACCATCACCGTCGAGCAGTATGGCAGCCCGTCGCGCCGTCCGGCCGACCAGCGCGCCACTCTGATTGGCCTGAAACTGAACAAGATCGGCCGTCGCTCGGTCCTTCCTGACAACCCCTCGACGCGGGGCATGGTCGCGAAGGTCGCGCATCTCGTCCGCATCATCGAGCAGTGAGGAGGGTCGGATGAAACTCAACGATCTGCGTGACAATGAAGGCGCCACCAAGGACCGGATGCGTGTCGGCCGAGGTATCGGCTCCGGCAAGGGCAAGACCGGCGGCCGCGGCGTGAAGGGTCAGAAGGCCCGCACCGGCGTGGCTGTGAAGGGCTTCGAAGGCGGCCAGATGCCGCTGCATCGTCGCCTGCCGAAGCGTGGCTTCAACAACTACAACGCGCTCGACCTCAACGAGGTGAATATCGGGCGTATTCAGCAGGCGGTCGATGCCAAGAAGCTCGATCCGAAGGCGGTGGTGACGATCGACGTTCTCGTGGCTGCGGGCGTTTGCTCACGGGTTCGAGACGGCGTGAAGATCCTCGGCGTCGGCGAACTCAAGGCGAAGCTCGCTTTCGAGGTCTTCCGGGCCTCGAAGAGCGCGGTTGCCGCGATCGAGAAGGCCGGCGGCTCGGTGAAGCTTCTTGCTCCCGCCCGCGAAGCTGCGAGCGCCTGATAAAATCCGGCGGCACCGGTGGAAATTCTCCGGTGCCGTTGATACCTAAGAAGAGAATGGGGTGCCCCCCGTCTCCCCAAGGCTTGAAGCGCGGGGGACGTGCCAAAGGCACGGGATCGGGGAAGGCGCTGAACAATTTCGGCAGTGGCCTTCCGTGCGCCAAAAAGCCCGGTAGACCGCTCGCGTGAGGGGACAGGGCCGGCCATGGCATCCGCAGCAGAACAGCTTGCAGCAAATCTGAATTTCGGCGCGCTTGCGAAAGCGGAAGAGCTGAAGAAGCGCATTTGGTTTACGCTGGGCGCGCTGCTGGTCTATCGCCTCGGCACCTATATTCCGCTGCCGGGAATCAACCCCGAATCGGTGGCGGAAATCTTCAAGCAGCAGCAGGCTGGCGTGCTTGGGTTGTTCAACATGTTCTCCGGTGGTGCGGTGGGGCGTCTCGCGATTTTCGCGCTGAACATCATGCCCTACATCTCGGCCTCGATCATCATCCAGCTGATGACCTCGGTGTCGCCCACACTCGAAGCCTTGAAGAAGGAAGGCGAGGCTGGGCGCCGGCAGATCAACCAGTATACGCGCTATCTCACTCTTGTGCTGGCGCTCTTCCAGGCCTGGGGCATTGCCGTCGGCCTGCAGAGCTCGGGCGCGATCGTGCAGAATCCGGGTCCGTTCTTCATTCTCTCGACCGTGATTACGCTCACGGGCGGCACCCTGTTCCTGATGTGGCTCGGCGAGCAGATCACCAGCCGCGGCATCGGCAACGGCACGTCGCTGATCATCTTCGCCGGTATCGTGGCGGAATTGCCCTCGGCAATTGCCGGGACGCTGGAACTCGGCCGCCAGGGCGCGCTCTCTACCGGCCTGATTCTCGGCGTCATCGTGATGGTCGTGGCGGTGATCTTCGGCATCGTATTCTTCGAGCGGGCGCAGCGCCGGCTGCTGATCAACTATCCGAAGCGCCAGATGGGCAACCGTGTGTTCGAGGGGCAGACCTCGTTCCTGCCTCTGAAGCTGAATACAGCGGGCGTCATCCCGCCGATTTTTGCCTCGTCCTTGCTGCTGATGCCGACGACGATCGCGAGCTTTGCCCAGACCGGCGGCCCGCAATGGCTCCAGACCATGAACACCTATCTTGGTCATGGTCGGCCGCTCTACATGCTGCTTTATGCGGCCCTGATCATCTTTTTTGCGTTCTTCTACACCGCGATTGTGTTCAACCCGACCGAAACCGCTGACAACCTGAAGAAGCAGGGCGGGTTCATCCCCGGCATCCGCCCCGGCGAGAAGACCGCTGCGCATATCGACAACGTGCTCTCGCGCATCACGGTGATCGGCGCGATCTACCTCACGGTCGTCTGTCTCTTACCCGAATTTCTTATATCCGCCGCAGCCCTGCCGTTCTATTTCGGAGGAACATCCATCCTCATTGTCGTTTCCGTGACGATGGATACAGTGGCCCAGGTGCACGGCTATCTGCTGGCGCATCAATACGAGGGCCTCGTCAAGAAGGCTAAGCTGCGGGGGTCGAAACGCTAAATGAGATTGATCTTGCTGGGTCCGCCCGGTGCGGGGAAGGGGACGCAGGCGCAACGCCTCGTCGAGAAATTCGGTATCGTCCAGCTTTCGACCGGCGACATGTTGCGCGCCGCCGTCGCAGCCGGGACTCCGGTTGGCCTTCAGGCGAAGGCGGTGATGGAATCGGGCGGGCTGGTCTCGGACGAGATCGTCATCGGAATCATCCGCGACCGGATTCAGGAGCCTGACGCCAAGAAGGGTTTCATCCTCGATGGATTCCCGCGCACGGTCGCACAGGCTGAAGCGCTGGAGGGCCTTCTCGGCCGTGAGGGTCTGAAACTCAATGCTGTGATCGAGCTTCAGGTCGACCAGAACAAGCTGGTGGATCGCATCGTCAAGCGCGCGGCGGACGCCAAGGCCGCCGGGCAGCCGGTGCGCAAGGACGACGACCCGGAAGTCTTCAAGACCCGTCTTGCGGCTTACAATCGCGATACAGCGGCCGTAACTCCGTTCTATGCGGCGCGCGGGGCTCTTTCGGTGATCGACGGCATGCAGCCGATCGAAGCTGTGGCGGGCGCGATCGACCGGGTTCTTGCCCATTAAGGAGAAAACCCGAGGCGGGATCGGTTCGCCTTCGGTTTTTTGATGAATTCGGGCTTGACGCGGGTGACGCTTCTGTCTATCCGCAAGCCCTTACCGACGAAGGCTTTCGCGCGGGTTGACCGCGCGTTTTGCTTTTGGCCGCAAGCGAGCCGGGTTTCGGCTCCGTTGCCGTCACCCGTCGGAAGCCAGGATTTTGCCGTGGGATGTTCGCATCCCGTTGGAAGAAGCGGGGCAGGGCGTTCCTGTTCCTCGTGAGCGGTTGAGGAGAAGAGCGGTGGCTCGTATTGCCGGCGTCAATATTCCGACGAACAAGCGCGTGATGATCGCGCTGCGTTACATTCACGGCATTGGTCCGGTGAATGCTGTGGAAATCTGCCAGAAGGTCGGCATCCCGGCCGAGCGGCGCGTGAACCAGTTGAGCGACGCCGAAGTGCTCCAGATCCGCGAGGCGATCGACCGCGATTATATCGTGGAAGGTGACCTGCGCCGCGAGACGGCGATGAACATCAAGCGCCTGATGGATCTCGGCTGCTATCGCGGCCTGCGCCATCGCCGTGGCCTGCCGGTTCACGGTCAGCGCACGAGCACCAATGCGCGGACCCGCAAGGGCAAGTCGAAGCCGATCGCCGGCAAGAAGAAGTAACTTTTTCCGAGAGGGCTGGTGCCTTTTTGGCGCCGCCTGCCGGTCTGAAACGAAAGCGCTGAGAGCATGGCCAAGGAAGCAACCCGAGTTCGCCGCCGCGAACGCAAGAACATCGTGTCGGGCATCGTTCACGTGAACGCCTCGTTCAACAACACGATGATCACCATCACTGACGCGCAGGGCAATACGATTGCCTGGTCGACCTCGGGCACGATGGGTTTCAAGGGTTCGAAGAAGTCCACGCCGTATGCGGCGCAGGTTGCCGCCGAAGATGCCGCCCGAAAGGCCTCCGAGCATGGCATGCGCACGGTCGAGGTTGAGGTTTGCGGTCCGGGTTCGGGGCGTGAATCGGCTCTGCGTGCGCTTCAGGCTGCCGGGTTCAATGTCACGTCCATCCGCGATGTGACTCCGATCCCGCATAATGGTTGCCGGCCGCGCAAGCGCCGCCGCGTCTGATTTCGTATTCCGCGTCCAATCGCGTTCATCTCATGATCCGCGCCCGGCGCGGATCGTTCCGTATCCGCCGAGGGGTTTGCACGTGATCCAGAAGAACTGGCAGGAACTGATCAAGCCAAAGAAGCTCGAGATCCATCCGGGTGACGATGCCGGTCGCTCCGCGACCGTGATCGCCGAGCCGCTGGAGCGTGGTTTCGGCATGACGCTCGGCAACGCGCTGCGTCGCGTGCTGCTGTCTTCGCTTCAGGGGGCCGCCATCACGGCCATCCATATCGATGGCGTGCTGCACGAATTCTCCTCGATTCCCGGCGTCCGTGAGGATGTGACGGATATCGTGCTGAACGTGAAGGACATCGCGCTCAAGATGAGCGGCGACGGCACCAAGCGCCTGATGCTGCGCAAGCAGGGGCCGGGTGTGGTCACCGCCGGTGACATCGGCGTGACCGGCGATATCCAGGTTCTCAACCCGGAACTCGAAATATGCACGCTCGACGAGGGTGCCGAACTGCGCATGGAGCTGCATGTTTCCACCGGCAAGGGCTATGTTCCGTCCGAGCGCAACCGCCCTGAAGATGCGATGATCGGCCTGATCCCGGTCGACAGCCTGTTTTCTCCGGTGCGGAAGGTTTCCTACCGCGTCGAGAACACCCGTTCGGGCCAGATTCTCGATTACGACAAGCTCACGATGACGATCGAAACCGATGGTTCGGTGACACCGGAAGACGCGCTCGCCTATTCGGCGCGTATCCTTCAGGACCAGCTCGATATCTTCCTGAACTTCGAAGAGCCGAAGAAGCAGGAATCGGCGCCCGCCATTCCGGATCTCGCCTTCAACCCGGCTTTGCTGAAGAAGGTGGACGAACTCGAGCTTTCGGTGCGTTCGGCCAACTGCCTGAAGAACGACAACATCGTCTACATCGGCGACCTCATTCAGAAGTCCGAGGCGGAAATGCTCCGCACACCGAACTTCGGCCGCAAGTCGCTCAACGAGATCAAGGAAGTGCTCGCACAGATGGGGCTGCATCTCGGCATGGAAGTGCCGGGCTGGCCGCCCGAGAACATCGAAGATCTCGCGAAGCGTTTCGAAGAACATTACTGATCGTCTCCCGACGGCTATCGGCCGTCGGGCGGCCTAACCGCAGCCATTCCTTGACACGGTGGCTGTCAGATTTTGGAGAAAATCCATGCGTCACGGTTTCCGCGGTCGTCGCCTGTCGCGCACGTCCAGCCATCGCAAGGCGATGTTTGCCAATCTTGCGCAGGCTCTCATTTCCCACGAGCAGATTGTCACCACGCTTCCCAAGGCGAAGGACCTGCGTCCGATCGTTGAGAAGCTGGTCACGCTTGGCAAGAAGGGTGGCCTCACCGCCCGCCGTCAGGCGATTGCGGAGCTGCGCGATGTCGAACTCGTCAAGAAACTCTTCGATGTGCTCGCCCCGCGTTATGCAACCCGTCCGGGTGGATATCTGCGAATCATGAAGGCGGGTTTCCGCTATGGTGATTCGGCCCCGATGGCCGTGATCGAGTTTGTCGATCGCGATGTCGATGCCAAGGGCAAGGCTGATCGCGAGCGCTCGGCGGCTGAACCGGCACCGGTTGCCGCCTGAATTCGGCTTCAACCATGACATTCGGAGGCGGCGCAAGCCGCCTTTTTTTGTTTCAAGAATCTGTTGAAAGGCGCGTGATTTCCGCCTGCTTCTGTGCGTGGCGGATGATGCGATCGAACGGGAAATCCAGCGCCGAATCGAACGCAGAGCGTTGGAGGATCGCGGAGAGGGGTGTGCCCAGCATCGGTCCGTGCGAATAGCCCATCGCCCAATCCGGAAACAGGCGCTCGCGCACGAAGCGCGTTTCCACGAGCTTGACATGGATATGGCGCCGGTCGGCCAGAATTCGGCGGAAAAGCGAAGTGATCGCCTGCGCTTCACCCTCCAGCACTTGCGCGAACCAGTCCGAACCCACAATCAGGAAGCCGGTGATGTCGTTGGCACCATTGTGCTGGCGCGCCGTGGCGATAATGTCAGAGACATGCATTCGCCCGGATTCCGAGCGAGGGTCAAAAGATGCCGAACTGGTATAGACGAGTTGTGTGATCACGCCACGATGTCCAAGCCCGCCAACCCAAATGCCCTCAAGGAATATGGCATGAATGCAATGTTCAAGATAGTACAATATCTTCGCATGACCGGGATTGGCTTGGCTGTTGGACTATCTTTCTTCGTATTTCCCGTGGAAAAGCCGCTCGCACAGGGTGGGCCACTGGATTTTCTACGCCGGGGCGAGCCCCAGCGTGTGCCCGGTTCGAAGTCGGATATCGCGCTTTCCTTTGCGCCGGTGGTGAAAAAGGCCGCGCCCGCGGTGGTGAACATCTATGCCTCGCAGCGCAGCCCGCGCGCCCGCAATCCGTTCGAAGGTGATCCGTTCTTCGAGCGCTTTTTCGGGGGCGGCGCGCCCGAGCGCCAGCGTCAATCGGTCGGCTCCGGCGTGATTCTCGCTCGTGAGGGGCTGGTGGTCACCAATCACCACGTGATCGAGGGCATGACGGAAATCAGGGTTTCGCTCTCGGATCGGCGTGAGTTCGATGCGAGCGTGATGCTGCGCGACCCCAAGACCGATCTCGCCGTGCTGAAACTCAAATCATCCGAACAGTTTCCGTTCCTCGAACTTGCGAATTCCGATGATCTGGAGGTGGGCGACCTCGTGCTGGCCATCGGCAACCCGTTCGGGGTAGGCCAAACCGTGACGCAGGGCATCGTCTCGGCCGTGGCGCGCACGCAGGTGGGCATCTCGGACTACCAGTTTTTCATCCAGACCGATGCGGCCATCAATCCCGGCAATTCCGGCGGTGCATTGGTGGATATGGCGGGTCGCGTGACCGGCATCAACACCGCGATCTTTTCACGCTCCGGCGGCAGTCACGGCATCGGCTTTGCCGTCCCCGCGAACATGGTCGCGAGCGTGCTCGCCAGCGCCCGCCAGGGTGGCGGCATCGTGCGCCGGCCCTGGCTCGGAGCCTCGCTTCAACCCGTTACGAGCGAACTGGCGGAAAGCCTGTCACTCGCGCGGCCGGTCGGTGCGCTGGTCGCGGGTGTCGTCGCAGGCGGGCCGGCTGAAGCAGCGGGCCTCAAGCGGCTCGATGTCATCACGGCCGTGGATGGTGTGCCGATCGATGATCCGGACGGCTTCGGCTTCCGTTTCGCGACGAAGCCTCTGGGCGGCGTGATGAAGATCACTGTGCTGCGTGGCGGCAAGCCACAGGAAATGAGCATCGCGCTGCAAGGCGCGCCGGACGTGCCTGCGCGCAGCCCCGTAACCGTTTCGGTCAACTCGCCCTTCCGCGGCATCACCGTCGTGAACAACAATCCGGCCGTGAAGGAAGAGTTCTCGGTTCACGGGGTCGAGGACGGCGTGATCGTCAGCGCGATCGAGCCCGGTTCGAATGCCGAGCAGGTCGGATTCCAGACCGGTGATGTGATCCTCGCGCTCAACGGTCAGCGCATCGCCGATACCGCGACCTTTGATCGCCTGATGAAGAACCGCACCTATCTCTGGCGCATGATCTTCAATCGCGGCGGCCAGACGCTGACCAGCACTTTCGGTGGCTGAAACGTGGATGCGCCGCACCGCCCGCTCGCCGATCGGCTCCGGCCGGCCGAGATCGCCGAACTGGTGGGGCAGGAGCATCTGACCGATGCTGGCGGCGCGATTGCGCGCCTGATGGATTCGCCCGATCTGCCCTCGCTGATCCTCTGGGGTCCGCCAGGTTCGGGAAAAACCAGCTTTGCCCGCGCTCTGGCCGCGAGCCGTCCCGCTCTCGCTTTCGAGCCGATATCGGCGATTTTTTCCGGTGTGGCTGATCTGAAGAAGGCCTTCGAAGCCGCGCGGTTGCGGCGGCAGATGGGGCAGGGCACGCTGTTGTTCGTGGATGAAATCCACCGGTTCAACCGCACGCAGCAGGACAGTTTCCTGCCCGTGATGGAGGATGGAACCATCACGCTGGTTGGGGCAACAACCGAGAATCCGAGTTTTGCGCTCAATGCCGCTTTGCTCTCGCGAGCGCGAGTGCTGACTTTCCGCGCGCTTGACGATGCGGCTCTGGAGCGGCTTCTGTTCCGCGCCGAAGCCGCAATGGGTGAGGCTCTGCCGCTCACCCCCGGCGCACGGACCGCGCTCATCAGCATGGCGGATGGCGATGGCCGCGCGGTGCTCACACTGGCCGAAGATGTCTGGCGCTCGGCCAGTCCCGGTGAAAGGCTCGATGAAGCGGCGCTCGCTTCTGCGCTCCAGCGGCGCGCGCCGATCTATGACAAGGCGCAGGAGGGGCACTACAACCTCATCTCGGCCCTGCACAAATGCGTGCGGGGCTCGGACCCCGATGCTGCGCTGTATTATTTCTGCCGGATGGTGGATGCAGGGGAAGACCCGCGCTTCCTCGCGCGCCGCCTCGTACGGATGGCTGTCGAGGATATCGGGCTCGCTGATCCGCAGGCGCTGATTCATGCCCGCGCGGCGGCCGATGCCTATGAGCAACTCGGCTCACCCGAGGGAGAACTCGCGCTTGCCAATTGCGTGATCTATCTCGCCACCGCTCCGAAATCGAACGCGGCTTACGTGGCCTTCAAGGCCGCAACGCGGGCGGCGAAAGAGGCGGGCTCGCTGATGCCGCCGAAAGCCGTGCTCAACGCGCCGACGAAACTGATGAAATCGGAAGGCTATGGCGCGGATTACGAATACGACCACGATGCCCCGCATGCCTTCTCTGGCCAGAATTACTGGCCCGAGAAGCTGGGCCGCCAGCATTTCTATGATCCGCCGGAGCGCGGTTTCGAGCGCGAATTGAGAAAGCGGCTGGAATTCTGGGAAAAGCTGAGGCGAGAGCGGGGGTAGGCCATCGCCCCTCCGCTTGGGAGCGGAAGGGCTTCACATGTCACTCATCGGAATATCTCAGGCCGAGAGCGCCAGGGTCGCCGCAGCGAGCTTCTCCGAAGCCCAGAGGCGGGCGCCCATCTGGATGTCGGAATCCTGGCTCACTTTCGCGATGATCGCGAGATCGCCCTGGTTCTTCGGAGTCTCCTGAAGGATAGCGACGAGCTTGCCATAGCGCTGTTCGGCGATCGCATTGGCCTCGCCGCCGAGGCGCATCCAGCCTGGCGTCGAGGCACCGGTGCGTGTCGCTGCCGCCGTGATCGCGCCACGATGGGCGCTCAGCTGCGAGGCAAGTCCCTGCGCCTCAGCCCATAGGCGGGCGATCGGGGTCGGGCCGGTGGCTGTTGCAGCGAAGGCGGGGCCTGCGGCAAGCATCGCCGAACCCGCCACGAGCGCGCGGCGGGAAAGGGTGGTCTTTTCAGTCATGGGAAACCCTCCATCGGGAGAAGAGAAGACCGTCGGGCAAGCGGCCCGCCGGCCACTGGAAGTGCCGGTTGGAACGCTTGAACAGATCCATTCCGGCCTGTGGAATCTCGGGCTTATGAGATGAATGCAGGCTGAGGGCTGCATGCAGCCGCCGTTATGCGGGCGGAAAGCGTGCTGCAATGCTTGCCCCCTTCGCCTTCGCCTGTCATGAGAGCCCTCATGACGACGGCGATGCTGATTTTTCTCGGCGGAGGGGCCGGTTCCGTGCTGCGCTGGCTCACGGGGCTCGGAGCTGTGCGCCTGTTCGGCGCGGGTTTTCCGAGTGGAACTTTGGCCGTCAATCTCGTCGGCTGCTTCGCGATGGGCGTGCTCGCACGGGTGCTGCTGGCCCATGAGGCGGGCGGGAACGACACGCGTTTCCTGCTGATGACGGGCCTTTTGGGCGGCTACACCACCTTCTCGGCCTTCGCGCTCGATGCTGCTCATCTGTGGATGCGCGATGCAGGCAGCGCGGCTTTCCTTTACATCGCGATCTCCGTGCTCGGGTCACTGGCGATGGTGGCTCTGGGCCTGTGGCTCGGCGCCCAACTTTCGAGGTAGAACATGGCAGGCGTCACCACGCGACACGTCAAGGCGGATGAAGCTGGCATGCGGCTCGACCGCTGGTTCAAGACCCATTTTCCGGAACTCGCCTTCGGGCACCTCCAGAAACTCCTGCGCACCGGGCAGGTGCGGCTCGATGGTGCGCGCGCCAAGGCCGATACACGCATCGAGCCGGGGCAGGTCGTGCGCATTCCGCCTTTGCAGAAGGCCGAGCCTGAGCCCGAGCCGCGCGGCGGTATTCGTGAGGCCGGAGCAGGGCGCGGCGAGGCCGCCGCAGTCAAGCCCGCCCGTGATGCTGCGAACGCGAAGCCGATTTCCGGCAAGCGCGCGAAGGATGACGCCGAGTTCCTGCGCTCCATCACGCTCTATGAAGATCGCGACATGATGGTGCTCAACAAGCCGCATGGCCTCGCGGTGCAGGGCGGTTCGGGCACCACGCGCCATATCGACGGACTGCTGGAAGCCTTGCGGGACAAGGACGGCGTGAAGCCCCGCCTCGTGCATCGGCTCGACAAGGATACAGCGGGCTGCCTGATTGTCGCGAAGACACGGCTGGCTGCCTCGACGCTCGCGGCGACATTCCGCTCGCGCTCGGCCCGCAAGATCTACTGGGCTTTGGTCTCCGGCGTGCCGCGCGTGAAGCAGGGCCGCGTCTCGACATGGCTCGCGAAGGGCGAGGACGAATATGGCGACCAGAAGATGCAGATCGCCAAGCACGGCGACGAGGGCGCTGACCACGCGCTGACCTATTATGCCACCGTGGAAACGGCAGGCCAGAAGCTCGCCTGGCTCTCGCTGAAGCCGGTCACCGGGCGCATGCATCAGCTGCGCGTGCACACGGCGGAGATCGGGCATCCGATCATCGGCGATCCGAAATACTTCAACCGTGAGAACTGGGAATTGCCCGGGGGCATCCAGCAGAAGCTGCATCTTCTCGCGCGCCGGATCGTCATCCCGCATCCGCGCGAGAAAAAGATGGTGGATGTTTCGGCACCCCTGCCGCCGCATATGCTGCAAAGCTGGAACCTGCTCGGCTTCGATACCTCGAGTTATGACCCCATCGAGGATGCGCCGGAGAAATAACGGCCCTCAGCACCGCCGCGCAAAGGCCTCCAGCCGCTCGATGATGGGAGCAATCTCGAATCCCTGCGCCCTGATCCAGTCCGGGTTGTAATAGGTCGGCAGGTAGCGCTCGCCGCCATCGCAGATGAGAGTGACGATCGAGCCCGTCTCGCCGCGCCCCATCATCTCGTCAGCAAGTTGCAGCGCACCGAAGACATTCGTGCCGGTCGAGCCGCCGCATTTGCGCCCGAGCACGCTTTCGAGCCAATGGATCGCGGCGATGCTCGCGGCATCCGGCACCCGGATCATCCGGTCGATGACGCTGGGGATGAAGGACAGTTCCACCTGCGGCCGGCCGATACCTTCGATGCGCGAGCCGCATTCAAGCCTCAGGTCTCGCTGACCGGAGCGGAAATGCTCGTAAAACACCGAATTTTCCGGGTCGACCACGCAAAGCCGAGTTCTGCCCAGCGATTGCGGGCGGTAGCGGATATAGCGCCCGATGGTCGAGGATGTTCCGCCCGTGCCCGCGCTCACGACCACCCAGGCAGGCGCGGAATGGCGCTCCAGCCGCATCTGGCTGAAGAGGCTCTCGGCAATGTTGTTGTTGCCGCGCCAGTCGGTCGCGCGCTCGGCGAAGGTGAATTGATCCATGTAATGCCCGCCGGTTTCGGCGGCGATGCGGCGCGCATCGGCGTAGATGGCGGTCGGTTCTGTGAGATGAACGGAGCCGCCCAGAAACTCGATCGCCTCGATCTTGGCCTTTGCGGTGGATTTCGGCGCAACAGCAATGAAGGGCAGGCCGATGAGGCGGGCAAAATAGGCTTCCGAAATCGCAGTCGAGCCCGAAGAGGCCTCGACGACCGGCTTGCCACGCCGGATCCAGCCATTGCAAAGCCCATAGAGGAACAGCGAACGCGCCAGCCGATGTTTGAGGCTGCCGGAAGGATGGGTCGATTCGTCCTTGAGGTAGAGATCGATCCCGGTTGCAGCCAGACAGGGCAGTTCGAGTTTGATGAGGTGCGTATCGGCCGAGCGGGCGAAATCCGCTTCGATCCGGTGAACGGCCTCGGCGACAAAGGCACGGTCTTCACGGTCAAGCGGGAGGAGGGCGCTCTCGCCGGCCCATTGCCCGTTCTGTGGTTTAAGTTTCTTCATTGATGTTCGATCCAAGGAAAATTACCTGAATTTACGATCTAGATCAGATCGAATTTCCTTATCACAAATTCGCGAGATGTCTGTCCAAAAATTTAGATTGGTGTCATGTTCCGACGAGGTGCTGGAGTGCATCGTCGCATCATTGCTGATTCCATCAAGGAGTGCCGGGCATGAACGCGAAATCATTGCTCAAAGCTGCGGCCATCGGGGCCGGTTTGACGATCCTGCTCATCGGGATTGCGGTTGCGCAGACCACACCTCCCGCGCCTGCAGCGCCCCCCGTTGCCGCACCGCCGGCTGCTGCAGCGCCAGCCGCGCCATCGCCTCCAACCATGACCCGGCGCGAAATCGCGGATGCCTGCCGAGCCGAGATCAAAGCGGATCTGCGCGGGCCGGAGCGCCGCGAGGCGATGCGTCAATGCGTCGAGAAAAAGCGCGAGAGCGCGGGCCTCAACCGGCGCGAAGATCGCCGCGCCGATCGCGAGACGCGTCGGGGCGAGCGCCGTGCCATGATGCAGGAATGCCGCAAGGAATTCGCCGAACAGCGCCTTACCGAGGCTGAACGGCGCGACGCCATTCAAGGCTGTCTCGCCAAGAAAGACCCGCGTTTTGCCCGGATGCAGGAATGCCGCAAGCAGGCTGAGGAAAAGAAACTCGAGCGCGGAAGCCGCGAGTTTCGCCAGCATATGCGCAGCTGCAATCAGGCAGGCTGAAGCCCTATCGCAGCGTGCGGGAAAGGTGTAACCCGCCCCGCATGACGATATCCCGCACACTTCTGCTGTTCGATCTCGACGGCACCCTGCTCAATTCCGAGAACATCATTCTCGAGAGCCAGCGGCGTGCCTTTCGGGCCATTGGTCGCCCCATGCCCGATCGCGAGCGTGCGCTCTCGATTGTCGGCCTTTCGCTGGGCGAAGCGTTTCAGGTTCTCGTGGGGCCGGATGGCCCGCACGAGGAAGCCGCCGAGCATTACCGACAGGCCTTTCACTACTTGCGCACGCATGAAGCTCATCTCGAATCCCTGTTCGATGGCGTGGATGCGCTGCTCGCGACCCTGATCGGTGAGCCGAGGCACGTGCTCGGCATCGCAACGGGCAAGTCGCGCCGCGGCGTTGATGCGGTCAAAAAAACCTATGGCTGGGAAAGCCATTTCGTGACGACGCAAACCTCTGACGACGCGCCCTCCAAGCCGCATCCGGGCATGATCGAGAATGCCTGCCGCGAAACCGGTATTGCCTCCTCGCGCACCCTGATGATCGGCGACAGCTCGTTCGATATGAAAATGGCGAAGGCAGCCGGCGTGCGCGCAATTGGTGTCTCCTGGGGATTCCAGTCCGTCGATACCCTGCGCGAGAGCGGCGCGGATGTGATCGTCGAGGATTTCGAGGCTCTCGCATCCGAGATCGCGCGCTTCGCGTGACAGAGGCCTCCCAGCGCGCTATCTCGCCTGGATGAGAGACGAATTCACCAAAGACTGGTTCGGTGACGGGCAGGACCCCGCCGCTTATGATCCCGTGCGTGCGGCGCGTGGCGCCATGAAATCGCGTCTGCCGAAGCGTTTCTATGCCGAGGCGATCATGGGACCGGTGGAACAGCTTTTCGGCGTGCTGCTCGACGGCAAGCCAGCCCGCACGCGCGGCAAGGCACTGCTCGCAGGGCCGAACGCAACGGTTGGCACCATGCTCGCGGCCGAATGGGCCGCGCAGGGCGAGATGATCGATCCCTCCACCATGCCGCTCACACGCATCGCACACGCGGCGCTCGATCACGTCTCGGGGGCGATGGATGAGGTGCGGGCCGATATCCTGAAATACGCCGCCTCCGATCTCGTCTGCTATCGCGCGGCGGACCCGGCCGCGCTGGTCGAGAGGCAAGCGCGGCTCTGGGACCCGGTTCTCGCGCATATCGAGACGCGATATGGCGCGCGATTGCTGCTGAGCGAAGGCATCCGGTTTGTCGAGCAACCGCCTCATGCGCTGGCTGCCCTTCAACCCAGGTTGGAACCGATTGCCGAACCGTTGGCGCTGGCGGCGCTGCATGTGCTCACCACGATTTCCGGCTCGGCCTTGATCGCCATCGCTGTTGCCGACGGGCTGCTGGAGGCTGTGGCCGGTTTCGATGCCGGCGAATGCGACGCCGATTACGAGGCGGGCATCTGGGGCCTCGACGCTGAAGCCGCCGAGAGGCGCGCCTTGCGGCTCGCTGATTTCGAGGCCGCAACCTCCCTGCTTCGGGCTCTGGAGGGTTGAACGATGCGCGGAGGAGTGTTCGGCCCGGCTCTCCTTGTGCTTCTCCTCGTCTTCCCCACACCGCTCCGCGCCCAGGATGTCCGGTCCGCCGATTGCAACGATCTCGGACGGCGGTTCGAGCGGCTCATCTCCATCTATGTCGATGCGGGCACCGCAGCCATCGCCGAAACGGGCGATGTTGGCGAGGCTCTTGATAAGGCACGCCAGAAGGCGCTCGCGGGTGATCTGACTGCCACGGTCACGATGACGGGGATCGCGCTCGCCAATCGCAGCCGTGCCGAGCGCTACACGGTTGCGAGCGTGCGCCAGATCTGCACTTTGGCCGAACGCACCCAACTCGCTTTGCACGTCGCGACCTGCACCTATTTCACGGCGCTCAACCCGCTGGGAGAGCGCGCCGAGAAACGGCGGCTGGTGGAGCGCGGCCTCAAGGCTTTCGAAGCCTTGCCCGAAAATGCGCGCGGAGCGCCGCATTTTTCTCAAGATATGACCTTCCTCGCCACCTGCCTGCCACCTGAATGAGGTGGTGGGCATGCGCCTTTTGTCGGTTTGACGGCGGGGCCAAACTGATCCTATCGGTATGCCAAAGAATGCCGGGGAGGGGCCATCCATGAAGGATATTCTCGACAAGCTCGAAGCGCGCCGCGCCGATGCCCGATTGGGTGGGGGCGAAAAGCGCATCGAGGCGCAGCACGCCAAGGGCAAGCTGACCGCGCGCGAACGCATCGAATTGCTGCTCGATGAGCATTCTTTCGAAGAATTCGACATGTTTGTTCAGCATCGCTGCGTCGATTTCGGGATGGACAAAACTCCGAAAACGCCGGGCGATGGTGTGGTGACGGGCTGGGGCACCGTGAACGGTCGCACGGTTTTCGTGTTCGCGAAGGATTTCACCGTGCTCGGTGGCTCGCTTTCCGAGACGCATGCTCAGAAGGTGCAGAAAATTCAGGATATGGCGCTCAAAATGCGCGCGCCGATCATCGGGCTCTATGATTCAGGCGGCGCCCGCATTCAGGAAGGCGTCGCGTCGCTCGCGGGTTATGCTGAAATCTTCAAGCGCAACGTGGAGGCCTCCGGTGTCATCCCGCAGATTTCACTGATCATGGGGCCCTGTGCGGGCGGCGACGTCTATTCGCCGGCCATGACCGACTTCATCTTCATGGTGCGCGAAACCTCCTACATGTATGTCACCGGCCCGGATGTTGTGAAAACGGTGACGAACGAGATCGTCAGCCACGAGGAACTGGGTGGCGCCTCGATCCACACCACGAAATCCTCGATTGCCGATGGCGCCTTCGACAATGATGTCGAGGCCATCCTCCAAATCCGCCGCCTCATCGATTTCCTTCCCGCCAATAACAAGGCGGGCGCGCCGGAATGGCCAAGCTTTGATGACCCCGCCCGCGTGGATCCGAGCCTCGATACCCTGATCCCCGATCATCCGAACAAGCCCTATGATATCAAGGAACTGATCCGGAAAGTGGTGGATGAGGGCGATTTCTTCGAGATCGGCGAGAAGCATGCCGGCAACATGGTCACCGGGTTCGGGCGCATGGAGGGGCGCACGGTCGGCTTTGTTGCCAACCAGCCGATGGTGCTCGCGGGTGTGCTTGACTCGGATGCGAGCCGGAAGGCAGCGCGTTTCGTGCGCTTCTGTGATGCATTCGAAATCCCGATTGTCACATTTGTGGATGTTCCGGGCTTCCTTCCGGGCACGGCGCAGGAATATGGCGGGTTGATCAAGCACGGCGCGAAGCTGCTTTTCGCCTATTCGCAATGCACGGTTCCGCTGGTCACCTGCATCACGCGCAAGGCCTTTGGCGGCGCTTATGACGTCATGGCCTCGAAGCATATCGGCGGCGACGTGAACTATGCCTGGCCCTCGGCGCAGATCGCGGTAATGGGTGCGAAAGGCGCGGTCGAGATCATTTTCCGCGGCGGCTCGCCGGATGAAATTGCTGAAAAGACAAAGGAATACGAAGATCGCTTCATGTCGCCCTTCGTCGCGGCCGAGCGCGGCTATATCGATGAGGTGATCATGCCACATTCCACTCGCCGCCGCATCGCGCGGGCGCTGGCGATGCTGTGCACGAAATCGGTCGAGCGCCCGTGGCGCAAGCACGACAACATTCCGTTGTAGCAACCGCTTCGCACCCTGCCGGAATTCTGGGCCGATCGCCTTGATCCACCGCACGGACGCCGCAATCGGGGCGTGAAATCCTCTGCCAACTTGCAGATTTGGAGGGTTTCATGCCGCGCAAGATTTCTCAATTGTCGTCGCTGTCGTGCATCATCCGCATTGCCGAAGATGCACCTTCGGTCGCGATTGATCAGGCGATCGCACTCGCCGCCAGTATGGATGCGCACCTTCTCGTCACGGTCATCGCGCCCAAGGCGAGCCTGCCCTATTCACCGCTGGGCTCGGCTTTCGTTGCGCCCATGGTGAGCGAGATCAACGAGAAGACCGAGCGCTCCGGGGCAGCGCTGGCCGAGGCCACGCGCGAGAAACTGCGCAAGGCCGGTGTGAGGGGCGAAGTGCGCGTCATCCTCAACCATGTGGATATCGTGGCGGCGGAAGCCGTGCGCCTTGCCCGCGCATCGGACATGATTGTGGTCGATCAGCCTTCGGCGATGCTCGACACGAAGGGGCTGGTTCTGGAGGAGGCCCTGTTCCACTCGGGCCGGCCCATACTGGTAGCATCGCCGAAGGCCAGCATTCCGACCGCTCCGTCCCGTGTCATGGTGGCCTGGGATGGCTCTCACCATGCCGCCCGCGCGGTGGGCGATGCGCTTGCTGTTTTCCCGAGCATAGAGACAGTCGAGATCGTTTCGGTGAAGGGCGAGAAGGACCTTTCGAAATCGCTTCCGGGCGCCGATCTCGCGCAGCATCTGGCGCATAAGGGCATCACGACCACACTCACGGAATTGCCGCTGAAGGGGGCGACCGTCGGCGCCGTTCTCGATGGTCATGCTTCCCGCACGGGAGCCGATCTCATCGTGATGGGAGGCTTCGGGCATTCGCGCCTGCGCGAGTTCCTCTTCGGGGGTGTGACGGTGGAACTCACCGAAACGGCCTCCGTGCCGCTGCTGATGGCCTACTGAACCACGACTGATCAGGGCTGGCGTGCATCCGCAAGGAGCGCCAGCACCTCGCGCTTCACACTCGGCAGAAGGTTGATCAGGCGAAGGGCCCACGGCATCACCAGCAGCTTCATGGCGGATTGCGTCGCCGCGATCGCCTGAAGCCGGTCCGAAATCGCCAGGGTGGCGCGGGCGCGGGCGAGTCGCTCGCGCTCCCATTGGCGGAAGCGCGTGCGCATGGCTTCCTCCATCTCCTTGTTCATCAGGGCCGGGTCGATGACTGTGGTTTCGCGAATGAGGTTCGCGAGCGTCACGCCATCCTCGATGCCAAGGTTCATGCCGCGCCCGCCGGCCGGCGAATGGATATGCGCGGCATCGCCGATCAGGGCCGCTCGGCCCACGAGGCGGCGGTCGGTCATCCGGTGGCTGACCTTGAACGCGCTGCGCCAGAAAACCTGCCCGGCCTCCCATTCATCGGGAATGAGTTCTTCGACAGCGGGATCATTGGCGATGATCCGGTGCTTGCCGTTGCCGAGCGGAAGACGTGCCAGGAAAGGCGCACCTCTCGCGAGGCAAAGCTCCATGCAATCCTGCTCGATGTCGGGTCCGAGTTTGATATCGACGAGGCTCCAGTCGTATTCATAGGCGGCGCCGGGAAATTCGATGCCGAGCGCTTTCCGCACGGCGGAATGCGCGCCGTCAGCGCCCACCAGCCAGGAAACACGCGTGGTTTCCATCGCGCCGCCGGTGCGAAGATCAATTTCGGCCCCCAAGCCCTTCGGATCCATGCGTGCGGCCACGAATTCCGTGCGCCTCTCCACGACGATACCGAGTTCGCGCAGGGAATCGGCCAGCAAGGCTTCGGTGACGTTCTGTGGCACAAGCAGCAGGAAGCGGTTGGGGTGCGAGATGAAATCGAAGCCCAGCCGCGCGCGCTCGTGCCCGCCGATCGTCAGCTTCATGCTGCGCACCTTGTTGCCCGCGGCGAGAAGTTTCTCGCTGACACCGGTATCGCGCAGCAGATCGAGCGTGTGATGGTTCACGAGCAAGGCGCGACTCTCGGCGGCCGGGGCGGCATTCCTGTCGATGATCCGGACCGCGGCCTTTTCCCGCGAAAGCATCAGCGCCGTTGTCAGCCCCGCCGGACCAGCGCCGACGATCAGGGGCAGCCCGGCCTTGGGTTTTTCACGAGGCGGAAGTGGGAGAGCCAATGCCGGTTACCCCGGAAGCTTCGGTTGGGCGCGGTAGACGTCGCGCCAGAGCCGTTCGAAGTTGCCACAGGCCAGTTTCTCGAGTTGGCGGGTCTTCCAGCGGCGGCGGATGAGTTCGGCGAAAATCTTCGGGAAGGTGGAGGCATCCTCGAGGCCGGGAGGGTTGGGACCGCCATAAAAATCCGAACCGATGCCGACGCCATCTTCACCCATCACGTTCTTCATGTGGTCGAGATGATCACACAGCCATTGTACGCCGTCGCGCTCGGCAAATTGCGAGAAGGCCTTGCGCTTGGCGGTTCGGTAGGCGGTGCGATCCATATCCGGCAGCGCCTTGCCGAAACTGTCCATTGCCGGTGTCATGGCAGTGAACACGCGGGGCGCCAGAAAAACCGGCACGAAGGTTGCCATGCATACCCCGCCCTTGTCAGCGAGGCGCCTCAGAATGTCATCCGGCGCGTTGCGCAGATGCGGGCAGAGTGCGCGCGCATTCGCATGACTGATCAGGACGGGGCCTTTCGCGACATCCATGACGGCGTGCTGTGCCGCGACCGAGACATGTGCAAGGTCGATGATGAGACCGAGGCGCTCCATCTCGGCGATGACCTCGACCCCGAAGGATGAAAGAGGCTGCTTGCCCGGCGTGTCGGTGGCCGAGTCGACAAAGGGCAGGGTCTCATTATGGCAGAGCGTGACGAGCCTCACACCCATGGCGTGAAACAGTCGCAGGTGACCGACATGATCGATCCCGACAAGGCCTTCAACGGCTTTCATCATGCCGATCTGACCGGACTTTCGAGCCCGCAGGATATCGCGTGGCTCCAGCACGGGGAGGAACACATCCGGCCAAGCCTGCTCCATCTGGAGCATCACATCAATGACCTCGAGGCGCGCGCGCAGCGGATCGTTCTCGAAAGTGGGGATGAAGGCGGTGAAGACCTGCGTCGCAACCTGCCCGGCGCGCAGCTTCGGCAGATCGGTATCGTGCTCGGGGTGCTCTTTCGTCACATCCCAGAGACGCGCGTTGCCGCCCGCATCCTTGTTGCGCCAGATGACGTAGGGCAGATCATTATGCCCGTCGATGAGCCGGGTTCGGGCGAGCAGTTTCCGGGCCTTTTCTTCGGCTGGGATCGCCATTGTGATCGAATCCTGATTGTTGCCCCAAGCGTTCCTTCTGCCATGCGAGAGACCGACTGGAAACGCCTCTGCGGCGGTATTCGTATGCCTGTTTCAGATCGATTCACCGCATTTTTGGCATAAAGGATTCACCGAGCCCCGAAACCGCCCGAATTCGGCAAGGTTTGCGCAACAATTGCGCGGTCAAACTCCCTTCAGACGAGGAGCGAAAAGTTCCCGGCAGGCTCAACAGGGGCCAAATCAAACAGGGCGGCGCGAACCCGGCAACGGGCAGCGCAGCTCCATCGGGATCCGGGCTTTCCTCTTCGAGAGGGTAGCCCTTCTGGCAAAGGAAGCCGGACATGGTTCAGGCTGCGACGATCGAAAACTGGCCCGCGTTCGGGCTCGACCATCTGCCTCAGCCGCAATCGGTCCCGCTCGATCCAAACGCTTTTGCCCCCGTCGCGACCCGCGAGGAGGCCGAATATCTGCTGACCCTCGATCATTCGGGCGAGAGACATGGGCCGGAATGGCGTGCCTTCCTCGTTGAAAGCCTCGTCGGCTTTCTCGTTTGGCAGAACCGGCCGTTTGGCGACATCACGGAAAGCGATCTCGACTGGTTCCTCGGGCTCGTGGCCGATGCGCCGTCTCCAAGCCTTCCAGCCATCCTGTTCGCGCTCGCTCGCGAACTGAATGATGTGCCGGAGCGCCTGATGGCCCTGGCCTTGCGCCACGGGCACAACCGCTGCGCATGACGCATGTGCTCGACAAAGGTCGAGCACCGCACCCGATTTACCGCCGACAAACATTGGCCTAAGACCTCTCCACCAAGGGTTCGGGAGGCCTGAAGCGCGATGTTCAAGAAAATCCTCATCGCCAATAGAGGCGAGATCGCCTGCCGCGTCATCAAGACCGCGCGCAAGATGAGCATCGCGACCGTCGCGGTCTATTCGGAAGCCGACGCTGATGCGATGCATGTGGCGATGGCGGATGAGGCGGTTCTGATCGGCCCGCCGCCTGCGGCCGAGAGCTATCTGGTCATCGAGAAGATCATCGCCGCCTGCAAGCAAACGGGCGCCGAAGCGGTGCATCCCGGCTATGGGTTTCTCTCGGAACGCGAGGCCTTTGCAATTGCGCTGAAAGAAGCTGGCATCACCTTTATCGGCCCTAATCGCCACGCGATTGCGGCGATGGGTGACAAAATCGAATCAAAAAAAGCCGCCGCTGCCGCCGGCGTATCGACCGTGCCGGGCTTCCTCGGCACGATCGAGAATGCCGATCACGCGATCAAGATCGCCGATGATATTGGCTACCCCGTGATGCTGAAGGCGAGTGCCGGCGGTGGTGGCAAGGGCATGCGCATCGCGTGGAGCGCCGACGAGGTGAAGGAAGGTTTCGAGCGCTCGCGCTCCGAGGCTTTGTCCTCTTTCGGTGATGACCGGATGTTCGTCGAGAAATTCATCGTCAATCCGCGCCATATCGAAATTCAGGTTCTGGGTGACAAGCACGGGAATGTCATCCACCTCGGCGAGCGCGAATGCTCGGTGCAGCGCCGCAACCAGAAGGTTGTCGAGGAGGCGCCTTCGCCGCTCCTTGATGCCGAGACCCGCGCGAAAATGGGTGCTCAGGCTGTGGCGCTCGCAAAAGCCGTGAACTACGACACGGCAGGCACGGTGGAGTT
Source organism: Hyphomicrobiales bacterium (assembly GCA_017302635.1). Lineage (GTDB taxonomy): Bacteria > Pseudomonadota > Alphaproteobacteria > Rhizobiales > Beijerinckiaceae > Rhabdaerophilum. The sequence goes on from JAFLCX010000002.1 coordinate 938,633, forward strand.
TGTCGCGGGGCAGGACAAGAGCTTCTACTTCCTGGAAATGAATACCCGGCTTCAGGTCGAGCATCCGGTGACCGAGCTGATCACCGGCATTGACCTTGTGGAGGAGATGATCCGCGTTGCCTGGGGCGAGAAGCTGCGCCACCGGCAGGAGGATATCAAACTCTCGGGTTGGGCGGTCGAAAGCCGCATCTATGCCGAAGACCCCACGCGCAATTTCCTCCCCTCCATCGGTCGCCTCACGCTCTATCGCCCGCCGGCCGAGGGCGTTGCCGGCGGCATCACGCTGCGCAACGATACCGGCGTGGAGGAGGGCGGGCAGATCTCCATGTTCTACGATCCGATGATCGCCAAGCTCGTGACCCACGCGCCGACCCGGCTTGAAGCCATCGAGGCGCAGGCGCGCGCGCTCGACGCCTTCGCGATTGACGGCATTCGCCACAACATTCCGTTCCTCTCGACCCTGATGGCGCATCCGCGCTGGCGGGCTGGCAATCTCTCGACCGGCTTCATCGCCGAGGAGTTTCCGGCCGGGTTCGAAATCCCGATGCCGCAGGGCGAGATTGCCCGCAAGATCGCGGCCGTTGCGGCGGTGATCGACCACCGGATGAACGCCCGCAAGCGCCAGATTTCCGGCCAGATGGCGACCCTGCGCCCCGTGCAATTCTCGGAAGCGCGCATCGTGCAACTCGGGACAGGTGCGGCCAAGCAGCTTTTCGAACTTTCCGTTGATGACGGTCTGGGCGACGTCAACGTGCATTTCGTTGATGGCGAGAGCGACCTTGTCGTCTCGCATTGGAAGCCGGGTGATCCGGTCTGGATTGGTGCGATTTCAGGCGTCGAGATCGCGATGCGCGTGGAGAACATTGCCAATGGCGTGCGCCTTGCAACGGCAGGCACGGCCGCTGAAGCGCGCGTTTTCACGCCGCGTGAAGCCACACTGGCTGCGCTCATGCCCGAGAAGAAGGCCGCTGACACGTCGAAATCCCTGCTTTGCCCAATGCCGGGGCTTGTGAAATCGATCGCGGTTTCCGAGGGGCAGGAAGTGAAAGCGGGCGAGACGCTCGCGGTGGTCGAGGCCATGAAGATGGAGAACGTGCTGCGCGCCGAGCGGGATGTCACCATCTCGAAAATCCGCGCCAAAGCGGGCGAGAGCCTCGCGGTGGATGCCGTGATCATGGAGTTTGGCGGGTAGGGTGTTGTCATTGCCGGGCTTGACCCGCTGCTCCGGCTCCGCGATGTCGAAGGGCCGGGTCCGGAGCCCGGCCATGACAAAGGTTTCCCATGTCCTTCGCCTCTCTTCCTGTGCCGCCCTATTATGTCGTCGCTTTCTCCTCGGTCCGCACCGAGGGAGACCATGGCTATGCCGCGATGGCCGATGCGATGGTCGAACTCGCGAGTCGGCAACCGGGATATCTGGGTGTCGAATCGGCGCGCGGCGCGGATGGGTTCGGGATCACCAATTCCTACTGGGCCGATGAGGCTTCGTTGATCGCCTGGAAGGAGGTTGCCAAGCACCTTCTGGCTCAGAAGCTCGGCAAGGAGCGCTGGTATCAACATTATGAATTGCGCGTCGCGAAGGTCGAACGCGCCTATTCCGGCCCTGGAGGACGATAGGGACCATGCCGCTCTATTTCGCATATGGTTCCAACATGGACATCGCAGCGATGAGCGCCCGCGCACCGGGCGCGAAGCCGCTTGGTCTTGCGAGGCTGGTGCGCCATCGGTTTGTCATCACGGAGCATGGCTATGCGAGCGTGGCGCGCGACCCCAGACAGGCGGTGCATGGCCTTCTGTGGAACGTGTCGCTGGCCGATATCCGCGCGCTCGACCGCTTCGAGGAGCTCGATCGCGGGCTCTACACGAAAATCGAGCAGCCGGTGATCACCGCCAACGGGCCACGCCGGGCCTTGGTTTATGTCGGCACCGGAAAACCGGGCGGCAAGCCGCGTGCGGGTTACCTCGAAGACGTCATCGGAGCCGGAGCCGAAATTGGCCTGCCGGCAGCCTATCTCAAGGAGATGGCCGCTCTGGGGCAGGGCGCGGCTGCACCATCCGGGCGCAAAAGCAAAAGTGGTCCCCGCGCGAGCGAGACATGGAGTTGGGGAGACTAATCCCCGAACACGCGCGCGAAGGCCGCCCTCAGCGCGATATCCGCATCATCCATCCCGACCGGAAGGCCGAGATCGACAAGGCTGGTGACGCCGAAGCGTTGCTCCTTGATGCCGCATGGCACGATGCCGGCGAAATGACTCAGATCCGGCTCGACATTGAACGCAATACCGTGGAACGAGACCCATTTGCGCAGGCGAATGCCGATGGCGGCGATCTTGTCCTCAAAGCCTTCGCCCCTGTCGGGGCGCTTCACCCACACGCCCACCCGGTCCGGATCGGTGAAGCCGCGCAGGTTGAAAGCCTGAAGCGCCTCGATCACCCAGGCTTCGAGTGCGTTCACGAAAGCGCGCACATCCTGCTTTCGGGCCTTGAGGTCGAGCATCACATAAGCGACCCGCTGGCCGGGGCCATGGTAGGTATACTGGCCACCACGCCCGGTTTCGAACACGGGAAAGCGCCGGTCCAGCAGGTCGCCTGGCGCAGCGCTCGTGCCGCCTGTATAGAGCGGCGGGTGCTCGACGAGCAGCACGCATTCGCGGGCTTCGCCTTTGGCGATAGCCTCGGCCCGCGCTTCCATGAAGGCGAGGCTTTTCTCGTAGGGCGTGAGCCCTTCCCAGAGCAGCCATTCAACCGGAGCGTGATCGGGGCGGGCAAATACGGGCGATGTTAACGGGCTGTTGACCATGTTGGTGCGAGATAGTGGGCAGAAATTGCCTATGTCAATCGCGCGCCGATTCCCGGCCAGCAAGGAGCCCAGCGCATGCAGACGGTCGAGAACGTAGAACTCGATATCGCCGTTGTTATCGGCCGATCGGTCATGCCGATCCATCACCTGCTGCGCATGGGGCGCGGTGCGGTGATCGAACTGAATTCTAACGAGAATGACGAGATCGAGATTCTCGCGAACAATTTTCCCGTCGCGCGCGGGCAGGTGATCGTGCAGGGCAAGCGCATTCAGGTCGAGGTGACCTCTCTGCTGCGCAAGCCGGAAACGATCCGCGCCCGTTTCGGTTCTGATCGCGATCAGGAGACCGAGCCGGCATAAATTCGTGTTTTCGCGGCTTGCATCCCCAAGGGGGCTTTGTTAGGAAGCGCCCTCGGTTCGGCAGCGGTAACGCTTGACGGGCTGAAGTGCGGTCGTGGCGGAATTGGTAGACGCGCTAGCTTGAGGTGCTAGTGGGTAACACCGTGGAGGTTCGAGTCCTCTCGTCCGCACCAAATTTCCTGCTCCAGGCCGCGCCGCAAGCGCGGCTTTGTTGTTTTCAGGCCGGAACGGTGTGAACCACGCGGAAATTCTCGCGTTTCAGGCTGGCGAGAAAGTCCGGCAGCATCGCGACAGTTTGCGGTCGCGTATCATGAAACAGCAGGATGCCACGGCGTTGGCGCCGCAACCGGCTCATCACCAGCTGAAGCTGCGCGCCTGGCGCCATCGTGTTCCAGTCACTCGCCCAGAGATCGGCGCCGAACACAGCCCGGTTGGTGTTGGCGAGGTGCTCGAGCAGGCAGGGCGTATCGGCAAAGCCGGGAAAACGGAAGAACGGCGCGATGCCTTGCCCGGCCGCCTGAACGATGGCGCGTTCTCCCGCCTCGATATCAGCCAGAGCGCGCTCATGACTGATATTCCGCATGGTCCAGGGGTGAGTCATCGTGTGGTTCGCGACCGTATGGCCGTTCGAGATCATCCGCCGCACGAGATGCGGGTGCGCGGCCGCATTGCGACCGATGAGGAAGAAAGTCGCGCGCGTGTTTTCGGCTTCGAGCAGGCTCAGAACCCGGTCTGTGAGGCCGGGCACGGGGCCATCATCAAAGGTTAGAATGACTTCCCCTTCTGCCAACGGCAGGGTTTCCGCATAGCTCTTCTGGCCGAATTGCTGCCGCCCGTGATGCGGAACACGGAGCACCCGCGATGTGCCAAGCCGGGCCTGTGCCATGCTCGGCACGAGCAAGGCCGCTCCGGCCAGCGCAATGGCCCTGCGCCGTGTCGGTGAGCGTGGCGTGCCGGTCTTGAATTCATCCGTCATCCGCGACATTTCGCTCGCGATCCGTGTTGCTTCATCATGCGGTGCAGCGTAGATCGACTGGGGCGCGTTTCCAATGGGGCACCGCGCCTTTCCCGTGTTCCGGCTCGCTTTTTGGGAGGCATCGATGATCGATTCCATCGTCGCTGCGCCCGTCGAACTCTGGGGCGAGGAAATCCGTCTTGAGGATGGCAGTCTCGATGCCCGTTTTGTCACCGCGATTCGCGATGCTGTCGAGGCCGGGAACCGTGAGCGGCTGGTTGCTCTCGCCGGTGATCTGCACGAGGCGGATCTCGGCGATCTGATTGAGGCGCTGGAGCCCGACGAGCGCCCGCGTCTCGTCGCGCTGATGGGGCGTGATTTCGACTTCGCCGCGCTCACCGAAATCGACGATATCGTTCGTGAAGAGCTTCTCGACGAACTCCCCAACACGCAAATTGCCGAAGGTGTGCGCGACCTCGATTCCGATGACGCGGTCTATATTCTCGAAGACCTTGCCGAGGAGGATCAGGAAGAGGTTCTCGCGGCTCTGCCGACCCTCGATCGCGCCGCCCTGGAGCGCAGCCTCGACTATCCCGAGGATTCGGCCGGGCGGCGGATGCAATCGGATGTCATCGCGATCCCGCCTTTCTGGACCGTGGGCCAGACTATCGATTTCCTGCGTGAAAGCGACGATTTGCCGGAGGAATTCTACGAGCTTTATGCGGTGGATGGCGAGCAGCGCATTCTGGGCCGTGTGCCGCTCAACCGCATGCTGCGCACCAAGCGCCCGGTGAAACTCGAGAAAATCATGCTCGAAGCCGAGCACCGGGTTTCGGTGACGGACGACCAGCACGACGTGGCGGACCTCTTCAAGCGCTACAATCTGGTGGCGATCCCGGTCACCGATGCCGAGGAGCGGCTGGTGGGGGTGCTCACCTTCGATGATATCGTCGACGTGATCGACGAAGAGGCCGATGCCGAAATCCGTGCGCTTGGCGGTGTGCGGGCTGACGAGGAACTTGCGGACAGTACACTCGATACCGCTCGGCGGCGTTTCTCGTGGCTGTTCGTCAACCTCATCACCGCCATTCTCGCTTCTGCCGTCATCGGGCTCTTTCAGGGCGCATTGCAGAAGATGGTGGCGCTTGCCGTGCTGATGCCGATCGTCGCGAGCCAGGGCGGCAATGCCGCGACGCAGACGATGACGGTCGCCGTCCGTGCGCTCGCAACCCGCGCGCTGGGGGGTTCAGGTGCCCGAAAATTCGTCGCGCGTGAAATCCGGGTCGGCGTGTTGAATGGCCTCGCTTTCGCGCTCGTGATGGGTGTTGTGGCGGCGATCTGGTTCAGGTCGCCGGAACTCGGGGCGGTGATGGGCATCGCCATCATCGTCAATCTCATCGCGGCCGCGATGGCAGGCGTGCTGATCCCGCTCGCACTCGACAAGGCGGGCGTCGATCCGGCGGTCTCCTCCGGGACATTCGTGACCACGGTGACCGATATTGTCGGATTTTTCGCGTTCCTCGGCGTTGCGACGCTCTGGTTCGGACTCGGGTGAGCGTTAGGAATTGGGTAACTTCAATTCCGTTTGGCCTTATTCGCGGGCCAATTCTGAAGAAGGGATTAAGTCTTTCCCGCGCATTGAATGATGCCTCTAAAGGTTTTGTTTCTGGTCCGATCCGTGACAAGGGTTCTCCTCGTGTCTCGCTTCTCATCCCTCGATTTTCCGCATCTGCGCGCCGCCATTGCCGGTGCCGTCGCCCTGTTGCTCACAGCCTGTTCGGCGGATGGCACAATGGAGCGCGCGCACTATCCGCTGAAAAGCGATGCGAAGCCGCACGAGGGCGTGAAACGGGCGCATTCCTTTCCCGTCCATGGCATCGATATCTCGAAATGGCAGGGCGAGATCGAGTGGTCGGAAGTGAAGCGCGCCGGCACGGCCTTTGTCTTCATCAAGGCGACCGAAGGTGGCGACCATCTCGATGAGCGCTTCCACGAGAATTGGCGGCAGGCCAAGGCGCATGGCATTCCGCGCGCGGCCTACCACTTCGTCTATTGGTGTCGTCCGGCGCATGAGCAGGCCGAATGGTTCCGCCGCAACGTGCCCGCCGACAAGGATGCGCTGCCGCCGGTGCTCGATGTCGAATGGAACGGCCATTCGCGCACCTGCCCGAAGAAGATCGACCCGGAACTCGCGCGGCAGAAAATCGCTGTGATGCTCAAGGCGATGGAGCAGCATACCGGCAAGCGGCCGATCATCTACACCGATATTCCCTTCCATGCCGACGTGATGGAGGGGCGCTTCAAGGATCACACCTATTGGCTGCGTTCGGTCGCGGCCGAGCCGCATGAGCGGTACGAGAATCGCGACTGGCTGTTCTGGCAATACACCACCACCGGCCGCGTGCCGGGCATCAAGGGTCCGGTCGATCGCAATGCCTTCGCCGGCAGCCGCGCTGATTGGCAGGCGTACCTCAAGCGGCAGGGTGTGCGGTAATTTATACCGCCCGCTTCGTCCGGCGTGTGGTGTAAGTCTCGCGATAGCGCCAGCGGCGCACGGAATCCGAGAGCTTTTTCCCGTATCCCATCGCGGCGATGTTCAATCTGCCCATCGGGCGCAAGGCGAGGGCGAGGCTGGTGATGTCTTCGCGATCCGGCCAGAGGCTCGCCAGCGGATGCCCCGGCCCGGCGCAGGAATCGACATGGCGGAACGCGCTGTCATCCTCGACGAGATGAAACGCGAGGGCATCCAGCAGCCGGCCCGGTGAATGGCTCGCGAAATCCGGGTGATAGGTGCTCTTGACGGTGTAAACAGTGGCATCCGCCACGATGTTGAGATTGATCGCGCAAGGGCGCTCGCCCACCATCAAGGCTTCGATCAGCAGGGTGGGCGCGGGCGCAAGCTCTGCGGCGAGCGCGCGGAACACGGATTCGAGCACCGGCACATTGCGGATCGCCGTGCCGCCCTGGCCCTTCCAGCTCGCGGCCTCGATGTCGAGAAAATCGGCCAGCAGGCCCGGCAATCCCGGATTGCCGCTCATCATGCGCAAGAGCGAGACCGGGCCAACCTTCTCAAGCTTGCGCCGTTTTTTCTCGATGGAGCTTCGGGACCTTTCGTCCATCACGCTGCCGCGCGCGATCGCCGGCCGTTCCCAACTTTGAAGCGTGCGCATCAGGCTCAGTCTGTGTGTGGCGAGGCGGGTCAGCAGGGCAGCGAAGGGCTTGTTTTCGGGCAGGAGCGGGAAGACGAGAGCCGGCGGCCCGTTTGAGGTCGCGAGGCGGTCGAGGGCGGCGGCAAGGGTCGCTTCCGCCCCATCCCGCGTCAGCAAAGGCACCGTGAGGCAGGTGAGGGGATCGCGATAGAGCATCCAGCCCAGGCTCATCGCGCCATCCTTGAAGAATGGGCGCTGGAGCGGAAAAAGCCCGCGCAAACTGCCATTCTGCTCGACAATCAGCAGGCGCGTCGGCGTGCCGGCGATCCCGGCCTCAAGGGCAGGGATCATCAGGTCAGGCCCGTAGAACGGGTTGGCTTCCAGTGCATCGTTGGCAAGCCTGCGCCATTCATCTCGACGCGGGCGGAGTTCCTCAAGATCAGCAAATCGCGCAACAGGGTCAGGCCGGGTCATGCGTCACCGGAGGGTGCTGAAAGACCGGGTGCCGAGGCATGTCGCCGAAAGGCAAGGGCAAGCATCATGGTCGCGGCCAGCCCGCCGATGCTCGCGCCGACGGCGGCACCCACAGCCTGATAGGGGCCGGCGAGCAGGAAACAGAGAATGGCGGTCACCAAGGCGCCGATGAGGTTCGCGCGCCAGACATCGGCCGGAAATCCTGCCATCTGGAGCATGTCCTCCATCGGTCCGAACGCCATGCGAATGCCGGCTCCGGCCAGCAGGATCAGAGCCGGGGAGAGCGCTGTGCCAAAGCCCGTGCCGAACAGCATCAGGATCAGCGGCGCGAGCAGGGCGAGGACGGCGGCGCCACCCAGGCCGAGAAGGCGCATCAACCGGCGGGCTTCGAGATAGGCGGTGTGCCCTTCGGCTCCGCCCCCGACCTTGGCGCGGGCGAAGCGGTGGCCATAAGCTGCGCCGATCGCAAACTCGACCAGCCCGATCAGCGAGGCGATTCTCGTCGCGGCGAAATAGATGCCGACCGTCGCAGCAGGAGCCACAAGGCCGAGGACGATCAGGTCGATATTCTGTCGCGCGAGTAGGGCAAGATCCGAGAGAAGTGTCGGGAACGCCGCACGGTGCCATTCGGGCGCGTCCGATTGCGCCTTCCGGTCCGGGAAGAGCCTCAGGATGGTCGGAATCGTCCATCCCAATTGAAGCGCAGCAGCACCGATTGTCGCGAGAAGTGCGATGAGGATTGCGATTTCCGCGCTGATCCGCCATCCCGCGAGAAGGGCGATTGCCAACCCGGCAATCATCAGCCCTGTTCGCACGATATAGGCCGGTGTGAGAGCGCGGAAGGTCCAGCCCTGTGACCGGGCCATGCCTTCGCCCAGATCGGTGATGGCGAAAAAGGGGAGCGCCATCAGCCCGATGGCGAGAACTGTGCAGCACAACGAGCCGTAACCGGCCTCGACCAGCGGAAACAGGGCGTAAAGCAGCCCGATGATCGCGACACTCCCGGCCAGAGTGAGCGTGAAGGCATGGCGGAGGAAGCCGCGTGCCCGCGCCGCGTCCCCCCGCTGATGGTATTCTGCCAAGTATCGCACGGCAATCTGGCCAAAACCGAGGGTTGCAAGAAAGCCGCCAATGGTCACCAGGCTCCAGGCAAAGCTGAAGGTTCCGTAATCGGCCGCGCCAAGGCTGCGCGCGAGGATGATCTGGAGGATGTAAGCTAGCGCCGCCGCCCCGATTCGCACGCCGAATGCGCCCAGAGTGCTCAGCGGCAGTTGAACCAGGCGTGCGTGCAATTTTCCGGCAAGAAAGCCGGAATTTGCTGCATTTTTGCATGTTTTGTGAGCGGATTGGCTCGCCATGACCCGGAATTTCTGCGCCTTTTCGCGCCTCTGACTGCGCGCGAGACCTTAGAAGGCATTGATATCCGTGGATTTAACCGCAGGACGTAAAAATCAGGTGCGGTTATCACAGTATGAAGCGGCATCCTTTACGGAGTCTTCACGCACAAGTGGCAAGTTGACGCGATAAGCCAGTTCGAGTGGCAGGAGGAACCATGTCAATTCGCGATCAGGATGCCGCGCGGGCGAAACTCCTAGGAGTGACTGACGGGGACTGGAAGGACCTCCAGCAGCTTCATCGCAAACGGGGTGGAACCGTTGCACCGGATATCCGCCGCTTTCTTGATGGGTTGGCGGCTCTGGAGCAGTACCGGCATGTGATCGGCGAAAAACTGGATCGGGCGACTGATCAGGCTACCCGTCAGATGGACGAGTATCTCGCGCACGGTCCGACAGACACCTACTACGGCATGGCCGACGAGACGATCGCCCTTGAGTCCAGTTCAGGCCTTGGTGTGCGTTGTCATGTTTCGATTATTCTCTACGTTCTTCAGGGTATTTTCGAGACGATCGGCCGCGATTATCCTATTATTGGTTCGCGTGTCACCGAACGGTGCACTCGCGCTATGAATACCATATTCCTTGATATGTATTCGGTTTTCGGGACTTATCAGGCGCAGATGGCCGCCGAGGTCTCAAAGCGCTCACTCGCTGTCGATGAGGCCGTTTCTGACTTCCGTCGGGACGTCGATGCGCTCACACAGGTGATTTCCGAGGCCAATGCGCAGGTTGAAACCGCGTCGAACGATACCGCAATGGCGGTGCGCACGGCCGCCGATGGCGCGGAAAGAACATCGTCCGAACTCGGCGTCGCGGCGCGCGACTTCGTGGCGACTGCCGCGGCTTCGGATGAGTTGGCCGCCTCGATCCAGGAAATCGACCGCGCTGTCGCCGCGAGCCTCGATGCAGTGCGTTCGGCGGTCGAGCAATCCGGCTCGGCCAGAAATGAAGTGACCGCGCTCGTGCAGGCCGTTGCCGGCATCGGCACGGTCGCGGGGCTTATCAAGGCGATCGCCGAACAGACCAACCTTCTCGCGCTCAACGCCACGATCGAGGCGGCGCGCGCCGGTGAGGCGGGCCGTGGCTTCGCCGTGGTCGCCTCGGAAGTGAAAACGCTCGCGAACCAGACAGCTCAGGCCACGCAAGATATCGGCGATCGCATCGCCGCCATCCAGGAAGGTGTCGCGCGCTCGTCGGATGCCATCGCTTCGGTGTCAAACCAGCTTGAAACCAGCGCCAAGATGGCGGAAACCATCGGCGTTGCCGTGCGCCAGCAGCGCAATGCCACAACCGAGATCGCCGAGATGATGCAGACGGCTGTCAACCGCGCGAATGTCATAACCGAGACTTCGGAAGAAACCCGCAAGGTCATTCTCGGCACGGCGGGTGCCACAGACGAGTTGCGTCAGCTTTCGCAGGAACTCGGCGCGCAGACCGGCACGCTCACGCAGGCCGTGGAGCAATTCTCCCAGCGCCTGCGCGCGATTTGACGGATTGTTGTCGGGCTTTCATTCTCTTCCGAGCACCCACTGGCGCGGCGTTTCGCTTGGGTGTAATTAGGTCAGCATAACTGACCAATTCAGGGAGAGAACCATGCTTGCGAACAGCCCCCGTGGCTTCAATTTCGATCTGGGCGAGATGGCGGATGCCATCCGCGAGACGGTGGGCTCTTTCGCGCAGGACAAGATCGCTCCGCTCGCCGAGAAAGTCGATCGCGAGGATTGGTTCCCCCGCCATCTCTGGCCCGAAATGGGCGCGCTTGGGCTGCATGGCATCACCGTGCCGGAGGAGGATGGCGGCACGGGGCTCGGCTATCTCGAACATGTTGTGGCGATGGAGGAAATCTCCCGCGCCTCGGCTTCGGTCGGCCTTTCCTACGGCGCGCACTCGAACCTGTGCGTGAACCAGCTTCGCCGCTGGGGTTCGAAAGAGCAGAAGGCGCGCTACCTGCCGAAACTCATTTCCGGTGAGCATCTCGGCGCGCTCGCAATGAGCGAGCCCGGTGCGGGTTCGGATGTCGTCTCGATGAAGCTCCGCGCCGACAAGAAGGGCGACAAATATATCCTCAACGGCTCGAAGATGTGGATCACCAACGGACCTTCCGCCGACACGCTGATCGTCTACGCCAAGACCGACATCGATGCCGGGCCGCGCGGCATCACCGCCTTCATCATCGAGAAGGGTTTCAAGGGTTTTTCGATCGCGCAGAAGCTTGACAAGCTCGGCATGCGCGGCTCGGAGACCGGTGAACTGGTGTTCCAGGATTGCGAAGTGCCGGAAGAGAACCGCCTCGATCAGGAAGGCAAAGGCGTCAACATCCTGATGTCCGGCCTTGATTACGAGCGCGCGGTGCTCGCGGCAGGCCCACTCGGCATCATGCAGGCGGCGATGGATATCGTGATGCCCTACATCCACGAGCGCAAGCAGTTCGGCAAATCCATCGGCGAGTTTCAGCTCGTGCAGGGCAAGGTCGCCGACATGTATGTGATGATGAATGCCTGCAAGGCCTACGTCTATGCCGTGGCCAAGGCCTGCGATCGCGGCGAGACCACGCGCGAGGATGCCGCCGGCGCGATCCTGATTGCGGCCGAGAAAGCGACGCAGCTCTCGCTCGATGCGATCCAGTTGCTGGGCGGCAACGGCTATATCAACGACTATCCAACTGGGCGCCTGCTTCGCGACGCGAAACTCTACGAGATTGGTGCCGGCACAAGTGAAATCCGGCGCATGCTGATCGGGCGGGAGCTGTTCGCGAAGGGGGGGTGAGCCGTCACGGCCGCCGCATCGGCTCGAAGTCCTTCGCGATCGTGTCACGCAGGCGCAAAGTTTCCTCCTGAGAGAAACCGTTTGTCGCGGTAATGACGGTAATCCTGTCGCCATCGCGTATGCAAAGGGTCGTCACGCGTGAGCTGGCGATGAAGGAGAAAATCGCCGGCCCGTCTCCACGACGCCAGACAGGTTTGAGCTTGTCATGGGCCTGAATGGCATGAGCCCGGCAGGCGTCGAGACTCGGGAAAACAGTTTGCTGCCAATTGTAGAATTCATATTGTTTGTCAGTGGTTCCACCGATGCGATCCATCGCGAAAGCGCCAAACTTTGCGGTGAATTCAGAGCTGATCCGGTTGGTTACCTCCATGTTGAAGCTCTGGTTTCCCGAAATCACATTGATAAACGACACGGAAAATCCGTTCAGTGACAGACAACGGGCGAAGACATCGACCTTTGACAGATCGGGGCGTGCGACAGTGCCGATGAAACCCACGCCCTCACGTCGGAAATTGGTGAGTTGCGAGCGGCTCAGCACATCGTTTGTGGCCTGCATACAGGTTTCGAAATCACCGGGGATCGGCACCCAATGAGACGCATTGCCGACAGAAAACGGCAAAGCTCCGACGGGCGGGGCGGGGGCCGCCATCTCTTTTGGTGAGGCCGGAGTGGGCAGTCGTTCAGGAACCTCAGGCTTTTCCGGATTGGCAACGCGAATGCCAAACAGTTCCACTTCGGCGCCGGTAAACATGCGCCAGGTCACACCGGCCAGAAACAGGACCAGCCCAAGAACCAAAACGTAGCCGGCAACCTGGGTAACGCGGAAGATATGACGGCGCAACGAGCCGTCCTTGTCATTCGCAAGCAGTTCCGAAATCACGCCCATGCCGCGCCCGCCTCAATCAGCAGCCGTGGCAAGTCAGCCACATTCGCGCTTGTGGGTCAAATCCCGACTCTATTCGCTCCTCGGGCTTGCCAGCCGATAAACGCCCCTGAAATCCATAGGATCGACCGGCTTTCCCTTGCGCAGGATGGTGATGCGGCCCTCGAGCGCGAGGCGCACGGCCACGCGCCGCACGGGCTGCATCAGGGGTCCCCAGCCATCGGGGTGAGCGCCCCCAATGGCGCGTGCGACTTCGGAAGGGCAGAAGCTCTTCTCAGCGCCGCGCTCGCCCGCGAGGCGGAGCATGGTCTCTTCAATCGCGTCACCGGACATCGCGCTTCTGCACTCCTCGCTCGGCACTATCACTCTGGTTGCAAGTGGTCACATTGCCAAATTGCACGGGCGAACGCAGAGTTTGCCGCAACAAACCGGTCGATTCGCTCGCTCGGGGAGGGAGTTCATGCCGCAGACCATCACAAAAGGCTACCGCGCATTGCTGGATGAAGCGAATGCGGCGGTGCGCACGCTTTCGGTTGATGAAGCCAAAGCGATGCACGATCGCCCGGATGTGGTTTTCGTCGATCTGCGCGATCCGCGCGAACTCGAGCGCGAGGGCCGGATGCCCGGCGCGTTTCATTGCCCGCGCGGCATGCTCGAATTCTGGATTGATCCGGAAAGCCCCTATGCGAAACCGGTTTTTCAGGAAGATAAGACATTTGTGTTTTTCTGTGCCGGGGGCTGGCGTTCCGCGCTCGCGGCGCAAACGGCGCAACAGATGGGCCTGAAGCCCGTCGCGCACCTGGATGGCGGGTTCGGAGCCTGGAAAAAGGCGGAAGGGCCCGTGAATTTGCCGGAGAAACCGGCTGGGGAGACCACATGAAGACGAACGCGACCGTTCCGCCGCGATTTCCGCCGAAGCTGACGCTGATCATCGGCAACAAGAACTACTCGTCGTGGTCGTTGCGCCCTTGGCTGGCCATGGCCGGGCGTGGCGTTCCGTTTGCGGAAGTGCTGGTGCCGCTCGGCCACGCCAACACCAAGCAGCAGCTGCTGCAGTATTCGCCGACGGGTCTTGTGCCGGCTCTGAAGTACGGCAACCTCGTCGTCTGGGAGTCGATGTCGATCATCGAATATGTCAACGAAAAGCATCCGGAAGCGAAACTCTGGCCTGAGGACGAGGAGGTGCGTTCCATCGCGCGCTCGCTCGCGAATGAGGTTCACGCTGGCTATCAGGCGTTGCGGATGCATCTGCCGATGAACCTCAAGCGGCAGGCCCCGCGTCGCCTCACGGCGGCTTCGGAAGCCGAGGTGATGCGCTTCTCGAACTATGTCCGCCAGATGCGCATGGAGCATGGCGGGGGCGGGCAGTTCCTGTTCGGGGAGTTCGGCGCAGTGGATGCGATGTTCGCTCCGATCTGCACGCGGCTGCGTTCGTATGAAATCTCGGTCGACCGCACCACGCACGAATATATCGACGCGATCTACCGCATGCCGGCATTCCAGAAATGGTTCCAAGCTGCCGTGGCCGAGCCCTGGAAAATGGACGACGTCGACAATATCGACAAGGCTCGCAGTTCAGGCCGTTGAAATCTGCCGCAGAACGGTGAATAAGGGGCGAAGAGGGTGGTATACCATCCCAGCCCCTGACTCGCCGCGAGGATTTTATGGCCGTTCTGCGCTCGGAATTTGATCGTCACGCCCCGGAATCGGCTGCGAATGCTGCGGAATGGGCGCAACTTCGGTCCGAGCTTCTCGAAAGGCGCCGTATCGCCGCTTTGGGCGGCCCGGAAAAGGCTCGCGAGCGGCATGTCTCGCGCGGAAAGCTGCTCCCGCGTGACCGCGTGATGGGGCTGCTCGATCCCGGTTCTCCATTCCTTGAAATCGGCGCGCTTGCCGCCAACGGCATGTATGAGGGCGATATCCACGGTGCGGGCATGATTGCTGGCATCGGCCGCGTCGAGGGGCGCGAGGTGATGGTCGTGTGCAACGATGCCACGATCAAGGGCGGCACCTACTATCCGATGACCGTGAAAAAGCACCTGCGCGCGCAGGAGATTGCCCGCGAGAACCGGCTGCCGTGCGTCTATCTTGTCGATAGCGGTGGCGCGAACCTGCCGCACCAGACCGATGTTTTCCCCGATCGCGAGCATTTCGGGCGTATCTTCTACAATCAGGCGACAATGTCGGGTCTTTCGATCCCGCAGATCGCGGTGGTGATGGGCTCCTGCACGGCGGGTGGCGCTTATGTGCCGGCGATGTCGGATGAAACGATCATCGTGAAAAAGCAGGGAACGATCTTTCTCGGCGGCCCTCCGCTCGTCAAAGCCGCGACGGGTGAGGTGGTTTCGGCCGAAGATCTCGGTGGCGCCGATGTGCATGCCCGCCGCTCGGGCGTGGCGGATCATTATGCTGCCGATGACCGGCATGCCCTGGCCCTCGCGCGCCGAGCCGTTGCGAACCTCAACAGCCGCAAACCCGCCGATATCGCGCTGGGTGAGCCCGAGGAGCCGGTTCTCGATATCACGGAACTCGAAGCCCTCGTGCCGACCGACCTCAAACGGCAATACGATATCCGCGAGGTGATTGGCCGCATCATCGATGGCTCGCGCTTCGATGAGTTCAAGGCGCTCTACGGCACCACGCTCATCACCGGTTTTGCCTCGATCTATGGCATTCCGGTCGGGGTCATCGCCAATAACGGCATCCTGTTCTCGGAAAGTGCGCAGAAGGGCGCGCATTTCGTGGAATTGTGCTGCCAGCGGCGCATTCCGCTGCTGTTCTTGCAGAACATCTCGGGCTTCATGGTCGGCAGCCAATACGAGGCGGGCGGCATCGCGAAAGATGGCGCGAAGCTCGTCACCGCCGTCGCCTGCGCGGCCGTGCCGAAAATCACGGTGCTGGTCGGCGGTTCGTTCGGTGCCGGCAATTACGGCATGTGCGGGCGCGCCTATTCACCCCGTTTCCTTTTCACCTGGCCGAACAGCCGCATCTCGGTGATGGGCGGCGAGCAGGCGGCGAGCGTGCTCGCGACCGTGCGGCGCGACAACCTCAACGCCGAGGGCAAGGCGTGGTCCGCCGAGGAGGAAGAGGCCTTCAAGGCCCCGATCCGCCAGAAATACGAGGATGAGGGCTCGCCCTACCACGCCACCGCGCGCCTCTGGGATGACGGCATCATCCTGCCGAGCGAAACAAGGCGGGTGCTGGGATTGGCGTTCTCCGCGTGCTTGAATGCCCCCGTGCCGGAGACACGGTTTGGCGTGTTCAGGATGTGACAATGCCGTTCTCGCCCGCCGAGCGTGCGGTTCTTCTGGCCGTGAAGGGCGTTGGGCCCACCGTTGTTCGGCGCCTTGAGGAATATGGGATTTCGGACCTCAGGACGCTCTCTGGACATCAGGCCGATGCCCTCTGCGCCGAGATTTCGCAGCGTCTCGGCTCGACCTGCTGGCGCAACTCGCCTCTGGCGCGCAAGGCGCTGGAGGGGGCGATCGAAGTGGCGAGGATGACAATCGGGTAGTGATGCACTACAATGCACCTGTCCGCACCTGAGAGCACCCGAGATGTCCGCATCCATCACCATCCGCCTCGATCAAGAGGACAAGCTGGAAGCTTTGGACCGCCTTGCGAGCGCGATGGACCGCTCGCGCAACTGGATCATCAACCGTGCGCTCGATCGCTACATTGCCGAGCAGGCATGGCAGGTTGAGGAAATCCAGAAGGCCATTGCCGAGGCTGATCGCGGCGAATTCGCGACGGAAGAGCAAGTTGAGGCGGCATTCGCTCGCTTTGGAGTGAAGGCGCAAGCCGCTGAATGAAAATTGTCTGGACGTCTCGCGCCGTTGGCGAGTTGATCGCGATCGCGGATTACATCACCATCCACAATCCGGCAGCGGCCATAGCGACGCGTGATCGGATCAAGGGAGCCGTTCAGCGGCTCTCGGATTTTGCGCAGTCCGGCCGTCCGGGCCGGGTGGCAGAAACGCGCGAACTGATTGTTCCCGGCACACGCTTCGTCGTGGTCTATCGCGTGAGAGGCGAGCACGTTCAGATCCTCGCGATCTTTCATGCGGCGCGCGACTGGCCGGAGGGCTTCTAACCCATTCCCCTCCGCCGCTATCCGCCCTAAACCCTTGCCAAGAACAACAAGCGGAGAAGCATCATGAGCGGGCAGGGCGCGGGCAAGACCATTCTCATCACCGGTGCTGGCTCAGGGATCGGCCGTGCCGTGGCGGAGCTGTTTCTCGCCGAGGGCTGGCGCGTGGGTCTTGTGGGCCGCAAGCGCGAAACGCTCGAGGAAACCGCCGCGGGCGCTTCCCATGCGCTCGTTCTCCCCGCTGATGTGACCGACCATCAGCAGGTCGATGCGGCGTTTGATGCGCTGGTCGCGCAATGGGGGCGGCTCGATGTGGTGTTCAACAATGCCGGTGTCGGCACGCCGCTCGTCGATTGGGATGAGATGCCCATCGAGGCGTGGAAGGCGGTGGTCGATACCAACCTTTCCGGCGTTTATTACGGCATGCGCGCGGCGTTCCGCATCATGAAGCGGCAGAACCCGAAGGGCGGGCGGATCATCAACAACGGCTCGATTTCGGCTTACACGCCGCGCCCGCTTTCAGCGCCCTATACCGCGACGAAGCACGCCGTGCTGGGCCTGACGAAAACCGGTGCGCTCGATGGCCGCAAGCACGATATCGCGGTCGGGCAGATCGATGTCGGCAACGCGCTGACCGAGATCGCGCGGCGCATCTCGCTGGGCGTGATGCAGCCCGATGGCTCGATCGCGCCCGAGCCGACGATCGACCCCGCGCATGTCGCGAAGGCGGTTCTGCACATGGCGAACCTGCCGCCGGAAGTGAATGTTCTCACCATGAATGTGATGGCGACCAAGATGCCGTTTGTCGGGCGCGGGTAAGCTCAGCGAAATTCACCGTCGCTCGCCGGATTTTCCGCTCGAAACGCCGGTCCGCGTGGGCTATGCGGGTGGGGTTGATCCCATTTTCAAGTCCAGTCTGCCTTTTGAGGAGTTTCCGATGGCCAATATCACCCGTATCGAAGCCGGTCCGCGTATGTCGAAAGCCGTTGTGCATGGCGATACGGTCTATCTCGCGGGCATCGTCGCCGATGACAACACGCAGGATGTCACTGGCCAGACGAAGCAGGTTCTCGCCGAGATCGACCGCCTGCTGGCGCTTGCCGGTACGGATAAGTCGAAGCTGCTGCGCGCGAATATCTGGATCACCGACATGGCGCAGTTCGGCGCGATGAACGCGGTGTGGGATGCCTGGGTCAGCCCCGGCAACACGCCGGCCCGTGCCACGGTGCAGGCGGCCCTCGCCACCCCGGCCTACAAGGTCGAGATCATGGTTGTCGCGGCCAAATAAGCCGGGTGACGGAGTAACGCGGATGACGAGCGCGGCGACCGGTTTCGACCCCGAACGCCGCGCCTATTCCCGTGCGGTGATGATCATCATGGCAGCGATCCTGTTGATCGCCATCCCGCAAATTCTCTATGCCTTGTCCATCGGCAACCGATTCCTGATGAAGGACGGGTTCGATTGGTCTTACGATGTCGTGCTCTGGGGGCTGGCGCTCGCCTGCCTCGGGCGCGGCATGAGGGCCGAGAACTTCGCCGCACTGGCCGTGGCGGCCGTGATGTTCGTCGCCGGTTGCCACACGGCCTATGACCTCTGGGACAAGATCGCGACAGGCCGCCGCCCGGAATTCTGGGTTGCGGGCTGGTCGAGTTTCACCATGGTTTTCATCGCGTTGTTGCTGCTCGCGACCATGTTGCGCTTCCGGAAATCCGGTAACGTGCTGATCGCGGCGACATGGCTTTCAAGCCGCAATTCCATCATCATCACCTTGTGTTTTGCCGCGATGAGCCTCTTCGCCCGCACGCGCTCGACACAGGGGTTCGAGATCGCGCTGGATTGTCTGGCGATCTTTCTTTCGTTTCAGGCGGTTTATGCCATCTTGACGAAATTGCGTTGGTATACCACACCGGACATCGCCGACGAGAGCCGCGGGTAAGGCCCGCGCAACAGGCCGGGCGGCGAGGAGAATTGCCATGTTCCGTTCGGTGCTGATTGCCAATCGCGGTGAAATCGCCCTGCGCGTGGCGCGCACTGCGCGGCGTATGGGTTTGCGTGTCATCGCCGTGCATTCCGAGGCCGATGCGAAAGCGCCTTTCGTGACCTTTGCTGATGAGGCGCATCTGATCGGTCCGGCCCCGGCGCGCGAGAGTTATCTCGTGGCCGAACGCATTCTCGAGGTCGCCAAGAGAGCAGGGGCCGAGTGCATCCATCCCGGCTACGGTTTTCTCTCCGAGAACGCCGAATTCGCCGAGGCTTGCGAGAAGGCAGGCATCGCTTTTGTCGGCCCGCCCGCATCTGCCATTCGGGCGATGGGTCTGAAGGATGCCGCGAAAAGCCTCGTCGAGAAGGCGAGCGTGCCGGTGGTGCCGGGCTATCACGGCGAAAAGCAGGATGCGGCTTTCCTCAAAGAGAAGGCCTACCAGATCGGCTATCCGGTGCTCATCAAGGCCGTGGCGGGCGGCGGCGGCAAGGGCATGCGTAAGGTCGAGAAACACCTCGATTTCGAGGAGGCTCTCTCCTCCTGCCAGCGCGAGGCGACCAATGCTTTCGGCGATCCGCGCGTGCTGGTCGAGAAATACATCACCGCGCCACGCCATGTGGAAGTGCAGGTCTTCGGCGACAAGCACGGCAACGTGGTCCATTTCTTCGAGCGCGACTGTTCGATGCAGCGCCGCCACCAGAAGGTGATCGAGGAAGCACCTGCGCCGGGCATGAGTCCGGAGGTGCGCGCTGCTTTCGGCAAGGCAGCGACCGATGCCGCCAGGGCCGTGGGCTATTACGGCGCAGGCACGATCGAGTTCATCGCCGACGGTTCGAAAGGCCTGCGCGCCGATGGCTTCTACTTCATGGAAATGAACACCCGGCTTCAGGTCGAGCATCCTGTGAGCGAGATGATCACCGGGTTCGACCTCGTGGAACTGCAATTGCGTGTCGCGGCGGGCGAAAAGCTGCCGGTGACGCAGGACCAGCTTTCCATCCGCGGTCATGCGGTGGAGGCCCGGCTCTATGCCGAGGAGCCCGAACGCGGCTTCCTGCCCTCGACCGGCAAGCTGCATGCGCTGCGCCTGCCATCGGGCGAAGGCATCCGGATCGACTCCGGCGTCATCGAGGGCGGGGAGGTCACGCCGTTCTACGATCCCATGATCGCGAAGATCATCGCGCACGGCCCGACGCGCGAGGTGGCACTCGACCGCCTCCGCGCGGCACTGGACGAGACGATCGTGGCCGGCCCCAAGACCAATACGCGCTTTCTGGGAGCGTTGATCGACCACCCGGACTTCCGGGCCGCGAAGCTCGATACCGGGCTGATCGAGCGCAACCTCGATACCCTTGGGGTTTTGGCTCCGGTAACGGACGAAGAAGCCGTGACGGTAGGGGCCTTGGCCCTCGCTGATGCCGAGAAGGAACGCCTTTTCGATGCCGGCACGATGCGCTCTGGCTGGGCAGCCGACCCGTGGTCGCAGGCTGATGGCTTCGCGATGCATCCCGGAAGAGAGAGCATCATCCGTGTCAGCGTCGAGGGCGAGGTGCGCGACATCCGGCTCGATGCCTCGGCTTCTGGCCGACTGGCGGGGCTCACGCAGGGTAGCCGCGATTTCCGGCTCGTGCGGGCCGATGGCGCGATGTTCGTGCTCGCGAACGGCATGCAGACCGAGGTTCGCACGGTCGATCCGCTCGATGTCGATCTCGGAGAGCATGGCGGTGACGGTGGCGGCACAGTGAAATCGCCCATGCATGGCAAGCTCGTGGCCCTGTTTGTGAGCGAGGGTGAGATCGTCGAAAAGGGCCAGCGCGTTGCGATCGTCGAAGCCATGAAGATGGAACACCCGGTGCTCGCGCCGCGCGGAGGCACGGTCGAGGCGATTGCCTTCGAGCCGGGTGCTCAGATGGGGCAGGGTGCGCGCATCCTGACCATTGCCGAAGAAGGCGCAAAGTGACGCTCCATCTCCTCAAGCTCTGCGTGGGTTGCGAATCCATCGCCGATCTCGAAAGCTGGATCGAGGAAACGCGGCTGCAATATCAGCGGCTCGGGCTGCCCTACCGCCAGTTTCACACCACGCGGATGATTCCGAAGAAAATGGACGAGATCGTGGGGCAGGGTTCGCTCTACTGGGTGATCAAGGGTTGGCTCTCGGCACGCCAGCGCATCGAGGCGATCGAGCCCTTCACGGATACGAACGGCATTTCGCGCTGCCACCTCGTGCTGGAACCAGTTGTTGTGCCGGTCCGTTCGCGGCCTTGCCGGCCCTTTCAGGGCTGGCGCTACCTCGCGGCTGCCGACGCGCCTCCTGATCTTCCGCGTGGCGCTGAAGCCATCGCCGAAATGCCCGACGAGATGCAGCGCGAATTGAGGCAACTGGGCCTGCTGTAATCTCCGGCTTCTCCCTTCCGCGGGTCGTTTTTCTCCCCTAAACAGGGAGGATGAATTACATCATCTCCACGCTGGTATTCGGCGCGATTGTCTGGTGGTTTGCGGTCGGGCCGGGGCGCAAGGCGGGAGACTCTCTCTCACCCTTCATGCGCAAGGTCGCTGGGCTGGGTGCGGGCGCGCTCGGCATCCTTCTTGGCATGAAGGGGCGATGGGATTTCGCGATCGTGCTGGTTTCGCTCTCGGCCTGGCTTCTGGGCTTTCGCTTGCCATCGATGTTCGATCCGATCGGCAATGCGCGACGCTCGCAAATCCGCACCGCCGCGATGCAGGTCACGATCGATCTCGGCTCGGGCGCGATGGAGGCACAGGTTCTGGCCGGTCGGTTTACCGGGAAAACGCTCTCGAAAATCGCGGATTCCGACCTCATCCCGCTGGCGCAGGAATTGGCCCGGATCGATCCTTCAGGCCTGAACCTGATCTTGCAGGATCTGGACCGCCGCGCGCCCGGATGGCGTCAGCACGTGAATGTCGATCCGCAAGCGGGGGCTCGTGACCCGCGCGCTGCTTCCTCCGAAATGCGTGAAGAGGAGGCTTATCAGGTCCTTGGGCTTGAACCGGGGGCGAGCGAAGAGGCCATCCGGAGCGCGCATCGGGCGCTGATCGCGCGGCTGCACCCCGACAAGGGAGGCTCCACCGCGCTCGCGGCCCTGGTGAACCGGGCGAAGGATGTGGCCCTCGCGTCCCGGCGCTGAGCGCGGGGCTTGCCCCAAAGGATGTTCGAGGCTGGGCCAGGAGAGAGAGCCGTGCGTGTCGGCAACATCCATCGAGGTTTCTCCCGCGATCAGATTCGTTGAGCGAAACAATTGAAGCCGCTGCGCTTGAGGGCCTTGCAGGCCTCCTGCGCGCCGTCGGCATCAAATCCGGCGAACCGCGCCCGATAGAGGGTCGAGCCACCCTTGGTCACCGGCTCGGTGAAGGCTTCGGCGGATTTCAGTCGTGCGGTCTTGCCACGCGCATTGTCGAGCACGACCTTGGCCTTTGCCTCGCTCTCGGCCGCTGCAAGCTGGATGATCCAGCCCGAGCGCTGCGTCGGGGTGGCCGCAGCCACGGCCTTTGACTGGGAGGCTGGCGCTGCTGCAACCGCGAGCGGCGCAGGAATCGGCGCGCTGGCGGGGGCAGGGGCAGCGGTGCGCGGGGCGGGGAGACGGTCCTCGGCTTTGGCGGGCAAAGTCGGTTCAGCCGTTTTCGGGAGCGGCTGGTTGCTTTCGGCCTGCGGGGTCGTCGAGGGCAGGGCGTTGGTGTAGCGCACATTACCCGGTGGCACGAAACGCTGGTCGCGTTGCGGGGGCAGAGAGTCAACGCCGCTGTTGATGGCGCGCAGCGCCTGCGAACGCGGCGTGGTGCCGACGAGCGCGAGCGGTGTGGTGGCGCTGGCTACAGTCGAACTCGGGCCGGAACTCGCGATGGCGAAGGAGCGCGAGCGTGTCAGTCCCTGATCCGCCGGGCTTTCAGCGATGACGGCGGTCCGGACCCGGATGGGCGGGGTCGGCAGGGCGGTAACTTTCGGCTCGGCAGACGGCGCAGCGGCTGCGACAGGAGCCGCCGGTGCAGCCGGAGCGGCTTGCGGCGCCGGCGTCGCCGCCACAACGCGCTGGGCCGGCTTCTCGTCGTCATCCTCGTCGATCTGGGCCGCAGCCACCTCGACGGAGCGGGTCGTGCGTCGGCCGGCCACAGCGCGGGGCAGGTGTTCTTCCACCAAAGCGGCGACCTGCGCATCGCGCGCACGGCCCGAACGGCCGCCGAGCACCACCGTGATCAGGTGCCGTCCATCAGCGCGGGCGGAGGTGAGCAGGTTGAAACCCGAAGCGCGCGTAAAGCCCGTCTTGATACCGTCGACACCCTCGACGCGCCCGAGCAGTTTGTTGTGGTTGCGATAGGCGTAGCCGTCGAACTCGAAGCTGCGCGTGTTGAAGTAGTGGTAGAAGCGCGGGAATCGATCATGCACCGCGCGCCCCAGGGTCACGAGATCGCGCGCCGTGGTCACCTGTGCCGGGTTCGGCAGGCCCGAAGCATTGCGGAACACCGATCGCGACATGCCGATCGAGCGGGCCTTGGCGGTCATCATCTGGCCGAATCGCTCTTCCGAGCCGCCGATCGCTTCCGCGACGACAACCGCGACGTCATTCGCGGATTTCGTCACCAGCGCCTTGATCGCGTCTTCGACCGCGATGGTTGAGCCGGCGGGGAGGCCGAGCTTCGAAGGCTTCTGGCTCGCGGCAAAACGCGAGACCGGCAGTTCCGAATTGAGCTTGAAGCGGCCGCGCTCGATCTGCTCGAACAGCATGTAGAGCGTCATGACCTTGGTGATCGATGCCGGGTGACGCAAGGCATCCGCATGCGTCGCCTGCAAAGTGCGGCCGGAATTGATGTCGACGACGATCGAGGCATAGGGAGGATTGTAGGGCGCGAATTTCTTGCGCTTCTTGCGCGCCGCTTCCGCCTGCGGCACAGCGGTCGCCAGCACGAAAATCAAGGCCGCCAGCACGGTCAACACGAGGCGCATGGCCAGATGGCCCGTGCCGCTTTCAACGCCTACCAAACGCATACCCATACTCCAGCGCCTGCGCAGTGCCGGATGGAAGGCACAGCCGCCAGGCGAACAGGCAACAAAGCAACAGCGGCTAAAATGCGCGCGATGCGGTTACCTGCTGGTTAAGCCTGCACAGATTTTCAGCTCCGGCACCCGCTATGGTGCGACACCGAGCCGCACCGTTTGTGGGCGTGCTTCCGATGAATCCGCCGAAAGTCTATTGTGCGCTGCAAAATGGTTGCTTGACATTTTGTGCGGTGCAACATAGATGGAATGCAACTGGCGCTGGTTGGTGCCGGAGACGAGTTCACAGGTTCCATTCAGCAAAGGAGATCGCCATGATCCAGGCTTTCGAAGACATCCAGAAGTACGGCAAAGACAACCTCGACCTCGCCATGAAGGCGATCGGCGTGCAGCAGAAGGGCGTTCAGGCGATCGCCACCGAAGTTGCCGATTATTCCAAGAAGGCCGTTGAGGCCGGTTCGGCCCAGTTCGAGAAGCTTCTCGGCGTGAAGACGCTCGACAAGGCGATCGAACTCCAGGCTGAGTTCGCCAAGGGCGCCTACGAGGGCTACGTTGCGCATGCGACCAAGGTTGGCGAACTCGTCACCGAACTCGCGAAGGAAGCGACCAAGCCGCTCGAGACCATCTTCGCCAAGGCTGGCAAGTAAATCTCGCATACCTTTGATCTGAAAAGATCATTGTAGCGTCTGACATGCGTTCAGGCCCGACCTTTTTGGTCGGGCCTTTTTCGTTTTTCCTGGCCTGTTTGGGGCATGCGCACACCAAAGATGCACCCCTCTGGCGAAAATCGATTTCACTCCCCACATCAGCCTGCGGCAGGATAACCCGGCCTTCGGGCTTGATTGTCGCGTTTGCCTGCGTCACGCTTCACTTCTGTCGGGGTGATTTGCTGGCGTGTTCTCGACGAGGGTCGCCGTGCCTCTAGCCTGTTCCACATCTGCCGCTTCATGGCCCACCCGCCTCGGCCCGCCCGGGGAAGACGGCGCGGGGCCGGGCAATGGCACGGCAGTTGCCACGCGAACGCGAACCAAGGCGAAGCGGCCGGATCTGTTCCGGGTGCTTCTGCTCAACGATGATTACACGCCGATGGAGTTTGTCGTTCACGTGATCATGCATTTCTTCAACCGCACGGAAGAGGACGCGACCCTGATCATGCTGCACGTCCACCATCACGGTGTCGGAGAATGCGGCGTTTACACGCACGAAATCGCCGAAACCAAAGTGACACAAGTGATGGCGTTTGCGCGGGATCATCAACATCCGCTGCAATGTGTGATGGAAAAGAAATAGGGCGGTTTCTTGCGTTGGGGGCGCAAGAAACATTCCGGCTCCAGGGCCGGATTGATCAGACTCTGAGCCTCCGGGTGAAGGGTGAAAACAGGAAAGCGAGACGGTCCACGTGCCCAGTTTTTCAAAGAGCCTCGAAAACGCCCTGCATCAGGCCCTGAGCCTCGCCTCGAACCGGCGGCATGAATATGCCACGCTCGAGCACCTGCTGCTGGCCCTCCTCGATGACGAGGATGCGACGGCCGTCATGGAGGCTTGTAACGTCAAGCTCGACGACCTGCGCCGCACCGTCACGAACTACATCGACAACGAACTCGATGCGCTCATCTCGCGCGAGCGGGTCGAGACCAAGCCCACGGCCGGCTTCCAGCGCGTCATCCAGCGCGCGGTGATCCACGTGCAATCATCCGGGCGGGACGAGGTGACCGGGGCCAATGTGCTCGTGGCGATTTTCGCTGAGCGCGAGAGTCATGCGGCCTATTTCCTGCAGGAGCAGGAGATGACGCGCTACGATGCTGTCAATTTCATCTCGCACGGCATCGCGAAAAGGCCGGGGGCCTCCGTGTCGCGCTCGCCGCGCGGGGCCGATGAAGATGCTGATGAAGGCGCATCGGAAACCCGCAAGGGCGAGGGCGGCGGCAAGGGCGAGAAGGGCAAGGAAAGTGCTCTTGAGGCCTATTGCGTCAACCTCAACGAGAAGGCCCGCAAGGGCCGGATTGACCCGCTGATCGGCCGCCACTCGGAGGTGAGCCGGACGATTCAGGTCCTGTGCCGCCGGCAGAAGAACAATCCGCTCTATGTGGGCGATCCCGGCGTCGGCAAGACCGCGATCGCCGAAGGCCTCGCCAAGATGATTGTTGACGGCAAGGTGCCGGATGTCCTGGCCGATGCGACCGTGTTCGCGCTCGATATGGGCACTTTGCTCGCCGGCACGCGCTATCGTGGTGATTTCGAGGAGCGGCTCAAGCAGGTGATGAAAGAGATCGAGGCCCATCCCAAGGCCATTCTCTTCATCGATGAAATCCATACCGTGATCGGCGCGGGCGCGACGTCCGGTGGTTCGATGGATGCGTCGAACCTGCTCAAGCCCGCTTTGGCCGCCGGCACTCTGCGCTGCATCGGCTCAACGACCTACAAGGAATACCGCCAGTATTTCGAGAAAGACCGCGCGCTCGTACGCCGCTTCCAGAAGATTGACGTAAATGAACCGACGGTGCCGGACGCGATCGACATCCTCAAGGGGCTCAAGCCCTATTTCGAGGAGTTCCACCGGCTCAAATACACCAATGACGCGGTGAAAGCCGCTGTCGAGCTTTCGGCGCGCTATATCCATGACCGCAAGTTGCCGGACAAGGCGATCGACGTGATCGATGAGACCGGCGCGTCGCAGATGCTGCTGCCCGAATCGAAGCGCAAGAAAACCATCGGCATCAAGGAGATTGAAGCCACCATCGCCACGATGGCGCGTATCCCGCCGAAAACGGTCTCGAAAGACGATGCCGAGGTGCTTCAGAACCTGCAAACGACCTTGCGTCGTGTCGTTTACGGGCAGGAAAAGGCCATCGAGCAGCTCACCGCCGCGATCAAGCTCGCACGGGCCGGTTTGCGCGATGGCGAGAAGCCCATCGGCTCCTACCTGTTCTCCGGCCCGACCGGCGTTGGCAAGACCGAGGTCGCGAAGCAACTCGCTTCGTCGCTCGGCGTGAAGCTGCTGCGCTTCGATATGTCGGAATATATGGAGCGCCACACGGTGAGCCGTCTCATCGGCGCGCCGCCGGGCTATGTCGGCTTTGATCAGGGAGGGTTGCTCACCGACGGGATCGACCAGAACCCGCATTCCGTGCTGCTGCTCGACGAAATCGAGAAGGCGCATCCCGATCTCTTCAACATTCTGTTGCAGGTGATGGATCACGGCAAATTGACCGACCATAACGGCAAGGAAGTCTCCTTCCGCAATGTCATCCTGATCATGACAACCAATGCCGGCGCCTCGGATATGGCGAAATCGGCCTTCGGCTTCACCCGCGCCAAGCGGGAGGGCGAGGATGTGGAAGCGATCAACAAGCTCTTCACGCCAGAGTTCAGAAACCGGCTGGATGCCATTGTTCCGTTTGGTCATCTGCCGAAGGAAGTCGTGGCGCAGGTCGTCGATAAGTTCATCGCCCAGCTCGAAGCGCAACTTGCCGACCGGCATGTCACCATCGCGCTCACCGATCCGGCGCGCAGCTGGCTCGTCGAGAACGGCTATGACGAGCAGATGGGTGCACGGCCGATGGCCCGACTCATCCAGACTGCGATCAAGACGCCACTCGCCGACGAGGTTCTGTTCGGCCGACTCAAGGGTGGCGGGCATGTGCGTGTCATCACCCGGGAGGAGGATGGCAAGCCGGTATTGGGCTTCGAATTTCCCGAAGGCCCCTTGAAGCCCAAGCCCGAGGCTTTGCCGCAGCCGAAAAAGCCGAAGGCCCTGCCGAAAGCCGCGAAACGCAAGGCCTTGCCAGCGCCCAAAGAACCGGATGATGACGCGCCAAAACCGCGTCGCTCGCCGGTTCCCAAATTGCCGCTGAAGGGCTGATCCCGCTCAACGCGGCGTTGACGCCGCGCCTCTCCCGGGCCTTAATCCTCCCCGTCGTGCCGCGGAAAATCACGGCGCATCGGGGAGGACAATCATGAAAAAAATCTGGGCGGCCGCATGCCTTGCGGCAACGTTGGCGTTTTCGCCCGCACAGGGGCAGACGCTCCTGACAGAGAAGAAAACCTTCGAAATTCCGAGCTTCACCACACAATCCGGGCGCGCGCTGAAGAACGTGAAGGTCGGCTGGGAGAGTTACGGCACGCTCAATGCCGATAAATCCAATGCCATTCTCATCGCGCATTTCTTCTCGGCGAACAGCCACGCTGCTGGCAAATACAAGGAAAGCGACGCAGCGCCCGGCTATTGGGATTCGATCATCGGCCCCGGCAAGGTGATTGATACCAATCGCTATTTCGTGATGTCGGTCGATAGCCTCGTGAACCTCAACACGGGTGACCCGAACACGATCACCACCGGTCCGGCCTCGATCAACCCCGATACCGGCAAGCCCTACGGGATGGATTTCCCGATCGTCACCATCCGTGATTTCATCGAGGTGCAGCGCCTGCTGGCGGATCAGCTTGGCATCCAGCGCTTTCAGCTCGTCGCCGGGGCTTCAATGGGCGCATTGCAGACCTTCGAATGGGCCGCGAGTTATCCCGACAGGGTGGCGCGAGCCATGCCGGTGATCGCGTTCGGCGAGGCGGATGCCAATCTCATCGCCTGGCTTGATATCTGGGCCTCGCCCATCCGCCTCGATCCGAACTGGAACAAGGGCGATTATTACGGCAAGACGCCGCCGAATGAGGGGCTGGCGACTGCGCTGAAAATCGTCACCCTGCACGCCCAGCATTGGGATTGGGCGAACAAGACCTTTGGTCGGAAATGGGCGAAAGAGGGTGAAAACCCCGCCGCCGGTTTCGACAAGCGCTTCCAGATCGAGACCGTGCTCGACAATGCCGGTGCGGCACGAGCGAAGGTTTCGGATGCGAATCACTTCCTTTATCTCGTGAAGGCGAACCAGCTCTTCGTCGCGGGGGGTGGAACGCTTGATGAGGGCGCAAAGAAGATCAAGGCGCCGGTGCTCCTCATCCATTCGCCGAAAGACCTCGTCTTTCCGCCCGGCGGGGTGGATAGCACGGCGGCCAAACTCAAGGCGGCGGGCGTATCCGTGCAGCAGGTGCAGTTGCAGGGCGATCGCGGCCATCTCGATGGCGTGCTCAACATCAAGCAGGCTGAGGGCGCGATCCGCGATTTTCTCGCGAAGTGACGCGGTCGCTCTCGACGCGGTGATCCGGCGGGGGTAACGAGAAAGGGCTTCGCGATGACGCCCGATCCTGCCCCCGATTCCGAATCTCCTTGGCCTGCCGCGCGCCGTGGCATCCGTGATGCCGCGGGTCTTCCTGCCCTCATGCTGATGGCTTCCCTGATCGGGGTCGGCGGCCTTGCGCGCGACGTCGGCTACCCAATGGGGGCGGGGGTTCTCTCCACCATCCTCATCTGGGCGGCGCCAGGGCAGATGGTGATGTTCGGCGCGATTGCGGCCGGCGCGGCCTTGCCCGCTGTGGCGATCGCCGTCTCGCTTTCCTCGATCCGGTTCCTGCCGATGTGCGTCGCTTTGCTGCCGATGCTGCGCCGGCCCGGCACGCCCACCTGGCTGCTGCTGCTGATCGCGCATTACGTCGCGATCACGGCCTGGGTGCATTCGATGCGCGTACTGCCCGATATGCCGATCGAGGCGCGTATTCCTTATTTTCTCGGATTCGCGAACACCGTGCTCATCGCCGCGACCCTCGCGACAGGCGCAGGCTATTATCTGATCGGGCAACTGCCGACAGCCTTTGCCGCGGGGTTGCTGCTCACCTCGCCGCTGTTTTTTCTGGTGAATATGGTTGCTTCCGCTCGTCAGACGATCGACTGGCTGGCTTTGGGACTTGGCTTCGGCCTCGCCCCATTCGCGATTGCCGTCGTGCCTGCCGGACTTGATCTGCTGGTCGAGGGGCTCGTGGGCGGAACGCTGGCCTATCTGGTGCATCGGATCTTGCGTGCCCGCCGCGAGGCGAGACGATGATTGCAGCGCTGGAATTCTACACCGGAGGACTCTGGCCCTATCTTGTGGTGATCCTGTTCGGGTTTCTGCCGAGTGAAATCTGGCGCTGGATGGCGGTTTTTCTCTCTCAAGGCATCCGGGAGGATGCTGAAATCCTCGTCTGGGTACGGGCGGTTGCCAGTGCCTTGCTCGCGGGCGTGGTCGCGAAACTCGTGCTGACTCCCACGGGGGCGCTGGCGACCATTCCGCTGTTCTGGCGTATCGCATCCCTTGTCGCTGGCGTGGCCGGGTTTTACCTCGCGCGACGCTCGATTCTCGCGGGCGTGATTGCGGGCGAGATCGTATTGATCAGCGCAGGCCTTTATTTCAGCGGTTGATGCGCAACAGTTGGCGCAGGCCGGGGCCTGAGCGCGGGCGGATGTCCGTGATCAGCCAATCGCCGCTGGTGACGTCGAAATCGAACGTGATCAGCCGCTCATCCTTTCCGTGGCTGAACCGCGCGGTGACGCTGGCGCGCTTCTCGCTCATGAATTCAGGAATATCCACGATGATGCGTGTCACGGGCCGGTCTGGCTCGGCAATCGGATCGGAGGCGATATCGGTGCGGCGGAGTGCATCCTGAAGGCGCGGCACAAGAGGCATCGACTCAAGCGCGATCGGCCTGCCGTCGCGGTGGCTCACGAGAATGCGCAGCACAATCGCCTCCGGTGATTCGACCGGCGGTCTCTGGACCAGCGCGGGATGAGCGCGCCTTTGTGCGATAACCGGAGTGCAGGCCAGAGCGAGGAGCACGCCCCCGATCATCATCCGCCGACCGGGCAATGTGGTCATGAGCTTCACATGCCCACAAGGGCCGCGCGGATTTTCTCGGCTTGTGCCGCAAGCACGCTCATGTCGCCGCGCGGGGCAGGGTGGCGTTGCAGCCCTTCGCCCTCATGGCGAGGCAGGATGTGGAAATGCAGGTGGAACACTTCCTGCCCGCCGGCACTTTCCGAAAATTGCTGGAGCGTGATGCCATCAGCCTCCAGCGCGGCTTTGGCGGCGAGGGCGATTTTCTGGACATTGACGATCAGGCGCGAGAGCGCCTCGGGCGGGCAATCGAGCAGGTTGCGCGCTTCCGCCTTGGGGATCACGAGGCAATGGCCGGGCGAACGGGGCATGATGTCCATGAAGGCGAGCGTGTGCTCGTCCTCGAAAATCTTGAAACAGGGGATTTCGCCCCGCAGGATCTTCGCGAAGATGTTCTGGTTGTCATACGGAGGCATGGTGATCAAACTCATGTTTTGAAACGACAATTCCGGCAACTATGCCGGAATTGCGAGCTTCTGTCCGTGGATAGGCTGAACTCAGTAATAGCGCACGTAACGCCGACGGACATAGACCCTGCGGCGCGGCCGGACATAAACCCTGCGGCGCGGCGCGACATAAACCCGGCGACGCACATAGACCGGACGGCGATAGACCCGCCGGCGGTAATAATACTGCGTCTCGAGCGCCTCGGGCTTCTCGCTATCCGGGGCCAGGTCCTGAACGGGCTCAGGCGTGGTCTCCGGTATCGAGGGCGTGGCGGGCTCAAAAGGCGCGGCCTCGGCCTGCCCCGGCATCAGAAGCGTACCTCCTGCAATCGCAGCGGCTCCGACACCAAGCATCATCCGCAGGATCGAGCGGCGTTCATAGACGGGTTTTTCTGTCATGACTTCCCCCTTTTTCGCTGGTTGGAAGCGTCGCCTCGCGACTCTCCGCGCCGGACATCCTGCGCCCATTGGCGCGGGCTGGCAACTGCTTCAGGGGGCGCGACGGAACGGTGTGAGGGCCTCGAGTTCCGCCTGTGCTTCATGCACGGCCTCGCGCTCCCGCACGAGGTAGTCGGCCACGGCCCGCTGGAAGCGCGGATCGGTGAAACGATGCATCGAGATGGTTTTCACCGGGCGATAGCCGCGCGCGAGCTTGTGCTCTCCTTGCGCTCCGGCCTCGACGCGGGAGAGCCCGTGAGCGAGCGCGAAGTCGATGGCCTGATAATAACAAAGCTCGAAATGCAGGAATGGATGATGCTCGATGGCGCCCCAGTTGCGCCCGTAAAGCGTGTTTGCTCCGATGAAATTCAGTGCACCGGCAACGTATCGCCCGTCGCGTTTCGCCATGATCAGCAGGATTTTCTCGGCCATACGCTCGCCGACAAGGCTGAAAAACCGGCGCGTGAGATAGGGCGAGCCCCATTTGCGGCTGCCCGTATCCATATAGAAAGCGAAGAATGCGTCCCAATGCTCCTCGCGCAGATCGCTCCCCGTCAGCCATTCCACGCTGATGCCGTTGGCGAGGGCATCGCGCCTTTCGCGTTTCAGGCCTTTGCGCTTGCGCGAGGCGAGGGTGCCGAGGAAATCGGCAAAGTCCCGCGCACCACGGGCTTCGAAATGGAATTGCTGGTCGTTGCGCTCGATGTATCCGGCTTCGAGAAAAGACCGGCGATCCCGTGGTGTCACGAAGGTTGCGTGCACGCTCGATGCACTGAGCCGCGTACGCAAGGCCTCCAGCCCCGCGATCAGGCCTTCCCGCGTACCCTCGTCACCATCCGGTACGAGGATTCTCCGGCCCGTGGCAGGCGTGAACGGCACGCTGACCTGTAGTTTGGGGTAGTAGGCCTCGCCGGCGCGGTGATAGGCCTCGGCGAAAGCGTGATCGAACACATACTCGCCGCGCGAATGGCTCTTGGCATAGGCCGGAATGGCGCCGATGGCGTGGCCTCTCTCATCGCGCGCGAGAAGATGCAGCGGAGTCCAGCCGGTGCGACCACCGACTGACCCCGACTCCTCCAATGAGGAGAGAAAAGCGTGTGTGAGGAAAGGGTTGGCCCCGTCTTCCTCAGTGGGAGATTCCTCGACTTCGATTGATGATTCATCTTCCTCAGATCGAGAGTCCGGCGCTTGAAGCTCCGATTCCGGCGCGGAGCCAGTCGACTGAGACGCACGCGGCATCCCGTTCAAAAACTGCGGATTTTCTTCCTCAGACGATCCTCGACTGAGCCGATCCCATTCCGCAGCTTCGAGGCCCGAAAGCGAGGGGAGAATTTCGATCGACAGCGGCTTCCGGCTCATGATCGCAAGTTAGGCCCGGCGCGCGTTGCCCGCCAGAGGCGCATCGTCACATTCATCAAGCCGGGCGAAAACCTTCGAAGACGATCTGGTCGATATGTGGTTTTGCGCGCGCCGCTTCCTCAGTTGAGCGGATGGTCCAGCTCATCACAGGCAGGCCGAGTTGGCTGCGACACAGATAGGGGGCGGCGGAGGGGAGATCCTTGTGGTTCCACGAGAGGAAGTCGGGGCGCGTTTCGGCAAAATGCAGCAGGTTCGCGAGCGCATGCTTTTCCTGCGCCGAGAGCCCGGCATAATCGGAGTATTCGTACTGTGCCATCGCGACGATCCCGAGCTTTTGCTTCACACCGGCCGTCCGCAAGGCGCAGACCATGGCCGGGTCGAAACTTTTCAGCACCAACGGACCGGCATAATCGTGCACCAAGGCTGCGATGCGCTCGCAGATGGCCGTGTTGCCGTCGAAACCACTTTTCACCTCCACAACAAGCGGTTGACGTCCCTCGACCTGCATCAGCAACTCGCCGAGGCTCTGGATACGATCAGCGCAGCTTCTGAACTCGACCTGCCGCAGGCGATCTGCGCTCATCGCATCGACGCGGCCGACGGAATGCGTCAGACGGTCGAGCGTGTAATCGTGGAAGACCATCGCTTCGCCATCAGCCGAGGCCTGAATGTCGCATTCCATGCCGAAGCGGTGATGCAGAGCCGCAGCGAAGGCGGATCGCGTGTTCTCGATCACGCCATGCGCGGCGTCATGCAGGCCGCGATGTGCGACCGGCACGGCGAAAACGGCAGCGAGGGCCGGATCGGTGATCACGCTCACGAAACCTCGAACATGGCATCGACCTCAACGACCACATCACCGGGCAGGACCGGCACGCCGATGGTGGTGCGCGCGTGCTTGCCGGCCTCACCGAGCGCGCCGACCATCAGATCGGAAGCGCCGTTCATCACCTGCGCATGGCCGGTGAAATCCGGTGTCGAGGCGATGAACCCGCCAAGCCGCAGGCAGGCACCGATCCGGTCGAGATCGCCCAACGCGGCCTTGGCTTGTGCCAGCAGGTTCACGGCGCAGAATTTCGCGGCCTCGCGCGCATCCTCCACCGAGACATTGGCACCCAGCTTGCCCTTGTGCTTCTCGGCGATCGTGCCATCCGGCCCGATGCAGAGCTGCCCCGCGATGATGAGCAGATTGCCGGAACGCCGAAACGGCACGTAATTCGCGACAGGAACGGCGGGGGTCGGCAAGGTGATGCCGAGTTCGCGCAGGCGGCTTTCGATGGCGGACATGGTGACAAACTCCGAAGTCAAAACACGGATCACGTTATTGTCATGGTCATGAGGCGATTCTCAAGGCGAGAATGCCGTTATTTCGCCACGCGACGCGGCTTTGTGACGTCGGACACGGACAAGGAAAGGTTTGCGGCACATGCGGATCGGGCGGCGCGAAATTCTGGGGGGTATGGCAGCGAGCCTCGCCATGGGGGCGGGGCTTGCACAGGCCCAGATTGTCAATCCGGCCACCGTGCTCCAGCCGCATCGGATCGCTTACGAGGTCTCGCTCGGGCCTAGAGGTGCGTCGCAAAGCATTTCCGGAGCGCGGGGGCTGATGGTGCTCGAATTCACCGGCTCGGCCTGCGACGGCTACGCCACGAGTTTCAGGCAGGTTGTCGAATTGCTGGATGCCGATGGCTCGGCGCGGAACATGGATTTCCGGGTCACCCTGTTCGAGGATGCCGATGCGAAGCGCTTCCGCTTCGCCATGCTCAACCGCATGCAGGGTGAAGTTCTGCGCGATGCCGACGGCGAGGCTCGCCGCCGCGCCGATGGTTCGCTCTCCGTGATCATGAAGAAGCCCGCCGGCAAGAAGAGCGATTTTGATGGCGACGTGCTGTTTCCCTCTGCGATGACCATCGCCATGATCGGAGCGGCGCAGAAGGGCGAGCGCAGCTATCAGGGCAAGGTCTTTGACGGCTCGGAAAGCGGCGAGAAGGTCTTCGATGTCAACGCGACGATCGGCAATAAGCTCGAAGGTGAGCGAAATCAACGGGTTGAGGAGCCTCTGCGCACGGCACAGCTGGCAGAGCTTCCGCGTTGGCCGATGACCATGACCTATTTTAACGACGAGACCGGCGACCGGGTGCCGGTCTACACCCTGCGCGCCGTGGTGTTTTCGAACGGCGTGATGGGCGACATGAACTTCCAGTTTCCGGATTTCTCGCTTCTGGCACGCGCCGTGAAATACGAGCCGCTCAAGGCCGATCCCTGTCCGCGCTGAGCGGTTTTCACATCCGCGCCAGGGCGGCACTCGCCGCCGCGATCGTCTCCGGCTGGGCACCATGATGAGCGGCGAAGGCGAGCATGAGGCTCTCATCATTCATCAGGTAGTCGAGAACCGAGGCGAGGAAGCGCGGTTCACTGGCAGCCTGCCGCAGGGTTGCCGGGCTGAGCCCGGTCATATCCAGAAAGCGCGACAGCCGGGCAGGGTCCTCGGCCAGAAAGCCCAGCGCGCCGATGGCGATGATTTCGGGGTCGGCAGAAGTGGGTTTGGCCATCGCGATTCGCGCCTTTCCGGGTAAGGGTTGTGAAACCATGCTCGTAACGAGAGGCTTCGCCTGCGTCGAGGGGCCGAGCGCTTACCGTTTGGTTCATCCCTTCCACTTACAACCTGAAGGAGGGACCAGGGAGCTTGCAGGACGCGGGCGCCCGAAACCGGGATGGGTAAGCGATGCCGAAGACCGTTCTCATCGTTGAGGACAACGACCTCAACATGAAGCTCTTCAATGACCTGCTCGAGGCGCATGGCTATGCGACCTTGAAGACACGGCTGGGTCTCGAAGGTTTCGAACTGGCGCGGACACATCGCCCGGACCTTATCCTGATGGACATCCAGCTGCCGGAAGTCTCCGGCATGGATGTCATCCGGCTTCTCAAGGAAGACGACGAACTCCGCTCCATTCCGGTGATTGCGATCACGGCCTTCGCAATGAAGGGCGACGAGGAGAAAATCCGGCAATCGGGCTGTGAGGGCTACCTCTCGAAACCGATTTCGGTCGTCAAGTTCATCGAAACCATTCGCAGCTTCATCGACCAGGACCGCCAGAAATGACCGCTCGCATCCTCATCGTCGACGATATTTTCGCCAATATCCGTCTTCTCGAAGCCCGGCTGACAGCGGAGTATTTCACGGTCGTGACCGCGATGAACGGCCCGCAGGCGCTCGATATCTGCGATCGCGGGGAATGCGACGTGGTTCTCCTCGATGTCATGATGCCGGGCATGGATGGCTTCGAGGTCTGCCAGCGGCTGAAGAATGCGCCTGCCACCGCGCATCTGCCGGTGGTGATGGTCACTGCCCTCGATTCCCCGGCCGACCGCCTGCGCGGGCTACAGGCCGGCGCGGATGATTTTCTCACCAAGCCGATCAACGAGGTGGCGCTGCTCACCCGTGTGCGCAGTCTGGTGCGCCTCAAACACCTCACCGATGAGTTGCGTGCTCGCGCCGCTACCTCGCAGGAACTCGGACTTCCCGATCCTCTCGCAGTGGCTGCAGCGGAGGATGGCCGCAATGGTCGCGTGCTCGTGATTGAGGATCGCGCGAACGCGGCCGACCGCATGCAAGTCGCGCTGGCGCAGCATCATGTCGTCGATTGCGACAATGAGGCCGGCGATCTGCCCGCCCGTCTGGCCGACAACGCCTATGATTGCCTTGTCCTGAGCCTGGGCTTGCAGGGTACCGACCCGCTGCGCCTCGTCTCGCAGGTCCGTTCGAAGGACAAGCTGCGCAACCTGCCCATCGTCGTGCTCGCCGAGACGACCGACGATGCCCGCGTGCTCCGCGCGCTTGATATGGGCGTGCATGATTATCTCATCCGTCCCATCGACCGGAACGAGCTTGTCGCCCGCATTTCGACGCAGGTGCGCAAGAAGCGCTATCAGGAGCGTCTGCGCGAGAACCTTCAGGCCTCGATGGAACTCGCCATCGTTGATCCGCTGACGAAACTGCACAACCGGCGCTACTTCCACAGCCATCTTGCGAGCCTGCTGAATGACGGTGTGGCTCGCGGTGCGGCGGTTTCTCTCCTTGTGATCGACATGGATCACTTCAAGAAGGTCAACGACACGCACGGCCATGATGCCGGAGACGAAGTCCTGCGCGAATGCGCGGAGCGCCTGCGCAAGGTCGTGCGTGGTATCGATATTGTTGCGCGGTTCGGCGGCGAGGAATTCGTCATCGTGATGCCGGATACCGAAAGTTTTGCCGCCAGTCGTGTCGCCGAACGCATCCGCGCGGGCATCGAGAAGTCGCCGTTTCCGATCCACAAGGGTCAGAAAAGCATCGATGTCACGGTCTCCATCGGCGTCGCGACGGCCGGAGAAGGGTTCGACAGCCCCGATCGCCTGTTCAAACTCGCGGATGAGGCGCTCTATGACGCCAAGAAATCCGGCCGCAATCAGGTCAAGCTCGCCGCCTGACGACCGGACCGGCTTGCCTTCCCGGCGGCTGGGTATAGTCTCCTCAGCAACATATTCGGGTCGCGCGATTCGATGCTTGCATTGCGCGCGCCCGGACCCCGCGAGGGTTGCTCAGGTCCGCCGCATCTCCTGGGTCCTCATGGGTTGGGCCGGTCGCGCGTTCGGGGAAGGTTGCCTCCTCGACCGGATGCGCACCGGCCCGTTTCGTTTTTGAATCGAAATCTCAAGAACCAGGTAAAACGAGTTGATTGCGCAACAAAAAAGGCGCCTCGCGGCGCCTTGTTCATGTCACAGGTTCAACCGAAAATCACTTGATCTTGGTTTCCTTGAATTCCACGTGCTTCTTCGCAACCGGATCATATTTCTTGAACGAGAGCTTCTCGGTCGCGGTGCGCGCGTTCTTCTTCGTCACGTAGAAATAGCCGGTATCAGCCGTCGAGAGCAGCTTGATCTTGATGGTGGCGGCCTTGGCCATGATCTCACCTGTAGGAAACGGAGCGGCGATAGCGCCATCAACCGGGATATGAAAACAAAACGACCGGGCAAGGCGTGCCCGGCGCGACAGGGGCGTCCTATCGCGAAAAGCGCGGCAGAAGTCAAGGCGGATCGCGCGTCAAATTCTCAGCGGGTGCCGATCCGTCCCAGAACGAGCCCGGCATAGGCGCTCGCCACCAGCACCACCACGATGGGAAGGCCGCTCCCGCCTGCGATGTCGATCCCGGCCCCGATCAGCGGCGGGCCGGCCATCTGCCCCACCGAATAGAGCATCACGAAGGCCGCGTTGGCGGAAACGAGATCGGCATCGGTGAACCGATGCGCGAGATGTGCGAGCCCGACAGTGTAAAGCGCGCCGACAAGCCCGCCGAGCCCCATCAGGACCAACGCATTGGGCCAAAATCCATTGCCGGTGATCAGCAGGCTCGCTGCCAGCATGATCGCGCTGAGCGCGATCCCGAGCAGCACCTTGCGGCGGTCAAACCGATCCGCAAGCCAGCCCACGGGAATTTGCAGCAGCACATTGCCGATCGCAAAGGCGGAGACCAGCTTCGCGGAGTCGGTCTCGAGAAGCCCCAGCCGCAACCCGTGGATGGGAAGCTGGGTGAAAGCCCCGATCTCCAGCGCACCGACCGTGAGAGCCGCGAAAGTTGCGGCTGGCGCGATGCGGATGAAGGAGATCACTGGCGCTTTCGCATGGCCATCGACCCGGGGCGCCTCGCGGCCGATCAGCAGCAGCGGGACCGCGCCCGTCAGGATCACAACCGCCGTCGCGACATAGGGCAGGGCGCCGGTGGTACCCGTGAGCGAGAGCAGCATCGGGCCGATGGCGAAGCCCATGCCGAGCGCGGTCGAGTAGGCACCCATCACGATGCCGCGCCGTGCAGGGTCCGCCCCGGACGCGATCCAGTATTCCGAGAGCACGAAAAGAGTGCCGATCGAGCCGCCAAGCACAAAACGGAAGGCCGACCACACGAAGAAACCGGGCACGAACCAGAAGGCGACGTGCAAGCCGGCCGAAAGCGCGAGCATGATGGCGATCAGCGTCTTCACGCCTATCCAGCGCGCGAGCCTCGGCACGAACGGCACCGTGAGCAGATTGCCGAGGCCCGCCAGAGCGGCCGACAGTCCCACCATGGTCGAGGGCGTGCCCCAGCGCTCCATTTCAAGGGACAGCAGCGGCCCCGAAACACTGAGCGAGACGCCCACCAGCGTGACGATTGCCGCTGCCGAGATGATGACGCGCAGATTGTGCGCTGAAGGCGGGGCGGGCTGATCCATGATGTCTGGCATGGTAGCGTTGCCCATGATTCGCAAGCAAGCGGGGAGCGAATGCGACAACCATTCCTGTTCACTCTCGCGGCCCTTCTCTTTGGGCTTTTCTCGAATGCGCCGACTTCGCTCGCGCAACCTGCCGGGTTCCAGCTTTTCGGGCATCGCGATTTCGAGATGGATGGCATCCAGCAGCAGGATGGAAAGGCGATGCGCCTGCGCTACCTCGCGGCGCGGCGCATCCTGCGCATGGAAATGCTCGATGGTTCAGGCCAGGCCTTGCTGATCAATTTCGCGCAGGGTGACATGCTTCTGCTGATTGCGGACGGCCAGCGTGGTGTGTTCGGGCGACGCGACGCGGCGATCTCCAGCCAGCGCGTTGTTCCTGCCGACGCAACACGGGATATCGCCGGTGAAAAATGCCGTGAAGCCAGCATCAACGGCAGCCCGGCCTGTATCGCGGATGACGGGGTGCCGCTCATGCTGGCT
This sequence comes from Hyphomicrobiales bacterium, assembly GCA_017302635.1. Classification (GTDB taxonomy): domain Bacteria; phylum Pseudomonadota; class Alphaproteobacteria; order Rhizobiales; family Beijerinckiaceae; genus Rhabdaerophilum. The sequence goes on from JAFLCX010000002.1 coordinate 978,224, forward strand.
GGTCCGCAAGGCGAGTTTGTCGCGCAGCGCGTGCTCCGCCAGCCGCAAAGTCCGGCGCTTTTTACCTTCGCGAAAGAGATCAAGGTCCAGCCGTTGCCGGGCTATAACGGGCCGCTGCCGGCGGCACCGTTCTGATCGATCAGCACGCGCTGCATGCGCCCGAACCGTTCGAAATAAAACGGGATCGGAACTGTCGCCTGCTGAGCCTTGGCATCAAGCCAGCTTCTCAATTCGCCCAGCATCACGCGCGTGATGACCGGCAGTGGCAGCTTTTCGGTCTCGCCGAAGGTGAGCCAGGCGAGTTCTGTGAGTTCGCTTTCGGGTGTCACGATCCCCGCGACCTCAAAGGCAACGGCCGCCGCATCGGCCACGAAAAACCGCGTATCGAAGCGTTTCGGGCGTCGCGGCGGCGTGATGGCGCGGGCGATATAGGTGAGTTGCGAGAGATCAGGCAGGTGGCCGGTTTGGGCGAACTCGGCCCATGGCCCCTTCAATCCAACGGGCGGAGGGCCTTTCTGGCCAATGACCAGCCCGGTTTCCTCGAAGGTTTCACGGATCGCCGCCAGCGCCAGCCGCCGCATGCGGGTCGGGTTGGCGCGTGGGCTCGCGAGCATCAGGGCGGCGAGCGTCTCCGGGGCGAGGGGGTTGGCTTCCGGCATGCGGCTGTCTCCCGCCTCCGAGCGCCCGCCCGGAAACACGAAGACATCCGGCATGAAACGGTGGTTCGCATGTCGCCGCCCCATCAGCATCCGGGGCTCGCGCCCCTTGCGATCAATGAGGATCAGCGTCGCCGCATCGACCGGCGGGCGGGTCTTTCCGGCATGCTTGCGGGCCTCCTCGGAGAGAAGGGCGAGCCGCTCGGCGGGCGCAGGCAGACCGGGCATCAGGAGCTCACAGGCTTCTCGTGCGGGTCGCCCGCTGGATCAAAGCCGTGGAGCCGCAAGGCCCATTGATAGCCGATCGTCGCACCTTTCACGGGTTGCAGCAGCAGCAAGGTGAGCAGGATCGTGAGGCTCGGCCAGAGCGTCATGTGCCACCAGAGCGGCCATTCGGCGCTGCGCTCGAAGATCAGATTCAGCGGCACCACGATGTGCCCCACAATCATGATGGTGATGTAGGGCGGCAGATCATCGGCGCGATGGCCCGAAAAAGGGGTTCCACATGAATCGCAAGCGGGCTTCACCTTCAGAAACTTGCCGAAAATTCGCCCCTCGCCACAAGAGGGGCAGCGGCAGCGGAAGCCACGCCCGAGAGCCTGTTTCAAGCTGCGATCGGCTACGGCCGGCGCCGGACGTTGGGTCCATTCACTCATCATTCGTCCTCGAAGCGAAAATCGCCGCCGCGTGGTTCCTCGCGCCGGGGGCGTTCATCGCGCTGGTAGTTGCCTTTGGCGCGGCGCAGATCCTGCCGCCGGCCACGATCATCATCGCGCGGGCGGAGCCGCGAACGACCGCGACTGACCTTTACATAGCGACCCTCGCTCAGCATTTCAAAGCGAAGCGCCCCCGCAAATGGTAGGGCTTCCACCAGCCGCACCTTCACCTGATCCCCGAGCCGGAAGCTCTCGCCCGTGCGCTGCCCGACCAAGGCATGCGCGGCTTCATCGTGCACGAAGCGCTCGTCGCCCAAGGTCGAGATTGGCACAAGCCCGTCCGCCCCCGTGCGATCGAGCCGGATGAACAGCCCCGCGCGCGTGACGCCGGTGATACGGCCGGCAAAGCTCGCACCCACCTGTTCGGCGAGAAACTGCGCGATCAGGCGGTCGGCGGTCTCGCGCTCGGCCGCCATCGCGCGGCGCTCGCAGGCCGAGATATCCTCGCCGAGCTTTTTCATGCCGTCGGGCGAGGTTTCGCCCAACCCGCCTTCACCGAGAGCGCAGGCGCGCACCAGCCCGCGGTGCACGATGAGATCGGCATAGCGGCGGATCGGCGAGGTGAAATGGGCGTAACGCCGCAGGTTCAGCCCGAAATGGCCGATGTTTTCCGGCGCATATTCAGCCTGCGATTGCGAGCGCAGGATGATCTCGTTCACCAGCACCATGTTGGGCGTATCCTTCACCCGCGCAAGGATGCGGTTGAAAAGATTGGGGCGCACGGCACCCTGTTTGGAAAGTGTGATCCCGACTGTGTCGAGGAAATCGCGCAGGCCCTGCATCTTCTCCATGCTGGGCTGGTCATGCACACGATAGAGCAGCGGCACCTGCGCCTTTTCGAGCGTTTCCGCCGCGCAGACATTGGCGAGGATCATGAATTCCTCGATCAGCCTGTGCGCATCGAGCCGCTCCGGGATGATCACATCCGTCACAAGCCCCTGGGCATCGAGCACGAGTTTGCGCTCGGGCAGATCGAGATCGAGCGGCTCACGTGCCTCGCGGGCCGCCTTGAGCAGGCCATAGGCACCGTAAAGCGGCTTCAGCACGGGCTCGACGAGCGGACCGGTGAGATCATCCGGCGTGCCGTCGACCGCCGCCTGCGCCTGCGGATAGGCGATTTTCGCCGCCGACCGCATCAGCACGCGGTGAAACGAATGCGCGCGGCGCATGCCGTGCTGATCGATCACGACGCGCAGGCCCATCGCGGCGCGATTGACGTTCGGCTTCAAGGAACAGAGGTCGTTCGAAATCCGTTCGGGCAGCATGGGCACGACCCGATCTGGGAAATAGACCGAATTCCCGCGCAACCGCGCCTCGCGATCGAGCGCCGAGCCCGCGCGCACATAAGCCGAGACATCGGCAATCGCGATATGCAGGATGAACCCGCCCGGATTGGCAGGGTCCGGGTCGGCCTCGGCATGCACGGCGTCGTCGTGGTCTTTCGCATCCGCCGGGTCGATGGTGATGAGCGGGATGGCGCGCCAGTCTTCGCGGCCCTCGAGCGTGGGCTCTTTTGCCGCCGCGGCTTCGCCGAGCACAGCCTCGGAAAAAACATACGGAATTTCATGGTTGTGGATCGCGATCAGGCTCACGGCCCGCTCGGATTTCAGCGATCCCAGCCGCTCGCGGATTTTCCCGCCCGAGAGCCCGAGGCCGGGCCGGTCGTGCATATCGACACTGACGAGATCGCCATCTCTGGCATCATGATCGGCGGCCGCGATTTTCACCTCGCGGCCCTGACCCTTGCGATCGACCGGCACCACCCGGCCTGAGCCATCCGGCATCGAACGAAACACGCCGAGCATGCGTTTTGCGGGCCGCGACACCATCTTGAGGATGCGGCCCTCATAGGCCGGGCCTTCCTCCTCGTGTGTGGGCTCGATTTTCAGGAGCGCGCGGTCGCCGGGTCCGGGCGCGGGCGGGGCATCGCGCCCGCCGCGTTTCGGCAGCATCACGAGTATGACCGGCGGTTCGCCGCGCGCCTCGTTCCAGTCGACCGGGATGGCGAGGATTTCGCCATCGGCATCACGGCCGGTGATTTCAGCCATCACGACAGGGCCGAGATGCCCTTTGGCCGTCAGCCGACGCTGGCGTTTTTCGAGCAGGCCCGCATCCTGCATCTCCTTCAGCATGCGCTTCAGGCTGACGCGCTCCGAAGCGTTGAGCCGGAAATGCCGCGCGATTTCGTTCTTGCCGGCGCGATCGGGCGCTTTCGCGAGGAAGGCCAGCACGTCGTCGCGCGAGGGCAGGGCATGGGCTTGGGCGGTTTTGGGGCGGCGAGACATTCATGTCCTTTCGCACGGCAATCGGACGAGGCAAAGGCTGTTCATCGTAACAGCAAGGCGAGCAGCAGCGGCGCCATCAGCGCGGTGACGAGCCCGTTGAGGCCCATGGCGAGCGCAGCATGCGCGCCCGCCTTCTCGTTGACCTGCAAGGCTCGCGCCGTGCCGATGCCATGCGCCGCAAGTCCGGCGGCAAAGCCCCGCGCGGCATAATCCGTCACGCCGATCAGGTTCATCAGTGGTGTGATGAGAACGGCACCGAGAATGCCGGTCGAGATCACCAGCACGGCCGTGAGCGGCGGCGTGCCGCCCACCTGTTCGGAGATTCCCATTGCGATCGCCGCCGTAACACTTTTGGGCGCAAGCGATGCGATCGTTTCCGGAGAAAGCCCTGTCAGGATAGCGAGCCCGGAAGCCGTTGCGATACCAACTCCGGCGCCGATCACGATCGCGCCGAGAATAGCCCGCCATTGCCGCCGGATCAGCGCCCGATGCCGGATGATCGGCAAGGCGAGCGCCACCGTCGCGGGTCCGAGCAGCACATGCACGAAGCGCGCGCCTTCGAAATAGCGCGCATGCGGGGTTTTCGTCGCGATCAGCACCGCGCCGATGATCAGGATCGCGATCAGCACTGGGTTCGCGAGCGGGTTTCGTCCGGTCGCCTTCGAAATCCGATCGCCGATGATGTAGGCGAGCACGGTCAGCACGAGGAAAAACAGCGGCTGTTCGGCGAGGTAAATCCAGAACTGGGAAGGATCGGAGATCTTGCGCATCACTCGCCTTCCTTGCGGGCCAGCGCGCGGAACACGAAGGCGGTGACGATCATGGTCAGCGCGGTCGAGAGCACCAGAACCACGATCAGCCGTGGTCCTTCCGCGAGCAATTTGTCGCCAAAAGCGATGAGGCCAACACCGGCCGGCACAAACAGCAAGGAGAGGTGCTTCAGCAACGCCTCGCCCGCTTGTTCGATTGCGGGTGGCACGCCGCCGCGCCAGAGCGCATAGGCCACCAGCAGCGCGAGGCCAATGACCGGGCCCGGAACGGGAATCCGTGTCAACCCGGCAATTACCTCGCCGATCAGCTGCAGGACGATGAGTGCGGCAAAGCCTTCGAGCATGGGCGAATCTCCCTTGGGGGAGAGGCTACGCCGTCTTGGTCGAGGAACTCAACGTTATGGCTGGCCTGAACCGGCCTATGACGAAGCCTCAGCCCTTCTTTGCCGCAGACTTCTTCGGGGCTGCCTTTTTCGCCGGTGCCTTGCCGGATGACGCCTTCTTCGCGAACCGGCCTTTGGCGGGTTTCACGCCGCCGGTTGCCTCGATGCGTGCGGCGATAATGCCGAGCGCGGCTTCGAGCGTGAGGGTCGTCTTGTCGGCGGTCTTCGGGATTGTGGCGTTCACTGTGCCCCACTTGACGTAAGCGCCATAGCGGCCATCCAGCAGCGTGACATCGCCGCCGTCGGGATGAGCGCCGAGCACTTTCCCCGCAGGCGCGCCGCCGCTCGCGGCGCGGCCGAAGCGCTTTCCGCCACCCGCTTCCTTGGTGGCGATCAGATCAATTGCGCGGTTCATGCCCACGGTGAACACATCATCCGCCGCATCGAGATTGGCGTAGGTCTTCCCGCGCTGAACGTAAGGCCCGTATTTGCCGATTCCCGCGAGAATGGGGTCGCCGGTCGTCGGGTCTTTCCCCACTTCGCGCGGCAAAGAAAGGAGCGCAAGCGCTTGCTCGAACGTGAGTGTTTTCAGCGTCATGCCCTTGGCGAGCGAGGCGCGCTTCGGCTTTTCTCCCTGTCCGAGCTGGATGAAGGGGCCAAAGCGCCCTTCGCGCGCCGTTACCTCGAGCCCGGAGGCCGGATCGGTGCCAAGCAGGCGATTGCCGTTGTCATCCGTGCCCTCGGCTGAACCCTCATCACCGCCCGCGACCGCGAAGGGGCGGGTGTAGCGGCATTCGGGATAGTTCGAACAGCCGATAAAGGGCCCCAGTTTGCCGAGCTTGAGCGAGAGCGTCCCTGAGCCGCATTTCGGGCAGGCGCGCGGGTTCGAGCCATCGCCCTTGTCCTTGAAGATGGCAGGGCCAAGATGCTCGTTGAGTCCCTCCAGCACTTCCGAGGTGCGGCGTTCCTTTGCACCTTCGATCGCGGCCTTGAAGTCTTTCCAGAAGTCGCGGAGCACCTGCCGCCAGTCGACCTCGGCATTCGAGATGCGATCAAGGTCGTTTTCGAGGTCGGCGGTGAAGCCGAATTCCACATAACGCGCGAAGAAACTTTCGAGGAAGGCCGTCACGATGCGGCCCTTGTCTTCCGGAACCAGCCTTTTCTTGTCGATCGCGACATATTCGCGATCGCGCAATGTGGCGAGCGTCGCGGCATAGGTGGAGGGGCGCCCGATGCCGAGTTCCTCCATGCGCTTGATCAGCGTCGCCTCGGTGAAGCGCGGCGTTGGCTCGGTGAAATGCTGGGTCGCGGCGATCGACTTCTTCGAAACGCTCTCGCCCGCCTTCATGGCCGGGAGGCGTTTGGAATCCTCGTCCTCGGCGTCCTCATCGGTTTCCTGATAGAGCGCGAGGAAGCCATCGAACAGCACAACCTGGCCGGTGGCACGCAAATCCAGCTTACGCCCGCCTGCTTCAGCCAGAATGTCGACCGTCGTGCGTTCGAGCCGTGCGCTTTCCATCTGGCTTGCGAGCGTGCGTTTCCAGATCAACTCATAGAGCCGGTAATCATCGCCCGAGAGATAGGATTTCATCGCAGCCGGAACACGGAAGATGTCGGTCGGGCGGATGGCCTCATGCGCTTCCTGCGCGTTTTTCGCCTTGGTCGAGTAGGCGCGCGGCACTCCGGGCAGGTATTCGGGCGCGAATTCCCGGCCGATGAAGCGGCGCACGGCACCCACGGCTTCCGGCGCCATGTCGACGCCATCGGTGCGCATGTAGGTGATGAGGCCGGTCGTCTCGCCGCCGATCTCGACGCCTTCATAGAGCTTCTGTGCAATCCGCATGGTGATGGCCGGCGCCAGCCCGAGCTTGCGCGAGGCCTCCATCTGGAGTGTCGAGGTGGTGAAAGGCGGGTAGGGGTGGCGCTTGGCGGGTTTCGCCTCGACGGATTGCACCGAGAAGCGCGCCGCTTCGAGTGCTGCCTTGAACGCCTCAGCCTCGGCCTTGTTGCCGATATCGAGTTTGGTGACCTTCTTGCCGTCCGCACCGATCAGGCGAGCCTCGAAGGCATCACCTTTCGCCGTCAGAAGCTGTGCGACCAGCGACCAGTATTCCTTCGTGACAAAGCGCTCAATCTCTTCCTCGCGATCGCAGACAAGCCGCAAAGCGACCGATTGCACGCGACCCGCCGAGCGGGCCCCCGGCAATTTGCGCCACAGAACCGGCGAAAGCTGGAAGCCCACGAGGTAGTCGAGCGCCCGGCGCGCGAGGTAGGCATCAACAAGCGCCTGATCGATCTCGCGCGGGGCAGCCATCGCGGCGGCAACGGCATCCTTGGTGATCGCGTTGAATGTGACGCGCTCAACCGGCTTGCCCTTGAGCACGCGGCGGGCCTTCAACGCCTCGAGAATATGCCAGGAAATCGCCTCGCCCTCGCGATCCGGGTCGGTCGCGAGAATAAGGCCATCGGCGTCTTTCACGGCGCTGGCGATGGCGGAAATCTGCTTCGAGCCGCGCCCGTCGAGTTCCCAGAGCATCGCGAAATCGGCATCGGGATCCACCGAGCCGTCTTTCGCCGGCAGGTCGCGCACATGGCCATACGAGGCGATCACCTCGTAACCACGGCCCAGATATTTGTTGATCGTCTTGGCCTTTGCAGGCGACTCAACGACGACGACTTTATGTTCCATGAGGCCCCTGACCCGATAAGGGCGCGAGACATGGAGAGGGACGGCGCGTTTGTCAAATGGCGCCGGCTTCCACCGGCTGTTGAGGAACGCGCTTTCGCCCTAGGCAAAGCGTGGGAACGCGGTTAGGAACTCGTCTTCAGCATGAGCAACGCCAGTTTCATTTTTCCCCATCCCCACCTTCTCGGGATCGAGGGGCTGTCGCGCCCGGATATCGAGGGTCTTCTCGCTCTGGCCGAGGAGGAGATTGTCCTCAACCGGCAGATCGAGAAGAAGAAGTCCTCCCTGCGCGGGCGGACGATGATCAACCTCTTTTTCGAGAATTCCACACGCACGCAGGCGAGTTTCGAGCTCGCCGGCAAGCGCCTCGGCGCCGATGTGATGAACATGTCGGTCTCGAATTCGAGCGTGAAGAAGGGCGAGACGCTGATCGATACCGCGATCACGCTCAACGCGATGCGGCCGGACCTCATCATCGTGCGTCACCACGCGGCCGGGGCGGTGCATCTTCTGGCGCGCAAGGTCGATTGCTCGGTGATCAATGCTGGCGACGGCGCCCATGAGCACCCGACCCAAGCGCTGCTCGATGCGCTCACAATCCGCCGCAACAAGGGCACCATCGAGGGGCTCACGGTCGCGATCTGTGGCGACATCGCCCATAGCCGCGTCGCGCGCTCGAACATCATCTGCCTTCAGGCGCTCGGCGCGCGGGTGCGCATCTGCGGGCCGATCACATTGCTGCCGAAAGGTGTGGAGCGATACGGGGTCGAGGTCTTTACCGACATGCGCAAGGCGCTGAAAGGCGCGGATATCGTGATGATGCTGCGCCTGCAGCGCGAGCGGATGAACGGCGCTTTCGTGCCTTCGATGCAGGAATACTTCCACTATTACGGGCTCGACCGCGAGAAGTTGGCGCTGGCGAAGCCGGATGCGCTCGTGATGCATCCGGGGCCGATGAACCGGGGCGTCGAAATCGCTTCGGATGTCGCGGATGGCGCGCAGAGCCTGATCCGCGAGCAGGTGGAAATGGGCGTCGCCGTGCGCATGGCCGTGCTCGAGGCGCTGGCGCGGAGATTGCCCAATGGGTGATCTCTTCGGCCTGATCATCGAGCAGTTGATGACCAATCGCTGGTGGCGATACGGCATCTGCGGGCTTGTGATCGCCGGAACGGTCTATGGCGGCGATTTTTCGACAGCACTCCCGTGGGCCGTGCTGGCCATCATCGGCGGCTGGCTGATCATCCATGCCGCGATTGATCGCATCCGTGGGCGCAGCAATGGCTGAAGAAAAACCCTCCGCGCCCGAAATACGGGGCAACGCGGCTTCCGACGCCGCAAGGGATTTTTTCAAGGAACAGGGCAACACGCCCGTTCTACGGGAGATGAGACAGTTCCGGGCGGTTCGCTGGATGATCCCGTTTTCGTTGGTTGCTTTTCTCTGGATTGTTGACGCTCGCATATTCGGTAAAGCTGTGATCGTGCTGGTCGTTGTATTCGGAATTGCGATCTATTTCGAAATTCAGGCTTTAAGGTCAAAACGTGAATCTGGGCCGGGTCACTCCGCTCAGAACGAGCAGGACAAAACATGATGCCCGGCTCCGAACTCCCTCCTACTCTTTTTGCCAATGCCCAGTTGGTTGATCCCGTCGCGGGAACGATAACGCAAGGCGGCGTGCTGGTTGAAAACGGCCTGATCGCCGATCTCGGCCCACATCTTTCAGCCTCGGCGGTGAGGGGCGGGACGAAAATCGAGGATTGCCGGGGGCTCGTCATCATTCCCGGCCTAGTCGATCTGCGCGCTTTCATCGGCGAGCCGGGGGAGGAGCACCGCGAGACCTTCCGCTCGGCTTCCGAAGCGGCGGCGGCGGGCGGCGTCACCACCATCGTCATGCAGCCCAACACCTCACCGGTAATCGATGATCCGGCTGTGGTTGATTTCGTGCTGCGCCGTGCGCGCGATACGGGCCTTGTGAACATCCACCCGGCGGCGGCGCTCACCAAGGGCACGGCGGGCAAGGAGATGACCGAATTCGGCCTGCTGAAAGCGGCGGGCGCGGTGGCTGTCACCGATGGCGACAAACCCGTGCGCAATGCGCAGGTGATGCGCCGCGCGCTGAGCTACGCCGGGATGATCGGCATTCCGGTGATCCACCATGTCGAGGACCTTGATCTTGCCGGCGAAGGCGTGATGAACGAGGGCGAGTTCGCGACGCGCCTCGGGCTGCCCGGCGTGCCGCATGCCGCTGAAACCATCATGCTCGAACGCGATATCCGCCTCGTGAAACTCACGGGTGGGCGTTACCATGCGGGGCTCATCTCGTGCCGCGAGAGCCTCGATGTGCTGCGCCGCGCGAAGGAGGAGGGCCTGCCGGTGACGGCGGGGGTTTCCATCAACCACCTCACGCTCAACGAAACCGATATCGGCGGCTACCGCACCTTCCTCAAACTCTCGCCGCCCCTGCGTTCGGAGGAGGAGCGGCTCGCACTCGTCGAGGCGGTGGCGAGCGGGCTGATCGATGTGATTGTGTCCGATCACAACCCGCAGGATGTCGAGCAGAAGCGTCTGCCCTTCGCCGAAGCTGCGCCGGGTGCGATCGGGTTGGAGACCATGCTTTCAGCCGGCCTGCGTCTCGTGAATGCCGGGCTCATCAGCCTGCCAAGGCTCATCCGCGCGATGTCGAGCGGCCCGGCTTCCGTGCTGGGCCTCAAGGCCGGAACGCTGGCGAAGGGTGCGCCGGCCGATCTCGCCATCCTTGATCTTGACGAACCCTGGTTCGTGGATGCGCCGCAATTGCGCTCGCTCTCGAAGAACACGCCGTTCGACGAAGCGAAACTCACCGGCCGCGTGAAAATGACGATGGTTGCAGGAAAGATCGTCCACTCCTATCGTTGAAATGCGGCCAGAAGGGCCGGGCGGGGGAATTCGGTATGATCACGGGTGCGGCTCTAATGGCCCTTCTCTTTGGCTATCTGTGCGGCTCGATCCCGTTCGGGCTGATCCTGACGCGTCTGGGCGGAACGCAGGATATCCGCACCATTGGCTCGGGTAATATCGGTGCCACGAATGTGCTGCGCACGGGCCGGAAAGACCTTGCGATCGCCACCTTGCTCCTCGATGCCTTGAAGGGCTCGGTCGCGGTCTGGATCGCCAGCCGATGGGGCGTGCAGGCGGCCGTTCTCGCCGGGTTTGCCGCTTTTCTGGGGCATCTCTATCCGGTCTGGCTGAAATTTCAGGGCGGGAAGGGTGTTGCCACCTATCTCGGCGTGCTGCTGGCGCTCTGGTGGCCGGGCCTGCTGATTTTTGCCGTGATCTGGCTCTGCGTGGCGGCACTCACGCGCTATTCGTCGCTGGCTGCTCTTGTTGCGGCGGCGCTCACGCCAGTGATCCGGCTGGGAATGGATTTGCAGGCGAGCGGGTTCACCACTCTCGGTGTGGCCTTCGCCGCGATGTCGGTGCTGCTCATCTGGCGACACAAGCTCAACATCGAACGGCTGATGGCTGGCACCGAAGGAAAAATCGGCCAGAAGGGCTGAGCGATGACCATCCGCCTTGATGATCGCCAGCGTTTCGACTGGCTGAGGCTGGCGCGCACCGAAGGCGTCGGCCCCATGACCTTTCGCGGGCTGATCAACCGTTTTGGCGGCGCGAGGGCGGCCCTTGAGGCACTGCCAGCCCTTGCAGCCCGACGCGGTCGGCCGCTTGTTCTGCCGCAGGAAAGCGAGATCGAGGCTGAATTTCGTATGGCGGAGCACCTTGGCGCGCGCCTCGTCGGTTATGGAGAGGCGGATTACCCGCGCCTGCTGCGCGAGATCGATGCTCCGCCGCCGGTTCTGGCGATCAAGGGCAATCTCGCCTGCCTCGCCAAGCCGATGATCGGCATTGTCGGTTCACGCAATGCCTCGGCGCTCGGGCGCAAGATCGCGGGAGCGCTGGCGGCTGATCTCGCTGCGGCGGGCTATGTGATTGTCTCAGGGCTCGCGCGCGGCATCGATGCCGAGGCGCATCGGGCGAGCCTCGGCACGGGAACGATCGGGGTTCTCGCGGGCGGGCTCGATCGCCCCTATCCGCCGGAACATGCCGACCTTGCCGATGCGATCTCAGAGCAGGGGCTGATCGTCTCCGAGCGACCGTTCGGGCTCGCGCCGCGCGGGCGCGATTTTCCGCGCCGCAACAGGGTGATTTCCGGCCTCTCGCTGGGGGTGATCGTGGTCGAGGCAGCGCGCCGTTCGGGTTCGCTGATCACGGCCCGCATGGCCAACGAACAGGGCCGAGAAGTGTTCGCCGTGCCGGGATCGCCGCTCGATCCGCGCGCGGAAGGCACCAACGATCTCATCCGCGAGGGGGCGATGCTGATCGCCAATGCGCGCGATGTCATCACGGCCTTGCAACCGCGCGAGGGCTTGCCGCCGCGCTTGCCGGGGCTGTTCGCCGAGGCAGGGTCGGGAGAGAGCGACCTGTTTGATGAATGGGACGAGATGACGGACGGCACAGATGCCGAGCTTTTACCCTCCGGCCTGATGCTCAGTGATGCTCCGCCCGACAATCCGCCCGATCTGCGCTCGCGTGTGCTGGCGGCCCTTTCATTCAGCCCGATCGAGTTCGATGCGCTGCTGCGACTGGCGGATGCGCCGCAGGCCGAGCTGCGCGCCACGCTCTTCGAACTCGAAATGGAAAACCTGATCGAGCGGCATCCGGGAAATCGCCTTTCGCGGCTCTAGGCGCCTCACAGCCCGAAGACGAGGAACAGCAGCGGCATGGTCGCGAAGGAGAGCACGGTCTGTGCTGTGAGAATCGCAGCCATCAGCGGTGCATCGCCGCCCATTTGCCGGGCGAGAATATAGGAAGCGCTGGCTGAAGGGACAGCAAGGCAGATGACCACCGCGCCAAGCGCCGCGCCGCCGAGTCCGAAAGCGAGTGCCGCCAATCCGCCGACCACCGGGATGAACAGCAATCGTGCCGCAACGCCGATCGCCAGAGCTGGGCTTGGGCGGGCAATATCACCGAGTTTAAGCCCCGCGCCCACGAGGAGCAGGCTCACGCCCAGGGCGCAGCGCCCGATCATGTCGAGCGCCGAGGCGACCGGACCCGGCAATGTGATGCCAGAGAAATTCAGCGCCAGCCCGATCGCCGTTCCGACAATGAACGGGTTCGTCGCAAGCCCTCGCCACATCGAGCCGCCCGAACCATGGCCATATCGCCGCAAGATCCAGATGGATTGCACATTCAGCACCGGGATCAGCACCGCGAAGGCAATCGAGACGAGCGTCACCCCAAGATTGCCGTAAAGATTGCCGACCATCGCGAGGCCTACGAAAGCGTTCCAGCGCATGATGCCCTGAAAAATCGATGTGAAGGCCGGGCCATCCACAGCGAAGACTCTTGCCATCGGTGCGCGCAGCGCAAGCAGAATGCCGCCAGTGATCAGGTTGGCAACGAGCAAGGCGGAAGCCACCTTGAGAACGGGCACTTCGCCAAGCTTGGCTTTCGCGAGCGTCTCGATCAGCAAAGCCGGAAAAAGCAGGTAATAGGTGATGCGCTCTGTGCCCTGCCAGGCGGCATCCTCGCGGATAAGGAAATGCCGGGCCAGTTGGCCAACGGCGATCACAAGAAAGACGGCGACGAGCGAAGCGATCAAGGCGGAGGCTTTCAGGGCATCAAGGTTAAAAATCTGTTCAGCATTGATTTAACCGCCAAGTCCTAGATGATGCAGCGTCGGGTCGCACAGGATTTTTTCAGGCGATCCCGCAAGGGAGGGATGCAGGGATGTCCAGATTGCATGTCGGGTTCAAAGGCGTTGGTCTCGGGCTGGCTTTGTCCTTCGCAGGCTTGATGGCTGCGCCGGCGGGTGCTGCGCCGATTTCTTCCATGCTGCTGCTGAGAGATGCGGCTGCCGTGCCGATCGTCGAGGCACAGGCGCGCCGCCCGGCGCGTCGTCGTGTGGTCCGGCGCAACAATGGCGCCGCTGTCGCGGGTGCGCTGCTGGGTGCGGCAATCATTGGCGGTGCGATCATCGCCAATTCCGAGGCGCAAAGGCGCGAGGAAAGACGGGCTCGCTACTATTACGGTGGTCCGCAATATCACGGCGGCTACCAGCCCTATTACGAGCCGCGCCCGCGCCGCGTTTATCGGCAACCGGCTTATGAGCCGCAATATCAGCCGCAGCGCCGGGTATACCGGCAGCCGCAATACGATTCCGGCTATTATCACCAGCCTCAGCCGCGCGTGAAATACGGCTCTCAACAGAGCGGGGGCGGAATTATCTACACGCCGGATAGGGAGACCCCTTATACCTACGCGCCGGATCCGCGTTATCGTCGGTGAGCGGCTTGAACCGTCATCGAGCGAGGCGGTCGAGAGCCTGCTGAAGAATGACCTGCGCCGCCGCCGTATCAATGATGGCGGCGCGCTTTTTGCCCGATATGTGGGCCGCGGCAAGCAGATCGTCGGCCGCGACGGTCGTGAGGCGTTCATCTTCGAAAACAATCGCGATATCGGTGAGCGATCCGAGATTTTTCGCGAAAGCACGCGTGGCCTGAACGCGCGGGCCGGATGATCCGTCCATGTTGAGCGGCAGGCCAAGCACAATGACCGCAACCTGATAATGCGCCGCGATTTTCAGGATTTCGTCCGCATTGACCGAGAATTTTCCCTTCACGAGCGTCCGGAGCCCGCTCGCCCAGCGGCGCTCGGCATCGGAGATCGCGATGCCGATGGTTTTCGTGCCCAAATCCAGCGCCATCACTCGGTCATTGCGCTGCAACAGATGGGCGATATCGGAGAGGACGGGCAGGGGCGTCATGGTCTTTCTCTGGCGCGGATTGCGACAGAGGTCCAGCTTGGCGTTTCCATTCCCCGGCGATAAGAGGGCGCACAACTTGCAACGTGGGAGAGCAATGCAATGGAAATCACGTGGTTCGGCCATTCCGCTTTTGCGCTCGCCAGCAAGGGGCGCAAGGTTCTCGTCGACCCGTTCCTGACCGGTAACCCGGTTTTCGAGAGCGAGGGTACGGGTACGTTTGCCGAGAAACAGGCAGCCGCCCTTGAGGGTGTGACGGACGTTGTCATCACGCACGGGCACATGGATCACATTGGTGATACGCTTGATATTGCGGAGAAAACCGGTGCGACCGTGTTCTGCAACTGGGATCTCGGCCAGTGGCTCTCCGCGAAATGGGACTCGCGCAAATCGGGCAAGGTGCTCAATCTCGAATTGATGAATGCAGGCGGGCGCGTGGAGCATAACGGCGTCTCGATCCGCCTTGTCCGCGCCGATCATTCCTCTGGTGTGTTCGAGGACGGCGTGTTTCAAACCCTTGGCTCGGCCAACGGCGTGATCATCTCGATTCCCGGCGCGCCGGTCATCTATCACATGGGCGATACGGATATTTTCGCTGGCATGGGGCTGATTGAAGAACTTCATCAGCCCGATATCGTGATTGCGCCGATTGGCGACCGCTTCACGATGGGCCCTTCGACGGCCGCTCTGGCGGTGCGGCGCTATTTCCCGCGCTCGAAGGCGGTGATCGGCTGCCATTTCCGCACATTCGGGCTGCTCACGGGCACGCTGGAGGAGTTCAAGCGTGAGCTTGGGCCGATCGGGGCGCGCCTGCTCGATCTCACCCCCCACGAGCCGATCCGTTTCTCGATCTGAGAATTCCGGCTCCGGAGTCCGTTTGAACCGGGCGAGACGGTTGTTTCGCCCGGCTCCTCGCTCTATGAGCGGATAATACTCGTCCACAATGCCTTGGGAATCCGCATGTCCGTTGATGCCGCCACTGTTCGCCGGATCGCACGCCTGTCGCGCATCGCCCTGCCTGAAGCCGATGTGCCGGTGATGCAGGCCGAAATCAACGCCATTCTCGGCTTTGTCGAGCAGCTCGAGCAGGTCGATGTCGAGGGTGTCGAACCCATGACATCGGTGACGCCGATGGCGCTGAAAATGCGCGAGGATGTCGTGACCGACGGCAACGATGCCGCGCGTGTCACGAAAAACGCGCCCCAAAGCGAGGATCATTATTTCCTCGTGCCGAAAGTGGTCGAGTGATCGCCAGATTGCTGGCCTTTCGCTTTTGATTGAATTTCCTTTTTTCCAGAGTCTGCCATGACCGACCTCACCGCCCTCACGCTGGATGAAGCCCGCAACGGCCTCGCTGCCAAAACCTTCACCGCTGTCGAACTGGCGCAAGCTCATATCAAGGCGATCGAGGCGGCGCGGGCGCTCAATGCCTATGTGCTGGAAACGCCGGAAAAGGCGCTCGACAGGGCCAAGGCCTCCGATGCGCGCCGCGCGAAGGGCGAGGCCGGGCGGCTCGAGGGTATTCCGCTCGGTATCAAGGACCTGTTCGCGACCGAAGGCGTGCTTACGACCGCCTCCTCAAAAATTCTGGGCAATTTCGTCCCGCCCTATGAATCGACCGTCACCAGCCAACTCTGGCGCGATGGTGCCGTGATGCTCGGCAAACTCAACAACGATGAATTCGCGATGGGTTCATCGAATGAAACCAGCGCGTTCGGGCCGGTTGTGAACCCGGTTCTGCCCGCCAACTGGTCGCAAGAGCAGGCGCGCGAAAAACTCAAATCGGCCTGCGATCGACGGGAAACGGAAGGCTGGGAAGCCCCCGCAGAAACTGCCGATTTGTACATGAAGTTCGCAAAGCGGGGATATGGTTATGGTCCTGAGGCAGCGAAAGAACTTCAGGGCCTGCTTGTGCCCGGCGGTTCCTCTGGCGGCTCCTCGGCGGCGGTGGCCGCCAATCTCTGCCTCGGCGCGACCGCGACCGATACGGGCGGCTCGATCCGCCAGCCAGCGGCTTTCACCGGCACGGTCGGCATCAAGCCGACCTATGGCCGCTGCTCGCGCTGGGGCATCGTCGCTTTCGCATCTTCACTCGATCAGGCCGGGCCGATCGCGAAGACGGTGAAAGATTGCGCGGCTCTGATGACTTCGATGGCGGGGCACGACCCGAGGGACTCCACCTCGGTCGATATCCCTGTGCCGGATTACGAAGCGGCTGTCGGCAAATCGGTGAAGGGTCTCACGATCGGAATTCCCAAGGAATATCGTGTCGAGGGCATGCCGCCCGAGATCGAGGCCCTGTGGATGAAGGGCGCCGATATGCTGCGTGCCGCAGGCGCGAACATTGTTGATGTCAGCCTGCCACACACGAAATATGCGCTGCCCGCCTATTACATCGTGGCGCCGGCGGAAGCCTCGTCGAACCTCGCGCGCTATGATGGCGTGCGTTACGGCTTGCGTGTGCCGGGCAAGGATATCATTGATCTCTATGAGAAAACGCGTGCTGAAGGCTTCGGCCGCGAGGTCAAGCGCCGCATCATGATCGGCACCTATGTGCTCTCGGCCGGTTATTACGACGCCTACTACCTGCGCGCGCAGAAGATCCGCACGCTCATCAAGCGCGATTTCGAGGAGGTCTACGCTCGTGGCGTGCATGCCATCCTGACGCCCGCAACACCCTCTGCTGCCTTTGGCATTGGTGAAAAGGGCTCGGCGGATCCGGTGGAAATGTATCTCAATGACATTTTCACCGTCACCGTGAACATGGCGGGGCTGCCGGGCCTCGCGCTGCCGGGCGGGGTGGATGCCAAGGGCTTGCCGCTCGGCTTGCAGCTGATCGGTCGCCCGTTTGACGAGGAGACACTGTTCTCGGTTGCGCAGGTGATTGAGGATCAGGCTGGGCGGATCAGCGCCAAGCGCTGGTGGTAGCGTTTTGCTTCGAAATTTGAAGTGAGTTTGCATGAAAAAAAGGCCCGGTTTTCCGGGCCTTTTGTTGTTCAAGGTCAACGCCTTGGCGTGATCTTTCTCACAGATCGAATCATCCGCCCAAGGCCGATTTCGCCTTGGCCCACCAGCCCGACCGCTTCGGGCGGTTGGGATCGACGATGTCTTCCGGCTCGGGTTCAGGCTGCTGTGCAACAGGAGTAGCGAGCGGGGCCGGGGCGGGCTGCGCCTCCGCCGTCGCCGGTGCGGCCTTCACTTCCGGCGCAGCTTCGGAAGCCGGTTCCGCGGGAGCCACCTTCTTGCGACTGCGCGGGGCCTTCGCAGGCTTTTCGGCGACAGGTTCGGGAGCCGCTTCAGCATCCGCAACCTCAGCCGGGGCTTCCGTCGTCGCGGCCTTCTTGGCGCGACCACGCTTCGGCTTGATGGCAGGCACGTCCTCGACCGCAGCCGGCGCGGTTTCTGTCACGGGTTCGGCGACAGCCTCGATGATGGCCTCGGATTCGCCGGCCGCGAGCGGCGCGGTATCGCGCGGTTCGCGATCACGCCGGTTGCGGCGACCGCCGCGGCGGCGCCGGCGGCGACGCTTCTCCTCAGCCGAACCCTCGTCCGACTCGCTTTCAGAGTTTGAATCGTCCTCGTCGGCGCCCTCGGATTCATCCGGCACTGCTTCAACACGAGTTGCACCATTCTCGCGCGCAGTATCGCCGTCGCGACCGTCTTCACGGCCGCCGCGACCCCGGCGGCGACGGCGGCGGCGGCGACGTTTCTCGCCGTTGCCTTCGCCGCGTGGCTCGCCTTCGCCGCGCGATTCATCGCCGTCCGAACCCTCGGACCCCTCTTCCAACTCGTTGCTGTCTTCTTCCTCGTCCTCGATCGGCTCGTCGATCTCTTCCGGTTCGGCCGGAGCGGGGCCTTTCGCCTCGATGACGTCCGCCGAGATGCGGCGCGTCGCGGTTTCGCCACGTTCAATCAGGTAGTGCTGGCCGACCGGGAATTCGGTGCCCACCTCTACCGTAATGGTGACACCGAACCGGGCTTCGAGCGCGCGGATCGTCTCGCGCTTGTGGTTGAGCAGGTAGAGCGCCACCTCCATCCGGGTGCGGATGGTGATGTCATGGCCCGCATTGCGCACGAGTTGTTCTTCCACCGAGCGCAGGATCGAGAGCGAGAGGCTCGAGGTCGAGCGGATCAAGCCCGTGCCGGCGCAATGCGGGCAGGGGACCGATGAGCTTTCCAGCACGCCGGTGCGGATGCGCTGGCGCGACATTTCCAACAGGCCGAAATGCGAGATGCGCCCCACCTGGATGCGCGCGCGATCATTCGTGAGGCAATCGTTGAGCTTGCGCTCGACCGCACGGTTGTTGCGCTTCTCCTCCATATCGATGAAGTCGATCACGATCAGGCCCGCAAGGTCGCGCAGGCGAAGCTGGCGGGCGACTTCCTCCGCGGCCTCAAGGTTGGTCTTGAGGGCGGTGTCCTCAATGTTGTGTTCGCGCGTCGAGCGGCCCGAGTTCACGTCGATCGAAACGAGCGCTTCCGTCTGGTTGATGACGATATAGCCGCCGGATTTCAGCGTGACATTGTGCGAGAACATCGAGTCGAGCTGGGCTTCCACGCCGTAACGGGTGAAAAGCGGCGTCGATTCGCGGTAGGGCTGCACGGCCTTGGAATGGCTCGGCATCAGCATCCGCATGAAGTCTTTCGCTTCGCGGTAGCCCTCCTCGCCGCCGACGAGAATTTCCTCGATATCTTTCGAGTAAAGGTCGCGGATGGCGCGCTTGATCAGCGAGCCCTCCTCATAAACGAGCGCAGGGGCGGTGGACTCGAGCGTGAGCGTGCGCACGCTCTCCCACATGCGCATCAGATATTCGAAATCGCGTTTGATCTCGGTTTTCGTGCGGCTCGCGCCGGCGGTGCGCAGGATCACGCCCATGCCATCCGGCACTTCGAGGTCGGTTGCCAGCGTTTTCAGGCGCTTGCGATCAGCTGAATTGGTGATCTTGCGCGAAATGCCGCCGCCGCGTGCGGTGTTCGGCATCAGCACCGAGTAACGACCCGCCAACGAGAGGTATGTCGTGAGTGCCGCGCCCTTGTTGCCGCGTTCCTCCTTCACCACCTGCACCAGCAGAATCTGCCGGCGACGGATGACTTCCTGAATCTTGTAGGAGCGGCGCGAGCGGGGTGCACGGCGCTGGGGAACTTCTTCCATCGCGTCGCCGCCGCCGCCGAGTTGCTCGACGACGTCTTCTGCGTCCTTGGAGCCATTTTCAACTTCGGACTCGGACTCCGCTGCGTGATCGGAATCGGAATCATCCGGTTCCGAAGCGTCCTGATTCTCAGCCGAGGCGGTTTCTTCGGCGGGTTCACCGGTCTCGTCGACCGGAGCGGAGGCAACCTTGTCTTCGCCACCGCGCCGACGGCGCGGCTTGGCCGAACGCCCACCGCGGCGTGAGGCGCGCTCGTCGTCCTCGCTCTCCTCGTGGGCGGCGGCGGCGGCTTCCTCCGCCAGGAGGGCCTCGCGGTCAGCAACCGGGATCTGGTAATAATCGGGGTGGATTTCGGAGAAGGCCAGGAAGCCGTGCCGGTTTCCGCCGAAATCGACAAAAGCGGCCTGAAGTGATGGCTCTACCCGCGTGACCTTGGCGAGATAGATATTGCCGCGCAGGGGCCGGCGTTGGGCGGATTCGAAGTCGAATTCCTCAACACGGTTGCCGCGCTGCACTACCACCCGGGTCTCTTCCGGGTGGGTCGAATCGATCAACATACGAGTTGTCATGGATATGCCTTGATGCGGTGATGTCCGTGGCATTGGCCATTTCTGGCCAGATTCGGCCGGGCTGCGGGCAGGAAGCCGTCGCAAGGCGGGCGGAACCGGTGGCACGGAGAGGTTTCAAAGAAATCAAGCGGAGGGGCGACGCTGCCGGGCTCCGGCTGAAGCGGAAAAGGGGGTGAAACTTGCCGGGGAAGGGAGCTTCAAGCGAGGCCAGAGTCACGCCTCCAGCCAGAGGGCAAGGCGATGAAGCCAAGCGATCCGGGCAGTTCGGCAGGCTCTTGAAGGCGGGCATCCAGAAAAGTCCCCACACGGCAGCCGGCGCGTCACGTCGCGTTGGTTTTTCACTGCAGGGATCGGGATTCGAGGCTGAAGGCGCGCCAACTCGGGCGGAACCAGACCTCACGCTGCTTTCCGAAACAGGAAAGGCAGCTCTGCCGGTCCCTCACGGGCCGGAAAACCGGTCCTCGCGGGGTGAAAACAATGCGGAGCGAGACTATCATTCAAACAGGCTTGCCCGCTGGCGCGACGCACCATAGACCCCGTTTAAGGACCGGAGCGCCGATTTGCAAGCAAAACACCCCGAACCAGCCCAGACTTTGCACCGCTGGCTTCTCAGCGTGGTGAATGCCTGCTGCCGGTTCTGGCGCAGGGCGGGCCTTGCGGCGTGTTTTGGCGCGGGGATTGTTTTGCTCGCCGGATCGTTCTTTCTCGCTTCAGCACAAGCTCAGAACGGCAATGGCGCGGCCCCGGTCATTGCTCGCGCCATCCATCTGGTCGAAGGCGACACCACCGAAACGCTCGCGATCATTGTTGATCTTTCAGAGGAAACGGCCTTGCGACATGAGGTGATCACCGGGCCAGACCGGCTGGTGATCGATCTGGAACGGACGATTGTTGCCGCCGGCGCACAGAGGGTCAGCGGCAAGTTGCTTCCGCCAATCGGTGCCTTGAGGGCAGGGCTTTTCATGGCCGGGCACAGTCGGATCGTCGTCGACCTCGCTCGACCCGTGCTGGTTGAGCGTACGGATTTCGTTCGCCAGGGTGGCGTCGCGCGGCTCGTCGTTCAGCTGCGGGTCACCAGCGCCGAGGCCTTTTTGGCGCAGGCGCGGCTCGACTCGGCCCGCCGGGCCGCGAATCGCGCCGCGCGCCCAGCTCCGCCGGCGGAGGGCAAAGCCGATCCACGCCCGCTAATCGTGATCGATCCGGGACATGGTGGCATCGATCCCGGCGCATCCGGCCCGAAAGGGGAGGCAGAGAAGGATATCGTGCTGGCGGTTGGGCGCAATTTGCGGGCGCGACTCGAGCGTTCCGGGAAAATCCGGGTGGTGATGACGCGCGAGGATGACCGTTTCATCTCGCTCAACGAACGCATGAGCTTTGCCCGCAGCCGCGAGGCAGCTTTGTTCGTTTCGTTGCACGCCGATAGTCTCGCGGGCGAGCCGGATGTGCGGGGCGCGTCTGTTTACACGCTTTCTGATCGCGCCAGCGATGCTGCTGCGGCCCGCGCCGCCGAGAAGGAGAACCGCGCCGATCTCATTGCTGGCCTCGATGCCGATGAGGAAGCCAAGGGCGGCATCGAGACCATCCTCGTCGATCTCGCCCGCCGCGAGACCCGTGCCTTCGCCCAGATTGCCGCGCGCCAGACCGTTTCGGCTCTCGGGAATGCGCGTCTGCACAAGACGCCCATGCGCGCGGCTGGCTTTCGGGTGCTGCGCGCACCGGATATGCCGTCGATCCTGATCGAACTGGGGTATCTCTCGAACCCCGCTGATCTGGCCGGCCTGATGGATGATCAGACCCGTGGGGGGCTCGTATCAGCTTTGGCCGAGGCGCTGGAGGCCTTCGTGCTCACGACGCGCGCACCGGAAACCGCCGGCACTGGACAACCCGGCGTTGCGCCAGGACAGGAATCGTCAGGTTCGCGGCCCTGAAATTGCCCGGAAGTGCCGTTTTTCGGCCACGCTTGCGGATTTTATGGATGTTGAGGCTTTTTGCGAATTCGCGCCTCTGGTAGAGCGCACGCTTCGTTTTGTCTAAGAAGCGCGAATCCCCCCGGGGGTTGGCGACTTCTTCATCACTTGCTGAAATAGTCCGGCAGGATTTTGGGGAGTGGTTCGGGCCTGGCCCGAAGCTCGAATTGTAGGGACCCGGAATGCGATTGATAGCGCGGTTTTTCGCGTTTCTGTTCGGCACTTTGACGCTGGTGGGCCTCGTCGGCGCCGCCGTGGCGGCCTATGTCGTCTGGCACTACTCGCAAGACCTGCCCGATCACGCCCAGCTCGCGAATTACGAGCCGCCCGTCACGACACGCGTCCACGCGGCCGACGGCGCACTCTTGGCCGAATATGCGCGCGAGCGCCGCCTCTATTTGCCGATTCAGGCGATGCCGCGCATGCTGATCGCGGCCTATCTCTCGGCCGAGGACAAGAACTTCTACAAGCATGGCGGTGTTGATCCGGAAGGGTTGGCGCGTGCCGTGGTAACGCAGTTCCGCCGGGGCTCCGGGGCGCGCCAGCAGGGTGGTTCGACCATCACGCAGCAGGTGGCCAAGAACTTCTTCCTGACGCGCGACCAGACCGTCGAGCGCAAGATCCGCGAAGCGCTGCTGGCGTTCCGTCTCGAATCGACCTTCTCGAAGGACAAGATTCTCGAACTCTACATGAACCAGATTTTCCTCGGTTCAGGAAACTATGGCGTTGCTGCGGCTGCACTGAACTATTTCGGCAAATCAGTGCATGAGCTGACCATTGCCGAGGCCGCCTACCTCGCTGCCTTGCCGAAAGCGCCGTCGAACTATCACCCGGTCAATAATCGCGAGGCCGCTCTGGGCCGGCGCAACTACGTGATCGATCGTATGCTGGAGAACGGATATATCAGCCAGCAGGATGCGACAGCTGCTCGTGCCGAGCCGCTGGTTGCGACCTTCCGCCAGCTTTCACCGAATACCTACGCTGCCGGCTTCTTTGCCGAAGAGGTTCGTCGCGAGATCGTCGATCGCTATGGCAACAAGAAGCTGCTCGAAGGCGGCCTCTCGGTCCGCTCGACGCTTGATCCGCGCATGCAGGTTCTGGCGCGCAAGGCACTCTCGGATGGCCTCGTGCGTTATGATGAGGCGCGCGGCTGGCGCGGTGCGCAGGAGCGTATTCCGCCGGGTGGTGACTGGGGCATTCCGCTTGCAGAAATCCAGGGGCTGACTGACGTTGACCCGTGGCGGCTCGCCGCCGTGCTCGAAGTCGGCCCGAACGAGGCCCGGATCGGGCTTCAGCCAGCGAAACTTGCGGGTGGCTCGGTTGAGCGCCGCCGCGAAACGGGCGTCATCGGTCCTGAAGGGATCCGTTGGACCAACCGGCCGATGGCGCGCGCGCTCAATGCGGGCGATGTCGTCTATGTCGAGCCGATCGATGGTCAGCCGGGACGGTTCCGCCTGCGTCAGGTTCCGGAAATCTCCGGCGCGATCGTCGCGATGGATCCGCATACCGGCCGCGTGAAGGCCATGGTGGGTGGGTTCTCGTTCGACAAGAGCGAATTCAACCGCGCGACACAGGCGCTGCGGCAGGTAGGGTCGTCGTTCAAGCCGTTTGTCTACGCCACAGCTCTGGATAACGGCTACACACCGTCGAGCATCATTCTCGACGAGCCGTTCGAGCAGGTTCAAGCCAATGGCGAGGTCTGGCGGCCGGAAAACTATGACGGCAAGCCGACCGGCCCGCGCACGCTCCGTTATGGCATCGAGCAATCGAAGAACCTGATGACTGTGCGCCTCGCGCGCGATCTCGGCATGCCTCTGGTGGCGGAATATTCGAAGCGTTTCGGCGTCTATGACGACATGCTGCCGGTGCTGGCCATGTCGCTTGGCGCGGGCGAAACGACGGTTCTGCGCATGACGGCGGCCTATTCCATGCTCGCCAATGGCGGGCGGCGCATTCGCCCGACGCTGATCGATCGCATTCAGGATCGCTGGGGTGCCACGATCTACAAGCACGACGAGCGTCAGTGCAATCCGTGTGTCGCCGATGCCTGGAGCGGGCAGGATGAGCCGCGCATCATCGACCGGCGCGAGCGTGTGATCGATCCGATGTCGGCCTATCAGATGGTCTCCATCATGGAAGGCGTGGTGCAGCGCGGCACGGCGACTTCGCTCAAGGCGCTCAATCGCACTCTGGCAGGCAAGACCGGCACCACGAACGACGCGAAAGACGTGTGGTTTGTGGGTTTCTCGCCCGATCTCGCGGTGGGGGTTTATCTTGGCTTCGACAAGCCGCAATCGCTGGGCAGCCGCGCGACGGCGGGCACCTATGCCGCGCCGATCTTCGGCGCTTTCATGCGCGAGGCTTTGGCTGGGAAACCGAATCTGCAATTCCGCGTGCCGCCGGGCATCAAGTTCATCCGCGTGAACGCGCGGACTGGGCAGCGCACGGCTTCGGGTGATCCGCTCGCCATTCTCGAGCCGTTTAAGCCCAACACGGCGCCGCCGGAGAGCTATTCCTTCGGCGAGGCGACGGCCGGTGGTGTCGTCATCCCCGGCGCGGGCTCGATCGGTACCTCGACCGGCGGATTGTATTAACGTCCCAACCCTGTTTACAGCCTTGGCCCGGCAGTTTATCCGGGCCTTGATTTCTCGTGCCCGGCTTGTGCCCAGGCACTTTCAGGATCCCTCCGATGCGTGCCGAAACTGAAGAAATGGTCGATGCGATCAGGCAATCCGTCGGGTTGCTAAAGAAGCATCTCGACTGGGACAAGGCGCTGAAAAAGCTCGTTGAACTCAATGCGCGCTCCGAGGAGCCGGATTTCTGGAATGATGCGCAGGCCGCGCAGAAGACCATGCGCGAGCGCACCGATCTCGATTACCGCATCGGCCTCGTGAAGAAGCTCGAAGGCGACCTTGACGATGCCACGACGTTGATCGAGCTCGGCGAAGCGGAGGGCGATGACGCCACGATTGCCGAGGGCGAGTCGCAGGTGAAGGCGCTCGCTGAAAGCTCCGAGAAGCTTCAGATGGAAGTGCTGCTCTCGGGCGAGGCCGATGCCAACGACACCTATATCGAGGTGCATTCCGGCGCGGGCGGCACAGAGAGCCAGGATTGGGCGTCGATGCTGATGCGCATGTATATGCGCTGGGCCGAGCGCTCGGGCTTCAAGGTCGATGTGATTGAAATGTCGGATGGCGAAGAAGCCGGCATCAAGAGCGCGACCTTGATGCTCAAGGGGCGAAACGCCTATGGCTGGTCGAAGACCGAGGCTGGCGTGCACCGGCTGGTGCGCATCAGCCCGTATGATTCCAACGCGCGGCGGCACACCTCGTTCGCGAGCGTCACGATCTACCCCGTGGTGGATGATTCCATCCAGATTGACCTGAAGGAAAGCGATGTTCGTATCGACCTGATGCGCGCGCAGGGTGCGGGTGGACAGAACGTCAACAAGGTCGAAAGCGCGGTGCGCCTCGTGCACATCCCGACGGGCATCATGGTGATGAGCCAGACCAGCCGCTCGCAGCATCAGAACCGCGAACTCGCTTGGAAGATGCTGCGCGCGCGCCTTTACGAGGCCGAGTTGCGCAAGCGCGAAGCCATCGCGCAGGCCGAGCAAGCCGCGAAAACCGACATCGGCTGGGGTCACCAGATCCGATCCTACGTGCTCCAGCCCTATCAGCTGGTGAAGGATCTGCGCACGGGTGTTACCTCGACTGACCCGCAGGCGGTGCTGGATGGCGCGCTCGATCCCTTCATCGAGGCGGCGCTCAAGCACAAGATCACGGGCGGCGAGCCGATTGTGGTCGATGATATCGAGTGAGTGAACTCAATCGCGCGCGTGGCGTTGCGCACGCAGGAAGCGCATCGGGTCGCTGGCATCTTCATCGATGCGGATTTCGTAATGCAGATGCGGGCCGGTTGAGCGACCGGTTGAACCCACTGCACCGATGATCTGGCCCTTGCGGATCGTATCCCCCTCATTCACCGCAATAGAAGAGAGATGGGCGTAACGCGTTGAAATCCCGTGGCCGTGATCGATCTCGATCATCCGGCCATAGCCACCATTGGGCCCGGCCTCAATCACTTTGCCCGGTGCCGTCGCGCGCACGGGCGTGCCCGTCGGAGCGCGGAAATCGACGCCGGAATGCATCGCGAAGCCGCGCGTAAAGGGGTCTATCCGTGTGCCGAACGACGATGTGATGTCATGTTCCTGCGAGAGAGGCCGCGACAATGGCAAACGTGTCGTGACATGCCGCGTGAGACTTGCCTGGGCAATCGCCCGATCGGCGCGTATCATCATGTCTTCGAAGCGGCTTGCACTCTGGGCATGCGGCGGCAGCAGCGGACCACCCATCGCGGTCTCGGACGCGCGATGCGGCGAAACATCACGCAGCGCGAAGACCGGGGATGGAACCGGCAGTGCTTCGGCGAGGTCAGCCTTGCCGAAACGGCTCAGCGACAGCCCGGTGGCGGCGATCACCTTGCGGTTCTGCTCAGCGGCTCGGCGTGCACCTTCGGCCAGCTGACGCATGGTTTCGATCTGGGTATCTTCCATGATCCGTGTGCGGCGATCGATCTGCCCCACCACATCCTTGATCGCGCCACGCATCTTCAGTTCTTCGAACGGTTGCGGGCCGGTTTTCGGCGCAACCGGCTGAAAGGCGCTCGGTGTGATCGAGTCAGAAGGATTGTCGAGTGGAACGGGGCGCTCGAAATCGCGGCTGCGCTCATTTGGTCCGCCCATCGCGGCGGGAAGCGGGAAACGCGCCTCGAAAGCAGGCGCTCTGGTGGGTGAGGGCGCTGCAGAATGGGTGGCGAACGGCTCGCGACCGGTCGCAAGCCCAGCCATGTTGGCGCGCGACTCGAGATCGGATACCAGCAGGTAGCGCGCCTCCAATTCGGCCTGACGCGCGACAAGCTCGGCCACGCGATCCTCGATCGTGTCCTGATTGACAATCTGCCGTGTGGTCATGCGGTCGATACGGCCGCGCAATTCTGCAATCCGCTCCTCATAGGCGCGGAGATCGCGTTTCTCGCCGGCAACGATTGCTTGCACCGCCTCGTCGCGAAACATGTTGTAGAAGCTGCCGACAGTCGCGCCGACCAGCAGCAACAGGGCGAACGTGACAATCGCGCCCAACGCCCAACCGCCGATATCCACGACACTCCACGTGCCGCCGCGCCGCACCACAAAAGCAAATTGCGCGCTCGTATTGGCAAGCGGCTGTGTAGACGGTGCGCGGAAAACCATGAAACGCGACGCTCCGAACCCTGACTTCGAGGCTTCGAGTCATAAACGGGTAAGGTTAATGTGCGCCTAAAATGGCCGCTCCGCTCCGCGCCGGGCTCGGCCGATCTGGCAGGCCTTGAAATCCGGGCTCTCAAAGGCTTCTTGCCGCAGCCAGAACTTCTTCCGCATGGCCGGGCACTTTCACCTTGTTCCAGATGCGGGCGATCTTGCCCGTGGAGTCGATCAGGAATGTTGTCCGTTCCACGCCCATATACTTGCGGCCATACATGCTCTTCTCGGCCCACACGCCATAGGCCATCAGCATCTCTTTTGACTCATCGGAAGCGAGCTCGAATCCGAGGTCGTATTTCTTCTTGAACTTGCCGTGGCTCGCGACGCTGTCAGGCGAAACGCCCATGATGGCGGTACCAGCCTTGAGGAAATCATCGCGCAACGCGTTGAAATCCTTGGCTTCCTGGGTGCAACCCGAGGTGTCGTCCTTGGGGTAGAAATAGAGCACGAGCTTCTGGCCGGCGAAATCAGAGAGCGCGCGCGTCTTGCCGCCATCGCCCGGGAGCGAGAAAGCGGGGGCGGCCATTCCGGCTGAAAGCGTGGCATCGGTCATGGGGTTAGCATCCTTTTCGACTGGGTGGCCTGGCGGGCCGAAAGAAGGTGAGACTGGGCCGAGATGGGGCGCGACCCTTGTTCCGCCAATGGCATCGGCACGAATTTTGGCTGCCTTTTCCCTGCCGCGATCCTGCGGCAAGGAACTGTGCGAGGCACAAGTCGGCGCGCGCCTGAGCGCGAGAGCTGTGCTACCAGAACCGGACATCTGGTGCCGCGAATCGGGTGCCTCAATGCGCCGGGCCGGTTTCGGAGGGAGGAAATTTGGCGGAAGGGAAAGAGGCTCATGCCTTGCTGGCCCGTTCGGCTCGCCGGAAGGCGGGGAAACGGGTGCTGCGATACGCTGCTGCGACCTTTTTGCTGCTGTCGATGGCGATGGCGGGCCTGCTTGGCTTCGCCTACTGGCACTTCCAGGGCAACGAGAATTCGGCCTTCCTGCGCGATCGTGTGCTCTCCGCGATCGGTGCTGCTGCCGGACCCGGCGCGACCATCGCGCTCGACAGGGCCGCTCTCGGCTTCGACGGGCGTGAGCCGGTCTTCTCGCTCAGCGGTCTCTCGGTTCAGGAGCCGGGTGCGGGAATTTCAGTGGAAATCGCCCGCCTCGAACTCGGGCTGACGCCGGGCTCATTCATGCGCCTTACACCGGACCCCACGCGCCTGACGCTGAAATCCTTGCAGATTGTCCTGCCCGCGGAGCAGGAAAAGCGTGACGCGGTCATGCTGATCCAGAACGCGCTCGGCAGCATTGCCGGCATGACCCAAATGATCGCCAATGTGCCGAATCTGACCTCGGTCGACATTCCGGAATTCGTCATTTACCGCCGGAAGCCCGATGGCTCCCAGAGCCAGGTCGGTGATGTGATGGCCTTGCGGATCCAGCGCGAGCGCGAAACCATCCGGATGGAACTCGATCGCGCGCAGCCGGCGAGTTCAGGCCAGCGTGAGCCAGGCCGCGCCTCACCACTGGGGCTGAATCTGACACTCACGCCGGTCGCTGGCGACAAGAAGGCGTTGTCGATCCGCTCGGAGGGGAATGCTGTTGCTGCCTTGCTGGCGATGATTGGGTATCCGCTGAAGGCCATCGACCCGAATTTCCGGCTTGATGCGGAGCTGGATGCCGGTATCCGGGGCGGGCAGAAGTCCGGCCCTGTGATGGCGCGCGTCACGATGGGCGGCGGCGTGCTGGACCTCACCCCCTACGACGTGCCGGCGCTGGCGATTGACGAGGTGTCCCTCACCCTCTCCGGTGAGCCCGGTTCCATGACGATCGATATTCCGCGCTTCGTGTTCCGGTCGCTTGAAACCAGCATCGAAGCCAGCGGCGCGCTCAATATCGAGGGCGAATTCAAGCGATTGCAGTTGCGATCGAAGAACGCGGTTGCGAAGCCGCTGAGCCCGGGCCAGGCGCCGATTTCGTTCGAAAGCATCGCCTTGGAGGCGAGCATTGCGCGAGATTTTTCCTCTTTGGCGATCGATCGGCTGCATGTTCAGGATGGTGGCGGCGAAGCGCAGGCGACCGCGCGTTTCTCCCGCGAGGATGGTGGCCTCATCGAGACTGCGGTGTCGGGACGTGACCTCGATCTCTTCAAGGCCCTGAGGCTCTGGCCGGTCTTTACCAGCCCGGCCGTGCGGATGTGGCTGATCGAGCGCGCGCGGGCGGGCAGGGTGGTCTCGGTGGATGTCCGGACGCGCCTTGCCGGACAGGCCCTGCGCGATGCCTGGGCCGAAAAGCCCATTCCGCAGGATTCCATCGCGGCAGAGTATCGGATCGACAACGTCACCCTTGCCGCCATCAAGGATGCGCCCGAGGTCAAGGGGGGGCGGCTTGTCGGTCAAGCCAATGGCAAGCAGACCAGCCTGCGGCTGGAGGCCGGCACCATTCAGGCGATCGACGGAAAGCCGGTTTCGCTGGCAGGTGCCAGCTTCTCGGTCGCCGATACGCATCGACGCCCTTCGACGCTCGATATGCGCATTCCGGTTTCGGGCAGGCTGGATGCGGTTCTGGCCGTGCTCTCGCAGCCGGGTTTCAGGCTCGGGATGAATGTCCCGCCCGAGATCGCGCGCGGGGAGGGGCAGGTCGAGGGCGAGATTCTCGGCAACCTCCGTCTCGTGCGCAATCCCGGCCCTGGCGATCTCAAGGTTGAAGCGAAGGGGGATATCCGCTCGGTGATGATCCCGGCCATTGTTCCGAATGAGAAGCTGGAGGGCGGACAGTTCCAGCTCAGTTACCGTGGCAATGCGCTTCAACTGAAGGGCGATGCGAGACTGAACGGGCTTCCGTCGCAGATCGAGTGGCGCTCCGATGGTGACAAACCCTCGGTCGCGACCATCCGCGCAACGCTGGATGAGGCACAGCGTCAGCGGCGCGGCATCGACCTGAAGCCCATGCTGACGGGCCCGGTGATTGCGACAGTTTCGGCAACCTTCGAGAAGAACAAGCCGCCGGATATCGACGTGGGCATCGACCTGACACCGGCCCGTGTCGAGGGTCTGCCGCCGGGCTTCATCAAGCGCGCCGGACAGACGTCGAGGGCAAGCTTCGACTATGCCCAGAGGGGAGAGCGCATCGTCCTCGATGATTTCTCGCTCGATCTCGGACCCGTGGCTTTGCGCGGCAAGGTTGAACTCGGCAAGGATGGCGCGTTGCAGAAGGCCGAGTTCGAGCAGTTCCGCCTATCTCCGGGCGACAACGCCCGCGCCACGCTTGAGAAACAGCGCAACACCACACGGGTCAATGTGCGCGGCAATTCCTTCGACCTGCGACCATTTCTCCGTGGCGTGCAATCCGGCAAGATCGACGAGGCCAAGACGCCGGATGTCGATCTCGATATTCAGGCGACCGTGCTTGTCGGATTTAGCAGTGAACTGATCACGGCGGGCGAAATTCAGGCGCAGCGTCGAAACGGGGCCTTGGCGAAACTGACCGCGAAAGGTCAGTTCGGTCCCGCGCCGCTTCAGGTTGAAACGATCGAGAGCCAGACGCGGGACTCGCTGTTGCTGCGAATTGGCACGAACGATGGCGGCGCCTTGCTGCGCTTCCTCGATGTCTATTCGAAAGCTTACGGCGGGCGTCTGGCCGCCGATATCCGCACGGGCCGTGACGGGCAGAGCGGTGTTGTTCAGATGCGGGACTTCATCGTGCGGGGCGAACCGCTCATGGCGCGCTATGCCGGGGCCTCGAGCTCTTCCGCTGCCCCGTCACAGACGCAGGCCCAGCAGCCAATCGGGCGCGAGTCGGTGCCTTTCACGAAAATGCGCGCCGATTTCACGCGCCGGCCGGGCCGGATCGACATCCGCGAAGCTGTGATGTGGGGTCCGCAGGTGGGAGGCACCCTCGAGGGCGCGCTCGATTACGGGCAGGACCGGGTGGATCTCAAGGGCGCGCTGGTGCCGGCCTATGCGCTCAACAATCTCTTCGCCCAGGTGCCGATTCTCGGGCCGATTTTCGGCGGCTCGCAATATGAGGGATTGTTCGCGCTGCCCTTCGTCATTGAGGGGCGGGCCAGCGCGCCGGTTCTGCGCACCAATGCCCTGAGCGTTATCGCGCCCGGTTTTCTGCGCAAATTGTTTGAAGTCCAGCGCGAGGGCGAAGCGGCACGCTGACGCTCAGACGAGTTTCAGCAGAACGTGTTTTTTCTTGCCGAGCGAGAGTTTCACCGCGCCATCGCTGTTGAAATCCGAACGTGAAAGGGTCGCCCGCGGGTCAGAGACGGCGTTATCATTCACCTTCAGCCCGCCACCCTCGATCTGCCGCCGTGCTTCGCCAGTGCCGGAAACAAGACCAGCTTTCAGGAAGGCGTTCAGTAGGCCGAGGCCTGCATCAACCTCGCCGGCGGCGATCTCGACGGTTGGCAGCGAGGACGCAGTTTCCCCCAGTTCGAACGCCCGGCGCGCGGTATCCGCCGCAGCCTCCGCTGCTGCGCGGCCGCGCACGAGGGCAGTTGCCTCGGTGGCGAGCACCTTCTTCGCCTCGTTGATTTCCGCTCCGCCCAGAGCCGAAAGACGGACGATCTCGCCCATCGGCAGGAAGGTGAAGAGCTTGAGGAAGCGGCTCACATCGGCGTCTTCGGTGTTGCGCCAGTACTGCCAGTACTCATAGGCCGAGAGCAGGTCTTCATTCAGCCATACGGCCCCCGAGGCGGTCTTGCCCATCTTGGCCCCTGAAGCCGTGGTGAGCAGCGGGCAGGTGAGCGCGTATAGCTGATGGGTGCCCATGCGCCGCCCGAGATCTATCCCCGAGACAATGTTGCCCCATTGATCCGAGCCGCCCATCTGCAAGTTGCAGCCGTAACGGCGCGCCAGTTCCACGAAATCGTAGGACTGGAGCAGCATGTAGTTGAATTCAATGAAGGAAAGTTCCTGCTCGCGCTCAAGCCGCAGCTTGGCCGAATCCATCGCCAACATGCGATTGACCGAGAAATGCTTGCCGACATCGCGCAGAAACTCGATGTAGTTGAGGGGGGCAAGCCACTCGGCATTGTCGACCATTCGGGCGTCGATCGTGCCGTTGCCAAAGTTGATCAGGTTCGAGAAAACCCGCTGGATGCCGTTCTTGTTGGCTTCGATATCCTCGATCGAGAGGATGCGCCGCGTCTCGTCCTTGCCGGAGGGGTCGCCGACCCGGGTCGTGCCGCCGCCCATCAGCGCAATCGGCTTGTTGCCGGTCCGCTGAAGCCAGGCGAGCATCATGATCGAGATCAGGCTGCCGATATGCAGCGATGGCGCGGTGCAGTCATAGCCAACATAGGCCACAACCCCGCCTTTTGCCGCGAGCGCATCGAGCCCGGCCAGATCGGAGGCCTGATGCACATACCCGCGCTCGATGAGCGTGGCGAGGAAATCGGATTTCGGCTGGAAATCAGTCATGGCGGCGAACCGTCAGGTGCTCAGGCGCGCGGGGCGCCGAGGCGCATGTCGAGATAATCGCCGACCTTGCCCACCAGCTGATCGACCCGGTTCTCGAAGAAATGGTTCGCGCCCTCGATCACGACATGATCGAGCTTCACGCCCTTTTGCACCTTGACCTTGTCAATGACGCTCACGACCTCGTTGGCCGGGGCCACGCGGTCCTGATCGCCATGCACGAAGAGACCTGAAGCGGGGCAGGGGGCGAGGAACGAAAAATCATAGCGGTTCGCCATCGCGGCAATCGAGATAAAACCCTCGATTTCCGGGCGGCGCATCAGCAATTGCATGCCGATCCAAGCGCCGAACGAGACGCCGGCAACCCAGCAATTGCGGGCTTCGGGGTTCAGCGACTGCATCCAGTCGAGCGCGGAAGCG
Source organism: Hyphomicrobiales bacterium (assembly GCA_017302635.1). Taxonomy (GTDB): domain Bacteria; phylum Pseudomonadota; class Alphaproteobacteria; order Rhizobiales; family Beijerinckiaceae; genus Rhabdaerophilum. The sequence continues at coordinate 1,011,340 of JAFLCX010000002.1, forward strand.
GCGTCTGAAAGTTCGCCCGTCCCGTGATCAAACGTGCCTTCCGAGCGGCCGACGCCGCGGAAATTGAAGCGCAGGACCGAGAACCCGCGCTGATGGAACGTGTAGAACAGGTTGTAGACGATCTGGTTGTTCATCGTCCCGCCGAATTGCGGGTGCGGATGCAGGATGATCGCGATCGGCGCGCCCTTTTTCTTGGCAGCCTGATAACGGCCTTCGAGGCGGCCCTCAGGCCCGTTGAAAATGACTTCAGGCATCGGATTTCCTGCATAAGCCGTCTGAGGATTGGCCTCTCCGCCGCAGCAGGGCAGAAAGCGTGCGCTCTTGACGGGAAGGGCTTGCGCTCCACTTTAGAATTATTCTAAATACTTTCAGGCGACCCGAAAGTCCGGAGTGAATTGCTGCTAGCATAGTCGCTGGCGAAAAGGGAAGCTTTTTCGTGCCTGTGGGCGCGCGCGAGGATGAAGAATGGCCGCAGGCCGTACCTATCTCGACTGGAACGCTACCGCGCCGCTTTTTCCCGAGGCACGCGAGGCTGTTCTGCGCGCGCTCGATACAATTGGCAACCCATCCTCCATCCATGCCGAGGGGCGCGCGGCGCGCGCGATTGTTGAAGACGCTCGGGCATCGATCGCCGCGCTCGTGGGGGGCGAGACGGAGAATGTGGTCTTCACCTCGGGTGCGACAGAAGCTGCAAATGCGCTGCTGAAGCAAGGGCTGACGGGCTGCTGCGGCAAGAACATGGCCTTGGCCATGCCGGTTCTCGTCGGTGCGACAGAGCATGTTGCGGTGCTGGCAGCCGCAGGCGACGGGCGCAGGGCCCGCGTCGATTCCGATGGGATCATGGATCTCGATGGTCTCAAGTCACAATTGAAGGAAACCGGTCCCGCTCTGGTGGCGCTCCAGCTTGCGAACAACGAGACGGGCGTGATCCAGCCCATCCGCGCCATCGCGGATATCGTTCATGCAGAAGGCGGCGCGCTGGTGGTCGATGCCGTGCAGGCACCGGGGCGTATCAGCTTTGAGATGGCAAGCCTGGGTGCCGACGCCCTGTTCCTCTCGGCTCATAAATTCGGTGGGCCGAAGGGTGTGGGGGCTATCGTGTTTGGCGATTCCCGCACGCGCCTCGCATCAGCCGCGATTTCCGGCGGCGGGCAGGAGCGTGGCCAGCGTGGCGGGACAGAAAACATCGGCGGGATTGCTGGCATGGGGGCGGCAGCGAAGGCCGTTCTCGCGAAGCATGAAGCGGTTCGCAAAATCGGTGAACTGCGCGATGGTTTCGAGAATCATCTGAATCGGATCGCGCCGGATGCTCGCATTGCGGGCCAGCACGCCCCGCGCTTGCCCAACACTTCGCTTTTCGCCATTCCCGGTATTGCAGCCGAGAAGGCGCTGATTGCGTTCGATCTGGCGGGGGTGGCTGTCTCTTCGGGCTCGGCGTGTTCGTCGGGCAAGGTAAAGGCGAGCCATGTTTTGAGGGCGATGGATGCGCCCGATTGGGTGCTCGCCGGAGCGATCCGCCTCTCGATCGGGCATACAACCACCGAGGCCGAGCTCGAAAAAGCTCTCGGCGTCATCTCGCGCCTTGTGGCCAAACGGCCGCTGAACCCTATTTCCGCGGAAAAATCCGCACAAAATTCCAGCGCCGCCTGATCGGAGGCGCCGTATTCCGCGTATCGAGTTCAACCCTCGGTCCTTGACACCGATGAGGAGGATAGAATGCCCGCAGTGAAAGAGACGGTGGAAACCGTCCGCCAGATCGATGTCGATCAGTACAAGTACGGCTTTGTTACCAACATCGAATCCGAATTGGCCCCGAAAGGGCTGAACGAGGATATCGTCCGCTACATCTCGGCCAAGAAAAACGAGCCGGAATGGTTGCTCGAATGGCGGCTCGGCGCCTATCGCCGCTGGCTCACCATGCAGGAGCCGGTCTGGGCGCGGGTGAACTACCCCGCCATCGATTTTCAGGACCTGCATTATTACGCAGCACCCAAAAAGACGCCGGGACCGAAGAGCCTCGATGAGGTCGACCCGGAGCTCCTCCGTACCTACGAGAAGCTCGGCATTCCTTTGCGCGAGCGCGAGATCCTCGCCGGTGTCGAGGGTGCGGGCACGAAAGTGGCGGTCGACGCCGTGTTTGACTCCGTTTCGGTGGTTACCACCTTCAAGGAAGAACTCGCCAAGGCGGGCGTGATCTTCTGCGCGATTTCCGAAGCCGTGCACACGCATCCCGAACTCGTGAAGCAGTATCTCGGCACTGTGGTGCCGACGACCGACAATTTCTACGCCACGCTCAACAGCGCCGTGTTTTCCGATGGCTCGTTTGTCTACATCCCGCCGGGCGTGAAATGCCCGATGGAGCTTTCGACCTATTTCCGCATCAACGAGCAGAAGACCGGCCAGTTTGAGCGCACGCTCATCATCGCCGACAAGGGCTCGTATGTGAGCTATCTCGAGGGCTGCACCGCGCCGAAGCGCGACGAGGCGCAGCTCCATGCTGCGGTGGTCGAGCTGATCGCGCTCGATGATGCCGAGATCAAATATTCGACTGTCCAGAACTGGTATCCGGGCGACTCGGAGGGCAGGGGCGGCATCTACAATTTCGTGACCAAGCGCGGCGACTGCCGGGGTGCTCGCTCGAAAATCTCGTGGACGCAGGTGGAAACCGGCTCTGCCATCACCTGGAAATATCCGAGCTGCATCCTGCGCGGCGAGGGCTCCTCGGGCGAGTTCTACTCGATCGCGATTTCGAACGGCATGCAGCAGGTCGATAGCGGCACCAAGATGATTCACTTGGGCAAGAACACGACCTCAAAAATCCTCGCCAAGGGCATCGCGGCGGGCAAATCCGACAACACCTATCGGGGCCAGGTCTCGGCGCACAGGAAGGCGACGGGTGCGCGCAATTTCACGAATTGCGACAGCCTTCTCATCGGCCAGCAATGCGGCGCACACACCATCCCCTATATCGAGAGCAAGAACGCCTCCGCCGTCTTCGAGCACGAGGCGACCACCTCGAAGATCGCCGAGGACCAGCTCTTCTATTGCCTGCAACGCGGGCTGGATGAGGAAGAGGCGGTGGCGCTGATCGTCAACGGCTTCGTGAAGGAAGTGCTCCAGCAACTGCCGATGGAATTCGCGGTGGAAGCGCAGAAGCTCATCGCCGTGAGCCTTGAGGGGAGCGTGGGGTGATGTTGGCTCGCACCGTCGCTGCCTGCCTTTTCGGGATGCTGGTGGCTATTCCGGCTCCCGCATGGGCCTGCACTTGCGCGGATGACCGCGCCGAACTGTCTTCTCAGACAAGAGGAGCATCGCAGAACAGGGAAAGCTCGCCACAAAGGTTTGAGCGGGCCAAGATTGTTCTGCGAGGTAAGGTTCTCTCCGCTCGCGCTGGCGAGGATGTTGTTTTTCCTGAGAGCACAAGGATGACGCCCGATGTGGCTTCAGCAACGACCTTTTCAGCGCGCGCCGTAGTGGCGGATTTCCGCGTGCTGAAGGCCATCAAGGGCACCGCGTCCGGTAATGTCAAACTGTATTCCGGCTTCGGCATCGGAGATTGTGGTTTCGGCGGGGGTTTTCTGATGGCCGTTGCACTGGATCGTGAGTTTTCCCTCGAAGTGACGTCCATCCCGAACCAGTCCGACTCATTTGTTGTCAGCATGTGCAGCTACATCGAAATGCACGAGCCCGAGCGACAGAAACAGTAATTCAATTCAAGTCGTGGATGCCTGGCACAAGTCCGGGCATGACGACCTAGAACCCGGAAACAAAACCATGCTTGAAATCAAGAACCTCCACGTCGAAATCGACGGCAAGAAAATCCTCAACGGCCTGAATCTCAAGGTGAATCGCGGCGAGGTGGCGGCGATTATGGGGCCGAACGGTTCGGGCAAATCGACGCTGAGCTATGTCGTCGCCGGCAAGGAAGATTATACCGTCACCGAGGGCGAAATCCTGCTCGATGGCGTCAATATCCTCGAAATGGAGCCGCATGAGCGGGCCCATGCGGGCCTGTTCCTCGCCTTCCAGTATCCGCTCGAAATTCCGGGTGTCGCAACCATGACCTTCCTCAAGGCGGCGCTGAACGCGCAGGCCAAGTCGCGCGGCGAGGAAGAGCTTTCGCCCGGCGATTTCATGAAGAAGGTGCGTGCGGCCTCGGCCAAGCTCGGCATCAATCCGGATATGCTGAAGCGGCCCCTGAATGTCGGCTTCTCCGGTGGCGAGAAGAAGCGCATGGAAATCCTCCAAATGGCGCTACTCGAGCCCAAGATGGCCATTCTCGATGAAACCGATTCCGGCCTCGATATCGATGCCCTGCGCATCGTGGCCGAGGGTGTGAACGCCCAGCGCGACCCCAACCATGCTTTCCTCGTCATCACGCATTACCAGCGCCTGCTGGATCATATCCGCCCCGATACCGTGCATGTCATGGCGGCGGGCCGGATCGTGAAATCTGGTGGCCCGGAAATCGCGCTCGAACTCGAAGAGCGCGGCTATGCCGAATATATCGGCGCGGCGGCGTGAGGCTGTCATGGGAGCGTCCGTCGTGATGATGAGAACACCCGCCGAAACGGCTTTGATCGAGCGTTTCAACGCCGAAAAGGCCGGCTTGCCCGGCGCGGCTGAGGCGCGCGCCGAAGCTTTCGCGCGATTCGAGAAATCGGGCCTGCCCTCGAAGCGGGTCGAAAGCTACCACTATACCGATCTACGAAGCCTGCTGCGCAATCCGGCACCGGTCGCGGCGGATGCCGTTGCGGCCAAGACGCTGAAACTGAAAGGTTTCAGGCGCCTCGGATTCACCAATGGCCGCTGGCAGGGTGGCGAGAGCGCGCCGGGTGTGTCCGTCAAGCCGCTGGCTGATGCCTATGCCGAAGGTCTCGTGCCCGGTCTCGGCATGGGGCAGTCGAGCGATGTTGTCGTCGATCTCAACACGGCCTTCGCGCGTGATGGTGTCGCGATTGAGGTGGAAGCCGGCGCAGAAGCTCGGCTGCATCTCGCCTTTTCCGAGAATGTTGCTTCGGCCCAAAGCATCACGCCTCGCGTGATCGTCACGATCAGAGAAGGCGCCAGCCTTGTGCTGGTGCAGAGCCATGAGGGCCCGAATGCGGTAGCCTATCAGGTGAATGAGATGGTGGAACTCCGTCTCGGCAGCCAGGCCAAGGTCGAGCATATCCGTCTCAACCAGTCGGGCGACAAGGCGATGGTGCTTTCGAACATCGCGGCCACGCTTGGCGAGGAAGCGGAACTCTCGACGACGCAGCTTGCTTTGGGCGGCGAGACATGCCGCCATCAGGTTTTCGTCACCTATCAGGGCGAGAACGCCAAGTCGGCCATCCGTGGCGCGACCCTGCTCAAGGGCGAGCAGCACCACGATTCAACGCTGGTTGTCGATCATGCGGTGCCGCATGGCGAGAGCCGCGAATTGTTCCGCACCGTGGTGGATGGCACAGCGCAGGGCGTGTTTCAGGGCAAGATCATCGTGCGTCCCCACGCGCAGAAAACCGACGGGCAGATGGCTTCGAACGCGCTGTTGCTTTCGGATGAAGCCGGGATGAGCAACAAGCCCGAGCTTGAAATCTTCGCCGATGACGTGCTCTGCGCGCATGGTGCGACCTGCGGTGCGCTCGACGAGAACCAGCTTTTCTATCTTCAGGCGCGCGGCCTGCCGAAGCAGCAGGCTGAGGCCCTGCTTGTGGAGGCTTTTATCGGCGAGGTTCTCGAACCCATCAGCGATGAAGGGTTGCGCGATGTGCTCGCCGGCCTCGTGAGCGAGTGGATGCAGGCGAGGGTGGTTGCTTGACCCTCGACCTCGCCCGTATCCGTGCGGATTTTCCCGCACTCGCGCTCACGCCCTATGGCAAGCCGCTGACCTATCTCGACAACGCGGCTTCAGCCCAAAAGCCGCGTCAGGTGCTTGAGCGGATGACGCGCGCGTACGAGAGCGAATATGCCAATGTGCATCGCGGCCTGCACTACCTCGCCAATGCCGCGACTGAGGCCTATGAGGGTGCTCGCGAGAAGGTGAAGGCGTTTCTCAATGCGCCCTCGGTGGATGAGATCATCTTCACGAAAAACGCGACCGAGAGCCTCAATCTCGTGGCGTCGTCGCTGGGGCGGTATCTCGACATCCGCGAGGGCGACGAGATCATCCTCTCGATCATGGAGCACCATTCCAACATCGTGCCTTGGCATTTCTGGCGCGAGCGGCGCGGTGCCGTGATTCAATGGGCACCGGTGGATGAGGATGGAAATTTCCTGCTCGATGCCTTCGAGAAGCTCATCAGCCCGCGCACAAAGGTTGTTGCCATCACGCAGATGTCCAACGCGCTCGGCACCATCGTTCCGGTGAAGGATGTCGTGCGCCGCGTGCGCGCGCTGGCGCCGAAAGCGAAAATCGTGATCGATGGTTCGCAGGCTGCGGTGCATCTCGCTGTTGATGTGCAGGATATCGGTTGCGATTTCTATGCCTTTACAGGCCACAAGCTTTATGGACCCTCCGGCATCGGCGTGCTCTGGGGCCGGGCGGAACTCCTCAACGCCATGCCGCCTTTCTTGGGTGGCGGCGAGATGATCCGCGAAGTCTCCGAAGAGAATGTCACTTACGGCACGACGCCGCATCGTTTCGAAGCGGGCACGCCCTCAATCGTGCCAGCCATCGGATTGGGTGCCGCAATCGACTATGTGAACGCCATCGGCAAGGATGCAATCCGCGCCCACGAGGACGATCTGCTGGCTTATGCCACCGAGCGCCTTTCGGCGATCAACTCGATTTCCATACTCGGGCGGGCGAAAAACAAGGGCGCGATCCTTTCGTTTTCGCACAAGGCAGCCCATGCGCATGATGTTGCAACCGTGATCGACCGGCAGGGTGTGGCGGTGCGTGCCGGCACCCATTGCACCATGCCGCTCTTGAAGCGCTTCGGTGTCACCGCTACATGTCGTGCGAGTTTTGCCGTTTATAACGCGCGCGACGACGTGGACCGGCTGGTCGATGCACTGATGCGCGCGGACAAACTGTTTTCGTGAGCGGCGCGCAGTTTGAGGATCAGGGTTCTCCGCCTGATCTCAGATGTAGAGTGAGGTTGTGATGGAAAACGCGACAGAGTCGAAGCCGGAACCGGGTGGGCTTGCGCCGGCCGGGGTCATCGCCTCGCTGCCTCCGGAAGAAATCGATCGCCTGACCGATGATATCATCGCGGCGCTGAAGACGGTATACGACCCGGAAATCCCCGCTGATATCTACGAGCTTGGGCTGATCTACCGGATCGATATCTCGGATGAGCGTTTCATCACGGTCGATATGACACTCACGGCACCCGGCTGCCCCGTGGCAGGCGAAATGCCGGGCTGGGTGGAAACGGCCGTGCTCACCGTGCCCGGCGTTTCGGGGTGCAAGGTCAATATGACCTTTGATCCGCCCTGGGATCAATCGCGCATGTCGGATGAAGCGCGCGTTGCGCTCGACATGTGGTGACGGTCTGATAGCCTCGGCGGGCTACAACCGATCCGGGGACCTGCATGAAACAGAAGAGCGCTTTTTCGGCCCTGTTCGGCCTTTTTGTCTTCGGTGCTTCTCATGCTGTGGTGCAGGCTGAAACGCGTTATTGCCTCACTGGACCGGTTGCCAACGGCGAGGATGTTCCGCTGCGTCTGCTGCGGGTGAGGGAGAGCGAACCGCGCACGCATTTCGTGGCGGATCATGATCCATCCAGGCCGAATTGTCCCGGCCCGGGCGACGCATGCAAGAGGCGCGGATTCCTGCTGCCCGACGATGTCGTGATCGCTGGCCCCGAGATCAACGGCTACAATTGCGTAACTTATATCGCGCCGGATGTGAAGAAGGTGAAAGGCAAGATTGCCGAGACCAACGGGTTTCTGCCTGCCGGCGCCCTGTCGATCGTGCCGCTCCCGCCTCCGAAGCCGGGGGACTGGATCGGAACCTGGACCCGCATCGAAGAGGGCGAGATTACCATCAAGGCTCTGGCCGGAGGCAAGCTGAGGGTGGATGGCGAAGCCACGTTTGGCGCCCGGGATCCCGAGCGAGTCAAGCGCGGTGCCGTGAATCTCGGCTCGCTGGAAGGCGAGGCAATGCCGAGAGGCAACACCATCGCGCTCGGCGATGGCTATGACGGCACAAAAAATCCATTGAGCCTGGATAAGGGCGGGGAGTGTCTCGCGCGCCTCCGGCTTTACGGGCGCTATCTCGTCGTCGAAGACAATCTCGGCTGCGGCGGCATGAATGTCAGCTTCATTGGCGTGTATGTCCGCCTCAAGTGATCAGCTCCGAAGCTGCGGCGGTGCTGTCTCGCTTTTTCCCGGCTGGTGCCCGCGCAAGGCATCGAAATCGCGTTTCAGCAGCCCGACGATGACGTCATCGTACCACACGCCGCCGATGAACGCGCTTTCGCGTTCCAGCCCCTCGCGCACGAATCCGACGCGCTCATAGGCGCGGATGGCGCGGGTGTTGAACGAGAGCACGCGCATCGAAAGTTTGTGCAGGCCGAGAACATCGAAGCAGAATTCCGCCACCGCCTTGATGGCCTCGGTGCCCAGCCCCTTGCCGAGGCAGGTGGGGTCCAGAACGCCGATGATGAGGCCTGCGCGCTGGTCAGCTTCGACAAAATTGTCGATCAGGATTTCACCAATGGCGCGGCCCTGATGCTCGATCACCCAGGCAGCAGGGTGGCTCGCGATGTTGTCGACCCAGGCTTTCGCCTGCTCATCGGTGATGGATTTGAGGTTCCGCGTATCGGCGCCGAGATTGCGGTAAATCTCGGGATCGCGACCGAGTGCGAGGCGATCGGCAATATCGGTGGGGATCGGGCGACGCAGAACAAGGCGTGCCGTGCGCAGGGGCGGGAGAGGGGAAGGCAAAATCATGATCGAATCGATAGCAGAGGATCAGGTTCCGGCACAGAGCTACTCGATTTTTTTAACATTGCATCCTAAATGAGAGGCAACAGGCGATCCGCCTGCATCGCCACGCGACCCGGGTTTTTGAGCCCGACGTTCCGGAGGTTTTCATGAGTGTTGTCTCGAGCGCGACTGCCCCGAAGCCCGCGCGCCGCTTTCAGGTGATGAGCCTGACTGAAGCCGCCGCCGAGCGCATCCGCGAGGTGATCGCGGGTGCCCAGAAACCGATCCTTGGAATCCGTGTGGGTGTGAAAAACGGCGGCTGCGCCGGCATGTCTTATACGATGGAATATGCCGAGGCGAAAAATCCGCTCGACGAGGTCGTGGAAGACAAGGGCGTGCAAATCCTGATCGACCCCAAGGCCGTGCTTTTTCTGCTGGGAACCGAAATGGATGTGAAAACCGATACGTTCGCGTCGACTTTCGTCTTCAAGAATCCGAACGAAACCTCGGCCTGCGGCTGCGGCGAGTCGGTTGCGATCACACCTGCCGCGCCGGAGTTTCTGGCAAAAGGCTGAGGAGCCGGATGACCACCGAGGAACTTGTCAGCTTTTTCGCGCCGCATCTCTCGGTTTCCATCCGGAACATGTTTGGCGGCCGTTCCGTTCACGCTGAGGGGCTGATCGTGGCGCTGGAGGCCGGGGGTGACCTCTACCTCAAGGCGGACAAGAGTACGCAATCCTTCTTTATCGATCTCGGCTGCCAGCCGCTGACCTATGAGCGCCGCTCGGGCGCGACAGCGACCCTGCGCTATTACCGTGTGCCAGATCACGTCTACGCCAACGAGCGATTGAAAAACCAGTTCGTCGCCGCCGCGATCGCGATCGCGAAGCGTGGCTCAGCCGGGCGCGAACTCGCGAAAAGGCTCGCCCAGCGTCGGGCACGCGCCCGATGATCGAGGATATCGAGGACTTTTTCGCCCCGGTTCTGCGGGTCTCGATCAAGCGCATGTTCGGCGGGCACGGCGTCTACGCCGAGGGCCGCATCCTCGCGATCGAGGCGGATGGCGAGATTTTCCTCAAAGTCGACGATGAAACGCGTGGCTTTTTCGAAAGCCACGGCTCGTCGCCTTTCGTCTACGAGAAGAAGGCAGGCCAGCAGATGGTGATGAGCTATTACTGCGTGCCGGTCGCGGCCTATGACGACGACCCGCTCCGGCGCGCCTGCATCGAGGCGGCGCTGGAGGCAGCGATGCGTGCTCCTCTGCCAAAGAAGAAGGCTGTCGGAAAGCGCTGAGGGCTCAGCGCTTTTCAATGGGCCGATGAAGGCAGCCAGTCGCTTTCGAAGCGGCGAAAACTCCAGATTTCCACCCAGTCTTCGTCTCCGGGAACATAACACTGGAAACCGGCCTCCCAGCCGGCATCAAGCGCGAACCAGAAACCCCGGACTATATCGCGGATCCAGTCGGGCACCGGGGATTTGGCGAGCACGATCATCTGGCCCTTGTGGTCGTGCAAACGTTCGATGCTCGTCAGGAATTCGGCATATTCCTGTGCGCGTTCGTCATCGAGGTTGGCGCCAATCCCGATCAGCAGTCCCAGAAACAGGCGCACGCGCGGATCATTCTCACCATGGTCATGGCGCGAGCATGGCACCCGGAGCAACCAGCCGAGCGCTCCGCGCTCTGTCGATTCCTGTCCAGCTCCGCCGCTCATGAAGATCACGCCATCTGGCCGCCTTCAGGTCTTGAGACGGGATGGCCGTGCGAGAAATCCCGGCACAGAATCGCCGAAACCCTTCGGCGTTGGCCCGTCATCATGGTCACGACCGCGCGGACGGCGTTCCTCGCGGCGAGGCTTTTCGCTGCGCGGCGCGGGTTCTGCGCGGGGCGGACGATCGTCGCGCGGTGCGGCTGCTTCCCTCGGCGGGCGGGCTTCCCGTGGCGGACGAGGTTCTCGACGTGGTTTTTCCTCACGCGCGGAAACGGGCGCGTCGCCGGCCTCTCCGCCGGCAGCCTCGATGATTTTCTGTTCCTTCGCCGTGCGCACATGCTCACGCTCGCCACGGCCTTTCGAGCGGCTACGATCCTTGTCACGGCCGCTTCGGCTGCCGCGATCCCGATCGCGTCCGGCCGGGCGTTCGTCGCCTTCCGCTGCGGGGGGCAGCGAGGCAAGATCCCCCTCGTGCCATTCGATTGTTTTGGTGATGAGCTTCTCGATCGCCGAGAGGTATTTCTCGTCGCCGCGTGCCACGAGCGTCAGTGCCGTTCCGAGGCGTCCGGCGCGACCGGTACGGCCAATGCGGTGAACGTAATCCTCGGCATGATGCGGGATATCGTAGTTGAAGACGTGGCTGACATCCGGGATGTCGAGCCCGCGCGCCGCGACATCGGAGGCGACGAGCAGGGTCAGCTCATTCTTGCGGAAGGCATCAAGTGCTGCCATGCGCGAGCGCTGGTCCATGTCGCCGTGCAGCGCGCCAACTGAAAACCCGTGCTTCTGCAAGCTTTTATAGACCGTTGCGACTTCGCTCTTGCGATTGCAGAAGATGATGCCGTTCTTGATTGGATTCTCGGCGTTCTCATCCTGCGCGGCGCGGATGAGGCGGCGCAGGGTGTCGCGCTTTTCGAAATCACGCGGATGAGTCGCCACAAGGCGCTGCGTGATGGTGGTCGCGGTCGAGGAGGCACGCGCCACCTCGATCTTCACCGGGTTCGAGAGGAACTTCTCAGTGATGCGCTGGATTTCCGGCGGCATGGTCGCCGTGAAAAACAGGGTCTGGCGCGTGAAGGGGCAAAGACCGGCGATTCGCTCGATATCCGGGATGAAACCCATATCGAGCATGCGATCGGCTTCGTCGATCACCAGCACCTCGATGCCGGTGAGCAGCAGCTTGCCGCGCTCGAAATGGTCGAGCAGGCGGCCCGGCGTTGCGATCAGCACATCGACGCCGCGCGTGATTTTCTGATCCTGATCGCCGAAGGAGACCCCGCCGATGAGCAAGGCCACCGAGAGCTTGTGGTTCTGGCCGTATTTGACAAAGCTTTCCTCAACCTGCGCCGCGAGTTCGCGGGTCGGCTCCAGGATCAACGTGCGGGGCATGCGGGCGCGGGCGCGACCCTGCTCGAGGATCGAGAGCATGGGCAGGGTGAAAGCGGCCGTCTTGCCGGTGCCGGTCTGGGCGATGCCGAGCACGTCGCGCCGCTGGAGCACCTGCGGAATGGCCTGCGCCTGAATGGGAGTCGGCGTCGTATAGCCGGATGACGTCACTGCATCCTGAACAGCCTGGCTGAGGCCGAGATCGGAGAAGGTGACGGAAGGGGGGGTATCAATCGGATCGGGTGCGGACATGCCTGCCAGTTTGCCAGAAGCCCGTGGCTGAGCCACGGAGGAGGGCGCCGAACCCGCGAGAGCGGGCTTTTCCCGCATGCGTCGCGCCCTGTCGCCAAAAACAGCGTCGCTCTGGCGATACACGGGGCATGCCGGTTCATGCAACTGCGAAATGTCTTTCAAGCCCGGAATGGCCGATGAATTTGCGCGATTTCAAACGCTTTACTTGTTGCAACCGGTGTCCCGGCCGGTTGCAGGGCCGATAGAACCGGTTGTCATGCGGTCATCGAGCACCGAGCGCGTGACAGTGTAGACGCGCGTCTCAGCTGCTTGTGCCGGGCGCGGCGCGGCGACGAGCGTTTCCTGCGCGGCAGGAACAAGCCAAGCCATGGCCTTCACCGTGGCCTGTGCACCGATGATGGCGAAGCCGACAATCGCAAAAAGCAGGATCATGTAATCACGGATGACCCGACGCTCGGATGAGAACAGGAACAGCATCTCGCGCAGCATGATTGTCTCCGGAACAGTGCTTGAATCGTCAACAAAGAGTGGAGGAACAGCCTTAATTTTTGGTGAGCATGGGCGACGTCTTGCTCCAGCCTGTCCGCAACATGACCAAGCTTTAAGTTGTGTTTACGCCCTTTCCGGCGCCTCATGAGCACAAGGCGACTTTCACAAATTTCTGGAGAATGCTCATGAGCGAATCCCGCTCCTTCTTCTCGAAACCTGTTTCGAAATGGCTTCTGGCTGGCGGTGCTGTGCTGGCGATCGGTGTCGGCGTCAGCTTCGCCGAGTGGGGTCAGGGGCCGCGCTGGCGCTCTGGCGGCCAGCCGATGATGGGTGGTCACATGGCGGGCGGCGGCGGTCTCTGCGCACGCGATCCCCTGCGCTATGAAGGCGTTGCCCGCGCCTATCTCAAGGCCGACCTCGATCTCAAGGCTGAGCAGAATGCCGAGCTTGAAAAACTGGCCGCCATTCTCGTGCCGGCCCTGAAGGACCTGCGCGATGAGGTCTGCAACAATTTCGCGGGCAAGACTGCGCCAGCGCCGGAGCGTCTCGAACGCCTCGCGATCATCCTGCGCAAGGCGGCGGATGCGGCGGATAAGACCTTAGTCCCCACAAAGTCGTTCTATGCGAGCCTCGATGACCGCCAGAAGGCGCGTGTCGATGAACTCTCCGAGCGTCGTCGCGGCATGATGCGCGGGCATCAGGGCGGCCCCGGCGAGGGGCGTGGTCCGGGCTGGCGTCATTGAGCCAGGAATTCGGGCAGATACGAAAAGGGCGCCGAAAGGCGCCCTTTTTTGCACATGAATGTGACGCCTCAGGCTGTGCGCACGGCGTGAAGGAACTCATCGACCTTCGAGCGCATCATCTGGCTTTGTTCGGCGAGTTCGCGCGAAGCGGCGAGCACCTGCTCGGCGGCGATTCCGGTATCGGTCGCGGCGGATGTCACGATCGAAATCCCGTGTGACGCGTGTTCGGTACCTTGCGCCACCTGCTGAACATTCTCGGAAATGCCCTGCGTCGCGGCACTCTGCTGGGTGACCGCCACCGCAATCGACGACGCCACCTGGTTGATCTCCTCGATCATGGTGGTGACTTCGCTAATGGCCATGATGGATTCCGACGAGGCCGCCTGAATCGCCGACACATGCTCGCCGATCACGTCGAGGGCGCGCGTGGTTTGTGTAGCAAGTTCCTTCACCTCGCTGGCGACCACTGCGAAACCGCGACCTGCTTCGCCGGCGCGCGCAGCTTCGATTGTTGCATTGAGCGCGAGGAGGTTGGTCTGGGACGCGATGGATTTAATGATTTCTACCACTTCGACAATCTTCTTGCCGGCCTCATTGAGCCTCTTCGCTGCCTCGTCTGTCGCATGAGCCTTGGCGGCTGCGGCGGAGGCGTAGGCTGACGATTGCTCAGCCTGTCGCCCGATTTCCTGAATTGAAGCCGCCAGTTCGTTGGCATTGCTGGCCAGCGACTGGATGCTCTCGCTCGCTTCGTGTGAAGCGGCCGCGACGGCCGTGGATTGCTCGGTTGCCGTGCGGGTGATTTCAAGCATCGAATTGGCTGAGCCTTCCAGCTCGTTGGCCGAATGCGCCACCGTGCTGACGATGTTCGCTGCCGCCGTTTCGAAATCCTGGATTGTCGTTTCGATGGAAGCGGCCCGCGCGAGGCGCTCCTTCTGCTCTTCATCCGCCTTGAGGCGCATGGCACGACGCTCCAGTGCGCCCTCCTGGAAAGAGCGCATCGCGCGCGCCATTTCGCCCAGTTCGTTCTTGCGCTCGGCGCCTGAGATTTCGATGTCCAGCTCGCCGGATGCGAGGGTGTTCATGGCCTCGATCGATTCCTTGAGCGGTTTTGCGACCCCGAAAATCACGAAGTACATGCTGAAAATGCCGATCAGCGATGTGATCGCTGCCAATACGATCATGGCCATCTTGGTCTTGGCTCCAAAGGCTTCCGAGGCCTCGAAATCCGCTTTGGAGTGATTGAGCAGAAACTCGATGATCCCGGCGATCTTCTCGGTCCCCGGATCAATCGCGGCATACATCTCCTTCACGATGAATGTTTCGAGCCCTGCCTTGTCGTTTTTTTCGAGCAGGCCGATGAGCTTGACCGTCGCCTTGCGTGCCTCGACGAGCGGGCCTTCAGTTTCGGCAATCAGTTTGCGCTCATCACCGAGCCGCGCGCTCTTCACATATTCGGGCCAGAGTTGGTCGATTTCGGCGAGCGCGGCCTTCGAGGCTTTCAGGGCCTCCTCCGGCTTGAAATTGCCGTTGCGCGCCTTGTGCGCGGCATCCACGACGTCGACCGCGTAACGATCCGAAATCACCTTGAGATTTCGGATCGGAATGACGTGATGCCGGTAAACCTCATCGAGCGTCTCGGTTTTCTGGTCGAGAGCAGCCCAGGAGACAATCGAGAGGGCTGCGGCGAGGGCGAACAGGGCAACAAAGGCCCCGACGAGACGCGTCGAAATCCGGTTCATTCTGAGCGTTCCATGCGTGCGAGAGTTGCAGGCCAGGCCACCCGTTCGGGTGGTTCAAGAATGAACTATGCCGTTCAATCGCTCTAGAATTCGTAAACCGGCTAAAGCAATTGATTGCAATTGAGCACAATTTGAGTGCGTTTTGACGAAAATCTGAGTGTCGCGAGCCCGCGAAATACTCGCTTTTCGCGATTTCAGAGGTCAACCAGCGCTTCTGCGAAAGCGGCGCGCTCCTGAATGAAGGTAAATCGCGCCTCGGGTTTGTTGCCCATCAGGCGCTCGACCGAGTCGTCGGTTTCAGCCTTTTTGTCAGCCGGAACCGCAACCCGAAGTAGCGTCCGCTTTCTGGGGTCCATGGTGGTTTCCTTCAACTGCGCCGGCATCATTTCGCCGAGGCCCTTGAAGCGGCCGATATCGGGCTTCTTGCCCTTGAAGGCACTCGCGAGAAGCTCCTCCTTGTGCGCGTCGTCGCGGGCATAAACCGTCTTGCCGCCATGCGTAATGCGATAGAGCGGCGGCACGGCAAGATAGAGATGTCCGTTCTCGATCAGCCGCGGCATCTGCCGATAGAAGAAGGTGATCAGCAGCGAGGCGATATGCGCGCCATCCACATCGGCGTCGGTCATGATGATGATCTTGCCGTAACGCAGGTCATCATCGCGATATTGGCTGCCGGTGCCGCAGCCGAGTGCCAGCATCAGGTCGGCAAGCTGCTGGTTGGCCTGAAGCTTGTCCTTGCCGGCATTTGCGACGTTGAGGATCTTGCCACGCAGCGGCAGCACAGCCTGGCTCGCACGGTCGCGCGCCTGTTTTGCCGAGCCACCCGCCGAATCCCCCTCGACGATGAAAAGCTCCGAGCCTTGCGTCGCCGAGTTCGAGCAATCGGCGAGCTTGCCCGGCAGGCGGAGCTTGCGCACCGGGGTCTTGCGCGCGACATCCTTTTCGGCGCGGCGACGCAGGCGCTCTTCGGCGCGCTCGACCGCATAATCGAACAGACGATTCGCTTGATTGGGATTGCCCGCGAGCCAATGATCGAACGCATCGCGGATCGCGGCATCGACAATGCGCGAGGCTTCGGCGGTCGCGAGTTTGTCCTTGGTCTGGCCGACGAATTCCGGCTCGCGGATGAAGACCGAGAGCATCACGGCCGCGCCGTTCATCACGTCGTCAGAGGTGAGAAGCGCTGCGCGCTTGCTCTGGCCAATGCGCTCGGCATGGTCTTTCAGCGCGCGCAGCAGGGCGACGCGCAGACCGGCCTCGTGCGTGCCTCCATCGGGCGTCGGCACGGTGTTGCAATAAGAGGAAACGAAGCCATCGTCATGCTGAAACCAGGCGAGGGCCCATTCGCAGGCCCCGTGGCCCTGTTTGTCGAGCCGGCCGGCGAACATCTCGTCGATGACAAGCGTCTTGCCCTCGATTTCGCGCCGCAAGTAATCCGAGAGCCCGCCGGGAAAGCGCAGAGTGGCGCGATCGGGCGTTTCCGAACCGGCCACCAGTGCCGGGTCGCAGGACCAGCGGATTTCAACACCGCGGAAGAGGTAGGCCTTGGAGCGCGCCATCCGAAACAGCCGCGCGGGTGAGAAGGTCGCACCTGCCTTGAAAATCTCGGCATCGGGCTTGAATTTCACGCTGGTGCCGCGCCGGTTGCGGATGGCTCCGAGATGTTCGAGCGGGCCTTGCGGTAGCCCGCGCGAAAACTGCATCCGGTAGAGCTGCTGCTCACGCGCCACCTCGACCTCGACGAATTCCGAGAGCGCGTTGACCACCGAAACGCCCACACCATGCAGGCCGCCGGAGGTCTCGTAAGCCTTGCCGTCGAACTTGCCGCCCGCATGCAAGGTGCACATGACGATTTCGAGCGAGGATTTGCCGGGGAATTTCGGGTGCGCATCCACCGGAATGCCGCGCCCATTATCCGAAACGGTCAGGAAGCCATCCGCGCCAAGCGTGATCTCGATGAAGGTCGCGTGCCCCGCTACCGCCTCGTCCATCGAGTTGTCGAGCACTTCCGCGAAGAGGTGATGAAGCGCCTTCTCATCCGTGCCGCCGATATACATGCCGGGGCGCCGGCGCACGGGCTCAAGCCCTTCCAGCACCTCGATCGAAGAGCCGTCATAGCCGCCGGGCGCTGCGGGCGGGGCAGGGGGCGGCGGTGGTGGCGGGGTCTTGGCGCCACCCGATGACCCACCTGCTGCCGGGACTTGTAACTTCTCGCCCGTGCTCGCGACCGCTGGTTTTGCAGCGGGTTTGGTCTCCCGCACCATCTCCTGCGCGGCCTTCTCCAGCTGGCTGAAGAGATCGAGGGCGGGGGATGGCTTGGAGGACATGAGGCGCGACGGACTTTCGGGAACTGATTCGGAGCTTGCTAGCATAGCATGCCATGCAGCCCCTCGGCCTTCATGCCGAAAACGCAGCGCCTTGGGCGTTTTTCCTCAGGTTTCCCGTCCGTTCGCGCCTGAAGGCGGGATATGCCATTCGATCGATTTGTAATCGAAGCCGAGTTCGATCGTGGGCTTTACCACGCGGAAAAACGGCGAGACGTCGAAATCGCGCGGCGTGAACAGCGATGAGTCGCGGATATGGAAAATCTCGCGGTTTCTGAGCCGCCCCATGCCGTCCACCTCGCTCTTCTGCTCAAGGCGCGGCAGAATCGGATAGCCGATTTCTTCGAATGCGCGGGCAATCAGCGTCGAGCAGATGGCGCGGGTCGGCTCACCCGAACCGAGCGCAATCATCCGGCGACGGAAACGCTGCGGCACCGGCGGGTTCGGCAGGAAATAGCGCATCAGGTCGATGACGTTTTTCAGATCATAGCGGTCACCCATCCGGCTCTTGGCGAAGGCGATCAGCTTGGCGCGATCTTCCACCGTAAGCCCCACGGGCCGACAGATGCGCGTGTTGAACGAGGCATATTTCGAGAGCGGCGAGGCGATGACGCCTTCACCGAGCTCGGCCTCGATCAAGGTCGCCGGAGCACCGGTCGAGTCGAGGCAATCCGCCATCGGGCCAACATAGAGCGCGGCGTGGCTCCATGTGGATTGCGTCAGGTATTTGATCGCCGCCGCGACCTTCGAGCGCCCACCCTCAACCAGCAGCACATCACCCGGTTCGAGGAAGCGGGAGACATAATCCGGTCGGCTGGCGGCATAGGGCTCGTAAGCTGTAGCCGTGGCGGTGATGCGCCGCGCGACGAAATTGCCAAGCCGATCGAGAAAGTTGTCTTTCGCCTGCATGCCCGCAGGAAACCCGATGGAGACGGAGTGTTCAAGCCTGCGCCTGATCATTTCGGATCACGCCTTGCGGAATGGCACGTTATGAGCCCGAAGTTTTCGCCGGCGAGAGCACGTTTACGCCCGGCTCATTCATCCAAATTTCACCATCCCGAGATGAAAGTGGGGACATCGAGAATCGTCGCCGTCGGGAGAGGTCGCCCATGTATTCGCCGCGCATGAAAACGCTTGAAAAATGCGCCAATGCCGCGGGTGGCGCCTTTGGATGCATGGAAGACGATTTCGAGCCGCGCTATGTCGCCCTGCCGGGTCGCGCCAAGAAACTGACCATGATGGGTCTGCTCGCCGCGGCATGCGCCCTGATCGCCGGGCATCATTTCGGGCTCGCCAAGATGATCGCCGCGATCCCTGGGTTGCGTCAGGCTGTCTGAATTTTCTCGACATTGCAGATGCAGCAAAGCGCGGGCCAGCCCGCGCTTTTTTGTCGGCTCGAGCATTTCAATCGATGTGGCGACCGGTTTGCGCCCAGAAAATGCGATTTAAGAAAGAATGCGCGTTTTCGAAGAACGGGAATTCTCCGAAAGTGCTCTGGCGCACGAAAAGGGCGCCCTAAGGCGCCCTTGATGCGTTGATTCAGTTTGTGAGCAACAGCTGATTAGCAGCTGTAATACATCACGAACTCGATCGGATGCGGTGTCATGCGATAGCGATCCGCTTCGCCCTTCTTCAGCTCGATATAGCTGTCGATGAAGTCGTCGGTGAACACGCCACCGGCCTTGAGGAAGGCGCGATCCTTGTCGAGGGCAGCAAGTGCTTCGTCGAGCGAACCGCACACGGTCGGGATCTTCTTGAGTTCCTTCGGCGGCAGATCGTAGAGGTCCTTGTCCATGGCTTCGCCCGGATGGATCTTGTTCGCGATACCGTCGAGGCCGGCCATCAGCATGGCGGCGAAGGCGAGGTAGGGGTTCGCGGTCGGATCCGGGAAGCGGACTTCCACGCGCTTGGCCTTCGGCGAATTCGTCCACGGAATGCGGCACGAGGCCGAGCGGTTGCGGGCCGAGTAGGCCAGCAGAACCGGGGCCTCATAGCCCGGGACGAGACGCTTGTAGGAGTTCGTCGACGGGTTCGTGAAGGCGTTCAGGGCCTTCGCGTGCTTGATGATGCCGCCGATGTAGTAGAGGCAGGTCTCGGAAAGGCCGGCATATTTGTCGCCCGCAAAAACCGGCTTGCCGTTCTTCCAGATCGACTGATGCACGTGCATGCCCGAGCCGTTATCGCCGAAAATGGGCTTCGGCATGAAGGTCGCGGTCTTGCCATAGCTCTGGGCCACGTTGTGGATGCAGTACTTGTAGACCTGCATGTGGTCGGCGGTCGTCACGAGCGTGTTGAACTTCGTGCCGAGTTCGTGCTGGGCCGAGGCCACTTCGTGGTGATGCTTTTCGACCGTAACGCCCATCTGCGCCATGGCAGCCAGCATCTCGCCGCGCATATCCTGGCAGGAATCCTGCGGCGGAACCGGGAAATAGCCGCCCTTGGTTGCAACGCGGTGGCCGAGGTTGCCGCCTTCATATTCGGTCATGCCGTTGATCGGCAGTTCCGAATGATCGAGCTTGAAGCCGGTGTTGTAGGGGTCGGCGCCAAACTTCACGTCGTCGAAAATGAAGAATTCGGCTTCCGGGCCGAACATGGCGGTGTCGCCCACGCCCGACTGGTTCATGAACATCTCGGCGCGCTTCGCAATGCCGCGCGGGCAGCGGTTGTACATCTCGCCGGTGGCCGGCTCGAGCACGTCGCAATTGATGATCAGGGTCGAGGCCGCAAAGAACGGATCCAGGGTGGCCGAGGCGAAGTCCGGCTTCAGCAGCATGTCCGACTCATTGATGGCCTTCCAGCCAGCAATCGAGGAACCATCGAACATGATGCCTTCGTCGAGCGCGTCCTCATCGACGATCCCGATATCGAACGTGACATGCTGCCACTTGCCGCGGGGGTCGGTGAATCGGAAATCGACGTATTTCACGTCGTTTTCCTTGATGAATTTCAGAACTTCCTTGGCGCTCTTCATGGCCGTTTCGCGTCCTCTGTTCACACGCTGGTTTTGGGTTTGATATTCTCTCGGGCCGATGCCGAACACGCACCGGCCAGACAAGCGGGGAGTTGCCTCAGATGGCGTCGTTCCCGGTCTCGCCGGTCCGGATCCGAACCGCTTGCTCGACCGAGGAAACAAAAATCTTGCCATCGCCGATCCGGCCCGTCTGGGCGGCGGTCTTGATGGCTTCAATGGCCTCGCCGACAAGCCCGTCGGAGAGCACGACCTCGATTTTCACTTTGGGCAGGAAATCAACAACATATTCCGCGCCGCGGTAAAGCTCGGTATGGCCACGCTGGCGGCCGAAGCCCTTGGCTTCAATCACGGTTATACCCTGAACACCGATCCCCTGAAGGGCCTCCTTCACCTCATCGAGTTTGAAGGGCTTGATGATGGCTTCGAGCTTTTTCATGCATTTTCCCCATGCGGGTTTGGCCGGTGAACCGTAACTTCCATCGGCCTCTCTTCATCAAAGGCCCGATGCCGTCAATAGGCCGAAAGCCTTGCGATCCGGCGCTTTGAAGCAATTTCTCGCGCCAAGCACGCAATTCAGGCAAACAGCCTATTTTTTAAACAAAATGCACACAAGAGAAACAGCGCGTCGTCGCTCTTCAAGCCACCTCGAAATGCGTCGAGACACCGGCATCGGCATGATCGGCGATGGTGGAGCGGATGGCATGTCGCCCTGTCTGATCCGCGATGAACGCCACACGCGCCACAGCACCCGGGGCGAGGTAGAGCGTATCGAGGAAATAGGGCTCCCATCCGTCATCATAGGGGTGGAGAAGGCGGAAGGAATGCCCGGCCATCCCGATCACCTGAGCCCAATCGGTCTGATTGCGCAGGGCCATCACGACCACGCGGCCCTTCCTCGCGCGGAGCAGGGGAGGTCCCGGTGGTTCACCGGGACGATCGCCGGCAGCTCCGCCGTTGATCGAGAAAACCCGCCTCGGGTCGGGGAAAGCCTGCCGGTAGGCTTCGAGCCCGGCGGCCTGACGCCGGACCGCTTCAAGTGCGGCATCTGCGGCGCGTGAGATGCCACCGGTGATCGTCAGATCGACGCGCAGCGCATCCTGAAGCCGGATGGCCGGCGGAAGACCCGGATCCGGCAGCGCCGCGACTGGCCCGCGTGAAGGCAAAGGTTCGCCGTCCGTCCGGAACACGAAAAGCGGTGCCGGCGTCGCGAACCGGGCTTCGACCCGCGCCTCCTTGCCTGCCTCAACCGGCATGTCGACGATCACCTCGCAGCGTGTGCCCGGAGCAAGCGTCACCGTGCGCTGGAGCGGATCGAAGGGTTGGCAGGGGGTCGAGTCGATGGCGATCACCCGAGCCGAAAGCCCCGAGACATGCAGCGGAATAACCCGTGCCATCGCCGCATTGGCGATGCGCAGGCGGACGCGCGCGCCGGGGCGGACAACTCTCACCATGGGGGCCGCCTGGCCATTCACGACCAGCCGGTTCCCGAGCCGACCGAGCCGCGCGGCATCGCGCACATCGCCGAATTCGCTCTCCAGAACGCCCCGCTCATCGAGTCGCCAGTCGCTCACCAGCAAGGGCAGGTCGTCATCCACCGGCGGCGGCGTCGCTTCCTCGATCACGAGCAGGGTCGGCAGGCCGCGCCCAGTTTGCTCGCTGGCGAAGCCGGGGGTCATCGGATGAAGCAGGAACGAGCCCGACTGGCGGGCAGGCAGACCGATCAAGCCGCTTTCCCCGCCGGCCAGCACCGGTTTCTCCGCAGTGATCGTCGAGCGCAAACCGCGAAGTCCGAGCGCGAGCGGCTGACCAAGCTGGTTCGAGACCGCAAGCGCTGCTTCCGTGCCGGGCCGAAGCCGGAGCATCGTGTTTTCGGGCGATGTGACGGAACCTGCTGCAAGCGTCGGCTCCCGCAGGAGCCGGAAAAGCGTGCTTTCGGCTTGGGACGATCCGTCCAGGCGCGCCGCGATGGTGCGAGCCGACAAGGAGAGTGTCGGGGTGACAGGAATGGGGCGGGCAGGGGCTTGCGCAAAGCCGCGTGGCGCTATTGCACAGGCCGCCAACCCACCGAGAACAAGCCGCCTGTCCGGGGGATGTCGGGGCGGATTACGGCGCTTGAACATCAGGGGGAGTCCGCTTCCGGCAAGGTTGGGTGGCTCTTCACGCCACGAGAGGGACGTGTGTCGGGGCGACCGTCGGAAGTGTTTTCATGCGGAATTCCTCTTCAGACATACTCGGCTGGGCGCTTCGGGGTCGATCCCGATCTCGCATGATCGGTGCGCGAAATTCAAGATTTACAAGTTTACGAGCCAGCAAACCGTGCTATAGCACCGCCGCCGCGCCGGGCGGCAGGGATTGGATCGGGTGGCATGCCCTCCGGTTTCTCGAAGCCCGGTTCACGTGGGTCGCGCGGGCGTGGCGGAACTGGTAGACGCGCCGGATTTAGGTTCCGGTGACGAAAGTCGTGGGGGTTCGAGTCCCTTCGCCCGCACCAGTGCCGTTTCGCCAACGCACCAGCGTCGACTTCAGCGTGGCGGCACAAAGCAAGCAGGTTTCCACGCGATCCGGTTTCGCCGGCAGGCCGAACATTCATCCGGGGTCATGAACCCCCGCACATTCATCAGGGTTTCTCACCATGCAACTCACCCAAACCGCCGCCGACGGGCTGAAGCGCCAGTACAAGGTCGTGATCACCGCGCAGGATCTTGCGGTCCGGTTCGACACGGAAGTCGAGCAGCTCAAGGGCCGTGTGCAGCTCAACGGTTTCCGCCCCGGAAAGGTGCCGGTGGCGCATATCCGCAAGCTTTACGGCCGCTCGATCATGGCGGAGGTCGTGCAGAATTCGGTGACCGAAGCGCAGAAGAAAATCGCCGAGGAAGCCGGCTCGAAACTTGCCGCCGAGCCCAAGGTCGCGCTCCCGGAGGACGAGGCCACGATCACCAAGGTGCTCGCCGGTGAAGCCGATCTCGATTTCGCCGTGGATGTGGAAATCCTGCCGAAATTCGACGTGAAGGATCATTCCCACATCTCGATCGTCAAGGAAGTGGCCGAGGTGCCGGAGAATGACGTCGATGAGGCCATTCAACGGATGGCCAACGCTGCCCGCACTTTCACGCCGCGCGCCGACAAGGAAAAATCGAAGGACGGCGACAAGCTGACCATCGATTTTGTTGGCACCATCAACGGCATCGCCTTCGATGGCGGCACGGGCACGTCGGATCTCGTGCTGGGTTCGGGCCAGTTCATTCCCGGTTTCGAGGAGCAGCTCGTTGGCTCCAAGATGGGCGACCAGAAGGTCGTCAAGGTCACGTTCCCCGATGACTATCAGGTGGTCGACCTTGCCGGAAAGGCGGCCGAGTTCGCCGTGACGGTGAAGGCGATCCAGGCTCCCGAGGAGATTGCGATCGACAATGAACTCGCCAAGAAGCTTGGCGTGGAATCCCTCGCGAAGATGCGCGAGATCGTCAAGGGTTCGATGCAGGCCGAATTGATGGATGTGTCGCGCCAGAAGCAGAAGCGCCAGCTTCTCGACGGCCTCGATGCCATCTACACCTTCGACCTTCCGCCAACCATGGTCGAGCAGGAATTCGCGGCTGTCTGGAATCAGGTGATTTCGGACATGCAGCGCGAGGGCAAGAGCTTCGCGGATGACCCGAAGGGCGAAGCGGAATTGAAGGCCGAATATCAGCGCATTGCCCAGCGGCGCGTGCGCTTGGGTCTGGTGCTGTCGGAAATCGGCGAGAAGGCCGAAGTGAAGATTTCGGATGAGGAAATCTCCCGCGCGCTTGTCCAGCGTGCGCGCCAGTTCCCCGGTCAGGAGAAGGAATTCTTCGAGTTCTACCGCAAGAACCCGCAGGCTCTGGCCGAAATCCGTGCGCCGCTCTTCGAGGAGAAGGTGGTCGATCATATCCTCGCCGGTCTCACCGTGGTCGAAAAACCTGTGAGCCGCGATGAACTGATGGCCGTTGAGCCGGTTGAGGCTGAAGCCAAGGCCGAGAAGCCGAAGAAGGCCAAGGCCAAGAAGGCCGAGTGATGGCTTTCGGCTCTCGCTGAAGCCGTAACGAACAGGGATTGCGCCGCCTCACAGGGCGGCGTTTTCTTTTGTCGGTGCCGCGCGGTTGAGTCGCGAGGTCGTCTGCGCCGTGCGGGGGGAAACATGCTGAAAGCGTTCGGACGGGATTTGTCGGCTCCGGCGGCTGTGCAAGGGCTCATCGTGGCTTTGGTGGGTTTCACCAGCTCGGTCGCAATCCTGATCAAGGGGCTCGCGAACATGGGCGCGAGCGAGGCCCAGATCGCCTCCGCACTGCTGTTCGTGGGGTTCGCGAAAGGCATCGCAGCAATCGTTCTGAGCCTGCATTCCCGAATGCCGATTTCTGTGGCGTGGTCGACGCCCGGCCTCGCGCTGCTTGGCGCAACGGGCGCTGTGTCAGGCGGATTTCCAGCAGTTGTCGGGGCGTTCATTGTCACGGGAGCGCTGATCGTGCTCGCGGCCTTCTGGCAACCCCTGTCGCGCTTTGTTCAGGCGATCCCAAAGCCAATCGCGGCGGCGATGCTGGCGGGCATTCTCTTCAAGCTCTGCATGGCGCCATTCATCGCCATTCAGGCGACGCCATCGGCGGTGCTCGCGATCATCGGCGTCTGGCTGATCTTGCTGAGAATCGCGCGGCTCTGGGCCGTTCCCGCCGCTGTGCTTCTGGCTCTGGGGCTCACTGCGGCGACCACCGGTTTCGGCGAGGGTTTCAGCTTCCGCTTCGCGAGACCTGTATTCGTAATGCCGGAGATCACGGTGTCGGCGTTGTTGGGCGTCGCGCTGCCACTTTTCATCGTCACGATGGCCTCGCAGAACATCACCGGGCTCGCGGTGCTCTCGACTTATGGCTACCGCCATAAGCCCCGGGATGGGCTGTTCGTGACCGGTGCACTCTCGATGATCACGGCGCCCTTCGCCGCGCCAACCATCAATTATGCCGCGATCACGGCAGCACTCTGCGCCGGGCCGGATGCCGGGACCGATCCGGCGAAACGTTATGTGGCGGCCGTGTTCTCCGGTCTGGGTTACATCCTGCTCACCCTGTTCGCAGCAGTGACTGCAGCCCTCGTGCTGCGCGCCTCACCCGCCCTGATCGAAGCGGCTGCGGGGCTGGCACTCATCGGCGCGTTCGGAGCGGCGATGCAGGGCGCGATCGCCGAGGAGGAAAGCCGGCTTCCGGCGCTGCTGACCTTTTTCATTGCCGCCTCGGGGCTCACCATCCTCGGGATCGGTGGCGCATTCTGGGGGCTGGTCGCCGGCTGGGGCGTGCACCTTGCGTTCAGGATGACGGCAAAGTCTTGAGACCGGCCGAATTGTCGCCCTTTTCAGCATCGTCTTGGATGACTATCTGAAGGTGCGACGCCTGATTCCGGGCGCAGACCCGCTGATTCCCGACAAGAGGATGTCCGATGAAGGACCCGATCGAAACCTACAACGCTCTCGTTCCGATGGTGATCGAGCAATCTTCGCGGGGCGAGCGCGCCTTCGATATTTTCTCGCGCCTCCTGCGCGAGCGGATCATTTTCCTCAATGGCCCGGTGGAAGACGGCATGGCGAGCCTCGTCGTCGCGCAGTTGCTGTTCCTTGAGGCCGAGAATCCGAAAAAGGAAATCTCGATGTACATCAACTCGCCCGGCGGCGTGGTGACATCGGGGCTGTCGATTTACGACACCATGCAGTTCATCCGCTGCCCAGTGACGACGCTTTGCATGGGGCAGGCGGCCTCGATGGGCTCGCTGCTGCTGACGGCGGGTGAAAAGGGGCATCGTTTCGCGCTGCCGAATGCGCGCATCATGGTGCACCAGCCATCCGGCGGCTTCCAGGGTCAGGTGACCGATATCCTGATTCACGCCAAGGAGGTCGAGAACCTCAAGCGGCGGCTCAACGAGATCTACGTCACGCATACGGGGCAGGATTACGACACGATCCACTCGGCCCTGGAGCGCGATAATTTCATGACGGCCAACGCGGCCAAGGAATTCGGCCTGATCGATCAGGTGGTCACGAAGCGCATGGAAGACCCGGCAGAGCCGAAGCCGATGTGATGGACGCCCGTTGCGACTGTGCCGCATTGAAACATAACCGGAAGTTGTGTTGCTGGCCTGCACCTTGCACCAGGAGCGTGGTCACGCGCTGATCGAGCCCCTTGCAACGGGGGTGCAAGTGGTTACGTTGCGGTTTGGCGCAGGTTTGTGACGTTTTGACTAAGCCTATGAGGTTTTCGCGCCCGATTAACGCTTCGTTCGGGGGGCGGAGCCGATACTGGGCAGGTAGCTTGATGGCGGGCACGCGTGTTTCGCGGATTCGCTTTCGCCGGGAGGGGGGAGGCCCCTGGCCGGCGCGGAGGTTTGAAGTATGAGCAAGTCCACCAGCGGCGATCAGCGTTCCACGCTTTACTGCTCGTTTTGCGGCAAGAGCCAGCACGAGGTGCGCAAGCTCATTGCCGGCCCGACCGTGTTCATCTGCGATGAATGCGTCGAGTTGTGCATGGATATCATCCGCGAGGAATCGAAAACCCTCGTGAAATCGAAGGAAGGCGTGCCGACGCCGCGCGAGATCGCGAAAATCCTCGATGATTACGTGATCGGCCAGTTCTACGCGAAGCGTGTGCTCTCAGTCGCGGTGCACAACCATTACAAGCGCCTGAACCACGCCACGAAGAACAACGATATCGAACTCGCGAAATCGAACATCCTGCTCGTCGGGCCGACAGGCTGCGGCAAGACCTATCTCGCCCAGACGCTCGCACGCATCCTCGATGTGCCGTTCACGATGGCGGATGCCACGACGCTCACAGAAGCCGGTTATGTCGGCGAGGATGTCGAGAACATCATCCTCAAGCTGTTGCAGGCTGCCGATTACAATGTCGAGAAGGCGCAGCGCGGCATCGTCTACATCGATGAAATCGACAAGATTTCCCGCAAATCCGATAACCCCTCGATCACGCGCGACGTCTCGGGCGAGGGTGTGCAGCAGGCCCTGCTGAAGATCATGGAAGGCACCGTTGCCTCGGTGCCGCCGCAGGGCGGACGCAAGCATCCGCAGCAGGAATTCCTGCAGGTTGACACGACCAACATCCTGTTCATCTGCGGCGGCGCTTTCGCCGGCCTCGAGAAGATCATTTCCCAGCGCGGGAAGGGAACGTCGATTGGCTTCGGTGCCAAGGTCGAGAGCCCGGATGACCGGCGCGTCGGCGAAGTGTTCCGGCAGGTCGAGCCGGAGGATTTGCTGAAATTCGGGCTGATCCCCGAATTCATCGGCCGTCTGCCGGTGATCGCGACCCTCGAAGATCTCGATGAAGTTGCGCTCAAGCGCATCCTCACCGAGCCGAAAAACGCGCTGGTGAAGCAGTATCAGCGTCTGTTCGAGATGGAAGACGTGGAACTGAGCTTCGCCGATGAAGCGCTCTCGGTGGTCGCCCGCAAGGCGATTGAGCGCCGCACGGGCGCGCGCGGCCTGCGTTCGATCATGGAGAGCGTGCTGCTGGATACCATGTTCGATCTGCCGGGCCTCGATGGCGTCGAGCAGGTCGTCGTCAATGCCGAGACGATCGAAGGCAAGGCCAAGCCGCTCTACATCTACGGCGAGCGCAAGGAAGAGGTCGCGGCTTCCTCAGCCTGAGGCGGATTGCCCCGAGTGTTTCAGAGCCCCGGACCCCCATCCGGGGCTTTTTGTTGAAGACATGCCCTTCTGTTGCGCGAATGACTCAATCCCAACCGGATTGCTGGAGTGGGCTTGTTTCGGCCCGGATTAGTCCCCAACTTAAGCCCAAGCGAAGAATGATTCCGGGTGCCCATCTGGGGCCCGCGCTGTTCCGGGTGGCAAGGTCCGGCGGAGAGCGCAGCGTTCTTCATCACGAGCCCGGCCCTTGTGCGCCGGCGGGTGGCGGGGCGCCGCACCCGAGAGACAGGAATTCCGTTGATGAGCGGAGATAAGAAGAAGCCTGAAGTGGGAACCATTGAAACCGTGCCGGTTCTGCCGCTGCGCGACATCGTGGTGTTCCCGCATATGATCGTTCCCCTTTTTGTCGGCCGCGAGAAATCGATCCGCGCGCTGGAAGATGTGATGAAGAATGATCGCTTCATCCTGCTCGCGACCCAGCTCAACGCCACAGATGATGATCCCGCCGAGGACCAGATTTACAAGGTCGGCGCGCTGGCGAGCGTGCTTCAGCTTCTGAAATTGCCCGACGGCACCGTGAAAGTGCTGGTCGAGGGCCTGACCCGCGCGAAGCGTGTGAAATCGGTTGCGAACGAGAACTACCTCGAAGCGGAAGTCGAGGTGATGGGCGACGACCTTTCGGACCCGATCGAGACCGAAGCGCTTGCGCGTTCGGTTGCGACCGAGTTCGAGAATTATGCCAAGCTCAACAAGAAGGTTTCGCCGGATGTGGTTTCGACCATTTCCGGGATCGATGATTACGCCAAGCTGGCGGACACCGTGCCCGCGCATCTCGCGGTCAAGATTTCCGACAAGCAGGATGTGCTGGAAATCACCAAGGTTTCGAAGCGCCTTGAGAAGATTCTCGGTCTGATGGAGAGCGAAATCTCGGTCCTGCAGGTCGAGAAGCGCATCCGCACCCGCGTGAAGCGGCAGATGGAGAAGACCCAGCGCGAATATTATCTCAACGAGCAGATCAAGGCGATCCAGAAGGAGCTCGGCGACGACGAGGGCAAGGATGAACTCGCCGAAGTCGAGGACAAGATCCGCCGCACCAAGCTCTCGAAAGAGGCGCGCGACAAGGCTCTGCACGAGCTGAAGAAACTGCGGCAGATGTCGCCGATGTCCGCTGAGGCCACGGTGGTGCGCAACTATCTCGACTGGATGCTCTCGCTCCCCTGGGGCAAGAAGTCGAAGGTCAAGAAGGACTTGCGCCACGCGCAGGAGATCCTCGACGCCGATCACTTCGGGCTTGAGAAGGTCAAGGACCGCATCGTGGAATATCTCGCGGTGCAGAGTCGAGCGAACAAGCTCACCGGCCCGATCCTGTGCCTTGTCGGGCCTCCGGGCGTCGGCAAGACCTCGCTGGGACGTTCGATTGCCAAATCGACGGGCCGCGAGTTCGTGCGCATGAGCCTTGGCGGTGTGCGTGATGAAGCGGAAATCCGCGGGCATCGCCGCACCTATATCGGCTCCATGCCGGGCAAGATCATCCAGAGCCTGCGCAAGGTGAAAACCGCGAACCCGCTCTTCCTGCTCGATGAAATCGACAAGATGGGTCAGGATTTCCGCGGCGATCCGTCTTCGGCGCTGCTGGAGGTGCTCGATCCCGAGCAGAACACCACCTTCGCCGATCACTATCTTGAGGTCGATTACGACCTCTCGAACGTAATGTTCGTCACCACGGCCAACACGCTCAACATCCCCGCGCCGCTGATGGACCGGATGGAGATCATCCGCATCGCCGGTTATACCGAGGAGGAAAAGGCCGAGATCGCTCGTCGCCATCTTATCCCGAACGCGCTGAAGAAGCATGGCCTCGATGAGAGGGAATGGTCGATCACGCCTGAAGCCCTGATGTTTCTGGTGCGTCGCTTCACCCGCGAGGCGGGCGTGCGCAACCTCGAACGCGAGATTTCCAACCTCGTGCGGAAGGCTGTGAAGGAAATCCTGCTCTCCGCCGGCACCGACAAACCGGTGAAATCGGTGAAAATCGACGAGGCGAAGGTCGAGGATTATCTCGGCCCGGCGAAGTATCGCTACGGCTCGGCCGAGACCGAGGATCAGGTGGGTGGTGTCACGGGCCTGGCCTGGACCGAGGTGGGCGGCGAGTTGCTGACCATCGAAGGCGTCATGATGCCTGGCAAGGGCCGCATGACGGTGACCGGCAACCTGCGCGACGTGATGAAGGAATCGATCTCGGCGGCGGCATCCTATGTGCGCTCCCGCTCGATCGAATTCGGCATCAAGCCGACCTTGTTCGACAAGCGAGACATTCACGTGCATGTGCCCGAAGGGGCTACGCCGAAAGATGGCCCCTCCGCCGGTATCGGCATGGCGACCGCCATCGTGTCATTGCTCACGGGTATTCCCGTGCGGCGCGATATTGCGATGACGGGCGAAGTCACTTTGCGCGGTCGCGTGCTGCCGATCGGCGGCCTCAAGGAGAAGCTGCTCGCGGCGTTGCGCGGCGGGATCAAGACCGTCCTCATCCCCGAGGAGAACGTGAAGGACCTCGCCGATATCCCCGCTAATGTGAAGAACGGGCTCGAAATCGTGCCAGTGAAACATATGGGCGAGGTGCTCAAGCGCGCGCTGATCCGTCAGCCGGAGCCGATCGAATGGGACGAGGCTGCCGAGCCGCCGGCCAAGGCGGGCGAGGACAACACGGCTTCTTTGGCGCATTGAGTCGCCCGTCGGAATGACATAGCGTTAAGGGCGATCCGGCTTGCGGGTCGCCCTTTTTCGTTCAATGGCGTATATTGTGATGATGCTGAACCGTTTCCTCGATGGGATTGCCCGGCGCACATGCCTCGCCATCGGCGCGGCTGCCGTGCTTTGGGCCACGCCGGCCGCCGCATTGTCCTACCGCCTCGTCGATGCCGATTTCCCCAACTGCAAAGGTGAATGCCCGAAGGTGATCGTGGCGTCGGGCACCATCAGCCAGAACGAGCATCTCCAGCTCTTTGCCTTCCTCGAGCAATCGCTCGGGCACGGAAAGGTTGCGCAAATTCTGGTCATTGAAAGTCCGGGCGGGTTCACGGCCGGGGGACTCGCCCTAGGTTATGCGCTGCGCAAGCTCAAGATGTCGGTGATTGTTGGCCGCTGGACCGGAGAATCCCTGACCGGAAAGAGCGGGCTTACATCCGGCACCTGTGCCTCGGCCTGCGTCTTCGCGCTTGCCGGGGGCACCTCGCGTTATTTCGTGACCGGCAGCCGGGTTGGGGTGCATCGGGCGCATACCGGAACCGCTGTGCTGGACCCGACAACGCGGCTTCCGGTCAATGCGACCGTCGATCATGAATCCGGTCATGCCTTCTTTCGGCAATTCTTCCGCACGATGGGGGTCGATAACGGTGTGGTCGAGAAGCTGGCCGCTACCCAATCGGAGAGCATGTACTGGTTTTCGCCGGATGAAATGAGCCGATACCGACTCGCGCGGGATAGTTCCGCGCGCCCGACGGGTGAGCGCAAGCGGCGCTGAATTCCGCCAGCCTCACGCCGGGAACCAGGCCGCTGCGCTTGCCAAATCCGGGCGGATCGTGTTTACGACCCACATCGGGCCGGGCGGTTAGCTCAGTTGGTAGAGCACCTCGTTTACACCGAGGGTGTCGGGAGTTCGAGCCTCTCACCGCCCACCAATCCTGCTTCCTGCTTCGCATGTCTCAGGCTGGGATTGGCCTTCGGCGCTGCCGTGAACGCTTCTGAAACCGCTTTCGTTCACCATGTTGGTGAGGCCGCGTGTGGTGCTGCCTCGTGTGCCAGTTGCGAGTTATGCGTCATGCGTTTGAGTTTTGGTCGGCGTGCCTTGGCGCGCGCTCCGCGAGTGGCAGGTGCGATCGGACTTCTGTTTCCGCTCGCCCTGTTTCCCGCCCTCGCTATGGAATTCGCCTCGGTTCCGCTCGAAAAGGAATGCACGGCGCGCAACTGCCCGCGTGCGATGATTGCCGAAGGCGAGATTTCCGACGACAGCCCGGCAAAGTTCACACGCTTCCTGCGTCAGGAGATGCAGGTCCCGGGCCTGCATGCGCTGATTTTCCTCAATTCGCCGGGCGGTAATGTCGAAAGTGCGCTGAAGCTCGGCGCGCTGCTGCACGAAGCAGGCGCCTCGGCCGTGGTGGGCCGCCCGGTTGTCGGGCTGCGCACCGGCAGTGAGGCGCAGGCGCGGCGCCGCGCGGCGCAGACCATGGGATTGTCGGTTGTGCCGGGGCAATGCGCCTCGGCTTGCGTCTATACGCTGATGGGCGCGAAGAAGCGCATGGTGCCGGAGGGCTCGCGCCTCGGCGTGCATCGCATGTCCGCCCGAATCCACATGCATGCGCCGGAAGGCGGGCATGGCCTGCAAAGTCGTGTGTTTGCCGGCGAGAGCGAAATCCGCACCTTGCGCGATTACGCGCGCAGTGTCGGCGGCTCGCAGGATTTGATCAGTCTTGCGGAATCAACGCCGCATGATCGGATCAGAGTGCTTTCCACCGATGAAATCCGCCGCTACCGCCTCGGCACGGGCGGGCTCTGAATGCGGTTCTAACCATTCCCCGAACACTTCGCTCCGAACGCGCTTGACAGGGCAGGGGCGCTTCCTTAAGCGAACCACTCTCGCTTCGCCCTCCGGGACGACGCGAAGAAAGCGCGGGCGTAGCTCAGTCGGTTAGAGTGCCGGCCTGTCACGCCGGAGGTCGCGGGTTCGAGCCCCGTCGCCCGCGCCATTTTCTGCTCCTTCCATGAAAAGGGGGCATTTCACATCCCAACCTGTTTCGATGCCGCTTTGCGGCGAGGATGCGTCATGTCTGCCTCCTTGAAAGGTCTTCTGCTCGGATTGCTGGGTGTTGCGATTTTCGCTGTTTCGGTCCCCGCGACGAAAATGGCGACGATTTCCCCCGGTTTTGATGGCTTACCCCCGATTTTCATTGCGATCGGTCGCGCCGCTGCGGCGGGATTGCTCGCGATTCTCTACCTCGTTGCCGTGCGCGCGCCTCTTCCCACGCCATCTCAGGCCATGCGACTGGTGGCGGCCGGGCTGGGCATCGTGATCGGATTTCCGCTCTTCTCGGGTTTGGCGGTCGTTCATGCCCAAGCCATTCATGTGGCTGTGATTGTTGGTGCGCTGCCGCTCGCGACGGCGGTGATGTCCGCCCTGTTCCTGCGCGAGCGCGCTTCGCCGGCCTTCTGGGCCATGGCTTTTTTCGGATTTCTTCTTGTGATCGCCTTCGCATGGATTTCAGGCGAGCCCGGTTCCGTCACGGGCGTTGGCCTCGCGGATCTGCTGGCGCTGCTTTCGGTGCTGTCAGCCAGTATCGGCTACGTGCTGGGAGCCCGGATGAGCCGCGAAATGCGGCCCGAGCACGTCATATCGTGGATTCTCGTGCTCTATCTGCCGTTCACGACAGCGGTCGCCCTGTTCACATTTCCTGCTGGTCCTGTCGCGCCGGTTGCATGGGCAGGCTTTGCCTATGTCTCGATCTTCTCGATGTGGCTGGGCTTCTTCGCCTGGTATCGTGGCCTCGCGGCTGATCCGATGCGCGTGAGTCAGGTGCAGCTTCTGCAGCCGTTTCTCTCGATGCTGTTCGCGGTGCCGCTGCTTGGCGAGAGAATCACGCTGACAGCCATCGGCTTCTGCCTCGCGATCATCGCGACGGTCGCGCTCAGCCGGAAGCTGCGCTGAAGCGACTTCAGTTCGCCTTCACCCACTCCTCGGTGCCGACTGTGGTACCGCCCGTGTAACTCCAGACCGCTTCGTACCCGCCGCTGTCGCGCGCGATCATCAGGAAGATGCCGGTGACGCCCTGTCCGGAATAGTTCACCGCCAGCACCTTGCCATCGCCGATACCGTGGCCGTTCCAGGTCTGGCCGCCGATGCGCCAGACGATCCGCCAGGTATCATCGCCGGTTTTTGACAACTGCGCGGTGCCCGAATAGGCCTCCTTGGTGCGGGCATCGACACCCTTGATGCGATATTGCCCCGGTCCTTGTGCCGAAGCGGCGGCGGGAAACAGGAACGCCGCAGCGGCGGCGGCAATCAGCGAACGGCGGAGCATGGTTCGTCCTTCATGAGGGGGGCCGACGCGCCGGAGACGAATCGGCTGGACCAAAATTCTGTGCCTCGTCGCGAGCGCTGGCAAGGGCAGGGCGGTTTTGCCTTGTGTCACTCCAACCTTTGTCCAAAAAGCGCCCAAGTTCTTGCTGTGCGACGCCACTCACCCTTGCGCGAGCCCGCCGCCTCCGTTAAGCCAAAAACCATTATGCAGACCTTGCTTCTCGACTATCTGCCGCTGGTGATTTTCATCGGCCTTTCATTGGTCATCGGCCTCGCGCTGATGATCGCGCCCTTCGCCGTGGCCTACAAGAATCCGGATCCGGAAAAGCTGTCGGCTTATGAATGCGGCTTCAACGCCTTTGATGATGCGCGCATGAAATTCGATGTGCGCTTCTACCTCGTGGCCATCCTTTTCATCATTTTCGACCTCGAAGTCGCTTTCCTCTTCCCCTGGGCGGTGGCGCTCAAGGATATCGGCGCCTTCGGTTTCTGGTCGATGATGGTCTTCCTCTTCGTGCTGACGGTGGGTTTCGTCTACGAGTGGAAGAAGGGCGCTCTGGAGTGGGATTGATTTGATGAACACGCTCGTCGCTCCGCAGCCGAAAGGCATTCTCGACCCCGCGACCGGTAAAGTTCTCGGGGCGAATGATCCGTTCTTCACCGAGATCAACAAGGAACTCGCCGATAAGGGCTTCCTCGTCACGGCCTCCGAAGACCTCATCGCCTGGGCGCGCACCGGCTCGCTGATGTGGATGACCTTTGGTCTGGCATGTTGCGCGGTCGAGATGATGCAACTCTCGATGCCGCGTTATGATGTCGAGCGCTTTGGCTTCGCGCCGCGCGCCTCGCCACGCCAGTCGGACGTGATGATCGTCGCCGGCACGCTCACCAACAAGATGGCGCCGGCGCTTCGCAAGGTCTACGACCAGATGCCGGAGCCGCGCTACGTGATCTCGATGGGCAGCTGCGCCAATGGCGGCGGCTATTATCATTATAGCTATTCGGTGGTGCGCGGCTGTGATCGCGTGGTGCCGGTGGATATTTATGTGCCGGGCTGCCCCCCGACAGCCGAAGCGCTGCTCTACGGCGTGCTCCTGCTTCAGAAGAAAATCCGCCGCACGAGCACGATCGAGCGCTAGAAACACGCACAGGCCGTCATGGCCGGGTTCAGCCCGGCCATCCGCGACTGGAACCCGGACAAGACGTGGATGGCGAGCACCAGTTCGGCCATGACGTTGGAGACAGTGATATGTCGGAAGCCCTCTCCATCCTCGCCGCCCATATCGAGAAGGCCCTGCCGGGCAAGGTGACGGGCACCGCGATCGCCTATGGCGAGTTGAATGTTCGCGCCGAAGCCGCCGCCATTCTCGACGTGCTGGCCTTCCTGCAGGGCGACGCGGATTGCGCCTTCATCAACATCATCGATGTCTGCGGCGCGGATTATCCGGGTCGCGAGAAGCGCTTCGATGTGGTCTATCACCTGCTCTCACCGAAGCATGTGCGTCGCATCCGCGTGACAGTCGAGACCGACGAGCGCACGCCGGTGCCAAGCGCCACGGGGCTTTTCCCCGGCGCCCTGTGGTTCGAGCGCGAAGCCTATGACATGTATGGCATTCTCTTCTCGGGGCATCCTGACCTGCGCCGCCTCCTCACCGATTACGGCTTCGAGGGGCACCCTCTGCGCAAGGATTTCCCGCTCACCGGCTTTGTCGAGGTGCGTTACGACGATGCGCAGAAGCGCGTGGTCTACGAGCCGGTGAAGCTCAATCAGGAATTCCGCAATTTCGATTTCCTCTCGCCGTGGGAAGGCACCGATTACGTGCTGCCGGGCGACGAGAAGGCGAAGGGGTGAAGATTATGCGCCAGTTGTTCGGAATATTCACAACGTTGGTTTTCGGCCTTTTTCTGGCCGTGACACCAGCCTTCGCGCAGACTTCTCCGAAAGATCTGGATGCCCAGTTCGAGGAACGACTCAAGAAGTTCGATCCCGTCGGGGTGAAAGCAGCGCGTTCTTATGCGCAGAACTTCGATACGCGCTCGCAGCTTCAGAACATGTCCGTGTCCATGCGGCCTGGGCTGGTGCAGTTGGTCCGGTCCAAGAACGCGAATGTCAGCGAAGGCGACCTCTCGGTCTTTTTCGAGGAATTCTTCCGCGTCGCATTGGTGGAAGCGGCACCCGTGATCGAAAAATGGACCATTCTCAACATGCTGGAAGTGCTGACGACCGAAGAGCTTGTTGCCGCGGATCAATTTTATTCGAGTGCGGTGGGCAAGAGCATGATGAGCAAGATGCCGCAATTGATGGCGCGTATGCCGCAGATGATGGGGCTGATGGAACAAACCTTTGTTCCTGCAGGCCTCGCGGCCGCTCAAGCCAAGCTCAAGGCAATGGGCAAAGACATCAAGATTTGAACCCGGTAACCAGATGACCCTGAAACCTGACATGCGCAAATGTTTCGGCGGTTTGGTCGCTACGTTCGCATTGCTGGCTGCGCCGGCTTCGGCGCAACAGCAATGGCCGGAATTGCGCGACAGCATCGATATTCGCATGTTGCCTCACGCAGCTTATGCCCGGAAAATTTTGGGGAAGTGCCCAAGGCATATCGCTGTGAAACAAGGTTTTCATGGGCATTACCGTCGTGTTCTGGCCAAGCACGATGCCATTCGCAGTGAAGAGCCTTCGCGCTGGAAACGATACGAAGGCATGGCGAGGAACAACGCGGGTCGTTTTTCCTGTGCCGAGTTCGCTTCCATGATGCGTGTGCCCGAACGTTCGCCGAACATTTTTTTGCAGGCCAGATAGGGCTCGAGAAAGACCAGTCCGATGACCGAACAACCTGATATGCGCAATTTCACGATCAATTTCGGGCCGCAGCACCCGGCGGCGCACGGCGTGCTGCGCCTCGTGCTCGAACTCGATGGCGAGATCGTCACGCGCGTTGATCCGCATATCGGCCTGCTGCATCGCGGCACCGAGAAGCTGATCGAGGCGAAGACCTATCTTCAGGCCGTGCCTTATTTCGACCGGCTCGATTACGTCGCCCCGATGAACCAGGAGCATGCCTATGCCTTGGCGGTCGAGAAGCTTTTGGGCATCACCGTGCCGAAGCGCGGCCAGCTCATCCGCGTCCTTTACTCCGAAATCGGCCGCATTCTCAGCCATTTGCTGAACATCACCACGCAGGCTATGGATGTCGGCGCACTCACCCCGCCGCTCTGGGGCTTCGAGGAGCGTGAGAAGCTGATGATCTTCTACGAGCGGGCCTGCGGTGCGCGCATGCACGCGGCCTATGTGCGCCCCGGCGGCGTGCATCAGGACCTGCCCGCTGACCTCATCAACGATATCGAGGCATTTTGCGATCCGTTCCTCAAGGTCTGTGATGACCTTGAAGGCCTCCTGACCGATAACCGCATCTTCAAGCAGCGCAATGTCGATATTGGCATCGTCAACCTCGATGATGCGTGGAAATGGGGCTTTTCGGGCGTGATGGTGCGCGGCTCGGGTGCTGCGTGGGATTTGCGCCGCTCGCAGCCCTACGAATGCTACTCGGAACTGGCCTTCGATATCCCCATCGGCAAGAACGGCGACAATTTCGACCGCTACTGCATTCGTATGGAAGAGATGCGCCAATCCGTGCGTATCATGAAGCAGTGCTGCCGGAAGCTGCGCGAGCCGGAAGGCAAGGGGCCGATTTCCGCCACTGATGGCAAGATCGTGCCGCCCAAACGCGGTGAGATGAAGCGCTCGATGGAAGCGCTGATCCATCATTTCAAGCTCTACACCGAGGGCTATCACGTGCCAGCGGGTGAGGTTTACGCCGCCGTGGAAGCACCGAAGGGCGAGTTCGGCGTCTATCTCGTCTCGGATGGCACGAACAAGCCGTATCGCTGCAAGATCCGGGCGCCCGGCTTCGCGCATCTGCAGGCGATGGATTTCATGTGCAACGGCTACATGCTGGCGGATGTCTCGGCGATCCTCGGTTCGCTCGATATCGTGTTCGGCGAGGTGGATCGGTGAGGGCGTTCGCTGTTGTCGCGGCCAGCCTGCTGGCCGCTGGCTCTGCACTCGCGCAGCAGCCGCCGGACCCGTTCACCTTGCCGCCGCCGACGCAGCGCCCGGCCCCTCCGGGACAGCCGACGCCCGCGCAACCGCAGGTGATCACGATGGAGGTGCTGGCGCGGCAGGGTTTCGAGGTGAAGGCGATCGAGCGTGGATCGGAGCGTTCGAACGGCTTTCTGGTGCTGATGCAGCGCGCGGGCGAAATCCGCACATGCCTGATGCGGATTGAGCGAGCGCAAGGGCAAGCGCCTCGCCAGACAAGTATCTGTTTCTGAGCGGAATACCCGCCCGGATTTGAGCGTGAGAAATTCGATTTTTTGACCTTTGGAGGCTTGCTCCGGACGGTCATGGTGCTAGAGCAGGCTTCGAAAAAGTGGAAACCGGTTTTTCGAGAAAAGCTTGCGACCACGAGTATCAGTTGACCCGATGCGCCGGTCACCTCTGACCGCGCGTCGCATTTTGAGGATGGACGATGGCCCAACGCCGCCCCGCTCCGGAAGAGGTTCAGCCGAAAAGCTTTGCCTTCAACGCTGCCAACCAGAAATGGGTGGCCGGGCAGGTCGCGAAATATCCCGCCGGAAGGCAGGCCTCGGCGGTGATTCCGCTGCTCTGGCAAGCGCAGAAACAGGCTGGCGGTTGGCTGCCGCGCGTGGCGATCGAACATGTGGCCGATGTGCTGGACATGCCGCCGATCCGCGTGATGGAGGTCGCGACTTTCTACACCATGTTCAATCTCGAGCCGGTGGGCGAGCATTTCATCCAGCTTTGCGGCACGGTGCCTTGCCACTGCATGGGCGCGGTGGAGTTGAAGCAGGTGCTGGCGAAGCGTATCGGCGAGCAGCGCCATGTGACGGCCGACGGCAAGTTCTCGTGGCTCGAGGTCGAGTGCCTGGGGGCGTGCTGCAACGCGCCGATGGTGCAGATCAACGACGATTATTACGAGGACCTCACACCCGAGAATTTCTCGAAACTGCTGGATGATCTGGCCGCCGGCAAGGCTGTGAAGAAGGGCTCGCAGCAGGGACGCGTCTCGTCCGAGCCGCTGGGCAAGATCACGACACTCACCGACAAGAGTCTCTACGACGGCTCGATGGTGGGCGGCTGGAAGAAAGCCTTTGACGAGCGTGTCGTGGCGCAAGCAAAAGCGAAGGCCGAAGCCGCGAAGGCTGCCGAGGCGGCCAAATCGGCGATTGGTGCAGCGCCTGCACCCGCGCCGAATGCGCCGGTCGTGACCGCGCCGGCCAAGGCGGAAGCTCCGGCCAAGAAGGCAGCTCCTGCCAAGAAAACGGCGCTCGCTACGGCGGAAACTCCGGTCGCTGCTCCCGTTTCGGACAAGGCGAAGCCCGAATTGCTCAAAAAGCCACGCACCGGCAAGGGCGATGATTTGAAACTGATCTGGGGTGTTGGGCCGAAGCTCGAGAAAATGCTCCAGAAAATGGGTGTTTTCCACTTCGATCAGATCGCAATCTGGACGAAGGACAACCTCGCATGGGTTGACCAGAATCTCGAAGGCTTCAAGGGCCGCGCCGAGCGCGACGACTGGATCGGGCAATCGAAGAAGCTCGCCACCGGCTGGCGGCCCGAGAACGCCGTGGGCGACAAGCCCGCGGGCAAGAAGTGAGGTTCTGATGCGCGCTGAGGTTTTCACGCCGGGCTTGAAAGTGATGGGGGCGATCACCGCCTCCGCACTTCTGGCCGCGTGCATTCCCTCGTCGCGCGAGATGAAAGCGAGCTTCTCGCTTGCCGATCATCAGCCCTGGGCCGCCAAGGGCAATGCCGGCGTCGATGGCGAGGGTTTCATCCGCCGTCCGAATGGCTGGCTCGCGCGCTGCTCAGGCAACAAGGTCTACCTCGTGCCCGCCAGCGCCTATTTCCGCGAGTGGATCGATATCCGCCGCTCGGGCGCGCAGGTGGCGAATGCGTCGGAGCTCACCAAGCTCCACAGGGAAGCGCAGCGCGAAACCCAATGCGACCAACGCGGGCGCTTCGCTTTCTCCGATCTACCGGCCGGAAAATGGTTTGTCATCACGCGGATTTCCTACGAAGCCCGGAATGACGATTTCTCCGAGGATGCGCTCTACGTGGCCGAGGTCGAAACGACCTCCGGCAAGCGCGCGGATGTCATCCTCTCCAACCCGAACAGGATCTAGAACGACATGCTCGCCGATCGCGATCGCATCTTCACGAACCTCTACGGGCTTCAGGACCCGGGCCTCAAGGGCGCGCTGAAACGCGGCAACTGGGATGGCACCAAGCACATCCTCTCGATGGGGCGTGACTGGATCATCGACGAGATGAAAGCCTCGGGCCTGCGCGGGCGCGGTGGGGCAGGGTTCCCCACCGGCATGAAGTGGAGCTTCATGCCCAAAGTGAATGATGGCCGGCCGCATTACCTCGTTGTGAATGCTGACGAGAGCGAGCCCGGCACCTGCAAGGATCGCGAGATTATGCGGCATGATCCGCATCTTCTCATCGAGGGCTGCCTGATCGCGAGCTTCGCGATGGGCGCGCATGCCGCCTATATCTATATCCGTGGCGAGTATATCGCCGAGCGCGAGGCGCTCCAGCGCGCGGTGGACGAAGCCTATGAGGCGAAGCTCGTCGGGAAGGACAACAAACACGGATATCCGTTTGATATCTATGTTCATCACGGCGCTGGCGCCTACATTTGCGGCGAGGAAACGGCCCTGCTCGAAAGCCTTGAGGGCAAGAAGGGCCAGCCGCGCCTGAAGCCGCCATTTCCGGCCAATATGGGCCTGTATGGCTGCCCGACGACCGTGAACAACGTCGAATCCATCGCGGTGGCGGGCACGATCCTGCGCCGGGGCGCGGGCTGGTTCTCCGGCATTGGCCGTCCGAACAACACCGGCACCAAGCTCTTCTGCGTCTCGGGCCATGTGAACCGGCCCTGCAATGTCGAGGAGGCGATGGGCATCCCGTTCCGCGAACTCATCGACAAGCATTGCGGCGGCATTCGCGGCGGCTGGGATAACCTGCTCGCGGTGATCCCCGGCGGCTGCTCGGTGCCGATGGTTCCGGCGGAGCAGATTTCGGACGCCTTCATGGATTTCGACACCCTGCGCGGCCTCAAATCCGGCCTTGGCACGGCGGCGGTGATGGTGTTCGACAAATCGACCGATCTCATCTCGGCGATCGCGCGCATCGCCTATTTCTACAAGCACGAGAGCTGCGGGCAGTGCACGCCCTGCCGCGAAGGCACGGGCTGGATGTGGCGCATCATGACGCGCATGGCCGAAGGGCGCGCACACAAGCGCGAGATCGACATGCTGCTCGATGTGACGACCCGCGTCGAAGGGCACACGATCTGCGCGCTCGGCGATGCGGCTGCCTGGCCCATTCAGGGGCTGATCCGGCATTTCCGGCCCGAAATCGAGAAGCGTATCGACCAGTATTCAGCCAATCCGCACAGCGACCCTGTGCGCGTCGCGGCGGAGTGAAGCTATGACCAAGATCCTCGTCGATGATGTCGAAATCGATGTGCCGCCGCATTACACGCTGCTTCAGGCGGCAGAGGCGGCTGGCGCTGAAATTCCGCGCTTCTGCTACCACGAGCGGCTCTCGATCGCCGGCAATTGCCGCATGTGCCTCGTGGAAGTGAAGGGTGGCCCGCCCAAGCCGCAGGCCTCCTGCGCCATGAATGTGCGCGATGTGCGCGGTGGCCCGGATGGCTCGCTGCCGCAATTCTTCACCAAGTCGCCGATGGTGAAGAAGGCGCGCGAGGGGGTGATGGAGTTCATGCTCATCAACCATCCGCTCGATTGCCCGATCTGCGATCAGGGCGGTGAATGCGATCTGCAAGATCAGGCGATGGCCTATGGCAAGGATGCCTCGCGCTATCAGGAAGACAAGCGCGCGGTTGAAGACAAATACATCGGCCCGCTCGTGAAAACCGTGATGACGCGCTGCATCCACTGCACGCGCTGTGTGCGGTTCACCACCGAGGTTGCAGGCATCACGGAACTTGGCCTGCTGGGCAGGGGTGAGGATGCCGAAATTACCACCTATCTCGAAAAGGCCATGACCTCCGAGATGCAGGGCAACGTCATCGACCTCTGCCCGGTGGGCGCGCTGACATCGCGGCCCTACGCCTTCAATGCCCGCCCTTGGGAACTGCAAAAAACCGAGAGCATCGACGTGATGGACGCGCTCGGCTCGGCGATCCGGGTGGATTCGCGCGGTCGCGAGGTGATGCGGGTAATGCCGCGCGTCAACGAGGCGATCAACGAGGAATGGATTTCCGACAAGACACGCTTCATTTGGGACGGTCTGAAAACCCAGCGCCTTGATCGCCCCTATATCCGCGAGAACGGCAAGCTGCGCCCGGCTTCATGGGGTGAGGCGTTCACGGTCATCGCCGCGAAGGTGAAAGCGACAAATCCGGCGAAAATCGGCGCGCTTGCGGGTCAGCTTGCCGGCGTTGAAGAGATGTTCGCGCTGAAGCAGCTGATGGCGTCTCTCGGTTCGCCGAATCTTGACAGCCGCTACCCTGGCTCGCCCCTGCATCCGAAAAACGGGCGCGCGAGCTACCTCTTCAATTCCACCATTGCCGGGATCGAGGAAGCGGATGCCATTCTGATCATTGGTTCGAACCCGCGGAAAGAGGCGGCGGTACTCAATGCGCGCATCCGCAAGCGCTACCTCACGGGCAAGGTGACGATTGGTCTGGTCGGTGAGCAGGCGGACCTCTCATATCCCTACAACTATCTCGGTGCCGGGCCGGAAAGTCTCGAAAAGCTCATCAAAGACGCCCCGTCCAACCTGGAAAAGCCCATTATTATCGTTGGGCAGGGCGCGCTCAACCGTCCCGACGGCGCCGCAATCCTTGCCCGGGTGGCGGATCTCGCGGCCAAGAAGGGTGTGATCAAAGACGGCTGGAACGGCTTCAACATCCTCCACACCGAAGCCAGCGCTGTGGGCGCACTCGATCTCGGCTTTGTGCCGGGCGAAGGCGGGCTCGATACCGCGGCGATGCTGAAACCCGGCGCGATCGATGTGCTGTTCAACCTCGGCGCCGATGAGGTGGAAATCCCGGCTGGCGCGTTCGTGGTTTATCAGGGCACACATGGCGATGCCGGTGCTCACCGGGCGGATGTGATTCTCCCCGGAGCGGCTTACACGGAGAAATCCGCGACCTACGTGAATACCGAAGGTCGCGTGCAGATGACCAATCGCGCCGTTTTCCCGCCGGGCGAGGCGAAGGAAGATTGGGCGATTGTCCGCGCCCTGTCAGACGTTCTGGGCGCAAAACTCCCGTATGACAGCCTGAATGGCTTGCGCGCGGCGCTCTATGCCGCTTTCCCGCATTTCGCGGGGCTCGATACAATCTCGGCCGGTGATGCGTCCAGCATATCCGCCCTTGCCAAAATGGGCGGGAAGGCGGAGAAGGCCGCATTCGTCAACCCCGTTGGCGCTTTCCACCTGACGAATGCGATTGCCCGCGCCTCGAAGGTGATGGGTGAATGCGCATCGCTCGCTTCCGGCAACGCCGCTTTGGCCGCAGAATAAGGAGGGGACATTGGTCGATTACACTCCCCCCGCCAAACGATCGCTGGTCGGACCGGTGATTCTCGGCACCATGGTGCTGGTTGTACTGGCGCTTGCTGGATGGGCCGCCTTTCTCATTCTGCCTTACCTTGTTCTGCAGACGACATGGTTCATTCCGACTCTGATTGTTATCGCGAAGAGCCTTCTGCTGCTCGTTGCCCTGCTGGTGTTCATTGCCTACATCCTTCTGGCTGATCGAAAGATCTGGGCTGCGGTGCAGCTGAGGCGTGGCCCCAACGTCGTGGGCCCGTGGGGTCTGTTCCAGAGCTTCGCGGACTTGCTGAAATTCG
The DNA here is from genome assembly GCA_017302635.1 of Hyphomicrobiales bacterium. GTDB lineage: Bacteria > Pseudomonadota > Alphaproteobacteria > Rhizobiales > Beijerinckiaceae > Rhabdaerophilum. The sequence continues at coordinate 1,055,445 of JAFLCX010000002.1, forward strand.
TGCTGAAAGAGCCGGTTGTGCCGGCTTCGGCCGACAAGGTTCTGTTCCTGCTGGCCCCGCTGCTCACCTGCGTTCTGGCGCTTGCGGCCTGGGCCGTGATTCCGGTGCATCCGGGCTGGGCGATCGCTGATATCAATGTCGGTGTGCTCTACATCTTCGCGATTTCGTCGCTCGGTGTTTACGGCATCATTATCGGCGGCTGGGCTTCGAACTCGAAATATCCGTTCCTTGGCGCGCTGCGCTCGGCGGCGCAGATGGTTTCCTATGAGGTCTCGATCGGTTTCGTGATCATCACGGTGCTGATGCTGGTGGGTTCGCTGAACCTCACCGATATCGTGCTGGCGCAGCAGAATTCTGGCCCGGCGCACTGGCTCGGGGTGCCTTGGTTCACGATGCTGAACTGGTTCTTCATTCCGCTGTTCCCGATGTTCGTGATCTTCTTCATCTCGGCTCTGGCCGAGACGAACCGCCCACCTTTCGATCTGCCGGAAGCGGAATCCGAACTCGTGGCGGGCTTCATGTCGGAATATGGCTCGACGCCGTATCTCCTGTTCATGCTGGGCGAATACGTGGCGATCATGACCATGTGCGCGCTCACCACCATCCTGTTCCTTGGGGGCTGGACCGCGCCGATCAATGCCGCGCCCTTCACCTGGGTGCCGGGCGTGGTGTGGTTCGTCATCAAGATGTGCGCCGTGTTCTTCATGTTCGCGATGGTGAAGGCCATGGTGCCGCGCTACCGCTACGACCAGTTGATGCGGCTAGGCTGGAAGGTTTTCCTGCCACTCAGCCTTGGCGCGGTGGTTTTGGTGGCTGCGGTTCTGCAGCTCACCGGCTGGTATCGGTAAGGGGAGGGACGGATGTCACTGTCTCAGGCCGCAAGCGGGCTTCTCTTGAAGGAATTCGCCTCAGCCTTCGTGCTGACGATGCGCTATTTCTTCAAGCCGAAAGCGACGCTGAACTACCCGTTCGAAAAGGGGCGGCTCTCGCCCCGTTTCCGCGGAGAGCATGCCCTGCGCCGCTACCCGAACGGCGAGGAACGCTGCATCGCCTGCAAATTGTGCGAGGCGATCTGTCCGGCGCAGGCCATCACGATCGAGGCCGGGCCGCGCCGCAACGACGGCACGCGCCGCACGACGCGCTACGATATCGACATGACCAAATGCATCTATTGCGGCTTCTGCCAGGAAGCCTGCCCGGTGGATGCGATTGTCGAGGGGCCGAATTTCGAATTCGCGACCGAAACGCGCGAGGAGCTGTTCTACGACAAGGACAAGCTGCTGGCGAACGGCGCGCGCTGGGAGCGGGAAATCGCGCGCAATATCGCGATGGACGCGCCGTATCGCTGAGGGAAAGCCAGAATGTCCGTCGTTTCCCTCTTCTTCTACCTGTTCTCGGGTGTGCTGATCGCCTCGGCCGTGATGGTCGTCGCGAGCCGAAACCCGGTCCACGCCGTGCTGTTCCTCATCCTCGCGTTCTTCAACGCGGCAGGGCTTTTCCTGCTGATGGGGGCGGAATTCCTCGCGATGATCCTCGTGGTTGTCTATGTCGGCGCGGTGGCGGTTCTGTTCCTGTTCGTCGTGATGATGCTCGACGTCGATTTCGCCGAATTGCGGCAGGGCTTTTTGCAATACCTGCCCTTCGGCGCGCTGATTTCGGTGATCTTTTTCCTCGAGCTCGCGCTGGTGCTCGCGACCTGGCAGTTGGCACCTGATGCGATGGCGATGCGCAAGGCCGCTGCCGCGATGCCGGTGGATGCGATGAATGCCCGCGCGCTCGGCCGCGTGCTCTACACCGAATACGTCTATTTCTTCCAGGCGGCGGGGCTGGTCCTGCTCGTCGCGATGATCGGCGCGATCGTGCTCACACTTCGTGAGCGTGAAGGCGTGCGCCGCCAGAATGTGCCGCAGCAGAATGCCCGCACCAAGGCGGGCTCGATGATTGTGGTCGATGTGCCGGCAGGGCAGGGCGTGGCGAATATCGGCGTGCAACGCGCCGATGCGGCCGGCAAGAAGGTGTGACGATGGAGATCGGTCTTTCCCATTATCTGGTGGTGGCGGCGATGCTGTTCACGCTCGGCGTGTTTGGCATTTTCATCAACCGCAAGAACGTCATCGTGATCCTGATGTCGATCGAACTCATCCTCTTGGCCGTGAACATCAACCTCGTGGCGTTCTCGACGCATCTGGGCGATCTCACCGGGCAGGTTTTCGCGCTGCTGGTGCTCACGGTTGCGGCGGCAGAAGCCGCGATCGGCCTTGCCATTCTGGTCGTCTATTTCCGCAACCGCGGCACGATTGCGGTTGAAGATATCAATGTGATGAAGGGCTGAGGGGGTCATGGTCTCGAACAACTTGGCCACGGCCATCGTTTTCCTGCCGTTGCTCGGCTTCATCATCGCGGGCATCGCCTCGCTTCTGGCGCACAAGCCGGCGCGTGAGGCCGATGTGCTGGCTTTCGGCAATGCCGACCATTCCGATCATGGTCATGCGGCCCATGCCCATCACGATGACCATCATCATGATGATCACCACGCGCCGGAGCCTTCACCGCATTCGGCGGGCGTTTCACGTTTTGCCGAGATCGTCACGACCGGTTTTCTTGGTATTGCCTGCGTGCTGTCATGGGTCCTGTTCGCACAGGTGGCTCTGGGCTCTGCTCAGCCGATCCGCATCACACTCGCGGACTGGATTCATGTCGGCTCGTTCATTGTGGATTGGAACATCCGCGTCGATACGCTGACCGCCGTGATGCTCGTGGTGGTGACGACGGTTTCCGGCCTCGTGCATCTCTATTCAGTGGGGTACATGCATGAAGACCCGGCCCGACCGCGCTTCATGGCGTATCTCTCGCTCTTCACCTTCGCCATGCTGATGCTGGTGACGGCCGACAACCTCGTGCAGATGTTCTTCGGCTGGGAAGGCGTGGGGCTCGCGAGCTATCTGCTGATCGGCTTCTGGTTCAAGAAAAGGACCGCGAACGATGCCGCAATGAAGGCCTTCATCGTCAATCGCGTGGGCGATTTCGGCTTTGCGCTCGGCATTTTCCTGGTGTTCTGGGTGTTCGGTGCGGTGAGCTTCGATCCGATCTTCGCGGCCGTTCCCGGCAAGGCGAAGGAGGTCGTGACCTTCCTTGGCTTCCAGATCAATGCCCTCGAACTCGCCTGTGTGCTGTTGTTCATGGGTGCGATGGGCAAATCGGCGCAGTTCCTGCTCCACACCTGGCTGCCCGACGCGATGGAGGGGCCGACCCCGGTTTCGGCCCTCATCCATGCCGCGACGATGGTGACCGCTGGCGTCTTCATGGTGGCGCGTCTGTCGCCGCTGTTTGAAGCCACGCATTTCGCGATGAGTGTGGTGCTGATTTTCGGCGCGACAACCGCGATTTTCGCGGCGACCGTGGGCCTCGTGCAGAACGACATCAAGCGCGTGATCGCCTATTCGACGTGCTCGCAGCTCGGCTATATGTTCGTGGCTTTGGGCGCTGGCGTCTACTCGGCGGGCATCTACCACCTCTTCACGCATGCCTTCTTCAAGGCGCTGCTGTTTCTCGGGGCCGGCTCGGTCATCCATGCGATGCACCACGAGCAGGATATCCGGAAGATGGGCGGGCTCATCAAGGTGATCCCGTTTACCGCGGCCATGATGTTCATCGGCAATATCGCGCTGACGGGCTTTCCGTTCACGGCAGGTTACTTCTCGAAGGATGCGATCATCGAGGCGGCTTACGTCGCCCACACGCCGGGGCATACTTACGCCTTCCTCTGCGTGGTTCTCGCCGCCGGGCTCACCTCCTTCTATTCGTGGCGGCTCTATTTCCTCACCTTCCTGGGCGAGACGCGCGCCGACAAGCACACCTTCGAGCATGCGCATGAAAGTCCGTTGGTGATGCTGGTGCCGCTGGCCGTACTCGCGGCGGGAGCGGTTCTCGCGGGCTACCCGCTGGCGCATGCCTTCCTCTCGGATGCAACGGGCGTGTTCTGGAAGGGCTCGATCTTCACCGGCCCTGAAAACCATGTGCTGCACGATATGCATGACCCCAACAAGCTGCCGCGCTGGGTCGTGTGGTCGCCGTTCGTGATGATGGTCGGCGGCTTTGTGCTGGCCTATCTCTTCTATCTGAAATGGCCGCAGATTCCGGGACAGCTCGCCGAGCGTCACCCGGCCATCTACCGGTTCCTGCTCAACAAATGGTATTTTGACGAGCTTTATGATCTCCTCTTCGTGCGGCCCGCGCGCTGGCTCGGCACCTTCCTTTGGAAGAAGGGCGATGGCGCGGTGATTGACGGGTTCGGGCCAGATGGCGTGTCGTCGCTCGCTTTGCGCGTGACCGGCCGGGTCGTGAAACTCCAGACCGGCTACGTCTACCATTACGCGCTGGCCATGCTGCTGGGCGTCGCGGGCTTTGTCACCTGGTATCTCTTCGCCGGGGGGGCGCGCTGATGTTCGGTTTTGGCATTCTCTCGGGCCTGCTGGTTCTCCCGCTCGTTGGCGCGGCCTTCGTCCTGCTGCAGAAGGACGATGAGGCCGGGCGGCGCAACATGCGCTGGGGCGCTTTCTGGACCACGATCATCACCTTCCTGCTGAGCCTCGTCGCTCTTGCCCGCTTCGACTACGCGAAGGCGGGGTTCCAGCTTCTCGAGCGCAAGGCATGGCTCGGCACCGAGATTACCTATCAGCTTGGTGTCGATGGCATCGCGATGCCATTCGTGATCCTCACGACCTTCCTGATGCCCTTCTGCATCGTGGCCTCGTTCAATGCGATCAAGCACCGCCAGAAGGAATATTACGCGCTGTTCCTGCTGCTCGAGACGCTGATGATCGGCGTCTTCGTCGCGCTGGATCTCGTCCTGTTCTACGCCTTCTTCGAGGCCGGGCTGATCCCGATGTTCCTGATCATCGGCATCTGGGGCGGAGCGCGGCGCATCTATGCCAGCTTCAAGTTCTTCCTCTACACGCTCCTGGGCTCGGTGCTGATGCTGCTGGCCATCATGGCGATGTACTGGGCGGCGGGCACGGCGGATATCATCAAATTGCTGGCCTTCAAGTTCCCGAGTGGCATGCAGTACTGGCTCTGGCTCGCCTTCTTCGCTTCCTTTGCGGTGAAGATGCCGATGTGGCCGGTGCATACCTGGCTACCGGATGCGCATGTGGAGGCGCCGACCGCCGGTTCGGTGATCCTCGCGGGCATCCTGCTGAAAATGGGCGGCTACGGCTTCCTGCGCTTCTCGATCCCGATGTTCCCCGAGGCGAGCCTCTATTTTGCGAATTTCGTGTTCGCGCTCTCGGTGATCGCGATCATCTACACCTCGCTGGTGGCGATGATGCAGGAGGATATCAAGAAGCTGATCGCCTACTCCTCCGTGGCGCATATGGGCTTTGTGACGATGGGGCTCTTCACGCTCAACGCGCAGGGCGTGCAGGGCGCGGTGTTCCAGATGGTGAGCCACGGTCTCGTCTCCGGCGCGCTCTTCCTCTGCGTCGGCGTGGTCTATGACCGCATGCACACGCGCTCGATCGCCGCTTATGGCGGCCTCGTGAACCGCATGCCGCTTTACGCGATGGTGTTCCTGCTGTTCACGATGGCGAATGTCGGCTTGCCGGGCACTTCGGGATTCGTGGGCGAGTTTCTCACGCTGCTCGCCTCCTACAAGGCGAATACCTGGGTGGCGTTCTTCGCGACCACGGGCGTCATTCTCTCGGCGGCCTACGCACTCTGGCTCTTCGCCCGTGTGGTCTATGGCAAGGTCGAGAAGCATGCGCTGGAGACCATCCCCGATCTCTCGATGCGCGAAATCGCCATTCTCGCGCCGCTTGCGCTGCTGGTGATCTATTTCGGCGTGCAGCCGAACGCGATCCTCTCGATGAGCCAGGCGAGTGTCGATGCCCTTCTTGCCGCCGTTCAGGCCGGCCTGCCGGCGAAAAGCGCCGCTCTGCTGAAATAAGGACCGGGTGAAATCATGAATGTTCCCGTTTCCCCCGTTCCCGCCTTTGGCCCGGCGCTGCCGGAGATCCTGCTCGCTGCGGTGTCGCTGGCTTTGGTGCTGGTCGGCGCCTTCCGCGGCGATGGTTCGAAGAAGCTCATCGATGCAATCGCGATCGGCGCGCTCGTCATCGCCGGGTTCCTGCTGCTCGACCAGAGCCCCGGCCGTGTCTCGACCTTCAACGATGCTTTCGTCGTCGATACCTTCGCCCGTGTGATGAAAGTGCTGACGATCATCGGCGCGATTTTCGCGATCGTCATGAGCGCACGCTTCCTCAAGGATGAGAAAATTGCGCGGTTCGAATACACGATCCTCATCCTGCTCTCGACCATCGGCATGATGATGATGTGCTCGGCCAACGAGCTGATCTCGCTCTATCTCGGTGTGGAATTGCAATCGCTGGCCCTTTACGTGATCGCCGCAATGAACCGCGACAACGAGAAGAGCGCCGAGGCGGGCCTGAAATACTTCGTTCTCGGCGCGCTTTCGTCGGGCATGCTGCTCTATGGCATGAGCCTCGTCTACGGCTTCACGGGCTCGGTGACGTTCCCGGCCATCGCGAAGGCGGTGTCAGGCCAGGGAGGGGCTGGCGTAATGTTCGGCCTTGTCTTCATCATCGCCGGTCTCGCCTTCAAGATGAGCGTCGTGCCGTTCCATATGTGGACGCCGGACGTCTACGAAGGTGCGCCGACCCCTGTCGCCGCTTTCTTTGCCACTGCACCCAAAATGGCGGCCGTGGCCATGACTGTGCGCCTGCTGGTGGATGGCTTCCTGCCCGTGATCAAGGATTGGCAGCCGATCATCACCTTCGCGGCGATTGCCTCGATGGGCCTTGGTGCCTTTGCGGCGATTGGCCAGAAGAACATCAAGCGCCTGATGGCTTATTCCTCGATCGGCAATATGGGCTACGCGCTGGTGGGCCTCGCGGCGGGTTCGATCGCGGGTGTTGAAGGCATTGTCATCTTCATGGCGATTTATCTCGCGATGACGCTCGGCGTCTTCGCTGTCATCCTGGCGATGCAGACCGGCGGGCAGCGTGTGGAAAGCATCTCCGATCTCGCCGGTGCTGCGCGGACGAGCCCCGGCCTTGCCTTCGTGATGGCGGCCTTGCTGTTCTCGCTGATCGGCATTCCGCCGCTCGCCGGGTTCTTCGGCAAGTTCTATGTGTTCGCTGCGGCGATCGAGGCGAAGCTCTTCGTGCTGGCCGTCATCGGCATTGTCGCGAGCGTGGTCTCGGCCTTCTATTACCTGCGGATCATCAAGGTGATGTACTTTGATGATCCGGCACCCGCGCTCCAGCCTGTGGCCGTTGAACTCAAGACCGTGATGTGGCTCTCGGCTGCGTTCGTGATCGGCTTTGCGATCATCGCAGGACCGCTGAAGAACATCGCCAACGCGGCTGCGAAATCGCTGTTTTGATCGCGCTTGACCCAAATCTGGCGGTGCGCGGCTACGCGCTTCGCCATCTTTCTGAAACCGGCTCCACGAATATCGAGGCCAAGGCGGCCTTGCGCGACGGGGCCGACCGACTCTGGATTGTCGCCGATATCCAGCGGGCGGGCAGGGGGCGTCATGAGCGCGACTGGGTTTCGCCACCCGGCAATCTCTATGCCTCGATCGCCCTGCGCGAACCGGCTCCTGCCGCGAGCCTGCCCCTGATGGGTTTTGTTGCGGGGGTTGCGCTTGTCGAAGCCATTCTGGCTTTGGCACCGGATCTCGGCGCGCGTCTCGCACTCAAATGGCCGAATGATGTGCTGCTCGATGGCTCAAAGGCTGCGGGAATCCTGCTCGAAGGGGAGATGACGCCCGGCGGCCGGGCTGGTCTGGTCATTGGCATGGGCGTGAATGTCGCGACATTTCCCGAAGGCCTCGATCGCCCGGCGGTTGCACTTGCCTCGGCGGCAAGCTGGCTGACACGCGACGCGATCTTCGCCATCTTGCAGAAAACTTTCGCCGAAACGCTTTCTGTTTTCGACTCGGGACGCGGATTTGCCGCGATTCGGGCGCGCTGGCTTGCCTTGAGCCTGCCTATGGGCCAAAGGCTCAGCGTCAAGCTGCCGGCGGGTCTGCTGGAAGGCAGCTTTGCCGGGGTCGACGGGCATGGCGCCTTGCGGCTCGAAACGGCGCGCGGCGTCGAGACCGTGCTCGCCGGGGACGTGTTTGTGCTTGATTGAATATGCGACCGGCTGGCTTTGCCGCCGGACTCTGATGCTGAGGGATTGCGTCTCGAATGAAGGAAGAAACACTCGTTTTCGCCGCTCTGGGAGGCCTGGGCGAAATCGGCATGAACATGGCGCTCTACGGCTTTGGAACGGCGAAGAAGCGGCAATGGATCATGGTGGATTGCGGGGTTTCCTTCGCGGGGCCAGATCTGCCAGGTGTTGATCTCGTCATGCCGGATATCCGCTTCATCGAGGCGGAGCGCAAGAACCTGCTGGGCATCGTTATCACCCATGCGCATGAGGACCATTTCGGCGCGCTGGCCGATCTGTGGCCGCGCCTTGGTGCGCCTGTCTACATGACGCCTTTTGCCGCGAACCTGCTGGAAGCGCGTCGCTATTCGGAAGAAAGCCGCCCGCATCCGCCGGTGCGGGTCATTCCGCAGCGCGGCGATTTCAAGCTCGGGCCTTTCCATATCGAAACCATCCCCGTGCAGCACTCGATCCCGGAGAGCATGGCTCTTGCGATCCGCACGCCGCTCGGCACCGTGGTGCATACCGGCGACTGGAAAATCGACGAGACGCCCGTGCTCGGCGAGGTGACGGACGAAACGCGCCTGCGCGCGATCGGCGATGAGGGTGTGCTGGCGCTGATTTCTGACTCCACCAACGTGACGCGTGACGGGATTTCCCCTTCCGAGACGGATGTGCGCGCGAGCCTGCGCGATCTTATTCTCAACTCGAAGGGGCGTGTGGCGATCACGACCTTCGCCTCGAATGTTGCGCGGATGCGCGCCGTGGCGGAGGCTGCCAAAGAGGCGGGCCGCGAGGTGATCGTCGTGGGCCGCGCGATGGATCGCGTCTCGGATGTCGCGGGCGAACTCGACATGCTCGGTGATTTGCCGCCTTTCGCTTCGGCCGAACGCTTCAAGAGCATCAAGCGCGACAAATGCGTCCTGTTGCTCACGGGCTCGCAGGGCGAGGCGCGCGCGGCTCTGGCCCGCATCGCCTCCGGCGATCACCCCGATGTCGACCTTGCGGCCGGTGACCGGCTGATCTTTTCGTCCCGCGCTATTCCCGGCAACGAGAAATCCATCGGCAACATCATCAACAATCTGGTGCGGCAGGGTGTGGAGGTCATCACGGATCGCGACGGTCTCGTGCATGTCTCGGGACACCCGCGCCGCGACGAGATGCGGCGGATGTATGAGTGGATCCGCCCGAAAATCGCGGTTCCGGCGCACGGCGAGGCGCTTCACCTCACTCTTCATCGCGAATTCGCTAAAGCGCAGGGCGTGCGAGATGTTATCCGCGCCTTCAACGGCGATCTCGTGCAGCTCGCGCCGGGGCGTCCGGCGATCGTCGATGAAGTGCCGGTGGGGCAACTCGTCAAGGACGGGCATTTCATCATCTCGGCGATGGATGATGCCATCCGCGAGCGGCGCAAGCTTGGCTTTTCCGGCATGGCCGTGGTGGCGATCGCGATGGATGAGCGGGGCAACCGCATCGGCGCTCCGGATGTCGCGCTGATCGGTGTGCCGCAGCAGGATGACGAGGGCGAGCAGATGGAGGACCATCTGCGCGATCTCGTGGAAGAGGTGTGGCGCTCGGTTCCGAAGAACACGCGCCGCGACCCTGATGCGGTGCGTCAGGCTCTGGAGCGCGGTGTGCGCAACGGGCTCAACGACCTGTGGGACAAGAAGCCCTATACCAAGGTGCTGATCGTCGAGATGTAGTGAAAGACGCGCCGTTTTCACAAAACCGTGGATAGCCGGGCTGAACCCGGCCATGACGGTAGAAGACGAAAAAACCGATTCGCGAGCCTTCAAACGAGTCCGCCATGCACGATATTCGCGCCCTCAGAGCCAATCCTGAACCGCTGAAAACGGCCATGCTCCGGCGCTGCAAGCCGGACGAGGCGGCGAAAGTGGATGCGGTTATCGCGCTCGATAGCGATTATCGAAAGCTGCTCACCGAGAAGGAGAGCCTGCTCGCGCGCCGCAACGCTGCCTCGAAGGAAATCGGGCAGGCCATGGCCGCGAAGGATATGGCCAAGGCCGAGGCGCTGAAGGTGGAAGTCGCGGCGGGCAAGGAGCGGCTCGCGGCGCTTGAGGGCGAGACGGCCCGCATGGAAGCGGAGATCCGCGATATTCTCAGTGGCATCCCGAACATCCCGAAGGCCGAAGTGCCGGAGGGCGCGGATGAGCACTCCAATGTGCTCTATCGCCAGCATGGTGCGAAACCGAATCTGGCGTTCCAGCCAAGAGAGCATTTCGAACTCGGCGAAGCTCTGGGCATGATGGATTTCGAGACGGCGGCGAAGCTCTCGGGCAGCCGTTTCGTGGTGCTCCAGAAGGGCTTGGCCCGGCTCGAGCGCGCGCTCGGGCAGTTCATGCTCGATTTGCACACCACTGAACATGGCTATACGGAAGTGAACCCGCCGATCCTCGTGAAAGACGATGCGATGTTCGGCACGGCGCAATTGCCGAAGTTCCGGGACGATCAGTTTGGCGCAACCAATGAAGAGCAATTCGCCAAGGCATACTACACCGGCCTTGTTTCAAACTTGGGGTTCATAAAGAGCAACCGCGCTAAGATTGATCAACTTCAAGCGGAAAGCCCAGAGGCAGAAGAGAGATTTCATAGACTTGCTCTGAATGACTCGCTGGTGCTTCATCACATGAAGAAAGCGTTGGAGATATCAAAGCACTGGCTCATTCCCACCGCCGAAGTGCCGCTCACAAACCTTGTGCGTGAGAAAATCCTCGCGGAAGAAGAACTGCCGCTGCGTTTCACGGCGCTCACGCCCTGTTTCAGGGCCGAGGCGGGTTCGGCCGGGCGGGATACGCGCGGCATGCTGCGCCAGCACCAGTTCAACAAGGTGGAACTCGTTTCCATCACCACGCCCGAGACATCCGCCGCCGAGCATGAGCGCATGCTCGCCGCTGCGGAAGCCGTGCTGAAAAAGCTTGGCCTGCATTATCGCGTCATGACGCTCTGCACCGGCGACATGGGCTTCGCGAGCCAGAAAACCTACGATATCGAGGTGTGGCTGCCCGGCCAGAACACCTATCGCGAGATTTCCTCGTGCTCGGTCTGCGGCGATTTCCAGGCGATGCGCATGGGCGCGCGCTACCGGAAATCGGGCGAGAAGGAGACGCGCTTCGTCCATACGCTCAACGGCTCCGGCGTGGCGGTGGGGCGCTGCCTCATTGCCATCATGGAGAACTACCAGAACGCAGATGGCTCGATCACCGTGCCCGACGCGCTTCTGCCCTATATGGGCGGCATCACGCGGATCGCGAAGAATTAATACGGCCACCCACGACTTTTCCTTCTCCACGCGCAAGACGTGGATACCCGGGCCAAGCCCGGCCAAGACGCTGAAGAGACACCAGTATGCGCATTCTGATCACCAATGATGACGGCATCCACGCCCCCGGCCTTGCCGTGCTGGAGCGGATCGCGCGCGAACTCTCGGATGACGTGATTGTCGTCGCCCCCGAGACCGATCAATCCGGCGTCTCACATTCGCTGTCGCTGAATGATCCTTTGCGCCTGCGCGAAATCTCGCCGAGCCATTTCGCGGTGAAAGGCACGCCGACCGATTGCGTCATCATGGGCCTGCGGCACATCCTCAAAGACCGGAAGCCCGATCTCGTGCTCTCCGGCGTCAATCGCGGGCAGAACATCGCCGAGGATGTCACCTATTCCGGCACGATTGCCGCTGCGATGGAGGGCACCATTCTTGGCGTGCCGTCGATCGCGTTGAGCCAGGCCTTTGCCTACGGCAACCACGAGGCGATCGACTGGTCCTGTGCTGAAGCACACGGGGCGACGGTGGTGCGCAAGGTGCTTGCCGCCGGGATGACGCCGGGCATTCTTGTCAATGTCAATTTCCCGGCCGTGCGACCCGAGAAGGTGGAGGGTATCGCGGTCAGCGTGCAGGGGCAGCGCAACCAGTCGCTGATCGAGATCGAGCCGCGCCATGACGGGCGCGGCAACCCGTATTACTGGATCGCTTTCCGGCGTGGACGGCAATCGCCGGCTGAGGGAAGCGACCTGCATGCGATTGCCGACGGCAAAATCTCGGTCACCCCTTTGCGGCTTGATCTCACCGATCTGCCGAGCGTCACCCGGCTCGCCGAAGCCCTGGAATAGCGGAAGATGATCGGGCAGGGGGGAGCGCGGGCTGTTTTCAGCGCGCGGGAGAACGGACATCATCCGCCGGAGGGAGGCGCCGATACGGCTTTGGCGCGGTTTCTGCTCGAATTGCGTCAGAAGGGCCTCACCGAGCCCGCCTTGCTCAACGCCTTCGAGCGTGTGCCGCGCGCGGCATTCCTGCCGGGTTTGCGGCCGGGCTTGCTCTATCAGCCCGTCGCGCTGCCCATCCCATGCGGCGAGGAGGCAGAGGATCCGTTTACTCTGGCGCGGTTGCTGGTGCTCTTGCGCGTCGCGCCGGGTCAGAGGGTGCTGGAAATCGGCACAGGCTCGGGTTTTGGCACAGCCTTGCTCGCAGCGGCGGGAGCCGAGGTGATCACGTTCGAGCGCTACCGCTCGCTCTCGCAGGCCGCGCGCTCGCGGTTCGGCGCATTGGGGCTCGCGCGCATCACCGCCCATCAGGCCGATGGACTCACGAAGCGCGGCGGGCTCGGGCCGCTCGATCGCCTGATCATCGGCGGCGCGCTCGATCTTGTGCCGCAGCATCTGTTCGAGGGGCTCGTGCCCGGCGGGATCGCGATTGGCGGGCGGGTGCGGGGCCGCGAGATGCGCCTCACGCTTTGGCGGATCGACGCCTCGGGTTTTCCCGTCGAAACCGATCTCGGGCCGTGCCGCATGAGCCGGATGCGCCCCGGATTGCCGGTTTCGCTCTAGAAAAATGCCATCAAGGTAAAATTTAGAAAGAGGTAACCTTCTCCCTCAACCCGGGCTTAAGCTGAATCCGACTTTACTCCCGTCCAACGTCTTTGAATGTTTCGCGTATGGATGGGTGTAATGCGTTGGGGTCAATCTGAGCCTTTGAAGCTGCGGCTTCTGGCATCTGTCGTCCTGGCCGGGCTCGTTTCAGCCTGCTCGTCTGATGTGGCGCGATTCAGTGACAATCCGTTCCAGAATCCTTTCACGAGCCGCACGAGCTTTGATCCGGCTTCAACTGCCTCGATCAATCGCAATGTCGGCCCGCAGGCCCAGCGCTTGCAGCCTGCACCGGTTTCGACCGCCACCACTCAGCCGCTTCCCGCCCCCAATCAGCCGATGATGCGCGCGACCGGCCCGGTGGCAACGTCGCGCATCACCGCGCCCGTCAATACGGGCTCTGTTGCCTCGGCGGCTTATCCCGCGCTTGCTCCGGTCGCGCCGCGTGCAACGACCGCGCTTGGCAGCAGTCAGGGCTGGACCGCCGTCGGCGGCACACCGGTTACCCTCCAGCAGGGTGAGACGCTCAACACGATCTCCGGGCGCTATGGCGTGCCGGTCAGCGCGTTGCTCGCCGTGAACGGGCTGTCTTCGGTCAACGCGGCAAAACCCGGCCAGCAGGTCATGATCCCGACCTACAACGCCGTGCAGGGCTCGGCGGCTTCGGCGCCCACGGCGCCCCGGGTCGCAAGTGCTTCGGCGATGTTGCCGTCGCGTGAAACGATTTCCGACGCCCCGAAAGCGATCGTTACGCCCAAGGCCGAGGCTCCGAAGGCATCAGCGCCGGCGCCGCGTGCTGCTGTTCGGGATGTGACGCAGCGCGTTGAATCGGACGCCGAAAAGCGCGCCGCAGCCAAGCTCAAGCAGCTCCGCCAGCCGGAGGAGAGCAGCGGTACACCGGCCGCAACATCGCGTGTGGCGCCAAAAGTGGCATCGCTCGACAAGGCTGCGCTCGAGAAATCACAGGCAGAGAAAGCGCGTATCGAAGCACAGCGCAAGGCGGATGAACTGAAAAAAGCCGAAGCCGAACGCAAGCGCGAAGCGGCGGCAAAGATCGCGGCTGCCAAGAAGCAGGCTCAGGAGGAGACCACAGCCTCGATCCCCGAGCCGAAAGTGGCCGCCCGCGCCGTCGAGCGTGCCGTTCAGGCCCCGGCCGAAGCGCCGCGCCCTCAGGCGGAAGAGGCGGATGCCTCGTCGTTCCGTTGGCCGGCCCAGGGCAAGGTCATCAATGGCTTTGGCGGTCGCTCGGCCTCCGGCCCGAATGATGGCATCAACATCGCTGTTCCAGAGGGCACGCCTGTTCGCGCCGCCGAGGGTGGCACGGTCATCCATGCCGATGATGCACTGAAGGGATATGGCAAGCTCGTGCTCGTGCGGCATGCGAATGGCCTCGTGACCGTCTATGCCCATAACAGCGACATCAAGGTGAAGCGCGGAGAGAACGTGCGTCGCGGGCAGGTGATTGCCGCCTCGGGCTCGTCGGGCAATGTCACATCGCCACAGCTGCATTTCCAGATCCGGAAAGGAGCGCAAGCTCTTGATCCGATGAAGCATCTGGCCTCGAACTAATCCAGTTTGGGCTTGGGGAGCCGCGAGACACCTCTTCAGGTCCGGAGCAAAGCCCCACCATCTCCAAGGAAAGGGATGGTGGGGTCTTTTCCCCGATATCTTCTTCAAAGCAACGCAGTTCGACTTCAAGGATCGGTGACGCAGGATGCGGATCCTCCTGGCAGAGCCCAGCAAGATTGGCCGGTCGATCATCGTGCAGATGCTCGAGGCTGACGGGCATGTCGTTGCAAGCTGCGCCACGGCCGAACAGGCACTCTCGATGCTGGAGGGTGATGAGACGATTGATGTCCTGATCACCGCCATCGAATTTCTCGAAATGTCCGGGTTGGAATTGTGTTGGTCGGCACGGATCCTGGCGGGGTCGCAGCGGCCGCTTCACATCGTGGTGATGTCAGCCTCGACCGACGAGATGAAACTGGCAGAGGCGCTCGATACGGGCGCTGACGATTTCATCGGCAAGCCTCCGAAAAAGACCGAACTTCTCGCGCGCCTGCGCTCGGCACAGCGGATGATCGATGCCCAGAAACAGCTGATCCGTGTGGCGTCCTTCGACTCGCTGACTAATCTGCGCAATCGGCGCGTCTTCTTCGAGGCGCTGGAAGAAGAGGAGAAAAGCTCCTCCGTATCCAGCGTTCTTGTGCTCGATGTCGATTACTTCAAGCAGGTGAACGACCGTTACGGCCATGATGGCGGCGATCTCGTGCTGAAGGAGGTCGCGAACCGTCTGCGCAAGGTCGATCCGAAATTCGCACGCATCGGCGGCGAGGAATTCGCGCTTCTGGTGAAGGGGCCGATCGAACAGGCAGCCGTGATCGCCGAAACCGTGCGCCGCGAGATTGCCGTGCTGCCGATCAAGCTGCCCACATGCGAGATGAGCACGTCGATCAGCGTCGGCGTCGCGCAGCGTATGCCGGGCACACCGATGAACGACGTGATGAAGGATGCCGACGTCGCGCTCTATGCCGCGAAATCCGGGGGGCGCAATCGCGTGACGCTGGCGCGTTTCTCGAGTGGAACGGCCAATTTCAGCTCGCCCGAGCAGAAAACGGATGCGGCCTGATCAGCCGTCGATCTTCACGCCCTGCCGCCCGGCCAGATCCTGGATGAACTGGAAGGCAATGCGCCCGGCACGGCTGCCGCGTGTGGTCGACCATTCCAGCGCATGCCAGTGCAACTCCTCGCGCGGCATTGCGAGGCCGTAATGCGCGGCATAGGCATCGATCATCGCCAGATACTCATCCTGACTGCATTTGTGGACGCCGAGCCACAATCCGAATCGATCGGAGAGCGATACTTTCTCTTCGACGGCCTCGCCGGGATTGATGGCCGTTGAACGCTCGTTCTCGATCATGTCGCGCGGCAAGAGATGGCGGCGGTTGGAGGTTGCATAGAACAGCACATTCTCCGGCCGCCCCTCGATCCCGCCATCCAGCACCGCCTTGAGCGCCTTGTACGAGCTTTCGCCGGCATCGAACGAGAGATCATCGCAGAAGAGAATGAACCGGAACGGCGCGGGCCGCAGCAGGTTCATCAAGGTGGGCAAGGTGTTGATGTCTTCCCGGTGGATTTCGATGAGCTTCAGCGCCGCCCCCTCGGCGAGCATGACGCCATGTGCGCTCTTGACGAGGCTGGATTTCCCCATGCCGCGTGCGCCCCACAGCAGCACGTTGTTCGCGGGAAACCCGCTTGCAAAGCGCCGCGTATTCTCGACGAGAATATCGCGAACGTGATCAATCCCCACGAGGAGCTTCAGCGGAATGCGATTGACCTTCGCCACAGGCTGGAGAAATCCGCGCTGCGCCTGCCAGAGGAACGCCTCGGCGCTTGCAAAATCGGGAGGCGGCGAGGCTGGCGGCGCAAGGCGCTCGAGCGCATCGGCGATGCGCTGGAGCGTGGAGCCCCAATCCGGGGGAAGGCTGTTCATGAGTGTCGGGTCCTCGGCTGTCGTTTCGTGTAAAGCGCGAATGCTTGTGCGGATCAATCTGGCGGGCAGCCAAATCCTGTTGCGAGAGCGCCACGCCGGGCTTTCATTCGATTGCGTTTCGAGGGCAAGCGATTATATACGCCCCGAGATTTCGAAAAACGGGCGGTTCAGCCCACATGATGGAGTAGGCCCACGTGATTACCCCTGCTTTCGCGCAAGGTGCAGCCGCCCCCGGTGGTGCGGATATGTTCATGCAGCTTCTGCCGTTCGGCCTCGTGCTGATCATCATGTATTTCCTGCTCATCCGCCCGCAGCAACGCCGTGCGAAGGCGCATCAGGAAATGGTGAAAAACCTTCGCCGCGGCGACGTGATCGTGATGAATAACGGCATGATCGCCAAGATCACGAAGGTCATCGACGACAACGAACTCGAGGTCGAGATCGCTGACAACGTCAAGACGCGCATGCTGCGCGGTATGGTCGCCGAACTGCGCGTGAAGAGCGAGCCGGCCGCGGGCTGAAGCGCGGCGGGGCTGGCCTTGCCAGCCTGCGGCGCGCGGTTTGCGTGATGAAGACGCTATAAAACAAAAGGATAGAGTGAAAAGGCGATCACCTGTTCGCCGAGTTTTCGCTCTAGAACCTGAAGGCAGGCCATGTTCCGGCAATCGACGCTCAAATCCGCCCTGATCGTGTTCACGCTGTTTTTCGGCGCTTATCTCACGCTGCCGACGGTGCTTGGCCCGCAAGTCGTGCGCACGCTCTCGGCTTACTTGCCCTCCTTCATGGTGCCGAAAGGCTCGGTGAAACTCGGGCTCGACCTGCAGGGTGGCGTGCATGTGATGCTCGAAGTCGATCGCGCAGGCTTGAACCGTGATCTCGTGCGCCAGCTGCAGGAAGATGTGCGCCGCGTGCTGCGCAATGAGCGCGTGGCGCCCACGGGCGGCATTGTCGCCCAGAATCGCGGTGTTGCCGTGCGCATTCTCGACGCCGATGGTCGCCGCCGCGTGCTGCCCAAGCTTCAGGAGCTTGCCCAGCCGATTTCGAATGCGATTCTGGGCCAGACCGGCCAGCGCAACCTCGAAGTGGTGGATCAGGGCGACGGCCTCGTGACGCTCACCATCACGGATGCCGAAATCAACGACAAGATCGGCCGTGCGGTGAACCAGTCGATCGAGATTTTCCGCAAGCGCCTCGACCCTGAAGGTGTCAAAGAGCCGGTCATCCAGCGTCAGGGGCTCGATCGCATCGTGGTGCAGATGCCGGGCGCCTCGAATTCGAAGGACATCACGGATGTTCTCCAGCCCGGCAAGCTTGAATTCCGCATGGTCGCCGAACCCGGTGCGCCGGCTGCGGAAATCGAACAGCTCCCCTCGGTGGATGATGGCGGCCAGCCGCTCGCCGTCGAACGGCGCGTGCTGGTGCGCGGCGAGGATCTGATTTCCGCCGAACCGGGGTTTGACCAGCGGACCAGCGAGCCGGTGGTGAATTTCCGCTTCAACGTGCGCGGCGCGCAGGCTTTCGCGGCGGCAACGACTGCGAATGTGGGCAAGCCCTTCGCCATCATCCTCGACAACCGCATCATCTCGGCCCCACGTATCATTTCTCCGATCACGCAGGGGCAGGGGCAGATTTCCGGTCGTTTTACCGTGGAGGCTGCCAACCGCCTTGCGATTCTGCTGCGCTCGGGCGCGCTGCCCGCCTCGTTCACACTTGTTGAAGAGCGTACGGTTGGTCCGGGCCTCGGCCGCGATTCGATCGAAGCGGCGAAGCTCGCCTCAACCGTATCGGCCGTCGCGATCATCGCCTTTTCGATCGCGACCTACGGCATTTTCGGCGTGATTGCGCTCGTGGCTCTGGTCGCGAACGTCATGCTGATTTTCGCGCTGATGTCGGCTCTCGGCTCGACCCTGACCCTGCCGGGCATCGCCGGCATCGTGCTCACGGTGGCGATGGCGGTCGATTCGAACGTGCTGATCTACGAGCGTATCCGCGAGGAACAGGCGGCGGGACGTGGCGCGGCTTTGGCGCTCGATGCGGGTTTCACCCGAGCACTCGCCACAATTCTCGATGCCAATATCACAACGTTCCTCGCCGGTGCGATCCTCTATCTCGTGGGAACGGGCGCGATCAAAGGCTTTGCCGTGACCCTGTGCCTTGGCATTGTCACGACAATTTTCACGGCTTTCACGCTCACGCGCATCATGGTGGCGGCGTGGTATCGCTGGTTCAAGCCCAAGGTGGTGCCGATCTGAGGTCGCGTTTTCCGCGCTATCCTGATCCGGCTCAAAGGTTCCCGATATGAAACTCCTCCGCCTCGTCCCCGATGATACCAAGTTCGGCTTCATGCGCTTCCGGAGCTGGAGCTTCCCGTTTTCGGCCTTTGCCTCCATCGTTTCCGTTGTGGCCTTCCTGTGGCTCGGGATGAATGTCGGGATCGATTTCAAGGGCGGCACGGTTGTCGAGTTGCAGGCGAAATCCGAGCGCGCCGATATCGCGCAAATCCGCGAGCGGGCGACGAATCTCAATCTGGGTGATGTCGAAGTGCAGGAATTTGGCGGCCCGCGCGACGTGCTCTTGCGCGTCGGCTTGCAGGATGGCGGTGACAAGGCGCAGGCCGAGGTGGTCGTCAAATTGCGTCAGGCGTTTGAGTCGGCCTATGAATTCCGGAAGGTCGAGGTTGTCGGCCCGCGCGTGAGCCAGGAACTCGTGCAGAACGGCACGATCGGCGTGCTGCTCGCGATTGTGACCATCCTGATCTACCTGTGGTTCCGTTATGAGTGGCAATTCGCGGTCGGCGCTGTGATCGCCACGATGCATGACCTCGTGCTTGTCATCGGGTTCTATGCCGTCACGCAAATCCAGTTTGACCAGACCTCGATCGCGGCGATTCTCACGGTCATCGGCTATTCGTTGAACGATACGGTCGTGGTCTACGACCGCGTGCGGGAATTGCTGCGCAAATACAAGAAGATCAAGCTTTTCGAACTGCTCGACCTCTCGATGAACTCGACCCTCCCGCGTACCGTGATCACCTCGGTGACCACGATTCTCGCGCTGATCGCGCTTTCGATTCTCGGTGGCGATGCCATCTGGGGCTTCTGCATCGCGCTGCTGTTTGGCGTGTTGGTGGGCACCTATTCCTCAATCTTTGTCGCGGCGCCCATCCTGATCTATCTCGGCGTTCGCGTGGGCGAGGGCGTCGGTGCCGAGAAGGCGGGTGACAAGACGGCTCCCGCTCCCGCTCGATGAGTGATCCTGTCCCGCCCGCTGGTGGCTTTGCGCCGGGGCGACACCCGATCGACGGCTACGGCGCGCAGGGGTTTCGCTTTGCGGGCATGGTGCACCCCGGTTCCATTCTGGCGCTGCCATCCGGCATCCGAGCCTGGGATGTGGCAGCCATCGCGGATATCTCGGCTGTTGTTCTTGCGCCGATTCTGGCTGAACGGGATGAGATTGAAATCCTGCTGATCGGCTGCGGCAAGCGCGCTGCCCTGCCGATCGAGCCCTTTGTCGACTTCTTGCGCGAGGCAGGGTTTCGCCCGGAACTGATGGATACGCCCGCCGCCGCGCGCACCTACAACGTGCTGCTCGCGGAAAACCGTCGCGTTGCGGCGGCCTTGCTGGTGATGTGAGCAGGACAGAAAGATTTCTCGAGCCCTCGGCGTTCTGCCTTTCCCTTTGGTGGCCCTGCTCCATATCTCCCGCAAGGGATGCCCAGCGCCATGAATGAGCAAAACCGCCAGTTCCGGCCGGCCGCCGATGCGACCCAGCCGACGCTTGAGGCAGCCTATGAGGCGAGCCGGGTCATTCTGCGTGCGGAAGACCCGGATCGCTACGTTGCCTGCCTGCTGGCGCCACCGGCCTTCCGTCCGCATCTCTTCGCGATCTACGCGTTCAACTGCGAAATCGCCCGCGTCCGCGAGACCGTGAGCGAGGCCTTGCCCGGCGAAATCCGGCATCAATGGTGGCGCGAGGCGCTCTCCTGCCATGCGGGGGATGCCGCCGCGGCGCATCCGGTTGCGGCGAGCCTGCTCGATACGATGAAGCGCTTTCGCCTGCCGCCCGAACCCTTTCTGGGGCTGATCGAGGCGCGCAGCTTCGATCTCTACGACGACCCTATGCCGACCTGGCAGGACCTTGAGGGCTATTCCGGCGAAACATCATCGTCGCTCATCCGTCTGGCGTCGATCGTTCTCGCCAATGGCGAGGATCCGGGCTCGGCGGCCCTGTGCGGACATGCTGGCGTGACCTATGCGCTCACCGGGTTGTTGCGCGCCTTTCCCATCCATGCGCGCCGCAACCAGTGCTATCTGCCGCATGAAGTATTGATCGCCTGCGGTGTGACCCTCGACGACATCCATTCGGGTCGCGACAGTGATGGCCTGCGCGCTGCCCTCGCGCTGGTGCGCGAGCGCGCGCGCTCGCATCTCGACGCCCTGCGTGCGCAAATTCGTACGATCCCGCCGGAAATCGCGCCGGCCTTCTATCCGGTGACGATCTGCGAGACGCTCCTCGCACGCATGGAGAGGCCCGATTACAAGCCCTTCGAGACCTTGATCACGCTTGGCGCGCTGGAACGATTCTGGCTCGTGGGGCGTGGAGCCTGGAAAGCAAGGCGCGCGCGCTGATCATTCCGCAGCGGCGGCTTCGAGCCGCGCTAACCCTTCCTGCGACATCCATTTGGCGAGATCGGCCTTGGCGCGGGCGGTGATCATCCGCTTCCGGGCAATCGCCTTGTCTGGCCCTCGCAGGCGCTTGCCGTCGAGACCTTTCGGCGCTTCGTGGATGGGCGGAAACAGCCCGAAATTGATATTCATCGGCTGGTAGGAGCGCGGTCCGGCATCGATCGTTTCGATATGCCCGCCCGTGATGTGATTGAGCAGCGCGCCGAGCGCTGAACTCGCGGGCGGTGGTGTCAGAGCCCGGCCAAGCCGCTCGCGGCTCGCGAACAAGCCTGCCATCAATCCAACAGCGGCACTTTCGACATAGCCTTCGCAGCCGGTGATCTGCCCGGCAAAGCGCAGGGCGGGGCGCGCCTTCATCTGCAAAGTGGAGTCCAGGAGGCACGGCGAGTTGAGGTAAGTGTTGCGATGAATGCCGCCCAAGCGTGCGAATTCGGCATTCTCCAAACCCGGGATCATCCGGAAAATCCGGGCTTGTTCGCCATATTTCAGCTTGGTTTGGAAACCGACCATGTTGAACAAGGTGCCGAGCTTGTTGTCCTGCCGGAGCTGGACGATCGCGTAGGCTTTCACGGAGGGGTTGTGCGGGTTGGTGAGGCCCACCGGCTTCATCGGGCCGTGGCGGAGCGTTTCGACACCGCGCTCCGCCATCACTTCGATGGGCAGGCAGCCATCGAAATAGGGCGTATCCTTTTCCCATTCCTTGAATTCGGTTTTCTCGGCCGCGAGCAGGGCTGCGACGAAGGCCGCATACTGCTCCCGATCCATCGGACAATTGAGGTAATCCGCGCCCGTGCCACCGGGTCCGGCCTTGTCGTAACGTGACTGGAACCAGGCCTTGCTCATATCCACGCTCTCGCGATGGACGATGGGCGCGATCGCGTCGAAGAAGGCGAGCGACGTCTCCCCTGAAAGGGCGCGGATGCCTTCGGCCAGAGCTGGCGAGGTGAGGGGGCCTGTGGCGATGATCACCTTGTCCCACTCTTCCGGCGGCAAGCCGGCAACCTCGCTCCGCTCGATCGTGATCAGCGGATGCGACTCCAAAGCTGCCGTGACATCGGCCGAGAAGGCGTCGCGGTCCACTGCCAGCGCCGAGCCGGCCGGCACCTGATTGCGATCGCCGCATGCCATGATCAGCGAACCGAGTTGGCGCATCTCGTGGTGAATGAGGCCCACTGCGTTGGTATCGCTGTCATCGGACCGGAAAGAATTCGAGCAGACGAGTTCAGCGAGCCCTTCGGTCTTGTGGGCATCGGTCATGCGCACCGGGCGCATTTCGTGCAGGATCACGGGCACACCGGCCCGGGCGATCTGCCATGCCGCCTCCGAGCCCGCGAGGCCGCCGCCAATGACATGGATGGGTTCAAGCATGGTCGCCCCTGTTCTTGCGCATGCTTCCTAGGTCTGCATGGCGAAAACGTCAATTTCCGGAGAGTGTCATGGGCGTATTTCGCGAACGAGGCCGTCGTCCTGCCTTGGCGCGAGCCTCTTCTCGAAAATAAAAAAAGGCCCGCCTTTTCAGGCGGGCCAGGGATCGTGCGGGCAGGGAGAGACCCGACACGTCAGGGAGCTTGTTCACGCACGGGCGACGTCGCGAGCGACATCATCAATCTCCCAGCGCGCGATACCGATATCGCTCAGCTCGCGATCCGTGAGGCGCGACAGCGCTTCAACGTTGCGGCGATAGCGCAGGTAGGCCTTCAGGCGGTTGATCAGGGTCGTAATAATCACGGTATTTCTCCAATTGCACGATCAGGCCAGCGGGGCGCTCGGGGCTCAGGCGCCCGGACCATCATGGTCCCGCGTCGCCCTTCTGCGTCACTTGTCCGCTGCCGGATACAGGCGCTCTTGTGCAGTGCAATAAAGGCAAAAAATGGGCATAACTGCTTAATTATAATGCATCAGCTATGCGATTTTCGCAGGTCTTGTTGCGTGTGTGCCCGCGCAAGCTGGATCGGAGGCCTAAAGATTGGCAAGGGCGCAATGAGATCGCCTGTCCCTTCAGGTGGGCGGAATGAAAACCTGCCGAATTTCTTGGAAGACTG
The DNA here is from genome assembly GCA_017302635.1 of Hyphomicrobiales bacterium. GTDB lineage: Bacteria > Pseudomonadota > Alphaproteobacteria > Rhizobiales > Beijerinckiaceae > Rhabdaerophilum. Next base: position 1,078,721 of record JAFLCX010000002.1, read on the forward strand.
GCATGTCTTCAAGGCGTTTTGCATGCGAAGCGAGGGCCGGGAACCGGGTCCAATCCACGAGTCCCGGATGTGCTTCGGTCACGAAACGCACCATGCAGGCGACGGCGATATCGTCATGGCCGAAAATATCGCCGAGCCAATAGGATTTTGACAAGGCAGCGCATTCAGTCTCCAGAACGGCGAGGGCGCCCGCAATCTGGGCCTGACAGCGCTGGATCCAGATATCGGACGCCTGCTCATGCAGCCGCTTCTCGTAGAACAGGCTGACAACCTTGTCGCCAAGGCCCGTGGCGAGGGTCGCGATGCGCAAGGCGCGGTGCCGCTCGGGTTCGCCAACCGGGAACAGGCGCGCCTGCGGCGGCACGAGGCTGTCGAGATAATCGAGGATGATATGGCTGTCGGCGAGTGCCGTGCCATCATCGAGCACAAGCGTGGGAACGCGCGTCAGCGGGTGATAGACGCGGATCTTCTCGACATCGCCAAAGACCGACCACGGCTTGTGCTCGAATGGTATGCCATAGAGTTTCAGCGCGATCCCGACGCGGCGCACGAAAGGCGAATCATATTGCCCAATCAGGATCATGCCGTCATTTCCTCAACTTTGATGCCCGCGTTTCAGAACGTCCTTCAGGAAGCGCCCCGTGTGCGAAGCCGGCGTGTTCGCGATCTCTTCCGGCGTTCCCTGCGCCACGACCTGGCCGCCGCCGTCGCCACCCTCAGGGCCCATATCAATCACCCAGTCAGCGGTTTTGATGACCTCGAGATTGTGCTCGATCACAACTACCGTGTTGCCCTGATCGGCCAGCTCATGCAGCACTTCGAGCAGCTTTTTCACATCATGGAAATGCAGGCCGGTCGTCGGCTCATCGAGAATATAGAGCGTGCGCCCGGTGGCGCGACGTGACAGCTCCTTCGAGAGCTTCACCCGCTGCGCCTCGCCACCCGAGAGCGTGGTCGCCTGCTGGCCGACCTTGATGTAGCCGAGGCCGACGCGCGCCAAAGTCTCCATCTTCTCGCGGATGGAAGGCACAGCCTTGAACAGCTGCGCGGCCTGCTCGACCGTCGTATCGAGCACATCGGCGATGGAGTGATCCTTGAACTTCACCTCCAGCGTTTCGCGGTCATAGCGCTTGCCCTTGCAGACATCGCAGGTGACGTAAACATCCGGCAGGAAGTGCATCTCGATTTTCACGACGCCATCGCCCTGGCAGGCCTCGCAGCGCCCGCCCTTGACGTTGAATGAAAAGCGCCCCGGCTGGTAGCCGCGGGCCTTGGCCTCAGGGAGGTTCGCGAACCAGTCGCGGATCGGTGTGAAGGCGCCGGTATAGGTCGCGGGGTTGGAACGCGGCGTGCGCCCGATCGGCGATTGATCGATATCGATCACCTTATCGAGCATCTCGAGGCCTTCGATCCGCTCGAACTTTGCGGGCATTTCCAGCGCGCCGTTGAGCCGCCGCGCCGCCGCCTTGTAAAGCGTCTCGATCACGAGTGTCGATTTGCCGCCGCCCGAAACACCTGTCACGCAAGTGAAAAGCCCCAGCGGCACATCAACCGAGACTGATTTGAGGTTGTTGCCCGTGGCGCCCGTGAGCTTCAGCAGTCGCGACGGCGAGGCCTTGCGCCGCTTCTTCGGCAACGGAATGGCCTCGACTCCTGTGAGGTATTTGCCGGTGAGCGAATTCGGATCGGCCATCAACTCCGCAGGCGTGCCTTTCGCCACAATCCGCCCACCATTCACACCTGCGCCTGGGCCGATATCGACGACATAATCCGCCTCGCGGATGGCGTCCTCGTCATGTTCGACCACGATCACGGAATTCCCGAGATCGCGCAGGCGCTTGAGTGTCACGAGCAGCCGCTCGTTGTCGCGCTGGTGAAGCCCGATGGAGGGTTCATCAAGCACATAAAGCACGCCTGTCAGGCCCGAACCGATCTGCGAGGCGAGGCGAATGCGCTGGCTCTCGCCGCCCGAGAGCGTGCCGGACGCCCGGCTCAGCGTGAGGTAATCCAGTCCGACATCGGAAAGGAAGCGCAGCCGATCGCGGATCTCCTTCAAAATTCGTCCGGCAATCTCGTTCTGCTTCGGCGTCATCTGGCCGGGCAGGGCCTCAAACCAGCGACCAGCCTCGGCGACCGATTTCTGCGTCACCTCGCCGATATGTTTCATGCCGATTTTGACCGCGAGGGCCTCGGGCTTCAGCCGGTGGCCAAGGCATTCCGAACAGGGGGTCGCGGACATGAACCGCGAGATTTCCTCGCGCGACCAGTCGCTTTCCGTCTCCTTGAAGCGGCGCTCGAGATTGGTGATCACACCCTCGAAGGGTTTCACCACCTCATAAGCGCGCATGCCGTCTTCGTAGCCGAAACGGATGGGCTCAGCACCGGAGCCATAGAGCAGAACGAGTTTCACACTATCCGGCAGGCTGGACCACGGCTTGTTGAGCGCGAAGCCGTAATGTTTCGCGAGCGCGGCCAGCGTCTGCCCGTAATAGGGCGAAGACGAGCGGGCCCAGGGGGCGATCGCACCTTTCTGGAGCGTAAGTGTTTCGTCCGGCACGATCAGGCCCGGATCGATCTTCATCTCATGGCCGATGCCGCCGCAGGTGGGGCAGGCTCCGAACGGATTGTTGAACGAGAACAGCCGCGGCTCGATCTCCGAAATCGTGAAACCGGAAACCGGGCAGGCAAATTTGGAGGAGAAGGTGATGCGGCGCGGCGCTCCAGCTTCGTCGGTTTCATCCGCGAATTCCAGCACCGCGATGCCATCCGCCATGTCGAGCGCCTGCTCGAAGCCATCGGCGAGGCGCGCGGAGAGATCGGGCCGCACGGCGATGCGATCGATCACGACGTCGATATCGTGCTTGAGTTTCTTGTCGAGGGCAGGGGCCTCGGCAATCTCGTGATATTGCCCGTCGATTTTGGCGCGCTGGTAGCCGCGCTTGAGGAAATCGGCGAGTTCCTTGCGATATTCGCCCTTCCGGCCGCGAATGACCGGCGCGAGCAGATAGGCGCGGGTTTTCTCAGGTAGGGCGAGCACACGGTCGACCATCTGGGACACGGTCTGGCTCTCGATCGGAAGTCCGGTAGCGGGCGAGTAGGGAATGCCGACACGCGCCCAGAGCAGCCGCATGTAATCATAGATTTCCGTCACGGTGCCGACGGTCGAGCGCGGGTTCTTCGAGGTTGTTTTCTGCTCGATCGAGATGGCCGGCGAGAGCCCGTCGATCTGGTCGACATCGGGCTTCTGCATCATCTCGAGGAACTGGCGTGCATAGGCCGAAAGGCTCTCGACATAGCGCCGCTGACCCTCGGCATAGATGGTGTCGAAGGCAAGAGAGGACTTGCCAGAGCCGGAAACGCCGGTGAACACCACCAGCTTGTCGCGCGGCAGCACCAGATCGACGTTCTTCAGATTGTGCTCGCGCGCGCCGCGCACCGAGAGCACCCGCTCACCGGGGAACAGCAGGGCTGCTTCATCGAACAGGCTTTCGATCGGATCGGCCTTCACGGCACGCAATTTCGAGTTCGACATGACAATCCAGAGAGTATTCCCCGCCGGGCAGCAGGGCCAAAACAGAAGCGAGAGGTAAGCTCCGGCGAGGCCCGCGGCAAGCACCCAGACCATCACGATTCGGAATGTCTACGCGTCAAATCCTGTCATGGATTGTCAGGATTGAAAAGAACAAAATAAGAACATTTATTTCCGTCTCCGCCCGCTCCTGACAGAAACTGGCGGCATCATGCGTAAATCGTTTTGTTGCCCTCAGGATTTCGGAAGGATCGCCCCGTGTCTCAGCCAGCCAATTCGGATTTCGATTTCGAGTTCGGACACTGGAATGTCCGGCATCGCCGCCTGAAAGAGCGTCTGGTCTGCAGCGAAGAATGGGAGGAATTCAGCGGCACAACCCATGCCCGGCCCATTCTGGGCGGCAACGGCAATATCGAGGATAACGAAATTCAGTTTCCGGGTGGAACCTACCGCGCCGTCGCCCTGAGGTCCTTAGACGGGGCGACCGGACAATGGGCCATCTGGTGGCTTGATGGTCGTCACCCTCACACCCTCGATGTGCCGGTCGTCGGCGGCTTCTCGGGTGATGTCGGCACATTTCTTGCGCGCGACATGCTGCGCGGCAAGCCGATCATCGTTCGCTTCCAATGGTTCAGACTCGGTCCCGATCAGGCACGCTGGGAGCAGGCGTTCTCTCCCGATGACGGAGAGAGCTGGGAAACAAACTGGGTGATGCATTTCGAAAGGACGGGCGCGTAACTTTCTTCACGAGCCTACAACCGGAGCCCAGAAACAGGCGGGTTTGGAATAAAGCCGGATCAGCTCTCCCTTGCCCTCCTGCGTGCGGCAGACATGAAACTTGCCATCGGGCGAGGGGCGCGCCTCATGGTGCTTCACATGCGTTCCGTCGCTGAGATTCCAGCCGCCGGGCACCACGCGCACGTCATGCACCGCGACGGGATAGCAGTCTTTCTCCGAGCAGCATTCGTAAGGATACCAGCTGTGCGCGAGGGCGGTGCTGGTGAAGGCGAGAAGCACGGCAAATGGTCGCAAGGCCATCGAACCCTCCTCCGCCGGAACACAGCTTCGCCGTTGCGCAAGAGACCATCTCGCGCCGCTGGGCTGGCGGTGTTCGGGCTAATTGAAGTGGGCGTCGTCTGTCACGCCGGATCTGTGGCGAACGCGACAGGACGCCAATGGTGCAGAATGGACGCAACTTGGTTAATTTTTTCTCGATGATTTCGTTCGGGCAGCCGCGCGCCCTTGCGTCGTGTGGCCGGAAGCGATAGAACAAAAAACGAACATCAATCGCGCCGCGCCTGTGCAAAACGCTGGGTCGCCCCTGTCTTATGGTGGACGGGCAGCCTATTCAGGCTCGGTGCCGGTTCATTAGTCGGTCGAGAGCAAGCGCGGGAGCAAGGAGAAGCGAATGTCGGGCTCGGTCAACAAGGTCATTCTCATTGGCAATCTGGGCAAGGACCCCGAGGTCCGCCGGATGCAGAACGGCGATGCGGTGGTCAACCTCAGCGTCGCCACGTCCGAAACCTGGCGCGACAAGCAATCTGGTGAGCGCAAGGAAAAAACCGAGTGGCACCGGGTGGTGATTTTCAACGAGAACATCGCCAAGGTGGTGGAGCAATATTGCCGCAAGGGTTCCAAGGTCTACCTCGAGGGCCAATTGCAGACCCGCGAATGGACCGACAAGGACGGCATCAAGAAATACTCGACTGAAGTTGTCATCCAGCGATATCGCGGCGAGCTGACGCTGCTCGACGGGCGCGATGGCGGCGGCCGTTCCGAAATGGGTGGCGACGATATGGGCGGCTCGGTCGGGTATGATCGCGGCGGCTCGGGGGGCGGCATGTCCCGTTCGGGCGGCGGAGGGGGCGGTGGTCGCTCGGCTCCCCCGCGCGGCAAGGGCAGCGATTTCGACGACGAGGTTCCGTTCTGATCGTGGCTATGCGATGCCGGCTTCGGCGCTCGGACGGCAGATACTGACCTAAAAAATGAGACCGGCCCGCCCGAGGCGGAACCGGTCTTTCAAGGCTATCCCCGGATCGGGGATTTTCAGTTGTCCACCCTCCGGGAAGGAGAGAGAAACCCGGCGCGGCCAACCGAAACTGGTGTCAGTCCATCCTCACGAGCCGGAACCGGCCTTCGGATTGTGGACCGGGCCCTTTTTCTCGCTCGCGTATTCGAGCATCGAGCCGTCGTAGAGTTTCACGTCGCGCTTCCCGAGCACTTCCGAGAGCACGAACCAGTCGGTCGCGGCCCAATGGCCGGTGTTGCAGTAGGCGATGGCGGCGCCGTCGCCTGCCGGCGCGAAGATTTTCGCAAGGCTGGCTTTATCCTTGAGCCGGAAATCCGGGCCGAAAGCCGTGTGATGCGGCACGTTCAGTGCGCCGGGAATATGCCCGAATGCCTCGACGCCGCGATGTTTTTCGAGGCCGGAGAAGAAGCTTTCCGGGCGACTGTCAATCAGTGCGACATTCTGATTGCTGGCAGCGAGCACATCGTCGAGCTTTGCGCGTAGCCCCTGAACAGGTTTGGCTTCATAGAGCGCCGCCTGCGGCACCTTCGGTGATCCGGTCTCGACCGGGTAGCCGGCCTGCTGCCAGGCGCGATATCCGCCATCAAGAATGGCGACGGAGGTGTGGCCCATCGCCTTGAAGGTCCAGTAGACGCGTGCGGCGGCGCCGAAACTCGTCGCGTCGGTGCCTTCATGCACCACAACGACATGGCTGTCGTTGGACACACCAAGATCGCCGGCCAGAGCCTCGAATTGAGCCGGCTCAGGCAGGTAGACCGAAACCTTGCCGCGCGGCAAACGCCAGGCGCCGTGTGCATAGTCGCCGTGCACCGCTCCGGGGATCCGGCCGCTGTTGAATGTGGCCCGCCCGGCCTCGCGTGTTTCGCCGGACCGGATGTCAAGCACGACAACGCCGCGCGTGCCCAGTTTCCCTTTCAGGGCGGGAGCGTCAATTACGCCGCGCAGCGGTTCACCAGCATGCGCGAGTGTCGCGAGGACGGCGAGAGAAAGCCCGGCGAGCGGGGCGGAGAAACGGCGGAGAGGCGAAAGCATCAGGTTTTTCCCGGTCATCAACATGAGATTTTATTAGAATTTTTTTCTGCAAATAACAACGATTGACAATCGAATAGGAAAAATGTTCTAGATTGAAAATCAGTTCCGGGCGAAAAATTTGTCATTCAGGGTTGGAACACAATGGATTCCTTCGACCGCGCCATCCTCGCCATCCTCCAGCAGGATTCGTCGCTGCCGCTCAACGAAATCGCGAGCCGTGTCGGGCTCTCGCCAACACCTTGCTGGAACCGCATCCGCAAGATGGAGGAGTTGGGCATCATCACCGGGCGCGTGGCCTTGCTCGACTCGGCACGGCTCGGTTTGGGCGTGACGGTGTTTGTCTCGATCGAGACCAGCGACCATTCCGAAAGCTGGCTCACGCGCTTTGCCGCCGCGGTTTCCGCGATGCCCGAGGTCGTGGATGTCTACCGCATGTCGGGTGATGTCGATTACATGCTGCGCGTTGTGGTGCCCGGCATTGATTCCTACGACGGATTCTACCGCCGCCTCATCAAGTCCGTGCCGCTCAAGAATGTCACGTCGCGCTTCGCGATGGAGAAGGTGAAGGCAACAACGGCACTGCCGCTGGATCACTCGCCGGTCTTCAAGGTCCGGAAGAAGACCGGCAAATAGGGTTGCTCACCCTGCCGCGATCACCGCTTTCACGCCATCGATCACGAATTGCACAGCGAGAGCCGCGAGGATAACACCCAGCAGTCTTGTGAGCACGAGGTTACCGGTGACACCCAGCACTTTTGAGAGTTTCTCGGCGACAAAGAACGTGAGCAGGCACGAGAGCGAGACAATCGCGATCACCAGCATCAGGGCCGACAGCTTCAGCGGATCGCCATAGGCCGTGCCGGCGGTCAGCATGGTGGCGGTGATGGTTCCCGGCCCCGCCATCAGCGGAATGGCAAGCGGGAAAGCCGCGACATTGCGAATGTGATCCTCGTTGATGGCGGTGGAAGCCACGTTGGTCTTGCGCCGGTTGCGGATCTCGAAAATCATCTCGAACGAAATCCAGAACAGCAACAGGCCGCCGGCAATGCGGAAAGCCGGCACGGAAATGCCGAGAGCTTTCAGTACGGTTTGGCCGAAAAACGCAAAACCCACCATCACACCGGCCGCGATCAGAGTGGCGCGGAGCGCGACACTGCGCTGCTCTTTCGGAGTCATGCCCATCGTCAGGGACAGGAAGATGGGCGCGAGGCCCGGAGGATCCACCGTGACCATCAAGGTCGTGAGTGCCGAGAGAAAATAATCGATCGTCGAGGGCCAGAGGAGCATGGCGGGACTTTCTGAAAACAGGTGCCCATCAATGGGTTGTTGTGGCGGCCTTTGTCAAAGGAGCAATACCCGACTTATCCCCACCCTGCATTCGCCATCGAGAATGGAATCGCCTAGAGACAGGTCTCGCGCGCGTGCTCGCGTGCGGAAACGGTTCAAAGGGGTTGCATCGTGGCAGACGACAACAAGGATGGCGGCGCGGGTTCCATGCCCGGTGCGGATGGCTCGGAAATCCGGCCCATCTCCATCACCGAGGAGATGAGGCGCAGCTACCTCGATTACGCGATGAGCGTGATCGTTTCGCGTGCTCTGCCCGATGTGCGCGACGGCCTCAAGCCTGTGCACCGGCGCATCCTGTTCTCGATGCACGAAAGCAGCTACACGCCCGACAAGCCCTATCGCAAGTCGGCCCGCGTGGTCGGTGATGTGATCGGTAAATACCATCCGCACGGCGACCAATCGATCTATGATGCCATGGTGCGCATGGCGCAGGATTTCTCGATGAGCCTGATGCTCATCGACGGGCAGGGCAATTTCGGCTCGGTCGATGGCGACCCTCCAGCAGCGATGCGCTACACCGAGGCGCGCCTCTCGAAGCCCGCCATGCATCTCCTGACCGATCTCGATGAGGACACGGTCAATTTCCAGCCCAATTACGACGGCTCGGAGCACGAGCCGACCGTGATGCCGGCGCGGTTCCCGAACCTGCTGGTCAACGGCGCGGGCGGCATCGCGGTGGGCATGGCGACCAACATTCCGCCGCACAATCTGGGCGAAGTGATCGACGCTGTGCTCGCCGTGATGGAAAACCCCGCCATCGAAATCAGCGAACTCAACGAGATCGTCAAAGGGCCTGATTTTCCAACCGGCGGCCTCATTCTGGGGCGCGGCGGCATCCGCTCGGCCTTCCATACCGGGCGCGGGTCGGTGATCATGCGCGCCCGCGCCGAGATCGAGGAGATCCGCAAGGATCGCGAGGCGATCGTCGTCACCGAGATCCCGTATCAGGTGAACAAGGCAGTGCTGATCGAACGCATCGCCGAACTCGTGCGCGAGAAGAAGCTCGAAGGCATCGCCGACCTGCGCGACGAAAGCGACCGTGCGGGCATGCGCATCGTGATCGAACTGAAGCGCGACGCCGTGGGCGATATCGTGCTCAACCAGCTCTATCGCCACACGGCCTTGCAGACCTCCTTCGGGGTCAACATGGTGGCGCTGAATGGCGGCCGCCCCGAGCTGATGAACCTCAAGGATATGCTCGCGGCTTTCATCGCCTTCCGCGAGGAAGTGATCAGCCGCCGCACGAAATTCCGGCTCAACAAGGCGCGCGACCGGGCCCACGTGCTCGTGGGCCTCGCGATTGCGGTGGCGAATATCGATGAAGTCATCCGCCTGATCCGCGCTTCCGCCAACGCTGAAAGCGCGCGCGAGCAATTGATGGCGCGCGAATGGCCGGCAAGCGACGTGGCTTCGCTGATCGCACTGATCGACGACCCCAAACACCGCATGCGCGATGATGGCACCTATCGCCTCTCGGAACGGCAGGCCAATGCCATCCTCGAATTGCGCCTCAACCGCCTCACCGCCTTGGGCCGTGAGGAAATCGGCGAGGAACTCGAGAAAATCGCCGCCGAAATCCGTGATTTCCTCGATATCCTGAGTTCGCGCGCCCGTATTTTCGGCATCATCACTGACGAACTGACCGCCATTCGTTCGGCCCATTCCGTGCCGCGCCGCACCGAAATCATCGAGGCTGACAGCGATTTCGAGGATGAGGACCTGATCGCGCGCGAGGATATGGTCGTCACCTTCAGCCATGCGGGCTACATCAAGCGCGTACCGCTTTCGACCTACCGCGCGCAGCGCCGCGGTGGCAAGGGCCGCTCGGGCATGGCCACGCGCGACGAGGATTTCGTCTCGCGCCTGTTCGTTGCCTCCACGCATACGCCGATCCTGTTCTTCTCCTCGGCCGGGCAGGTCTATAAGGAGAAGGTCTGGCGGCTGCCGATTGCGCCACCGAACGGGCGCGGCAAGGCGCTCGTGAACATGCTTCCGCTCGAAAAAGACGAGCGCATCACCACCATCATGCCGCTGCCGGAGGATGAGGAGAGCTGGGCCGAACTCGACGTGATGTTCGCGACGACCAGCGGCAATGTGCGCCGCAACAAGCTTTCGGATTTCATTCAGGTCAACCGCAACGGCAAGATCGCAATGAAGCTCGATGAGGGCGACCAGATCGTTGATGTCGCGACCTGCTCCGAGGCTGATAACGTGCTGCTCACCACCGCGCGCGGCCAGTGCATCCGCTTCTCGGTGGATGAGGTGCGCGTTTTCAAGGGACGCGATTCCACCGGCGTGCGCGGCATCAACCTCGGCGAGCAGGATCACGTGATTTCGCTCACCATCCTGCGCCACATGGATGCCACCGCTGAAGAGCGCGCAGCCTACCTCAAGATGCGCCGCGCGATGGCGGGAGAGGCCGAAGAGAGTGGCGCCGACGCTGAAGAAGCCGTGACCGAGGCTGCGCTGACGCAGGAGCGCTATGCCGAGATGGGCGGGGCCGAGCAGTTCGTGCTCACTTTGAGCGAAAATGGCTATGGCAAGCGCACCTCATCTTACGAATACCGCATCACCGGGCGCGGCGGCAAAGGCATCGTCGCGATGGTCGTCAACGAGCGCAACGGCAAGCTTGTCGCCTCGTTCCCGGTGGAGGAAAGCGACCAGATCATGCTGGTTTCCGATGGCGGCCAGCTTATCCGCTGCCCGGTCAACGGCATCCGCGTCGCAGGGCGCGGCACGCAGGGCGTTATCGTCTTCAATACCGCGGCCGATGAAAAGGTCGTCTCGGTCGAGCGCGTCAGCGAAGGCGAGGGTGATGATGATGGGGATGGCGATGAGGGGGCGGGCGAACCCTCCGCGACGGAAGCCTGATCATGCCCCAACCCATCGTTCTGGATACCATCAACGCCCTGCGGATCTGGCGCAATGCCGAGCGGCGCGCAGGAAAGCGCGTCGGCCTCGTGCCCACGATGGGCGCGCTGCATCAGGGGCATATCAGCCTCGTGAATGCCGTGCGCGAGGAGGCCGAAAGCGTGGTCACCTCGATTTTCGTGAACCCGATCCAGTTCGCGCCTCACGAAGATTTCTCAAAATATCCTCGCGCATTCGAGCGTGATCTTGAACTTCTGGGTGAGGTCGATTGCGACGCCGTTTTCGCACCGTCCGTGAGCGAAATGTATCCGGAGGGTTTTGCAACCGCGATCAACCTCGTGGGGCCGGCGGCAGTGGGGCTGGAGGACAAATTCCGCCCCACGCATTTCACGGGCGTTGCGACGGTTGTGGGCAAATTGCTGTTGCAGGCTTTGCCGGAGGTCGCCGTGTTCGGCGAGAAGGATTTCCAGCAACTCGCGGTGATCCGCCGCATGGTGCGCGATCTCGATATGGGCGTCGAAATTCTTGGCGCGCCAACCTTGCGTGAAGCCGATGGTCTCGCGATGTCATCGCGCAATGTGTACCTCTCGGCGCAGGAGCGCGAGAAAGCGGTCGTCATCCATCAGACCTTGCTGGAAGCCGCTGAGGCGGCGCAGGCCGGCATGCCGCTGCACGCGATCGAAAAGGAAGCCGAGGGCACGCTCTCGGAACTCGGTTTTGTGGTTGATTATGTGGCGATCCGCGACAGCGTCACTCTTGCAGAACCGGTCGATGGCGCCAAGCCGGGCTCGCTGCGCATCCTCGCGGCTGCAAAGCTCGGGCAGACGCGGCTGATCGACAATATCGCGGTGGGGTGACTTGCCGCTGTGGGTTGCAATACCCAGATCAGCAGCATGCAGGACCCCACAGTCACCATCGCCCACACCTTACCGGAAGAATTCAGGGAAGCGGCGACAAGCCTCTACCTGGATGCATTTTACGCGAAGGTTGAGCCCATTCTGGGTTCCAGAGCCCGCGCACATCGGTTCCTCCTGCCTCATTTGAGAGCAGACAGGCTGATTGCAGCGATCGGAGACAACAACCTGCTTGGCATTGCTGGGCTGCACTATGGTGGCTTCGGCGCATTTGAGCCGAGGCTTTCCGCCTTTCTGCGTGAGTTCGGAATATCCGCGCTGTGGCGTATACCGCTCGCGCTTGTGATGAAGCGAGCGGAAGTCGACGGGGTGTTGCTGATGGACGGGCTGTCCGTCAGCCCGGCTGCGCGAGGGCGAGGCATCGGGACGCGGCTTCTTGATGCTGTTGTCGACCGCGCACGGCAGATGAGGCTCGCCAAGGTCAGACTCGACGTGGTCGACACGAACCCAGACGCGCGCCGGCTTTATGAGAGGCTTGGTTTTGTCCCCGATGGTTCGGTGGAGTTGAGGTTCCTCTCCCGCTGCTTCCCTTTTCGCAGCGCGACGCGGATGTTCAAGTCCGTTTGACCTCACCCCGCCAACAGCGCCTTGCGTGCCTCGGCCAGTTTTGCGGTCTCCTCGGGTGACAATGTCGGATATTGCAGATCGAGGCTTTCAAGTTCCGCGATCAGCGCACCCATCACTGCGAGTCGCATGAACCATTTCCGGTCGGCTGGAATGACATACCACGGCGCGTGTTTCGCTGCCGTTGCGCCGATGGCGCTTTCGTAAGCGGCCATATAGGCATCCCAATGGGCGCGCTCGGCGACATCCTTCGCGTTGAATTTCCAGTTCTTGTTCGGATCATCGATCCGCTCAAGCTGGCGCGCCTTCTGCTCATCCTTCGAGACATTGAGAAACAGCTTGATGATCTTGGTGCCGCTTTGCGCGAGGTGGCGCTCGTGATCGGCAATGGCGCTGAGGCGGCTCTCCCAGAACGCCTTCGAACCGGGTTCCGAGGCAAACGGATTGTTCGGCGGCAGGCGCTGGCCTTTCAGGAATTCCGGATGCACACGCACCACCAGCGCCTCTTCGTAATAGGAGCGATTGTGGATGCCGATGCGGCCGCGCTCCGGCAGCGCCCGCGAGGTGCGCCATAGGAAATCATGATCGAGTTCCTCGGGCGAGGGGGCCTTGAACGAGAAAACCTGACAGCCTTGCGGGTTCACGCCTGACATCACATGCTCGATGGTAGAATCCTTGCCGGCCGCATCCATCGCCTGCAAGATCACCAGCACCGACCACGTATCGGAAGCATACAGCCGCTCCTGAAGATCACGCAGGCGCTCCTTGCCGAGTTCCAGCAGGGTCTTGCCCTCGTCCTTCGTGAGGGTAACGCCGCCCATGTCGTCCGGCGCATGCTGGGAGAGCGCAAAGCCCTTTCCTTTCGTGATGCGGAAGGGGGCCACAAAGGCGGCGGGATCATCGAGAACCATTCGGGAACTCCCTCAAAAGGTGCGACAATCCTGCATGTCCGGCGCGCGCCCGCAAGCCGGGTTGTGAATTCGCGGCTGAGAAGGCATATCAGCCGCGATCTTGAACAAGGCGCGGCTCATGGAATTCGGCATCATCTACGATTGCGACGGCACGCTGATTGATAGCGAGCACATCGCCGGTTCTGTCTGCGCCGAGGCGCTGACGAAAGTCGGCTGGCCGATCTCGATGCGCGAGTTCAACGCGCGTTTCAACGGCGTGCCGGTGAAGGAAACCTGGAACATCTTGCGCGCGGAACTGCCGTTTGATCTGCCTCCCGGTTTCAACGAGGCGATCAATGCCGAAATATACCGGCGCTTTGAAACCGAACTGTCCGTTGTTCCCGGCGTGATGGAAGCCATCCACGCAATCGAGGGGCCCCGGGCCGTGGCATCCTCGACCGGGCTCGTGACGTTAAAGAGAAACCTCGATTCCACTGGCCTTTCCGCTTTTTTCGGCCAGCATATCTACTCGGCCAGCCAGGTGGCACGCGGGAAGCCGGCGCCCGATGTGTTCCTTTTTGCCGCGAGCCAGTTGGGGCTTGACCCCGCACATGCCTTGGTAATCGAGGATTCAGTGGCAGGTGTTGTTGCGGCCTTGCGGGCCGGTATGCGGGTGATCGGTTTCACCGGCGCATGCCACGGTGCCGATGATATCGGCGAGAGGCTGGCCGCTGCTGGCGCTCTCTCGGTGATTGCTGAAATGCGGGAGCTGCCCGGCCTTGTGGCCAAGCTGCGCGTCGGGGGTCGATCTCCATAAACGCCAGCGAATGCATTGCCTTTCCGAGCGAAGCACATTACCTCCCCACGGCAAGAAAAGGCTGAAACAGCCCGAGGAGCGGCGCGCACCATGCCCCATATCGCGTTTTATGCCGGCTCCTTCGATCCGCCGACAGACGGGCATCTCGATGTCATTCGTCGTGCGCTCGCCGTTTGCGATGAACTCGTCATCGCCATTGGCACGCATCCCGGCAAGGCCCCGCTTTTCAGCGTTGAAGAGCGCATCGCCATGCTGGATCGCGTGGTCAAAGACGCCGTGGCAGGGAAACCGGTTCGGGTCACGACATTCGACGATCTCACCGTGCACGCCGCGCGGCGCGTTCATGCCACGATCCTGATCCGTGGGCTGCGCGACGGCACCGACCTCGATTACGAGATGCAACTCGCTGGTATGAACGGCACGATCGCGCCTGAAATCCAGACCGTCTTCGTGCCGGCCTCGCCGCCCGTGCGCCCGATCACGGCCACATTGGTACGCCAGATCGCGTCTCTTGGCGGCGATGTCTCGGGCTTTGTGCCCAAAGCCGTGCTGAGCGCGCTGAACAAGAAGTTCCCCGCCAAACGCTGAACAGCCAGAAACAACCTCACGAAAGCAGGAAAACCATGCTCCGTCGCGCCCTTCTCGCCGCTGCCGTTCTGGCCCCAGGCCTCGCTCTGGCCCAGCCCGCACCTGCGCCGAAACTCGATCCCGAGAACACGCTCGTGATCGAACTCAAGACCGGTCGGGTCGTGATTGCGATGCGGCCTGATCTCGCGCCGAAGCATGTCGAGCGGATCAAGGTTCTGGCCCGGCGCGGGTTTTACAATGGCATTGTGTTCCACCGCGTGCTCGAAGGCTTCATGGCCCAGACCGGAGACCCGACCGGCACCGGCGGCGGTGGTTCTGACCTTGGCAATCTGCCTGCGGAATTCTCCCGCACCGAGCGCTACACGCGTGGCGTGGTGGGCATGGCCCGCACCTCGGACCCCAACTCGGCCAACTCGCAGTTTTTCATCATGTTCGCCGATGCGCCGAGCCTCAATGGTCAATACACGATCTGGGGCCGCGTGACGGAGGGCATGGAACATGTCGATCGCATCCGCAAGGTCGACCCGCAGCGGGAGCGCGTCGCGAAAGAAGCTCTCGACAAAATGGTGCGCGTGCGCGTGCTCGCCGACATCAAGTAACAGATTTCACTGAAGGAGTGCCGCGAATGGCCGATGCTGAAAACACCCTCGTTCTCGATACCACCAAGGGTCTCGTGACCATCGAACTGCGCCCTGATCTCGCACCGGGCCATGTCGCGCATATCAAGAAACTCGTGCGTGAAGGCTTTTATGACGGGCTGACCTTCCATCGCGTGATCGATGGCTTCATGGCGCAGGGCGGTTGCCCTGATGGCACCGGCATGGGCGGCTCGGATTACCCCGATCTCAAGGCCGAATTCAACGCCGAGCCGCATGTGCGCGGCGTGTGCTCGATGGCGCGCTCGCGCAGCCCCGATTCCGCGAATTCGCAGTTCTTCATCTGCTTCGATGACGCGACCTTCCTCGACCGGCAATACACGGTCTGGGGCAAGGTGATTTCGGGCATGGAGAATGTCGATCAATTCGCGCGCGGCGAACCGGTGCGCAATCCGGACCGCATCACCAAGGCCACAATCGCCGCGGATGCGTGAGCCATGACGACGAAAACGGCGGGCGAGGCGTCGTTCACGCTCGCCGATTTCGATTATCACCTGCCCGAAGAGCGCATCGCGCTGCATCCGGTTTCGCCGCGCGACTCCTCGAAGCTGCTCGTGGTCGGGCAGGGTGCGGTTGCAGACCGGGTGTTTTCAGAGCTGCCGGGTATGCTTCAGCCCGGCGATCTTCTCGTTTTCAACGATACGCGCGTGATCCCCGCCCGGCTGCTCGGCGAGCGCCAGCGCGACGGGAATGTGGTTGCCGTTGAAGCCTTGTTGCTCAAGCGCCTCGACCCTTCCACCTGGACGGCCTTCGCCAAGCCTGGCAAAAGGTTGAAAATCGGCGACAGGGTGACGTTCGGCGAACGCGGTTCTGTCTGCCTCATGGGCTCGCTTTCGGCTGAAGTCGTCGCCAAGGGCGAAGAGGGCGTTGTCACCCTGCGTTTCGATCGCGAAGGCGCTTACCTCGATGAAGCCATCGCAATGGTCGGAGCGATGCCGCTGCCGCCTTACATTCTCGAAGCACGCAGACGCCTCGGTGAGGATGACAGCGCACCGGATGCGCAGGATTACCAGACCGTTTTTGCGCGAAATGACGGCGCGGTTGCTTCACCCACGGCCTCGCTGCATTTCACGCCAGGCCTGATCGAGCAGCTCGTCGCCAAGGGCATCGGCCATGCCTTCGTGACCCTGCATGTCGGCGCGGGCACCTTTTTGCCGGTGAAGGTCGATTCCATTGCCGAGCATAAAATGCATGCCGAATGGGGGGAGATTTCGGCCCAAACCGCCCGGCGCATCAACGAGACGCGCGCGAAAGGCGGGCGCATCATCGCAGTCGGCACGACGGTGACGCGCCTTCTTGAATCGGCGGCGAATGAGGCGGGGCAGGTGCAGCCGTTTCTCGGTGAGACCGAGATTTTCATCCGGCCCGGCTATCGTTTCAAAGCTGTCGACGCGCTGATCACCAATTTCCATCTGCCGAAATCGACCTTGTTGATGCTGGTCTCGGCCTTTGCGGGTTACGGGACCATGAAGCGTGCCTATGCGCATGCCATCGCAAACGGCTATCGCTTCTATTCCTACGGGGATTCCTCGTTGCTCTGGCCGGGGGCTTCATGACTTCCGTCACTTTCACCCTTCGCGCCACGGATGGCGCGGCGCGGACCGGCGTGCTCTCGATGCCGCGCGGGGATATCCGCACGCCCGCCTTCATGCCTGTCGGCACGGCCGGAACGGTGAAGGGCCTGATGATGGATCAGGTGCGCCAGACCGGCGCCGACATCATTCTGGGCAATACCTATCACCTGATGCTGCGCCCCGGTGCCGAGCGCGTGGCCCGGCTCGGTGGCCTGCACGAGATGGCGCGCTGGCCCTACCCGATCCTGACCGATTCCGGCGGCTTTCAGGTGATGTCGCTTGCGGCCCTGCGAAAGCTCACCGAGAAGGGTGTGACGTTTCAATCGCATATCGATGGCTCGAAGCACGAGTTGACGCCGGAGCGTTCGGTCGAGATCCAGTTGCTGCTCGACAGCGATATCATCATGCAACTCGATGAATGCATCCGGCTGCCTGCGCCGGAAAGGGAAGTCGAGCGCGCCATGCGTCTCTCCCTGCGCTGGGCCGAGCGTTCGAAAGCAGCATTCGGAATCCAGCCGGGCAGGGCCTTGTTTGGCATTGTGCAGGGCGGCACGATCCCGCATTTGCGGCGCGAGAGTGCCGAGGCGCTCGTGGCGCTCGACCTTCCGGGCTATGCCATTGGCGGGCTCGCGGTGGGCGAACCGCAGGCGGAGATGCTCGCGACCATCGAGGCCACCGAGCCGTATCTCCCGCGTGAAAAGCCGCGCTACCTCATGGGTGTCGGCACGCCCGATGACATTCTTGAAGCGATTGCGCGCGGCATCGACATGTTCGATTGCGTGATGCCGACGCGGGCAGGGCGGCACGGCACGGCCTATACGCGGTTCGGCAAACTCAACTTGCGGAACGCGAAATTTGCCGACGAGAAACGCCCGATGGACGAAGCCTCTTCCTGCCCGGCGGCGCGCGATTATTCACTCGCCTATCTGCACCATCTAACCAAATCCGACGAGATGCTCGGGCAGATCCTGCTGACATGGAACAACATCGCCTATTACCAGCAGCTTGTCGCGGGCGCGCGTGCGGCCATTGCTGACGGTCGCTATGCGGATTATGTGGCAAAAACAAAAGAAGACTGGGCGCGCGGGCTGGGGAGTTGAATGTGCTGAGCGATATCGAAATCGCGCGTCAGGCGCCGCTGAAACCCATTGCCGAAATCGCGCAGGGCATCGGTATTCCTGATGAGGCCCTTTCGCCCTACGGCAAGCGGATTGCCAAGGTCGATCTCGGCTGGCTTGCAAGCCAAAGCAAGATCCGCGCGCCGGGCAAACTGATCCTCGTCACCGCGATCAACCCCACACCGGCGGGCGAGGGGAAAACCACCACGACAGTTGGCCTCGGCGATGCCTTGAACCGCATCGGCAAGCGAACCGTGATAGCCCTGCGCGAGCCTTCACTCGGGCCGTGCTTCGGCGTCAAGGGCGGGGCGGCTGGTGGCGGTTACGCACAGATCGTACCCATGGAGCAGATCAACCTGCATTTCACGGGCGATTTCCACGCAATCAGCGCGGCGCATAACCTGCTTTCCGCCATGCTCGACAATCACATCTACTGGGGCAACGCGCTGGAGATTGATGCCCGACGCATCTCCTGGCCGCGCGCCGTGGATATGAATGATCGCGCCTTGCGCAACATCACCTCCTCGCTTGGAGGCGTCTCGAACGGTTTTCCGCGCGAGGACGGGTTTGTGATCACGGTCGCTTCGGAAGTGATGGCGGCGTTCTGCCTCGCCGAAAGCCTCGCTGATCTCGAGAGCCGCCTCGGGCGGATTGTGGTCGGTGAGACGCGCGAGAGAAAGCCCGTCACGGCGGCGGACCTCAAGGCTTCTGCGGCCATGACCGTGCTGCTCAAGGATGCGTTCCAGCCGAACCTCGTCCAAACGCTCGAAGGCAGCCCTGCCTTCGTGCATGGCGGGCCGTTCGCGAATATCGCGCATGGCTGCAATTCGGTGATCGCGACAAAAGCCGCCCTGTCGCTCGGGGATTTCGTGGTCACCGAGGCCGGCTTCGGAGCAGACCTCGGCGCCGAGAAATTTCTCGATATCAAATGTCGTCTGGCGGGCCTCAAGCCGGCCGCGGTGGTGATTGTCGCGACGTTGCGCGCGCTGAAAATGCATGGCGGTGTCGCGAAGGCTGATCTCGGTCGTGAGAATATTCCCGCCCTGCGCACAGGTTTCGCCAATCTCGCCCGGCATATCGAGAACATCCGCAAATTCGGGCTGGAGCCGGTGATCGCGATCAACCATTTCACGGCTGATACGGATGCCGAGACGGCCGAACTCCAGCGGCTCGCCAAGGAAAACTCGGGTACCGAGGCCGTGATCTGCCGGCATTGGGAGGAGGGCGGCAAGGGTGCGGAGGAATTGGCCCGACGTGTCGCGGCCATTGCCGAGCAGCCGGATGCCGCCGCGCACTTCAAGCCGATTTATCCGGATTCCCTGCCGCTGATCGAGAAAATGCGTGTCGTTGCGCGCGAGATTTACCGCGCTGCCGACATCGCTGTTGTCCCCGAAGCCGCTGAAAAGCTGAGGCGGTTTGAAGAGGCGGGATATGGCCACCTGCCGGTCTGTGTCGCGAAAACGCAAAGCTCGTTCTCGGCGGATCCGAAACTCCTCGGTGCGCCCTCGGGGCATATCGTGCCGGTGCGCGATTGCGTGCTTTCAGCGGGTGCGGGGTTTGTCGTGATGATCTGCGGCGATGTTCTGCGCATGCCAGGCCTGCCGCGCGAACCGGCTGCGGAACGCATCCATCTCGATGCCAACGGCGTGGTGGAAGGCCTGTTCTGAGCGCGATTTCAGGCTTTTGGTGACGCATGCCCGCATGCTAAGCGCGGAGCATTCATCTCGCCGGAGGTTCCTGATGCCCGCCACCCTGATTGATGGAAAAGCGGTTGCTGCTGAATTGCGTGCGGCCCTCGGGTTGCGCGTCGCGGCCCATATCGCCAAGGGCAAACGCGCACCCGGCCTCGCCGTGGTGCTCGTGGGGGATGATCCGGCGAGCCAGGTCTATGTCGGTTCCAAGGCAAAGCAGACGCGCGAGATCGGCATGGTCTCGATCGAGCATCGCCTGCCCGGCAAGACCTCGCAGCAAGCCCTGCTGGCGCTGATCGCCAGCCTCAATGCCGATCCGGCCATCGATGGCATTCTCGTGCAATTGCCGCTGCCCAGCCAAATCGACGCCGAGGCCGTGATCGAGGCGATAGACCCGGCCAAGGATGTCGACGGCTTCCACCCCATCAGTGTCGGGCGTCTCTCGAGCGGGGGGAAGGCCTTCGTGCCCTGCACCCCGCGGGGCTCGATGCACCTGATCCATACCGTGCGGCGCGATCTCTCCGGGCTGCATGCTGTGGTCGTCGGGCGTTCGAACATTGTCGGCAAGCCAATGGCGCAGCTTCTGCTCGCCGCGAACTGCACCGTCACCATCGCGCATTCGCGTACGCGTGACCTCGCTGCAATGTGCAGGCAAGCGGATATCCTCGTCGCGGCTGTGGGGCGACCCAGAATGCTCGGGGCGGAGCACGTGAAACCCGGCGCGATCGTGATCGATGTTGGCATCAACCGCATCCCATCAGGCGAGAAATCGAAACTCGTGGGAGATGTGGATTTCGACGCGGTGATGCCGATCGCAGGCGCGATTACGCCGGTTCCGGGCGGCGTCGGGCCGATGACCATCGCCTGCCTGCTTGAAAACACGCTCGAAAGCTATGAGCGGCGGATGGGCTGATCAGCGCGATTTCTGCCGTACCACGCACCGGCCATCGCGCGCAGCGAGCAGGGCCATCCGCTCGGGCAATACGCGCTTGAGGGCGATGCGCTCGTCGCGGCTCATAGAGATCCATTGCCCGATTTCCGCGCCCGTGCGCCCGCAGCCGAGGCAGAAGCCGGTAGAAGGGTCGGTCGTGCAGATTTTCGTGCAGGGGGAACTGTCGGGCATGGCTGGCTCTCTACGCCGTCTGAAAGCCAACGGTTTTCAAGGGCAACAAGACAGGTGTTGGATCGGAGCACAAAGCCCAACCTCGAAATCCGGGGAAAGTCGTAGGTTCTAAAATCACACGTCCGTTGGTGAGCTCGGTGGGATTCGAACCCACGACCCCATGATTAAAAGTCACGTGCTCTACCGACTGAGCTACGAGCTCTCACCAGACTGGATGGCGCGAGATAGGCGGTTCGGGCGCGGGGGTCAACAAAAGAAAACCGGGCAGGCGCGATGCGCATACCCGGTCCCCATATTTGGTGAAAACAGGATCAAGCCAGCGGCGGAATCCGAAGGATCTGGCCGGGATAGATCTTGTCCGGGTGCTTCAGCATCGGCTTGTTGGCCTCGAAAATGGCCTCGTATTGGCCGCCCTTGCCCTTGCCGTAATTGGTTTCGGCGATCTTCCAGAGTGTATCGCCCTTTTTTACCTCATACATCACGGATTCGGGCTTCTTCAGCACATCGAAATTGGCTTCCACGGTTGAAACACCCAGCGTGTTGCCGAGCGCCAGTACGATTTTTTCGGCAATCTCGGCATTCGAGGGTGACCCAGCAACTTTCACCGTGTTGCCGCTCACCTCGATATCGAGGCCCTGAACATCGAAGCCATGCTTGGCGACCTCGGCCTTGAGTGCATCGGCCGGCGCGGCCTGCGCTTCGCTCGCGCCAAAAATCTTCTCGCCGACGGACTTGATGAAATTGAACAGACCCATGATCGCCTCCTTGTTGTTTCGGGCGAAAGGCTAGCCCGTTGAAGGCATGCGAGACAAGTCGAAACGGATCGTTTATCGGGTTCGCGAGAGATGCCGAACCGAATTTGCTGGAGACGAGGTCACAATGGCCGCTGACGCCGATTCAAACACCACACTCGCGATCATCCTGGCCGCCGGCGAAGGAACGCGGATGCGCTCGTCGCGCCCCAAAGTGCTGCATGAGGTCGCGGGGCTGAGCCTTGTCGGTCACGCGCTGGCCAGTGCGAAAGCGGCCGGAGCGGGCAAGATCGTTGTGGTGATCGGGCCGGATCGTCCGGATGTCGAGGCTGAAATCCGGCGCGTTGCTCCCTCTGCAAATGTTGTCGAGCAGCGCGAGCGGCGTGGCACCGCGCATGCAGTGCTTCAGGCCGAAGCCGAGATCGCGAAAGGCTTCGCGGCCGTGGTCGTGCTCTTTGGCGATACGCCGCTGGTGCGGCCCGAAACCGTCCGCGCGCTGGCCGAGCGGGTCCAGCAGGGGAAGATCGGCGTGGCCGTGATGGGTTTCGAAGCGAAGGACCCGACCGGCTACGGCCGGCTCATCATGGATGGCCCGCACCTGATCGGCATTCGTGAGCACAAGGATGCCAACGAGAAAGAACGCACGATTGCGCTCTGCAATGGCGGGCTGATGGCTCTGCGCGGCGAATTCGCACTTCCCCTGCTGAAATCGGTTCAATCGAAGAATGCGCAGAACGAGTTCTATCTCACCGATTGCGTGGCTCTCGCTTGTGCGCGCGGCCTCTCGGCCAGCGTGGTCGAGGTTTCGGAGGAAGAAGCGCAGGGCGTCAACGATCGCGCCCAGCTCAGCCAATGCGAGGCCGTGCTGCAGAAGCGGATGCGTGCCGAACACCTGAAAAACGGTGTGACGATGATTGCCCCGGAGACCGTGTTTGTCTCGCTCGATACAACCATCGCCCGTGACGTACTGATCGAGCCCAACTGCGTGTTCGGGCCTGGAGTTTCGATTGGCGAGGGCGCGGTGATCCACGCCTTCTCCCATCTTGAAGGCGCGACAGTCGCGGCAGGCGCGACCATCGGTCCCTTTGCCCGGCTGCGACCGGGCACGAAACTGGGCGAAGGCGCCAAGATCGGTAATTTCGTCGAGACCAAGGCCGCCGAGATCGGCCAGGGTGCGAAGGTCAACCACCTGACGTACATCGGCGACGCGACGATCGGGGCCGGCGCCAATATCGGCGCGGGCACGATCACCTGCAATTATGACGGGTTCCGGAAATTCCGCACGGAGATCGGGGAGGGAGCCTTCATCGGCTCGAATTCCTCACTCGTCGCTCCGGTGACGATTGCCGCCGGCGCTTATGTCGGCTCTGGCTCGGTGATCACCAAGAGCGTGCCCGAAAACGCTCTCGCTGTGGCGCGCGGCAAGCAGGTCACGATCGACGGTTGGGCCGAAGCTTTCCGCGCGCGGCCGGAAAACATCGCGAAGAAGAAACCATCCCGTTGAAAATCGGCGATATTTCGGCTGTCACAAACCGTTTCGCAACGTGACTTGTGCGATTGCGCCTCGTCTGGCACTCGTCTCGCCCGACATTGAGCGACTTTTGGAATCGGAGGCCCCATGTGCGGCATTGTTGGCATTCTCGGCAAAGGCCCCGTGGCGTTCGGAATCGTCGATTCACTGAAACGCCTCGAATATCGCGGCTATGACTCAGCCGGCGTTGCGGTGTTGGAAGGTGGCGAGATCACCCGTGTGCGCGCCGAGGGAAAGCTGAAGAACCTCGATGCCAAGCTGCGTGAAACCCCGCTTTCCGGCCATTGTGGCATCGGGCACACGCGCTGGGCAACGCATGGCAAGCCGACCGAGAACAACGCCCATCCGCATGCCACGGCCCGTCTCGCAGTCGTGCATAACGGCATCATCGAGAATTTCCGCGAGTTGCGCGATGAACTGATGGCCGAGGGCCGCGTTTTCGCCTCGGAGACCGATACCGAAGTCGTGGCGCATCTCGTCACATCGTTGATGGACAAGCAGATGAGCGCCGAGGAGGCGGTGAAGGCTGCCTTGCCGCGCCTGCACGGCGCTTTCGCGCTGGCTTTCCTCTTCAAGGGTGAGGAGAACCTGTTGATCGGCGCCCGACGTGGCGCGCCGCTGGCGGTCGGGCATGGCGAAGGCGAGATGTATCTGGGCTCCGATGCGCTGGCGCTGGCCCCTTTCACTGATACGATCACTTATCTCGAAGACGGCGATTGGGTCGTGCTGGATCGCGACTCCGCTCGTTATTTTGATGAGAAAAACCAATCTGTTACTCGCAAGAGCCAGAAAAGCCAGGCCGGAGCCTATCTCGTCGACAAGGGCAACCATCGCCACTTCATGGCGAAGGAAATCCATGAGCAGCCGGAAGTCATCAGCCGCACGCTCGCGCATTACATCGACATGGGAACCGGGCAGGTGCGCCTGCCGTTCGATCTGCCGTTCGATTGGGCGAAAATCGGGCGGTTGACCATCTCGGCTTGCGGCACGGCCTATCTCGCCGGCTCTGTCGCGAAATACTGGTTCGAGCGCCTCGCGCGCCTGCCAGTCGAGATCGATATCGCCTCCGAGTTCCGCTACCGCGATGCGCCGATGACCCGTGGCGATGCCATGCTCGTCATCTCGCAATCGGGCGAGACGGCCGATACGCTCGCCGCTTTGCGTTATGCGAAAGAGCAGGGTCAGCATATTCTCTCGGTCGTGAACGTGCCCACGAGCACGATCGCGCGCGAGAGCCATATCGTGGCACCCACCTTGGCGGGCCCCGAAATCGGCGTGGCCTCGACGAAGGCCTTCACATGTCAGCTCACCGTGCTCGCTTGCCTTGCAATCGCAGCCGGGCGTGCGCGCGGCGCGATTGACGCCCAGCGCGAGAAGGAACTGGTGAGCCAGCTCATCGCCATTCCGGGCCTGATTGCCGATGCGCTGAAGCACGAGGCTCCGATCAAGGACCTTGCGCATGACCTCTCGAAGGCCTCGGACGTGCTTTATCTTGGTCGCGGCACGTCCTATCCGCTGGCGATGGAAGGCGCGCTGAAGCTTAAGGAAATCAGCTATATCCATGCCGAAGCTTATGCGGCAGGCGAACTCAAGCATGGCCCCATCGCGCTGATCGATGAGACCATGCCGGTGATCGTGATGGCCCCGCGCGACCATTGGTTCGAGAAGACCGTCTCGAACGTGCAGGAGGTTGCGGCGCGCGGCGGCGCGATCGTACTGATCGGCCCCGAGGGCATCAGCCGCGAGGCGGCGGTGGACTCAATCGCCGAGATCGCGATGCATGACATGGCGCCGGAATTCACGGCCTTTGTCTACGCCATCCCGGCCCAGCTGATCGCCTATCACACGGCGGTGGTGATGGGGAAAGACGTGGATCAGCCGCGGAATCTAGCCAAGAGCGTCACGGTGGAGTGATGATGGGCGGCTGAGCATTGAGAGCCGTCACGGCGGCTACCGGCATGAAAAAGGGCGCCCCGAGAGGCGCCCTTTGTGTTTCCAGCCGGTCCAAACCGTTCAGCGGCGCTGCGCCACCGGCGTGTAATCGCGCATGGGTGCACCGGTATAGATCTGGCGCGGGCGGCCGATGCGCTGCGACGGATCCTCGATCATTTCCTTCCACTGCGCGATCCAGCCGACGGTGCGCGCGAGCGCGAAGAGCACCGTGAACATGTCGGTGGGGAAGCCCATCGCCTTCAGGGTGATGCCCGAATAGAAGTCGATGTTTGGATAGAGTTTTTTCTCGATGAAATACTCATCGCGCAACGCCACGCGCTCGAGTTCGATCGCGGTTTCGAGCAGCGGATCATCCTTGATGCCAAGCTCGTTGAGCACCTCATGCGAGGTCTTCTGCATGATCTTGGCGCGCGGATCGTAGTTCTTGTAGACGCGATGCCCGAAGCCCATCAGGCGGAACGGATCGTTCTTGTCCTTGGCCTTGGCGACATATTTGGGAATGTTCTCGGGGCGGCCGATTTCCTGGAGCATCTGAAGCGCGGCTTCGTTCGCGCCACCATGCGCCGGGCCCCAGAGGCAGGCCACGCCCGCCGCGATGCAGGCGAACGGGTTGGCACCCGACGAACCGGCGAGGCGCACGGTCGAGGTCGAGGCATTCTGCTCGTGATCGGCATGCAGGATGAAGATGCGGTCGAGCGCGCGGCTCAGCACCGGGTTCACCTTGTATTCCTCGGCCGGCACGGCGAAGCACATGCGCAGGAAGTTCGAGGTGAAATCGAGGCTGTTCAGCGGATACACGAAGGGCTGGCCGATGGAATATTTGTAGGCCATCGCCGCGAGGGTCGGCACTTTCGCGATCATGCGGATGGAAGCAACCATGCGCTGGTAGGGGTCCGAGATGTCGGTCGAGTCGTGATAGAAGGCCGACATCGCGCCAACAGACGCCACCATCACCGCCATCGGGTGTGCATCGCGACGGAAGCCCTGGAAGAAGCGGGCCATCTGCTCATGCACCATCGTGTGGCGCGTGACGCGGTTCACGAAATCCGATTTCTGCGCCGCAGTCGGCAACTCGCCGTAGAGCAGCAGGTAACAGGTTTCGAGGAAGTCTCCGTGCTCGGCCAACTGTTCAATGGGGTAGCCGCGATAAAGCAGAATTCCCTCGTCACCATCAATGTAGGTGATTTTCGATTCGCACGCGGCAGTGGAGGTGAAGCCCGGGTCGTAGGTGAACATGCCGGTCGAGGAATAAAGCTTGCCGATATCCACCACCGACGGGCCGATTGTGCCGGATCGGACCGGGAGATCCAACACCTTGTCGTCCATCTTCAAGGTCATCGAATGCGCCGTCATGGCACCCTCCCATTCTGGGCGCGCGGGCTCATCGTTCTCACCCGCCACGCCTCGATTTGCCACAGCAGAACAGCCCGTGCTGCGCTGCCACATAAAGTCCGGTCAGAGCCGTAATGAAAACGCTAGGCCTGTCAAGTTGGGCTTCTGGATGATACGCCGCGCTTGGCGCATGGGGATGCCCCCGAAAGCGCAATTCGTCCGTTTCGATCAGGTCTGATCCCTCAGTCGACCCAGGCATTCCTCGCGCCCCAGAACCACCAGAACCTCAAAAATACCCGGAGACGTCGAGCGCCCGGTCAATGCGGCTCGCAGCGGTTGAGCTAGCGCACCCAGTTTCATGCCGGATGCCTCGGCTTCGGCACGCACCGCTTCCTCAATCGAGGCCGCATCCCATGTCGGCACGGCTTCGAGGCGTGCGACGAGGCGCGACAAAGTCGCCTTGCCGTCCTTGGCGAGGATTTCAATGGCTTTTTCGTCCATGACAAGTGGACGCTGGGCGAACAGAAAGCGCGAGCCATCAATCAGTTCGACCAGGGTTTTGGCGCGCTCCTTGAGGCCCGGCATCGCTGCGAGCCATTGCGCCTCCTTCTCCGGTGTCAGAGCCTTGAGAATGCCATCTCCATCCTCGATGAGCGGCAGGATGTCGCGCGCTGCCGCGAGGAGGGCAGCGTCATCGGTGCGGCGCATATAGTGGCCGTTGATGCTCTCCAGCTTCGTGTAATCGAACCGCGCCGCCGAGCGGCCGACATTCTTGAGGTCGAAGACAGCCGTCATCTCGTCGGTGGAAAAGATTTCCTGATCGCCATGCGCCCAGCCGAGACGCACGAGATAATTTCGCAATGCCTCGGGCAGGTAACCCATCGCCCGGTAAGCCTCGACCCCGAGCGCGCCGTGACGCTTCGAGAGCTTCGCACCATCTGGCCCATGGATCAGCGGAATATGAGCCATGAACGGCACTTTCCAGCCCATCGCCTCGTAAATCTGGCTCTGGCGGGCTGCGTTTGTCAGGTGATCATCGCCACGGATGATGTGCGTGACGCCCATATCATGGTCGTCGACCACCACGGCATGCATGTAAGTCGGGTTGCCATCCGAGCGCAGCAGAACGAGATCATCGAGGTTCTCGTTCTCCCAGGTCACGGTGCCCTGAACGAGATCGTTCACGATGGTCTGGCCGCCTTGGGGTGCTTTCAGGCGGATGACGAATTTGCGCCCCTCGGCCTCGGCTTTCGCATGGTCGGCCGGGCCCTTGTCGCGCCAGCGGCCATCATAACGCATGGGCTTGCCGGCGGCTTTCGCCGCCTCGCGCATCGCCTCGAGTTCTTCCGGCGTGGCATAGCACTTATAGGCCGTGCCGCGCGCCAGCATCTCTTCGGCCACCGCGCGGTGGCGCGGCGCACGGGCGAACTGATAGATCACGTCGCCATCCCAGTTCAGGCCCAGCCATTTCAGCCCGTCGATGATCGCCTCAATGGCCTCGGGCGTCGAGCGGACGCGATCCGTATCCTCGATCCGGAGCAGCATCCTGCCGCCATGCCGGCGTGCGAGAAGCCAGTTGAAAAGGGCCGTGCGCGCCCCGCCAATGTGCAGAAATCCGGTGGGCGAGGGGGCAAATCGCGTGACGATGGGGTCTGATGCGGGCACGTGTCGTTCTTTCCGGTGGAAGCGGGGATGGGCGTTGCGGCCCTGATCCGCGCGCTCTACCATGATGACGTGCCCGCGCAAATGGTCGCCTGAGGGGGAGGGCTAGCCGCAATGATCCGGCGTCCGCGCCCCGCGACCCTCGTTCTGCCCAGCGGGCTTGGTTGGCGCCAGTTCGAACCGTTCAGCGCCCTCTCGGCGATGATCTCCGGCTGGATCGAACAGGAGCGCGCGGCCCGCACCGGTTTTTTGCTGCTGCCTGTGCTTTTTGCACTCGGAATTCTTCTCTACTTTTCCGCCAGGACCGAGCCAAGCCTCTGGGCTGGTGCCGGTCTTACGATCATTCTGGTGCTGTCCGCCATGCGGTGGCGCAGGCCGCGACCAATTCTGATCGGGCTCGCCTTTCTCGCAGCCGGATTTGCTGCCGCGACGTGGCGCACCGCGTGGGTGGCCTCGCCGATGCTCGAGCGCGCCGGGCTTTATCGGGTCTCTGGATTTGTCGAAGCGGTTGATGCCACTCAAAGGCGCCAGCGGATCACGCTGCGTGTCACGGGCACCGAGGATGCGCGCGGGCAAGCGATGCCGTATCGGCTGAGAATCGGTGCGCCGGGCCCGGCGCAATTCGCGGCGGGCAACCACGTTGTGCTGCGCGCCCGGCTTTCGCCGCCCTCCGAACCGGCCATGCCGGGCGGCTATGATTTCCGGCGCGAAAGCTTCTTCCGGGCCGTTGGCGGGGTGGGCTATGCGATCGGCCGGATCGAGAGCCAGCCCACCCAGATCCGTCCGGATTTCTCCCTGCGGTTCAATGCGGCGGTCGATCGTTGGCGAAACAGCCTCACCGAGCGAATCGCGCGGGCGATTGGTGGCGAGGAGGGCGCGCTGGCCGCCGCCCTGGTGACCGGTAAGCGTGGGCTGATTTCGAACGAAACCAACGACGATCTTCGCGGCTCGGGTCTTTATCACATCGTCTCGATCTCAGGCCTGCACATGGTGATGGCGGCGGGTGTGATGTTCTGGAGTTTGCGTGCGCTGCTCGCCCTGTTTCCATCGATCGCGCTGCGATATCCGATCAAGAAATGGGCTGCGGCGGGAGCCATGCTCGGCGCGACCGCCTATTGTATTTTTTCTGGCTCTGAAGTCGCGACCGAGCGGTCGCTGATCATGACGCTGGTGATGCTGGGTGCCATTCTGGTCGATCGGCCTGCTCTTGCAATGCGCAATGTTGCGATTTCGGCCTTGATTGTGCTCGCACGCGAGCCGGAATCGCTTCTCGGGCCGAGCTTCCAGATGTCTTATGCGGCCGTTGCGGCACTGATTGCCGGCAATGCGCTCTGGCGTCGCTATCGTCCCGAGCGAGAGGCCACGGAGGGGCCACATGGTATCATTCAATCCGGATTTCTGGCGCGCGCGGTGCCGGTCTTGCTGCTCGCCTTCGGCGGCATTCTCGCCACGACCATTCTCGCCTCGCTCGCCACGGCACCGTTCTCGGCTTACCATTTCCACCGGCTCAACCCTTACGGGTTGATTGGCAATGCGCTCGCCATCCCGCTGGTGTCGCTGGTCGTGATGCCCTGTGCGGTCATCGGCACGCTTCTGGTTCCGTTCGGGCTGGATGGCCCGGTCTGGGCCATCATGGGGGAGGGGATGCGCGGCGTGCTGTTTGTCGCTGCAAAAGTCGCGAGCCTCGAAGGCGCCGCGCCGCCAGTGGCGCGGATGCCCGCCTATCTGTTCGGGATGCTGGTGATCGCCCTGATCATGCTCGTGATGCTGAGCAGCGCCCTGCGTTTCCTGTCTATCCCGATCCTGATCCTCTGGGCAATTCTGGTGCGCACAGCGCCATTGCCGGACCTGATGATCGCACCGGATGGGCGGATGGCCCTGTTCCGTGCCGAGAGTGGGCGATATGCGCTCCTCTCGCCCGGAACGCCATCCAGTTTCACGCTCCAGCAATGGCTGCCATCGATCGGTGATCCGCGCCTGCCCGCTGATCCGAGCCTGAAACAGGGAACACGATGCGATCGCTCCGGCTGCACCGGCCGAACGGCTTCGGGGCAAAGGATATCATTGAGCCTGAACCCGGAATCCGTTCGTCAGGACTGTCAGCGCTCCGGGCTGATCATCACGCCGTGGCGCTTTCCGACCGAGGCTTGCAGCGCAAGCGCCACGCTGGTCGCCGAGGATACCCATCGTCGCTACGGTGCTCAGCGGATCATGCTGGATGGATCACGGATTGCGGCACGCGAGACAAGCCTCGATCCGAACCGACCCAGACCTTGGCGACGAGTTCAGCCTCCCGAGCCCGCGATCAACGACCCCGCCGCGCCCGATCCGATTGTGCAGTCTCCGACATTCCGCCGCGGCGAAGTCCCAGGATTGCCGGAAGAGGAGCCGGGTCTGTTGCCGCCCGCGTCTCAGTAGCGGCGGACGAGGCTGACCAGCCGACCCTGCACCCGCACCCGATCGGGACCAAAAATCCGTGTCTCGTAGTTGGGATTGGCCGCCTCAAGCGCGATCGATGCGCCTTTCCGGCGCAAGCGCTTGAGGGTCGCCTCTTCGTCGTCGATGAGGGCGACAACGATATCGCCGGTATTGGCGCTCTCCTGCTTGCGGATCACGACCAGATCGCCGTCGAAAATACCGGCCTCGATCATGGAATCGCCGCGCACTTCCAGTGCGTAATGCTCGCCGTGGCTGAGGAACTCGGGGGAAATGTCAACGGTTGACGACCGGTTCTGCAAAGCTGTGATCGGGGTGCCGGCCGCGATGCGCCCCATGATCGGGATGGCGACGGAACGCTGCGTTTCCTGCTCGGCCGGTTGCGCGCGCACCTTGCCGAGGTCACCCTCGATCACGCTCGGCGCGAAACGCTGGCGACCGGGGCGCGGGGCCTGCATTTCCGGCAGGCGGATCACTTCCAGCGCGCGGGCCCGATTGGGCAGACGACGGATGAAACCACGTTCTTCCAGCGCCAGAATGAGCCGATGAATCCCCGATTTCGACTTGAGATCCAGCGCCTCCTTCATCTCGTCGAACGAGGGGGGGACGCCGTTTTCCGTCAAGCGCTCGTGAATAAAACGCAGCAATTCCATCTGCTTTCGCGTGAGCATGTCCCGAGCCTTTGAACCTTGCGACCGCGACTCGCGGTCAAAAACAAACCCTGAACATCGTTACCATGTTCAGCTTGCGTTCCGCAAGCGTTCGTTTCGTGCAGTCAGGGAATTCGCAAGATCCGGCATGGCGCACCTGCCTGCTCGGCCGGGGCATGGGCGGGGCGGATCAGCAGGGCATCAGCTCGATGCAGCACGGAGAGGAGGGAAGAATCCTGATCGCCAGATGGCGTTGCGATCAATCGTCCGGCGGAATCGTGCGAAAGTGCTGCACGCAGGTAATCCTCCCGCATGTCGTTCTCCGCAAGGGGGGCGCCAAGAAAGGCGGGCTCTGAGCGGTCGTCCGCTGCGGAGAGATCGCCCTGCAGGAGACCGATCAGCGGCATGAGAAACAGGGTCGCGCAGACCATCGCCGATACGGGATTTCCCGGCAGCCCGAGATAGAGCATCGCGCCGAGCTTGCCGAAATTCAGCGGTTTTCCCGGCCGCATGGCGATCCGGTAGAAATCAAGCTCCGCACCGCGTGACACGAGAACCGGTCGCACGAGATCGTGCTTGCCGACCGATGCGCCGCCAATGGTCACCAGAAGATCGGCTTTTTCGGCCATGGCGCGGTCAAAGGCGACCTGAAGGCTTGGCTCGTTGTCGCGCGCGATCCCGAGATTGATCACCTCGGCACCCGCCGCGCGCGCCATGGCGGCAATGCCGATGATGTTCGAGGCAATCGTCGCGCCCTCCGGCGCATCCGGGCCGGGAGGAGAAAGCTCGTCGCCCGTTGCGAGAAGGCCGAGGCGCGGCCGACGATAGGCCGGCAGTTCAGCGTGGTTCATCGCGGCTGCGAGGGCGAGGGCAGCGGGCGTCAGGCGCGTTCCGGCGGTCAGTCCAGTCGTGCCCGCCTTGAAATCGCGCCCGGCCGCTCGGATGAAGGCCCCAGCTCGAAGCGCCGAGTTCGGGCGCAGGGTTTCTCCCTCGACGATCGCGTTTTCCTGGATGAGAACAGCATCCGCTCCTTCCGGAACGGCAGCACCGGTGAAAATACGAATGGCTTCGCCCGCGCCGATCTTTCCCGCGAAAGGATGGCCGGCGGCACTTTCGCCGATCACCTTCAGCGATCGTCCGGCCTCGGCATCCGCCGCGCGCAAAGCGTAACCATCCATCGCTGACATGGCGAAGGGCGGTTGCGTGCGAAGGGCTACAAGATCGGCGGCCAGCACGCGCCCGGCTGCTTGTCCAACTGGAATGGTTTCGGTGGTCCGGGGATAGCGGGAGGCCATTGCCACGATGCGCGCCAAAGCTTCAGTCACGGCGAGGAGCGGGGACGGCTGGCCGTTCATGGGCTCACCGCCCCGGCTCGGCAATCCAGTCGCCGGATTTGCCGCCGCGTTTCTCGAGCAACCGGATGCCCTCGATGCGCATGGCGCGATCGACCGCCTTGGCCATATCGTAGATCGTGAGGCACGCGACGGAGACGGCCGTGAGGGCTTCCATTTCCACACCGGTCTGCCCCGAAACGCGGGCGAGACCACGCACATGGAGGCCAGGCAGGGCCTCATCCGGCTCTATCTCGATCGAGACCTTCGTGAGCAGCAATGGGTGGCAGAGCGGGATCAGCTCATGGGTCTTCTTCGCAGCCATGATGCCGGCGATGCGCGCGGTGGCGATGACATCGCCTTTCTTCGCAAGGCCATCGCGGATCAGCGCCAGAGTCTCCGACGCCATCACCACGCGGCCCTCAGCGACGGCCTCGCGGGAGGTGAGCGCCTTGTCGCCCACATCGACCATATGGGCTGCGCCCGATGCGTCGAGATGCGTGAGGCTGCTCATGAAGCGGCCCTTTCGATGGAAGGCAATCCGAGCAAAGTGCGCGTCGCGGCCTCGACATTAGCCTGCCGCATCAGGCTTTCGCCGACGAGGAAGGTCGAGATGTGGCTTTTCGAGAGGCGAACGCAATCGGCATGGGTGAAGATGCCGCTTTCGCCCACGAGCAGCTTGTCTCGCGGCACAAGCTTTGAAAGCCGCTCCGAGACGCCAAGATCGACATGGAAGCTTTTCAGGTCGCGGTTGTTGATGCCGAGCAGGTGCGAAGGCAATTTCAGCGCGCGTTCGAGTTCGGCTTCGTCATGCACTTCGATGAGGCTGTCCATGCCAAGGCTGGTCGCGGTCGCGACGAGGTCGGCCGCAAGCGCATCATCCACACTCGCCATGATCACGAGAATGCAATCGGCACCCATCGCGCGGGCTTCGAATACCTGATAGGTGTCAATCAGGAAATCCTTGCGGATCACCGGCAGCGATGTCGCGGCGCGGGCGGCGACCAGATATTCCGGCGCGCCCTGAAAATAGGGGCCGTCTGTCAGAATCGAGAGGCAGGCTGCGCCACCAGCCTCGTAGGCGCGGCCCAAGGCAGGCGGGTCGAAATCCGCGCGGATCAACCCTTTCGAGGGGCTGGCCTTCTTGATTTCGGCGATCAGTGCGAATTGGCTAACAGCGATTTTCGCTTCAAGAGCAGCGAGAAAACCGCGCGGCTTTGGGGCCTGTTCAGCCTCGCGACGCAATTCTGCGAACGACAGGCGCGATTTTGCGGCGGCGACTTCCTCGCGCTTCGTGGCCTCGATCGTGCGCAGGATATCGCTCATGATCTCACACATTCGTCGCAGTGATGACGCGACCGAGCAGCGCCTTGACCTTGCCGCTATCGAGCGCCGAAGCCGCGAGGGCGGCACCTTCCTTCAGGTTAGCGGCCTTGTCAGCCACAACCAGTGCTCCCGCTGCGTTGAGGATGGCGATATCGCGGTAAGCTCCAGCCTTGCCGTCGAGCACGTCGCGCAGGGCCTGCGCGTTCTCGGAAGGCTCGCCGCCTTTGAGGGCCTCGGGTGCCGCGCGAGTAAGGCCAGCATCCTCGGGCGTGACCTCGAAACGGCGGATCGCGCCTTTCGCGAGTTCCACGACATGGGTCGGGCCAGTGGTGGTCATTTCGTCGAGCCCGTCCGAGCCATGCACAATCCAGGCGCGCTCGGTGCCAAGATCGCGCAAGGTCTCGGCGATCGGTTCGAGCCAACTCGCCGAAAACACGCCGAGCAGCAAACGCTTCACACCCGCCGGGTTCGAGAGTGGCCCGAGCAGGTTGAACATCGTGCGCGTGCCAAGCTCAGTACGCACGGGCGCGACATTTCGCATGGCGGGATGATGGGCCGGTGCCAGCATGAAAGCGAAATTGGCCTCCGCCAGAATGGCCGCGACGCCCTCCGGCGGCTGGCCGATCTTCACACCCAGAGCCTGCAACACATCCGCCGCGCCCGATTTCGATGACGCTGCGCGGTTGCCATGCTTCGCGACCGGCACGCCGCAGGCGGCGACAATCAGCCCGGCGAGGGTCGAGACATTCCACGATCCCGAGGCATCGCCGCCCGTGCCGACGACATCGATCGCGCCCGAAGGAGCCGCAACCTTCAGCATGCGCTCGCGCATGGCCGAGACGGCACCGGTGATTTCCTCGACACTCTCGCCGCGCACGCGCAGGGCCATCAGGAACCCGGCCATCTGAGCCGGGGTCACTTCGCCCGAGAGCATCTGGGAGAAGGCGAGCGAGGCTTCGTCGCGCGTCAGCGGCAACCCGGCTGCGGCTTTCGCGATGAGCGGCTTGAAGGCTTCCATGGTCGAACTCGTTCTAAGCAGCCAGGCGACGGGCGTGAAAATCACGCGCCAGAGCCATGAAATTCCGGAAGATGATGGCACCGCCCTCGGTCGCGATGCTTTCGGGGTGGAACTGCACGCCGAAGGTCGGCGCATCCTTGTGCTGAAGCGCCATCACGAGGCCGTCTTCGCTCGTGGCGGTGGCCGTGAGGCAGGCGGGGAAGCTCTCGCGCTCGACCACCAGAGAGTGATAGCGCGTGACTGTCAGTCCCTGATTGAGACCGCGAAACAGGCCCTTGCCATCGTGCCGGATGGTCGAAACCTTGCCGTGGATCGGGTAGGCGCGGATCACCTTGCCGCCGAAAGCCTGCCCCATCGCCTGATGGCCGAGGCAGACACCCAGAAGCGGCACCTTGCCATTGGCCTTCTCGATCACCTCGACCGAAATCCCGGCCTCGGAGGGCGTGCAGGGGCCGGGCGAGATCACGATGGCGTCATGGCCGAGGGCCAGAAGTGCATCGGCGCTCATCGCATCGTTGCGGAAAACCTCGACCTCAGCGCCTTCCTTCCCCAACGCGTGGACGACGTTGAAGGTGAAGCTGTCGTAATTGTCGATCAACGCGATGCGCATGTCTGGCTCCGTCGTCCGATTACTGCCCGCGTTTTCCGCGCGATGCAAACCGCACGGCCTCTTCTGCCGCACGGAACAGGGCTTTCGCCTTGTTCTCGCATTCCGCCTGCTCGGAGGCAGGCACAGAATCGTGCACGATGCCGGCGCCCGCCTGCACATGCATCATCCCGTCTTTCACGAGCGCGGTGCGCAGCATGATGCAGGTATCCATTGCACCGTCGGCCCCGAAATAGCCGATCGTGCCGGCATAGGTGCCGCGTTTGTCCTTCTCGAGTTCGTCAATGATTTCCATCGCGCGGATTTTCGGCGCGCCGGAAGTTGTGCCGGCCGGAAACCCGGCCGCGAGCGCATCGATGACATCATATTTCGCCTCATCGAGCTCACCCTCGACATGGGAAACGATGTGCATCACCTGGCTGTAGCGCTCGATGAAGAAGCTGTCCGTCACTTCGACCGAGCCGATCTTCGCGACACGCCCGACATCGTTGCGGCCGAGATCCAGCAGCATCAGGTGCTCGGCGCGCTCTTTCGGGTCGGCAAGGAGCTCCTGCTCGAGAGCCAAATCCTCCGCGGGTGTCGCGCCGCGCTTGCGCGTGCCGGCGAGCGGGCGGATGGAGACTTTTCCATCCACCACCTTCACGAGGATTTCAGGGGATGAACAGACGATCTGGTAATCGCGGAAATCGAGATAGCACAAATAAGGTGATGGGTTGACGCGTCGCAACGCCCGGTAGAGCGAGAACGCCTCCAGATCGAACGGGCATGAAAAGCGCTGGCTGAGCACAACCTGAAAAATGTCGCCGGCGAGGATATAGTCCTTCGCTTTCGCGACCATCGCATGGAATTCGTCGGGTGTAGTGTTCGAGCGTGCTTCGGGCATGCGCGCCGAAAGGTCCGCCGGTTCTCCGGCATGAATCAGAGGCGCGTCGAGAGCGGCGACAACATCATCGAGGCGGTTGAGGGCGTCCTCAAAAGCGGCCTTCGCGCCGGTGGCCGTGTTGGGGAAGACCGGGGTCACCACCACAAGCTCGTCACGCACGTTATCGAAAATGAGCACCAGTGTCGGGCGGATCATCAGCGCGTCCGGCACGCCAATGAGATCAGGTTTTGCGGGCGCGAGGCGCTCCATCTCGCGCACCATGTCGTAGCCCATGAAGCCGAACACGCCGCTCGCCATGGGCGGCAGGTTCTCGAGATCAGGAATGCGGCTCTCGGCCAGAATGGTGCGCAAAGCATCCAGCGGTTTGCCAGGCAAGGGAGCGAAAGCGTCGCCATCGCGCGCGATTTCGCTCGCACCATTCCGGCAGCGCCAGATGAGATCAGGACGCAATCCAATGATCGAATGCCGGCCTTTCACCGCCCCGCCCTCGACGGATTCGAGCAGGAAAGACGGTTGATCGCCGATCAGCGCCTTCAACTTCAGATAGGCCGAAACCGGGGTTTCGAGATCTGAAACCAGCCGTGTCGCAAGGCATTGCGGTCGCCCCGCGCGATAGAGGCGCTCGAAGGCCACAAAATCCGGGACGACCTGCATCAGTTCGTCTGCCCGAGCGCCTGATTGAGCAGGGTCTCATTGATCGAAACCCCCGCTTCCTTGCGGATCGCGCCGACATATTGCCGGAACATATCATCCGCAAAGCCCTGGCTGAGTTGCCGTGCGAAGTTGGTGCGCGCGTCGGCACTGGCATCATACGGGAGGAGCGACGATCCGTTCGGCACGATCAGGAGGCGACCGACCCCATCCGGCGCGATCGCGCTGACAGGCTTTCCGATCTCACCCGCGAAGGCCCGTTCGACGCCATTCTGCCCAAGAACGGCATCCTGCGTCGAGCGCCGGATGGCGGTGAAAACCTGAACCGGTGCACCGAGTTCGGTCGCGACAGCGGCGAGAGTTTCGCCACCTTCAAGGCGCTTGAGCAGCGCGATCGCGAATTCGCCCATCGCTTTTGATTTGCGATCGGCAAGGTAGCGCATGCGCAACTCGTTCTGCACTTCCTCGAAAGCCTTGTCGCGAGCGGGATCGACCTTGCTCACCTCGAACCAGACATGCGTGCCGTCGCGCATGTGAAGTGCCTCGTTGTCGAGGCCGATGTCGGACGCGAACACAGCGTTGAGCGTTTCGGCACCACCCGGAAGGTTGATGCGCGTGCCATCGGGCGCATTGCCCTGACGATCGATCGTTTCGATCACCTGCACCTGAAGTCCCGTGGCGGTCGCGGTTTCGGCGAGCGATTTGCCTGCAATCCGCTGGTCCTCGATCTTGCGCAGCAGATCATCCACCTGACGCTTCAAGCCTGGGTCGTTCTGGATCCGGTCATTGCGGGCATCGGCCTCGACCTGCGCCCGCACCTGATCAAAGGGCGGAGCCACGCCCGGCTCGATCGAGACCAGCCGGATCAGCACGAAGCCGAACGGATCGCGGATCGGCGCGCTTACGCCGCCGGCAGCGAGCGAGAAAACCGCGTCACGCGTCGCAGCATCGGTGATCTGCGCGCGGGTCTGGAGGCCGAGGTCCACATCGGCTTCCTTCAGGTTCTTTTCGGCAAGCAGGGCCTCGAAAGTCGTTCCTGACGCGAGCTTCGCGGCAGCGGCCTTCGCGGCTTCCTCGTTGTCGAACAGCACACGCTGTGCCCGGCGGCGCTCAGCCGAGCCATAACGGCCCGTCGCGATGCCCATGCCATAGAATCCGCGCAGGTCGGTCTCGGACAGGTTGAGATTGGCGATGAAATTGGCTGGCGAGATGCTCAGCACCGTCACGGCGCGCGTCTCCGCTGTGCGGAATTCGCTGCGACGCTCGGCGTGGAAGGCTTTCAGCGTCGCCTCATCCGGAGGGGCGATATCCGGCACCTTCTCGGTGGGGATCGCGACAACCTGAAGGCTGCGCTCTTCCTCGCGGTATTGATGCAAGGCTTCCTGGAAAGTCGCGGGCAGGCGGAAACCGCCCACGAGGCCGTTCACAAGCTGCTGGCGCAGCAGGAAATCACCCTGCTGGCGGATGAAAGCCTGTTCGGAGAGCCCGCTCTGCTGCAGGAGCGAGAGATAGCGGTCGCGGTCGAAGCGGCCGGCGGTCTGGAAGATATCGGCTTCGAGAATGCTGCGCGAAATGCCGGCATCGTCGAGTGCGAGACCCAGTTTCGTGGCTTTCGTGCCCAGCGCAGCCTCATCGATGAGGCGATTGAGGATTTCACGATCCAGCCCGAAAGCCCGCGCCTCGGCGGTGGTGACCGGGCGGCGCACGCGGCGCTGCACGTTCTGCAACTCGGTGTTGAAGGCGTTGCGATACGCATCGGCCGAAATCGTCGCGGAGCCAACAGTCGCGACATTGCGGGTCGAACCGCCCCGGAAAATATCGCCGATGCCCCAGATCGCGAACGAGACGATCAGCAATCCCATGATGACGATGAGAACAACGCGGCCCAGCCAGTTGGCGGCGGCGGTGCGGATGGCGGACATCATGGGCGGATCAAGGCTCCAGCAGAAAGAACAATCAGGTCACCACACGGCGCCTCAAAATCGGGCCGGACCATAGGGATGGCGCCGCCATAAGGCAATATCGGGGCATGCGCTTTGCGTTGAAGCGCGCGCGGGGCCGTGCTACCGGCCGCAACGCGGAAGGACAACCTCACGCCTACGGAGCTTTATCGCATGCGCAAGCCACTCATCGCCGGCAACTGGAAAATGAACGGCCTCCGGGCCGATCTCGGAGAAATTCAGGCGATGGCGAAAGGTGCAACCGTTGCTTTGCGCCGCAAGGCCGATCTCCTCATCTGCCCACCCGCAACCGTGATTTCGAAAGCGACGATGAATACCATCGGCACAGGAATCGCCATCGGCGCGCAGGATTGCCACGCAAAAGCCTCCGGCGCGCATACGGGCGATGTCTCGGCAGCGATGCTGTTCGATGCGGGCGCAACGGCCGTCATCGTCGGCCATTCGGAGC
This sequence comes from Hyphomicrobiales bacterium, assembly GCA_017302635.1. GTDB lineage: Bacteria > Pseudomonadota > Alphaproteobacteria > Rhizobiales > Beijerinckiaceae > Rhabdaerophilum. The sequence continues at coordinate 1,118,005 of JAFLCX010000002.1, forward strand.
GTCGCACCGATCACGCTGAGAAAGATGCCGATGTGAAAGCCAAGGCCGAGGCGGTGATCGGGCAGGGGATGCTTGCGATCATCTGTGTTGGCGAAACGCGCGCTGAGCGCGAGGCCGGCAAGGCACTTGCTGTGGTTCGGAGGCAATTGCGGGGTTCTGTCCCGGCGGGTGGTTCGGCTGCGGATATCGTGGTGGCTTACGAGCCGGTCTGGGCGATCGGCACCGGTCTCACGCCGACCAATGCCGATATCGCCGAGATGCATGCCGATATCCGGAAAACCCTGAAAGGCATTCTGGCGAAGGGAGAGGCCGAGAAATGCCGCATTCTCTATGGCGGTTCCGTAAAGCCCTCAAACGCCGCCGAAATCCTGGCGCTCGACGATGTCGATGGTGCGCTGGTGGGTGGCGCGAGCCTCAAGGCCGCCGATTTTCTGGCGATTGCCGGAGCGGTTTGAGCTTTTCGCGCTTCCCCGCGCTTGCAAGAGCCGGTAAGGGAGCCCACATCGAGCGGCACAGCGCCGCATTCAAGACCAAAAGCGGAAGTCATGGAAACCGTTCTGATTGCCATCCACCTCGTGATCGTGCTCGCGCTGGCGGGCGTGGTCCTGCTTCAGCGCTCCGAAGGCGGCGGCCTTGGCATGGGCTCATCCCCGTCCTCGTTCATGAGCGGACGCGGGCAGACGAACCTGCTGTCGCGCACCACGGCCATTCTCGGCGCGGCTTTCTTTGTCACCTCGCTCACCCTCGGCGTGCTCGCTTCGCGCAATGCGCCGCAGCGCGCGCCGGTTGGCATCGACGCTCCGGCTCCGCCGACCCTGCCGGGCCAGACCGCGCCGGCTCCGGGTTCGGCACCGAATGTGCTCGATCAGTTGCGCAATCTCCAGGGTGGCACGACCCCGCCGCGCCCCTGATCCACCCTCTACCAACATCGCACAAAAAACAGGCGTCATCCTTGTGGATGGCGCCTTTTTCGTTTGCGACGAATCGATTGCCTCGGCTAAAGCTCGAATCCCATGACGCGGTATATTTTCATCACCGGCGGCGTGGTCTCCTCGCTTGGCAAGGGTCTCGCTTCCGCAGCGCTTGGCGCTGTTCTGCAGGCTCGTGGTTACAAGGTCCGGCTCAGGAAGCTGGACCCGTATCTCAATGTCGATCCCGGGACCATGAGCCCCTATCAGCACGGCGAAGTCTTCGTGACCGATGACGGCGCGGAGACCGACCTCGACCTCGGCCATTACGAGCGCTTCACCGGGCGCTCGGCGACGAAGGCCGACAACATCACGACGGGGCGCATCTACCAGGAGATCATCGCGAAAGAGCGTCGTGGTGACTATCTCGGCGCCACCGTGCAGGTCATTCCGCATGTGACGGATGCGATCAAGAATTTCGTGCTCTCGGGCAATGAGGGCAATGATTTCGTGTTGATCGAAGTCGGCGGCACGGTCGGTGATATCGAGGGCCTGCCGTTCTTCGAGGCCGTGCGCCAGTTGCGCAACGAGCTGCCGCAAGGGCATTCGTGCTACATCCACCTCACGCTGCTGCCCTTCATTCCGAGTGCAGGTGAGCTGAAAACCAAGCCGACGCAGCATTCGGTGCAGGAACTCCGCTCGATCGGCATTCAGCCCGACATCTTGCTCTGCCGCTGCGACCGCGAGATCCCGGAAGGCGAGCGCAGGAAGCTGGCGCTCTTCTGCAATGTGCGCCCGTCGGCCGTGATCGAGGCGCGCGATGTCGACCAGATCTACGCCGTGCCGCTCGCCTACCACGATGAGGGGCTCGACCGGGAGGTTCTGCGCGTCTTCGGGCTTGACGCGGATATCGAGCCGGACCTTTCAAGCTGGCAGCGCATTGTCTCGACCGTGCGTAACCCGGAAGGCGAGGTCACTATCGCGATTGTCGGCAAATATACCGGCCTGAAGGACGCCTATAAATCGCTGATGGAGGCCCTCCATCATGGCGGCATCGCCAACAGCGTGAAAGTGAATTTCGACTGGATCGACTCGGAAATCTTCGAGCGCGAGGATGCGACATCCTATCTCGAGCATGTGCATGGCATTCTGGTGCCGGGCGGGTTCGGACATCGCGGAGCCGAAGGGAAAATTCAGGCCGCGCGGTTCGCGCGGGAGCGGAATGTGCCGTATTTCGGCATCTGCTTCGGCATGCAGATGGCGGTTCTCGAAGCTGCAAGAAACCTCGCGGGGCTTGAAGGCGCCTCCTCGACTGAGTTCGGCGATTGCAAATTGCCGGTTGTTGGCATGATGACCGAATGGATGAACAAGGGTCAGCTTGAAATCCGCCAGTCCGGCGGCGATCTCGGCGGCACGATGCGCCTTGGCGCTTACGAATCGAAGCTTGTCGCCAATTCACGCATTGCCGGCATCTACGGATCGAGCACCATCCACGAGCGCCACCGGCACCGCTACGAGGTCAATATGGCCTATCGCGAGCAACTTGAGGCGAAAGGCCTGCTGTTCTCCGGCGTTTCGCCCGATGGCCTGTTGCCGGAAACCATCGAATACCCGGATCATCCGTGGTTTATCGGCGTGCAATATCACCCGGAGCTGAAATCGCGGCCTTTTGAGCCGCATCCCCTGTTTGCGAGCTTCATCGCCGCGGCGGTCGAGCAAAGCCGGCTGGTGTGACGCCGCACTTTCTTTCCATGCGCCGCTGATGCAGGATTAGGCCGCGCAACGGGGAGCATGGCGATGTTCGAGATCGAGGGACGGATGCTGGCAGGCTATTTCGGAGGGTTGCCGCATTTCATTCTCTACTTCGTGGTGGCCGCTGCGCTGCTCTCCATTTTTCTGCTCGTCTATGTCCGCCTCACGGCGCATGATGAGTTCTCGCTGATCCGCAACGGCAATGCCGGCGCGGCAGCGGCTTTAGGTGGCACGATGATCGGGTTTGTCCTCCCGCTCTCGAAGGCCGTGGCGCAGGCGACGAGCATACCCGATCTCCTGATCTGGGGCATGGCTGCCTTCGTGGTGCAATGTCTGGCTTACCTCGTCTGCCGATGGCTGGTGCCGGGGCTCTCCGAGAAGATCGAAAGCGGCAATCTCGCCTCCGGGCTGATGGTCGGCGCGTTCGGCATTGCGGCGGGGCTTCTCAATGCCGCCTCGATGAGTGTGTAGGAGTGCGATCATGAAACGCTCCTCCATGATCTTTCTCGGCGCGACCGGCATTCTGGTCGCCGGAGCCTGGCTTGGCCGCTCAACCGGCCCGCTTGGCCATGATGAGAAGGCCAATATCTACGACGATGTGAATGCCTGCATCACCGCCCAGGTGCTGACGCGCGACCAGTGCGAGGCCGAATTCGCCGCCGCGCGTGAACGTCATCTCGCTGAGGCGCCGCGTTTTTCCAGTGCCAGCACTTGCGAGACGCAATACGGCTCCGGTCAATGCCAGCCGGCGACGATTGCCGGGACGAGCTATTTTCTTCCGGTCATGGCGGGAATTCTGGCCGGGCAGATGCTGGTGAACCGCCGCCCGGCGCAAGCCCTGCTGCCGCCTTTACGCACGCAACAGCCTTGCGCACCGGGTTTCACACCGGCCACGCAACCAGGCTGTTTGGTGCAGCGCTCGTCCTCGACTTCGTCGGGTGTTGGTGGCTGGCGCAGTTATTCCACCAGTTCCGGCGGCGCCATCAGCCGCAACACGTCCGGGCCGACAACCGTGACTGTTCCCCGCGGAACGGTAACCACGCGCTCGACCACCGGCTCATCGACGGGTAGCGCGAGCTCATCCGGCATCTCGCGTGGCGGTTTCGGCTCGACGGCACGCTCGACCTCCGCTTCCTCCTCCAGCTGACCATGCGCCGCCTGACGCTTCCCGAGCGCCATGACTGGCGCGCCACGGCCGGACGGATGGGCTTTTCGTTCCACACGGCCGAGGGCGAGAAATACTGGGATGAAAGCGCTGCCTTCGCGTTCTCCTTGCGCGAGATCGAGGAGGACATCGAAGCACCTTGCGCCGAGTTGGAAGCGATGTGCCTCGCCTTTGTGGCGGAGGCCATTGGCCGCGAGGAAATCCTCACTTCGCTTGCGATCCCGCATGATTACTGGGGCGCCATCCACGAAAGCTGGAATCGGGGCGATCGCAATCTCTATGGACGGTTCGATTTCGCCTATGACGGAAATGGCCCGGCGAAGCTGCTGGAATACAACGCCGACACACCGACAGCCCTGTTCGAGACGGGGGTTTTCCAATGGGTCTGGCTCGAAGAGCAGATTGCGCGCGGCGCGCTGCCGCAAGGATCTGACCAGTTCAATTCCGTGCACGAGAAACTGGTCGAGGCCTTCCGGCATCTGCGCGGCGGGCGGGGATACCGCCTTCATCTGGCCTGCGCCCGGGACAGCGCTGAAGATCTCGGCACCGTGCAATATCTTCAGGAATGCGCGACGGCGGCGGGCCTCGCGACCTCTTTCCTCTACATGGATGAGATCGGGCGCGCGCGGGATGGCACCTTTGTCGACAGCGTGAATGGCGAAATTGACGTGCTGTTCAAACTCTACCCCTGGGAGTGGATGTTCGGCGAGGAGTTTGGCCAATCCGTCATCGGCAGTCGAACCCAGTTTGTTGAACCCATCTGGAAATCCCTGCTCTCGAACAAGGCGTTGCTGCCGCATCTGTGGCGATTGCATCGGGGGCACCCGAACCTGCTGCCCGCCTATTTCGCGGGGCAGGAACAGGCTGATCTCGGCGCGGATTATGTCGAGAAGCCTGTCCACTCGCGCGAGGGAGCGAATATCCGGCTTGTGAAAGCTGGTCATGTCGCGGCTTCGACCGAGGGACCCTATGGTGGGCCGCTTGTGCGCCAGAAGGCCGTCACGATCCCGGATTTCGGCGGCGGCCATGTTGTGCTCGGCGCCTGGATGGTTGCGAGCGAACCCGCCGGAATGCTGGTGCGCGAAGACCGGAACCCGATCACCGGCAATCTCGCGCGGTTTGTCCCTCATTTCATCGAGCCGTGACAGCGGCGCCCGGCTCGGCTAAACCGCATGCCTTGTCTGCCAAGGAACTGCCCGATGCCCGTCCGCGCCCTCGATCATCTTGTTCTCGGCACGACCGATCTCGACGCGCTCGCGAATGTTTTCGAAGCGCTCGGGTTTCGCATCGGCACACGCAATCGCCATCCCTGGGGAACCGAGAACCGCATCATCCAGCTCTCGGACGAGACATTTCTCGAACTCATCACATTGGGTGAGGGAGCTGAAATTCCGCCGCATCAGCCGGGGCATTTCTCGTTTGGGGCCTTTGTGCGTGACAGTCTTGCCCGCGCACCCGGCCTCTCGATGCTGGCGCTGAAAAGTTCGGATGCGAAAGCTGACGCCGCGCATTTCGCGCATGAGGGCATTGGAGCCTTCGCGCCTTTTCATTTTGGCCGCAAAGGAAAACGGCCGGACGGCTCAGAGACAGAAGTCGCGTTCACACTGGCTTTTGCGCATGAGCGCTCGATGCCGGATTGTGGTTTCTTCACCTGCCAGCAGCATTTCCCGCAGAATTTCTGGGCCCCCGCGATGCAGCAACATCGCAACGGTGCCACGGGGATCACCCGCGTAACCTTGGTGGCCGAAAACCCCTCGGATCACCACGTTTTCTTGTCGAGCTACGCCGGCAGCCGCGAAATGCAGGCCAATTCGACCGGGATTGCGATGCCGTGCGGGCTGGGCCTGCTGGAGATCATTTCGAAAGAGAGCTTCCGTTTCCTCTATGGGAGTGCGCCTCCTGCGGGTGACAAACCGCGCTTCGCCGGGTTCAGCGTTGCCATGCCCTCGGCAGCGGCCACGGCCGCTGATGCCGCAAAACTCGGGCTTGCTGTCGCGGAATGCCCCGGAGGATTTACAGTGCTGCCGCGTCCGGATTTTCTCACCGCGATCCGTTTCGAAGACAGGCCTGCGCCATGAAAATCGTGATCCTGACCTTCATGGCCGGTGTCGCCGGGGCCATGCTGTATTTCTTCGTGATCGGGGAATGTCCGGGCGGCACCATTGTGCGCGATGCCGAGGAATGCCGAGGCGCCAACTACGATGCCACAACCTGCAACGCGGCGCTTGCCAGTTCGAAGCGCAAGGCGAGCGAGAACCAGGCCCCTTTCGCGACCCTCGACCAATGCCTGCGTTCTTTCGCCGTCTGTGAGCCGCATGCCGCCGTTTCGAGCGGATTCGTGCCGGTTCCGCGCGGCACCTGCATAGCCCGTACTGGCTCTGGCGGGTTCGATGGCACCCCGGTTTACGAGCGCCTGCGCTGAGGCTTCTGAAGGAATGACCATGACATCTGTCGCCATCGAAACCGTGAAAATCGGACCCGTCACGTTCGGCAATCACCTGCCGTTCGCGCTGATCGCGGGCCCTTGTGCCATGGAAAGTCGTGACCATGCCTTCGCCATGGCCGGCGCGCTGAAGGAGATGTGCGACAGCCTCGGGATCGGCCTTGTCTACAAATCCTCCTTCGACAAGGCGAACCGCACTTCCGGCAGGGCCGATCGGGGCATCGGGCTTGAGAGGGCGCTCGCGGTTTTCGCCGATGTGAAGAAAACGTTCGGCTTGCCCGTCATCACGGATGTGCATGAGGCGGGGCAATGCGCCGAGGTCGCCAGTGTCGTTGATTGCCTGCAAATCCCGGCGTTTCTCTGCCGTCAGACCGATCTCCTGATCGCAGCGGCGAAAACCGGAGCGGCGGTCAACGTGAAGAAGGGGCAGTTTCTGGCGCCTTGGGACATGAAAAATGTCATCGCGAAACTCACTGACACGGGCAACCATCGCGTGATGGCCTGCGAGCGTGGAACCTCCTTCGGCTACAACGCGCTGGTGACAGATTTCCGTGGCCTGCCGACCATGGCCGAGCAATGCCGCTGCCCGATCGTGTTCGATGCGACGCATTCTGTGCAACAGCCGGGCGGGCAGGGCGGTTCATCCGGCGGCCAGCGTGAATTCGTGCCGGTTCTTGCCCGTGCCGCGATCGCGGTGGGCGTGGCGGGGCTCTTCATTGAGACGCACGAAAACCCGGAAAAAGCTCCATCGGATGGCCCGAACATGGTGCCTTTGCGTGAAATGACGGCACTTCTGCAACGCCTACAGGCTTTCGATCGCGTTGCGAAAACGGTTTCTTGACAAAAACCGGTTTCTGATCGACCCGAGCCGCGCCTTTTCCAATTCTCGAGTCGACCGATGTCTGCCCCGCAAGCCCTTGTGCTCGCCTTTTTCTTCGGCACCAGCCCTTCCTTGCACGGCGATGCCTCGTGCGATCGCATCCGCGAGAAGGAACGGCACGCCTATTGCCATTGCATTACGGCGCAGGGTGGCAAGGTGCAGGATGTGCCGCCCTCCGGACGATCGGCCTTTTCGCGCGAACCGGGCAATCAGGTGGCGATCATGTCCTGCATGGAGCGGCGCGGTTTCGGAGTGTGACACCCAGCAATCAGGCAAGCCGTGACGTGATTTCGGCTGCAATGATTGAGTCGCTCAACGGGCCGACATGCCGGAATGCGACGCGATTCTCGCCGGGTGGAATCAGCATGGTTGTCGGAATACCGCGCTGGCGCATCGCCCGCACGACGAGGCGGCGTGTGTCGATTGATAGCTGCTCGAAAGGGTTGCCATGTTCGGCGAGGTATCGCGCGACATTCGCCTCGCCGTCATCGGTCACGATGCCGACGAGCTTGATGCGGTTCTCTTTCGAGAGCTGCATCAGGAGGTCATGCTCCGAGCGGCAATAGGGGCACCAAGAGGCCCAGAAATTCACGACAATCGGTCGCGTATCGCGCCGGAAAGTGGAGAAACCGGGTACCGGCTGGCCATTCCGCAGAACGCCCGGCACGGGGGGGAGCTCGGCATCCGGCAAGTCGGTTGGGCCAAGCTGGATGCGCCCGGTTGACCAGGCGCCGTAAGCGCCTGCACCGAACAGTGCGGCTCCACCGATGATGGAAGACGAGAGAAACGTGCGCCGTGAGATCATGCGGCAGGCCTAGCATGCCATCCGCCAAGGCGACGTTTCGGATTTGCTTCAAATTTTAGGCAATCGGGCGTTTCACCGCCCGCGATAGGGCGCAACGCCCTGATCCGGCAGCCAGATGTTCTTCGGCGCTTCGCCATGCTGCCAGAAGACATCGATCGGGATCCCCCCGCGCGGATACCAGTATCCGCCGATGCGCAGGAAGGTCGGCTCCAGAAGCTCGACGAGCTTGCGCCCGATGCCCACCGTGCAATCTTCATGGAAGGCCCCGTGATTGCGGAACGCGCCGAGATAGAGCTTGAGGGACTTCGATTCCACGAGCCAGTTCATCGGCACGTAGTCGATCACGAGGATGCCGAAATCCGGCTGTCCCGTCACCGGGCAGATGGAGGTGAATTCCGGGCACGTGAAGCGCGCGAGATAGGGGCTGTCCGGGTGTGGATTCGGCACGCGGTCAAGCACCGCCTCTTCGGGGGTCTGGGGCAGGGCGGCAGGTTTGCCGAGCAGGGCAGTCTCGGGCTTTTTCGACATTTCACGCTTCCTTCGCATCGCTGAAACGCGCCTTTACCCCAAGCGCAACACCTCCGCCACTTCGGAATCGAGGGCGAGATCGTCGCGCGCGCCAAGGAGATGTAGGCTGTCAACCGATGGGATCAGCCATTCCTGTTGGCTGTGGCGGCTGAGAAAGCCGGAAAGCCAGAAGGTCTGAGTGGCATTGAGATCGTCGTTGAGGTTGTAAAGACCCACGACGTAAAGTCCCGTCTCGGGCCTGTGCAGTGCGCGTTGAAGCGTGCGGATGGCGTTCTCGCCATCCCGCTTTTCGGGGTAAAGCTTCAGATAGAGCCGACCGAGATTGATGTTGCCCGAGAAGAGCCCGCGCAACGCCACCCGAAAAGGCCGCTGCGCCCGGAAAGCGGCGCGCCATTCATCAGAGATTGCCGGAGGCGCGCCACGGCTGAGGTTCCCGGCAATCGTGGCATGAAGCCGGTCGCGACGTTGCTTGAACGAGTCCCAGTCGATGCTGTCGCGCAACGGCCCCGTTTCCATCTCGTCCTGCATGGCCCGGAATGCAGCGGATGCAATCAGCGCCTGCCAGTCGATCGGGATCACGAGACTCCAGATCGTCTCATGTCGGCCCATGAAATAGCCGCGCTCGCCATCCTCGCGGATCACCCTCGGATGATGTGGGGCGACGAGCGGCAGATGCGCGCGGCGATAGGCTTCATCGAGGATAAGCTGACTACCAGGCGCGAACGGGGTCGCGAGGCGGGCGTAATCGAGATGATCGTCGGGGACAAAGGCGGAGATCGGCACTTCAGCCTCCGAGCCATGCAAAAATCAGGTGCGGGATGCGAGACATAACCCCTTTGAGGTTACGCATTCCTTCGCTAAGGAGCGCGCGCGGGAAACAGGAATTTTTTGATCGCATTCCGGAGGAAGCAATCCATGACGCTTATTGTTGATGTCATCGCGCGAGAAATTCTCGACAGCCGCGGCAACCCGACCGTAGAGGTCGATGTGATCCTTGAAGATGGCTCGCTGGGCCGCGCCGCGGTGCCCTCGGGGGCTTCGACCGGCGCGCATGAGGCGGTCGAGCTGCGCGATGGCGGGTCGCGCTATCTCGGCAAGGGCGTCTCCAAGGCGGTCGACAAGGTGCTGACCGAGATCGCCGACGCGATCACCGGCATGGATGCCGAAGACCAGACGCATATCGATCAGGTGATGCTCGATCTCGACGGCACCAAGAACAAGTCGCGCCTTGGCGCGAATGCCATCCTCGGCGTCAGCCTCGCGGTGGCGAAGGCGGCGGCGGAAGCGCGCGGCCTGCCGCTTTATCGCTATGTCGGCGGCACCTCGGCGCGTGTTCTCCCCGTGCCGATGATGAACATCATCAATGGCGGCGCGCATGCCGACAACCCGATCGATTTTCAGGAATTCATGATCATGCCGATCGGCGCGTCTTCCTTCGCGGAAGCCCTGCGGATGGGCGCCGAGGTGTTCCACACCCTGAAAAAGGGCCTGAAGGACAAGGGCCACAACACCAATGTGGGCGATGAGGGCGGCTTCGCCCCGAACCTCGCCTCGGCCCCGGCGGCGCTCGATTTCGTGATGGCTTCCATCGAGAAGGCCGGCTTCAAGCCGGGCCGCGACGGCGATATGGCCATCGCGCTCGATTGCGCCGCGACCGAGTTCTTCAAGGATGGCGTCTATGACTATCACGGCGAGAAAAAGAAGCGTGATATCAAGGCTCAGGTGAAATATCTTGAGAAGCTGGTGAACGATTATCCCATCGTCTCGATCGAGGACGGCATGTCCGAGGACGATTGGGAGGGCTGGAAGCTCCTGACCGATCGCATCGGCTCCAAGTGCCAGCTCGTGGGCGATGACCTGTTCGTCACGAACGTCACGCGCCTCAGCCAGGGCATCAAATCCGGCACCGGCAACTCGATCCTCGTGAAGGTGAACCAGATCGGCTCGCTCACCGAGACTCTGGCGGCGGTCGATATGGCGCAGCGCGCGGGCTACACCGCCGTGATGAGCCATCGCTCGGGCGAAACCGAGGACAGCACGATTGCCGATCTCGCCGTCGCCACCAATTGCGGGCAGATCAAGACCGGCTCGCTCGCGCGCTCCGACCGCACCGCCAAGTACAACCAGCTCCTGCGCATCGAGCAGGAACTGGGCGATATGGCGATTTATGCCGGCCGCGCCGCGCTGAAGGCGCTGGCGTAAGGGGGAGTCGGATGGCGCTGTCCTCGCGCCATCTGGCCGCTCTCGCGATGCTGGGTGCCGTAACCATTTACGGCACCAATTTTGCGATTTCACGGCACGCGGTGCTCAACGGCCTGACACCCAACGACCTCACCGCTCTGCGCTTCGCCTTTTCAGGCTTGGTGCTCCTCCCGTCTCTCCTTCGATGGGGCCTGACGGACTGCGCCGGGATCGGCTGGGGCAGGGGAATCGTGCTGACGATTTCCAGCGGTCTTCCTATGACTTTGCTGATGCTGAACGGACTGGCGCTCGCTCCTGCCGCGCATGGGGCGGCGATCGCGCCCGGCACTGTCACAGTCGTCGGAGCCATTGGCGCATACTTGCTTTTTGGCGCGCGGCTGTCCGGCGCGGCAATGGCCGGCATCGGAGTTGTGCTGAGCGGCCTGTTTCTGATCGGCTTGGCTGGAACAACGTCGGGCGCGCGCAACGTTGTTCTCGGAGACCTCTGCTTCCTCGGTGTGGGACTGATCTGGGGCGTTTATCCGCTCCTGCTCCAGCACTGGCGGGTGGACCCGCTGCGCGCAACCGCTGTCCTCGCCGTGTTTTCGATGCTGATCTTCGGGCCGTGGTATCTCGCGTTCGGCAACAGTCAGCTTCTTGCCGTTTCGATCTGGGTGGTGATCGTGCACGGCGTCAATCAGGGCATCCTGAATGTGATTGTCGGTTTATGGCTGTGGGGATGGGCGGTGAAGAAGGTGGGAGCCGCGAATGCCGGGCGCTTTCCGCCCTTGATCCCGGTGATCGGCACGTTGTCGGCCATTCCGCTGCTTGGAGAACTTCCAGGGTTGCTGCAATGGATGGGCATCGCCCTGATCGTCACAGGGCTGATGATCAGCGCGCGAAAATAGCCCCCACCAACCCTTCCTTAACGCTGATCCGCGATACTCTCGTGCATGATCGTCCATACGCGTCGTCGCCGGTTTTTTGTCCTCTTGGCGTTCCACACCATCGCCTGGGGTGCGAGCGGCTATTTTATCCACTCGGCGCAGACGGGTGATCGCGGCCTGCTCGCGAAGCGCGAGGCCAAGGCGCAGACTGATGCGATCATCGCTGAAATTGGCGCGCTCAAGGCCGAAAAAGCCGCGTGGGAACGCCGCGTGACCCAGCTTTCGAGCGAAAAGGTTGACCGCGACCTGCTCGACGAGCGCACCCGCGCGATGCTCAATGTCGTGCACCGGTCGGATGTCGTGATCCTGCTGGATCGCTGAGCGCCAAAGCCGGATTTGCCATGCGTTCAACGCATGTCACGCAGGGTTTCGTCGAATCGTTTCATTGTGCAGCGCACAATTTTTGCCATTTTTAAACCTGCCATGCGCTGCCGGCATAGGTCTGCTTCTCTTTAAAGCGTTCAGAAGCTCTCGCCTTTGTGGCAAAAAGCTCTAATCCTATAAACGGAGCAGCAAGCGCCGGAGGCCGGGCGAAAGCCCCGAGCAAGGTGCAGCTGGGGAAGCGAAACGCGTAGAGCCCGCCATGCGGGCAGAGGATGCGAGGGAGAGATGGCTGCAAACGGAGCCCAGATGGCGGGCAACGCGACCAAGCGCGCGCCTGCACCGGCGAAAAAGGCCGGCAAATCGGAATCTGCCAAAGCGGTTTCAGGCCCGAAACCCTTCACCAAGGAAGAGGACCTGCGCGCCTACCGCGACATGCTCCTCATCCGCCGCTTCGAGGAAAAGGCCGGCCAGCTTTATGGCATGGGCCTGATCGGCGGTTTCTGCCATCTCTATATCGGCCAGGAAGCGGTTGTCGTTGGCATGCAGATGGCGACCATCGAGGGTGATCAGGTGATCACCGGCTATCGCGATCACGGCCACATGCTCGCCTGCGGCATGGAAGCCAATGGCGTGATGGCCGAACTCACCGGGCGTCGCGGTGGCTACTCGCGCGGCAAGGGCGGTTCGATGCATATGTTCAGCCGCGAGAAGAATTTCTATGGCGGCCACGGTATCGTTGGCGCGCAGATCGCGCTCGGCACCGGCCTCGCTTTTGCAAACCGCTACAATTCCAATGGCAATGTCAGCCTCGCCTATTGCGGTGACGGCGCTGCCAACCAGGGCCAGGTCTACGAGAGCTTCAACATGGCGGAGCTGTGGAGCTTGCCGGTCGTTTATGTGATCGAGAACAACCGCTACGCGATGGGCACCTCGGTGAGCCGCGCCTCGGCGCAGACCGATTTCTCGAAGCGCGGCGTCTCGTTCAACATCCCCGGCGAGCAGGTGGATGGCATGGATGTGCAGGCCGTGCGCGAAGCCGCGATGCGGGCCATCACGCATGCGCGCTCCGGCAAGGGGCCGTATATTCTCGAAATGCAGACGTACCGCTACCGCGGCCACTCGATGTCCGATCCGGCGAAATATCGTTCGAAGGACGAGGTCGAGAAAATGCGCAACGAGCACGACCCGATCGAGCAGGTGCGCAACCGTCTTCTCGGCAAGCACAAGATCTCCGAGGAGGAGATCAAGGCGGTCGATGCGGAAATCCGCAAGATCGTCAATGAAAGCGCGGAATTCGCGACGCATGATCCCGAGCCGGATGCTTCCGAGCTCTGGACCGATATCGTCAAGTAATCCGCCCCTCCTTTTCTCGCGCACCGGATTTTCCCCATGCCGATCGACATTCTCATGCCCGCGCTCTCGCCCACGATGGAGAGCGGAACCCTCGCCAAATGGCTGAAAAAAGAGGGCGACAAGATCAAATCCGGCGATGTGATCGCCGAAATCGAGACCGACAAGGCGACCATGGAAGTGGAAGCCGTGGATGAGGGCGTGCTCGCCAAGATCCTGATCGGCAACGGCACCGAGAATGTCGCGGTCAACACCAAGATCGCGATCATCGCCGCCGAGGGCGAGGATGTTGGCGCTGCCGCTTCCGGCGGCGGAGCTGCCCCGGCCCCCGTCGCTGCTCCGGTTGTCGCGCCGGCACCGGCCGCGACCGTTCCCGCCGCGCCGAAAACCGAGATGCCGGCCTATGACGCGTCATCGGAAGTCCCCGCAGGCACCGAGATGGTGAAAACCACGGTGCGTGAGGCGCTTCGTGATGCGATGGCCGAGGAAATGCGCCGAGATGACAAGGTTTTCGTCATGGGCGAGGAAGTCGCGGAATATCAGGGTGCTTACAAGGTCACTCAGGGGTTGTTGCAGGAATTCGGTGCCCGCCGCGTGATCGATACCCCGATCACCGAGCATGGTTTCGCAGGCGTCGGCGTCGGCGCGGCGATGACGGGCCTAAGGCCCATCGTCGAGTTCATGACCTTCAACTTCGCGATGCAGGCTATCGACCACATCATCAACTCGGCGGCCAAGACGCTTTACATGTCCGGCGGCCAGCTCGGCTGCCCCATCGTGTTCCGTGGCCCGAACGGGGCGGCGGCGCGCGTCGCGGCCCAGCACAGCCAGTGCTACGCCGCCTGGTACAGCCAGATCCCCGGCCTCAAGGTCGTGATGCCCTATACCGCCGCCGATGCGAAGGGCCTGCTCAAGTCCGCGATCCGCGACGAGAACCCGATCATCTTCCTCGAGAACGAAATCCTCTATGGCCAGTCCTTCGACGTGCCGAAGATGGATGACTGGATTGTCCCGATCGGCAAGGCACGCGTGGCGCGTGTGGGCCATCATGTCACGCTCGTGGCGTTTGGCATCGGCATGACCTATGCCATGAAGGCCGCCGATGCGCTGGCCGGCGAGGGGATCGAGGCCGAGGTCATCGACCTGCGCACGATCCGCCCGATGGATGTCGCGACGGTCGTGCGCTCGATCCAGAAAACCAATCGCTGCGTCGCAATCGAAGAGGGCTGGCCGCAATCCGGTGTCACTTCCGAGATCGGCATGAAGATCATGGAAGAGGCGTTCGATTATCTCGATGCGCCCGTGATCCGCGTCACCGGCAAGGATGTGCCGATGCCCTATGCCGCGAACCTCGAGAAGCTGGCGCTTCCCACGGTGGCGGATGTCGTCGCGGCGGCCAAAGCCGTGCTGTATCGGTGATGTGATGAGGGCAATCCTAGCATTTATGGTGCTTATGATTGCAGGAAACGCTCTCGCTCAAACACGGCAAGAGTTGCAATCTTGTCGTGCCATTTCTGATAGCTTGCAGAGACTTTCTTGCTTTGATCGTGTTGTAGCACTGCCCAATTCAGTTACACCCGGCACCGACTCGCAAGAGATTGGTGTTGTCGATTTGATAACCGACGGCCCACAATTGCGGGGAAAAACGGTTCGAGTTCGCGGATTTGCTATTTCTGCTGGCGAAACAATGTTCCTCTATTCGGCAGCAGGTCAAATGACTGCGGTGATGGTGAACATGAGCAAGGTCGACCGAGAAGGTCGACGTCTTGCATTAACGAGCTGCGGTGGTGGCTGCGAGATTGTTGTCGCGGGCCAAGCAACCTACCAGTTTAATGTCACGGGGCTGGCCGCGACATCGATTCAAATCAAATAAAGGTTTTGCGCCAATGCCCATCAACATCCTGATGCCCGCCCTCTCGCCCACGATGGAAAAGGGCAACCTCGCCAAATGGCTGAAAAAAGAGGGTGACAAGATCAAATCCGGCGACGTGATCGCCGAGATCGAGACCGACAAGGCGACCATGGAAGTGGAGGCCGTGGATGAGGGCATTCTGGCGAAAATCGTGGTCGCCGCGGGCGCGCAGGATGTCGCGGTCAACGCGCTGATCGGCATCATCGCCGCCGAGGGTGAGGATGTGAAAGCCGCCGCTGCGGGGGGAGGGGCCGCTTCGGCTCCCGCACCTGCCGCCGCTGCACCTGCCGCGCCGGTTGCTGCCGCTCCGGCTGCTTCGCCGGTCGCGCAGGCCGCCGCTCCCGTTTCAGGAGGTTCCCGCGTGTTTGCATCCCCGCTCGCCAAGCGCATCGCGAAAGAAGCCGGCATCAACCTCGCGGCCGTCGCCGGGTCCGGCCCGCATGGCCGCATCGTGATGGCCGATGTCGAGGCTGCGAAAGCCGGTGGTGGCGCGAAGATCATCCCGATGCCGGGTGCCGCCGCGCCCGCTGCGGCCCCGGCCGCTGCACCGATGGCCTCCGGCCCCTCGGCCGATGCGATCAAGAAGCTCTTTGCCGAAGGTTCCTACGAGGAAGTGCCGCATGACGGCATGCGCAAGACCATCGCGCGCCGCCTCCTGGAATCGAAGCAGACGGTTCCGCATTTCTACGTCACGGTTGATTGCGAACTCGATGCGCTCCTCGCCCTGCGCGAGCAGATCAACAAGGCCGCTCCGGTGAAGGACGGGAAGCCCGCCTACAAGCTCTCGGTCAACGATATGGTGATCAAGGCGATGGCGATGGCGCTGAAGGCGGTGCCGGAAGCCAACGTCTCGTGGACCGACAATGCCATGCTCAAGCACAAGCACGCCGATGTCGGCGTCGCGGTGTCGATCCCCGGCGGCCTGATCACGCCGATCATCCGCGATGCCTGCCACAAGACCCTCTCGGCGATTTCGAACGAGATGAAGGATCTCGCGGCGCGCGCGAAAGCGAAAAAGCTCAAGCCCGAGGAATATCAGGGCGGCACGACAGCGGTTTCGAACCTCGGCATGTTCGGGGTGAAGGATTTCGCGGCCATCGTGAACCCGCCGCACGCCACGATCCTCGCGGTGGGCGCGGGCGAGAAGCGCGCGGTCGTGAAAAACGATCAGCTCGCCATCGCCACCGTGATGTCCGTCACGCTCTCGACCGATCATCGCGCGGTGGACGGGGCCCTGGGTGCGGAACTCATGGCCGCTTTCAAGGGCTATATCGAGAACCCGATGGGGATGCTCGTCTAAGGAGAGAGTCGTGAAAACGATCCTCGCCTATGGTGACAGCCTCACCTGGGGGTCTGACCCGACGCGCGGCGGCGCGCGGCATGCCGCTGCGCATCGCTGGCCGGAGGTGCTTCAGCGCGAACTCGGGGCCGGTTTCACCGTGATTTCCGAAGGTCTGCGCGGCCGCACCACGGCCTATGACGAGCATTGCGCGGATTGCGACCGCAACGGCGCGCGCTTCCTGCCCACCGCGCTTTATACTCATGCGCCGCTCGATTGCGTCATCCTCGCGCTCGGCACGAATGACCTCAAGCCCGCGATTGCCGGCCCGGCCGCCGCCGCGATGCTGGGGCTGCGGCGTTGCATCGAGATTGTCCAGCGCCATGCGCATCGCGTGCCGGGGCAGGGCACTTCGAAAGTGCTCGTGGTCTCGCCGCCGCGCATCGTGAAGACGCCTGATCCGTTCTACGCCGATATGTTCGAAGGCGCCGTCGCCGAGAGCGCGAAGCTCGCGGGGTTCTATGCGAGCCTTGCGAAAGAACTCGGCTGCGGCTTTTTCGATGCCGGCACTGTGGCCTCGCCGCTCGATATCGATGGCGTGCATCTCGATGCCGAGAACACCGCCGCGATCGGGCGCGCGCTGGCACCGGTAGTGCGCGATCTTCTCGCCCATTGACCCCGATCAAGGAGGATCGAAACGAGGCAGTTCAGGCTCAACTTCACCCAAACAAGGAGGAAGACGTGAGTCATACGCCGCACGAACTGCACGACGAATTTCCCGAGCATGCCGCGAAGATCACCGCGCTCAAGACATCCGATGCGCATTTCGCGAAGCTCGCGGAGAAATATCATGAGGTCAACCGGGCCGTGCATCGCGCCGAAACGCATGTCGAGCCGATGGACGACCTCGCCATGGATACCCTGCGCAAGCAGCGCATGAAGCTGAAAGACGAGATTTACGCGATGCTCCGCAGCTAGGAGGCATCCGGGGAAAGGAGGGGCAGTGACCGACGAAAAACCGCGCCGCACGCGCTCGTTCCTCTCCGGACTTTCCCTGCCGATTATCTCGTTGCTGATCGCTTCGCTGTCGCTGATGGCGTCGATCAGCCAGAGCTACAATTACCGGCGCAACATCGAGAGCGTGCAGCAGAACGTGCTGCGCGCCGAGAATCTCAAGACCTGCCGAGAGATCATCGAGGTGTTCTTCGCCTTCCGCCTGCGGGCCGAGGAGGCGAACGCACGCGGCAGGGAGGTTGCTGCCGACCTTCAGGCCAGCACAAGGCGCGAGCTGAAGAGCCTCGTCTACCGCTTCGGTGCTATTGGCACGCATCTCGCGAATTTCGCGCCCGACGCCGCGCGCGAGCGCTATTCGCGCCTCTCCTGGATGCTGAACGATGTCGCCGAGAAGGCGATGGGACTCAGTCTGGCTGAATTCGACACCCGTTTTTCTGAAATCGACACGGCTTTCGCGACCCTCAACGAGGACTGCGTGAAGGCCACGAAACTGCACTCATGAGATCACCAGCAAGGAAGCCTTCCCATGTCCGCTTATGACGTCATCATCATCGGTTCCGGCCCCGGCGGCTATGTCACCGCGATCCGCGCGAGCCAGCTCGGACTCAAGACCGCGATCATCGAGCGCGAGCATCTGGGCGGCATTTGCCTCAACTGGGGGTGCATTCCCACGAAAGCGCTGCTGCGCTCGGCCGAAATCTACCATTACGCGACGCATGCCAAGAATTACGGCCTGAAGCTCGAAGGCACGATCACGCCCGATACGGCCGAGGTCGTGAAGCGCTCGCGCGGGGTTTCGGCGCGCCTTAATGGCGGCGTCGGCTTCCTGATGAAGAAGAACAAGATCGACGTGATCTGGGGCGAGGCGAAGCTCTCCAAGCCCGGCGAGGTGATTGTTTCGGAAACGAAAAAGCCCGCCGTGCAGCCGCAGAACCCCATCCCCAAGGGCGTGCAGGGGCCGGGCACCTACACGGCGAAACACATCATTGTCGCCACGGGCGCTCGCCCGCGCGTGCTGCCGGGCCTTGAGCCCGATGGCAAGCTGATCTGGACCTATTTCGAGGCGATGGTTCCGCAGGCCATGCCGAAATCGCTCATCGTGATGGGGTCGGGCGCCATCGGCATCGAGTTCGCGAGCTTCTATCGCACGATGGGCTGCGATGTGACGGTCGTCGAGGTGATGGGGCAGGTGATGCCGGTCGAGGATGCCGAAATCTCCGGCATTGCCCGCAAGGCCTTCGAGAAGCAGGGCATGAAAATCCTCACCAACACCAAGGTCACGAAGGTCGAGAAGGGTGCGAATTCCGTCACCGCCCATATCGAGGATGACAAGGGCGCGAAGCAGACGATCACGGCCGAGCGGATGATTTCTGCCGTGGGCGTGGTCGGCAACATCGAGAATCTCGGCCTTGAGGCTTTGGGCATCAAGACCGATCGCGGCTGCATCGTCACCGATGGCTATGGCCGCACGAATGTGCCGGGCATCTACGCCATTGGCGATGTCGCCGGCCCGCCGATGCTTGCGCACAAGGCCGAGCATGAAGGCGTGATCTGCATCGAGCATATCAAGGGGCTGCACGTTCACCCCATGGACAAGGCGAAAATCCCCGGCTGCACCTATTGCCACCCGCAGGTGGCGAGCGTCGGCCTCACCGAGGCCAAGGCGAAGGAAGCGGGCTACACGCTGAAAGTTGGCCGCTTCTCGTTCGCGGCGAACGGCAAGGCCATCGCGCTCGGCGAGGATAACGGGCTCGTCAAAACCATATTCGACGCCAAGACCGGCCAGCTTCTCGGCGCGCATATGGTGGGCGCCGAGGTGACAGAACTCATTCAGGGCTATGTGGTGGCGATGGGCCTCGAGACCACTGAGGAAGACCTGATGCACACCATCTTCCCGCATCCCACGCTCTCGGAAATGATGAAGGAAAGCGTGCTCGACGCCTATGGAAAAGTGCTGAATGCGTGACAATCGAAGCCAATCCGGCCCAGCCTCCTCGCTGTTCCTGCCGATCTTCATCGGCGGGGCGGCGGGATGGGTTGTGCCCTACATGCTGCTGAAGTCACCGCTGACAGGCGATCGCTTTCTCGATGGCGTGATCGGCCTCTTGGTCTGCTGCATCATCGGAGGCGTTATTGGCGCCATCTGGCGGGGGCGCGGAAAGTGAATGACGGTGGGTCGCTGAAGCGCGAGAGAAGATGCTGAACGGTTGAGGGAATTTCCCGAGACCAAGGACATTCTAGAGGCTCGAGAGGAAACCCGAACCATGAAGGCCGCATGCCAGCGCTTCTTCCATTGGGGGATCTTGCCCGGGTTGGTGATCGTCGTTGTAGACGTTGTCTTTGGTCTCAACTCCTACGGCAATAAAGCAGCGCAGCAGAATCTCTGGATAGCGTGCGTTGCGATGGGAATTGCGGGCATATTTCTCGCTCCGTTGGCCATCCGGGCCATCCGATGGGGCGACGCGCTGTTCAAGACAGAGAAGTAACCGGCAGAAAGCGAAGCTGTGAGCATTCCCACCTCCCGAAACTTCGAACCGATGGACCGGATGGCCTGTGGTAGGGTGCTGAATGCGTGAGGGGGCGTGGCTTATCCAGCAGTCCGTCTCTCTGGGTGGCCGGCTGGTTTACGGAGCAATCGACGCGGCCTTGGCCTTGGCGCTTTGGTTTGGCGTTTCGCTTGTAACCTGCCCTGGGATTTATGTGATTGTCCGACCACGACATATCCCTGTTGCTCCATGCGACTGGTATGTCATGAGCGTCTTGTTGATTTGGGTCGGACTGTTCGCGATGTCGGTTGTTCTGCATCACAAATTCGGAGGTTCTGTCGGCAAGCTGGTCCTTGGCTATCGAACGGTCTCTTTGGCAGGCGAACGCCTGACATGGCGTCAGGCTGCAATTCGCAGTTGCGCCTTGATTGCGATGGGCTTGCTCATTTTTCTGGGTGGTTCTCTCATCGCAGTCGCCATTGGATTATGTGCATGGGCCTCGCTTGCTCTTGGCCTGATTTCAGCCACCGAAGAAAACCGTCAGAGCGAGTTGGAACGACTGCTGGGAATCGTGACCTTGAGAAAACAAGACTTGGACGCATTTTGGGCTCAAAGTCAGGCGGAATAACCAATGTTCTCTTACCCCATCCTTCTCACACTCCTGCTCGGCCTGCTCGCAGGCTGGCTCGCCACCAAGATTGTCGGCGGCACGGGCGGCATCCTCCGCAACCTCGCCATCGGGCTTGTGGGCGCGCTGGTCGGGCACTGGATTTTCGGCGCGGTCGGCATCTGGGTCGGCGGGCCGTTCATCACGAGTTTCCTCGCGGCGGTGTTCGGCGGGGTGATCGTGATTGGCATCAGCCGGTTTCTCGCGCGCTGATGTATCTTCTTTACCGCATTTTCTTCACACGAAACGGTGACCGCCTCGCTTGAAAATCCTCTAACGCATTGCACCCATTCCATTTCGCTGGCTTGCCGGGAGGGTGCTGAAGGCCTATCTCTTCGCCAGATTTTTCGTCCTTTTTCGGGGTTTTCATGGCCACGATCGATCTTCTGAACAACGATCCGCGCAAGGTGACGGCACGTCACCCCGAGAAGGCGCATCGGCCCGATAACCCCATCCAGCGCAAGCCGGACTGGATCCGCGTGAAGGCTCCCGGCTCCCCGGGCTGGAAAGAGACGCACACGATCGTCAAGGAGAACGGCCTCGTCACGGTGTGCGAGGAGGCGGGCTGCCCCAATATCGGCGAGTGCTGGGAGAAGAAGCACGCCACCTTCATGATCATGGGCGACACCTGCACCCGCGCCTGCGCGTTCTGCAACGTGAAAACCGGCATGCCGCAGCCGCTTGACCCCAACGAGCCCGAATATGTCGCGACCGCCACGGCCAAGCTCGGTCTCGAGCACGTGGTGGTGACATCAGTCGATCGCGACGATCTCGACGATGGCGGCGCGGAGCACTTCGCCCAGACCATCCGCGCGATCCGCAAGGCTTCCCCCAAAACCACGATCGAGGTGCTGACACCGGATTTCCTGCGCAAACCCGGCGCGCTCGAAAAGGTGGTCGAGGCACGGCCCGATGTGTTCAACCACAACCTTGAAACGGTCGCCTCGAACTACCTCAAGGTGCGCCCCGGCGCGCGCTATTTCCACTCGATCCGGCTGTTGCAGCAGGTGAAGGAGCTCGATGCCTCCATCTTCACCAAATCCGGCATCATGGTCGGTTTGGGCGAAGAGCGGAACGAAGTGCTGCAATTGATGGACGATTTGCGCTCGGCGGAGGTCGATTTCATCACGATCGGGCAGTATCTCCAACCCTCATCCAAGCACCACGCGATCATCAGGTTCGTCACACCCGACGAGTTCAAAGCCTACGAGACCATCGCCTATACCAAGGGCTTCCTGATGGTTTCATCGAGCCCGCTCACGCGTTCCTCGCACCATGCGGGGGAGGATTTCGCAAAGCTCAAGGCAGCGCGGGCGGCGAAGGCGGGAGGGTAATGCCCCGGTTTGAAACCACCCGGCCTGTGCGCCATTCGCCCGAGACGATGTTCAACCTCGTCGCGGATATCGAGCGCTACCCCGACTTCGTGCCGATGTGCGAGAGCCTTGTGATCCGCCGCCGCAGCGTGGATGATACGGGCTGCACCACACTCACGGCCGATATGGCCATCGGCTACAAGATGATCCGTGAGGTGTTCACCACCCGCGTGGTGCTGCAACCATCCAGTGCGGAGAGCCCCGCGCGCATTCTCGTGAGCTATATTGACGGGCCGTTCCGGCACCTCGAGAACCGCTGGACGTTTATGCCCGCGGAAGACGGTTGCCGGGTTCAGTTCTTCATCGATTACGAGTTCAAGAGCCGCACCTTCCAGCTTCTTGCAGGCGCGGTGTTCGAGAAAGTGTTCCGCAAGATGGCTGAGGCTTTTGAAGCACGGGCCGATGCTCTGGCGAGAATGCGCTGAGCGTGCATTTTTCCACGCAAACTGGTTTCCACTTTGCTTGAAAATGCTCTTCGCTCAGGCCGTTTGAACGCCGGCTTGCCTCGAAAGATCCAGCAGCATCAGAAGGGCATCGCGCGTCGCGGCACGGCGGATACCGCTGCGCCCGAGGGCGGGATCGTAACGCCGCTCGATTCGGTTCACTGCACCATTGCGCGACACCACGGCAAGATGCACAAGCCCCACCGGCTTCATCGCCGAACCACCGCCCGGCCCGGCAATGCCCGTGATCGCGACAGCGAGCCCGGCGTCGGAGTTGCGGAGTGCGCCCTCCGCCATTGCGGCTGCAACCTCGGCCGAAACGGCACCAACGCGTTCGATCAGCGATGCCGGAATGCCGAGCATCGCGGTTTTCGCGGTATTGGAATAGGTGACATAGCCGCGATCCACGACATCCGAAGAGCCTGCGATCGATGTGAGGGCAGCGGCGACCATACCGCCCGTGCAGCTTTCGGCGGTGGCGATGGTCAGTCCGGTCTTTCGCGCTTCAGCCAGCACGGCGCGCGCGAGGGCAGGGAGGGTCGGTTGGCGGCTCATGGCCGGATCTCAGCCCGGAAACGCGACGGTGGCAATGGCCATCGCGGCAATGCCTTCCTTACGACCCGCAAATCCGAGCTTTTCGTTGGTGGTCGCCTTCACGCCAATTGCATCGGCCGACAGGCCCAGCACTTCGCCAATGACATCGGCAATCGCCGCGCGGTGCGGACCGATTTTCGGCACCTCGCAGACAATCGTGCCATCGACATGGATCACCCGACCGCCCTTCGCCTCGACGCGGGCGCGCGCATCGGCAAGGAAAATCCTGGATGGAGCACCCCTCCAGCGCGGATCGGAGGGTGGGAAATGCTGGCCGATATCGCCATCGCCAATGGTGCCGAGAAGTGCGTCGGTCAACGCATGCAGCAGAGGGTCGGCATCGGAATGCCCGAGCAGCGCGCGCTCATGCGGGATCGCGACACCCCCGAGGGTCACATGATCGCCTTCCGTGAAGGCATGGACATCATAGCCGAAGCCGGTGCGGGTGATGAGCCTGGAGCGCGGCTGGAGTTCAGCCTCGGCGCGGGCGAGATCCGACTCAAGCGTGATCTTGAAAAGCGCCGAGTCGCCTTCAAAACTCGTCACGCGCAATCCTGCCGCGGCACAAAGGCTGGCATCATCGGTGAAATCATGCCGGTCCTTCGCGGCCATCTCGCGATGCGCCGCCAGAACCGGCCCGAACCGGAAAGCCTGAGGCGTCTGCACGATCCGCAAGGCCGAGCGATCCGGGTTGCTCGTCAGGGCGCCGCTTGCGTCCAGCGTCGCGACTGTATCGGCGAGCGGCAGGACCGGGATGGCCGCACCCGAGGAAGAAGCAGCCAGCAGGGCCCTCAAAACCACGACCTCGTTCAAAAGGGGGCGCGCGGCATCATGGACAAGGACAATCGTCTGGTCGGGAAGTCCGGCTCCGGCGAGGAATTCGAGCCCGTTCCGCACCGATTGTTGGCGCGTGAAGCCACCGGGAGCATTGAAAATCTGCTCGGGCGAAGCGCCGCTGCGCATCACGGCATCGCGATATTGCGCGTTGTCATCGGGGTGCGTGACCACGATGATCGGACCAATTTGCGGGATTGCTGCCGCGCGCGCGAGAAGGTGAGAGAGAACGGGGCGGCCAGCCGCCTCGCGGTATTGCTTGGGCTCGCCGCCAAACCGCGTTCCGCGCCCCGCCGCGACAACAATCAAGGCGGCCTTCGCCATGCGCTTCACCCCGGTTTCACCTGAAGCGGGGTTTTGCTGTCCCGCACGCCTTTGTCAATCGGCAAGGCTGTCATCGGGCGTGTCTCTTGCCGCCTCGGCGCTTTCGGCCTATCCGGAGAAGCCGATTGGCCGATGCCAAACCTTTGAGAGATCGAAGTTTCATCGTATTGCCTAAAATTTACTCAGAGTGAGTGCAATGCGCACACCCCTTTCCATTGGCAAGCATGTCCTGCCCGGCCGCGCCGTGCTGGCGCCGATGTCGGGCGTGACGGATCATGCCTTTCGGCGGATCGCTGAAGAATTCGGCGCTGCGATGGTCGTGAGCGAAATGGTCGCGGCGGATCAGCTGGCCGCAGGTGAAGAGGAGGCGCGACTGCGCGCTGAAGGCCGCGGCTTGCGGCTTCATGTGGTGCAACTTGCGGGCTGCGAAGCCGAAGCGATGGGCGAGGGCGCGCGCGTGGCTGAAGCCTCTGGCGCGGACATCATCGACATCAATATGGGTTGCCCGGCGAAGCGCGTCACCAATGGGTGGTCCGGATCAGCGCTGATGCGCGATCTCGATCAGGCGGAGCGGCTCATTGCTGCCGTGCGTCGCGCGGTTGCGGTGCCGGTGACGCTGAAAATGCGGCTGGGCTGGGATCATGAGAACCTCAACGCTCCGGAGCTGGCCCGACGCGCCGAGGCCAACGGACTTTCACTCATCACGGTTCATGGTCGCACCCGTCAGCAGTTTTACAAGGGGCAGGCCGATTGGCGCGCTGTTTCCGCCGTGCGGGCAGCGATGTCCCTGCCGCTGATCGTTAATGGCGACATCGAAACGCCTGAACAGGCGCGCGCGGCTCTCGCGGCCTCCGGCGCGGACGGCGTGATGATCGGGCGCGCGGCGCTCGGTCGCCCTTGGCTCGTCGGCGAGATCGCAAAAGCGTTGGAGGGACTGGAAAAAAACGTCGTTCATCCTGATCGGATGGCCGAGGCGGCGATCCGCCACTATCGCGGGATTCTCGAAGCCTTCGGTGCGGCTCACGGCATCCGCCATGCCCGCAAACATGTCGCGGCCTATGCTGACGAAGCCGCCCGGCGCGGCGCGTCGATTTTCCCGCAATTGCGTTCGGATATCTTGGTTTCGGATGATCCTGAGGCCGTTATCGACTTTCTGCACACGATCTTTTCCAGCATTGGCGCTCGGGCAGAAACGGCGCGGGCGGAGGCTGCCTGATGAGCATGCGCAACCTGATCGACGCCGTGCCGATGCCGGTGATCGAGGTCGATGGCAAGAACCGCATTCGCTCAGCCAACACCGCGGCCGAGCAGCTTCTTGGCGCGGGGCGTGAGCGCCTGCGCGAGCGAACCCTTCCCGAGTGGCTGCCGCCAGGTTCGCCGCTGTTGCTGCTGGTCGATCACGTGCGCGCGAACGGTGGTTCGGTGACCGAATATGGCATCGACCTCTCCACCGGTCGCACGAAGGGTGATCAACTCGTCGATGTCTATGCGGCTCCCTTGAGTGAAAACAGCGGCGACCTCGTGTTGGTCGTGCAGCCGCGCGCGATCATGGACAAGATGAACCGGCATTTCACGCATCGCGATTCCGTGCGTTCGGTGGGTGCGATGGCCTCGATGCTGGCGCATGAGATCAAGAACCCTCTGTCCGGCATCCGGGGCGCCGCGCAACTGATCGAGGGCTCCCTCCCAGAGGCGGAAAGGCCGCTTTCAGTGCTGATCCGCTCCGAAGTGGACCGCATCGTGCGCCTCGTCGAGCGGTTCGAGGTGTTTTCCGATGGACGGCCGCTGCCGCTCTCGCCGGTGAATATCCATGAGGTTCTTGATCACGTCATCCGGCTTGCACAGAGCGGATTCGGGGCGCAGATCGCTTTCCGGCCGGATTTCGATCCGTCCTTGCCCACCATCGCGGCCAATCGAGATCGGCTGGTGCAGGCGGTGCTCAATCTCGTGAAAAACGCGGTAGAGGCAATCGGGCCCAACAATCCCAATGGCCGCATTCAACTCACGACCGCCTTCCGGCCCGGTGTCTCGGTGATGGTTCCATCGACCGGCCGACGCGTCTCGCTGCCCTTCGAAGTCTGCGTGATCGACAACGGGCCGGGAATCCCGGACAATCTCATGCCGCATATGTTCGAACCCTTCGTCACCAGCAAGGCGAGCGGAACTGGCCTCGGTCTTGCTTTGGTAGCGAAGGTGGTCAGCGATCATGGTGGCGTGATCGAGTGCGAGCGGATCAAGGGACACACCGTGTTTCGCATGCTCTTCCCGCTCCGTCTGGAACGGGACTGATCGCAACAGCAGCCGCGTGGGGCATATGTCCCGCGCTATGGGCGGAGCGGCAACGTCGCCGCGCCGGGAAGCATGAAGTAGCGAGGGCCTGAACGCGATGGCGCGGACGATCCTTGTGGCCGATGACGATCTGGCAATCCGGACCGTTGTCAGCCAGGCGCTCACCCGGGCAGGGTATGACGTCAGGGCAACAGGCAGCGCGAATATCCTTTCGCGCTGGGTCGAGGCCGGCGATGGCGACCTCGTGATCACCGATGTGGTGATGCCCGACGAGAATATTTTCGAAGTGCTGCCGCGCATGAAGCAGGCGCGCCCTCAATTGCCCATTGTGGTGATGAGCGCGCAGAACACCTTCATGACCGCGATCCGCGCCTCCGAACGTGGGGCCTATGAATATCTCCCCAAGCCGTTCGATCTCGATCAGCTGATCCGCATTGTTGGCCGGGCGCTTGCCGGCACCGAAGCGCGCGAAGCCGCGCCAGCGGCGCCTGCTGCACCTGCGGCGGGAGGCAAGCCGGCGGGCGAGGATATCCCGCTCGTCGGGCGTTCCGGCGCGATGCAGGATGTTTATCGCGTGCTCGCGCGGCTGATGAACACCGATCTCACCGTCTTGATTACCGGCGAAAGCGGCACCGGCAAGGAATTGGTCGCCCGGGCGCTTCACGATTTCGGGCGGCGCCGCAAGGGACCGTTCGTCGCGATCAACATGGCTGCGATCCCGCGTGACCTGATTGAAAGCGAGCTGTTCGGGCATGAGAAGGGGGCCTTCACGGGCGCGAACCAGCGCAGTCAGGGCCGTTTCGAGCAGGCCGAGAGCGGCACGCTGTTTCTGGACGAAATCGGCGACATGCCGATGGAAGCCCAGACGCGGCTGCTGCGCGTGCTCCAGCAAGGCGAATACATGACGGTGGGTGGGCGCACGCCCATCAAGACCGATGTGCGCATCGTGGCTGCGACCAACAAGGACCTTGTCGGCCTGATCGAGAAGGGTCTCTTCCGCGAAGACCTCTACTATCGCCTGTCGGTCGTGCCGATCCGGTTGCCGCCGCTGCGCGAGCGGTTGGGCGATGTTCCGGATCTGGTACGGCATTTCCTCGCGCTTGCGGAAGGCGAGGGCCTGCCCCGCAAGTCCGTCGATGCAGCCGGGATGGAGCGCCTCAAGCGCCATGATTGGCCGGGCAATATCCGCGAACTCGAGAACCTCGTGCGTCGCCTTGCTGCCCTGCATCCCGACGATGTGATCAATGCATCGGCGATCGAGGGTGAACTTTCGGTGGTGCGCCGCTCGACCCCGCGCATTGTCGAGCCCAAGGCGATGGAAGCGCAGGCGCTGCCGCAAGCCGATGGTTTCGAGGCCTATCTGCGCAATTACCTGAAAACCTATTTCGGCCGGTTTGGAGATGATTTGCCCCCGCCCGGCGTCTATGAGCGTCTGCTTGTTGAGTTCGAACGCCCGGTTGTGGCGGCCGCACTCGCGGCCACCAATGGCAATCAGGTGCGCGCTGCGGATCTGCTCGGGCTGAATCGGAATACCTTGCGCAAGAAAATCCGCGAACTCGGCATCCGGATGACCAGCGCCGTCGGCTGACAGGACGGAGCAGGGATCGGCTTTCTGAGCCGGTCCCAACTTTGTCGCAATTCAACAACAGTGTTGCGCGATTCCATCAATCGGGCCTATTCCGGGTTCGATCGAGCTCGTCCGATTCCGCATCGGCCGTATCGGGATCGGAGATGAGCGTGAACGACGCAAGGTCGAAACCGGGGGACAGGGCGGCGGGCGCGGCACCGGCGCTCGCGCCTGCTTGGCAACCGGCCGATTCCGGAATCGATCGCGATTTGCCCGCGAGTTCTGACATGACCAGCGGACTTGCTGGCCCGATTGTCGTGTCGCTGGCCTTCATATCCGCGATCATCACTTTCCTCGTGCTGATGGGGGCTCTGGGTGTCTCGCCGCGGGAGCCGATCGCGCTGGCCCTGCTCGGTTTCAACGGCGCTCTGATCCTCGCTCTGCTGTTTTTTGTTCTGCGGCACGTCTACCGGTTGGCACGCGAATATCGGGCCGGGGTGACCGGTGCGCGGCTGCAGCGGCGCGTGGTGGGGCTTTTCAGTCTGGTGGCGGCGGTGCCGACCGCTTTGGTGGCGAGCGCCGGCCTTTTCGCGCTGGATCGGGGCCTCACACCGTGGTTCGCAGGCAATCTCAAAACTCTCGTGACCAATTCCGAAGCGATTGCCCAGAATTTCCAGCAGCAGCTGTGCCAGAATCTGGGGCGCGAACTGCGCCTGTTTGCGCTCGATCTTGACCGCGCGAACACCGGCGGCTTCTTTTTCGGCAACCCTGAGGGCATCCAGCAATTCCTGAACAACCGCGCGATTGCGCTCGGATTTCCGCGTGCCGAGGTTTTCAAGCCCGATGGCACGATGCTGCTCCGTGCTGAAATCCCGCATCGCGCCTTTACGCCGCCGGTGCCGGTCGCTGAGGATTTCCAGTTCGCGGCCACCGAAGAACTGCCCTGCCTGTTCTCGCGCGAGGGCATGGGAGGCTTGATCGCGCTGAAAAGTTTCGGAACTGAAACATATCTGCTGGTTTCGCGCGGCGTCGATCCGCGTGCGCTGGAATTCCCCGTTGTCGCGAAAGCCGGGGTGCAGGAATATCAGTCGCTTGAGGAAAGCCGCAACGCAACTCAGCTGGGTATCGCGCTCGTTTTTGCGCTGATCACGCTGGTGTCGTTGCTTGGCGCGGTGCTGCTTGGCCTTGGCTATGCCGCGCGCCTTGTTGACCCCGTTCGCCGGCTGATGATGGCCACCGAGCAGGTTTCGGCCGGCAATCTCTATGTGCAGGTGCCGGTTGCCAAAATGGGTGAAGACCTCGGCCAGCTGGGCTCCACCTTCAACAACATGACCTCGGCCCTGCGCGAGCAGCACAACTCGCTTTCCGCCGCGAACGAACTGATCGATCAGCGCCGCCGCTTCATGGAGGCGATGCTGTCGGGCATTCCGGCGGGTGTCCTGGGGCTCGATGAGGGCGGCCGGGTGAGCCTCGTCAACCCGACCGCACGGCAAATTCTCGGGCTTGGGAAATCCGACCCGACGGGCAAGCTCGCGGCGGAGATTGTTCCTGAGATCGCGCCGATCCTGGAGGAGGCGCGCGCGAACCCGCAGCGCCTTGTCCAGCGCGATTTTCCGCTGATGCGTCGCGGCATCGAGCGCATTCTTGCCGTGCGCGCCACGGGCGATGCTTCCGGCGGCCTGATCGTGACGCTTGATGACATCACCAACCTCGTGACGGCCCAGCGCTCCGCCGCCTGGGCCGATGTGGCGCGGCGCATCGCGCATGAGATCAAGAACCCGCTGACCCCAATCCAGCTTTCGGCCGAGCGCATCCGGCGCAAGTTCGGAAAGGTGATCACCGAGGACAAGGCGATTTTCGACCAATGTACCGACACGATCGTGCGACAGGTCGAGGACATCAAGCGCATGGTCGATGAGTTCTCATCCTTCGCGCGCATGCCGAAGCCACAGCCGGTCGAGGATGATCTGATCGCGGTCTTGCGCGAGGTGATCTTCATGATGCGGGTGGGCAATCCGTCCGTCACTTTCGACGAGAACCTGCCATCGATCCCGGCCATCGCGCTGATCGATCGCCGCCTGATCGCGCAGGCGGTGCAGAACCTGATGAAGAACGCCTGCGAGGCCATTGCCGACAGCCCGGCCGGCGAGGCAGGGCAGGGGCGGATTGTCCTGAGTGTCGAAAACATGGGCGAGGCGGGAATGCGGCTCGATATTCTCGACAATGGCAAGGGATTCCCGAAAGAAGACCGCCAGAAATTGCTCGAGCCCTACGTCACCACGCGCGAAGGTGGCACGGGCCTCGGGCTGCCGATTGTCGCCAAGATTTTCGAGGATCACGGCGGCACGATCCAGCTGCTTGATCCGCCAGCCACCGCCGATGGTTCCGTTCCACCTGGCGCGCTGGTTCGAATCCTGCTGCCAGCCCTGGCCGATGGCGGCTCGATGCCAGCAAAATCCAAAACCGAAACACCCGAAGGATAAAAGCCATGTCGAGCGACATTCTCATTGTCGATGATGAAGCCGATATCCGCGAATTGGTCGCCGGTATCCTCGATGACGAGGGCTACCGCACGCGCACTGCGCGCTCTTCCGATGATGCTTTGGCGCAGATCGAGCAGCGTCGCCCGCATCTCATTTTCCTTGATATCTGGTTGCAGGGCAGCCGCCTCGACGGGTTGCAGCTGCTTGAAGCCATCAAGGAGCTGCACCCCGAAATCCCGATCGTCATGATCTCGGGCCACGGCAACATCGAAACCGCCGTCGCAGCGATCAAGAAAGGGGCCTACGACTTCATCGAGAAGCCCTTCAAGGCCGATCGCCTCGTGCTCGTCGCCGAACGCGCGTTGGAGGCGCAGGCCCTCAAGCGTGAGATTCGCGATCTCAAGGCACGTTCCGGCGAGCCGGACCGCATGATCGGGCAGGCGGGCGCGCTCTCTCAATTGCGCCAGCAGATCGAGCGCGTGGCACCCACCAACGCCCGAATCCTAATCGCCGGCCCTTCGGGCTCGGGCAAGGAGCTGACCGCGCGCACCATCCATGCGCTCTCGGCGCGCGCCAACGGTCCCTTCGTTGTGATCAATGCGGCGGCCATCACGCCCGAGCGGATGGAAGAGGCGTTGTTCGGCATCGAGGCGCTGAAGGGCAAATCGCGGCGCATGGGCGCGCTGGAAGAAGCGCATGGCGGGGTGCTCTTCATCGATGAAGTGGCGGATATGCCGCGAGAAACGCAGGGGAAAATCCTGCGCGTGCTGGTCGACCAGAATTTCCAGCGCGTCGGCGGCTCGACGCGGGTCGCGGTCGATGTGCGGATCATCGCATCCACCGCGCGCGACCTTCCGGCCGAGATCGCGGCCGGCAATTTTCGGGAAGACCTTTATCACCGCCTGAACGTTGTGCCGATCCGCGTGCCGGCTCTTGCCGAACGGCGTGAGGATATTCCGATGCTGATCGAGCATTTCATGCAGCAGATTGCGCTGTCATCCGGATTGCCAAAGCGCACCATCGCGCCGGATGCCATGGCCGTGCTGCAAACCCATGATTGGCCCGGCAACGTGCGCCAGTTGCGAAACAACGTGGAGCGGCTCATGATCCTCGCGGCCGGGGACCCCAATCAGGAGGTGACGGCCAGCATGCTACCTCAGGATGTGGGCGCTTCGCTGCCGCCCATGCCGAATGGAGCCGGGGCCGAGAAGCTTCTGGCGCTCGCCTTGCGCGAAGCCCGCGAAATATTCGAACGCGAATATCTGATTGCGCAGATCAATCGTTTCGGAGGCAATATTTCGCGAACCGCCGAATTCGTTGGCATGGAACGCTCGGCATTGCATCGAAAATTGAAATCTCTTGGCGTTTGAACGCTTTAGAATAATTTTCTAAAGTATCGCCGCGATGCAGCATATCCCTTGCTTCCCGTGGCCCGCCTACCTATGATCCGGCCATCGCCACGAAGAGGGCCCCGCGACTGGGTGTGGGCTCCGGTTCCTCTGGGGAGAGCGGGAACGCGGCGCAACGAGGTTTAAGAAATGGCGACAGAACGCACATTGAGCCTGCAAGATAATTTTCTCAATCATGTCCGGAAGAACAAGGTTGCGGTGACAATTTTCCTCGTGAACGGCGTGAAATTGCAAGGCGCGGTCACCTGGTTTGATAACTTCTGTGTTCTGTTGAAACGCGACGGCGTTTCACAGCTGGTCTACAAGCATGCGATTTCGACCATCATGCCCGTGACCCCGATCCACCTCCCCGGTGCGAATGACGAGGATTGAAGCTCCGGCCCGGCAGGGTGCCGGTTCTGCTTCCGGCCATCCGGGTCAGGAATAGCGTCGTGGCACGCACCCCTGAAACCGACGCGACCGAGCCGCAACCGGGCTCTGCGGGGCGAATCCGTGTGTCCAAGGGCAAAGCCGTGTTCGAGCCCGAAAAGGCGATCGCCAATGCCACGCGCACGCTGGTCATTGGACCTTATGCCACGCAAGGCGCTGTGAGCGCTTTGGCTTCGCGCGCGCCCCAGGCACGGCTCGAAGAAGCTGTGGGTCTGACGCAGGCGATCGATCTTTCGATTGTCGGCGCGGATATCGTGCCTCTCCGGATGCTGCGCCCCTCGACCTATATCGGTGGCGGCAAGGTGGAGGAGATCGCGCAGCGTGTGGCCGCCGAGGAGATCGGCCTCGTGATGATGGATTGTGCGCTCTCGCCGGTCCAGCAGCGCAATCTTGAACAGGCGTTCAAGGCCAAGGTGATTGATCGCACCGGGCTGATTCTCGAGATTTTCGGGCGGCGCGCATCCACCAAGGAAGGGCGGTTGCAGGTCGAACTCGCGCATCTCGCCTATCAGAAGTCCCGCCTTGTCCGCTCATGGACCCATCTCGAGCGCCAGCGCGGCGGCTTCGGCTTTCTGGGTGGCCCCGGTGAAACCCAGATCGAAACCGACCGTCGCCTCATTCAGGAGAGGATGAGCCGCATCGAGCGCGATCTGGAGGAAGTGAAGCGCACACGCGGTCTGCATCGCAAGAGCCGCGACAAGGTGCCTTACCCCACAATTGCGCTGGTGGGCTATACGAATGCCGGAAAATCCAGCTTGTTCAATCGCTTGACGCGTGCCGAAGTGCTGGCGAAAGACATGCTCTTCGCGACCCTCGACCCGACAACCCGCGCCATCGAGCTGCCGCACGGGCTCAAGATCGTGCTTTCCGATACGGTCGGCTTCATCTCGGATCTGCCGACGCAACTGGTTGCAGCCTTCCGCGCGACGCTTGAGGATGTGATCCAGGCCCGCGTCATCCTGCATGTTCGCGATATCGCGAATCCGGATACCGATGCGCAGGATGAGGATGTGCGTCAGGTTCTCGCCGATCTTGGTCTTGGTGCGACGGGCGAGGCACGCATCATCGAGGTTTGGAACAAGGCCGATCTGCTCACGCCGCAGGAGCGTTCACGGCTCGCCGAAATCAGCCAGAGGCGGCAGGCTGGCCAGGCTGCACGGGCACCCATCCTCGTTTCGGCGATCACCGGGGAAGGCGTCGAAACCCTTCTCGCGGCTATCGAGAACCGCCTCGCGGAAGAGCGGGAATTGCTCGCCATCACGGTCAAAGCTGACGACGGCGAGGGACTGGCCTGGCTTTATCGCGAGGCGGAAGTGCTTTCTCGCCGCGAACGCAAGGATGGCAGCCTTCAGTTGGAATTGCGCGCCAATCCAGAGGTGATCGGGCGAATCCGACAACGGTTTGGTCCGCCAAGGCGCAGCTAGGCACCGCTATTCCGCCGATTTCGCGGCAACCCAAAGCGCCTCCATTTCCTCCAAGGTGGCGTCGGCCATTGTGCGGTTCTGTGCCGCCAAAGCGACCTCAATGGCGCGAAAGCGCCGCTGGAATTTTGCGTTGGCGCTGACCAACGCCTTTTCCGGATCGACTTTCGCATGCCGCGCGAGATTGGCCATTGCAAAGAGAAGATCACCGATTTCCTCTTCGATCTCAGCTTTTTGCCCTGCTGAAAGGGCTTCCCGCACCTCGCGGGCTTCCTCCTCGATTTTGTCGAGCACGAGCCGGGCATCATTCCAGTCGAAGCCGACCGTCGAGGCCGCCTGCTGCAGTTTCACGGCGCGCTGAAACGCGGGCAGGGCGGTCTTCACCCCTCCGAGCAACCCTTGCGGCGTATCATCCGGCAAGCCGGCGGCTTGCCGCGCGGCCGCGCGCACGGCTTTCTCGCGCTGCTTGATCGCATCCCAGAGATGCTTCACCGCGCCGGGATTTTCCGCCTCGCGATCGCCGAACACATGCGGATGCCGGCGGATCAGCTTGGCGCTGATCGCTTCGACGACATCGGCGAAAGTAAAATGCCCTTCCTCCTCGGCCATGCGGGCGTGGTAGACGACCTGAAGCAGCAGATCGCCCAGTTCATCCTTGAGATCGACCATATCCCCGCGCTGGATCGCATCCGCGACCTCGTAGGCCTCTTCGATCGTGAAGGGCGCGATGGTCGAGAAATTCTGCTCGATGTCCCACGGACATCCGGTTTCAGGCTGGCGCAAGGCCGCCATGATCGCGATCAGGCGCTCAAGACCGTCGCGGGGCAAGGCGGCGAGGGCAGGGCCGGCGGGTGTCTCGTCCATCACACCTCACCAAGCTGCGCGGTAGATCGCCAGTGCATCAGCCTCGCTCACAGAGCGCGGATTGTTCACGAGCAGGCGCGTCTGCTTTATGGCATCGCGGGCGAGCATGGGAAGGTCTTCCGCCGCGATCCCGACATCACGCAGGCGCTGCGGGAGTTTCAGCTCTGCCGACAGCTTCTGAAGTGCATCGGCAAAGGCGGCACTGCGTTCGGGCGGGGGGAGGCGGCTGAGGTTCGGGACGGCATCGCTGGCGATCTCGGCATAAAGCTGCGGGGACTGAGCGATGTTGAACCTCAGCACATGCGGCAGGACGAGCGCATTCGAAACCCCGTGCGGCACATGAAAATGTGCGCCAATCGGGTAAGCGAGTGCATGCACCGCAGCCACCGGAGAATTCGCGAAAGCCTGCCCGGCGAGCATGGCACCGATCAGCATGTTCTCGCGCGCTGCAAGCTGCCTGCCGTCCTGACAGGCGGTGCGGATCGATCCGCCGAGCAGGCGCAGGGCCTCGCGCGCCAGATTGCGCGAGATCGGGTTGTTGTTGGGCGAGGCCGACGCATAGGCCTCGATTGCGTGGACCATCGCATCGATTCCGGTGGCGGCGGTGGCGGCAGGCGGCAGGCCAAGGGTCAATTCCGCATCGAGGATCGCCATATCCGGCAGGAGCAGGGGGCTGACAATGCCCTTCTTCTCGGTCTCGCCCGTGGTCAGGATCGCGATCGGCGTCACTTCCGATCCCGTCCCCGCTGTGGTCGGAATCAGAACAAGGGGCAATCGCGGCCCCCGGGCATTGCCGACACCATAGGCATCGGAAAGGCGCTCGCCAGACCCTGCAACGAGCGCGACCGCCTTGGCGACATCCATGGGTGAGCCACCACCAAAGCCAAGAATACCGGTGGCGCGATGTGCACGAACGGCCTCCAATGCCGCCTCAACCTCGGCTTCCGGCGGATCGGCTGAGACGGAGTCGAAGATGTTCGTCTCGATGCTCTGGGCGGTCATTCCGCCGAGGACGGGGTCGAGCAGTCCGCTTTGGCGAAGGCCCGGATCGGTCACAACAATGATTCGTGCTCCCAGGATCGCACGCAAGCGGTCAGAGCTGACTCGGCTGGCCCCAACGCCAATCAGCAAGGCGGGCGTGGTGTTGAAGCTGAACGTGGCCGCCATCATCATCCTCCCGCAAGGAACGGACAATCACGATAGGCCCGCAGGATCGAGGCGAGAAGAGGGAGAGGCAAAGAAGGCGGTTGATGGCTTGCACGGAGTGGACGGAATCCCAAGGTCCGCAATTGGCATCAATGATTCGCATAAGACATATTATGGAACTAATTGGTGCAAAGAAAAACAGGTCTGATGGTCGGCGCAGTTGAAAAAACCGAGCCCGCATTGTTTCACTATTCTCATAATATCAGTATGTTACACGGACTTCGTGATCTTCGGTCACAACCATGCCGTCATAGGCTGGCACGATATGCGCTGCCGTCTCGCGCATCAGGCGTTGATAATCGAGATCGGTATGGAGATTGGTCAGAACGGCCTTTTCCGGTGCCATACGCTCGACCCAATCCAGAGCCTCGGAGAGCGAGAAATGCGATGGATGCGGCGTATCGCGCAAGGCGTCGATGATCCAGCACCCCAGGCCTTCGAGATGCTTGCAACTTGCTTCAGGGATAGCGCTGACATCAGGCATGTAGGCAATCCGCCCGACCCGGAAGCCAAGGCATGGCAGGCTGCCATGATCCACCGGAATCGGAATCAGCGTGACCGGGCCGCCGGCGCCATCGATAACCAGCGGTTGATCCGGATCGAAAAGGTGCCCGGTCAGGATCGGCGGATATTCGCTGCCCACCGGAGTTGAAAAGCAATAGCCGAACCGCGCCTGCAACAGTTCCATCGTGCGCGCATCGGCAAAAACCGGCACGCGCTTGCGGTTGGCGATGAAAATCGGGCGAAGATCATCAATGCCATGCGTATGGTCGGCATGCTCGTGCGTGAAGACGACCGCATCAAGATGCGTGATGCCGGCATCAATGAGCTGTTCGCGCAGATCCGGCGAGGTATCAATCAGCACCTGTGTGCGGCCGGCCGCGCCCACGCGCTCGACAAGAACGGAGCAGCGGCGGCGGCGGTTTCGCGGCTCGGTCGGGTCGCATTTGCCCCAGCCCTGCGCCACACGCGGCACACCGCCCGATGAGCCGCAGCCAAGAATGGTGACCTGCAAAGTCATGCCGCCTTCGCCGCCGAATGAGGGATTCTGGAGAAAATCCGGTGGGTATTTGCTTCGAGAACGGGCGCGAGTGTCGCGATATCCATTCCCTTGACGTCAGCCAGCACTTTGGCCGTGTGCACCGTGAATGCCGGCTCGTTCGTCTTGCCGCGATGCGGCATCGGCGCGAGATAGGGTGCGTCGGTTTCCACCAACAACCGATCAAGCGGCACCTCAGCGGCGATGTCGCGGATATCCTGCGAGTTCTTGAAGGTCAGAATTCCGGAGAAGGAGACATAGAGCCCCAGTTCCACGCCAACCCGCGCCAGTTCTGCGCCTGACGAAAAACAATGGAGAATGGCTTTAAAGGCCCCCTTCCCCATCTCATCCTCCAAAATCGAAATCATGTCGGCATCCGCCGCGCGGGCGTGGATAACGAGCGGCAGGCCGGTGATACGCGCCGCCACGATTTGCAGCCGGAACGAGGTCGCCTGCATGTCGCGCGGGGATTTATCGTAATGGTAATCGAGCCCCGCTTCCCCAATCGCCACGCATTTCGCGTGCTCGCTCAGCCGAAGGATGTCGTCGAGCGTGATATCGGGTTCTTCGGCAGCGTTGTGCGGGTGCGTTCCGACGGAAAAGAACACGTTCTCGAAGCGCTCGGCAATGTCCCGATAGATTGCCGCTTTTTTCACGCGGGTGGAGATTGTCACCATCCGGTGCACACCCGCGGCACGGGCGCGCGCGATCACGCCAGCGAGATCATCGGCGAAATCGGGGAAATCGAGATGGCAATGTGTGTCGGTGATGAGGGGCAGGGTCATTCAATCCCCCTGCCCGGCTTCCGGCTCGACATAGCGCGGGAAAAGCCCTTTCGGCTCGGGCAGGGCGGTTCCTGAAATCAGCGCATGGGTGGCGCTGACCGCCGCGAAATCGCGTCTCGCAGCCGGCACAGCGAGCATATCAAGCAATTTCGCGCCCGATTCCGGCATCACGGGCTGGATGAGAAGGCCGATCACGCGCAACACCTCGGCTGTCGTCCAGAGCACGGTTTCCATGCGCGCCGGGTCAGTCTTCTTCAGGGCCCACGGCGCCTGGGCGGCGAAGTAGCGATTGGTCTCCGCCACCACGCGCCAGATCGCGTTGAGCGCGAGATGGATCTGAAAATCCGCCATCGCCGTGCGGCACTCGCCGATCAACCCATAGGCTTGCGTCAGAATGGCCTCGTCCTCCGGCGAGAGGGGCCCGCGCGTCGGCACCTGTCCCGCGCAGTTCTTATTGACCATCGACAGCGAACGTTGGGCCAGATTGCCCAGATCATTGGCGAGATCGGCATTGAGCCGCCCGACAATCGCCTCGTGCGAATAGCTGCCATCCTGCCCGAATGGCACTTCGCGCAGGAAGAAATACCGCAACGGGTCGCGCCCATATTGCTGAGCCATTTCAACTGGATCGAGCACATTTCCGAGCGATTTTGACATTTTCTCGCCGCGATTGGTGAGAAAGCCGTGCCCGAAAACGCGTTGCGGCAGCGGGATACCCGCGCTCATCAGCAAGGCAGGCCAGATCACGGCGTGGAAGCGCACGATATCCTTTCCGATGATATGCACGCTCGCCGGCCAGTATTTCCAGCGCGGATCGGACTCGTCGGGATAGCCGCAGGCGGTGATGTAATTCGTCAGGGCATCCACCCAGACATACATCACATGGCGCGGGTCGCCCGGAACCGGCACTCCCCATGAGAACGTGTCGCGGCTGATCGAGAGGTCTTTGAGCCCGCCGGAAACAAAACTCACCACCTCATTGCGCCGCGTCTCCGGCCCGATGAAATCGGGTCGGGAGCGGTAGAGTTCGAGCAGCCGGTCCTGATATTTCGAGAGGCGGAAGAAATAGCTGTCAACTTCCGACCATTCCACCGGTGCACCGGAGGGCGCGAATTTCCGCCCCCCCTCACCGCTG
Source organism: Hyphomicrobiales bacterium (assembly GCA_017302635.1). GTDB lineage: Bacteria > Pseudomonadota > Alphaproteobacteria > Rhizobiales > Beijerinckiaceae > Rhabdaerophilum. Next base: position 1,156,841 of record JAFLCX010000002.1, read on the forward strand.
GTCAGTTCGCTTTCGTCGAAATAGGCCTCGTCGCGCACCGAATACCAACCGGAATGCTTGGCGAGGTAGATGTCTCCGGCCGCTTGCATGCCGGCCCAGATGGCTTGGCTTGCCTTGTAATGGCGTTCTTCGGTGGTGCGGATGAAATCATCATTTGAGGCACCCAGCGCCGTGCCCATGTCGCGGAAGGCTTGCGCGTTGCGATCGGCGAGATCGCGCACCGGCAACCCTTCGCGCTCGGCGGTCTGGACCATTTTCAGGCCATGCTCGTCGGTCCCGGTGAGGAAAAACACATCCTTGCCGTCAAGCCGCATGAACCGCGCGATCGCATCCGAGGCAATCAGCTCGTAGGCATGGCCGAGATGCGGCTTGCCATTGGGGTATGAAATGGCGGTTGTGATGTAGAAGCGGTTCGCGGACATGGTCAAAACTCGTCGCAGACAGGGATTCGGGGCGCGCGCCCCTGCCCTCTCTATCAGCGTGCGCCTTGTGAAACCAGCGTCCCGATCTCATCGAAAAGCCGGGTCGCGAAGGCGCGGCGATCGAGGTTGAGGGCGTCCACGCGTCTGGCCTCGTCAGTCAGTCGCGCCCAAGTCTCCGCGAAGTCTGACAGCAGCGCAACCGGGGACCCGGCCTGCATCCGGGCTCGCATCTCACGGTGCAGGAAGCGCTCGGTCTCATCCATCAGGTCGGCCAGGGCCTCGATGCCCTCCGAACCGGCGCGAACGGCATCGGCCACGGCATCGACCGCCTTCGCGTTGGGGTTGGGCAGCCCGGAAAAAGCCCGGGCAATGGCAGCCGCGATCTGCGCCGGTCCGCCTTCGCTCCGGCGCAATGCGCGGCGGATGGAACCCTCGGCCTCCAGTTCCAGTGCCGAGATTTCCGGCACCTTGCGTCCGAACCCTGCAAGCAGCGTCGCGATGACCTGAGGCGAAAGCGGCTCGAATTCGAGCATCTGACAGCGAGAGCGGATGGTGGGGAGCAACCTTCCGGGCTGGTGGGAAACAAGGAAGAAGATTGCCTTCTCGGGCGGCTCCTCAAGCGTCTTGAGCAGCGCATTGGCGCTCGCTGTGTTGAGGTCGTCGGCCGCATCGACAATCACGACGCGCCACCCGTCGAAAGCGGCCGTCTTGGTGAACAGCTGAAGCGCTTCGCGCGTTTCCTCCACGCTGATTTCCGCGCGGAACCGCTTCGACTTGCTGTCGTAGCGGCGCTTCAGCACCGCGAGATCGGGATGCGATTCCCGCGCGACCAAGGCTGTCATTCGCGCTTCGGCGGGCACGAAAAGGCTTTCAGGTGGAGGCGGCGCAAACAGCGCGTCTTTCTCGCGCGAGGCCTCATCGAATAGAAAACGTGCCGCACGATAGGCGAAAGTCGCCTTGCCGATGCCTTCTGGCCCGACAAGGAGAAACGCATGATGCAGTTTCCCCGCCCGATAAGCTGACAGGAAAGCAGCTTCAGCTGCGTCCTGTCCCAGCAGGCTCAGCATTTCGCGTGGATGCGGAATGCCGGCCAGCCGGTCGCTCTCCGGTGTCTCCCCGGGCTCGGGTGCAAGGAATTCAACGCTCTCCATCGCCCTGCCCCGCCATGAACTTGGCCCGTACGACCGAGCGGATCGTTTCTGCGACATGCGCCTCGTCGCGGCTCGCATCAATATGCACGAAACGCGCCGGCTCCGCCTCCGCAAGTGCAAGAAACCGACGCCGCACCTCGCGATGGAACCCGAGATTCGAGCGCTCGAACGTGTCCTCGACGCCCGTGAAACGGGAGCGCGCGCGCTCAAGCCCGACTTCGGGCGGCAGATCAAGCAGAAATGTCAGGTCAGGCTTCAGGCCGTCTGTGCCGAGCGCAATCACCTGTTCGAGTTCCGCCTCCGGCATTTTCGAACCCTGATAGGCGCGCGTGGAATCGGCGAAGCGATCGCAGAGCACGATATGCCCTGCCGCCAAAGCCGGGCGGATAACCCGCAGCACATGGTCGCGACGCGCCGCGGCGAAAAGCAGCGCCTGGGTCAGGCCATCCTCCGAGGCAGCCTCATGCGTCAGGATCAAGCCGCGAATGGCCTCGGCGAGCGGTGTTCCGCCCGGTTCGCGCGTCACCGTGACGCTGAGCCCATAGGACTCGAGCAGCAGCGCGAGGCGCCGCACCTGAGTGGACTTCCCTGCCCCTTCGCCGCCCTCAAAGGTGATGAAAACGCCACGCATCGCGCTTTAACCAGCCTGTCCGTTGGCGGGAGCCTGCTTGTCCGGCGTTCGGCTGCCGAACCCGACCTTGTCCATCACCCAGCGAAAGCCTTTGACAACGCCCTGGCGCGAGAGCTCCAGCATGGCATCCTGCGCCCGGGCCAGAACGGTCCCGACAGGGACCGCTTCGGCAGCCGCGAGCGGGACAGTCTGGATTACGCGCCCCTCGACCATGATCTCCAGCCGGGCAATCTGCTGTCCCTGAGCAATCGGGGCACGCACCGGGCCAAGATAGGCGACCCGAAGGCTCGCCGCATCCTGCGAGGCCCGCAGAACCGGCAAGCGCAGATCGCGCTGCACCTTCAGCGGCACAAAGCCTCGATTGCCGCCATAGACCGAAGCCTCGCCGACAATCGTTTCGGCCGGAAACAGCGAACGGATCTCAAACCGCCGGAACCCCCACTCGATCAGCTTGCGTGCTTCCAGTGCACGCTCCGAAACGGTTTCGAGGCTGCCGATCCCCAGAACGAGCCGCCGTCCACCCTGCACGGCCGAGCCGATCAGGTGATGCGTGCCTTCCGGTGTCGAGCCGGTCATGAGCCCATCCGCGCCGATATCCATCGTCAGGAGCGGATTTCGGCTCACCTGCCGGTTCCGGCCATAGGGCATATCGCGCTGGGCAAAAAGCGGGTAACTTTCCGGATATGTTTCAATGAGATGGGCTGAGAGTTTCACCAAATCTCGCAACGTGCCCTTTTGCCCTTCGGCGGCAAAACCCGTGGCATTGCGGAAGGATAGCCCCGAAAGTCCGAGCTCGAGTGCATAGGCGTTCATCGCTGCCACAAAGCGCGCCTCGCTGCCCGAAATATTCTCCGCAAGCGCGATCGCGGCATCATTGGCTGAGCCAACGACAAGTCCGGTGATCAGATCGCCGACTTTCACGACCTTGTTGGGCGTGATGAGCATGTTCGGCCCGCCCGTGACCGCCCCGCCGCGCCGCCAGGCATCGGTCGAGGCGACCATATCCTGATCGAGCTTGAGCCGCCCCTCCTTCAGTTCGCGGAACACAACGGCAGCGGTCATGATCTTGGTGAGCGCCGCCGGATTGATCGGCTGATCGGCATTCCGCTCAAAAAGGATTGTATGCGTTTCGAAATCGTAGAGAACCGCCTGCTGGGCCGCGGTGTCGAACGAGGAAGCGCGTTCGGGTTGCGGAGCCTGCGCGGAGGCGGAAAGATCGAGAAAAAGCGCTGCGGCCGCGAGCCAGCCGCCCATTCCAGCGCCCAATCGGCCTCGCATTCCCATTCTTCGCGCTCCGCAAATGCCTGCCGGCACTCGTAGTGTTGTGACGCCTGAATACGCGATAATCAACGGCGATTGCTGTGCCGGGCCAAGTTATCCGGGCCCGTTATCGAGGGCAGAGAGTCTTACTGGCCTTCGCCGACCCGCTGAAGCGGTGTTTTCAGCCAATGCTGCTCGCCGCTCGAGGCGCGGCCGAAGGTCGTGAGCAATCCGGCGGTATCCGTCATTGCCAGTTCAACCGGCGATGCCTTCGGCAGGCCGATTGGCGCGACGGGTTGTGCAGCACCGCCGATGGTCTCGAGGTCGAATGGCCGCGCCGGTGGAACCGGAAGTTCTGGAGCGGGCGTGAAGCGCGTGGCGGTCACGACGCCCGCATTCGCTTGCCCCGGCGTCGAGATTGCGGCAGGAGCGACCGGAGTCGCAGGCTGCGACGAGAACCCGAGAGCGCGGGCTTCCGTCGGTGCGGCCTGACGCGGAACGGCGCTCGCCACCGGGATGGCCGAGGCGACCATCACGGGTGCGGATGTTCCTCCCGGCACGCTCGCCGGGCCATTCGTGCGCAGGGAGGCCACGAGACGTTGGTCATCGGAGCCGGCCAGAGAGGCTGGACCCATATAGTCGATTCGTACGCGCGCCGTGCCGAGATGCTTGAAGCCCAGGAGGTTCGCTGTCCGCTCCGAGACATCGACAATCCGCCCGCCATGATAGGGGCCGCGATCGTTCACACGCACGATGATCGAGTGATTGTTTCGTGTGTTGGTCACGCGTGCGTAAGACGGCAGCGGCATCGTGGGATGCGCCGCGGAGATCATGTTGCGATCATAAATCTCGCCATTGGCGGTTTTGCGACCGTGAAATGCGACGCCATACCAGGAGGCATTGCCGGCCTGGGAGAAGCCCTCTGGCTTCTCGCGCGGCACATATCGCCGGCCTGCAACGACATAAGGTCGGCCAACCTGATAGCGCCCGCCGCCCTTCGGCGCGGTTTCATCCATCCCCACCACGCGCGGGCTCGCCTGACCATATTTCGGATGGGAGAATGCACCGATCTCGCGGGACTTGTGGTTCCCGCTCGAGCGCTGGGGCTGGGAGGCGCAATTTGCGAGCACGAGGGCCAGAGCCGAAACAAAGCCGACCCGCGAAGCAACGCGCAGCATGCCCTGTTCCTTCCGCTCCACGATACCGAGCCCGTTTTTCTGCATGAGTCCCAAACCCCGGCTCGCCCTAGTCTACCAGCGATGAACGCCAGTGCAACGAGAAGCAAAAAAAGCGATGCGTCACCTTAACGAAAAGGCGACCATGGCCTTGGGGTAAGTGCGAAGCGAGCAACGGTCAAGCGGGTTCACACCGCGCGGTTTCGTCTTCGTTAACGCCGCGCGAGGCGCGCCTTGCCTGTCGAGCCGTCATCACGCCGCCAGATGACAGCGCTGGGACCGGCCCTTTCCAGCGTGAAACAGAAGCGGCGGCCTTTGTACCACTGCTCCCACTGCTGGCAGAGCTGGTTACCGGTGATCCACCAGCGCCCCTTGTCGGTGGGGGCGAGCCAGCGCCCGAGACCAACCGCCTCGCCCGAGCCATCCACGCGCCCATCGGCAAAATAGGTGAGCGGCAGTTCGCCGCCGAGCGGAGTTGCGAGATAGATGCGGTTTTGGGTCACGACCCGGCGCATTTCGTCGCCGGACAGAAGTTTTTCGGATGCATTGGCGAGAACGGGGCTCGCGGCCGCGACGAAGGCTGCAGCAAGGGCCAGACGCATGAAATGTCTCCGATCCTGTTGGAACACATCCCGCTTACGTAAGAGGCGCGCGATCCGATCACGCGAAAATGTCGCAGGGCTTGATTGGCGCGGCCAAATGGTTCAACGAGCATGCGCCGGATGGGTGGCCGAGTGGTTTAAGGCAGCGGTCTTGAAAACCGCCGTAGGTGCAAGCTTACCGTGAGTTCGAATCTCACCCCATCCGCCATCGCCTGGACAAGCATCGTCCGGGGGGCAATGGCAAAGAACAAAGACCTTCCGCCCGGACGATGCGCCCGAAACGCGCCACCCACCACTCAATTCCCCAGCACGTCCTCGAGCTTGGCGGCATCGAGGATGCGCACGCCATCGGGCACATCGAGGATGATGCGCTCGCGCATCCAGCGCGCCAGGGTGCGGGAGACGGTTTCGATCGTCAGCCCGAGATGATCGGCGATATCCTGCCGGCCCATTGGCAGCGGCAAGGTGGGCGTATTGCCCTGAACACGCTTCAGGCGCTGCCACCATTTGAGCAGGAACGACGCGACGCGCTCCTCCGCCCGGCGGCGGCCAAGCACCACCATATGCTCCTGCGCAATGGCGAGTTCGTGCGAGGCGACCTCGTGCATCTTGCGCATGAGGTTGGGATGCTTGTCGATCAGGTTCATGAAACGGTGACGGTCGAACCGGCAGGCGGTGACCGGGGTCAAGGCATCGGCGGTGATTCCGAACCGTGGCTCCAGCGACAGGCCGAGAAAGTCGCCGGGCATCGCAAAGCCCACAATCTGGCGCCGGCCATCAGGCAGATCATAGTGCAGCCGCACCGTGCCCGAGGTGAGGGTGTAGAGCGAGCCCGCTTCGTCGCCCTGTTCGAACAGGGTCGATTTCGGTTGGAAATTCACATGATGCATGATGGCTTCAAGCTCATGAATCTCATGAGGCTCAAGCGCTGCGCAGACGGCCAACAGCCGGATGCGGCAGTTTTCGCACAAGGACTTGCATCCACTCGTTGAAACGCAAGCCGTTGGCGCAAACAACGGTTCCGGTAGACCGGATTGAAGCTCCATCCGCATTTCCCCCGTCTGATGCATTCTGGATACCTGCATGAAAGCCTGCGGGCAATCCGGGGTTTGAGCCAAAATGTCGCACCCCTTATCGCCTTTGGTCGGACGTCGCGACATGGCGGCGCTTGATCCCGATCAAGGAAAGCCTTCGCCCCCTCCCACATGGTGCGCCGCAATACCACACGTGTGAATCGATACGGAGAGGGGCATGGCCACTGGGGCAATTCGCAACATGACGGGAGGAGAGCAGTTCGGCGCGCTGGCGCTGGCGCTGTTCGGCATCTTCTGTCTCATCATCGCCGGGCTTACCGAAAGCGGGCCCTACGCGTTTCACATGGTTGTTTTCGCGCTGGCGAGCACCTGGGCGTTTCGCGCGCTGATCGTGCGACGGTATCATGGCCAGGGCCCGGAGCCGGATTTCATTGACGGCAAGCCGAACTACAATTTCGGCCCGGTGAAGTTCTCGACCGTCGCGGCGATGTTCTGGGGGATTGCGGGCTTTCTTGTGGGCCTCGTGATCGCGCTTCAGCTCGCCTTCCCGGTTCTGAACCTCGATATGCCCTGGACCAATTTCGGGCGCCTGAGGCCGCTGCACACCTCGGCAGTGATTTTCGCTTTCGGCGGCAACGTGCTGCTCGCAACATCCTTCTATGTTGTGCAGCGCACCTGCCATGCGCGCCTCGCGGGCGATATCGCCCCGTGGTTTGTGGTTCTGGGCTACAACCTCTTCATCGTGATCGCGGGCACGGGCTACCTGCTCGGCATCACGCAGGGCAAGGAATATGCCGAGCCGGAATGGTATGCTGACCTCTTCCTCACGGTCGTCTGGGTGGTCTACCTGCTCGTGTTCCTCGCGACGATCTGGAAGCGCAAGGAGCCGCATATCTATGTGGCGAACTGGTTCTATCTCGGCTTCATCGTCACGATCGCGGTGCTGCATTTGGGCAATAACGCGACCATTCCGGTCTCGATCACCTCGCCCAAGAGCTACATCGTCTGGTCCGGCGTGCAGGATGCGATGTTCCAGTGGTGGTATGGCCACAATGCGGTGGGCTTCTTCCTCACCGCCGGCTTCCTCGCCATCATGTATTATTTCATCCCGAAGCGGGCCGAGCGGCCGGTCTATTCCTATCGGCTCTCGATCATCCATTTCTGGGCACTGATCTTCCTCTACATCTGGGCTGGTCCGCACCATCTGCATTACACCGCCCTGCCCGATTGGGCGCAGACACTCGGCATGACCTTCTCGATCATGCTCTGGATGCCCTCGTGGGGTGGCATGATCAATGGCCTGATGACGCTCTCGGGCGCATGGGACAAGCTGCGCACTGACCCCGTACTGCGCATGATGGTGGTGTCGGTCGCCTTCTACGGCATGAGCACGTTCGAGGGCCCGCTGATGTCCATCAAGGCGGTGAACTCGCTGAGTCATTACACTGACTGGACCATCGGCCACGTGCATTCCGGCGCGCTGGGCTGGGTGGGCTACGTGTCCTTCGGTGCGATCTACTGCCTCGTGCCGTGGCTTTGGAAGAAGGAGCGGCTCTATTCCAACCGTCTGGTGGAATGGCACTTCTGGATCTCCACGATCGGCATCGTGCTTTACATCTCGGCGATGTGGGTCTCGGGGATCATGCAGGGCCTGATGTGGCGTGCTTACACGAGCCTTGGCTATCTCGAGTACTCCTTCATCGAGACGGTCGCGGCCATGCATCCTTACTACGTCATCCGCGCTCTGGGCGGCGGCCTCTTCCTCGCCGGCGCGCTGATCATGGTCTTCAACCTGATCATGACGGTGCGTGCCGCGCCGGATGTCAAAGCCACCCAGCCTGCTCCCGCTCCCGGCCTTCAGCCGGCCGAGTGAGCGCGTTCAAAACAGGTCAGGAAAAGACAATGTCCGATATCTCACAAACCCCTGCACCCAAGCGTTCGATCTGGTCGCGTCACAAGATTTTCGAGACCAACTCGATCATCATGATCCTGGGCGTCCTCGTCGTGATCTCGATCGGTGGCCTCGTTGAAATCGCGCCGCTCTTCTACCTCAAATCGACGATCGAGAAGGTCGATGGCATGCGTCCCTACACCCCGCTCGAACTCGCGGGCCGGGCGATCTATGTCCGCGAAGGCTGCTACAACTGCCATAGCCAGATGATCCGTCCGTTGCGCGACGAGGTGGAGCGTTACGGGCCCTACAGCCTCGCGGCCGAGTCGATGTATGACAAGCCGTTCCAGTGGGGCTCGAAACGCACGGGGCCGGACCTCGCGCGCGTCGGCGGCAAATACTCGGATGACTGGCATCTCCAGCATCTGAACACGCCGCGGCAGATCGTTCCGCAATCGATCATGCCCGGCTATCCATTCCTTGCGAAGACCGATCTCGAATATGGCGATATCGGCACCGCGATGAAGGTCCAGAGCTTCACCGGCATCCCCTATTCGGCCGCGATGATGGAATCCGCGATCGATGATCTGCGGGCTCAGACTGACCCTGATCATCCGAAAGCCGCGGATTTCGCCAAGCGCTACCCGAAGGCGAATGTGCGTGATTTCGACGGCAATCCGCAGCGGATCACGGAAGCTGATGCCCTGATCGCCTATCTCCAGGTGCTCGGAACGCTCGTCGACTTCAAGACCTACGACAACAAAGCCAACCTGCGCTGAGGAGGAGCATCATGGCCAATATGTACGCTTTCCTCGCCAACATCGCGCAAGGCGTAGGGGTTCTCTACTTCATGGGGATTTTCCTCGCCGTCTGTGTCTACGCGCTCTGGCCCTCGAACCGCTCGAAGTTCGACACCGCCGCGCACCTGCCGCTCGAAAAGGATTAATGTCATGGCCAGCCACGATCACAACCACGACATCGATGCCGTTTCGGGCACCGCGACGACGGGCCATGTCTGGGACGATATCCGTGAACTGAACACACCCCTGCCCCGCTGGTGGCTGTGGACCTTTTATCTCACGATCCTCTGGTCGATCGGCTACTGGATCGTCTATCCGGCCTGGCCGCTGATCGCGAACCACACGAGGGGCGTGTTCGGCTATTCGAGCCGGGCGGAAGTGGCGGTCGAGCTTCAGCAGCTCGAGTCCGTGCGCGATCGTCAGGCCGCAGCTTTGCGCACCGCTTCGGTCGATGACATCCGCAATGATCCGACCCTGCTGCGCATGGCGACGGCGCGCGGACGGGCGGCCTTCGGCGACAACTGCGCCGGTTGCCACAATCAGGGCGGCTCCGGGGTGGGCGTGTTCCCGAACCTGACGGATGACGAATGGATCTGGGGTGGCAAGCTCGCCGATATCCAGACCACCATCCGTCACGGTATCCGCTGGGAGCAGGATGCGAACTCGCGTGCGGGCCAGATGCTGGCTTTCGGACGCACGGGCGTGCTCAAACCGGCTGAAATCGAGACGGTGGTCGAATATGTCCGCTCGATCGCGAAGCTGGATGTTGCCAACGGCGCCGATCTGGCTGCCGGCACCAAGCTTTACGCCGACAATTGTGCGAGCTGCCATGGCGAGAAGGCCAAGGGCAATCCTGAACTGGGCGCCCCCGACCTGACCGATGCGATCTGGCTGTATGGCTCGTCCCGCGCGGCGATGGTGGAGAGCATTGCCAATGGCCGAGCTGGCGTCATGCCGGCCTGGGGAAGCCGTCTCGACGAAGTGACGATCAAGTCGCTTACAGTTTATGTCCACAGCCTCGGAGGTGGCCAGAAGTGAGTACCCAGCCCCTTGCGGATGACGACCGCGACCAGCCTCTCTACGAGGCAACGAAAAAGGTCTATCCGCAAGGGGTGAGCGGCTGGTTCCGCCGGCTCAAATGGATCATTCTCAGCATATGCCTCGGCATCTATTATCTGCTGCCCTTCGTGCGCTGGGACCGCGGGCCTTACCTGCCCAATCAGGCCGTGCTGATCGATTTTCCGGCACGCCGGTTCTATTTCTTCTTCGTCGAAATCTGGCCTCAGGAGGTCTATTACCTCACGGGCCTCCTGATCCTTGCGGCTCTTGCGCTCTTCCTGATGAACGCCGTCGCGGGGCGCATCTGGTGCGGCTATCTCTGCCCACAGACGGTCTGGACGGACCTCTATCTCTCCGTCGAACGCCTCATTGAAGGCGACCGGCGCGAGCGTATTCAGCGCGACTCAGGCCCGTGGACGGCGGGCAAGGTCGGGCTGAAGCTCTCCAAGCATTTCATATGGATCATGATCGCGTGGTGGACCGGTGGTGCCTGGGTGCTCTATTTCGCCGATGCTCCGACCCTCGTGAAGGATCTTGCCTCGCTCGAAGCGCCTTTCGCAGCCTATCTCTGGATCGGGATCCTGACCTTCACGACCTATGCGCTGGCCGGTTTCATGCGGGAGCAGGTGTGCCTCTACATGTGCCCCTGGCCGCGCATTCAGGCCGCCCTGACCGATCAGGATGCACTCAACGTGGCCTATCGCTACGATCGTGGCGAGCCGCGCATGTCGCTCAAGCAGGCGACCCGAATCAAGGCCATCGGCGAGCCGGCGGGCGACTGCATCGATTGCAATCAATGCGTCGCCGTGTGCCCCACGGGGGTCGATATCCGCGAGGGCGCGCAGCTCGGCTGCATCCAGTGCGGCCTCTGCATTGATGCCTGCGATACGGTGATGGCCAAGATCAACCGGCCCACTGGCCTGATCGCCTACGATACGGACCAAGCCATCAAGGCGCGTGCCTGCGGCACAACGCCGCCGCCGCGCAGGCTCGTGCGTGCCCGAACCATCCTCTACGCGGCGGTTATCGCCTTGGTCGGCGCCCTGATGGTCTATGGCCTCGCGACCCGTTCGATGCTCGACCTGAGTGTCCTTCACGAGCGCACGCCGCTGTTCACACAGCTTCGCGATGGCGCGATCCGGAACAATTTCACGCTCAGAATCGCCAACAAGCGCCCTGAATCGCGGTTGGTGAGCGTCAGCGTCAGCGGGATTGCCGGAGCAACGACTGAACTCATCGGCGCGAACCCCGTTCCCGGACGTCCGGGCGTCGTGGAGGTCGGCCCGGATCAAACTCTGGAATTCAAGCTTCTCGTCACGGTGCCGCGCGCTGCGCTCGATGGCCCCAAGGCGATGATCCAGATCAAGGCGCAGGATTTGACCATCAACGACATTCGAACGGTGCAAGAAAACTTCTTCGGCCCCTGAGGGCGTCATGAGCTGCTGCGGAGCCTTTGTCATGCCGGTTGATCTGCCCGAACGTGTGGCACCACCCGTTCCTCGCGCGGAATTCCGCCTCACGGGCTGGCACGTGCTGGCCATGCTGCTGACGTTTTTTGCGATTGTGGCCGGGGTCAATGGTTACATGCTGCGTCAGGCGCTGACGACCATGCCGGGGCTTGATGCGGGCCGGAATGGCTATGATGTGAGCCAGAATTTCAACCGCGACGAGTTCGCGGCGGCGAATGCGCAGGTCCAGCGCAACTGGCAGAGCGATGCCAGACTTCAGCTCTCTGGGGGAGTGCTGACCCTGGCGCTCACCTTCCGGGACCGGCAGGGTCAGGCGCTGAATAATCTCGCGGTGACGGCCCTTCTTGCTCACCCAGCTGCGCGAAGGCTTGACCGCGCCATTGCGCTGATCCCGCGCGGCGATGGGCGGTACGAAGCCCGCGTTCCGCAAGTGGATGCCGGGGCCTGGGGTCTCGTGATCGAGGCCAGAGCCGCAGATGCCGAGAATCGCCTGTTCCTGTCACGCCACCGCGTCATTCTGCGGGATGAAGGCCGATGACCTCTCTTGTTAAAGATCCGGCGCGCGATTTCTCGCATTTTCTGGCCCCCGGCCCTGAAAATCGGGTCAGGATGGATTTCGTGGTCGATGGCATCCATTGTGCCGCCTGCGCGGCCCGGATCGAGCGCGCCTTCGGAGGCGAGCCCGATCTGAGCCTTGCCCGCGTGAACCTGACCGAGAAGCGCCTTACTATCGAATGGGTTGAAGCGAAGCGGGCCGATCCGCCGCAAATTCTGGCGCGGCTTGAAGCGCTCGGGTTTTCCGGCCACCCGTTCCGCATCGCCGAACGCGAAGCGAGCGAGAAAGCCGAAGAGGCGCGTCTGTTGCGCGCGCTCGGGGTCGCCGGATTCGCGATGATGAACATCATGCTGCTGTCGGTTTCGGTCTGGTCGGGCCATGAAACCGGGCTCAGCCGGGAAACGCGCGATTTCTTCCACTGGATATCGGCGTTGATCGCCCTTCCCACCGCTGCCTATTCCGGCCACCCGTTCTTCGACAGTGCCATCCGTTCGCTGAAAGCGCGCGCGGTGAACATGGATGTCCCGATCTCGCTCGGCATCCTGCTCGCGCTGGGTGTCTCGGTGTTCGAGACGCTCAACAGCGGCGAGCATGCCTATTTCGACGGCGCGGTGATGCTCATTTTCTTCCTGCTGATCGGGCGCGTGCTCGACCAGATGATGATGCGCCGCACGCGTGCCGTTGCCTCCAATCTGGCGGCTCTTCGTTCGGAGACCGTGACACGCATCCTGCCGGACGGCACTTTGCGCGAGATGGCTGCCGCGACAATCGAGCCCGGCGATCTCGTGCTCGTCCGACCCGGCGAGCGGATCGGCGTCGATGGCGTGATCGAACGCGGCACGTCCGATCTCGACCAGAGTCTCGTCACCGGAGAGACGGCGCATCAGGCGGTTTCCGCCGGCGCGGATGTGCATGCAGGCACGCTCAACATTTCCGGCACGCTGGAAATCCGGGTGCGGCACGCGGCGGCCAGCACGCTTCTCTCTCGCATCGAAGCCCTGCTCGCGACGGCCACCGAGAAGCGCGCACGTTATGTGCGCCTCGCCGACAGAGCCGCTCGGGCCTATGCGCCGGTCGTGCACACCACGGCCGCCCTCACCTTCCTCGGCTGGCTGGCCTATGGGCTTGGCTGGCAGCCCTCTTTGCTGATCGCGATCACGGTGCTGATCATCACCTGCCCGTGCGCGCTCGGCCTCGCGATTCCGGCCGTGCAGGTGGTGGCATCGGGCGCGATGTTCCGCCGCTCCATCCTGTTGCATGCGGGTGATGCGCTGGAGCGACTCGCGGAGGTCGATACCATCGTGTTCGACAAGACCGGCACGCTCACCTTGCCGGAGCCGATCATTGCCAACCGCGCCGACATCCCGGAGCGTCTGCTGACCATCGCGGGGCGCCTTGCGCTTTCGAGCCGGCACCCGCTCGCGCAGGCCATCGTTGCGGCAGGCAGCGCGGATAACCCGTTCCGGGATGTGCGCGAATGGCCCGGACAGGGGCTGGAGGCCGTCGACAGTCGCGTGACCATCCGGCTCGGCTCGCCCGGCTTCTGCGATGCGACGGAAGAAGCCGCGCGGGTCGCCGCGGCCTATCCCGAGGCGTCCCTGATTGCGATGCGATGCGAAACCGATGTCGTTGTCTTCGCAATCCGCCAGCCCCTTCGCGCCGATGCCCGCCAGACGGTCAAGACTCTCAAGACTCTTGGCCTTGAACTGGAAATCCTGTCGGGTGACCGAGATGTCCCTGTCGCGAAGGTCGCCGAGACGCTTGGCATCGAAAACTGGCGGGCCGGCGTCGAGCCTGGTGGCAAGGTCGCGCGCCTTGAGGAATTGCGCGCCGCGGGCCGGAAGGTGCTGATGGTGGGTGACGGCATCAACGATGCCCCTGCCCTCGCGGCGGCTCATGTCTCGATTTCGCCGGTTTCGGCGAGCGATCTCGCGCAGGCGCAAGCCGACCTGATGGTGATGGGCAAGGCGCTGGCACCGATCGCCGATGCGATCACGATTGCGCGGAAGGCCCGCCGGTTGATGACGCAGAACCTGTGGCTCGCGGTGATCTACAACGCCGTCGCCGTGCCAATCGCGATCGCGGGCCTCGCGACGCCATTCGTGGCGGCGATTGCAATGTCGGGATCGTCCATGATCGTGACGCTCAACGCCCTGCGCGCACGCACTGGAGGGGTCAAGACATGAATATCCTGATCATTCTCATCCCGCTGGCGCTGGGTCTTGGCGCGTTGGGCCTCGCTGCTTTCCTCTGGGCGATGAATTCGCGCCAGTTCGACGATGTTGAGGGTGCGGGTTGGCGGATCATCCACGATGAGGATGATGCGCCGATCCAGAAATAGCGCTCAGCTCTCGCGTTTCAGGGCGCTCTCGTGCCAGCGATGCAGCAGGCGATGCGAAATCCAGCTTGTTGCGAGGAAAATCGCGATCCCGGAGAGCGAAATGAGCAGCAAAGCCGCAAACATGCGCGGGATTTTGAGCTGATAGCCGCTTTCGAGAATCCGGTAAGCAAGCCCCGAGGCGCTGCCCCCCGATCCGGCAACGAATTCGGCCACCACCGCGCCGATCAGCGCGAGGCCGCCCGAGATTTTCAAGCCCCCGAGAAAGTAGGGCAAGGAAGCAGGAAGCCGCAGATATCTCATGGTCTGCCAGCGGCTTGCGCCATAAAGCTGGAACAAGGCCACGAGGTTGTGATCCGCCGAGTTCAAACCCAGAATTGTGTTGGAGAGGATCGGGAAAAACGCCACGATCCAGGCACAGATCAGCAGCGAGAGGTTCACATCCCCCACGAGGATGATGATCAGCGGAGCGATGGCCACGACCGGCGTGACTTGCAGGATCACCGCATAGGGAAAGAGCGAGCGCTCCAGCCATTTCGACTGCGTGAAGAGAATGGCCAGCGCGCCGCCCACGCTCACCGCTGCGATCAGCGCCGCGAAGGTGATGCGCAACGTAATCCACAAGGCGCCGGAAAGCGTGTGCCAGTCACTCACCAGCGTCTGAGCAATCACCAGTGGTCCGGGGAAGAGATAGGCGGGGATGCTTTTGTACCAGACAAGCCATTCCCACCCCGCGATGATGAGAATGCCCACGACAATTGGCGCGAGAATGCCCGGCCAGCGGCTTTTCGGGATGCCGAGGATGCGCTCCTCGGCTGCGAAAACCGGTGCCGTGTCCTGATCCGTGCCGCGCGCCTGTGCCACGATGTTGGAACCCGTGTCGCTCATGCGTCGATTGCCTTCTTCAGCGCGTCGGAGCCCAGCCGGCAAAGATGCGCATATTCCGCCGAAGTGCGGAACAGGTTGTCACGCGGGAATGGCGCATCGACCATGAGTTCGCTCATCACCCGCCCTGGCCGGGCGGCCATCACCACGATGCGCTCGGAGAGATAGACACTCTCGAAAACCGAGTGCGTGACGAAAACAGCCGTGAACTTGTTGCGCTGCCAGAGCATCAGGAGGTCGTCGTTGAGCTTGTGCCGCGTGATCTCGTCAAGCGCCGCGAAGGGCTCGTCCATCAGCAGCACTTTCGGCTCGGTCACGAGGGCGCGGGCGATGGAAACACGCATCTTCATGCCGCCTGAAAGCTCCCGCGGATAGGAGCCCTCGAAGCCTTTCAGGCCGACCAGTTCCAGCATCGCGGCAGCGCGCTCATTGGCCTCCGGCTTTTTCATTCCCTTGAGACGCAGGGGCAGGGTCACGTTGTCCAGCGTGACGGCCCAGGGCATGAGGGTTGGCTCCTGAAACACGAAGCCAAGGCTATGCTCGGGATTGCCATAGGCGTCACCGCTCTCGGCACCGGGCCAGTCGATCGTGCCGGCCGAAGGAGCGGAGAGATCGGAAAGCATCCGCAGTAGGGTCGATTTCCCACAGCCCGAAGGGCCAAGCAGGCTCACGAACTCGCCCGGATAGAGGTCGAGATCGACATCGCGCAGGGCGAGCGTGCCGTTGGAGAACTGCTTGGAGAGATTGCGGATCGAGACGAGCGGGCGTTTTCCCGCCCGCCCCTGCTCGGCTCCCCCGGTCGGGGCCAACATGATCAGACGCCAATGCCCTTGTTGATGAAGGCGAGGCTGTAGGCCTTTTTCACGTCAATGCCAGCCGGGAAGACACCTGCCGCATTCATGTCCTTGTAGAAGGTCGCCCAGCGCTCGTCAGTCATCGCGCCGATGCCGAGTTTCAGCGAGTCGCCCGAATGGACGATGCCCTTTTCGGTCATCACCTTCATGGCATAGGCGATCTTGTCGTCGCTCATATCCGGATTTTCGCGTTTGATGATGGCGTTGGCGGCGGCGTTTTCCGGGCTGTTCTTCATGTAGGCGGCCCAGCCTTCGAGCGAAGCATTCACGAAACGCTGCACGAGGTCCTTTTTCTCGTCCACCATCTTCTGGCTGATGTTGATGGTCGTGTTGTAATTGGCAAAACCGGCATCGGCGATGAGATGCACGAGCGGGTTGACGCCACCTTCCTTCTGGATCGCGAAGGGCTCGGACGACAGAAAGCCCTGCTGGCAGATGTTCTTGTCGGCCAGGAAGGGCGCCATATTGAAGGTGTAGGGGCGGATCTGATCATCAGAATAGCCGAATTTCGCCTTCAGGAACGGCCAATAGGATGTACGCCCTGCGCCGCCCACGAGGATCGGTTTGCCCTTCAGCGCTGCGAAATTGTCGTTCCCCTGCCCCGGGTGGCAGATAATGACCTGCGGGTCCTTCTGGAAGATCGAGGCAATGCAGAGGAAGGGAAGATTCTGCTCGACGTAGCGGATCGCCTCGAACGAGTTCGACATGATCATGTCGACGCGGCCGCCCAGCAGGAGCTGCGAGGGGTTCTGCTGCGGGCCGCCCATGCGGATATCGGCGTCGATGCCGTATTTCTTGTAGATGCCGTTCGCGACCGCATAATAGAAGCCGCCATGCTCGGCCTGAGCGCGCCAGTTGGTCTGGTAGCTCACCTTGTCGAGAGTCTGCGCATTCACGCGGCTACCCGGCATCGGGATCAGAACCGAAGCGGCGGTGCCGCCCATCAGGCCAAGGGCCGCGCGACGATCGAGGCGATATTTCATGGTCATGGTGCGAGACTCCCTGGAGCTGTCCTGAATGCCCGATCTTCAATATTGGGCGATGACTGCATGCTGCAATGCCCATGCCGGAAATCGGAGCGCTTTTCCCCATCTATGCCGGATTTGGAGAGGCAGGCAACAGCGCAGGATTTCAGCGCGATGCCGCATTTTTGGGCAAATTGATCAACTGCATTTTGCTCGCTCGCAACAGGATGCCCTTCCGCCCCGGCGCGCGGATTGCTAGCAATACTCTTAACCCCATTCCCGAGGAAGCCCGCCATGAACGCCCCCGCCCGGATTGAGCCTACTCACCCGCCCGCCATCGCCGCGGTTCTTGCCGAGATCGGTGATGTTCCGGTGATCACCGAAGAGAAGGTGGTGCGTCGCAAGAGCCGCGACTTTTTCTGGTATTCGCCCATCCTCAATGTCGAACTGGCGGAAAAGGCGGCCGACATCATCGTTATTCCGCGCAACGAGGCGGATATCCTCACGCTGGTTCGGGCTTGCGTGAAGCACCGCGTGCCGATCACCCCGCGCGGCGGCGCCACCGGCAATTACGGACAGGCTGTTCCGATCGAGCGTGGCGTGCTGCTTGATATGACCGGATTTTCCGAGATCGAGTGGGTCAAGCCCGGCCGTGTGCGCTGCGGTGCCGGCATCATGATCGGAAAGCTTGATGCCGAGCTCAAGGCCCACGGGCAGGAAAGCCGCCTTCATCCTTCGACGAAACGCACCGCGACGATCGGCGGATTTGTTGCCGGCGGCTCGGGCGGCGTCGGCTCTGTCACCTATGGCGGCTTGCGTGAACCGGGCAACATTCTCGCGGCCCGGATCATCACCGTCGAAGAAGGGCCGCGCGTCATCGAATTGCGCGGGGACGCCGCGCAGAAAATCAACCGCGCTTACGGCACCACCGGCATCATCACCGTGCTCGAGATGCCGCTGGCTCCGGCATGGCCGTGGTATGACGTGATCGTCGCTTTCGACGATTTTCCGAAGCTGCTTGATGCCGGCTACGCCGCCGCGAAGGCCGATGGCGTCGTCAAAAAGCTCATGAGCGGCATCGCCTGGCCGCTTCCGGATTATTTCGGCGCTCTCAAGCCCTATTGTCCCGCAGGCAAGCACATTCTGGCCTGCATGATCTCGGAAGCCTCGCTCGAAAGCTTCCGCGATATCGTCGAGCCGATGGGCGGAACCATCACGCTGCAAACACCGACGCGCGAGGAATCGGGCTCGGTGCCGCTTTACGAATACACTTGGAACCACACCACGTTGCAGATGCTGAAGGCCGATCGCTCGGTTACCTATCTGCAATGCCTTTATCCGCATGACCGCGTGCGCGAGAGCATTCTCGAAACCGCCGCGATGTTCCCCGATGAACTCATTCCGCATTGCGAGTTCATCCGGTTCGGCGGCAACCTCTCGGCAAGCGCCTTGCCCGTCATCCGCTACACGACGAAAGAGCGCCTCTACGAGATCATCAACGCCCATGAGGCGCATGGCGTGATGATCGCCAACCCGCATGTGATTTCGCTCGAAGATGGCTCGCGCCACAAGCGGGTCGATGCCGATCAGGCTGGCTTCAAGGCCGAAATCGACCCTTATGGCCTGCTCAATCCGGGCAAGATGCGGTCTTACGTGCCTGCGAAAAAATGAGAATTCTCTACCTCTATTGCCATCCTCTGGAAGAGAGCTTCCACGCCGCCATTCGCGATGCCGGCATTGCAGCCTTGCGTGAAAAGGGGCATGAGGTCGATCTGTGTGACCTTTATGCCGAGGGGTTCGAGCCCATCCTGACCGCTGAAATGCGGCGCGATTATCACGACCTCTCGCTCAACCGGCGCGGCATTGAGAGCTATATCGAGCGACTCTATCAGGCCGAAGCTCTGGTGGTGCAGTTCCCCACGTGGTGCTTTGGTTTCCCGGCGATGCTGAAGGGCTTTTTCGATCGCATTTTTGGCCCCGGCATCACGTTTGATCTCTCGGTTCCCGGCAAGCCGCGGCCGATGTTGCAACATATCCGACATGTGATCGGGATTTCGACCTATGGTCGCGACCGCCTGCGCGCCTTCATGGTCGGCAACCCGCCGAAAAAGATGATCACCCGATACCTGCGCTGGTTTGTGGCGCGCGGCGCGCGCATCCGCTATCTCGCGCTCTATCACATGAACATCGCGACGGAGGCACAACGGAAAGGCTTCATTGCGCAAGTGGAGCGCGAACTCGCAGGACTCAAGGGATGAGTGGCGCACCGGTGATCCGCCTCGCGCGCAGCGATGATCTTGCCGCTGTGGAAGCGCTTATTGTGGAAGCGTATTCGCCTTATGTCGCTCGGATCGGCAAGAAGCCGGGTCCAATGTTCGATGATTATGCCGCGCTGATCGCGGATGGACGTCTATATGTGGCCGAAGACCGCGCGGGCATTGCCGGCCTTGTGGTGCTGTCGCAGCGTGACGACAAAGCTCTGCTGGATAATGTGGCTGTGGCCAATCGCGTGCGCGGCACCGGCTTGGGAAAGACGTTGATCGCACATGCCGAAGCCCTTGCGCTTGATGCCGGTTTCGCCGAGATCATCCTATATACCCAGGAAAAAATGTCCGAAAATCGAGCGATTTACTCCTATCTCGGCTATCGCGAAACGTATCGCGTGACCGAAAAGGGGCTGGACCGGGTCTATTTCTCGAAGATGCTGCACCCCTGAAAGAGGCTGCCTGACATGCCCCACAACCACTGGTTCGATCTCACCTCGCGCGATTTCGCCAAGCTCGATCCTGAAAGGACCGTGGCCGTGCTGCCCATCGCCGCGACCGAGCAACACGGGCCGCACCTTTCGGTCGGCACCGACAGCATCATCGCGCAGGGCATGTGTGACACCGTGATGCGGAAGCTGCCCGAGCATCTCGATGTGCTGTTCCTGCCCGTCCAGACCGTGGGAAAATCGAACGAGCATCTGCGCGATCCCGGCACCCTCACGCTCACCGCCCAGACGCTGATCTCCGCCTGGACCGAGATCGGCGAGAGCGTGGCGCGCGCCGGGCTACGCAAGCTGGTGATCGTGAATTCGCATGGTGGCAATGTCGAGGTTCAGGGCATTGTCGCGCGCGAATTGCGCGTGCGCTGCTCGATGCTGGTGGCGCAGACGGCGTGGCGCAGGCTGGGTGTTCCGCAGGGCCTTTTCTCAGAGATTGAGAACAATTTCGGCATACACGGCGGTGATTTCGAAACCTCGGTGATGCTGCATTTTGCGCCTCACCGGGTGGATATGTCCAAGGCCGTCGATTTCGTGCCGAACTCCATTCGCTACGCGAAGGAATACAAACAGCTGCGCGTCACGGGCTTCACGTCGATGGCGTGGATCGCCGAGGACAATCACCCGGAGGGGGTTGCGGGCGAGGCGCATCTCGCGACGGCCGAGAAGGGCCGGCAGGCGGTCGAGTTCCAGACCGATCGTTTCATCGAATTGCTGGAAGACGTGACGAAGTTTCCGCTCTCAAATCTGGCCTAGAGCGCCCCGCACTTTCGCGAGATGCGCTTTGCGCGCCTCCTCGCCCACCACATCAATGCGGTGAAGCGCCAGCCAGAATGTTCTGCAGCGCGGCGCGCAAAGCGCGCGGATGCCCGTGAGCAAGATACGTTGACCCGGCCGCCCCATGATCCACCACCACCATTTCGGCGAACCGAGCGAGGTTAGCGCACCAAGGAAGCGGATATTGGTCATCAGGCCGCGGATGGGCTGATTGCCCTCGGGCATCGTGAAGGTTTCGTGCGGAATGAGCACGCGCTCAAGCCAGCCTTTCAGCATGGCCGGCTGCGCGTACCACCAGGTGGGATATACAAAGAGCAACCCCTCCGCTGCCTTGACGCGATCAAGATGGCTAGCCACCGGCGCACGGTTCTCGCCGGGTGTGTGGTAACCGAGGCGCTCTTCGCGGCTCATCACAGGCTCGAAACCCTCGGCATAAAGGTCGAGCACGTCAACCTCATGCCCGCTCGCCTGTAACGCCGAGAGCGCCGTATCTTTCACGCTGGCCGTGAAACTCGCCGGGTTGGGGTGGCAATAGACGAGAAGGATTTTCAACCGCCCAACCCCTTGAACAGGAATGTCTTCCCGCTCTTGAAATCGTAAGTCGGGTCTTCCCACGCAATCATCTTGCCGGGGTTCAGAAGGCCCTGTGGGTCCGCCTCGCGCTTGAAGGCCAGTTGCACCTCGTCGGTCTGCTTCATGCCGCCCTCTTCGAGCGTATAGCGGTGCGGATTGAAGATCGGGGCGCCCATCTCGTCATGGATGCGCATGATCTCCTCAAGCCGCTCCTCGCTGGTGAACTTCACGAGTGGCAGGCCGAAACAGGTGACCTTGCCATCGAACTTCACGAACTCCAGATGGCAGCCGACTTCTTCGCCAAAACGCGCATGGATTTTCTCCACCAGTTCCACCTGATTGGGGAACGGGTAAAGCACTTGCAGGTAGGTGATCTTCGGATCGACCCGCAAGGCGCGCAGGGTGGTGTGGTTCCAGCACAGCTCGAAACCGGGCGGCAGACCCTTTTTCTCGTCATCGCCCAGCGTATCCGAGCGCATGAGAAGCTCGGCTCCCTTCCAGCGCCCGGCAAAGGCAAGGAGCGAGAGCAGCGCGAAATCGGCGACCATTGCAATCACCACATGCTTTTCCCGCGGCAGGAATTTCCGGTGGCGCAGGAAATAATCATGCGGCGCGGGCGCGGCGATCACCGCCAATTCCTTGAGCAGCAGGCCATCCTGCTCTCCCAGAGTATTCGCGAATTCTGTCGCTTGTCGCAGGTCGTCAAAGCCGAATATCACATCCACCCACGGGTAAGCGGGTGCCAGCGGAACCTCACATTCCACGATGATGCCGTTGGTGCCGTAAGCGTGGCTGACCTTGTGCAGATCATCTCCCGTAAGCTCGAGCACGCGCGGGCTCGCTTCCATCGTTACGACCTTGAGGCGGATAATGTTGCCGTAATCGCGCAGCCCACCCCAACGGATCGAACCGACACCGCCTGAACCTCCGGCGATAAAGCCGCCGAGTGTCGCGGTGTGGTAGGTCGAGGGCACAAGCCGCACCTCCTGACCGCTGTCTTTGCGGGTGGCGTGGTCGATGTCGGCGAGAACCGCGCCCGGTTCAGTGACCACCCTGCCCCGCCCGATGGACTTGATCGCATTCATCGCCGAAAGATCGAGCAGAACGCCGCCCGAAAGCGGCATGGCCTGCCCGTAATTCCCGGTTCCGGTGCCCCGTGGCGTGACGGGAATGCCCAGCGCATGGCAGGTCGCAAGCACGTGGGTCAGTTCATCCAGCGTCTTCGGTGTCACCATGATGTCGGCGATCACCGCGTCGAGCTGGCGCTTGAGCGTGGGCGAATACCAGTAGAAATCCCGGCTTTTCTGCTTGAGGATCGCGGCGTTGTCGTCGGATTTGATGGCGCCGAGGCGTGATTTCAGCGTGGCGATGTCGTAGCGCATGGGTGTTCCTCAGGCGAAAAGAGAGTCGAGTTCGGCGTAATCGGGCAGGCGGGTCTGGATCGCCTTGCCACCCAGCATAACGAGGCGATCGACCTGCGGGCGAGAGAGCCATTCGTTGAAGCTGCGGGCGGAAAAAATGATCATATCCGCCGGCAAACCGGGCGCGAGATGCCCTGCCCCGTCGAGCCCCATCTGGGTTGCCGGTCGGGTCGTCAGGCTTTCGAGCCAGGGGCGGCCGGCGTGATCGAATTGCAGGATGCGCGTCGCCTCGCGGAACACTTCCACGCCGTCGAGATCACCATAGGCATAGAACGGGTCGCGCGTGTTATCGGACGCGACCATCGTGGACACTCCGGCTGCATCCAGCTCATGGAGGGGTGCCACGCCCCGCCAGCGCGGCGTGCGGCCGGATGTCCGGTCCTGAAGATACATGTTGCACATGGGGAGCGAGACGACCGCGATCCCCGCCTCGCCGAGTTTGTCGATGACGCGAGCGCGGTCCGCATCATCCATCAGCGTCAGCGAGCAGCAATGGCCGACGAGCACCCGGCCCCGGAACTTCTTGCGCAGCACGGCATCGGCAATCTTCTCGAGGCTGCGCGCTTCGGGGGAGGCGCTTTCATCGACATGGAAATCGAGTTCCAGACCGTTCGCCGTTGCGGCATCGATGAATTCATCCAGCGCCTTGTCGACCTGCTCGGTCAGTGGATCGCCGCGATAGGTCACGGCACCCAGAATGCCGTCATATTTCACGACATGGCTGAGGATGTTGCGAAAATCGGCCGGGTCATCCCAAAGCGCCGAAAGCGGAAACAGGGCCGAGGCCTGAAGCTCGATGCGCCCTTTCCATTGGGCACGCAATTCATTGAAGACTGGCCAGGAAATCCCGGATTGTTTGGCCAAACTATCGAGATGCGTGCGGATCGCGCCGGTGCCGTGGTGGAAGGCGCAACGCAGCGCGAAATCCATCCGGGCGCGCACATCATCGGCGCCCCAGTTCCTCTCGCGATCGGCCGCGACGGTTGTGAGCGCGCCGAAAAAAGTGCCGTCCGGGTTCGAGGCGCGCGCAAAGATATGCCCTTTGTCGAGATGGGTGTGCACATCGACGAAGCGCGGCAGCACCATCTTCCCCGCGAGATCGAGCGATGGCACGCTGTCTTCGATCACCGCGGGCTCGGCGACAATCCGTGCGATTTTTCCGTCCGCGATCAGCATAGCGGCGTGGATAAGTTGATCTCCGCCCGAATGCGGGCCGATCCCCTCGCCTTTCACAAGAGCATGCGGAACACTCGCCTGCCGGAGCCAATAGCGGGAGGCGTTCAGAGGCAAGGCGATCGGCAAGGCGGATACTCCGGGCGGGAAAGACACGGGTGAACAAGCAAGCGCGATTCCAAACGGCCTGCAAGCGCGCTAGATAGGGCGCAATTCGCGCCCGTCATGGCCGGACTTGCGCCAGCCATCCATGTCTTGCATCAAAAAAGAAGTCGTGGATGCTCCGGCCGAGCAGCCGACACATGGCAGGCTGCCTGAAGTTGCCTGCCGAGAACGACGTCGAGGTTCCCATGCCCTTCACCAAACTCAACCCGGCTTCGATCCGCGCGCCCTTTGCGGCCTACAGCCACGGCATCGCCGTGCCGGCGGGGGCGCGGCTCGTTTTCGCCTCCGGACAGCTTGGCGTCGGCCCTGATGACGTGATCCCCGAGGATGTCGAGGCGCAGACGGTTCTGTGTTTCGAGAACATCAAGGCCATACTCGGCGAGGCGCAGATGACCCTGCAGGACGTGGTGCGCTTCAACGCCTACGTGACGGAGCGGGCCTATTTTCCGGTTTATGGCCGGGTGAGAAGCCGCTATGTGACCGGCGACGCCTTCGCTTCGACCCTCGTGATCGTGTCGGGATTCACCCGTCCCGAATTCAAGGTCGAGGTCGAGGTCACCGCCGCCCGCTTCCCGGATTGAACAATATGAACGCGCCCGCCCCCAAGGTTTCTTTTGTCTCGCTCGGCTGCCCGAAAGCGCTCGTCGATTCCGAGCGCATCATCACGCGGCTCAGGGCCGAGGGATATGAACTGACAAAAACCCATGCGGGGGCCGATCTCGTCATCGTCAACACCTGCGGGTTTCTCGACAGCGCGAAAGCCGAGTCGCTCGATGCCATCGGCAAGGGGATGTCAGAAAACGGCAAGGTGATTGTTACCGGCTGCATGGGTGCCGAGCCCGAACAGATCCGCGAAGCCTATCCCGGTGTCGCGGCCATCACTGGCCCGCAAGCCTATGAAAGCGTGATGAAGGCCGTGCATGAGGTGGCACCGCCCAAGCACGACCCGTTCCTCGATCTCGTGCCCGAACAGGGTGTGAAGCTCACGCCGCGCCATTACGCGTACCTGAAGATTTCCGAAGGCTGCAACAATCGCTGCACCTTCTGCATCATCCCGAAGCTTCGGGGCGATCTCGTCTCGCGCCCTCTGGCCGATGTGATGCGCGAAGCGGAAAAGCTGGTCGCCGCCGGCGTGAGGGAAATTCTTGTCATCAGCCAGGATACCTCGGCCTATGGCGTCGATGTGAAATACGCCCCAAGTCTCTGGAGGGATGTTGAATATCGCACGAAATTCCTCGATCTCGCCAAGGCGCTCTCGACGCTCGGCGTGTGGGTCCGGATGCACTACGTTTACCCCTACCCGCATGTGGATGAGGTGATCCCGCTCATGGCGGAGGCAAGCGAGAGCGGCGGGCGGATTCTGCCCTATCTCGATATCCCCTTCCAGCACGCGTCGCCCAACGTGCTGAAATCGATGCGCCGCCCTGCTCATCAGGAAAAGACGCTGCAGCGCATCCAGAAATGGCGCGAAATCTGCCCCGATCTTGCGGTGCGCTCGACCTTCATCGTCGGGTTTCCCGGCGAAACCGAGGAGGACTTCACGCAGCTCACGGACTTCCTCACCGAGGCGAAACTGGAGCGCGTGGGCTGTTTCAAATATGAGCCGGTGCGTGGCGCCACCGCCAATGATCTCGGCCTCGATATGGTGCCGGACGCGATCAAGGCGCAGCGCTACGATCGATTTATGCGTCACCAGCAGCCGATTTCAGCGAAACTGCTGCAACGGCGCGTGGGCAAGCGCATCAAGGTTATCATCGATGCCCCCGGCCCGACCGTCAGCAAAGGCCGCTCGGAATGGGATGCGCCGGAGATCGATGGTGCCGTCTATGTCGCCTCGAAGCGGCCCTTGCGCGCGGGAGACATCGTCACCGTGAAGATCGAGCGCGCGGATGCCTACGATCTTCACGGCATCGCGGTGTAGACTCCTGTCTTGTCGCATTTTCTTCACGCGAACCGGAATCCGCTTCGCTAGAAAATGCTTCGATTTCAAGGAACGAGGATCGTCGAGCCTGTCGTCTGACGGCCTTCGAGCGCAACATGCGCCTCGGCGGCTTTTGCGAGATCGAAGCGCATCGGCTTGCCCACCTTGATCGTGCCATTCGCGATCGCGCCAAGCAGGCGCTTGGCCATGCTCTGATAGGTTTTGGCCTCGGCAATATGGGTCATCAGCGTCGGGCGGGTCACATAAAGCGAGCCCTTCGCTGCGAGAATGCCGAGATTGACGCCATCGACCGGCCCCGAGGCATTGCCGAAGCTCACCAGCATTCCGAATGGCTTGAGGCTGTCGAGAGAGCCGGCAAAGGTTGATTTGCCAACGCCGTCATAGACGACATCGCATTTGCCGCCCTTGGTGATTTCGATCACGCGTGCGGCGAAATCTTCGGTTGAGTAATTGATCACGTGATCGCAGCCGGCCTTCTTCGCGAGCTTGAGCTTGTCGGCCGAGCCTGCGGTGCCGATCACCGTCGCGCCCAGGGCCTTCGCCCATTGGCATAAAATCAGGCCTGTGCCACCCGCCGCAGCATGAACCAGCACCACATGTCCCGGTTTCACCTTGAACGTGCGGAACAGCAGATATTCCGCCGTGAGCCCTTTAAGAAACACCGAGGCTGCCTGCTCGAAACTGACCTTCGCCGGCAGTTTCACGAGCGCCGATGCCTTGATGTTGCGCACGGCGGCATAAGCTCCGAGCCCCGCCGTGTAGACAACCCGGTCACCGGGTTTCAGACCACTCACGCCCGCCCCGATAGTCTTGACGACCCCTGCCCCCTCGTTGCCGGGAATGAAGGGCATGGACGGCGCCGGGTAAAGCCCGGTGCGGAAATAGGTGTCGATGAAGTTGAGCCCGATGGCCTTCTGCTCGATCTGCACCTCGCCTGCCGACGGAGCCGGGAGAGCCACGTCGGCTACAGCCAGAACCTCCGGTCCCCCGTGGCGCAAAACCTGAACAACCTGAACCATCGGCAACCCTTTCTGCGGAATAGATAATATCGGCGAACGGATGATCGGACCCGCGCAACTCTCATACATTGAAGCGCTTGGCATCGCAGAAAACAAGGCGCAACCTGCGGCTGATCAAGTCTGTGCTCGTTGATTCTTTGTTTGCCGCCCCTCAGGGACCACGCCCTCCCGTGACCAATCCGGTGGATGCTCCGTTCGCGCCCAAGCTTCTCTCGGTTCTCCGGGAGGGATACGGGCTTGCCGCGTTCCGGAAGGACGCCGTCGCAGGGCTTACGGTCGCGATCGTGGCGCTGCCGCTCTCGATGGCGATCGCGATTGCCTCGGGAGCCAGCCCCGAAAAGGGTCTCTATACGGCGATTATCGGCGGATTTCTGATCTCGGCACTTGGCGGGTCGCGCTATCAGGTCGGCGGGCCAGCCGGTGCCTTCATCGTGCTCGTTGCCGCCATCATCGAGCGACATGGTTACGATGGGCTTCTCCTGGCGAGCATGATGGCCGGTCTGATGATGATGGCGATCGGATTTTTCCGCCTCGGGACGTTGATCAAATTCATTCCGCCGCCGGTGACATTGGGCTTTACAGCCGGCATCGCCGTGATCATCTTCGCAAGCCAGATCAAGGATTTAATGGGTCTTTCTCTTGCTCAGAAGGAGCCGGGTGCGCTCGTTCCCAAATTCATGGCGCTGGGTGAAGCGCTGCCGAGCATCAACCCATCCGCCTGCATCATCGCTTTCGGAACCATAGGACTCATCGCCCTGATCAAACGTGTTCGGCCGCATTGGCCGGTGCTGCTGATCGCGATTGCGGCGGCCACGTGCGTGACTTGGCTTCTCAGCCTGCCTGTCGAGACGATCGGTTCCCGCTTTGGAGGGGTGCCGTCTCACCTTCCTGCCCCGGCCATGCCGGCCTTTGATCTGGCGCGCCTCGGAGCCCTTCTGCCGGATGCGATCGCGATCGCCCTTCTCGGCTCGATCGAGTCCCTTCTCTCGGCAGTGGTAGCAGACAGCATGACCGGGCGGCGGCATCGCTCGAACACCGAGCTCGTGGCGCAAGGCGTCGCCAATATTGGCTCGGCCCTGTTCGGCGGAATTACTGCCACCGGCACCATCGCCCGCACGGCGACGAATGTAAGGGCGGGCGCTCACGGCCCTATCGCTGGCATGCTCCACGCGCTCTACCTGCTCGGTTTCATGCTGCTGCTCGCGCCGCTGATGGCGAAAATCCCCCTGGCGGCCCTTGCGGGGCTGCTGGCGATTGTCGCCTGGAACATGGCCGAGAAGCACGCCATCTTGACCATGCTGCGCGGCCACGGTGCGGATGCTGCCGTGCTGATGGCCACGTTCCTGATCACGATCTTCCGCGATCTCACCGAGGGAATTCTCGTGGGCGTGTTGCTCGGCGCGATCCTGTTCGCGGTGCGGATGGCCGAGCTCGTCGAGGTGTCGTCTGGCTCATCCTTCACCGACCAAACCGAGGAGACGCCCCTTGGCAACGGCGATGACCGCGTCATCACCTATCGCATTTCAGGGCCGCTTTTCTTCGGTTCCACGCCCCGCTTCGGCGATGTCATGAGTCGTATCGGTATCCGGCCGCGCTTTTATATCCTTGATCTCGCAGCTGTGCCGCTGGTCGATGCCAGTGGAGCAGAGGCGATATCCGGTTTCGCCCGGCAGGCCTCCGCGCATGGTGCCAGTGTGATCATCGCCGCAGCGCGTGCCGATATTGCCGAGTCGCTGCAGAGGAATATCGGGGCCACGCCCAACCTTGTTTTCTCGACCTCGGTCGCCGAAGCGCGGCAATATGCCAAGGCCATGCCGGATTGATGCCCTCTTGCTCCAGATCATGGCCAAGGGCACAGAATGTTCGCATGAGGCATGATGATGCAGCATCCTGAAGCCGATATCGTGATCGCGGGTGGTGGCGCGGCTGGCCTCGCGACAGGCCTTGCGCTGGCGAAGTCTGGCCTGCGCGTCCTGATCGCGGGTGTACCGCAATCCATCCGCGACGATGCCCGCTCTGCCGCGCTCTTTGCATCGAGTTTTGCGTTTCTCGATCGGCATGGCCTCGGAGAGATGTTGCGCGAGCGCGGCTGGCCCCTGCGTGCCATCCGGATTGTTGATGTCACCGGCGCTCTGGTGCGCTCACCCACCACCACGTTCAAGGCCATCGAGATCGGTGAACCGGCCTTTGGCTGGAATGTCGCGAATGCCGATATTCTTGAAGCGCTCATCAAGGCGGCGCGGGATATGCCGGGGCTTGAACTGGAGCACGCTCTTTTCGCTTCGTGCGCGACGGAGGACGGCGCGGTTCATGTCACGCTTTCCGATGGACGCGTGGTCCGTGCTTCCCTGCTGATTGGGGCGGACGGCCAGAAATCAGCCGTGCGCGAGGCGGCGAGCATCAAGGCCCGGATCAAGCCCTACCCGCAGGTGGCGATCACCTGCCGGGCGACGCATCCACGCGATCATGAGGATATCTCGACCGAATTTCACACGCGTGAAGGTCCCCTCACCTTCGTGCCTTCGGGCGAAAGGCGATCGGCCATCGTCTGGTTGATGCGGCCGGAGCAGGCGGATCGGCGTGCCGCCCTTCCGCCGACCGAGTTCGCCCGCGAGGCCGAGCGTATGAGCGGGCATTTTCTCGGGCCCCTCACGCTCGAAGGGCCGCAAGGCCGGGTGCCGATGCAGAAGCTCGTTGCCGAAAGGTTGGTTGCAGCACGCATTG
The DNA here is from genome assembly GCA_017302635.1 of Hyphomicrobiales bacterium. Lineage (GTDB taxonomy): Bacteria > Pseudomonadota > Alphaproteobacteria > Rhizobiales > Beijerinckiaceae > Rhabdaerophilum. The sequence continues at coordinate 1,186,491 of JAFLCX010000002.1, forward strand.
CGCTCGTCGGTGAGGCAGCGCACGCCTTCCCGCCCATCGGGGCGCAAGGGCTCAATCTTGGATTCAGGGATTGCGACGCGCTGGTCCGGCGCATCGTCGAGGCGCGTCGGGCGGGCAAGGATATCGGCAGCGCATCGGTGCTCGAAGACTATGCGCGGGAGCGGATGCTGGATGTCGAAGCGCGTTCCGCCGGCGTTGACATGCTCAATACGGCCCTGATCGGCAACCTCTTGCCGCTCGATCTCGCGCGCGCTGCGGGGTTGAGCCTATTCAACGCAATCCCGCCCTTGCGCCGGATCGCGATGCGGATCGGCGGCGGTATGCCCGCTTTCGGCGCAAAGCCCTGAGGCTCACCAGACCGGCAGCTTGTTCTCGGAAATCAGCCACAGCAGGCCTGTCACCGTGCCGATGGAGGCAAGCGTTCCGACCAGCACACCGGACGAGGCGCGCTCGACCCAGGTGTTGTACTGCCGCGCCATCACGAACACGTTCAGCGCGGGAGGCAGGGCCGACATCAAGGTCGCGGTGATGATCCAGACCCGGTCGAACCCGCCGATGAAGCTCAGCAGCGAAAACACCAGAAGGGGGTGCAGGACGAGCTTCACCAGCAGATGCAGTGGCATTTCGAATGGAATTTTCGTCAAGGGGCGCAGTGCGACCGTCACGCCCAACGCAAAAAGGGCCACCGGCGCCGCGGCGTTCTTCAGCAATGTCAGGATCGTGTCGATCGCGACGGGCGGCTGCCACTGGAAATAGGAGGCCAGCACACCGGCGGCGGATGCTACGTTGAATGGGTGCGTGACGATCCGGACGATCACCAGCTTGGCTGTTGCAAAGAATTTCATCTTTTCCGAGCCGCCCAATGCCATCAGGAAGGGCAGCAGCGTGAAAAGCAGAACGGAATCGAACACGAAAATCAGCACGGTCGGTACCGCCGATTGCGGCCCGAGGGCTGCAAGCGTGAGTCCCGGGCCCATATAGCCGACATTCGAATAGGCGCCGAGATTGCCCTGGATTGCCGCCTCGCGGATACTGCCTTTCGAGGCAATGATGCCGATGCCGAACGAGATCACGAACGCGATGTAGGTGCACAGGGTGGTGGTGAGAATGAACCGCCAGTTTCCGAACTGCTCAAAGGGCGTCACGCTCATCAGCTTGAAGAACAAAGCCGGCACAGCGATATAGACGATAAAGAAATTCATCCAACGCATGCCGTCTTCAGGCACTTTCGCGATCCGGCCGGAGAAGAAACCAAGCAGAATCAGGCCGAAAAACGGAAAGGCGAGCGAGATGACGGGGCTCATCGGCGGATTTCGACTGGTCCAGATGGTTTGGCACCGGGCCGACGCGACTCGGAGCACGAAAGTGGGGCTCGCATCTTGACGGATCATGCTGCGCCCGGAAAGAGAGAGCCGGATACCATCTTCGTCGCAGGGCCGGTAGTGCGGCCCTCGCATTACCGGTCCGCAGAATTGCAGGCCTCAACCGGATTCCTCGTGCCGCCACCCCCATTCTCCCTCGCCGAGCGCGCGCAATTCAGGCTGGAAGCAGCCGGTTTTGACCTTGGAGCCGGGCTTATCCGCGCACTTGGTCCGGATCGCGCCGGAGCAATCGGATCGGCGTTCTGGCGTCGGCTCGCGCCGCTCAACAAGCGCCACAAACGTGCTGAGGGCCATATCCGGGCAGCGTTGCCCGCTTTGGACGACGAGGAAGTCGCGCGCATCCTCAACGAGATGTGGGCCAATCTCGGCCGCACATCCGTGGAGGCTTTTCACCTAGAGCAACTGATCCGCGAACAGGATCGTTTCACGATACCGTCAGATTTTCACGAGGCGATCCGCGTCGCGAAGGCCCGTGGCGCGGTTTTCGTTTCGCTTCATCAGGGCAATTGGGAACTGGCTTCCCCCCTGTTGCACTATCACGGGTTGCCGGTCGCGGGTGTCTATCAGAAATTGCGGAACCCGATCGTGGACGCGCGAGCCACTGAAGCGCGCGGGCCGTTCTATGCTCTGGGGCTCTATGCAAAGGGGAACGAGACCGCACGACGGTTGCTTCGCATTGTCGGCGAGCGCGGCACTGTGACGATCATGGCCGATCTGCGGGATCTCTCCGGCGTGAGCGTGCCGTTCTTCGGCCAGCCCGCGCCCTCAACGCTGTTTCCGGCCCTGCTCGCACGTGGCCGCGACGTGCCGATTTTCGCCGGCGCTGTGCTGCGGCGCGAGGGCGCGACATTCGAAGCGAAAGTGGCGGAAGTGCCGGTCGCGAGATCGGGTGATCGCGAGACGGACCTGATGGAAACGACAGCGGCCATCCAGCGCCAGTTCGAGACTTTCATCCGCGCCAGACCGGGGCAATGGATGTGGGGTCACCGGCGCTGGAAGCGCTGAGACAGGTCGCCGCACCGCCCGTTCTTCGTGAACCGCCAGTCTTTACCCTCTTGAGATAGCCAGCAAACGGCATAAGTTAAGGCCTGAACGAGGGCTTGAAACATGCAGGATCGGGAAGGAAAATTCGTATCTGCGAAGTTCGCGATCGGTCAGGTCGTGCGCCACCGCTTTTATCCGTTTCGTGGCGTGATCTTCGATGTTGATCCGGAATTCGCCAATTCCGAGGATTGGTGGCTCTCGATTCCCGAGCATCTGCGCCCACGCAAGGATCAGCCGTTCTACCATCTCTTCGCCGAGAATGCCGAAACCGAGTACATCGCCTATGTCTCGGAGCAAAACCTGCTCGCCGATGAATCCGATCGCCCGCTGCGCCATCCGCAGATTCAGGATCACTTCCGCAAGGTACGGGACGGGCGTTTTCAGGTGAAGAACGCCACCAGCCTGAATTGAGCGCTTCCGAGGTTCGCTTCCGGAAAACTCAGGAGGCAAAATAAAAAAAGCCCGGCGCGAACCGGGCTTTTTCTATGGGTTGATCGCGGTGCCGGTTACTGGGGCTGAGCGCCCTGACGCTGGCGCATCAGCTCTTCACCACGCCGACGCAGCTCATCCGAGCCCGGCTGAGCAGCACCCTGCTGGGCGCGCGCCGCATCCTCGCGCATTTTCTGCAAGGTCGCGGGGTCGAGGCCGGCGCTGTCATACATTTTCGAGAAGCCGTCGAGCGGAACCTCGAAATTCACCTCCTGCGCGAACTGGTTCTGCATGTCGAGACGCAGGACCTTGCCCTTCTTGATCAGGTTGACGGCGGCTTCGTTGAGTTCAACCTCGACGAAGCAGCCCTCCTGCGAGCAGATCTGGAACCGGCCGGCAATCGGGTTCAGCCCTTCGGTCGAGAGGCGAACACCCGGCGGGATCATGAAGGTCAGCGGCACGAGAATACGCGCGAAGCGGCGCGGATCATCCTTCACCTGATAGAGGGCGAGGCCCATCACCGGCTGGTTGTTCTCGGCCACGAAATCGCGCGTGGTGTAGCAGACGGTTTTCTTCGCGACGGGGTCTTCGTCGCAAACCTTGATCCAGTCCGGCTGGTAGGGCGCGGCCTTGAGCGGCACTTTCACGGCCGCCGGCGGCTGCGGCGCGGCCGCTGAGGGCTGCTGCGGTTGCGCCGGGCGCTGCTGCTGCGCGCTGGCGCCCCAGGCGATCACACTGGCGGCAGCGGCGATCAGGCCGATGGTGACGTTCTTTATCATTGTCGGGGCGTCCCCTGTTGCAGGCACAATCTGGAATTCGAGCCTGCTTATGCGATTTTGATCCGGAACTGCAACCCCTGCAAAGCCAGATTCGAGCAGTTCGGCGGCACTCATCCGCGCCGAATGCGGCTGAACCGTGACTGGGATCAAAATCGCCGCTGGTGATGGCCAGTTTGCGTGGTTCCGCCTATTCTTCGGCCATGACGGCAGGACGAATCATGCGGTGGAAGCCAGCCCGGCGCGAGGTGCTGGCAGGGCTCGGAGCCTTGGCATTGGCTGGAAGCAGTGCGCGCACCTCGGCTGATGACGCGCCGCATCGTCATGGCATTGCCATGCACGGCGAGCCGGCTTTGCCGCCCGATTTCACCCATCTGCCGTTTGCCAACCCGGCCGCGCCCAAGGGCGGGCAGTTCCGGCAAGCGATTTTCGGTTCGTTCGATACCCTGAATTCCATGAGCGTGCGGGGCAATGCGCCGTCCGTGATGGTTCCCTTGATTGTTCAGCCCCTGCTGATGCGCTCGCAGGACGAGCCGTTCACACTCTACGGATTACTCGCCGAGACGGTCGCGACACCGCCCGATCGAGCCTTTGTCGAGTTCCGGACGAACCCGCAGGCGCGCTTTGCCGACGGCAAGCCGGTCACTGCGGCGGATGTTGCGTTCTCCTGGCAGCTTTTCACGCAGCGTGGCCGACCCAATTACCGGCGCAATGCCGAGAAAATCGCGCGCGTCGAAATCCGCGACGAACGCACGATCCGGTTCACTTTCAAGGCGGCGAATGATCTCGAATTGCCTCTGATCATCGGCCTGATGCCGGTTCTCGCGGCGCATGCAACCGATCCGGAGCGTTTCGAGAATATGGGCTTCACGCCTTTTCTCGGCTCTGGTCCCTATCGCCTCGAGGCAATCGAACCGGGCAGCTCTATCACGCTGGCGCGGCGAGAGGATTACTGGGGCAAGGACTTGCCGATCCATCGCGGGCTCTACAATCCGGATCGGCTGAAATTCGACTTTTTTCGCGACAGCAACACGCAGTTCGAGGCGTTCAAGACCGGCTTGATCGATTTCAGGGCCGAGATCGAGCCCGTCAAATGGCTTTCAGGCTACGATATCCCGGCTGTGCGCGACGGACGCATTGTGCGCGAGAGCATTCCCATCCGCGCGCCGAAGGGCATGTCCGGCTTCGTGTTCAACAGCCGCAAGGCGCCTTTCTCGGATATTCGGGTGCGCGAGGCAATGTTCTCGCTGTTCGATTTCGAATGGCTCAACGCCAATCTCTATTCCGGTGTCTACCGGCGCACGGGGTCGTTTTTTGACGAGAGCGAGCTTTCCTTCAAGGGCAGCGCGGCCTCGCCGCGCGAGTTGGCGCTTGCAGGGCCGGAACTCGCCGCTTTGCGCCCCGACATTCTCGACGGCAGCTGGAAGCCACCGATATCCGATGGTTCGGGGCGAGATCGCAAGGTGATGCGCCGCGCGATCGATTTGCTGCGCGACGCTGGTTTCGCCGTGCGCGATGGCGTGATGACCCATCTCGCTTCGAATTCACCGATGGTGTTCGAGATTCTGGTGACGACCCGCGAGAAGGAACGCATCGCGCTCGCCTTCGCCGATACGTTGCGGCAGGTTGGCATTCGCCCCAACATCCGGCTGGTGGATAGCTCGCAATATTGGGCGCGCCTCAAGGACAAGCAGTTCGATTGCATCATCGAAGGTTATGTCGTCGGTGCCTCCCCCGGTCAGGAGCAGGTCAACCGCTGGGGCAGCATCGCCGCCGATCAGCCGGGCACGCTCAACTGGGCGGGGGTGAAATCCGCTGCGATCGACCGCACCATCAACGCCATGCTCAGCGCGCGCGGGCGTGAGGATTTCGTGGCGGCCGTGCGCGCGCTCGACCGCTTGCTCATTGCGGGGCATTTTGTTCTGCCGCTCTACCACCTGCCCGATCGCTGGATCGCGCGGTGGAATCACGTGAAACGCCCGGAAAAGCTGCCGCAATTCGATCTGACGACCGATCTCTTCTGGATTGAAGCGAATCGGTAGAGAATGAGGCCAATGAACGGCTTTGATCGCACGCCATCCTCTTCGCTGACCCGCACCGCGCTCGCCGAGCCTTGGAACCGGCTGACCGTCACTGGCCTCGCGCAGGGTGCCGCCGCTGCCAACCCGGCGCGCGCCTTTATCTCCGATTGCCCGGATCGCGAAGCCTGGGAGGGCAACACCCCGCGTCGCCTCAGTTTTGGAGATTTTCGCCGCGAATGCGAGTTTTTCGCCGGCCAGATCGAAACTCTCGGCCTTGAGCCCGGCAACCGGGCGCTGATCCTGATGCCCAACATCGTCGAGGCCGCCATCGCGGTTGTCGGTTGCATGACCGCTGGCGTCACACCCGCGCTCGCGCCGATCGAGGAGAGTGTCGAGACACTGCGCATCGCTGCCGAGCGGATCGGCGCGTCGGCCATCATCACCAATGCGCGCTGCGAAGATATCCGTCCGGCAGAACTGGCCCGTCAGATCGCGGCGCGCGTGATTTCGATCCGCTGTGTCGCCGGTTTCGGGCATGGTCTCCCCGAGGGGGTCATCCCGCTCGATGGCTGGTCGGAACAGGATATCGACCCCAATCCCAACCGCCCTGTCCGCCGGCAGGATCAGGAGGGGCTGGTCACCTTCTCGTTCGGGGTTGACGGGGTCGTCGCGCACATCCGGAGCGAGGCGCAGGCGATTTGCGATGCTTTGGCTGTCGCAACCCGCCACAAGCTCGCGCGCGATTGTGCTCTTGTGAACACCATGCACCAGGCTGGTTCAGCGGCTCTGGCGGCATCGCTGCTCATGCCGCTGTTTCTCGGTGCACAGGTTCGGCTGGTTGGGCCGTTCAAGGCCGAACGGCTGCGTGCCGCTCTGCGCGATACCACGCAGGCCACTCTGCTGTGCCCAGCCTCGCTGGTGCCGCTTGTCCGTGAAAGCCGTGGCCACGAGCCTGCCCTCGCCGCCTTGGGAAGCATTCTGTGTGTCATCCGGCCCGGGCAGGAATTCGAGCAGGCCGGGGACGCGCCGCCACTCTCGCCTTTGTTCGATCTGTTGGAGCAATGCCTGCTGGCTCATTCGGAACTGCCGGAAACGATCGACGATATTCTTGGGCCGCATGTGCATCCGATGGACAGCGTGCTCGAAGCAGGGCAGCCCTATCTCCTGCTCTCGCGCGGGGATGACGACATCATCCGCGCCTACGGATTCGCAGCGGCCGAGGCACAGGCCCGATCCGCCGCAGCAAGCGAAGCTGCCTGAGTCTTATTTTCGTTTCTCAGCGATGGCGGCGATCTCATTGAGAAGATTGCGGGTCGCCTTCAACCGCACGCCTGTGTTCTCGAAGGCTCCAGCGAAAACAATCCGCATGTCGGGCCGCACTTTTGCTGTTGGCCCTTTCTCGGTCACGTATTTCACCAGGCCGCCGGGATTTGCAAAAGCCTGATTGCGGAACGAGACGATGATCCCCTTCGGCCCTGCCTCGACCTTGTCGACATTCGCGCGGCGACACAGAAGCTTGATCGAGACGATCGCCATGAGATGCCCGATTTCGGGCGGCAACGGCCCGAACCGGTCAATCATTTCTGCCGCAAAGCCCTCGATCTCGGATTCGGTTTCGACCTGAGCGAGGCGGCGATAGAGCCCCATCCGCAAGTCAAGATCGGCGATGTAATTGTCCGGGATCAGCACCGGCGTGCCAATCGCGATATTGGGCGACCAGGCTTCCTCGTCGGGCAGTTCCTGCCCGGCCTTCAGAGCTGCCACCGCCTCTTCGAGCATCTGCTGGTAAAGCTCGAAACCCACTTCCTTGATATGGCCGGATTGCTCGTCGCCCAAAAGGTTGCCGGCCCCGCGGATATCGAGATCATGGCTCGCGAGCTGGAAGCCCGCACCGAGAGTGTCGAGCGATTGCAGCACCTTGAGCCGCGCTTCGGCGCTCTTGGTCAACGTGCGGTTCACCGGCAGCGTGAACAGTGCGTAGGCTCGCGTTTTCGAGCGCCCGACACGTCCGCGCAACTGGTAGAGCTGCGCGAGGCCGAACATATCGGCGCGATGGACAATCAGCGTGTTCGCGGTGGGGATATCGAGCCCGCTCTCGACGATGGTGGTCGAGAGCAGCACATCGAATTTGCCGTCATAAAAATCGCCCATCACGGCTTCGAGGTCGGAAGCTGCCATCTGGCCATGTCCGACGCCGACGCGCACCTCGGGCACATGGCGCGCGAGAAAATCGCGCACTTCGCCGAGATCATCAATGCGAGGCACGACATAGAACGATTGTCCGCCGCGATAGCGCTCGCGCAGCAGCGCTTCCCGAACCACAAGCGGATCGAACGGTGTGACAAAGCTGCGCACCGCGAGGCGGTCCACCGGCGGGGTCGCGATGATCGACAATTCCCGCACGCCCGTCAGTGCCAGTTGCAACGTGCGCGGGATCGGCGTGGCCGAGAGCGTGAGCACATGCACCTCGGCTCGCAATTCCTTCAGCCGCTCCTTGTGAGCCACGCCGAAATGCTGTTCTTCATCAATGATCAGAAGCCCCAGATCGTTGAAACGAATGGCCTTTCCGAGCAGGGCATGCGTGCCGACAACGATATCCACCGTGCCATCGGCAAGGCCATCCTTGGTCGATTTGAGGTCGGCCGGCGAGACCAGCCGCGAGGCCTGGGCGACCCGGAGCGGCAGGCCGGAAAAGCGGCTCTGCACGGTCTTGAAATGCTGGCGCGCGAGCAGGGTTGTCGGCACCACGATCGCGACCTGCTTGCCGGCCATTGCCGCGACGAATGCCGCACGCAGCGCGACCTCGGTCTTTCCGAAGCCGACATCACCGCAGATCAGCCGGTCCATCGGCCGGCCCGCATCGATATCGGCGAGCGTGGCGTCAATCGCGGCCTGCTGATCCTCGGTTTCCTCGAACTGGAAACGCGTGACGAATTCCTCGTAAACGCCCTCTGGCACCGCGAGTTTCGGCGCCTCGCGCGTCAGCCGCTGCGCCGCGACCTTGATCAGGGCGCGGGCCATGTCGCGGATGCGGGCCTTCAGCTTGGCCTTGCGTGCCTGCCACGCGACACCGCCGAGCCGGTCGAGCGTCGCCTCGGTCTCTTCCGAGCCATAGCGCGTGAGAAGTTCGATGTTCTCGACCGGCAGGAAGAGCTTGTCGCCGCCGTGATAATGAATTTCGAGACAATCATGCGGTGCACCGGACACCGTGATCGTCTGGAGCTGGATGAAACGCCCGATGCCGTGATCGACATGCACCACGAGATCGCCGGCCTTGAGGCTTGTCAGCTCCGTGATGAAATCCTTGGCGCGTTTCTGCGTGCGCTTCGGGCGCGTCATGCGCTCGCCGAGAATATCCTCCTCGGCAATCAGCGCGAGGTCGGCGGTCTCGAATCCTTCCGACAAAGCGGCCGAAAGATAGCCCACCGTATCGGATGCCAGAGCGGCGATCGCAGCAAAATCCGTCAGCGGTGCATGCTTCGTGACACCATGATCGGCCAGAACATGCGTGAGCCGATCGCGCGAGCCCTCGGAGGCTGCCGCGATCACCGCCTTGCGCCCGGCGCGCTGCATCTCGCGGATATGGCTCGCGGCGGCGTCGAACAGGTTCGCCTTGGGGTCCATCCGCTCGGGCGCGAAATCGCGACCCTTGCGCGTCCCGGCATTGATGGCCGAAACACCGCCGCCGGGTGCCGTTTCGAAGGCCGAAAGCGCAATCGCTGAGCCCGCGAGAACTGCCCATTCATGCCGCGCAAGGTAAAGCGCATCCGGTGCCAGCGGCCGATAGGGCACGCCGGGCGCGGCTTCATCGAGGGCCGATTTGCGCGCCTCGTGATAATCCTCGATCTGCTTGAAGCGTTCCTCGATTGCGGCTTCCGCCTGATGATCGAGGATCAGGCTCGCGCCCGGAAGGTAGGCGTCGAAGCGTTCGAGCGTTTCGTGGAACAAGGGCAGCCAATGCTCCATGCCGACATGACGGCGGCCCTCGCTGACATGTTCGTAGAGCGTATCGCCCCGCAGGTTGCCGCCGAATTCGGCGAGGTATCTCTGCCGGAACCGGCGGATCGCCTCGCTGGTGAGCTGGAACTCGCTCATCGGCACGAGGTCCAGCCGCTTCACATTCGCGTTGCTGCGCTGGCTCTCGGCATCGAAAGCGCGGATGCTTTCGAGTGTATCGCCGAAGAAATCGAGCCGGACAGGATCAGCAAAACCGGGAGGATAGAGATCCACAAGCCCGCCACGGATCGCGAATTCACCGACATCGCGCACGGTCGAAACGCGCGAATAGCCGTTGGCCTCGGCCCAGATCGCGATGGAATTGAGGTCGATCGCCTGCCCCGGTGCAGCCGAGAAACTCTGTCGCGCCACGAAATCGCGCGGCGGCAAGCGCTGGAGGATGGCGTTGACGGAAGCGATAACAAGACGCGGGCGGCTGCCGCCTCGTGTCCGCACCAACCTGGAGAGTGCTTCCATGCGCCGAGCAAGCACGCCCGCATTCGGCGAGGCGCGGTCATAGGGCTGACAATCCCAAGCGGGCATGAGAATAATCTCGATATCCGGGAAGAGCGCCTGCATGACGCCGTGCAACTCGGCCTGTCGCAAGCCGTCTCGCGCGACGAACACACCCAGAGCCGGAATATCGACGCCGCTCGCGAATTTTGCACGGGCAATCTCTGCCAATGCGAGCGCGATCGCGCCATTTGCGAGCGCGCCGATGCGCAGGGGCTCGTTCTTCTCGAGCGCGTGCCGCAGGCTTGCGGCCGCGAGGGGCGGAAACAGCGTCACGGCGCTCAAAACCCGACGGGCGTCGTGTGCGTGTGAAACGCCTTCACGGCCCGGAACATCGCGTCATCATGTTCCGGTGGAACTGGCTCCCTGCCCGTGAGCCAGCCGTAAAGATCGTGGTCATCGAGTGCGATCAACTGCTCGAAGGCGTCGAGCTCCGCCTCAGAAAGGGCTTCAATCACCGTCTCGGCATAGCGGCCGAGCAGCAGATCCATCTCGCGGATGCCGCGATGCCAGGCACGGAACAGGATGCGCTTGCGCCGCGGATCAAGGCCATCGGTCGAGCGGGAAAGGCCAGTCACGGCAAGCACTCCGGAGAAAACAGGAAGCCTCGGGAAAAACGGCGGCAGGGGCCTAAAGTCAAGCGCGATTCATGATATTCCCGTTCCATGCGTCCCTCGGTGCTCGACCCCTATTTTGCATCCGTCGAAGGTCTGCCGGGCATTGGCCCCAAGCTGGCACCCTTGTTCAACCGCGTCACGGGGCGTGGGGCGGAGGGTGCTCGGCTGATTGATCTGCTGCTTCACCTGCCGGTCGATGCGATCGAGCGAAAGCTCTCTCCATCCATTGCCGCTGCGCCGAACGAGGGTATTGCCACGTTCCGCGCGGTTGTCGAGGCACACCGCCCTGCCCCGCCCGGCCGCTCGCGCGCGCCGACGCGGGTCATCGTGGGTGACGACAGCGGCGATGTCACGCTGACGTTCTTCAACATACCGCAGGCCCGGATCAGCGCTCAATTGCCGCTCGGGGCCGAACGGGTGATCTCGGGCAAGATGGAGCTGTTCGACGGGCAACGGCAGATCGTGCATCCCGATCGCATCCTGCATCCGGCGAAATTCGCTGAAGAGCCGCAGATCGAGCCGGTCTATCCGCTCACGGAAGGGCTGTCGTCGCGCCGCATCCAGAATGCCGCGAAAATCGCACTCGAACGCGCGAAACATTTGCCCGAATGGCTCGATCCGACCCTTGTGAGCCAGCGCGGCTGGCCTTCCTTTCGCGAGAGTCTTGCGCGCTTCCATGCGCCGGTCGACATCGCCGATCTTGCGCCCGAAGGCCCTTGCTGGTCGCGCCTCGCCTATGACGAGCTTCTTGCGCACCAGCTCGGGTTGCACCTGCTGCGCCGCCGCTTCACTCACGCGGCAGGGCGGCGCACACATGGGGATGGCCGGTTGCGCAAAGCCATTCTGGCCGCCCTGCCCTACGCCCTGACGAGCGCGCAGAGCCGCGCCATCGCCGATATCGAGGCTGATCTCGCGGCTGACAAGCGCATGCTCCGGCTGCTTCAGGGCGATGTCGGTGCTGGCAAGACGATTGTCGCGCTGCTCGCCATGGCGATCGCGGTTGAGGCCGGGCGGCAGGCTGCCCTGATGGCGCCGACCGATATTCTCGCGCGCCAGCATGCCGATCGGTTGGCGCCTCTGTGTGAAAAGGCGGGTATCCGCCTGGCCCTTCTGACCGGCAAGATGCCGGCAGAGGCCCGCCGCCGCACGTTGAGCGCCCTTGGCACGGGCGAAATCGATATCGTGATCGGCACGCATGCCCTGTTTCAGGATGATGTGCAGTTTTCCGATCTTGCCTTTGCGGTGGTGGATGAGCAGCACCGTTTCGGCGTGCATCAGCGATTGGCGCTTGCGGCCAAGGGCGAAGCCGTCGATCTGCTGGTCATGACCGCGACGCCCATTCCGCGCACCCTGATGCTCGCCTGGTTTGGCGATCTCGAAAGCTCCGCGCTTGACGAGAAGCCGCCGGGTCGCAAGCCGATCGACACGCGCGTTGTCTCGCTCGACCGGATCGAGGAGATGGTTGATGGCCTGCAACGAGCCGTTGGCGCGGGCAAGCGCGTCTATTGGGTCTGCCCGCTGGTTGGCGAAAGTGAAACGCTTGATCTGGCGGCAGCCGAGGCTCGCTACGCCGATCTCGATAAAGTTTTCCCCGGTCGTGTGGGTCTCGTGCACGGCAAAATCCCGCCCTCGCAGCGCGATGCCACGATCGCACGATTTCAGAAGGGCGAGATCGCCGTTCTGGTTGCGACAACTGTGATCGAGGTGGGTGTCGATGTGCCCGAGGCTTCGATCATGGTGATTGAGGAAGCGCAGCGTTTCGGCCTCGCTCAGCTCCATCAGCTGCGTGGGCGCGTGGGGCGCGGGGCCGAGCAATCCGTTTGCCTGCTCGTCTACCGCGGGCCCCTCTCCGAAACAGCCCGGGCACGGCTTGGAATTCTGCGCGAAACCGAAGATGGTTTTCGAATCGCCGAGGAAGATCTGCGCCTTCGCGGCGAAGGCGATCTTCTCGGCACGCGCCAATCCGGCATGCCGGGTTTTCGGATCGCCCGGCTCGACCTGCATCAGTCGCTGCTGAAAATCGCACGCGACGATGCGAGCCTTCATCTTTCGCGCGATCCGGATTTCACCTCGGATCGCGGCAAGGCGCTGCTCTGCCTGCTGCACCTGTTCGAGCGCGAGGAAGCCATCAGACTGATCGGCGCGGGATGATCAGGGCTTTGGCGCTGCGAGACGTTTCTGGGCCTCGATCACCGCCTTGCGCGGGTCTTCATCATCGGTGCGCACCAGCCCGAGCGACATGACAATCTTGAACGCATCATCGACCGAGACCGGCACCTCGATGATGCGATCGCGCGCAATGTAGAAGAAGAATCCGGTCATCGGGTTGGGCGCGCAAGGGAGAAACACCGAGACGAAATCACCACCCTTCGGCAGCCCTTCGGCGATATCATCCCCCGGCGGCGACGAAATCAGCACGACTGACCAACAACCGGGCGACGGGTATTCCACCAATCCGACCTTGCGGAAGGAGGTGTCGGATTTTGAGAAAACAGTCTCGAAAATCTGCTTCACCGAGCGATAAAGGCCACTGACCACCGGCATGCGGGCGAGCAAGGTCTCGCCGTAATCGACCATCGTCCGCCCGACGAGGTTGGCGGTGAGGAAACCGAGCAGGGTCAGCGCCACGAAGAGCACCAGAATTCCAAAGCCGGGGATAGCGAAGGGCAGATAGTTTTCCGGCAGATAGCTCTTTGGTATCAGCGGCTTGACCCATCCATCCGCGATACCGATGACCCAGAGCGCGATGTAGATCGTGATCACCACAGGGCCGACCACGACAATGCCTGTGAGGAAATAGTTCCGAAGCCGCTGACCCAAAGTCAGGTGCGGCGCATGCGGCGGCACCGGTGGCAAGGATGGAAGCGGCGGTATCGTCACGAAACCTCGTCTCGGGAACAGATCAGATGGCCCACGGCCAAGAACCTAGTGCTTTGCCTTCTGCAAGGCCAGTGCCATCACGATTTCGGCTGCCTGCTGACTCGGGGTTTTCGCCCCCATCGGGCGCATCAGGGCTTCCAGACGCGCGAAAGCATCAATCTGCGCCTGCCGTGCCGGGCCATCAACGAGAATTCCCGCGAGATGTGTGGCGAGTTTCTCGCGGGTCATGGCTTCCTGAATGAACTCTGGCACCACGTTCTCGCCCAAGACAAGGTTCGGCAAAATCGCGGAGGGCGCGGTGATCAGCCGCCGTGCAATGGCCGCTTCCCAGTTCGCGACACGATAGGCTGCGATAGTGGGAATTCCGGCCAGTGCCAGTTCGAGTGTCACGGTGCCGGAGGCGGCGAGCGCCGCGCGCGCGGAGCGGAAAGCCGCCAGCTTCGAAGCCTCGCCGACAGCCACCTGCACATTGCGGCCTGACGCGCCGACAATAGCACGCACTTCGGCTTCCAGATGAGGCAGCGTGGGGATCAGCCAATCCGGGTCGCAGCCGGGCACGCTGACCAAATCCAGGCTGGCGAGGAATTCCGGCAGCATCCGGCGGATTTCCGACAGGCGAGAACCGGGCAAAAGCAGCACTGGTGGTCGCGCGACATCGTCGCGGCGGGCCCGCTCCTCCGTGTTGCCAGGCCGGAATTCCGCAAGGCGCTCGATCGCCGGATGGCCGATATAGGTGCCGGGAGGGCCGTTCAATCGTTCCAGCGCTGCCGGCTCGAAGGGCAGCAGGCAGAGAACATGATCGATGTATCGTCGCATGGCCGGCGCTCGACCGGGCCTCCAAGCCCAGACGCTCGGGCAAACCCAGTGCACGGTGCCGATACCGGGATTGCGCTTGTGGACGCGCTTGGCGACGCGCTTCGAGAAATCGGGGCTGTCGATCGTGACCAGAACATCGGGCCGGAAGTCCAGAACTGCGGCGACACTCTGGTTGATCCGGCGAATGATGGTTGGCAGGCGGCGGATCACCGGGCCGAGGCCCATCACGGCGATGTCCGAGAGCGGAAACAGGCTCTTGGTGCCCGCCGCCTCCATCTGCGCACCGCCCACGCAGGCAATTTCAACAGTTGGATCAAGAGTATGCAGGGCGCGAATGAGGCTCGCGCCAAGTTGATCGCCGGAGGCCTCACCCGCGACGATGAAGACCCGCATCACTCATCCTGCGGGGTGCAGATCGAGCGATCCCCCCCTGCGCGGATGAAATCAAGAATTTCGTGGATCAGCGGATGCGTGTCGAATTCCGCAGCCACGTCCTCGACGCGTTCCTTGAGCGTGCCCTCGGGCGCGAAAAGCAGCCGATAAGCGCGGCGCAGTTCGTGCACCTGTTCGGTCGTGAAACCGCGTCGGCGAAGGCCAATGATGTTCAGGCCTGACAGATGCGCCTGACGATGGTCCGTCACGGCCATGCCGTAGGGGATCACGTCATTGGCAATGCCGGACATCGCCGCGACAAAGGCATGGTGTCCGATGCGCACGAACTGGTGCACGCCGGCTCCGCCACCGATGATGACATAGTCGCCTACATGGCAATGCCCGGCGAGCATCACATTGTTCGAGAAAATGACGCCATTGCCGACAATGCAATCATGCGCGACATGGCTGTAGGCGAGGAAAGTGCAGTCATTGCCCACCTTTGTGAGCGCGCCGCCACCGCCCGTGCCGGTATTCATGGTCACGCTCTCGCGGATAAGGCAGCGTTCACCGATTTCCAGTCGCGTCTTTTCGCCCTTGAATTTCAGATCCTGCGGCTGCCCACCAAGCGAAGCGAACGGAAAAACCCGCGTGCCAGCCCCGATCACGGTGTCGCCGGATACCGAGACATGGCTGATCAGTTCGACTCCATCCCCGAGCGAAACCTCTGGTCCAACCGTGCAGAAAGGACCGATCACGATGTCCTGCCCCAGTCGGGCAGCCGGGTCCACAACCGACATCGGATGGATTTTATTGGTCATTTCAATGCCTTATTCGGTTACGATCATCGCACCCAGCTCGGCTTCCGCCACCAGCTGACCGTCGACCTTCGCCTCTGCCTTGAACCACCACATGTTCCGACGACGATTGATCCGCCTCATATGGTACTCAACTCGATCACCGGGTATCACCGGCTTGCGGAATTTGCACTTATCGATCGTCATGAAATAGACGATTTTCGCCTCGCCGCCAGCTTCACCGGAAGCCACGCAAGCAGCTCCAGCCGTCTGCGCCATCCCTTCGATGATCAGCACGCCCGGCATGACGGGCTGACCCGGAAAATGGCCCATGAAATGTGGCTCGTTGAAAGTCACATTCTTGATGCCAACCACATAGGCGGTGCCGTCCATCGACACGATGCGGTCGACCATGAGGAAAGGGTAGCGATGCGGGAGGTAACGCATCAGAGTGGTGACCTCTATGGGCAGCGGCTGCCCGCCGGCCTTGGTCAGATTGTCATCGGATGTCGTCATTGGATCGCCCCATGCCGTCCCTTGTTCTCTGCCGCCCGGAGGCGATGCTTCTGATCATGCTTCAGCCGCGCTGATCATCCTTTTGCGCGAGCTTGGTCAGGGCGGCAACCTCCCGGAACATCTGGCGAGCCGGTTTGGCTGGCGCCCCAAGATACTTGCCCCCGGCAGCGAGGTCATTCATCACGCCGGCCTTCGCCCCCACTTGCGCACCCATGCCGATCCGTAGGTGACCGGCAACACCGACCTGCCCGCCCAGCACGACAAAATCTTCCAGCACCGTCGAACCGGAAATTCCAACCTGTCCGACAATCACGCAATGCCGCCCGACCTGCACATTGTGGCCGATCTGCACAAGGTTATCGATCTTGGTGCCCTCACCAATCACCGTGTCGCGGTTGGCGCCACGATCGATGGTTGTGTTGGCGCCGATCTCAACATCGTCTTGAATGATCACCCGCCCGACTTGCGGCACTTTGAGATGTCCGCGCGGGCTCATCGCGAAACCGAAGCCATCCTGCCCGATGCGGGCACCCGGATGGATGATCACCCGGTTGCCGATCAAACTGTGCGTGATGCTGGCACCGGCCCCGATGGCGCTGTCGCGACCGATCCGAACGCCGGGTCCGATCACGGCCTGTGCACAAATCACGGTTCCGCGCCCGATCTCCGCGCCTGGCCCCACCACGGCACCTGGATCGACATGGACACCCGTTTCGAGCCTTGCTTCCGGGTGCACGAATGCCCCTGGTGCGACACCGGCCATCCCGAAAATCGATTGCGGCCGAACGGCAGACGGAAAGAGCAAGCCAGCGGCCTTGGCGAAGGCCCGGTATGGTTCGTGCGAAACGAGGGCGGCACAATGGGCCGGCAGAAGCCCGGCCTGCCGCTCGGTAATAAAGCAGGCGCTCGCGCCAGTCCCTGGGGCATATTTCGCGTAAGTCGTATTTTCCAGAAAGGTGAGATCACCCGTTCCGGCCGCCTCAAGCGGCGCGACGTTGCCAACCGGCGTATCCGCAGACACCGAGCCGACGACGCGCGCGCCGGTTGCCTCCGCGATCTCTGCGAGCGAAAGCCCGGTCGAAGGCGGAAAGAAATGGAGGTTGCTCATGGATCGAGACGGGGGAGGACTGCCTCCCCCTGCCCTTGCTTGCGGATCAGAACCGCGCGCCGCCAGAGAAGCGGAACGCCTGCAGCCGGTCTCCCGCGCCGCCCTTCACGCGTGTCAACGCATATGCATAATCGAACCGGATCGGGCCGAGGGGCGAGGCCCAGAGCAGGCCAACACCGACGGATGAGCGAAGCTTCGACTCATCACGCACATCCAGACATTCCGATTGTGCCAGCCCGGTCACGCAGCCCGCGCCGCCATTGATGCGACCATCGCGGTTGACGTCCAGCTGCTTGCGGCCCCGGTAGCCAAACAGGGTGCCGGCATCCGCAAACACCGCGCCCCGCAGGCCGAGTTCACGCGGCAGGCCGAAGATCGGGAAGGTTACCTCGGCCGTAGCGCCGAAATACGTTGTGCCGCCGACAGAGTTGGCGCCCGAGTCGCCAGCGCGATCACGCGGGCCGATACCGCTCGAGGCGAAACCGCGAACCAGATCCGGACCCATGTAGAAATGATCAAGCACGCGCAGCTTGTTGCCTCCGAAGCCCACCATGTGGCCACCCTGCACCTTGAGCATGCCGATGAAATCATCCGTGATCGGATAGTAGTAACGGGCCGATGCGGTGGCGCGGATGAAGCGGGAATCGCCGCCAACGCCAGCCACTTCCGGCTTCAGTTCGGCGAAGATACCCGAGGTCGGATCGCGCTGGTTGTCGAGCGAGTTGTAAAGGAAGGTTAACCCGACAAGCGATGTGACGGTCTTGTTGGCGGATTCCTTCAGCGCGACCGACGCTTCGCCGTTGGTCAAGCACGAATTGACCAGACCGGCGACAAGATACGGAGCACCGGCCGGGCAGTCATTGTACGGCCGGCTCGCGGTGTTCGGAATGCGCAGCTTCTGCTGATAGGCCGAGTAACGAGCGCCAACCGAGAACTCTTCGGTGATCGGCACGCTAGCACGCAGGGTGAAACCCGCCGTGCGCAACTGATACCGACTGGTATCCGTGACGTCATTGAACTTCGTGAAGAGATCGAAGCCGGCCGCAATCCGGTATCCCATGAAGAAGGGCTCGGTGAACGAGAATTCACCGCCACGGCTCTTTTGGCCGTTTGAGGCCGCGACGCGGACAAAGTGGCCGCGTCCGAGGAAGTTGATTTCCTGCACGGAGACTTCCGCCAGGAAGCCTTCAGAGGTCGAGTAGCCGCCGGCCACCGAGAAGCTGCCCGTCGCCTTGTCCTGCACGTCCACATTAACGACCACACGGTCCGGCGCCGAGCCGGGCTCCGTGGTGATGCGCACGGT
Organism: Hyphomicrobiales bacterium; assembly: GCA_017302635.1. Taxonomy (GTDB): domain Bacteria; phylum Pseudomonadota; class Alphaproteobacteria; order Rhizobiales; family Beijerinckiaceae; genus Rhabdaerophilum. Next base: position 1,205,061 of record JAFLCX010000002.1, read on the forward strand.
CTGGAAATAATCGAGATTGCGCAGGCGACGCTCGGCGCGATCGATCACCGCGCGGTTGAAGGCATCACCTTCACCCACGTCGAATTCACGGCGGATCACGTAGTCACGCGTGCGGGTGTTCCCACGGATCACGATCCGTTCGATGTAGGCGCGGGCACCTTCTTCAACGGAGTAGACAATCCGAACGGTCTGGTTGACGGGGTCACGGTCGCCGCGCGGACGAACCTGCGCGAAGGCATAGCCACGCTGCGCGACCTCGCGGGAGATCGCGTCGACCGATTTCTCAACGTCGACCGCGTTGTAGGTTTGGCCGGCGCGGGTATAAACCCGGCCGCGGAGCTGATCGGAGCTGACATCGGCGATGCGCGATTCCACATCAACGGCCGAAACCGTGTACCGCGGACCTTCCTCGAGAACGATCATGATAACGTAGCCGTTGCGGACTGAATCCAGCTCGGCATTCGAGGAAACGACACGGAAATCGGCATAGCCGTTACGCAGGTAGAACCGGCGGATAGCTTCCAGATCAGCCGCCAGCCGATCCGGATCGTAAACGTCCGAGCTCTTGAGGAAGCTCAGGAAGTTCGATTCGGTCATTGCCATGACGCGCTTCAGGCGGGAAGCGGAATAAACCGAATTGCCCTGGAACTGAATCGAGGCAATCCCGGTCTTGCCCCCTTCGTTGATGCGGAACGTCACATCGACACGGCCATCGGCGGTGGGCGTGATCTCGCCGGTCACGCTGGCGGCGGCACGGCCGGAGCGAGCATAGACATCCTTGATGCGGGCCACGTCCTGATCGATCATCGCCTGGCTGAACGGCCCACGCGATCGCGCCTGAACTTCGCCGGTGAGGATCTCGGTCTTGATCTTCGAGTTTCCGATGAAAGTGACACGGTTGATCGACTGATTCTCAACAACTGAAACCACCACGCCCGAGCCGGCGCGCCGGATGCGCACATCACGGAAAAGCCCGGTTGCGTAGAGATCCTTGATAGCCTGATCGATGCGGGCCGGCGTGTAGCTCTCGCCCGGGGCAAGCGTCACGAAGGACCGGATGGTCTCGGAATCGACGCGGCTATTGCCCTGAACCGTCACATTCTGCGCCGAGGCCGGCACTGCGGCCAACAAAGCCAGCGTGGCAAAAACGGCCAGAAGGCCTTTGCGGACTGAACCCATCGTTGCGCCCCAAAACCCGAAAACAGACATCTCGACAACCCTGTCGCTACGGCCCGCCATTTCCCGGAAAAGACCGGCAAACGGAAAGGCCTGCATCAAAGGATGCATTCCCACTCCCTTTCGCTTCTAACCAAACAATTGGTCAATGCAATCAGGAAACTTCGTGTGGTTACGAAATCCTAACACCCGTGTTGCCGGTGCAACGGTGAGCACGTGCCTGAATTTGCTTTCGATTCGCACTCAAAGTGCCAGCCCGGTCAGGTGAAGGATGTCATTCCACGTTGAAAACAGCATCAGGCCCAGCACCAGTGCGAAACCGACACGAAAGCTCCATTCCTGCGCACGGGGGCTGATCGGTCGTCCGCGCAGGGCTTCCGCCGCGTAAAACACAAGGTGTCCGCCATCCAGCATGGGAATCGGCAGCAGATTGATGAAGCCGATCGAGATCGAGAGAATCCCCGCCAGCATCAGCAGTGGACCCAGACCCGACGCCGCCACCTCGCCGGAAATATACCCGATCCGCAAGGGGCCCGAGAGCTGATCCGCCTTTTCACGGCCGGCAATCAGCCCGCGGATGTAATGAACTGTCCGGTCGATGACGAAATAGATCTGCTCCGCAGCGGTGCTGCTCGCTTCGATTGGTCCGAATCGCCGGTTGAAGCGATGCTCCGGAGCGGCCGACCCGATGAAGCCCATCACCGGCCGACGCTCGGTGCCAAGCTTCGATTTGTTGGTCATAAAGACCGGCGTAGCGGAAATCTCGAGTTCGCTCTGGCCACGCTGGATCAGGAACTTCAGTGGCTGTCCGTCGGACAGCAGGATGAAGCGCGAGACCTCATCGAAGCTCTCCATATTGTCGCCGTTGATGGACAGCACCCGGTCGCCCGGCTTGAAACCGGCGGCGGCCGCCGGCGATTTCTCGCCAATGCCGGCGATGATGGGCTGCACCATCGTGCGCCCCACAACCATGAAGCTGACCGCAAAAATCACGAAAGCCAGCAGAAAATTGGCTAGCGGCCCGGCGGCGACAATCGCCGCGCGCTTGTAAACGGCCTGATGCGGGAACGAGTCACGCCGGTCCTCTTCTGCCATCTGAGCCGCCGCCTCATGGTCCGGCTTGCTGGAGGCGTCGGCGTCGCCCTTGAACTTCACATAGCCGCCGAGCGGAATGGCTGAAATTGCCCATTCCGTCCCCTGACGATCATACCGGCTCCAGATGCGCGGGCCGAATCCGAGCGAGAAGGTTTCGACACGCACGCCAAACCAGCGCCCGACCAGAAAGTGCCCCATCTCGTGAATGAAAATCACGATGGCCAGCACGAACAGGAACGGGATCAGATAGCTGAAGAACGACATGGTGAAGTCGAAGCCGGAGCCAAAGAATGAAGTCACGCGCGCACCCCATCGGCGTTGAACAGAGCGGTCGGCCAATTGCCGGCGCTTAACGCCTTGTTAACGATCGATCTCACCTTCGTGCCCGCGATACAAGGCATGAAGATGGCAAAACTCGCGTCATGGTTAAGGGCGGAGCCCCGCCATTGCCGGGGATTCGACAGTTGAAAGTGGCCTACCAGCCGGTCAGCAAGCCGGCACCGGCCTGATGAATCCCGCCATGCCAGACACCGATGATGAGTGCCAGAATGGATGCAAACAGAAAGGCATCCAACCGATCCATGAAGCCGCCATGCCCCGGAATGAGATGGCCCGAATCCTTCACCCCGAAATGCCGTTTCATGTGGCTCTCGAACAGGTCCCCGGCGACAGAGACCAGCGCGATCGCCGCTGCAACCAGCACGATCCCGCCCGGAAGATTGAGGCGGGCCACTCCCAGCACAAGCATGCCAGCGAGCACGCCCGTCGCGATACCACCCAGAAAACCGGACCAGGTCTTGTTGGGCGAAATGCGCGGCGCGAGCTTCGGGCCTCCGAGCGCGCGCCCGGTGAAATAAGCGCCGACATCAGCGCCCCAGACGATCGCGAACAGGAACAGGATGGCGGTCAATCCATGCGTATCGGAGAGGCGCAGAATCAGCACCGAGACGAGCAGACCCCCGGCATAGATCATTCCGCCGATATGCCAGCGCCGGTGCGCCAATCCGGCCCGCCAGACAAGAATTGTGTAGGCAACAAGCAAACCGGCAAGGCCGGGAGCAAGGCGCGCGAGCGACCAGCCCGCAATCAGCGCCCCGCCCAATGTCAGCGCGACACAACCGAGCAGAACAGCTCCGACAATGGAAAGCCAGTGGATGCCGCGGGGCGCAACCTTGGCATCGCGGCTCGCCATCGCGAACCATTCGAGGTAAACGAGAACTGCCAACGCACCCCAGACAAGTGCGAAAATCCAGCCGCCGATAATGGCGCTTCCGATCGCCCCGGCCGCGAGCACAATGGCCGAGAAAACGCGAGGTTTCAGGTCGCTGGGCTTCGAGGATGTTCCGCCGCCCTGCCCGGCCATCACAGACCTCCGAACCGGCGCTTGCGCTGGGCAAAATCCTGCAAGGCGAGATCGAGCGCTGCCTCGTCGAAATCCGGCCAGAGAACCGGGAGAAAGACAAACTCGGCATATGCCGCCTGCCAGAGCAGGAAGTTCGAAATCCGCTGCTCGCCCGATGTGCGGATGATGAGATCCGGATCGGGCAAATCCGCGGTGTCGAGACCCGCTTCAAGGCTCTCAACCGTGACTTCCGCCGGGCTGATCTCGCCTGCCGCGACCCTTTCGGCGAGCTTGCGTGCGGACCGGGCGATCTCCTGTCGGGCACCGTAATTGAACGCCACGACGAGGTTCAGTCCTGTGTTGCCGGAAGTGGTGCTCTCGGCCTCCTCGAGCAGGGCGAGGAGATCGGGCTGGAGATTGTCGCGCTCGCCAATGATCCGGATTCGAACATTGCTCGCGTGCAGTTCGGCGAGATCGGAGCGGATGAAGAAGCGCAACAGGCGCATTAGCTCGAAAATCTCGCTTTCCGGCCTCGTCCAGTTCTCGGTCGAAAACGCAAAAAGCGTGAGTGCCGAAATGCCGCGCTTGGCAAAAGCGCGCACCATCTGCCGCACAGTCTCCACGCCGGCCTTGTGCCCTGCAAGGCGTGGCAGGGAACGCGACGTCGCCCAGCGGCCATTCCCGTCCATGATCACCGCGACATGCCGAGGCACGCCATTGCCTCTGCCGATCTGAGCAGCGCCATCCAGTTCGTTGTGTGTGGAGGGCAGAGCCGGCAAGTGACGCTCCCGGAGTTGGTGAGGCAGAATTGAGGCCAACAGGTCAGCAGGTCTCAGACCTGCATGATTTCCTTTTCCTTGGCAGCCAGCGCGGCATCGATCTCGGAGACGACCTGATCGGTCGCCTTCTGGACCTGCTCGGCGTTGCGCGCGGAATCATCCTCGCTCATATCGCCGTCTTTCTCGAGCTTTTTCAGAACATCGAGACCATCGCGGCGCACATGACGGGCGGCGACACGGGCTGCCTCGGCATATTTGTGCGCGACCTTGACCATTTCCTGCCGGCGCTGCTGATTAAGCTCCGGAATGCGCAGGCGGATTGTCTGGCCCTCGGTGGCAGGGTTGAGGCCCAGATTGCTCTCTCGGATCGCCTTCTCGACGGCGCTGACCATCCCGCGATCCCAGACCGCGACCGACAGCATGCGCGGCTCGGGAACCGTGACCGTTGCAACCTGATTCATCGGCATTTTCGAACCATAGGCATCGACCTCGATCGGGTCGAGCAGGCTCGGAGAGGCGCGACCGGTGCGCAAGGATGCGAGATCCTTCTTGAGCGATTCCACCGAACCATGCATGCGCCGCTTCACATCATTGAGATCGAAGGTGACCTTTGCCATGTCATTCCCGCGGAGCTTCCCAGCTCCGGCTCCCCTGCCCGAACTGCCGACCCGCCCGGCTCCGGGTGGATTGCGGCAGATGTTCCAAATTTCAACCGGTCTTCCTTGTCGGAAAGGCCTTCAAAGATCAAGCTGACGCCTGATCGGGCGCGCAGGCCTGACGCAAAATCGAAAATCACCTAACCCGATATCAGTGTTGAGCGTCCCTGCCCTGTCAGCGCGGCCGCGATCGAGCCCGGTTCGTGGATCGAGAATACCACAATCGGAAGTTTTGCGTCCCGCGCCAGCGCGAAGGCTGCCATATCCATCACCTTGAGATCCTTGCGGATCACCTCGTCGAAGCTCACCGTTTCATAACGCTTGGCGTTCGCATCCTTGCGCGGGTCGGCGTCATAGACGCCATCAACCTGTGTGGCTTTCAGCAGCACGTCGCATTCAAGTTCGGCCGCGCGCAGTGCCCCGCCGGTATCGGTGGTGAAGAACGGGTTGCCCGTGCCACCCGCGAGCAGCACGATCCGGCCTTTCGAAAGATGGTCCATTGCCTGCTGACGCGTATACGTTTCCACAACCGACGGCATCGCCACACCCGACATCGCCCGCGCGGGCTGGCCAAGAGCCGTGAGCTGCGCCTCGAGCGCGATTACATTCATTACGGTGCCGAGCATGCCCATCGAATCGGCTGCGGGGCGAGAGAGGCCCATGCCGTGCATCTGCGCACCGCGAAAGATATTGCCGCCGCCCACCACGACCGCGACCTCGACGCCCAAGGCCGCAGCCTCGATCAGATCTTCGGAAATCTGCTTCACCGTCGGCTGATGGATGCCGAAAGGCTCCGTCCCGAGCAAAGCCTCGCCTGAAAGCTTCACAAGGGCTCGCTTGAAGACCGGAATGCCCGTTTCACCCTGGCCAACCATCCCGTTTCTCCCTCGTTCGAACCGTCACGTCTTACAAAAAAGGCGGCTCTTGCGAACCGCCCTTGGGTTGTTTTCCGGGAGGATGGCGAGGTTATCCTCAGCCACCCGCCGCAGCAGCCACCTCGGCGGCGAAATCGGAGGTTTCTTTCTCGATTCCCTCGCCCAGCGCAAATCGCACGAAGCCCTTCAGTGCAATCGGCGCCCCTGCCGCCTTCGCGGCTTCGTTCACAGCCTGCAGCACGGTCTTGGACGGATCATGGATGAAGGGCTGATCGACGAGGCAAACCTCCTTGAAGAAGGTTTTCAGGCCCGATTCGACGATCTTCTCGATCACGTTGTCGGGCTTGCCCGTGGCCTTGGCCTTCTCAGAGAGCACATTGCGCTCGCGCGCCACAACGGCCGGATCGACACTGACGGAGTCAAGCGCCACAGGGTTTGCAGCCGCGACATGCATCGCGACCTGGCGTCCGAGTGCGGCCAGCGCTTCGGCATTGCCGGTCGATTCCAGCGCCACGATCACGCCGATCTTGCCCAGACCATCACCGACGGAATTATGCAGATAGCTTGAGACCACGCCCGCCGGAACGCTCAGCACCGCCGCGCGACGCAGCGACATGTTCTCGCCGATGGTGGCGACAAGGTTCGCGATCGCTTCCTGCGCCGTGCCGCCACCGGGATAAGCCGCTGCCTTGATCGCCTCGACATCCGAGCCGGCTTTTAGCGCAATGCTCGCGACATTGCGAACGAGGGCCTGGAACGAATCGTTGCGCGCCACGAAATCCGTCTCGGAATTGAGTTCCACCACGACGGCCTTGGTGCCTTCCGCCGCAATGCCGATCAGGCCTTCGGCGGCCACGCGCCCGGCCTTCTTCGCGGCCTTGGCGAGACCCTTCTTGCGTAGCAGATCAACAGCGGCTTCCATATCGCCGCCGGTTTCGCTCAAAGCGGCCTTGCAATCCATCATGCCGGCGTCGGTCTTCTCGCGCAGTTCCTTCACCATGCTCGCGGTGATTTCGGGCATCTCAAATCCTCTTGAATGATCAGAGGGAGCTGCGCGGCGAACCGCGACAGCTCCCGGAAAAATTCGGCGGAGCGGAGCCCCGCCAAGGCTTCAACCTCAGGCGGCGAGCGCGCGGGCCGTATCGAGCCAGCCGTCACGCGCCGCGCGGCCATTGAGCTTCAGCGCGGCATCAAGCGCCGCCACATCGGCTTCCGACATGGCAGCCAACTGCCAGAAATGGAAAATGCCGTATTCATTGAGCTTGGTCGCGAGCTGCGGACCAACGCCGCCGAGCTTCGTGAAATCATCCGGCGCGCCCTGAGGAGCCGAGAGACGCACAAAACCTTCACCCGCAGCCGCAGCAGCCGGGAGTTCTTCGGCCACCGGATCAACCGAAGCGCCGACATCGACGCCGAGCGACGACTGCCCGCGGGAAATTCCGTCGATCGCGGCACGGCTGACGAGATCGCAATAGAGCTGGATCGCGCGGCCGGCATCGTCATTCGCCGGAACCGGGTAAGTCACACCGTCCGGGTTGCAGTTGGTGTCGACAATCGCCACCACCGGGATGCCCAGGCGCTTGGCTTCCTGAATGGCGAGCTGTTCCTTGTTCGTGTCGATCACGAAAATCAGGTCCGGCGTGCCACCCATATCCTTGATGCCGCCAAGGGCACGCGTCAGCTTTTCCTGCTCGCGGGTGAGCATCAGGCGCTCTTTCTTGGTCAGGCCGACCGCGCCACCGGCGAGGATTTCGTCGACCTTGCGCAGGCGCTGGATCGAAATCGAAATCGTCTTCCAGTTGGTCAGCGTGCCGCCGAGCCAGCGCGAATTCACGAAATACTGGGCCGAGGCCTTCGCCGCCGCCGCGATCGGCTCCTGTGCCTGGCGCTTGGTGCCGACCATCAGGACGCGACCGCCACGGGCCACGGTATCGCCCACGGCCTCGAGTGCGCGGTAGAGCATCGGCACGGTTTGGGCGAGATCGATGATGTGAATGTTGTTGCGGGTGCCGAAAATAAACGGCGCCATTTTCGGGTTCCAGCGATGCGACTGGTGGCCGAAATGCGCGCCAGCCTCGAGGAGCTGACGCATCGAGAAATCAGGAACAGACATGGTTCTTCTCCGGTTGAGCCTCCGCAGGACGAGCCGCCGTGCCGGCGACACCGGTTCGAGATCAATCGACACCCTGCGTGTGGAATGAAGGGGCGGCTAACCCATCGAGCCTCCAATTGCAAGGACTTTTGCGCACAGATGGGTGAATGGATATCGCGCCTTCGTCAGAACGGGTTGACCTCCAGAACGCCTCCGATAGCGGAAAGCGCGGCAACACTCGGTCCGGAAACATCAAACCGGCCCGGAAGTTTCAGGTCGATCTCGCCCCCGTCGCTCATCCGCAGGCGCAATTCCACAGCGCCCTCACCGCCCGGCTTCAAGGCGCCTTTCAGCGCGGCAAGCGGGTCGATGCCGTTGCGGGCCCCCATTGCCATCTGTTCCGAGAGAACCAGGCGAACGCCCTTCTGGGATTTCGACAGGGCATGCGCGAGATCGTCCATCTCCAGCACGCGCAGCCGCACATCCTCACCATCAGCATTGCCGGCCATCGCGAACAGGAGAGCCTTGCCGGGCTCGAGCAAGGTGCGGCTCTTCGCCAGCATTTCGGAGAACAGCATCGCCTCGAATTGCCCCGAGCGATCGGAGAGCGACAGAATCGCGATTTTCGAGCCGGATTTCGTGCGGCGGATGTCCATATCGAGCAAAGTACCAGCGATCCGCGCATGCGTCTGGCCGTGGCGCACGGCCTCCTGGAAGCGGGTCACATCCTGAATACCGGCTCGGTCCAGCAGGGCTGCGTACTGGTCTAGGGGGTGCCCCGAGAGATAAAATCCGACCGCCGCATGCTCACGCTTCATCCGCTCGGTCAGCGGCAAGGGCGGCACATCCGGCAATTGCAGATCAGCCCCGGATTCGCCAAGCGCGAACAGCGCGCCCTGCCCGGTCTGCTGCGCTTCGCCATGCGCGTTCGACTCGGCCAGAATGACATCGAGACCGGCGAAAACCCGCGCGCGATTGGCCTCCAGCGAGTCAAAGGCTCCTGCCCCGATCAGCTGTTCCAGTGTTCGCCGGTTCAGTGCCTTGGGGTCAATTCTCTTGGCAAAATCAGCCAGAGAAGCGAAGGGCTTCCCGCCTCGTGCCCGCAGAATGGCGCGCGCCGCATCGACCCCGACCCCTTTCACGGCGGCCAGAGCATAAAGGATGGCACCATCCTGCACCTCGAAGGCCACCCCGGATCGATTGACATCGGGCGGCTCGACACGAATGCCGAGCCGAGCCGCCTCCCGCCGGAACTCGGAGAGCTTGTCAGTGTTCGAGATTTCAAGGCTCATGGAAGCAGCCAAAAACTCGACCGGGAAATTCGCCTTCATATAGGCGGTTTGGTAAGAGACGAGCGCATAGGCTGCCGCGTGGCTTTTGTTGAAGCCGTAATCGGCGAATTTTGCCAGAAGGTCGAACACCGCTTCCGCATCCGCCGCGCGGATTCCATTGGCGACCGAGCCATCGACGAAACGGGTGCGCTGGGCATCCATCTCCGCCTTGATCTTCTTACCCATCGCGCGGCGCAGCAGGTCTGCCTCGCCCAGTGAGTAACTCGCCATCACCTTGGCGATCTGCATCACCTGTTCCTGATAGACGATGACGCCGAAGGTTTCGGCCAAGATCGGCTCTGTCACGGGATGCGGGTAATCGGCCTTGGCGCGCCCATGTTTCACGTCGCAATAGACCGGAATGTTCGCCATCGGGCCAGGCCGATAGAGCGCCACGAGCGCGATGATATCCTCGATCCGATCGGGTTTCATATCGACGAGTGCGCGCCGCATGCCACCCGATTCCACCTGAAACACGCCCACCGTCTCCCCGCGCGACAGCATCGCGTAGCTGCGTTCGTCATCCAGCGGGATGGACAGCAGATCGAGGGGCCGGCCCTGCTGAGACAGAATTTCGAGCGCACCTTGCAGGACCGTGAGCGTTTTCAGGCCCAGAAAGTCGAATTTCACCAACCCCGCCGGCTCAACCCATTTCATGTTGAACTGGGTGACGGGCATATCCGATTTCGGATCGCGGTAGAGCGGCACGAGCTCTGAAAGCGGACGATCGCCGATCACGATGCCCGCGGCGTGCGTGGAGGCGTGCCGGTAAAGCCCCTCCAGTTTCTGGGCAATATCGAGCATGCGCGCGATGCTCTCGCTCTCGGCGGCTGCTGCGCGCAACTGCGGCTCTTCCTCGATGGCCTTTTCGAGCGTGATCGGGTTTGCCGGATTGTTCGGCACAAGCTTGGTCAAACGATCAACCTCGCCATAGCGCAGGCCGAGAACGCGCCCGACATCCCGCATCACGCCGCGTGCGAGCAAGGTGCCGAAGGTGATGATCTGCGCGACCTTGTCCGCGCCATAGCGATTGACCACGTACTGGATGACTTCGTCGCGGCGATCCTGACAGAAATCGATGTCGAAATCCGGCATCGAAACGCGGTCGGGGTTCAAAAATCGCTCGAAAAACAATCCGTAACGGATTGGGTCAAGATCGGTAATCGTCAGGGAATATGCGACGAGCGAGCCGGCCCCCGAACCACGCCCCGGCCCCACCGGAATGCCTTGCGCCTTGGCCCACTGGATGAAATCCGCGACGATCAGGAAATAGCCCGGATATTTCATGCGTTCGATCACGGAGAGCTCGAAAGCCAGCCGCTCGTGATAATCGCCTTCGGAAAATCCTTCGGCCGGGCCATGCGCGGCAAGGCGCGCGGCGAGTCCGGCTTCCGCCTGCCGTCGCAATTCCGCCGACTCGCCGTCATCATCGGCGCTGGCCGTGAAGCGCGGCAGGATCGGCTTGCGAACGCGTGGGCGAATATGACAGCGTTCAGCAATCTCGACGCTGGCCTCGAGTGCGACCGGCAGATCGGCAAACAGCGCTCGCATTTCGGCGCGCGTACGGAACCGATGTTCGGGCGTGAGGCGCGGACGCTGGTCAACATCAATCGTGACGCCCTCGGCGATGCACAGCAGCGCATCATGCGCTTCGAAATCCGAAGCAGCGCCGAAATGAACATTGTTGGCCGCGACGACGGGCATGCGCATCCCGGCAGAGAGCTCAAGCAACGCACTCTCGGTTGCTCGCGCCTCGCGCAGACCGAAACGCTCCAGTTCAAGGTAGAACCGATCGGGAAAAAGCCGGCGCAAGACCTCTAGCCGCGCTCGTGCCAGATCCATGTCGCCCAGCAGAAAACCGCGATCCAGTGGCCCGATTCCGCCGCCCGAGAGCGCAATGACCCCTTCGGTCTTCCCCTCGAACGCACGGAGCGGCAGGTGAACCTCCTCGCCCGCAGGATGATCGAGAAAAGCCCGGCTCGAAAGGTCCATCAGGTTGGCATAGCCGACTGCATTGGCAGCCAGCAGAACCAGCGAGCCGCGCGTCTCGGGAATCGCCAGCGTGCGGTGGCGCGGGGCAGGCCGATCGGCGAAATCTACCGCCAACTCGATCCCGGTGATCGGCTGAATGCCGGCCTTGACCATTTTCTCGGAGAATTCGAGCGCCCCGAACAGGTTGTTTGTGTCGGTGAGCGCCAGAGCGGGTTGCTGGTCCGCCAAGGCCAGCTTTTCAAGCTTCTCAATCTTCAGGGCGCCCTGAAGCAAGGAGTAGGAGGAATGCACGTGCAGATGCACGAAGCCTGGCCCGGCCATGCCTTCCCTCCCCTGTTCCGCGTTTTTCACACCAGCGGCAGGCTTCCCACCGCGCCATAGGCGATGGCGACCATAACGAAAAAGCCGGCCAGCGAAGCCAGTTCAATCACGTCTTCCACAGTTCTCAGCATGCCCGACTCCCGAACGCCACAAGAAATGTTCCTGTTTTGTTCTATTTATTCTGGCCAAGGAGTCAAGTCCCCTTTTCCTGCCTTTCTCAGAGCGCTCAGATATCGACGACCTGCCCCGCCTTGAGCGTCACGCGCCGATCCATGCGTCGGGCAAGATCGAGGTTGTGCGTGGCGATGAGCGCCGCGAGGCCAGATTGCTTCACGAGGCTCTGGAGGGTCGTGAAAACGTGCTCGCCTGTGGTTGGATCGAGGTTTCCGGTTGGCTCATCGGCGAGAAGCAGGGTCGGCGAATTCGCCACCGCGCGGGCGATGGCCACGCGCTGCTGCTCGCCGCCGGAAAGCTCGCCGGGGCGATGTTCCAGCCGATGGCCCAGACCGAGAAACCCGAGCAGTTCCCGGGCGCGGGCCGAGGCCTCCTCCACCGAAAGGCCCGCGATGCGCTGCGGCAGCACGACATTCTCGATGGCTGAGAATTCACCCATCAGATGATGGAACTGATAAACGAAGCCAATTTCATGCCGACGCAGCCGCGTGCGCGCTTCATCATCGAGGGCAGCAGTCGCGGTCGCGCCGATGAAGACCTCACCCTTGTCAGCGTGCTCGAGCAAGCCGGCAATATGCAGCAATGTTGATTTGCCAGCCCCCGATGGCCCGACCAAGGCCACCATCTCACCGGGCATCAGCGCAAAATCCGCGCCTTCGAGCACGCGGACCTGCGTCTCGCCGGAGCCGAAAGCGCGGCAGACATTTGCGAGTTGAAGAGAGGGAACGCTCATGCCCGATCACTCCCCCCTGAGCGCTTCGACCGGATCGAGCGCGGCGGCTTTCCAGGCCGGATAGAGGGTCGCAAGCAGCGAGAGGACCAGCGCCATCAGCACGATGGTGACCGTCTCGCTCGCCCGCACATCGGCCGGCAGACGCGAGAGGAAATAAAGTTCGGGCGGAAACAGGGTCGTGCCTGCAAGCCACGAGAAGAATTGGCGCAAGCTCTCGACATTCCACGCGATGGAGAGCCCAAGCAGCAGACCACAGATCGTACCGACGACACCGATCGCCGCCCCCGTGATGATGAAGATCCGCAGGATTGATTGTCGTGTTGCGCCCATCGTGCGCAGAATGGCGATCCCGCGCGCCTTGTCTCGCACCAGCATGGTCATGCCCGAAACGATGTTGAGCGCCGCCACCAGCACAATCAGCGTCAGGATGAGGAACATCACGTTCCGCTCCACCTCGAGTGCGCCGAAAAAAGTGCGGTTTCGAAAACGCCAGTCGGTGAGCGAATGCGGCTGGCCTACGGCATTGCGGATGTCTACGAGGTAATCATCCATCCGGTCTGGATTTTCGACGAAAAGCTCGATCATCTGGGCCTGGCCCTCGACATCGAAATAAAGCTGGGCCTCCGCGAGCGGCATGAAAATGAAGCTCGCATCGAACTCGCTCATGCCGATCTCAAAAACGGCCGCGACCTTGTAGCTCTTCTGGCGCGGCGCGGAACCGAAGGGTGTCGAGGGCCCTTTCGGCGAAATGAGCCGCACGGTATCGCCGGCAATCACGTTGAGATGGCCCGCAAGGCGCTTGCCGAGCGCGATGCCCGCTTCGCCCTGAAACCCGTCCAGCGAGCCTTCACGGATGTTCTTCGCAACGGCGGAGAAACGCTTCAGGTCTTCCTCGCGCACGCCACGCACCAGGGCGCCGGATGACGAACTTGGCGAGGTGATCAGCACCTGGCCTTCCACCAGCGGGGCAGCAAGCGTCACGCCCTTCACTTTCGAGACGCGCTCGGCAATGGCGGCATAATCAGTCATGCCGTCGGCATAGGGCTGGATGAAGGCATGGCCGTTCACGCCCAGAATCTTGCCCATCAGCTCCTGCCGGAAGCCGTTCATCACGGCCATGACCACGATAAGTGTCGCGACGCCGAGCATGATTCCGAGGAAGGAAAACCCGGCAATGACCGAGATGAACCCGTCACGGCGGCGAGCCCTGAGGTAGCGCCACGCGACGTGCCATTCGAAGGCAGAGAAGAGCGCTTTCGGGCTCACGAAGCGATCCGCTCCACGGCTTCCTCAGGCGTCAAGAGCACCCGCTCGCCTGTGGCGCGGCGCTTCAACTCCACCTTGCCTTCGGCCAGGCCCTTCGGCCCCACGATCACCTGCCACGGCAGGCCGATGAGATCAGCCGTCGCAAACTTGCCGCCGGGGCGCTCGTCCGTGTCGTCAATCAGCGCCGAGAGTCCGCGCGCTTCAAGCGCTGCGTCCAACTCCGCCGAAACACGATCGCAGGCGCTGTCGCCGACCTTCAGGTTGAGGATCGCGGCATCAAATGGCGCCACGGCATCCGGCCAGATGATGCCGGCTTCGTCATGGCTCGCCTCGATGATTGCCGGCACAAGGCGCGTTGGGCCAATGCCATACGAGCCCATATGCACCGTGACTTCCTTGCCGTCCGGCCCTGTGACGACCGCGCGCATCGGCTCGGAATATTTCGTGCCGAAATAGAAGATATGTCCCACCTCGATGCCGCGCGCCGAAACCTGCTTTTCTGCCGGAATGGAGCCGAAAGTCGCAGTGTCATGCATCTCCTCGGTCGCGGCGTAAAGTGAGGTCCACTTCTTCACGATCGCATCAAGATCGGCATGGCTGTCGAAATCCGTATCGGCACCCGGCACCGCGAAATCGAGGAAATCCTTGTGGCAGAACACCTGGCTTTCGCCCGTGGAGGCCAGAATGATAAATTCGTGGCTGAGATCGCCGCCGATCGGGCCTGTATCGGCGCGCATCGGGATCGATTTCAGCCCCATCCGCTCGAAGGTGCGCAGATAGGCCACGAACATGCGATTATAGGCGTGCTTGGCGCTCGCCTTGTCGAGATCGAAGGAATAGGCGTCCTTCATCAGGAATTCGCGCGAGCGCATGGTGCCGAAACGCGGGCGCACCTCGTCGCGGAATTTCCATTGCAGGTGATAGAGGTTGAGCGGCAGGCTCTTGTAGGAACGCACATAGCCGCGGAAAATCTCGGTGATCATTTCCTCGTTGGTGGGCCCGAACAGCATCTCACGCTCGTGGCGATCGGTGATGCGCAGCATCTCCTTACCGTAGGCGTCGTAGCGTCCCGATTCGCGCCAGAGGTCCGCCGATTGAATGGTCGGCATCAAGAGTTCCACGGCGCCGGAGCGGTTCTGCTCCTCGCGGATGATGGCGCAGACCTTGTTGAGCACGCGCAGCCCCAGCGGCAGCCAGGCATAAATGCCGGCGCTCTCCTGCCGGATCAGCCCGGCGCGCAAGGCGAGGCGATGCGAGACGATTTCCGCTTCCTTCGGCGTTTCGCGCAAAGTGGGCAGAAAGAAGCGGGACATGCGCATCGGGGAGGGCTCCGGAACGGCGAGGCTGAATCACTTGTTTCGGGCGAGTATGCCCGTTTGAAGGCGCTTCTGTCACACTTCGCGCGCGTTGGGAATTGGGCGAACGGATTTGGGCAATTTGCTCAAACCACACTCATGTTGCACTGCATGATGACAAGTGCTTCGAGACCTGCTTCAAAGACCGGGTTCGGGAGGAACACCGGAAACCGGTTCGGGGGAAACGGCTTCCGGAGGAGAGCAAACAGACAGCCGATTGAAAAAATCGGTCAAAACGTCGGGATAAGGAGGAAGTCGGCTCAACGCCAGACTCCTCCAGACAAGATCAAGAAAAACAATGACTTCTCATCAAGGCGGGGAAACCCGCCTTTTTCTTTGCCGGTTTTCTGCTGTTCAGATCAGCGGCGCAAGCCAGACCAGAAAAACGATGCTGGCAAGGGCCGCCACAGCCGAGGTCACCAGCGCATACCACAGGAGATGTGCCTCGGACGGCGCACCGGGGTCGGAGCCGGCCGAGACTTGCCCCTCCTCCGCCTGGCTCCGTACCCGGAAAGGCAGGACAGCGAAAAGCGCGATCCACCAGATCACGAAATAGATCGCGACCGACGTCCCGATCGAAAACACAAGCGCTCCCGAGCGGGCATAAATCACTGCCAACACGGCCAGAAGCCCAGTTATTGCTCCTACAATCCCGAGGCCGACCTGAGCTGGGCCCGAAAGGCGACGGATATGCACATCAAGACCGGACATTTCAGACCTCTTCGAGTTCCGTCAGGGTGCCAAGGCAATCTTTCGGGTGCAGGAACAGTACCGGCTTGCCATGCGCGCCGATTTTCGGCTCCCCATCACCCAGTACGCGCAGGCCCTGCGCCTTGAGATGGTCGCGTGCGGCCCGGATATCGCTGACTTCGTAGCAAAGGTGGTGCATGCCGCCATCCGGGCTCTTCTCGAGAAACTTCGCGATTGGCGAATTCTCGCCGAGTGGTTCAAGAAACTCGATCTTGGTGTTGGGAAGATGGACGAAAACCACCGTCACCCCATGCTCGGGCAAGGCTTGCGGTGCTGAAACATCGGCACCCAAAGCCTCGCGATATGTGCGCGTCGCGGCTTCAAGATCGCGCACCGCGATCGCCACATGATTGAGACGCCCCAGCATATCACCCTCCTCGGCCCCAGCAGCCGTCCGACCATGCGCCAAGTCCCAGCGGACGCAAGCGACGTGAAACGAATGTGCCAAACCGTCAAGCCGCCGGCGCAGCCCCGGTGCCTTCCGGCTTCTCCTGTTTCTTTTCGACGAATCGCACCGCGAAAATCGCGAGTTCGTAAAGCAGCAGGGTCGGGATCGCGAGCGCGAACTGACTGATGATGTCGGGTGGCGTGAAAATCGCGGCGATCACGAACACGATCACGATCGCGTAGCGGCGCTTGTCTTTCAGGAACTGGCTGTCGATCAGGCCGATCCGGGCCAGAAGCGTCAGCACGACCGGCAGCTGGAAGGTGATGCCGAAAGCGAAAATCAGCGTCATGATGAGGCTGAGATAATCGTCCACCTTCGGCAACAGCGAGATGGAGGCCACGCCCTCGGTGCCCGCCTGCTGCATCGCGAGCGAGAACTTCATCAGCAGCGGCATGGCCACCAGCATCACCATCGCCGTGCCCAGCAGGAAGAACAGCGGCGTCGCGATCAGATAAGGCCGGAAGGCATCACGCTCGTCCTTGTAGAGGCCGGGCGCGACAAATTTGTAGAGCTGCACGGCAATCACCGGGAAGGCGAGAAACGCCCCGCCGAACACAGCCAGTTTCAGCTGCACGAAGAAATATTCCAGCGGATGCGTGTAGATCAGCGGTGCCTTTTCCGGCCCGCCCGCTGCCCAGACGTAAGGCATCACCAGCAGAGAATAGACATATTTCGCCATCGCGAAGCTGACAAATGTCAGCACGATGAACGCGGCCAGCGCCTTGATGATGCGCGAGCGCAGTTCGATCAGGTGCTCGATGAGCGGAGCGCGGGAGGCCTCGATCTCGTCCTGACCGGGGCGATGATCGGGCGCGGGTAGCGGGTTGGGATCGAGCGCGTTCATGCGGCATCCCCCGACGTGGCCTTGCGGGCGGCTTTCGGGGCAGGCCCGGATTCGGGTTCGGCTGCCACCTCAGCGACAATCGGAGCAGATGTGCTCGAATCCGAGGCTCCGGCGCGGATTTCCGCTTCCAAAGCTGCGGCCTCCACTTGCACATTCTGAAGTGTTTCGTTGACGGCCGTCGCGCCAATCTCGCCGGAAGCCGTGGTCTTCGCGGCCTCGACCACGCCCTGAACCTCACGGCGGATGGGATCAAACGTCGAGGTGGAGAGCCCGGTCGCCTGATCCTTGAAGTTGTCGAATTCCTTCTTCACCTCGTGAAGCTCGGCCTCGCGCAACGCATCGTCGAACTGTCCACGGAAATCCGAGGCCATCGCGCGCAATTTCGCCATGCCGCGCCCGACCGAGCGGATGACACCCGGCAATTCCTTTGGCCCGATCACGATCAGCGCGACAACGCCGACGACCAGGAACTCACCCCAGGAGATATCGAACATGGCGAAAAGCCGTTCCCTTCAAGCGGCGGAGCATGGATGCTCCGCCTGCCGAGCCGGTTTCAGCCCGCTTTCGGGGGCTGGTTGGCCGGTGTTTGCGCCGTGCTCTGAACGGTCTCGGCGGCCTTGGCTTCCAGTTCCTTCGCCTTTTCGGCAGCGGCCTGTTCCTCGTCCTTCATGCCGGCCTTGAAATTCTTGATACCCTTGGCGACGTCGCCCATCAATTCCGGGATCTTGCCGCGGCCAAACAGCAGCAGAACGACAATTGCGACAATCAGCCAATGCCAGATGCTCAAGCTGCCCATGAAAACGCCTCCACTCAATCCTGATGTTGTGGGTTTTGCCCCTCGGGGCGGAAACTAGGCTTCCTGTGTGCCAAAAACAAGGACTTCGCGTGCGTCAATATCCACGCCGACATCCGCACCCGGCCCCGCCGCCATGATATCCCGACCGCGCATGCGCAAAGGCGCTTCGAAACCCTGAACGGCAAGATCCAGCAGATCGATCTCGCCGAGGAACCGCCTCTCCAGCACGCGCCCCGGCAGGCAGAAGCCCGGAGCCCGGATGCGGATGGATTGAGGCCGGATCGCTGCAATTCCCGCTGCTCCCTCAGCCAGCCCCGGAGCCGGAAAAGCGCCCAGCGGCGTTTCCAGTTTCCCGGATTTCACAAGACCGGGCACCTCGTTGAGATCACAGAAGAAGCGCGCGGCGGCGAGGTCGACCGGCTCGCGGTAGATCGCGCTTGCCTCACCCACCTGCACCACCCTGCCCTTGCGCATCAGCACAATGCGATCTGCGATGCGCATCGCCTCTTCCGGGTCATGCGTGACGATGAGGGCGGTGGCCCCGGTTTCGCGCAGGAGCGCGATGGTCTCGTCGCGCACGAGATCGCGCATGCGCTTGTCAAGGTTGGAGAACGGTTCGTCCATCAGCAGCACGCGCGGACGTGGCACGATCGCGCGGGCCAAGGCCACGCGCTGCTGCTCTCCACCCGAGAGGTCGCCTGGTCTTGCCCGCAGTCGATCGGAAAGTCCGACCCGGCGCAGCGCATTGTCAGCCACGGCCAAAGCGGTGCGGTGATCGAGATTCGACAATCCGAACATCACGTTCCCGATCACATCGAGATGAGGGAACAGGGCGAAATCCTGAAACACCAGGCCGACCCCGCGATGCTCGGGCGGGACAAACGCGCCGGGGCCGGCAATCTCGCGACCATCGAGTAGGATGCGGCCTGAATCCGGCCTTTCGATCCCGGAAGCCAACCGCAGCAGTGTCGACTTTCCGCAACCGGAGGGGCCAAGCAGGCAGATCACCTCTCCCGCCTGCGCCACGAAACTCACATCCTCAACCGCCTCGATCTCGCCGAAGCGTTTGCCGACGCTCTCGAAGCCGAGGGCGGCGGGGATGACGGCCGAAGCGCGGATGCGGGGGAAGGTATCTCTGGATTCAGCCATCGGATTTCGGGCGGGCCGGGTTACCCCGCTCCGCTGACACATCCGCGCCATCCGGGTCAAGCGGTGGAACGGACGCATCGTCATCCAGACGGTCCTCGAGAATGACATCGAACAGATCCGGCTCCAGCGGGTCTTCATCTGCGCGCAACGCAGGATCATCGGTCGGGAGCGGCATGCCGAGGCCAGCCAGAGACGGATCGGCCATGCCCATACCGGTGAGTTCGGCCAAGTCCGGCAGATCGGAAATCCGATCGAGCCCGAAAGCGATCAGAAAGGCTTCCGTTGTCCCGAACGTCACAGGTCGGCCCGGCGAACGTCGACGGCCGCGCAACCGGATGAACCCGGCCTCAAGCAGGGCATCAAGCGTGCCTTTGTTCAAGGAAACGCCGCGCAGGTCCTCGATTTCCGCGCGCGTCACGGGTTGATGATAGGCAATAATCGCGAGGATTTCGAGCGCGGCCCGACCGAGCTTCTTCTCCTCGGCGCTCTCCTTTTTCAGGAGATAGCCGAGATCGTTCGCAGTCCGGAACATCCACTTCCCGGCTGCCCGCTGCAAGGTGACACCCCGATTACGGTAAAGCGTCTCGAGTTCGGCCAGAACCGCTTCGGCCTCTACGCCTTGCGGCAGCATACGGGCAATGTCGACCGCTCCGAGCGGATCGGGCGACGCGAAGAGCAGGGCTTCGGCGATCCGCACGCCCTGGGCAAACCGCAATTCGGCCTCGTCGCTTGCTTCCACGTTCCGCAATCCCTGTCCGGGTCGAAGGGGCTGGATGCTCATGGTGTGGCCTCTTCTGCAAGGGGCTGGCGAGAGGCTTTCCGCAGGAAAAGCGACGAAAAAGCCGCTTCCTGACGAATATCGGCACGGCCGTCGCGAACAAGCTCCAGCGACGCCGCGAAGGCCGAGGCGCGGGCCGAGCGCGGTGCTGTCCGACTCGCGGCCATGCGCGAAATCATGGCATCGAATGCCGCCCAATCCGGCGATTGCGCCAGTTCGCACTCGACAAAATTGCGCGCTTCAGGAATGGGCACGCTGGTGCGCATCCCGATCCGATAGCGGCTCTGGTGATGCACCTTGCGCAGGTCGGCATAGGCCGACACGAGTTCGGCGAGGCTGACTTCCCATGAAAGCCTGCGTTCGACGACCACGGCCTCGCCAGCCCCGCGCCGATGGCTTTCCTGCATGTCGGCGAGGCGCGCGCGAAGCATGTCCCCGAGCTTGCGGATGCCTTCGAGCCGCTGGAGTTTTTCAGCCAGTCGGGCTGCAATATCCCCCGCCTCCTCGCCGGCCTCCTCGTGCTTCTGAGGGAGGATCGCGCGTGATTTGAGATAAGTCAGCCACGCGGCCATCACGAGATAATCGCCCGCGACCTCAAGCTTCAGTCGCCTCGCCTCCTGGATATAGGCGAGATACTGATCCGCGAGATCGAGGATCGAGATTTCGCGCAGGTCGAGCTTGTTCTTGCGGGCAAGATCCAGCAACAGGTCGAGCGGGCCCTCGTAGCTCTCGAGAGAGAGAGTCAGCCGCTCGCTTTCGGAGCGCTCTTCGGCGGAACCGATCAGGCCATCGTCGAACGGAAGGTGTGAGTCGCGCGCCATCGCGCGAGAATCGCGTTCCTAGACCGGGATGGCAAGAAGTTCGGCGAGTCTCGCCTGAGCTTGTCCCCGGTCAAATGCCAGTCTGGCGGGCTTTTTCAGTGCACCCAGCGCCCGGTCAAGACGCCGCGTCGCAGCCGCTGCGATTGAAGGACACCCCTCGGCAATCGGGACCATCTCCTCCATCTCGCCATTGCAATGGAGGACGAGATCGCATCCCTCAGCCAGAACCGCCTTGCGACGGCTCGAAAAATCGCCGGACAAAGCTTTCATAGAAAGGTCATCCGACATCAGGATGCCATCAAAGCCCATCTGGCCGCGGATCACCTCCGTGATCACCTTCCTTGAAGTCGTGGCAGGCTCGTCCGGATCGATCGCTTCGTAAACCACATGAGCCGTCATCGCGAGATCGAGGTCACCCAGAGCACGAAACGGTGGGAAATCCGTGTGATCGAGCTGATACCGGCTTGCCTTCACACGCGGGAGAGTGTGGTGGCTGTCACCCGTCGCGCGGCCATGACCGGGAATGTGCTTGATAATCGGCAGCACGCCACCTTCCAGCAGGCCCTGCGCCGCCGCGCGGCCCAGAGCCATCACGATATGCGGCTCGCGGCTGTAGGCCCGGTCGCCGATCACGTCATGCGCGCCCGGCACCGGCACATCGAGAACCGGCAGGCAATCGACATTGATTCCGAGTGCCGAGAGATCATCCGCAATCAACCGCGCACCAAGAAAGGCTGCTTCACCCGCGAGATCAGGGTCGATCTTCCACAAGGCTCCGTAGGCGGCGCCGGTCGGGTAACTTGGCCAGTGCGGCGGGCGCAACCGTGCCACCCTGCCGCCCTCCTGATCGATCAGAACAAGCGCATCCGGGTTGCCGGATGCCTCCTTCATGGAGGAAACCAGCGCCTTGACCTGATCCGGTGTCTCGATATTGCGCCGGAAGAGAATGAACCCCACCGGTTTATGTTCGGCGTAGAATTCCGTTTCGGAGTTGGTCAGGCGCACACCCTTGCACCCCAGAAGAAGTGGCTTCATGCGCGTGTTCACTGCCGTGTGACGAAACAGGCACCGCCTGATGCGCGGATACGATCACAGGCCGCGTTCGCATCAGACTGGCTGAAGCCGAGGGCCCGGACCCGATAGACGGTCTGCCCGTTGGCCTCGCCCCGAACCACAGCAGTCTGGCGTCCACCGATCTGGCTCGCGAAGCGCTGGGCTAGCTGCGTGCTGGCATTGCGCGCATCACTCTCCGAAGGGCGTGACGCCAGCTGGATCGCGAATCCGCCGCCCGCTCCTGCAGCCGGTGCATTCGCCGTTCGTTGCGGAGCCGGCGCAGGAGCGGGAGCCGCGGCGCGATTGTTGAGCGGCAACGGCGCGTTCTGGGCCGGTTGAGCCGGGCGCGGGGCGACGACCGGAGATTGCGGCCGGGCTTCAACCTTGGGAGGCGGAGGAACGGGGGTCGGTGCAGGGGCTGTCGCCACAGGCGGTGCAGCCGCCGGCGGCGTTGCTTGCGGGGCCTGCGGACGGATGGCGGCCTGTGCCCCCGGCGTCACGCCGGGAACAACCCGGTTGGGAACGGAAGCGGCCCCGGCGGCAATTGCGCCAATGGCAGCAGCACCGGGCGCCGCGCTGCCGGCAGGCGGCAGAACCGGGGTCGGTTGCGCAGTCGGGGTCACGGGATCACTCAGCCGGACCGACTGCACGCGCCGCGGTTCACCCGCTACCGGGGCGGCCGGCTGATTCGGCTGAGCCGTCGTTTCCGCTGGTGGTGTCGTGCCCGATCCGGGCTGGAACGGGCTCGGTGCAATGATCCGAACCGAATCACGACGCGCGACCTGATTGAGATCAACAGGCTGCTCGGTCTGATTGACGACCTGCTGGGCGCGTGGATCGGCCGGCGTCGCGCGCGGCGCCAGGACCTGCTTGTTCTGATCTGGCACTTCGAGGCCCCCCGGATTGGCAGGTTTTTCCTTGGTGGGTTCCGTCTTGGCCGCGATGACGGGCACATTCCCGCCACCTGCCACTGGACCTTTGCCGGAGAACATCGCCATTCCGCCGACAACCGCGAGCCCGGCAACGGCAACACCGCCGAGAGCATAGAACACGCTGCGCGACCGCCCTTTGCTGGCGCCGGCCGCCGCTCCGGCCGCCAAAGCCGCTCCGCCCGCGACGGCCCCCGCCTCGGCCTCGGCTGAAAGGCGGCGTTCTGCGGCATCGAGCGCATCCGAATGGTTCGCGGGTGCCGGAGCTTCCTGATAGCCCTGCCAGGCTTCAGGCGTGGACATCGGCTGAGACCAATGCGCTTCGGAAGCAAGCGGCTGCGAGGCTTCGCCTGCATAGGCCGGACGCAGGTCGTCGACCGGCTCAACCGGGTTCGGATTGATCGCCGGCCGGCTCAAGGCCTCGAAGCGGCGCAATTCCTCCTCGAAATCCAGCAAGGGATCGGGCGGCAGCGGCGGCTGCGGTGCAGCTCTGCCGGCAATATCGTGCTGCAAGGCGCGCTCGATTGCGGAAATCTGCGCCGAGGTCGCCGGCTGCCCGGGCGTATCGAACGAAACCGGCGTCTCGATCAGCCGGTTGAACTCCGCCATCGCGCTCTGTGCCGAGATGGGTGGCGCGACCGGTGGCGCGGCCTGAGGAGCCGCAGCCGGCACGGCGTCAGCCTTCAGGCTGTCACGCAACAGGCGCTCGAAGGCTTCGAGATCGGCGAGCGACGGTTCGCGCCGCTCCGCTGACATCACACCATTGGCATTCTGGGAGACATCGTCCTTGCGGGTCATTTCCCTGTCCTTCTGAACGCAACGCCCTCAAGCCAGCTTGAAAGGCCGACAGCGCAACGAAAGGCCCGGGACTTATCCCTATCGCATTTCCTCGGGCGCTGAAACGCCGAGGATGGCAAGGCCATTCGCAATCACCGTCTTCGTGGCCTTCACGAGAGCAAGCTTCGCGAGAGTTCCTTTTCGGTCATCGTTATTAATAAATCTCAAATCGGGCAAATCCTTGCCCTTGTTCCACAAGCCGTGAAAGGCACTTGCGAGATCGTAGAGATAAAACACGACCCGGTGCGGTTCGCGCGAAACGGCCGCCTGTTCAACAAGACGCGGGTATTGTGCGATCAGCCGCAGCAGGGCGATCTGGGCCTCATCGGTGAGCAATGAGAGCTCGGCAGCGGTCATTTCTGCATCTGCAATCGGCGTCACAAAGGCTGCCTGCGCCTGACGCAGCACGCTCGAGGTGCGGGCATGCGCGTATTGCACGTAGAAAACCGGGTTGTCCTTCGATTGCTCCAGCACTTTCGCAAGATCGAATTCGAGTTCCTGATCGTTCTTCCGGTCCAGCATCATGAAGCGCAGGCAATCCCGCCCCCGCCCGGCCCCGCCCTGCTCATCAAGTTCGTCGATCACATCGCGCAGGGTGATGAAATCGCCGGCGCGCTTCGACATCTTCACCGGCTCGCCGTTCCGCATCAGTTTCACAAGCTGGCAGAGACGCACTTCCAAGGCGCCCTGATTGGCGGTCGCGGCGCGCACAGCCGCCTGCATGCGCTTGACGTAACCGCCGTGATCCGCGCCCCACACGTCGATCATCTGCGCAAAACCGCGTTCGAATTTCGACTTGTGATAGGCGATATCGGAGGCAAAGTAGGTGTAGCTGCCATCGGATTTCAGCAAGGGACGATCAACATCATCGCCGAAATCCGTGGCGCGGAAGAGCGCTTGCTCGCGATCTTCCCAGTCTTCGTCCTTCTGGCTTTTCGGCGGTGGCACCCGTCCCTGATAGATCAGGCCGCGTTCGGTAAAATCGGCGATCGCAGCCGCGACCTTGTCGCCGCCCGGCGCATTTTTTTGCTGAAGGGAGGCTTCCGAGAAAAACACGTCGTGCCGCACATCGATTGCCGCGAGATCCTCGCGGATCATCGCCATCATGGCTTCGATCGCGGCGCGACGAACTTTCGGCAGCCATTCGCTTTCAGGCAGTTGTTCCAGCGCGTCGCCGAATTCCTGCGCCAATTGCTGACCCACCGGCACCAGATAATCACCGGGATAGAGCCCCTCACCCACCGGCCCCACGTCACGGCCCAGAGCCTCGCGGTAGCGATGGAACGCCGAGCGCGCGAGCACATCCACCTGCGCGCCGGCATCGTTGATGTAATATTCGCGCGTGACATCCCAACCCGCGACATTCAGCAGGTTGGCGAGCGCGTCGCCATAAACCGCGCCGCGCCCATGCCCGATATGCATCGGCCCGGTCGGGTTGGCAGAGACATATTCGACATTGACCTTGCGTCCCTGCCCCATCCCGGAGCGGCCGAAATCCGCACCGGATTTCAGTACCGCGCGCAGCACGTCGAGATAGGCGGAGGGCGGCAGGGTCGCGTTGATGAAGCCGGGGCCAGCGACATCGATCTTCACATATCGACCGGATGAGAGCAGCTGGTCCGCCAGTTTTTCGGCCAGAGTGCGCGGATTGAGCTTCACATCCTTCGCGAGCACCATCGCGGCGTTGGTCGCAAGATCACCGTGGCTCGCATCGCGCGGCGGCTCGACCGAAACGCGGGCCAGCGCCTCGGCGGAGAGCGCGGCTGTTTCGGGAAGCGAAGCGAGCGCTGCTTTCACATCGGCAGCGAAGGACTGAAAAAGGTTCATGACAAACTCGGATTGACGTTTGAAAGGCGGCCTAACCAAGCTTCGGGCTTTCGTCAAACAGGCGCTGATATTCCTGAAGTGCAAAGCGGTCGGTCATGCCAGCGATATAATCGGCCACGCGACGTGGCGTGATTCCGGCTCCCGCCGCCTCGCCCAGTTCGGAGGGGCGATCGAGATAATGCCGGAACAACCCGTCGATCACACGCTCGGCGGCCTGTCTTTGCGCGAGGATGCGCGGGGCGCGATACATGTGCTCGAAAAGATAGGCCTTCAACAGCTTTTCCTGTTCAGCCATCGCATCGGAAAAGGCCACCACCGGCTGACCAGCCCGCCGGATATCCTCGACATTGCGTGGTGAAAGGCGCACCAGCCGCCGCTCGCTTTCGGCGCCCGCGTCCTCGATCAGCTGGGTGATGACCCGACGCATGATTTCGTGCGCGGTGCGGCCTTCATCGAGCCCTGGCCAGGTGGCATCGATCTCGTCGAGCATGGCGGCAATCAGCGGCACGGCGCGCAAATCCTGCGCTCGGAAAAGGCCCGCCCGCAGCCCGTCATCGATGTCGTGCGCGTTGTAGGCGATATCATCGGCGATTGCCGCCACCTGCGCCTCGGCGGAAGCATGGCTCGAAAGATCAAGCGGGTGGATCTCGTCATACTGGAGAATGGCGCGCGAAACGCCAGATTTTGCGTATCGTCCGACGGGCTTTCCCGCAGAATCCAGCAGCGGGCCATTGTGTTTGACGAGCCCCTCCAGCGTTTCCCAACTGAGGTTGAGCCCGTCATGCGCCGCGTATCGCCGCTCCAGACTGGTGACGATGCGCAAAGCCTGCGCATTGTGGTCGAAACCGCCTTCCGCCTTCATCAGGGCGTCGAGGGCATCTTCGCCCGCATGCCCGAACGGCGTGTGACCGAGATCATGCGCCAGCGCCAGAGCCTCGGCGAGGTCTTCATCCAGCCCCAGAGTGCGCGCGAGAGCACGGGCGATCTGGCTCACCTCGATCGTATGCGTGAGGCGGGTGCGGTAATGGTCGCCTTCATGTTCAACAAAAACCTGCGTCTTGTGCTTGAGGCGCCGGAAGGCGGTGGAGTGGATGATCCGGTCGCGATCGCGCTGGAATTCCGTCCGGGTCGGTGATGCCTTTTCCGGCAGCCGCCGCCCGCGCGTCGTGCGGTGATCGACGGCAAACGGGCTCAGCGGGCGCTCGCGGGTAAAAAGCATCGGGGTCTCGTTGCTGCGGGGCGTTCTGGCGGCACGTTCTTGCCGTTCCGGCGCAGCCTCCTTACATTCAGTCGCAGATTCACGCAAAAAGAGGACGGCGGGGCCTTGAACCTCGCTGGTCAGCTCATGGCTCCGAAATTCGCGATTGCCGCGGCAGATGTCATTTCTGCTCCACCTCCCGCCCCGGTTGGGAAAAACCCGCTCGTGGTCACAGAAAGTGCCGCGAAGCGCCTTGGCATCATTCTGGCAAAAGAAAAGCCCGGCGCAATGATGCGGGTTGCCGTCGAGGGTGGCGGCTGTTCCGGATTTCAATATCGCTATGCGATCGAAACCGAAGCGAGAGCCGACGATATCCGAATCTCGCGCGATGGAATCACGGTGCTCGTCGACCCGGTTTCCGCCCCTTATCTTGAAGGCTCGGAACTCGATTTCGTGACCGAACTCATTGGCCAGAGTTTTCAGATCCGGAATCCGAAAGCGACCGCAAGCTGCGGATGCGGCACGAGTTTCAGTGTGTGAGTTTGGGCCTTAGCTGGTCGCTCCCTCGGTAGCTTTCACCAGTCATCGGCCACTTGCCGAGCTTTTCCCTTGATATCGCCCGGAAATTGGTGGATCGCAGCCCCCATTATCCTTTCGTCTGATATTGGGGGAATTCATGACAACGCCCGGTGGCCAGGCCTCGCGCCTCAATCCTGTTCTGATTGCCATCCTTGGCCTCGCGATTGGTGCTGCGGCCCTGTTCCTTGTGTTCCGCAAGCCGGCCACCCCGCCTCTCCCCCCCGCTGCGACGGCGTCGTCGCCAACCGTTCCCGCCGCCGTGACACCACCCGCGCCCGCGCCGAAACCGGTTGTTGTGATCGAGAAAGCGGAATGGCCCGGAAAATTCTACTCGTTCACGCTGAACGGGATCACCGTGACCGGCTCGAACCTCTCGAAGGCCGAAATCGAGGAATTGCTGCGTTCGGATAACGCTACTGCACTGAAAGAACGTCTGGCAAAATTCAATGCCGACGAAATGAGGATTGCGTCGCTCGTCATCGAATCGCCAATCAAGGGCCAGACATCGACTACGACCTACGAAAACATGGTCGCGCGGCGTATTCAGGCCGGAATGTTCGGCGAAATCACCGTTCCGGTCATGCGCCAGACCGCAAGCCTCGCGAATGGTCCCGACAAGACCATCGATTACACACTGGTCTCCAACCAGACGCGCATCGAGGCTTTCGATCTCCTCACCATCCTGCGTTGGGTGACCGAGGCAGACCCCTCGGGCAACGGCGCATTCAAGCCGATTTACGGGCAGTATTCGGTTGAATCGACCGAAGTCGCCGGTCAGCAATTCTCGGCATCCGTCGGCAAGGTGGCAATGACAGGCATGCGCGTGAAGCCGATGCGCCGCGCAATGACGGAGATGTGGCCCTCCCTCGAAGCCCTGATCGAGCAGTCAAAAAAACCGGATCCGGATTTCAATCTCGGTTTCGTGGCCGATCTGCTCGACATCTATGCCTCGCTCGATTTCGGCAGTTTTTCGATTGGCCCGGTTGCGGGTAAGATCACCGGGCTGGATCAGGCAAATGGCGAGTTCAAGTTTGCCGGGATGCGCTACACCAGCGGCGCGACCTCGCACGGAGAGATGGACCCCTTCGAGTTTGTGCGCCCGGATGGGGCGGTCCGGCTCAGGTCGACCAAATGGAATGGCGATTTCTACCAATTCATTTTTGCAACCCTGGCCAAGATCGGGCTCGAAAATCCGCCGGCCGATGCGAAACCTGAGGATATCGAGCGCCTGAAAGCTGCAGCCGCTCGCACCAGGGTTCCCGATTTCGGTTTCAGCCTCGCCGATCTCTCTGTTGACGTCCCGCCTGCCGGTCGCTCCAGCGAGCGAGTACGCTTTGCGTTCGACGAGATGGGCATGCGTTACGGCGCATTCGTCGGCATTACACCGACATCGGTCGGCGCGAGCATGAAAAAGTTCCAGATGCCCATCCCTGCCGGCACGCGGGACGCTACGCTTCTGGCGCTGCGAGCCATGGGCTTTGAGACGCTGAACTGGTCGTTCAACCTGGATGGCGCTTGGGACGAGGCAAAATCGGCGATCCTGTTCCGCGATCTGTCATCCAGTCTCGAGAACATGGGGTCTCTGGGTTTGAATTTCGAACTGGGCAATGTGCCTCGGTCGTTCTTCGAAAATCCGACTGCAAACTGGACGGCCGTGCTGTTGGGCGGCACCATTCGCCACACGAGCCTGATTCTGAGCAATCGCGGTGGATTCGAGAAGCTGGTCGGCGAGCTGGCCAGCAAACAGGGTAAGACCGCCGATCAGCTCCAGCAGGAAATGTCGGCCCTCGCGCCGGCAATCCTTGCCTCAATGATGGCCGGACACCCCGATCTGAACGCGGTCAGTGATGCGATCGTGTCCTTCCTGCGTGGTCTCAACGAGCTTTCGCTCAAGGCGCGTGGCACCGATGCGGATGGCGTGAAAATGCTCGATCTCGCCGGAGCGAAAGCCAATCCGATCGCCTTCCTGCGCAAGTTGCGCCTTGAGGCGGCTGGGAAATAAACCACTTAGGAGGGCTCGAAGCGGGTGCGCGGACCTTGCGCTCCTGACGAGCTTTTCATCCTCATTCCTTGCTGACGTGCCACGGTTTCCCGGCTGGCCGGAAGTGCACGATCCGTGCCTGCCCTTGGGCCGGAAAACGGACACCCCGCGCCCCGTCGCTGAGACAGGAAATCGCCATATCCAGTTTGAGAAATTCGCTGGGATCGCCGAAACGAAAACCCTTGGCTCGGGCTTCCCGCATGGTTCCCTCATAATTGCGGGCAATGTGCGCGCGACCGATCATCACGGCACGGGAATCGACGTCGGATTGTTCGCGGGCATTGCAGGCTCGCGAGCCGGTTATGGTCATCACGTGCGTTACCACATGAACCTTCACGCCCTTGTAGCTGAAGACCTGCGTGCGCGACTGGGCCAGCGCCTCGGGCGATACGGCGAGCAGCAACAGGAAAACCGTCAAACCCGTTGACTGCAAACGAAACTGCATCGACGCCTCCCCGCACCCACGCGGAGTAGAAGGACCTCGAAAAGTTGTCAATCAACCGCCGCTGAAGCTGCCCTGTGCTTCCACAACGGCAATGGCTGTGAGGTTCACGACCCCGCGTGCCGTGGTCGTCGAGGTCGCGATATGGGCCGGAAACGCCGTGCCAAGCAGGATCGGGCCCACCGGCAGCGCGTCGCCGATCACTTTCGTGAGTTCGTTCGCGATATTCGCTGCATCGAGATCCGGCATCAGCAGGATATTCGCGACCCCATTCAGCCGCGAATTCGGCAGAACACGCTCTCGCACCTTGTCGGAGAGCGCCGAGTCGGCCTGCATTTCGCCGTCCACTTCGAGGTGCGGAGCACGCTCGGCAATGAGTTCGGCGGCGCGGCGCATCTTGCGTGCGCTCTCCGAGTCATGCGAGCCGAAATCCGAATGCGAGATCAGCGCGATTTTCGGCTCGATGCCGAAGCGCACGACCTCCTCGGCCGCGCGCATCGCAATATCGGCGAGTTGTTCGGCCGAAGGATCTTCGTTGACGTGCGTATCCGCCATGAAGAACGCGCCTTTCGACGTGATCATCAACGACATCGCCGCCAGTTCCGTCACGCCCGGCGCGAGACCGATAACATCGCGGATGATCTGGAGGCGCGAGCGATACCGCCCTTCGAGACCGCAGATCATGGCATCTGCGTCCCGGCGCCGCACAGCGATTGCGGCGATGATCGAGGAGTTGGTGCGCACATGCGTGCGGGCGGCATCCGGCGTGATGCCCTTGCGACCGGCAATCTCGAGATAGGTCGAGACATAATCGCGATAGCGCGGATCATCCTCGGGATTGACGATCTCGAAATCGACACCGGGCCGGATCGCGAGGCCAAAGCGCTGGATGCGCGCCTCGATCACATGCGGACGGCCAACGAGAATCGGCCGCGCGAATTTCTCCTCCACGGCGGTCTGCGCTGCGCGCAAGGCGCGCTCGTCCTCGCCCTCAGCGTAGATCACGCGCTTGGGGTCGGCCTTCGCAGCATTGAAGATCGGCTTCATGATGAAGCCCGAGCGGAACACAAAGCGACCGAGACTTTCCTGATAGGCGGCAAAATCCGCAATCGGCGCGCGGGCGACGCCGGTATCCATCGCGGCTTTCGCGACAGCCGGCGCGATGCGCAGGATGAGACGCGGATCGAACGGGCTCGGGATCAGGGAATCGGAGCCGAAATTGCGCGCTTCGCCACCATAGGCGCGAGCCACGACATCGGAGGGCGCCTCGCGTGCGAGCTCGGCGATGGCACGCACGGCCGCAAGCTTCATTTCCTCGTTGATCGTGGTCGCCGCACAATCGAGCGCGCCCCGGAACATGTAAGGAAAGCACAGGACGTTGTTGACCTGATTGGGATAATCGGAGCGCCCGGTGCAAATCATCGCATCGGGACGCGCGGCATAAGCCACCTCCGGCATGATTTCCGGGTTCGGGTTCGCGAGCGCCATGATCAGCGGCTTTTCCGCCATCATCTTCAGGAGTTCCGGCTTGAGCACCCCCGCCGCCGAAAGGCCCAGAAAGATATCCGCGCCTGGAATGATATCGGCGAGCTTGCGCGCCGTCGTGTCCTGCTCATAAACCGATTTCCAGCGGTCCATCAGCGCCTCGCGGCCCTTGTAGACCACCCCCTCGATATCGGTGACCCAGATGTTCTCGCGCTTCACGCCAAGCGAGACGAGCAGGTTGAGGCAGGCAAGTGCCGCCGCGCCGGCGCCGGATGTGACAAGCTTGACCTGATCGAGCTTCTTGCCCGCCAGCGCCATCGCGTTGAGAACCGCCGCCGCCACAATGATTGCGGTGCCGTGCTGATCATCATGAAAAACGGGGATGTTCATGCGCTCGCGGCATTGCGCCTCGACCTCAAAACATTCCGGTGCCTTGATGTCCTCAAGGTTGATACCGCCGAAGGTTGGCTCAAGCGCGCAGATCACATCAACAAGCGGCTGGACGCGTTTCTCATCAACCTCGATATCGAATACGTCGATGCCGGCGAATTTCTTGAAGAGAACCGCCTTGCCCTCCATCACCGGCTTCGAGGCCAGCGGGCCGATATCGCCCAGACCGAGCACGGCGGTGCCG
The DNA here is from genome assembly GCA_017302635.1 of Hyphomicrobiales bacterium. GTDB lineage: Bacteria > Pseudomonadota > Alphaproteobacteria > Rhizobiales > Beijerinckiaceae > Rhabdaerophilum. The sequence continues at coordinate 1,236,859 of JAFLCX010000002.1, forward strand.
TTGGTGATCACGGCCACCAGGTTCTGGCGGATGGTGAGATTGGCGGCCTCCGCCGGATTTTCGGCAATCGCCTCACAGGCGGCAGCAACGCCGGGTGAATAGGCCAACGCGAGGTCCCGCTGGTTGCCCAGTGGTTTGGTGGCCACGATTTCAAGTTTGCCGGGCTTCGGCAGCCGATGATAGACGATCGCGCCCTCGCGCAGATCTTTCGACATTTCCACCGGCATGGTCGCCCCTCGCTCCCGAAATTCGTGTTCTTGTCGAGTTTGGAAGGGGATTGACCCCACCGCATCTCATACTTTCGGTTACAGGAAAGCGGGCCGGGTTGCGAGGGGGTTGGCGTAACATGAGCCATGCCAAAGGCGCATTGCGCTTGTTCCCGTGCTGAACGAATTTGCTCCCCTTGCGTGGGAATCATGCCAACTGGGCGAATGGAACGACCGCCGCCCGCGCTTTCGAGGACAAGACATGACGACACGTGACAGCAACGGCACCCCGCTTTCCGAGGGCGACTCGGTCACACTGATCAAGGATCTCAAGGTCAAAGGGACATCAGTAACGCTCAAGCGCGGCACGATGGTCAAAGGCATTCACCTCACCGATGATCCTGCCGAGATCGAATGCCGGGTTGAAAGAGTGAAAGGGCTCGTGCTGCGGACTGAATTCGTGAAAAAGGCATAATCACCGAACAAGCACACTGCACTGGAGCCCTTTCAGCCGCATGTCCGTTTCCGATGACCCCGAGCAGCACAGCTTTGAGCGCCTTCTGCGCTTTTCCGGTCCGATCAATGGACCGGAGCAGAGACGCGCGGCCTGGATGGACCTGCTGTTTCGCGATCAGGGCATCTGGCGACTGTTCTGGAAAAACAGGCGCAAGTTTGCCGCTCGGGCCTGGCGATCCAACCAGCCGATGCCGCGCGATATCCGCTGGGCTGCTGATCAGGGCATCCGGACGATCATCAATGCGCGTCACGATGCCGGGCGGCATGGCGGGCATGCACTGGCGAAAGAAGCCGCGCTGGATGCCGGTCTGGCCTATATCACGCTGGAATCGTCTCCCATTTTCTCGCGGGCTGCCCCGTCGCGGGAGGCTCTGCTCGGTGCGGCCGAAGTGCTGCTCGCGGCACCGGGCCCCGTGCTGATCCATTGCAAATCGGGCGCCGACCGCGCCGGGTTCCTCAGCGCCCTCTACCGGATCGTCGTCGAAGGGCACACGGTGCACGATGCCGCTGCCGAACTCACATTGCGGCACCTGCACTTCGCGCGCTCGAAAACCGGGATTCTCGACGCCGTCTTCGCGGCCTATCTCGCCGAGACTGCCACAACCGGCAAGCCATTCCTCGATTGGGTTCGCGACGATTACAATCCTGAAGCCATCACGAAACGCTTCCGGGCCGGCTTTTTGTCCGACATACTGGATCGCTTCATCCTGCGGCGCGAATAAGCCTGGATGGCCGTGAGTGCGCCCGGTTGAAATCGCACCACGGCGCGCCTACCACAATGAACGGAAACGCGTGAGGATTCGCGCCGCAACCGGGCTGGGGCTGGGCATGAACAGAGCGGAAAGCTCACCGGGGCAACTGAAATGACGACCGCTCGCCTGCCCGATCCAACCTTCTGGGCCGGCAAGCATGTCTTGCTCACCGGCCACACCGGCTTCAAGGGGGGGTGGCTCGCCCTCTGGCTAAAAACGCTCGGCGCGAAGGTCACAGGATTGGCGCTCGCCCCCGAGACAAAACCCAGCCTGTTTGAACTCGCGGATATCGGCTCCTGCTGTCGGTCGGAGATCGCGGATCTGCGAGACGCGGCAGCCGTTCGCAATATTGTCGCAGCGACGAAGCCCGAAATCGTTCTGCATCTCGCCGCGCAGGCCCTCGTGCGGCGATCCTACCGCGAGCCGGGCGCGACCTTTGCCACAAATGCGCAAGGCACCGCGAACCTGCTGGATGCCCTGGCAGGACAGCCGCAACTTCAGGCCGTGCTCGCCATCACCTCCGACAAGGTCTACGCCAACGACGAAACCGGCCGTGCGTTCCGCGAAGACGACGCGCTCGGTGGCCATGATCCCTATTCGCTTTCGAAGGCGGCGGCCGAGCATGTGGTGGCCGGATTCCGCGTCGCGGTTTTCGACAAGGCGGGTGTCGCGCTTGCGACCGCGCGCGGCGGCAATGTGATCGGCGGCGGCGATTATTCTGAAGATCGCATCGTGCCGGATATCGTGCGCGCTGCTGCCTCCGGCACGCCGCTTGTTCTGCGCAACCCTTCAGCCACAAGGCCATGGCAGCACGTGCTGGATTGCCTGTGCGGTTATCTGGTCTTCGCCGAGAAACTGGCGCGCGGCGAGAATGCCCCCCACGCCCTCAATATTGGCCCGGACCCGGCCGAAATCATCACGGTTTCTGATATCGCGGAAGCGATGCTGCCGGGCTTGGGTGCAAACTCGCCCTGGCAGCGTGATGCTTCCGCAGCCGGTGCGCCGCGCGAGATGCACTCGCTCTCGCTCGATCCGGCGCGGGCGCGCGGGCTCGGCATTCGGGATCGCCTGCCCGGCCGCCTCGCCCTCGACTGGACCGCCGAATGGTATCGCGCCCATGCGAGCGGAGCGGATGCCCGCGATTTGACGAACAGGCAGATCGCGGATTACGCCGCGCTGCCGTGCTGAGGAATGCCGATGAAACCCGTCTGCCGTTTCTGTTCCACGCCCCTGGCTGAACCGATGATCGACCTCGGACAGCAGCCGCTGGCCAATTCCAACCTCAGGCCGGGGCAGCAGAAATCCGAACGGCGTTTCCCGCTGGTTGTCAGCGGCTGCCCGTCCTGCCTGCTGGTGCAAGCCGACCATTCCGTACCGGCGGATGCGATTTTCAACGAGGATTACGCCTATTTCTCATCCTATGCGACGAGCTGGGTCGCCCATGCGCGGCGATACGCCGAGGCGATGATCGCGCGGTTCGGGCTTGGCCCCGCTTCGCTGGTGGCGGAAGCGGCCTCGAATGATGGCTACCTGCTCCAGCATTTTCATGCACGGGGCATTCCGGTTCTCGGGATCGAGCCGACCGCCAACACCGCTGAAGCCGCGCGCGCCAAGGGTATCGAGACGGTGGTCGATTTCTTTAGCGAGAAACTCGGAGCGAAGCTTGCTGGCGATGGCAAGGCGGCTGACCTGATCGCCGCCAACAACGTGCTCGCCCATGTGCCGGATATCCGCGATTTTGTGACTGGCTTTGCCCGCATGCTGAAGCCGGAAGGTGTAGCGACCTTCGAGTTTCCGCATCTTCTCAACATGATCCGGCTCGTGCAGTTCGACACCATCTACCACGAGCACTATTCCTATCTCTCGCTCACGGCCGTCAAACGCATTTTCGAAGCCTGCGGCTTGAGGGTGTTCGATATCGAGCGGCTTGCGACGCATGGCGGCTCATTGCGGGTGTTTGCCTGCCGGAATGAAGCTGCCCATGCCGAAACGGCGGCAGTTGCGGCCTGCCTCGCCGAGGAGCGCGACGCCGGGCTCGCCGATGCATCCAGCGATGCTTATCGAGGTTTTCAGGCGAAGGCCGAGCATGCGCGCGCCTCATTTCTGGAATTTCTGGCCAAAGCGAAGGCCGAGGGCAAAACTGTCGCCGGCTATGGCGCAGCGGCGAAAGGCAACACCTTCCTCAACTTCTGTGGCGTGAATGCCGCCGATATCAACCTGATCGCCGACGCGAGCCACGCGAAGCAGGGCCGTCTCGCGCCGGGCACGCATATCCCGATCGTCTCGCCTGACGCTTTGCGTGCCGCGAAGCCGGATTATGTCGTGATCCTGCCGTGGAATCTTGCCGAAGAAATCTCGAAATCCATGAGCGACATCCGGGCGCATGGCGGGCGTTTCGTGATTGCGATCCCGGAAACGCGCATCCTCCCATGATTTTTGAGGAAACCGCCCTCCCCGGTGTTCTCCGCGTCCGCCAGACGCCCAACCGGGACGAGCGCGGGCATTTCTCGCGCCTCTATTGCCCGGAGGAGTTTGCTCGTGCCGGGATTTCCTTCACGTCGACCCAGATCAACCTTTCACACAACGCGGCGAAGCACACCTTGCGCGGGCTGCACTGGCAGGATCCGCCCTTCGCTGAAGCCAAATTTATCCGCGTGACGCAGGGCGCTATCTTCGAGGTGGTTGTCGATATCCGCCCGGAGAGCCCCACCCGCCACCGGCACATCACGCTGGAACTCGATGCGAGGCTCGGCGATGGGCTTTTCATCCCCGAGGGATTTGCGCACGGGTTTCTCACCCTCGAGCCCGAGACCGACATTCTCTACCAGATGGGGCGGCTCTATGAGCCCGGTCATGCGCTCGGTCTGCGATGGGATGACCCCGCCCTCGGCATTCGTTGGCCTGCGCCCCCTGCCGTGCTCGGCGCCGCGGATCGGAACTGGCCGCTGATCAGGGCTGGCTCATGAGCGAATATACTGTCTTCGGCGCGGGCGGCTTCATCGGATCGCGGCTATCCGCGACGCTCGAAGCGAAAGGCCATGCAGTGCGCCGCGTGCGACGCGATACCTGGCCAACGCGCGGTGAGGCATTGGGACACGTGATCTTCACCATCGGCATGACCGCCGATTTTCGCACCAAGCCGTTCGAGACAGTTGAATCACAGGTCGGCCTGCTCGCGCGTGCTTTGCACGACTACACATTCGAGAGTTTCCTCGCCCTCTCTTCGACACGGGTCTATCGCGGCGCTGAAAGCACTGCCGAGACCGCGCGGCTCTGCGTCTCGCCCGCTGAACCGGATGATCTCTACAACGCTACAAAAATTGCCGGTGAAGCTCTGTGCCTCGCCTTGCCGAACCCGGAAATCCGGGTCGTGCGCCTGTCCAACATTTATGGCTGGCCGGGACCTTCACAGAGTTTTCTCGCCTCTGTTCTCGAGGAAGCCGCGCGAACCGGAAGCGTGGCGTTTCGCACCGGACCTCGCTCGTCCAAGGATTACCTCGATATCGAGAGCGTGATTGCAGCCCTGACCCGCATTGCGGAATCGGGTCGCGAGCGGATTTACAATGTGGCGGCGGGCGTGAACGTCTCAAACGCCGAACTCGCCGCAGCGCTTGAGCGCGCAGGCGTCACCACGTGCTTCGAGCCGGGCGCGCCGGAGCCGGTTTTTCCGGTGATGGATGTATCACGTCTCGTTTCCGAGTTTGGGATCGTATCACCATCGCTGATCGAGCGGTTACCGACGCTGCTGAAAGCCGCGAAAGAGCGGTGATCAATCTGGGCCCGCGCCGGCGAAAATCACCCGCAAGGCTCGCATCTGCGCCGCGCGCCATCGACTGGCAGGATCCGAAGTCAAATCGACACTCGGACCAATCAGAAAATCCGCCATCCGGGCCGCACCATCGATTTCCGCGAGGCCGCGCGGCTTGAGATCAATACCGATCCGCCCCGGTTCGATCAGCGAGAGGCTCTCGAACATCCGGATCAACGGATGGGATGGCTTGGCCGGTTTCGGCGCAGGGTGTGACATCAACGCGGCGCCGCGCGTGGCAATGAAATGTTGCAGTTCAGGGGTTTGCGCCTGTTCTCGCGCAAATTGAGTCAGGAGTTCAATGCCCCGCGCGCGAGCTTCGGGGCTGGTATCCGCCAGTTGATCGAAGATCATCGCGAGATAAGCCTTCGCATCGAGATTCAAGGCCTTTCCAAAAGCCATCCGGTTTGCCTGTTCCAGCCCATTGAGGAGGTAAAACCCCAGAACCGGGAGTGGCATGGCGAACGGCTCGACGACCGGGTCGGATATTGCCTCCTCAGCCACACGGCGCGCACTGTCATTGGCATCATCCGCGCGATGCTGCGCCGCGATCGACAAGCCGCCCGATTTCGGCCCCATTCCGAGGATCGAGAACGGGTGACGCAGGTAGAGGTAGCTCTCCATGAACGGCAAGGCAGCGGCCGACATGTAGGCATCCACCTGGCCGGAGGCGACAACCATACCTGTTTTCGCTCTCAATGCATCAATCACCCGGCGGGACAGAAGGCCGTGATAGAGTTTCGGTGAAAAATCCTCTCGTGTGCGATCGAGTCGCCGGATCGAAGCGAGATGCTCGGCACTTGAACGCTCGATCACTGGCCCGAACAGGGTTGCGCGCGAAAGCCGTAACCGCCCGCCCCCGCCGCGCCTCTCTGGCCCCGGCCATGGATAGAAAATTGCGGGCCACGAAAGGGCATCCGGTTTCCGCTTGGCAAGAATCATCCGCAGCAGCGGCCATTGGCGCACCAGAACGGCATCGTCGTCGCCGATCATCATGAGATAATCGCCCGAGGCCGCCGAGACCGCGTGCTCGAAATTCTGGCGCTGACTGAGGCGGGAGGCCGTGCGGATCATCCGGATGCGCGGGTCGCGCATGGCCGCGATCACCTCAGCTGTGTCGTCAGCGCTGGCATTGTCCGAGACGATGATCTCGAGATCGGGATCGTTCAGCGCGCTGACATTGCGCAAGGTGGCGCGCAGCGTCGCGGCGCGCTCCCGAGTCGGGATCAGCAGCGAGATGCGCATCAAGGCCGCCCCGGCATCGCAAAATGCGAGGCGACGCGCTCTGCCGCGCGCGGCGAGAGGCGCTTTGCCACCGACCAGAGCCCGCTCAGCAGGATCGCGCGGACATAGCCTCCAAAGCCGAGACGCGCACATTGCCAGCGCCATTGCCGCATGAGCGCGACAGGCCCCGGCCGATGACGACGCTTGAGTTTCGTCATGAAACCCTCCCGCCCCAGTGCCCTGTCTCCCATCGCGTCGATGGACGAGGTTTCGAAGATGTTCGCGCGCGCTGGCGGCGGCAGCACGCCCAACGTCTCGATCCCGATCTCCCAAGGGCGGCGGAAGTCCTCATCGATCGCGTAACGCCGCAGGCTGGGCGAGGCTGTCGTTTTCAGCGCCCCTGCCCGCGTGATGAGATAGCAGCCCATATTGTTCGGCACCCGCGCATAGGTGACGAGATGCCGCCCGGCGACGAGAGCGCCGTGATCCAGATAGGCGGCCTTGGTGGGGTTCGAGAGGCGGACGATATCGAAATTCCGGGCGCTGGCCGCGAGTGCCTTCAGCACATCGGCGAAATCGGGCGCGATCTCGCAATCATCCTCGAAAACGACGAGTGCATCGAATTCCGGGCGGTGAAGAAGCTGCCGATGCAAAGCGAGATGGCTCGCATAGACGCCAATCTCGCCCGGCTTCAGGTGGGGCGTCGGTTGCCCGGCCAGATCAAAGAACCAAGGCCGCAAGGAGTCCGGCACAGCCAGACCATAAACCGCCTCGAACCGTTCGAACGCAATTCCGGCCTGAGCGAATTGCTGCGCCATGTGCGCGAGGCGGTCACGATCCTTGCCAAGGTTGATCAGGGCGACGCCGATGCGCATCACAGGCGTACCCAGTCGGGCGGTATCAGATCATCGATCGGCCGGGTTCGGAGGGCTTCGGGTGTGAACCATGCCTGGGGTGCAATGCGCAGACCATCGGGGCGCCGGTCCAGCCAGGCACTCCACCAGGAGAACGAGGAATTCGCAATGATATGGTGCCGACAGCGACTCATCAGGAAGAGGTCATCTCCGGCAGTCTCGCCGGAGAGCACCTGCGCGCCGTGCACGAGTGCTGCGAGATTGGTCGCGGTTGTCGCATCATCCGAGGCGATGAAGAAGCGGGCTTGCGGCACCTGCTCCCGCACGAGCCGGATCGCCTCGCGGTAATAATTCTCGGGCAGAACACCGTGCACGGCCGCAGCGTTCCGGTCATGGGCATAGTCACCGCGCCGGATATGAAGCGCCACGCTGTCGTCCCCTGCGAGGCATTCAGCCTGTTGCAGAGCCTTGGCACAGGCGAGTTTCTCGGGCGAGAAAAGGCGCGCAATCTCGTCGCCGATGCTCGAGAAATATCGTTCAGATTGGAAATATCCCGCAATCATCACGGGAGGCTGCAATGTCTCGAAGGCGGGATCATAAGCAAAGCCGGATTCGCGGTGGAAGCGACCGCGCCACCAATCCGGCTGATGGCGGGGCTTGAGTCCCAGAGCGGCCTGCGCCCGACTCGCCAGCCCCTGTTTTCCGGTTCGGATTTCGGCATCAAGGCCGAACGGCTCCAGCGCGAAGGCCCTCAACCCTTTGGCGCGAAACCGCGAAACATCAAAGATCAGCCGTGCGCCATGCCGCCTTGCAAGCGCGAGGCCGGCCGCAGCCTGGAACATCTGGTTCCCGAGACCGCCGAGCAGCTGCACAGCCACTTCCCGATTGTGTGAGGGCATATCGGACATCGCGCGATGCCTATACGCTCGGGAAATCGGCTGCAACTTTCTTGACATCAAGGCCGCGTGGCAGCACGAGGCTTCTCCGCCCCGAGCCGGGCCAACCGGAGCCTTCATGCCCTCCATCGCCATCATGACCGCGCATGCTCGCTTTCCGTGGCTGCGGCAGATCGCCGGGGGTTCGGACGCAATCGGGCCATGGCGCTTCACGATCGACCAGATGGAGGCTGATTGCGCCTTCCTCGTCGTCTATGACGACCCGGCATCGGCATTCGAGACCGCGGTCCCGCGAGAGCGGCGCATGCTCATCACCTCCGAGCCGCCGGGGATCAAGCCTTATCGTGCGGAGTATCTCGCGCAATTCGGCACAGTCTATGGGCCGGTGGGCGATGGAAAAAACTGGATCCGGACTCAGGCTGCCCTGCCCTGGTTCTATGGCGTGGGCTTCGAGCCGAACGGGCTTGTGGCGAACGAGAGCCTCGACAGCCTGATGGCGATGGAGCCGCCAGCGAAAGAGGCTACGATCTCGGTTGTCCTGTCGCGCAAGTCGCAACTGCCGAAACACAAGGCCCGATTGGCCTTTGTTGAAGCCGCGAAAGAGCGGCTCGGAGAGCGATTTCAGATTTTCGGGCGTGGATTTCGCGATATCCGAGACAAGGCCGAGGCGATCCGGCCCTATGCCTATCACCTCGTGCTCGAAAACAACGATATCGGGCATTTTTGGACCGAGAAGACGGCCGATGCCTATCTCGGCTGGGCCCTGCCGATCTTTTCCGGTTGCTCAAACCTGGGTGATTATTTCCCGACAGACTCTTTCATCCCGCTGGATATTTCTCGAACCGATGCTGCACTCGGAGCGCTGGAGTGCATTCTGAACGAAGCGCCCTATTCGTCGCGCCTTCAGGCTATCCGCGAAGCCCGCATGCGCTTGCTGGAGCAATACAATCTCTTCCCCGTTCTTGCCGCACGGGCCGAGAGCGAGGGGTATGTTTCAGCCTTCACGCCCGTTCGGGACATGATCCATCCCAATAGCCGGTTTGCTCCTTTTGCCGGGCTGAATGCGCTAGCTCGGCGTGCAGGCAAGAGCCTTCAGGCAGCCCTGCGCCCGAAGCGCACGGGAGCGACGCCATGACCGGACGGGCGCCTCTCATCCAGCGCATCGCGGCTTCGGTCGAGCGACGGGCGCAGAAGGTGCAAGGGAAAGGCGCCGGCGGGCATTCCGTTGAAGCGGAAGTGCGCACCGCCCTCGCCTTCCTGCCACCGTCAGGTGCCATCGTGCTCGATATCGGCGCGAACAAGGGTCTTTGGAGCCGGGCGATGCTGCGCGAAGCGGGCACGCGTCTCGCGCGGCTCGTGGCTTTCGAACCCTCGCGGCATAACTGGGCGGCGATCGAGGCCATCTCCGATCCGCGCTTCTCGCTCGTGCGGCAAGGCGTGGCCGAGCGGAACGGCTCGGCCGAACTGCATATGGATGAGCCGGGCTCCGGCCTCGCATCGCTCTCGAAGCGCAATCTTGATCATGTCGGGCTGGAGATGCGCGAGCACGAAACTGTCGAGCTCACGACTCTGGATTCCTTCGCCGCCGCGCATGGCATCGAGAGGATTGATTTCATGAAACTCGACATCGAAGGGCACGAGCTTGCGGCGCTTCATGGCTCAGAAGGCCTGCTGAAATCCGGCGCAATCCGCGCGCTTTCCTTCGAGTTTGGCGGCTCGAATATCGACACGCGGACGTTTTTCCGCGATTTCTGGCTTTTGCTCAGTGGATACGGCTTCACAATATGGAGGATCGTGCCGGGCAGTGCGCCTGTGCGGATCGGGCAGTATCACGAGCGTCTTGAGTGTTTCGCGACAACGAATTTTATCGCGAAACTCAATCGCTAGGCCCGCTCACACCGCCTTTTCAAAGACGAAACAGCCGCAGCCATAGCGCTGCATGGCGACGCGCGCCGGATCGGCATTCGGCACGAACACCGCGCCTTGGCTGTCGCGTTTGTCGGTAATGAGCGCAAATTCCTTCAGCCTGAGGCTCGGGAAAAGGGTAAGCACGCCCTCATAGCTGTAGACACGGTGGGCGTTGAACTGGATCGCCTCACGCCCCACGGGCGTCACGAACAGCAACTGCCCGCCTGGCGCGAGAACGCGCGCAAGTTCGGCGCAGGCACGATGGTCACCGGCCGGATCGAGTGTATCGCCGTAGCGGCCCAGCCCGACATGTTCGACCACATGCATGCAGGAGAGCGAGGGGATGGAATTGTCGGCGAAGGCAAGGTTCAGCAAATCCGCAGCACCCACATTCACACCCGGCATGGCGAGTTTCGGTGGGCGATAATCATAATGCGTAATCGGGCAGATCGCGGCGGCATTGGTGACGAAATAGAGCGATGAGCCGATATCCACGTGCTGCGACGGCTTGGTTCGCGCCAGAAACTGGGTCGCCCAGCCGGTGTGATAGACATAATGCGTATCGAATCCGGTCTCCTTCGTCGCCTCATCCGTGATCGGGCGGATGTGCCCGAGCGATGGCATTGGCAGACCAGCCACTCTTGCCAAGGCCCGGAAGCGCAGGAAATCACGGATGTATTTCGGCGAGGTCAACGCCTTCAGAAGCTCTTTTGGTCGCATCATCCCTCTCCGCGCTGAAGGGCATGAAGCGAGGCATAAAGCCCGTTTTTCGCGAGCAATTCATTGTGCGTGCCGCTCTCGGCGACGCGCCCCTCGTTCAGCACCACGATCCGGTCGGCACCCGAGATACTCGCGAGCCGATGCGCGATGAGGATGGTCGTCCGCCCCTTCGCGAGTTCCGCAAGCGTGGATTTCAGGGCATCCTCGCTTTGCGCATCGAGCGCGGCGGTTGGTTCGTCCAGCAGCAGGATCGGAGCATCGCGCAGGAAGGCGCGCGCGATGGCGATGCGGCTTTTCTGCCCGCCCGAGAGGCGTGAAGCGAGTTCACCCACGGGCGTCGCGTAACCTTGCGGCAAGGCCTCGATGAAATCGTGAGCCTGCGCCGCCCGCGCGGCGGCGATGATGTCAGCCTCGGAGGCGCCGGGTCTTGCGACAAGAATGTTCTCGCGGATCGTGCCATCGAACAGGAAGGCATCCTGCCCGAGATAGGCGGTTGAGGCGCGCAAACTCTCGGCCCGCAAACCGGCGATGTCCTGCCCGTCGACAAGAATACGCCCCGCCTGTGGCTGCCAGAACCGCAGGATAAGGCTCATCAGGGTCGATTTTCCGGCTCCCGAGCCGCCGACGATCGCGGTGGTCTTGCCCGGCTCGAATTCGAGGTCCAAGCCATCGAAAAGCGGCGTGCCATCCTCATAGGCGAAGCTCAGCTTCTCGATCACGATCCGCCCCTCGCCGGGTTTCAGCGCCAAAGCATCGGGCCGGTCGGCATGGCGCGGCGGCTCATCCAGAAGGTCGTAGAACATCCTGAGACCCACGAGCGCCTGCTCGATCTGGAGTTTCGCCCCGGCAATGCGGCGTGCGGGATCGTAGGCGAGCAAAACGGCTGTGATGAACGAGAAGAACGCGCCCGGTGTCGCGCCATGCGCGATCACGCGCCAGCCGCCATAAAGAATGATTCCCGCGACTGCGATTCCCGCCAGCGTCTCGACAATCGGCTGCGTGCGCGCGGCCAGCACGGCGATCTTGCGCCCCTGCGCGCGCTGGTCTGCAATGGCTTCGTTGAGCTTGCCGGTCATCGCGGTTTCAGCCCCGAAGGCCTTAACAACGCGAAACCCTTGCACGACCTGTCGCAACTGGTCGGCGATGGAAATCGAAACCGTGATGTGCCGTTTCAGCACCCTTTGGATGCGTTTTCCCAGGTTGCCGATCAGCAGCGCCGCGATCGGCATCACCACCAGCACGAAGAGGCTCATGAACGGGTCTTGCAGCACCATCACGATGATCAGGCCGATCAGCGTGAGGATGTCGCGCCCGAGCCCGGTGACCAGGGTGTTGAGCAATTGCCGGCCGGAATCGGCAGCGATCGTGATTTTCTGCACCAGTTCGGACGAGGTGCGCCCGAGCATGGTGCCGACATCATCGCGCATCAGCTTGGCCACCAGCCGCCGCTGATTGTCGGCGACAAGGTCGCCGCCGATGAAATACAGGATCACGCCCTGCCCGTAGGAAGCGAGCCCGCGCGCGACATAGATCACCAGCACCGCCACCGCGATGCTCACGAGCGCCGACCAGCTCTTGGCGATGAAGACCTCGTTGATGACATCTTTCATCAGCCAGGCGGTTGCGGCAGTGGTGGCTGATACGATTGAAAGCAGCGCCAGCGCCGCCGCATAGCGCCACCAATAGGCGCGCCATGTTTCGGAAACGAGGCGCTTCATATCGCCCCGCCCCTCGTTCATGCTGAGCCGGTCGGGCTTGCTCATTTTTCCGGCAGGTTGAGGCGCAGATGCAGCTCACGCAGCTGCTTGGTGCTGGCCTGCGAAGGGGCACCCATCAGCAGATCGAGCGCAGACTGGTTCATCGGGAACAAAGCCACCTCACGCAGGTTCTGCGCATCGCACAGCAGCATGATGACACGGTCGACGCCCGCGGCCATGCCGCCATGCGGCGGTGCGCCATACTGGAAGGCGCGATACATGCCCCCGAAGCGCTCGACCACCGTTTCCTCGCCATAACCCGCGATCTCGAAGGCTTTCACCATCGCATCCGGCTTGTGGTTGCGGATGCCGCCGGAGGCCAGCTCGAAGCCGTTGCAGGCGATATCATATTGGAACGCCTTGATGGTGAGCGGATCCTGTGTCTGCAACGCCTCCAGCCCGCCCTGTGGCATCGAGAACGGGTTGTGCGAGAAATCGATGCGCTTCTCTTCCTCGTTCCACTCGTAGAACGGGAAATCGGTGATCCACGCGAACTCGAAGCGGTTCTTGTCCGTGAGGTTCAGATCCTCGCCGACCTTGTTGCGGGCGGCACCGGCAAATTTCACGAATTTCTCGGGGTCGCCGGCCACGAAGAAAATTGCGTCTCCAGCGTTCAATTTAAACTGTTCTCGAAGTTGACGAACTTTCTCTCGACCGATCCGCTTGGGAATTGGCCCACGTGCAATGGTAAAGTCGCTTGAATTAATTTGCTCCTCGGAGTCGCCTGATTCTAGAGCAAGTTGCCGATACTCATCTGGCTCTTTTACAAAGAAAATGTGAGCTAGCCCTTGCTGCCCCTCTCCTTTTGCCCAGCTGTCCATTCGATCGCAAAAGGCACGCGAACCGCCTGAAGGCGCCGGAATCGCCCAAACCGCATTCTTCTCTTTCGTCAGAATGTCGGCGAAAACCTTAAACCCTGAATCGCGGAAAATATCCGAGACATCCTGCATCACGATGGGGTTGCGAAGATCCGGCTTGTCGGAGCCGTATTTCGCCATCGACTCGGCGTAAGGGATGCGCGGCCAGGGCGACGGCGTCACCGGGCGGCCATTCGCGAATTCCTCGAACACGCCGCGGATCACCGGCTCCATCGCGGCGAAGACATCGTTCTGCTCAACGAAGCTCATTTCCACGTCAAGCTGGTAGAACTCGCCGGGCAGCCTGTCGGCACGCGGGTCCTCGTCGCGGAAGCACGGCGCGATCTGGAAATAGCGGTCGAAGCCCGCCATCATCAGAAGCTGCTTATACTGCTGGGGCGCCTGCGGCAGCGCGTAGAACTGGCCGGGATGGATGCGGCTCGGCACGAGGAAATCGCGCGCACCTTCCGGTGAGGAAGCCGTGAGAATGGGCGTCGAGAACTCGTTGAACCCGGCCTCTTTCATGCGGCGGCGCATGGAGTCGATGACCTTCACGCGGGTCATGATGTTGTTGTGCAGCTTCTCGCGCCGCAGATCGAGGAAACGGAACTTGAGGCGCTGATCTTCAGGGTATTCCACGTCGCCGAAGACCGGCACGGGCAATTCCGCCGCAGCACCCAGCACCTCAAGCTCGGTGACGAACATCTCGATCTGGCCCGTGGCGAGATTGGCATTCTCGGTGCCGGCGGGGCGCGCACGCACCTTGCCATCGACACGGATCACCCATTCGGCGCGCACCTTCTCGGCATCCTTGAAGGCGGGGCTATCGGGGTCCACCACGATCTGCGTCATGCCGTAATGGTCGCGCAGGTCGATGAACAGCACGCCGCCATGATCGCGGATGCGGTGGCACCAGCCGGAAAGGCGGGCCGTGGCCCCGATTTCGGCGGCTGAAAGACCGCCGCAGGTGTGTGAACGATAGCGATGCATCGGAAAAGGCTCTTTGAAACGTCGCGGCGGGCACCGGGAATCCGGCTGATAGTCTTCCGCCAAACCGGCGCGGACAAGAGCGGCGAGGCCGCCAGATGTCAAGCATTTGTCATCCCTTGCATGGCTGCCTTGGTCGAAAAGAGGGGCGACAGGCCGAGTTTTCTCGGCTAAAGGCCGATTTCAGTGAATACGAATTCCTCGAAGGCGCCCTCGCTTTTTGTGTTGTCGCATTTTCTTCACGCGAACCAGCACCCACTTCGCTTGAAAATGCTCTAAAGGCCGATTTCATGTCGCCCATTGACGCCTCCGCCCTGCCCCCGCTGATCACCGACACGCGTGAACTGACCGAAGCCTGCCAGCGGCTTGCCTCGGAGCGTTTCGTGACGGTCGACACCGAATTCATGCGCGAGACGACCTACTACCCCAAGCTGTGCCTCATCCAGCTTGCAGGCGAGAGCGAGGTTCTGCTGGTCGATTCGCTCGCCGAAGGGCTCGATCTCGCGCCGTTCTTCGCACTGATGGCGAATGCAGCGGTCACCAAGGTGTTTCATGCCGCGCGGCAGGACCTTGAGATCATCTGGCAGAAAGGCGGGCTCGTGCCCTCGCCACTGGTCGACACCCAGATCTCCGCGATGGTCTGCGGCTACGGAGAGCAGGTGAGCTACGAGAGCCTTGCGAGCGGGCTCGCCAATGCGAAAATCGACAAGTCCTCGCGCTTCACCGATTGGTCGCGCCGGCCGCTCTCATCTGCGCAGCTCGTCTATGCCGCTGCGGACGTGACGCATCTGCGCGTCGTTTACGAGAAGCTTGAGGCCCGCATCGCGAAAAACAAGCGCGAAACCTGGGTTTCGGGCGAGATGGCGGCGCTCTCCAACCCGAAAAATTACGAAACCCTGCCGGACGAGGCCTGGCTGCGCATCAAGGCGCGGTTGCGCAAGCCGGCTGAAAAGCTCGCGCTGAAGGAACTCGCGGCTTGGCGCGAGCGCGAGGCGCAGAGCCGCGATGTGCCGCGCGGGCGCGTTCTGAAAGACGATGCTTTGGTCGAAATCGCGATGGCCCAGCCGAAATCAATTGCCGAGCTTGGCAATCTGCGGGCCGTGCCGAACGGGTTTGAGCGCAGCCGGGCCGGGGCAGATATTCTCGAGGCCATCGCAAGGGCGGCGACGCTCGATCCGGCGATTCTGCCGCCGCCTGACCCGGACAAGCCCAATGTTTCCGGAGCTTTGGTTCAACTTTTAAAAGTTTTGCTGCAAGCTGTTGCTGATCGCAATCAAGTGGCTTCACGCCTCATCGGCTCGGCGGACGATGTCGAACAGCTCGCAGCACGGCCGGATGCTCCCCACGCCATTCTCGAAGGCTGGCGCGGCGAGATTTATGGATCGATTGCCCAGCAGCTCATTCGCGGCGAGGTGACTCTCGGGCTTGAAAAAGGGCG
Organism: Hyphomicrobiales bacterium; assembly: GCA_017302635.1. Taxonomy (GTDB): domain Bacteria; phylum Pseudomonadota; class Alphaproteobacteria; order Rhizobiales; family Beijerinckiaceae; genus Rhabdaerophilum. Next base: position 1,252,782 of record JAFLCX010000002.1, read on the forward strand.
CGTGGTCACCGTGCCGCGACCGCTGGCCGCCGAGTAATCAGACCAACCGGACCTCGAAATCGAGGCTGAGCATTTTCGCTGTCTGCTTCAGGCGTCCGATCAGGCGTTCATTGCTCAGATCCGCGAAGGCATCGGGCAGACGCTGGACGATCTTTCCGCCCTCGACGGAAATCGGTGTTTTGGCCAACACCCCGCGCTGACCGGCCGAGATGTTATAGGCCACGCGGATCAGGCATCCGAGCGCACGGGCAGAGTCGATCTCGCGCAGCGAGAGCAACGACCGCAAGGGCGGCGGGGTATTCTCGGTTAGGCCTTCGTAACGCGCATGCTGAACGCTGGCGAGGAAGGCGCGTTCGCGGTGTGAAATCGCGCCCAGAGCCGCGTAGCAGATCATCCGGCTGGCTTCCTCGGCGCGGTAATCCGGGTTGGCGCGCCAGGCGATTTCCGAAATCAGGCAGGCCGCATGCCGGATGCGCCGGGCCTCGGGTGTCTCGTTCGGAAAGGCCGTGCGGGCGAAGTCGTCGGTCCAGGCGATGAGATCATCGGCATGGGCAGGGTCGCGGGCATGGAGATCAGAGAAGGCTCTTGCTCCCACGAGAAGCGGGTCCTCGGCCTGCATGTCGGGCGGCAGGGCCGAATGCAGCATGCCTTCGCGCACGCCGGAGGTCGAGACCGCGAGCCGCGCCGCGCCGCTCATCCGCAGCAGGTGTTCGAGCACCAGCGCGCCGTAGGCGATCAGCGGGCGACGCTCCTTCGAGATTTCGGAGATGGCCGGCATCGTGTCGATATCGACCTTCTGCAAATCCTGGCAGAATTCCATGATCGGTCTGGCATCCGCGACATAGCCGTGCAGCACGTTGAGCGGATAGCCGGTCTTGGCCATATGAAGCCGGGCGATGGCCCGCCATGTGCCGCCGATCGCGATGATATCGCGCCCGGCCGCTTGCCGGATGATCGGCACACCAGACAAGGCTTCGAGCACGATCTTGCCCGCCTTCTTGAGACTTTTGCCCGCGGCATCGCGCAAGGCAAGTCCGCCGAGCTCGAGGCTGACCCCTTCGCCAACCTGGCCTTGTGCGACATCGATCAGTTCGAGGCTGCCCCCGCCGAGGTCGCCCGCAAGACCATCCGGGTTGTGATTGCCGGCCAGCACGCCGAGGGCCGCGAGCCGCGCCTCCTCAGAGCCGGCCAGCACGGTCACATCCGAGCGCAGGATGTCCTTCACCTCGGCGATGAAGGCCGGGCCATTCAGCGCCCGGCGGGCTGCGGCAGTCGCAAGGACATAAAGCTTCTCGACCCGCATGAGGTCGCACAGCACGCGGAAGCGTTTCAGCGCCGCGATCGCCTGTTCCAGCCCGTCCTGCGGCAGAAATCCGGTGACCGCCACCTCACGACCAAGACCGCACAAGCTCTTCTCGTTGAACATCGGCACCGGGGCGCGCGAATGCAGGTCGTAGGCAACGAGGCGCACCGAGTTTGAGCCGATATCGATGACGGCGACCGGCCCTTTCGTGAGGGAGCGATAGCCCTCAGCCCCGGGTTGACCGGGCCTTGGCAAGGGTGCGGGGGCTCGAAAGCTTGAGAGAGGCGCCACGTCCAGACAAACTCGGATAGGTCATAAAATAGCGGTGAGCGTTGAAGGGCTCCTCGCCTTGCGCCGCACTCATGCGCGAGGATGAGCCATCAGGCAAGACCCGCCAGCTCTGTTCGTTGTCGAGAAGGTTTGCCTGCATGATCTGCGAGAGCACCTGTTCGTGCACGGTCGCGTTCATGATCGGGCACAGGGTCTCGACCCGCCGATCGAGGTTGCGCGGCATCAGGTCGGCCGAGGTGATGTAGACGGTGGCTTTCGAGTGGGGCAGCCCGAAACCATTGCCGAAAGCAAAAATCCGAGCGTGTTCGAGAAAGCGGCCGACGATGGATTTAACGCGGATATTCTCCGAAAACTTCGGAATTCCGGGCCGTAGGCAGCAGATTCCACGTACAACAAGGTCAATTTGAACGCCGGCGCGGCTCGCTTCATAGAGCGCATCAATGATTTCGGGGTCCACCAGCGAATTGCATTTGCCCCAGATCGCGCCCGGCTTTCCGGCCTTCGCAAAAGCTGTTTCGGCGGCGATATGCGCGAGCAGTTTCGGCTTCAGCGTCACGGGTGAAACCGCCATCGCTTCCAGCTCTGCGGGTTCGGCATACCCGGTGATGAAATTGAAGATGCGTGCGACATCGCGTCCGATCACCGGATCGGCGGTGAAATAGGAAAGGTCGGTGTAAATCTTGGCCGTGATCGGGTGGTAATTGCCGGTTCCGACATGGCAATAGGTGACGAGCCCCTGCCCTTCGCGCCGCACCACGAGACTCAGCTTGGCGTGGGTCTTCAGTTCGATAAAGCCGTAGACGACCTGCACGCCCGCGCGTTCGAGGTCGCGCGCCCAGCGGATATTTGCTTCTTCATCGAAGCGTGCCTTGAGTTCGACGAGCGCCGTCACACTCTTGCCGGCCTCGGCGGCCTCCGAGAGTGCCCGCACGATCGGGCTGTTGGCCGAAGTGCGGTAGAGCGTCTGCTTGATGGCGATGACATTCGGGTCACGCGCCGCCTGCTCAAGAAAGTTCACCACCACATCGAAACTCTCATAGGGGTGGTGGACGATGAGGTCTTTCTGCCGGATTGCGGCGAAGCAATCGCCGCCATGCTCGCGCACCCGCTCGGGAAAGCGCGGCGTATGCGGCTCAAATTTGAGGTCGGGGCGCTCGACAGCCACAAGCTGCGAAAGATCGTTCAGCGCCAGCATGCCGTCGATAATGAAGACTTCGCGTGCTTTGACCCGCAGTTCCATCGCGACGAAATTGCGCAACTCCTCCGGCATCGCGGCCTCGATTTCGAGGCGGATCACCACGCCGCGTTTCCGGCGTTTGAGCATGGTCTCGAAGGTGCGGACGAGATCTTCGGCCTCCTCCTCGATCTCGATGTCGCTGTCACGGATCACGCGGAAGGCGCCAATGCCGCGCAAGGCGTAACCCGGAAACAGTTTCGAGGCGAAGAGCGTGATGGCGTGTTCCAGCAGGATATAACGCTGCTTCGACCCGACATCCGGCAGGCGGATGAAACGCTCGAGCTTCTGTGGCAGGCGGATCAACGCCTTCATCACCTTTCCATCGCTCTGCTTTTGCAGCTTCAGGGCGAGCGAGAACCCCAGATTGGGGATGAACGGAAACGGATGGGCGGGATCGATCGCCAAAGGTGTAAGCGTGGGGAAAATCGCGGCCAGAAAGGTCTGGCGCAACGCCTCGCGATCCTCATCGTTGAGGTCGAGCGGGGCGACGACCACGATCCCGGCGACCTCAATGAAGCTCCTGAGCTTGCGCCAGCGATCCTGCTGATCGGCGGTCAGGGTTTCAACCTCGCCATTGATCGCGAGAAGCGCCTGCTCTGGCGTCAGGCCGTCATCGGAGGGCGTCAGCACCCCGGCAATCATCTGCTCCATCAGGCCCGAGACGCGGACCATGAAGAACTCATCGAGATTGTTCGCGGAGATCGAAAGGAAGCGCAACTGTTCGAGCAGCGGATGGCGCGGATTGCCCGCCTCCTCCATCACGCGGCGGTTGAATTGCAGCCACGACAATTCGCGATTGATAAAACGGCTGGGGTGACGCGCCAGTTCTTCCGCGCTCAGAGGGCAAGTATCGTTGGAAATCATGACGCGTGACGCGGCCTCGAACGGAATCCTCGCTGGATAATCCGCAGTTTATGTCAGCCGCGTGACAGGGGAAGCAAAAAATCAGGCACCGTCTTCGTCATCCGGGACTTCGCCAAGTGCCTCCGCGACCAGTGCGCGCGTGATCGGGCGCTTGCGCGCGAGGGAAAGCCGGTCCAGTGCCGCGACCAGAGCCAGCACCGATCGATAGCTCCGCCCGATCCTGTTCATCGCGTAGGAGACCACATTCGCCTCGACTGCGACCTGCCGGTCGGCAAACAGTTTCACGAAAAGGGCACCGAGCATCGCCTCATCCGGCTCGCCGAGCGCCAGGCGCGGCTGTGCCCTCAGGCGAGAGAGCAGATCGGGCGTTGCAAGCCCCCAATCCTCGGGCGGTTTTCGCGCCGTGATCACCAGCAGGAGCCCGGTTTCCCGCGCGAGATTGATCAGGTGGAACAAAGCCCGCTCATCGGGCGGGAAACGGTCCGCATCCTCGATGACGAGCGCCCCCGATTTCGCAAGCTGGGGCACGTCTTCGAAAGCGAGGTGATCGCCGCGCATGGTCTGCGCCCCGCTCTCGACGGCGAAAATCGCGGCGAGATGACTCTTGCCGCTCCCTTCCGGCCCGATAATCAGGGCGGCAGGAGCCAACCAGCGCGGATAGCGCGCGATGTAGCTGAAGGCGGCCTCATTGGGTTTCCCCACAAGAAAATCATCGCGTCCGTAAGACGGCGCGAGATCGAAAGGCAGCAGGAGTTGATCGTCCCGGCTCACGGTGCAGGTTTGTCGGGTTGCGCCATCCGGCTGGGTGGCTTGCCTCGAAAGAACGCGCTGGCGAGATATTGCCCGAGCGCGAACCGTACAAGCACGCCGATCGCCGCCGCGACCGGCACAGCCAGCAGCACACCGACAAACCCGAACAACGAACCGAAAGCCAAAAGTGAGAACATGAGCCACACCGGATGCAGCCCAACCGCATTCCCGAGCAACTTGGGCTGGAGGATGTTCCCTTCGATGAACTGCCCGATCGCGAATACGCCCAGAACGGCGATGATCGAGACATAGTCAGGCCAGAACTGCGCAATCGCGACCCCTCCGCCGATCAGGAGCCCCGTGATCGAGCCGACGAACGGGATGAAGGAAATCACCCCGGCGATGATGCCAATCAGGAAGCCGAAATTCAGGCCGATCAGGCTCAGCGCCACGGCATAAAAGAGGCCCAGAATGAGGCAGAGCAAAGCCTGCCCGCGCAGGAAGCCGGCGACGGTGCGGTCCATGTCGCGGGCAAGCTCGCGCACGACCGGCGCATGCTGGCGCGGCAACCAGCCATCCACCTTCTCGACCATGTGATCCCAGTCGAGCAGCAGGTAGAACGCGATGACCGGTGTCAGCACCAGCAGCGAAAGGACGCCGACAATGGTGGAACCACCGGAAATGATCGAGGTCAGCACGCCGCCGGCCCATTTCGCGGCATCCCCCAGCCCACCGGAGAGCGCCGACTGGATCTCGGAGAGCCGCTCCGTCCCGCCCAGTCGCTCGATCAGCGGGCCGCCCTGCTCCGTGATGAGGATCTGGATGCGGGCAATGTAGCCGGGCACTTTCGCGATGAAACTCGCGAGCTGGTTCACCAGCACCGGCGCCACCGAAAGAAGCACGATCAGGAAGGCGAGTGTGACCAGCAGCATCACAATCACCGTGCCCCACAGGCGCGAGAGACCCGCTTTCTGCAATCGGTCCACGACCGGATCGAGCAGATAGGCAAGGATCAGGGCCGCGACAAACGGCATCAGGATGCCCGAAAACAGGTAGAGAAAGGCGATGAATGCCGCGAGACAGGCAAGCCAGAAGCCGATCTGGCGCTGGAGTGTCATGGCGTCCCCCGTCCTGAGCGGCTTTCGTTGTGATGAAACGAAAACGCGCTCCCATTGTCCTGACGCATTTTCTTCACGCGAACTAAAACCCACTTCGCTTGAAAATGCGCTTGCTCACTCGGCCATATGCCGGAACCATTTCACGAAGTAGGCGCCGACCGAGAGCACGGTCAAGAGCGCAACGATCAGATGAACAATCTGGTGCGACATCGCCGGGGCGACAAAAAAGCTGCCGGCCGCCAGGGTGAAAGCCACGGCGCTGATCTGCGCCGCCGTGTTGCATTTCGAAATCAGAAGGGGCTCGATCGGGATCGGATTGTTCAGCAGCCAGGCGATCGCCACCGCGCCGACAATCATCACATCACGGAAAATCACCAGCACCACCAGCCAATATGGCATCGCCTGAACAGCGAAGAGCGCGACAAAGCTCGCTGCGATCAGCAGCTTGTCGGCCAAAGGATCGAGATAGGCTCCGAGTTCGGATTGCTGGTTGAAGCGCCGCGCGATGAAGCCATCAACCGCATCGGTCAGCCCGGCCAGCACAAAAACCAGAAACGCGATCTGGAATTGCCGCTCCTGAATCAGCACGACCGTGAGCGGAATGAGGCAGAAGCGCAGAAGGGTCAGGGCATTCGGAATAGTCATTGCTCGGCCAAGCTATCGGGCGATGCGACATGCATCAAGGCGTGTCTCCAGTCGAGACACCTGAACAACAGTGCCGATGAGGTTGCTTTTTCGTGTAAGCTGATGTTTTCGATGTCGCGCATTCCCTCGAACCCGCGAGCAAAGCCCCGTGACTGCGAAAAAGAACGGCCTCACCTACGCCGAGGCAGGCGTCGATATCGATGCCGGCAATGCCATGGTCGACCAGATCAAGCCGCTCGTGCGCGCCACGCGCCGCCCCGGCGCGGACGCGGAAATCGGTGGTTTCGGCGGGCTTTTCGATCTGAAGGCGGCGGGGTTTTCTGATCCCATTCTCGTGGCGGCGAACGATGGTGTCGGCACCAAAGTGAAAATCGCGATTGAAACGGGAATTCACCACACGATCGGTATCGACCTCGTGGCGATGTGCGTCAATGATCTTGTGGTTCAGGGCGCGGAGCCTTTGCTGTTTCTCGATTATTTCGCGACTGGAAAGCTCGAACAGGGTGTTGGCGTCGAGATCGTGCGCGGCATCGCCGAAGGCTGCAAGATCGCCGGAGCAGCCCTGATCGGCGGCGAGACCGCAGAAATGCCGGGGCTCTATGGCAAAGGCGATTACGACCTCGCCGGTTTTGCCGTGGGTGCCGCCGAACGCGGGACGCTGCTGCCGCGGCTCGACGCGGTCAGGACCGGCGATGTGATCCTCGGCCTCGCCTCTTCGGGCGTGCATTCCAACGGCTACAGCCTCGTGCGCCGGATCGCCGAGCATGCAAAGTTGGGCTGGCAGGATGAGGCGCCCTTCGCCAAGGGGCGCACACTCGGTGAAGCCCTGCTGGACCCCACCCGCATCTATGTGAAATCACTGCTCGCGGCGCTAAAATCCGAAGCGGGCGCGGGCATCAAGGCGCTGGCGCATATCACCGGTGGCGGCTTCATCGACAACATTCCGCGCGTGCTGCCCGACGGCCTCGGGGCCTCGATCAACCTGTCGGCGATTGATGTGCCGCTGGTTTTCGGCTGGCTCTCGAAAGCCGGTGGCGTCGCCGAAGCCGAGATGATCCGTACCTTCAATTGCGGCATCGGCATGGTGCTGGTGGTCGAACCGGCAAAGGCCGATGCTGTGATCTCCGCCCTGCGTGCGGCAAATGAAACAGTGATCCGCTTCGGAGAGATCATAGAAGCCGCTGAAGAGCCGCGTGTGCGGCCGCATGGCCATCTTGCGGTCTGACATGCGCAAGAAACGCGTTGCGATCCTCATCTCTGGCCGTGGCTCGAACATGGCGGCTTTGGTGAAGGCGGCGCGAGCGCCGGACTTTCCGGCTGAGATCGTGCTGGTTCTCTCCAACAGGCCGGAGGCTGCGGGTCTCGATTTTGCCCGATCGGAGAGCATCCCGACGGCCCTCGTGCCGAGCAAGGCCTATGGCAAGGACCGCGCGGCCTTTGACGCTGCCATGCAGGCAGAGCTCGAGAGATCGGGTGCCGAAATCGTCTGCCTCGCCGGATTCATGCGGCTGCTGACACCGGAATTCTGCGAGGGCTGGGCGGGCCGGATGATCAACATCCACCCGGCCCTGCTGCCGAGTTTCAAAGGGCTTGATACCCATGCCCGCGCGCTTGAAGAAGGCGTCAAGCTCCACGGTTGCACCACACATTTCGTCACACCAGGCATGGATGAGGGGCCGATCATCCTTCAGGCCGCCGTGCCGGTTCTGGACGATGACACCGAGGCATCCCTCGGCGCGCGCGTGCTCGCGGAAGAGCATCGGATCTATCCGGAGACGTTGCGCCTGTTGGCCTCGGGTCGGCTGGCAATTGAGGGGCGGCGGGTGAAAATCACCGGCTGACCTAGAAATCGTCTGCGCGCCCGTCCCGACAAGCCGAGATTTCGGCATCGCGGGCTGCCTCCCATTCTTTCATGAGCACGAGCCGCCGGCGCGGCATGCGCTCCTCCAGAACATCCAGTGCGAGAATCCGGTCGGTCCGGAAATGGCGGAACCCCTGCCGCAACTCGCACCAGCCGATGAGCCCGCGTGTTGTCTCGAAATAGCCCATCAGGACGGGCCAGATCACGCGTTCGGTCGCCTCATCCTTCGCATCGCGATACTCAATTCTGATCTTGCGGCTTTCGCGCAGGGCGCGGCGCAGCAAACCTTCATCGACACCGCCCGGCATCTGGGCGCGATAGGTTGGCGCGAACAGGGGTGCGGAATTGAAGATGTCGCGTAGGTTTGCCGGCAGGATGGCCTCGATCTTCGCGCGCGTATCATCAATCACGCGCTGGAAGCCGGGGTCGGCGCGGTCACGCGCGAAACGCAGGCCGAGCATCAGGGCTTCGCATTCCTCAGGCGTGAGCATGAGCGGCGGCAGATCGAAACCGCTTTCAAGGACATAGCCGATCCCCGCTTCGCCGCGCACCGGCACGCCGGAAATCTGCAAGGATATGATATCGCGATAGATTGTTCGCTCGGAAACTCGAGTTTCCTCGGCGAGGGCCGCCGCCGTGACGGGCCGTCGATAGCGCCTCAGCACTTGCGTCAGCTGCATCAATCGGTCCGCGCGCGCCATGAGAAAGCCTCCTGAACTTCCGGCTCCTTATCATAGAACATGCCAGAAAACGTCAGGAGACTGTCAGGTGTTGTCGGCCGAGTCAGGCTTTCTGGATGGCAACGCGGTTGTCGTGGAAGGCCGCGCCGCCATAGGGCGCTACGGGGTCAGAGCCTGTGAGCACGTTGATCCCCGTTCCGCCAAGATGGGCGGCATTGGGAAAAATCCCCTCGGCGATCACCACACCGCGCCGCACGCCATCATAAAGCGTGACTTTCAGCGTCACGCGCCCGCGCCGGTTGCTGATGGCAGCGATATCGCCTGAAGTAAGCCCGAGTTGCGCCGCATCCACAGGGTGCACCATCAGGCTCGGCTCGCCCTCTTTCTTGATGCTCCCCGGCGTTTCGGTGAAACTCGAATTCAGGAACGATCGCGCCGGGGCCGTGACCAACCGGAACGGGAATTCGTCATTCGCCTCCTCGATCGCGTCCCAATGATCAGGGAAAAGAGGCATGCTTTCCCAAGGGCCCATCAGGCCATCGTTCTTGAGTGGCACCTTTTTCCAGTTCGGCGAGAAATGGAACTTGCCTTCGCGATGGCCGAAACCATGCAGGAAATGGGCGGCATTGAACGGCGGATCGGTATCGAGAAAGCCATGTTCCTCAAGAGCTTCGAGCGAGCCTCTTTCGGATTTTTTCAAGCACCAGTCGATATGCTCCCGTGGGGACATCGCAAAGCCCGGATGCTCAGCGCCGACGCGCCTCGCTAGTTCCACAATCACCTCATGATTGGAGCGACATTCGCCGGGCGGTTCGACGAGTTTCGGGCCGAGCATCAGATGCGTATGCCCGCCACCGCGATAGATATCATCATGTTCCATGAACATGGTGGCGGGCAAAACGAGATCCGCGAGCGCGGCGGTTTCGGTCATGAACTGCTCGTGCACAACCGTGAACAAGTCGTCGCGGCCAAACCCCTTGAGCACCTTCGTCTGCTCCGGTGCCACGGAAGCAGGGTTGGTGTTCTGGATCAGCATGGCCTTCACAGGCCCACCGCCGCGCAGGGCTTCGTGATCGCCCAGCAGGATATCGCCGATGCGCGACTGGTCGAGCTTCCGCACCGAGCGATCGATGACATCCAGCCCCTCGATCATGGTCATAGAGAGGTTGAATGTGCCGGAATTCGAGTGAAATGCACCGCCACCCCGGTGTTGCCACGAGCCAAGCATGGTGGGGATGCACAAAGCCGCGTGCATGTTGACCGCGCCGTTGCGCTGGCGCGAAAAGCCATAGCCGAGACGGAAGTAATTGGCCTTTTTCGAGCCCAGCAGCCGCGCGAAACTCTCGATCTCGGCCGCGGGCAGGCCACAGATCGCTTCAGCCCATTCGGGTGTGCGGGTTGAAAGATGCGCCTCGGTTCCGGGCGAGAAATCAGTGAGGCGCGCCAGATAATCACGATCGGCGAGGTTCTCGCGCAACAGCACGTGCTGTATCGCGGCGGCCAGCGCGCCATCTGTGCCGGGCCGGATCAGCAGCGCGATGTCCGCCTGCCGCATCGTTTCATTCATGTAGACATCGACTGCCACGATCAGCGCGCCATTGGCTTTCCGCGCCTTGACCGCGTGGTGCATCACGTTGACCTGCGTATGGACCGCATTCGTGCCCCAGATCACGATGACTTCCGAATGCGCCATCTCACGCGGATCGACCCCGGCGAGACGGCCCGTGCCCGCGACATAGCCGGTCCAGGCCATGTTGGTGCAGATCGTATCGTGCTGGCCGGAATATTTCTTCGCGTGGCGCAGGCGATTGATGCCGTCGCGCATCACGAGGCCCATCGTGCCAGCGTAATAGTAGGGCCAGATGCTGTCCGCGCCAAAATCGCGTTCGGCCGCGTTGAAGGCGTCAGCGGCGCGATCAAGTGCCTCGTCCCAGCCGATTTCGCGGAACTGCTTCGAGCCCTTGGGACCCGTGCGCAACAGCGGTTTCAGCAACCGATCGGGGTGGTGAATGCGCTCGGCATAACGCGCGACCTTCGCGCAGATCACGCCATCAGTGTAGGTCTGGGCCTTCAGCCCCCTCACCCGGCCGATGCGGTTTTCGGCCAGAACCTCGACATCGAGCGAGCATGCGCTCGGGCAATCATGCGGGCAGACCGAGGGGCGGAAGCCGGTTGAAACCTGAAATGGCGCATTCATGATTGCCGCATCCTCGCTGCGATCCTGTCGCCGAAAACATTGATCACAAGGCCCAGAAAGACAATCACCGATGCGATTATGGCTTTCCACGACAAGGCCTCATCGAGAAAGACGATGCCGCAGGCCATGCCGGAGACCGGAATGAGCAAGGCAAACGGCCCGACCAATGCTACCGGATATCGAGAGATCAGGCTGTTCCAGACCGAGTAGCCGAAAAGGGTCGCTCCAAACGAAAGGTAGAGCGAGACAAGAACCGTCGACCAGCCCGGATTTTTCACCACATTCCAGAGCGTTTGCGGTCCGTCGACGGCGATTGAGAGCAGAACCAGCACCGGTCCGGCGACCGCGCTCGACCAGACCACAAAGGCCAGGATATCCTTCGCCTGCGCCTTCTTGACGATGATGTTCGCCACTCCCCAGAGGCTCGCAGCGAGCAGGCAGAGTATCAGCGGAAACAGGGCGGCGTTCTCCATCTTGTCCTGCGCGAACAGCAGCATGCCGAGGAACGCCACCCCTGCCCCGATCAATTGCGGCCGCCCAGGCCGCTCGCCCATCAGGAACCAGGCGAAGCCGATGGTGAAAAAAACCTGCATCTGCAACACGATGGAGGCGAGGCTTGCCGGCATCCCGACCTTCAGTGCCGTGAAAAGCACAGAGAATTTTGTCACGCCGAGAACCAGCCCGAAGGCAATCACGGTCCAGAGCGGAACGGCCGGAAACCGGATGAACAGCAGGGCCGGAAAGGCCGAGAGGCAGAAACGGAGCGCGTTCATCGCGAGGGGCGGCACATCGACAACGCCGATTTTCATGGCGGTGAAGGTCGAGCCCCAGAGTGTCGCCAGCGTCAGCGCCAGCAGGATATCGCGCAGCGCCATGCCTGATTCCAACCCTTCCGCTGCTTTTGTGGCCGAGAAAAGTGGGCCTCACCAATCAAAGTTTTGCGTCGATTGATCAGCAAATCAAAAAGGCCGGACCTTTCAGTCCGGCCTTGCAGATTTCGCGGGAGAAAAATTTCAGCCGACGATCTCGTTGCCCGAGAAGAACTGGGCGATTTCGATCGCGGCATTCTCCGGGCTGTCCGAGCCATGCACCGAGTTCTCGCCGACCGAGCGGGCGAACTTCTTGCGGATGGTGCCTTCGGCGGCGTTCGCAGGGTTGGTGGCCCCCATGATCTCGCGATAGCGCAGAACCGCGTTCTCGCCTTCGAGAACCTGCACCACGACCGGCGCGGAAATCATGAAATCCACGAGTTCGCCGAAGAAGGGGCGCTCCTTGTGGACGGCGTAGAAAGTCTCGGCCTCGCGGCGCGACATCTGGATGCGCTTCTGCGCGACGATGCGCAGGCCCGCGCCTTCGATCACGGCGTTGACCGCGCCCGTGAGGTTCCGCTCGGTCGCGTCCGGCTTGATGATGGAAAAGGTGCGCTGAATGGCCATGTCTCACTCTCTCGTTTTGCAAATCATGTCTCGCGGGCCGCATAGCCCGCGAGAGTCGCAAACTCAAGAGCGAAGCGGGCGAAGCCTTACTCGTCAGCAGAAAGCAGCTTCGACTTGAACAGCAATCCGGCGACTGCCCCACCCGCCAAGGGTGCGAGGACATAGAGCCAGATCTGTGCCGCAGCCTGCCCGCCGACATAGAGGTTCGGCGCGATCGTGCGCGCGGGGTTGAGCGAGTTGCCCGTCACCGGCACGAAGGCAAGGTGCAATACCGCGAGTGTCAGCCCGATCACGAGTCCAGCCACTGCACCCGCGCCGCCCTTGGCCTGCGTCGCGCCGAGAATGACGACCGTAAAGATCAGCGTCGCGATGAATTCGACGAGGAAGGCGATGCCGACGCCGGTTTTCACCGGATCAAACGTGGTCTGACCAAAAGCTGTTCCGGCTTTGCCACCCAGCATGACAGCAAGAATCCCCGCGCCGATAAAGGCGCCGACCACCTGCGCGACCATGTATTGCCCGCCCTCGGCCGGGCTCATCCGGCCCGACGTGATCATCGCGGCCGTCACGGCCGGGTTGATATGGCAGCCCGAGACCGGGCCGATCCCGTAAGCCATCGCCGTGACAGAAAGGCCAAAGGCTAGCGCAATCGGTACGATGCCGAGCGGCATCACGCCGCCGAATCCCGCAAGTGCCACCGAACCGCAACCGACGAGCACGAGCACCGCCGTGCCAAAAGCTTCTGCAATGAGTTTCTTCATTGGAATATCCCCGTTCCTCAAGGCCAGATGGCGGGCCTTTTCGACCCCCCTTGTGCCTCGCATCGCGCTATTTGCACGGATGCCTCCAGCCACGGCGCAAACGCTAACGAGCTTTCGACAAAAGTCGAATGACGCGCGTATCAAGCCTGTGGATTTCCGCCTGATCGCACTCGAAAACGACAGGTGACAGCAGGCGCTGAGCCTGCTTATAGGCCGCACCATGCTCTCGCTCACCGCCCTCACCTATCGGCTCGGCAACCGGCTTTTGCTCGATCAGGCCACTGCGCAAGTACCCGGCGGCGCGCGCGTGGGCCTGATCGGACGCAATGGCTGTGGGAAATCGACGCTCTTTCGGCTGATCCTGGGCGAGATCGCGCTCGAAAGCGGCACGATCAGCATGCCACGTCAGGCCATTCTGAGCCATGTGGCGCAAGAGGCGCCGGGCGGACCGGAAACGCTGCTCGATACGGTACTCGCGGCAGATCGTGAGCGCCTTGCGCTGCTGGCCGAGGCAGAGACCGCGATCGACCCCGCCCGCATCGCCGATATCCAGCTTCGCCTCGCCGATATCGGGGCGGAAGCTGCGCCGGCGCGGGCGGCCGCCATTCTCTCGGGCCTCGGGTTTTCGGCCAGTGATATCCATCGCCCCTGCTCGGAATTCTCAGGCGGGTGGCGGATGCGCGTAGCCCTCGCCGCCGTTCTGTTTCGCGAGCCTGACCTGCTGCTGCTCGATGAACCGACGAACTACCTCGATATCGAAGGCGCGTTCTGGCTCACCGAGCATCTGAAACGATATCCGCACACTTTGCTGGTGATTTCGCATGATCGCGATTTTCTCGATGAGGTAAGCGATCACACATTGCATATGGATCGCGGCAAGCTGACCCTCTACCGCGGTGGCTACTCGAGTTTCGCACGCCAGCGCGCCGAGAAGGCGATGCTGGCTGAAAAAGCCGCCGACAAACTTGCGGCTGAACGGGCCCATCTTCAGGCCTTCATCGATCGCTTCAAGGCCAAGGCGTCAAAGGCGAAGCAGGCACAATCCAGAGTGAAGCGGCTCGAAAAGCTTGGGCCGGTCGCGACCTTTGCGCGCGAGGAGGCGGCAGAAATCCGCCTGCCGGACCCGGAAAAGCCGCTTCAGCCACCGATCATTTCCATGGAGGCGGCCTCGACCGGCTACGGCGAGCGTACGGTGCTTTCAGGACTCACGCTGTCGATTTCCGATGACGACCGGATCGGTCTTCTGGGCCAGAACGGAAACGGCAAATCAACGCTTGTGAAGTTGATCGCCGGCCGTATCGAAGCGAAGTCCGGCGAGGTCACGCGGGCGCGGGGCATGAACATCGCCTATTTCGCGCAGCATCAGCTCGATGAACTGGATTCCGATGCGACGCCCGCTCTCATGGTGCGGCGCAAGATGCCGCAGGCTGGCGAAGCAATCGTCCGGTCTGCTGCGGCGCGGCTCGGATTCGGGGCCGAGAAGGCCGATACACCGATCTCCCAGCTCTCCGGTGGCGAGAAGGCGCGGCTGCTGTTGGGCCTCGCGGCTTTCGAGGGGCCGCATCTCCTGATCCTCGACGAGCCCACGAACCATCTCGATATCCCGATGCGTGATGCGCTGGTCGAGGCGCTGGCGGGATACAAGGGCGCGGTGATCATCGTCAGCCATGATCGCGCGCTGCTGGACGCCGCCTGCGACCGACTCTGGCTCGTCGCAGACGGACGGGTGAAACCGTTCAACGACGATCTCGATGCCTATGCCCGCCAGGTGCTTGAGGCGCGCAAGGACTCAGGGAAGCGCGGGAGCGAAACGCCCTCCTCCCTGAGGGAAGAGCGCCGCGCCGCTGCCGAAAAGCGGCAACATCTGAAACCTTTGCGCGAGAAAGCGAAACTGCTGGAACAGCAGATGGAAAAACTGACCGCGCTACTCGCCCGAGCCGATGAGGCGCTCGCCAATCCCGGCATCTTCCGCGATCAACCGGCGAAGGCCAGCCAGTTGGCAAAGGATCGCTCAACCCTCGCGGAGAAGCTCGCACAGGCGGAAGAGGAATGGCTTGTTGTAATGGGGGAACTCGAGGAAACGTGAGCAGAACTCCTCAACTACGCTCGCCGCACTTCGCGCGTGCATCAGGATGAGAATACATACGCGTTTCTCGATTATAGACAGCGCCCGGGAGTTGTTGAATGCATCGACCGCGTTCGCTCTTTGCTGGCGGGGCGCTCTTCGCAGGCATATTTGCAGCCAGAACACGATCGACACAGGACCTGATGGCGCTTGCTTGAGCTTCTGTTTGTGGATTGCTGGTCTTCGACAGACCAACCTTGTCCCAACAGAACCCGCGGGCGTTGCGGGCCTCCTGATGGGTGCCCCCGTAGCTGCTCAAATTTATATTTAGTCCTGTTTGGGCGTTTGCAACAGCAGCAGACAAAATAAATGAACAAATAAGCAAGACTCTCATGACAATGATTCCCCTAAATTTCTGTTTGAAATTGCAATTCTCTTCTGGGTGACGTCAAGCCTTCTTGACCCAGCGCCCGCCTTCCTGTTGCCAGTAGGTCGCGGGATGGCCAAGGCCCTTGACGGCTTTCCAGGCCGCACGCGCTTCGTCCAGCGCCTCGGGATCATCGCCATCGAACATGAGAACGACACGCTCGACATCATATTCGGCAGGGAGTTTGGCTCGATCAATCAGGAAGATCACGCCCGGCTCGTTGACGCGGGTGTCCTTCGTGGAAAGAAGGATCGGCTGGTGCTCGGGCTCGCCATCCTCCTCGCGGCCATGCGGCAGGAAGCTCTGCTCGGAATAGGTCCAGAGCGCTTCATCGAGCGCGCCAAGGCGCTCCTCAGATCCGGCGCGGACGAGCGCATTCCAGCCTCGTTCCAACGACTTTTCAAGGAGTTGCGGCAGAACCTGCTCGAGGCGTTGCCCGGCGAGATGGTAGAAGAGAATTTCGGTCATCGGCTCAGCCTGTCAGTCCCGGCGATGCCCGTTCAGCCTTCATAGAAATCCGCAACCAACCGGTCGAGCAGGCGCACGCCGAAACCGGATGACCAGCCCTTGTTGATATCGGTCTGAGGCGAGCCCATCGCCGTGCCTGCGATATCGAGATGCGCCCATGGGCAGCCATCGACATAGCGCTGGAGAAATTGGGCGGCGGTGATTGATCCGCCGAAGCGCCCGCCGGTGTTTTTCATGTCGGCGACCTTGCTGTCGATCTGCTTGTCATATTCGGCGCCGAGCGGCATCCGCCAAAGCTTCTCGCCCGTCGCCTTGCCCGATTTGAACAGCCTTTCAGCAAGTTCATCGTTGTTCGAGAACAGCCCGGCATGTTCCTGCCCCAGCGCAACCATGATCGCGCCGGTGAGTGTGGCAAGGTTCACCATGAAGGCAGGGTTGAATTTCTGCTTCACGTGCCAGAGCACATCGGCGAGCACGAGCCGCCCCTCGGCATCGGTGTTGATGATCTCGATCGTCTGGCCCGACATGGATTTCACGATGTCGCCAGGGCGCTGGGCCTTGCCGTCAGGCATGTTCTCGACGAGACCGATGGCGCCGATGACATTCGCCTTCGCCTTACGGCTCGCGAGGGCATGCATCAGGCCGACGACTGCCGCAGCGCCTGCCATGTCGCCTTTCATGTCTTCCATGCCCGCAGCGGGCTTGATCGAGATGCCGCCGGTATCGAACACCACGCCCTTGCCGACAAAGGCGATGGGCTGGGCCTTCTCGTTCTTCGCACCCATCCATTTCATGATGACGAGGCGGCTTTCCTGCTCGGAGCCCTGCCCGACACCGAGCAGCGCGCGCATGCCGAGTTTTTTCATGGTCTTTTCGTCAAGGATTTCGATCTCGACGCCGAGTTTTTCGAGCTTCTCGGCGCGCGCGGCGAATTCCACCGGAGTCAGGACATTCGGCGGCTCGTTCACGAGATCACGGGCGATCTCGACGCCACCATAAATGGCTTCGCGCGTTTTCATCGCACGGCGCGCGGCAACGGGGTCCGCTACATGGAGGAGTACCGATTTCGCGACCTCGCCGTTCTCGTCCGGCTTCTTCTTCGTAATGTAGCGATCGAATTTGTAGGCTGCGAGCTTCATGCCGAGTGCGAAATCGGCAGAATCCTCAGGAGAGAACGGGCCTTTCGGTGTGATCAGCAGCACCGAGGCATCGCGGCCCTTCGGCAGTTTCGAATAGACCTGTCCGCCGAGGCGCACAAAACCGGGGCGGGATTCCTCGTCGTCGCTGTCGACCCCGATGATGACGACATGGGTCGGCTTCTCGCCGAACCCGGTTTCAGCCGGCAAAGCGAGCGCAGCCCCGGTCTTGCCCTTGAAATTCTCGGCCGACATCGCCTCGGAAAGGCGCTTTGCGGGCGCAGCACCCAGCCGTTGCGTCAATTCGGGTGCGAGACCGGATTTGCCGGCGAGCACGGCCAGAACCGGCCCGGCGCCCTGCTGGGCGAGCGGCACGAAAGACAAGGTGAGGCCTGTCGACATTCAATTCCCCGATCCGTTTGCAAAAGCTGGCAAAGACCGATTCACAGCGGCCTTGCATGCGGGAAATTGAAACGGATCGCTTTCCCTCGCAAGTGCAGCATTGTCACGCAGCCGGAACTTGGCTGACAATCATGTGAACTTGCCTTGCGCGCGCCCCGATTTCACGGCAGGGAAGACCATCATGCTGATGGTCGAGCGCTATATTTTCAGGCTTGCGGCGGTGGCCTTCGCCGCCTGTCTTGTCGCGCTCACCGCGATCATCTGGCTGAGCCAGGCCTTGCGCGAACTGAACCTCGTGACCGGCAAGGGCCAGACCATCCTCATCTTCCTCGAAGTGACACTTCTGGGCATCCCTGCGCTTGTGATGATCATCGCGCCGCTCGCGCTGTTCATTGCCATCCTCTACACGCTCAACCGCCTGAATTCCGACAGCGAACTGATTGTGATGAGCGCGGCGGGCATCTCGCCGCTCACGATCTTGCGCCCCTTCGCGATCCTCACGCTCATCGTCTGCACGCTCGTGGGTACGATGACGCTTTATGCCATGCCGGAGAGCTTCCGCTCACTGCGTACGCTGATCAGCAAGGTGCGGGCTGATGTTGTCACGCGCATCTTGCAGGAAGGGAAATTCGTCGATCTCGACAAGGGGCTGGTCTTCCATTTCCGCGAGCGGCTTCAGGGCGGCGCGATGGGCGGCGTGATGATCCACGATTCGCGTGACCCGAGGCTGCACTCGGTCTATCTCGCCGAGCGCGGACAGGTGGTGGAGGTGGATCAGGCCACCTACCTCATTCTCGAAAAAGGTTCGATGCAGCGGCAGGAGAGCGGCCAGCGTGGAGCCTCCCTGATCGCCTTCGCGCGCTATGTGTTCGACCTCGACCAGTTCGAGCAGGCCGGCGGGCAAATCCAGTTCAAGCCGCGCGAATGGCGCACGGGCGAATTGCTGTTCAATCTCGACCGTTCGGACAGTTACGTTCGGGCGATCTATGGCCGATTCCGGGCCGAGCTGCATGACCGCCTTACCAACCCGCTCTACCCGCTTGCGACACTCGCGATCGCTTTTGCAGCGCTTGGCAACCCCCGCACGACCCGTCAGGGGCGTGGCCAGGCGATTTTTGGCGCTGTCGTCGCGCTGATCGCGATGCGCATTGCCGGTTTTGCGGCCGCAAGTTTCGCCGTCCGGTCCGCCTATGGTGTTCCGCTCATGTATCTTGTCCCGATCACCGCGACCGGCATTGCTGCCATGATGGCTTGGCGCTCGGTCCGACCGATCAAACGTTCACAGGCCATGGATCGCCTGTGGGATCTGGTCTCCGCGCTCGCGATGCGACTGCTGCCGTCTGGCCGGAGGTCCGCGGCATGATCGGACACACGCTCGGGCTCTATTTCGCGCGCCGCTTTGCAGGCTCGATTTTCATCGTGCTGGCCACGATTTTTGGACTGATCTACACGCTCGATTTCGTCGAATTGATGCGCCGGGCCGGTGATGCCGTGGGTGCTTCCACGGGCACAATGGCGAAACTCGCGCTCTATCGCACGCCTGCAACGGCCGAGCAGGTCATTCCCTTCGGCATGCTCTTCGGCGCGATGGCCACTTTCATCGGCTTGTCCCGCAAGCTCGAACTGGTGGTAGCGCGCGCGGCGGGCTATTCCGCCTGGCAGTTTCTCACGCCGGCCCTGATCGTGGCGGTGCTGATCGGCGGCTTCGTCACCACCACCTACAACCCGATCTCCACCATCCTGAAGGATCGTGCCAACGAGATGGAGGCGCATATCTTCCGGCGCGGCGGCGCGACATTGGGGCGGGTGATCTGGCTGCGCCAGCGCTCGGTCGATGGCGAGGCAATCATCCGCGCGACCTCGCTCGATTCGGCCTCGGATACCCTGCGCTCCGTCCAGTTCCTGCTGCTCGATGACAAGGGGCAGTTGCTGGAGCGAATCGAGGCGCCGACCGCGAGGCTGCGTAACGGATATTGGCGGCTGGAGAATGCGCGGGTGGTTTCCACCGATCTCGAACCGGAGACGGTCGCAACCTATCTCGTCGCGACAAATCTGACCGGAGAAGAGGTTCGCTCGGCGCTCGGTCCGGGCCAAGCTGTGTCCTTCTGGTCGCTTCCTGAAATCATCGACAGACTGGAACTTGCGGGCCTCGACGCGACGCGGTATCGCCTGATTTATCAGACGCTGTGGGCGCGGCCGGCCTTGCTGGTCGCGATGGTTCTTGTTGCCGCTTGTTTTTCGTTAAAATTTTTGCGTTCTGGTGGTCTGGCGAAGATGGTGCTTGGTGGCGTGACGGCAGGTTTTAGCCTTTATGTGGCGACGGAAGTCGCAGAAGACCTGGGAAATGCAGGTGTGGTCTCGGCCATGCTCGCAGCCTGGGTGGCTCCTGCTGTTGCCTCAGCGCTTGGAATTCTGGTGCTTCTGAACAAGGAAGACGGCTGATGAGCGCTTCCTTGCTGCACTATCGTCAAAAATGGTTAACGCTTCGTAGCGCGGGATTTGTCGCGCTGACGAGCCTCGCGATCTCGGCGATGGCCCTCCCCGTCGAGCGGGTTCAGGCCCAGTCGCTGAACGATCGTCTGGCCGGCTCGAACCCGTCCGGGCAGCGCTCGCGCATGCTCGTTGACGCGCGCGAAATTGTCTATGACCGCGACAATGATCGCGTGACCGCTTTGGGTGATGTCCAACTGCATTACCAGGGCAAGGTACTCGAGGCCGACAAGGTCACCTATGACCGCAAATCGAAACGCGTTTACGCCGAGGGCAACGCCAAGCTCACCGACACAGACGGCACCAAGACCTATGGCAGCCGCTTCGATCTGACGGACGATTTCCGTGACGGCTTCATCGACAGCCTGCGTGTCGAGTCGAGCAACCAGACCCGCTTTGCCGCTCCTCGCGCCGAGCGGACGGACGGCGAAACGACGGTCTTCGAACGGGGCACCTTCACGTCATGCAAGGCTTGCGAAGAAAACCCCGAGCGGCCTCCGCTCTGGCAGGTGAAAGCGGCACGGATCATTCACAGGAACAGCGAGCGGCGCGTCTACTATGAGAACGCGACACTTGAATTCTGGGGCATTCCGGTCGCGTATTTTCCGTTCTTCTCGGCGCCGGATCCCACTGTTCGCAACGCATCCGGCATCCTCGCGCCGCGCATCATCAGCCGCGAGAAACTCGGGCGCGGATTTGGCTTGCCGCTCTTCTGGTCGATCGCGCCGAATTACGATCTGCTGTTCACGCCGACCTATTTCGGGAAACAGGGCCTGCACGCGGATGTGGTCTGGCGGCACCGGCTGCAAACCGGGAGCTACAATATCCGCGTCAACGGCATCAACCAGCAGGCACCGCGTGAATTCAGCCTTCTTCCTTATGCCGGGGCGGGGCTGCGCCGGTTTCGTGGCTCGATCGAGACGCGCGGCAAATTCTATCTGAACGAAAAGTGGACTGTGGGCTGGGACGCCGCCTGGGCGACCGACAAGCACTATTACACCGACTACAAGACCAAGCCGCAATCGCTCTCGCAATTGTTTTATAACGAGCAGATTTCGCAGGTTTATCTGCGCGGCCGCGGCCAGCGCAGCTGGTTTGATCTGACCGGCTACCACTTCTACGGGCTGACCTCGCTGGACTGGCAGAAGCAGATCGAGACGGTGGGGCCGTCCTTCGATTATGATCGGCGCTTCAATCCGGATCAGGTTGGCGGTGAATTGCGCGTCAATTTCAACGGTGCGGCGATCCGGCGTGAAGCGGCCCAGTTCCAGGCCTTGCCGCTTGTCACGAACCCGACCTATCTGCCCGGCACCTTGCTTTACACCACGACGGCCGGGGGCACCTATCAGCCCTGCGTTTACGGCGTGAATGGTGTCCGCCTCGGCGCCTACAGGCCCGGTCAGTGCCTTCTGCGCGGGTTTGCGGGCGAATATGTGCGGTCGAGCGTCGATGTTTCCTGGCGTCGTCAGTTCATCGACCCGATCGGCCAGGAATGGACACCGTTTGTCAGCCTGCGCGCCGATGCTGCCTGGCTGCACCAGAACCTTTCGGGGTTTAACGCGCCCGATCCGGCCCAGCAGGGTTTTGTCGGCGCCGGCTACGGCAATGCCAATCAGGCCAATTTCCTCGGCGGGAATGCCGACAATTTCCTGTTCCGGCCGATGCCGACCGTCGGGGTGGAATACCGCTATCCGTTCATCGCGCTGACAAGCTGGGGCTCTCACCATATCGAGCCGATCGCTCAGCTTGTCGTGCGTCCGAACGAGATGCGCATCGGAAAACTGCCGAACGAAGACGCGCAAAGCCTTGTTTTCGATGACAATTCGATTTTCAGTTCCAACCGCTTTTCCGGCTATGATCGCATCGAGGGCGGCACACGCCTGAACTATGGCGGCCGCTACACGTTCCGGTCGAACGGGGCCTTCTTTGCCTCGCTGCTCGTGGGCCAATCCCGTCAGATGTTCGGGAGAAACTCATTCGCGGCCTATGATCTTGCCAATACCGGTCGAAATTCCGGCCTAGAAACGCGTCGTTCGGATGTTGTCACGGCGGCGACGATCCAGCCTTTCGCCAATTTCAGCGTCACGGCGCGTGGCCGTTTCGACGAGAGAACCTACGGGTTGCGCCGGGCCGACATCTCGGCGACGGCGTCGCTCGGTCGGGTATCGCTGACCGCAGCCTATTCCCGCATCTCGGCGCAGCCGGAGATTGGCTATCCGTTCCGCCGCGAAGGCCTTCACCTGACGTCATCCGTGCAGTTGCCGTACAATTTCTATGTCGCAGGCTCGGTCCTCTATGACATGGATCGCTACCTCACGGACCGTGTCACGGCCGCGACGTTCAACCAGACCTATTCAGGCTCGCCTTGGCGAGTGGCAGCGACCACGTTCGGTTTTGGATATCGCGACGAATGTACCGACCTGTCGCTCCTTTATTCGCGCTCGATCGATGGCCAGTTGATCAATACGGGAGCTGGCCTCCTGCCCAGCAACAAGGTGACCAGCACCTTCATGGTGCGGCTGGTTCTGCGCGAATTGCTTGAAGGCCAGACGACCTACAAGCCGGACAAGAAAAGATGAATATCGCCGCGCTGACCATCCCGATGAAAAGACTGCTCATTCTGGCCATTCTGGCCCTTCCTTTCGCGCTGCCCTCGCCCGCTTCGGCGCAGGCTGTGCTGGCCATGGTCAACCAGCAGCCCGTAACCAGCTTTGACGTGGCCCAGCGCATGCGGATCGCTCAGCTCACCGAAGGCCGGCGCCTCAGCCAGCAGGCTGCGTTGCAGGAACTGATTGACGACCGCGTGAAGCTCATTCAGGCCCGCAAGGTCGGCTATCGCGTCACCGAGGAGGGTGTGGACGCTGAATATTCGCGCGTTGCGCGCAGTGGTGGGCGAACCAATTCCCAGTTTGAAGCCGCCTTGCGTCAGGCCGGTATCGAGCCCAGGGCCCTGCGCGACAAGATCCGTGCGGATCTCGCCTGGCAGGTGATCCTTCGCGATCAGGCGCGGAAGGGCGGCGATATCTCGGGCGCGGAACTCGAAACCGCGATCCAGCAGGAAATGAAGAAGCAGCGCACCATCACGGATTATCAGCTCCAGAGCGTGATCTTCGTGGTGCCGCGCGGCACGAATCCCGGCGAGCGCGAGCGGGCCGCTAATGCAGCGCGCGCGCGTTTCTCCAGTTGTGAGACTGGATTTGCAGAGCTTCGCACGATGCGCGACGTTGCGGTTCGCCCGTCACAATTTCGCTCCACCGAGGGGATGAGCGAACAGCTTGTGAAGGTGCTGGATCGCACGCCGGTCGGCAAGCTCACTCCTCCCTTCCGGTCGGAGCAGGGGATCGAGATGGTGGCAGTGTGCGAGCGCAAGGTGCGCGAGCCCAGTGCCAATCTGCGCAGCGAAGTGACTTCTGCCGTAATGGAGAGGCGCATCACCGAGGTTGCCCGCAAATACCTTCTGGAACTGCGAAAGACCACCGACATTCGCATGATGCGCTGACATGATTGCCGATGGCCTGCCGCCCTTGCGCGAGGTGATCCGCGCGCACGGGCTCGAAGCTCTGAAGAGCCTCGGCCAGAATTTCCTGCTCGATTTCAACATTACCGCAAAGATTGCCCGGCATGCCGGGCCTCTCGAAGGCGTCACCGTGATCGAAGTTGGGCCCGGACCGGGAGGCCTGACGCGCGCCCTGCTGGCGGCCGGCGCACGACGCGTCATCGCGATTGAACGCGATACCCGTTGCATTGCCGCCTTGCGCGAGATCGAGGCACGCTATCCCGACCAGCTCACGCTGATCGAGGGCGATGCCCTGAAGATTGATTTCGCGGCCCTCGCGCCCGGCGAGCGCGTTCGGATCGTCTCGAACCTTCCCTACAATATCGGGACAGAGCTCCTGATCGGCTGGCTGCGCACGATGCCCTGGCCGCCGTTCTTTGAAAGCCTCACATTGATGTTCCAGCGCGAAGTCGCGAGGAGGATTGTCGCGACCCCTGCTCAGGTATCGGATTATGGCCGGCTTGGAATTCTCGCGGGCTGGCGGACACAGGCCCGGATCGAGTTCGATTTGCCGCCATCGGCCTTCACGCCCCCGCCGAAGGTAACGTCCAGTGTGGTAACACTCGTGCCGCGTACCAACCCCCTGCCCTGTCGGCTCGAAACGCTCGAACGCGTGACGGCAGCAGCCTTCAACCAGCGCAGGAAGATGTTGCGCCAGAGCCTGAAATCGCTTTCCGGTTCGGAGATGATGCTCAATCGGGCCGGCATAGAGCCTACCGCACGCCCGGAGACATTGCCGGTCGAGGCCTTTGTGGCGCTGGCGAACGCCTTTGATCAGCTCTCGGGCTGAGCCAGAACCGCCGCGAGATCAGCCTGCAACACGGCCATCCGATCCGAAAGTGCCGGGTTGCGCACCCGCTTGAGGCGCTCCGCTTCCAGAATTCCGGTGAGTTGCTGGAAACAGGCGTTGAGGTCATCGTTCACCAGCACGTAATCGTAATCCTGCCAGGCCGCGAGTTCCTTCTCGGCCGTGTGCAGACGGCGGCGGATGACAGCTTCCGAATCCTCCGCACGGCGCTTCAGGCGGTCCTGTAACTCGGCGATCGAGGGGGGAAGAATGAACACACTCACCACGTCTTCGCGCATCGAGCGATAAAGCTGGAGCGTGCCCTGCACGTCGATATCGAACAGCACATCCTTGCCGGAAGCGAGCGCCTGTTCCACCGGCTTGCGCGGAGTTGCATAGAAATTGCCGTGCACTTCGGCCCATTCGAGCAATTCGCCACGCTCCCGCATGCTTTCAAAGCCGGCAATGTCGCGGAAATGGTAGTGGACTCCATCCACCTCGCTCGAACGCCTCGGGCGCGTGGTCACTGAGACGGACAGCACGATCTGCTGAGTAGTCTCACGATCCCGATCAAGCAATGACCGCGACAGGGCCGATTTGCCCGCGCCGGAGGGCGAGGATATCACCAGCATCACGCCGCGGCGGGCGATTTCGGCAGCGGCCATGAACGGTCTCAATTCAGACGGGGAATGACCTTCGGTGTCGAAAGGTCGTAGGAGCGGTCCTGCAACGGATCAGCCGGGCCGGTTCGCGGAGCCGGGATGGACCCGACAGCCTCACGCTGAGCCGGCGGCTGCAACGGATTGTTCCCATCCGGGCGGCGCGCTGGCTGGGCAAAGCCGCTCGCAGAAGGGGTAAGGCCGGCTGCGGGGGGTGCGATGGGTGCTGGCAAAGGCGCCTGCGTGCGATCGCCGATCGAGGGCGAGGCAGCTGGCGCACCCGGAACCGGTTGAAGCCCTGGCGTCGTCGGCTGTGCATTGCGCTGGGCCTCAATCTGCCGCCAGCGGGCGACATTGCGGTTATGCTGGTCGAGCGTTTCGGCGAAGGCGTGGCCACCCGTGCCATCCGCCACGAAGTATATGTCGCGCGTACGGGATGGATTGGCGGTTGCCTCCATCGCGGCACGCCCCGGATTGGCGATCGGCCCCGGCGGCAGGGCCGGGATCGTATAGGTGTTGTAGGGCGTCGGGCGATCGATATCCGCACGGCTGATGGGGCGACCCAGAGTGCCCTTGCCGCCAACAATCCCGTAGATGATCGTCGGGTCGGATTGCAGGCGCATCTTCTTCTCGAGCCGGTTGAAGAACACCGAGGCAACGCGCGGGCGCTCGTCGGCACGCCCGGTTTCCTTCTCGACGATGGAAGCAAGGGTCACGAGTTCGCGCGGCGAACGCAGGGGCAGATCCTTGGCGCGCCGGTTCCAGACATCGTTGAGCACGCGCCGCTGTTCAGCGGCCATACGCGAGAGCAGCGCCTCGCGGCTGGTTCCGCGGTTGATGCGGTAAGTGTCAGGCAACAACGAGCCTTCCTGCGGGATCGAGGTGATCTCGCCGGTCAGCAGGTCATTTTCGCGGATACGCTCGACAATCTGCTCGCTGGTCAGGCCTTCAGGGATGGTGATGGCGTGCTGGATCGAGCGCCCGGAGGTGATCGTTTCGATCACTTCGGTCATCGTGGAGGCCTGCTTGAAAAGATATTCTCCGCTTTTTGCGCGGCGATTGGCGCCGTCCGAGCCAAATTTCGAGGTGATATCGCGCCACAAAAGCGCTGCCCAGAGGAAGCTCGGGCGATTGATCACGCCCTCGCGGTTGAGCGTTTCAACGATATCCTCGGTGGTTGCGCCGCGCTCGATGATCACGACCTTGTCGGTCGTGAGGGGGCCGCGAACGGCAAATTCCCGATTGGCAACGGCGACAAGCGCGAAAACGCCCGCCAGCAGAAAGACGGCCGCCGTGAGCATGCCCGAGAACAGCGAGGAAAGCCCGGCGCGACGCTTCTTCTTCGTGGGCGGCGGCGGTGCCGCCTCGGCCTTGACGGCCTCGCCAGCGCCAGGGCGCGCGCGCTTGCGCGTGAACCAGCCGGCCTTTTCGGCCTCCGGTTTGGCCTTTGCGGCGTTGGGGTCGGGCGTGCCCGTCATCAGGCTCTCACTCGCATCACGGAAAAGACAGCAGCCGCACTTCTTCCCGCAGGAATATGGCGAAAGCGGGAATCAACCGCCGACGGCATGAAGGAACCGCCTGCCAATGCATCAAGCAACATGGCGACGCAACACCAGCGAGGCATTGGTGCCGCCAAAGCCGAAGGAATTCGACAGGGCCACGTTGATCTCGCGCTTCTTCGCGACATGCGGCACGAGATCGATGGGAGTTTCGACGGAGGGGTTGTCGAGATTGATGGTCGGCGGTGCGATCTGATCGCGAATGGCGAGGATCGAGAAGATGGCTTCGACCGCCCCCGCCGCGCCGAGAAGATGCCCGATCGCCGATTTGGTGGACGACATCGACACGCGACCAGCCTGATTGCCTAGCAGGCGCTCGGCCGCGCGCAATTCGATCTCGTCACCCAGAGGTGTCGAGGTGCCATGCGAATTGATGTAATCGACCTCACCGGCACTGAGCCCGGCGCGCTTCAGCGCCGCCTGCATGCAGCGGAAGGCGCCATCGCCATCCTCGCTCGGCGATGTGATGTGATAGGCATCGCCCGACATGCCATAACCCACGATTTCGGCGTAGATTTTCGCACCGCGCCGCAGGGCGTGCTCTCGTTCTTCCAGCACCACCACACCTGCCCCCTCGCCCATCACGAAGCCATCGCGATCCTTGTCATACGGGCGCGAGGCGCGGGTGGGATCATCATTGAAGGCGGTGGAAAGCGCGCGACAGGCCGCAAAACCGGCCAGGGAAATCCGCGAGACGGGAGATTCGGCCCCACCCGCGAGCATCACGTCGGCATCACCCAGAGCGACCATGCGCGCACCATCACCAATGGCATGCGCTCCGGTGGAGCAGGCCGTGACAACCGAATGGTTCGGCCCCTTGAGGCCATGCGCGATCGAGACATAGCCCGAGGCCAGATTGATCAGGCGTCCCGGAATGAAGAACGGAGAAATCCGGCGCGGGCCCTTTTCCTGCAGCAGAACAGCCGTTTCGCTGATGCCTTCGATACCACCGATGCCGGAGCCGATGATCACGCCGGTCGTGTTCTGCTGTTCGGGTGTGGACGGGTGCCACTCGGCGTCGTCGAGCGCCTGTTTGGCCGCCGCCATCGCGTAGATGATGAAGGTATCCACGCGCCGCTGGTCGCGGGCATCCATCCAGTCATCGGGGTTGAACTCACCCGGGCCGGAGCCACGCGGGATCATGCAGGCGATGCGCGAGGGGAGATCATCGACCTGGAAGTGCTCGACCTTGCGGGCGGCACTCCGGCCCGCAAGAACCTTTTCCCAAGAGGGAGCGACGCCGCAACCATGCGGAGTCACCATACCCAGCCCTGTGACGACGACCCGACGCAGCATCGTTTTCGACGTCAAGACAGCAGCTTACGCCGCGTTCTTCTCAAGGAACTTCACGGCGTCGCCGACCGTCTGGATCGTTTCGGCGGCGTCATCCGGGATTTCAACGCCGAATTCTTCCTCGAACGCCATGACGAGCTCGACCGTGTCGAGGCTGTCCGCGCCGAGATCGTCGATGAAGTTGGCACCTTCGACAACCTTGTCCGCATCGACGCTGAGATGCTCGATGACGATCTTTTTCACGCGCTCGGCAACATCGCTCATGGCTTACCCTTCTCTGTTCTAAAAGCCCCCGTGCGCACGCACCCGCTTTTTGGGGTAAGCGCGTCGCAACCGGGAATTCCCTTTCAACAGTGAGGCGCGAATGTCAACGTGCGCCGCACCCAAAAACGCGCTCAGATGCGCGCCATACCGCCATTCACGTGCAGGGTCTGGCCGTTGACATAGGCCGCCTCGACGCTTGCGAGATAGGCCACGGCGCTCGCGATCTCCGCACCCGTGCCCATGCGCCCCGCCGGAATCGAGCCCATGATGGCCTCGCGCTGCTTCTCGTTCAGCGCATCGGTCATGGCACTTTCGATGAAGCCGGGTGCCACGCAATTGACGGTGATTCCCCGGCTCGCGACCTCAGCCGCGAGGCTCTTGGTCATGCCGATCATGCCGGCCTTGGCGGCGCAGTAATTGGCCTGTCCGGGATTGCCCGTGACGCCCACCACGCTCGTGATGCCGATGATGCGGCCGAACCGGCGCTTCATCATGCCCTTCACGGCCGAGCGCGCGAGGATGAAGGACGAGGTGAGGTTCACCGCGAGAACCTGATCCCATTCCTCGTCCTTCATGCGCATGAAGAGGTTGTCGCGCGTGATGCCCGCATTGTTGACGAGGATATCGAGGCCGCCCATCGCCTTCTCGGCTTCCGGCACCAGCGCTTCCACCGAAGCGCGATCGGAAAGGTTGGCGGTGACAATGTGCGCGCGCTCGCCGAGCTTCGCAGCAACAGCCTCCAGCGCTTCGCGCCGCGTGCCCGAGAGGCACACGGTCGCGCCCTGAGCGTGCAACGCTTCGGCAATCGAGGAGCCGATACCGCCCGAAGCGCCGGTGACGAGGGCGAATTTGCCGGTGAGTGAGAACATGGGAGGCCTTTCAGGTTGTTCTAGCGTTGAACGCATCGAGTGCCGCCTGCGCCTTGCGTTGCAGATCGCGCATCCGGATGCCGTAGGGCTCGGTCAGTACCGGATTATCCGAAGATTTCCAGTACGATTGGCCAGTGTTTTTCCTGAGCTTGATGACAAGCGCATCCTTGGCCTGCGAGGCGGGGTGATGTTCGAAAGCCTCGATTTCGGCGAAGGTGATCGCGCGCAACTTGGCGTCAGAGAGGGTGTTGAAAGCGACGCTCTCCGGCCTGATCTCGAAACGAACGACCTTCCGCCAGTGCAGCAACTCGTAGACGAGAAGCCCGCCGGTGAGCAGGTTCACCAGCACCCAGCTCATCAGCGCGCCCGGCACGGTGTTCCGGGCGTAGTGGGTGATGATCCACGGCAGGACAACAGAGGTGAGAATGAAAAACAGCAGGTTGAAGATCGGAAACCCGATCCGCCGCTCATGCACCCCGGTGCTTCCTGCCTCTGTGCTCACCCGCCCCACCCGCTGATATCCTCCGTCGTGCCCAAGCTCACGGCCTCAGCGCCCGCCACGGCGCGCCTGGCGAGGCCCGCGAGCACCTTGCCCGAGCCGCATTCAACAAAGCGCGTCACGCCCGCCTGCCCGAGCCAGATCATGCTTTCGCGCCAGCGCACCGAGCCGGTGACCTGCGCCACGAGATGCTGGCGGATCGCTTCCGGATCGCTGACCGGGCTGGCCGTGACATTCGCGATGAGCGGCACGTTCGGTGCGCGGATTGTGGCACCCGCGAGCGCCTCGCGCATCCGCTCGGCCGCAGGTTGCATCAGCGAGGAATGGAAGGGCGCCGAAACGGGGAGCGGCAGCGCGCGCTTCACGCCCTTCGCCTTGGCGATCTCGATCGCGCGGTCGATTGCGCCCTTGTGACCGGAAAGCACGACCTGCCCGCCACCATTGTCGTTGGCCACGTCGCAAACCTCGCCCTGCCCTGCTTCCTTCGCGATTTCGCTCGCGAGGTCCCATTCCGCGCCGATCAGCGCGCACATGCCGCCCTGCCCCACCGGAACCGCCGCCTGCATCGCATCGCCCCGGATGCGCAGAAGCTTCGCCGTGTCGGAAATCGTGAGCGCACCAGCGGCTGCGAGCGCGGAATATTCGCCGAGGCTATGCCCCGCGACGAAATCGGCGGACTTCGCGAGATCGAGCCCCTTCTCGGCCTCCAGCACGCGGATCACGGCGAGCGAAACCGCCATCAAAGCGGGCTGGGCGTTGGCCGTGAGGGTGAGCTGATCCTCCGGCCCCTCGAACATCAGGGACGAGAGCTTCTGCCCCAGAGCTGCATCCACCTCCTCGAATACCGCGCGCGCCGCAGCGAAATTCTCGGCCAGCGATTTCCCCATGCCGACGGCCTGGGAACCCTGTCCGGGGAAGAGAAAGGCAGTTTTGGTCATGTTCGATACCCCGTTTGGCGAAATTCAGCCTCTTGGCCGGGCAATGGGCGGGGTTTCACGCGAAGTCAAGCGGCCGAAAGCCGCGAAACCCCTTGCTCCTCGCCCAAAAACCTGTATCAAGCCCGCTTCCGATTGGCCGGTGGCTGAACGGAGGGTTCCGGTTTTTCCGGAGCAGAGGGTTGAAGCCTCGTCCTCCCGTGTCAACGCCTTCGTGATTTCTTGCGGGCCTCCAAGGCTCGAAGGGCTTCGCGCCGACGGATATCCTGCTCCCCCGGGAGCGCATTGAGAAGGCTACAAGCGAATGGCTTTGTACGAGCACGTGTTCCTGGCACGCCAGGATGTCACGGCCCAGCAGGTCGAAGCGATGACGGAAAGCTACAAGGCTGTCATCGAATCGAAGGGCGGCGCCGTGACCAAGGTGGAATATTGGGGGCTGAAATCCCTCGCGTTCCGCATCAAGAAGAACCGCAAGGCGCATTATGCGCTGTTCAACATTTCCGCCCCGGCTGCGGCGATCACCGAGATGGAGCGCCAGATGCGCATCTCGGAAGACATCCTGCGCTTCATGACCGTGCGTGTGGAAGAGCTGGAAGACGGCCCCTCCGTGATGCTCCAGCGCCGGGATCGCGACCGCGATGACGAGCGTGGCGATCGTGGCGGCCGGGATGACCGCCCGCGTCGTCGCGAGCGTGAAGATGTGGATGTGGCCGACGAGGCCTCCGAGGAGGAAGTCTGATGAGCCAGCCCGCACGCCGCCCCTTCTTCCGCCGCCGCAAATCCTGCCCGTTCACGGGCAATGGCGCTCCGAAGATCGACTACAAGGACGTGAAGCTCCTCTCGCGCTATATTTCCGAGCGCGGCAAGATCGTTCCGTCCCGCATCACGGCCGTCTCGGCCAAGAAGCAGCGCGATCTCGCCCAGGCGATCAAGCGCGCCCGCTTCCTCGGCCTGCTGCCTTTCGTGATCAAGTAAGCAGAATCAACGCCCCGGCAGGCTCGCCTGCCGGGTTTCTTTCGAGGTTCCAATACCAATCGGCCGGGCGGTTGAAATCCGTTCGGTCAGGCTGAAACGAAACCCGCCGCCTCACGGATTTTCGTTTCTAACCGCCGGCAGATGCCGGTTTCGGGACAGCTCAGGTTGATGACACAGGCAATCTTCCTTGCAGGCCTTGCGGGCTTTGCTTCGGCGCTCCTCTCGGGGATGTTGACGCCAGGAACGATGTCGCTTGCCTTCCTGTTCTTTGTCGCGCCGATGCCGCTGTTTCTGGCCGGGTTCGCGTGGCATCCGCTGGTGGCCGCCCTGGCCGGACTGTTCGGCGCGATCCTGATCGATCTTGCAACGGGCGACCGCAGCGCAATCGCCTTTGCGAGCATCATGGCCCTTCCGGCTTTTTCCATGAGCGCAATGGCGGAGCGGATTTTCGCGAGCCCGGATCGATCATTGGCCAAGGACGGGATATCGACTGGCCAGATTGCGCTGGCCGCGACGATGTATATCGCGCTTGTGGTGGTCGCTTCGGCCATATGGATCGAACCGGATTACGCCGCCTTCATGCAAAGGCTCCGCACTTTTGTCGTCGAGGGCCTGCGTCTGATGGCAACACCGGGAAGCCCGCTGGCGAACGATCCGGCGACGCTCGCCCGTTTTGCCGATCTGATGACCGCAATCATGCTGCCCATGTCGGGGCTCGTCATCGTCGCGATGCTTGCGCTCTCGGCCGGGCTTGGCGCGATCGTTGCCGAGCGTTCGGGCCGGATGGCCTTCCCCAAGCCGTCTTTCAATGCCTTCCGCCTGCCAGGCGGCAGCCTGATCCTGTTCGGTGCGGCTCTGCTGATCAGCCTCTGGGGCGGCTATCTCAGCGTCTTCGCCGAAATTGTCGCGCTGGGCATGGCACTTTTCCTGATGCTTCAGGGCATGGCGGTGCTTCACACCCGCTTGCAGGGCAACGCCTCGCGCGGATTTCTTCTCGCGGCGGCCTGGGCTTCTGTTCTCGTTTTTGGCTTTCCGGCTCTGCTTTTTGTCGGCGCCGGCATTGCCGATCACCTTCTCGACCTGCGCAGCCGCAAGGGCACAGGCGGATAATCTCAACCAAAATTCGAACAACCAACGGAGACTGACAATGGAAGTTATTCTG
Source organism: Hyphomicrobiales bacterium (assembly GCA_017302635.1). Lineage (GTDB taxonomy): Bacteria > Pseudomonadota > Alphaproteobacteria > Rhizobiales > Beijerinckiaceae > Rhabdaerophilum. The sequence goes on from JAFLCX010000002.1 coordinate 1,285,471, forward strand.
CTCGAACGCGTGGCCAAGCTTGGCCAGATGGGAGATGTGGTGAAGGTGAAGGACGGCTATGCCCGCAACTTCCTGCTGCCGCGTCACAAGGCCCTGCGCGCCACCGAAGCCAACAAGTCGAAATTTGCCGAGCAGCGCGCGCAGCTCGAAGCGAACAACCTCGCCCGCAAGAAAGACGCCGAAGCCGTGGCTGCCAAGCTTGATGGCCAGAGCTTCACGCTGATCCGTCAGGCTGGCGAATCGGGCGTTCTCTACGGGTCCGTCTCGGCGCGTGACCTTTCGGATTCCATCACTGCCGGCGGTTTCACCGTTTCGCGCGGCCAGATCGCGCTCGAAACCCCGATCAAGACGCTCGGCCTGCACAAGGTCGCGGTGGTGCTGCATCCGGAAGTCTCGGCCAGCGTGACGGCGAATGTCGCCCGCTCGCCGGAAGAGGCCGAGCGCCAGGCGCGGGGCGAGAACGTGCTGGCGCGCGAGGAAGACAGCCTTGACGATCTCGGTCTCGAGATCGGCGCGGCTCTGGCCGAAGCCGGCCCGAACGCCGAGATGTGAGCGGTCTGCGCACGGAAAAGTGTCAAGCCCTTACGGGGCGAAATATTTTTTGCCTGTGCGAATCTGTGGGAATCACAAAGAATGGACCTCCCGGAAACGGGGGGTCTTTTTTGTTCTCGAAGTTTCCGGTTTGGCTGTGAGGGGTGACCGGTTCAACCAGTCGCCAACCTCCCGCACCTGCAATGCCTTCGCCCGAGAAAATCATGGTCGCCCTCGCCCGCCTTGCCCCGAATGTCGCGAACGACGATGCCGCGCTGCGGCTCGCCCCTCACAACCTCGAGGCAGAGCAGGCGCTGCTGGGTGCCGTGCTGATCAACAACGAGGCCTTCGATCGGGTCTCCGATTTTCTGCTGCCGGAGCATTTTTACGAGAAGATCCACGGCGCGATTTTCGACGTGATGGGCAAGCTTCTCAAGGCCGGGAAGGTCGCAACCCCGGTCACGATCAAGACCTACATGCCGGATATCGATCTCGGCGGCCTCACGGTCTCGCAATACCTGCATCGCCTCGCCGCCGCTGCGACGACGGTCTCGAATGCCGGCGAATATGGCCGCGCGGTGCACGATCTCGCGCTTCGGCGCACGCTCATCACCATTGGCGAGGAGATGTCGGGCCGGGCTTATGACGCGCCGGTCGAGGAAGCCCCGCGCCAGCAGATCGAGGAAGCAGAGCGCCGTCTCTATGCGCTGGCAGAGAGCGGGCGTTTCGAAGGCGGCTTCCAGAGCTTTTCGTCGGCCCTCACGCTCGCGATCAACATGGCAAGCGAGGCCTACAAGCGCGATGGCGGCCTTTCGGGCACCGCCACGGGCCTGTCCGACCTCGACCAGCGCATGGGCGGCTTGCAGCGATCGGACCTCATCATCCTTGCCGGACGCCCCGGCATGGGCAAGACGGCGCTGGCGACCAACATCGCCTACAATATCGCGCGCGCCTGGCGCGGCGAGCGCCAGCCCGATGGCACGATGAAAACCGTGAATGGCGGAATTGTCGGCTTCTTCTCGCTCGAAATGAGCGCCGAGCAGCTCGCGACCCGTATCATCGCTGAGCAATCCGGCGTACCTTCGTTCAAGATTCGCCGCGGAGATGTGAGCCCCGATGAGTTCGGCAAATTGCATCAGGCCGTGGCCGAGATGCAGACCATCCCGCTCCATATCGACCAATCGGGCGGCATCTCGATCGCGCAGCTCGCGGCCCGCGCGCGACGCCTCAAGCGCCAGCACGGGCTCGATCTTCTGGTCGTTGACTATCTGCAGCTGCTCTCAGGCGCCTCAAAAAAGGGCGAAAACCGCGTGCAGGAGTTGACCGAGATCACCACCGGCATGAAAGCGCTCGCGAAGGAACTGAATGTTCCCATCATCGCGCTCTCGCAGCTCTCGCGTCAGGTTGAGAGCCGCGACGATAAGCGCCCGCAACTCTCCGATCTGCGTGAGTCCGGCTCGATCGAGCAGGATGCCGACGTCGTGATGTTCGTCTATCGCGAGGAATATTACCTCAACAACCGCGAGCCCAAGCCCGGCAGCGAAGACCATCTGAAATGGCAGCAGGAGATGGAGCGCGTGCACGGCAAGGCCGAGGTGATCATCGGCAAGCAGCGTCACGGTCCCACCGGCACCGTTCAGCTGCAATTCGAGGCGAATGTGACGCGCTTCTCCGATCTCGCGAAGGAAGATTACCTGCCGGAGCGGCTGGAATGAGTCGCCTCGCCTCGCATGCGGCGCGACTGACCGTCGATCTCTCCGCACTTCAGGATAACTGGCGGCTTCTCAACGCCCGCAACGCGCCCGGCGCGGCTGGTGCCGTGATCAAGGCCGATGCCTACGGCATTGGGATTGAGGTGGCCGCGCCTGCCTTGCACAAGGCCGGATGCCGGACTTTCTTCGTCGCGCATGTTTCCGAAGCCGTTCGCGCCAGAGCGGCACTGCCGGAGGCAGAAATTTTCGTGCTGAACGGCCTCGCAGCGGGCGAAATCGACGTCTATGGCGCGGCGCGCCTTTCGCCAGTGCTCGGCTCGCTCGACGAAATCACCGCGTGGGAGGGCTATCGCGCCGCCAATCCCGCTGCCGAACCGGCCGCCCTGCATGTCGATACCGGCATGAACCGGCTCGGCATCCGCCCCGACATGCTTCGCGAACTGATCGCAAGCGGATATCTGCCCCGTGCGGATATCGGGCTGTTGATGAGCCATTTCGTGTCATCGGAAGTGGAGAATGATGCGGTAACCGCCCGGCAGATCGCGGAATTCGGCGCACTTGCGGAAGTGATTCAGGATGCTGAGAAAGCGATTCAGGTTGCGGGCAAATCGAATCACAGAACCCGTCTAAGTCTTTGCAATTCCTCGGGTCATTTCACTTTGGCTGCTGGGAGATACAATCTCTCGCGACCGGGCTACGCTCTCTATGGAGGCAACCCGACACCGGGAAAGAAGAACCCCATGCGGCAGGTGATCCGCCTCGAAGCACCGGTCATTCAGGTGCTTCGCGTCCCGGCCAGCGAGACAGTCGGTTACTCGTCGAATTTCGTGGCGATGCGCGACAGCGTGATCGCGACCCTTTCCTGCGGCTATGCCGATGGCTACCCGCGCAATGGTGGTTCGAAGCCTTCGCGTGCGGGCGGCTATGCGATCATCGCCGGGCATGAATGCCCGTTCGCCGGCAATGTCTCGATGGATCTGATCACGCTCGATATCACCCATCTGCCGGAAGGCAGCGTGAAAGCGGGCGACTACGCCTTGCTCATCGGCGACGGACTCGACATCGACCGTGTCGGCGCATCGGCGGGAACCATCGGTTATGAAATCCTCACCAATCTGGGGCGGCGCTACGAGCGAATAGCGGCGGGTGTGTGATCAAGCGAGCTTGTCGAGCATCTGCGAATAGGGGAGCGCTGCGCGCCCCTCTGCTCCGGCTGCGGCAACTGCGACGAGTGCCGCCGCATTGGCGCCCATCTCCTGCGCGGCTTTCAGCACGGCGACGCTGGCGGTCATCGCCGCATTCATGGCGGGTGCTGCTGCGACACTGGACATGAAAGCTCCTCCTGCTGCGTTTCCTCGTGGATTCCAGGTCATATTGCCTGAATTCCTTTGCCGCTTGGTGTCTCGGGTCGCTAAAGTTTGATCCAACCGAATCCCCGCTGCCCGGAGTGCTCTTGGCCAAACGATCCTCGACTTTCGCCTGTCAGGCCTGTGGCGCGGTTTACCAGCGCTGGCAGGGCAAATGCGATGCCTGCGGTGAATGGAACTCGATCGCCGAGGAGAGTTCGGCTGCGGCCTCCGCCGCCCCGGTTGCAGCGGGTGGGGCGCGGCTGAAAAAGGGCCGGACCTTCGCACTCGAGAACCTCCAGGGCGAGGCGATGGATGCCCCTCGCACGCCGTCGGGCATTGCCGAGCTCGATCGCGTCACGGGCGGCGGTTTCGTGAAAGGCTCGGTGATCCTGCTTGGTGGTGAGCCGGGCATCGGGAAATCGACGCTTCTCATTCAGGCCGCTGCCGCGATCGCCCGCAAAGGTGCGCGGGCGGTTTACATCTCGGGTGAGGAGAGTGCCGGGCAGGTGCGACTGCGCGCGCAGCGCCTCGGCCTTCAGGATGCGCCGGTGGAACTCGCCGCAGAGACCAGCGTCGAGGATATTCTCGCCACCCTGAGCCAAGGCGCCCCTCCCCGCCTCGTGATCATCGATTCGATCCAGACCATGTGGACCGAAGCCGCCGAGGCCGCGCCCGGAACGGTGACGCAAGTGCGCGCGGCGGCGCAGGGGCTCATCCGTTTTGCAAAGGGCTCTGGCGCTGCGATCATTCTCGTCGGGCATGTCACGAAGGATGGCCAGATCGCCGGGCCGCGCGTGGTCGAGCACATGGTCGATGCCGTGATGAGCTTCGAGGGCGATGCCGGGCATCATTTCCGCATCCTGCGTGCGGTGAAGAACCGCTTCGGTGCAACGGATGAAATCGGCGTGTTCGAAATGGGCGGCGAAGGTCTGGTTGAAGTTCCCAACCCCTCGGCGCTCTTCCTCGGCGCGCGCGACGCAAAAGTGAGCGGCACGGCAGTCTTTGCCGGAATGGAAGGCACACGGCCGCTGCTTATCGAAATTCAGGCGCTGGTGACACCCTCCGCGCTCGGCACGCCGCGCCGCGCGGTGGTGGGGTGGGATACGAGCCGCCTCGCGATGGTGATCGCCGTGCTGGAAGCGCGCGCCGGAGTGCGCCTCGCGATGCACGATGTCTACATGAACGTCGCGGGTGGCTTTCGTATCATGGAGCCTGCGGCTGACCTGGCCGTCGCGGCAGCTCTGGTCTCCTCGATGGTCGATATCCCCATCCCGCCGGAAATGACGCTGTTCGGCGAAGTGAGCCTCTCGGGGCTCGTGCGCCCGGTGCCGCAGGCCGCCGCGCGGCTCAAGGAGGCTGCCAAACTCGGTTTCTCCGAAGCCATGCTGCCGGATGGTCTGCAGGATGCTGCCGGCAAGACCGGACTCACCTTGCATCCCATGCGCCAGATTGCCGATCTTGTCGCCGAAATTGCCGGCGGCAAGGGCAATCCGAAACGCTCGGCGCGGATCTAACCGTTGAGGGGCGCTCTTTGTCTCATATTTATCGCATGTTTTCTTCGAAAAACCGGTGCCCACTTTTTCGAAACATGCTCTAGCGGGGTGACGAAGCGGAACCGAGCCGTTATATGCGGGGTCGCGGTTCCGAGTAGAGCGCCGCTCCGCGGCCTGAGGGAGTATTCATGCCGGTCACCATTCTTGATCTCGTCGTCATTGGCATCGTTGTGCTTTCAGGCCTTTTGGCGATGGTCAGGGGTTTCACCCGCGAAGTGCTCGCCATTGCCTCATGGGCGGTCGCGGCCGTGGTCGCATATTTTCTCTATCCGCAGGCAGCGCCCTATGTGGTGCAATACATTGCCAAGCAACCACCGCTGCTGGTGAATGGCCTCGCCTTTGGCGGCGTGTTTCTCGGCACGTTGATGATCTCGTACATCATCACCTCCAAACTCTCGGATTTCATTCTCGACAGCCGCATCGGAGCGCTCGATCGCACGCTCGGCTTCCTGTTCGGTGCGGCGCGCGGCTTCCTGCTGGCCATCATCGGTTTCGGCTTTTTCTCGTGGCTGGTGAACGAGAAGCAGCAGCCGCAATGGGTGGCCGATGCTAAATTCCGCCCGGTCCTCACTTCCAGCTGGGACCGCCTGAAAGCGCTTCTGCCGGAAAATCTCGACGAATCGATCGCGTCGCCGCTCAAGAAGGCCACCGAGGAATTCAAGCAATCGGCTCCCGGTGCGCCCGCACCTGATGCGCCCCAGACCAGACCGTAACTCTGCCTGAACGACCGCGCCGTTACTGATGATCGAGGGACATTCGGACATGACCCAAATCGAGCCGATGGTTGAGTGCGACGATTTCGATGCGCATCCGTTCGGCGACGCCGATCATCTGCGCGAGGAATGCGGCGTGTTCGGCATTTGCGGACACCCCGAAGCAGCCGCCATCACGGCTCTGGGCCTGCATGCCCTTCAGCATCGTGGGCAGGAAGCGGCCGGCATCGTGACTTTCGACGGTACGCGCTTCCATTCTGAGCGTCGGCTCGGACTCGTGGGCGACAATTTCTCGAAGCAGCGCGTGATCGACGAATTGCCCGGTTCATCGGCAATCGGGCACACCCGCTACTCCACAACAGGCGAGACGATCCTGCGCAATGTGCAGCCGCTTTTCGCCGAGCTTTCGGTGGGCGGCTTTGCTGTCGCGCACAACGGAAACCTGACGAACGGTTTGACCCTGCGCCGGCAGTTGATCGCCGAAGGCGCTATCTATCAGGCGACATCGGACACGGAAGTGATCCTGCATCTCGTCGCGCGTTCGAAGCGCAACCGCTTTGTCGATCGCTTCATCGAGACTCTTGCTCAGATTCAGGGCGCCTATGCCTTCGTCGGCATGACCAACAAGAAGCTGATTGGCGCGCGCGATCCGCTGGGCATCCGCCCGCTGGTGCTCGGCAGGCTTGATGGCCACCCGATTCTCGCTTCCGAGACCTGCGCTTTGGACATCATCGGCGCGAAATTCGAACGCGAGGTGGAACCGGGCGAAATCCTCGTGATCGAGGACGGGCAGATCGAGAGCATCAAGCCATTTCCGATTCGCAAGGCTCGGCCTTGCATTTTCGAATACGTGTATTTCGCCCGGCCTGACTCCATCGCGGGCGGCAAGAACGTCTACGAAGTGCGCAAGAACATCGGCGCGGAACTCGCGGCCGAAACGCCGATCTCGGCCGATGTGGTGGTGCCAGTGCCCGATTCCGGCGTGCCCGCCGCAATCGGTTTCGCACAGGCTTCCGGCATACCCTATGAGCTCGGAATCATCCGCAACCACTATGTCGGGCGGACCTTCATCCAGCCGACCCAGAGCGTGCGCGAACTCGGCGTGCGGCTGAAGCACTCCGCCAATCGCGCCGTGATTGCGGGCAAGCGCGTGGTGCTTGTTGATGACTCCATCGTGCGGGGCACCACATCGCGCAAGATCGTCGCCATGATGCGCGAAGCGGGCGCGACGGAAGTGCATTTCCGCATCGCATCTCCGCCGATCAAGTACCCGGATTATTACGGCATCGACATGCCTGAGCGCGACAAGTTGCTCGCCGCTCGGATGTCGATCGAGGAAATGCGCGCTTACCTCGGCGTCGAGAGTCTCTCTTTCATCTCGATCGACGGGCTTTACCGCGCGCTCGGCGAGCCGGGCCGCAACAACGCCGAACCGCAATATACCGACCATTATTTCACCGGCGAATACCCAACACCCATCGCCGATGTGGCAAGTGAAAATGTGAAGCAGCTCTCGCTTCTGGCCGAAGCGAGCTGAAGCAACATGTCTCACGCTCCATTGGCCGGGCGCACCGCGCTCATCACAGGTGCTTCGCGCGGAATCGGGCGAGAGACCGCCCTCGCCTTCGCGAAAGCTGGTGCGCATGTGATCGCGCTCGCGCGCACCGTGGGTGGCCTTGAAGAACTCGATGACCAGATCCAGTCTGCTGGTGGTTCGGCGACGCTCGTGCCGCTCGATCTGACCGATTTTGACGGCCTCGACCGGCTCGGGCTTTCCATTCACGAGCGCTGGGGCAAACTCGATATCCTCGTCGGCAATGGGGCGATGCTCGGCACGGTTGGCCCGCTCAACCATATCGAACCGAAAATCTGGGAAAAGGTTTTCGCGGTCAATGTCACGGCGAATTACCGGCTCATCCGCTCGATGGACCCACTGCTGCGCGCATCGGATGCGGGCCGGGCGATTTTCATCTCCTCGGCGGCGGGCTCGAACGCCAACGCTTATTGGGGCTGCTATGGCGCATCCAAAGCAGCGCTCGACCTCATGTGCCGTGACTGGGCGGAAGAAGTTCGAAACATCACCAACATCAAGGTGATGCTGGTCAATCCAGGCCGTACGCGCACCCGGATGCGGGCGGAAGCTGCGCCAGGCGAAGACCCGATGACGCTTCCCACACCCGACGAGATCACGCCGCACCTTGTTGCGATGGCCTCCCCGGACTGGCAGGAGACCGGCAAGATTTTCGATTTCCCGCGCCGGACCGTTCTGAGCTTTCGTGCGCCGGCATAATTGCAGAAAAAGGCTCTTGCCGCCTCCGGCCTTTCGCGCTCTGCTGTTCGGCGGGGCGATAAAGGATTGTGGGGGCAATATGTTCCGGGCACTGTTTGCTGCATTCGTGTTAATGACGGCTTCCCTGAGCGGGCCTGCTCCCGCCGCAGCGCAAAGCGTGACAATGACCTGGAAGTTCAAGGCCTTCCACAAGAACATTGTCGATATCCAATTTTACTCACAGAACCGGCGGAACACCTGGCCGGGTGGCAACAAGGTGTGGTCGGTCAAGAATTACGAGACCCAGAATATCAGGATTTCCTGCATTTCAGGCGAGCGCATCTGCTACGGTGCCTGGGTGCGCGGAACCGGCAGCAGCTACTGGGGCGTTGGGCAGAGCCAGAAATACAGCTGCACCGGCTGCTGCTACACCTGCCAGGCCAACACGTCGACGCCGGTGATCAACCTCAACGCGCGATAACTTATCCGCGCTTGCGCCGGTTCTCGTAGGGATTGTCGCTCGTGCGAAGGCTGAGGCGGATCGGCACGCCCGGCAGATTGAAGCTCTCGCGCATGGAATTGACGATATAGCGCCGGTAGGCCTCCGGCAGCGCATCGAGCTGGTTGCCGAACAGTGCGAAATGCGGTGGGCGGGTTTTCACCTGCGTGGCGTAGCGCAACTTGATGCGACGGCCCGAAACAGCCGGCGGCGGATGGTTCTGCACCACGCCTTCGAGCCAGCGATTGAGTTTCGAGGTCGAGACGCGCGCGTTCCAGACCCGATGAGCAGAAACCACGCCCTCCATCAGCTTGTCGATCCCCTGGCCTGCGAGGCCCGAGAGCGGCACGATCGGGCATCCCTTCACCTGCGGCAGGAGATGTGCAGCTTCCTCGCGCAGGGTCGATAGCGTCGCGCCGCGCGTTTCGATCAGGTCCCATTTGTTGAGACCAATCACGACCGCGCGCCCCTCGCGCTCGACAAGATCGATAATGGTGAGATCCTGCTTTTCGAGCGCGATGGTCGCATCAAGCAGGATCACCACAACTTCGGCAAATTTCACCGCGCGGATGGCATCGGCCGCCGCGAGCTTTTCGACCTTGTCCTCGATGCGGGCGCGTTTGCGCAGACCCGCCGTGTCGAACACCTTCACCTTGCGCCCGCGCCATTCCCAGTCGAGCCCGATGCTGTCGCGCGTGATGCCCGCTTCCGGGCCCACGAGCAGGCGTTCTTCGCCAAGCATGGTGTTGATCAGGGTGGATTTCCCCGCATTCGGCCGCCCGACAATCGCGATGCGCAAAGGCCGTTTGGGATCTTCCGCCTCGTCTTCGCCATCGTCATCCGTGATAGCGATATCGGTCTCGGCCTCGTCATCAGCATCAGAATCGATGACGGCCTGTTCGCGCTCGGCGCGATCTTGCTCATCCTTCGCGTCGCATAGCGGCAGCAGGGCATCGTAGAGTTCGCTCATGCCGTCGCCATGCTCGGCGGAGATGGCGACCGGATCGCCAAGGCCGAGCCCGAATGCCTCGTAGGCGCCCGCCATGCCGCCACGTCCCTCGGCCTTGTTCGCGGCGAGGATCACCGGCTTGCCGGAGCGCCGCACGATTTCGGCGAAATGCCGATCGTCCGGCATCAGCCCCGCGCGCGCGTCGATGAGGAAAATCACGACATCGCTTTCGGCGATGGCGGCTTCCGTCTGCTGGCGCATCCGGGTGGTGAGGCTGTCGGCGTGCGCATCTTCGAGCCCGGCCGTATCGATGACGTCGAAGCGCAGGTCGCCGAGCCGAGCTTCGCCCTTGCGCCGGTCACGTGTGACACCGGGGCGATCATCCACAAGCGCGAGCTTCTTGCCCACGAGCCGGTTGAACATGGTCGATTTGCCGACATTGGGACGACCGACAAGGGCAACGATCAGGGGCATGAGCAGCCAACGATTCCTTTGATGCTCGCATGGGCTTCACGCGAACCGGGGTCCACTTCGCTTGCCCATGCTCGGCCGGGCCGTCCGAAAAGGGCGGCAGTCAGGGACACAATCGTTCCCGATCAGCGCTTGATCGGGCCGGAGCGGATGACTGCCAGCAGCAATTCGGCACGTTGGCGCAGGCCTTGCGGCGTATCGGCATCGAGGATGATGGCCTGCACCGCATCCAGCGCCTTGGCGCTTTCGCCATGTTTCCAGGCCGAGAGAGCGAGACCCTCGCGCGCCGAATGCCGGAATGTCGCTGTGCCGGAGATAAGTGGCGAAAGGCGCTTCTCGACTTCGGCGAAAGGCGCCGTATCGACCAGCAGCAAGCCGGCGCGCAGGCGGGCAAGATCGCGCCATTCCGCGGGAGAAGCGGTATCATTGGCGAGTGCATCAAAGGCCGACACCGCATTGGCGAGCGCCGGTGCATCTTTCGCGGAAGCTGCGAGTTCGGAGGCCAGCCGGAAGCGGGCCAGAACGGGGTAAGTGCCGGTCTTGCCCTGCGAAAGCGCCGTCAGCGCGGCCTGAGCTTCCGGCTTGTCGCCGTTGGCCTGCGCGATGGCGGCCTCGTAGGCCGCACCGAGCGTCGCCCGCTCCTTGAACTGTTGCGCCTGCCAGAATTGCCAGCCAGCCACACCGGCGATGAAAAGCACCGCAGCCGCGATGAATTTCGGGCCGTGCTTCTTCCACAATTCGTTGGCTTTGTCGCGGCGGACTTCTTCATCCACCTCGCGGAAAATATCCGACATCGAAAATCCCACAGTTCCGGCGAGGATCGTCGCCCCGCGCTGTCCGGCCCGGCTTTAGCGCCAATCGCGGCAAATTCCTATCCAAAGATTCCGACGCCAATCAATGGGCGGTGCAGCCAGAACATGAAGACGAACGCGAGAACCGTGCCGACCCCGATTGCAATGAGATCGTTGCGGCCTGAAACGCCATCCTCGGGCGCTCCGGGCATGTTCTCGACCCCGCCGGCACGCTTGAGAGCGATCCGCGCATAGACTGCCCATGCGAGGAACGAGCCAAACAGAAGGATCGAGCCAAGATCACCATTTGCGAGCAGGTGAGCCGTGGCCCACATCTTCACCGCAAGCAGCATCGGATGCTTGGCGCGGGCCTTGATCCGGCCCGGAAAATAGGTTGCCACGAGCAGGATGAAAGCCGGCCAGACCAGAAGAATGGCGATGTGGCCGAAAAAACGCGGCGGATTCCAGATCTGGATGTAACCGGCTGCCCGATACGCTCCGAATCCATGCGCGATCATGAAGAGCCCCATGATCGCGACGATCGAATAGACTGCGCGATAGAAATTCTCACCCTTGGCAGCCACAAGCCGGTCGCGCATGCCGCGCTGCCGGGTGAACAGATGGCCGCCGACGAAAATCGCGAGACCCAGAACCAGCCAGAACAGACCTTGCATCATGCGCTCCTCTTGCGTGCAACGGATGTGGCGCGAGGATGCGTTTCGCGCAAGGGATTTGGCGCGTTTCTCGCAAGCGTCGCAACAATGGGACCTGATTGGTGCAATTTGAGGCGAGGATTGGCGGCCTTTGCCGCCATGCTGGCCCTTGCCTGCCTCATGCCGGGACACGTCACGAGCGCTGAAACGCAGCTCGTGGTGACCCCTGTCGGGCCGAACATCGTGCTGTTCGATCCAGTCAAGCAGGGCTGCGATGGCAACGACATCCCCGACATGCCGCTTCGCGTCTATCGGGACGCGGAAGGAAAGGTCGCGGCTTTTGCCCTGCATTACGAGAACCGGCGCCTTTCGGGGGCTTCCCTCGAAAAACTCGCACTGGATTGCAAGATCGTTTTCCGCGCGACACGCAACAGTGATCCCAAGCAATATGATGACCGCGCCTGGCTCGCCGCCACCTACACCGAGGACGGCACTCGCGTTTTCGGCCTCGTGCATCACGAATTTCAGGCTGACGCTCACAAGGGGCGCTGCGCCTTCGCCGAATACATCCAGTGCTGGTGGAACAGCATTCTGGCCGTCTCGTCGCGCGACGGTGGCAGAAGCTTCATGAGGCAGAGCCCGCAGGTCGCGATGGCGAGCCCCGAGCCGAGTGAGGCCGGGCAAGGCCGGCACCGCGGCTTCTTCAACCCCTCGAACATCGTCAAGCAGAATGGTGCCTATTTCACTCTGATCGCGACGACCGGTTGGCAAGGGCAACCCAGCGGCGTCTGCCTGTTCCGCAACAATGATCCGGCGAATTCAGCCGGCTGGCGTGCCTACGATGGCAAGGATTACACAGCGCGCTTCCCTGATCCCTACGGAACGGAGAAGCCCAAAATGGGGAACTGCAAGCCGGTCGGGCCCTTCCCGGCCCCCGTGGGTTCACTCACGCGGCATCGCGGCACGGGCTTGTGGGTCGCGGTCTATCAGGCGAAAGCGGGCATGCCGGATGGCACGGGCGGGAGCTATGCCGTTTCCGGTTTCTACACTGCATCATCGCCCGATCTGCTGCGCTGGAGCCCTCCGACCCTCGTGCTGGAGACACCCACACTCTACGACAGCCCCTGCGGCGCGCGGGTGCTCCGCTCCTATCCAACCCTTATTGATTCTTCTGCCAAAACCCGGAATTTCGAGGATATGGGCGATGCGGCGCTCCTCACCTTTGCCGAAAAGCGCGTGGAAGGCTGCCGCGTGACGCATGAGCGGAAGCTTCTCGCCCGAAAGGTGCGGATTTCGCGTTTAGAGGCCCAATAAGGGCTTTTCTTTCCCGCATCAGCGGGTGTAGGGATGCGCGCCAACATCGATCGGGGCCAGGTCAGAGCGCGGTTGTCACGCTCCCGCCATATCGCATCACCAGATGCAAGCTTCCCGATCCTAAACGGAGTGTTGGCATGCCGAAAATCTCTTCCGCCGGAATTCCCGAAGCGCTCACCTTCGATGACGTGCTAATGCGCCCGGGTCATTCCGAAGTCTTGCCGGCGGAAACGGATCTGCGCACGCGCCTCACCCGCGCCATCAGCCTCAACCTGCCGATTGTTTCCTCGGCGATGGATACCGTGACCGAAGCACGCCTCGCGATCGCGATGGCGCAGGCCGGCGGGCTCGGGGTCATCCACCGCAATCTCACGCCGGAAGAACAGGCTGACAATGTGCGGCAGGTGAAGCGCTTTGAAAGCGGCATCGTGATGAACCCGGTGACGGTTTCGCCCGATGCCACGCTCGGCGAGGCGCTCGCTATCATGAAGGCGAAGGGCATTCACGGCCTGCCGGTTGTGGTCGATGGCGGCCCGAATACCATTTCGAAAGCGGGCAAGCTCGTGGGCATTCTCACGCACCGCGACGTGCGTTTCGCCGATGCGATGGACCAGCCGGTTCGTGAACTCATGACTGGCTATGAAAGCCTCGTTACCGTGCGCGAGGACGTGACCAAGGAAGAAGCCCGCCACCTCTTTCACCGCCACCGGATCGAGAAACTCGTGGTCGTGGATGCGGATTACCGCTGCGTCGGCCTGCTCACGGTGAAAGACATTGAAAAGGCGCGGCTCAACCCCAATGCCAACAAGGACAGCGAGGGCCGCCTGCGCGTTGCCGCAGCGACCACCACCGGCGACGAAGGCTATCTGCGCACCGAAATGCTGATCGATGCCGGGGTCGATTGTGTCGTGGTCGATACGGCGCACGGGCACAGCCAGAAGGTGCTCGATGCCGTCAAGCGCATCAAGAAGCTCTCGAATTCTGTGCAGGTCATCGCCGGGAACGTCGCGACCGCCGCAGGCACGCGGGCGCTGATCGACGCCGGCGCCGATGCGGTGAAAATCGGGATTGGCCCGGGCTCAATCTGCACCACGCGCATCGTCGCGGGCGTGGGCGTGCCGCAGCTCACGGCCATCATGGAATCGGCCGAGGAAGCCGCGAAGCACGATGTGCCGGTGATCGCCGATGGCGGTATCAAATATTCGGGCGACCTCGCGAAGGCGCTCGCGGCAGGTGCCTCCTGCGCCATGATCGGATCGCTGCTCGCCGGAACGGATGAAAGCCCCGGCGAGGTGTTTCTCTATCAGGGCCGCTCCTACAAGGCCTATCGCGGCATGGGCTCGCTAGGTGCCATGGCACGCGGCTCGGCGGATCGTTATTTCCAGGCGGAAATCAAGGATACGATGAAGCTCGTGCCGGAGGGGATCGAGGGTCAGGTACCGTACAAGGGCCCGGCGCAGAACGTCATTCACCAGCTCGCCGGGGGCCTGAAGGCTGCGATGGGCTATGTCGGCGCCAAAACGATTGCCGACATGCAGGCGAAGGTCGAGTTCATCCGCATCACCAATGCGGGCTTGCGCGAAAGCCATGCGCATGACGTGACGATCACCCGCGAAAGCCCGAATTATCCGACACGGGTGTGAGGATCGTTCAACGTCATGGCCGGACTTGTTCCGGCCATCCACGCCTTGTGAGCGAGATATTCGTGGATACCCGGGCCAAGCCCGGGAATGACGCGTTCGTCACTTCCAATAAAAAAAGCCCGCCTTCCGGCGGGCTTTTGAATGCAAGGATGCGAGAAGCTTAGCGGCAGCCGCGCTTCGTGCCGCATTCCAGCTGGGTCTTGGCGTCGAGACGCTTCGCCGGCGGGTTGAGGTCGGTCTGCTGGGCTTGGCTCGAGGCACAGGCGGCAACCGAGAGGAGGAGGGCGGCGGCCGCGAGGCCGTTGATGATCTTCTTCATGGGAGAACTCCGGACATTTCGAAACCCCGTCGCCATCTGCCCCAATCATGGCAGAAAAGCGGCGCGCCTTTTGTATTTGACTGGAAATGGTCACGAAAAGGTAACCGCGGCAAAGCGGCCACGGTTGCGCTTGACTTCGCGATGCCCCTCCTTCAAGCGCTCCGCATGACCCCCGCCGCCCGACTTTCCGCTGCCATCGCGCTTCTCGACGAGATTTTCACGCGCGCCCGCCCGCTCTCGACCGTACTTGCGGATTGGGGCAAGGCGAACCGCTATGCAGGCTCGGGGGATCGCAACGCAATCGGCAATCTCGTGCATGATACGTTGCGCGTGAAGGCCTCGGCGCTCTGGATCATGGGGATGCCAGGCGAGACCGAGAGCGGCAGGGCCGCTCTTCTGGGTATGCTGCGCCTGCTGCGCGGCATGGATGTCACGGCCATCGCCTCGCTCTGCTCGGGAGAGCGTTTTGCACCCGAACCGCTGAGCGAGGCCGAGCATGCGTCTCTCCAGAAGGCTGACCTTTCCACGGCCCCTGCCCCGGTGCGCGGCAATTACCCGGAATGGCTGGATGCCGAGCTTGCCAGGAGCTTCGGCGAGACGCGTGTCGAGGAAGCCAAGGCCCTTTCTTCCCGCGCGCCGGTCGATCTGCGGGTGAATGCGCTGAAGCTCATACCGCTCAAGGCGCTGGAAGCGATTGGCCATCTGGGCCCCGAAACGGTGGCCTACGCGCCCTATGGTTTGCGATTGAGGCCGAATGCCGAGGGGCGCGCGCCCTATGTGCAGGCCGAACCGGCCTACCTCAAGGGCGCAATTGAGATTCAGGACGAGGGTAGCCAGCTCGCGAGCCTTCTGGCTGGTGCAAAACCGGGCATGCAGGTTCTGGATTTCTGTGCGGGTGGCGGCGGAAAAACCCTCGCCATGGCCGCCGAGATGAACAACAAGGGCCAGATTTTCAGCTCGGACAGCGATGCGCGCCGCCTCGCGCCGATTCATGAGCGCCTCACTCGCGCGGGCATCCGCAATGTTCAGGTCCGCACGCCAAAGGGGAAAACCCCGGCCGACCTCAGAGACCTTTCGGGCAAGTGCGATCTCGTGCTGGTCGATGCGCCCTGCACCGGCGTTGGCACCTGGCGGCGTCACCCGGATGCCAAATGGCGCCTGCGCCCCAATGCGCTCGAGATGCGTTGTGAGGAGCAACGCGAGGTGCTTCACGAGGCGAAACGCTACGTGAAGCCTGGCGGCCGGCTCGTTTACATCACCTGTTCACTGCTCGACGCTGAGAACGGCGCACAGGTGCAGGCGTTTCTCGGCCAGAACCCGGATTTCGCGATCATCGATCCCGCCACCAACGCGACCTCGCTCGGTCTGGGGACAATCGCGCAACATCGCGATGCATCCGGGCTCGGCCTGTTGCTTTCCCCGCACCGCACGAATACCGACGGCTTCTTCATTGCCGTGATGAGCCGCAAATCCTGATTGTTGAGAGGGCTTGGATGACGATCCCCAACCACGATACCGTTCTCATCATCGATTTCGGCTCTCAGGTGACGCAGCTCATCGCGCGGCGCGTGCGCGAGACCGGTGTCTATTGCGAGATCCACCCCTATCAGAAGGCCGACGAGGCTTTCCTGAACCTCCGCCCCAAAGCCATCATCCTTTCGGGCGGACCGGACAGCGTGACGCGTGATGGTTCTCCCCGCGCGCCCGAGGCTGTGTTCCAGTCCGGCCTGCCGATCATGGCGATCTGCTACGGTCAGCAGACGACCGCCGTGCAACTCGGTGGCGTGGTTGAAGGCGGACACGCGGCGGAGTTCGGCCGTGCGGATATCGAGATCAAGGAAGCTTCGGCTCTGTTCGACAAGCTCTGGGAAGTGGGCCAGCGTTATCCGGTGTGGATGAGCCACGGTGATCGCGTCACGAAGCTCCCCGAGGGCTTCACTGTGAAAGCCACCTCCGAGAATGCGCCCTTCGCGATCGCCTCGGACGAGAAGCGGCGCATCTACACCACCATGTTTCACCCGGAAGTGGTGCACACGCCCGATGGAGGCAAGCTGATCGCGAATTTCGTCCATAACATCGCGGGGCTAAAATCGGACTGGACGATGGGTGCCTATCGCGCGGAGATGATTGCAAAAATCCGTGAGCAGGTCGGCAAGGGCCGCGTGATCTGCGGCCTCTCGGGCGGGGTGGATTCCTCCGTCGCCGCCGTGCTGATCCATGAGGCGGTGGGCGACCAGCTCACCTGTGTCTATGTCGATCACGGGCTGATGCGCAAAGGCGAGAGCGAGCAGGTGGTGAGCCTGTTCCGCGGGCATTACAACATCCCGCTCGTGCATGTGGATGCCTCGGAGATTTTCCTCGGTGCGCTGGCGGGCGTTTCGGACCCCGAAGTGAAGCGCAAGACCATCGGCAAGCTGTTCATCGATGTGTTCGAGGCCGAGGCGAAGAAAATCGGCGGCGCGGAATTCCTCGCGCAAGGCACGCTCTACCCCGATGTAATCGAGAGCGTGTCGTTCTCGGGGGGACCCTCGGTCACCATCAAGAGCCACCACAATGTCGGCGGCCTGCCCGCGCGCATGAACATGAAGCTCGTGGAACCCTTGCGCGAACTCTTCAAGGATGAAGTGCGCGCCTTGGGACGCGAACTCGGCCTTCCCGAGACCTTCGTGGGTCGCCACCCCTTCCCCGGCCCCGGTCTCGCCATCCGCATTCCCGGCGAGATCACGCGCGAGAAGGCCGATATCCTGCGCGAGGCCGACGCGATCTATCTCGACGAGATCCGCAAGGCCGGACTTTACGACGTCATCTGGCAGGCCTTCGCCGTGCTGCTCCCCGTGCGCACGGTCGGTGTGATGGGCGACGGGCGCACCTATGATCATGTCTGCGCCCTGCGTGCGGTAACATCCGTCGATGGCATGACCGCCGATTTCTACCCCTATGACATGGCCTTCCTCGGCCGCACGGCGACGCGCATCATCAACGAGGTGAAGGGCATCAACCGGGTGGTCTACGACATCACCTCGAAGCCGCCGGGCACGATTGAATGGGAGTGAGAGCGGCATTGGCGCATCCGCTTTATCCGCCAACCGGCGGCCACTTGGCGGGCGGATGCCACCCTCTCAATGAAATCTCAACAGGATGCGCCTAGCGTCACCGCCGGACGAATTTCCGCCGGGGGACAATATGCTCGCAGACAATGCTCAGGCCATCCTGACGATCTATGTCAACGCGTTGAAGCCCTATGGCCCGCTGGTGCTGTTCATTCTCGGTTTCATCGCCGTGGCGTGCTTTCTGGGGCTGCGGACGCGGGTGCTGTCGCGCAACGCCATCATCAATACGGCGACAACCCTCGGCGTTTTCCTGGCGAATATCGCGCTGGCGCCGTTCATCTATTTCTTCGTGGTGGGGATGCAAGGCCTCTATGCCAAGCTCGGCATTCCGGCCATCAGCCCGGATTTCTGGGCGAGCGTGCCTTGGCTGGTAATGGCCATCGTCGCGGTGATCGCCAAGGATTTCTGCGATTACTGGAGCCACCGTGCGCTGCATACGCCGCTGTTGTGGCCCATCCACGCCGTGCATCACTCGGATAACCACGTGAACGGCTTCACGACCTTCCGCGTGCATGCGCTGGAAGTGGTGGTGATGCGCGCTTTCGAGATCAGCATGCTGAGCTGGATCGGCATTCCGCCGGTGCTTGTGGCTTCGGCCTATATCGTCGCGACGTTGCACAATGCCTATGTGCATTTCGAGGTGGATATCGATCACGGGCCGTTCAACTGGCTGCTCGCCTCGCCGCGCTTCCATCGCTGGCACCATGCCGACCAGCCGGATGCTTACGGGAAAAACCTCGCGAACATGATTCCCGCCTGGGACATGCTGTTCGGCACGTATCTCAAGGCCGGAACCTGCCACGAAAAAATGGGGCTGGAACGCGACGGCATTTCCTCGACCGATACGGTGAAGCTGATCCTCCTGCCCTTCGCGCTCTGGGCAAAACAGCTGCGCACAGCGCTGACTGGCCTTTTCAGCAGGACGCGGCGCATCTAAACACAATGCGTTTGCGGCATTTTCTTCACGCGAACCGGTTGCCACTTCGCTCGAAAATGCTCTAGTCGCCCTGATGAGCCAGAAAAACGCCCAGAATTCACGCGAGCGGCGGGCCAAGCGCCTTGCGATCCGCCTCGGCCTGCATCTGATGACCTGCCAGAAGCCGGACAAACGCGTGCTCGCGCATGGCGGCTACATGCTGCGCGACGGCGCGACGATGAAAATCGTTTTTGGCGATGCGGAATACCTGTTCTCGGCCAGCCTCGATGATGTGGAAGCGTGGCTGGAGGAGCGGGAGCGCTAGCGCTTACGGCTTACCCGCGCGCGGCACGCACGACATTGCAAATGCCTTTTCGCACAGCCTCGGCCGCCGCTACCTGCCCTGCCTGAACCTGAAAAACGGCATCCACGCGCGTGCCATTTCCGGCTTTGCGGGCAACCACCCGCAATGTCTGCATCCGACCAGAACCGGAAGTCTCCTGGTGGGCGGTAATCGCGCCATATTGCTTGTCGACCCGCATACCAAGAAACCCCTCGGCCAATGTCGCCCGGGCCAGTCGATCAAGTGCCTGCGCCGGTGTTACACCGGGGAAAACCTGCCAGCTCTTGTAAGTGATCGCGGTAACAAGCGGGACGCCATCCTGTTCAAAATTTTCGGCACAGTTTTGAGCCCGAGCGGAGGCAGAGAACCCGAACACCAGAGCGGCAATAAGAGCGAGACGCATGGGAAGTTCCTTCGATTGCCAGCAAATTGGCGCCAGAACAGAGAAGAAAGATTAGACGTAAACAATCACTCTGAAAACCCCGAAATTGTGTGCGCGCTACCCCCTGAAGCCCGTCGCGAGCACGTAAAGCTCAGATGAGCCAGCCCGACTCGAGGCCGGCTTCACATGCCGCACAACGGCGAAATCGCGCTTCAGCTCGGTGATGATCGCGCCCGTATCGCCGCCCTGAAACAGCTTGCAGCAGAAAAAACCACCCGGCGCCAACACGTCGCGCGCGAAAGCCACAGCCGCTTCGGCGAGGCCGATGATGCGCAGATGGTCGGTTTTCTTGTGGCCCGTGGTGTTCGCTGCCATGTCGGAGAGCACGCCATCGGCGAGGCCGCCCAGTTCGGCCTTGAGGATGTCGTCGGCCTCGGGCGCCATGAAATCCATTTCAAGGAGCTTCACGCCGGGAATGGGGTCAACCGGCAGGAGATCGATGCCAACGACACGCGGATCGGCCTCGGTGGAGCCGATGCGCTCGGCCGCAACCTGACACCAGCCGCCCGGTGCGCAGCCGAGATCGACAATCCGCTGACCCTTTTTCAGGAGCTTGTACTTGTCGTCGATCTCCTTGAACTTGAAGGCTGCGCGGCTGCGCCAGCCCTCGGCCTTGGCGCGGGCGACATAAGGGTCGTTGAGCTGGCGTTCGAGCCATTTCTGCTGGCTGGTCGTGCGTTTGTTCGCGGTTTTGAGTCGCACCGCCAAATCGCGCGCCGAGACCTTGGCCTTGCCCTTCTGCTTGCCCGGCGTATGCCCGGACGGAGGCTTCTTCGCGTCGCTCATCGCCTTCCGCGCCCCAGCACGCCATCTTCGCCCATCATCTCGATGAGCATGCCCTCGCGCAGGCCCCGATCGCCGATCCGCATGCTCTCAGCCGGAAAAGCGCGGCGAATGGCCTCGAAAATGGCGGCACCGGCAATCACGAGGTCGGCCCTATCGCGCCCGATGCAGCCATTGGCCGCGCGAACCTCGTAAGGCATCGCGATGAGGTTCTCGATCGCGCGATCAATCTCGGCCTTGCGCATCCAGAGGCCATCGACCTTGCGCCGGTCATAGCGCTCAAGCCCGAGATGCAGGCCGCCGAGGGTCGTGACCGTTCCCGAGGTTCCGAGCAGATGGAATCCCGAGGCAGAAACCGCCCTGCCCGCCTCTTTCATGAATTCCTGCAACCCTTCGAGCGTTTCGGCGACCATCTCCTCGAAGGTCGAGCGGGTCACCTCCACGCCGCCATGCCGCTCGGCGAGCGTCACGACACCGATGGGCAGCGAGGCCCAGGCGCGGATGCGCTTCTCGATGCCGCTCGCATGGCGGGCACCGGCCTCGCGCACCCCAAGCCAGACGAGTTCGGTCGAGCCACCGCCGATATCGAACAGCACGACGCTTTCGGCCTGCCGATGCGCGAGTGCGGCACAGCCGGCAGCCGCGAGATGCGCTTCCTTCTGGCGCGAGAGCACTTCGAGTTCGAGTTGGAGCTCCTCGCGCACGCGCGCCAGGAAAGCTGTACCATTCCCGGCGACACGGCAGGCCTCGGTTGTCACGAGGCGCACGCGGGCAATGCTGCGCTCATCAATTTTCCGGCGGCAGATCTCGAGCGCTTCCAGCGTGCGGCTCATCGCGCCTTCGGTGAGATTGCCAGTTGTGGCGATCCCTTCGCCGAGCCGCACGATGCGCGAGAAGGCATCAACAACCCGAAAACTGTCACCATCCGGGCGAGCAATCAGCAGGCGGCAATTGTTGGTGCCGAGATCGAGAGCGGCATAGCGGGGTTCGCGCTGGCCGGGCATGCCGAACCGTGCGGCATGCTTCCCCGGCCGCTCGCCAGAGCGCAGGAGCGGGCGTGGCGACGCCACGCCTGCGGCCGGCAGCTCCACGCCGCCCCCGCTTCCCTGTCCTTCCTCGTCCACGAACGCCGCTCCGGGCCAAACCAATGTCGTGTTCCGACATAAACGAGGCGGCGCGCGGGAGCAAACCCCAAGCGCGCCTTGATGAAGATCATGGCTGAAAGTGGCTTGTGCCCGCAGGGTGAAGCCAGACAGGAAACGGAGTTCGCCTCATGTCGCTTCAGCGCATCACACTCACCCTCGCCCGCAGCAAGGAATTCCCGGCCGGGTCTCAGGCCCACGGTTATGAGATCATCGCTCCGCTGGATTCGGGCGGCCATCTTGATGCTGCGAGTTGGGCCAAGGCGCGCGAAGCCTGCACGGTTCGCCGGTTCTGGGGCGATGAAGAACTCGACCTCGGCCACCTCGTCCATCGTGGCGGCCCGAAGGGCGGCTCGTGGAGCTTCCACTACGATGTCGCGGGCGATGAAGACGACGAAGCCGGCTACCGCTTTGGCGCGCACAGCTTCAATATCGGCGACTATGTCTCGATCCGCGACGATGATGGCGTGATGCACACGTTCCAGGTGAGCCTTGTGGGGCCGGCCTGATTCAAGCCGCCTTCAGCCCCAATCCGCCGCGCCTGCGCAGGAACTCGATCACGTCCGCAACCCCCTCGCCGGTGCGCAGGTTGGTGAACACGACCGGCCGCGCCCCGCGCTGTTTCGCAGCATCGGACGCCATCACGGCCAGATCAGCCCCCACATGCGGCGCGAGGTCAGTCTTGTTGATGATCAGAAGATCAGAGCGCGTGATGCCCGGCCCGCCTTTGCGCGGGATTTTCTCGCCCTGCGCGACATCGATCACATAGAGGGTGAGGTCAGCGAGATCGGGCGAAAAGGTCGCGGCCAGATTGTCACCGCCTGATTCGATCATGATCATTTCAAGCGCGGGGAATTTCCGGCGCATCTCGGCGATCGCATGGAGGTTGATCGAACAATCCTCGCGGATGGCGGTATGCGGACAGCCGCCGGTCTCGACACCCATGATGCGTTCCAGCGGCAGGGCCTGAAGCCGGCTGAGGATTTCGGCATCTTCCTGCGTGTAGATATCATTGGTGATCACAGCAATATCGTGGTCGTGCCGCAGGCGCTGGCACAGTGCTGCGGTGAGCGTCGTCTTGCCTGAGCCGACTGGCCCGCCAATGCCCACGCGCAGGGGTCCGTGATAGGTCATGATCGGAACAGCCTCCCAGCCAAAGTTTCGTGTTTCATCGCCATCAGATCAGCGGTGAAAGCCGCGCCGCCAAGATCATCCAGTGTGGCGGCATCGGCCAATTTCGCCATCTCGAGAATGACGGGCTGAAGCTCCGCCAGCCGAGTCTGCGCCTCACTCTGGCCGATCACCGAAAGCCGGAGAGCGGCGGCGAGCAGATTGCCGGCGAAAGCCTGCAAATGAGCTGCGGCAAGCGGCACGATCGGCTGATCGTGAAGCCCGCCCGCGAGCCCGACCGCGACCGGAAAGGCGATCTCCTCATCCTGCGGCCAAAGGGAGGCGAGCCGCCTATGCGGCCATGCGCGCCGGATCAAGCCAAGAAAGCTCGTGCCCTGCTGCGCGCTTTCGAGCCGCCTCTCCGCCGATTGTCCGAGCGCCAGAGCAAGATCGGAGAGATCGCGCAGACGGCGTTCACCGGCCGGATCCCGCGCGATGCGCCATGCCTCACCGATAAAGATCGCATCGTTGCGACCGGTGCCGAGCTGGATGATGTCGGAAATCCAGCACGCAAGGCTCTCTCCGCCTGTGACGAGGCCCACCTCAACGGCAGCCTCGATCCCGTGCGAATAGGCGAATCCTCCGACCGGAAAGGCCGGAGAAAACCACGCCTGACGCTGGAACTCGGCAGCGTTCACGCGCCCTCAGCCGTGCTTGTGGCCGTGATGGTGATCATGATGATCGTGGTCATGATGGTGGTCATGATGGTGGTCATGCCCGCAGCCGCAGCCGGGGCCATGAGCGTGATGGTCGTGCTTGTGGTCGTGACTGTGATGGTGGCCATGCCCGTGATGATGGTCATGGTGTTCATGAGCATGCGCGTGGGTCGCTTGCGCGTAGGCGCCTCCCTCGGGGTCGAAGGCCGCCTCGATCGCGCGGACTTGGCCGCCCAGTCCCTGCACCATCGCCTCGATCACATGATCATGGCGAATGCGGAGGCGCTGCCCGATCACCTGAACCGCCAGATGCCGATTGCCCAGATGCCACGCGAGACGCAGCAGGTGCTCCGGGCTTTCGGCGCGGATTTCGGCGAGTTTCTCGGCTGCACCCATCACCTCGATAATGCGGCCATCATCAAGTTTCAGCGCATCACCGGTCCGCAGCGCGACCGCTTCAGGCAGATCAAGCAGGAAGTTCAACCCGCCCACACCCTCCATGGAAAGGCGGCGGCGATGCCGATCGTCGAAGTCGAGCACGACCGTATCCGCCGGATCGCCCTTCCAGTCGCCCTTGGCGATGACTTCGATGGCACGGATCATGGGTGGACTCCTGTCGTTGGCTGCACGCGATCGGATCTAGCACGCGGCGTGCCGGCGTTGGAAGCACGGTGCGACAACAGCGACGCCAGCGGTAGAGCAAGGGCGATGATCCCGGTCCACAGAGCCGGACGCGGCGCGAGGGCCAACATGAAATTGGCGTCGAGAACACGCCGCCACGGCACGCCTGTCGCGAGGCCATACCACAGAGCTTCAAGCCCCGCAGTGATTGGCATGGAAAGGATCACGAGCCCGACCAAAGGCCAGAAAGTCAGTGGCACACGCGAGCGCATGACCCGGACAGCCATCAGGACCAGAAACAGGCCAAACTGGATCACTTCTTCGTTCACGTTGATCTTCGCCTGCAGGAAGGCATGGAAAATGCCGAGGGCTGCCAGGGGATAGACAAGCCGGTGCAGCTTCTGCCAGCGCGCCGCGCCCATCCGGCGGATCGCGCCATCGGTCGAGGTGAGCCCGAGAGCCAGCATCGCCGCGAGGCTCACAAAACCGATGGTGAGATAGAAGCGCAGCACGATTTCACGGGCGACGACATAGAGGTCGTATTTCTGCTGGATGACATAGAGCGTGAGATGGATCAGCACGTAAACCAGCGCAGAAACACCCAGAATGCGCCGGATCTGGAGGAGCTTTCCCCAGCCGGTGATCAGTCGGAACGGCGTGATCGCAAGGGCTACGAGCAGGATGCGGATCGCCCAGAGGCCGGTTTCGTGCAGCGCGACCTCAAGCGGTTTCGCGCCCAATGTGCCGTTCAGCCAATGCCCGCCGATCCACAGACCGGGCGCAATCACGCCCGCAAGCGCCAGCGCCTTCAGTGGTGCAAAGCGGCCGAGACGGTCATTCCAGGGGAGAGCGAATTGCATCAGCAGCCCATGGCCTGACAGGCGAAAACACGCAAGTCACGGCCACGCGAGCTTGCCCGCATCGATCACACCTCAAAACAGGAAATAGCGTTGCGCGAGCGGCAGCTCTTTCGCGGGCTCGCAGACCAGCAACTCGCCATCGGCGCGCACATGGTAGGTTTCGGGGTCGATCTCGATCTTCGGCGTCGCGCCGTTATGAATCATGTCCTTCTTGCCGATGCCGCCGCGCACGTTTTTCACCGCCACGAGTTCTTTGCGCAACCCAAGGCGCCCACCAAGCCCATTGGCGATGGTGGCCTGTGAAACAAAGGTCACGCTCGTCGTCTGCATCGCCTGCCCATAAGCGCCGAACATCGGCCGGTAATGCACCGGCTGCGGCGTGGGGATCGAGGCATTGGGATCG
Source organism: Hyphomicrobiales bacterium (assembly GCA_017302635.1). GTDB lineage: Bacteria > Pseudomonadota > Alphaproteobacteria > Rhizobiales > Beijerinckiaceae > Rhabdaerophilum. The sequence continues at coordinate 1,310,683 of JAFLCX010000002.1, forward strand.
CCCATCGGGGCCGCGATGATCATGCCGGATTTGATCACCATATCGGGCTTGGCTCCGAAAAAGGCCGGCGACCAGATCACGAGATCGGCGAGTTTCCCCGCTTCCACCGAGCCGATGACGTGGCTGACGCCATGCGCAATGGCGGGGTTGATCGTGTATTTCGCCACGTATCGCTTGGCGCGAAAGTTATCCGCACCCGTGCCGATATCCTCGGGCAGGCTGCCGCGCTGCACCTTCATCTTGTGCGCCGTCTGCCATGTCCGGGTGATCACCTCGCCGATCCGGCCCATGGCCTGAGAGTCCGAACTCATCATCGAGAGCGCACCGAGATCGTGCAGGATATCCTCGGCCGCGATGGTCTCCTTGCGAATGCGGCTCTCGGCAAAAGCGAGGTCTTCGGCGATGGATGGATCGAGATGGTGGCAGACCATGAGCATATCGAGATGCTCGTCGATCGTGTTCACCGTGAAGGGCCGCGTCGGGTTGGTGGATGAGGGCAGCACATTCGGAAGGCCCGCAATTTTCATGATATCCGGCGCGTGGCCGCCCCCCGCCCCTTCCGTGTGGAAGGCGTGGATCGTGCGGCCCTTGAACGCCGCCACGGTGTCTTCCACGTAGCCGCTCTCGTTGAGCGTATCGGTGTGGATCATCACCTGAACGTCGTGGTCATCCGCCACCGAGAGGCAATTGTCGATCGCGGCGGGGGTGGTGCCCCAATCCTCGTGGAGCTTGAGGGCGCAGGCCCCCGCTTCCACCATCTCGACGAGCGCGCCGGGGAGCGAAGCGTTGCCCTTTCCGGCGAGGCCGATATTCATCGGTACGCCATCCACCGCGCGCAGCATCATCTCCATATGCCACGGCCCCGGCGTGCAAGTGGTGGCGAGCGTGCCATGCGCGGGACCCGTGCCGCCGCCGAGCATCGAGGTGAGGCCACTCATGAGAGCATCTTCGATCTGCTGCGGGCAGATGAAATGGATATGGCTGTCAAAACCGCCCGCTGTGACGATCTTCCCCTCGCCCGCGATCACCTCGGTGCCCGGCCCGACAATGATATCGACCCCGGGTTGGATATCCGGGTTGCCGGCTTTGCCGATCTTGAAAATCCGCCCGCCCTTGAGGCCGATATCGGCCTTCACGATTCCCCAGTGGTCGAGGATCAGCGCGTTGGTGATCACGGTATCGACGGCGCCCTGCGCGCGGGTAAGTTGGGACTGCCCCATGCCGTCGCGGATCACCTTGCCACCACCGAATTTCACCTCTTCTCCGTAGGTTGTGAAATCTTTCTCAACTTCGATGAAAAGCTCGGTATCGGCCAGGCGGACCTTGTCGCCAACCGTGGGGCCGAACATATCGGCATAGATGGAGCGGGGAAGTTTGGCCATGTTAAACCTTCCCCATCACAAGACCGCGAAAGCCATAGACCTCGCGCTTGCCCGAAATTTCCACCAGCACCACCTCGCGTGTCTGGCCCGGCTCGAAGCGCACCGCCGTGCCGGCCGGGATATCGAGCCGGAAGCCACGCGCCTTGTCGCGCTCGAATTTCAGCGCCGCGTTGGTCTCGAAGAAATGGTAATGCGAACCCACCTGAATGGGTCGGCTGCCCGTATTCGCGACCGTGATGCGAAGCGTTTCGCGCCCCGCATTCATTTCGATGTCGCCGGGCCGGGTGATGATTTCACCGGGGATCATGATCGATCCTCCGGACGGATCAGCTTCTCGATGGCGCGCGCCTCGGCTCGCCGTCCGGCGCGATAGGCCAGAAAGCCGACGATGATCGTCACAGCCGCAAAAAACAGATGATCCGGCTCAAAGAGATGCACCCAGAACCCGGCCCAGTCGAAATGGCTGTGATCACCGGGATGCGCGAAGGCCGGGCTCGCGGCCAGAACCGCCAGAAGCGCATAAACTGCTCTATTCATGCCATAATCCTCACTTCACGATTTCTCGGCCGCGCGTGGCATGGCTTGCCACGATCTGCCATTGATCCTGATTGCGCGCATAGGTCACGGTCCAGTGGACCGCATAGACCTTGCCGTCGGGCTGCACCGGTGTCGGCGTGATCCCGGTGGCGACAGCAGCCCAGCCACCCGCATGCGACCGGATTCGAACCTCCGTCGCCGGGCTGTTCTCGATCACGAAGTCTCCGGCGAGGGCCGAGACAATCCGGTTATCCTTGCCGTCGGCTTTCGAGGAGGTGTGCGTATGAGAGAAGCTGTCTGCATAAGCCTTGCGCAGAAAGCCCACATCTTTGGCAACGATCGCCGCCGCGAGCCTTTTCCGGAAATCCTCGATCTCCTCGATCACTGCCTGCTCACCTTGCGGCGTGAGCGTGATGGGCGGGTGCGCCGACGCCGGGCCTGATGCCATCAGCAGCAGAAAACACGCGAAGGCTGCCGGTTTCAGCATGAGAAATTCCCTCAGCGAATGGGGTCGTGGACGGTCACGAGCTTGGTGCCGTCGGGAAAGGTCGCCTCCACCTGCACGTCATGGATCATCTCGGCGATGCCCGGCATCACCTGATCGCGCGTGAGGATTTTGGCTGCCGCATCCATCAATTCCGCGACCGGACGGCCATCGCGCGCACCTTCAACAACAAAATCGGCGATCAGCGCCACGGATTCGGGATGATTGAGCTTCACTCCGCGCTCCAGTCGCTTGCGCGCGACCATTGCGGCCATCGCGACGAGCAGCTTGTCCTTTTCACGCGGTGACAGATTCATGCACTTCCCCTATTGAGCGGTCATGAGAACACGCGGCAAAGGCACCGTTTCTCCCGAAGCGGCGCGGATGGCCGCCAGAAACGCCCGCCGCAACGCCACGTCATTCTCAGAAAGCAGACGAGCAAAAACAAGGCCGCAAACTGCGCTCGCTGCTGCCATCACGCCGGAATGATCGGAAAGCGCCGCACGGATCGCGGCGAGCCGGTCTGCCGCATCTTTTCCCGCCAGCAGGACACTCGCCATGAAAGGGGCGTTGCCGAGCGCGGCGGGGCGCCGGGAACGCGCGAGAATATCGCCTTCGATCCGCGCCGCTTCCGCGAAAACGAGTTTTTCGCCGATGCGTACCTGCCAGCGATCCACGAACGCACCATGACGATAACGTTCGCCCGAGGCGACGCGCCCGAATTGCAGGGTTTCACCGAACAAGACCTGCCCCTTGGGATGGAGAGCGATACTCACATCGCGCCTCAGGCGCGCGCTGTCGTGAAGGATGGTTTCATGCGGCAGCCAGACAAGCATGCCCCCGGCATCAGCCTTCAAATCGATCGAAATCCGGGTTTCATCGCCGCCGGAGCGATAGATGCGCTCGCCCGCCGCACTCGAGAGAACAATCGCTGCCGCCTCTCGCGCCCTGGCCATGAGGGTCAGCCGGTCCCCGCCCGCAAGCCCGCCGGCGACATTGACAAGCATCGCTTCGATCGCATCCGGTTCACGTCGCGGCATGCGGAAGCGAAAGGCGCCGGCCTCCTGCCGCTCGGCCACGCGCAACCGCCCGCCGGATGCTTCGACAATGAGGTTGAGGCGCGCATCCACGCGAACGGAAGGCGGAAGATCCGCTCCGGCACTCCCGGCCTGCCCTGCCCCGTCCGGCATCATCCACACGTCACCCGCCTCCCTGCGCGACATCATGCACAAGGCAGGCCAGACTGACGAGGGCGGCCGAAGATTAAAATGGCAGAGGCGGCATCCTGCGCCGACTTTGGTGCGTAGACAACACGTTCTGCATGCATCCAATCCGGAGATCAGCCCACCATGAAACTCGCCCTGTCCCTCGCGGCGATTGCCGGAATCGTCTTCCTCGTGCTGGACATGCTCTGGCTGCTCTGGCTGGCGCGCGGCATCTACGCGAGCGAAATCGGCGCGATCCTGAAACCGCAGCCCAATCTCTGGGCCGCGATGGCTTTTTACCTGCTCTATCTGGTCGGGGTGACCTTCTTTGTTCTGGTTCCAGCCGCTGAGAGCGGTTCGATCGTGCGGGCGATCCTGCTAGGTGGGCTTTTCGGTCTCGTGGCTTACGGCACATACGACCTGACGAACCTCGCGACATTGCAAGGTTTCACCGCGCGCATTGCCCTGATTGACATGACATGGGGCACATTCGTAACGGCGGCGGTCTCAGGCATCAGCGTTGCGGCCGTCCGGGTGCTGAAGCTCGTGTGACGATCAGCCCGATGGCAGGCGCAAATGCAGTTGTCGGGCAATATCCCGGCTGGTGGCGCGAATGAGTGGCGCCATTTCCAGCACCTGCTGCCGGGTGCAGAACGGCTGGCCGGGCTCGAATTCCAGCCTGCGTCGGACGATCAAGCGCGTTGCTTCGACTTCATATCGCACCACGTAAGACCCCATCGGGACGATCACAGTCATGTCCTTCGGCTGCTCGACCAGCATGCGACTGTCCGGCAGATGGAGGATGATCTGGTGCTCGATCATGGCGGCCCGGCACGGAACAATCTCGGCATCACGGCCATCAAAGGCCGGAAGGAGATCGAGAAATGGCGGCCTGAACAGGCGAGGACCGGGAATTGTCGGAACCCGCAGAACTGTATCCCCGCCCGCCAATGGTGAAAGCCGGAAAGAAAGGTGCTGCCCGATCGCATCGCCACGCTGATCCGCTGGGCCGAGCCGCGCCTCGCCTTCCAATGACTGCTGCTGAAGGAGCCTGGCAATGCCGGAATCGCCAGGGCCGGCCTTCAGCCGATGCAGCAATTTCCGGAAATTGACCGTGGCCAGACCACTGGTTTCAGTGAGCGACTGCCCCTCGATCGCTCCGTCCGGGCCAATCCGGAGGTCCGCGCGCACAAAAACGCGGTTTTCCGCAGCACGCGTCGCCGGAAGTTTTTCGAGTTGACCGCCATTGGGGCCGAGCCGTAGCGCGTCCCGACCCGCGAGTTCGGGGTCTTGGCCGATTTCAGGCTCGGAGACAGCGCCCATATCGAACATCGCCCGCAAGGCCGGAACAGACACCAGAACCGTATCGAACAACCCGACCGGAACATCAGGCAGCGCCAGAATGGCGCGCCGGTTCGTGAAGACAAGCTCGCTCGCAATGCCTTGAGAGCGCAGCATCGCCCTGAGCCTCATGGCACGATCGGTCGGCGCACCCTTGTCATGACGCAGATCAGCGACAAGCTTTTCGACAACCTGACGCGGAGGAGCGTCAGCCGATGCGGCCCTTGTCGGGCGTTCGGAGAGCCCCCGATCCGCACCGCTCAGGACGGAATTCTTCGCGCGGCCGAGTTCGAGATAATCCGCATGGCTCGAAAGAAAAAGTCGTGGAGCCGTGCTGAATTCGTGCAGGGGCGAACCGCCCTTCCGGCGTTGGACAACTTCGAAGAGCTTTCGCTCGCCGCGCAACTCGGCCAGTCCACCGCGCGGCACCATTCCCGCCTGTGCCAGCCGGATACCCGGAAGAAGCGACGTCACTTCAACCGTGATCGACGCATCGTCCGCATGTGCGGGAAACACAAAGGCTTGATCGAACCCGCCACCGGGGAGCGGCCTGATGCGCCGGACAAACCCGATTTCGACGCGATCACCTGGAGCATATCCGAGTTCGGCAGGCGACGGCATGCGGATGTCCGACGCGTTGGGATCGAGCACAATATGACTTGCGGGTGCCTCGCCGCCTGCCTTCCGATGGGAAACCGACATCGTGACCGCCGGCGAAAAGCCCTCCTGCCGGAAAGGCCATGCGAAGTGCCCATCAGCGCCAACGAGAACCTGGCCCGCGGCCCGGATTGTCCATTCGTGGCTGGAACCCAGATCGATCTCGACCCGGAAGGATTTCAGCTCAAGCGCGGGCGCCGCGCGCAGGGGCCACACGAACAGCACGCCCAGCACCGAGATGAGAAACACCGTCGGAGCCAATGATCGGCAGCGATCCGCAAGTCCAGGAGCACGCATCGGAACCTCCCCCGAGATTGACCGGGAGAGGCATGATGCGCGCCTGACGTGACGAATTCCTGAGTTTTATCCCGCGATGCCAGGACTTTCTCAGTCTTGGTTGAGGCAAGGTTTCCGGCGGGGCGAGAATGCGTCGCTTCGTGTCAGGGTTTCACGAGAATCGTGCCGCGTTCGGCGAAGGAGAGCCCGACATCTTCACCCACGGCGCGCACCGCGTGCGCTTCGGGTGCAATGACGAAGAGACGCCCGACAGGAGTTTCGAGATTGTACTCCGCCACGCCACCCATATAGGTCGCGGTGGCGACCCTCGCCGAGAGCGTGTTCTCGGTCCCCGCCGGATGCAGGCGCATCGCTTCCGGGCGGATGACGAGATCGGCCGAGCCGGAATCAAGCCCGCGCGCCGGCAGGTTGATGATCGCCTCGCCGAGCTTCACATCGGCACGCAGTCCTTTGACGTTGATGACCTCGGCCTTCACATGGTTCGCCTCGCCCATGAAGGTGGCGACGAAGGTGTTCGCCGGCTCCTCATAAAGGTCGCGCGGAGCGCCCGCCTGCGCAATCTCAGCTGCGCGCATCACCACGATCTTGTCAGAGACGGCCAGCGCCTCGGACTGATCATGTGTAACGTAGACAACAGTCACTCCAAGCCGTTGCTGCAATTCGCGGATTTCCTCGCGCATCGAGCGACGCAAACGGGCATCGAGGTTCGAGAGCGGCTCGTCGAAGAGCAACACATCCGGCTCGAGCACCAGAGCGCGCGCCACCGCGACGCGCTGTTGCTGCCCGCCCGACATCTCGGATGGAAGCCGCCCGCCATAGCCCTTGAGGCCGACTGTGCTCAACGCTTCCTCGGCCTTGGCATAGGATTCCGGTTTCGACATACCGCCCGAAATCAGTCCGAAGGCCACATTTTCCAGCACCGACATATGCGGAAACAAGGCGTAGGACTGGAACACCATCGAGACATTGCGCTCACCGGCGGAGAGATCCGTCACGTCGCGCCCGCCGATGAAGAGCTTGCCCTCCGAAACCCGCTCCAGCCCCGCGATCATGCGCAGCAAGGTGGTCTTGCCGCAACCCGATGGCCCGAGCAGCGTGACAAGCGAGCCGGGCTCGATCACGAGATCGAGCGGCTTCACGGCGGTCACCTGACCATAGCGCTTGGCGACGCGCTCGAGGCGAACCTCGGCAGCCTGTTTCTTCGTGATCATGAGGATGCTCCGGCTGGGCTGGTTTCGACGGCAATGCGGGCTTCAGCTTTGCGCCGGCCGAGCTTCCGCTCGCCGACGAGAAGCGTGATCAGCCCGATCGCGGCCATCATGAGGACAATGAGAACGGTGGAATAGGCGATGGCGAGGCCGTAATCGCCGTTGATGACGCGGTTGATGATGAAGACCGTCGCCATCTCATGCTGGGCCGAGACGAGGAAGATCACCGCCGAAACAGTCGTCATGGCGCGCACGAACGAGTAGATCAAGGCCGTGACGATGGCCGGCTTCATCAGGGGCAGCACGACAAGCCGCAAGGTGCGGAAGGTCGAGGCGCGAAGCGTCACGGCGGCTTCATCGAGCGATTTGTCGAGCTGGCTCATCGCCGCCATACCCGAGCGCACGCCGACCGGCATGTTGCGGAACACGAAACAGATGATGAGGATCAGCCCCGTGCCGGTGAGTTCGACCGGCGGGATGTTGTACGTGAGGATATAGGCCACACCGATCACGGTTCCCGGCACGCAGAAGGTGAGCATCAGCGCGAATTCAAGCGCCGTTTTCCCTGCGAACCGCTGGCGTGAAAGCAGCCAGGCCGCAAGCAGGCCCACGCTGGCAGTGAGTGGCGCGGCAATGCCTGCAAGCTGGATCGTCGTGAAGAGCGACGACCACGCCCCGCCGGACCAGATCAAGCCATGCGGTCCCCACTCGATCGCGAAAGCACGGCCGAAATGCGAGAGTGTCGGCGTCCAGTCGCGGCCCCAGACCTTCACGAAGCCACCCGCCAGCGCCAGCGTGTAAACGGTGACGGTCAGCAGGGCCCAGGGCAGCGCGATGGCATAGGCCGTGCGGCGCACCCAGTCCGGCAGCGGCCGGAAGAAGCCCGTATCGCCCTTGCCCGTCACCGACACATAGGAGCGCTTGCCGACAACCTTGCGCTGGATGAAGAAAGCCACGAGCGCAAAGGAGAGCAGGATCAGCGCCAAAGTCGCGGCGCGGCCGAAATCGGCCTGTGCACCCACAACGGCAAAGAAGATTTCCGTCGAGAGCACACCGAACGACCCGCCGAGCACGATCGGGTTACCGAAATCGGCGAGGCTTTCGACGAAAACCACAAGGAAGGCATTGGCGAGGCCCGGCATCATCAGCGGAAAGGTCACGGCCTTGAAGGTGCGGGTACGATCCGCCCGCAGCATTTCCGAGGCTTCCTCCATCGAAGGCGCGATGCCCTGCACCACGCCGATGAGAACCAGAAACGCCGTCGGCGTGAACGAGAAGACCTGAGCGAGCAGGACGCCGTCAAACCCATAGATCCAGCGCCCCAATTGCCAGCCGAAAAGAGCCTCGGCCCATTGATTGACAAGGCCGGAGCGGCCGAAAATCAGGATCAGGCCGAGGCCGATCACGAAAGGCGGCGTGATAATCGGGAGTACGGTCAGCATCCGCATGCCGCGCTTGAACGGGAATTGCGTGCGAGTGACGATCAGCGCGAAACACAGGCCGAGCATGGTCGCGAGCGTCGCGGTCGAAAGCGCCAGAGCGAGTGTGTTCCACGCGACGCCGCATTGCGAGCCCGAATAGGTGCAGGCGAGCCCCCAGATCTTCGGATTGAAGAAACGGTCGAGAAACGCAACCCAAAGGGTCTGGTCAGAGGGGGCCTTGAAGGCCTGCCCGAGCATGGTCGCGACCGGCCAGACCGTGAAGAGCACGATACAGGCCACGAGAAACCCGACGGAGCCGGCGATGAACCGGTCGCCCCCGAACTTGCCCCTGAGAGCCAAACCTTCGGTGAAGAGGAAGAGAAAGGCGAAAAAAGTCAGCGCACCGCCCACGCCCACCCCGAATTGCCGTTCGGACAACTCTCCGAAAATCGGTGTCATGATGGGCGAGACAGCAGAAAACCAGCCACGCGGGCCGATCAGCCAGCCTTGCAGGATGATGGCGACCAGACCGAGCCCGCCAAGCCAGGTGAGCATCTTGCCCTTTGCCTCGCGGCTGAAGCCCCCATGCAAAGCCAGCCCGAGCACCGCCCAGAGGGCAAGGATGGGCCAGAACCAGGGGCGCCCGTGCGCAAGGGCCTGCATCAGCGCCGAAGTCGCGTCGGCATCGCCTACAAATACGGCAAAAAGTGCCGAAACCGAATGCCCGGATTGCAGCCAGTGCCATGGCAGGATGAGGAGGCCGATGGCCGCCAGCGACCACCAGAGCAGGACCGGATCAGAACGCTTCATGATGAGAAAACCTCACGAGTTGAATAATCCGGCCCTGCATGGTCATCATTTCGGCAGGGCGCCGACCTCGCGGTCCCAGCGCGCGAGGAGCGCACGGCGGGTCGCAGCGGAACCGAATTTCTTGAAGTCATATTCCACCAGCTTGATCTTGCTGGTGTCGGGGATACGCGGATCGGGCTTCGCACCCTTGTGCGCCGGAATGTGAAACTGGCCGATCGAGGCCGAGATATCCTGCGCGGCCGCGGTGAGGTACCAATCGTAGAATTTCTTCGCGGTATCCTCGTTGCGCGTGCCCTTGATGATCGACATGCCCGCCACCTCATAGGACGTGCCTTCCGCCGGGAAGATGATGTCGATCGGGATATTCTTGGCTTTCGCGGTCGGGATATCGAAGTTGAAGCCGATCGAAACACCCGTCTCACCCTGCTCCACGGCCTTTTGCGGCGCGGAGCCAGAGCGGGTGTAGGAGTTCACATTGGCGTGCATCTTTTTCATGAACTCGAAGGCCGGCTCCTCACCCATCAATTGCACGAGCCCGGCCACAATCGTGTAGGCTGTGGAGGATGAATTGGGGTTCGGCATCTGGATCTCGCCCTTGAGCTTGGGGTCGAGCAGATCGTTCCAGCTTTTCGGTGGCGTGAAGCCCTTCTTCTTCGCGACTTCGGCATTGTGCACCAGGCCGATCACGCCCGAGGAGACGCCGACCGCGAAGCCGTTGGCCTGCGAATAGGCCTTGATGGCCCACGGGTGGAGATCTTTCAGGTTCGGTGAGGAATAGGGCATCAGGAGCCCGTCTTCCGAGGCCGCCATATGTGCCTCGATCGAACCGCCAAACCAGATGTCAGTGCGCGGATTATTCGCTTCGGCGCGAATTTGCGCGAGGATTTCGCCGCCCGATTTGCGGGCCATGTTCACCTTGATGCCGGTATCGCGCTGGAACGCGACGACCAGCGCCTCGCACCATTCCGAAACCGGGGCACACAGCATGTTGAGTTGCTGCTGCGCATGGGATTTCTGGCCGGGCAACATGGCCAGACCCGTGACAATCGCGAGGGAGAGGAAAGATCGTTTCAGCATGGCTTCGCTCCGCTGGAGGGACAGGCGATGGGGTGGAGGGAGTGCCGCCCCACCGCCTGCCGCCTCAGCGCCACCTTCGGTTCAACCGAACCGCAAGCGGTGCCTCAATCCCGCGACAGGCGGCCGGGCCGCTCCTCGCAAGACCATAGTTGACGAATGAACGTGCGCAATGCCGAAGACCGGCGCGGAAGGCGCTTTCCAACGGAAGACCTCGATGATTGCCCGGGCACGCATTCGAGTGCCCGGAATTCTCGTTGGTCAGTCGGGAACGTCTGGCCTTTCGCCAATTCCTCAGCGCGGCAAGGAGCCGATCTCGGCATCCCATTTCGCGAGCAGGCGGCGGCGTTCGGCAGCCTGACCGTATTTGACGAAATCGTATTCCACGAGCTTCATCTTGGTCAGGTCCGGCGCTCCCGGAGGCAGCGGCGTGGCCTTGTTCGACGGCATCTGCAACTGGCCGCCGCGCGTGTAACCGAGCTTCTGCGCCTCCGGCCCGAGAGCCCAATCGTAGAACTTGCGCGCGTTGGCGACGTTCCGAGTACCCTTGATGATCGACATCGAGCCGATCTCGAAACCTGTGCCTTCGCAAGGCGTCGAGTAGGAAACCGGGAAGCCCGCATTGCTCTCCGTCACGGCGTCATGCACGAAGGACATGGAAACGGCCGTTTCGCCGCGCGCCACGGCCTTGATCGGGCCGGTGCCGGAACGGGCATAGGCCGAGATGTTGGGGTGAAGCTTCTTCATGTAGTCGAAGGCCTGCTGCTCGCCCATCAGCTGGACGAGGGTCGCGATGATCACGTAAGCCGTGCCGGAAGAGTTCGGGTTCGCGACCTGAATCTCGCCCTTGTAGGCCGGCTTGATGATGTCGGCCCAGCATTTCGGCGCCTCGAGGTTCTTCTTCTTCAGAAGTTCGGTGTTGAAGCCGAAGCCGACAGCACCGGAATAGACGCCGATCGAGCGCCCCTTGGAGGCATCGTACTGGCGCAGCGCCCAGGGCTGGAGCTGGTCGTTCAGGGCGGACTTGTAGGTGTCCGACAGGCCTTCTTCAGCTGCAGCGAGATGCGGATCGCCCGTGCCGCCAAACCAGACATCCGCTTTCGGGTTGTCCTTCTCGGCGCGGAGCTGCGCGAAGGATTCTCCCGAACCCTTCTGCGTCATGTTCACCGTGATGCCGGTATCTTTCTGGAAATTGGTGGCAATGGCCTGGCACCATTCCACCTGAACAGAGCAGAGCAGGTTCAACTGCCCTTGAGCCTGCGCGGCGCCCACCGAGGCAAACGCGGCAACCGACGCCAGAAGCGCCGTTTTGAAAATCTTCATCGTCTTTCCCTCCCGAGAACCCACGGGTTGTTTTCCGGACTCCCATCCGAAGCGTTCGTGGTTTTACTACATAAGCACGTAGTTTTTATACGCGTCAAGTGGGAAACCGTCAGAATCAACAGCCGGCTGACGATCGGCCACCGGGGCAGTAAAGACAAGATTGACCCAGCGCGTTCAATTCGCGGGAGCGGGTATGCCCCCTCTAGCCCGCAAAGGCGTCGGCCAGCGCCTCGAACTGGCGTTTCATCAACTCTACTGCGGCTTCGTCATCAATGCCGCCGCTGAGCCAGAGCTGGAAAGCAGCACCGAAAACGGAGCGCCCGCCCACAAAGCCAGCAACGCGCGCCTGCTTCCCGGCTTTCGCGAGTTCAGGACCGGATTGCGCGTTGCGCGCAATGACGATCAGGCCGCGACAATAAGGGTCGTGCGCGCCAATCACGGCATCGACAGCAGCCCATGAAGCGGAATCGTGCTGCAATTCGATCAGCCAGTAATCGGGCTTCAGCCCCTCGCCATAAAGTGTCTCGAGAATCGAGGCAGTCGTTTCGCCCTCGGGCGGCAAGGCCTCGATCAGCACTTCACGCCCCAAAGCCTGCGCGGCGGCAAAGACCTGCTTCACCTCCGGCAGGTGACGCGAGAGCGGGGTGCGCGCATCCGAGCGTCCGTTGGCGATCAGCTTCGCTACCTGTCGCGCTGGCCATTCGGTGAGGCGGATCCGCTCGCCATGCGGAACCTGTCGCGCCACCCAGAAATCATGGTCCTCGGCCCGGAACAGGGCCTCGCGGCCCAGCCCGCCATCGAGGAACATGCCAACCCCCTCGCCGGCCCGCCCCGCGCGATCCGAGGCAGCGGCGGCGGCGGCTCTTACGGCGAGCGTCTTGAAATGCGGGATACGGGCGGGATCACCACCGAAGCGCCTGGCAATGGGCTCAAGATCATGCGGCCCATGATCAATCGAGAGGATTGCCAGTTTCGCCGGAACCGGCCGTCGCGTGGTCGCATGGTGAATATGGTTCAGAACCGGATCATGCCGCAGGGCATGATGCTGCGAACCGTGCTCCAGAAAGTGCTTGAGTTCCGCGGCACTGGCGTATTCCGGTGAACAGAGGAGGCGCGAAACCGCGATCGCACCGCAGGCATTGGCATAGGTGCAGCAACTTTCGAGTGGCTCGTCGCGCAGCCAACCCGAGAGAAACCCCGCCATGAACGCATCGCCCGCTCCGAGCACGTTGTAGACCTCGACCGGAAAACCGGGCCCCTTGATGCCCTCGCCCAAGGATGACGGAATGGCGTTCGGAAACGCGACACAGCCTTCCGCTCCGCGCTTGGCGACAATCAGCGCTCGCGGTGCCAGCGCGCGGATGGTGCGCAAAGCTTCCATCGTGTCTTCGGAGCCGCCGGCGATGTGCAGTTCCTCCTCCGTGCCGACGATGAGATCGCAATCCGGCAGGATGGTTTGCAGATGGGCTGTCACGTCCTTCGAAGCAACGAAACGCGCTTCGCCTGCGCCATGCCCGGCGAGTCCCCAGAGATTGGGTCTGTAATCGATGTCGAGAACAACCCTCGCGCCATTCTCTCTCGCAAGCCGCATCGCCTTGCGCTGAGCGGCATCGCTCGAAGGTTTTGCGAAATGCGTGCCGGTGACCAGCACCGCGCCTGCTCGCCCAATCAGGCCCTTGTCGATGTCGCCCTCGTCCAGCGCTCCATCGGCGCAATCCGAACGGTAGAAGATCAGCGGGAACTGCTGCTCATCGCGCACGCCGAGCAGCACAAGTGCGGTGAGGCGATCAGGATCGGTTTTCAGTCCCTCGACATTCACACCCTCGCGGCTGAGTTGCTCGCGCACGAAACGGCCCATCGCCTCATCGCCGACGCGCGAGAGCAAGGCCGATTTCAGCCCGAGACGCGCGGCACCGATTGCGATATTGGCCGGGCATCCGCCCACCGCCTTCGCAAAACTCGCCATATCCTCAAGGCGACCGCCAATCTGCTGGCCGTAAAGATCCACCGAAACCCGGCCGATCGTGATGAGATCAAGATCTTTCATGGCTCAGCCCTGCCCCGGCTCGAGCGGATCGCCGCCGATCCCCACGATGGTCTGATCGAAATCGATATTCGATCCGGTCATCAGGCCAGATTCGTCGCTAGCGAGGTAGAGACAGGCCCGCGCGACCTCCTCGGGCGAGATCAGCCGACCGAATGGGCGGCTTTTCACGGCCTCTTCCAGCCAGCCATCCTGCGCACCGTGGTAGAGGCGCATCACGCGCTCCTCGCCCGGCGTATGCATCCAGCCGATATTGAGGCCGTTGACGCGGATGCGATGCTTGACCAGCGCGAAAGCGAGATTGCGCGTGAGCGTCGCGAGCGCGCCCTTCGACGATGAATAAGCCGAGAGAAACGGCTGCCCGCCATGCGCTGACATCGACTGGATATTGATGATCGAACCGGCGATTTTCTCACGCGCCATGATTTTCACGGCGTCTTGCGTGAGGAAGAAGGGTGCACGGACATTGACCGCGAAAAGCTCGTTGAACCGCGCTTCGCTGGTGTCGAAAATCGTGCCACGATCCGTGAGCCCCGCCGCGTTCACCAGCACATCGACCCGACCGAACTGGTGATCCGCGGCCGCGATCACGGAGCGCGCAGCCTCGACATCCGCGAGATCAGCATGAGCGAAAACAGCTGGCGTGCCGAGCCGGACGAGATCGTCACGGATGCGGGCACCGCGCGCGGCGTTCCGGCCAGTCAGAACCAGTCCAGCCGCGCCCTCGGCGGCGAAAGCACGTGCAATGGCCTCGCCAAGCCCTTGCGTCGAGCCGGTGACGACCGCAACCTTGCCCGAGAGCCGCCCTGAACCTTGCGTCATCCTGTCCTCCGAGGCATGCAATGGCCGATGATTGCCGGCTTCGTTTTTCGTGATTCCGGCCATTGCGAGCGAGGGGATCAAATCCTAGTCTTGCCCGCAACACAAATTGCGAAGGCGGCGGGAAGCCGCCCGGAACGGGGGACGATGTGATCGGGATCGGTGTCATCGGCGCGGGGCGCATCGGACGCATCCATGCGGGAAACGTGGCAGCGAGCGGCCGGGCGCGGCTGGTTGCTGTGAGCGATGCGCTCGAAAGTGCCGCAGCGAGCCTTGCGGATGAACTCGGCACAAAAGCCACGACCCGGGGCGCCATTCTCGCCGACCCCACCGTTGGTGCGGTGCTGATCTGTTCGCCGACGGACACGCATGCCGATTTCATCGAGGAAGCCGTGCAGGCCGGCAAGGCGGTGTTCTGCGAAAAGCCGGTTGATCTGTCTTCCGAGCGTATCCGCGCCTGTCTTGCGACGGTCGAGAAAACCGGCAAGGCGCTGATGATCGGCTTCAACCGCCGGTTCGATCCGAATTTCGCAGAAGCCAAGGCGCGGATTGTGGCGGGTGAGATCGGGAAAGTCGAACTCGTGACCATCCTGTCGCGCGATCCCGGTCCGCCGCCGATCGAATATGTGAAGCGCTCGGGTGGCCTGTTCCGCGACATGATGATCCACGATCTCGACATGGCGCGGTTTCTACTGGGTGAAGACCCGGTCGAGGTTCACGCGGTCGCTTCCTGCCTTGTCGACCCGGCCATCGGCCAGGCCGGCGATGTCGATACGGCGGCGGTTCTGCTCAAAACCGCCTCGGGCAAAATTGCGCAGATCTCGAATTCGCGTCGCGCGACCTATGGCTATGACCAGCGGCTCGAAATTCACGGGGCGAAGGGCCTTGTCCGGGCGCAGAACGTGCCGCTCACCACCGTTGAGACAGCCAATTCTCACGGCTTCCGTTCAGACCCGGTCCTGCCGTTCTTTCTCGAACGCTATGCCGCGGCCTATCGCGCCGAACTCTCCGCCTTCCTCGATTGCATCGAGAAGGGTGTTGCGCCTTCACCGTCCGGCATGGACGGCCTGAAGGCGCAAATTCTCGCCGATGCCGCGACTGAATCCGCCACGAGCGGCCGGCCCGTTCACCCGATCTACTGACAGGAAAACCATGTCTGTCCTTTCCCAAGACGCCATTTCGGCGCGTTTTCATGCCGTGCAGGGCATGGCGCGCCAGCTGGGGCAGACCGCCCTCTCCTATTTCGGGAACACCTCGAAGCTCGAGACCTCGATGAAAGGCTTCCAGGATTGGCTCACGATCGCCGATGGCACGGTCGAGAAAGAGTTCCGCGCCATGATCGCCGAGGCCTTCCCGGGCGATGCGGTGATGGGCGAGGAAATGGGCGGCGGTGCAGCCTCCTCGCTCTGGATCATCGATCCGATCGATGGCACGGCGAACTTCTCGCGCGGCGACCGGCAATGGTGCATCTCGATCGGGCTGGTGATTGATCTCGTTCCGACGCTGGGGCTCCTCTATTCGCCTGCGCTCGATGAAATGTGGCTAGGCCGAACCGGACATGGGGCGACATTGAACGGCAAGCCGATCCGCGTGGCCGATACGAGCGATATCCGTCGCTCCTCGATCGAGGCCGGGTGGTCGCCCCGCCGGCCGACCGAAATCTATATCCGCGCCGTTGAAAAGCTCTTCGCCCAAGGCGCGAGCGTGAAGCGCGGTGCCTCCGGTGCCTTGGGCCTCGCCCATGTCGCGAACGGGCGCACTGACGCCTATTTCGAAAGCCATATCAATGCATGGGATGTCGCGGGCGGTCTCGTGATCGCCGCAGAAGCTGGCGCGCGCATCAACCCGTTCTGCACGGGCAACTGGTTGGAGAATGGCAATCCGATCCTGTGTGCAGCTCCGGGAGTGGCTGGGATCATCGCCCATGAAACCGGTATTTCTCTTGAATAGGGGCAACCGCGCTCATCGATTGTAGTTTTACTACCGCCACCCATTGACGGAATGCGGGAACCCGATAGCTTAGCCAACAAATGTCACACATATGACATGCCCCCCGGTGAGAAGCCGGTGGATCACGATCTTGGGAGGATCACATGCTTTTTCGTCGTTCTATTGGCCTTGCCGCCCTGGCCACGACCGCTCTGGCCATCTTTGCGCCTGCGCCCGCTTCGGCCCAGGGGGAACTCACGCTCTATTGTTCTGTTCAGGAAGAATGGTGCCGCCCGGTTGCGCAGGCCTTCGAGCGCGCGACCGGCATCAAGGTGGCGATGACCCGCAAATCGTCGGGTGAAACCTATGCCCAGATCAAGGCCGAAACAGCGAATCCGCGTGGCGATATCTGGTGGGGTGGTACGGGCGATCCGCATTTGCAGGCGGCTGAGGAAAACCTCACCGAGACCTACAAGTCTCCCAAGCTCGCCGAATTGCTGCCGTGGGCTGCAAAGCAGGCCGAACAATCGAAGTTCAAGACGGTCGGCATTTACGCCGGCGCGCTCGGCTTCTCGTTCAACAAGGAGCAGCTTGCCCGCAAGAAGCTGCCCGAGCCGAAATGCTGGGCCGATCTCGCCAAGCCCGAATACAAGGATGAAGTTCAGGTCGCGGACCCGAACTCCTCCGGCACGGCCTACACCAAGGTCGCGACACTGGTGCAGCTCTTCGGCGAAGCCAAGGCCTTCGACCTGATGAAGGCGATGCACAAGAACATCAACCAATACACCAAATCAGGTGCTGCACCGGCTCGTGCGGCCGCTACAGGCGAGAGCCTGATCGGCATCACCTTCCTGCATGACGCCGTGACACAAGCCGTAAACGGTGCACCGGTGCAGATCGTCGCCCCCTGCGAAGGCACGGGTTACGAGATCGGCTCCATGTCGATCATCAAGGGTGCACGCAACCTCGAGAACGCCAAGAAGTTCTATGATTGGGCGCTCACGCCGGAAATGCAGGCCATCGCCTTGCAGGCGAAGAGCTATCAGGTGCCGTCCAACAAGGCCTCGCAGGTGCCGAAGGAATCGCCCGATCTCGCCCAGATCAAGCTGATCGATTACGATTTTGCAAAATATGGTTCCTCCGCCGAGCGCACCCGCCTGTTGCAGAAATGGGACGCTGAAGTGCGCAACGCGCCACGTCGCTGATCCCGCAACGCTACCGGGGGGCAGTGTTGTGAGGCGCAGACAGGCAGATCGCGGAATGATCGACCTCGGGGCGGCTGTGGCCGCCCTGCTGGCTTTTCTTGTGCTGCCATTTGCCTTTGTGGATGACATGCGCTCCGGCCTCGGCTGGCTGATGTCCGGACGCTGGCATTTCGCTCCTTCTGTTCTGGCCACCCTCGCGGTGGGATTTCTCGCGACACGTGGTGTCGCCACGGCCGGAATGCGGCTGATTGTTGCGACCCTCGGTCTCGGCTGGATGATCGTCTATGCCTTTTTTGGTGACATGATCGACGGTCGGAAACTGCTCGCGCATGGCATTGGCGCGGCTGTCATCGCCTCGGCACTGGTGCTGCAAGGCACGCGGGCACTGGCAACCCTCGGCGCTTTCAAGGCCGATCGCTGGGTCGCGACAACAACCGTCACGATTCTGGTCCTAGTGCTGACTTTCGTGTTTTTCCCGGTTGCGAAAGTGCTCACGAGCGCTTTCGTCGACAAGGCAGGCACGCTCGACATGAGCCTGTTCTGGGCCCGGCTGACTGCACCTGACGTTTGGGGCATTGCCTGCTTTTATTCTTCAAGCGCTTGCGGCGTGGTGACGAACACCGTTGTTCTGGGCGCACTGGCCGGGCTGATCTCCACCTTCCTCGGTCTCGCCTTCGCGCTGCTGGCCCAACGCGGCGGCATGAAGAACACGCGCATTTTCGATGCGCTTTCGGTGTTGCCGATCATCACGCCCCCTTTTGTGATCGCACTGGCGCTCGTTGTGCTGTTCGGGCGGACGGGCATCGTCACGACGATCCTCGACAACTGGTTCAACATCCCGCGTTCGCGCTGGATTTACGGTCTGCCAGGCGTGCTGATCGCGCAGGTTCTGTCGCAGACGCCGCTCAGCTATATGATCCTGCGCGGAGCTTTGCAGGGCATTTCCCCTTCGCTTGAAGAGGCGGCGCAGACCCTGCGCGCTTCACGCTGGGTGACCTTCAAGACCGTGACATGGCCGCTGCTGCGCCCCGCCATCGCCGCCTCGATCCTGCTCGGATTTGTCGAGAGTCTCGCCGATTTCGGCAACCCATTGGTGCTGGGCGGCTCGTTCGAGGTGCTTTCGACCAAGATCTTCTTTGCCGTTGCGGGCGCGCAGCATGATCCCGGCCGCGCGGCCATTCTCGCTGTGATCCTGCTCGCGCTGACGCTCACGGCCTTCTGGATGCAACTCGTCTGGCTCGGCAAGAAGAGCTACGTCACGGTAACCGGCAAGGGCGATTCAGGCCAGCCATTGCCGCTGCCGAAAGGTGTTCGGATCGCGACACTTTCCGTGGTTATTCCGTGGATTATACTCACAATCCTCATTTATGGAATCATCGTTGTCGGCGGCTTCGTGAAGGATATTGGCCGCGGCGCGATGACCCCGACCTTTGAGCATTTTCATACCGGATTTGCGGTGGAATGGACCGAGCGTGGCCTGTTCCTCGCGGGCTCGGCCTGGGACAGTTTCAACACCACCGTGATGGTCTCGGCCATTGCGGCGCCGCTGACGACCCTGATCGGGATTCTCACGGCCTATGTGCTGGTGCGGCACGATTTCGTCGGCCGCCGCACCTTCGAGTTCATCACGATGCTGGCTTTCGCCATTCCCGGCACGGTGATCGGCGTCGCGTATATCGTCGCGTTCAACGTGGCGCCGCTGGAACTCACGGGAACGGGGCTGATCCTCATCATCTGCTTCGTGTTCCGGAACATGCCGGTGGGCGTGCGGGCGGGCATCGCGGCGCTCAGCCAGATCGACAAATCACTGGATGAAGCCTCGACGACGCTCGGCGCCTCGACCGGCACAACTGTGCGCCGCGTGACCTTGCCCCTGCTCAAGCCCGCGATCATCGCGACCTTGGTCTTCTCCTTCGTTCACGCGATGACATCTGTCAGCGCGATCGTGTTTCTTGTCACCGCGAAATACAACATGGCGACGGCTTATATCGTGAACCGCGTGGATGCGGGCGAGTATCCGCTTGCGATCGCCTATTCGTCGCTGCTCATCATTTTCATGCTGATCGTCGTGCTGGCGATCCAGTTCTTCGTCGGCGAGCGCAAGATCGGTCGGCGGGCCGTGGCCGCCCCGGTTGTCTCGATTGGAGCTTCGTGATGGCGAAAGCCGCAAGTGTCGAATTCATCAATGTGTTCAAGCGCTACGGCGATGTCGCTGCGGTGCGGGGCGTGTCGTTCAAGGTCGAGGCGGGGCAACTCGTCACCCTGCTCGGCCCGTCGGGTTGCGGGAAGACCACCACCTTGCGGCTCGTCGCGGGCCTCGAACTCGCCTCGGAAGGCACAATCCGGATCGGCAATGACGATGTGACGCAACTGGGTGCCGCCGAGCGCGATGTCTCGATGGTGTTCCAGTCCTATGCCTTGTTTCCGCACATGAACGTCCTCGACAACGTGATGTATGGCCCGCTTGTCTCCGGCGCCTCGAAGAAAGACGCCGAGGCGATGGCAGCGGAAAAGCTCGGTCTCGTGGGCCTCAAGGGTTACGAGAAGCGGCTCCCCTCCGAGCTTTCGGGCGGCCAGCAGCAGCGCGTCGCGGTGGCGCGCGCCATCGTTCTGGAGCCCTCGGTCCTGCTTTTCGATGAGCCACTCTCGAACCTCGATGCCAAGCTGCGCCGCAAGGTGCGCGACGATATCCGCGACCTGCAATCGCGCCTTGGGCTGACCGTTCTCTATGTCACGCATGATCAGGAAGAGGCGCTCGCCGTTTCCGACAAGGTGATCGTGATGGATAACGCCGTGATCGCGCAGGAAGGCACGCCGTCGGACCTCTACGAGCGCCCCAAGACCCGCTTCCTCGCGGACTTTATCGGTGAAGCGAACCTGATTGACGGCACTTTCTCATCCAACGCGCAGGGCGCAACCTTCTCGGCGCATGGAATGACGCTCGATCTCGGTGCGGTGCAACTGCCTGAGCACGCAAAAACCCTCGCCTTCCGGCCCGATCGGGTCGGGATCGCGCCTGATCCGGCATCGCCGCTCGCCATCCGCAGGCAGGCTTATATCGGCCCCTCGCGAGAATATGTGATCGATGCACCATGGGGCGAGTTGCTGATCGTACGCCCTGTTCGGGAGCCGATCATTCCCAACGGCACCGCTGTGCGCCTCCTGATGGAGCCTGGCGCCGCAATGGCCATTCCGGGTTGACCATTTTCCTTTTGGCCGAAACCGGATAATCCTCGCCAGAGCCTGTCCGGAGTTTACCATGCCCCTGCCCGCGCCGCTTTCGCCGTTGATCGTCGACGACCTTGTCCGGATGGCGCTGAAAGAAGATCTGGGCCGCGCGGGCGACATCACGGCACAAGCGACCATCCCTGCCAATCGCGAGGCCAGGGCCGTGTTCCGCGCCCGCGAGCCAGGCGTGGTGGCCGGGACCGCTTTCATCGAGGCCGCGTTCCGCCTTGTGGGCTTCGGCACCATGACCATGATCCACAAGACCGACGGTTCACGCATCGAGAAGGGCGATATCATCGCCGAGGTGAATGGCACGGGCCGCACCATCCTCTCGGGCGAGCGCGTGGCGCTGAACTTCCTTGGCCGCCTCTCCGGCATTGCGACCGAAACCGCGCGCTATGTCGCCGAGGTACAGCACACGCGCGCCTCGATCGTCTGCACACGCAAGACCACGCCCGGCCTGCGCGCCATCGAGAAATATGCCGTGCGCTGCGGTGGCGGCATGAACCATCGTTTCGGGCTCGATGATGCCATTCTGATCAAGGACAACCACATCGCCGTCGCTGGCGGTGTGAAACCCGCGCTGGAAGCCGCGCGCGCCCATGCCGGGCATCTTGTGAAGATCGAGATCGAGGTCGACGATCTTGACCAATTGGAGGCCGTGCTCGCGACCGGACTCGCCGATGTCGTGATGCTCGACAACATGCCGCCGGCGATGCTCGCCGAGGGTGTCAGGCGGGTCGCCGGGCAGATCAAGGTCGAGGCCTCGGGCGGGGTCAGGCTCGATACGGTCCGTGCGATTGCCGAAAGCGGCGTGGACATGATCTCCGTCGGAGCGCTGACGCACTCGGTCAAGGTGCTCGATATCGGGCTTGATATCGACATGTGACGACACCGCCCCATCTTGCCCGAATGCCTGTCTCGCCTGCCTTTCGCCCCGAAATCACCCATCTCGCTCTGGGTGGCTCCTTCTATGATCCGGTGAAACCGGCGGATTTTCCGCAGACCATCCTGCGCTACCGCAACGACGCCTGGGCGAAGCGCACGGGCCTCGATAGCCTTTCTGATGCCGAATGGATCGCACATTTCGGGCGTTTCGAGCCCCTGCCCGGCTCGCTGCCCGATCCATTGGCGCTCCGGTATCACGGGCATCAGTTCCGATCTTACAATCCGCACCTCGGAGACGGACGCGGCTTTCTCTTCGCGCAGTTGCGGGACGATCGCGGCCGATTGCTCGACCTCGGCACCAAGGGATCGGGCCAGACGCCCTATTCGAGGCGAGGCGATGGCCGCCTCACTCTCAAGGGCGGTGTGCGCGAGGTCCTGGCCACCAGCATGCTCGAAGCTCTCGGCGTCGATACGTCGAAAAGTTTCTCGCTGGTGGAAACGGGGGACAGCCTGTTCCGCAACGACGAGCCCTCACCCACGCGCGCGGCGGTGCTGGTGCGGCTGTCGCACAGCCATATCCGCATCGGCTCGTTCCAGCGGCTGCTGGCAATGAATGCTGCCGAAGGGGTCGGGCAGTTGCTCGCCCATTGCGTGACGCATTACGCCCCCGAGGCCCGTCGCAACAGCGCGCCCGAGGAAGCCGCGGCCTTTCTCGACTCCGTGATGCGAAAGACCGCCCGCACCTGTGCGCGCTGGCTCGCAGCGGGGTTCGTGCATGGGGTTCTCAACACCGACAACATCAACATCACCGGCGAGAGTTTCGATTACGGGCCATATCGCTTCCTGCCGCACTACGACCCCGGTTTTACGGCGGCCTATTTTGACGAGACCGGGCTCTACGCCTTTGGCCGCCAGCCCGACACGATCGCGTGGAACCTGGCTCGGCTCGCTGAAACCTTGCTGATGATCGCCTCGCGTGAGGCGCTGGAGGAGGTTTTGAAAACCTATCCGGATGTGTTCTGGCCTGAAATGCGCATCGCGCACTCTCGCCGCCTCGGCCTCGCGCCGGCGGATGATGCGACCGAAGACCGGTTCTCCAAAGACCTTTTCGTGTTTCTCCAGCAGAGCGTTATCCCGTTCGAAGGTGCAATGTTCGATCTTTACGGTGGACCGGCCCGACTGAAAAAGGCGATGTCTGGCGAGCGCGCTGCCTTCTACACGCACCCCGCCTTTGAGCCCGTACGGGCCGCTCTGGAAGCTCGAAAGCCCGCCGAAGCAGCGAAGCTGACGCACCCGTACTTCCGGCGCGCTCATCCGCATACCCTTGTATATGACGAGATCGAGGCGCTGTGGGCGCCCATCGCCGAGCGCGATGACTGGTCGGCCTTCTACGCCAAGCTCACGGAAATCGATCTGGTTCGAGATGCCTATGAGCTCGCGGAGTGATCAGCGCCCGCCGGCGGCTTCGATCATCCGGGCGATTTCCGTCTGACCCTTCCTGCGAGCATGGGCAAGCGGGGTGACTCCATCCTTGTCCGCGATGTTCGGATCGGCCCCTGCATCCAGCACAAGCCGCGTGACCTGCTGATGGCGAGGCCCGCCGTTCCCGAGAACCACAATCTCCAGAAGGCAAGTCCACCCGAGATTGTTGACGTGGTTCACGTCGATGCGGGTCGTCAGCAGCACTCTCGCCGCCTCGACATGAGCTCTCTCGCAGGCCGGGATCAACGCGTTTCCGCCGAACCGGTTGCGAATGGAGAGATCAGGCCCTTTCGGGATCATCTGCGTGAGGAGTTCGGCCTCGCCGCGCGCGCCGGCCAGAAGCCAGGGCGTATCGAGATTGCGAGCCTGCGCGTTGATATCCGCCCCGGCCTCGATAAGTCGCCGCGCCACCGCGCGATGACCGGTCTGTATCGCGAGGAGCAACGGCGTCTCAGCCGCATCATTGCGCGGATCACGGCCCGCGCCCGCTTGCAGGAGGCGTTCGACCGCTTGCAGGTCGCCATGCCGCGCGGCTTGCAGCAACTCCCGCTCCGACGCAAACGCTGAAAACCCGAGAAGCGGGAAAACGAAAGCAACGAGACAGAACTTCCAACGCATCGTCATCCTCGAAATGGCGGGCCGCCATCGCGCCCTTCGCGACCGAAAAACATGCGCGCAACCCCAACACGATGCGCAACCGGCTGACAGATGCCGCAGGGGCGAGATGTGGAGACGAGGGTCGCGCCATCGAGCCGCTCCCGCCCGAGCCGCTTCTGGGCATCGCGGATGGCGATCCGTTCGGCATGGGCGTTTTCATCGGAGTCCACGACGACCCGGCTGGGGCCATATCCGATGATCTGACCTTCGAGAACCACCACAGCACCGTAAGGTTGATCGCCGGCCCGGATTGCGATGTCGCGCATGCGGAAAGCCTCGGCGATGGCAAGGCTTCCCGGCTCTGGATCGGCCGCCCGTGCCACTACCGGCATGGCGAAAGCCCCCGAGGCCAACACGATATGCCGACGTGTGAGGCACATGATCAGACCATCTCCACCTTCCGCGCCTCCGCTACCATCCATCGGTGCAAGGTCAGCGCCGCCTGACTGAGCGGCTTCGAATGATGCGGCGTAACCAAATGATAGCACATGGAGCTATCGACGGAATATCCGCCCGGATTGACAACCTCGCCGCGTGACAGCTCCTCCTCGACGAGACAGGCCGGAACGACACCGAGCCCGAGCCCGACCCGAACGGCCCGCACCAGAACCTGAAACACGTCGAAAGCCGCAAAAGGCTTCGCCGGCGCCTCTTCGCGCACGCCATGAGCAGCCGTGAATTCCGCCCAGATGTCGCGCGACTGGAAATGCATCAGGCGCGGCATGGCGAGCAATTGCTCGAGCGGCACATCAAGCGGAGTGCCAGGGGGTGCGATGAGGATGTTTCGTCGGCCGAGAAGCGGCGTGCTGTCGCCATCCATCCACGGCCCTGCCCCGAAACGAACCTCGATTTCGGCACCGCCGCGATCGAATTCGGAATTCACCAAAAAGGTGGAGTACTGGATGTCGATATCGGGGTTGGCCGCGAAAAACTCAGGCAGACGAGGCAGCAACCAGCGATCCGAGACCATCGCCAGCGCACGGATGATCACCACCTTGCGGTTCGTCGCCTCGCGGGAGGCGCGATCGCAGACACGCTCCAGCTCGTCCAGAACCGGCTGGAGATCGGCCATCAGTCGCGCGCCGACCGCGTTCGGCACCAGCCCGCCCTTGAGCCGATTGAACAGCGGCAGGCCGATGAAGCGCTCAACCTTCTCGATCTGCTTGCTCACTGCGCTCTGCGTGAGCCCCAAATGCACCGCCGCCTCGGAGCAGGAGCGGCGTAGGGCCACCTCTTCGAAAATCTCGAGCGCTTGCAGGGTTGGCAATTCGCGGTTGGGCATTTTGAAATTCTCCAAGAGAATATCTCAATGAGCATTATTCTCTTTTCGCATGCATAACCCTGAGTTAGCCTCCAATTCAAGCCTGTTTGGCGGAATTTGGCGATTGCGCTTGATTTCGTCTTCAAGGGGCGATGCATTTGTCGACACGACAAATCGCCACCCGCGAAAAATGGCGGGGGCATGAACGGGGAGAATAAGAAATGTCTTTGCGAAAACTGCTGCTGGTTGCCTCGACGACTCTGGCGCTCGGCATCACCATGGCCTCAGCGAAAACGCTGCGCTACGCCAACCAGGGCGACCTGAAGTCGCTCGACCCCTACACCCTCAACGAGACCACCACGAACGCCCATCTCGGCCATGTCTATGAAGGCCTCACCTCGCGCGGCAAAAACCTCGCCATCGGCCCCGGCCTCGCTGAACGGTGGGAAATCCTTGACGGCGCGAAGAAATGGCGATTCCACCTTCGCAAGGGCGTGAAGTTCCACAACGGCGAGGATTTCACAGCGGATGATGTGATCTTCTCCGCCGATCGCGTGCGCGCCCAGGGCTCGAACTTCCAGACCCGTGTGCCGAAGGGCGCGAAGTTCAACAAGATCGATTCTCACACACTCGAAGTGGAACTCGAGAGCCCGAACCCGATCCTGATCGCACAATGGGATACGTGGTACATCGTCTCGAAGAAGTGGGCGGAAGCCAATGGTTCGGCCGCCCCCACCCCGGCCGCTGCGACGACCCCAAGCCACATCGCGCTCAACGCCAATGGCACCGGCCCGTTCCGGATCGAGAGTCATCAGGCCGGTGTCCGCACGGTGTTCAAGCCGCATGCGGGCTGGTGGGGCAAGCCGGAACATAACCTGACCGAGATCATCTTCACGCCGATCCCGAATGACGCGACCCGCGTGGCTGCTCTCCTCGCTGGCGACGTCGATGTGATCGAACCTGTGCCGGTGCAGGATATCGCCCGCGTCAACGGCTCGGACAAGGCGCGCGTGCTCGCCGGCCCTGAACTGCGCACGATCTTCCTCGGTTTCGACCAGACCCGCGATGAACTGCTCGAAAGCAACGTGAAGGGCAAGAACCCGTTCAAGGATGTGCGGGTTCGCCAAGCCTTCAACATGGCTATCGACAAGGAGACGATCAAATCACGCGTCATGCGCGGGCTCTCGACGCCTTCCGCCCTGATGATCGCACCGGAGTTGTTCGCTTTCTCGGCCGCTTACCAGAGCCCGAAATTCGATCCGGATGGGGCGAAGAAGCTTCTCGCCGATGCCGGTTACCCGAACGGGTTCGAGGTGGGGATGGATTGCCCGAACGATCGTTATGTGAATGACGGGCAGATCTGCCAGGCCGCTGTGGGCATGCTCGCCCGCATCGGCGTGAAGGTGAACCTCAACGCCCAGCCCAAGGCGCAGTATTTCGCCAAGGTGCTGAAGTCGGGCGGGTACAAGACCTCGTTCTACCTGCTCGGCTGGACGCCCGGCACGTTCGACAGCCACAACGTGCTCCATGACATTCATGGCTGCCGCGCTGATGGCTCCCCGCGTGGCGAGTCCAACCTTGGTGGCTATTGCAACAAGGAAGTGGATGCCCTGACCGACAAGATTCTCGTCGAAGGCGACTCGGCCAAGCGCAACCAGATGATCAAGCAGGCCTTCGATATCACGACGAAGGAATTCGCTTACGTGCCGCTGCACCAGCAGGCTCTGGCCTGGGGTATCTCGCGCGACGTGACCCTCACGCAGCGCGCCGACAACTCGGTGCTGCTCTACTGGGCCACCAAGAAGTAAGCCGCCCGGCGAACTGACAAGTTCTCCCCTCCATGCCCGGCCTTTGGTCGGGCATGGTCCCCTGATCCGGCGCTCTGTCGCGAGCGCCTATGGGAAAGTCGTGCCATGCTCGCGTTTGTTGTCCGGCGCATTCTGCAATCCATTCTGGTGATGCTGGCGGTCGCGCTGATTGCCTTCACTTTGTTTCGCTTTGTCGGCGATCCGGTGAACCAGATGGTCGGAGCCGATACGCCCCAGGCCGAAGTCGAGAAGATGCGCGAAGTTCTGGGCCTGAACGACTCGACCCTTGTTCAATTCGCGCGCTTCATCTGGAATGCGCTGCATTTCGATTTCGGCATTTCCTACCAGTTCCGCCAATCCGTCACTGCCTTGCTCGCTGAGCGCGCTCCCGCAACGCTGGAACTCGCGCTCGCGGCGGCTGCCTTCGCGCTGGTGGTTGGCGTGCTGATGGGCGTCTATTGCGCCCTGCGCAAGGATGGCTTCCTCGCCAAGCTTTTTCAGGCGGTGAGCCTCGTGGGTGTCAGCCTGCCCACTTTTCTCATCGGCATCCTGCTGATCTATCTGTTCTCGGTCGCTCTGAACTGGCTGCCCTCGAACGGACGCGGGCAAGTGGTGAAAGTCGGCGACTGGTGGACCACCGGTTTCCTCACCGTTTCGGGCTGGAAGGCCCTGATCCTGCCCGCGATCACGCTCGGCCTCTTCCAGATGACCCTGATCATGCGGCTCGTGCGCTCGGAAATGCTCGAGGTCTTGCGCACCGATTATATCAAGTTCGCCCGTGCCCGCGGCCTGACGACGCGTGCCATCCATTTCGGTCATGCCCTGAAGAACACGCTCATCCCCGTGATCACGATCACCGGGCTTCAGTTGGGCTCGATCATCGCCTTCGCGATCATCACCGAGACCGTGTTCAACTGGCCAGGCATGGGCCTGCTGTTCCTCAAGGCGGTGCAGAATGTCGATATCCCGATCATGGCCGCCTACCTCATGCTGATCGGCTTCCTGTTCGTGATGATCAACCTGATCGTCGATCTGCTTTACGCTTTTGTCGATCCGCGCCTGCGCGCGGCGATGCAGGGTTGAGGAGGCAGCCATGAGCCATCCCAATCCCGAAGAGATCAAGGGCCTGACAACCGCACTCACCGGCGCTTCAGCCGGCGCCGCACCCCATCTTGGCCCACCCAGGCCGCGCAGCCTGATCGAGCGGATGAAGGACAGCGATATCTGGCTCTCCTTCAAGGCTTCGAAGCTCGCGATGGTCGCCGCTTTGGTGTTCGTGCTGATGACATTCGGTGCCATTTTCGCACCACTTCTCGCGACGATGAACCCGTTCGATCCGGCGCAGATTTTCCTTGCCGATTCCTCCCTGCCCCCCGCCTGGGCGACGGGTGGTGATCCGCGCTTTTTCCTCGGCACCGATGATCAGGGTCGCGACATGTATTCCGCGATCCTCTACGGGCTTCGGATCAGCTTGATTGTTGGCGGACTTGGTGTGCTGCTGGCGGCGCTTATCGGCATCACGCTCGGGCTTGTCGCAGGCTATGTCGGCGGGCGGGTCGATGCGCTCATCATGCGCATCGCCGATGTGCAGCTCACATTTCCCGCGATCCTGATTGCGCTGCTGATCGATGGCGTGTTCCGCGCTCTGGTGAAGACCGGCAACAAGGAGGAGAGCGCGATGTTCGTGCTCATCCTCTCGATCGGGCTCTCGTTCTGGGTGCAATATGCCCGCACGATCCGAGGCTCGACGATGGTCGAGAAGAACAAGGATTACGTGCAGGCCGCCCGCCTCGTGGGTCTGCCGGTGCCCATCATCATGCTGCGCCATGTGCTGCCGAACGTGATCGGCCCGACACTTGTGATCCTCACCATCAATCTCGGCCTCGCGATCATTACAGAGGCGACGCTCTCGTTCCTTGGCGTGGGGTTGCCGCCCACCCAGCCCTCGCTTGGCACGCTGATTTCGATCGGCCAGCGCTACCTGTTCTCAGGCGATTGGTGGATCGTTGCCTTTCCGGGCCTCACGCTCGCCATTCTGGTGCTGGCTGTGAACCTGCTGGGTGACTGGCTGCGCGATGCGCTCAATCCGAAACTGAGGTAATCCCTTGTCGGTCCCCGTCCTTTCCGTTCGCGACCTTCAGGTCGAGTTTGTCACGAGGCGCGGCACCTTGCGCGCGCTCGACGGCGTTTCCTTCGATATCGCCAAGGGCGAAATTCTCGGAGTCGTCGGGGAATCCGGTGCAGGCAAGTCCGTGACCGGTTCCGCCCTGATCGGCCTCATCGATCCACCGGGCCGGATCGCGGGCGGCGAGGTGCTGCTGCACGGCGAGCGCATCGACAATCTCGATGCGGAGAGCTTGCGTCGCCTGCGCGGCAAGAAGATCGGCATGATCTTTCAGGACCCCCTCACCTCGCTCAATCCGCTCTACCGGGTCAGCGAACAGCTGATCCAGACGATACGCACCCATACCACGCTCTCGGAACGCGCGGCGCGCGAACGGGCGATCGGGCTACTTAATGAAGTCGGCATTCCTGCTGCCGAGCGGCGGATCGACAGCTATCCGCACGAGTTCTCGGGCGGCATGCGTCAGCGTGTCGTGATAGCCTTAGCCCTTTGCGCCGAGCCGGATTTCGTGATTGCCGACGAGCCGACGACCGCGCTCGATGTCAGTGTGCAGGCCCAGATCATCGCGCTCCTCAAACGTCTCTGCGCCGAGCGTGGCATGGCGGCGATGCTGGTGACGCATGATATGGGTGTGATTGCTGAAACGGCGGATCGTGTCGGGGTGATGTATGCGGGCCGTGTGGTCGAGATCGGCCCTGTGGGCGATGTCATCAAGGAGCCGAAACATCCCTATGCCAAAGGGCTGATGGGGGCGATCCCTTCGCTGGAAGCCGAGATCGACCGGCTGACGCAAATTCCCGGTTCGATGCCACGCCTCTCGGCCATTCCGGCCGGATGTGCGTTCAATCCGCGTTGCGTCGATGTTTTCGATCGCTGCCGCTCCGAGCGCCCCGGCCTGATCGGCGTGGGCGACAACCACAAGGCCGCATGCCACCTGCATGATGGGAAAGGGCGCGCGTGATGGCCCGGAAATCGACCGCTTTCACTGAAATCACCGACCTGCGTCGCCTGTTCGATGTTTCGAAGCCTTTTCTGAACCGGGTGATCGAGCGCCAGCCGAAACAATTTCTCAAGGCGGTCGATGGCGTCTCCTTCGATATCAAAAAGGGCGAGACCTTCGCGCTGGTGGGCGAATCCGGTTCGGGGAAGTCCACTGTCGCACGCATGGTGGTGGGTCTGCTGCCCGTGACCTCCGGCGAGGTGGTGATCGACGGCATTTCGATGACGAAAGTCGCCGATCATGCCCAGCGCCAGAAGATGCGCCGCCGGATGCAGATGATCTTCCAGGACCCCTATGCCTCGCTCAATCCGCGCTGGCGGGTGAGCCGCATCATCGCCGAGCCGATCCGGGCCTTTGGCCTCATGACCGACAATGCGGCGATCGAGGCGCGCGTGGGAGAACTTCTCGGGCTCGTCGGCCTGCACCCGGCCGATGGCGTGAAATTTCCGCATGAATTCTCGGGCGGCCAGCGCCAGCGCATCGCCATCGCGCGGACGCTTGCGGCCAACGCCGAGTTCATTGTCTGCGACGAGCCGACCTCGGCGCTCGACGTTTCCGTGCAGGCGCAAATCCTGAACCTGATGCGCGATCTGCAGAAGGAATTCGGGCTCACCTATCTCTTCATTTCGCACAATCTCGCTGTGGTGCGGCACATGGCGACGCGGATCGGCGTGATGTATCTCGGGCGCCTGGTCGAGATCGCCGACAGCAAGACGCTGTTCTCGAACCCGCGCCATCCCTACACGCGCATGCTACTCGATGCCGTGCCGGATATTGGCATGACAGGCCGGCAACGTACGCCGGTTGCGGGGGAAATCCCCAATCCGATCAATCCGCCATCCGGCTGCACCTTTCACCCACGCTGCCCGCTGGCGACGGCTCGTTGCAAGGCCGAGGCGCCGAAGATGATCGACGGTGTGGCCTGCCACGCGGTGAACCCGAACTGACATTCCGGAAAGCCGAATTCGAACTCGACACGAAGCCAGCAGGCGGCGCAAGGTATCATCCTCGACTCGCGCCGCCCCAAGGCCCCTACCGGCATGTCCGAAAATCACGAACGCCCGACCCAGAGCAAGCCGCTGGCGCTTGGCCTGCTGCTCGCCACGACTCTGCTTTTCGCGACCGGTGACACGATCGCGAAACTCGCGGTGGGCACCCTGCCCCCGGCGCAGATTCTGTTCGTGCGTTGTGTGATCGTGGTGGCGCTGACGGTGCCTTATGTCTGGTGGCGGCTTGGTGCTGCGGCCTTCCGGACCGACCACCCCAAGACGCAGGCGTTTCGCGGTGTCGCGATCCTGTGTTCGTCGTTTCTCTTCATCAACGGACTCTCCTATCTGCCCCTCGCCGATGCCAGCGCGATCAACTTTGTCTGGCCGCTGCTGATCACTGTGTTTTCGGTATTCATCCTCAAAGAGCAGGTCGGTGTGCGGCGCTGGGCGGCAACAATCGTCGGGTTTTGCGGCATGTTGTTGATCATCCGACCCGGAACTGGCGCTTTCCAGATCGCGGCACTGTTTCCGCTCGGCGCTGCCCTGACCTGGTCGCTCGCTGCCGTGGTGACGCGATCCGTCTCGGCGCATGACCGAGCCGAGACCACGCTGGTCTGGACCAGCCTCATCATGCTGGCGGGCTCAGCCCTGATCATTCCGTTCTACTGGCGGACACCGACCATGCAAGAATGGGTGTTTATGGGCACGATCGGGCTGATCTCGATCATCGGACATTCCATGCTTGTTTACGCCTATGAGCGGGCGACAGCCTCGTTCCTCGCGCCGTTCTCATATGTGCAGCTCGTCTGGGCCACGACTTTAGGTTACCTCGTATTCGGGTCACTGCCCGATCGCTGGATCGCAGCCGGCACGGCGCTGATCGTGGCGAGCGGCATCTATACCGCTCATCGCGAGCGTATCCGGGCGCGGGAGAAGCGGGCCTGATTCAAGGGCCGCGCCGACGGGTTTCCGGATGCAGGGACTTACCAAGGATATGAGCGGCACTGCGCACCACATGCACGGTGGAGCCAACAATCAGCGGATCAAACCCGACGACCACATTCGGATCCTTGTTGGGATAATCGAGTGATGTGAGAAAATGCTGCAAGCAATTGAGCCGCGCACGCTTCTTGTCATCCGACTTGATGATCGTCCATGGCGCGTCGGCGGTGTCGGTGTAGAAGAACATCGCCTCTTTCGCTTCCGTGTAATCATCCCATTTGTCGAGGGAAGCAAGGTCGATCGGCGAGAGTTTCCACTGCTTGAGCGGATCATTCTCCCGCGATTTGAAGCGACGATATTGCTCGGCCCGCGTCACCGAGAACCAGTATTTGAACAGTCGGATCCCGGAGCGCACAAACATCTGTTCGAGCGAAGGCGCCTGCCGCATGAATTCGAGATAGTCGCCCGGCTCGCAAAAGCCCATCACCCGCTCGACGCCGGCCCGGTTGTACCAGGAGCGGTCAAAAAAAACGATCTCGCCGGCGGATGGCAGATGCTCGATGTAACGCTGGAAATACCATTGTCCGCGCTCGCGGTCAGAGGGTTTTTCGAGAGCCACAACCCGTGCACCGCGCGGGTTGAGATGTTCCATGAAGCGCTTGATCGTGCCGCCCTTGCCGGCCGCATCGCGCCCCTCGAACAGAACGACAATGCGCTGCCCGGTGGCCCGCACCCAGTTCTGCGCTTTCAGCAATTCGACCTGCAAGGCGGCCATCTGGCCAAGATAGGCGCGCTCGGTCAGGCGATCCTCATAGGGGTAGGTGCCGGTTTCGAAAGCACGGCGGACCGCATCAGGGTCCGTATGCAGACGGCGCAACGCTTCGCGACGCTCAGCTTTTGTGGTTCGAGCCGTCGGCGGTTCAATCGGGCTCTCCCCTTCCGCGACAGCAATCGCCCCGGCAGCCCTCACGATCGGCGAAGCTCCATCGACAACCCGCTCCGGCGTTTCCTTTTCAAGAGGCTGGGGCGCGGCTTCGACAGCATTTTCCGGCAACTTGTCCACGGTGCTTCTCCCGCTCTGGCTCAAGATCGAAGGTGAGCAGGCTAACGACCGGGGACAGACTGTCTTTGATTCGCAACAAAAGCCGCCAGGCACTCAAGGCACCCAGTTCCGGGGTGTTGGCAGTGTGTATGATGCGCGGAGAATGTGGAAATTTGGCTGGGGGACCTGGATTCGAACCAAGACTAACGGAGTCAGAGTCCGCTGTTCTACCGTTAAACTATCCCCCAGCAGGCGGCGAAAAACGAGCCAGCCGGACGGCTGAAGATCAGCCGTGGCGGCTCGCTTAGACTGTCCCTTCGGAGCGGTCAAGCATTACCCGTGAACGACTTCGCTCGCATGGCGCACAGTTTGCTCGACGGATGCCGGAGCCGGAGAGAACAAACCGGCTTGTCCCGGATTGATACGGATATCGTTTGCGTAAAATACGCATTAGGAATTCCGTAACGAATTGGGGCAGTGGCGTCGAGTTGCGGGGAGAGTTTGATGGCGAGCTTGCGTCGGCTGACAGAACATTTCAGGGGTCGCGGCGAAACGCAGGGCGGCTCGAAAGGCCTGGGTCGGGTCGCGAGCCTGATGCTCGGTGGGGTTATTGCCGTCGCGGCCGGCACGGTTCTCGTGAAGGCGGGGTCGGACCCGCAAATTCGCGAAGTGTTTCTGGAATTCAACAAGCCCATTCGCCGGGCGGTAGAACCCTATATCCAGCAGGTGCGGATGCCGCAGGTGTTCCGGCGCAACGAGCCGCGTCAGGCGCAGACCCTGAACTCGGCACCTCCACGCTACCTGCCGTCAAGCCGACCCGAAACGGTCGAGCGCTCCGTCGGGCTACCGCGTGGCGCGCTCGATATCCGCCCGGTCGAAGGCCTGCAGCCGCTACCGGCTCCGCGCGCGGCAAAGGTCAATCGCAGCCTGACCTCTCCCGAACCCGGTTTGGCAACGGCAACGAATTACTGCGTGCGCTTGTGCGATGGATTTGCGTTCCCTGTCGGTCGGGCCGGGATGGGCGACGAGGGCGCTCAAGAGGCCGCCTGCCGGCTGGCCTGTCCGAATAGCCAGGTTGCCCTCTTCACGATGCCGAAAGGCGCAAAAGATTTTTCGGAGGCCACGCGCGGTGGCGTGAATTATTCGGCCTTGCCGACAGCCTTCAACTATCGCGAGAGCTACAATGCGTCTTGCACCTGCCGGCCGAAAGGGCAGACACAATCCGCATCCGCGCTGCTGGGCGATTTCACGCTTCGTCGCGGCGATCTGGCCATGACGCGGATCGGCGTCCGCCATTTTGATGGCTCGGGTCGCTTCCCGCATCGTTCAGCCAATTTCTCCGACGCCCTGGGCAAATTGCGCGACCCGAAGGAAATCCGCCGCGTGAAAGAGATGGAGGCGGCGTCGCTTCGCGGAAACCTGCCGGTTGAGGCCCATGCCGCAGTGCGCAACCGGGTGGCCAGTGAAATTCGCCTCGCGGAAATGAAGGCCGGGAACGCCAAGGTTGTGGAACTCGAGAAGCCCTCTCGGCGGTTTCAGGAATTGCAGGCCAAACGTTTCTACGGGCCGCAGCTGGTTCGCGTGATCGAGCGACGTCAGGGCCTGATTGCGATGAACTGATCGGCGACACATGAGAAACGCGCCCAGTTTGGAATGAACCCAAAAAGGCACCGCAAATCGCTGGTGCCTTTTTTGTTTTTCGGCTTCGTTGAGCGTATCTGCAGTTTAGAATTCTTATAAGTTTATGGAATTGCTGCGTTTTTTCTTGACGCGCCCGGCACTTCATTCCATTTCGCACCTGCGGCGCATGTTGGACGCGCCCCATTCCTTCGCGGGCCTTGAACCCGCCGAAAATGGAGATTGAAAAATGCCGAGACTGTTTTCCCGTTTGCTCGCGCCTGCCGTGCTGGCTCTGGGCGCGACCCTTCCTGCTCTCGCGCAGGAGGTGAACCTTTACACGCATCGTGAGCCGGGGCTGATCAAGCCGTTGCTGGATCGCTTCACCGCTGAAACCGGCGTGAAGGTCAATGTCGTGTTCGCTGCCAACGGGCTTGCCGAACGCATACAGTCCGAAGGGGAGCGCAGCGCGGCCGACCTGCTGCTCTCGGTGGACGTCGCGACGCTCACGCATGCCGTCTCACTGGGCATCACGCAGCCCGTGAAGACCCCGGCGCTGGAAAAGGCCGTGCCCGCCAATCTGCGGGCGGCGGATGGCTCATGGTGGGCCATGTCGATGCGCGCCCGCGCCTTCTATGTCTCGAAAGATCGCGTCAAGGATGCCGCGCTGACCTACGAGGATCTCGCCGATCCGCGCTTCAAGGGCCGCGTCTGCCTGCGGGATGGCCTGCATGCCTATAACACCTCGATGATTGCCGCCGCCATCGCCAACATGGGTGATGTGAAGGCCGAGGAATGGCTGAAGGGCGTGCGCGCCAACCTCTCGAAGAAGCCCTCCGGCGGCGATCGCGATGTCGCGAAGGATATTGCTTCAGGCTCGTGTGATATCGGCCCGTCGAACACCTATTACATGGGCCTGATGAACCGGGACCCGAACCAGAAGGCCTGGGCGGATGCCGTGCGTGTGGTGCTGCCCACCTTCCGCAATGGCGGCGGCACGCATGTGAACATTTCCGGCATTGTGTTCGCCAAGCACATGAAGAACCGCGATCAGGCGATCCGTCTTGTCGAGTGGCTGGTCAGCCCGGCAGCGCAGAAACTTTATGCTGCGCAGAACTTCGAATATCCGGTTGTGGGCGGCGTGGAGCCCGACGCTTACACCCTCTCGCTCGGCGCGCTGAAACCGGATAGCCTCTCTCTGGAAACCGTGGGCGCCAATCGCAAGAAGGCGTCGGAGCTGGTTGACAAGGTTGGGTTTAACCTCGGGCCACAGAGCTGATTTTGACTGCAGTTTTTTCCAGACATGGCTGGATGATTCTGGCGGCGGGCCTTGTGCTCGCCGCCCTCGTGTTTGCGCCGGGGCTTGGCTTCCTCTCGCGCATGCTCGGCCCTTCAACGGGGAACCTGTTCGCGCTGACGCCAACCCAGTTCGCGGCCTTGCGGGAAACGATGTGGCTCATGGCCGGTGTGGCGGCGTTGACGGCCTCGATTGGGGTTTCCACGGCCTGGCTGGTCTCGGTGCATGAGTTTCCGCTGCGTCGGGCGATCGATATTGGCCTTGTGCTGCCGCTGGCCTTCCCGACCTATCTCATCGCGTATGTGGCGGTTGATCTGCTCGATTTCTTCGGGCCGGTTCAGAGCGCCTTTCGCGCGATCACCGGCTATCGGCTCGCCAACGAATATTACTTTCCGAGCATTCGCTCGCTTCCGGGTGCCGTCATTCTGCTCAGCCTCGTGCTGATGCCTTACGTCTATGTGCCCTGTCGCATCCTGTTCACGCGCTCGGGACGCAATATCGTCGAGGCGGCGCGGCTGCTGGGGGCCAGCGGCTGGCGATTGTTTTTCCGGATCGGGCTGCCGATCGCCAAGCCGGCGATTCTCACCGGCGTTGTTCTGGCGCTACTGGAAACCCTGAACGATATCGGTGCCGTTGAATATCTCGGCGTTTCCAGTCTGTCCGCAGTCATCCGGGATCTCTGGCTCAATCGCTTCGATCTGGCGGGAGCGGCCCGTCTCGCGGGACTGCTGATCGCGATTGTTGTCCTCCTGCTGCTGATCAACCCTCAATCGCGCTCCGGTATCGTGCCCCGGCAGGCCGAACGCTCATCCAGTGAGCCGCGTCGCGTTCCGCTCTCGGCGGGAAAAGCCTGGGCGGCAACCGGCTTCTGCCTGCTGCCTGTCGCATTGGGGTTCGTGATTCCGGTCCTGCATCTTGTTTCCCGCGCCATCCGTTATTTGGGCGCGCTCAGCATGGATCACGAACTGCTTCAGGCGGTTTTTGCCACGGTTTTCATCGCCCTTGCAGTCAGCGCAGTGGTGATGATCTGCGGAGCCCTGATCGCGATCGCTCAGCGCGTGACCGGAGTCTTCAACCGGGTTGGGCCGCTGACGATGCTGGGTTATGCGACGCCGGGGACAGTGCTTGTGCTCGCCATCATGCCGGTGCTCGGCACCTTCGACGATGCGCTGGTCGGGATGGGCCTGCCGGCCCTGTTCATTGGCGCCCATGCGGCGGTGATTTACGCGCTCTCCGCCCGATTTCTTGGAATCGGCACCACGCAGGCCGGGTTGGCGCTGGCGCGCTTGCCCGCCAATGTCGACGCAGTCGCCCGCATCCACGGCTATGGCGATATCCGTCTCGCCACACGCATTCACTGGCCCGCGATCCAACCTGGCCTCAAGCTTGGTGCGATCCTCGTCTTCATCGATACGGTGAAGGAGCTGCCCGCGACCCTGCTGCTGCGCCCGCTCAATGTCGAGACGCTGGCAACACGGGCCTATGCCAAGGCCTCGGCAGGCATGTTTGAGCATGGCGCGCTCGATTCACTGCTGATTGTGGCGATCAGCGCTCTTGCGGCTATAGCCTTGAGTCGCCGCAACTGACATTTTGTTGTCATCGGCAACAATCTATGCTCCGAAAAGCCCTCTTTTCGCGCCGCAACAAAACCGTTAAGAGCACTGGTATACCGCTGCTGGAAATGACGCGCGGAACGTTCCGGATCAAGAAGGACAGAGCAATGGCGGGTCCCACTTCTCGCAAGGTATTTCCCGATGCCAAGGCGGCGCTCGCCGGCATCCTCAAGGATGACATGACCATCATGGCCGGCGGCTTCGGCCTGTGCGGCGTTGCCGAGACTTTGGTGGATGCCATCAAGGAAACGGGCGTGAAGGGCCTCACAGTCATTTCCAACAATGCGGGTGTGGATGGCATCCATCTCGGCAAGCTGCTGGAGACACGGCAGATCCGGAAGATGATTTCCTCTTACGTGGGCGAGAACAAGATTTTCGCGCAGCAATATCTGGCGGGCGAGCTCGAGCTCGAATTCAACCCGCAGGGCACGCTCGCCGAGCGCATCCGCGCGGGCGGCGCTGGCATACCGGCCTTTTACACCGCCACGGGCTACGGCACGGTGATTGCCGAGGGCAAGGATGTCCGGGAGTTCCCGAATTCACCCCGATTTGCGGGCCGCAAATACATCATGGAAACCGGCCTCTGGGCCGATATCGCACTCGTCCACGCCTGGAAGGGTGATACCGAGGGCAACCTGATCTACCGGAAGACCGCGCGCAACTTCAACCCGATGATGGCGACCGCTGCGACGGTGACCATCGCCGAGGTCGAGCATCTTTTCCCGGCCGGCGAACTCGAGCCGGACCAGATCCATACGCCCGGCATTTATGTGAAGCGGATCGTGCACACTCCGAATGCGCCCAAGCGCATCGAGAACCGCACCACCCGCCCCCACCCCACTCCCACTCACTAAGACCGGAGCGCCTCATCATGGCTTGGTCCCGCGAAGAAATGGCCGCCCGCGCCGCAAAGGAACTGAAGGACGGTTTCTACGTGAATCTCGGCATCGGCATCCCCACGCTCGTCTCGAATTTCATTCCCGAGGGGATCTCGGTCGCTTTGCAGAGCGAGAATGGCATGATGGGCATGGGCCCCTTCCCCTATGAGGGCGAGGAAGACCCCGACCTCATCAATGCCGGCAAGCAGACGGTCACCGAATTGCCGATCTCCTCCTATTTCTCGTCTTCCGATAGCTTCGCGATGATCCGCGGCGGACACATCGACCTCTCGATTCTCGGTGCCATGCAGGTTGCTCAGAACGGCGACCTCGCCAACTGGATGATCCCGGGCAAGATGGTCAAAGGCATGGGCGGCGCGATGGACCTCGTCGCCGGGGTGAAAAAGGTCGTCGTGGTGATGGAACACGAGGCCAAGGGTGAGTCGAAGCTCCTCAAGAGCTGCAACCTGCCGCTCACCGGCGCCGGCGTGGTCGATATGGTGATCACGGATCTGGGCGTGTTCGAGATCGATCGCTCCGGCAAGACCCCGATGAAGCTCATCGAACTCGCGACCGGCGTCACAGAGGCCGAAATTCGCGAAAAGACTGACGCAGATTACATCTCCGCCCTGTAAAATCAGGGCAATTCCGCCGTTTGCGGAAGTTGCGGGATTCGGCTAGTTTCCTGATCGGGTTTGGCTGACCTTCCCGGCCTTGAAAGACCGGGCAAAGGCTGCGAAACGCCCCTTTGGCATTCGCGAACGCCGAATTCTGGCCTGGGAGCAGAGCGATAAGCAACGAGGCGAAAATAGCAGGTCCGGCCCCGGAAGGCCGGGGCATGGGTGCGTTGCGCGCCAGTGGGGGCATGTTTTCGCCTGTTCTGCTCGCGCGCTTGAAGCTCGCCGCTTTGATCGTCGGCCTCGGGGCTGTCGCTGTCGTGATGGCGCTTGCGGCGCTCATCGGCTCGCGCGATTTTTCTCAGGTTCCGGCCCGTGTCGTCGCATCCTTTCAGGCCGAGACCGGCGGTCTCCTGCGTCTGGGCAAGGCAGAAATGCGTTATTGGCCGCAGCCCCGCCTCGTGTTCGACCGGCTGAGCTTCGAACATGCGGGGGCCGGAATTTCGCTCCATTCCGGTCGTGCCGTGCTGCGCATCGGTCTGGCCGACCTCCTGGATGGCAGCATCGACCAACCGCACCTCGAGCTGAGCGCGGCGGATATCCGCCTCGATCCGGAGCCTTTTCGGCTCGCGGCCGCTTCCCCTCGCGGGCTGATTGCGCTGTTGGATCAACTCAGCGCCAGTTTCGCGGGCACACGCCTCGCTGGCGCCCGGGTGACCCTGTCGCAGGCCCGGATTTCCATGGCTTCAGCCGGGCAAGCCTCGCCCGATTTCCTGCTGGAGCCGGTCGATGCGCGCGTGCGATACCGGGCAGGAGCGGGCCGCCTTGATATCACGGCCAGACGCAACTCCTCCTTGCGTCCGCTCGAGTTTTCCGCGTCGCTGCCAACCGCCCGGGCACTCGTTGATCAGGCGCCACGCGCGGCCTCGGCCCGCATTTCCGGATTCGGATCGCGGAGCACATTCGAAGGCACAATGATCCGCCAGGCGGACCTCGCCCTGAACGGTCGCATCGATGTCACCGTCCATGATGATCTGGCGCGCTTGATGGGCGTTTCGCTCAGACGTCCGGATCGCGCAGGCGAGGAGCAGACCCGGGTGGCCGGGACTCTCCTGCTCGACACGCGCGGGGGCGGACTGGAGGCGCTGACCATCTCGCGTGGCGACGGTTCGCTTTCCGGCATCGCTTCGTTGCGCGAGAATGCCGGGCGCTGGGGAATTTCGGCGACTTTGGCTGGCGATCTCGTGGATGGAACCGCCGCACATGCCGCCCTTCAGCGACTGCGTGCGCCGGAGGGCAACTGGTCGCGCGCCGAACTGGACGTGAACCCGGCTTCGCGGATCGATCTTGACCTGAGGCTCTCGACGAAAGTCTTCAGGCTCGGACGCGTCGCACTCGAGAATGCCGCGCTTTCGATCTTCACCCGCCGGGGGCGTGCTGAATTCTCGATCGCCGACTCTCGCTATGCTGGCGGAACGCTCAAGGCCCGCGTCTCGGTGATGGAGCGTCCAGGTGGTCAGGATCTGCGCTTCCAGATTTCCGGAGACCGGATCGAGAGCGAGACTCTTCTTGAACAGGCCTTCGATCTCAGTCGGCTGCGCGGTATTTCGAATTTTGTCCTTCAGGGCGATTCGAGCGGCAAGACGATTGCGGAACTCGCAGCCAACCTGAACGGCTCGGGAGGGGTCGAAATTCGCTCTGGCACGATCATAGGAATTGATGCCAATCGC
Organism: Hyphomicrobiales bacterium; assembly: GCA_017302635.1. Lineage (GTDB taxonomy): Bacteria > Pseudomonadota > Alphaproteobacteria > Rhizobiales > Beijerinckiaceae > Rhabdaerophilum. The sequence continues at coordinate 1,351,593 of JAFLCX010000002.1, forward strand.
TTGATGGCGCGCATTGCCGAGAGCCGACCTGAAGCAGCTTTGCTTGCGAGCCTTGGGGGCCGCACGCCGTTCGAAATACTTTCGACCCATGTGACAATCCGCAACGGCCGGATCGAGCCCGTCGGCTCCAACCTCACTGCGCCGCGCATGATCGGACTACTGGAAGGCGCGATCGACCTGTCGGCCCAGCGCCACGATCTCGCGATCGTTTTGCGCCGCCGCGAGGATCAGCCGCCGCTGCCCAACGATTTCTTCGCCTTCCGGATCGAGGGGGCGCTGTTCGCGCCGCAGCTCCGGCCAGACCTGAGCCTGCTCGCGCGGCGAAGCTGACAATGCCGATTTCTTTGCCAACGTGGCATTTGGGGCTGGACAGCGCGGGAGGCTTTTCCTAAAAGCCGCGCACTGCAAGTCATGCTCACGTGCTGGCTTGAAGTCGCCCGGGTAGCTCAGTTGGTAGAGCATGCGACTGAAAATCGCAGTGTCGCTGGTTCGATTCCGGCCCCGGGCACCATTCTCCTGATGACAGCAGATTATTGGGCGGGACGGATTTCCGTTGCGCAGGGCCTCTTGCGTCGAGCGCTGCCCGCGAGCTTGAATCTCTCGGCTGACAACGAGGTGCCGCGAGAGACGAGCGCGTGACACCAGCTCATTCCGTCGACTTTCTGACGCGAAATCACGCTTTGCTGATTTGCAATCGTTAGGAAACTGCTAATATCCCGCGCAGGAACGACGGGATTCACCGGCAAATGGCGCGCAACTGGCCGCAAAATCCCGGCAAATCATACGCCCCACGGATGAGTGGATCGACGCGATGCAGCCAGAAGCATGGGGCGCGGTTTCGGAACGGCCCAACCTGTTTCATTCGGAGTGCCCGCCCTGCTTTGGGCTGAAGGGGTCGCGTGATTGCGCGCGCCGCGATGCCGGACCCGGCACGCGAACCATCGGGTCGCCACCATGAACGCGAGAGCCGTGCTTTGGCCTCACCCCCTGCCGGTCCGGGAGCGACACCGTCGCCATCTCGCGAGCACGGCGCTCGCGGCGGGGGCGGTCGCGGCGCTCATGTCATTCGGCGAGGCCAGAGCGCAGTCGATCACGGTCAATGTCGCGACCTATGCAGAATTGTTCACGGCGCTCAATCAGGCCAATGCGCAGTTCATCACGGGCACCACGCCGCATGTGATCAACCTCACGGCGAATATAGCGCTTCCGGCGGGCAGCACGGATTTCGGCGTTCTGGCCCTGCCGCCAATCTTCAACTCTGTGACGATCAACGGCAATGGCCACACGATCGACGCGCAGAACCAGAGCCGCATCTTCTTCATCGGCGTCGATGAGGCGACGCGGGCGAGCGGCGCGGTCGCGGGCTCGATCATCGCCAACCGTCCGCAGGTCGAGATCAACAATGTCACGCTCTCGAACGGCAATGCGCGCGGCGGCAATGGTTCCGGCGGCGGCATGGGCGCGGGCGGCGCGCTCTTCGTCAACGCCTCGGCCGATGTGCGCCTCTCCAATGTGAGCTTCGCCGGCAATGCCGCGCGGGGTGGGAATGGTGACACAGTCAACGGTGGCGGCGGCGGCATGGGAGGAAACGGCGTCGACGGCGGTGGTGGCTTAGGGGGTGCCGGCGAATTAGGCGGCGGCGGTTTGGGTGGCAGGGGTGGAACCACGACCGGCGGCGGCGGCGGCGGCTATACCGGCAATGGTGCCGGCTTCAGCAGTGCCGGTTTTCCGGCGAATAGCGGACCTGCAAACAGCCGGGGCATCGCGGGTCTCAACGGTTCGGGCGGTTCCGGTGGCAATGGCGGTGGCGCGGGGGGCGCCAATGGCGGCGGCGGCGGCGGCGGGGCGGAAACGGTCATCGGCGCCTTTACAACGATTGGCGGCGGCGGTGGGGGCGGTTTTGCTGCGCCAGTAGGCCCCGGGCCAACCACTGGCGCCTCTGGCGCCTTCGGCGGCGGCGGTGGGGCGGGTGGTTTTCAGACATCTGTTGGGACAGACAGCGGGGGATCGGGCGGTTTTGGCGGTGGTGCGGGCGCCGGCTCCAATCCAGGCTCCAATTCAATTGTCGGGGGCTTCGGTGGCGGTGGCGGCGCTGCTCTTTCGAATGGGTCAGGCGGAGCGGGCGGCTTTGGCGGCGGCGGTGGCGCCGCCGCTGGGGGGGCCGTAAATGGTGGCTCCGGTGGTTTTGGCGGCGGCGGTGGCAAAGGTGGAGGTGCGGGAACAGGCGGCGTCGGC
>JAFLCX010000003.1 GCA_017302635.1 Hyphomicrobiales bacterium
GCGCGGGCACGGTGTCGGGCGGCGTGGTGGCCGGCGGCACGGGCGCGAATAACGGTTCTGCCTTCGGCTCGGGCTTCTTCCTGCACGGCAATGGCGCGCTGGTCTTCAATCCCGGCACGAGCGAGACGCGCACGATCTCCGACGTGATTGCCGACCAAACAGGCAATGGCGGCACGGGCGCGAATGCCGGAAGCTGGTCGATCACCAAGAACGGCGCGGGCACGCTGGTGCTGGGTGCCGCGAACACGTTCTCGGGCGGGGCGACGCTCAATGCCGGTTCGCTGCGGCTTCTGAACAATACCAGCGCCGGCACGGGGGCGATCACCGCCAACGGCTCGGTGATCTCCTATGGCAACGGCGTGACGCTCTCGAATCCGGTCACGCTCAACTCGAACACGACGCAGGTCGAGGTTCTCGGCACCGACAGCGCCACGCAATCCGGCGTGATCTCGGAGACCGGCGGCGCGCGCCCATTGGAGAAGATCGGCACGGGCACGCTGACGCTCAACGCAGCCAACACCTATACCGGCACGACGAATGTGAGCGCAGGCACCTTGCGGCTGGGGGCTGCGGGCAGTCTCGCTTCGGGCTCGAACCTCACGCTCGCGAATGGCGCGACCTTCGATCTCAACGGGCGCACGCAGAGCTTTGGCGCGGTGAACGGCGCGGCGGGAAGCTTCCTCACGCTCGGCGCGGGTGCGCTGACGCTGGGAGCGGGCAATGCGACCTCGTCGGTCGCCAGCGTCATCTCCGGCACGGGCACGCTCACCAAAACCGGCACGGGCACACTCACGCTTTCCGGCAACAACAATTATTCGGGCGGCACCGTGATCAGTGGCGGCCGGGTGATCCTCAACAACATCGCAGGCCTCGGCACGGGAACCGCAGGTTTCAGCGGCGGTAGCCTGCATTCGAATGTCTCTGGCACGCTTGCCAACAACCTCTCCCTCGGCTCCGGCTCGGACACGCGTCTGTCGGCCTCGACCGGGCAGACCGTTACCCTCACCGGCGCCCTCAACTGGGGTGGCGGCGGCACGAGCACCCTGCGCTTCGGTTCGCCGAGCGATCAGGGTACTTTCGTGTGGACCATCCCCAGCGGAACCTTGACCGATCCGGTCGGCACCACGCGCATCATCGCGGTGGAAGGCGGCACGTTGCGCGCAGGCAACGGCGTGCTCAGCGCGGCCACCGCCTTCCAGAACATGACGACACGGATCGATGCCGGCGCGACGCTCGATTTCAATGGCATTGGCAGCACCATCCGCAATCTGCAGGGTGCGGGCACCCTCACCAATTCGGTGAATACGTTCATCCAGTCCGGCAATTTCTCGGGAACGATCACGGGTGCGGGGAGCATCAGCACGAACTTCCTGACGACCCTGATCCTCTCGGGCAACAACACCTATACCGGCACTACGACGATCAGCGGTGCGACGACACGGCTCGAGATCGGGGCCGGCGGCACAACCGGCACGCTCGGCACCGGCAACGTGATCAATAACGGCCAGCTCGTGTTCAACCGCTCGAACACTTACGAAGTGGCGAATGTCATCTCCGGCACCGGCTCGCTCACGCAGAACGGCACCGGCACGCTGAACCTCTCGGGGAACAGCACCTATACCGGCGCGACCCTCGTGAATGCCGGCACGTTGCGGGTCAATGGATCGATCGGATCCTCATCGGGCGTGACGGTCGCGGCGGGGGCATCGCTGGGTGGCAACGGCACCCTGCCCTCCTTGACGATCAACGGCACACTCGCGCCGGGCAATTCGATCGGCACCGTGACGGTCAACGGCAACCTCACACTTGGCGCAGGCTCGACCACCGAGATCGAGGTAGAGGGCTCGACGGCGGACCGGATCAACGTAACAGGCACGGCCAATCTCTCGGGCAACCTGCGTTTGGTGGGACTTGGCGGCGCCTATCGCTTCAATGCCCCCTACACGATCCTGCAAGCCGGGAGCCGGGTCGGCACATTCAACACGACCACGACTGTGGGCAATTTTGGTATCGGTGTCGTGCCCTCCATCAGCTATATCGGGGCGCGTGTCGACCTGACCCTGACTCCGGCGGTCCTCACCACCGTTCTGGGAGGCGGAACACCGGGCGCACCGGTGGCATCAGCGACTCCGCTCAATCCAGCCTCCGTCGCCAATGCGATCGACCGCGCGGTTCGTGCAGGAACAGATGTCGGCGCTTTCTTCCCCATCTTCAACCAGAGCAGCGTTGGGGCGTTGACAGAGGCTCTCGGGCAGGTTTCAGGCGAGGTGCATAGCGCCCTGCCCGCTCTGGCCTTCGAGGCGACGACCCGGTTTCACTCAGCGATGCAGGACCCGCATGTCGCGGGGCGTGACGGCAAACCTTCTGCGCCTCGAGGGAGTGGGCCAGGGCAAATCGGGCGACGCCATTATCGCCTCTGGGCAAGCGCTGACGGGATTTACGGCGTGGCGCATGGCAATGCCTCGATTGGCAGCCAGCGGCGCAATGACCGCTATGGTGGCTTTCATGCGGGCGTCGACCTCGATCTCACGCCGCAGATCATCGCCGGTCTTGCGCTCGGCTTCGGGCATGGCCACGCCCATCTAGCCCATGGCTATGGCCGGATGGACACGGGTTTCATCCATCTGGGCACGCATGTTGCGGCCAGTTTCGGAGCCTTCTCGCTCAGAGCCTCGGCAGCGCATAGCTGGACGGAAAGCCGCACAAGCCGACACATCCCGGTATTCGGGGCTTCGGCCACGGCGAAGTACAAGGCCTCGATCTGGTCGGGCCGGGTCGAGGGTGCCTATGCGCTGCTCGACCATGCGGGCGTGACGGTCGCACCCTTCCTCGCGCTCGCCGCGAGTTCGACACGCAATGATCGCTTCTTAGAGAATTCTGTCATCAACGCGATCTCGGTGATCGGCGGGCAAACGAACCGGAACTCGGTTCGCGCCGAAGCGGGGCTTCAGATCGCCTATCGCACAACGCTCAGCGGCATGAGTCTCTCCTTCGATACCCGCCTCGCCTATGCCCATTCCCTCGCGCATGAGATCCGTTCGACCCATACGCTCGCGGGCCTTTCGGGCCAGACCTTCACGATCCGCGGCGCAAAGCCCGACCGCGCCGCTGCCCTTCTCTCGGCCGGAGCGACCCTCGCCCTTTCAGACAGAACAACCCTTTCCCTCCGCGCCGGCGCTGAACTCGCACGAAAGGCTGCCGCAGGATCCGCATCCGCGAAATTGAACATCCATTTCTGACGGGCGCTTGCCGTGGCGGCGCAGTTTGCTGTTGGCTGCAGCTCGGAGACCCGTCAGGCCGGGCGGCCTCGCGCGAAGCAGGCTGGTCATTGTGGCCGGCATTTGGCAGCTTGAGGAATGGCCGCTTCCAGGATCGCCCCCGTCAACAATCCCACGCTCTGGGCCGAATATGTGCCCCGGCGCACCACGGATAGCCACAAATATTCCAATGGCCCCGTTCTGGTCGTCAGCGGCCCGGAGTTGCGCACGGGCGCGTCCCGTCTGGCCGCCATGGCGGCGCTCCATGCCGGCAGCGGTGCCGTGACCCTGTGCGGAGATCCCGACGCCCTGCGCATCCATGCGGCCCATGTCACCGCCATCATGCTGCGTGAAACGCGTTCGGCGGCGGATTTGCGAACACTTCTCTCCTCCGGGCGCTACCATGCCGTTGTGCTGGGCCCCGCAGCAGGCCTCGGGGAGGCAACCGCACTGCGCATCAAGGCCATCTTAGCCGCAGGCGTTCCGACCGTGCTCGATGCCGATGCGCTGACTGTTCTGGCTAGGGAGAGCGCGCGCCTGAATCTCGCGGAAGCGGGCGACAATCTGGTTCTGACGCCACATCAGGGCGAGTTCCGGCGGCTTTTTCCCGATCTTGCCAAGCGAGACCCGATCTTTGCGAGCCTCACGGCTGCTGATCGGGATTCGAAGCTCGAACAGGCGCGAGCCGCCGCCCGGATCACCCGCTGCACAATCGTTTTCAAGGGGCCCGGAACCGTGATCGCCAACCCCGACGGCCGGGCCGTGGTCAACACGAATGGCGGGCCGGAACTCGCGACTGCGGGCAGCGGCGACGTGCTGGCTGGTTTGATTGCCGCGCATCTTGCACAGGGCATGCCTCCGTTCGAAGCCGCCGCGAGTGCCGTATGGCTGCACGCCGAGGCGGGGGCGCAATTCGGAATCGGCCTGACGGCAGAGCATCTGGCGAACATGCTGCGCCCTCTCGCGGCGTGGATCGATTCGAATTTGATGGATTAAGCCCGCAGCCTCGCTTAAGCGCGGGAGCCTCAGTTCTTGCTGGATCGCCATGCCCCCGCCCCTTCTGCAACTCTCCGATATTGCCCTCACGTTCGGGGGCAAGCCGCTTCTTGAGAATGCCGACCTCTCGGTGGGGCGGGGCGAGCGGCTGTGTCTTGTCGGACGGAACGGCTCCGGGAAATCGACCCTGCTCAAGATTGCTTCCGGGCATGTCGAGGCCGATCGTGGTCTGCGCTTCCTGCAACCCGGTGCCACCATCCGCACCTTGGCACAGGAGCCGGATTTCTCGGCCCACGCCAGCGTGCTCTCGTTCGTTGAGGCTCATCTCGCGCCCGGAGACGACGCCCACGCCGCGCGCTATCTGCTGGAGGAACTCGGGTTGACGGGCGATGAAGACCCGGCAACCCTTTCGGGTGGCGAGAAGCGCCGCGCGGCCCTTGCGGCCGTTCTGGCCCCGGACCCGGATATCCTGCTGCTGGACGAGCCAACCAACCATCTCGACCTTCCTACCATCGAATGGCTGGAAGCCGAGCTGAAATCGCGCAAATCCGCGCTTGTGCTCATCAGCCATGACCGGCGGTTCCTGACCAACCTGACGACGGCGACCGTCTGGCTCGATCGGGGCGTCACGCGCCGCATCGAGGAAGGCTTCGGCGCGTTCGAGGCTTGGCGCGATCAGGTTCTCGCCGAAGAGGAAACAGCGCAACACAAGCTCGGGCGGAAGATTGCGGATGAAGAGCACTGGCTGCGCTATGGCGTGACGGCTCGGCGCAAGCGCAATGTGCGCCGGCTCGAAGGATTGCTCTCGCTCCGGCGCGAGAAGCGCGAGCATCGTGGCCCGACTGGCAAAGCCACGCTGGAGGCTGCCGAGGCCGAACAATCCGGCAACCTCGTGCTGGAGGCCAAGGGCCTAGCGAAATCCTACGGCAATCAACCGATCGTGCGCGATGTCTCGCTGAGGCTGCATCGGGGTGACAGGCTCGGGATTGTCGGGCCGAATGGTTCCGGGAAGACGACCCTGCTCTCGCTGCTCACAGGGCAGATCCAGCCTGATTCCGGCAGCCTGCGACTCGGCGCGCAACTCGAAATCGCGGCTCTCGAGCAGCATCGCGACAGCCTCGACCCCGAGAGCAGCATCACCGATGCGCTGACGGGTGGTGGCTCAGACCAGGTGATGGTCGGCGGAAAGCCTCGCCATGTCGTGGGCTACATGAAGGACTTCCTGTTCTCGCCCGAACAGGCCCGCTCACCCCTCAAGGTGCTTTCGGGCGGCGAGCGTGCCCGGTTGATGCTCGCCCGCGTGCTTGCGCGCCCCTCGAACCTGCTCGTGCTGGACGAGCCAACCAACGATCTCGATCTCGAGACACTCGACGTGTTGCAGGAAATGCTCGGCGAGTATGCCGGCACGCTGATCCTGATCAGCCATGACCGCGATTTTCTTGATCGCGTTGTCGAACGCGTGCTCGCGCCCGATGGTACGGGCCGCTGGATCGCCTATGCTGGCGGCTATTCCGACATGCTGGCGCAGGGCGGAACGGTTGATCCGCGCCGCGCCGCCGCAAAGGTTGCGCCCAAGGCCGCGGCGGCACTCCATGCGCCGGAACAACCCCGTCTGGCACGACGCAAGCTCAGTTTTCAAGATAAGCACCAGCTCGAAACTCTTCCTGTTGCAATGGAAAAGCTGCGCGGCGTAATCCGTAAGCTCGAAGTCAAACTTGCCGATTCAGGGTTTTACGCCCGCGATCCCAAGGCCTTCGGCGAGGCCTCGGCGCTGCTTGCCAAGGCTCAAGGCGAGCTGGAAGGCATCGAGAACCGCTGGCTGGAGCTCGAAATCCTGCGCGAGGAAATCGAGGGGGCGTGAGCCTCAGTGCTGTTGCTTGAGCCAGCCCTTCACGCCCCCTGCCGCCGCAATCCCGGTCGCGAAGCAGGCCTGCAGGAGATATCCGCCCGTCGGCGCATCCCAATCCAGCATTTCGCCCGCCACGAAAACGCCCGGCAGGGATTTCAGCATGAGGTTCGCATCAAGAGCTTCGCGCGAAACGCCGCCGGCGGTCGAGATCGCGCGTTCCAATCCAGAAAGGCCATGAAAATCAAGCGGAAGCGCCTTGATCTGGCGCGCGAGAGCGTTCGGGGTCATCTCGGCGAGGCGTATCCCGGCTTTCGCCGCGTGTTCCTGCAACAACCCGATCGCGCCGGTTGAGAGCCCCGCCGCCTTGCGCAGCCGGTTCGCGAGACTATCGCCCTTCCGCGCGAGGCCGAGACGATCCGCAATGGCGTGCTGCGGCAGATCGGGGCGCAGATCGGCCATGAACTGCGCTCGCCCCTCAGCCAGAGACGCACGTATGGCACCCGAAAGCGCATAGATCACGCCACCTTCCAGCCCCTTGCGGGTGATGACCATTTCGCCGATCGCCTCCTGCCCGCCGATCGCGAGCACGACGCGCTTGAGCGGCTCGCCGATATGCCTCGTGAGAAGATGCTCCGACCAATCACAAAGCACGCCACAATTCGAGGGCTCGAGCGGGGTGATGGCGACACCCTTGTCACTCAGCAGTTTCACCCATCCACCGTCAGAGCCGAGGCGTGGCCAGCTCGCTCCGCCAAGGGCCAGGATAGTGGAGTCGGGCTTGATCGAGATCGGGCCATCCGGCCCGCTGAAGGCAAGCGCACCGGCCTCATTCCAGCCCCGCCAGTCATGGCGCGGACGCAAGGTCACGCCGAGCGCCTCCAGCCGCGTGAGCCAGGCGCGAAGAAGCGGCGAAGCCTTCATGGCATCGGGGAAAACCCGTCCGCTCGAGCCAATGAAAGTTTCGGCCCCAAGACCATTGGCCCAATGGCCCATATCATCGGGAGAGAAACGCCGGATGAGCGGTTCGAGCCATTCCCGAGCCCTGCTGTAGCGCGCAACGAAAAACTCGAATTCCTCGCTGTGCGTGAGGTTGAGGCCGCCGCGCCCCGCCATCAGAAACTTGCGTGCGACGGAGGGCATGCGCTCGAAAACCGTGACAGCGTGCCCCGCCTCAGCCAGTTTTTCGGCGGCGATGAGCCCTGCCGGCCCCCCGCCGATGATCGCAACCTCGCCCATGATCAGGCCGAGGCATCGAGCGCGCGGCTCAGATCACGGTAGAGGTCCTCGACATCTTCGATCCCGGCCGAAAGCCGCAGCAAGTCGGGCGGACAGGGTGATCCAGCCCCTTCGATCGAGGCACGATGCTCGATAAGGCTTTCAACGCCCCCGAGCGAGGTCGCGCGCTTCCAGAGCTCGACCCTCGCCGCGGTTGCAATGGCTGCCGCTTCGCCACCACGCACACGGATCGAGAGCATGCCACCGAACCCGCCCCTCATCTGGCGTTTCGCGATTGCGTGCCCGGCATGGCTCGCGAGGCCGGGATAGAGCACTTCCGAGACGCGCGCATGGTTCGCGAAGCGCGTCGCGAGTTCCATCGCGCTGGCACAGGCCGCCTCCATGCGCAAGGCGAGCGTCCGCATGCCGCGGATCAGCAGGAAGGCTTCGAACGGTCCGAGAATAAGGCCCATCGCTGCCCGGTTTCGCTTGATCCGCGCCCAGAATTCATCATCCGAGCGCGTGGCGAGCGCCCCGGCCAGCACATCGGAATGGCCATTGAGGTATTTCGTGGCCGCATGCATCACGATATCCGCCCCGAAATCGAGCGTGCGGGTGAGGAGCGGCGAGGCGCAGGTCGAATCGACCGCGAGACGCGCGCCGGATCGATGCGCCAGAGCCGCGACGGCCTCGATATCGGTAATGGTCCAGAGCGGGTTGGCGGGCGTTTCCGCCCAGATCAGAGCCGTTTTGCCCGGACGTATGGCGGCGGCCACCGCGTCGAGGTTGGTCATGTCGACAAAGGTCGTCTCCAGCCCCCAACTCGCGGCGTCATTCATGAGCCAGTTGCGCAAGGCCCAGTACATCACCTTGGGCGCCACAATATGATCGCCCGGTTTCAGCGCGAGAAACACGGCGACAGCCGCAGACATCCCCGACCCCAGCACGAAGGCTGACTGAGCGCCCTCGATCGCAGCAATGATCGCTTCCGCCTCGCGAACCGTTTCGTTGTCCGGCCGGCCATAAACATTGCCGGAGCGATATTGATTGTCAGGGTCGCGGATGAAGGTACTGGCAATGTGGATTGGCGGCACCACTGCGCGACTTTTCTCGTCGATCGCGCCGAGTGCCTGCGCAAGCTTCGTGCGCTCCGACCATTCGCCGTTCATTCGCATATTCCTTGACAGGCCGGCCCTTGCCGGACGAAGCCGGAAGCACCACAACATTCATGCGCCGTTGATGCGCTGTGCCTGCGCATTGCGCAAGCCGCCGCCCGGCAAAAAATGAAGGAAGCCGCCATGACCATCGATCCGCGCATTCTGAGCCTGAAAGATGAGGTGAAGGCCTGGCGGCGGGATTTCCACATGCATCCCGAGATCGGCTACGAGGTGCATCGCACCGCCGGAATTGTCGCCGAGAAGCTTCGCGCCTTCGGCTGCGATGAAGTCCTGGAAGGCATCGGGAAGACCGGCGTTGTCGGCCTCATCCACGGCAGGAATGGCCCCGGTGGCCGGGTCGTCGGTCTGCGCGCCGATATGGATGCGCTGCCGATTTCGGAAGAAACCAACCTTCCGCATGCCTCGAAAATCTCAGGAAAAATGCACGCCTGCGGCCATGATGGTCATACCGCGACCTTGCTGGGCGCCGCGAAATTCCTGGCCTCCACCCGCGAGTTTGAGGGTTCTGTTGCTGTCATTTTCCAACCCGCCGAAGAAGGTGGTGCTGGCGGCAAGGCGATGGTCGACGACGGCATGATGGACCGCTTCAAGATCATCGAGGTTTACGGCATGCACAACATGCCGGGCATGGCCGCCGGAGCCTTTGCGATGTGCCCCGGCCCGATCATGGCGGCCGCCGACCAGTTCATCATCCAGATCGAGGGGCGCGGCGCGCATGCCGCCCAACCGCATCAGGGCATCGACCCGGTTCTGATCGGCGGGCATCTGCTCACCGCCCTGCAAAGCATTGCGTCGCGCAATGCTGATCCGCTGAAATCGGTCGTGGTTTCAACCACGATGTTTCATGCCGGAACGGCGTTCAACATCATCCCGCAACGGGCAGAACTCACCGGCACCGTGCGCACGCTGGAAGCGGAAATGCGCGATTTGGCCGAAGGACGCATGCGCGACATCGTCGCCGGGCTTGCCAGGATGTTCGGGGCTGAAATCACGCTGGATTATCAGCGCGGATATCCCGCCACTGTGAATGCCGCGCGCGAAACGCGCTACGCGGCAGCCGCTGCGCGCGCGGTGGCCGGAGACGCGCAGGTGAATGACGATGCAGCTCCGTTGATGGGCGGCGAGGATTTCTCCTACATGCTCGAGGCGCGCCCCGGTTCCTACGTCTTCATCGGAAATGGCGAGACCGCTGGCCTTCACCACCCGGCTTATGATTTCAACGACGACATCCTCCCGGCCGGCATGCAGTATTGGGCCGAAATCGCGCGGGCGCGCACCGCTGCCAATGCGGCCGGCTGATCAAGGGTCGTCTCGAAGATCCGGGATTTCCTCGCTCTCGGGATCTGGCTCCTCGGCCGCCGGAATGGCGTAACCGCCACCCAGCCAGCGGTTGAGGTCAACGTCGGCGCAGCGTTTCGAGCAGAACGGGCGGAATGCCTCGCTGGCCGCTTTGGCGCAGATGGGGCAGCGCGCGAGCCGGACGACCGGCGGTGAAGGACGATCCGTCTCGCTCATTCTCCCGCAGCTCTCATGGTGCAGGGTTGCCACGCCGCTGGTGCACAGCATCGATCTTTTGCGCGATCTCGTCGGAAAGTTTCACGGCGGCTGCCGCAATCGCGATTTTCAGCTGCGGCATGGTGGTCGCGCCAATGATGGTCGAGGCCACGAAGGGCTTGTGTGTCGCGAAGGCGATGGCGAATGTCGCCGGATCAAGGCCAGCCTCCGTCGCAATCGCGATGTAGTCGCGGATTGCCTCGTCCGTTCCGGCCTTCTCGTAGCGCTGGCCGCGATTGAAAAGGGTGTTGCGCGCTCCGGGCGGGCGGGCACCATCGAGGTATTTGCCGGTGAGGAACCCCTGCCCCAACGGCGAATAAGCCAACAAGCCAACGTTCTCGCGCATCGACACTTCGGCCAAAGCGGTCTCATAAGTGCGGTTGACGAGATTGTAGGCATTCTGGATCGAGGCGACGCGCGGCAGGCCATGCGCCTCGCTTTCGGCGAGAAAACGCATGGTGCCCCAGGCACTTTCGTTGGAAAGCCCGATCGCACGCACCTTGCCTTCCTTCATGAAGGTTTGCAGCGTTTCGAGCTGGCTGCGGATCGAAGTTTCGTCCGGTGCCGGCTTGAAAGCCTCGGCATCAAATCGCGTCGGGTTGGCACCGAACGGCGCGGGGCGCTCGGGAAAATGCAACTGGTAGAGGTCGATATAGTCGGTCTGGAGGTTGCGCAGCGAGCGCTCCAGCGCCTCACGCATCTGGCCGGGTGTGAGGCGGCTTTTCGAGCCATCGGCCCGGAACCAGTTCATATCGGAGCGGCCAACGACCTTGGTGGCCAGAATGACCTTTTCGCGATTCCCGCGCGCCTTGAACCAGTTGCCGATGACGCGCTCGGTCGAGCCCTGTGTTTCAGGCTTCGGAGGGATCGAATAAAGCTCGGCGGTGTCGAAAAAATTCACGCCCTGGCCAAGCGCGTAATCCATCTGCTCGTGCCCTTCGGCTTCCGAGTTCTGCTGACCCCAGGTCATCGTGCCGAGGCAGATGGCCGAAACGTTCATGCCGGTGCGGCCGAGAGCGCGATATTCCATGAGAAACCTGTTCCTTCGCCTTGAAATTACGAGATTTTCAGTGTGATCCCGCCATCGACGAGCAATTCGATCCCGGTGACGTAGCGGCTCTCATCCGAAGCAAGAAACAATGCCGCATTCGCCACATCGAAGGCATCACCCATATGCCCCATCGGCACCTGCGCGTCGCGCGCGCGCCACATCGCCTCGATATCGCCACCCGCATAGCTCTTCGCGAGCCCGGCCGATTTCTCGACCATCGGCGTTTTCATCAGGCCCGGAAGGATAGCGTTCACGCGGATTTTCTTGGCTGCATATTGCGCGGCGGTCGTGCGCGTGAGGTGATTGATCGCGGCTTTCGAGGCGTAATAACTCGCATAAGGCACGCCCGTATGACGGATGGAGGCGATCGACGAGATGTTGATGATCGAGCCGCCCTGCCCGCTTTGCTCGAACTGGCCTTCCATGATCGGGATGACATGTTTCATCGCCAGAAACGCGGATTTCACATTCACGGCAAAGACCCGGTCCCAGTCCGCCTCGGGCAGTTCGACAACACCGCCCGTTTCTGCGATGCCGACATTGTTGTCGAGAACATCGATACGGCCGTGCGCAGCCATCACCTTGGCCACGAGAGCGGCAATCTGATCGGATTGTGTGACATCACAGGCATGGGCTTCTGCCCTGCCTCCGGCGTCAGTTATGAGCGCCGCAGTTTCCCTGGCAGCCGTGAGGTTGAAGTCGGCGGCGATGACGATCGCACCCTCTTCGGCGAAGCGGAAGGCGGTCGCCTTGCCGTTCCCCCAGCCCGGCCCCACCGAGCCGGCCCCCATCACGATGGCGACCTTGTCCTTCAGCCTCATCAGGCACCCGCCCCGAGCCAGCGCAGATGCACCGGCACGCCAAGCCCGTTCAGGAGCGCGCTCGTCTCGGAAAGCGGCAAGCCGACCACGGCCGAATAGGAGCCGACCAGCTTGGTGACGAACGCTCCAGCAATACCCTGAATGGCATAGCCCCCCGCCTTGCCGCGCCACTCGCCGCTGGCGAGGTAGGCATCGACTTCCTCGCCGGAAATCCGTTTGAACCGCACACGCGCCTCGACAAGCCGCTGCCCCTGCCGCCCCGAGGGCATCTGCACGACCACGCTGGTGTAGACCCGATGCGCGCGACCCGAGAGCATACGCAGGCAAGCGGCGGCGTCCTCCACGATCTCGGTTTTCGGCAGGATGCGCGAGCCGAGTGCAACCACCGTGTCGGCCGCAACGATCACCCCGCCTGACCGGGTGGAATCATGCCCCACCACGTGCCGCGCCGCGGCGGCCTTTTCGCGCGCCATGCGCTCGACATAGAGGCGGGGCCGCTCGCGCAGACCCGGCGTTTCGTCGATGGATGTCGCGATCACGTCATCGGGCGTGATGCCAATCTGCTCGAGAAGCTGGAAGCGACGCGGCGAAGCAGAAGCGAGGATGATGCGCTGAGGCGCGGCAAGGGTCACGTCGATCCTCGTCGGAGAAACTGCAAAAGGAGGTCGTCACATTCGCCGCCCATCGCCGCTTGTCAACATGGCAGGCACTGCAAACCGGCCATGCAGGAGCGAAGCTTGAAACATTCAGTCGCGCGATCCACCTGATGAATATGATCCACTCCGTGCCCGATCGCCTGAAACAACCCGACATCGCTGTGGCTGGTGCGCCCGTGAACCGCGCGAAGGGTGTGATCATCACGCTCCATGGTCGCGGCGCGAGCGCTGCCGGCATCCTCGACCTCGCAGATCATCTTGCGCAGCCCGATCTTGCCTTCATTGCTCCGCAGGCCAGAGGCGGAAGCTGGTATCCGTATTCCTTCCTTGCGCCCTTCGAGGCCAACCAACCGTTTCTCGATCAGGCTCTTGCAACCGTTTCTGAGTTGCTTGAGGCCGTTTCAGAGTTGGGGTTCCCGGCGCAGAAAACCGGCCTGATGGGTTTTTCCCAAGGGGCGTGCCTCGCTCTCGAAAGTGCCGCGCGTCACGCACAGCCCTTGGGAGCGGTGCTCGGATTTGCTGGAGGTCTGATCGGCCCGCCGGGGGCACCACGCCTGTATTCTGGCTCGCTCGAAGGCGCTCCTGTGCTGCTTGCCTGCTCCGATATCGACCCGCACATTCCGCTTGGTCGCGTCGAGGAAACTGCTGATGTGATGTCCCGGATGGGTGCTCTCGTCACGAAGCGGATTTATCCGGGCTTCGGGCATGGCATCAATGATGATGGCATTGCGCAGGCGCGCCGGATTCTCGTCGCGATGCAAGGCCTGGATTGAAGCGCGTCCGCGCGAGGCGGAACTGTATTTTGGGGGAAACATGGATCTCGGATTGACAGGAAAGACCGCTCTCGTGCTCGGCGCGAGTGGCGGCCTCGGTCGCGCGATTGCGCTGGCTCTGGCGCGCGAAGGTGCGTCCGTCGCATTGGCCGGGCGAAGGATCGGGCCGCTCGAAGAGCTGGCAAGCGATATCCAGTCGCGCGGCACGAGAGCCATTCCGGTTCTGTGGGATTTGTCCGACCTTGACGCGATCGAGCGCGTCGCCAGCACCACAGAAAAAGATCTGGGTGGCATCGATATCCTGATCAACAACACCGGCGGTCCGCCACCCGGCCCGGCCTCCGGCCAACCTGTCACCGAATGGCAGAAACAGTTTCAGGCGATGGTGCTCTCGGTCATCGGCATGACGGATCGTGTTCTGCCCGGCATGAGGGGGCGCCGCTTCGGCCGGATCATCACATCCGCGTCGTCCGGTGTGATTGCACCCATTCCCAATCTCGGCCTGTCGAATGCGCTGCGGGCGAGCCTTGTCGGTTGGTCGAAGACCCTCGCCCGCGAAGTCGCCCGCGACGGAATCACCGCCAATGTGATCGTACCTGGCCGGATAGCCACCGATCGAATCGCTTTCCTTGATGCCAAGAAGGCTGAGCGCGAAGGCAAGACAATCGAGGCCGTGCAGGCCGAGAGCCTCGCGCAGATTCCCGCCGGGCGCTATGGCGACCCCGGCGAGTATGCCGATATGGCGGCCTTTCTGGCTTCCGAGCGTGCAGGGTACATCACCGGTTCGGTGATCCGGGTGGATGGCGGTTACATTCCAAGCCTTTGAATCGTTCCGGATCATCCTGCCCGGACGGTCGTTCGCGCGCTAAATATGCACGCTGTTGCTTCCTTCACGGCTTTTCCGACATTTTGGAAAAGCCGCCCTTGACTCCATGGCAAGTTTCGTTTGGTATACCGACATGGTATTCCATATGGATCAAAAACCGAACCAGGTTTACGAGGCGCTGCGCGGCGACATCCTCGACTTTCAACTCGCGCCAGAGCTCGCGTTGTCCGAACGCTGGCTGGAAGACCGCTATGGTGCGTCGCGCACGCCGATCCGCGCGGCTCTGGCCCGGCTTGAATCCGAGGGACTTGTGTTGCGCGACGGGCGCCTACGCCGTGTAGCTCCCCTGTCGCTTGACGAAATGCGCGAGGCGGTTGTGTTCCGCTGCGGCCTCGAGAAACAGGCGGTCGCCCTGTTCATACCGCGGGCAACAGAAGCGCAGATCGAACTGTTGCATACGCTGGGCACCACGGATGCCGAGCCGATCGAGACTGGTCGGCCGAATGTCGAGGGCATGCTGAGTGCAGCCGAGCTGTTTCATGTCGAAATTGCCCGCATGAGCGGCAACCGGTTTCTCGCCCGCGCGGTGGATGAAGTCATCATGCGCCTCTACCGCGCCCGCTATCTTGCCGCTTTGTCGCCGGACCGGCGCTCGCGGGCCACGATCGAACACGAGGCGATCGTCTCCGCGATCCGGTCACGCGATGTCGAGAAGGCTTGCAACCTGATGACGCAGCATATCGAGGGCGCGGGCGCCCACCTCGTCGAGCGGTTGGCATCGGGGGGAGCGGGCGTCGTCGTCCCCTTCAGGGTGGTGGCCTAGCCTCGAAAAGTTTCGCCGGGAGAGAACAGGGGAAGCAGAATAAACCCCTGAAACACAACTGAAAAACGGGAGTGAACGATGACGATTGATACAACACGCCGTGGCTTTCTGGCCGGCACGACAGCTTTGGGGGCCAGTTCGCTGATCGCGATGCCGGCCATCGCACAGGCCCAGAAGCCGGTGATGCGCATCAGCCATCAGGTGCCCCCCGCCCACCATCTCAACAAGATGTTGCAGGTCTTTGTCGATGAGGCGAAGAAACTGACGAGCGACAGCATCGACATCCAGGTCTTCGGCTCCGAGCAGATCGCCAAGGCCAACGACAATTTCCCCGGCGTCGCGCGCGGTGCGCTTGAGGCTGCCATTTCCACGAACTTCCAGTGGGGCCAGACCCTGCCGGAACCGAATGCGATCTCGATCCCTTTCATGATCTCGACGCTGGAACAGATCCGCAAGTTCCCCACCTCCGATGCGCGCAAGCTGATCGATGAGAAATTGAAGACCCGGCAGGTCGAAAGCCTGTGCTGGTTCTACACCACAAGGCAGGCGATCTACACCAACAACAAGGCCCCGATCGTGAAGCCGGAAGACTTCAAGGGGCTGAAGATCCGTGGCTTCAATGCCCTGAATGACGCCGGGCTTCGGGCAGTGGGCGCGGCGCCAATCGCGCTGCCGGCCCCGGAGGTTTATCAGGCGCTGCAATCTGGCGTCTTGGATGCCGGCCTGACGGACGTCTCGGCGGCCGTATCGCGCCGCTTTTATGAAGTGCAGAAATTCGGCACGGTGTCGCCGTCGCTTTGCGTCTATTTCCACATGTACTGCAACCCGGCATGGTTCGCGAAGCTCACCAAAGCGCAGCAGGATGCCTTGAGGCAAGCCGCGACCAAAGCGGAAGCGGACGCGATCGCCATCACAGAGGAAACCGCAGGTGCGGCGATCGGGCAATTGCGCCAACGCGGCATGACGGTCCATGAGCAGACCGCTGCCGAAGCAGCGGCCTGGCGCGATGCGATGCGCCCGCCGGTGATTGATGCCTTCTTGAAATTCGCACCGGAAGGCGGCGCGCGGATCATCGATCTTCTGACCAAGGGCCTCGCCTGATCCAGCCTCAACCGGGGGAACTGTCGTGACCAACACCCAAACCCTCACCCCGCTTCAACGCGGGGTGATGGGCCTCGATCGTCTGATCGGGCTCATCTGTCTGGCCGGTGCTGGCCTTGCCGCCCTGGCGATCCTCGCGAGCCTGTTCATCATCACCTACTCGGTGGGCATGCGCTATGTGATGAACAATCCCCAGCCCTGGACAGACGAAAGCGTCGGTTACCTGCTGGTGGCGAGCGTCATGGCATCCATCGCCTACGCGCTCCGGAAGGGCGAGCACATCGCGGTCGACGTCGTGACCGAGCGATTGCCGCCCGCCGGACGCAGTTTGGTGGAACTGTTCGGGCTCATCGCCGTCGCACTGGTGGCCGGCGTGATGCTCTTCGAAGCCTACGAAACGGTCGCCTTCTCCAAGCTCGTGGGTCTGCGCTCGAACGGCTACCTCGCGACGGAACTCTACATTCCGCAATCCATGATGATCCTCGGCTTCGCGCTTCTGTTGGTGGCCGCACTCTCGGCCCTTCTGCGCCGCGCCGTTGGCTTGCCTGCCCGGGACGGCGACTCCGCCCATTTCGGGCAGGATGAAGAAGTTGCTGCCGTGTTGAAGAAAACCGGGCTGGAGTGAGCCGATATGCTGTTCCTGCTCATCCTGGCCGGGCTGATCCTTATTCTTCTCACAGGATTGCCGGTTTTTGCCGCCCTCGGGCTTTTCAGCATGGCGATCCTGGTCGGGACCGAGGGCAACCTCGGCTCGATCGGCGAACTCGTCTTCTCGAAGCTGAACTCATACCTGCTTGTCGCGCTGCCGCTTTTTGCCCTGATGGCGAGCTTCATGATCCGCGGCCGGCTGGTCGATGATCTTTTCAATTCGGTGCAGTTGATGTTCCGGCACTTGCCGGGGGGGCTTGCGGTTGCGGCAGTGGCCGCCTGCACGGTGTTCGCGGCGATCTCCGGATCCTCTGTCGCTACGGCCCTGACCATCGGTTCGGCGGCCATTCCTTTGATGATCCGCCACGGCTACGAGCCGAAAGTCGCCTATGGCGTGATCGGTGGTGGCGGCACGCTCGGCATCCTCATCCCGCCCTCGGCGCCCATGGTGATTTTCGGTGTCGCTTCCGACACATCCATTGGTGCGCTGTTCATGGCGGGTGTCCTGCCCGGCCTGATGATCGCCGGCATGTTCGCGATGTACTGCATCGTTCAGCAGAGCTTCTCTCCGAAGGCCGCGCAGCGCATGCCGCGCGCGACAATGCCGGAATTGCTGTCGGGATTGCGCAAATCCGTCTGGGCTTTCTCGCTGCCAATGGTGGTGCTGGGCGGCATGTATGCCGGCATTTTCACGGCAACCGAAGGAGCCGCGATCGGCGCCTTCGCGGCGCTCGTGATCGGTGTCTTCGTCTACCGAACCCTGGGCGCGAAAGACATCTGGGCCTCGGCCTTCGACGCGGCGAAAACCACGGCCATGCTTTTCATGATCCTCGTCACGGCCGACATGCTCGGGCATGTGCTGACGAAGCTGCGCATTCCGCAAGGAATCGTGCAGCTCGTAACCGAATATGGCCTCGGGCAGATCGAATTCCTGCTCGCCGTGATGGCGCTGATCTTCGTGCTCGGCATGTTTCTCGAAACCTTGTCGATCATCCTGATCACGACGCCCGTCGTGCTGCCGGTGCTCGCGGCACTCAACATCAACCCGGTCTGGTATGGCATCCTGCTGACGATCAACCTCGAACTGGCGTTGATCACCCCGCCTGTGGGCATGAACCTCTTTGCGCTCAAGGCCATCTCAAAGGCGCCAATCATCGAGATCATCAAGGGTGTCTCACCCTATGTGGTCATTCTGGTCATCGCGCTGCTGATGTTGATGTTCTTTCCCCAGATCGCGTTGTGGCTGCCGGGGACCATGAAACTAGGGCTCTGATTTGGCTGCGCGACGGCAGCCCGCATCTCCTCTCCCGAGGCGCGGGCTGTCCCCGGACGAGCAAACGCCTTCAGCCTTTCCGGGCCTCTTCGAGATAGATCGCACGCAGCCTGCGTGTCACCGGGCCGGGCTGGCCGCCCCCGATCCGCTCGCCATCGACTTCCGTGACCGGCATCACGAAGGCCGAAGCCGACGTGTAGAACACTTCGCTCGCCGCCAGCATTTCCTGGCGGGTGAAGAGCCGCTCCTCGACATGGATTCCCGTTTCGCGCGCAAGGCGCATCACCGAGCGCCGCGTCACACCCGGCAGCACGGCATTGGAGAGCGGGCGCGTGACCAGAGTGCCGGCATTGGTGACGATGAAGACCGTGGACGACGCGCCTTCCGTCACCACCCCGGCTTCCACCATGAAGGCTTCGGCCACTTTGGCGGCCTTCGCAGCAAACTTGGCGAGCACCTGCGCCAGCAGCGCCGTCGACTTGATGTCACGCCGCGCCCAGCGCTGATCCTCGACCGTAATGGCGGCGACGCCTTTCTCAGCGGCGGGGTTGTCGAGAACGCTGCGCGCCTGCGTGAACATCACGACATTCGGCGCAATATCCTCTGGGCAGGTGAATTCGCGCTCGAATGTGCCGCGCGTCACCTCGATATAGACGACGCCCTCCTGCATCCCGTTGCGTTGCACCAGTTCGCGTTGCAGCGCCACCCATTCCTCTGTTGTGTGCGGATTACGGATGCCGATGGCCGAGAGCGAGCGATCGAGCCGCGTAAGATGCGGTTCGTTATCGACGAAATGCGCGCCGATCACCGCCGTAACCTCGTAAATGCCGTCGCCGAACAGGAAGCCGCGATCCATGATCGGAATCGTCGCCTCCTCCAGAGGCAGGAAACGCCCGTTGACATAGGCGATACGCGGGGTGGTCATGGAGGTCTCCTCGGCAAGCAGGATCAGGAATGCGGCAAACCGCTTCGGGCACGCACAAAGCCGGTTTGCGGGCGCGATGAAACGGCGGGTGCGGGCAAGCGCCCGCCCGACAGCACCGACCAGAGCCGCACCACAGCTGGCTTCTCGAGCTTGCGGTCTTTCAGCGCGACGATCGACAGCGGGAGCGACCACAAATCATCGCCAAGCGGCACCAGCGCACCGGGCGGGCAGCGCCGCGCGGTGCTTTCAGGCAGCCAGGCGATGCCGTGCCCCGCCATCGCCATGTCACGCAGGATGTCCGACATGTCGGTCTCCATCACGCGGACATGCTTGCCGATTCCGCCTGCCGTCTCGATGATGAGATCGACCAGGCGCGCGAAATAGACCGAGCGCGAATACATCAGCAGCGGCACCGGACGATCCCCCTGCCTGGGCAGGGAAAGCCCGGTGCGTGCGATGAGTCCCGGGCTGGCATAGGGCCTGAGCCGGTCCCGATCGATTTCAATCGACTCGATCCGCATCGGTTCCGGGTGCACCGGCTGCTGTGCGCTGGTCCAGCAGATCATGAGCTCGGTCGCGCCCGAGAGCAGCCCGATCGCGAGATCATGCACGTTCCCGGTCGCGATCTCGCAGGTGAGCCGCAGGTCGCGGGTCCAATGCGCCCACCAGCTCGGAAGGCAAGCCGTCGCCAGCGCAAAGGGAACGGCGATGCGGACATGATCGGGACGGCTTGGTGCGCCCTCCCTCATCTCGGCGCGCGCATCGAGAATTTCAGCCAGAATTTTTCCTGCTGTTTCGCGGAAATGCTCGCCAGCCGGCGTCAACCGCGTCGGAATGATGGAGCGGTCGATCAGCGCCGAACCGACCCACGCTTCGAGCTGCTGGATGCGACGGCTGAACGCCGCCTGCGACGCATTGCGCTGCTCGGCGGCACGGGTGAAATTCCCGGTCTCTGCCACGGCGAGAAAATCCTGAAGCCAGCGAATTTCCATACGGCGCCCTCCCCGGAACCGGCCTGCTCGACATCATGCTGGCGAAAGTCCGGAAAGCCAGCCAATGCGTTTTTTGCATTGATAGAGCAGCTTCTGGCGATTGGCGAGCCCTTTCATGAGGCCGATTCCCGCCTCCGCCATATGACAAACTTGCATTGGCGCGCGGCGAAAGACAGTCGCACAATGTCACCCATATCGAGTTTTCAAACGCAAATGAGGCGCGCCATGATCGTTGAGGCCCCCTATCTGATGTTTCTGGGCGATGTGCCCGATCAGCTCGCGGCCAAGACCGCGCAGGGCATTGTGGATTGGCGCCCGGAATGGTGCGTTGGACAACACCGCCTTCCCGGCTGCAAGGCTGATCTGAAACTCCCCGATATGTCGATCCGGCAGGCGGCTGAAGCGGGCGTGCGCACCCTGATCGTGGGCGTCGCCAATGCGGGCGGCGTCCTGCCGGATCATTGGTCAGCGACAATCGTCGAGGCGATTGAAGCGGGCATGGATGTCGCGAGCGGATTGCACGCGCGCCTCGCCTCGAAGCCTGCGATCGCCGAAGCGGCGTTGCGTCACAACCGGCGCCTGACCGATGTGCGACATTCAAACGAGACCTTCGCTACCGGAAAGGGCACGAAGCGCCCCGGCCTGCGGCTGCTCACGGTCGGAACCGATTGCTCGGTTGGCAAGAAGTATACCGCTCTCGCGCTCGAAAAGGAGATGCGCAGCCAAGGCTTCGACGCCGATTTCCGCGCGACCGGCCAGACCGGCGTATTCATCTCGGGGCGTGGCGTCGCGATTGACGCGGTGGTCGCCGATTTCATTTCTGGCGCGGTGGAATGGATCGCGCCCGCCGCTGCACCCAACCACTGGGACCTGATCGAGGGACAGGGCTCGCTGTTCCACCCCTCTTTCGCCGGTGTTTCGCTCGGCCTTCTGCATGGCGCGCAGCCGGATTGCTTCGTGGTCTGCCATGAGCCGACCCGCAAGACGATGCGCGGGGTTGCGCATCCCCTGCCCTCCATCCGGGAGGTGATCGAACTCAACATCCGCTGCGGCCAGTTGACCAACCCGGCCATCCAGCCCGTTGGCATCTCCGTGAACACCGAACATCTCTCCGAAATCGAGGCGCGACGTCTCGTCGAAGCACTCGAAAAGGAGCATGCTCTCCCCGCGACCGATCCGATCCGATTTGGGGTCGGGTCGGTCGTTCGGAACATGCTCAACCTCTACCCGCAATCCAAGGCCGCCTGATGCCCAAACTCTCTGTCGCGATTGAAAGTTTTCCGATCGCGGGTACTTTTACGATCTCGCGCGGCTCCCGCACCGAGGCTGTCGTCGTCACAGCGACGATATCCGACGGCAGCTTCACCGGCAGGGGCGAATGCGTGCCGTATGCACGCTACGGCGAAACGGTGGAAGGTGTGGCGGCTACGATTCGCTCGCTGCAATCGCAGATCGCGGCCGGGCTCGATCGGCACGGCTTGCGCAAGCTTCTGGCACCCGGCGCTGCCCGCAATGCGCTCGATTGCGCACTGATCGACCTGGAGGCGAAAAAGAGCGGCCAACCGGCGCACATCCTGCTGGGCTGTGCGGCGCCTTCGAGCCACATCACCTGTTACACGCTCAGCCTCGGCACGCCGGAGAGCATGGAAGATGCCGCGCGCAAGGCGAGCCATCGCGCTCTTCTCAAGGTCAAGCTTGGCGGTGACGGCGATGTCGACCGGATTGCCGCCGTGCGGCGGGGTGCTCCGACATCACGCCTCGTGGTTGATGCGAACGAGGCCTGGCGGGCGGAAACGCTCAAGGAAAACGTCGCGGCCTGCCTCGCGGCCGGGGTGGAACTGATCGAACAGCCCCTGCCCGCCGGCAAGGATGAGGCTCTGGCCAATATCACGTCGCCCATCCCGCTCTGCGCCGATGAGAGCGTGCATGATTCAACCTCGCTGGGGCATCTGCCGCCCTGGTATCGCGCGATCAACATCAAGCTCGATAAAACAGGTGGCCTGACCGACGCGCTGGAACTGCGCGCAGCGGCCTTGGAGCGCGGATTGAAGATCATGCTCGGCTGCATGGTTGGCACATCGCTCGCCATGGCCCCGGCCATGCTGGCGGCGGACGGCGCGAGCTTTGTCGATCTCGACGGCCCGCTTCTCCTCGCGAAGGATCGCGAGCCGGCGCTGAGTTACCCGGACAGCCTCGTCGTGCCGGCTGGCCCCGCACTCTGGGGCTGACCCGACGGACTCACACGGGCGTCATGAGGATGGTGGTCTCGGAGGCAGAAACACCGGGCACCTGACGAATGGCTGCAAGCGCCTGATCGAGAGCCGACAGATCGGATGCAACGAGGCTCGCGACAAGGTCCCACCGCCCGTGCGTCGAGTGAAGTGCCGCGACTTCCGGCAGCCTCTTCAGGGCAGCAATCACGCTCCGCGTATCGCCCGAGCGGATTTCGATCATCGTCACGGCGCGGATCGCGTTGCCTTCCACAGCATCGCCAAGACGGACGGTGAAACCCAGGATCACCTTGTCGCGCCGCAAGCGGGCGATGCGATTCTGGATTGTTCCGCGCGACACCCCGAGGCGTCGCGACAATGTCAGGGCCGGCAGGCGCGCATCGGCGCGCAACTCCGCGATCAGACGTTGGTCAAGGTCATCAAACATGGTCATCCTGACATAATGCTAGATTTTGTTGGCACTTTGCAAGTCTTGTCGCCGAGATCACGCACTTCCCTCACTGTATTCTGACCGACATTCGCCAGAGACTCCCATACGAAGGGCGTATGGCCCGATAGTCTGGAGACATGATCGTGACGGCCCTTCTGCGTTCGCCCATTCTGGACCTTCACGAGGCACGGCCCGTGCACATCATCGGTGTCCCGTTCGGTGCAGGAGCCGGGCTCGCGGGATGTGAATTCGCACCGGCGACTTTCCGGGCGCATGGCCTTGCGGGACGCATCGCCGCAACCGGTCGACCCGTGGCCCGAGACACCGACGTGACCTTCACGAATGAACTCGCCCTGCTTTCGGCCAGCGCTCCGGCGCGCAATGTCGGTGCTGTTGCGACCGCTTTGCGAGCGACACACAAGGCGACACTTGAGGCGCTTCAGGCCGGTGAATTTCCGCTCGTGCTCGGTGGAGATCACTCGATCTCGATGGGTTCTGTGAGTGCGGCGAGCCGCTATGCCCGCGCTCACGGCAAACGCGTCGCGATCATCTGGCTCGATGCCCATGCCGATTTCAACACGCCGGAAACCTCGCCCTCCGGCAATCTGCATGGCATGAGCCTCGCGCAGCTCACGGGCGAGCGGAGCCTCTCCAACCTCGCTGGAGCGCAGGTTTTCACACCGATCCGGGCTCAGGACGTCACCATCATCGGGCTGCGTTCGGTGGATGACGGCGAGGAGCGGGCACTCGAGGAAGCCGGCATTCACTTCTACGCCCCGGATCAGGTGCGCGCCCGAGGCATGAGTGCCGTGATCGAAGAGACGCTGCGGCGGCATGACCCCGCGACCACGCATCTGCATGTGAGCCTCGATCTCGATGTGATGGACCCTGCCCATGTGCCCGGCGTCGGCACGCCGGTCGAGAATGGGCTCACCCCTGCCGAGATTCTCGAAGCCGCCAGCATGCTTGCCGCGAGCGGCATGATGGCGTCGGCCGATCTCGTTGAACTCAACCCCACCCGCGACCGTGACGGTCGCACCGTCGACATCGCGATCACGCTGGCAGCGGCACTGCTCGGCATTGCCGCCAGCGCCTGAGGAGAAGCTGTTATGGTTCAGTATATTGGATCCCACGATGTTGCTGCCTTGCTTGAAAAGCGTGGCATTGGCGATTTCATCCGCCAGCTTTGCGACTATCTGCGCGCGGATTTCCGCCGCTGGGAGGATTTCGAGAAATCCGCCCGCCTCGCGAGCCATTCGGCTGCGGGCGTCATTGAGCTGATGCCGACCTCTGACGGCACACTCTACGCCTTCAAATACGTCAACGGTCACCCGGTGAACACAGAGGCGGGCAAGCTCACAGTGACGGCCTTTGGCGTGCTGGCGGATGTCGCGACGGGCTATCCGCTTCTGATTTCCGAGATGACGATCCTGACCGCCCTGCGCACCGCCGCGACATCCGCGATGGCCGCGAAGGCGCTCGCGCGACCCGAGAGCCGCCGCATGGCGCTGATCGGCGCCGGCGCCCAGGCCGAATTCCAGGCCCTCGCTTTCGAAGCGGAACTCGGGATCACAGAAATCAGCCTGCATGATCCCGACCCCGGCGCGGCGGGAAAAGTTCTGCGCAACCTCGCGCGCGTCTCGGCTCTGAAAGTCGAGGTCGCGCCGAGCGTCGAAGCAGCCTGCACGGGTGCGGATATCATCACCACGGCCACCGCCGCCAAGCGCCGGCAGGCCGTGCTCTCGGGCGGCCACATCCGGCCCGGCATGCACATCAACGCGATTGGTGGTGACTGCCCCGGCAAGACCGAAATCGCGGCGGATGTGCTGCAAGCCGCGAAGGTCTTTGTGGAATTTCCTCCCCAGACCCGCATCGAGGGCGATATCCAGCAGATGCCGGCGGATTTCCCTGTCACAGAACTCTGGCGCGTGATCGCGGGGAAGGCGCCGGGACGGCAAACGGCCAACGACATTACCCTGTTCGACTCGGTGGGCTTTGCGATCGAGGACTTCTCGACCCTGCGCCTTGTGCGCGATCTTCTCGGCAAAGACGCTCGCGAACTGGACCTCGTCCCGTCGCTCGACAATCCGAAGAACCTGTTCGGTGCGCTGATGAAAGAGGCGGCGGAGTAATCCGCCTGCCGAAAGCTCGCGTCTGCGACGTGCGCCCGCCATCATGGCCCGAGCAATGTTCCGGCACGAAGCGTCTCGGTCCCGGCAATCTTGCCGAGCTTCGCCCCGGCGCTGACCTGCCGCAGATTCGTGCGGGCGAACAGCAGGCCATCGCACTCCGCCAGAACCGGGTGAGCGATGCCGTGTTCGGCATCGATGATTTCGGCGAGACATTCGCCATGCTTCACAAGAACGCCCAGAGCCCTGTGCCAGCTCAATGCGCCGCTTGCCGGAGCGGGGATAAGCCCGCAGCCTGCGAGGGGCGTCGGCGTCAAATCGAAATCCGGCAAAGCGGGTTTCTCACCGGCTATTGCGCCGACATGTTGCAGGAATTCGAGAATTGCGCTCGCGTCGCGCTCGATCAGTTCCGGCCCGGTATCGGCCTGCCCGCGCAGTTCGATTGTCGCGGCATGACCGCCTGAGGTCATCGGATGTTGCGCGAAATGCGCCCGCACGCCCTGCCACGGGCCTGAAACCGCCTCATCAAACGGATGATCCCCTGAAGCCTCGGCGACCAGAACGGCCTTCAGCCCCAGCAAGCGGAACAGGCCGGAGAGACGCTCGAAACTCGCGGGGTGGGTATAGGCATGCGGCACGGCCTCCGTATCGCAATGCAGATCCAGCACATAGTCCGCTCCGATGGCCTCGCGCAGGAGGGAGGTCTTCATGGCCGGAATAGGCTCGGCGGGCATCACGGACAGACGTTCTGCGAAGGCGGCGCGCAGACTGGCGGTGTTCGCGCGTTCATCTGAGCCAAGCTGGCCCTCCAGCCGCGCGATGACATCCGCAGTGCAATCCGGATATCCGCGATTGAAGTTCCTGCCATCCTCGAGCGCAAAGCGCCCGATCAGCGTACCGAGGATGCGCTGGCCGAGCCCGATCGGGTTTGCGACCGGAATAATCGTGATCTCGCCGAGAATGTCCTGCGGTGACAAAGCCATGAGCTTGCCGACCAGCCGATGCGCAACCAGCGTGCCGGGCGCCTCGTCGGCGTGCAATCCACCCTGGATATAGATGCGCGGTCCATGACCGCCAGCGCCGAAGCGCCAGATTCCGAGACGCGGCTCAAGGCCCGGCGAAAGCTTTGGAAGAGCGACAGACTCGTGTTTCATCAGCCGGGATGCCCCTTTCCTGCCCAATGTCATCGCATGAAGTGACGCGGGGGACCGCTCAGGGAGAGGCGCACCCCCGCGTCGTTCAGATCAGGGCCGATCAGGTGCCCTGATTGACTGTGACGGGCGAATGGGAGTTGTTCAACAGGCCATATTTCGCCAGCAACTGGGCATAGATGCCCTTCGATTGCAGGCGGGACATTGCACCGCGAACAGCCTCGCGGATTTGCGCGCCCTCCTCCGTCTTCGCGAACGGAATACCGACCAAGGCGCGGGTGAAAGGGCGACCGAGCGGGATGTAAACACCCGGCTCCATCTTCATGAAATGCTGCATCACCTCCGACCCATGCACGGCGCCTTGCAGGCGCTGTGTCTTGAGCTGTGTGCGGGCGTCGACAGAGCCCTCGGTGCCAACGGCGACTACAGCCGTCTTGCCCTTGGCGACGCAGTTCTCCGCGCTCCATTTGTCGATATCGGCCGGCCAGGTGGTCGAGCGGCTGGCGCCAACCTGCTTGCCGCAAAGATCCTCAATCGCCTTGATGTCGTTCTTGAAGGCCTCGATGGTGTAGAACTGCGCGCCGGTGACGGCATAATTGACGAAATCCACGACCTCTCGCCGGCGCGGATTGTCCGCCATCCAGGCAAGCGCCATATCCACGCGCCCGGTCTGGATCGAGGGCAGCATCTGCGCGAAGGCAATCTCCTGCCACTCGACCTTGACACCAAGTTCGGCGCCGATCGCCTCGCCGAGTTCAATGTCGAAGCCGCCCAGTTTGTTCGTCGCCGGGTCCTTGAAGGAAATCGGCGCGTAATTCGGGTTGGTGGCAATCACGATCTTGCCGGCAGATTTGACGCGGGCCGGCAGGTCCTGCGCGAGGGCAAGACCACCGCCGAGCATTGTAACAAGGGCGGCAAGACCGGCAATCTTCAGGAAAGGACGTCGCATTCTCATCTCCTTGTGGCGTATGTGTTTGGGATAAGCGTCACTTGATGACCGCGTTCACGAAGTCGCGGGCGCGGGCATTGGTGGGGTTGTCGAGCACGGCCCGGGGCAAACCCCGTTCGATGATCTCGCCGTGATCCATGAAGATGACTTCGTTGCCGACCTCGCGGGCGAAACCCATTTCGTGGGTCACGACGATCATCGTCATGCCGCTGCCCGCGAGTTCGCGCATCACGGTAAGAACCTCGCCGACGAGTTCGGGATCGAGCGCGGAAGTCGGCTCGTCGAACAGCATCAGCTTCGGTTTCATGGCCAGGGCTCGCGCAATCGCGACGCGCTGCTGCTGACCACCGGAAAGCTCGATCGGATAGGAATTGCGCTTCGCCGAGAGACCGACACGCGCGAGCAACGCCTCGCCGATCTCGATGGCCTGTTTGCGCGGCTGCCGGAGCACCGTCACCGGGCCTTCGATGATGTTTTCGAGCGCCGTGAGGTGGCCGAAAAGGTTGAAGCGCTGAAAAACCATGCCGGTATTGAGCCGCTGGCGCGCGATCTCGGCATCGGTGAGTTCGTGCAGGGCATCGCCTTGCAGACGGAACCCGAGCAATTCGCCATCAATCGCGATGGCACCCGCGTTGATTTTCTCCAGCTGGTTCAGGCAACGCAGCAAGGTTGATTTGCCGGAGCCAGAAGGCCCCACAATGCAGGTGACCGAACCGGCCGGGATATCGAGCGAGACCTCGTTCAGTGCGCGGAAATCGCCGAAATACTTCGAGACACGACGAACGCGGACCAGTGGCTTCACCTCGGATTGCGCTGCATTCTGGATAGCAAGGGTGTTGTTCACGGGATCACGCCTCCGGCTGCTGGGCCTTGGGGCGGCTGTGGCCGCTCCCCTTGGCGTAGTGGCGTTCGAGGAAGAACTGGCCGATCTGCAACACGGTGACGACCATCAGATACCAGGCCGCCGCGACCAGAAGCAGTTCGATCACCCGCGCGTTGGCGTAATAGATCGTCTGGGCGTTGCGCAGGATTTCGGAGAACTGGATGACCGACGCGACCGAGGTGATCTTTACCATCGCGATGAACTCGTTGCCGACCGGCGGGATGATGAAGCGCATCGCCTGCGGCAGCACGATGCGCCGCAAAGTGGTGAGCCGCGTCATGCCGATGGATTTTGCGGCCTCCGTCTGCCCGACATCGACTGAAAGGATCCCGGCGCGCACCACTTCAGCCGTGTAGGCGCCCTGATTCATCCCGAGCCCGAGCAGGGTGGCGAAAAACGGCGTCATGATATCGACCGTGCGCGCCTCGAAGACGCCGGGAATTCCCATTTTCGGGAAAACCAGCGCGAGGTTGAACCAGATCAGAAGCTGGAGCAGCAGGGGCGTTCCGCGAAACAGCCAGATGTAGAAGGTCGCGACTGTCTTCAGCACCGGATTGGGTGACATCACCATCACCGCGAACACGACACCGAGCGTGATGCCGAGTGCCATCGCGCAGGCTGTCATGATGACTGTATTGACGAGCCCCGCCAGGATGGCCGGTGCGGTCATGAACTGGCCGACAATCGTCCACTCGATCTGACCCTCGGCGAAGGCTTTGACGATGTAGCCCATGATCAGCAGGATCAGGGCCGCCGCGATCCAACGGCCATAATAGCGCCGTGGGACAAGCCGCAGCCCGGCCAGATCCAGAATGTCGCGCGGAGCGGGCGTGGCAGGCTCACGCATCAGAATTCTCCATGCTGTTTCCTCGGCATTCTTCGAGAAGTGCTTTGACCCGCGCCCGGAAGCGGGCGATTTGCTCGCGCACACGCTCAGGAGCCGTTCCGCCAGCACCCACCCGAAGCGCGATGGCCGCCTCCGGCTGGAGCCGCGCGAGAAGATCAGCACCTAGACGCTGATCGACGGAGGCAAGGTCAGCCGCGCTCAGCTCGTCAAGCCGCAATCCGCGCTTTTCGGCAAACAGCACAAGGGCTCCGCAAATCTCATGCGCCTCGGCGAAGGGCACACCTTTTGCGGCGAGGTAATCAGCTGGTTCTGTCGCCAGCGAAAAACCTTCGGCTGCATCGGCGGCGAGACGCGCACGATCAACGCCCATGCTTTCGATCAAGCCCTTGAGGGCCGGCAAGACCTGTCCGAGCACGTCACAGGCATCAAACGCAGCACGTTTGTCCTCGGCGAGATCGCGATTATAGGCGAGCGGCAGCCCCTTGAGCGCGGTGAGCATGGTCATGAGATCGCCGATGAGCCTTGCGGCCCGGCCGCGAGCGATTTCCGCGATATCCGGGTTTTTCTTCTGCGGCATGATCGATGAACCGGTAGCAAAGCCGTCATCAAGGCTGATCCAGCCGAACTGGCGCGATGACCAGATCGTGATTTCTTCCGACAGGCGCGACAGATCCGTGGCGATCATCGCCGCCACGAAGAGGAACTCTGCCACGTGATCGCGGGCCCCCACTGCATCAATCGAGTTCTCCGCCGGGCGATCATAACCGAGCCGCTTCGCGGTCGCTGCGGGGTCACCGGGGAACGATGTCCCGGCAAGGGCCGCCGCCCCCAGCGGACATTCGCCGCTGCGCAACCGCCAATCGCGCAGCCTTTCGAGATTGCGCGCGAGAGGCTGGGCATGCGCCATCAGCAGATGCCCGAAGGTCACGGGCTGCGCGATCTGCAGATGTGTAAAGCCGGGGCAAGGCGCGTCATGATGCGCCTCTGCCCGGTCGGACAGCGCCAGAGCCAGTTGCGAAAGCGCGAGCGCCAGGCGCGGCGCTTGGGCGCGCAGATAGAGTTTCAGATCGTTCGCCGCCTGATCATTGCGCGACCGGCCAGCCCGGAGCTTCGCGCCGGTGGACCCCAGCCGTTCGATCAGAACACGTTCGAGAAAGGTATGGATGTCTTCGTCAAACGCCTCGGGCGCGATGTCGCCGGCGAGGACATCCGCGCGGATTTGAGTGAGGGCAGAGACAAGCCCGTCGCGATCAGCGGTCGTCAGAACACCGGAGGCGAACAAGGCTTCGGCATGTGCGATCGAGCCGAGGACATCGAAAGGGATCAATCGTCCGTGTTGCGTTGCGGCGCTCGACAGCGCCATCAAGGCGTCACTGGGCGGCTTCTTGAAGCGTCCGCCCCAGAGCCGGATCATCTGATTGCTCACGCCATTCTCCTCACCGAATTCCATCGGCAGAGTGCCGCCCGGACTGGCGGAGTGACAAACGAAATGAATTCTGGATTGCTAGTCGATTTTGGAATAACATATTTTGAACAGGAGCTTGAAAGCCAATATGACTCCGAATCCTCCCTCCACAATGGCGCTTCGTGCCTTTCTCGCGGTTGCGGCAGAAGGCTCGACCCTGAGGGCGGGTGAAAAACTGCACCTCACGCAAAGCGCGGTTTCGAAGCAGATTCAGGCGCTCGAGCAGCTTCTCGATGTCAGCCTGTTCGAGCGCACGCAGCGCGGCCTGAAACTGACCGAAGCCGGCGAACTCTATCGCCCCTATGCCGAGAGCGCGCTCGAACAACTGGTGCGCGGCCGTCGTCGGTTGGAGGAACGCAAGAACCGGCGCAAGCCGATCCGCCTCCATATGCTTGCGATTGTCGGCGAGCGCTGGCTGATCGAGCGCTTCCCGCTCTTCAATGCCGCTCACCCGGAGATCGACATCCAGTTCACGAACTACGTTTCCGAAACGGAAGCCGAGGAGCCTGATCTTGATATCCGGCATGGTGTCGGACCGTGGCCGGGACGCGTTTGCACCCCGTTGTTCGGACAGAAAATCCTTCTGGTTGCGGCGCCAGCCTTTCTGGACAGCATGGGTGGGCTCAATGCGCCGACCGATGTGCAGAAAATGAGCTATCTCCAACATTTCCAGATGCCGGCCTATTGGGCCGAGTTCACGGAGGCGCACGGCATGCGCGGCGCGCTGCCCGCACACACGATGCGCTATGGCTATCAATCCGTCGTCATCCGCGCGGCCATATCCCGGCTGGGTGTCGCGCTGGTTCCGGCCTGTTTCGTGCGCGAGGAACTGGCAAGCGGCGCGCTCGTCAATCCGCTGGGCCTCGGCTTTGAAAGCGCCCTGCGCTTCTGGCTGACCGTGCCCGACGAGACAGGTCAGCGAGCCGAGGTCGCAACCTTCGCAGACTGGATCCGGTCCGAAGCCGCCCTATTCTCGACAGAGTAGCGATGAGGCCATCGTCACAGAGCGTCGAAGCCGAATCGGTCGAGCGGGCGGAAGTTATTTCCCAGTTGCCCCGGCCGCCCTTCCGGCAAATTCGTTTCAAGATATTCAACCGGCGCGAAACTGAGCCGGATCATCCCGCGCGGAAGCTTCGAGTCGCCCATGATCGGGTGATTGCGCTGATCATCGACCAGCCTCCCCTCGATCGCGCAAGGTGCACGGGCGGGCCACGGAAAAGATGTCGGGCTGGTCTCGACCACCAGCCAGAAACCGGTTGGAATCGTTCGAATCGACTCTGTCCGCGCCACGAAACGCTGCGGGCGAAGGATGTGTGGCCGCATGGCGAGCGTCTCGGCATCCGGCTGCTCAATCAACGCGCGATATTCGGGCGATTCGAGAACATCCACCGAGGCCAGGCGATAGAATGTCAGGTAGCCCGGCGTGAGAACGCCCGCCGAGCGGAACCGGATCGCTCCCAGAATTCCGGGTACTCCCAACCGTTGCGGCACATGGTGCCCCGCATGCCAATGCTCGTAATCCGCACGCTTGTGCGAGGCGACATCGTTGCCGAAAAGCAGAATGGCCCCGCCTCGCATCTTAGCCCTCGCCCGGCTCGATGATCACTTTCACCACCGCCCGATCACGCATCAGGCGAAACCCCTCTTCGATCCGCGTCAGGGGCAGCCGGGCGGAAATCATTGTCTTCGCATGGCTCGGATGAACAGCGATCCAGTCAAGGACCGTTCGCCAGGTCGCAAAAGGTGCACGATACGAGCCGACAAGCGCTTGATGCTGGCGCACCAGCCGTGTCACGTCGATCTCGACGGGTCGCGGATGAATGCCTGCAATCACCGTCCGCCCGTGGGGCGCCAGAAGGTCCATGGATTCCCGCAGGACGGCAGGCGCACCAACGGCCTCGATGATCGCCTGAAACGATCCGACAAGCCCTGCTCGCTCCAGCGCATCCGCCAGTGAACCGTCGCCGACATCGAGAGCATGCTCGAAACCCAGCGCCCGTGCAGCCTCGAGCCGCACCCGGTCCTGTCGCCCCGCAACGACAACCTCAGCCCCGAACTCACGCGCGAACAGGGCCGCGCCAAGCCCGATCGGACCGGGTCCGAGCACCAGAACGCGGTCGCCGGGTTGGATCGCGGCGTTCCGGGCCGCTTCGTGTGAAACGGTCAGCGGTTCGGTG
Source organism: Hyphomicrobiales bacterium (assembly GCA_017302635.1). Classification (GTDB taxonomy): domain Bacteria; phylum Pseudomonadota; class Alphaproteobacteria; order Rhizobiales; family Beijerinckiaceae; genus Rhabdaerophilum. Next base: position 32,201 of record JAFLCX010000003.1, read on the forward strand.
AGAGCGGCATGTTCGCTCGGCACACCCGCCGGGATCGGGACGCAATTGCGCAAAGGTGCGAGCAGTTCCTGCGCAAAGCCACCATCCCGAAAAATGCCGATACCCGTGCGTTTGAGGCACGAGTCCTCGCGGTTCCCGCCGCAGGTCTTGCAGGCAATCTCGCAGGTCACGGACGGCCGAACGACGACCCTCTGCCCGTGGGGCAACCCTTCCCCGCTGATCACGCGAGCCGCGATCTCGTGCCCGAGCGTCACCGGCATCACCGTTTCCATCGCCTCGTAGCCGCCATGCCAGTCGACAATATGAAGATCGGTGCCGCAAATCCCGACAGCCTCGACCGCCAGCCGCAATTCGCTGGCGCGCAGGACAGGAGGATCGACATTCTGAAGGGATGCTCCAGGGCCGGCCATGATCTTGCGGAGCGCGAGCATGACCGACCCCTCGGGAGAACCTGAGCAATCTCGAAACGTCAGAAGCTGAGTTTGGCGTCGCGGATCACCTGCGCCCAGGTGTCCGCCTCGCGCTTCATGAAGACAGACGTATCGAAGACTGCCGGAGCGGCGATCGCGCCGATCTTCGCGAGCTTCTCCTTTAGGCCGCGATCACCCAGAGCCTGATCCAGAGCAGCTTTCAGGCGTGTCAGCGCGGGCGCAGGGGTCCGTGCAGGAGCCATCAGGGCAACCCAGGCCGAAACGTCAAAAGGTGAAACGCCCTGCTCCTGAATGGTGGGAACATCGGGCAGCAGATCGGCACGCTCCGAAGTGGTCACACCGAGAGCACGCAATTGCTTGCCCTCGATCTGCCCGGCGACCGCCGCAAGGGTCGAGAAGGTGAGGTCCAGCGCCCCGCCCTGAACGTCGATCACCGCGGGCCCCTCGCCGCGATAAGGCACATGCTGCATCTTTGCACCGGTGCGCAGGGCGAACAGTTCGCCCGCGAGATGCGCGACCGTACCCGTCCCGCCCGAAGCATAGGAGAGCGGCTCCGGCTTTGACCGGCTCAGCGGCAAGATATCCTTGATCGACTGGAGCGGCGAATTCGGCCGTGTCACCGCGACGAAGGGCAATTTCGCCATCAGCCCGATTGGGACAAGATCCTTCTGCCAGTCATAGGGCATGCTGGGCTTCACGGCGGGGTTGATCACCATCGTTGTGGGCGCAGCGAGCAGCATGTAGCCATCAGGATCAGCAGTTGTGACAGCCTGTGTGCCGATCATCGTGCCGCCGCCGGCGCGGTTCTCGACGACCATGCGTCCCGAAAGCCCGGTGCCCAGCGCCTCCGCGAACAGGCGGGAGACGGTATCCACCCCGCCGCCGGCCGCGAAGGTGACGATCAGGTTGATCGGCTTCTGCGGATACTGGCCTTGCGCATGAGCCGCCTGGCCGAGGATGAACGGTGCGGCGAAAGCGGCCGAACCGGCAAGCACCGTACGGCGTGACAGCGGATGACGCGGACCGGACTTGTGAAAACTCATGGCGCAACCTCCTCATCGTTGTTTCTTTGGACATGATGAGAGGTCAGTTCGCGGGCGAGCGCAAGGCGCGATCTATTGGTGGCTTATAGCCTCAGGACATTGACAGATTTACAGATGACCAAGGGACTCGCGCAGCAATTCCTCGAACCGCTCCGCCCCGCCGCCGAGCCCCTGCCCCAATCCCCGATGATAATGCACATCGAAACGCCGATCTGTTTCGAGTTCCAGCAGCCGCACCCGGTCCCGGTTGGCCGCCCGCGCCGAGAATTCGTCAACGATCGTAGCTCCAAGACCGGCTTCAGCCAGTGCGATCGCGCTCTCGGCAAAGCGCACGAGATGGCCGCGAAGCGGATGCATTCCCGCATCAGACAGGACACCGCCGAGCATCTCGCCATGCACCGAGCGCGGTTCGAAAATCAACCAATCCATCTCGATTGCAGCCAGATCACGCAGCGTGGTGACCGAATCCGCAACCTTGTTCTGCGGCACGACCAGCAGCGGACGCCCGGTTCCAACGGCCACGGACCGGACGTCATGATGCAGGATCGGGTAGAGCGTCAGCGCCGCATCACCTGATTGATCAATGAGATAGTTCAGAACCTGCGAAACGGAGAGCACATCGAGCCGGATGGAAAGCCGACGGTCCTCCCCCGCCAACCTTGCGAGACATCCCGGCGCGAGACCGCGCCCGAGGCTGGGCGAGGCACCAAGCCGAAACAAGGTCTGCCCCGATCGCGACGCAACCGCTGCACGGTCAATCGCGCCGCGCATCTGCTCGAAAGCCCGGTCGACCTCACTCAGAAAGCGGGCAGCCTCGGGCGTGGGAAGGATGCGCCCCTTCACACGGTCAAACAGGGTCAGCCCAAGCTGATCCTCGATCCGGAGGACCATGCGCGTGACGGTCGGCTGGGAAATCCGGAGATCGCGCGCAGCGCCGATCAGGCTGCCGGCCCGCATCACCGCTGTGAAAACCTCGATCTGTCGAAAGGTCAGCATGCTCCCATCGATAGCCCCAGGGCAGAGGATTGACAAGCATGCCCGCGTTCGTCCGTTTTTGGTATACCAATCGGTGACAGGCGGAGTTTCTTGAGCTACCGTTTTGAAAATATGCGCGGGCAATGAACGTGACAGTCGGAAACGGCTGCACTTTCCCGACCCGCCGCACCCGACAAGACAATCGCTCTCCGAGCACAGGTCCGAGATATCAGCATGCTCCCTTCCCTTCCCCTCTCCGGCATCCGCATCATCGAGTTCTCGCACATGGTGATGGGGCCGACTTCCGGCCTCATTCTCGGTGATCTCGGCGCTGACGTGATCAAGGTCGAGCCGATGGGCGCGGGCGACAACACGCGCCGCCTCGCCGGCTCCGGCGCCGGTTTTTTCATCACCTTCAACCGCAACAAGCGCTCGGTCGGTGTGGACATCAAATCGAAGGACGGCCTCGCCTTCATTCACCGCCTGATTGCGACAGCGGATGTCGTGACCGAGAATTTCCGCCCCGGTGCGCTGGATGCTCTCGGGCTAGGGGCCGAGGCGCTCACAAAAAGCCATCCGGGTCTGATCTACTGCTCCCTGAAGGGGTTCCTGACCGGGCCATATGAGCACCGCACTGCGCTGGACGAGGTCGTGCAGATGATGGGGGGCCTGGCTTACATGACCGGTCCGCCGGGGCGTCCACTCCGCGCCGGGACTTCGGTCAACGACATCATGGGCGGAATGTTTGCCGTGATCGGCATTCTCGCCGCCTTGCAGGAGCGTCACAGAACCGGGCGTGGGCAGGTCATCAAGAGTGGCCTTTTCGAGAACAACATGCTGCTCGTCGCGCAGCACATGACGCAATTCGCGGTGACCGGAAAAGCGGCAGCGCCCATGCCCGAACGCATCTCGGCCTGGGCTGTCTACGATGTGTTCGAGACGAAAGACAATGAACAGGTTTTCCTCGGCGTCGTGTCGGACAGCCAGTGGGCGACCTTCTGCGAGGAATACAAACTGGAAGCGCTCAAGGCCGATCCCCGCTTGCAATCGAACCGTGATCGCGTGGCCGAGCGCGGCTGGATGATCCCCGAATTGCGGCGCCTTCTCCTCGAATTCACGCGGGCGGAGATCATCGCGACCGCCGAGCGTCTGGGCTTGCCTTATGCCCCGATCAGCCGGCCGGAAGATCTGTTTGAGGATCCCCACCTCAACCACCCAGGCGCGATGGTCGAAGTCACGTTGGCCGATGGCCGCAAGGCTCCCGTTCCAGCACTTCCGCTCGAATGGGGCGGCGAGCGTTTCGGCCTGCGCCTCGACATCCCGAAAGCGGGCGAGCATGGCGTGGCGATCGCGCGGGAAATCGGCTACTCCGAACCCGAAATCGAAGCGATGATCGGGGCTGGCATTCTCCAGCCCGGATGAGGAACACATGCTGCGGCATTGATGCATGCCCCAGGGGTAGCGTTTCGGAAATTTGTCGACTAACCTCCCTGCCGGACAATAAGAAAAGCGGCGCGGTCATCAAGAGCGGCGTCGATGGGAGGAGAGAATGACGGGTATGACAACGGTGAATTCCGGCCTGCGGGCCCTGGCTTTTGGGGCCGCCTTTGCCCTTTCCGGCCAATGGGCGCAGGCACAGGATAGCTGCCCCAATCGCGGCCAGCTCGACACCATGTATTGCGATGAGAACCGCGATCTCGTGGCCGATGCTCCGAAAGACGCGTCGAAATGGCGCGACCCGTCCACACTCGTCTGGGCCTATACGCCCGTCGAAGACCCTGCCGTTTATGCCAATATTTTCAAACCCTTCACCGATCATCTCGAGAAGTGCACCGGCAAGCGCACCGTCTACTTCCCGGTGCAATCCAATGCCGCGGAAATCGAGGCGATGCGCTCGGGACGTCTGCATTTCGCAGGTTTCTCGACAGGGCCCACCGGCTTTGCGGTCAATCTCGCGGGAGCCGTACCCTTTGCCGCGAAAGGTCTTGGCTCGGAAGTGCGCGGCTATAACCTGATCGCGATCGTCAAGGCCTCGAGCCCCTACAAGACGCTTGCGGACCTCAAGGGCAAGAAAGTCGCCCACACATCGCCCTCCTCGAATTCCGGCAATCTCGCGCCGCGCGTGCTCTTCCCGGATGCCGGGCTGAAGCCCGAGGATGATTACAAGCCGTTGATGTCTGGCGGACATGACAAGAGCGTGCTCGGCGTCAATTCGGGCGATTACGACATGGCGGCCGTGGCCTCCGATGTGTTCGAGCGCATGGCCGTGCGCGGCACGATCAAGATGGCGGATTTCCGCATTCTCTACAAAAGCCCGGTTTTCCCGACTTCATCCTTCGCGCATGCCCATGATCTGAAGCCCGAACTCGCGGCAAAGCTGAAGGAGTGTTTCTATTCCTTCCGCTTCACGCAGGCGATGCAGAAGGAATTCAACGGAGACGACCGATTCCTGCCCATCACCTACCAAAAGGATTGGGCTGTGGTGCGCGATGTCGCGGAGAAATCGGGTACGCCCTACAACCGCGCGGCTTATGATGCCGAGTCGAAGCGCGAAGCGGCGGCAGCAGCCAAGCGGGCCGAAGAGGCCGCCAAGAAGCAGGCGGCTCCCAAGCAGTAACATCTCGCAGCACCCGGCCCATTCGGCCGGGTGCTCTTCGCCTCGCGTGAAAGCCTTTCATGACCCTTGCTCCGCCTGTCCTTTCTGATCCGGTCCTCTCCATCCGTTCGCTGGTGAAGGAGTATCGCCCCGGTCAGCCGGTGCTGAAGGATATCAGCCTCGATTTTGCGTCACGCGGCGTGACGGCGATCATCGGCCCGTCGGGGACCGGCAAATCAACACTGATCCGCTGCATCAACCGTCTGGTGGACCCAACCTCCGGCGATATCCTGCTGGGCGAGACCAATCTCGCGGTGCTCAAGGGCAAGGCGCTGCGCCTCGCGCGCCGCAGGATCGGCATGGTGTTTCAGGAATACAACCTGGTCGAGCGTCTGAGCGTGATCGAGAACCTGCTCTCCGGGCGGCTCGGCTATGTTTCGCCGGTGCGGGCGTTCTTCCGGAAATTTCCCGATGGGGATATCGCCCGAGCATACGAGCTTCTGGATGCTGTTGGCCTCGGCGCGGATTTTGCCACACGACGGGCGGACAAACTGTCCGGCGGCCAACGTCAGCGCGTCGGCATTGCCCGCGCGATCATGCAGGAGCCAGCGGTTATTCTGGCCGATGAACCCACCTCATCGCTCGACCCGAAAACGTCGGTCGAGATCATGGAATTGATGGCGGGTCTCGCGAAGAGCCGCGATATCCCGATCATCATCAACATTCACAACGTCGAACTGGCAAAACGCTACGCCAATCGCATTATTGGCATGACGGGAGGGCATGTTGTTTTCGACGGACCGCCCGAAGCGCTGAAAAAAGAGCACCTGTCCCAGATTTACGGCGGCGAGGACTGGCACTGAGCTGCTCTATTTCTTCGCCCCCGCCCACTCGCCGATGCCCATCACCAAGGTGCAGATGGCGGCCAGCACAAGCCCCAAAGTCGCAGTCACGGCGAAATCTGACCCGGCATCCGAGACCATCGTGAAAAGCTGCAGAGGCAGAATATTGACCTGGGTGCCCACAAGGGCCAACGCGGTGCCGTAAGCCCCGATCGCGACAGCCGCCACCAGCGCGAAAGCCGAGATCATCGGCGCCTTCAGTTGAGGCAGCAGGATGTCGCGCAAGGTGCGAATTCGGCTCGCGCCCATGCTTTCCGCGGCGGCAAGCTGCGCAGTGTCGAAATTCACCAGCACCGGTGTCAGCATCATCACCACGCGCGGCGTGAGGTAATAGGCGTATACAAAGGCTAGGCCGTAGGGCGAATAGACGGCTTGCGAGAACGCCACCGGATTCACGCCCAGGAGCGCCTCCAGCGAGAGCGTCACGAAGCCCGCGCGGCCGAAGGCGAGGATGAACCCGTAGGCGACAATCAGGCCCGAAAAGGTCAGCGGCAAAGCGATCAGGAATTGCCATGCCATCCGCGCCTGTTCTTTCATCCGCGCGAGGCGAAGGGCGACAGCCAGGCCCACGGCAACCGACAAAACGGCCGCGAGCACACCCAGCAGCAATGAATTCGCCAGGCCAAACCAGAACGTGCGACTGGCGAGAAGTGTCGACAATCCGCGCGTTCCTCCCGCTGCCGCCTCATAGGCCACAAAGCCCAACGGCACGAAGAAGAACAGCCCGAACAAGAGCAGCCCGGGCGATGCGAGCATCGCCCGGGTGCCCGCGCCGCTGCGGGAGGTCAGACCGGCGCGGTATGCCATCACAGGGCTGCCTTGGCCCAGCCGGCCTGAAGAGCCTGCAATTGGGCGGCCGACTGTCCAAGATCCAGCAGGGTCGATTTCTCGTGCTTGACGAGCTTCAGGCGGACAGCTTCGGAGAGCGCGACACCCGGCACCGACGGCGTGACGAAGCCCTCGGCGAAGAGTTCCTGCCCGCGATCCGACATGATGAAATTCAGCCAGAGCTTCGCGGCATTGGGGTTCGGGCCGTTTTTCACGAGGCTGATCGTGTACGGAGCAGCCACCGTGCCTTCGGACGGCGAGACAATCTCGACATCGTCCCCCATGCCGTCGAGGAACTTGGCGCGCAGGCCGTCATTGACGAAATTCACCCAGATCGGGATTTCGCCCTTCACGAACTGCGCGTAGGGCGTGGTGCCCATCACACGCAGCACGTTGCCGCTCTTGTGAAGCTGCTCGATCAGTTTCAGGCCCGGTTCGAGATTGGTGTAGGTCCCGCCCTTCGCGAAATTCGCCGCCCAGGTCAAAACCTGTCCCACGCCCGTCGAACGCGGGTCGAGATAGACGATATTGCCCTTGTATTCAGGCTTGGCGAGGTCGGCGAAGCTCTTCGGAACGTTCTTCACGAGCTTCTTGTTCACGATGAACACGATTTCGAGCTGGTGGATGGTGAACCACTCGCCAGCGGGGTGCTTGGCAAGCGCTGGCAGCTTTTCGAAATTCGTCGGCGTGAAGGGGGCAAGGAGCCCGCGTTTCTGGGCGTCGACACCGTTCGCGCCGAAATAGTAGATCGTATCCACCTGCGGACGCGCTTTGGTGCGCTCCAGCGCATTCACGGCCACGCCCGAGCCGACATCGTTATAAACGAGGCTGATATTCGGATAACGTTGGCCGAACACCCGGAAAAGCGCCGCCCAGTTCGCCCAGGTCGGGCCGGTATTGTTCGAGATCACCATGCCCTCTTTCACGGCGGCCTCGTAGAGCGCCTTTTCGCCCGAATAGAGTTCGGCACTGGTGAGCACGGTGGCTGGGGCTTGCGCGAGCGCCGGGCTCGCGGCCAGGCCTAGCGCCGAGGCGCCCATGCCCTGAAGAAGAAGACGACGGTCGATGTTCATGGAAAGGCTCCTCTGTCGGATGGCCGGAATGGCCGGTTCTAGTCGATGGGCGCTTCTTGCCGGCGCCTAGGAAGACGAAGCGATGACGAGCAACGCTTCGGGTGGAAGCTCGATGGCTGGCGGTGGGGCGACCTGATGATCGACCTCGACCATCAATTTCGCGCCGCCTGAAAGAGCGAAATCAAAGCGCCGGAGCGAGCCGAGAAAGCGGTTCCGCGTCACGGTGCCCGCGAAACGGTTCACGCCATCGGCCGCCGCCACCGGCCGGATGGCTTCGGGCCGAATGAGGACCGAAACACCGGCTCCGGCTGAAAAGGCATGGCGCGCGCAAGCAAGATCGCCCAGCGGCGTTCGCACACGGTTTTCCGCCAGCACCTCGCCGTCCATCAGGTTGGCATGGCCGACAAACGTGGCCACGGCTCGATTGACCGGCCGGGCATAGAGCGCCTCGGGCGTATCGACCTGCAACACCCGCCCTTCCCGCATCACCGCGACGCGGTTCGCCATCGAAAGCGCTTCTTCCTGATCATGCGTGATGTGCAGCGTCGCGATGCCGTAGAGCCGCTGAAGACGGAGAATCTCGTCGCGCATCTCGCCGCGCATCGCGGCGTCGAGCGCCGAAAGCGGCTCATCGAGCAGAAGGGCCCGCGGGCGGAACACCAAAGCGCGTGCCAGAGCCACACGCTGCTGCTGACCGCCGGAGAGCGAGCGCGGCGGCCGATCCGCCAGATGCGCGAGCCCCACCATTTCGAGTGCCTCGCGGATACGCGGCCACGCCTCAGCGGTCGGAACATTGCGCAATTTCAGCGGATAGCCGATATTCTCGGCGATGCTCATATGCGGAAACAGCGCATAATTCTGGAACACGATGCCGAGATCACGCTTGCGCGGCGGCACGGAACTCACATCCTGATCGCCAATGCGGATCACGCCCTGATGCGGCATCAGGAAGCCCGCGATCAGCTTGAGGATGGTCGATTTCCCGCAGCCCGAAGGCCCGATGACCGCGAGCAATTCACCATCGCGGATCTCGAGCGAGATATCCCGCACCCCTGCCCCGGCGCCCGGATAGTTGAAATGGAGGTTTTCAAGCGCGAGGGTCATGCCGTCACCACGCCCGAAAAGGTCGCCTTGCGCGCCACCATTGCCCCGGCCACGGCCGAGATCAGCGCAAGGGTCAGCAAGACGACCGTCGCAGCGCAGGCAAAGCCGCTCGCCCCGTAGAAGGCCTGCAACAGCACAATCGGGTAGGTGCGGTGCAGGAAGCCCGCAATCAGATTGGTGAGTTGAAACTCCCCGATTGACAGTGCCGCCACAAGGATCGCGGCTGAGGCGATCGAATGCACGAGGCCCGGCAGTACGATATCCAGAAACCGGCGGTGAAACGGCGCCCCGAGTGATTCCGCCGCCTGCTCCAGTTGTTCGATACCCTGAAGCTTCAGGTCCGCCACCAGCGTCTGAAGCAGATAGGGCAGGCAAACCACGGTGTGCGCAGCCACTGTCAGCCAGCCAGCCCCCAGAAACGGCAGTGTTTCCGTGGAAAACGCGAGCATATACCCGAAGCCGAGCACCACAGCGGGGGCCGCCACCGGTGTGAGATAGATGATCCGACCCAGCATCGCCATGCCGGGGCTTTTCGCCGTCGCAACGGCATAGGCGAGAGGCGCACCGATCAGAACGGAGACGATCACCGTGGCGAAGCAGACCCAGAGACTTGTCCAGAACGCCTTCTGGAACGCCGCATTGGTCGCCAGCGTTTCGTACCAGCGCCCCGTGACACCGACCGGGAGCAAGGTGTTGCTCCATGCGTTACCGAAGGACCCAATCAGGATTAGCGCCATCGGCACAACAAGATAGACAGCATAAAGCGCGAGCACGGCGCTCCCGATACCCGTAGGCCGACCGGACAGCGACACTCCACTCATGTCACCACCTGCTGATAACGCGAGACAATGGCGGCGACAGCCTGCTCGACTGTCTCGCACTCGATGGCACCATTCACGCGGTTGGCGTGCGGCATCGTGACGACGAGACGCTCCATCTTGAGCCCGAGCGCGATTTCCGAGAGCGTGCCATGCCCGCCGCCGACTGCGACCAGCGCGAAACAGGCGCTGGCAATGATCGCATTGCGCGCCTCGCCAATGCCGGTTGCAATCGGCACGCTCACGAATTCATTGGCGCTGCTCCAATCGCTCGTCGGCAGGATGCCGATAACGAGACCGCCAGCCTGCGCCGCCCCTTGTGAGGCCGCCTGCATGCATCCGCCTCGCCCGCCACAGATGAGCGGCAGACCGAGCCCGGCAATGGCCCGACCGATCGCCTCTGCCATTTCAAGCTCGGCAGTCGAAGCATCATTCGGCCCGATGACCCCGACCGGAAGGCGGGGACCTCGCCCGTCAATGGCGCTTCTCGCTGGCATGGACTCTGATTTTCCCTGCATGACCGGCACGCTTTCTCCCATGTGATTTTTATAGTATGGAAGATTTCTTACATCTTGCATTTTCATATGTCAATTATATGACAGTTCGGCATTTCGTGTTATGAGACATCCCCTGACCTGACCCGGAGGTGATCCGTGCCCGCAACCGCAGCCGACGACACCGCACTCAACGAACGCCAGGCCCGGATTGTGGCGAGGGTGGAAAGTCAGGGTTTCGTGACCATCGAGACGTTGGCCAAGGATTTCGAAGTCTCGACCCAGACCGTCCGGCGCGAAATAATCCGGTTGGATGAACTTGGATTTATTCAACGTTTTCATGGCGGTGCAGGCCGACTAGGGTCCGGCGAGCGTCTGAGCTACGAGGCGAAGCAGGCGCGCGATACCGATCTGAAGGCGCGCATCGGCCGTGCGATGGCAGCACAAATCCAGCCCGGTCAGGCCATCTTCCTCGATGTCGGCACGACAGCCGAGGCAACTGCGAAAGCGCTGGTCGACAAGGGGCGGCTCACGGTTATCACCCCGAGCGCGGCGAATGCCCGCATTCTCGCTGGCGCCCCCGGCATTGATACAATTCTGACAGGCGGACGGATCGTCGGCCCCGATATTTCAATGGTCGGCCCGATCGCGTTGAAAACGGTGTCCAGTTATCGACTGGACTGGGCCGTCATCGCCTGTTCCGCCATCGAGGAAGATGGCTCCGTCCTCGATTTCGACCCGGACAAGATCGCGCTCAAGGTGCGGGCGATGGAGGTATCGCGCCAGAAGGCTCTGATCGCCGATCACGGAAAATTCTCGCGCAGCGCGCTGTCTCAACTCGCGAGCCTCGATGCCTTTGATCTGCTCGTCACAGACGCGAGACCGCCGGTTGCGATCAGCAAGCTCCTTGGCGCAAACCGGCTCGATATCGCTTCTCACACCCCCGGAAGCTGAGAGCGTTTCGCCGATCGCTCAATTTTGGGAAGTGCCGTCATGCAAACAGCGATTTCGGCAGCATGCCATGCACGCCCTTCGAGGTGTTGACCGTCTGCGTGACGTGGAAATCCACCCCGACTGAGCAGAGCGTGTAAGCGTCAATGGCGGCGAGGTTTTTGGTCTCGCACAGATAGGCGATCATCTCCTTCAGAGCGATATCCATCGCGCGATCCAGACTGGGGTCGAACCCCATCGTGATCACGTGGGTCGGCGTTTCGGCACGCGGCTGGGAGAGCTGCATATCCTTGCGCAGGATGAACTCGAACGTGCCGGTCAGGGCCGTTTCGATCGCGGTGAGGCAGACCTCTCCATCGCCCTGCGCGCCATGTCCGTCACCGGCCGAGAACAGCGCGCCGGGCCGATGCACCGGCAGATACAGGGTGGTACCCGCCACAAGCTGCTTGTTGTCGATGTTTCCGCCATGAGCACGCGGGATGACGGACGTGATCCGCCCCCAACTTTTCGGCGGTGCCAAACCCATCACGCCAAAAAACGGCTTCAGAGGGATATCGACGCCGAAGGGCAGATGCCCGAGCATGGTCTTGGAATCGAGCGGGATATTGAGAATGCGCCCTTCCGGAAAGTCATCCGGCAGGGTGCCGCCCAGGGGGCGGATGAAGTTGAACCCCCAATCCTGGCGCAATTGTACATCGATGACACGGACCTCCAGCACATCGCCCGGTTCCGCGCCTTCAATGGCAACAGGCCCGGTGAGGATATGCGGCGCGCCCGCGAAACGTTCGCAATGCTTGTGCACCTCGAAGAGTTCAGGCGGTGTGTAGAATGGAGCGGGAGGCACCATATCGGGCGCGCCGGTCAGCGTGTCGATGGTGACGAGATCGCCGCTCTTCACCGTCAGAACCGCCTCGCGCGCGGCGTCGAAATAACCCCAATGGCACGTCTTCGCGCCTGCTTTCAGGTTGTGATGCATGATCTTCCTCAGCTGGTGAGTGCGGCGATGTCGGCCGCATCAAGCGGTTCGGGCAGGCCGGAACGCACGAGTTCGGCGAAGCCCTCATTCGGCAGCATGAAAGTGATGCAGTAGAGCCTGCTTTCACCGGTATTGGTCACAATGTGCTCGTTGCCCGGCGCTACCGAGAGGAAGTCGCCTTTCCGGATCGGCACGGTCTTGCCGCCGCATGTGGCAATGCCTTCGCCCTCGAGAACGTAGAAAACCTCGTAGGCCTCGTGATGCACATTGGGTGGTGTCGCCCCGCCCTTGTCGAACACCTCGACAAACCCGATGAATGGCACCTTGTCCTTCACGGGATCGATGAACAGGGCCATCCTATTGGTGTCGCCCGCCTTGATGCGGAACGTCTCGAATTCCGCCGGGTTGCGCTTGATCACGGGTTCAGTCACGGGAAATCCCTCCCTTTCGATCGACAATGACGGCCACGGGGCCGCCACCATCCGGGCCCTGATGTTCCGCTCCGCCGGAGACGAAAATCTCGGCATGGCCGACCAATCCGGCCAGCGCGCCCGCAACGAACGCGCGCGCATGACGGGTGGCGGAGATGTCGGAATCGTCCAGCATGGTGTGGCGGTAGCCGCGCAAAATTCCCGTAGTCGATGGCTCGGCCTTGGCGAGAAGCGCGACAAGCTTGCCGCGTTCATCGGACGAGAGCTGACCATTGGCCGCGAGCCCCAGCCGCTGCAGGGCGGCGCGGACAGGCTCGATATCAATGGCATCCGCCATCACGGCATGGTCGATCGCGAGCGGGCCGGACCATTGATCCGACATGCCAAGCACGACAATCTCGTGATCCATCAACTCGATCCCTGCCGATGTGGAGGCGCGCCCCGAGAAGAGCGTGACATCCTTCACGATCACGTCGTCTGAAAGCGCCGTCGTCGGGATTTCCCCAAGCGCGAGCCCGACACCGAGGGCTGACGCGCCGCGCGAATAGCCCATGGATTTCAGAGTATCGCGGATCGCGACACTTTGCCCGCGCATCTGCGCTTCTGCGACACGAGCAGCGGTCATCAGCGGGCATTTGATCTGTACGAAGTGCACGTCGGAGACCTTGGTGATGCCAGCATCCGCCATGGCAGCCTGCACGCCCGCCGCTACCGCTTCGACCTGCGCCATCCGGCCGAGTTCCTCGGGGAGAATATCGCGCGTGCGCGCCCGCCCGATCGCGAGCGCAGGGGCAGGACCGGCAGCTTCTTCCCGCCGTTCCAGCACCAGCCAATGCGGCGCGAGAGCACCTTCCGTTCCGCCGGACATGACGCAGCAGACGGCCTCGGCCTGATGGCCTTGAAGATGGCGCTTCAGTTCAAGCTGAAGCGACTGCACGGCGAAAGCACGGGTGAAATCGTTCACACAGCCATTGCCCTCAGTCTTCCCGAGAATGGCGACAATCCCCTCGGGCCGGATACGCCCATCGGAAATAGCCTGCGCCAGCCCCGAGACATCATCGGGCGCAGCGGCAGAAATGCGGTGGAGAAACGCACGATGCGACATAACCAGCCTCAACAACAACCGAGACGGTCGCGATACCAGCCCGAGAGGGCGGCATCGAAACTCGGCCATGCGTCGAGAAATTCAGCGCGCGACGGCATTTGCGCGCGGTAGCGGGCCCGCATTTCGGCTTCGACGGCCGGAAGGTCAACACCCAGAACCCTGCCACGTTCAACAATCACGCGGCCATCGGCGATGACGCGCGCAACATGCGTGCGATTGGCCCGCGCGAAGAGATAATCGATCGGCTCGATCGGCATCACGGTGTCCGTGTCGAGCGCCGTCAGATCGATTTCGACGATGTCGGCCCCGTCGCCAGCGGCCAGTCCTGTGCCGTTCAATGCTCCATTCGCGAGACGACCATTGCGGATGGCCTCAAACAGATAGTCCTCGCGACTGACGTGGGTGTCGTACCCCCACCCGCCATGCAGGAAAGCACCAAGGCGGATTTCGCGCACCATGTCGTCGTCTTCATCAAAAGCGGCGCCATCCAGCCCGATTGCGACCTTGCACCCCATTGCGATCGCTTTGCCGATCGGCGCGATACCGGATTTGAGATGCAGGTTCGAGGAAGCATTGGTCGCGATGATCGCACCAGATTCAGCGATAAGAGCGAGATCATCTTCATTCGCCCAGACGCAATGCGCGAGAGTGAGGCGCTCGGAGAGCAGGCCGATTTCCTTCAGATACCGAGCTGCCCCTTGCGGACAATGCCGATCCGCCCAGGCGCGCTGATATTTGGTCTCCAGGAAATGCATATGGACACGGCGTCCCGTGTTTTCGGAGGCCTCGGCGATGGCTTCAAGCATGGCACGCGAGCACCATTGCATGCCGTTCGGGCCATACTGCACCGAGAAGCGCGGATTGCCGGTCGCTTCAGCCACGGCATCCGCAATCGAGAGCTGCTCCTTGAACGACATCAAAGGCTGTCCGTAGATCGCCTCGATCGCTGCGCGCGCCGCAGTCGGCATCGCGGCAAGCATGGGCGCGGGATCACCGTAGACAAGCGGGTTCATGTCGCGCATCGCCACCGCAAAGGCGACCTGCACACCGACATCACCCGCCGCTCGGGCAACCTCCCTCGCCTCATCGGGCAAGGGCATCGGGCCCTGCGCCCTTGTGTAATGCACCATGATCGAGGTGCAGCCCGAGCGTGCTGCACGGGCGAGAGGAGCTGCGGCAGCGAGATACGGTTCCTGCCGTGTCATGGCGGCGAGGCGCAACAGCCAACTTTCGAGCGGCTTGTTCGCGGCTCCGAACGAGGTCGGGGAAAGCGGCCGCGCGTGGTCATGCGCATTGGCGAAGCCCGGCAGGATGAGGCGATCAGCGCCCGCCTGCCCCGGCATGGCGGATGCGATCCGTCCGCCTTCCATCAACAGCCGAACCGGATAGCTTGCGCCACGGGCGTCAAGGGTCATGCCGTCGAGGACAAGGGTCATCGCCGAGATATCCGCGAACTCAAGGAGAAAATGGGCTCCGGGAACCAAGCCGGAGCCCGTGGGACAATCCCGATCAGTTGGTGAAAACCTTCACCGTCCGGTCGGCCTTCGGCGGCAGGAAGGAACGGTTGAAGACCGCAGAGGCCGTTGGCAGCGAAGCCAGGCCGTAGGCTTCTCCAACCATCGAAATGGCGCGCGTCATGCGGTCATCCTTGATGTCACCGAAGCCGATTTCGGCCGCTTCCTTCGTGAGCATCAGCTCCTTGAAAGCGTAGATGAGGCGGCGTTTTTCAACATCGCGGTTGAGAAGCGGCTCACGCTTCATCAGGGCGTCGATCGCGGCATCCGGATTGGCGACGGCATCCATCAGGGCCTTGTTGACGGCTTTGACGAGCCCGCGCACGGCTTCCGGGTTCTCCTTGAGCATCTTCTGCGACACCATCACGCCGTTGGAGTACACATCGACGCCGTATTCGCCGAAGGTCATCCAGCGGAAGTCCTTGTCCGGATCGAGCTTCATGCCGACAAGGTTCATGTAACTTGTGGCGGTGAAGATCAGCGATCCCTGAACCTGATCCTGCACGAGCATCTGCTCTTGCAGGTTCGGAGCCATATTGAGGATCTCGACCTTGCTGGCATCGATCCCGTTGACCTTGGCAAAGACCGGGAACAGACGCGTGGTGGCCGAGCCGGTCGGGCCGCCGAGCTTCTTGCCTTCGAGGTCTTTCGGCGTCTTGATCGGGCTGTTCGCCTTCAGCACGATGCCGAATGGCGGCTGGTTGTAGATCATGTAGACCATCACCGGAGCATCGGCGGGTTTGGTCGAGGCATTCTGGATGATGGCGTTCATGTCGCCAAATCCGGCATCATAAGCGCCACTCATAATGCGGTTGATCGTGGCGGCGGAGCCCTCGCCCTGATCGACCGTCACATCGAGCTTCTCAGCGGCGAAATAGCCCTTGTCGATGGCGAGGTAATACCAGGAATGCATCGCCTGATATTTCCAGTCGAGCGTGAAGCGGATCTTGGTCGGGGCCTGCGCGAGCGCGGCGGTGCCGGCCGAGGCTGCGAGGGCAAGACCTGCAAGCGCGGCGGCTATCTGTCGGCGGTTGAACATGTTCGAACTCTCCCGGTTGGGGCCGTGACGGCCCTGTTGGTGTGGTGGAAAGTCCCCCAACTTCCCCTTGGCAAAAGGCTGGATCAGCCCATGGCAAAGTCCTGTTTGCGCATCGCCCAGCCGGCGACGCGGCGCTCGATGAGCGAGAAAATCACGTAAAGCGCCACTCCCAAGCCCGCGAGCAGGAACAGCCCGGCAAAGACCAGCGGCACGTTGAAATTCGAGGAGGCGATCATCATCAGGTTGCCGATGCCGCGGTTCGATGCGACCGTCTCCGAGAGCACGGTGCCGACGAAGGCGAGCGTGATCGCAACCTTCAGCGAGGCGAAGAAATAGGGCATCGCGCGCGGCAGGCTGACATTCCAGAGGATGTCGAATTTCTTGGCACCCAACGCCTTGAGGACGTCTTCCAGTTCTGGTTCCGTGGTGGCCAGCCCCGTCGCGACGTTCACGACGATCGGGAAGATACAGATCACCATCGAGGTGAGGATGGCGGGCGTGGTTCCAGCCCCGAACCAGAGAACAAAGATCGGCACCACCGCGACCTTCGGGATGGACGAGAAGCCGACAAGAAGCGGGTAAGCGGTGTCATAGGCCACTCGGCTGACGCCGATCACAGCTCCAATCAGCACGCCGATAGCAACGCCGAGCCCAAAGCCCACGAGCGTGGTGTAGAGTGTCTGCATCAGGTGCGGACGGATGCCGGGGAAGAACTGCACCAGCGCGCCCATCACGACGGTGGGTCGCGGCAGGATGATTTCCGACACCTTGAAGACGATGCAGGCGACCTCCCAGATCACGAAGAACGAGAGGATCAGCAGGCCCGATTTCAGCCTTTGGCGGGTGCGTTCGGAGAGGGCGTCCATCGCTCAGACCTTTCCTGTTCGGGCATCGACGATCAGCGCGCGCAACCTTTGAGTCAGCGCAACAAAATCGGGCTCAAAAGTCATGTCGAGCGTCCGGGGGCGCGCGAAGGGCACGATGTCATCCGCCACGATCCGGCCTGGGCGCGCACTCATCACGCAGACGCGGGTGGCGAGAAAGGCCGCCTCGCGCAGATCATGCGTGACAAGAAGCACAGTCGGGCGGCGGTCCATCCAGAGCTTCTGCAGGATCGCCCAGAGTTCTTCGCGCGTGAACTGGTCCAGCGCGCCGAAGGGCTCATCGAGCAGCAGCAGGGCTGGATCATGGATGAGCGCGCGGCAGAGGTTTGCGCGTTGGAGCATGCCGCCCGAGAGCTGCCACGGGAACTTGTCGCCGAAGCCCTTGAGGCCCACGACCTCCAGCAGTGCTTCCGCCCGATCGCGGAATTCGCCTTTTCGCTTGGCGCGGAATTCGGACCGAAAGGGCTCGACGATCTTCAGCGGCAGCATGATGTTGTCGCGGATCCGGAGCCAGGGCAGCATGGTGGGGTTCTGGAACGCCATGCCGATTCCGACGCGTTCGGCCCCGACCTCGCGCCCGCCCACGAAGACGTGACCGGTTGTTGCGCGGATGAGGTTGGCGACGAGTCTCAGAATCGTGGATTTGCCACAGCCCGATGGCCCGACAAGCGCGATGAAATCACCCTTCTCGATATCGAGAACGGTGGGTGTGAGGGCCTCGACCGCGTTCGCCCCTCTCCCGAATGTAACGCCGGCTTTCTCCAGCGAGATAAGGGGGCGCACGCGCTCCGGAGACGTCAGGAGCGGCGCGGGAGGCGCAAATGCAGCAGGCTTCGCGGCCATCATCATGCCTTCCGATCAGCAAGGGTTGTGCCATCTGCGCGCGATGAACCGAGCAGATGCGAAAGGCTCTGCTCGACCCGCAAAGGCTTCGGCGCGGGCATGGACTGGAGCCTGTGAACCGAGCGGCCGTGACCGCGCGATGCCTCGACCAGCGTCTTGTTTTTCATGACGAATTGGCCGCGTGAAAGCGTGTGCATCGCAACCCCTTTCACCCGCTTGCCATGAAACGGCGTGATGCGGGCCCGCAGCGAATGCAGCTTCGCCTGATCGATGGTTGTTTCCGCAGCGAGATCGAAAAGCGCCAGATCAGCGTGACTGCCGACCGCAATCCGGCCCTTGAACGGCGCAAGACCGAACGCCCTGGCGGGATTATAGGCAGAGATACGCACAAGCTGCTCAAGGCTTAGGCAGCCCTCAGCCACCGCATTCAGCATCAGCGGCATCAGGGTCTCGACCCCGGGAAAGCCGGCTCCGGCCTCCCAGATATCCGGGTTGCGCTTTTCCTCCGGCGTATGCGGCGCGTGATCGGTTGCGACCAGCCCGATCGTGCCGTCAAGGATGGCGGCCCAGAGCCCCGCTTTGTGATGAGGCTCGCGCACGGGCGGGTTGACTTTGATGACCGGTCCGAGACGGGCATAGTCATCCGTATCGAGCATCAGATAGCAAGGGCAGGTTTCGCCCGTGATATCGACGCCGCGTGCCTGTGCTTCGCGAAGCGGGCGAAGCTCATCGGCAGAGGAAATATGCAGCACATGCACCCGTGCGCCGGTCCATTCCGCGAGCGAAGCAGCGCGCTGAACGGCTTCGATGGCCACGATGGCGGGGCGTGCCGCGAGGTGATCCAGCGGCGCATTTTTGCCCGCCTCCATCAGCTTCGCCTGCCGCCAGGCCATGATCGAGGCCGTTTCGGCGTGCAGCGAAATCCGGTGGCCATGCCTCGCGATGATCTCGAAGCCTTCCAGCATCGCACCGGTCGAGGGCGATGGCAGGTTGCCGGTCGTGTTCCCCATGAAGCACTTGAAGGCCGCCGCCCCGCCCGCGATCAGCCCTTCCAGCTGATCGATGTTGTCCTCTGCGAGCAGGCCATAAAGGCCGAAATCGACACGCGCAGTTTTGGCACGTTCGAACTTGTCGGCTAGCGCCGCAGGGGTGGCGGTCGGCGGAAAAGTGTTCGGCATCTCGAAGACGGTCGTTACACCACCCATGGCGGCGGCGGCGGTGCCGGTATCCCAGTCTTCCTTGTGGGCCATGCCGGGGTCGCGATAATGCACATGCACGTCGATCGCGCCGGGCATGATATGCAGGCCCGTCGCATCGAGCGTCTCTTTCGCGGCACCCAATGTTCCGGGTGCGCCGATCGCTCCGATGGTTTCGCCGGAAATGGCGATATCAGCCTTCGCAACCCCCTCATGGGTAACGATCGTACCGCCAGTGATCAGGAGATCGAACGGTTCCATCACGATCTCCTTCACAGCGCCGCCCAGCCGCCATCGACCGGGAGATCAACTCCCGTGATTTGCCGCGAGACTTCAGAGGCGAGGAAGAGGCAGGCATGGGCGATGTCATCATCGGTCGAGATGCGTTTGAGAGCATAATCCGAGGCATGGCGCTGGGCGGCTTCCTCGACCGAAATGCCCAGGCGCTTCGCCATGGTGGGGCAGACCTTCTCGCGGAAACGCGGCCCATCGACCATGCCGGGAGCGACACAATTGACGTTGATGTTGTGCTCGCCCACCTCGAGCGCGAAGCTCTTGGTGATGCCGCGCAGGCCCCATTTCGAGGCGGAATAAGCCATCCGCCCGGCCCGGCCGCGCATGCCAAACGTGCCGCCGACATTGACGATCTTGCCTGATCTCCGCGCAATCATGGCTGGCACAACGGCGCGCATCGTGTGGAAACAGCCATTCATGTTGAGGGTAACGATGTCGTCGAACTCCTCGGGGCTCGTCTCCCAACCGGCTTTGCCCATCGGGCCGGAGCCACCGGCGACATTCACGAGAATGTCAATCTGCCCGAAGACCTTCAGCACGGTGGCAGCCATGCTTTCGCAAGCCACGGCATCGGTGAGGTCAGTGGAAACAACGAGCACCTCGCGCCCCAGAGCGCGCATCTCGGCGGCGACCGGCTCGATCGCCGCGACATCGCGCCCTACGAGCGCAAGGCGGCAGCCTTCCGCACCGAAGGCGCGCGTGATGGCCGCACCCATGCCCTTGGCCGGGCCGGTGATGACCGCAACCTTGTTTTCAAGTCCGAGTTTCACGCTCAAGTCTTTCTTTTGATCTTTGTTTTCACACGCCGAGCGCTTTGATCCGCTCCGCCGCCGGAGGCAGGAAGGCGCGGCTGAACACCTCATCCACACCGGGGATGCGCGGGAGCTGGTTCGCCTCGGCCACAATCGCGATGCCGCGCTTGAAGCGGGCTTCATCGACATCACCAATGCCGATTTTTGCGGTATCCGGGTGGCTCATCTCGGATTTCAGCGTCGCGATCAGACGCGCCTTCTCGATATCCTTCTTGATAAGCGGCTCGCGTTTGGCGACAGCCTCCACTGCCTTGTCGAAATCCTTGAGTGTTTCCGCGAGGCCCCGATTGAAAGCCCGGACGATGCCGGAGACCGCCTTCGGGTTCTCCTTCGCGAATTTGCGACTGACGACCAGCGTGTTGGAATAGAGATCCATTCCAGCATCGACATAGTTGATGAAGCGGAAGTCCTTGTCCGGATCGATGCCGGCGAGCCGTGCCGAGAAGGCGATGGTGTTCACAAAGCCGAACACAGCATCCACCTGCCCGCGCTGGAGCATCTGCTCGCGCAGGTTCGGAGCCATGTTCGTGATCGTGACTTTCGAGGCATCGATGCCGGCGAGCTTCGCATAAGCGGGAAAGAGCTTCAGCGCGGCGTCATTGGCTGGACCACCGATAGTCTTGCCTTCGAGGTCTTTCGGGGTCTTGATCGGCCCGTCGCGCCGCACGGCAATCGTGAACGGCGGGTTGTTGAACATCGCATAGACCGCGAGCGGTGCCTCCTCAGGCTTCTTGGAGACCAGATCGATCAGGGCGTTCATATCGCCGAAGCCGATATCGTAAGCGCCGGTCGCGACCTTCGTGATGGCGGCGGCAGAACCCTCGCCTTGATCGATCTGGAGATCGACACCTTCCTGCTGGAGAAAACCGAGATCCTGCGCCTGGAAAAACCAGCTCTGCGGGCCCTGATAGCGCCAGTTAAGGATCATTTTGGCCTTGACCGGGCTCTGGGCGCGCGCCGGCAAGACAAGGCCGGATGCGGCGAGCAAAGCACCCGCACCAAGGCCGAAGGAACGACGCGACAGGGTATGAGACATGCGGGAAAACCTCCAGAAAAGGGGATACCTTGCTGGAGAGGGAGGCTAGGCGCACTTGACTGATGCTGTCTTCTGCTCATTTTTGTGCAGACCTATTCGAAAAATGCACCGGTTATGCTGATGCCCATGCGCCATGCCCGTTTTCTGCGCTATGTCGATGAGATTGCCCGTTCCGGCTCCATCCGAAGCGCGGCGGAAAAACTGAACCTGACAGCATCTGCCCTCAACCGCCGTATTCAGGATTTCGAGGAGGAGCTGGGCACGCCGATTTTCGAGCGCTTGCCGCGCGGTGTGCGCCTCAACGCGGCAGGCGAGTTGGTCATCCGGCATTTCCGCGCGCAACTTGCCGAGCTGACGCGGGTGCGATCGCAGGTCGAGGACCTTTCCGGCTTCCGGCGCGGCACGGTCTCGATCGCGTGCAGCCAGGCCCTCGCCTATGATCTGATGCCGAATATGGTCGCGGCCTACCGGCGCGAATTTCCACTCGTGAATTTCGTGATCCGCGTGCTCGACCACCGCGATGCCTTGCGCGCGCTGACCGAGTTCGAGGTCGATCTCGCCCTCGTCTTTCGCCCGCCGCCGATGCCGGAATTCCAGATCCTCGCCTCTGCCGAGCAACGTGTCATGGCTATCATGCAGGTGGATCATCCGCTTGCAAACCGCGAAGGGCTGCGCCTGCGCGATTGCGCCAGCTACCCCCTCGCCTTGCCCGATCGCTCCTATTCCGGCCGGCAATTGCTGGACGAAGCGACGGCGCGGGCCTCTTTCCGGTTTGATGCGGCGGTGGAGTCGAATTCCTTCGAGTTCTTGCGCAACTACGTGCGGAACGAGCCAGCCATCACGTTCCAGATCGAGATCGGGGCGCCGCCGCAGGACCGAGAGCGATATGGCCTCGTGGCAAAGCCGATTGACGCGCGCGACATCCAGCCTGCACGCCTCGCGATCGGGCAATTGCGCGGGCGCGCCCTCCCTGTGGCCGCGGCAAAATTCGCCGATCAGCTCGGCTCCCGGCTCATCCCTTGGGCTGATCCAGCCATTTCGCCACCGTGACGGGCTGGGACGCGATCAGCCCGTCAATCAGCGCATCAGGCTCGCTCTCGATGACAATGCCCTTGCGATGCTGGGCGGGCAGGAAACTCTCGGCGATCATGTGATCGATCATGCCCATCAGGGGCTGATAAAAGCCGCGCGTATCCAGCAGCCCGGCAGGCTTGGTGAACTCGCCAAGCTGGTTCAGCGTCCAGACCTCCATAAACTCCTCAAGCGTACCGATACCGCCCGGCAGCGCGATGAAGGCATCGGCGAGATCGGCCATCCGGCGCTTCCGGGCCCGCATGTCCGTCGCCGTTTCGCTGATCGTGAGCCCCGGATGCGTATGCCCCTTTGCCGCAAGACGTTCGGTGATCACGCCATGCGCCTCGCCACCTCCGGCGAGCACCGCATCGGCGAGAACGCCCATCAGCCCTTTGTTCGTGCCACCATAGACAAGGCGCATGCCGCGCCGCGCCAGCGATGCCCCGAGCAGTTTCGCACTGGCCGCATAGGCCTCATGCCCGCCGAAATTCGAGCCGGAAAACACAGCGATCGATGAGAGAATGCGCATCCTGAAAGTCCTATTCTGCGGCTTCCGCCTCGCCGCCTTCCGCAAGTCGCAAGAAGGCATCCCGCACAACGAGAATGTGTTCAACCATATGCCTTTGCGCCGCGAGTCGATCGCCGCGAAGGATCGCCTGCACAATCGCCTCGTGCTCGGCATGCGAGGCCGCAAGACGCCCCAGAGTCGAGAACTGCGCCCGACGATAAGGCCGGAGCCTCGCCCGCGTCTGCATCGTGATGTCGACAAGGTAGCTGTTATGACTTCCGGCATAGATGAGCGCATGGAGCTTCTCGTTCGCCTGAGCATAGGCAACGCTGTCGCCGGCGCGGACAATCTCGCTCATGGCTTCGTGAGCCGTGGCAAGCGCCGCACGCTCTGCCGGAGACATGGCGCGCGAGGCATGGCCCGCGCAGAGCCCCTCAAGGTCAGCCATCACCTGGAACATGTCGCGCAGGTCGGCCATCGACGGCGCCGCGACCTCAGCGCCCCGATTCGGGCGATGCGCGACGAGCCCTCCTGCTGCGAGCAGCCGCAGGGCTTCACGCACCGGTGTGCGGGAGACGCCATAGCTCGCGGCAAGCTCCTGCTCGTCGAGCGCGGACCCCGGAGGCCGCTGCCCGCCAAGGATCTGGCTCGTGAGATCCTGCCGGATCTGCTCGGATCGAGTGGTGCGCGCGCCCTTCATACCCCTGCCCTTCTCGCGACGTGATAGCCGAGAATCGCGTGACGACCAATTGCACATCCCATATTGCACAATTTTTAATCAACATGGTAGCTATTGCATACAATTTAGATAGACGCGACATTCAGCAAACAGAGCGTCCTCACCCTCGGCTATTTTAAGTGTATGTTTTTATATGATTTTTTTATTTTCCTTCGCATTGCCCGAAATGGCATCAGGCTTGCTTTGCCTTCTGCATAATCAATGCCAACAGGAGCCATCCTCATGCGCCGCCGCGATTTCCTGAAGTCCACTGCCGCTGTTACCGCAGGCCTCGCCGCCCCGGCCGTGTTTCCGTCCTCGGCCTCCGCGCAGGCCCGCAACGAAACGCTTCTCGCGATTTCGGAGAACGCGCCAAACAGCCAGGATATCCACGGTGTCGGCGCGAACCGCCCGGCCTATGAGGTTTCGTGGAACACCTATGATCGCCTCATGACCTATGGCGTGAAAAAGGACCCCAACGGCAACGACCATTACGATTTCCGCAAGATCGAGCCGGAACTCGCCGAGGACATGAATGTTGGTGCGAACTCCATCACCTTCAAGCTGAAGGCAGGCGCGAAATTCCATGATGGCACGCCGGTTACTGCGAAGGATGTCAAATGGTCCTTCGACCGCGCCGTGACCGTCGGCGGCTTCCCGACTTTCCAGATGAAAGCGGGCAGTCTCGAAAAGCCCGAGCAGTTCGTGGTCGTCGATGATCGCACCTTCCGTGTCGACCTGCTGCGCAAGGACCACATGACCATTCCGGATATCGCGGTTCCCGTGCCCGCCATCTACAATTCGGAACTGTGCAAGAAGAACGCGACCGCGCAGGACCCCTGGGCGATGGAGTTCACCAAGAACAACGGTGCCGGCGGCGGGGCCTACAAGGTCTCGCGCTGGCAGCCGGGCACCGAGGTGGTCTACGAGCGCTTCGACGACTGGAAAGGCGGCCCGCTGCCCAAGCTCAAGCGCGTCATCTGGCGCACCATCCCCTCGGCCGGCAACCGGCGCGCTCTGCTCGAGCGTGGCGATGCCGATATCTCGTTCGACCTGCCGAACAAGGATTTCCAAGAACTGCGCGCGGCGCAGAAGCTCACCGTCATCGGCACACCGGTCGAGAACGCGCTGCAATACATTGGCATGAACACCAAGGAAGGCCCCTTTACCAACGTCAAGGTGCGTCAGGCGGTCGCCTACGCCCTGCCCTACCAGAAGATCATGGATGCGGTGATCTACGGGCAGGCACTCCCGATGTTCGGTGACAAGGACAACGTCACAACCGGCTTTGAGTGGCCGCAGAAGCACGGCTACAACACCGACATCGCCAAGGCGAAGGCCCTGATGGCCGAAGCGGGCGTACCGAACGGCTTTGAGACAAGCCTTTCGTTCGATCTTGGCCTTGCGGGCGTCAACGAGCCGCTGTGCATTCTGGTTCAGGAGAGCCTGGCCCAGATCGGCATCAAGGTGACGATCAACAAGGTGCCTGGCGCCAACTGGCGCAACGAATTGCTGAAGAAAAACATGCCGTTGATCACCAACACCTTCGGCGGTTGGCTGAACTACCCGGAATATTTCTTCTTCTGGGCCTATCATGGCCAGAATGCCGTCTTCAACACAATGTCCTATCAGAATGCGAACATGGACAAGCTCATCAACGATGCCCGCACGGCCGGTGCCAATGCCGACAAGGCTGGCTATGAGGCGGCCGTGAAGGGCTTCATCGACATGTCATTCGAGGAGGTGCCGCGCATCCCGCTCTATCAGCCGCTGCTGAATGTCGCGATGCAAAAAGGCATCACCGGCTATCGCTACTGGTTCCACCGCCAGCTCGATTACCGCCAGCTCGCCAAGGCCTGAGCTTGACCACTGAGAAGGGCCGCCCGGCCGGGCGGCCCTGTTCGGATGCTTGCCTGAAAGGGCTGAAATGTTCTCGCTCATCTTCAACCGGCTGATGCTGGCGATCCCGAGTCTGATCGGCGTCGTGATCGTTACGTTTCTGCTGACGCGCGCTTTGCCGGGTGACCCGGCGGCCTATTTCGCGGGGCCGGCTGCAACGGAGCAGGCCATTGCGGAAATCCGCGCCAAGCTTGGCACTGACAAACCCCTGATCGTCCAGTTCGGACGCTATGTGAGCGATCTCGCGCGCGGTGAACTCGGCAATTCGCTCACGACTGGCCAGTCGGTCGCGAAGGAAATCGCGACCCGCCTGCCCGCTTCTGCCGAACTCACTCTCATCGGCCTGATGCTGGTCGTGATCCTCGCGGTGCCGATGGGCATTCTCGCGGCGACACGGCCGGGAAGCTGGATTGATCATGTCACCCGCATCGTCTCGACAGCCGGCGTATCGCTGCCGGTGTTTTTCACCGGGCTGCTGCTGGTTTACGTCTTCTATTACCGCCTCGGGCTCTCGCCATCGCCCGTGGGGCGGCTTGATGTGTTTCTTTCAGCCCCTCCGCACATCACCGGATTTTACCTGATCGACGCGGCCTTGGCGCGCGACGCCGAGGTGTTCGTGGCGGCGCTGAAGCAGCTGATCCTGCCCGCCCTGACCTTGGCGATTTTCGCGTTGGCCCCGATCGCACGGATGACGCGCGCCTCGATGCTCGCGGTGCTCTCGGCCGATTTCGTGCGCACGGCGCGGGCGAGCGGCCTTTCATCATCGAAGGTGATTGTCACTTACGCGTTCCGCAATGCCGTTCTGCCGGTCATCACCACGCTCGGCATGGTGCTGTCGTTCCTGCTCGGTGCGAATGTGCTGGTCGAGAAGGTGTTTGCCTGGCCGGGGATCGGCTCCTTTGCGGTCGAAGCCCTGATCGCCTCGGATTATGCGCCCGTTCAGGGCTTTGTGCTAACGATGGCAGCGCTTTACGTGGCGCTCAACCTCGCGATCGACATCGCCTACGGACTGATTGATCCGCGCGTGAGGATCTCGTCATGAGCACGAATGCTTCCGCCCTGCGCCACGCGCGTTACGTGCTCGGCGAGAACCCGGTGACGGCCTTCGCCTTCGGCCTGTTCGTGCTGATCGTGCTGGCAGCAATCCTCGGACCGTCTGTGGTGCCCTATGATCCGCTCGCAAGCAACACGAGCCGCGCGCTTCAGGCTCCCTCGGCGCAGCACTGGTTTGGCACCGATCAGCTGGGGCGGGACATTTTCTCGCGCGTGATTGTGGCGACACGACTCGACCTTTTCATCGCGATCGCGTCCGTTGCCCTCGTCTTCATGCTGGGCGGACTTTCCGGTGTGGCGGCGGGATATTTCGGCGGCTGGGTCGACAAGGTCGTGATGCGGATCGCCGACACGATCATGGCCTTCCCGCTTTTTGTGCTCGCGATGGGCATTGTCGCGGCATTGGGGAACTCGGTCCAGAACATCATTCTCGCGACCGCGATCGTGAACTTCCCGCTTTATGCCCGAGTTGCGCGCTCGGAAGCAAATATCCGGCGCGAAGCGGGTTACATCGAGGCCGCACGCCTCTCGGGCAACGGCGATGCGCGCATCGTGCTCACACAGATTTTGCCGAACATCATTCCCATTCTCGTGGTGCAGATGTCACTCACCATGGGCTACGCGATCCTGAACGCCGCCGGGCTTTCGTTCATCGGGCTTGGCGTCCGCCCGCCGACCCCTGAATGGGGCATCATGGTCGCGGAAGGCGCGGCCTTCATGGTCTCGGGCGAGTGGTGGATCGCGTTCTTTCCCGGCCTTGCCCTGATGCTCGCAGTCTTCTGTTTCAACCTCCTCGGCGACGGCCTGCGCGATATCGTCGACCCCAGGCGGAGGACCTGACATGGCTGCCCCCGCTCTGCTGGTCGACAATCTGAGTGTCGAGTTCCAAACGCGCTCCGGCGTGGTGAAAGCGCTTGAGGGCGTGAGTTTCAACGTTGCCAAAGGCGAAACTCTCGCCGTTGTCGGTGAATCCGGCTCGGGAAAATCGGTCACAGCCTATGCTGTGATGGGCATTCTCGACGCAGCCGCCGCCGTGACATCCGGCAGGGCTGTGCTCGGCGGGCTCGATCTGCTCGCGGCCTCGAAGGAAGCGATGGCCGAGGTGCGCGGGCGCGAGGTCGCGATGATTTTCCAGAACCCTCGCACGGCGCTCAACCCCATCCGGCGTGTCGGCGACCAGATCGCCGATGTGCTTCTCCGGCACGCGAATGTGACCCCGAATGCGGCACCGCGCGAGGCGATCAAGCTGCTCGAAACCGTCGGCATCACGGATCCCGTCCGCCGCGCGAAGGCTTACCCGTTCGAGCTCTCGGGCGGCATGTGCCAGCGTGTGATGATCGCGATTGCGCTCGCCGCCCAACCCTCGCTGCTGATCGCCGACGAACCGACCACCGGCCTTGATGTCACGACGCAGGCCATCATCATGGATATCATCGCCGAGCGTGCATCCGCGACGGGCATGGCCACGATTTTCATCACGCATGATCTCGGCCTTGCCGCGGAGCGTGCCGACCGGATCGTGGTGATGCATGCCGGGCACGTGGTGGAAGCACAGCGCACGCGCGACCTTTTCGCCCATCCGCGTCACCCCTACACACAGGCGCTGATCGCGGCCACACCGGGCCATACGAGCCGGCTCGCGGAGCTTTCGACGATTGGTGGCAACCTGCCCGATTTGCGGGCTGCAAAGCTCCCGGCCTGCCGCTACGCCGCGCGTTGCCCGCGCAAACTCGCGATCTGCGACAGTTCCCTGCCGTCGATCGACCCGACTGCGCCGGAAGCGCTGGCGTGCCACAACCCGGTTTCATCACCCCCGATGGGAGAAGCGGCATGAAACCGGAGCCACTTCTCGATGTCGCCGAGCTTTCGAAACGCTACGCGCTTCAGCCCTCCGGCTCGCCAATCGCGCGCGCGATCCGTCGCCTGCGGCACGGGCCGGAAGCGGTGCCGAAACTCCACGCGGTCGATGATGTGAGTTTCACGATCGGACGCGGCGAAACGGTCGGGCTTGTGGGCGAGTCCGGCTGCGGGAAATCAACCCTCGTGCGCCTCATCGCGCGGCTGATCGACGGCAATGAAGGCTCGATCCGGCTTGGGGCAAGCGAACTCACGCATATTCCGGCGAAGCGTTTCGCCAGCGTCGATGAGCGCGTGAAAATCCAGATGGTGTTTCAGGATGCCGGCGAGAGCATCAACCCGCGCTACACGGCCTCCGACGCGATCAGCGATCCCCTTCGCCGATTGCGCGGCCTTTCGGGTGACGCTTTGAGGTCCAAGGTCGAGGAAGCCGCGACCCGCTGCGGGCTGCCGCTCGAATTGCTCTCGCGCTACCCGCACCAACTCTCGGGCGGTCAGCGCGCACGCGTCGGCATCGCCCGGGCGATCGCGGTCGAGCCGGAACTGCTGATCCTCGACGAACCCACCGCCGCGCTCGACGTCTCGGTGCAGGTCGTGATCCTGCAGCTTCTCGAAAAGCTCAAGGTCGAACTCGGCATGAGCTACCTGTTCGTGAGCCATGATCTCAACGTGGTGCGCCTGCTCTGCGATCGCGTGCTGGTGATGTATCTCGGCAAGATCGTCGAAAGCGGCCCGGCGCGCGAGGTTTTTGCGAACCCTGCCCACCCGTATACCCGCGCGCTCGTGGATGCCGTGCCGGATGCGAAGCGACCGCCAAGCGGGCGCGTTCGCCTCTCCGGCGAGATCGCGAGCCCGATCGACCCGGATCCGAATACCTGCCGCTTTGTCGGGCGTTGTCCGAAAGCAGAAAGCCTATGCCGGCAGGCCATGCCACGCCTCCAGCCTGTCCGGCCGGGTCATCAGGCTGCCTGCCATTTTTCCTCCAGCGGACCACAAACATGACCGCCCTGCCTGCCGTTTTCACTCTCGCCGCCCTGAACGAGTTCTATGCAAAGGGCGGCAAGCCCGAGGCGATCATCCGCGAGGTCTACCGGCGGATCGAGGAAGCAGGCGATCCGGGGATTTTCATTTCACTGGCGCCGATGCATGAGGCGCTTGCCGCAGCAGCGAGCTTGCCTGAGCGCGACGCCGAAAAACACCCCCTCTGGGGCGTGCCTTTCGCCGCAAAAGACAACATCGACGCAGCCAAATTCTCCACCACCGCCGCCTGCCCCGGCTTCGCCTACACTCCGGCAAAAGATGCGACCGCGATCGCCAAGGCCCGGGCAGCCGGCGCGATCCTGATCGGCAAGACCAATCTCGATCAGTTCGCAACAGGGCTCGTGGGCATGCGCTCGCCCTACCCGATCCCGAGGAACGCAATCGATCCGGTGCTGGTGCCGGGCGGATCATCTTCCGGTTCCGCCGTGGCCGTGGCGCGTGGGCTCGTGACCTTCGCGCTCGGCACCGATACGGCCGGGTCGGGCCGCGTTCCGGCAGCGCTCAACAACATCGTCGGGCTGAAGCCAAGTGTTGGCGCGATCTCCACAGCAGGTGTGGTTCCGGCCTGCCGCACGCTTGATTGTGTCTCGATCTTTGCGCTGACAGTCGAGGACGCCTGGGCCGCTTTCAGCGCGATGGCCGGGCTGGATTTGGCCGACCCTTATTCGAAGTCCGTGCCTTTGTGGATTGCCTCTGCGCCTGAACCCTTGCCGGTGATCGGCATTCCACGTCCTGAAGACCTGCGTTTCTTTGGCGATAAGGTTCAGGAAGCCGCATGGAACGATGGCCTCGCCTTGCTTGAACGATCGGGCGCGAAGCTCGTTCCAGTTGATTTCGCGCCCTTTTTTGAAACCGCCGCCCTGCTTTATGAAGGGCCGTGGGTGGCCGAACGCCACGCGGCGATCGCCGATGTCCTGGCGATTGAGCCGGATATCGTACACCCTGTGACGCGCAGGATTGTCGAAGGCGCGAACGGTTTTTCGGCCAGTACCCTGTTCAAGGCGCAGTATCGCCTCAAGGCCCTGAAGCGCGAGACCGACGCAATCTGGTCGAAGATCTCGATGCTCGCCGTGCCGACAACGCCCGTTTCGCCCACTTTGGCCGATCTCGCGGCCGACCCGATCACCCCCAACAGCCGTTGCGGCACCTACACGAACTTCGTGAATCTGCTGGATCTGGCGGCTCTCGCCGTCCCCGGCCCGATGCGGCGCGACGGGGGCGCGGCGGGACTGACTTTCATCGCGCCTTCCGGGCAGGATGGTCGGCTCGCGGCTTGCGGGCGGGCTTTCCATCAGGCGAGCGGCACGACGCTGGGAGCGACGGGCGCTGCATTGCCGAGCGATTTCCAGTTCGTTGCCGGCGCAGACGGTTTGATCGAGATTGTCGTCGTGGGCGCGCACCTCTCGGGCATGCCGCTCAATCATGAGCTGACGACGAATGGCGGGGTGTTTCGTCGCGCTGTGGCGACAACCGCCGACTACCGTTTTCATGCACTTGCGGGCGGGCCGCCGAAACGCCCGGGCCTGTTGCGCGTCGCTGACGGAACCGGGTCGCCGGTTCTGACTGAGGTGTGGGGCTTGCCGCCCGATGGTTTCGGGCGTTTTGTTGCGGGCATTCCGTCGCCTCTCGGCATCGGAACGGTTCGCCTCGCCGATGGCACGAGCCCGAAAGGATTTCTGGTTGAGCCGGAGGGTTTGAACGGCGCCGCTGATATCTCCCATCTCGGCGGCTGGCGTGCTTTCATCGCGTCACTGAATGCAAAGTGAGAGCGGATATGGTTGAGCCTTTTGACCCCCACGCCTATGCCGAGATGATGGCTAAAGCGCTGGAATTGCCGCTCCATGAGGCCAATCACGACGAGGTGGCAAGGAACCTTGCCCTCGCGTTCCGCCTCGCACCCCTGTTTCTCGAATTTCCGTTGCACGATGAGGCCGAGCCCGCGCCAGTCTTCAACGCTCTCGAGGCCCGGACATGACCGACTGGACCAGGCAACACGGCCACCTGATCGCGCAGGCAATCCGAGCAGGCGAAACCACGGCTTCTGCCGTGATCGAGGCGCATCTGTTGGCGATTGCGCGGCGCAACGCTGAACTCGGCGCTTACACCGAGGTCTCGACAGAGCGTGCCCGTGCCAAGGCCGCCGCGGTCGATGCCGCGAGAGCGCGCGGCGAGGCGCTGCCTCCGCTCGCGGGCGTGCCGTTCGCGGTGAAAAACCTCTACGACATTGCGGGCATCCGCACTCTGGCGGGGTCAAAGATCAACCGCGATCACGCCCCCGCCCGGACCGACGCGACCCTCATCACCCGGATGGAAGCAGCCGGGGCAGTGCTGCTCGGCGCGTTGAACATGGGTGAATATGCCTATGATTTCACTGGCCGAAATGCCCATGATGGCCATTCGCGCAATCCGCATGACCGGACTCGGATGACCGGTGGCTCTTCGGGCGGCTCGGGTGCTGCAGCGGCGGGCGGGCTTGCGGCCATCACGCTCGGCTCCGACACCAATGGCTCGATCCGGGTGCCGGCCTCGCTCTGTGGCCTGTTTGGCCTGAAGCCAACTTACGGTTCGCTCTCGCGCGCCCGCACGTTTCCGTTCGTCGCGAGCCTCGATCATCTCGGCCCGCTCGCGCGCTCGGTGCGGGATCTGGCGCTCGCCTATGACGCGATGTCCGGCCCCGATTCTGATGATCCGGTCTGCCGGAAAGACCAGCCCGCGCCCGTTGTTCCGCAAATCGCGACAGGCCTCGCGGGCCTCAGGATCGGCGTTGCGGATGGCTATTTCCAACGCATGGGGACACCGGAAGCTTTCGAGGCCGTGGACCGGCTGGCGAAACATCTCGACGCAAAGGTTCCGGTGACCCTCGCCGAAGCGCATCGCGCGCGCGCTGCTGCTTTCATCATCACGATGGTCGAGGGAGGTGCGCTGCACATCGACCGCCTGCGGTCACGCGCAGGGGATTTCGACCTCGAAGTCCGTGACCGTCTCTTCGCTGGCGCGATGCTGCCGGGCCAGTTCTATGTGCAGGCGCAGAAGTTCCGCCGCTGGTTCCAGAGCGAAACATTGAAAATCTTCGATCATGTCGATGCTTTCCTCGCGCCTGCGACACCCTCGACCGCGCCGCTCGTGGATCAGGCGACGTTCACGCTCGACGGACAGGAATTGCCGGTCCGGGCCAATCTCGGGATTTTCACGCAGCCGATTTCCTTCATAGGCCTGCCGGTAGTCACGGTGCCGTTGCTCGCGACGAACGGCCTGCCCATTGGCGTCCAGGTGATCGCAGCGCCGGGGCGCGAGGAAGTCGCGCTCCGGATTGCGGCATCGCTGGAGGCTGATGGAATGACACACTGCAAGATTGGACAAGATTGAACCATGAGCCTCGAGATCAACATTCCGGACGTGAAGGCCGAAGTCGAGGCGGCCTTTGCCGAATATGAGGCGGCGCTCGTTTCCAACGATGTCGAGACGCTCGACCGCCTTTTTCTCCATGCAGCGCACACGGTGCGCTATGGCGTGGGCGAGAACCTCTATGGCTACACTGAAATCGCAGCCTTCCGAGCCGCCCGCTCGCCCTTCAACCTCGAACGGACGCTCGAACGCACCCTGATCACCACCTATGGGCGCGACATGGCGACGGCCTGGACCCTGTTCCGGCGCCCGAGTCTTGTGGATAAGGTTGGCCGACAGAGCCAGGTCTGGATGCGCACGCCGGATGGATGGCGCGTGGTGGCAGCCCATGTGAGCCTGATGGCGGAGTCGGCAGCAACATCACCCTGAACTTTCCGCATGTGTGAATGGCTGGATTTCAGCTTTTGCCACCGTCTTTCCAAGGCCTCAACGCCGTGCCATGTTCGAAGCAATGCGGCGGCTGGACCGCCACAAGGCACAGGAGAGGCACCATGATTACGCGACGCTCGACTCTTTCAGCCCTTGGCATTGCCGCCTGTCTCGCGAGCAGCACCTTGCTGGCCTCGGCGCAGGTGACCTTCAACCGCGGCTACGACTCCGACCCCGAAACGCTCGACCCTCACAAGACCTCGGTTGTCAGCGAGGCGCATCTGCTGCGCGATCTCTACGAGGGGATCGTGATTCACGACCAGAATGGCAAGGTCGCTCCCGGTGTCGCCGAGAGCTGGACGATTTCCCCGGATGGCAAGACTTACACATTCAACCTGCGCGCCAATGCCAAATGGTCGAACGGCGACCCGGTGCGTGCGCAGGATTTCGAGTATTCCCTCAAGCGCATCATGGACCCCAAGACGGGTGCCAAATATGCCAACATCCTGTTCCCCATTCTCAATGCTGAGGCTTTCAACAAGGGGCAAGGCAAGACCGCAGCCGATATGGGTGTAAAGGCCGAGAATGACCGGAAACTGGTCATCACGCTGGAGCGGCCGACACCCTATTTCCTGGAGCTGCTGACGCATCAGACAGGCACGCCCGTGCATCCGGCCAGCGTTGAAAAACACGGCGCAGATTTCGTCAAACCTGGCAACAAGGTCTCAAATGGCGCGTTCGTGCTCGTCGAGAACGTGCCGAATTCGCATATCAAGATGACCAAGAACCCGCATTTTCACGATGCGGCGAATGTGAAGATCGACGTCGTCAACTTCATTCCGCACAAGGATACAGCGGCCGGTGCGCGCCGGTTCCTCGCGGGCGAACTCCACACCACGACCGACATCCCTGCCGATCAGATCAAGTTCCTGCGCGAACGGCTCGGCGATCAGGTGAAGGTGACGCCCTATCTCGGCACCTGGTATTTCGCCTTTAACATGAAAAAGGCGCCCTTTAACGATGTGCGCGTGCGCCGCGCGCTGAGCTTGGTGATTGATCGCGAGTTCATCGCCGATCAGGTCTGGCAAGGCACGATGGTCGCGGCCTATTCTTGGGTGCCGCCAGGGATCGGGAATTATGTCTCGAAGCCTGTCGAGGTCGATTACAAGGCGAAATCTCCGATCGAGCGCGAGGATGAGGCAAAGAAGCTTCTGACCGAAGCCGGATTTGGGCCGGGCGGGAAGAAACTGTCGGTCCAGATCCGCTACAACACCACCGACAATAACCGCGCCACGGCCGTCGCCATCGCCGATATGTGGAAGCAGATCGGAGTGGAGACCACCTTCGTAAACACCGATGCGCGCACGCATTTCGCTCACCTGCGCGACAAGGGCGATTTTGACGTCGCGCGCGCCGGCTGGATCGGCGACTATTCCGACCCGCAGAACTTCCTGTTCCTGCTGCAATCGGACAACAAAGGCTTCAATTACGCCAATTACGAGAATCCCGATTTCGACAAACTGATGCGGGATGCCGAGAACGAGACCGACCTTGCAAAACGGGCCGAGATTCTCGCCAGGGCTGAGGCGATCATCGCGCGCGACCACCCGTATGTCGGCATCCTCTATTTCTCGAATCGCAACCTGATCTCGAACAAGGTGAGTGGCTACATTCCCAACCTGCGCGGCGCGAACCCGTCGCGCTTCGTGTCGATCAAGCCTTGATGCCCCGCTGAACGCAGGGCGGAGCCTCGCGCTCCGCCCTCACCCACCATGCTCAGCTTCGTTTTCCGCCGCTTCCTGACAGCCATCCCCACGCTCTTCGTGGTGGTGACGCTGTCGTTTTTCCTGATGCGCGTCGCGCCCGGCGGGCCGTTCGATCTCGAACAGCCGCTCGAAGCCAAGATCATGGAAAATCTGCAGAAGGCCTATGGGCTCGATCGCCCGCTCTGGGAGCAATATCTGCGCTATCTGGGCAACCTTGTGCGGGGTGATCTTGGACCCTCATTCTACATCCGCGATTTTTCCGTTGCGGAAATCCTGATGCAGGGATTGCCGGTTTCGATCACGCTCGGCTCGCTCGCCATCCTGATTGCCCTGCTGTTTGGCACGGTTTTCGGAACCATCGCGGGCCTCAAGCAGAATACGCCGACCGATTACGCCGTGGTGGGCTTCGCGACTGCCGGTGTGACGATCCCGAATTTCGTGGTTGCCCCCCTGTTCCAGATCATTTTCGGCCTGACGCTCGCCTGGCTCCCGGTGGGTGGATGGAATGATGGCGCGATCCGCAATGTCATCCTGCCGGTGATCGTTCTCGCCCTGCCTCAGATTGCAGTGGTGGCCCGCATGACCCGCGCCTCAATGATCGAGGCGCTGCGTTCCGATCACATCCGCACCTTGCGCTCGCTCGGTCTCGGCACGCGCGTGATCGTGCTGCATGCCCTGCGCGGCGCCATTCTTCCGGTCGTGTCTTATCTCGGCCCCACCGCTGCTGCCTTGCTGACGGGCTCGGTGGTGGTCGAGACGATTTTCGGGCTCCCTGGCATCGGCCGCTACTTTGTCGAAGGGGCACTGAACCGCGACTACACACTTGTGATGGGAACAGTGGTTGTTGTCGCGATTTTCGTGCTCTTCTTCAATATGATCGTTGATATTCTTTACGCTCTGCTTGATCCGCGGGTGCGCTATGACTGAGCCATCCGCGACCGTGATGCAAGGGCGCTCGCTCTGGGCGGACGCGAGGGATCGCCTCAGGCGCAACCGCGCCGCGATGACAAGCCTCATCGTGCTCGGGATCATCACCCTCGCCTGCCTGCTGGGCCCTGCGCTGACCGGCCATCCCTATGATCGAGTCTATCCGGATTATGTGAAGGTTGCGGCCTCCGTGACCGCTCACCCAACCCCAGACAAGATCGTCCCAGCGATCGAACGTGTGGCGTCAAGGCTTCGCGCCAAGGCGGAGGATATCCGGGTGGAGGGTGACATCGCGCGCCTGAAACTCGTGGCGCCGCGTGCGATCGACGAGCGATCCCTCGCATTCTTCGAGCGGTCCGATCTGTTCCATGCCGCGAAAGTCCTGGCCCGCGAGGACGAGGGCAAGGTGATGCGGATCGAGGTTCCGATCCAGCGCCTGCATTTCTGGTTCGGCACCGATGGCAACGGGCGCGACCTCTTCACCCGCACGTTGATCGCGGGGCGCGTGAGCCTCGCGATCGGGCTTCTCGCGACCTTTGTCGCCATCCTGATCGGCGTCACCTATGGCGCGGTTGCGGGTTATGTCGGCGGCCGGACCGACACCCTGATGATGCGCGCGGTGGATGTGCTCTATTCCCTGCCCTTCATCTTCTTCGTCATCATGCTGGTTGTGTTTTTCGGACGCAATTTCGTCCTGATGTTTCTCGCGGTCGGCGCGGTCGAGTGGCTCGACATGGCACGGATCGTGCGCGGGCAGACCCTTTCCCTCAAGCGCCGGGAGTTCGTTCAGGCCGCTGATGCCTTGGGCGTTGGGCCCGGCGGCATCCTTGCGCGACATATCATCCCGAACACGTTGGGCCCGGTTGTTGTCTACACAACATTGCTGGTGCCGAAAGTGATCCTGCTCGAGAGCTTCCTCTCCTTCCTGGGCCTCGGTGTTCAGGAGCCGATGACGAGCTGGGGTGTGCTGATTTCCGACGGTGCGCGCAACATTCAGGGCGCAAGCTACCTGCTGATTTTCCCGGCGATTTTCCTCACCACCACACTATTTTGCCTCAACTTCATTGGTGATGGCTTGCGCGATGCGCTCGACCCGCGAGATCGCTGACCATGCCGGAAGCCATTTTCCATATCCGCAATCTCGATGTGCGCTTCCGGACCAATCAGGGCGACGTTCACGCAGTGAAAAGCGTGTCGCTCTCGATCGGCCCCGGTGAGACTCTGGCGATTGTCGGGGAGTCGGGCTCGGGCAAAAGCCAGACGATGCTGGCCTCGCTCGGGCTGATCGCCTCGAACGGATCTGTGACGGGCTCAGCCAGGCTGACAGGGCATGAGCTGGTCGGGCTGGGTGAAGCACCGCTCAACACCATTCGTGGCCGGCGCGTCACCATGATCTTTCAGGAGCCGATGACCTCGCTCGATCCGCTTTTCACAATCGGGCAGCAGATTGTCTCGGTGATCCGCCGGCATCGGGACATCGGCAAGGCCGAGGCGCGCAAGGAGGCGATCGCGGCGCTCGAGCGTGTGCGGATTCCCGATGCGGCCCGGCGCATCGATGCCTACCCGCACGAGATGTCCGGCGGACAGCGGCAGCGCGTCATGATCGCGATGGCGCTCGCCAACAAGCCGGACCTGCTGGTGGCGGATGAGCCCACCACTGCACTCGACGTAACCATTCAAGCCGAAATTCTTGACCTTCTGGCCGAGTTGCAACGCGAGATGGGCATGGCGATCGCCTTCATCACACATGATCTCGGCATCGTGCGGCGCATCGCGCGGCGCGTGGTGGTGATGCGGCGGGGCGAGGTCGTGGAACAGGGGCCGGTGGCGGAGGTTTTCGGCAACCCGCGCCATCCCTATACCCGGATGCTGCTGGATGCCGAACCGAAAGGGCTCAAGGCCCCCGCCCCCGCAGACTCGCCTGTGCTGATCGAGGCGCGTGACGTGAAGGTGCATTTCCCGATCCGCACAGGACTTCTGAGCCGTGTGACCAATGTGGTGAAGGCCGTCGATGGTGTCAGCATCACGTTGCGACGGGGCGAGACGGTGGGGATCGTCGGCGAATCCGGTTCGGGAAAATCCACGCTCGGCCGGGCGATCATGCGGATGATTCCGGCCACGGGCTCGATCTCGTTCGAGGATCGCGCCCTGCTGCCGCTCGACAAGGCGGCGATGCGCCCTTTGCGCCGGCAGATACAGCTGGTGTTTCAGGACCCCTACGGCTCGCTCTCCCCGCGCATGACCGTGGGTGAGATCATCGCCGAAGGGCTTCTCGTGCACGAGCCGCATCTGAGTGCTGCCGAACGCGACCGGCGAGCGGCGGAGGCTTTGAACGAGGTGCAGCTTGACGCGGCCTTGCGCAATCGGTTTCCGCATGAATTCTCGGGAGGCCAGCGTCAGCGCATCGCCATCGCCCGCGCGATGATCCTGAAACCGCGCGTGGTGATCCTCGATGAGCCAACCTCGGCACTCGACCGCTCGATCCAGAAGGCGATTGTCGAGCTTCTGCGCGACCTCCAGCAGAAGCACGGCCTGAGCTATCTCTTCATCTCGCATGATCTCGCGATTGTGCGCGCGATGTCGGATCGCATTCTGGTCATGAAAGATGGTCGTGTTGTCGAGGAGGGCGAGACGGTTCCACTCATCCGTGCCCCGCGCGAGGCCTACACTCAAAGGCTTCTGGCGGCGGCTGCCGAGATCGGGCTCGACCGCAGCTAGACCTCACCCGACGCGGCTTGGCGCAGCGGACGCTTCAGGCGGGTCCTTTACCAGCAATCTGCTCATTTTTTTGGCGTTCTGCTCCTGCGTGAAAGGGTTTCGGCCTCATTGATCAGCAGAATTCCGCTCTTTTGCTGCATTGCACCCCTGCGGTGGAATGGCACAGCCCTTGCGAGGCCCACTGGCTGCAGGCTCGTTCGGCGAGCCGGTTCAACAGGGGAAAAGAACATGCGTTTCACACGTCGTGGAGTTTTGGGCGCAGCCTTGGGCGGCGCCGCAGTGATGGCATCGGGCGTTCGGCCCTCTTTCGCACAAGCCGCTCCGATCAAGGTCGGCATCCTGCACTCGCTCTCGGGCACGATGGCGATTTCCGAGACGACGCTGAAAGACGTGATGCTGATGCTCATCGAGCAGCAGAACGCCAAGGGCGGCCTGCTCGGCCGCAAGCTGGAGCCGGTGGTGGTTGATCCGGCCTCGAACTGGCCGCTTTTCGCCGAAAAGGCACGCGAGTTGATTTCGCAGCACAAGGTTTCGTCTGTGTTCGGCTGCTGGACCTCGGTGAGCCGCAAGTCGGTTCTGCCGGTCTTCAAGGAACTGAACAACATCCTGTTTTACCCCGTGCAATACGAGGGCGAGGAATCAGAGCGGAACGTGTTCTACACGGGCGCTGCGCCGAACCAGCAGGCCATTCCGGCTGTCGATTACCTGATGTCCAAGGATGGCGGAGAGGTGAAGCGCTGGGTGCTCGCGGGCACCGACTACGTTTATCCACGTACCACGAACCGCATTCTCGAGGCCTATCTTCTCTCGAAGGGCGTCTCGAAGGACGATATCGTCGTCAACTACACGCCGTTCGGCCATTCGGATTGGCAGACCATCGTGTCGGATATCAAGAAATTCGGCATGGCCGGCAAGAAAACCGGTGTCGTTTCCACCATCAACGGCGATGCCAACGTGCCGTTCTACAAGGAACTC
The DNA here is from genome assembly GCA_017302635.1 of Hyphomicrobiales bacterium. Lineage (GTDB taxonomy): Bacteria > Pseudomonadota > Alphaproteobacteria > Rhizobiales > Beijerinckiaceae > Rhabdaerophilum. Next base: position 71,856 of record JAFLCX010000003.1, read on the forward strand.
GGCAACCAGGGCATCAAGGCGACCGATATCCCGGTTGTTGCCTTCTCGGTGGGTGAAGAAGAACTCGCCGGCATCGACACCAAGCCGCTCGTCGGCCATCTCGCGGCCTGGAACTACTTCCAGTCGGTGAAAAACCCGACGAACGAAGCGTTCATCAAGGCCTGGAAGGCCTACAAGAAGAACGACAAGGCCGTGACAAACGACCCGATGGAAGCCCATGTCATCGGCTTCAACATGTGGGTCAAGGCGGTGGAGAAGGCTGGCACGGTCGATATCGACAAGGTCATCGATACCCTGCCCGGCATTGAGGCACCGAACCTCACCGGCGGCGTCTCGAAAATGCTTGCGAACCACCACATTACCAAGCCGGTTCTCATCGGCGAAGTGCGCGCGGATGGGCAATTCGATGTGGTTTGGCAGACCAAGGATCTCGTGCCGGGCGACGCCTGGACCGATCACCTCCCCGGCTCGAAAGACCTCGAAGCCGATTGGGTGACGCTGAAATGCGGCAACTACAACACCGCGCTGAAGAAGTGCGGCTGATTTTCGGCTGACCGACCAAGACCGGCGGACGCTTTTCGTCCGCCGGATTTTGACCCAGATGAGTATTCCATGCGCCTTCTCGCCCTGATCCGCGTCGCGCTTTCCGCGCTGGCGCTCTTCCTTCTGTTCGCCCCGATGGCCAAGGCTCAAGGGCTGGAGGCAGCGGTCGAGAAATTCCTCGCCGACTCTTTCTCCGAGACAGAAGCCGGCATCGCCCTTGTCGCGGCATCCGGCGCGGCTCACGGCGTCGAGGCCTTGCAGGCGCTGGCGGATCGCCGGCTCCTCGCAAGCGGCTCGGCGAAGGCCGTTTTCTATCGGGACAATTCAGGCAAAGGTTTCGATCTCAAGTCCGGCCAGCCGGCCGACATCCCGGCGGATGCCGGTCTGGTGCGCCTCAACAACCGCCTGCGAGGCGTTGTTCAGGCGGCACTCGGCACGATGACGCTGCTCTCGCCGGATCCGGCGCAACGCCTGAGAGCTGCACAGAGCGTCTTCAAGTCGCGGGATGCGGCGGCCCTGCCCGCCCTCGAACAGGCTTTGACCAAGGAAACGAACCCCAAAATCCGGGCCGCTCTTTCGGAGGCGCGCGCAGCGATCATTCTGTTCGACAGCAAGGCACCTGAAACAGAGCGCCTGGCCGCGATCAATGTCATCGCTGAAAGCGGCGATCAGGATAGCCTCGCGCTGTTGCGCCAGATTTTGCCGCAAGCCAGTGGCGCGCTCAAGACAATTGCCGAGCAGGGCATTGCGAGCATCGAGCGTCGTCAGCAGTTCCGGCAGGCCGGACAGACGATCTGGTTCGGGATTTCGCTGGGATCGGTGCTGCTTCTCGCGGCGATCGGCCTCGCCATCACCTTTGGCGTGATGGGCATCATCAACATGGCGCATGGCGAGATGGTGATGATCGGCGCCTATGTCACGTTCGTCACGCAGGAAGTCTTCCGTGCGAAAGCGCCGCACCTGCTGGATTGGTCCTTGCCGATCGCCATTCCGCTCGCGTTTCTGGTCACCGGGCTGGTCGGCATCCTGATCGAGCGCGGCGTGATCCGGTTTCTCTATGGCCGGCCGCTGGAAACGCTTCTGGCAACCTTCGGCCTGTCCCTCATGCTCCAGCAGGCGACACGCACCTGGTTCGGGCCGACCAATCGGGAGGTGAGTGCGCCTTCCTATATGTCGGGCTCATTTGAATTTCTGGGGCTTCAGATCACCTATGGTCGCCTCTGGATCGTGGCTTTCACCTTCGTCGTATTCTTCGCCCTGCTGATTGTGTTGAAGGCGACGTCGCTGGGTCTCCAGATGCGCGCGGTGACGCAGAACCGCCGCATGGCGGCCGCGATGGGCATCCGCACCCGCTTCGTCGATGCAATGACCTTTGGCCTCGGCTCGGGCATCGCCGGAATTGCCGGTGTGGCGCTGAGCCAGATCGACAATGTCTCACCGAACCTTGGCCAGAATTACATCATCGACAGTTTCATGGTCGTGGTGTTCGGCGGGGTCGGAAACCTGTGGGGGACGCTGATCTCCGCCTTCACGCTCGGCATCGCGAACAAGATTCTCGAACCCTTCGCCGGTGCCGTGCTCGGCAAAATCCTGATCCTGGTGCTCCTGATCCTTTTCATCCAGAAACGGCCGCGCGGATTGTTCGCGCTCAAGGGCCGCGCGGTCGAGCAGTGAGGCGCGTGACATGCTGACCATGCGTTTCCTCCGGCTGATCGAAGGGCGAGGCATCCTGTTCCTCGCCGTGCTGGCGGCACTGGCGATTTTCGTCAGCGTCGGCAACCTGCTGGTACCGCCCGGTTCGCCCTTTCATGTGTCAACCGGCGCTGTCGTGCTGCTCGGGAAATACCTTTGCTATGCGATGCTGGCGATCGCGCTGGACCTCGCCTGGGGCTATTGCGGCATCTTGAGCCTCGGGCACGGCGCATTCTTCGCGCTCGGCGGCTATGCGATGGGCATGTATCTCATGCGCCAGATCGGCACCCGCGGCGTCTATGCCCACCCCATCCTGCCGGATTTCATGGTCTTCCTGAACTGGACGGAACTGCCTGTGGCGTGGTGGGGGTTCCAGAGCTTTCCCTATGCCATGTTGATGGTGTTGCTGGTGCCGGGGCTGTTGGCCTTTGTCTTTGGCTGGCTGGCTTTCCGCAGCCGGGTGACCGGGGTTTACCTCTCGATCATCACGCAGGCGCTGACCTATGCGCTGTTCCTCGCCTTTTTCCGCAATGATATGGGCTTTGGAGGCAATAACGGCCTGACGGATTTCAAGGATATCCTCGGCTTCAACGTGCAGGCACAGGGCACGCGCGTGACCTTGTTCCTCATCACTTGCCTGATGCTGGCCCTGACCTTCATTCTCGCGCGGTTCGTGGTGGCTTCCACCTATGGGAAGGTCCTGATCGCCATCCGCGATGCCGAGAGCCGCACGCGGTTTCTGGGCTATCGCGTCGAGCACCACAAACTCGTGGTCTTCACGCTCTCCGCGATGATCGCTGGCGTGGCCGGAGCGCTTTACGTGCCGCAGGTGGGGATCATCAACCCCAGCGAGTTTTCGCCTACGAACTCCATCGAGGCCGTGGTCTGGGTCGCCTTTGGTGGACGCGGAACTTTGGTCGGCGCGGCCCTGGGGGCTTTCGTGGTCAATTATCTCAAAACGATCTTCACGACCGGATGGCTCGCCGTCTATTGGCTCTTCGCATTGGGCGGGCTTTTCGTGCTGGTGACGCTGGCGATGCCGCGCGGGTTGATCGGCCTGTGGGAGGATATACGCTTGAGGCTCAAGCGCCGCCCGCCCGCTGAGGCACCCGCGGAGTTGCACCCATGAGTGCTGTCACGCAGGCCATTCTCTATCTCGACGGAGTGTCTGTCTCCTTTGACGGCTTCAAGGCCCTGCGTTCGCTGTCGCTGAACCTCGAACAGGGGGAGATGCGCGCGATCATCGGGCCGAACGGCGCGGGCAAGACCACGATGATGGATGTCATCACCGGCAAGACCCGCGCCGATGAAGGCGATGTGCTCTTCGATCGCGGGGCAATTGACCTCACGCGCTATGATGAAGCCGCGATTGCAGAGTTGGGTATCGGCCGGAAATTCCAGAAGCCGACTGTCTTCGAGAGCCAATCCGTCGCCGATAATGTTCTGCTGGCCCTCAAGGGTGCGCGCGGACCGTTTTCGGCGTGGTTCGGCGCGCGCAATCGCATCGCGCGCGAAACCATCGACCAGCATCTCGCCAAGGTGCGCCTGATCCAGCACCGCGATCGACTCGCCGGTGATCTGAGTCACGGGCAGAAGCAATGGCTCGAGATCGCCATGCTCCTGGCGCAAGACCCCAAGCTTCTGCTGGTCGACGAGCCCGTTGCCGGGATGACGGACGCCGAAACCGAGGCCACTGCCGAATTGCTGCGCGAGATCAACCGCGATCATTCGATCATCGTGGTCGAGCACGATATGGGCTTCGTGCGCGCTCTGGATTGCAAGGTCACCTGCCTGCATGAGGGCAGCGTGCTGGCCGAAGGCACGATCGATGCGGTTGCGGGCGACCCTCGCGTCATCGAAGTCTATCTGGGACGATGAACATGATCAGGTCATTCGGGCACGTCTTTCAGGATCGAGAACAGGCGACGCAGGGTTCGGGCCGCTTCCGATCGGGGTTGTCGTGATGCTCGCGGTAGAAGCGATCGACCTGCATTACGGCGCGGCGCAGGCCCTGCGGCGGGTATCGCTCGCGGTGAAACAGGGCGAAGTCACCTGCGTTCTGGGTCGCAATGGGGTCGGGAAGACGTCCCTCATGCGCGCGATCATTGGCCATCAGCCGATTTCGGGCGGCTCGATCACGTTCGGTGGCCAGTCGCTCGCGGGGCTTCGGCCCGAGGATCGCGCGCGTCTCGGGATCGCCTATGTGCCACAGGGACGCGAGATTTTTCCGCTGCTGACCGTGAAGGAAAACCTCGAAACAGGTTTTGCCCCGCTCAAGCGGTCCGATCGGCACATTCCCTCCGAGTTGTTCGATCTTTTCCCGGTGCTCCATTCCATGCTCGGGCGGCGTGGGGGCGATCTTTCCGGCGGGCAGCAGCAGCAACTGGCCATTGCCCGGGCGCTCGTCACGCGGCCGAAGCTCATCGTACTCGATGAGCCGACCGAAGGTATCCAGCCCTCGATCATCAAGGATATCGGCCGGACGATCGCCTACCTGCGCGACAAGGGCGACATCGCGATCCTGCTGGTCGAGCAGTATTTCGATTTCGCCAAGGAACTCGCCGATACCTGGTATGTGATGGACCGGGGCGAGGTGACGCTTTCCGGTGATCGCGCTTCGATGGATGAAGACGACATCCGCCGCCGCATGAGCGTTTGAACACATCATAACCCGCGATAAGGTGTTCGGCACGGTCCGGCATTTGCCCGGATTGGCTTAGGCCGAGAAGCGAGGGTTGATCACGCGATGCATGTGCTTGTTCTGGGGGCGGCCGGCATGCTCGGCCGCAAGCTGGTGGAGCGGATAGCCGCCGAGGGTGGCCTCGGAGGCAGGCCAGTCGATCGCCTCACTCTTCATGACATTGTAACGCCCGTGCCGCCGGCGGGCCTCACGATCTCCTCGACGATTCATGCGAGCGATCTCGCTCAAGGAGACAATGCCGCGCGCCTTGTGGCAGCGCGCCCGGATATCATCATCCACCTGGCAGCGGTCGTTTCGGGCGAGGCGGAGGCCAATTTCGAACTGGGCTACCATGTCAATCTCGATGGCACCTTGAAGCTCTTCGAGGCCATCCGCGGCGTCGGCGACGGTTATTGCCCGCGCGTCGTGTTCACCTCCTCGATCGCGGTTTACGGCGCCCCCTACCCCGAGCCGATCCCGGATGATTTCAATCTCACACCACTCACGAGCTATGGCGCACAGAAAGCGATGGGCGAGTTCCTTCTTGCCGACTACTCCCGGCGCGGCTTCCTCGATGGCGTCGGCCTGCGCCTCCCCACCATCTGTGTGCGACCCGGCAAACCGAACAAGGCCGCTTCCGGTTTTTTCTCGGGCATCATCCGCGAGCCCTTGGCCGGGATGGAGGCCATTCTGCCGGTGAGCGAAGACGTGCGGCACTGGTTTGCGAGCCCGCGCGCGGCGATCGGGTTCATCGTGCATGCGGCGGGGCTTGATACCCGCCCGCTCGGCCAGCGCCGGAGCTTCGCGCTGCCGGGCGTGGCCGCCACCGTCGGCGAGCAGATCGAAGCGCTGCGCCGGGTGGCAGGTGACAAAGTCGCCCGGCGCATCCGCCGCGAACCGGATGAGACGATCATCCGCATCGTCGCTGGCTGGCCGCGCAGTTTCGATCCGCAGCGTGCTCTCGCACTGGGCTTCGCGGCAGAGACGAGCTTCGACGAGATCATCCGCGCGCATATCGCGGATGAGTTGGGCGGGACTTTTGTGGCCTGAGCAGCACGGCGCGCGCCATCTGGGCCGACAGCCTTCCGCATGATTTTCGAGGCCAACTGCTGCTTGACATCGCAGTTTTGGGCCCATCATAGTAAGTAATCAGTCACTTACTTTTTATCGCTCATGCGCAAGTCAGCTGAACTCCGAAAGGCCGAGATCGTCTCAGTGGTGCTGACGCTTGCGGATCGGCTTGGTCCGGATCGGGTCACGACGGGTGCCGTTGCGACCGAGATCGGCGTGACGCAGGCTGCGCTGTTTCGTCATTTTCCGACCAAATCCGCGCTTTGGAAAACGGTTGCGGAGCATATCTCGTCGCGTCTCGGCACCGCCTGGGCGGCCGCCTTGTCGAATTCTGAGGATCCGAAAAGTCGCCTGGAAGCGCTGATCCTGGCGCAGCTCGAGCAAATCTGCGCAACGCCGGCGATGCCGATGCTTCTGTTTTCGCGCGAGCTGAATGTCGAAAATCCCGATCTGCGGGCAGCATTCCAGAATCGACTCGCCGCATTCAGCGGACTTCTGACGGATGAAGTCCGCGCCTTGCAGGATGCCGGGCGATTTGAACGGGAAGTTCCCGCCGAAGATATTGCCGTACTCCTCACCTCTCTCGTTCAGGGCCTTGCGATCCGATGGTCGCTCGGAGCGCGTAATTTTCCGCTTCGCGCCGAGGGAAAGCGCCTTCTTGGGGTGTATTTGCGGCTACTGGACAAGAAGGGAGGCTAGCCATGCGTCGCGCCTTGGTTTTCGGGGCTCTGCTTGCCCTCGTGATCGCGGGAGGCATCGTATTTCTCCGCGAGCGCCCGATTGCCGTGCAGATCGCCATGCCCGAGACTCAGGTTCCGCTGCGCATCTATGGATTGGGGACCGTCGAGGCCCGCGTCCTGAGCAAGGTGGGTTTTGAAGTCGGTGGATCGCTGGTGTCGCTTCTGGCGGACTCCGGGGATCGCGTGTCGCGAGGGCAGGAAATCGCTGTGCTGAATGCGGCTGTGCAGGAGGCTCGTGCGGAGAGGGCTCGCGCGGCGCTCGCCGCGAATTCCGCGGCTCTGGTCAAGGCGGATGCTGCGCGCATACGCATTCAGGCGGTTCTTGCTCAGGTTCAGGCCAATAACAGGCGCCAGCAGGAACTGGCACGCCAGAATGTCACTTCGACCCAACGGGCTGAAGAGGCCCAACGCGATGAAAACGTCGCGCGCGCTGATCTGGCGGTTGCGGAGGCCGATGTGGCGGTCATTCGCTCCCAACGGGCCGATGCCGAAGCGGCGCTTCGGCAGGAAGAAGCGACCCTGAGCCAGTTCCGTCTCAAGGCACCCTATGATGCCGTCATCATCTCCCGGCAGGCCGAAGCCGGTGCAGTCGTCAAGGCCGGCGATCCGATCTTCACGCTGATTGATCCGGGGACGGTCTGGATTCAGATCTATATTGACGAAGAACGTGCCGGCCAGCTTGCGCTTGATCAGCCAGCGACAATCCGGATCCGCTCGCAGCCGCAAGCGCAGTTTACCGGCCGGATCGTGCGCATCGGTCTTGAGAGTGACCGGGTCAATGAGGAACGGCGCATCTGGCTCGTCTGCGAGAACTGCCCGCCGCAGATGTATCTCGGCGAACAGGCGGATGCACGCATTCTGACCGGCGTGCGCGAGAGCGCTCTCATGGTTCCGGAAATGGCGATCCGGGGTTTTGACGGTCGGCGCGGACGCGTCTGGATGGTCCGCGATGGACGTCTTGCCGAAGCTGAAATCGCGCTTGGTGCACGCGATGATCGAGGCCGTGTGGAGGTCCGGGGTGGTTTGCCCGACGACGCTCGTATTGTTGTGTCGCTTCCATCGGGTATGCGCTCGGGGCGCCGCGTCAGAATCGAGGCGCAACCATGAACATCGCGCTCAAGGATATCCGCCACGGCCTCTTTCGCTTCGTGCTGACCTGTTTCGGCCTGGGCCTGCTCATGACAGTCGTGCTCGCCATGATCGGCATTTACAATGGACTGGTCGCTGATGCGCTTGCCATCGTGAAACTGCCCAAGGCTGATCTCTGGGTCGTGGAGGCACGGACCAAGGGTCCATTTGCGGAAGCCTCGAAAATTCCGGCATCGACCCGGGATGCCGTGCTGCGGATGCCCGGAGTCTCCGAAGCGGGCGCCATCACGTTCCAGACAATCGAGACAGCGCATGCCGGACGCAGTTTGCGTCTCTACGTGATCGGTTTCGAGCGCGGGCGTCCAGGGGGACCCGACCGAATTGTGGCAGGCCGCACGATTGGCGCCAGCCATTTCGAACTGGTGGCGGATCGGAAATCCGGATTGCAGGTGGGTGACGTCGTTCGTCTTGGGCGCAATCGGTTCTCGGTGGTCGGTCTTGTCGAGGATGCCATGAACTCGGGCGGCGACCCTGCCGCCTTCGTGACGCTCGCCGATGCGCTGGAATTGCAGACAACGCTGGATCCGGCGGCGGCGCGCATTCAGGCCGCGCGCGGTTCAGAACCCGCCTACAAGCCCACGGTCGCTGCCATCATAGCCCGGGTGGCACCGGGCGCCGATATCGGTCTTCTGACCGCAACGGTGCGTCAGTGGAAGCACCTTGGCGCGCTGACACAGGCCGAACAGGAATCTCTCTTGCTGGTTTCGGTCGTGGATCGGGCGCGTCGGCAGATCGGGCTTTTCCTCGGCATCCTGCTCACAGTCAGTGCCGTCGTGATCGCGCTCATCATCTACACGATGACGATGGAGAAGCTGAAACAGATCGCCACGCTGAAGCTGATCGGCGCACCGGACCGCACCATTATCGGCCTGATTGTGCAGCAGGCGCTCATTCTCGGAGCCTCAGGCTGGGGGATCGGGCTTGTACTCATCCTTCTGGTCAAGGATGCCTTTCCACGCCGCGTCGTCCTCGAACCGTTCAACGTGATGGTGCTGGCCGGCATCATCGCCGCCGTCTGTCTGCTCGCCTCCGGGCTCGGCGTGCGGGCTGCGTTGAAGGTGGACCCGGCCACCGCGCTGGGGAGCTGACATGCCGCTCGGCGACATCCTTGTCGATGTGCAATCCATTGCCAAACACTTTGGCGAGGGAGAAACGCGCGTCGACGCGCTGCGCTCTGTCGATCTTCAGGTCCGCGCCGGCGAGGTGGTCGCGCTTCTCGGTCCGTCCGGATCAGGCAAGACAACGCTGCTCAACATCATCGGCTGCATCCTCGAGCCGTCGGCGGGAAAGGTGGCGCTGGATGGCGAACTGGTGTTCGACAAGGGCTGGCTGCGCACGGATTTGCGACGGCTGCGCCTCGACAAGATCGGCTTCATCTTCCAGTCTCACAATCTCCTGCCATTCCTGACTGCCGAGGAGAATGTGGCTGTCGTTCTGGACCTCGCGGGCTGGCAACCCGAGGACAATGCAAACCGGGTGCATGAACTGCTCGATTATCTGGAAGTCGGTCATCGCGCGAAAGTGAAGCCTGCGCTGCTTTCGGGCGGCGAAGCCCAGCGGGTGGCGATTGCCCGCGCACTCGCCAATCGACCTCGGATCATCCTCGCCGATGAGCCAACAGCCGCACTTGACAGCGTTCGCGCGCAATTGGTCATGGACCTGCTCAGGAAGCTCGCCGTCGAGCAGGAGGCCTGCATCATCACCGTCACCCACGACGAGAAGATCTTTGATCGCTTTGACCGCCTGGTGAACCTGCGTGATGGCCGGCTTGTGAACGGTTAGGCGGAAATGGCCAGACACATGGCCTATGCCTGCGCGAACAGCTCGCGACGGCTGCGCGCCTTCATCGCGCGCAGGATGGCGGCGACATGCAGGCGCACGGTGCCCGGCGCGATATGCAGCTTCAAGGCAATCGCCTTGTTGGACAAGCCTTCCGAGAGAAGCCCCAGAACCTCGCGCTGCCGGCCTGTGAGCGCCGCAGCACCCAGCGCCTGAACGCGACGCTTCTGCGTGATGCCTCTCGCCGATTGCGCCTCCGGCATCGGTTCGCGATCGGACACCATACGCAAAGCCTCAAGGCACCCCCTGAGGGATTCACGGATCGCCGGGCCGACCGGCCCCTGATCGCCGAGCGTTTCGAGCAGGCTTTCCAGCTCCGCGATGGGCGGTTCGAGGCGCTGGGTCACGGCCTTGATGACGGCCGTGGTCTGGCGATGTGCACGCTCGGTTTCCTCCTTTGTGATGCGAAGCGCGGCTTCGGCCTCGACCTCACGCGTAACATCGATGACGATTCCGTCCCAGATCACCGTGCCGTCGGCGAGGCGCTCGGGTCGCGCGATGCCGCGGGCCCAATGCACCTCACCATTCTGCCCCACGACCCGCACCCGGTGATCGAGCAGGCTCAGCATCGCCGCGGAGATGTCGAGATCGGCGGCGAAGCGGGCGCGATCCTCCGGGTGAATCCAGTCGAAACGAAGAGTCCCCTCGCCCAGCAATCGCGTGTTGTCGATTCCGAAATGCCGGAACAAGCCGCTGGAAAGAAAAGCGAAATAGTAGCTACCATCCGGTCGTCGCACGCGCCGGTAGACGTTTCCGGGAACGTTCTCGATCAAGGCCTCAAGGCGCGGTGGGGCGGTTTGGCGCTGTTCGTCCACGAAAAACTCCGCAAGCAATAATGGCATATGCCAATTGACGTGATGGTCTATGCTATCAATTCTGCCAACAACGACAAGGCGCAAGAATGACGGCAAGTCATCGTCGCGCTTTCCGGGGAGGCTCGGGTGCAGAAACTGATTATCGAGGCACGCGTGAACGAGTTCATGCGCCGCGAAGAGGGCAATCCGAATGTGCCCTATTCACCGGCGGAAATCGCCGCGGATGCGCGGGCCTGCCGCGAGGCCGGCGCGGCCATCCTGCATTTTCACGCCCGCAAGCCAGATGGCTCGCCGGAACATTCAACCGAAAGCTATGCCGAAACCGTGCGGCTGGTCCGCGAGACAAGCGACATCCTCGTTCATCCGACCCTAGGATACGCAACGCTCGATGATACGGCGGAAAGGCGGCTCCAACACATCCTCGCCATGGCGAAAACGCCGGCTACGAGCCCTCATTTCGCCCCGATGGATATGGGCTCGGTGAATGTCGACCGTTACAACGAGCAGGCGCGCCGCTTCGAGACCACCCAGCTGATCTACAAGAACTCCACCGAGACCCTGTTCTATTTCGGCGAGGAGATCGCCCGGGCAAAGCTCAAGCCCTATCTCGTCTCGTGGAACATCGGCTTCACGCGATACATCGAGGCTTTCCTCGAGATGAGGCGGCTCGCGGAACCGGCCTTCATCTGCTTCTGCCTCACCGATAATACCTGGCTCGGTGGGCATCCCGGCACTTTGAAAGGCCTTCAGGCCCATCTCGACTTCCTGCCGAACAATCACGCCTGCGAATGGACGGTGGTGAATTTCGGCGGAAACCTCTTCTCGCTCGCTGGCGCCATCATCGCGCTGGGCGGCCATATATCGATCGGCCTCGGGGACTACACGTACCGAGAACTCGGATTTCCCACCAATGCAGAACTGGTAGCCCGCATCGCGGAGATGGCGCGCGAGTTGGGGCGCGAGGTCGCGACCCCAGCGGAAGCCGCCGCCATTCTCGGCATTGATCTCGCCCATTTTGAACAGCAGCACAGAGCCGCGTGACCGGCCTCAACAGGAAGGAACACACCATGAGCACTCGCCGGACTATCCTGAAAGGGGCCGCTGCCGCAGCCATTGGCACCCTCTCCGCACCCTTCATCCTGCGCTCGGCTTCGGCGCAGGCCGTTTCCCTGAAGATGCAGGGCTTCCTTGCTGCGGCGTCGCCGACGCACCGCGCCTTCGAGAAATGGGCGAATGACCTGAAGGCCAAGTCCAATGGCCGCCTGAACATCCAGGTTCTGCCCGTGGGCGGCGCGGTGGCGCCGGGCGAGACCATCAAGGCGATCAGCGCCGGCATTCTCGACGGACACTATTCCTCGTCATCCTTTTTTGCGGCGATAGACCCTGCCTTCGCGCTTTTCGGCGATACCGGCGCATCCTACGATACCGTTCAGCAGCGCGACCGGTGGTGGCGTGAGGGCGGCGGCGAGGATATCGGCCGCGAACTCTATGCCGCGCAGGGCCTCTCCTACGTCGCGAACGTGTTCTGGCCTTCCGAGCATATTCCTTCAAAGAAGGCTTTGCGTGGCGTCGATGATCTCAAGGGTCTGAAAATCCGCGTGCCGCCCGGCTTCGTTGCGCAGTATTTCGGAAAAGCCGGTGCAGTTGTCATCAACCTGCCGGGTGGCGAGGTGTTCAACTCGCTCCAGACGGGCGTGATCGATGCTGCGGACTGGGCAAGTCCGGGCCAGAACTATGAGGTCGGGCTCTACAAGACGGCCAAGTTCTCGGTCGATGCCGCGCATTCGATGCCTGCGACAGAAATCGCCTTCAACAAGGCAAAATGGGATGGCATGCCCGCAGACCTTCGCGACCTCATCACCGCCGAGACCCGCGCCATGAGTGAGGCACTCAAAGCTCAGATCAAGGCCGATGACGACGCCGCCCTCTCCAAGATGAAGGGCGAAGGCGTGGAAATCATCGCGTGGTCCAAGGACGAAATCGCCAAACTCCGCGCTTTCACCGGCCAGGTGCAGGACGAACTCGCAGCGCGTGGGCCGCTTGCGAAGAAGATTGTCGACAGCCACCGCGCTTTCCAGAAGAAAATCGCGTGAGCCTTGGCCCCGAATGGGCGGTCGCGATTCCAGTCGCTGCCGCCCCGACCTCTCGATAAGCGATGGACGCATTCGACAACCTGCTCGCCGGAAATGCCACGGCCGAGACGCCGCCCACGCGCATGGATCGCTGGGCGGGTCGGATCGGCGGAGCGCTGGCCTGGCTCTTCGGGCTCGCAATTCTCATCTCGGTCTACGAGGTGGTGATGCGCTATGGCTTCTCCGCGCCTTCGAGTTGGGCTCATGCCACAACCACCACCCTGTGCCAGATCGGATTTGCCTTTGGCGGCGCCTGGTGCATGGCAAAGCGCGAGCACATCCGCATATCCTTTGTCACGGATGCGCTCAGCCCCCGCCGACGCTGGTGGGCCGAACTCCTCGCGCAGACGGTGGGGCTCTTCTATCTCGGTGGCCTGCTTTATGCCGTGGGGCTCGATGCCAAGGCCTCGCTCTGGAAGTTCGATTACGCCGGTGCCTGGGCTCCCGAGCTGACGCCCGGCCCGCCCAACTGGCCTTTGCCTTCCATCGGCAAGGCAGCACTGTTCCTCGGCACACTTCTCTTCCTGCTCGTGCTGCTGATGCACTGCATCGATCACCTGCGCCGGAAGCGAGGTTGAGATGCTGCTTGGGGTCGATATCGCCGTCTGGTCGCTGCTCATCCTCTTTGTGATGGTGGGGTTGCTGGTGGTCGGCGTTCCGCTTGCCTTCACCACAGGCTCGATCGCGGTAGCCTTGTGCCTTCTGCTCTATGGGCCGCAGAGCCTGTTCCTGCTGGGGAGCCGCACGTTCTCATTTCTCGACAGCTACGCGCTGGTGGCGGTGCCGTTCTTCATCTTCATGGCGTCGATTCTCGAGCGATCCGGGCTCGCGCGCGAACTCTACGATTCCATCCGAATCTGGACCGGGCGCGCCGTGGGTGGCGCGGCGACAGTGACAACCCTGTTCGCGATCATCATCGGCGCAATCGTCGGTGTGGCGGGCGGCGAGATGGTTCTGCTCGGCCTTGTGGCCCTGCCGCAATTGCTGCGCCTCGGTTATGATCGCAAGCTCTCGATCGGCCTTGTCTGCGCCACAGGCGCACTGGGAAGCATGATTCCCCCTGCCCTGACGCTTGTGTTTTTCGGACTGACGGCGGGCGCAGACATTGGCGATCTTTTCACCGCTTCTTTCGTGCCCGGTCTGATGATGGCGGCGATCTTCCTCGCCTATGTGCAACTCCGTTTGCGGCTGAACCCGGCGCTCGGACCGGCGGAGGAAGTTGGGCCGACGCTGACGCTTGGCGAGAAATTTCGTCAGTCTTATCGCGTGCTGCTGCCACTCGTCGTGCTGTTCTCCACTCTGGGCTCGATCTATCTCGGCATTGCGTCGGTCACGGAATCCGCTGCCGTCGGTGCGTTCTGCACCGTGCTCGCCGTCGCTTCGCGGGGAGAGCTGACGATAAAAATTCTGCGCGACGCCATACACCAGACACTCGCCGCCTGCGGCATGGTGCTCTGGCTTGTAATTGGCACGAATGCGCTGGTGGGTGTCTATGCCCTGATGGGTGGCATTGATTTCGCGAAAGCCATGCTGACCGGCCTGCCCATCCCACCCTTCGCGGTGCTGATCCTGATGGTGCTGGTCTGGGTGTTTCTGGGTTTTTTCATCGATTGGATCGCCATCCTCCTGCTCACGATCCCGATCTTCATGCCGGCGATCAAGAGCTTCGGATACGACCCGATCTGGGTGGGGGTTCTCTTCAACATGGCGGTGCAGATTGGCTATCTCACCCCGCCTTTTGCGCCAGCCTGCTTCTTCATCAAAGGTGTTTGCCCGCCCGAAATCCGCATGGAGGAAATCTTCTCGGCCATGTGGCCTTTCGTCGGGCTCCAGATCGTCGCGCTCGTGCTGGTGATGCTCTTCCCCGCGATCGCGCTCTGGCTGCCGAGCATCCTCAACTGAAGGGAGAGGCCAATGGTGACCCGCCGCATGATCATTCCCGCCGGCATGGAGAACATCGTCGAGCGCTACCATTACGCACCGGGCGTGCTGGTGGGCGACACGCTCTTCGTTTCGGGTCAGGTCGGCCGAGACGAGAGCCTGCGCGTGATTGAGGACAAGGAAGCGCAGTTCGAGCAGGTTTTCCGCAACATCGGCAAGGTGCTTGATGCAGCAGGCTTTTCGTTCGCAGACATCGTCGAACTCGAAAGCTGGTTCACCTCGTTTCCGGGCGATTTGCCGCTTTTCATGAGCGTGAAGGATCGCTGGATCAAGGGCCCGGTTTTCCCGACATGGACCGGTTTTCAGGTCTCGAACTTCTCGATGCCCGGGATCATCTGTGAGGTGAAGGTCACTGCCATCCGTGGAGACGCAGCGTGAATCGTCGAGCAAACCCGCCCTCGACGATCGAAACGGTAGAGCTTGAGCACTTCCTGCTCGATTGCTGGCGCGTGCGCCGCTTCGACGAGCGCGTGATCGAGCTGTTCCATCAGGGCGTGGTGAAGGGAACAGCTCATTCGTGCGTCGGGCAGGAGGCGATCGCGGTTGGAGCGTGCGCGGCACTTGAACCACAGGATTTTGTCGTCTCCCACCATCGTGGCCATGGCCATTGCATTGCAAAGGGCGCGGATCTGACACGTATGATGGCCGAATTGATGGGCCGTGAGACCGGGTATTGCCGCGGCCTCGGGGGCTCGATGCATATCGCGGCGCTCGACAGGGGCATTCTGGGTGCGAACGGCATCGTCGGCGCCGGAATGGGCCTCGGAACCGGCGCAGCGCTTTCGGCGGACATGAGGGGCACGGATCAGGTCTGCCTCGTCTTCTTCGGCGATGGGGCGGCGAATGAGGGCATTTTCCACGAGGCGTTCAACCTGGCCGCTCTCTGGAAGCTGCCGGTGATCTTCTTCTGCGAGAATAACCAGTTCGGCCTTTCCACCGCCATGAGCGAATCCACAGCGATCGACCGCCTGTCGAAACGCGCGGCCGCCTATGGCGCACCGGGCGAGACGATCGACGGAAATGATGTCGAGGCTGTCTATCAGGCCGTGCTTCGCGCCGCCGTACGCGCCCGCTCCGGCGCAGGACCAAGCTTCATCGAAGCTCTCACGTGGCGCTGGGGCGACCACTCGATGCGCGCGAACCTGCCGCGCTATCGTTCTGAAGCCGAAGAGGACGAAAAGCGTCGTGGCGACCCCATCCTCCGGCTCGAGCACCGGCTGCGCGAACGGCAGGTTTCCGAAAATGCGCTCGCGGTCCTGAAGGCGCGCGCCGAAGCCGAGATCGAAGCCGCCATCGCTGTTGCGCGCGAGGCGCCCGAGCCGGTGATGAGCCTGCTGGAACAAGCGGTGATGGCACCATCGACACCCGCCGCCAAGCCCGAGCCCGGCGAGGCTTCGAGCCGCCGTGTGATTTCGATGGTGGAAGCCATCCGCGAGGCCATCGATGGCGAGATGGCGCTCGACGACAGCGTTTTCGTCATGGGTGAGGATATCGGCAAGATCGGAGGCATTTTCGGCTGCACACGTGGCCTGATCGACAAATACGGCCCCGAACGCCTGCGCGATACGCCGATTTCCGAGGGGATCATCGCCAATGCCGCCGTGGGCGCCGCCATCACAGGCATGCGTCCCATTGTTGAAATCCAGATTTTCGATTTCGTGACGCTGATGATGGATGCGATCGTCAATCAGGCCGCGAAATTCCGCACCATGCTGGGGGGTGAACCCAAGGTGCCGGTGGTGTTTCGTGGTCCGCAAGGCGGTGGAATCCGCCTCGCGGCGCAGCACTCACAATCGCTCGAAGCTTGGTTCTGCCATATCCCCGGTCTGGTCGTTCTCGCACCATCCACGCCCTATGATGCGAAAGGATTGCTGGCCTCGGCCATCCGCAACGACAATCCCGTGGTCTTTCTCGAACACAAGCTGCTCTATGTGCAGGCCACCGGGCCCGTGCCGGAAGAGCGCTACCTCATTCCCATCGGCAAGGCGGATATCAAGCGGCAGGGCCGTGATGTGACCGTCGTAGCCACGATGGCGATGGTCGCGCCGGCGCTCGCCGCCGCGCGGCAGCTTTCGCGCGATGACGGCATCGAGATCGAGGTCATCGATCCTCGCAGCCTGCGCCCGCTCGATACGGAAACGATCCTGGCTTCGGTGCGGAGAACCAATCGCTGTGTCATCGTGCACGAAGGCTGGCTACGCTTCGGCTTCGGCGCCGAACTCGCCGCGACCATTCAGGAAGAGGCCTTCGACTGGCTCGACGCGCCTGTAACCCGCATCGGCATGCGCGATGTGCCGATGCCGTATAACGACACGCTTGAACGCGCGGTCATCCCGCAGGCGAGCGATATCATCGCGGCGGTGAAGGCCGTGCTCTACCGGGCATGACAGGGAGGGTCGCGATGGCGCACCGTTCGTTTCAGGATCTGATCCGGCAGGGGCACTCGCTCGGCACCTGGTCGCAAGTCGCAAGCGCCGAGATGATCGATATGCTGGGCGCGGCCAGACTCGATTTCACCATCGTTGATTGCGAGCATGGTGCATTCGGTATCGAGACGGCGGAAAACCTGTTCCGCGCCTGCGATGCCAATGGCCTCGTGCCCATTGTCCGCGCGCCCTCGCCCGATGCCGGTTTTGTCGGGCGCGCGCTGGATGCCGGTGCGGCAGCGGTCGTGCTGCCGCAGATTGCCAGCGCAGCGCAGGCCCGCGCCCGTGTGGCGGCCGCCCGCTTTGCGCCCGAGGGAACCCGTGGCGCGTGCCCCTGCGTGCGTGCGGGCGGGCATTTCATCCCGGACTGGCGCGGTTATGCCCAGCGTCAGCGCCATGAAACAGGTGTCATCGCGCTCGTCGAAACCGCCGAAGGACTGGCCGAGATCGAGGCGATCACCAAAGTCGAGGGGCTTCTCGCCCTGCTGATCGGCCCATTCGATCTGTCGGTCTCCCTGGGGCATGAGGGGGATTATCGGGCACCTGCCGTGCAGGACGCGCTCGCGCGCATGGTGAAGGCGGCGCACGCGGCCTCGCTCCCGGTTATCGCGCCGATCTTCAACCCGGATCTCGCCGAGGCCCGCCGCCAGCAGGCCGAATGGCAGGCGCAGGGTGTCCGACACATCGTTTTCGGAACCGACAAGATCGTATTCGCCGATGCTCTCTCGAAAGTGCAGGGCGCACTGGGCAAAGCCTGAGCGTCGCTTGCGAAGATACCCTGTCGGCTGGCATTTCCGGACAAACGTGCTGCGGTTCAGGCCCTAACCGGAGACAGCCTCGAAATCCGGCTCGGATTGGCCTCAGCCAGAAGCAGCGAGCCATCCGGCAAGCCATAGATACCATGTGCGCCGTTGAGCATTGGCCTCGCCCGCCCGATGCGCGTGCCATCGGGCGCGAGGCAGGTGAGACTCGGAGTCTCGTCTGTCACATAAAGCCGCCCTTCCGCATCGCCCCAGATCGCGACCGGGCGGCGGAAACCGCGCCATTCAGAGATAAAATTCCCAGCCTTGTCAAAAACCTGCAAGCGATGGTTCGAGCGATCTATCACTACAACGCGCCCATCCGGAAGGCACCAGAGCCCATGAGGCTCAGCAAACTGACCCGGCCCTGCACCGAAATCTCCCCAGGTCACGAGGTGCCGGCCATCCGCCGCAAAACGATGCACATGCCAGCCTGCATAGCCGTCGGAGACATAGAACTCGCCCGATGGCGAGATGGCGATATCTGTTGGGTGATTGAAGGGCTGGTGCGGAACCCCTCGCCGACCGATGCCGCCGATCCTTTTTCCCTCGGCGGAGAAAATGACAATCTCGTGCATGTCACGATCGACAACGAAGATCCGCCCGTCGGGGTGTGCGGTGAGGCTATGGCTGTCGGCAATCTCCGCCCCGCCATAGGCACCGAGGTACCCTCCTTCACCGTCGAGCACGATGACGCGCGGATCATCCGGATCAACCAGCGGATCATGCCGTAGCAGCACATGCACGCGCCCGTCCGGCCCTACAGTGACGTCCGAGACCTTTCCGGCATTGGCGGGCCATGTGCCGAAGGGCCTCTCGACACGGTAAAGCTGTCGGCCCAGAGCGACCGTGAGCGTGTGGAGCGGCGGCGTAGCGCGGGCCATGTCTCATATCCCCGGATAAGGGTGGGTCGCCGCCCAGTGGCGCGCAATATCGAGGCGACGCGTTACCCAGACGCCCTCGTGCTTGCCGACATAATCGAGGAAGCGTTCGAGGCCGACCGCACGCGCGGGATGGCCGATGAGACGCATATGGAGGCCAACGGACATCATCTTCGGTTGGGTCTGGCCTTCACGATAAAGCATGTCGAAGGCATCCTTGTGCCACTCGAAATAGTCGTTCGAGGTGGCAAACTGGCCGCAGAACTTGCCATCATTGTTGGCGAGGGAATAGGGCACGACCAGGTGAGGCTTGCCCGAAACAGTCTTCCAGTAAGGCAATTCATCGTCATAGGCGTCGGAATCGTAGAGGAATCCGCCCTCCTCCACCACGAGGCGGCGCGTGTTGATGCTTGGACCATAGCGGCAATACCAGCCAAGCGGACGCTCGCCCAAGGTCTTCTTGAGCGACTCAACCGCCAGCCGGATATGTTCGCGCTCTTCCTGCTCACTCAGCAGGTAATGCTTGATCCAGCGCCAGCCATGGCAGGAGCAATCGAAGCCCGAGGCACGGATGGCTGCTGCTGCCTCCGGGTTACGTTCGATGGCGAGCGCGCAACCGAAAATGGTCATCGGCAGGTTGCGTTCCTGAAAGAGGCGCATCAGTCGCCAGAAGCCCACGCGGCTGCCATAGGCAAACATGCCCTCGCCCGCGAGATCCCGTCCCGGGACACACTGATTTAGACCATGCGCCTCTGTCAGGCCGACTTCCGTGAAATCCTCGCCATCCTGAAGGGAGGGCTCCGAGCCCTCCTCGTAGTTCATGACAAAGTTGATGGCCACGCGTGCTTCCCCAGGCCAGCGGGGGTTCGGCGGGTTCGCTCCATATCCGATCAGATCGCGGTCGTCGCTCATGTCACATGCTCATCCGGCGGGTCAGGTTGGTCAGGCGGTCCATCACGATCATCAGAATGAGAACAACGACGATCAGCGCGCCGGACATCGCAGCGACGCGCACGTCCAGCGTCGTTTCCATCATGCCCCACATGCGGATCGGCAGCATGTTGGTGCGCGCGGTGGCCAGAAAGAGCGAGACGGGCACGTTATCCATCGATGAGACAAAAGCGAGAAACGAGCCCGCCGCAATGCCCGGTGCGATGATCGGCAAGGTAATGCGCCGGAAGGTGTAGAAGCGCCCTGCCCCGAGGCTCGCTGAGCTTTCGTGCAATGCGGGGTCGAGTTGCGTCAGGCTCGCAAGCGTTGTGCGGAAGATGAAGGGCGCGATCACCACGATATGCCCGGCAATGAGCAAGTTCAGCGAGGGGCGGAAACCCAAGATCGAAAAATACATCAGTGTCGCAAGGCCGAAGGCGAGCCCCGGCAGGATGAGCGGGGACAGAAAGCCCGCCTCGACCGCGCGCGCCGAGGCGCGGTTCGCGCGATTGAGCGCCAGCGCGGCCAGCGTTGCCAGCACCGCGCCAATCGCGGTGGCGAAGGCGGCGACCCAAAGTGAATTCCAGAGCGCCACATGCACATGGCGCGAACGGCCAGGATCGAGCAGGGCTTCATACCATCGCAGCGAAAAACCTGGCGGCGGAAATTTCAGGACTGTGGATGACGTGAACGAACTCACCAGCACGATCAGGACAGGCACGATGAGGATCGCCAGGCCGACGATCGCGAGCAAGCCCATCACAAGGCCGTAGGCCCGATCGGATGGCGTGTTGAGTTGCCGGGCCATCAGGAGGTCCTCGCAAAGCGGCCAAGCATGGCGAAGGCACTGACGCCCGCCAGGACGGCGACGAGCAGGGTCACGGAGGCGACCGCCGCAAAGGGCCAATTGTAGACCACCATCGCCTGTTGCCAGATCAGCGTCGGCAGATAGACCAGCCGAGCACCGCCGATGACGGTCTGCGAGATGAAGGCCGTTGTGGCGGAGGCGAAAACCAGCGTCGCGCCGGCAATCCAGCCGGGCAGTGACAGCGGCACGATGACTTTCCGGAAGGTGCGCCATCTCGAGCTCCCCAGCGCGCGCGAGGCATCGGAAAGGCTCGGGTCGATCTGACCCATCACGGTGATGAGCGGCAGAAGCATCAGCGGCATTTCAATCTGCGTGAGCGCGATGACGAGGCCAAGCTCGGTCTGCAGGAGGTTGAGGGGCACGCTGGTGAGCCCGAGAGCCAGCAAAGCCTGATTCAGCACGCCCTCGCGGCTGAGGATCACGATCCAGGCGAAGGTGCGGATCACCACCGAGGTCAGCAGCGGCAGGAGCACAATGAAAAGCAGCAGACGCTGCATGCCCGGGCTGCTGGCAACGAACAGAAGCGCGATCGGGTAGGCAAAGAGCGTAGTGACAGCAACGGCCACAAGGCCGAGCCTCAAGGTGTCCCAGACCACGCCCCGATAGAATGGGTCTCCCCAGAATTTCACCCAGCTCGCAATCGTGAACCCGCCGAGATTGTCATCAACCGAAAATGACATGACGAGCAGGATGACAAGCGGCGCGGCAAAGAAGGCGAGATAGGTGAGCCCGAGCGGCGCCGCGAGACGCCACTCCACACCCATCCTCTCCCCTGTCGCCGCGCTGCTCATGATCGGGCGGCCTTACTTCGTGATTTCCTTGTTGAAGCGTTCGATCCACGCCGCACGCTGCGGGTTGATCACGTTCCAGTCATGCGTGACCATCTTGGCGACCTCGTCGAGCGACTTGACGTCAAGGTTGTCCGAGAGCTTCACGTCCTTGTTCACCGGGATCATGTTGTAAGGCGACAGCTGAAGCTTGGATTGCGCATCCGCCGCGATCACAGTGTCGATGTATTTATGCGCGGCATCCTTGTTCTCGGAGCCCTTCACGATGTGAAGCGTTGTCGAGAAAGTGATCGCCCCGCTCTCGGGCGCGATGAAGGCGATATCCACCCCTCGGGCCTTCAACGTCGCGGCGTTATTGGTGTTGGTGTACATGATATCGATCTGCCCCTGCTGGAACAGGCCCGGCAGCGCCGCCGGCGTCGAGACTGCCGCGACTTTGGGCAGCACTTCCTTCAGCTTCTTGAAGATCGGCTCGATATCGGTCGCCGAGCCACCGAAGGCTTTCGCCATTTCCACCAGCGACACCGTGCCAAAGGTGGTCTGGAAGCCGGTAAGGCCAAGCCGCTCGACGAAGGGCGATTCAAACAGTTGCGCCCATGTCTTCGGCGGGTTGGGGATTTTCTTCGGGTTGTAGCAAATGCCCACGACCTGAAGGTTCACGGTCACCGCGTCCGGCGCGATCAGCCCCGCCGGTAACTTGGAAGCGTTCGAGAGCTTGCTGGCATCGATCGTGTCGAAAAGACCGGCCTGACGCGCCGCTGCGGCAGGGCCGGGATCGAGCACGAAGCAATCGAATGGAGGAACGCCGCGCGCCGCGCGCACCTTCGTCACCTGGTCCACCGCCCAGAGCGTGTCGAAAGCGACATCAATGCCATGTTTGGCCTTCAGTTGCGGAGCAACGATGGCACGGTAGGCCTCATCCCACGTGCCGGGGTAAATGGCGGCACTCAAGGACCCTGATGCGCGGGCCGGAAGCGGGAGGCTGGCCGCAGCGCCGAGGGCAATGGCACCCTTCAGCGCGGCGCGACGAGTGAGTTCGGTCATGTGAGCATCTCCTTTGGCTGAAAGCGCGTCGCATCATGCGGCGGGCCGGGGGAACAGGATGGGTTTGGCATGGGCTGCGAGCGCGCAATGCATGCTCGACGACATGTCGAGAGACGCTCCCGGCCGCCGCGGGGAGGCCACCTTGAAGGCCTCACCGGCCGGGGATTCGACATCGTGGATGAGTTCCCCGCCGATTGGCAGACTGAGCTTCAGCGAGACGGGAATGGTGTCCGGGGCAGCTTTGGACGTCAGCGCCAATTGTTCCGGGCGGATGGTGACGAGCACCGGATCACCCTTGGAGAACGAGCGCCGGCTCGTCACAGTCCAGATCGCTCCGCTTGCGAGGCGCACGCCATAGAGATCGGATGCCACTGTCTCGACCGAGCCTTCGAAGCGGTTCGAGGAGCCGATGAAATCGTTGACAAAAAGCGTCTCGGGTTCATCGTAGATGGCAACGGGGCTGCCGAGTTGCTCGATCCTGCCGCGGCTCATCACGGCAATGCGGTCCGCAATGGACATCGCCTCGTCCTGATCATGCGTGACCATGATGGCTGTGAGCCCGAACTGGCGCTGAAGACGCTTGATCTCGATCTGCATATCGAGCCGGAGGTTCTTGTCGAGCGCGGCAAAAGGCTCGTCCAGCAGAAGGATGCGGGGTCGAACGGCGAGCGCACGGGCCAAAGCCACGCGCTGCTGTTGACCACCGGAAAGCTGACGGGGCTTGCGCTCGCCAAAACCCTCCATCCGCACAGTCGCGAGCATTTCCTGCACCCGCTCCCGGCAAGTCGCCTTGCTTTCACCGCGCGCCTCGAGGCCGTAGCCGATGTTTTCCGCAACGGTCATGTGCGGAAAAAGTGCGTAGCTCTGGAAGACGATGCCGACCTCGCGCCGGTTCGGCGGCAGCGGGTCCACCACGCGATCCCCGATGATCACGCGGCCCTCGGTCTGGTTGATGAAGCCCGCGACAATGCGCAGAAGCGTGGACTTCCCGCAACCGGACGGACCCAGAAGCGCCACAAGCTCGCCCGCGCGCACTTCCAAAGTGACACGGTCAACGGCCAGCGCATCGCCATAGCTGTGGGATACGGCATCGAGCGTGAGCGGCTGACTGGTGGCATCGGACAATGTGGACGGGTTGTGCATGGGCAAGATCGGTTTCCCGGATGGTGGACCGATCTTTCAAAGCAACGGCCATGCCAGCGATTGCTGGCCAAGGCGATCGATCTCGCGCACAAAAGAGAAGCGGATTGTCTACAAAACGCCGATCTGAGGCTAGGCCTGCCTATATTTTCATCAGAGTGTCTTTCCGCCTCGCATCATGCAGCGCGGGATCGCAAGCGGACGGACATCAAAAATCGCGCTCCCGGCCGGTCAAACGGCGCTGGCACAGGCTTTGCAAAACCACCCCGAAGCGGGCGCTGAAAGATCGCCCGATTGCCTGGAGGCGGACATGACATCCCATTCTGGTCGCGGCCTTTCGCGTCGCGATGCTTTGAAAACTGGTCTTTCGGCTGGAATCGCGACGCTGGCTGCACCCGGCATTCTCCGGGCGCAGGCCCCGCGCGAGCTTGTGATCGGCGGTGCGGCGAGCCACAAGCCATGGGTCGAGACCCATGTGATGCCCTTCTTCGAGAAGAAGTATAACTGCAAGATCACCTTCGAGGGCACGCGCAGCCTCGTGAACCTCGAAAAAATGCAGAAGAACAAGGACAAGCCCTATCTCTCCATCGTGCAGATGGATGATCCGGTGATGATCCTCGCCGTGAAGGAAGGGCTGCTCGAACCGATCACCGCCGCCAAGGTGCCGAACATGGCGAAGCTCAAGCCCGGCACCGTGCATATGGATGGGATGTGGGCGAATTATCTCCAGCCGTGGCAGGGCGTTGCTTACAACACCAACGTGCTGAAAACGCCACCGGCCTCCTGGGCCGATGCGCTCGATCCGAAGTTCAAGGGCCGCATCATCGTGCCCTCTCTTCAGAATACGGAGGGCCTGCCGAACCTCTTCATGTTCGCGCATCTCGCGACCGGCAAGCCAATGGCCGAGGCTTACAAGGATATCGATGCAGCCTTCAAGGAATTGCAGAAGCTCAAGCCCAACCTACTAACCGTCTACAGTCAGATGCCACAGGCCTTCTCGCTGCTCGAACAGGGCGAGGCGCATATGATCCTCGGGGCCCTTTCGTCCTTCGGCATGCAGCGCCGCCTGGATGGCGCGCCGATCACCATGGCCGCTCCGAAGGAAGGCATCTTCCCCGTGCCTTCGGGCATCGCGGTGGTGAAAGGCGGCCCGAATGCAGACCTCGCCTTCGCCTACATGAACGAGCTTCTGGGTGCGGAGGTGCAATCGAAGATCGCCGGGCCCACCTTCGCCATGCCGACCAACACAGATACGCCCGTGCCGCCGGGCATGCCGACGGATGCGAAGATCCACACGATCGACTGGGCTTTCGTGGCTGAGAACCGGACCGAATGGGTGAAGCGCTGGGATCGCGAGATGGCGACCTGAAGAGAGGGGCTCGGCGGGGCTTTAGCCCCGCTCGCGCCCGAGACCGATCATGCCCGACTCTCCTTTTCTTGATGTGCGGCAGGCCACGAAAAGCTTCGGCGCCACGCGCGTGCTCGATGGCGTCGATCTGGCCGTGAAGAGGGGCGAATTCGTCTCGCTTCTTGGCCCGTCCGGCTGCGGAAAAACCACTCTGCTGCGCCTCATTGCCGGGCTCGCGAGCGCTGATTCCGGAAATTTTGAACTCGACGGGCAGGAAATCGCCCGCCTTCCGCCGCATCGCCGCGATGTGGGAGTGGTGTTCCAAAGTTACGCGCTTTTTCCGCATCTCACAGTTTCGGAAAACATCGCCTTCGGCCTGAAGGCGAAAGGTGCGCCGCCCGGCGAGATCACGGCGACCGTGAGACAGTTCCTCGGCCTCGTCCACATGGAGTCGATGGCGGATCGCTCGGTGCGCGCGCTCTCCGGAGGCCAGCAGCAGCGCGTGGCTGTGGCTCGTGCGCTCGCCGTCAAGCCAAAGCTGCTGCTTCTGGACGAGCCGTTCTCCGCGCTTGACCGCAAGCTGCGCGAAACCATGCAGATCGAATTGCGCCGTCTGCTGCGCGAACTCGCGATCACGGCGATCTTCGTGACGCATGATCAGGACGAGGCGTTGATCATGTCCGACCGGATCGCGGTGATGAACCGAGGGCGGATCGAACAATTCGCAACGCCCGAGGCGATCTATGCGCGCCCTGCAACGCCGTTTGCTCTGGAATTCGTGGGCCTTTCGACCCGCATTGCCGGGACAGTGACCACGTACGACGATGCGGGCTTCGTGACGGTGGAAACGCCGCAAGGCCCGTTGCGCGCGAAAGGGCGCTTCGCAGTCGGAAGCCCGGTGCTCCTCGGCATCCGCCCGGAATGTATCCGGTTCGGCGAGGGCGGGGGTGAGAACCGCATCGCGCCCGTGCTCACCGATATCGTCTTTCAGGGCGCGCGTGTGCAGGCGCATTTCGAGAGCCAGAGCGACTTGCCGATCCTGATCGAGACCTCGACAGGCCTGCCTTCAGAGCTTGCGGCCGGAATGCCGGTGCCGCTCTCGTTCGCTGTGGAGGATACCCTCGCCTACCCGGCCGAGGTGGCGCGATGAACAGCATGGCCGGCAAGCGGGTGATCTGGCTGGCCGTTCCCGCGCTCGCCTTTCTCGCGATCTTTTATGCCGCGCCGCTGTTCTACCTGCTGGCACGCAGTTTTGTCGGACCGAGCGGTTTCACATTCGGATTGTTCTCGGCCTTCCTGGCAGATGCCTACAATTGGCGTGTGATTGGCAACACCCTGCGCATCGCAATGCTCGTCACGCTGGTCTGCCTCGTTGTCGGCTACCCGGTCGCCTTGGCGCTGGCACGCGCACGAGGCTTCGCGCAGGTCATTTTGCTGACAGCGATCATCCTGCCGCTTTCGGTGGGCGTGGTGGTCAAGGCCTTTGCCTGGCAAATCGTGTTGCGGCGCGACGGCGCGATCGCGAGGCTGCTTGTCTCCACCGGCATCTGGGACGAGCCCCAGCGCCTGCTTTTCACCGAACCAGGGCTGGTGATTGGCGCGGCGAATGTTTTCCTGCCCTTCATGATCCTGCCGATCTATTCCGTGGTGAAACTCATCGATCCCCGTCTTTGGGAAGCTGGCGCGACGCTTGGCGCGAGCCCGCTCTACCGTTTCCGCAAGATCATCCTGCCGCTCACGATGCCAGGGATCATCAGCGGCATGGCCTTCGTGTTCTCAATGTCCGTCTCGATGTTCGTGATCCCCAGTCTCCTGATGGGCGACCGCTTCCAGACGCTTGCCACGCTCACCGGTCGGTCCTTCCTGCTGATGCGCAATGAAGCGCTGGGCTCAGCCACCGCCGTGGTGCTGCTGGTGCTCGCTGTCTCCATCGTGGTCGGCTCGACATGGCTCTCCCGCCGGATCGGGAGGTCGGCATGACTGCGATCGAGAAAGCATCCAGCGCGCTCATCTGGTTTGTCGCAACTCTGGCCGTAATCTTCCTGCTAGCGCCGCTGGCGATCACGGTTGCCGTATCTTTCGGCGACAGTGCAGTGTTCTCGCTGCCGCCGCCGGGATGGTCTACCCGGTGGTATGAGCGACTGCCCAATACGCGCGGGCTGGCTGCCTCGCTCGGAACCTCTGTGCAGATCGCGGCACTTTCGACGCTGATCTCGCTTGTGATCGGCACCCTCTGCGCCATTGCGCTGGTGCGCGGCGAATTCCGCGGGCGTGAGGCGATCGCGACCTTCCTCGTCTCACCCCTCATGCTGCCCGGGCTTGTCGTGGGTATCGCCATGCTTCAGGGGTTCCGGGCCATGGGCCTGCGTGATGCCTGGTTGAGCCTGCTTGTGGCCCATGTCGTCATTACCATGCCCTATGTGGTGCGCACGGTGCTGGCCTCACTCAGCCTTTTTGACTTCACGCTGATCGAAGCCGCGCGCACATTGGGCTGCAACACGGCACAGGCGCTCAGGAGGGTGATGGTGCCCGCACTGGCGCCTGCATTCCTCACCTCGGGCATGTTCGCGTTTCTCGCCTCGATGGACAACTACCCGATTTCCATCTTCTTTACCGATGCTTGGACGAAAACCCTGCCGATCCAGATGCTGCAACTCGTGGAAGAACGACCCGACCCCATGATCGCCGCCGTCTCGACCCTGTTGATCGTGCTGGCGATCCTCGCGATGATCATCGGTGACAGGCTCGTGGGCCTGAAGAAGCTCGCGGAGTTCTGATGCCCCTGCCCCCGCTTTCGTCGACGGATCGCGATTTCGAAGGCTATCGCGCCTCCGAGCCGGCTATCCGCTGGCCGAACGGGGCGCAACTCGCCGTCTCGGTTGTCGTGAATGTCGAGGAAGGCGCCGAGCTTGCGCTCTCAGCCGGGGACGAGGCCAACGAATTCATCTACGAGGCAGCCGAGCGCACCGAGGGCGTGCGCGACCTCTGTATGGAGAGCCACTACGAATACGGCACACGACGGGGCTGGCCGCGCATCCGGCAGGCGCTGAAGGATTATGGCGTCACTGCGACACTCAACGCCAATGGTCGGGCGCTGTCCTTCTCGCCGTGGATCGGCGCCGAGGCCGTGGCGGATGGCCATGAAGTCTCCGCTCATGGCTGGCGTTGGGAACGACACGCGCACATGGATGAAGCGACCGAGCGCCGCGCCATTGCGCGCACAGTGTCAGCCATCGAAGCCAGCGCCGGCAGCCCTCCGCGTGGCTGGCATACGCGCTCCGCGACCTCGCCGAACACCCGTCGCCTGCTGATCGAACATGGCGGTTTCCTCTATGATTCCAACGCCTACAATGATGATTGCCCCTACATGAGCCAGGTGAGTGGCCGCGATCTCGTGATCCTCCCCTACGCCTTTGACACCAATGACATGCGCTTCCAGCCCGGTGGGGCATTCGTGGAGGGCGATGATTTCGCGCGCTACTGCATTGCCGCCTTCGAGCGCCTCTATGCCGAAGGCGAGAAAGCTCCGCGCATGCTTTCGATCGGGCTTCACCTGCGCATCATCGGGCGGCCGGCACGCATCGGCGGGCTGGAGCGATTGCTCGAATGTATGGCGCAACGCTCGGGCGTCTGGTTCGCGACGCGCGAGGCGATCGCGCACCATTGGCGGGCCGGGCTCGGCTTGCCTGCATGGCGCCCTCGGCCTGCGCTTTCCGCCTTCGAGGTCGGCCCATGACCCAGGATTTTCGGGGCTATGGCGGCCAATGGCCCGATTTTCGCTGGCCGAACGGCGCGCGACTCGCTGTTTCGGTGGTCGTGAATTTCGAAGAAGGCGCCGAAATGCAGGTGGGATACGGCGACCCCCTGAGCGAGCGAATGGGCGAAGTCATCAGCGTTGTGGAACCCGGTCGGCGTGATCGCGGGCAGGAACAGATCTTCGCGTATGGCATGCGCGCCGGTTTGTGGCGTATGCTCGATGCCCTCGATCATCACAAGCTCCCGGCGACGTTCTTTTGTTGTGGTCGGGCGGTCGAGCAGTCACCGGCGCTCGCGGCGGAAATCACAAGGCGCGGGCATGAGCCGGCGCTGCACGGCTGGCGCTGGCGACCGCATGCCGATTACGCGAAACCGGAGGATGAGGCGCGGGATATCGACCGTGCCATCGCGGCGATTCGGAAAGCCTGCGGCCGGAATCCTTCGGGCTTCTTTTGCCGGGGCGCGGAAAGCGACTGGACGCGCGCGCTGCTGATCGAACGCGAATTTACCTACATCTCGAACGCCTTCGACGATGACCTCCCCTATTGGGATCACGGCGGCGCACGCCCGCTTCTGGTGCTGCCTTATGCGCTTGATACAAATGATATGAAGTTTTTTCATCCCAATGGCTTTGTGCGCGCCGGCGAGATGCTGGAATACGTGTCAGATGCCCTCGACGTACTGTTGGCGGAGGCCGAGCGGGCTGGACCGCGAATGTTGAATATCGGCTACCACCTGCGCATTTGCGGACGCCCCGCGCGCTTCCCCGCTTTCGAGCAGGTTCTTGCGAGGCTCGCAGGGCTTGGGGACCGGGTTTATGTCGCGCGGCGCGACGATATCGCGCGAGCCTTTGCGGCCAGGGTCGCCGCATGAAACTGCTGCTCATCAACCCCAACACCAACCCGAGGACGACTGAAACTATGCGGTCCGTCGCGCAGAATGCCGCGCCGTCAGGCGTGACCATCCTCGCGAAAACCGCCCCTTTCGGCGTGCCGCTTATCACCGGGCCCGATGCCTTGCGCGAGAGCGCGACGGCCGTGCTCGCCTCCCTCGGAAGCGGGTTGGAACCGGGGCTTTCCGGCATCGTCATCTCGGCCTTTGGCGACCCCGCGCTGTTCGAGGCACGACGCCTCACGGCCTTGCCCGTGACCGGTATTGCCGAGGCCGGCATGGCGGAGGCGGCCGCAGGCGGGCGGCCTTTTGCGGTAGTGACCACGACACCGGATCTGGTGGACTCCATCGCCCATTCGGCCGAAATTTATGGCCACAAGAGCAGCTTTCTCGGAACCGAACTCACGGAAGGCGATGTGACGGCACTCACCAGCGACCCAGTTCGCTTGCCACAGGCATTGCTCGCGGCCTGCCAGCGCGCCGTGACAACGCGCGGGGCGGAGGCCATCGTCATCGGTGGCGGACCACTAGCGGTCGCGGCGCTTGGGATTGCGGGCGAATTGCCGGTGCCGGTCATCGAGCCGGTGAGCGCCGCCGTGCGGCTTGCGCTCTTGCGGGCGAGACGGGAGGTCGCATGATCGCACTTGCCCGGGATATTGCCGCCCGTGTCCGGCTCGGCACAGCCGATCCGGTGCATGTCACCCAAGAAGCTTTGGCGCTGTGTCATGCATCGCAGCCTCGCCTCAATGCACTGACGTTGATCGACGATTCGAAAGCGCTGGCTGAAGCGGCGACCATCCCCGCGCGAATGGCCGCTGGCGAGGATCTACCTCTCGCGGGCGTGCCGATCGTCGTCAAAGACAATATATGGGTCGGCGGCTGGCGGATCACGCAGGGCTCGCGCTACTTCGCCAATCATATTGCACCGCGCGATGCTCTGGCCGTGGAGCGCGCGCGAAAGGCCGGAGCCGTGGTGCTGGGTATCGGACATTGTCCGGAATTCGCCTGCAAGGGCCTCACGCGCTCGCCACTTTACGGCACGACGCATCACCCGATGGACCTCAGTCTTACGCCGGGCGGCTCCTCGGGCGGGAACAGCGCGATTGTGGCGGCGGGCGCAGTGCCCGTCTCGATCGGGACGGATGGCGGCGGCTCGAGTCGCCGCCCCCCCGCCCATTGCGGGTTGGTCGGCTTCAAGCCCAGTCATGGCGCTATTCCCCATCCTTTCGGCTTCCCGGAGCCCTTCTGGTGGGTCACCTGCATCGCGCCGATCGCCCGCGATGTCACGGATGTGGCCCTGCTTTTCTCGGCGATGAGCGGGCCCGACGCACGTGACCCCGAAAGCCTGCGCATGCTGGCGATCCGCGACGAGCAGCCGAAAGCCCTGAATATCGCTTTCCACCCCACCCTCGGGCTTGGCGCGCCAGTGGATGATGACGTGGCCGAAGGGTTCGCCAAGGCGATGACCGCGCTTCGCCGCGCAGGCTTTGCGATGACAGAAACCGCTCCCGTCTGGCCCTCGGCGGAGGATCGCTCCTCCCTTTCGGCCATCCAGTTCGCAGGGCTCGCCGCAATCCACGGTGCACTCTACCGTGCTGACCCGGAGGCAATGGACCCGGACGTCGCCATTCAGATCGAACAAGGTTTCGGCCTGCCTGCGAGTGAAGTCGGGCGCGGAATGGAGACGAGCCAGCAAATTCGCCGCTGCCTCGGCGCCTTCTTCTGCGAATATGATCTGATGCTTTCACCGACGACACCCTGCGGCGCGTGGCCCCATACCGAACTCGGACCTGCGAAAATCGGCGGGAAGGCCGTGGATGCGCGGGGGCACGCGGTGTTCACACCGCTCTACAATCACGGCCAGAACCCCGCCATTTCCATTCCCTGTGGCCGAGGGCATGCAGGACGGCCGATCGGGTTGCAGATTGCGGGTGGTGTAGGGGAAGATCATCGCGTGCTGGCTTTCGCCACTGCGGCCGAGCGGATTCTCGGCGAAGCCGGATTGTGGACGGGGCTTTCCTGATGCGCATCCTGATGCTCAACCCCAACATGACCGAGGCGATGACAGACCGGCTGGTCGAGACAGCCGCTCGTGTCGCCTCGCCCGGAACGGTTCTTTCCCGAGCCACCGCGCCACGCGGCTTCCCTTACATTTCCAGCCGTGCCGAGGCGCAGATTGCCGGCGCGATCACCTTGGAGATGCTCTCCGAGCGGCAAGGCCAGTTCGATGCGGCGATTATCGCCGCTTTCGGCGACCCCGGACTCGTCGCGGCGCGAGAATTGTTCGATCAACCGGTGATCGGCATGTCGGAAGCGGCGATGCTCACATCCTTGATGCTGGGCAAACGCTTCGGCATCGTGAGTTTCGCAGCGCGCATGGCACCCTGGTATGAGGAATGCGTGGAGATGCACGGCCTGATGGGCCGCTGCGCGGGCGTGTTCTGCCTCGATGAACCGTTCACATCCGTGGCGGATGTGGCGAGCGAAAAAAGCGAGGCGCTGGTTGGGCTTTCCACGAAAGCGATTGCCGGCGGGGCGGATGTGATCATCCTCGCCGGCGCGCCGCTCGCGGGGCTGGCGGCCGAGGTCGCGCATCTCGTCCCGGTTCCACTGGTCGATCAAGCGCAAGCGGCGCTGAAACAGGCGGAGACGCTCGCAGCATTGAAACCACACAAGGCGCGCGCAGGCCGCTTCCAGCGTCCACCCGCCAAGCCGAGCCATGGGCTCGCGCGCGTGCTGGCCGCCCGTATATCGCATGACGACGACCCCTCGTCCGGAGGCAAACATGGCTGAATTCGATCTCGCGATCCGTAACGGCACGATTGTCACTGCTGCTGACACCATCCGCTGCGACATCGGCATCCGCGATGGGCGGATCGTGCAACTCGCCGAACGGATCGAGAGCGCGTCACGCGAGGTGGATGCGGCAGGGCTGTTCGTGATGCCCGGCGGCATCGACAGCCACGTGCACCTTGATCAGGAATCCGGCCCGGAAATCCGCATGGCGGATGATTTCGAAAGCGGCACGCGCGCAGCGCTGGCGGGCGGCAACACCACGGTGATTGCCTTTGCAAAGCAGGAGAAGGGCAAATCATTGCGCGCCTGCGTCGAGGCCTATCACAGGAAGGCCGCCGGCAAGGCCATGATCGATTACGGCTTTCACCTGATTGTCTCGGACCCGACGCCGAGCGTGCTCAATCAGGAATTGCCCGCCCTGTTCCAGGATGGATGCACCTCGTTCAAGGTCTTCATGACCTATGACGACCTCGTTCTCAACGACCGGCAGTTGCTGGAAGTGTTCGCTGTGGCGAAGCGTGAGCGGGCACTCGTGATGGTGCATGCTGAAGGCTATGACACCATCAAGTTCCTGACCGAAAAGCTCGAGACCGAAGGCAAGACTGCCCCCTACTTCCACGCGCTCTCGCGGCCGCAGCTCATCGAGCGCGAGGCGACGCATCGCGCGATCAGCCATGCCGAACTCATCGATGTGCCGATCATGATCGTGCATGTCTCGGGCCGAGAACCGATGGAGCAGATCCGCTGGGCGAAGACCCGTGGCTTGCGTGTCTATGCCGAAACCTGCCCGCAATACATCTCCCTCACCGCGGACGACCTCAAGGGCGAAGACCTCTCCGGTGGCAAATATGTCTGCTCGCCCCCGCCGCGCGACCACGACAGCTGGGCCGCCATCTGGGAGGGGCTGAAAGACGGCACCTTCCAGGTGTTCTCTTCGGATCACTGCCCGTTCTATTTTGACAGCGAGGCCGGCAAGAAGCACCCCAAGGCACGCCAGTCCTTCCGCTATGTACCGAACGGTATCCCGGGCATCGAGACACGCCTGCCGATCCTGTGGTCGGAGGGGGTCGCAAAAGGCCGGATCAGCGCCAACGACTTCGTGGCGCTCACTGCGACCAACCATGCGAAGCTTTATGGGCTCTATCCGAGGAAGGGGACCATCGCCGTTGGGTGCGACGCCGATCTCGTGCTCTGGGACCCTAACCGCAAGGAAACGATCCGGCAGGAGATCCTGCATCACGGCTCGGACTACACACCCTGGGAGGGTTTCGCCGTGACAGGCTGGCCCGTAATGACCATCGCGCGCGGGAAAATCGTGATGGAGAACGGCAAGGTGTTTGCGAATGCCGGCGAAGGGCAATTCTTGGCGCGGGAGATCTCGCCCTACGCGGAGAAGGCCGGGTGACCCCCCCGCGCCTCGTTCTGGCGGATCAGATCATCGAGGGATTTGCGCCCGATGGTGCACCGCTCATTCACACCGATGCAGCGATCCTGATCGAGGCAGGCATCGTCGTGGCGATTGGTCCGGCATCAGCGATGCGGGCCGCGCACCCGGACGTGGAAACGCTTGGCGGGCGCGGCAAGGTCGTCATGCCCGGCCTCATCAATGCGCACCACCATGTCGGCCTCACGCCATTCCAATTGGGCTCTCCGGATTATCCGCTTGAACTCTGGTTCGCCTCGCGGATGGCTCTGCGCGATGTGGACTTGCGGCTTGACACACTGTTTTCGGCTTTCGAGATGGTCGCGAGCGGCATCACCACCGTGCAACACCTGCATTCGCGCGCTCCGGGCGGGGCTGGCGCCGTTCTGGATGCAGCGCGCAAGGTGATCGGCGCCTATCGCGAGATCGGCATGCGCGCCTCCTACTCGATGGCTTTGCGTGACCAGAATCGGCTCGTTTATCAGGATGATCAACTCTTCACCGAGAGCATACCCGAAGCCCAGCGCCCAGCCTTGCGCGCGTTTTTCGAGCGCTTCACGCTCCCGCTCGACGAGCAGGTCGCGGTGTTCGAGACCTTGCATGCGGAACTCGCCGAAGAGCCGCGCATCCGCCTGCAAGTGGCGCCCGCGAACCTCCACTGGCTGTCGGATGAGGCGCTGGAGCAAGCGGCAGCGTTGTCGAGCCGTTACTGCCTGCCGCTACACATGCACCTGCTCGAAACGCCGTACCAGAAAGCCTATGCGCAACGGCGCACCGGCGGCTCGGCGGTGGCCTATCTCGAACGTTTCGGCCTGCTCAGCGACCGCATGACCCTTGGGCATGGCGTGTGGATGAGCGAGGCGGACATCGAGCAATGTGCCGCGCACAGCGTGCGTGTGTGTCACAATTGCTCCTCGAACTTCCGCCTCAAGAGCGGCATTGCGCCGGTTAACCGCTTTCTTGCAAAGGGCATTCCGGTCTGCATCGGGATCGACGAGGCCGGCGTCAATGACGATCGCGACATGCTGCAGGAAATGCGGCTTGTCTTGCGCGCACACCGTGAGCCGGGCATCGATGCGCCACATCCAGCCGCCGAACAGGTGCTCCGGATGGCGACCGAGCATGGCGCGGCGACAACACCATTTGGCACGCGGATCGGTTCGCTTCGGCCGGGGTCGGAGGCCGATCTCGTGTTGCTCGACCGCGAAACGATCACACGACCCTACCAGCATGCGCAGACGCCGTTGATCGACGTGATCGTGCATCGCGCGAAGCCCTCCGCCATCGAGGCGGTGATGGTTGGCGGTGAGGTGATCTATGAAGGCGGGCGCTTCCGCCGGATCGATCGCGAGATGGTGCTCGAAGCCATCCGAGAGAGCCTCGCCGCACCGCTGTCACCGGCCGAGGTAGATCGACAGCAGCTTTCGGAAGCGATTTTCCCACATGTGAAGGCGTTTTATGATCGCTGGTTGCCGGACGAGCCGGGCGCCCCGCACACCTTCTACAATTCACGCTAGGGCGAAGGTTCATGCTCCGCGGAACAGCGAGAAACCGTAGGGCGTGAACTTGAAGGGCAGATGGTAATGCTCTGCCGCGTTTCGTACATGGAAGCGGAACGGTACGGAGTCGAGAAACGGCGCTTCCCGCCCCGCTCTGGCGAAAAAATCGCCCAGATCAAACCTGACCTCATAGAACCCGGCCACCACCCCCTCGCCCCGCGCGGAAGGATGATCGAGCAGGCCATTGGAGCCGATCTCGCCTGTTGCGACCAGAGCCTGTGATGGCTCAAGCCGGAGAAGCTCCACCTTGAGGCCTGCTGCGACGCGCCCGGTCGAGACATCGACCGCGTGAATGGAAATGCCGCCGGCCTGTTCCATGGGCTCAGTTCCCTTGCTGCTCGTCTCCGATAAAAGATCAAGCACGGGCAATTGGCAAATCCAGCCCGCAAGCGCGATTGCCGCGAGGTGCGCGGTTCGCTCCTGCCCGGCGAGAGCGGCATAAAAGCGTTCCTTGAATGCCTGACCGATGAAGAATGAATCGGGGTGAGGCGCTTTCATCGTGCTCCGCCGTGAGCCCGTGCAAATCCCGCACGAACTCGAACCGTTTCAGCGATGCCTTCCGTGAAAGCGAGCCTCCATGGTGGAAAGCCTCCGGCCACCTTTCAGACTCGACGGGGCAAGATGGAAATCGAAGATTTTGTCATTCTGCGGCGCGACCTCCATGCCCATCCGGAATTGCGTTTTCAGGAATTTCGAACGGCGGATTGTGTGGCATCGCATCTTGAGGCATGGGGATTCGAGGTCGATGTCGGGCTGGCCGGCACCGGGGTCGTCGGAACGCTCCGTGGCAAGGGTCCGAACAGCATCCTGCTCAGGGCAGACATGGACGCATTGCAGCTTCAGGAATTGAACGATTTCCCGCATGTGTCGCGCAATCCCGGGGTGATGCACGCCTGCGGCCATGACGGCCATGTGACAATGCTGCTCGCCGCAGCCCACCGGTTGAGCCAGCGGAAAAGGCTACCCGGAACCATCCATGTCGTGTTCCAGCCCGGCGAGGAAGGTGGCGCAGGCGCACAGCGGATGATCGATGTTGGCCTTCTGGAAAGGTGCAAGGCCGGCGCGGCCTTTGCTCTCCATGCCTGGCCGCAACTGCCAGTCGGAACGATTGCCAGCCGACCCGGCCCCATCATGGCCGCAGGCGTGCGTTTTATCGTGACCGTGAACGGGCGTGGTGCGCATGCTGCGCAACCTCAGCTTGGCACTGACCCGATCACCACTGCGGCTTTGATGATCCAGCAATTTCAATTGCTGGTCTCACGGGAGACCGACCCGAACGTTGCTCTTGTGCTCTCGGTCTGCATGTTTCAGGCCGGTGAGACCGACAACATCATCCCGAACCAGGCCGTGCTGCGTGGCACAATCCGCGCCTTGGGGTCACAGGCGATTGCGAACACGATGGAGCGCATGCAGCAGATGGCGCACCTCTTGGCCCGCGCCAATGGCGCCGAGGCGCAGGTCACATTTCATCAGCATTACCCGGTGACGGCGAACAACGCGGATGCAGTCACGGTCGCGTTCGAGGCGGCCCGTTCCGCCACGCACAAACCGCCTCTCGCTGTCGTGGAAAGCCCGCCCAACATGACATCCGAGGATTTCGGCTTCATCCTTGAGCGTATGAAGGGCGCCTACGTGCTGATCGGCAACGCGGGCGCCAGCAATCGTTGCAGCGCGATGCCACTCCATTCGCCGAACTTCGACTTCAACGACGATCTCATCCCGATTGGCGCTCGATACTGGGAAGCGATCGTCGACCGCTATTTTGAATCCGAGATGGCAGCGTAGCTCTCGATCGTCCTCCATGCGGATTGAACGGCAAGACTGCGGCTCCGGCTGTGTTTGCAGACCTTGACGTCCAGCGAGACATCCGTCTCGGGGTCCTCGAAGCGTACCAGACGTCCCGAAGCGATATCGGACTCCACCAACCGCCCAGGCAGCCATGCCACTCCCCGTCCCAGATGCGTGGCGTCGAGCAGGGTTTCGGCCATGTCTGCCTCGAAGACGCGCTCGAACTGAGATTGCTCTCCCAGTTGTTCCAGCCGCGCGTCGAGAGCGCGCCCCAGCGCCATCGTGTTCGGGTAGGCCAGATATGGAATTCTCCGGGGCCGCCTCGCATCTCGTCGAAAACGGGGGCGCCCTTCGGCATCAGGACCACAGACGGCAATCAGCGTCTCATGCCCGAGCCGCACGGACGAATATTCGGATTTGTCGAGCGGAATGGGTGCTGCGGGGCTGTCGTAGAAGAGGAGGAAATCGATGGCCTCGTCCGCCAACATCTGGATTCCATCCGCGAGCGATGTGGTCAGCAATCGGACCAATAGATGGGGCGCCTGCGTGACAAGGCGCTGATGGAGATCGGGAAAACGCGTGCGGGCCAATGTCCGGCCGGTCGCGATGGTGATCGCGCGGCCATCCTGACTGCGTTTGCGACGCAGTTCGGCGCGCAGGTCGTTGAGCTGAACCGAGACATCACGCGCCACCTCCAGCAGGCGCTGTCCATCCGGAGTAATGGTTGCAGGGAAGCTGCCGCGGTCAAAAAGCGGTACCCCCATCCAGTGTTCCAGCGCGCGCAGACGCCGGCCAAAAGCAGGGTGTGTCACGTTTCGCATTTCCGCAGCGCGCGTGAAGCTGCGGGTTGCCGAGTAAGCCAAAAAATCCTCGAGCCATTTGAGCTGCATGGCCGCTCCTCCTCGTCAAACAGTCTCTTACATCCTGAAATAAAAGACGATGTGCCGAAAGAGCACGGACACTTGTTATCTCGGACCGTGAGCCTGCATGTGATCCGCATGATTATCGGGTTTCCAGCTCTCGAAGGGAGGAAACCATGCGCATGCCATCTTGGGTCCGGACGACCGCCATCGCCATCTCGGGATTTTTCGCCATCCTGTCACCGGCTCTGGCTCAATATCCCGACAAGCCGATCAAGTTCATCGTGCCTTCCGCAGCCGGCGGCTCGCCAGATGTCATCTCGCGACTGCTGGCGACAGAGCTCCAGAAGCAGCTCGGGCAGCCGGTCATCATCGAGAATCGCCCGGGCGCGGCCGGAAACATCGGCCTCGACATCGTCGCAAAGGCTGCGCCGGATGGCTACACGATCGGCTACGGCAACGTGAACACGCTGGCGATCAACAAGTTCCTGTTCACGAAGCTACCCGTGAACGTGGACAAGGAGATCGTCCCGGTCGCGCCCGTGCTGACCACTTACAATCTGCTTGTGGTGAATAACGATCTTCCCATCCGCTCGGTGAAGGAATTGATCGAATACGCCAAGGCGAACCCCGACAGGACCACGGCGGGCTCGGCCGGGAACGGCACAACCGGGCACATGAGCGTCGAGCTCTTCAAGGTGATGTCGGGCACGAAAGTCGCGCATCTTCCCTATCGCGGCAGCCCGCAGGCGCTCGTCGACCTGATGGGCGGCACCATCCAGATGATGTTCGACAACGTCTCCTCTGCCGGAACACTGGCGCAGAGCGGCAAGATCCGGGCCATCGGCGTCACCGCGAAATCGCGCATCCCTTCCATGCCGAATGTGCCGACGCTCGATGAGGCGGGCCTGCCGGGCTACTACATGGCCTCCTGGGGTGGCGTGATCGTGCCTGCCGGGACCCCGCAGGCGATCGTCAACCGGCTGAATGCCGAGATCAACAAGGCATTGGCTTCAGATGCCATCAAGCAGGGCTTCTCGGCCATCGGCGTCGATCCGTTCCCCGGCTCGCAGGCTGAGTTCCGCGCTTTCATTGCGCAGGAATCAACCCGTTGGGCCGAAGTCGTGAAGGCTTCCGGCGCCAAGCTCGATTGACGCCTCACAGCCATCATTCCGGAGGGGATCATGAACAGCGCGCTTCTCGCCCGCAAGGATTTCTGGGTCGGGCTCTTCTTCGTCCTTTTCGGTCTGGTGACCTATTGGACTGCCCTCGACTACCCGACGGGCAGCGCATTGCGGATGGGGCCGGGCTATTTCCCGCGCATCGTTGCAGGGCTTCTTGTGCCCGTCGGGTTGATCGTGCTTTGGGGCACTTGGCGAACGGAGGGCGAGTGCATCGAACGCATTCGGCCTCGCCCCCTCCTCGCGGTGACGCTCGCCGTGCTCGTCTTTGTCTTCGTGAACCGCCTCGGCATTCTGGTCAGCGCCACGCTTGTGGTGGTGATTGCGGCGACGGGATCGCCCGAGACGCGATGGCGCGAGGTTGCGATCTCGGTGATCGTGCTGAACCTGTTCGTGTACCTCGTCTTCGTGCGCGGGCTCGGTCTGCAATTCCCTCTTTTTCCCAGAATGTGATCGTCAATGCTGAGCGAACTCGTTGCCAATCTCGGGCTCGGCTTCTCGATGGCCGTGACGCCCGTCAATCTGGTTTATTGTCTTGTCGGTGTCTTCCTCGGAACGCTGATCGGCATCTTGCCCGGCCTCGGCCCCATCGCAACCATCGCGATGTTGCTGCCGGTAAGCTACGGGCTTGATCCTCTCGCCGCCCTGATCCTGATTGCGGGCGTTTATTACGGGGCCCAATATGGCGGTTCGACGACTGCAATCCTCGTGAACATGCCCGGCGAGGCGTCATCGGTTGTCACCTGCCTCGACGGGTATCAGATGGCCCGAAAGGGACGAGCCGGGGCGGCCCTGTCGATTTCCGCGATGGGCTCCTTTGTCGCCGGGACAGTCGGGACGCTGCTTCTTGCGGCTTTTGCAGTTCCGCTCGGCAAGGTGGCGCTGAGCTTCGGACCGGCGGAGTATTTCTCGCTGATGGTGCTCGGCATGATCGCAGCCGTTGTGCTCGCGAAAGGGTCGGTTCTGAAAGCTATCGGCATGATCCTCGTGGGCATCGTGCTGGGGCTCGTGGGTCTCGACATCAATGCCGGCACACCGCGCTTCTCCTTCGACATCCCGGAACTCGCCGACGGCATCAACACCGGCATCATCGCTCTGGCCATGTTCGGCATCGGCGACATCATCGTAAACCTGGAGCGGCAGGACAAACGCGAGATTTTCGCGAAATCGGTATCGGGCCTGTGGTTGACGGCAACCGAGTTCGTGCGCGCGGTTCCGGCGGTTCTGCGCGGGACGGGCCTCGGCTCGATGCTGGGCGTGCTGCCCGGCGGGGGCGCAACGCTCTCCTCCTTCGCGGCCTACAGCCTCGAAAAGAAGATCAGCAAGAACCCGCAGGAATTCGGGCATGGAGCAATCGAGGGAGTGGCCGGGCCGGAGGCCGCAAACAACGCCGCGGCGCAAACCTCGTTCATTCCCCTCCTGACCCTTGGTCTGCCCTCCAATGCCGTGATGGCGCTGATGGTGAGCGCCATGACGATCCACCAGATTCAGCCCGGCCCGCAAGTGATGACGAACAACCCCTCGCTCTTCTGGGGGCTGATTGCCAGCATGTGGGTGGGAAACCTGATGCTCGTGATCCTCAACCTGCCCTTGATCGGCCTCTGGATCAAAATGCTCAGTGTGCCCTATCGCTTGCTCTACCCGGCCATTCTGCTCTTCTGCTGCATCGGCACCTATTCCCTTTCAAACAGCCCCTTCGATGCTGCTCTGACGGCGGTTCTGGGCGTGCTGGGATACCTCTTCGCCAAGCTCGACTGTGAAACGGCCCCGCTCCTGCTCGGCTTTGTGCTCGGTCCGATGATGGAGGAGAGCCTGCGGCGAGCCCTGCTGGTTTCGCGCGGAGACCCGTCCATTCTCGTCACACGGCCGATCAGCGCAACAATCCTGCTCATTGCCCTGTTGCTCCTCGCTCTCATGGTCGCGCCACGATTGCGCAAGCAACGTGATCGCGCCTTTGCTGAGAGCTGAGGCGCGCCCTGCCGACTGTCGAGACATTTCCATGCCAAAGTTGCAAGGCGCCTCGCCCATGTCTGAAATCCGGGTTCCGCTTCTGGCGGATGATCTGGTGCAGTGGGCCATTTCCACCGTGACATCACCGCTTTCGGCTCTTGCCCGATCGCGGGCCCGGGCGGCGATTGCCGATGTCATCGCCTGCATGATTGCCGGGCGGGATGAGCCGGCCGTGCTGGCGGTGAAGAGGAGTGTGCGCAACTGGGGCGAGGGTCGGAGCGGAGGCAACAGCGAGCCGATCCACCTCCCCGCGCCGTTTGCCGCACTCATCAACGGGACTGCGGCACATGTGCTCGACTACGACGACAACTTCTTTCCGGCCATCAGTCATGCCAGCGCGGTCCTGGTGCCGACGCTGCTGGCGCTGGGAGAAGAGTGCAACACTCACCTCGCCCGGATCATCCCGGCCTATATCGCCGGGCTCGAGGTCCAGGCCATTCTTGGTGAGCGGATGAACCCCGAACATTACGAGTTGGGCTGGCACGCCACCTCCACGCTTGGCACCATCGGAGCGGCGGCATCGGCCGGGCTTCTTCTCGAACTTCCGCCATTGCAATTGCGGCACGCGCTGAGCCTTGCGGCGAGCCTCGCTGCGGGCAGCAAGAAGCAGTTCGGAACTTCAGCCAAACCGATTCATGCGGGCTATGCCGCGATGCACGGCATTCTGGCAGCAAAGCTGGCGCAAGCCGGCATTGACGCAGCTGCGGATGTCTTCGAGGGACCCTGGGGCTTCCTCACGCAGTTCACGCAAGGGCGCATGCATACGCCTTCGGCACTCGAAAGCCGGACGAGCCTGCACATCGAAAAACAAGGGCTGACTGCGAAACTCTATCCGTCCTGCATGTCCACTCATCTCGGCATCGACGGTGTCCTGGCGCTGCGCGCTTCGCTCGATCTGGATCCTGACACAATCGCCGAAATCGAGATTGCGATGCCGCGCTTCATGATCGCCAATCTGCGCTTTCCTGTGCCGACGAGCCGCGAGCAGGCGCGCTTCAGCATGCATTACTGCGCGGCGGTCGCAGCCATCGACGGAGCGCCGCGTCTGCACCATTTCACCATGCCTCATATCAGCCGCCCGGATCTCGCTGCGCTGGCGACGAAAGTGCGGATGGTCCCGAGAGCGCCCTCCCCCGAAACAGCGCACCTGCCTTGGGGTGGCGACGCCGAAATCACCGTGCGGTTGACCAGCGGCGAGCAGATCTCAACCGGCGTGGCTTTCCCGAAAGGATCTCATGGTCACCCCATGAGCGAAGCCGAACAGGAGCAGAAATTCAGCGATTGCTGTGCGAATTTCGCTCAACCCCAGCACATTCTGGCCTTCTACCAGGCGATCCGAAAGCCGGACGACAGCCTCCCGCTGAGCGCTATCAACGCCTTCCTGACCGGTGAAACCTGAAGAGATCGCAATCGTCATTCGATCCAAAACGACCTCTCGGGAGATAAAAAAACCGCCGATCCTGCGATCGGCGGCTTTGCTCGTGCACGCCAATCCGTTCATTCCGTCCGCACGTTCACGCCCTGGCTGCGATAGAATTCCGCAAGGTCCGGATGATAGGGAATCACCTGATTTTTCGTCGCATTGGCTGGAAGCGTCATGCTCGCGGCCTTCATGCGTGCTTCGAGTGCGGGGCGCCCATCAAAGAGTGCCTTGGCAAAGGACTGGATGGCTGAAGAGGGAACTCTCTTGCCGCAGACCACGATGTTCCAGATGCCGACAGCCTCGACGGCAACCTGCTGCCCCTTGTAGGTGCCAGCCGGCACGTTCGAAGGGGCGAGGTAAGGCAGGCGCTGGATGATCGCCGCGCGTTCAGCCTCGCTGAAGCCGAGGACCCGGACAGGATAGCGATCCGCAGCAGTTCTGAACGCCGGAACCGGAAGGCCGGCACCGAACCAGAAGGCCTGAACTTCGCCTTTTTCGAGCTGAACGATGTGGTCGTTGGGCGCGCCATTCGCCATGTCGGCTTTTACGCCCGTCGCCTGGAGTATGCCGGCAAACATCAGTTCGCCGGTGCCCTGCTTGGGCCCGACTGCGACCTTCAGTCCCTTGAGGTCTGCAAAACTCCTGACCGTTCCGCCCTCGGGCACGATTGTATGAAAGGTGGTCTCATACATCGGCGCAACGGCCCGGAAATTCTGCATCTTGACCCCGCCTGTCCAGCCACCGAGGCCATTCCAGGCTTCATAAGCAGGACCAAGCACGGCGAGCCCGCAATCGGCCTGCCCCGCTTCCACGCGCTTGAGATTTTCGGCCGTTCCGCTCGTCTGCTGGACGTCGATCACAAGGCCTTTTTCTTTCAGGACGGCCGCGACATGCTGGCCGTAATCCAGAAATCCGCCGCCCGGTGCGCCGGTCGCGAGAGACAGGCTCTGCGCGGAAGCCGATCCGAGGGCGAGCACGGAGAAGGCCAGGCTCCACCCGGATTTTTGCCATATGTTCATCGCGATCCACCCTTTCGAAACTGGGCCCGCTTGAGGCCGGAGAGCGCCCGATGCCCATTGGGGAGAGGATGAGGGCATCGGGGCAAACGAAAGGTATGTTACTCATTATCAATTGGAATTGCCGTTTCGGCACGCCGTGGTGCCGCTCCATTCCGCGCGGAACCACGAGCATTCAATTCAGGGAGTTGACCTCCAGCATGCGCCCTAATCCGAGCGTTGCGCGCCACGATTTTCAAACAAGGCCATGAGCGAAGGGCTGAGGCCCATGACCCGGGCCGAGCGGGCAAGCCCGCTCCTCGGAACATGGGCGACGGCGCCTGATTGCAGCAGGGCCTGTGCCCGGCGGACTGACGACTTCATGCCGCCGAAAAGCCGCGTTGAAGTCAAGGGTTGCAGACGTTCCGCCACGCCCGACATGACGGCACCGCAGATGACGACCGCATCGACAGAAGCCCGCCTGCGCATCTCTTCGAGCGCGGCGAGAATCGCTTCGTCGAGCCGGGTCGCATCAAGATAGGCGGAAACCGAGGTGACCTCGACAACCTGAATGGCAACAACGCGGTCGCGCATCGGATAACGATCGAGCATGGCGCGGTAGAGTGGCAGACTTGCCGTGCCGAACACCAGCATGCCCAGACGATCGGAGATGGCTGCCGCATCGAGCAAGGCCGCTTCGGTCATGCCAATGATGGGAATTGGCACGAGATCGCGCGCAGCAAGAAGCCCGCTGTCAAAAGAAATCGCGAGGATAGCCGCGTCATGGTCCTTGTAGTGTTCTGCAAGGCGCTCAAGAACCGCCATCGATGCGATCAGATTTTCCGGCTCCGCGGTCACGATGTCGGCGCCGTAGCGCGCGGTCACACCGGTCAGGATCGTATCATCTGAAACATGCAGGCGTGCATCCGACACGCAATGATCCGTCACCGCCTGGGTCGTGTTGCCGTTGATCAGCAAGAGTCTCATGTCGGGTGCGCCCAGCGGTTCATGCCGATTTCCGTTTGCGCCGCCTTGAGATACATCGCGCGATAATAGGCATCGAGTTCTCTCGCTGCAGAATGGGCCTGCGCGAAATCACCTGCAAGCTCAGCCATGATCGCACGCGCCTCGGCTTTGATTGCTTTCTCATCCACGTTCAGAATCACGCCATCACGCATCACGATCTCGCCAGCAACCATGGTGAGACGAACCGAAGACCCGTTCTCGCAGTAGACAAGTTGGCGGACCACGTCATTGAGCGGCGTGAAGGCCAAAGTTTCGAGATCCAGAAGGACGAGATCTGCCTCGGCCCCGACAACCAGATTGCCGATCGCGCCTTGCTGACGCATGGCGCGC
Source organism: Hyphomicrobiales bacterium (assembly GCA_017302635.1). Taxonomy (GTDB): domain Bacteria; phylum Pseudomonadota; class Alphaproteobacteria; order Rhizobiales; family Beijerinckiaceae; genus Rhabdaerophilum. The sequence continues at coordinate 116,721 of JAFLCX010000003.1, forward strand.
GCCCCTCCCTCGAAGAGACAGCGGAGGATTTCGGCGGCACTGGGCCAGCGCAGATAATCGGAGTCGGTGATCTTGTGGATCAGGCCGGCCATTTTAGCGACAGCCCATAGGTTATGGGTATCGTCGGCCACGGCTTCGTCGGTGCCGAGGCAAATGGGAATGCCGTGATCCCGCAAGGCCCGGAATGGCATGATCCCGCTTCCGAGCTTGAGATTGCAAACCGGATTATGCGCGACCACGCAGCCGGCATCGGCAATCAGGCGCATGTCCGCGTCATCGACCCAGATCGCATGGACGATCTGCATCCGCTCATCCAGCAGCCCGAGATCATGGACATAGCGCACGAGCGATTTTCCGAGCTTCTCCTGCCCGAAGACCCGCTGCAGCTTGGTCTCGAGCATATGCACGACGAAGGGCAAGTCACGCGCCTTGCTCAGTGCGCTCAGCGCTTCAAAATACGGGATTGTGACCCGTTGAGGTGCCGAGCAGGAAACACCGGCGCGCAGCCGTCCGTGGGCAGCACCGTGCCATCGCGTGATCAGATGATCGTATTGCTCCAGCAGATATCCGGCTGATGCCACCGGCGCCGCTTCCATGCGGGACCTGATCGTTTCGGGAAGGAGTTCAGCCAGAAAGGGATATTTGGCATATTCGACGATATTGGGTTGATCGAGGGTCGTCGTCGCCCGCATGCCGATGTCGCGATAGGCTTCCATGACGCCATCGATTGTTTCCGGTGTCGGCATCGGAACGTAGAAGGCGTCATCCATCACGCTGGTGATGCCAAGCTTGAGCATTTCCATCGCACCCAGCAATGTGCGGATATACGCCGTTCGTTTCGATGGCGGCCGCTCGGTCAGCGGCGGCACCTCGTAGAGCATGAACAATTCAAGCGGCAGCCCTTCCAATGTGCCGCGCATGAAATTGGCCGGCGAATGGACATGCGCGTTGATAAGGCCGGGCATGGCGAGCATGCCCCTTCCATCGATGATCTCGGCTCCCTCAGGCGGGATCAGGGACCGCCCAATGGCGGCGATCCGACCGGATTTGATCAGGATATCAGCCTCCGCATGCGCATCGCCGACCGTGTTCAAGGTCAGAATGCGCGACCCACGGATCAATCTGGATGGCATGACATCAGCCCATCGACTGCTTGGGCAGCCAGAGCACGATCTGCGGGTAGAACCAGATCATCGCAACCATCGACAGCATCACCACGAGGAAGGGCAACACGCCGACAATGACATCGCTCATGGCCCCTTCCTTGCGGATCCCCTGAACGACGTAGAGGTTCATCCCAACCGGCGGTGTGATCAGGGCGAGTTCTGCCATAAGGACAAGGAAGATACCGAACCAGACGGGGTCAATCCCCAGCGCGATCACGATCGGGAACACAATCGGGATTGTCCCGACCACCATCGCCAATGCATCCAGAAAACATCCCAGAATGAGATAGAACACCGTCAGGATCAGGATCATCTGGCCCGGTGAGGCACCCAGGCTGGAAATATAGTTGGTGAGCAGGGTGGGTATTCCCATCACGCCAAGGACGAAGTTGAGGTAGAAGGCTGCCGCAGCAATGAGCGTGATCATCGCAGTGATCGATAGCGTCGACAGAAAGCACTCGTGCAACATCCTGATATTCAGTCGGCCGTAGCCAATGCACAGGCCCAGCGCGATCACGATACCCAGCGCGGCGGACTCGGTCGGGGTCGCCCAACCGGCATAGATCGAGCCCATCACGAAGACGAACACCACAACCGGCGGAGCGAGGTCGACAAGGCGTTTGAGCTTGTCCTTCAGGGGGCTCCCGGGTTCCTGCGGACCTGCCAGCGAAGGGTTCCACAGACAAGCGACAACGATGACCGCCATGAAAAGTGCGGTCAGCAGCAAGCCCGGCAGAATGCCCCCGGCATAAAGGCGACCGACGGAGGTATTCGTCATCGCCCCGTATATGATCATGTTGATCGACGGCGGAATGAGGATCCCAAGCGTCGCGCCCGCAGCGATCGAACCGAGCACAAGGCGCTGATTATAGCCGCGTTTTTCGAATGTCGGCAGCGCAACCGTGCCAATCGTCGCTGCCGTTGCGACGGATGATCCGGACACGGCCGCGAACATGGCGGATGCGCCGATATTTGTGTGCAACAACCCGCCCGGCATCGGACTCAGCCAATCCGAGAGCGAGCGGTACATCCTGTCGGTGAATCCCCCCCGCACCAGAAGTTCACCCAAGAGGACAAAAAGCGGTACGGCCACGAGCACGAAGTTGTTGGTCGAAGACCAGTTCTGGGTGCCGTATTCCAGGACGAGTGGCCAGCCGAGATAGATCACCCCGCCAAGCACGCTGAGAAAAAACATCACAAAGGCGACGTGAAACCCCAGAGCCATCAGGAAGATCAGTAGAGCGAACCCGATCGCAGCGGTGGTGACATCAGCCATTGCGGTCTCCGGTTGTTGTGCTGCCCGAGCGCGATTTCAGAGCTTCGAGTTCGCTGTCGAGTTCTTCCTTGACGCTGAGCGGGCCGTAATAGGCGTTGAGTTCCGCCCTCCCCGTGGCCAGCAACCAGAGCGCGTGGATTGCATAGGCCGTCGCGATGACGCCAAACAGCACCAGACCCACGACCCAGGCCAATTGGGGCACCCAGAGCGGTTGCTGGAGATTGGGTGAAGAGGACTGGAACTCGATCGTATCCTGCAGGACCGAGATACCACGCCAGGCAGCGAACAGAGCGAAAGCGGACATCGAGATGAGCGCCAGCGTGTTGAGCACACGCTGCACCTCGCGCGGCATGCGCACCAGGAAGACGTCGACGCGCGTATGCGCCTTCATCGCCATAGTGTAGGAGGCGCCAATTGCGGCAGAGATCGCCAGAACAAATCCGCCGACCTCGTCCAGACCTTTGATCGATATGTTGAACAGCTTGCGAGCAACAATTTCGAAAGACAAAGCGACCGAGTAAATGAGGATCGCGTAGCCAAAGAGAATCGCGACAACGCGCGCAATCGGCTCGACGACGCGGGAGATCGGGTTGGCGGGCAAGCTCATCGGGCAGCCTTTCGAGGCGCAAGGCAGGCGAAGCCGCTCGCCCGCCCGCTTGGGTCACTCAATCTTGATTCCGCGCGCGGCACCGACCGTCTTGTTCCAGGTCGCCGAGCAGGTCGGGTCGACCTTGTTGCAAGCATCCCTCCAGAGGGGCAGCGCGCCCGCAGCCGCCGCAGCCGCCAGCTTGGCTGCATCCTCCTTGGAAGGCTTGACGAGCGTCATGTTGAATTTCTGCCCATTCTTGCATTCACCACCGGTATTGCAGCTCTGGGAGTCATCCGTGCCCGTCACGGCGTAGTTCCACATCGCGTCTTCGAGCTTCTTGAATGCTGCCAGAAGCTTGGCCTGATCGGCGGGCGTGAATTTGTTCCAGTAGGCGAGATTGATGAAGTGGCCCTGCACAGAACCGTTCACCGCAAGCGGCACGTAATGCGTCGTCACTTCCGGCCATTTGCCGGTATTGCCAGAATTGGGTGACGTCACACCACAATCGACGAGCTTGTTTCCGAGCGCGGAATAGACCTCCGTGAAGGAGAGCGTCACCGGGGTCGCTCCCAGCTTCTGAAGCAGGCCCGACATGGTCGGGGTAAAGGAACGGATCTTCAGGCCTTTGAAGTCATCCACGGACGCCACGGGCTTGTTGCAGTAGAAGACCTGCGGGCCGAAGGGCCAGAGCGTGAGCACCTTCGCGTTGAAGCGACGCTGCAATCGCTCGTCGAACACGGTGCGATAGGCATCGATGGCGGCCTTGAGGTCCGGAAAATTTGTCGAAACACCGGCCAGGTCAACTCCCTCGAAGAAGGGATCGTCACGCGAGGCCTGCCCGATCTGGACCGACATCACATCGAAAGTTCCCGAGCGCAGCAGGCGGAGGGCATCTTCCGGCTTCACGTTCACGACATCCATCGGGTTGAAATTGACCGACAGCGACAACCCGGTTTCCTTGGCGAGATTCTCGAAGAAGGGTGTCTCGATGCCTTTCGAATGCGCCACCGACGAAGAGAAATTCCCGGCGGCACGCATGGTTGTCGGAGATTGCGCCATTGTCGCGCTGGGCAGGATTGCGCTCGCCAACGCGCATGCCGCACCGATCATTGTTGCCCTGACTGACATGGTGAAAAACCCCTCGCTTTGATTTTGATCCAGACTTGTCTCACTCAACCCAAGCATATCCCGGGCCAACCGGTGGTTTTCTGGTCCGATCTAGAAAATCGGCAGGCTGAACACGCGCCCCCAACGCGCCAGCCGTCCCAAATCATACCCCGCAGCGCCGAGTGCACCCCAGACACCCAGCGCCGTGGAATCGAGAACAGGAATTCCGAGTTCGGCCTCCAGCACCGGAGCGAGGGCGGCACCATCGAAATTCGTGCAGAAATAGACGACGGCCTGCGGCCTCGCCTTCGCGACAGCGGCGCGCGTCATCGCAGCGATCTCGCTCGCAGCAATTTCCCCGTAGGAGAAATTGTCAGTCAGTCCCGAATGAACTTCAGAAACAGTCTCAATGCCCTTTCCGGCAAAGCCGGCAATGCATTTTGCCTGATAAGCCGTGTCGTAAGGCGTGACCAAAGCGATCTGGGTTGCAGCAAGCTTTCCAAGCGCATCAAGGATCGAAAGCGCCGCCGTCACGGCCGGAACGCCCGTTCCCGCCGTGATCCGCGCAGTCAGGTCGTGATCGATGTCAAATCCGAGCGTTCCACCCTTCGATCCATTCCAGCAGATGGCATCCGGTCTGGCATGGCTGAGAAGCGTGGCAGCATCCAGCATGCGATCCCAGTCGTAGGTGGCTGCACCGCTGGTATCGCCATGGACAGGGATCCGCGTGAACTGGACCGAGATATCCGGCAGGTCCCGGGTCATGGCCATGGTGACGCGCTCGACGACGCGATTTCCGGAAGGCGTGATCGTGCCAATTGCCGTGCCGGAAACCATGACCCCCTCTTCGATCTCTTCTCTCGGGTTTGTAAGGGAACTCGATCATCTCGATGATTGTCAACAATGCAAGCTCTTTTTGCTTGCAATTTAAGTAGGCGCGCCGCTCAAAATTTCAGCAAAATGACCGTCAAGTAAGGAGGAAGATCGAGGCATCAAGAAAGTGGACAGGACACGGCTTCCGTGGCAGCACTCTGGCGGTTATCAATCCTGTCCAATGGGGCTTCCGAGCTGAACGACATGGCACCGCGCTCACGTAGCCCTGGCCCGCGGGCCGCTCACGATTCCGTTGACCACACAGGCGAAAACCGTGTCTCCGATGACGAGGTTTTTGCGCGCATCCATTCCGCCATCGCGCAACAGCAACTGCCGCCGGGAACCCGCTTGCGCGAGGACGAGATGCGACAGATTTTTGGCGTCAGTCGCGCGCGGATCAGGAACGTGTTTTCCCGCCTCGCCTATGCGGGCGTGGTCACACTCGAACCCAATCGCGGTGCTTCGGTCACGCGCCCCTCGGTCAAGGAAGCCCGAGAGATTTTCGTCGCCCGGAGAACCATCGAAGCGACCATTGTCGCGGAGGTTGCGCAACGCATCACCCGCAAGGATGTTGTGAGGCTGCGCGACCATATTGCTCGGGAAGTGGATGCGGAGGCGAGACGCGATCGGGCCGAGATGATCCGGCTTTCAGGCGAATTTCACCTGCTTCTCGCCGATATTGCCGGAAATGCCGTCCTCAAGAAATTCCTGACAGAGCTGGTTACACGCGAGTCGCTTGTGATTGCGGCCTACGAAACTCCTGGGCGGCCGAGCTGTTCAAACCACGAGCATTCGCGCATTCTGGAGGCATTGGTTCTCAAGGATGCGGACAAGGCAACCATGCTGATGCAGGAGCACCTGGATGCTATTGTCAGCCGCCTCGATCTCGACAGAAATTCGAGTCAATCTATTGATCTTGCTACAATTTTCTCCTGAATAACATATTCAGGCCAGCGGCGTCCCCGCTTGGTCGAGCCCGATGGCATGCTCCGCGATCCGGCCACCCGTTGTTATCCAGATCTGTTCCCGATGGCGGGCAATATGCGCAAGCGCCCGCCGCAAGTGACGGATCCGAAACGGTTGTCCGATGACATAGGGATGCAGGGCCAGCCCGAAAACCAGCGGCTGATGGACAGACTGTTCCAGCATTTCATCAAATTGGTCGATGATCATATCGGCAAAATCGGACGCTCCGACGCGACGGCCGACGATCGTGGAACTGTCGTTCAGTTCCTGCGGATAGGGAAGCGACAGGATACGTCCGGACCGGGTTTTCAACCAGACCGGCTGGTCGTCCATGCACCAGTCCATGATGTATCGATAGCCTGCCTCCTGAACGAGATCCGGCGTGACCTTGCTCTCCGACAACCACGGGCCAAGCCATCCGGCGGGCGCTTTCCCCTCGCGCTGGGCAATCTCTCGAGTTGCCTCGCGGATCAGCGCCGCCTCGTCGGCTTCCGTCAAGAGCCCCTGCGCCTCCGAATTCGTGCGGCCATGCGCCGAAACCTCGGTCGTATCGCTTCGCAGTCGTTCGATCAGGCCCGGAGCGTGCGTGTAAACAGATGAATTCACAAGCAATGTCAGCGGGACATTCAAGGACTCGAAAAGAGCCTTGAGTCGCCAGACCGCCACGCGATTCCCGTAGTCACGCCACGAGTAGTTCAAGACATCCGGCTCATGGCCGCCGCCGACAAGCTCCTCGCGAAGGCCTTCTCCGAAGGCGTAATGCTCGAGGTTAAGGGCGACGTAGCAAGCCAGTCGCCGCCCCCCCGGCCAAACGTAATCCGGGCGTCCGTCAATTGCGGAAAACGCGTAGCGACCGTGGGTCTTCAGCATGGATGAGGGACTCCGACAAGAAAGCAATGGCACGAACAATGCATGGCTTGTGCCATCAGCAAATGCGTAATGTTGACAATTTCAATTTGGATTGTCCACATTTGCAAATCGCCACGTTCAAACGCGGGAGCACCCCATGGTTGCCAATTCAGCTTTTCATCGACGCCGGTTCCTTGGAGGCGTTGGCCTTGTTCTCGCCGCCGGGCTCATGGCCGCGCCCCTTCCTGCCCAGGCGCAGACCACGCTCCGCATTGTCGGCAATTTCGCGAAGGAGCATCCCAGCTCTGTCGCGATGCAGTTGTTCCAGTCCGAAGTGCACCGGCTTTCCGGCAACCAGGTCAAGGTCGAGATTTTTGACAACATGCAGCTTGGCGGCGCCAAGGAAAACGTCGATGGCACGCGCGCCGGCACGGTGTTCGCGACGTGGGTCGGCATGGCCTTCCTGTCGCGAACCGTTCCGGAGCTGGAAGCCGTATCGCTTCCCTTTCTCTTTCCAAGTCGTGAGGCAGCCTTCAAGGTGATTGACGGGCCGGTCGGGGAGTTGCTCGACAAGAAACTCGCCGAAAAGGGTTTTGCGCCGCTTGGCTTCATGGAGCTGGGTTCGCGTCAGGTCACGAATTCGAAGCGGCCAATCACAAGCCTTGAGGATTTCAAGGGTCTCAAGATCCGCCTTCAGCCGAACGAGACACACCTCGCCACCTTCCGGGCGCTGGGCGCGAATGCCGTGGCGATGGACGTGAAAGAAATCTATTCGGCCATGCAGCAAGGCGTGATCGACGGACAGGAGAACCCTTTCATCAACATCCAGACTTCGCGCTATTTCGAAGTCCAGAAGTTTTTGACCAAGACCGACCACTTCTTTGATTTCATTGCGGTTGTGGCCAATAAGCGCCAGATGGACGCTTTGACACCGGAGCATCGTGCCGCCGTTCAGGCTGCGATGAAATCGGCGATCGCGCAGCAACGCTCCGTGGCAGCGAAGGCCGATGCTGAGGCGCTGGAAGACCTCAAGAAGCGTGGCATGACCTATAACGAGCTTCCGCCAGCGGTGATCAACGAGCTTCGCAAAGCGACCTCCGGCATCGTTGATGAACTGCGCAAGCGGCTCGGCAACGACCTGATCGACAAGGTTCTGGCCGAAGTCCAGAAGGCCTCATGACATGGAGGCAGCACCTGCCCTGCCCCCGGATGGTCTCGACCGCTTCGCGACGATCCGGGCATTCCGCAAGATTCTGCACGCTGCGGATTGGCTGGCCGAAAGGGTGATCATCGTCATCATGGCGGTCATGCTGGCGATTGTCACAAGCCAGGTGGGGATGCGCTATCTGCTCAACCGTTCGCTGGATTGGGCCGATGAAACAGCAACGCTTTGTTTCGTCTGGACAGTCTTTCTGTCACTGCCCCTCGCGTTGCGAAATGGCGGGCATATCGTCATGGAAATGCTGCTCACCGCCGTCTCGCCGAAAGTGCGTGACGTTCTTTATCGCTGCATGAGCGTTCTGTCCCTTGGCATGATGGTACTCATCTCGCGGGAGGCGTTTGTCCTCACCCGCGACAATTGGGACGAGACGATCCCGGTTCTCAACCTCAGCGGCGGTCTCTTTTACCTCGCGGTGGCCATCGGTGCCGCGCATTGCACGTTGCGAACAGTCGAGATTTGCCTCTCGGGCGAACCGAAAAAAAGCAACATCATCGAATAGGCATCCGAAAATGAGCCTTGCCATCACCCTCGCGTTTTTTGCTGTTGGCCTGCTGGGAATGCCGATCGCGTTTGCTCTGGGATTTGGCTCACTGATCGGTCTCTGGATGGCCAATGTCGACGCAAACATGGTGCCGCAGCGCATGTTGCATGCGATCAATTCATTCCCGTTGATGTCCATTCCGTTCTTCATGCTGGCCGGTGAACTCATGATCAAGGCGGACATCATGCCCCGCCTGATTGGCTTCGCGATGGCGTTCGTCGGCCGTGTGCGCGGCGGGCTCGGTCACGCGACAATGATCGCCGCTGCCGGGCTTTCAACCGTCTCCGGTGCAGCTGTCGCCGATGCCAGCGCCCTTTCCGGCACCCTGATTCCGGAACTCAGGAAGCAGTACGGCCTGCCCTTTGCCAGCGCGGTTGTGGCTGCTGCTGCCAACCTCGGCCCGATCATTCCGCCTTCTGGCGCCATGATCGTCTACGCATTGATGGCCGGTCCCACGGTTTCGATCGGAGGTCTTTTTCTGGCCGGTGTGATCCCCGGCCTGATCCTGACAGCCGCGATGATGGGCTGGTGCAGCTATATCGCCTGGAAGCGGGATTATCCACTCTCTGGCGAGCCCTTCAGCTTCCGAAATATTGCCCGCCAGATGAAGGGTTCGCTTGTCGTATTCCTGATGCCGGTAACTGTGATCGGTGGCATTGTCGGTGGCGCGTTCACAGCGACCGAGGGCTCGGCGATCGCTGTTGTCTACGCGATGCTGATCGGGTTCTTCGTCACGAAGAAACTCAAGCTCTCCGATCTTCCAGACGCACTCCTGCGCGCCGCGATCACCACCGCGATTGTCGGTGCCATGATCGCGTTTGCCTCGACCATCACATTCCTGTTCACAATCGATATGCTGCCGCAGAAGCTGGCAGCCCTGATCAAGGAAATCACCGCAGACCCGCTGGTTTTCCTCCTGATCGTGGCTGTCATGCTTTTCATCGTCGGAACAGCAATGGAATCGAACGCGGCCTACATCATGCTGGTGCCGCTTTTCCATCCGATCGCGATGGAGTTCGGGCTCGACCCTCTGCATTTCGGGTTTCTGTTCGTCTTCAATCTGGTCATCGGGATGCTGACTCCGCCCGTTGCGGTCGTGCTGATGGTGGTTCAGGGCGTGAGCGGGGTCGCGACGAAGCCGTTCATGAAGGAAGTCTGGCCGTTCGTCTGGGTGCAGTACGGGGTACTCGTGCTCTGCATGCTTTTCCCGTCCATCGTGACATGGTTGCCTCGCACGATGGGCTATTGAACAGGGAAGACCCATGCACCGCATCGGCATGCTCACGCCCTCCTCGAATACGGTGCTCGAACCCGTAACGGCCGCTATTCTCGCCGGACAGAGCGAAATCACTGCCCATTTCTCGCGTTTCAAGGTGACCGAGATCGCGCTCGATGCGGACGCGCTGGCGCAGTTCGACGACAGCGAAATCCTGCGCGCTGCCGAACTTCTGGCGCATGCGAAGGTTGATGTGATTGCGTGGAATGGAACTTCGGCCAGCTGGCTCGGTATCGAGCGGGACGAACGTCTCAAGGAACGGATCGAAAGCACAACTGGAATCCGCGCCAGCACCTGTATCCTCTCGCTGGTCGATATCCTCAAGCGGCTGGGAGCGTCCCGTCAGGCTCTTGTGACCCCTTACACCGATGATGTTCAGGCGAGGATCATCAAAACCTATGCCGGGCGTGGCATCCAATGCCCTGCCGAGTATCATCTCGGCATCCGCGACAATTTCAGTTTTGGCGTTGTGCCGCAGGCGCGGATACGCGCGATGATCGCGGAATGCCTCAACTCCTCGCCAGACGTCGTCACCATCCTCTGCACCAATATGAACGGCGCGCGCCTTGCCGCCGAGATGGAGCCTGAAGCAGGGGCGATCATCTTGGACTCTGTCGCCGTCACACTTTGGGGATGCTTGTTGGAAATCGGCGTTCGTCCTGACATCATCCGCGGCTGGGGCCGGATTTTCACCAGTGATCGGCTCAATCCACGTCCATAGAATGCAGAGAATGCGCATCCTCCTCATCAACCCGAACACGACACCCGCAATCACCGCGCTGGTTTCCCAAGCTTTGCGGGACTTCCTGCCGCCGGAGAGCGAGGTGATCGAGGCCACCGGCCGGTTTGGCTCCGCCTACATCACGTCGCGTGCGAGCTATGCCATCGGCGGACATGCGGCTCTGGACGCGCTCGCCTGTCATGCCAACATCCCTTTGGATGCTGTGATGCTTGCCTGTTTCGGGGATCCGGCTTTGTCGGCCTTGCGCGAGATTTCCGCCGTTCCGGTCATCGGCATGGCGGAAGCCGCGTGCCTGTTAGCCACCAAATCCGACGGCCCGTTTTCCATCGTGACCGGTGGCACCGCCTGGGTGCCGCTCTTGCGGGAATTTGTCTCGGCGATCGGGCTCTCGGATCGGCTCGCTTCGGTCCGCGCTTCGGCGATGACAGGAGGCGAGATCGCCAGGGATCCCGACGGCGCACTGAGCCTTCTTTCAACCGAGATCGATGCCTGTCAGGCTGACGGTGCCCGACAGGTGATACTGGGAGGCGCGGGTCTGGCTGGTCTATCAAAAAGACTGGCCTCGCGTTCCGCTCTCCCGATTGTCGATTGCGTCGAGGCGATGGCTCGCATGACGATGGAAGCCATCCATCACGACCGGCAAGCGGGTCATTCCAGCCGGACGAGCCCGCAAGCCAGCTTTTTTCGCGCCAACCTCCAATAGAAGTGCTCACGAGAAAACCAGAGCGGTTTCAGGAGGCGCCCTGCCCCGCCATGGTTCAATTTGCGCGAAGCCGGCTCACGCGGCCTGTGCAAAGCGTGTCAGAGGTCTTGTCTCTCACTATTGATCTGCACGCGCTCGTTGAGATGCCGCCGCCGCTGTCTCCGAACGCGCATGTTTCGGATCAAGTCCGCCGGCCTGCCCTATCTCTCGATCTCGAGGCTGCTTTCGGGCGCGCGCTGCTCGCCGAGGCGCACGGGCGCGGTCAGAACGGTTTCGACTGTCGCCGCGGCTCCCTTCACAACGAAATGCAGCACCCCTCCGCTGGCACCATCAGACTCGAGCGACTGATTGCTCGCGAGGCGCTGCCCGATCAGTTTCACCACGCTGGCGTTCTCGGCAAATTTGCCATGATTGAGAGAGTCGCCACCCCGCACATCGGAGAGGTCCACGACCGTCACGCCCGATCGGGCAAGGTTGGACCGGTAAGGCTCCCGGGATGGGTCGATTGCACCCAGTCGGTCGGTGCTGCCCCATAGCCAGCGCGAGGCTCCGAGTGCCTTGTCATCGGAGGACACGAACAACGTCACCCTGGGCTTGTTCCGCGCCTGCTGAAGCACCCGCCCCTGCGCCGCTGCAACATCGACATCGACATCGGGTGCGGCGAGCATGACATCCTTGATCTTGGGTGGGATTGTGCCCTTGCGGATAACCATCTGCCGCATGGTTTCGAGCGTCAGCCAGCCGCCCATGGAATGGGCCAGCACCGAAACCTGCCCAACGGAAGGCGTATCGGCAAGTTTGGCCAGAAGCAACTCGAGGGAATCGCGCCCCAAAGCGGCGCTCTCGCGATCATAGGGGTATGAGCCGAGGCTGGCCCACGAGGCCCAGCTGAACAGAACGGGAGTCACCTCGGCGCCGCTGTCGTGAACGATCTGGGCGATGCGGAATACGGCTTCGTCAAACCGCGTGTTGTAGCCATGCACAAAAACGAGAACATGTCGCTTGGTCTTCTGAGCACTTGTGAGAAGGCGCTTGGCGAAAGCGTCGCGTTCCATGGCTTCAAAGCGCACGGCACCGAAGTTCTGCGCGGGATCGGCGATCCCGCCACTCGGCCACTGGATTTCACCGGTTTTGCGGTTTTTCGGGATTGAGACCGCGACCTCGGCAAAGCGTGGCGTGAGCGTCCGCTCGCCTGAAAAACGAAGCGCGGCATCCTCCGAAGGGCGACGGGTGGTGATCGCGAGCACGTTGACGACGCTGGCCGCATCGGGCCGCAGGACATCTCCGGCGACACCCAAAGCGGGCTGCGGTCTCGATGAGCACCCTGCCAGCGCTCCCGCGAGCAGGGTGATCAGGGCGACCCGCGCCATCAGAGTGCATTTCGAGGCATTTTTCGCATACATTGTTCAAAGTCCCGGCAACAGGCGTCAGGGAAGCGAGATTTGCGATCCTAATCCATTTGTCTCGTACAGACCGTCATTTTCTTTGGTGGTAAATTCCTGACCAACGGCCGTATCGCGGACCGTTTCCGGAAGTCGCTTCCCCACCCTGTAGGCGAGCTTCTCGCGCCTCTCCCCATGGCGCTCAATCGACGGCTTCTGGAGCACCCGCCAACCGCGCTCGATCCTTGGTTAGTCGACGCCGAGCCAGACACACTTCATTGCGCCGCCATCCATCCCGATAGCGGCATAACTGCGGGAAGAATCCACTGAGGAAACGCCCCGAAAATGTTCAAACAAACAGAGCCATCTCTCTCAGACTGTCTCTGTCGAGCATACTCTGATGACCGCCAAAGGCGCGGAGATTTGACCAGCCGGTGCGCTCACAAGCTGCTCCTCATATGGGGTCTTCGGTGTCATCGCGGCAGAAAAAACCCGGAAAGCTTTAGACCAGACATGATCATCTCGATGCCCATGGCCGCCTGCAACACGCCAAAGATTGCACCAAGGATGATCAAGGGTACCGGACCGATCACACGCATAAACCAATGCGCCCCCAGCATTGCGCCGACATTCGCAAACATAATGCCGCCGACAACGCCAAGTATGGCAAGGCGTTCAGGGAACGAGGGAAAATAGCTTGAAAACAGGATCAGGATAGCAACGCCCATCGGCGTGACAATTCCCGGAATCGCGAGCGGCATCATAGCGAGTGCGGTTGTTGGTGCGGGTGGTGATGGCTCGGATTTCGACGCTCCGCCGAACACGTTCTTCAACGCTGTGATGAACAGGATAAGGCCAGCCGCGATGATCAGAGACGAGCGAGAGGTCCCCGCGGAGGCCATGACCGACGTGCCAACAAATACCGCTACCGCCAGAGTTCCAAACGCGAACAGCCCAGCCAGAACAGCGATCTTCCGACGCAGCACGGTATTTGCCGCCGCAGTCGTTTGCGCGAAAAGCGGCAACAGGGCAATCGGCCCCATCATGCTGAACAGCAGCGAGCCCAGAAGCGGAAGCGGTACGTTGATTTCACTCACGGTAACTCCTCAAAGCGACCAGTAGAGACTCGCCTGCAGTGTAGTCCAGTTCTTGCGGGCTCCGGCATCCCGAAGAGCCTTGCCCGGTACGGCAATCGACCCGATTGTCTGGAGATAGAGGTTCCGATTGATAGCCCAGCGGCCGGTCAGCGTGAATTCCTGGCCGATATCGCTGGATGTCAAAGTAGAAAGTGCCGGGTTCGAACCGAGATTGTTCCGCTCGGGCGCCCGCAGGATATGCCAGTCAAAGGTGACGTTGAGCGTCGGCATCGGTACGATATTAAACTGCAACCGGTGCACCGAGAGGTTGGAATTGGAGGTCAGCTTGCCGAAGCTGATCCCTTGCAACCAGTTACCGAGGCCCGTCGCCAGCAGCGGATCGAAACGGTTGTAGCTCGCGGAATTCGGGTTGTCGCCGCTGGCATAGGAATAGCGATAGGACAGGCTCGGCGACCACGGGAGATGCGCCGCCTGATAGCCGACGAGACCATAGGCAGCGTAAGCCGACATACGGAAACGCTCATGGTCCTGATAGGCAAACTCGCTAGCCAGCCAGAAACCTTCCGCGCCAAAGGGGCGCTCCCAGCGGACATGCCCGGCATAGGTGCGAAGCCCTTCGCGCGGCAGACGAACACCTCCTGGCGCGACCAACGAGCCGGTGGAACGCGTCACAGTCAGGTAAGTTGCATCCACCGAGAGGCCAGGCCGGAGCGTGTAGCGCAGGTTGGCGCCGAGATAGTTCGCGCGGGAATCGATGCCGGGCAGTTCATCCGGATCGATCCAGAACGCCTTCGCGGTCCAGGGACCCAGCTTGACGTCGGCGACCACCGAAAAGTCACTGGCATTGCGCGGACCGAGATAGGTGCCACCACGCTTGCCGATATTGGCGTTCCCGCGCACGAAATGCACGAGCCAGCCATCGTTCAGCGTCACATTCTGCCGGCCAACACTGACATTGACGCTGTTGCCGGTGGCTGGATCCACATAAAGCAGGCCAGCATAGGCACGCTCGAGGTCGGTCCAGGTCCGGGTATCATTGCGGTAGATGTCCTGCCCGACCGACCATGACGTGAGCGCCGTCAGCGCGCCATAGGCATAAAAGGGCGTGTCACCGAGTTGGACTGCTCCTGCCAGGCCGAGGTCGGTGTAGCCCTCTGTCCAGCCCGGCGCACGCCCCGGTCGCTTCCGCGCAATGGGGCTGCCAGCCGTGAACAGCGCCGGGTTGCCGAACCACGGGTTGATATCGGAATAGGCTCCAAGCCCCCCGCTGATGATCGCGGTGAAGAAGGCCCGTTCGCCGCGATAAAGCACCGGGAAAGATCGCGGATCGCCAGCCAGAAGTCCTGGTGCGCCAGCGGCAGAGGCCGGCATTGCGGTGTCGAGTTCGATCACAACCGCGAGGCTTCCGGGCGAACGACCCGGCACGAGCCGATAGCTGATCTGTCCCACGCCGAGCCGGCTGCGAGGGGTTACAAGCTGCCGCTCGATGAAGGCGCGGGAATAGCCACGCCCCACCAGGGCCTGCATGCTCTCGCGCAGGCGAGCCAGAGCAGCCTGATCCCGCGCCGGATTGTCCGAGCCACGCGCCAGCACGACATCCACGCGTTCGATCGGCGCACCTTCCGCCTGCGCGGCCAGAGGAATCGCGCCGCCTGCCTGCTGCGCGACGGCACCATCGGCCAGCGCCAGCAGAGCCATCGATGTGGCTACTCCGACCAGTTTGGAACGGAAGCCCGGCATGCCTGCGCTCACTGCCCGAACAGGCGCACGACTCCGCCGCCGCCATGAACATTGACCGTCTGCCCACTGACCCAGCCCGCCGCCGGCGAGCAGAGCCAGAGGAAGGCATTCGCGACATCCTGCGGGGATCCGGGCCGACCCGTGAGGCTGTCAGGGTTGCGCAGTTTCTCCTGCATCGCAGGGTCAATCCCGGCATCGGCATAGCCAGCAGTCATCACCGTGCCGATCAGGATGGAATTGACGCGCACCTTCTTTGCCAAGAGGTGCGCGATCGAGACCATCATCTGGTTCAGCGCAGCCTTTGCCGTGCCATAGGCGAGGATGTCATAGGCCGGCGTCGCCGAGGAGAACGAGCCGGAATTGGTGATGCTCGGGTTCTTCTCTTTCAGCAGGTGCGGCAGGCAAGCCATGCTCATCCGGTAGGCGCTGATCGCGTTGAGTTTGTATGAGGCAACGAAATCTTCGTCGGAGATCGCCGTGGGGTCCTCGTGACGACCACCCCACCCAACATTGTTCACGAGCGTCGAGATACCGCCGAACGCGGCGACGGTTGCGGCCACGACCGCATCGATCTGCTCAGATTTCGTGACGTCGCAGGCCATGCCGCGGCAGTCGGAGCCAGTTTCGGCAGCGATTTCAGCCGCCGTCTTCCGGGCCATCTCGCCATTGAGATCGGCGATCATCACCTTGGCGCCGGCACCCGCGAGGGTCTTGGCGATCCCCGCACCGATATTCTGCGCCCCTCCGGTGATGATCACCTTGTGATCGGTCATGCGGAAATCGGCGAAGGCGTCGAAGGAAACAGACACGGGAACCTCAGGAAGCTGAAGGGATCAGGGCAGTTTGACCGTGCGTTCCGGAACGGGCGCGCCAGCCGAGAAGCTCGACGCATTGCCGAGGGTCTGCTCGGCGATATCGGTCAAAGCTTCCTGTGTCAGCCAGGCCGTGTGCGGTGTGACGAGGCAGTTCTTCTGGGCGATCAGCAATTGGAGCGTATCGTCCTGCACGATCTCGGCCGAAAGGTTTTCGAAGAAGAGCCCAGCCTCCTGTTCATAGACGTCGATGCCGAGATACCACAGCGTTTCGAGATTCTTCAGCGCGACGATCGCTGCTTTGGTGTCGATCAGCGGGCCGCGTCCAGTGTTGATGAGGACTGAGCCCTTCTTGAAGAGCTTCAGCGTTTCGGCATTGACCATGTGCTTGGTTTCGGGCGTCAGGGGGGCGGTGAGCACGATGACATCTGAGCGCCGGAACAGCTCGTCCCGCTCGACATATTCCATGCCGAGCGCCTTCATCTCGTCATGCGGATAGGGATCGGAGCCGAGCAGCTTGCAGCCGAAGCCGTTGAGAATGCGCGCCGTCGAACGGCCAATATTCCCCGTGCCGACAATCCCCGCGACGCGGCCACGCAACGTGAAGCCCACGAGGTTATCCATCGAGAAATTGCCGTTGCGCACGCGGTTATACTGGTGGTGCACATTACGCACGAGCGAGAGGATCATCGCCACCGCATGCTCCGCGATCGATTCCGGTGAATAGGCCGGCACCCGCATCACGGTCAGTCCATGAGTCTTCGCGGCCTTGAGATCCACCTGGTTGAAGCCGGCCGAACGACAGAGCACCAGTTTCACGCCCCCAGCCGCCAACGTCTCGATGGTGGCAGCGTCACACATGTCATTGACGAAGATGCAAACCGCATCGAAGCCTTTGGCGAGCGGTGCGGTGGAGGCATTGAGCGCGGCCGCGATGTAGGTGATCTCGTGGCCATGCCGGGCATTGACCGCCTCAAATTGCGGCTTCTCGTAATCCTTGGCGTAGAACATGGCGATTTTCATGGAGAACTCCGGGCTTGCAAGACTGGCTCAGGCAGATTTGGCGCGACGCGCCGCGATGACAACGGTCAGACGGATGACAAGGGTGACAAGGAAGCCCGCAAGGAGCGCCCAAGGCGCCGAAACGCCCATCATCCGCAGCAGGGCGAGCAAACCGCAGCCGATGAACAGGGCCTCGATCACCCACACGCCCGGACGCAGCGCTCCGGGAAACTCGTTGATGATGATGTCCCGGATGATCGACCCAAAGGCTGCGCTCACCGCGCCGAAGAAGGCGCAGAGGATCCAGAGTTGCGCCTGGCCCAGAGGGGTCGGTGCCACGACCGGACCGAGAAGATTAAACGCCTTCGCCGCACCGAGCGCCCCGAGCGAGGCGAGCGCAATGGCTTCGGCGCTTTCCTTGATCACGAAATCCCGCTTCGCAATCGTGGCCTGGAGGAACCCGAGATTGGCATAGGCGATCGACAGCACGAAGATCGCCACGATGTAGAATGGGAACGCGACCCAGAAAAATGGCTGGGCCTGCGGGCCGAGCAGGATATCGCGCAAGGTGCCGCCACCCAGCGCGGCGGCAACGGCGCAGAGAAAAAATCCGAAAGTCGAGAGATTCTTGCCCTTCGCCACGATCATCGCGTTGATCGCGAAGGACAGGATGCCCAAGGTCTCGATCCAGATGAACCATTCCGGCCCGCCACGCATGTCAGTGCCCTCAATCCAGTTCTTGAACGCCACCACCTGAAACGGTGAGCACCTGCCCGCTCACCCAGCTCGAGGCCGGGCAGCACAGGAAAAGCGCTGCGTTCGCGATGTCCTCGGCCTGCCCGAGCCGCCCCAGCGGCGTATGCTTCAGCATCGCCTTTTCGATTTCGGGAGTGAGAACGCTGGCAAGTGCATCCGTCTTGATCGCGCCCGGGGCGATGCAGTTCACGCGGATGCCCTTGGGACCGAGGTCGAACGCGATATTGCGCGTGAGATGGTTCACGGCAGCCTTGGACGACCCATAGGATGCCATGCGCTGATTCTTGTTGTCGCCCGCCATGGAGGAGATGTTGAGAACAGCGCCATGCCCTGCCTTTTCCATATGCGGTGCAGCGAGTTGCGTGAGACGGAAAAGAGAGAAGACGTTGAGCTGATAGGCCCACTCGAAATCGCCCATCGGCATATCGAACGGCTTCGGCCCGCCACCACCCGCATTGTTCACGAGGATTGTCAGACCACCAAAACTGGAAACAGCAGCATCCACCGCCGCCTTGAGATCATCCTCTTTCGTGACATTGCAGGCAATTGCAATTGCCTTGCCACCCGCAGCAATGATGTCATCCGCAACAACTTTAGCCGTATCGGCTTTGAGGTCGCTCACGACAACGGCAGCACCCGCCCCTGCAAAAAGCTTCGCAATGGCCCTGCCAATGCCAGCACCGGCGCCAGTTACAAGAGCGATATCGCCATCGAGTCGAAATTTTTTCTGATCAAACATTTGGACGTTCCTGAACGTTGCCGCGGTGGAGTTTAAGGATCAGGCCATAAGCTGGAAGACAAGTGGGTAGGCGCCCATTTTGGGCATTCGGATCCTCTCGAAGGATATCACTTCAACAAACTAGCGATCTGGTGGTGGAGCCCGGCAAAGCGCGTGATGGCTCGGCTATCGAGTTCCGCGAGGTCATGCCGAGCCACTGAGGCACCGTTGGAGACAATCAGATGCCAGGCACCGGCCTCGTCCTGCCGAACCCAGCCGCGCGATGCGAGTTTCAGAAGTTTCCTCCGCACAGTCTCACGCGGGATGCCGCACGAGTCGGCAATGCGCGATGCGGTGATCTGGGCGGCGGGAATGCGACCTCGCTTGACACCGTCCGAGGTCGCTTCCGCCTCCAGATGCGCATTGAGATGCATCTGTCCGACAATCGCTAGGACGAGGAGTTCCTGGAGATCACCGCCGAAAACTTGAGAGCAATCCGCCAGATGTTGCGTTAAAAACTCAACAAAATGATACTGATACGCTGGATACTGCTCTCGAAGCCGCGCCTCGATCTCTTTGACCGCAATATACTTTGGATTGTCGATCAAGGTGCCCCCCGGCCTACGATGTTCCATTCTCAACCCTAGCCGGCCGGTGGAATTGAACAGGCTATGATGCCAGACAGCAATTGGATGCGTGATCAGCAAGGGCAAGAACCAGAATGCGAATAAACGGAACCTTGCTCGGAATGCTGGCCTTCATAACATTTCTGCTCGGCTCCTCGGCTGGCAGCCAATCCCAACTGCTCGAGCGATTGCCGACGGCCATGACAACGGAAGTTGCCCGAGAACGTCCAGGGTATGCCGAGACAGAATGTGGGGCGGAATGTTGGGCCAGATTTCCGAAAACAGAAAAATACTAATAAATTCAATTGTTTAATGAAATATACGGTGGCATTGTCAGACAAACTGAAACGGTCTCGTAACTCGCCCACCCCCCTGATCGCGCAGGCCGCACAGATCTGACGCCGTGCGGCCAACGCGGCGGTGTGGCGATCCTTGAAACTCTGCTGGCTGATGGGTTTGCTTTCCTCTTTGCAGCAGCGGCAGATGCGGGCATGACCAAAAGCGCCGAGGTAGCCGCACCTGCTCCAGCAGCAACCGGGCCTTTAGCTGATGTGCCCCGCAGCTGAGAATTTAGATTTCAAGGCCGCACATGCGGACAGGCGACGAGCCGCCCTCCAACTGTCAGCAGTTCGGGACGATCGACGGCGCAAGACGGGACCGCGATCTGGCATCGCGGGTGAAAGGTGCAGCCCGTGGGTGGGCTGATCGGACTTGGCACTTCACCGGACATGGGCTCGCGTGCGCGGTTCGGGGCATCGACCTGCGGGATCGTATCGATCAGCAACCGCGTATACGGGTGCGACGGCGACTTGAATATCTCTTCTGCATCGCCGATTTCGACGATGCGCCCCAGATACATGATCGCCAGCTGGTCCGACATGTGGCGCACGACCGAAAGGTTATGGCTGATCAGAACATAAGTCAGGTTGAATTGCTTTTGCAGTCGCACCATCAGGTTGAGGATCTGCGCTTGCACGGAAACGTCTAGCGCTGAGGTCGGCTCATCGCAGACCATCACATCAGCTTCCGTGGCGAGTGCGCGTGCTATCGAGATCCGCTGACGCTGCCCGCCGGAAAACTCATGCGGATAGCGCGTGGCATCCTGAGCCGAGAGTCCAACCGTGACGAGAAGTTCGCTCACACGCGTCAGCGTCTCGGCTTCTGTCGCACGCAGTTTCAATTCACGAATTGGCTCTGCCACGATGTCACCCACGCGCCAACGCGGGTTCAGGCTGGCGAAAGGGTCCTGAAAGATCATCTGCAAACGCGGCATCTCGACCTTCCCGTCGGCACGGCAGATGTCGCCGAAGCGGATGGAACCGGATGTCGGCGACTGAAGGCCAACGATCATACGCGCCAGCGTCGATTTTCCGCAGCCCGACTCCCCGACAATGCTGAAGGTGGTGCCACGCCGAACCGTGAAGCTGACATCTTCAACGGCTTTCAGCAGGCGGCGTGGTGCTCGGCTCGCCACGCGTTGCAGCCAGGACGCTGACACATCGAAATGGCAACTCGCGTTCTCTACCGAAAGGATCGCGTCATGATCAGACATGCTTCGCATCCGTCAGCGGATGGTGACAGGCGACAGCATGGAGTGTTGATCCATGTTCGGGTCTTTCCTTGCTGCAGCGTGCGCTCGATGCAAGGCAACGCGGATGGAACGAGCACCCCGTAGGTATGGCGCTGAGGCGCGGCATAGATCCGTCGATCTGGTTGAGGACAGCATTCCGATGCTGCACGCTCGGGATCGATGCCATCAAGCCGGCTGTGTAGGGATGCTTTGGGCGCTGCGTGACCTCCTCCACAGGGCCAATCTCGGCGATCCGGCCCGCATACATCACAGCGACACGGTCTGCCGTTTCTGCGATCACGCCCATATCGTGAGTCACCAACATGATTGCGGTGCCCTTTTCGCGGCAGAGCCGCTTCAGCAGGGACGTGATCTGCGCCTGAATTGACACATCCAGCGCCGTTGTTGGCTCGTCAGCGATGATCAGCGCCGGCTCGGCGCAGAGCGCAAGCGCAATCACGACACGCTGACGCATGCCTCCCGAAAACTGATGCGGAAAATGATCGATGCGTGTTTCGGCAGCGGGAATGCCGACTTGCCGGAGCAGGGCAAGCGCCCGGCTGCGCGCCTCGTCACGGGTCACTTGCAGGTGAGTGAGGATGGTGTCGCTGATCTGGTCACCGACCGTCAGCAGCGGATGAAGCGACGTCAGCGGGTCCTGGAAGATTGCCCCGATCTTGCGGCCACGCACCCGGCGCATCGCCTCCGGCGACATATTGTCAATGCGCTCTCCCGCAAGGTGAATCGAGCCTGCCGCGATGCGGCCCGGCGGATCGAGCAACCCGATCACAGCTGTCCCGGTCAACGATTTGCCCGCTCCCGACTCGCCAACCACACCGAGGATTTCACCGGGCGCGATATCGAAGGAGATACCATCCAGGGCCGTCAGCGGTCCTTTCCGGCCATCAAAGACAACCTTCAGGTCACGCACGGACAAAAGGGACGAAGTGCCCGCGCTCATTGTTGCTCCGCTCGCAGCACCGGATAGCTCGACGAAAAAATCTCGCTGACGGGCGGATGATGAAGGGTGCGCTTCGGGTATTGCGACATCAACCCCTCGAACTGTATCTGCGCCCGGACATTATCGGCCCGCTCATCGACATCGGGGATGATGCGATCTTCCATGACAAAACGACCATCGATGATCACACTCGAAAAGTCGCGTCCATGCCCCGTCAGCAGC
This sequence comes from Hyphomicrobiales bacterium, assembly GCA_017302635.1. Taxonomy (GTDB): domain Bacteria; phylum Pseudomonadota; class Alphaproteobacteria; order Rhizobiales; family Beijerinckiaceae; genus Rhabdaerophilum. The sequence goes on from JAFLCX010000003.1 coordinate 138,917, forward strand.
ATGGTCTGGATCGGATCGATCACCTGGCCGGTGTGCGGACGATCGAGATCGAAAACGGTGATATCGGCTTTCGCGCCGGGTTGCAGGCGCCCGAGATCCGGCCTGCCGATGGCGTCAGCTCCGTGAAGGGTCGCCGCATCGTAGTAATCCTCACAGCGCACGGCGCTGACCGAGCCGGCGACAACTCGCGTGAGCATCATCCCGGCTTGCAGATTCATCACCATGTCCGGCGGGCTGGTATCAGTACCCATGCCAACGCGCAGGCCCATCTCACGATAGCGCCCGAAATGATCGATCACATTGCCGTGGCGGCCCGATACCAGCGGACAATGCACAATGGTCGCACCATTGTCGCGAATGATCTCGAGGTCGCGCCCCGGTCGTGCAATGTGGCGACTGCCCGAAACGAAGGTGCCGTGAGGCAGCACGGTCTTGTCAGTAAAGAAGTCGAGGCTCTCGAGCCATTCCGGCGGGCTCATGCCATGTTGCCGGAGCACGAGATCGTATTCGATCTTGGACTGGCAACTGTGCAGCCGGACGGGCACATCCAGGGTTCGTCCTGCCGCAGCTGTCCGGCGCAGCAATTCGGGCGTACAGGTCTCGATGCGATCCGGCGCCAGCATGGTGCGGATGAGGCCTCCTGCCTCGCCATCGAACCGCTCGCAGAACCGGATAGCGGCAGCGAGTTCCGCGAGGCCACGCTGTTCATCATAATGGGCGCTCACCGTTCCATCGGTGTCGACCACCTGATTGCCAGTTCGATAGGCGGGGCCGAGATAGGCTCGCAGGCCCAGCCGGGCGGCGGCTTCGGCGGCATCGGCGAACTCTTCCGGCGTCTCGCCCCACGCGCGATAGAACAGGGAGGCAATGGGCAAGGCCGTTGTAATGCCGTTGCGGATCAGGCCGGCGAAGGAATGCGCCTTCTGGAAGGCCAGTTCCTCGCGGCTGTACATCTCGTAGGGCCCCGCCTCTAGATAGCTTCGGGGCCAGACACGACCCTTTTTCCAGGCGGGCTGATTGTCGAAGGCCAGGATTGTCGTGTCGAGATCAGACAGGGCATCAAGATCGATGAATCCCGGCCCGATCAGCGCCTGTCCGTAATCGATGCGGCGGGCAACTTCCCCGGGGAAGTTGTGCCCGACGAAAATGATGCGATCCTCTTCGAACACGACCTGGCCGCAATCCAGCAGGCGGTGCTGCCCCTTGTCGTGGCCCACCACCCAGCGCGCCGTAACGAGCGTTCGCCCTGCTGGTCGCGCTCCCACACGCAATGTCATGGCGCGCTCGCAATCGAGGCGCCGTCGCGGGCGACAATCTTGCCGCGCTTGATGACACGACGGAAAGGGGAACGAGAAACAATCGCGTCGGCGACCGCCTCACCCGGCACCAGTAGCAGATCGGCCTGACAACCAATGCCGATGCCGTAATCTGGCAGTTCCATCACCTTGGCTCCGCCGGAGGTGACCACGTCGAAGGCCAGACGCATTTCGTCATCGCGGCGGCAATTGTTGCGCAAAGCCACGAACATCGCACGCTCGAGCATGTCGCCATTGCCATAGGGGCCCCAAGTGTCGCGGATACCATCCGAGCCCGAGCAGACGCGAATGCCGGCAGCGATCAGCCTTCTGATCGGCGGAGCCGGGCGCGAAGCCGGGCCCGTCGTCATGATGGCGATATCAAGTTCGGCAATCTGTTCGATCAGCGGGTCAACGAGGTCGCGATCCGGCCAACCCAGGCAAAATGCATGACTCACGGTAACCTTGCCCTGCATACCCAGCGCACGCGTGCGCTCCATGATCAGATCAAACGAGAATGCGCCCATCTCACCGGGCTCATGCAAGTGGATGTCGAGCGCCTTGCCATACGTCTGGCAGAGGCCGAACACAGCATCGAGATGGCCCTTCGGATCGCGATCAATGGCGCAAGGATCGAGCCCGCCAACAACCTCCGACCCCAGTTTCATGGCCTCGTGCATGAGTTCCAACGTGCCGGGCCGCCGGAGGAGCCCGGATTGCGGAAACGCGACGATCTCGACATCGATGATCTCGTGGCACTCGGCGCGCATTTTCATGATGCCCTCGACGCCCCACATGCCGTGATCGGTATCGACATCGACATGGCTGCGGATATGGGTCGTGCCCAGCCGCGAGGATTGCACCGTCTGACGGAACGACTGGGTATAGGGATCCATGTTCAGGCGGCGCTTGTTCAGCCGCTCGTTATCGATCTTGTCGAGAAGTTTGGGCCCTACCTCATTCTTGTACCAGGGCAGGCCAAGCAGGCTCTTGTCGAGATGGGTGTGCGCTTCAACCAGACCAGGCAGCAGGAGATGCCCCTTGCCGTCTTCTGAAGGAATGTCTGCAGGAGCCGCAAGATCGAGCCCCATGGCCGCGATGCGGCTGTTTTCGATCAAGACATTGGTTGCCGGCCCGGCCATCGGGCGCACATTCCGGAGAAACAGGTTGTGGCTCATCGCAATTTGGCTTTCATCTCAGTTTCGGGTTCAGCGCATCGCGCAGCCAGTCACCCAGCAGATTGACCGAGAGGACGATGAGGCCCAACTGGGCGGCAGGGAAGACAACAAGCCACCACGAGCCCGAGAACAGATACTGGTTCCCGATCCGGATCAGGGTGCCGAGTGACGGTTGTGTGATCGGCATGCCAACGCCGAGAAACGACAAAGTCGCTTCTGACAGGATCGCAAGCCCGAGATTGAGTGTCGCGGCCACAAGCACCGGCGTCATCGTGTTCGGTAAGATGTGCCGTCGCATGATGCGCGTCGGCGAGACCTTGATGATCCGCGCAGCCAGCACATACTCCTTCTTGCGCTCGACCATCGTGAGCGCCCGCACCGTGCGCGCGTATTGCACCCAGTTTGTCAGCGAGATGGATAGCACGATCACACCCGCGGCGAAGGGCTCGCGGAAAGCTGGCGGCAGCATCTCGCGGAACAAGGCGCTCACGAGAATGGCCATCAGCAGGGTCGGGATTGACAGAACGGTGTCCGCCAAACGCATCAGCAGGTTGTCGATCCGCCCGCCATGGTAACCCGCCAGCAGACCGATCGAGACACCGATGCCCATCGACAGGAGCACGCTGAGAAGCCCGATGACCAGCGAGACGCGTGTTCCGTAAAGGATCGTCGAGAGCACATCACGCCCCTGCGGATCCGTGCCAATCACGAACGGCATTTCGCCGTCTTTTAGCCAGAGCGGCGGCAATTCGGCCTTGTCGATGAAGACCTGGCGCAGATCATAAGGGTTCTGCGGCGCGATCAGCGGTGCAGCGAATGCCGAGGCGAAGAGAACGACAATAACAAGCGCAGAGATCCAAGCCGCGGGGGAGCGCCGGAAACTCCAGCCCGTGTCGCTGTCAAAGGCGCGCGCCAGTCGTCCGCCGAAAGCGGTGCGTTCAGCGGGCATTGGCGGCTCCTGTTACGGCGTCTTCGCGCAGGCGCGGGTCGACATAGGCGTAGAGGAGATCCACCACCGTATTGAGCGCAACGAAAATGAACGACACCACCATGAGATACGCGGCCATGACGGGAATATCGACAAAGGTTACAGCCTGCACGAACAGCAGCCCCATGCCGGGCCATTGGAAAACGGTCTCGGTCACCAGCGCAAACGCAATCAGGTTGCCGATCTGAAGCCCCGTCACAGTAACGACCGGCATCAGGCAGTTGCGGAGCGCATAGCGAAAATGGACGGCCTTGTCAGACAAGCCGCGCGCTCTGGCGAACCGGATGAAATCCGTACGCATGGTCTCAAGCATCTCGGCCCGGACAAGCCGCATCACCAGCGTGATTTGGAACAACGACAGAGTGATACCCGGCAGGATGAGAGCCAGCCGGCCCGAAGGCGTCAGGAAGCCGGTCGACCAACCGCCCACCTGCACGATTTCACCGCGCCCGAAGGCAGGAAGCCACTGGAGAGTGACGGAGAACAGCAGGATGAACAGGATACCAAGCGCGAAACTCGGGAGCGAAACACCGAGAACCGAGACGAACTCAAGCGCCTTGGCGAGCAGGCTGCCGCGGCGGATCGCGGTATATACGCCCAGCGGGATGCCAACGGCGAGCGACAGCAATGTCGCGACCATAACCAGTTCGAAAGTCGCTGGAAAACGCTCCGCGATGAGGGTGAAGACTTCCTGCTGGTTGCGATAGGAGATGCCGAAATCACCGCGCAATGCATTGCCAACGAAAGTCACGAATTGCCATGCGATGTTGCGGTTCAGGCCAAGGCGTTCGCGCAATTCATCGCGCTGGGCCTGCGAGGCCTGTTCGTTGAGCATCAACTCGACCGGATCCCCGACGAAACGGAAGATGACGAAGGCCAGGAGGGCAACCGTCAGCATCACACCTGCTGCGTTGAGAAGCCGTCTTGCGAGAAAGATGATCATGACCGGCCTGTCTGTTCTGATCCAGTCCGGCCCGCGCACCAGGCGCGGGCCGTTGATATCCGTCAGCGCATCTGGGTCAGCCAGAACCGAGGCTTGTTATCCGATGCCTGAACCGTGTTGGCGACCGTGCTGCGCATCGCCCAGGCCATAGGCTGATTATGCATCGGGATAAACAGGTGCTCGCGCTTGGCGATCATCAATGCTTCGCTCATCAATGGGATGCGCTTGGCATTGTCGAGTTCCACACCGGCCTTGTCGATCAAGGCATCGATGTCGGGCCGACCCCAGTTGCCCCAATTGAACACGCCGCCGGAACCGCTCCTTGAGCGCAAAACCTGCACCAGGATCGAATACGCATCAATCATGGGCTCGTTGGCCCAGCCAAACGAGATCACGTCGAACTCACCCTTCACGCGTTTCGGGGTCTGGGTTGAACGCGGACCAAGGCTGAGGTTGGGCCTCAATCCCGCGCGAGCCCACATCGCGGCAACGGCCTGGCAGAATTCTTCCTCGTTCACGAGGCCATCGCTCTGGCAGTTGAAGTTGAAGGAAAACCCGTTGGGGTAACCGGCATCAGCCAGCAGCTTCTTGGCACCATCCAGATCGAACGGCAGGCGCGGTTCTTGTGCCGCAGTGTAGCCGGGAATGGCAGGCGCCACGATAGCCCCCGTGCTGCGCGAAAGGCCACGCATGGCCCGGCGTTGCACACTGTCAACGTCGATGGCGCGATAGAGCGCCTCACGCACGCGGATATCCTTGAGGGGGTTCTTGTCCGTGACGTCGCTCTCGAACAGCTTGTCCTTGAGGTTCATTGCGAAGATCACGGTGCGCAGTTCGTTGGTCTGCAGCACTTTTACCTCCGGCGAGGCCGAGAGGCGCTGCAAATCCTGCAAGGGTGCGACATTGGTAAAATCGATCTCGCCCGAGAGCAGCGCCGCAACGCGGGTCGCGGCCGATGTGATCGGGAGGAACTCGATGCGGGCGATGTTATGGCGCGGCTTGTCCCACCAGCTCGGATTGGCAACGAAGACCGTGCGAGAATCGGTGCGCCGTGATTCAACGACGAACGGGCCGGTGCCATTGGCATTGTCAGTGGCGAAGCCCTTGATGCCCTTGCCTGAATCGGTCGGAAGGCTAGCATTGTTGGCTTCCATCCACTCCTTGTCGAGGATGTATATGTTGGTCAGGTCGTTGAGCAGCAACGGATACGGACCGTTGACCTCGATTTCCAGGGTTAGGTCGTCGATCTTGCGGGAAGACTTGTAGGCCGGCAGGTTGCCCTTCAACGGCGACGTCTCATGGGTCACGCGGGCGAGCGACGCCAGAACGTCATCTGCTGTCAGCGGGTTGCCATTGTGGAACTTGACGCCCGGCCGGAGCTTGAACCGCCACACCGTCGGCGAAACCGTTTCCCAGGACTCCGCCAGCGCCGGCTCGATCTTGAGTTCGCCGGTGTAACGTACCAGCCCCTCGTAGACGTGGTTCAGCACCGACAGTGTGAAAGTCTCACCGAAGGAATATGGGTCCAGCGAGGCAATCTCGCGCGCCGCGCCCCATTTTACGGTCTTGCCCTGCTGTGCCATTGCCGTTGTGACGCCGAAGCCGCTGAGCATGAGCGCTGCGGCGCCCATCGCCAGCCAGTTGGTCCGGGCTGCCTTTTCAACATTCGCTGCTGGAACCTTCATTTCAACCTCCTTGCGCCTTCCTGGCCGCGCCAAGTTTAAAGGCGAACTGCGCGCGAATTGATCTCGTTGCGCACAAAAAATGATCATATTTGTATGCACTTGAATGAGCGTATCGTATGCAATTATTGTCGGCAAGCGCATATTCGTTTAACTTGTCATTGCAGCCAGTTTCATGCGAGCAGATCGCTGATCGTCGACTCAACCCGAAATCAATGGATAAAAATCTGACCCGAAGGCCGAGAGCAGCCGATGCGACCGTTGCAGCCACCGGGAGCCCGGGGGCACGCGCGCTCAGCGTCTATCGTGCCCTGCGCAAAGCCATCATCGAACAAGCGTTGCGACCCGGAATGAAACTGCCGGAGGACACGATCGGCGAACGCCTCGGTGTTAGCCGGACCCTTGTTCGCGAGGCCCTTGGCCGGCTCGCTCTGGAAGGCCTTGTGGAACTGAAGCCGAACCGTGGGGCCAGTGTCGCCTACCCGACGCTCGAGGAAGCGCGCGATGTCTTTGACGTTCGTCGCGGCCTGGAGCGCATGGTCGCAGAAACGCTGGCCGGTCGCATTTCGAAAAAGCAGGTTGCAGAACTCGAGGCTCATGTCCGGCTTGAGGAAGCTGCCCTGCAAAGCGGCGGAGTGGAAGCCATTCGCCTGGCGGGCGAGTTCCATATCAAGCTCGTCGAGATGACCGGCAATGCCCTTCTGAGCCGCTATGTGCAGGAATTGAGCTCGCGCTGCACCTTGATCCTGGCGATCTATGGCCGCCCCCATTCATCCGAATGCGCAGTCTCCGAGCACCGCGAACTGATCGAGGCTTTCGTGCAGGGTGATGCGAAGCGCGCGGCGGAACTGATGGATCATCATCTGCAAGCTGTGGTGTCACGAGCCCTGATCGCTCCGCGCGTCGAGCAGGACATCCGCGATCTGCTCGCACCCTATGCCGCCAGCGAAGGGCTGACCCAACCATGACCAAACCGCTGCCGATTCCTGCCGCAGCCGATGCAGTCACATTCGACTTTGCCAAGTTGAGTGGGCGCGAGCGCTACAAATTGCTGATCGGCGCCGTTGTTCCACGCCCGATTGCCTTGGTAACGACCATCGGCCTTGATGGCATCATAAACGCTGCGCCGTTCAGCTTTTTCAACTGCCTGTCGGCTGACCCGGCTATTCTCGCATTGGGGGTGGAATACAAGCCGTCGCGTGAGCAGAAAGACACCGGCCGGAACGTGCGCGACACCAAGGCTTTCACGGTCAACATCGTTTCCGATGCAATTCTCGAGGCGATGAATGTCTGCGCTGTGCCGTTTCCTTCGGGCGTTGACGAACTGGAGCAAGCCGGGCTGAGCGCCAATGCCGGCAGGGCTGTTCCATGCCCGTGGATTGCCGAGTCCCCGGTCGCATTCGAATGCCGCCATCACAGCACGTTGGAAATCGGAACTTCGCGTGAAATCATTCTCGGCGAAGTCGTGTTCGCCCATATCCACAGCAGGGTGATCAACCTCGCCAATCTCCATATAGATCCTGCCAAACTTGATGCGGTTGGGCGAATGGGTGGACACGCTTACGCTCCGACACGCGGAGCTTTCGACCTCAAGACCATGTCAGTCGAGGCTTGGGAGGAATTCGGCATCGCAGCGAACCGCCGGACGGCCATTTCGCCCTAGGATGCAAAAGACCGGGGCTGTCAGAGAAACCAAGAAAGTCTCGGAAAGCCCCCTGCCCCGATATTGGTCAGCGCGCGAAGCCGACGCCACGCGACGAGTGCGGCGGTGCGACGATCTCGGATGCTGGCCAGAACGACCTTCAAGCTGGATGAGGTCAGAGGGGCAACGTCAAGCGCATGCCATGGCTGCTTCGCACCGCCTTTGCGGACGTTCGTGGTGTCGAGGAGCAAGACCGAAAGCGGACGTTCACCGCGTCCGGCGAAACAGGTTACGATCCAAATCCACAGCGGTTCAGGTCAGAATTAACTCAGCCTGACGTCGCCAAAGGGGCAAGAAACGTCGTGACCGCGATCAGCGTCCAGTCATTGATGATATGTGCTCCGGTGCTGACCCAGATATTCTTGGACCAGATATAGGCCCAGGTGAGGACCAGCCGCGCGCTTCCGATCACAACCAGGCACTGGATCAGGTTCCAGTCATAGGTTGGGAGATGGATGAGGCCGAAGGCGGCCGCCGAGACCAGCCAAGCGATGACAACCGCGCTGCTCCGCGTAACCCCTGTCATATTTCTGGACAGCGCCAGAATCGCGAGGAACGGGAGGATCGTGACCAGCTCCTCGCCCAGCAACTGAACCGCAACCTTGGCGAAGAAATTCGTCAGTTGTGCTCCGCCGAGTTGCGCCGCGTCCGCAATGCCCGCATTCGCCGTGACCGTGCCGAATGCCTTGACGATGGATCCGACCGCGAACGAGATGACGATATTCAGGAAGGCGAAGGCGAACATCAGCTTCACCTCGCGCGCGCCGACACGGGCAAAGATCGCCGTCCACCCCGCTGGGGACGCCATTCGCAAACCGAGAAGCGGCAAGCCGACGAAAAGAACGGCCCGCAGCCAGCCGGTGAAAAGGTTGTCGGCGAAAGGCATCGGCGTGATCAGCGCCAGAAACCCGGCGACGACGCCCGCCATGACGAGCAGCCAGCGGCTGCGGGAAATCGGGTCCGGGTCCCCGCAATCATAGGGGAAGTCTGGTCCCTCAGGCTCGAATGGCAATCGCCTTTCAGCATTGGCGGCATTGCTTGCCATGCCATCGGCTCCTTCAGTCTTCATGAGGGGGAGCACTCCTCACTTTTTCTGCGCGCTGACCCAGGGTGCAATATGCCAGTCGATCTTGATACTCTCAGCACAGGAATTGTCGAATTTCCGCCTCGGGTTATCGATGAAGGCGACCCCCATTTCGCCGACGCAGGGCTGGTAGATCAGCGCGCCATGCCCGGCCTCGGGAATCATGAACGCCTGCGCATTGGACAGCTTCTCGGTTGCTGTCCTGGCCCAGCTTGGCGGGGTCTGGATATCAAACAGGCTGCCAAAAGAGAGGGTCGGGATGCCGGACTGCACGGGCACATGCCAGTTCTCCCGCGGTTGTGGCTTGAACTGGGCGCAAGCTTCGAAGAACCCCTTGGCGAGTTCATCCGTCAGCGTGCCGATGCGCGGATATTTCATCGTGGCGATCGTCGCCCGATATCCCTCGAAGGAGGAGCGCGGCATGTCCTCCTGGCAGGCGTACACATCAAGGAAGAACTGGTTGAAGAACGGCATGAACGATTTGAGGCTGTCGCGCCGGATGATCGTGAACGAGCCTTGCAGTTCCTTCTCGTTCATTCCTGCGATCAGGCTTGATAGACGCGCCCTGGCGGGATCGTCCGTGTGCTTGCTGACGAACGCCTGCAAGACGTCTTTGGCCGGGCGGGCGGTCTGCATGGCCGTATAATCGGCTAGCATGCCCTGTGCCTTGCTCCTGTTCAGGCGAATAGCCTCGCGGAGCGCACTCGCCAGTTCCTGATCGAACAGACGCACCAGCGGGCCGAGCGCGCGCGTGTTCTCATCGGCATCCCGAAGGGCTGCGATCGCCCGGGCAGAACTCATCTGGGCGCGGCCTGTGATTGCGGCGTTGTCGAGGAGTTGCTGGATCAGCGCTTTCTGGCCGGCATCGAGCGTGTCGGCCGCCTTGAGCACTGCGGCATCATCTGCTTTCGGCATATCCAGTTTGGCGGCGCTCAGAAGCTCGACGGTCGGCATCTCCTTGCCGCGCCAGAGTTCGTAGACATAGGCCGGAATAAAGCGGGTGATCGGCGCGGAATCGTATTTCCCGTTGCGGCTGATAATGGGCGCCGCGACGCCTTCAACGGACATCTTCTGGCCCTGGAAGACGATTTCGCCCTTGGCGGCCTTTTCGAAGGCTTCGTTGAAGATGCGGCCGAGATCCGGATAGGCTTCGTTGCAAGCCTTGTCTGCCGCGCATTGATCCACCACGATCTGCACGGCTTCATCGTTCTTCAGCGCAAACGAGTTGTAGAGGTTGATCCAGGATGGCGCCACGCCATCGATGATGACCGAGCGCAGCCCTTGCGGGGCGACCCGCATCACCTCCAGCGCCAGTTTGGTGCCGTAGGAAATGCCATAGAGGTTGTAATCGCCGTATCCGAGCGCCTTGACCACCAGCGGCACATCCAGCGCATTCTGCGTGGTGTTGTAGACGGCGAGTGGCACGCCCTCTTTCTCAAGTTCGCTGACGCATTGTTTGGCAAGCGCCGGCAGGGTTGTCGCGGGGTCGGGGCGCACGATGTCGTAAGCGTTGGTCGCCAGCATGTTCGCACAGCTGGACGAGAGCCCTGAAATTCCGGCCGAGCGCTGGTCGAACATCAAGACATCGCGGCGATCCCGCCAAGGCCGGAAGATGCGCTCGATCAGTGGAATCTGTGCTACTGCGCTGCCGCCGGGGCCGCCTTGCAGATAGATGACCGGATCAGCCTCGGGGTAGCGCGAGGTTGCCTTGAGAACCGCAAAGGCCAGCGAAACGGTTCTCCCGCCTGCCCTCGACCGATCTTCCGGCACCTTCACCCGCCCACAGATCAGGCTGACGCCCTCGATCTCGTTCGCCGGCAACGGGCGTGGGCAGGCCTCGAGGCTCACCACTGCGTTGGGTTGCTGGCTGGCCGTGCGCAAGCCCATGAACGGATCCGGCGATGGCGGACCCGAGAGCGCCGCGATGAAAGCCAATATCTGCGCGTGATCCATGATGCCCCCTTGATGCCTGACAAGGGCAAGACGTGGTCAATTTGATCGTTTCATCGGAGCATGACGATGGCAAGTGGGCGATCAGTCCCTCTCCGCATCAAGAATGATGCGCAGGGCGGCGAGACGTGGAATGAGATCGAAGACCTCTCGAGCTTCGAATTTCTCGAGCAGGCTTTCGGCCCAGGGTCGCGTTGCAGCAATGCAGGCCTCCCGCATGGCGCGGCCGGATTCGGTGATGCGCACGATCTTCGAACGGCCATCCCGGGGGTCGGAGTGGATCGCCACAAGGCCCTTCTGCTCCAGCCGTTGCAGGGTGCTGGTCATCGTCGCCTTTGTCACCTGAAAGGCGCGTGCGAGTGTGGCGGGAGATCTCCCGTCCGACACGCGTATGCAATGGTTCAGCACGGTGAACTGCGCAAGGGTCATCCCCGCCGGCATCAGGCGCTCGCACTGTGTTTGCGACAGCTGGGCGAGGATGCCGATTTCCGTGAAGAAGGCGAAGAGGGCATCCGGATGGTTCATGCGCGGGTCAGTTTCGCCTCCAGTGGCCAGCGCGGCGTGGGCGCTACCGCATCTGCGTAGCCGAGACGCGCCAGCATTTGAAGCGTCTCGCCCGTTTCAACCCTGCATAAGCGCCGCGCCTCGGCAAAAAGGGGCGTCATTTCCGGGTATTCCTGCAAGGCCTGGCTGACGGGATGCAGCCCCAGCCCAAGCCTTGTCGCGAGAAGGTTGAGCCGCAGATAGCTCCGGCCCGTCGCGAGTTGATGCGCGCGGCTGTTCCCTAGCCCGGTCAGCCAGACAAAACTTGGCGTCTGCGAGAACATCTGCCTGTAGCGGGCGATCTGCCGGGTTGTCGTGTCGGACTGGGCGTCTATCGCTTCAGCGCGCACCTTGTCCGCGCCAAGAAGGCTCAACGCCTCGAACAACGGACCGCGCAGGGATATGCCATCCGGATTGGCATTGATCTCGTCCGAGCCGACGCGCAGCACATCGATGCTTTCGCGCAAGGTGTGTGGCGTGCGCATTTCTCGCTCGAAGGCCGCCGAGGCAAGGCTTCGCAGGGCCTGAACGTCTCCTTCTGTCCGCGTGTGATCGAAGCGGGTGAGATCCGACCCCGCGGCCTGCAAAGCGGCGAAGCTTTCCGCCGGAACCGGGCGCGCGAGATCGAACGGAACCTTGGCCGATCGTCGATCGCGGATGAAAGCTGCGAGCGGATCGGCTGCCAATCCCGGCTCGGCGACAAAGCGCAGGCGCGCGACAGGACGGGCATCGAGCCGCGCGTTGCCCGCACCCTCGGGGAATGCCTCGACCTCCAGCTTCAGTCCCCGGCGGGAAGCGGCGATGCCCGCCAACTCGATGAAGCAGCCGAAGCCAATGACGATCTGCCGGTCGAAGGGGTCGGTCTGCGGCAACCGGCGCGCCAGATCGCAGGAGATTTCCGCCTGATCGGTGCCAATCAGCCTGATCTGCCAGGGCTGCATATTGTGCGGATTGGGGGCGAGGATCGCATGGCGGAATGCATCGAGCCGCGGATCGATTTCGGTCGCGCCAGCTTTCTCCCAGGGCTGATAGGCCTTGTCTGGCACCCGGGTGACGCGCCAGGCGGCACCTGCGCCGAACAGCGCCAGGGTGCCTCCGATCCCGAGAATGACATTACGACGGTTGGTCATGCCCCACTCCATTGGTTTGATATCAAACTATAATAGTTTGATATCAAACTTTATGGAAAGGCACAAGCGCTTGGTTGTGAGGCCTCTCACGCCCACAAGGATCATTGAACGGAATGGCGGCTTCGCGCCCCCAATTTCAGTCACTCATGCCGCGTGAGGCGGCATTAACAGCGGATAAGCTTGCTGGCCGCGGCGAGTCGGATCATCGTGCTCTCGATCAGGGGATGATGCGAGCATCGCGTCAGGATAGACCGTCTGCGTCAAGTTAGGTCGATCGTGGAATATCTGCTGCTGAAATTCGTCCATGTGCTGGGTGCCGTCGTCCTGCTCGGCACCGGAACGGGCATCGCGTTCTTTTTGCTGATTGCGCATCGCACGGCCGAGCCCGCCTTCATTGCCCGTACAGCCCGTGTGGTCGTCATGGCGGATGCGATCTTCACGGCGATTGCCGTTATTCTCCAACCGATCACGGGGTATTTGCTGGTTGTTGCAACGGGGCGCTCCTTCGCGGAGCCCTGGATTCTCGCGTCGCTCGCTCTCTATATCGGAGCAGGGGTTTTCTGGTTGCCCGTGGTCTGGATCCAGATGAAACTGCGCGACCTGGCAACATTGGCCGCCGAGAACAGCACGACCCTTCCAATTGCGTATCATCGCTATTTCCGCATCTGGTTCGTGCTCGGCATTCCCGGTTTCGGCTTCACGATAACGATCCTTTGGCTGATGATCGCGAAGCCATTCTGAGACAGAGAGCAACGAGATGATCGGGAACCGATCGGTATGCTGACCGAGGAGAAGACGGGTGAGATCTGGTTCGCCTATGACGGCGAATGCCCGATCTGCACCTATGCGGCCCATGCGCTGCGGATCCGGGAGAGCGTCGGACAGCTTCACCTTGTGGATGCACGCGTCGACACCAATCATCCCCTGATCCAACGGATCAATGCAGAACGGCTTGACCTCGACGAGGGCATGGTCATCCAATTCGGCGACCAGCTCTATCATGGTGCGGATGCACTTCAGGTCATGGCCCTGCTTGGATCGAAATATGGCTGGTTCAATCGCGCGAGTGCACTGCTGTTCCGTTCGCCGAGGCTGGCCAGGCTTGCCTACCCGCTGATGCGCGGCACCCGGAACCTGCTCATCCGATTGCTTGGCGTGCCCCGGATCGACAATCTGAAGACGCGATGAGTGAGCAGGCACCGATTTTCAGGGGCATTTTCGGCGCCGACTGGGATCGGCTGTTGCCAGTCTTCCGGCAACACTACGCCAACCGGCCTTTTTCGCACGACGTGGTCGTCGTGGAGGGGGTGATGGATGTCGAACTGTCATGGCTCGCGCGTCTGTTTGCTCCGCTGATGCGCTTTTCTGGGGCGCTTGTCCCCGTCGCCGGGCGCGACATTCCAGTAACGGTGACCTTCCGCAGCGATCCGGATAGCCCGTCCTTCGCTTTTGACCGCGAGTTCCGGTTCCCCGGCCGCAAGCCCTACCATTTCCGCTCTGTCATGCTTCCGGCAGGCGGCAACGAGGTGATCGAGTGGATGGCGATTGGATTTGGCTGGCGCGCTGCCTTTTCCTATGGGGAGGGGCAGGTCCGGCTCGAACATCGCGGCTATGCGCTGCGATGGTTCGGCAAGGCGATCCCGATCCCGCTGGAATGGCTGCTCGGTCGCGGGCATGCGTGGGAGCGTGCCATCGACGATACCCAATTCGCCATGGCGATGACGATCCGGCATCGCTTTTTTGGGCAGCTCTATGGCTACAGCGGAACCTTCTGCATCGAGGAGACGCGGCTTGACAGGTAAGGTCCTCATTCTTGGCGGCTATGGCAATTTCGGGAAGCGGATCGCTCGCGCTCTCACGGCGAGCGGCACGCCGGTCATCATTGCCGGCCGCGATGAAGGACGGGCCAAGGCGGAAGCCGCTGCGCTGCCACACGGGCTCGCGACAGCAGTTGCGTTCGATGTTCGAGATGACCTGCGCCGGCATCTCGACGAGGTGCAGCCTGTCGTTGTCGTGAATACCTGTGGGCCGTTCCAGAATAGCGATTACCGCGTCGCCGAGGCCTGCATCGACGCCGCCATCCATTACATTGATCTTGCGGACGGCCGCGATTTTGTAACCGGTATAACGACTCTCGATGCGCGGGCACGCGAACGGGGCGTGGCCGTGATCAGCGGAGCCAGCACCGTTCCCGCCCTGTCATCGGCCGTGATCGAGCATCTGCGACCGCAATTCTCGCAACTTCATGCGCTTCGCTTCGGGATCAGCCCCGGCCAGAGGGCCGAGCGTGGCCTCGCGACCACGCAGGGCATCCTGTCCTATGTCGGCAAGCCCCTGCGGCCATTTGCAGGTGACGATGCACCATCCTATGGCTGGCAGGGCATTCATCGACAGCGATTTCCAGTTCTGGGCAAGCGGTGGATGGCCAATTGCGACATTCCGGATCTCGACCTGCTGCCAAAGGCATATGGGCTGCGATCCATCCGTTTTTCCGCCGGTCTAGAACTGGCGCCGCTGCACCTCGGGCTATGGGCGCTCTCATGGCTCGTCAGGAGCGGATTGCCCATTAACCTGCCTCGCCATGCCGGTTGGCTGCTCACGGCGAGCAACTTATTTGATCCGCTTGGCAGCGCTGATGGCGGGATGTTCGTGGTCTTGAGCGGGTTGGATCTTGATGGACGCCCGCGAGAGCGTCGCTGGTTCATCGTGGCCCGGCGGGGCGAAGGCCCGCAAATCCCAACCATCCCGGCGATCATACTGGCGCAGAAGGCTGCATGCGGGAAACTATCCTTGCTTGGCGCAACCGCATGTACAGGTCTCGTGACGCTCGAGGAGTATCTCGCCGAGTTGAAACCCTATCCGATCGAAACATTTCTCGAATGAGCCTCGCGCGATCTGACCGCTTCGCGCCGTCATTCGTGCTCTGTTGCGCAAGCCAGCAACCGGACATGCGAATGCAACTCAACAGCTAGGGGTACTGCAAACCTCGCGCTTCGCTTTTCAACCAAGCACAAAACCGGATTGCCAGCTTATTGTCGCGGCGGTGTCGGCGGGCAATATAGCGATAACCTGTCGCGACGAATCTGAACGGTGCAATAAGGCGTCCTGTTGCAAGATCATCGAGAACAAGATGATAGGGTACCGCACAGGCGCCGAGACCGCTGGCGGCAGCTTCAATCGCAAAATAATAGTGATCGTATTCGCGCACATTTCCAATGTCGCCTGCCGACGGAACAATGCCACTTCCTTCAAGCCAGTTCGACCATGCGTTCGGGCGGGTTCTTGTGATCAGTTGGTTCAGCCGACCAAGATCAGCAATTTCAGCAATGCACTTTTCCTGAAGGAGTCTTGGCGCCAGCACGATGCCCAATTGTTCAGGAAACAGAACGACATCCTCGGCGTTTGGTCTGGTTGCCCCATCGATGACGAGGATCGATAGATCGAGACGCCCTTGCGGGATACTGATCTTCGGATCTTTCGTACTCAGCCGAACATCGGTCTCGGGATTAGCCGCATAAAAACGGTGCAACCGAGGAATAAGCCATCGCATGGCGAAGGTACTAAGGCACGCAACATCCAGAACGCCAGCCTCTGTTTCGGCAATGGCCCGGACTGCTGCCTCGATTTCATTGAAGGCATTACTCAATGCAGGAGCGAGTGACTTGCCTGCTTCAGTCAGGACCGGACTGTGCCGGGTACCCTGAAATAGAGGGACGCCCAGATAGTCTTCAAGCTGCCGAACCTGCCGGCTGATCGCACCATGAGTGACACCCAGCTCTTCCGCAGCACTGAGCTGACGACCAAGGCGTGCCGCTGCCTCGAAGGCGCGCAAGGCGTTTAGAGGAACATTCTTTCGGTTCATATGTGATATTTTATCACAATCTATCTCCGGAAACATCGTTATCTGGGCGATTTGTCGCGCTGTAGAAGTGGCTTCGAAACGTGTTGCCAACCATTGGGAGAAACCATGCCTTTCGTCAGAACCGCAGTCCGCCAGGGGACCGACGCCATCAAAAAGAAGGAAATCGTCGAATGCATCCATGATGCGCTCGTTTCCGCAATCAGCATGCCGGAAGACGAACTTTTCAATATCGTCAAATAATATGATCCTGCCGATTTCTTTTACAGCCGTACTTTCAATGGCATTGCAAGATCGGAATTCATGATCGCTATCGAAATCACTATGCGCCGCGGCCGCAGCGACTCTATGAAGAAAGCGCTCTACGCAGCAATCACAGCCAACCTTGCTTCACGAGCGAGGATTTCACCGAAAGACGTATTTATCTTCATCCATGAAAATGATTATTCTGATTGGTCTGTTGGAAACGGTGCATTTGCCATGACATTGACGCAGCAGCGCGGGACCGACAGTTGATGAATCCGGCTTCACGCGAAAAATGAAAGATGATCTTTCGCGGATGGGTCGGCCGTCCTCCGTGCAAGCTTTTCTCGTATACTTCTTTTCAGCAACATCCTTCCCCGTTTTCTCGCCCTGCCGTTTGCGGCCCCTCGACAGGCGGCAAAGCGCCCTCATTCCCGCCGTCCAAAAAGCTTAAGGCTTTGCCCGAAAGCGGTCGCTTGTTCGACTGGCTGTACTTCTCGTCGACTTATCCGCGCCGATGCCGGAAATTGCTAGTTGCCTGGACACGACTACGCCGGATCCCGGTCGCGAAAATCGTCCTAAAGCGGTTCCACCAGAACAGACCCGTCTCGTGCGTGATGTGGATGCTCCGCTAATGCAGCAGGTCTTTCACGTTCCGTTATGACAGCGGGAAGCGCAGATACTTCATAACCGCGAGGTGGATGATCTTGGGGCTTGTCTTGAAATACCCGGATCAGATCCGCTGTGATTTGCCGAGAAGCAATAACGCCTCTCCGTGAAGCTCAGGCGTTGCAGCCGCCAGCACGCGCGATCCGCTGCCGAGTGACAAACCGCGGCCTTCCCAATCAGTGACCACGCCGCCAGCACCTTCGATGATCGGGCGGAAAGGGGCGAAGTCGTAGACTTGGAAACTCGAGTCGCAGGCGAGGTCCGTCCGGCCTGCTGCGAGACGGCCATAGCTCAATGCTGCCCCACCATAGATGCGCCAGCGCGTGGTCTGGCGCAGCGCCTCCAGTACAGGACGTTCGGCCTCGACATAGAAATCCGGGCTGCTGGTGGACGTGATCGCATTGCCGAGGGTAAGGGTGCCACTAGTGCGGCACGGAGTACCATTACAAGTCGTTGCGTGCCCCTCACAGCCGATCCAGCGCTCGCCAATCGCGGGGAAATCCATCACCCCAAGCACGGGAACGCCCCCACGGGCCAGCGCGATGAGCGTTGCATAAACCGGTATCCCCGCGATGAACTGGGCAGTGCCGTCAATGGGATCGAGGATCCATTGCCAATCCGCGCCGGGCTGCTCGCGACCAAATTCCTCGCCCCAGATGCCATGCTGCGGAAATCGATCGGCAATGCGTTCCCTCAGGCGCAACTCGATGGCCCGATCGGTTGCAGTGACGAACGTGCGATCAGGCTTGATCTCGGTCGACCTTGTTTCGGATGCGGCCGCGCGAAGCATCGCGCGGCTCTCATCGGCGAATGCCGAAGCCGCTGAGAGACAATCCTCGAGTTCGAGCATCGCTTACTTCGGCGCGCCCGCTGCGGCCGTCCATTCTGCAAGGAAAGCGGTGCGCTGCTTCGCGGCTTCCGCCTCGTCGATTGGCGCGACCTTGATCGTGTTGAGGTTTGGCAGCTTCACGAATTTGGGAACATCGATATCGGTCCGGCTGGGACGGCGGAAGGCCGCTTCCAGAAGCGTGATCTGCGCTTCCTTCGAGAGAAGCAGGTCGTAGACCTTTCTAGCCGCTTCCCCTGCTGGCGCGTTCTTGATCAGGACTAGACTTTCCGGGCTCGTGAAGGTGCCATCCTCGGGGTAAAGCAGTTCGATCTCCTTCTGCCCGCCCGCGACGTAAGCATAGGCATTGGATTCAAATGTCAGTCCTATCGCATATTCGCCTTGCGCTACGGCGCGTAGAACGGTCGCCGCTGCGCTGGTAACGGTGACATTCGCCGCCAGTTTCTTCAGTCCGTCGGAGCCGAAAAGTGTCTTCACGCCCCAGATGATCGTGTAGGCGGTCGATGAGTTAGCAGGATCGGCGATGATGATCTTGCCTTTCCATTTCGGGTCCAGCAGATCCGTCCATGTCTTCGGCTTGGCATTGCCGCCGAGCTGGGTCGTGTTCAGCATCGCCACGACGACATGGATGTTGGACGCCGTCCACAGATTGCCAGGCTCGATGAGGTCGGCGGGAATGGCGTTTGCGTTCGGTGACTTGTAGGGCTCGTAGAGACTCTTGAAGGCGCCGAGTGTGTTAGGACTGGAGCTCCAGAAAACATCGGCTTGCGTCTTGCCGGCTTCCGCTTCGATGCGGCGCAGAAGCTGGCCGCTACCGCCGGTGATGGTGCTGATTTTCACTTTCGGCAACATGGTCGCCGCAGTGTCGGTCACTGCCTGAACCGATTGCTGGTTGTTCGAGGTGTAGATCACCACGTTGCCGGCGATCTGGCTCTGCTGGGCGAAGGCGGGAGCGGCAACAGCGCCGGCGAGTGTAGCGAGAGCGGTGCGACGCGTGACATTCATGGGGAGCTTCCTCGGCCTTGCCTTGTTGATCTTTACGCCAGAATACCCGGTTATCCTCGGACCGCAATCATTTAGCCCCGAAAACATCGAGCCGGAACAGCGTGGTCGCGATGATGATAGGAACAAGAATGATAGAGACCAGAACGAGGCCGTAGGCCGAGGCCTGTGCCATCAGGCCGGAATCAATCAGTCGGAAGATCTGGATCGGCAAGGTTTCCCGGCCACCGGAATAGACCACGATAGACGCAGAGAGCTCGGCAACGGTCGTCGTCCAGACCAGAACGCCGGCTGCTGCAATGGCGGGAACCATCAACGGCAGGACCACCGCCACGAAGCTCCTCAGGGGTGGCACGCCAAGGCTGATCGAGGCCTCCTCGATTGAATTCGGAATGTTGTAGAGCGTCGAGGACGCGTTGCGGACACCAAAGGGCAAGCGACGAATGAGATAGGCCAGGACGATGATCGCCGCCGTGCCGGTCAGCGACAGCCAGCCCTGATTGAACGACATCACAAGTCCAATCCCGATAACCGTGCCGGACAAGGCCAATGGCAGGGCCGCGAGATAGTCGATCGCTGGTGTCAGGATGTTCCGCTTCTTCACAAGCATGTAGCTCACGCCCGTTGAAAAGATCAAGCTCAAGGCCGTGGCTACGCCTGCATAAATCAGCGTGTTGATGATTGGATCGGGCGCGTTGATCAACACGCGCTCGACATTGGCAGTTGTCCACTCGCCCCAGCGCATCACAGGTCCTCGCGCCCGGGTGAAGGCACCTGCGATAACACTCGCCAGCGGAAGGAGCGAAATGAGCACAACAACGGTCGCTGCACCTGCCAGCGCGAGCGCCGGCGCACCACGGATATCTGCCGCCTTGGCGCCTCGTCCGAGGGTGATTTCGTAGCGGCCACGCGAGAGAATGAAGCGCTGGAGAAAAAGGGCCAGTGCCACGATGCCGATCGAGACCGAGGCCAGGGTTGATTGCATGACCGGATCGTTGCCGATCTCGGAGACAAAGGTCTGGTAGGTGATGACGGAGAGCAGCTCCACCTTGTGCCCAAGGATGGTTGCTACGGCGAAATTGCCGACAACCAGCGTGAAGACCAGCAAGGCACTGGCCAGGACTGCCGGAAGGACAACGGGCAGCATCACATCCAGCCGCGCCCGGCCTGGTGAAGCACCGAGGCTTTGCGCGGCCTGTTCCAGTTGGTGATCGAACCCGCGAATGGCCGCGAGCGTGCCCATGTAGATGTAAGTGTAGTAGATGAAGGTCATCACGATAATGAGGCCAGACCAACCATAGAAGCTCGGGATCGGAATACCCCACCCGCCGAGCGTACGGGTGATGAGCCCGTTATTCCCCAGCATCATCAACCAGGTCTGCGCCGCGATCACTTCGGGAACGATCAGCGTCGTCAGCGGCAAGATGGCGATCAGCGCCTTGCCGGGGAAGCGGAAGCGCGCCGTGACATAGGCCAGCGGCACGCCAATCAAGATGGTCGTCAGCGTAACCACAAGACCGAGCAACACTGTATTTCCGACGGCGCGCAGGTACTTGGGCTCTGCAAACAGCACCTGCCATCCACTGCGCCCATCCGCGCGGGCTGCACCGAAGCTCGAGGCCAGCACATTGATAAGCGGATAGAGAATGATTACGCAGAGAGCGACCAGCGCTGCCAGCGACAACCAGAACCAAATGCCGCCTTCGAACGGTCGGCGGCTCATCGTGGCACCACCAGTGTGCGCGCCTTGTCGAGCACGACCCGGACCGCCGCGCCCTCCTGGATGCTGCCATGGTCCAGCCCCGTCCGCTCCACGGACAGCACGGGGCCATCTGATTCAAACCGAACCTTGTAATGGGTTCGGCTGCCGAGATACTGGCGGCGGAAGACGGTTCCGGGGATCCCGCTGCCAGTTTCTGGCGCATACAATTGGACGTCTTCCTGCCTTGCAAGCACCTTGACAGGGCCCGCCGGTATGTCTGTCACGGATCGCGCCACAATCCGCGCACCGGCCATTTGCACCTCCACATCAGCTCCCTTGCTGGCATAGACCTGTGTGGTAGCCGCAATCACATTGGCCGCTCCCACAAAATCAGCCACATAGGCTGAAACCGGCATGGAATAGATTTCGACCGGCGTACCCATCTGTTCCACCCGACCAGCCCGCATCAGGCCGATCGCATCGGACAGCGCCAGCGCTTCTTCTTGATCATGTGTGACGAAGACGGTCGTGATTGCCGCCTCCTTCTGGAGGTCGCGAATGGTTTCGCGCACCTGCACGCGCAGCTTGGCGTCAAGGTTGGAGAGCGGCTCATCCATCAGGAGCACTTGCGGCGCGATGACCAGCGCACGGGCAAGCGCGACGCGTTGGCGCTGACCACCCGAGAGTTCGGCCGGACGACGGCTTTCGAATCCCGAGAGACCGACCCGTTCGAGGTATTCGCCGGTTCGGGCGCGGATGGTGGTCTCGTCTCGTTTCCTCGCACGAAGGCCATAGGCGACGTTGTCGAAAACGGTCTTATCCGGGAATAGCGCATAGTCTTGAAAAACCATACCTATATCGCGCTTGTGCGCTGGCCACAGTGTCACATCGGTGTTGCCGAAAAGGATTTCTCCCGCGTCAACCGGAAGAAAGCCGGCAAGCGTGCGGAGCAATGTGGTCTTGCCGCAGCCAGAAGGCCCAAGCAGCGTGAAGAACGCGCCGTCCTTGATCGTGAGCGACAGTTTCTCGATGATCCGGTTGCCCGCATAGGAAACGGATACACCCCCAATTGAAATTCCACCCAAACTGATACGCCTCCTGTCTCTTCGAGAGGCGAGCACAAACAAACACTATGGTCAATGAAACACGCGTGGTTGCGCCTGCTCGCGCGCCTCTCGCGACGAGACATCAAATTGCGGCAGACAGACGCTTTCGCGACGCGAGGGAGAAAGCCTCACCCATGATGAATACCTACCGACGGCAGCTTTGCGCCGCCGAAGTGGTCGTTCAAATTCATTCCTCAGATGCCGAAAAACGGACATTTTACTGCACCATCAGAATAAAGGCGCCGTTCTGGGGGCAG
This sequence comes from Hyphomicrobiales bacterium, assembly GCA_017302635.1. GTDB lineage: Bacteria > Pseudomonadota > Alphaproteobacteria > Rhizobiales > Beijerinckiaceae > Rhabdaerophilum. The sequence continues at coordinate 161,097 of JAFLCX010000003.1, forward strand.
CCGAATTGACCACTCGTCCATGGCCAAACCGGTCATGCAATCAGCTCGCCGTAAGCACGCATTCCATTGCCGCTGCGATGAGTTGGATGTCATGCTCATCGAGCTCGAAAAGGCCAAATCGGAGCTTGTAACCCCAATTCGCGCCCTGTGTGGCAAAGTGGAGGTCGGGGAGGAGCGGACGGATTGGCGCTTCGTGCGCCGGGAGCCATAGGACGTCACGACGGAACGGTTTGAACCCGTTTCCCATGACGCCCTGGTAAGGCTCGCGATCTGCGACAATCCCGATCGCTGTGAAGGACTGGAAGCCATCCGCCGCGCGGAAAACCTCGGTCGCCGAGTAGTAGACCACCCGGTCTCCCGGCTTCACGCGGCGGAGCGGCGCGGCCTTGCCGTGGTTCACCTGCATGAAGCCTTGGCTTCGGCCAATCCGCACATGCTCGGCCGAGGCGACCGCGAGCCAGTTCCCGATCCCGCTCATGTCAGGGGCCTTCCGGTGCAAGAACCCGGATGCGGTGCCCATCGGGATCCATGGCCGTGAATGTATGGCCGAAATCCATCCGCGTCGGCTCCTGCGCGATGCGGATTCCTCGGCTGGCCCAGCTGGCATGGGTGGTATGGACGGCTCTGGCATCGGCGACCGTGAGCGCGATCTCGCTGGCACCGGAGAGCCCGACCGGAGCTGGCTCAACGCCTTCGCGCTTCCAGAGGCCGAGCATCACATCATGCCGGAGCGGCAGCATCGCGAAGGTCGGGGATGCCTCGACCGGCGTGTGCCCCAGCAAATCGGTATAGAATGCTGCACTCTTGCCGGGGTCGGCCACATAGAGGAGCACGAAGCTGAAATCAGTCATGGGCTTTTTTCCTTCCTGGGGTGAGCAGCGGCGGATCACGCCGCCTTCTGGATTGTCTTGGCAATGAAGCGGAATTCCTGCGTGCGGCCGCCATAGCCCCAGGTGCTCGCCGGCACCTCGTGGGCTGTGATGTAGCTGGCCTCGTGAACGGGGCCGATCAGTTCCACCATTCTCGTAAACACGGCGTCGATGTAGGCGGCGATCTCAGCCTTGGTGTTGGTGCCGGCGGTCACCTCGATGTCGAGCGCAAAGCTTGCAAGGTCTGTTTCGGACAATCTCCGCCCGCCGACAAACCATCGGTCTGGGTCGATACACTGAATCACCACGGCTGTGAGAGCGCGATCCTTGTGCAGAAGGCGTCCGGTGAGTTCCGTCAGCGCGACCGCGACCGCATTCGGCGTGGATTCGTCGGGGGATGTGGTCAGCAGGACTTTGAGAACCGGCATCGTTGCTCTCCGGATGGGCCAGTGGCGCTCTGGCCGCGCCGCCACGCCATAAAGGCGGGCATCGGCACTATGCCCTCTTTGAAAATCAGTAAAATCGAATTGTTATGGATTTAAATTTTGATATAATTGAATGATGAGGCATTTCGATCCTGATCTCCTCCAAACGCTCGTGACCTTCGCTGATGCCGGATCGCTAGTCCGGACAGCCGCGATCGTCGGGCGAACGCCGTCTGCCGTGACAGCGCAGATGCAGCGGCTGGAGGACGCCGCGGGTACACCCTTGCTGGAAGCGCAGGGGCGTGGCCGGATTCTCACGGAGGCCGGCTTGCTGCTGGTTGGCCACGCGCGGCGCATTTTGGCCGCGCATAACGATGCCTGGCTGAGTGTGACGGGCGTGGCGGCGGATGGGCGGATCGGGCTGGGCGTGACACAGGATTTCGCCGACTCGGATTTGCCGGTGCTCCTCAACCGGTTTGTGCGCTTCCATCCGCGCATCCGCATCGAGTTGCGGGTCGGGCGATCCTCGGAATTGGCCGTGCAACTGAAAGAGGGCCAGATCGATCTCAAGGTCGCGATGCGCGGTGCGGATGTGGGCGACGAGCGCGCCGTATTCTCCGAGCCGATGTGTTGGCTATGGGCGGCTGAGGGCCTTGTCGTCTCGACGGAAGAGCTTCCGCTAGCGCTCCTGGATGCACCTTGCGGATTTCGCAACGCCGCCCTGGATTCGCTGGAGCGTGTAGGACGCCCCTATAGGATCGCTGCCACGAGCACGAGCCTATCCGGCGTACGCGCAGCTGTGCGTGGTGGGATTGCCGTCACAGCCCGCACTGCACGGTGGCAGAGTCAGGATATCGTTGAGATCCCCTCTCAGTTGCGCCTTCCAACGCTACCGAAGGCTGAGTTCGCAATCACCACTCGAAGTGGCAGCGAGGGCGTGGTGCTGCGACTGGCCGATGTTCTGGCCGAGGGCCTCGGCCGACCGGGATAAAAGTGCTGGAAACTGCTGGTGGCGGCTCAGCCGAGGATGTCCTGCTCTTACGGAATGAAGCGCCTCTCTTTTTTGGGCGGCTTCGCGCCCCATTGCGATCGATTGCGGCCTCAAGAGGGGCGCCCAAAAGCGGACGTTCGCAGCGTCTGGAAAACTCGGATGAAACTCTTTTGGCTTCCCGGAAGCCTGCTTCCCATTTTTTGGGCAAGGAGGCCCCGCGCAGCACGCTAACCATCGGATGCGTCAGACTGTTTGATTTTCAAAAGAAGGTGCGGCTAGTTTACCCAAGCATCCGAGTGCCCGGCTGAAATGCACACTTCGGAAGGCGTGTGCCGGAGGAGATAAGTATGATCTTTGCAAGGAGTTCTACATTGCTTGTCTATCCGCCCGCTTCGGCAATCCGCTTTGCTTGTATCGGTCTCGCTGGGGCAATCGTGGCATCGCACCCAGCTTCTGCGCAGAACGCCTCTGCGCCGATCTTAATAGCGCAGGCGCCCTCAGCCGATCTCGAGTATCTCTGGCGGCACAATGCGTCGATCATGCGATTGGAACGTTCCGGCGATCGCGTGCGGATCATCTACCATGAAGTCGCTGCGCGCCTTTCGCCCACGATCGAAGAGGGCATGACGCTTTTTGAAGGCCGCGTGAGCGATGGCTCGATCGTAGGTGAAGCGGTCGTCTTCAAGCGGGGTTGCACGCCAGCGCCCTATCGCGTGCGCGGCCAGATCGCCGATATCCGTCGCACTGGGCAATTGACACTGGCGGGGCCCTCACCCCGTCGAGCGTCCGGGGGTTGCGGGGTTCTAGGCCTCAACGCGGACAGCCCCAACGCGCGACTTGTATTCTCGCCGTTAGGTGGCGTACGTGGCCTCGCCACCGCCTTTCCGGAGTCTGGCGGTGCAGACACAGCCGCAGCGCTCGCACCGGCAGCTGCCTCGCCGGCATCAGTTGCAGAGCGCTCTGCCGCGCCGGTTGACGGGACTTTGCTCCGTGCCGAGGCAACATCCGAAATCCTTACGCCGGACATCGCCAATGCCGAGGCGCTGAAAGAAGGTGCGCGCCTGAGCTATGAACTTTTTCGGCGAGCGGTAAAGGCCCGACCTGAGATCCTCGATAGTCGGCTCCAGGGCGCACTTTCTGCATTTGGCGGATTTCGTACAACACCGGATCTCTCACACCGCTACGGCGCACTGAAGACGCGTTTTTCTAGCAGTAATGAGTTCGAGCGGGAGGCAGCAGCGCGTGAAGCGCGCGCCCTTTTCCTTGAGGACGCAACCGACGATGCACTCGTCTTCGATCTTCGCGTCGATATCATGTTAGCACCCTATTCAGTTAATGCCGGAGGATTTCCGCTGCTCTCAACGAGTCTTGGAAGGCCGGACGCAAGTCTTGAACTTGGCGCGCGTCGTGGTGTGACAATGGATGAGAACCACAACCTCGAGGTCGATCTCGCCCCTTGGACAATCCCGACTGTCCTACCAATGACTCGCGAAGGTGCCGAGGCGATTGTTCGGCAGATGGGCAGCAACCGACGCGTCAGCGTCGTCCGGAGGATCGCAGTCATGAGGGGCGGCGTAAGCGCCGTTGGAGATCAACCGCCGGCGGCGAAAGGTCGTGTGCTGTTCGCCCGCGTGCATTCGCAGCCGCCGTCTGGTGATCGGGATGGCCTTGGTCCAGTCCTTGGAGAACTGCCATTGACTACTCCGCCAGCGTGGCAAAGTGCGCGCAGCGCCGTCGTCGCGGCGCTAGATGGGCTTGCACTGGTTGAAGGCGCACCAGCCTTGCTAATCGGAGAAGGCCCGGGGACTGTTGACGGGACCAGTCGGTATGAGGCGCTGCGTCGCCTCACGCTTCTGCTGGCACTGAAGGCGAATAACGAGCTATTGCTTGAACCGAACTTGGCGGAACTGTACGCGCCATTGGTCGGACGGCCGGCGGAACGGTTCGCAGAGATCGTGCGGTATTCCCCCACACACGTCGAGACGAAATGGCGAGGAGCAAACGAGATTGAACGGTCGGAAGCGCGCAGTGCTTTCGTCGCAACCTTCGGCCCCGAATTATTGCGCGCCGCACCAGATTTCCCGATCGAGATATCAGTCCTTCGCGGACTTGTTTTGCCCCAATACGACGTCAATGGCCGCGTTTTCATTTTCGCTGACCGCGGCTCGCCCAACCAATCGATACTAACCGGCGTCGGCAACGTATCGTTCCTAGCACCGAATCCGATCGAGATGCCGGAGCGCTGGGAAGTAGATTCCGATCGTGCTCGCGCAATGCTGACGCAACTCGGATCAATCGGCGGTGTCTCGGGGCAAAATAGGCTGATCACAATCGTGAACAGGGTCCGCATCGATGGGGCGAGGCGTCAGCAGAATGGGCGGTTCATTCTCGACCTGACACCAGCAAATACTAGTTTTGCAGTCTATGGCGGACGCCCAGAGCTTGTTCTGTCAGGCCGCGGTGTTCTTCTCGGTCAGATTACTCCCCCACCCGATGGATTCCCGAGCGCAGTGCCGGCTCCCGATGCGACACTTCGCTTCGACGCTGAACTGCCACGCCTGATCGCGGCGCAGTTCGGCAGCGGCCTTGTCACCACGCCCCAGTTTGCTGCCGAGTCAGCGCGGATTCGTCTTGCAAAAGAACGTTCGATCACACAACGCCGACCCGGCGCAGTTACTGATTGGCCACGGCATTTTCCAGCAACCACGTTGCGAGCTGAGCAGGACCTAAATCCGGAACAGCTTCAACGGTTCGCGAACTGGTCGCGCGCGCGCACTCAACAAGGCGTCTCAGCTTTCCAGATCAATACTGTTGTTGGAAGGCGGCAAGACGACATGTTCGGCTTCGATCTCGCTCGATCGCTAAGGGAAGCACTGGGTGCCGAAAGCGATTTTGCCGAAAGCAATGCGCCGTCGGCGACCGTAAACTTGGCGCGCGCTTCGATCCGCGATGTTTTCCCAGATAGTTATGACTCTATGGTGCTGCCGGCGGGCCGCGGCCTGATCGCCGTCGCTGCCCTCCGAAATAACGATGCATGGGTATCTGTGGACGTGCCCCGCGCCAAGCTCAATCCTGGTGTTCCTCCGCGCGGGTCCATTGAGTTTTCGATCGTTGAACGCCGGCTTTGGCGCTCGCCGGAGGGCCTCCCGGTCCTGCACCTGCTGATCGAACCGCGGCGGCTTTTGGTGGAGCTTGTTGGTTTGCCACGCGTAGATATTGCTATCCCATCGACACCGCGAGCGGTAGCTGGTCAGCAGCCCGCCGGCCCCGCCTCGAAGCATGAGGTCCTTGGGATCAGGCTCGGAATGCCAATCGAAGAGGCCGTTCGTATCGCCCAGGCAGCCCTGCCCGGCGCCAAGCAGGAGCCCATGCCGCGCGGTGTGCGCTACAGTAGGTCATCAGGTCCAGATTGCGCCCGTGCCCGCGCCAGCAACGATGCCGCAGCGATCACTCGCGAATGCCAGAGATATGCCTCTTCGCGTTCGTTTGTCGTGCAACGCGAGGGGAACATCAACGATTCCCTCGACATCTATCACACGGAGGTTGCGGGCGTTGGCGACGTCGTTGTCATGGTCGAGCGAACGCTGGACGTTTCAAGCTCTGGTACCCCGCCACAGATCCTTGATTTTGTTGAGGCTGAACTCGTCGATCGTTTGGGCCCGCCGACCGTGCCGGATCCCGGTCGCGGGCAGAACCGGCGTACGGCCTGGTTCTCGGACCATTCCCGCCTGGAGATGCGACAATTCCTTGAAAACCTCGACAGGGACAACTGCCATTTCGTTCGCGAAGCGCACGGCCGACTCTCGTTTTATTCGAGCTTTCCGGCCTGTGGCTCAATTCTGTTGGTGACGCGCTATGCGACCACGGCCCATGTCCATCTTGTGGATACGGGCTTCGTCCGTCGTCGCGGCGCCGAGATCGAGCGTGAGATCTCCGCACGTGCTCAAGCTGCCTCCACCCGCGTCGCACCGGCTATCGCCGCGCCGGCGCCAGCCTCGGCCACCAACGCAGCAGCATCGCCACGCCTCGATTCTGACGTCGTCGGTGTGACGCCGGGTATGACCTTGGACGAAGCAGAAAGGATCATCCAGGCCCATATGCCGGACGCCCGCCGCCTCCGTTTGCGCAACACCGGCCCAGGCGGTCAAATCGTCGCTTTCGGCCATGGCACGCTTTATATTCGCGAGGATGGTCGCGAGATCGTCGTCCTAATCACACATCCCGTTGTCGATCCGCTGCGGGTTCTGGGAGTCGGGCGCTACCTCGCCGAGGACTATGACGCGGCTGGACTGGCAGCTCGCTTGATCGAAAAGTACAGCCTCATCGACTCATCCGACCGTGCCATGACACCAGTGGCCATGAGCCGCGCGCGCCTCAAAGGAGCCGAGGCGACGAACTCCTCATGTGAGATCAAGATCGGGCCCGCCGCCGGGCTCAGTCTCCTCGATCTACAAGGGCAGGCGGCAGCTGCTGAATTGAAGCTACCGATAACCGTGCGAGCGGAGGGCGCGGTCCAGCTCCAGCAGTTGGGATGGCCGGGTGTGTCGCATGCACCAGCTTCCAACCCTACCCTGATGGCACCTTGCGCCCACTCTGTGACGGCCTGGATGCCCACGCGGACGGGCGTAGGTCAGGTATTGATCGTTTGGTCAGCAGACCTCGCCGGCTACGCTCGCGTTGTTGGGCAGGGAACTCCGGCGGCGCAGGGGGATGGGCCGCGCCCTGGAATCCCGCGGCTCTGAATCCAGCGTTGTCAGACGAACCAAAATAGTCTCGGAAAGCGCCCTACCCCAGCATTGATCAGGCCGCGCAAAGTTGGCGCCACTCGACGAGAGCAGCGGTGCGGCGTTCCTTGAAAATCTGTCTACGGATGAGAGTGCGCTCCTGGTTAAAGTGATTGTGGATTGAGCCATGAAAGGCGGCGAATTTCTGCAAACTTCGCATCCGCCGGAAGCGAAGCATCGCCCGCTCACGTCGTCGGAATGGTTGATGAGAGTTCTCGGCGCGGTTGTTCAACCACCGGCCGACTTCCCGTTTGTCATTCGCACCGATGGCTTTCAAGGCCGCACCGTACGACGCCAGACGATCCGTAACGATCACTTCTACGACCCCATGGCGCCGAAGCGATTTCTTGAGGAATTTCAGTGCTGCTTTCTTGTCCCGGCGTTTGGTAACGAAGCTCTCGAGCACTTCACCCTCGTGATGGACGGCGCGCCAGAGGTAGTGTTTGACGCCGTTGATCTTCACGAAGACCTCGTCGAGGTGCCAGCGCCGATGGTGGAAATGACGCATCGCCTGCACCCGACTACGACGGATTTCGGCCGCGAAGATGGTGCCGAACCGGTTCCACCAATAGCGGACCGTTTCGTGCGTTATGTCGATGCCGCGCTCGTGGAGAAGATCCTCGACGTTCCGAAGCGAGAGCGGGTATCGAACATACATCATTACCGCGAGGCGGATGATCTCGGGACTGGTCTTGAAGTATCGGAAAATGCGGGCATGACTCATGGCATCGAGGGTAGCGGTCCGTGTTCCGACGGCAACCCGATTTTCCTCTGACAGTGCCCGCCAGCCCTGCTGGAAGTTGAACGCGCGCTTCGGCCGGAAGGACATGGCCTATGCGGTGCAGAAAACTGGACGCACGGGCTGGTACTATCGCGTGCTCGAGCCGGGCCAGGCCGAGCCGGGTGACACGCTGGATCTCGTGGATCGCCCGCACCCAGATTGGCTGCTGACGCGGCTCACCCGCCTGCTCTATCGCGACACCATGGCCCTCGATGAACTCGCGGCGATGGCGGAACTGCCCGCGCTCGCGGAGGGCTGGCGTAAGCTCGCGCGCCGGCGCATCGAGGCCGGACGAACCGAGGATTGGTCGGGCCGCCTGGGCGAGAGCCCAGGGCCCGCAATATGAGGGTTTGCTACCCGAGCCGGAGATCCGATGGATTGCGGATCCTCTGCCCCTGGCATCGACGCTCTTACAATTCCAAAAAGCAGATCAGCCAAGCCTTATGCGTACAAGGGAGTATGCTAGGGCACAATCCGCTTCGCGCCCCCATGGCGGTCGCTCACGACCAGATGCCTAGCCACCAAAAGCCGACATTCTTCAAGCCACAATCAATTCGAGCGTTGAGAGAAACCGGTCGGTCATATTCTGAGCGCTCAATAGTGGTTGGTTGAGGGGCCATGAGGAGGAACGTCATGGGACGATCCCGCTTTGACCCTGGATACGATAACCGCAGACCCTGGAATGCAGGCCGCCTCGTGGGCGCGAAACGCCCCTTCAAGGTGAAGCAGATTTGGGCGATCCGATTCCACCTCGATCATGAGCAGCGGCTTAGAGATCGCGCTCTGCTCAACCTTGCCATCGACAGCAAGTTACGCGGCTGCGATCTTGTGAAACTGAAGATTGGTGATGTCGTCAGCGGTGGCGCGGTGAAGCCGCGCGCGATCATCGTCCAGCAGAAGACCGGCAAACCCGTTCAATTTGAGATCGTCGAACCTGCACGCTCGAGCCTCCTCGCCTGGCTCGAACGGAGGGGCGGTACACTCGATGATTTCGTCTTTCCCAGCCGCAGTGATCCATCCGGCCACCTCAGCACGCGACAATATGCTAGGCTTGTGGATGAGTGGGTGACGGCGATCGGCCTGCGCCCGCAGGACTACGGCACGCATTCGCTGCGCCGGACGAAAGCGTCTCTCATCTACAAGCAGACGGGCAATCTGCGCGCCGTTCAAATCCTGCTCGGGCATACCAAGATCGAGACAACAGTTCGCTATCTGGGCGTCGATGTCGAGGATGCCCTGATGCTGGCCGAGGGCGTGGAGATCTGAGGCGGGTAACAAAAGCATCCTGATTTTAGAGCTTGTTGTCTGGCAGTGCAGTCGTCTTCATTCGGAGAAATGCCTGCATACGGGCGCGTCGGGCCAAGCCGACAGCGAGCGGATATCCAGCGGCTGCCTTCCGAACAGAACCCAGACATCGGTGATGGGGCCGAACAACTGGTCGATCCGAAAGCGGTCGGGCGCCTGCTCCACGAGTTCAACCGAGGTGATGCCCGAATCGAAGCGCCCCTCCTGTAGTCCCTCCGCGACGGTCATGATGGACACTTCGTCGATCTGGCGTGGCCAGGCACTGAGATCGGCATAGTGCTTCGTTGCAGGCTGGAAGGCGATGGATTGCGGGCTCTCGACATCCGTCCGCGAGATGATCGCCAGCGACTTGCTCGGTGCGATGAAGGTATCGACGACATGCACGCGATGCACGTAGCGCGCGGACATTTCGGTATGCGAGGGATGCACCGAGACCTGAAGGACAAAATCGAGCTCACCACTCACAAGAGCGTCGAAAGCCTCGCGAAAATCCGTGAACAGCGTGACTTCAGCGCCGTTGAGACCCCGGAACGCAATATACTGCCGGACAATCATCGAATGATTGCTGCCTTCGGTGCCGAGTGTTCCAAAACGAAGAGGTTTTTTCATTCCGGATATTCCTTTGACTTCAGGCTTCGACAGCCACCTTGAGATTCTGGGCTGCCGGGTCACAGCCGGCGCGGTAGAGACGCTGCTCGATCCTGTGGAAAATCGCGGCAAGACAGAATGTGATCGCGAGATACATGCCGGCCGCAGCGAGAAAGACCTCGTAGGGCGCGTAAGTGTCATTCACGAGCATCTGCGCGGAACCCGTGAGCTCGATCAGCGTAATGGTACTGGCAAGCGAAGTGGCCTTGACGGTCTGGATGACCTCGTTCGTGTAGGCGGGAAAGCCGATCCGCACCGCTTGCGGGATGACGATGAAGCGCTGGAGTTTGAACCAGTCGAGCCCGAGTGCGCGGCCGGCCTCGATGGTTCCCGATGGGACAGCCCGGATCGCACCGGCGAGAATATTGCCCGTGTAGGCCGCGCCATTCAGCCCCAGCGCAACCACCGCACACCAATAGGGCTCGCGGAACACGGGCCAGAAGACCGACTCGCGAAACCAGGCAAACTGGCTGGTGCCATAATAGACAAGGAAGATCTGGATCATCGCCGGCGTGCCACGGAACAGCATCACATAGGCTTCAGCCGCTCGTGAGATCCACCCGCGACGCGCATTCAGTGCGAAGGCGACAGGGATCGACAGGATCGCCGCCGTGACAAGAACGAGAGCGGAAAGCTCCACCGTCAGGGTTGCGCCTTTTGCGAGTTTCGGCAGACTTTCAAGGGAGATCCGGAGGTCCAGCATGCCGCGTCACCTCCCATAGCCGCGTTCGAGGCGTCGTTCGAACCGCTTCAGCGCCCGCATGGAGAGGATCGTCATCACGAGGTAGGAGACCGCCGTGGCGCTGTAGATCGTGAAGGGCTGCTGCGTCGCGCCGGCCACGATGACCGATTTCCGCATCAGCTCCTCCAGGCCCACAACGGAAATCAGCGAGGTATGTTTCAGCAGGATCAGCCATTGATTGCCGAAGCCTGGCAGGGCGATGCGCCAGGCCTGCGGCACAACCACGAGGAAGAACAGCGCAAGCGGCCGCAGGCCCAAAGCCTTCGCCGCCTCGATCTGCCCTTTCGGCACAGCCTGGATTGCCCCGCGGAAAACCTCCGTCATGTAGGCACCGGAGATCATGCCGAGCGCGAACACACCCGCCGTGAAGGGCTCGACCTCGAAATAGGAACCGCGCAGCTTCGAGAGCGTGACCGTTCCACCGAAATAGATGAGCAGGATCACGACAAGATCGGGAATGCCGCGCATCACGGTGGTGTAGATGCCGAGCAATCCTCTCGCGCTGCGTGGCCCGTGAAGCTTGCCAATCGCGCCTATCATGCCGATGGCGGTGGCGAGCGCGAGGCTCGCCACCGCTACAAGGATTGTCAGCCCCGCCCCGGTCAGCAGTTGAACGCGATAGGTGATCAGAGTATCGAACATCAGGGGTGAAGACCAATCGAAGCCTTATTGGTCTTCGGTCAGCAGTTTGAACGGCACATACTTGGCGCTGATCGCGTCGTACTCGCCGCTCTTGCGGATGGCGCGGATCGCCGTGTTGAAACACTCCCGCAAGGTGTTGTCGCCCTTGCGGATGGCGATGGCTTGTCCGGCACCGAGCGTGCCGCCTTTGAACTCCGGCCCCACGAATTCGAAATCCTTCGATTCGGGCCGCTTGAAAAAGACCAGCGACGAGGTTGCTGTGTTCTGGATCAGCAAATCGATCCGCCCGGCAATCAGGTCGAGTTCCACGGCCTGTGTTGTCTCGTAATGGCGGATGTTGGAATAGCCCTGCTCCTCGAGCCATGTGCGCTGCGCCGCACCGCGCTGGACACCGATGGTCTTCGATTTCAGAGCCGCCGGCGTCACTTCGGTGATCGTGCCCTTCTTTGCCACAAACCGGCTGGAGCTTTCCTTGTACTTGATCGTGAAATCGACCTGTTCCATCCGTTTTGGGGTCATCGACATCTGCGCGATGATGGCGTCAAACTTGCCGGCCTGAAGCCCGGGGATGATGCCGTCCCAGGCCTGGGCCGCAACAGGACACTCCGCCCCGATCGCTTTGCAGAGTGCTGCGGTGATCTCGATATCCCATCCGGCGAGCTTGCCGTTTGCATCCACATAATTCCAGGGAGGAAAGGCGCCTTCCGTGGCAACCTTGATCGTCTTGGGGCAGCTCTGTTGGGCGGTCGCGCCCGTCGTCGCGAAGCCGCTGACGGCAAGTGCAGCGGCCATGAGAATGGCAGATCTTCCGTACTGCCAGACGCTGCGCGCCTTCTTGTCCCTTGTCATGATGTCCTCCCTGATCGGTCAAGCCCGTTGAACAGGCATTCTTGTTCCGGGAGGAAGGCTAACCTCCTCAATTTTATCGTCAATCGAGGATAAGTTGAATTAACTCTCAGTAAAGCTGTACGAAAATCAGTCCGTTAGAGCCGTCTATCAGGTCCGGAGGTTCACCAGCACCGAGAGATAGCGAATGGGAAGAACGATGGCTTCCTGAGGGCCATGGGTTCCGTTGCAATCGAACAGCATCGAATCCCCCTGCGAGAGGGTCTGGGTCGTCTCGCCATATTTGTAGATCATCGAGCCGCTCAGCACATGGATGAACTCCACGCCCGTATGCTGGAAAGCGGCCTTCTCACGGATCGGCGCGGTGATGGTGATGAGATAGGGCTCCACGAACAGATGCCCGGAGAGCAGGTTTCCTAGGAGCTGGTATTCCTGATCACCCTTGGTGCCGAAGCGCTTCACGACAATGCCTTGACCCGCCCGTACGAGCGAACAATCGCTCCGGCTTTCGACATTCGCGAAGAGACGACCCACGGGCACCTGGAGTGCCCCTGCAATCTTGACGAGCGAGGCGAGCGAAGGCGAGACATTGCCGCGTTCGATGCGCGAGAGCATGGCATTTGACAAGCCGGTTCGATTGGCCAACTCAAGGGCGGAGAGCCCAGCCGCCTGCCGCAGCGTGCGGATCTCCACGCCAACGGATTTCTCGACATCCGCTCGGGGCGTCTTCTTCGGCGGGCGGCGAACACCAGCCGGCAGATCAACAATCGTGGGTTTGGAGGCCATGCGCAAGTTCTCCTCGACGGAATGACCACTCTCGCGTCGATTTCAACCTTGGCAAGCCGTCTTTGGCATGTTCGATGCCGAAACATAGGGCGATCGCGATATGGGCTACTTTGCGCCCGCATTGCGGTCGTCTGGAACCCCGAACGCACAAACCGAAACCGGACTGTCAATGCGCTTGAAATGAACGAAAACTGGACAACTGGTTGCGAATTCGACCTGGTTGGGCAACTGGCAAAAACGGTGATCCTAAACGTCAAGGCCTACTCAGGCCGCGCGGACCTCCCCGAGGAACCGGGAGACGTTTTCCCGCATGCTCTCTGCTTGCTGGGAGAGTTCTGATGCCGCGCTAAGCACCTGGCTCGAAGCCGCGGCTGTATTGTCGGCTGCGCTAGAGACATGGGCGATCGACCGCGAGACGTCCTCTGTCCCCTTCGCGGCCTCACGTACATTTGTGGAGATTTCAAGGGTTGCGCTCTGTTGCTGGGCGACTGTGTCGGCAATTTCGGTGCTGACGCGGTCGATTGACTGGAGTGAGCCGTCGATGGCCTGTATCGATCCGATCGTGGCATTCGTTACGCTGCGGATCTCGGTCACGATGTTGGCGATATCTGTTGTCGCCTTCGCAGTCTGGGCAGCAAGATTCTTGACCTCGGAGGCGACCACCGCAAAACCCCGACCGGCCTCTCCGGCGCGTGCTGCCTCAATCGTCGCATTGAGCGCGAGAAGATTGGTCTGCGCGGCGAGATTGTTGATGAGATCGACGACCGAACCGATCTTATCTGCGGCGAGTGCGAGGGCTTGAACGTCTGTGTCGGTTGACCGCATTTTTTCAACAGCCATCCGGATGGATTGTGTCGCCATTCCGAGTTGACGTCCAATTTCGCCAGCCGTGGCGTTGAGTTCTTCGCCGGCGGCTGCAACGCCGTTGACATTGGCACTTGCCTGATGAGACGCAGCGGCCACGGTTGCCGCCTCCATCGTTGATTCATGTGCAGCATTAGACAGGTCATGGGCAGCGGCCGACAATTCGGTGGCCGCCGAGGAGATGGTCAGCATCACGCTCTCGGCGGTTTTTTCGAACCCAGCAATTGCCTGTTCAACAGCTGCGGCTCGGCGGGCATCCTGCTCGCGACGTTGCGCTGCTTCCGCTTCCATCCGCTCATTGGCCTGAAGGCCATCGCGGAAGGTCGAGAGGGCGTTCGCCATATCTCCCAGCTCATCGCGCTGGCCCTCGGCCGGGATGGTCACGCCGTAATCCTTCGCCGCAACCGATCGCATGGCGGCAGTCATGGCCACAATCGGGCGCGCGATGGTGCGGATCATCAGGAAGATGATACCAATGGCAACAGCAAGCGCGACCATGCCTAGAACCTGGCTGGATAGCTCCATCCGATCAATCGTCGCCTTGGCATCATCCGTGTCTGCGCGGAGCAAAGTGATCTGCCGCTTGGCTTGCCCTTCATCGCCCTTGCCGTCGCCCTCGATAATCTCGATTGCACGACGAGCCTTGGGACCCAATGTTTGTGTCAGGATGCGGATCTGAGCATCGCTGGCCCGCTCGCCATTGGGGATCGAGGCTTCCATCTGATCTTGCAATGTCTTGATTTCAGAAATCAGACCATCCAGTTCAGCCCAACGAACTTTGTTGGTTTCGTTGGTGAAGGTCGTTGCTTCCTCGCGATAAGCCAGGCGGGCTTCATCAAGCGATTTCCAGGATGAAGCGCGTGCTTCCTTAAAAGCAACATCCCCTGAAAGCATGTAGCCACGCATTGCGGCAATCGAGTCTGCGAGTTCGAAGGCCATTGAGGAAAGATTGATGACCGTTGGGAGGCGCTGATGGATCACAAAGTCGATTTTCTGGTCCACTGCGGCCATCTGACGCAGAGAATAGATGGTCGATCCAACCATTGGCGCCATCAAAGCAGCGATAAAAAGCCCGATTTTATAGATCAGATCCAGATTGGCGAACCAGTTACCAGACTTTCGGGCGGTCATCTCAGCACGGTTCATCAGGCATCTCCTTGCGATGATCCCGAATATGCAGAGATTCTGGTTAACTCCGTGCTAAGACGGCGCTGTATTTGACGGAATTAGAGCCGTTCTACATTCTATTAGCCGGATAATACTTCCACTGGGACTGGTGATGCACAGAGAGGTCGCGCTAGGCGCGGCAGCGTCATTCGCCTCAGTCCCTGAACGGCACCTTCCATGCCAGTCTTTCAGCGTCATCGCCGCACAATAAAGGAGGTTGCCGACTTCCGGCGCTCCCATCCGAGGCGCTCCAGTTCCGGGGTCGTTGCCGGCTCTGCCGGCCATCCTATGCAGAGGTAAGCGACCAGGTTCCACGTCTTCGGCAATTCCAGAAGTATCGTGGACGATTGCAGGCCGCAGAATGGAGACCCAACCAACGCCGCGGCCATGAATGCGGGCGGTGAGCCATAACGCTTGGATCGCGCAGACAACCGAGTCCCGGAGGGCTTGAGGCTGTGTCTGTCGACCGAGACCATGACCCACTTTCGTCTCTCGATGGCAACACACCGCGAGATGAACAGGCGCTTCCAAAAGACCGGCGAGCTTTAACGTCCTGTAGTGAGCAGCCCGTTCACCCTCATATTTCAAGGCAGCGCTCTGATTGCAAGCCTCGAATTCCGCTTGAATGGCTTCACGTCTTGCGGCGGCATCCACAAATATGAAACGCTAGGGTTGCGAAAGCCCGACAGAAGGAACGGGGCAGGCAGCCGGTCTCCTGGCTTGCAACCTAAACAGTGACGATTGCCGTTCTTCCGAACTGGCGGAACCGCTGCGCTTCATGTTCTGGTCCTTTCGAAGCGGCCAGAAGGAACTTCAAGCTAGATTAGGTCTGAGGGGCAACGTCAGGCGGAAACTGCCGGCCTGAAGTCCCGCCTGACTTGTGCCGAACGCGCCTTCATCGAAGATCTCAACCAGTCAAAGCTGGCGGATTGCCGGTATCCGGAGTGAAGGGCGGCTTCGCGCCCCCAATTCAGCCGCTCGAGGTTCGGTGCGCAAACGCCGAAAGCCGACATGAACGAGGTTCAATTGACCTCCGGCACCCCGGGCGCGGTTCAACTGGCTTCCATTCCTGTGGATTAGCAAGCAATCGAAGTCTACGGGCAACCACTCAAACTTTATATAGATTCCTTGGCAACTTAAGTTAATCACATCGGAAATCGGAAATGGATTTCCAGGTTCGCGTAATTGAATGGATTACTGCCTGTTTTTCGGTCGACACCATTCGGACTAGGCGTGTCGCTAGGCTGGCCAAACTTTCCACTGCCCCAGCGGATCTGAGGTAGTTTATAGAGCATGGTTTCGATTGAACGACACGGCCGCCGCATATGCTGATCATCTCGTTCGATAATGTCGAGCTGAAGCAAAGCTGCTGCGATAATGCGGTGGCTGAGGCTGCGTATGGAACTATAAACGCTCGCGCGTTGTTTACGGCCATAGCTGACGCAGAAGCCATGGAAAACGCTGCTGAATTGATTGACTTCTACGGCAACGAGGTAGTGGTTCAGCAAGACAGTTCTCTAATGCTCTCATTTGGTTCAGACTTGATCGCAAAACTGATTCCTGTGGGAAAAAAATTCAAACGAGCAGACGATGGCAGCGTAAATTGGCAAACGGTACGGCATCTGAAACTTGTGCAGATTGGGAACAGGCACTGATGGATCAGCAGGCCGCGACCGATTGGTTCTCGAAGCCCGGCGACTCCGTCCGCGCCATGATGCGCCGCCGAGGAATTACGGCGCAACAGCTCTCGGAAACCCTCGACGGCGGAATGACCACGCTGCGTGCGATATGCGACGGCTCAATGTCTATTGATGCCACCATTGCCCGTGCCTTGTCGAATAGATTGGGCGGTGCTGAGAGTTTCTGGCTCAAGCGCCAGGCCAATTTCGACGCAGCTATTGATCGCGCGGTCACGGTGGCAGCCGCGACCGATCTTGAAGCCTGGATCTCTCGAGTACCTTCGCCGAATGGAAAAAAGCTCCGCGCTAACGCCAGCGACAGAAAAATGCGCGCTGAGCTACGAAGCCGTCTCGTTTACTTCAACGTGTCCAAGATCGAGGCTTGGGAACGCAGTTACGGTTCTTTGATAGGAGGGACCCAATTCCGGACGTCTCAATCCCTTCAGTCGTCTGAAGATGCCGTCCTGCGGTGGTTGCGTCGGGGCGAAATGGACGCTGAGCTTGCTGAAACCGGCGAATGGAGTGCCGTTAATCTCAGAGATCGTCTTGATGAGATCCGAAAACTAATCCGTATTTCAAAGCCGGCTCGTTTCCTTCCTCCCCTCCGAAAGCTACTGGCGGAAGTGGGAGTCGCCCTTGTTGTTGCGCGCGCGCCCAACGGCTGTCGCGCAAGCGGCGCGTGTCGAATCGTATCACCAGGCAAGTCGATGATCTTAATGAGTTTCCGCCACCGGGCGGATGACCAATTTTGGTTTACGCTCTTCCACGAGATCGGCCACTTGCTATTACACAATGCCGCAGCGTTTGTTGACCAGGACGACACCTCTGACAATAACCAGAGAGAAGCGGAGGCGAACCATTTCGCCAGCGCATGCCTGATCCCTCTCGACCGGGTCGGTGAACTTGAAGATCTGCAACCGAATCGGAACTCGATCTTGCGTTTCAGCCGTTCAGTCGGCGTGTCACCTGGGGTGGTGGTCGGTCAGTTGCAGTATCGCCGGGTGATTGGTCACAATGAGATGAACGGGCTCAAGCGCCGGTGGACTTGGGACGAAATTGCGCTGGGTCTTGTCTAGCCCTTAAAATGCACGAAGTTGGTAGGGCTTTTCTGCCAGTTGCAAAGTGCATCTTCCATGACTTGCATACCTACATTGAGTGCTGCGTCGAGCTCGTCGACCCGCGATTGCAGGATATCCGGTTCAGTGGCGCTGTCTGCTGTACCGTCGAACAGGAGCTTGGCGCCACGCGCAGGGCCCGTCGCGCCCCGAAAATATGCTTGTCCCGCATGGATGGGGGCAATACCATATCGACCAATGAGCGCGAGGTAGTCGAACTTTGCGAGTCTACCGAAACTCAGCACTGTCATATCATTGTATAAGTAATCGAAGATAATCCCCGGCTCGTTGCCAGCGTTTCGGATTGCGTTAGAAAATACTCTTTCATGGCCGTGAGGGCCGATCCAATTCAAATAGCTAGTGAGCACCTTGCCAAAGGCACGGTTGGAACTAGGGTCAAGGCTTTCGTATTTCCGGTGATTGCCGAATTTTCCACCGATTGCGCCCCAATTCTCAGTTAGCCAATCGATTAAAGCCTGCGGATCGGATGATACTGCCTTCCAAGTCCAGATTCCTTGACCAAGCTTGCCGTAGATCTGGCTAAGGCGAAGCCACCCGGTGTCAGCCGGGCGTGCCAAATGCGTCATCAGGAAGATCAGCCAGGCTGCCTCGTCTATTGACCTATTCTGGACGTGGAAAACTACGGCTCGCTCTGCATCAAAGCTTGCGTTGTTTGGGTCGGCGCGATGCGGTGAAATTGCATGACGTTGAATGAGCCTATAGTAGTCTTCACGCCTCAGGCTCGCAACGAATTGCATCGACAGTGTATCCAACGCCGAGGGATCGACAACCCCAGGCAAGTATCGGACTTCTCCACTAAAACGCGCCAATTCCTCAGCTATGGCCTGCTTCTGGTCTTTTCTTGTTGGCCAAATCAACCTTGTGTCTCCCGTGAACGAAAAATTCGGCGCTTCATCGCCCGGCGTCCATTGATGTAGTTTTTGTAGATTGGGGTTGTGACTGCATTTTGAAGAACGTCGAGCGTAGCGTCATCACCGCTTGCCCAGTAAGCTTGGTAAAGTCTAATGATATCAGCCCAGTATGGGTCGGGTGCTACAGCGTTGGCGTCAACCGGCTCGCCATGCCTTAGCTTTGCCTCAACTGCCTCCAAAGTTGGTACTAAATCAAACGGTCTTGATTGAGTCATTTTCGGCATTTCAAAAGTTGTTTGATGGCCTTCTTCCAGGTAAAGAGTAGCATCTTTAATATTTTTCTTGTATAGATGCAAGCTTCCGACATAATGATAATACTCACCAAGTTCGAGGCCTAATGTGTTTGCCATCATTTCCTGGATCATCGTGAAGCAAAAAACGTCATGTGGTAGCCCCATGTAGGCATCATTGGATCGCATCGTTACTGACATGTGCAGACGGCTCTGACGGCCAATGAGCTGCAAACTCGTTGTGCACGGTACTTCTGGATATCGCTTCTCAATGTCTTCCGCATTAAACAATTGGATGACGGCGCGCTTTGACCCGGGGTTTTCTGAGAGAATGGTCAAGACGTTTTCCACTTGGTTGATTTTGTCACGCATCGCGAAAAGCCGTGGGCCATAGGCGCCATGAACAATGCCGTCCCGTGCCTCTTCTTTGTAGTGCGGGATGTACTGTTCAATGAATTCAAGCTTGTTTGATGCCGTCAGATACCAAAGCAATTCGCCGAGAGCGCTGAAAGGCTTCCCACGGTCCTCGGACCTGCTGAGCCTTGCTCTCGGCTTTGTCAGCCGCAGGGTCACGCCGAGGAGTTCGAGATTCTCGCCCCGCGTTCCGTCGTTCTCGGCTCCCCCCGAGATCAGTGCTTGGTAGAGAGCGATGAGCAAGCCATCGAGACTGTCTTCCGTGATCTCCAAATTGTCCTCGCGTTCATGTAAAGGAGCTCAATGGATTCTGTGTGTGTAGGCAAGAAATGTGATTGTAAGGGCTAGCAAATAATTGCCAAGCAGCCTCTGCGGCTGGTGTTGTAGGCCTGAATTAATGCCCGTCCGCGTTGGAGACGATATTCCGGGCATTAGGGGTGGTCCTTGTCTTATGAGGGCAGCAATTATCTGTTCCTACGCTGGCGTCCGTGAGGAACGGCGCTAATGGAAAGTCTCGAAAGGCAATAGATGTACCCGAACGACGGCATGGCCCCCGTATCGCGGGCGTTTGAAATCAAGCTAATAGTGACCGATAACTGTCGTCCGTTCCGACTTGACGAATGCTCGAAGAGGGCATGAAGCAGAATTTCGGTGCGTATTTGACAGATGATCGCGTTGCGAAGAACACAAACAGCGTAGCGGCAAGCCGGCACGGCTCATTTCGGTGCTTTTTTCTGGGCGTGGTCGTGCATATCTGCTGTCGAAGGGACGCCGAGTATCATCGCTTTGACTCGATGATCGGCCTTCCCAAGCAGCCGAACGATCACGCCATGGTAATCCGCTACCTGTTTCGCAACGTAGTCGTCGAGATGCTCGAAGGGGTGACGTTGATTGCAGAAAGCGAATGATTTTTGCCACCCATAAATGCGCTTACCTAGTAAGTCCAACGTGGCGCTCTGCGAATGCTTCAAGTTGAGGGATGTGCCCTTTGTCAGCGCTTCCTTGATCGCAGACTTAGAAGACGTAAGCGTCTCTCGGACGCTTTCCTTCAAATTGTCGATAGATTTCGCGCTGGGGGCACATCGCTTCGGCTGAAGCGTGCAGCCAAGGAAGTTGATGGAGCCGCTGCACTCTCCTTGCGCAGCCTTGTCAGGGCCGTCTGCGGGCTTGTAGAGGCCGAAGCCAAAGCCTGTCAGGGTTTTATCAGCATAGGCTTTAGCGGTGTCGATCGATGCTTTATCAGCACCGACCATGAGAATGTCGTCGATATATCTTACTGCCGTCACGCCCATGGTATTCAGCTCATGATCCATGTCGTACAGCAACACATTCCCAGCGAAGGCCGAGAGAGACGACCCTTGGGCAACGCCGATGCCGCCCTTTGGAAACAGGTGTGTGTAGCCAACAAGCTCATCTTCATTCCCCAAGTGAACCTCGAGAGCCTTGGCGAATAGCGCAACAAATGCTTCGTCCCCCGTTTCACTCCGAACGAAGTCCACAACCTTCTGTGTCGGTATCTGGGTGAAGAAGGCCCGGATGTCGGACTGAAAGTAGAATTTCGCGCCTCCGTCAATCGCGGTCATGATTGTCTCAATGGCGGGGCGAACACCGCCATGAGGGAAGATCAGCCCTCCAACGCCATACTTGGATCGGTTGACGTTGTTGATGCGCCCAAGCCTGTCGTCGTGAACGGTCTCATATCTTGTGTCCGGGTCACGTAGGTCACGCGCCTGCCTTGGCTGTAGAACCTGTAGAATTGCCCGCTGTACGACACGGTTCTGTATGGTGGAAATTGCGATGGGCCGCGGATCTTTACCCGCTGCAAGGCGCTTACGCTTGTCCTTTAGGACGCCCTCGACAGGATCAAAAGAGAGCTTGCCAGTGCGCAGCTGACTGATGATGCGCCTAAGGTGTCGCTGATGAGCGTGCTCGAACTCGGAGGCTTTGCCGCGAATATCGGCGTTGCCTGAGGCCAAAGCGCTACGTTTTACGTGTCGCCAGGCTGAGAAGATGTTTTGTTCGCTTCTGACTTCCTCGAAAAGAGTCCTCGCCATGTTCTTCGCTCGGGTCCTCCGCTAATACAATCCCGACCGTTGACGAACACCCATCCTCTGCGCACGGCATGGCCGCTACGACAGACACCTCAGCGGCAACAGCCACCTTGGCGAGGTCTCCGTGGCGCACGATCCGCATGGACAGGTCCAGCTTCACGTCGGACGCCATGGCGACCATGGACGCTGCGGCGAGCGCAATCAGAATTACGCGCAGGCCGGTAAGCCAGCTCAGGCGAGCCAGTTTTTAGGGGCAAGTTCACACATCTCGTTACCTTCCACCTTAGTAGGTTTTTGGCAATGTCAAGCGCGTTTCGCCCCGGCCACGCCCGCCGCTTTGAATGCTTATCTGCTGCTTGGAGGCCGTCAAAAGACGGTGCATTCGCAGCTTCAAAGCCAACGGTCAGGCCTAGCACATCCTCTGCGCACGGCATGGCCGCTACGACAGACACCTCAGCGGCAACAGCCACCTTGGCGAGGTCTCCGTGGCGCACGATCCGCATGGACAGGTCCAGCTTCACGTCGGACGCCATAGCGACCATGGATATGCCATAGTAAGTAGTCGTGCGCCGCCGTTTGTTCAATAGGAGCGTTATGGTTGCCAACCGAATGTTATCGAAAAGGTTCGATTTTAACAGTTCGAACCTGTTATTTGCTGCACGCGTTATAAATGGCTGCTTTGGCCCGTAAGTACCGCTGAGCCCGATAATCGCCGATGTCAGCTTAGACAGGAATGCCGCTGGAACCCGCCTGTCCGTAATCGGCCCCATAGCCGCCATCCGAGGCGATGTCCGCCTCCGTTCAAGCGACCACGCCCATAGTTCTCATCTCCTTTCTGTCAGCGCCTTGCGTTTCTTCATGGCCCTGTGCTGGTGAATCGCCATGGGATCACGGTTCGGCCAGACGCCGATGGTGTCGACGATCCTGTCGCGGAACCCGGTCTCGTAGCGGAGCTGGTCTTCAAGCACCCGGCGTGTCCTGGCATCTGGCGCTGCCTTCAGTTCCTCCTTCAGGTCGGCGATCTCTTCTTCGGCAGCATCCCGGCGGTCGGCGAGCCAGACCCAGGCCGCATGCTGCTCCTTCGAAGCAGGCCCGCGGAAGGACACCGTCCCGGTATTGAGATTAATCTCGATGTCATCGGGATGCGGCAAAGGCTCCGGTGCCGTGATCCCGAGCCGCTGGCGACGCTCGAGTTCCCGTTCCCATTCAACTTTGTATTCGATGGCTTGCTCGAGCCATGCGTCATGCAGGGCCTTGCGTGACGCTTCTGTCCGATGAAGAAGGTCCGAGAACAGTTTCTGGGAACGGTGATCGCCCTTGGCTGCCTTCAGCGCCATTGCACGGACAATGGCTTCGGCCATCGGAACCGTGACCTGCCGGTCACCGTCGTGGACCTTGATGTCGCGATAGGCCTCGGCCAGGACGATGTCCTTGAGACGCTCCTCATTCAGTGCCGGCAGCTTGTTGCGGGCGCCCTTTGGACGCCCCTTGGGATTGCCGGATTGGCCCTTCCGGAATCGAGCGGATGATGGCGGCTTTCCATAACCCACCTCGTAGGCAACAGGCAGCGTGGACTTGCCGAGATTGGGCGGCTTCGTCATGGGCGTTACTCCGCTGCTTCGTGCGCGATGCCACTTTTCGTGGCCTCTGGCCAACCGCAGGCGAGCTGGATGGCATCGTCCTTCGCATAGGCCTCCCACCGCGCGAGCATGCGGTCGCAATAGACCGGGTCGAGTTCCACCAGCCGGGCCCGGCGCCCGGTCTTGTGCGCGGCGATAAGCGTCGAGCCGGAGCCGCCGAAGAGGTCGAGCACGATCCCGTTACGACGGGAGACATCCTTGATCGCATCGGCGATCATCGCCACTGGCTTCACCGTGGGATGAAGCGCCAACTCTTCCATCCGCCCAGCCTTCAGCGTGTTGACGCCCTTGTACTGCCAGACATTCGTCCGATAGCGCCCATGCTGGCCCAGTTCGAAGCTGTTGATATGGGGCGCCCTGCCCTGCTTGAACGCGAAGATCAGCTCGTGCCGAGAGCGGTAGAACGTCCCCATCCCGCCATTGTCCTTGGCCCAGACAATCAGGTTCTTGAGTTCGGCATAGACGCCCTCCCCGGCCTCAAGCATCTCCGCCATGTGTCGCCAGTCCATGCAGATGAAGTGGATAGATCCATCCATGCTGTTGGCAACGAGCCGCGAGAATGCCTTGCGCAGGAAGGCTGTAAACTCGGCCCGGCTCATCTCGCCCGAGGCCTGTGCGAACTCCCGGTGCCTGGTCTTGCCAAGACCGCTGACATGGCCCTCGATCGGGACATTATAGGGCGGGTCCGTGAAGACCTTCTCGGCCACCTCCCCCTCCATCAGCAGGGCCAGTGTTGTCGGGTCGAGCGCATCACCGCAGATCAGGCGATGGGGACCGAGTTGCCAGATATCTCCTGCCGCGCAGCGCGCGGGAGCAGAGGCAGGCTGGAGGTCATCAGTCGGGTTGCCCGGCTCCTCCGGCACCTGCTCGTCGATCAGCCGATCGACCTCGGCGATCGAAAAGCCGGTCAGGCCGATATCGAGATCGATATGCTCGACCAGCAGCGATCGCAGTTCGTCGGCGAGGAGGTCTTCGTCCCAACCAGCATTCAGCGCCAGCTTGTTGTCCGCAAGGATGTAGGCCCGCTTCTCCGCCTCGCTCATATGGTCAAAGCGCAGGCAGGGAACCTGCTCGAGCCCGAGCAGTTTCGCGGCCTCCACCCGGCCATGCCCGGCCAGGATCATGCCTGCCTCGTCAATCAGGATCGGATTGGTAAAGCCGAAGCGCGTCATGCTCTCGGCAATCTGCCGGATCTGCTTCTTCGAATGGGTACGCGCATTCCGCGTGTAGGGGCGAAGCTTGCCCGGAACAACATATTGAATGCGATGTTCAGCGATCATGAGCCTTCCTTTTCTCAGTTGTGCGTCTCACCTCCCTTCGATGGTCTTTGCCATCGTGCAGACGTTCTGCTTTGATTCCGATATTCCGCATATGTTCCGATTCAGACAAGCCACCACGCGTGCCCCTCCACAGAGATTTTCCGAGGTCACGAGTCCCGGCAAAATCTGGCCCATGTCCGCTTGCCGCTGATCACCTTGATCCGGTGATTGTCGAACAAAATCCAGCGTTTACTCACTATTTGCGACTGGACTTCCGACGCTGGACAAGCCTTGCTGGGATGAGCCCGGAGACGGGCCTGTTCCGGTGACGGCGGCAATCACGCCGCCACGTCACAGAAGGAACAAGTCCGATGTCCCGCTCGAAGAAGCACGCCGCGGCCGAAGCACACGCTGCCCCTGCCCTGCCCCTCGCGATTGAAGCGCCAGAGCCCGTTCGCAGCGCTGGCAAGCTCGCGACCATCATCGCCCTGCTCCAGAGGCCGGACGGGGCGACCATCGACGCCCTCTGCGAAGCAACGGGCTGGCAGCGTCATTCCGTGCGCGGTGCCATCGCTGGCAGCCTGAAGCGCAAGGGCTATGTCGTCTCGTCCCTCAAGCCCGAGAATGGCCCCCGCCGCTACCGGATCGAGGCATCGGCATGAAGCGTCGGTCAGCCACAATCGAGGACGAGGTGCGCGCACTCGCGCATCTCGATCTTCCCGGACTGCGCGAACGATGGAGCGAGAGTTTCGGAACGCCCCCGAAGCTCCGTTCTGTCGATCTCCTGCGCCTTTTGCTGGCATGGCGGATGCAGGCCGGGGCCTTCGGCGGGCTCGATCTGCCAACCCGCCGGGCTTTGGAGCGCAAGACCAGCGGCATCGCCGAAGGACAGAGCCATGGTGACGGCGCCGTGTTCCGGCGCATCTGGCAGGGACGGATGATCGAGGCCGTCGTCGATGCCGATGGTTTCCGCTTCGAGGGCAAGCGTTACCGCAGCCTCTCGGCCATCGCCGCAGCCGCGACCGGGACACGCTGGAACGGCCCGCGCTTCTTCGGCCTGCGCACAGGCGAGCCCGCCAAGGAGAAGCGGCCGTGAGCAACGACAAGCCCCCTCTTCGCAACCACCGGCGTTGTGCGATCTACACCCGCAAGAGTTCCGAGGAAGGCCTCGAACAGGGCTTCAACTCGCTCGATGCCCAGCGTGAGGCCTGCGCCGCCTACATTACCAGCCAGAAGGCCGAGGGTTGGAAGGCACTTCCAGCGATCTACGACGATGGCGGCTTCTCCGGGGGCTCCATGGAACGCCCCTGCCTCAAGCGCCTCATGGCGGATATCGCCACCGGGCAGGTCGATGTGGTCATCGTCTACAAGATCGACCGCCTCACCCGCTCGCTCGCAGATTTCGCCCGCATGGTGGAGATCTTCGAGCGCCACGCGGTCAGCTTCGTCTCGGTCACCCAAGCCTTTTCGACCACCACCAGCATGGGTCGGCTCACGCTCAATGTGCTGCTCTCCTTCGCCCAGTTCGAGCGGGAGGTCACGGGCGAACGCATCCGCGACAAGATCGCGGCCTCGAAGAAGAAGGGGCTCTGGATGGGCGGCACCCTCCCCCTCGGCTACAACCTGCCTGATCCGGGATTGCGCATCCTGAAGGCTAACGAGGAGGAGGCGATCCTCGTCCACTCTATATTCTCCCGCTATCTTGAACTCGGCTCTGTTCATGCGCTCGAACGCGATCTCGCTTCCCGCAGCATTCGAACCAAGGAGACGCAACGCAGGGATGGCAGCATCCGCGGCGGCGTCGCCTTCAGCCGCGGCGCCCTGTTTCATCTCCTGCGCAATCGTCTCTATCGCGGGGATATCCCCCACAAGGGCCAGAGCTATCCGGGACAACACGAAGCGATCATTCCGGCAGAGCTGTTCGAGGCGGTTCAGGCGCAACTCGATGGTCAGGCGCAACGCCGTTCAATGTCTTCTGGAGCCCGCGCCGCCTCCTCGCCGCTCACCGGGCGCATCGTCGATGCCCAGGGGTATCCGATGTCGCCGAGTTTTGCGTATGGCAGCAACGGCACGCTCTACCGGTACTATGTCTCGGCGCCCTTGCAGCAAGGACGGCGCCGCCCGGCAGATGATCCGCACCCTCGACGGATATCGGCGCAGCTTCTGGAAGAGACGCTCAACAAAGCCATCGGCGAACCAAAAGGCAAAATGCCCGCCGGGGACAGCGCTTCGCTCGACCGAATCCGCTCCGTAACCGTTGAGGCTGACCGCCTGACGGTATCGCTGCATCCCGATCCACATGACCCGAAGGATGATCGTCTCCAGCCCCTGGTCATCCCGTTCCGGCTCTCGACCCGCAGCGGCCGCAGCGAGATCATCGCAGGCGATACGAAGCGACCGTGCCGCGACCCCGTGCTGATCCGGGCGCTGAAGCAGGCCCATGCCCGACTCGGGCGCGATGATACCGGTGGCCCCACACTCTATTCTGCACCCGACATGATCCGCGCGCGGCGCATACTTCGCCTTGCCTTCCTCGCGCCCGACCTCCAGCGCGCGATCCTCGAAGGGCGCCAACCTCGCGAGGTCACGCTCGCCCGGTTCATCGACAGCGACGTTCCACTGCTTTGGTCCGAGCAGCGGCAGCTTCTTGCTGTTCCAGAGTGAAGTGCAGAGGGTCCCTGTTTTTCGAAACGCGTTCCCTGTTTCGGGGCGGCAAAGTCCCTGATCGGGCGGAGTGAATTCCCTGCTATGGCAGGAACAGGGAATTGCCGGTTTTCTCCTTCCAAACCACTGAAAATACTGACTATCCGATCAGGTCTGACCGATCGAGTTGCGCGTCTGATGCCAGAAACAATGCAATTTCCCTGTAAATTCCCTGTTCCAGCTAAAACACACCGAAACCGACCGTCGTCCGCGACAGCCGGAGACCGGTCGTCAGACAGGCCCGGAATCGCCTCCGGAAAGCCGGCTCATTCTCGCAAAGCAAACGGAATCGGCGCGGAAAGCCGCGTCATTACCGTGGCTTGGCGCACGGGCCGGCAAACAGAGAACTCTTGAGGGGGTGGATGGCGGAGACGGAGGGATTCGAACCCTCGATACCCCTTTCGAGGTATGCTCATTTAGCAAACGAGTGCCTTCAGCCTCTCGGCCACGTCTCCGGTGGCGGGCTCTATGCCCGAGGCGGGCCGCGCTGGCAAGCGATCGCGTGCCACATTCCGGATATCGGATAAAAAAGCTCCTCGTCTCCAAACAAGAGACCTGGCAAAGCGCCTGACATCACGACGCCGGGACAGAAGCGACGGGTGTGTTACGGGCGCAAATCTCCGCGAAGCCCTCCAATTCACCCCACAATCCGGCACTTTATGAAAATGCGGTGGAATTTCATCAACCTCTCTTCAAGCCTGTGCTTGTTGCCCCGCGCGGCACAAGCTACCAGATGAGCCCGAGCCCCCGGCCTGCTGCGCTCTCCACCTCGATCACTGGTGCCGCCTGATGCCTGATATTGCACCCACGATTCGCCCCGTCATCATGTGCGGCGGCTCCGGCACCCGGCTCTGGCCGGCCTCGCGGGAGGCTTTTCCGAAGCAGTTCGCGCCATTGATCGGCCAGCGTTCCACCTTTCAGGAAACCATTCTGCGCGTGCAGGATGCCGCGCATTTCGGCCGCCCGCTGATCGTGACGAACAAGGTGCATCGCTTCATGGTGGAGCGGCAGCTTTCCGAAATCGGCATCGAGGCCGATATCCTGCTGGAGCCCGTGGCGCGCGATTCCGGCCCGGCGATCATCGCAGCTGCACTGTTCCTCGCCCGGCACTCACCGGATGCACTGGCGCTTGTTCTGGCTGCCGATCATATGGTGCTGAAACCCAAGGCTTTTCGTGAGGCCGCGATCGCCGGGCGGGCGGCCGCTGCCGAGGGGGCGATTGTCACATTCGGCATCGTGCCGACCAGCCCCGCGACCGGCTATGGCTATATCCAGCCCGGCGATGCTGTCGACGACCGGGTGGCCCGCGTGGCCCGCTTCGTCGAGAAACCGAATGCGGAGACGGCGATCGACTACATCCGCCGCGGCTATCTGTGGAATTCCGGGAACTTTCTGTTCCGGCCCGATATCGTGATCGCCGAATACGAGGCGAGCGAGCCCGCCAGTGTTCACGCCGTGCGCAAGGCGCTTGAGCAGGCACAATCCGACCTCGGTGTGCCGGTTCTGCACGAGGCAGCGTTTCTCGAGGCGCACAAGACCTCGTTTGACTATGCCGTGATGGAAAAGACGAAGCGTGCGGCGGTGGTCGCGGGCGATTTCGGCTGGTCCGATATCGGCGGCTGGGATGCGATCTGGGCGATTTCGGAGCGCGATGCGGAAGGCAACGCCGCGCAAGGCCGGGCAATATTTCTCGATACGGAAGGCAGTTACGTTTCGAGCGAAGATCAACTCGTCGCGACCCTCGGCCTGAAACATGTGGTCGTTGTTGCGACGCGCGATGCTGTGCTGGTGGCCGACAAATCACGTGCCAGCGAAGTGAAAAACGTTGTCGAAGCGCTGAAAAAGGCCGGGCGACCGGAGGCGGTCAGTCATGCCCGCGTTTTCCGACCTTGGGGCTGGTATCAGACCCTCGTGATGCAGGATCGCTTTCAGGTGAAGCGCATCGTGGTTTATCCGGGTGGAAAGCTCTCGTTGCAGAAGCATTTCCACCGCTCGGAGCATTGGGTGGTGGTGAAGGGCCTCGCTCGTGTCACCATCGAGGCTGAGACGCGCGACATGGCCGAGAACCAGTCGGTCTATATCCCGCTCGGCGCCGTGCACCGGCTCGAGAACCCCGGCAAGATCGACACCGAGATCATCGAGGTGCAGACCGGCTCCTATCTCGGCGAAGACGACATCGTGCGGATCGAGGACATCTACGCACGCAGCTGACGGGCTCGCCCCGCTCAACAACAGAAAAGCGGGGCCTGCCCGCCCCGCTTTCTGGTGTTGCTCCGTCGATCGAATTCAGTGCACAGCCAGCCATTCACGCGCGCGGCGCAATGCGGCGGCAATATCACCGGGCTGCAATTCACCGGCAATTTCCTGGCGGCGGCGGGCGGCTTCGGCGTCGCCACGCAAAGCGGCGATATTGAACCATTTATGCGCCTCGATCAGATCGAGCGCGCCAGCGCGCCCGGTGGCGCAATCGATGCCGCGCTCGAGAAGAACCTGGACCGGTTCGCCGGATCCGCTCATGGCCATCGTCGTCATCTCTCTGCTCCGCCTCTTGGTTCGAACTTTGGGCTCGAAAATCCTGTTGTCTTCGTCGCTGGCTCGTTTCTCGTGTCCGGCGATCGAATGAAGACAATTTGAGCGAAATTTTCGAAGATCGACTGAAGGAGCGTGCCTAACGAATTCTGCCGGAATTCGGCCGATTCATCGCTGATTCACATTGAAATGCCGGAATTCCGTTGCAATTCAGCGATGAGCCCGGCCCTGCCGAATGGTTGAGGGAAGCTTCCCGTAACCCTGTCGCGAGGGACTGGACATTGTTTATGAATGAACTATCCTGACGGCCAACCGGTCATCACTCATCAAGGCCGGAGCAAACCTGACCACAAAACTCTGGGAGGATTCCATGACCAAACTGCTGCGCATGACCGCTGTGGCTGCGGCCTTTTCAGGCCTCGCCGCCCTCTCCGCTCCCGCCCTCGCTCAGGATGTGACAGGCACATGGTTGCGTGAGAACGGCGAAAGCCGGGTGCGTTTCGCCAAATGCGGCGAGGCGATGTGCGGCACGGTGGTGTGGCTGAAAAACCCGGCTGAGTCGAAATCGAAGGTCGGACAGCGTGTTTTCTACGACATGGTCGCGAGCGGCGCCAATGCCTGGACCGGCAAGGCCTTCAACCCGGAAGACGGCAAGACCTACTCGGGCAAGATGACTCTTTCGGGCAATTCTCTCACCACGGCAGGCTGCGTCGCGGGTGGCTGGATCTGCCGTTCGGCGAACTGGTCGCGCTCGAACTGATGGGACAGAGGCGCCAGGGCCGGATCATGTCCGGCCCTGAATTGACCCCGTGCCCTCACCCCTTCGGCTTGTTGCCGAACAGGATTTCCTGAACCTTGGGGTCCTGCATCCGCTGACCCGAGGGGTCGCGTTTCTCGGCACCGATAGCGAGACCGCGCTGCACGGCAGGGCGCGCGAGCATCGTGTCGAGCCAGCGCTTGAGGTGCGGGAACTCCGCGATATCCTGCCCCTGACGCTCCCAGAGTTTTGCCCAGCCGACAATCGCCATATCCGCAATGGAATAATCACCCGCAACAAACTCGCGGTCTTTCAGCCGGGTGTTGAGCACACCATAGAGGCGCTTCGTCTCGTTGGTGTAGCGGTTGATCGCGTACTCGATCTTCTCCGGCGCATAGATGCGGAAATGATGGGTCTGCCCGGCCATCGGGCCGAGACCGCCCATCTGCCAGAACAGCCACTGATCCACCTCGACCCGCTTGCGCTCGTTCACCGGATAGAATTTGCCCGTCTTCCGCCCGAGATATTGCAGGATGGCGCCGCTCTCGAAGACCGAAATCGGCTCGCCGCCCGTGGTTTCATGATCGACGATCGCCGGAATCTTGTTGTTTGGCGAAACGACGAGGAACTCCGGCTTGAACTGGTCACCCTTGCCGATATCGATCAGGTGCGTTTCGTAGGGAAGGCCGCACTCCTCAAGCATGATGGAGATTTTCCATCCATTCGGGGTCGGCCAATAATAGAGATCGATCGGTTTCATGGGGTCCTCATTGTCATGAACCTTATGCATAGGCACCGCGGCATCGTCATACCAGCCCCCTCTCGCGGAAGTGAACGCCTCGCATGACTGCGGTTAGGCCCTTGGCAGAGGGCTTCCGGTGCCGCTAAGTTAGCTCCGGGCGTGGATGGAGGGATGATCATGCAGCGGAATTCAATCGTCGGGGCGGCCTTGGCTTTTCTGGTTTCGGCAGGTTTTGCGATCGCGCAGACCGTCCCCGCACCGCAAAATCCGCTGCGCCCCGGCAATGCCCGCACGGCGACGCCGCCGGCCGCCCCACAAGCGACTCCTGCTCCTTCAGCCGAGGCTCCGAAGCCGAAGCGCCAGCGCTCCGAGGCGCAACTCGCGAACGACAACCGGATGCGCGCATGCGGAGCCGAATGGCGGGCCAACAAGGCCGCGCTCACGGCTCAAGGCAAGACCTGGCGCGTGTTCAATGTCGAGTGCCGCGCGCGTCTGAAGGCGCAGGGACGCTGAGAGACGCGACACCGACCTGTTGTTGACGATATTGGCCAAAAAACCGGCCACAATCGGCCACAGATCGCACCCAGAGAGTAGACGAAGACGCGTGGCTCCACTACCTGCAGGCCAGCCGCGACATTTCACGTGGTTCGCGCAAGAAGCCGCCGAGGACCGATGCCGTTCAACCTGACTGCTGACGACATCCTTCAGTTCGTGCGCGCCAACCAGAACCTTGCGCCGCTTGTGATTTTTCTGATGGCGATGGGCGAGACCATCATCGTCGTCTCGATTTTCATCCCCTCGACCTTCTTGCTGATCGCTATTGGTGGGCTGATGGCGGCAAGCGGCGTGCCGCTCATCCCTTCCCTGATCGCGGGGGCTCTCGGTTCCACGCTCGGGTTCTCGATCATGTATCTGCTGAGCGCCACGCTCCAGGGGCGAATTCTCACGACATGGCCTTTGCGGAATTACCCCGACATCGTGGCCCGCGCTCAGGAATTCACCCTGAAATGGGGCATTCTCGGCGTGGTCTTCGGACATTTCACCGGGCCGCTGCGCGTGGTGATCCCGATTGCGGCTGGCATATCACGCATGCCGCCCATTCCGTTCATGCTTGCGAACATCCTCGGAGCGACAGGGTGGATCTGCGTGTTCTTCGCACCGGCTTATCTGGTGGTCTCTTCGGAATGGTTCGCCACAACGTTCTCGGGCCTGCGCGCGATGCTTCCCCTGCCCGCTCTGGCCAAATAAAACCCCGCCTCGGTTTCCCGGGCGGGGCTTCGATCCAGAATTGGAAAAGCGAATCGATTATTCGCAGACCTGCTCGCGCACCCGCACGAAGCGACCGCGATATTCATCCCACACGCGGCGCGTGACGACATAGCACTCTTCCGGCTCGACATAGACCGGACCGCCATAGGCCGGCGCATAGCCGGGATGGCCATAAGCGCGCGGAGCGAGCAAGGCGCCGCCGATCAGGGCGCCAGCGGCGAGGCCACCGATCAGCGCGCCCTTCCGGCCATAGCGTGCCTCGGCATCACCCATCGGCAGGGTGACGAAAGCCGCAGCCAGAGCGGCGGCAGCGAGAACGGACGTCTTCTTCACGATGACGGACATGGATTCCTCCATTGAATTTCGTGGACCGATTCAGGCCAGCTTCGGAACTCTAGGCCACACAAGCTGACAGCAACCTGAACAGATTGCGATTGGATTGCGGCAACGAGTTGACGCTTCTTACAGCGCCTTGTCAAAAAAGAACTCGATAGATTGTGAGATATCCCCCAAAGGTCGCGTTCCGCCGCGCGCATAGCCGAGCCGCTCATAGAGCCGATGCGCGGTCTCAAAACGCGTATCCGACCACAATTCCATCCGCGCCGCGCCCACTTCCCGCGCCATCGCTTCGACGCGGCGCACCAACTGAGCCGCAAGCCCCCTGCCCCGATGATCGGGCCGCACATAGAGCCGATGCAACTCGGCGACAGGCGCTCCACCCGGCTCGACGCGCGGAAAATCGAGCGCGATGCAGGCCGCGACACGCCCCCGCTCATCCTCGACCACGAGAAACTCGCCGCCGAGCAGCCGCCCGTCCACTCCGCGCCGCTCTTTCCAGTGCCCCGGCTTCACGAGGTCAGGCAAATCGTCATGCGGATCGGTGTAGCAGCCGGGATATTCGGCGAAGCACAGGGTGAGCAGGCCGAAAAGGTCCTGCGCGTCGGCATCAATCGCGGGGCGGAGATGGGGGATCACTCAATCCCCAGCTTGCGCTTCAGAAGCTCGTTCACCGCGCCCGGATTGGCCTTCCCGCCGGAGGATTTCATCACCTGCCCGACAAACCAGCCGAGCAAGGTGGGCTTTTCCTTCGCCTGTTGAACCTTCTCGGGGTTGGCGGCGATGATCTCATCCACGACCTTTTCGATCGCGCCCGTGTCGGTCACCTGCTTCATGCCGCGCTTTTCGACGATTTCCGCCGGATCACCGCCCTCGATGAAGACGATCTCGAACACATCTTTCGCGATCTTGCCCGAGATCGTGCCGGCCGCGATGAGATCAATGATCCCACCGAGCTGGCTGGCGGAAACCGGAGTCGTTTCGATCGTCTTGCCGTCCTTGTTCAACCGGCCGAACAGCTCGTTGATCACCCAGTTTGCGGCGATCTTGCCGTCGCGCCCCTTGGCCACAGCCTCGAAATAATCCGCACTTTCGCGCTCGGCCACGAGCACCGAGGCATCATAGGCCGAAAGCCCGTACTGGCTGATGAAGCGGGCCTTTTTCGCATCCGGCAGTTCGGGCAGGTGCTGTGCCAACTCCTCAACAAAGCCTTCCGGCAACACGAGAGGCAGCAGGTCGGGATCAGGGAAATAGCGGTAATCATGCGCTTCTTCCTTCGAGCGCATCGAGCGGGTCTCGCGCTTCGAGGGATCGTAGAGCCGGGTTTCCTGATCGATCCGGCCGCCATCTTCGAGGATGCCGATCTGACGGCGCGCCTCGACCTCGATCGCCTGACCGATGAAGCGGATGGAATTGACGTTCTTGATCTCGCAGCGCGTGCCGAAGGGCTGGCCGGGCTGGCGCACGGAGACGTTCACATCGGCGCGCAGGTTGCCCTTCTCCATATCGCCATCGCAGGTGCCGAGATAGCGCAGGATGGTGCGCAGCTTGGTGACATAGGCCTGCGCCTCTTCCGCCGAGCGCAGGTCGGGCTTCGAGACGATCTCCATCAGCGCCACGCCGGCGCGGTTGAGATCGACGAACGAGTTCAGCGGGTCCTGATCATGGATCGATTTGCCGGCATCCTGCTCGAGATGCAGCCTTTCGATCCGCACCATGATCGGCTCGGCCTCGCCCGGCACATCGACGATCACCTCGCCCTCGCCCACGATGGGCTGGGCGAACTGGCTGATCTGGTAGCCCTGCGGCAGATCGGGGTAGAAATAGTTCTTCCGATCGAAGCGCGACGTCTTGTTGATCTCGGCCTTGAGACCAAGGCCCGTGCGCACGGCCTGCGCCACACATTCGCGGTTGATCACGGGCAGCATGCCGGGCATCGCGGCATCGACAAGGCTCACATTGGCGTTGGGCTCGTTGCCGAAAGCGGTCGAGGCGCCCGAGAACAGCTTCGCGTTCGAATTCACCTGAGCGTGGATTTCCATGCCGATGATGATTTCCCAATCGGCTTTCGCGCCCTTGATCCAATGTTTCGGCGGGGCGGACCGGATATCGAGCGACATGATTCAAGCCTTGACGGGAGCGGAAAACCTCCCGCCTTTTCGCCGTCGCGGTGGCGGGCGTCAACCCTGATTGATGCGTTCCTGCAGCGCTTTCCGGGCGAGACCGCACGCGCCTGCTGCAATCCAGAACGCGGCCGCCAAAGCCGTGGCGAGGCCCCAGCTCATCGCCACCTGTTCATCAAACTGCGCCCGGATCGCCAGCAGCAGGAACAACACCATGCCGATGAAGCACAGGACGCGCACCGCCGTGAGCACGGCGATCATCAGGGTGATGGAAATCGGGAGGTTCATGGGCGGACTCGATCTTTCATCCGGCTTACGATTTTGTTGCACTCAACCCTTTGTCATCACCGGGCTTGACCCGGTGATCCAGCATTGTCACCCCAGCCACGCTTTCAGCCGCTCCACGGCCTTCACGATATCCACTTCGCTGCCTGCATAGGAGAGGCGCACGAAGCCCTGCCCGTTGATGCGGTCGAAATCGAGGCCCGGCGTGATGGCGAGGCCCGCTTCGCGCAGCGCGCGGCGCGAGAATTCCATGCTGTCGTTCGAATATTTCGCGATTCCGCAATAGGCATAGAACGCGCCGTCCATCGGCAGCGGCGTGAGCCCGAGGCGCGGTAGATTTTCCATCAATATGGCGCGGTTGCGCGCGTAGCCGGCCTTGATCGCCTCGAGATCATCGCGCGCGCCGAAAGCTGCGACGGCGGCAATCTGGCTCAGATAGGGCACGGAAATCGAGAGGTTCTGCTGCAAGCATTCGATGGGGCGCAGCAACCGTTCCGGCACCACCAGCCAGCCGACACGCCAGCCGGTCATGCAATAATATTTCGAGAAGGAATTGACGATCACGGCATCGTCGGAATGCGAGAGCGCGCTGGCCTCCTCCCCTTCGTAGGTCAGGCCGTGGTAAATCTCATCCGAGATCAGCCAGATTCCGAGCCGCGCGCAGGTCTCGGCGATGCGTTTCACCTCGGCGGCAGGCGTGAGGACTCCGGTCGGGTTTGCCGGACTCATGAGCAGGACGGCATCCAGTTTTTTCTCCGCATGCGCGGCTTCAATCGCTGCCGCCGAAAGCGCGAAACGACTCTGCGGGCCGGTTTCGATCTCGACCGCCTCGATGCCCAAAGCTTGCAGGATATTGCGATAGGCGGGGTAGCCCGGATTGGGAATGCCGATCCGCCCGCCATGCTCGATCATCGCCAGAAACGCGAGCACGAACCCACCCGATGAGCCGGTTGTGACAACCACGCGGGCCGGATCAACGGCCAAGTCATAACGCTCGCGATAATTGCGCGCGATCGCCTCGCGCAGAGCGGGAATGCCTAGGGCCTCGGTGTAGGCGACGCGGCCACCGGAAAGCGCGGCGATAGCGGCTTCGCGCACAGCACGCGGCGGAGCGGCTCCCGGCTCTCCCACTTCTAGATGCACGATGTCCGCGCCCTCGCGGGCCAGGGTTTTCGCCTCACGCATCACGTCCATCGCAATGAAGGACGGGATATTCGAGCGAGTCGATGGCTGAGGCTGGGGCATATCGGCATTCCGGCAAAACGGGAGGCAACGCATGTGCGGCGCTCACGCAAATGTCAAACGGCAGCTTGTGCCGCGAATTGACCGCATTGGCGTGTTGGCCTAGGCCAGATCACCTCACTGGACCCCGAAATGCCTGTGAATCACCCTCTCGCTCACCGCTTCCGTCCTGTTCTGGCTCGGCTTGTCGCTTTGTGGCTGGCCGTCGTCATGGCCGTCACCTCCACCCTGCCCGCCTTCGCACAGGGGCAGCAGCGGAAGATGAGCTTCATCCGCGATGCCGAGATCGAGCAGCTGATGCGGGAATATCTCGACCCGCTTCTGGGCGCCGCCGGTCTGCGCAAGGGGGTGATCCGCGTTGTTCTGGTCGCCGATCGCTCGTTCAACGCCTTCGTGGCCGATGGGCGGCGGGTGTTCGTGAATATCGGCGCGATCATGGAATCGACCACGCCGAACCAGATCATCGGCGTGCTCGCGCACGAAACCGGGCATATCGCGGGTGGGCACCTCGCGCGGCTCAGGCAGGAGCTTTCAACCGCACAGGCAATTGCCGTGATCGGCACGATTCTGGGTGCGGGTGCGGTGATCGGCGGAGCGCGCTCCGGGCAGGTCGGATCCGATCCGGTTGGTGCGATCGGCACCATGACTGCGGGCTCCGAACTCGCGCGCCGCTATCTGCTGGCGTATCAGCGCACGGAGGAAGCGGCGGCGGATCGCGCGGCGCTCAAATATCTCGCCGCGACCGGCCAATCGGCGCGCGGCATGCTCGAAACCTTCGAGCGGATGGCCAATGAGCAGCTCTTTGCCGCAACCCGGATGGATCGCTACCTGCAAAGTCACCCGCTGGCTGCCGACCGGGTAGCGGCCTTGCGGGAACTCGCACCCACCAACCCGAATTTCGCCGCCAAGGACCCGCCCGAGCGGCAGGCGCGGCACGATATGATCCGCGCGAAGCTCTATGCCTTCACCGGCACGGTTTCGGAGGTTTCGCGGCGCTATCCATCCTATGACAACTCACTGCCCGCGCGCTATGCCCGCGCTATCATTGAATACCGCCACGGGCGGCCCGACAATGCCATCCGGCAGATCGATGCCCTGATCGGGGGGCAGCCGGGCAATCCGTATTTTCACGAACTGAAGGGGCAGGCGCTGCTCGAAGGCGGGCGGCCGAACGAGGCAATCGCTCCGCTGCGTCGCGCCGTGCAGCTAGCGCCGAACCAGCCACTGATCCGCGCCATGCTCGGTCATGCGCTTGTTGCGAGTGACAATCCGCGTTTCGTGGATGAAGCGATCAGGGAACTCACCAACTCGACCGCACGCGAGCCGGAAAACTACGAGGCGTTCCGCTACCTTGCCCAGGCCTATGCCCGCCGGGGCGATGAAGGAAATGCCGCCCTCGCCTCCGCCCGCGCCGCCCTGATCGCCGGAGAAGTGCAGGAGGCGCGCCGCCTCGCCCGCCGCGCCACCACTCTGTTGCCGCCCTCAAGCCCCGGCCATCGAATTGCCACCGATATCTTCGAACAGAAACCGGAACGAAACTCCTGGTGGGGTAGTTCTTCGCAATGAAGACCTCCCGTTCCGCCGATAAAAGGATCAGCCTCATGGCCACTACCCTCGCCCGCTTCGCCGCTCCGGTGCTGGTTCTCGGCCTTTTGGCCCTGCCGGTTTTCGCGCAGCAGAAGCCGAACTTCACGCGTGAGGAGATCGAGGCGATCATCCGCGAATACATCGTGAAAAACCCCGAAATCCTGCAAGAAGCGGCAGTGGAGCTGGAGCGTCGTCAAGCCGAGGCACAGGCCGAGGCCGTGAAGAAATATACGGCCGACCCGAAGAGCGCGCTCTATGAATCCCCCAACCACATGGTCGTCGGAAACCCCAAGGGCGATGTCACGCTGGTTGAATTCTTTGACTACAATTGCGGCTTCTGCAAACGCGGCCTCAAGGACATGATCCGCCTCGCCGAGACTGACAAGAACCTGCGCATCGTGTTGAAGGATTTCCCGATTCTCTCGCCCGGGTCCCGCGAGGCCTCGGCCATCGCTTTCGCTTACAAGCAGCAGGCGACGCCGCAGAACTACTGGAAATTCCACGTGAACCTGATGGGCTATGAGGGCCGCATCGGACGCGATGAAGCGCTCGCGGTCGCCAAGGAACTCGGCGCGGATATGAAGCGGCTCGAAATCGACCTCGCCAAGCCCGGATTTGATGCCGCTTTCGAGGAAACACGCAGCCTCGCCGGTCCGCTCGGCATCACGGGCACGCCGACTTATGTGGTCGCGGAAGATGTCGTGGTGGGGGCGCGTGGCTATGACACTCTGGCCGCCCGCATCGCCAATTATCGCAAGTGCAAGCGGGCCGAATGCTGAGTGCCGCGCTTTTTCATTCGGAAAAGCACAAACCCGGCTTTGCATTTCCCGCCGGAAGCGACTAGACACCCCGCCACGGTCCCGCACCCCTTCGCTGGAAAGGGTGTCTGGCCGCGCGAGGAGTGAAAAACCGGGCCATGCGCCAGATCCACGTTCTCAACGGGCCGAACCTGAACCTGCTCGGCCGGCGCGAACCGTCGATTTACGGCGCAGCCACGCTCGCCGATATCGAGTCGGAACTGTCCGCGCTGGCGAAGAAAGCCGGTGTGGCCCTCACCTTCTCGCAGACCAATCTGGAAGGCGAACTGGTGGCGCAAATCCAGAATGCCGGGCTCGCGGGCGCGGATGTCATCCTCAATGCGGGTGCCTATACCCACACGTCTGTCGCGATCCGCGACGCGATCAAGGGTTCCGGCGCGCGTGTCATCGAGGTGCACATCTCGAACGTGCATGCGCGGGAGGAATTCCGGCATCATTCCTATATTTCGGCCGTGGCGGCGGGCATCATCGTGGGCTTCGGGATCGCGGGCTACAAGCTTGCTTTTCAGGCGCTCCTCGATCTGAACCCTGGCGCTTGACCCGGCCTTGTTCCTGACCTGATCCATGAAGGCGAAAACCCCGATGGCCAAAGAGATGCCGATCGATCCGAATTTTATCCGCGAGATTGCGGCGCTGATTTCCGAGACCGACCTCACCGAGATCGAGGTTGCCAAGGGCGATCTCAAAATCCGCGTCGCGCGGCAGATCACGATGCAAGCCGCTCCAATGCAGCAGGTCGTCCCGGCCCCGGCCGCCGCTCCGGCGGTTGCTGCGCCTGTCGCCGCGGCCGCCCCGGCAGCTTCCGCCACAGCCGACCTCTCGGCGCATCCCGGTGCCGTGCGCTCGCCGATGGTCGGGACAGCCTACCTGCGCCCCTCGCCGGGTGCCAACCCGTTCATCGAGGTCGGCACGGTTGTGAAAGCCGGCGACAAGATCATGCTCGTCGAGGCGATGAAGACCTTCAACGAGATCAACGCACCGCGCGCCGGCACCATCACGCACATCTTCGTCGAGGATGGACGGCCGGTGGAATACGGCGAGCCTCTCGTCGTGATTGAATAAGAGGGAGCAAGCGCAGCCATGTTCGACAAGGTTCTGATCGCCAATCGCGGTGAGATTGCTTTGCGCATCCTGCGCGCCTGCAAGGAACTGGGCATCGCGACCGTCGCGGTGCATTCGACCGCTGATGCCGATGCGATGCATGTGAAGCTGGCCGACGAGAGCGTGTGCATCGGCCCGCCCTCCCCGCGCGACAGCTATCTCAACATCCCCTCGATCATCGCCGCGTGCGAAATCACGGGTGCGGACGCCGTACACCCCGGCTACGGATTCCTGAGCGAGAATGCTCGCTTCGCAGAGGTGCTGGAGCAGCACAAGATCGCCTTCATCGGCCCGACCTCCGAGCATATCCGCACGATGGGGGACAAGATCGAGGCCAAGCGCACAGCGAAGGCGCTCGGCATCCCGGTCGTTCCGGGCTCCGAAGGCGGCATCACGGATGACGACGAAGCGAAGCGCGTCGCGGCCGGCATTGGCTACCCCGTGCTCGTCAAAGCCGCGGCTGGTGGCGGCGGACGTGGCATGAAGGTCGCGAAAACCGAGGCCGATCTCGTCGAGGCGCTGCACACCGCGCGCACGGAAGCCAAGGCGGCTTTTGGTGATGACGCCGTTTATCTTGAGAAATATCTCGAAAAGCCGCGCCATATCGAAATTCAGGTTCTGGGTGACGGCAAGGGCGACGCGATCCATCTCGTCGAGCGTGATTGTTCGCTCCAGCGGCGTCACCAGAAGGTGTGGGAAGAAGGCCCCTCGCCGGCGCTCAACCCCGAACAGCGCGACAAGATCGGCATGATCGTCGCCAATGCGATGAAAAAGCTCGGTTATCGCGGCGCGGGCACAATCGAGTTTCTCTACGAGAATGGCGAATTCTACTTCATCGAGATGAACACCCGCATTCAGGTCGAACATCCCGTGACCGAGATGATCACTGGCATCGACCTCGTGAACGAGCAAATCAAGGTCGCGTCGGGCGCCGGGCTTTCGGTGAAGCAGAAGGACGTGAAGGTGAACGGCCACGCGATCGAATGCCGCGTGAATGCCGAACACCCCGCGACGTTCCGTCCCTCGCCGGGCCTCGTGAGCTATTTCCATCCGCCGGGCGGGCTTGGCGTTCGCGTCGATTCGGCGGTTTATCAGGGCTACCGCATCCCGCCAAACTACGATTCTCTGGTGGCGAAACTCATCGTGCATGGGCGCACCCGCACCGAGTGCCTGATGCGGCTGCGCCGGGCGCTCGACGAATTCATCGTCGACGGCATCGAAACCACGCTGCCCTTGTTCCGGACTCTCGTGCGCAACGCCGATATCCAGAATGGGTTGTATGACATCCACTGGCTCGAGAAATTCCTGCGCGAAGGCGGGATGGACGAGACGGCCTGAGCCCGGCTACCAATCCTCGCATGAGCGAGGAATTCCCTGTCACGCCGGACATCCTGCTGCGCGCCTACGCCGCCGGTGTTTTTCCGATGGCGGAGAGTGCCGATGATCCCGGCCTGCACTGGATCGAGCCAAAGCAGCGCGGGATCATCCCGCTCGACGGGTTTCACCTGCCGGCTAAACTCGAAAAGTTGGTGCGCCGGCATGATTACACGATCGAGGCGGACCGGGATTTCGATGCGGTGATCGCGGCTTGTGCGGCGCCGCGCGGTACCGAACGGGAAACCTGGATCAACGGGCCGATCCGCAGGCTCTATCGCGAGCTTTTCGCGAACGGGTTCTGTCACACCATCGAGGTGCGGCGTGGCGATGCGCTGGTTGGTGGTCTCTACGGGGTTTCGATCGGCGCGGCGTTTTTCGGCGAGAGCATGTTCCACCGCGAGCGCGATTGTTCGAAACTCGCGCTTGTTCATCTGGTCGCACGATTGAAGGCGGGCGGATACCGTCTGCTGGATACGCAGTTTGTCACGGATCACCTGCGCCAATTCGGCGCCATCGAGATTCCGCGCGCGAGGTACCGGCAGTTGCTCGAGCAGGCCATCCGCCAGCCGGCTGATTTCGCAATCTGGCCGAAGGATGAAACGCCCTCAGCCGAGCGCGTGCTCGCGAGCCTTGCAGCGCGGGAATAAGACTCAGCGGTTTCCGCCACCAGCCGGATCACGGAAGACGGGCGGCTGATTGGTCGGGAAGAAGCGCTGCTGGGGTGCAGCACGCGGCGGCTGCACATTGCCCGGAGGCAGGGGGGCGCCTCCCAATCCACCGCCACTCGGCAACTGCAAGGGCGCGCTGGTCGAGCCTTGCGGGCGCGAGCCCGGTAGCGGCTGGGCCGGGCGCGGCGCGCGG
>JAFLCX010000004.1 GCA_017302635.1 Hyphomicrobiales bacterium
GGTAGCGGCTGGGCCGGGCGCGGCGCGCGGCGCGCCTCGATCGGCTGCGGCGGCGGGGGTGGTTCGTCATCGAGTTCGGGCGGCGTCTTGATGATATCCTTGCCGCCTTTGCATTCGGTGAGCCAGATATCATAGACGGGATGCTCGATCGCATTGAGCCCGGGGCTCGAAGCAAACATCCAGCCCGAGAACAGCTTCTTGTAACTGTTGTCGAAGCCCACCTCATCGACCTCGACGAAGCTTGTGGTCTGCGGGTTCTCATATTCGGGGCGCGAGTAGCAGACGCGCGCGGTCAATTGCAGCGAACCGAACTGCACGGTCTCGTCCACCGCCGCCTCAAACGTGATGATCCGCCCGGTGATCTTGTCGAGACCGGAAAAGACCGCCGTGGGGTTCTTGATCTTGTCGGCCAGAGC
Organism: Hyphomicrobiales bacterium; assembly: GCA_017302635.1. GTDB lineage: Bacteria > Pseudomonadota > Alphaproteobacteria > Rhizobiales > Beijerinckiaceae > Rhabdaerophilum. Next base: position 417 of record JAFLCX010000004.1, read on the forward strand.
CGGTGCCACGCCGAGGCCGAGCGCGAAAGCGCCCAGAGGCAGCAGGCGGAAAAGGGCGAGGCGATCCGGCATCTTGTCTCGAAACAAAGGATTTGACCCACTGAGGCCGTGGGGTGGGCGCCGCAATATCATGCGAATCGCGCCGGAAAAAGGGCGGAGCGGTGGCGCGGTCAGCGCCCGGGATTCCACGGCTCGTAATCGCCGGTTGCCGGCACGCGTTGGCCAGAGCGCAGGGTGGAGCCCGCCGGGCGGTAAGCACCGGTCGAACCGGTGAGATTGCCCTGATGCGTCAATTCCCACTCGCGGGCGCGGTAATCTTCCTGGCTCGGCGCGACATCCACACGGTGATGCAGCCAGCCGTGCCATCCGGGCGGGATCATGGAGGCATCGGCCTCGCCGTTATAGATCACCCAGCGCCGTTCATGACCGAGCGCAGGATCGATCGCACCGCCACGTGAGCGGTAATAGACATTGCCGAACTCGTCGGTGCCAACCTTCTCGCCCTTGCGCCAGGTGAAGAAACGCGTGCCGATCGTCTGGCCGTTCCACCAGGTGAAAATCTGGAGCAGGAAAGTCTTCATGGCTGCCTCGCCGGGTCGGGTCTCGCGGCCGATTCGGCGTGCGCGCCTCATCTGCCGTTCTCGTGCCCGCTTCTCGCAAATTCGACCGCGCGCGTAAAGCCGTTCCGGGCGGCCGCGACAGGCGTCTTTGGTCATTGTCATCGATTCGTCACAACCCTCGCGTGCCGAAAGGGCATAGAGGAAGCCGATACGCCGGGAATCAGCGCACCTCTTGTGGTGCGAGATGCCGCAGGAGCAGCCCTTGCGGGCTTCCAGAATCCCACTTGATTTTCTGGCCCCTTGTGATCGCATCAAGGGCGGAAAACGAATCCGCATGTGAATAGAGAGCCTTGGCGAGAATCGCCATCTTTTCCCCATGATTCACATTTTCTCCACCAGATGTTGCGATCCTTCATTCATCACATAACTAGATGTTGACGCGCCGTCTTGGCCCGTCCTAGCTTCGTGAGACCTTAGGCCAACGGGGTCGGCGCTGTTTCCTGATCGAAAGCAGGCCGCTCACCAACGATCCGGAGACAAGGCGGGGCCTCCCGCCGGACAGCCAACAAGGATCGAACCCGAAAGCCGGGGACGGGGCGTCAAACAAGTTTGGAATGGGCGGGGCCCACGCGAGAAAAGCGTGGCTCGACGGGTTTTTCCCGTCATCAGATCAACGGGCCGCAGGCCCGAATGGGGACATGACTATGAAATTCGAACGGCTTCACACCAAGGCGGGTGCTTCGCCTTACGCGGGCATCACCTTCCAGACCACCAAATCCGAGATCAAGAATCCGGATGGGTCGATCGTGTTCCGTCTTGAAGGGCTGGAAGTCCCCGATTTCTGGAGCCAGGTCGCGGCCGATGTGCTCGCGCAGAAATATTTCCGCAAGGCGGGTGTGCCGGCGAGGCTCAAGCGCGTGGAAGAGAACGATGTCCCCTCGTTCCTCTGGCGCTCGGTGCCGGATGAGGCGGCGCTCGCGGCCCTCCCGGAGAAAGAGCGTTTCATCTCCGAGCATTCCTCGAAACAGGTGTTCAACCGCCTCGCCGGCTGCTGGACCTACTGGGGCTGGAAGGGTGGGTATTTCTCGTCCGAGGCCGATGCCCAGACTTTCTATGATGAAATGTGCTTCATGCTGGCGACCCAGCGCGTGGCGCCGAACTCGCCGCAATGGTTCAATACCGGCCTGCATTGGGCCTATGGCATCGATGGCCCCGGCCAGGGCCATTTCTATGTCGATTTCAAAACCGGCAAGCTGACGAAATCGAAATCCTCCTACGAGCACCCGCAGCCGCATGCCTGCTTCATCCAGGCCGTCAAGGACGACCTCGTGAACGAGGGCGGCATCATGGATCTGTGGGTGCGTGAGGCGCGCCTGTTCAAGTATGGCTCCGGCACGGGTTCGAATTTCTCGGCCCTGCGCGGCGAGGGCGAGAAACTCTCGGGCGGCGGGCGTTCGTCCGGCCTGATGAGCTTCCTCAAGATCGGTGACCGCGCAGCGGGCGCCATCAAGTCTGGCGGCACGACGCGACGCGCCGCCAAGATGGTGGTGGTGGATGTCGATCACCCCGATATCGAGACCTATATCGACTGGAAGGTGAAGGAAGAGCAGAAGGTCGCGGCGCTCGTGACCGGCTCGAAGATCGTCCAGAAGCATCTCAAGGCGATCATCAAGGCGTGCGTGAATTGCGACGGGCCGGGCGAAGCCTGTTTCGAGCCGGAGCAGAACCCGGTTCTGAAGCGCGAGATCAAGGCCGCGCGCAAGATGATGGTGCCGGACAATTACATCAAGCGCGTCATCCAGTTCGCCAAACAGGGCTACACGGACATCGCCTTTGACGTTTATGATACCGATTGGGATTCAGAGGCTTACCTCACGGTCGCCGGCCAGAACTCGAACAATTCCGTGTCGCTGAAGGATGATTTCCTCCGCGCCGTCGAGAACGATGGCGACTGGAACCTCACGGCCCGCAAGGACGGCAAGGTGACGAAGACGCTTCGTGCCCGCGACCTGTGGGAGAAGATCGGCTACGCCGCCTGGGCCTCCGCCGATCCGGGCCTGCATTTCAACACGACGATGAACGACTGGCACACCTGCCCGGCTTCGGGGCGCATCAACGCCTCCAATCCGTGCTCGGAGTACATGTTCCTCGACGACACCGCCTGCAATCTCGCCTCGATGAACCTGCTGCGGTTCTACGATACCGAGACCCGCAGCTTCGATATCAAGGCCTATGAGCACACGATCCGCCTCTGGACCCTCGTGCTCGAAATCTCGGTTACGATGGCGCAGTTCCCCTCGAAGGAAATCGCCGAACTCTCCTACGAGTTCCGCACGCTCGGCCTCGGCTACGCCAATATCGGCGGCCTGCTGATGACGATGGGCCTCTCGTATGACTCCGATCAGGGCCGCGCTCTGGGTGGCGCGCTGACCGCGATCATGACCGGTGTGTCCTACAAGACCTCCGCCGAAATCGCCTCCGAGATCGGCCCCTTCCCCGGTTACAAGAAGAACGCCGAGCACATGCTCCGCGTCATCCGCAACCATCGCCGCGCCGCGCATGGTGAGGCTTCGGGTTACGAGGCTCTGGCCGTCAACCCCGTGCCGCTCGATGCCCAGAATTGCCCGCTGCCGGAACTCGTGGGACGCGCGACGCTTGCCTGGGATGAAGCCCTGGCTCTTGGCGAGAAGCACGGCTACCGCAATGCACAGACCACCGTGATCGCGCCCACCGGCACGATCGGCCTCGTGATGGATTGCGACACGACCGGCATCGAGCCCGATTTCGCGCTGGTGAAGTTCAAGAAGCTTGCCGGTGGCGGCTATTTCAAGATCATCAATCAGGCGGTTCTCCCGGCTCTGCGTGCACTCGGCTACTCGGAGAGCCAGATCGGCGAGATCGAGGCCTATGCCGTCGGCCACGGTTCGATCCGGCAGGCTCCGGCGATCAATCACGCGACTTTGAGTGCGAAAGGCTTCAGCGCCGAAACGCTCGAGAAGGTCGAGAAGGCTCTCCCTGCTGCTTTCGACATCAAGTTCGTCTTCAACCGCTGGACGCTGGGCGACGAGCAGATGAAGGCTTTGGGCGTTTCGGATGAACAGCTCAACGACATGAGTTTCGAGCTGCTGCCGTTCCTCGGCTTCTCGAAAAAGGATGTCGAGCTTGCCAACATCCATGTCTGCGGCGCGATGACGCTGGAAGGTGCTCCGCACCTGAAAACCGAACATTATCCAGTGTTTGACTGCGCCAATCCCTGCGGGCGGCTCGGCAAGCGCTACCTCTCGGTCGAGAGCCATATCCGCATGATGGCGGCAGCACAGCCCTTCATCTCGGGCGCGATCTCGAAGACCATCAACATGCCGAATGAGGCGACAGTCGAGGATTGCAAATCGGCCTATCTCCTCTCGTGGAAGCTCGCGCTCAAGGCCAACGCCCTCTACCGCGATGGCTCGAAGCTCAGCCAGCCGCTCAATGCGGCGCTGATCGAGGATGAGGCCGACGAGGCCGATGAGGCGGTCGATGCGCTGCTCGCCCTCCCCGCCGCCGCGCGCACGGTGCAGGTGACCGAGAAGATCATCGAGCGTGTGATCGAGCGCATCGAGAAGGTGCGCGAGCGCGAGAAACTCCCGGCCCGCCGCAAGGGTTACACCCAGAAGGCGATGGTGGGCGGCCACAAGGTCTATGTCCGCACCGGCGAATACGAGGATGGCCGTCTCGGCGAAATCTTCATCGACATGCACAAGGAAGGCGCCGCCTTCCGCGCGATGATGAACAATTTCGCCATCGCGATCTCCCTCGGCCTGCAATACGGCGTGCCGCTCGAGGAATATGTCGATGCCTTCACCTTCACCCGCTTCGAACCGGCGGGCATGGTGCAGGGCAATGACGCGATCAAGAACGCGACCTCGATCCTCGACTACGTGTTCCGCGAACTCGCCGTCTCCTATCTCGGCCGCGAGGACCTCGCGCACGTGACGCCCGAGGATCTCGGTGCGACGACCATCGGGCGCGGGCATGAGGCTGAGGGCCTGCCGGATGAGCCCGCCCCGGCGACGCGCCATATCTCGACCGGCCTCGTGCGGGGCAAGGCGACCAACCTGCTCGCGGTTGCGGGCGGAACGGCCACCGCCGCCGCATCTTCCACGGTCTATGCCCTGCATACCTCGGGTGCGACCGCACTCAAGGCCGATGCCGATATCGCGGCCGCGATCGAGAGCCTTGGTTTCGCCGAAGCTGCCAGCGCGCGGGCTTCGGCTCCCGCCGCCGCAAAACCGGCGGATGATGTCGCGACCAAGCGCTCGATCGCCAAGATGAAGGGCTATGTGGGCGATGCCTGCGGCGAATGCGGCAACTTCACCTTGCTGCGCAACGGCACGTGCCTGAAGTGCGACACGTGTGGTTCAACGACGGGGTGTTCGTAAACTGCTACTGGTAATCCGTAGTGTCCAATGCTAGAGTTCGAATGGGATGACGAGAAAGCCCGGAGCAATCGGGAGAAACACGGCGTCAGCTTTGAGGAAGCGAAGGCCGTGTTTCGCGACACTGATCGACTGGAATTGATCGATGATCGGATCGACTATGGCGAAGACAGGATCATCGCGATTGGCTTGGGCAGAACCTCGGTTCTCACGACCGTCTATGTCGTGAGAGCCGAACGCATCCGGATCATCTCGGCCCGCACGGCCTCACGGGAGGAGCGCGATGAGTATCAGGCGAGCAAAACCGACAACGGATGAGAGCGAGGCGATTTCTGAGACGCCACTGACCAAGGCCGACCTCGCCCGTTTACCGCGCGTGCCGCGCGTCGTCACAATCCGGCGCACTTTGGGTCTCACGCAGGAGGAATTTGCGGCGCGCTATCACATTCCGCTCGGCACCCTGCGGGACTGGGAACAGGGTCGCTCCGTGCCGGATGCCCCGGCCCGCGCCTATCTCACGGTGATCGCGAAAGAGCCGGAGCGCGTGGCGGAGGCGTTGTGAGCGAGGAAGCTCCAAAATATCTATACAAATACTATCATGCGGATAGGATCGATGTTCTTGAAAATAGTAGGGTCTGCTTTTCTCATAAATGGCAATTAAACGACCCAGGCGAAGGGATAAGTTCATATGAACGTTTTTTAGGCGCCCGCTTTTCAGAACAATTAAATGACGCAATTTTATCTGATTACGCAGATAAACTGATTTTCGAATCAATTCTTCAAGAATTAAAAGAAAGTGGCTTAGACGAAGTTCAATCATATTTATTTGCGAAGACACTTAGTGAAAACAATATTTTGCGGGGACGTCTTTTGGCGGATGCGCAACCATTAATTCCCGAATTGACTGCCAATCTCGACTCTCTTCTCCCAGCAGCAATGGAAGCTAACTTGAAACAAATTGGCATCTTTTCAATGAGCGAGGAGGAAAATTCTTCGCCGATGTGGGCTCATTATGCGGCGAATGGCAATGGATTTGTCTTGGAACTAAATACCAATAGCTCATTCTTCAAAAATTCGAATGGAACGTCCAATCTCTTCAAAATTATATATGAAGATCGAGAATTGCTTTCATTCTTTGACGGAAATGAAAGTGATATCTTGGGAAGGAAAAGCGCCGATTGGAGCTATGAGCGCGAATGGCGATCAAGAAAAATGATCGTCGAATCTGATACACTGGGAGGGGAATACGCACTATTCAAATATCCAAGAGATCTCGTTCACCGAGTAATTATCGGAGAACGAGTCCGAGAGGATGCAAAGACAAGAATTTTGACGGCATCCGCTTCAAGTGATTGGGAAGTTTCTATGGCTTGTATCCCGCCATTTGCCAAGAAACGTCAATATCTCTCTATAGATAGCGCATGAGTGGGCCACCCTCACCTGCGCCGAAACGCCCCCACCCGCTCCCTCATGCCATCCACCAGCATCACGAGCCGCCCGAGCAGCGAGCCTGCGCCGGCCATCGAGGCCAGCGGCACTTCGTGAGCGCCGAAGCGATGCTTGAAATCCTCGTCGCCGGTGAGGAAATCCACCTCGCGGCAGCCTTCGTCGAAGGCCCAGCGGATATAATCCATCATCAGCACCATGCCGGGCGAGCCGCGTTCGAAGGCGGGATCGTAGGCGGTGACGAAAGCCAGCAGGCTATCGCCCTCCATGAAATTGAGCGACAGCGCGATGATCGCGCCATCGCGCTCCAGCACGAAAATGCGCAGGGTTCCGGCCTTGGCCAGCACCTCCGCCAGCGCAGGCAGCAACGGCGCGCCTTCATCGAAAAGCGGCGCGACATGGCCGGTTTTCGTGAGCCAGAGCCGCTTGAAAGCGGCGAGCTGAGCCAGAGCCGGCGCGAGATCGGTCTCGGGCGGCAGTAGCCGGAAACGCAGGTTCGCGCCCTCCTCGAGGAATTTCACACCGCGTTTGTAGTTCTGGCGGATTTTCTTCGGAAAATGATCGAACCACGCCGCGCCATCGGTCCATTCGCCCGAAACGCGGGTCGAATGCTCCATGCGGCGATTGGCACGAAGGCGCGCACCGCGGTCAGCCGAAAGCAGGCTCCAAGCCCGGGCATCCGGCAGCAGCCGGTTGAGCAGGCTCACATCGAAGCGCGTGGTCGCGCAGAATTCGCCCCACATGCGGGTGAGAAGGTCGGGCGAGCTGCCCGGCATCATCAGCGCATCGCAATAATCGCACACGTCGCGCCCGGCCCATTCGAGCATCCGCAGGCCAAGGCGGCGATGGATCGCGAGCGGCAGCACCGCCAGAAGCTGGTCGCCTCGCCAAGCGAGCACAATCAGCAGTTCCCGCGCACTGTGATCGGCGAGATGCGTCCACCAGGCTGAAATCCAGGCATGGCTCTGGAAGATCGGCGCGCCCGCACAGCGCCAAAGGGTATCCCAGACGGGGCCGATCTCGCTCAGCCGCGCGGCATCGCGCACAAGCTCGATCCAGTCGAGGCCGGCGCGAGGGAGAAACGGCGCGTTCATGTCGAGCGACCTTCTTCGGGAGGCCGGAGAACCGGTTCCGGCTTCCGGCGCAATCCGGGAACATGCTGCGCCATGCGGATGAGCGGCAGCACCCAGAGGCCGAACAGCGATTGGTATTCATCGCGGTCGCGCTCGACGAGGCCGAACTGAAAGGTCTCGTCTTTCGCGGGCACGCAGAGAGTACCGAACCAACGATCCCAGAACGAGAAGAGAAGGCCGAAATTCTTGTCGTAGTGTTTCGGATCGGCACTGTGATGCAACTGGTGCCAATGCGGGCAAAGCACGACATCGTTGAGCTTCCCGAACGAGATTTTCAGATGCGTGTGGCGCACGAAATCCATCATCAGGATGTTGCGCATCACATAAACATTGAGGCCGAAAATCGTCGCTTCCACCGGGTTCAGCGAGAAGAGAGTCCAGAGCCCGAGGGTGATGCCGGGGATCACGCCATCCCACGCCCGGTTCATCAGATCATCGAGCGGATGCACACGATCCTTCGTGATGCCGACCATCACCTCGGCCGAGTGATGCACCTTGTGCAGCTCCCACAAGAACGGGATTTTGTGCTGCGCGTAATGGTAGAGATAGTAGGAAATATCGTAGGCCAGCAGCATCGTGATGGTGAAAAGCACAATCAAAACAGGCCCCGGCGCGCCGAAAAGCGGCTCGGTAATGCCTAAAAGGCCCCCGACGAACTGGTTTGTGCCATAGGCCATGCCCGCGACAAAAACCGCGCCAGCCGGGAACATCAGGAACGGGAAGATCGCGCGCCGTGTGATCCAGAACAGGAAATCGGCCTTGGCCGATGGGTGGGTCATGATCTCGTGTGGCCAGAGGAATTCGAAGAATTCGCGCCAGGAACGCTTCTCCGCCGTATTCCAGTAGACATAGAGCGCGGAGCCCAGAGCTGTGGCCAGCAGCAAGCCGCCCACGATGAGGTTCTCGGTCTCCAGCTTCGCACTGACCTTGAGAAACAGCCAATCCAGCATGTGCGATATTCCGTTCTACATTGAGACAAGCGTGACCGCCCTGCCTGTCATGCGGCAAGAAGCATGCCGGGGCATGCGGTCAGCATCAGCGCCGGCGCAAGCCCACACGCTGAAGTTCACGCCAGACGCCCGCGCCATCATCGGCGAAGGAGAAGAGGTCCAGGTCCGCGCGATCAATCACACCGGCCTTCACCATCGCCTCGAAATTGATCACGCCCTGCCAGTACTCGCGCATCGCAAGCACCACCGGCAGCGGATTCATCTTGCCCGTCTGGCGCAGGGTGAGGATTTCGAACATCTCGTCGCAAGTGCCGAAACCACCCGGAAACACCACAAGTGCCGCGGCGCGCATGGCGAGGTGAAACTTGCGTACCGAGAAATAGTGGAACCTGAACGTGAGTTCAGGGCTCGACCAGGCATTCGGCTCTTGCTCGTGTGGCAAGGTGATGTTGAAGCCGATGGAGGGCGCGCCGACTTCCGTAGCACCTCTGTTGGCGGCTTCCATGATGCCGGGCCCACCCCCGGTCGCGATCACGTTGTGACGATCGCCATTGCCATCAATGGCCCCGCCCTCTCGTGAAGCCTGCGCGGCGAAGGTGCGGGCTTCTTGATACCAGCGGCCGTGATCACCCGGAGAGTCCTCGGCACAGCGGGCCGAGCCGAATACCACGATCGTCGAGCGGATTTTCGCGGCGCGCAGCGCGTCTTCCGCCTTCTGGTATTCGAGCGCGAAGCGCAGGCCGCGCGTCGAGTCCCCAAGCACGAAATCCTTGTCGAGAGCCGGCAGGCGGAAACTCGGGCTTTCCATTTGCAAGCGGTTGGATCGGCGTTCAGTCATGGACACGGGTTTCTTCTCATCCGGAACGGACATCGTTCTCGAGGGAGTGCCGGGCCAGAACCCTCAAGAGCAGGCCGAGGACGACCGCGTTGAGAAGATGCCACAGGAAATGCAAACCAATTGGTATCAACCCGCAGACAGGGCGATCGAATGTGCGGAAAGTGAGCGAGAGCGCAAAAATCAAACCCGCCAGAGTGAGCCCGCCAGCCACCTGCCGCGAGGCTGGGTCGCGGCGGAAAGCCGCCGCCATCGCAAAGCCGAACAGGGCCGCGAGCGCCGGCACGTAACCTATCCCGCCACCGAGTGCACGGCTTCCAGCCAGTGCGACAACCCCAGCACTCAATCCGAAGAACAGCCCCGGGCCAACCAGCGCCAGCCAGAGCGGCGCATCGAGATAGCGCCGCAGGGCCACACCGACATAGACCAGAATGAAAATCTGGATCGGCACCACGTCCAGCATGACCGTGGTTCGGTTCGGGATGGTGTGAAACAGGAAACTCCCGACCCCGATCGCAAAAACCAGAAGCCAAAGGACCAGCAGAATAGCATCGCGGCGCACCGCGCGCCGCCACAGCAAGGCACCCATCAAAGCCGCCACCAGAAAGGCCGCATTGGTGACCGCATTCAGCGGTTCGGCCCAGAACAGAGGACTGCCCATTCGCTCACAATAGGCATGGAGAAACGATGGTTCGGCGCGAAACATCTTGGCGTCCCCTGTTTTGTGTGCGCGCGCTCTGCCCTTTCGAGCCGAGAGGCGCTAAAAGCATTCCATGCTGATCGCCACATTCAACGTCAATTCCGTTCGCCAGCGGCTGGAGCACCTCCTGCGCTGGCTGAAACTGCGTGAGCCGGATCTCGTCTGTCTGCAGGAGCTGAAATGCCTCGATGAGGCCTTCCCGCGCGCAGAGATCGAGGAACTCGGCTATCAGGTCGAGACCCATGGCCAGAAAACCTTCAACGGCGTGGCTTTGATTTCGAAACATCCGATCGAGATCGAGCATCGCGGCCTGCCCGGCTTCGAAGACGAACAGGCGCGCTATATTGAGGGCGTGGTGAGTATTCCGGCAGGCTCAAACCAGCCGGGTTCGGCCTTGCGTATCGCGAGCATCTATTTTCCGAACGGGAACCCCATTCCGGGGCCGAAATTCGATTACAAGCGCGCCTTTATGGCGGCCCTGACCGACCATGCGCGCCGCTTGCTCACCTTCGAGGAGCCGCTTGTGCTCGCCGGCGATTACAACGTGATCCCCGAGCCGCGTGACGCACGCTACCCCGAAAATTGGTCGGGCGACGCCCTGTTCCAGCCCGAAAGCCGGAGTGATTTCCGCAAGCTCTGCGCTTTGGGTTTCACCGATGCCGTTCGTGCCACCAGCGATGATCCCGGCCTCTATTCGTTCTGGGATTATCAAGCCGGCGCATGGCAAAGGAATAACGGCATCCGCATCGATCACCTGCTGCTCTCGCCTCTGGCGGCGGACAGGCTGATGGAAACCGGGATCGACAAGGCCATGCGCGCCGAGGACAAGCCATCAGATCACGTCCCGGTCTGGTGTCGGTTGCGCTGAGAAGATCAGAATTCAACGCATCGCGCGCTGATATTTCCGCAAATAGGCCTCGGCGAGACGACGCTCATCCTCGGTCGCGATGTCGCGAGCGCGCGCATTGAGATCGAGCACCCAGGCGTCACGCGAGGGGTCAGCCTTGGAGGCAGCAACCTGCATCCACATCAGGCCACGCGGAGCCTGACGCGGCACACCGTCGCCATTGAAGAGCATCTGGCCGAGCCGTGCCTGCGCCGAGACATGGCCCTTCTCAGCCGCGAGGTTGAACCAGCGCGCGGCCTGATGCAGGTCCTTCGGGCCGGCCACACCTTCCGAGAAGATACGGCCAAGATAGAACTGGGCGTCAGCATCGTTGAAATAGGAGGCCGCGTAATGGAACATTTCCGTCGCGCGGGTCGGATCGCGCTTCACCCGCGTGTTCGGAATACCGCTCAGATGATAGCCGCCCAGTGCCACAAAGGCCTGCGCCACCACGCGCGCATGGGGCGAATCGGGGCTCACATCGGCGTGGCGGTCGGCAATGGCGGAGAAGTGCTGGTAGGCCTTCAGGTCATCGCGCCGCACGCCACCTTCGCCGTCGGCGAACATGCGGCCAAGCTTCCACTGCGCGGCGACATTCCCTTCGCGTGCAGCATAACCCAGAGCCTGAACTGCGGCTTCCGAATTCCCGCTGGAGAGGGCATTGAGCCCCTCGCGCACGGATTCGCCGACCGATTTGAACAGGCCGGTCTTGGGGCCGGACGGAGCCGGGCCTTCCTTCACGTCGAATGCCAACGCCCCGCCCTGCCAGAACAGGGCGAAGCAGAGCGCCATTGGCGCAACAGGCATTCGGAGCGTGTCAGATATCCGCATAGACGTGTTTCTCTGCCTTGCCGCCCGGATGGGTGACCGCGCCATCGCGCGCCGGACCCACCAACTGGGCGTATTTCCATAGCGTGCCGGTTTGATAATCGGTTTCGCGCGGTTTCCAGTCCTTACGACGCGCTTCCAATTCGGCATCGGTAAGGCGAACGTTGAGCGTTCCTGTGATCGCATTGAGTTCAATGATGTCACCGTCACGGATCAGCGCGATCGGCCCGCCAACCGCTGCTTCCGGACCGACATGGCCGACACAGAAGCCACGCGTGGCGCCCGAGAAGCGCCCATCCGTGATGAGTGCGACCTTGTCGCCCATCCCCTGCCCGTAAAGCGCCGCAGTGGTCGCGAGCATCTCGCGCATGCCGGGGCCACCCTTGGGGCCTTCATAGCGGATGACGAACACGCAACCGCGCTGATATTTCTTGTTCTTGACCGCCTGGAAGCACTCTTCCTCGCTGTCGAAGCAAAGAGCCGGACCGGAGAAGGTGAGCTGGTCTTCCGGCATGCCGGCGATCTTCACGATCGCACCTTCCGGCGCGAGATTGCCCTTGAGGCCCACCACACCGCCGGTAACGGTGATCGGCTTGTTCGCGGGGCGGACGACATCCTGCTCCGGGTTCCATTTCACCGAGGCAAGGTTCTCAGCCATCGTGCGGCCGGTCACCGTCATGCAATCGCCGTGCATGAAGCCGTGATCGAGCAAGGTCTTCATCATCAGCGGAATGCCACCGACCTCGAACATATCCTTCGCCACATAACGACCACCGGGCTTCAGATCCGCGATATACGGCGTTTTCCTGAAAATTTCGGCAACGTCGAAGAGGTCGAAATCAATGCCGCATTCGTGCGCGATGGCGGGCAGATGCAGCGCGGCATTGGTGGAGCCCCCTGAGGCGGCAACCACAACCGCCGCGTTTTCGAGCGCCTTGCGCGTCACGATATCGCGGGGGCGGATCCCCTTGGCGATAAGTTCCATCACCATCTCGCCCGCCGTCATGCAGAACCGGTCGCGGATTTCGTAGGGTGCCGGGGCGCCCGCCGAATAGGGCAAAGCGAGGCCAATGGCCTCGGAAACGGTCGCCATCGTGTTGGCTGTGAACTGCGCGCCACAAGCCCCCGCCGAGGGGCAGGCCGCCTGCTCGATTTCCTCGAGCGCGACGTCATCGAGCGCGCCGACCGAATGCTTGCCGACCGCCTCGAACACATCCTGCACGGTGATCTGCTGGCCGCGCCAGGTGCCCGGCAGGATCGAACCGCCATAGATGAAGATTGACGGCACGTTGAGGCGCACCATGGCCATCATCATGCCCGGCAGCGACTTGTCGCAGCCGGCAAGGCCCACCAACGCATCGTAAGAGTGGCCGCGCATGGTGAGTTCAACCGAATCCGCGATCACCTCGCGCGAGGCGAGAGAGGATTTCATGCCCTGATGGCCCATCGCGATACCATCGGTGACGGTGATGGTGCAGAATTCGCGCGGTGTTCCGCCAGCGGCCGAAACACCCTTCTTGACGGCCTGCGCCTGCCGCATCAGCGAGATGTTGCACGGGGCGGCCTCGTTCCAGCACGACGCCACGCCGACAAGCGGCTGGTGAATCTGCTGCTTCGTGAGGCCCATCGCATAAAGATACGACCGATGCGGCGCACGCTCCGGCCCTTCCGTCACGTGACGGCTGGGGAGTTTCGCCTTGTTGTATGTGAATTCGGTCATCACCCGTTCCCTTCGTCCCTGAACTTCTCGCGGTCGCCCTTCCGGGCACAAACGTCCCGAGGCTAGCGATTGCCACAGGCACGAGCCCGTCTCAATCGCCAACGCGGCCGGCATTTCAGGTGTGGTTAACCATGAACGGCAGGTCGGGAGGCCAAAAACCGCAATGATCCAAGGCCGTTAGCAGGCGTAAGCTACGCGCGTGGTTTGTGGCGCAAAAGCGGCGGAGCTTTTGCCGGAAATGGGCAGCCCTCGAATCCCGAACCGCTGTTGCTCAAACGTCACAAAATGGACGTGAGCCGCCTCATCCCAGCCGCTTGAGCGCCTCGTCGATGCGCGCGATGCGGGCCTCGGCCTCGGCCAGACGCTCGCGGTTCTCGTCAATCACCTCTTCGGGCGCGCGCGCCACGAAATCTGGATTGTCGAGCTTGCGCTTCGTGCCATCCATATCCTTGGTGAGCTTCTCGCGTTCGCCCAGGAGACGCTTCTTCTCGGCAGCGAAATCGATGAGGCCGCCGAGCGGCAGGCAAGCGACCTGCCCACGCACGACGATCTGCACGCTTTGCGGCGGCGCTTGGTGCATGAACTGAAGTTCGGAGACGCGCGCCATGCGCTTCAGCGCGTCTTCCGCGCCTTTGGCACGCGCGACACCTGCGGCATCGGCGCCTACAAACACCAGCGGCGCCAACGTCGCCACGGGCACGTTCATCTCGGCACGGGCCGAGCGGATTTCGGAGATGAGATCGACCGTGAAGCCGATTTCCTCTTCCGCTGCCCTGTCGCCAAGCCCAATCGGCTGCGGCCATGCGCCTGTGCAGAGTTGTCCCCTCGCCTGCCCGGCCAATTCCCCATAGGCCGCGTTCAGCTCCTCTGTGATGAAGGGCATGAACGGATGGAGCATCGCCACGGTGCGATCAAGAATGAACGCCACCGCCGCACGCGTTTCGTCCCTCTGCGGGCTTTGTTCGCCCTGAAGCACCGGCTTCGCGAGTTCGAGATACCAGTCGCAGACAATATTCCACGTGAAGCGATAGGCCGCCAGCGCCGCTTCGTTGAACTTGTAGCCCTCGATGCCCGCCTCGATGTCGGCCAAAGCCTTGTCGGCCTCGTCAATGATCCAGCGGTTAAGCGGCTGCTTCACGGATTTGGGATCGAAGCCAGCCACAGCACGACATTCATTCATCTCGGCGAAGCGCGAGGCGTTCCAGAGCTTGGTGCAGAAATTGCGGTAGCTCTCGGCGGTTTTCACGCCGAGTTTCGGGTCGCGCCCCTGCGCGGCGAAGCTCGCGATGGTAAAACGCAACGCATCCGCGCCGAGCGTGTCGATCACCACGAGCGGATCCAGCACATTGCCCACGGATTTGCTCATCTTCCGGCCCTTCTCGTCGCGAACGAGGCCGTGCAGATAGACATCGGCGAACGGGGGTTCGAGCGGCTTGCCGTGGTGATCGAGCGCGGCGGACGCCATCATCATGCGCGCGACCCAGAAGAACAGGATATCGGCCGCTGTGACCAGCACCGAGCCGGGATAATAGCGCGCAAGTTCCGCCGTATCATCCGGCCAGCCCATCGTGGAGAACGGCCAGAGAGCCGAAGAAAACCACGTGTCGAGAACGTCTGGGTCGCGCGTGATCGGCGCTTCCACGCCCCATTTTTCGTCTGCCTTGATGCGCGCTTCGGCCTCGGTCGCAGCCACCACATAGCCGCCATCCGGCCCGTACCATGCGGGGATCTGGTGCCCCCACCAGAGCTGGCGCGAGACACACCACGGCTCGATATTCTCGAGCCAGCGGAAGAAATCCGCCTCGCGGTTTGCCGGGTAGATTTTCGTCTTGCCCTCGCGCACCCAAGCCATCGCCTGCTCAGCGAGCGGCTTCACATCCACATACCATTGGTCGGTCAGCCACGGCTCGATCGGCACGCCGGAGCGGTCGCCATGCGGCACCTGCTGCGCGTGAACTTCGATCCCGGTGAGAAGCCCTGCCGCCTCGATCATCTCGACCACGCGAAGGCGTGCCGCGAAACGCGGAGTCTTTTCGAGCGCGCGCGTGGCTGCAGGCACATTGGCGAAATCAGCATCCGAGAGGTCGATATGCCCTTCCCGGTCGAGCATATTCACCAAAGCGAGTCCGTGCCTTTTTCCGACTTCGAAGTCGTTGAAATCGTGCGCGGGCGTGATTTTCACGGCCCCGGTGCCCTTTTCGGGATCGGCATAATCATCGGCGACAATCGGGATCAGCCGGCCCACCAGCGGCAGGCGCACATGCTTGCCGATGAGATGCTTCAGCTTCTCATTTTCAGGGTGAACCGCCACCGCCGTATCGCCGAGCATCGTTTCCGGCCGCGTGGTCGCGACGCGGATGAAAGTGTTGGCATTTTTCGGGTCGTAGCTTTCGTCCTCGATCGGGTAATCGAAATAATAGAGATGACCGCCGGGCTCCTTGGCCAGCACCTTGCCGAGGGCTTCGGTTGAGAAGGGTTTTGGATTGCCTTCTTTATCAATCTCACCGCGATGCCACGCGAACGATCCCTTCACCTCCCGCTGCTCGACCTCGAGGTCGGAGATGGCGGTGAGGAGCTTGGGGTCCCAGTTCACAAGGCGCTTGGCTTTATAGAGCAGGCCCTTCTCGTGGAGTGTCACGAAGAATTGCAGCACGGCGCGCTGCATCTGGCCCTTCTCGCCATCCTCGCGATTGCCCATCGTGAAGCGCTCGCGCGACCAATCGCAGGAGGCACCAAGGCGCTTCAGCTGGTTGATGATCGTGCCGCCGGACTCCTCTTTCCAGGCCCAGACCTTGTCGAGAAACTTCTCGCGGCCGAGAGCATGCCGGTTCGGCTCCTGCCGCTCCATCATCTGCCGTTCCACCACCATCTGGGTGGCGATGCCGGCATGGTCAGTGCCCGGCTGCCAGAGAACATCGCGGCCCTTCATGCGCCAGTAACGGCAGAGAATATCCTGCAGCGTGTTGTTGAGCGCGTGGCCCATATGCAGCGAACCGGTAACATTGGGCGGCGGAATGACGATGGTGAACGGCTCGCCGGAGACGCGGCCAGCCTTGAAAGCGCCGGCCTTCTCCCAGGCGGCGCTCCAGCGCGCTTCAATCGCGGTGGGGTCGAAGGTCTTGTCCATCATGGTCGAAATCCGTCATGCTCTCGCGCAGGACATGACCGCGCGACGAAAAAAGGGCGCCCCGGCGGGACGCCCGAACCTTGATTGTCGAATACCGCTCTGACGCGTCGCGTCAAGCGCAACGCAGGCTCAGCCGCGCGAGACGCGCTCGATCTCGGCTTTCACAAGCCGCTCCACAATACCCGGCAGGTGGCTGTCCATCCAGTCTCGCAGCATCGGGCGGAGAAGTTCCGACACCACATCCTCGATCGAGCGGCCCGGCGCCGGCATAGCAGCGTTGCGGGAAAGGGCGGCGAAAGCGCTCGCGACAAGCCCGCTGGTCTCGGTGCTCAGGATATGGGTTTCCATCGCCGCAGGGGTTGAGAGCGGTGCGGGCGGCGGAGTGACCATCACCGGAACCGGCATGGGCGCGGCGGGCATATCAACGTCCACCATCACGGGCTCCGGCATGCCGGGCATGTCGTCGAAGGACATCTCGGGAGCCTCCTCACCCACGCCGATCAGCATGTCGTCATTCGGGGGCGCAACGGTCGCGACATCGGCGAGGTCGAGAACGTCGGAATCATCCGGTTCGGGCTCCTCGATCGCGACGGGAGCGGCAGCGGGGGCCGGAGGCGGCGGTGGCTCATCCTTCTTGGTGCCCAGGCTGTCATCCGCGATGATCTTGCGGATCGACGCGAGAATTTCCTCCATTGAGGGTTCTGCAGAGGTCTGACCGGGCTGGAAGGCGGCGTTGGTGGCCATGAGAAACTCCGTCTCGACGAACGCCGCTCACAGGCGCTGCTGGCGATTCATCTGGCCAGCATGCAGACAAGTTCTGCATAAAGCGTTGAGAATCACCTTGAAATGTTCGGTTGTTCTCGATCGGGGATCAAGTGCCGCTTTTCGCCGCCGGTCGCTTGGCTGGGGAAAGTTCGGATGTCACTCGCCCGAGGGCGTGCGCAGGCCGAACCACTTGTCCTTCACCTGCTCGAAATGCACCTTCGGATCATAGGTCGCGACCTTGAGGCCGAGCGCGCGCGCCGAGAGCTGGCCGGTGGCGGAAAGCACTGAATAGCTCGCGACCACCCTATCGCGCTGCGCGGTCACCTGAGCCACGCGCGCATTGAGCAATTCCTGCTGCGCGTTGAGCACGTCGAGCGTGGTGCGCTGGCCGACCTTGTATTCCTCGCGCACGCCGTTGAGCGCGATTTCAGCGGCCTGCACCTGCGCTGCAGCGCCTTCGATCTGGAATTTGGTCGCCTCCATCAGCGCCCAGGAAGAAATCACGGCGGCAACCACGCGGTCGCGCGCCGAATCAACCTGCATGCGTCGCTCGCCCAAAGTCTCCTTCGCCGCCCGCGTGCGGGCATAGGCCGAACCGCCATCATAAAGCGGAATGGAAACCTGACCCACGACGGAAGCCGAATTGCGCCGGTCGTTCTGCACCACGGCGTCATAGCGGCGCGCGAGCGAGCCGGTGAGCGAGACCGTCGGCAGAAGCTCGCCTTCGACAACCTTCACCTGCAATTGCTGGGCATCGACGCCGTGCAAAGCCGCCGCGATGGCCGGATGATCGCGCAAGGCACGATTGACGGCATCGCCCTGCGTCTTGGGGAGGCGCCCGGCTGCAACGGGCTGAACCGGGTTGAGCTTCTTCGGGTCGATCCCGATCACCTGCTTGAACCGCGCGACGGAGCCACGCAGGTTTGATTGCGCCAGAGCCAGATCGGAGCGCGAACCGGCGAGGCGCGCCTCGGCCTGCGCGACGTCCGTGCGGGTGACTTCACCCACAGAGAAGCGATCCTTCGTCTGGCGAACCTGCTCGGCCAGAACGGTCACGTTGTTCTGTCGCAAGTTGAACAAAGCCGTGTCGCGCAGCACGTTCATGTAGGCGGTCACAGCATCCAGCAGGGTGTTCTGCTCGGAATTGCGCAGGGTCTCGCGCGCGCCCAGGACCTGCGACTCAGCTGCCCGCACCGAATTGCCGACGCGTCCGCCATTGTAAATGGTCTGCGACACCGAGAGGCCGAAACCGGCCGGGTTGAGATCGGTCGTCGTCTGCCGACCGGGCGGGGTGCGGGTATCGGTCGAGCTGTACCCGTAATCTGCCGTGCCGGTCACACGCGGGCGATAACCGGACGTGGCCGTCGGCACACCCTCGTCCGTCGCGCGCAGGGCGGCGCGGGTGGCGTTGAGGTCTGGGTTCGCGCGGTAGGCACTGGAAAGCGCAGCGTCGAGGGATTGCGCCAAGCCGCTCGTCACCGCCAGAGGCGATGCAGCGAGCATGAAACCCAGCGAAATGGCCTGAAGGCGCCGCATGAAAGCTCCCGATCCGCGCTCATGGCCCCGCTTTCATGAGCGAGACACACCCACGCGCGCCAAAAAGGCGCGACGCAGAGCGCACAGTTCTAGCGGCTCGCGTTGCGCTGTAAACTGTTTGTTAAACTTTCGGAGGCCGCAAAAGTTCACATTGCTGTGGAAGTGATACGCAAAGGGCACACTTCCTTGCAGTTTTGTAACAAACTGATGAATTGTCTCAGAAATTCAGTCGCTTGAAGGGCTCAGAACACGAAGCCGGCTTCCTCGGCGAAGCCCGGCAGAAGCGCGGCCTGCGCATCGAAAGCGTGGCGCGATGAGACGTTCGAACCTGAGCGCAGGTAGATATGGGCCTGTGCCGCGCGCCCCTTGCGCATGATCACGCCGAGCCGGCCGCCATCCTTCAGCAGGGCGAGCAAGGCCTGCGGCGCACGCTCAACGGCACCATTCACAAGGATGACATCAAAAAGCTCGCCCGAAAGACCGGGAGCCCGATCAGCGGAAATCTCGGACGGAGCCAGCACGCGAACGGGGTTTGAAAGGTCGGAAAGGGCCGCCTTGGCACCTTCAACAAGCCCGGGGTCGGTTTCAGCCAGCGTGGTCGCAAGGCCAAGATGAGAAAACAGAGCCGCGCCGTACCCGAAACCGCCGAAACAATCGAGCGCGGCTTCACCTTCCTGAGGCTGAAGCGCCTGCATCAACCGCGCCAGCACCATCGGCACCAGCAGAGCGCGTGCCGTTCCCTGACCCGCGACGGTGAGGCGGCTGTCAGAATAGGCCAGAGCGCGATCGGAAAGCGCAACGAATTTCTCGCGCGGGGTGACATCAAAAGCCGAGAGCACCTCGCGATCGGTCACATCGAATGTGCGGATCTGGTTATCCACCATCACGCGGCGGGCTTGGCTCATGTCCGGCATCAAGGGCTCCCGAAGCTTGCCTTGTCTGATTGCATTGGAGGCCTCGGAGGGAATCGAACCCCCGTACAAGGATTTGCAGTCCTCTGCGTAACCACTCCGCCACGAGGCCATCCGGTGCAACCGCGCTTGGCCTATAACAAGCGCGTGATCTCAAACGCAAGCCTTACCGGCGCGCATTGCGGCTGAACTGCGCGATCTTTGCGAATTGTCGACCGAGTGTGAAATCTTAATGACCTTGGCGCTATTTCGCGATTGCATTCGCCGCGCGATTTTTCTAAATCGCCCGCAGGCATTCCTCGATAGCTCAGTTGGTAGAGCGTTCGACTGTTAATCGAATGGTCGCTGGTTCGAGTCCAGCTCGAGGAGCCACTTCATCATTCATTCCGGTTCAGGTGGTTTCGGTGTCCGGCTGAGCCCACTCCCTGAACTCGGGAAAATCCGGCTGGCGGCCCTGCCCTTCCGCGAATGCCACGAAATCACGCGTGACGATGGCATCGAGCTGCTCGACATTCGTGACGGTCATCTGGTGCCCGCGATCGAAAATCACCAGCGTTTCTCGGCCACGAACGACATTCCGCATCAGGTCAGGGATCGCTGAAGCCTTCCACAGATCAGGCCGGTCGGGATCGACGAACAGCACAACAGCCTTCTCGATCGGATCGCGGTGGAAATAGGCTCCGGCCTCAAGCGGATGCGGAATGCGATTGCGATCGGGGCTCTCTGCAAGGCGGGCGGAAAGATACGCGCAATTGTAGCTGATGCAGGCAGAAGGGCGTTCCGGCTGTCCGAAAATCCCGCAGCCCTGATTCTCGATATGCTTGCAGCGCCGGTACATCGGCTTGTCGAGTGCGACGATTTTCGGCAGCACACAGCAATAGGTGCAGGTTCGGCACCAGCTGATCCGCGCGCCCGCCTGCTTTTTCTGTTTCGCCTGCCCCATGAAGAATTCTCCAAGCCTCATGGCGAATAGGCGAAGGGCAAGGGCGAGACAATCTCAAATCCGGCGTCATGGGCCGGCGCGAGGCATCAATCCATTCGCCACCCGGCCGCGTAACCACCAAGGCCTAAGACACATCTCCGGCCAGAATGGACGAATCGTATGCCGCTGCCTTCCAGATCCGTTGCCCTGCACTGGTTTCGCCAAGACCTCCGGCAGGACGACAACCCCGCCCTTTCGGCGGCCGCGGAATCGGATGCGCTCCTGACCCTTTTCATCGATGAAATCAGCACGGGCCACCGGCCGCGCGGCGGGGCTTCGGGCTGGTTCCTGCATCATGCGCTGGCTTCTCTCGCCGAATCGCTCGCAGCGAAAGGGAATACGCTGGTGATTCTCCGGGGTGATCCGCGCGAGATCATTCCCAACCTTGTGTCTGATCTGGGTATCGGTCGCGTCACCTGGAACCGGCGTTATGGCGCTGCCGAGCGCGAGACGGATGCCGCCATCAAGAGCGTTTTGAAAACACAGGGGGTCGATGCCCAGAGCTTCAATGGGCACCTTCTTTACGAGCCGATGGAAGTGCGCAGCCAGGCTGGCGGACCGATGCGTGTCTTCACGCCGTTCTGGAAGGCGGCGCGCGCGACTCGCCCGCCTCATGCGCCCTTGCCCGCCCCGGCCTTGCCACCTTCGCCCGATCTTGCGCCGATCACAGAACGGCTGATGCTCGACGAACTCGACCTGCTGCCCACCAAGCCCGACTGGGCCGGTGGCCTACGCGACACCTGGCAACCGGGCGAAGCGGGGGCGCGCGAAAAACTCCTCG
Organism: Hyphomicrobiales bacterium; assembly: GCA_017302635.1. GTDB lineage: Bacteria > Pseudomonadota > Alphaproteobacteria > Rhizobiales > Beijerinckiaceae > Rhabdaerophilum. Next base: position 21,995 of record JAFLCX010000004.1, read on the forward strand.
CGTTCATCGAAGGCGGGCTTGATGGCTACGGCGATGATCGCAACCGCCCGGACAAACCCTCGACGTCGATGCTCTCGGCCCATCTCGCTGTGGGCGATATCTCGATCCGGCGTATCTGGCAGATGGTGGAGATGGCCCGGACAACCGGCCAGACTCGCGCCGATGACGGCGATGTCGCCAAATTCTTTTCCGAGCTGGGCTGGCGAGAGTTTGCCTACCACCTGCTGTTTCATTACCCCCGGCTTGCGAGCGAGAATTATCAGCCGAAATTCGAGGCTTTTCCGTGGGTGAAGGATGAGGCCGGCCTCAAGGCCTGGCAGCAGGGCCGCACCGGATATCCGATCGTCGATGCGGGCATGCGTCAGCTCTGGCAGACCGGATTCATGCACAATCGCGTGCGGATGATCACAGCCTCGTTCCTCATCAAGCATCTGATGATTGACTGGCGCGAGGGCGAAAGCTGGTTCTGGGATACTCTCTGCGATGCCGATCCGGCGAACAACGCCGCGAGTTGGCAATGGGTCGCGGGATCGGGCGCTGATGCCGCCCCCTATTTCCGGATTTTCAACCCGATCACGCAGGGCGAAAAATTCGATCCGGATGGGAATTTCGTCCGTAGGTTTGTTCCAGAGTTGAAGCTCATGCCGGCGGAGTTCATTCATCGGCCATGGGACGCACCGGCGCATATCCTCGCGCGCGCCGGATTGAAGCTCGGCGAGACTTATCCTCGCCCGATCGTCAGCCACGAGATGGCGCGCGAACGGGCGCTCGAAGCCTTCAAGTCGCTGCCTCCGGCGGCGTCCGGCCTGTGAATCGAAGGGACGCACGAATGCGGATTGCAGTGGTTGGCAGCGGCATTGCCGGGTTGGGTGCAGCGTATCGCCTGAGTCGGCATTTCGGCGCAGAATCCATCACTTTGTTCGAGAAAGACACGCGCCTTGGCGGCCATGCCGCGACCGTCGATATCGATTACGATGGCAAGCCGGTGGCGGTCGATACCGGCTTCATCGTCTTCAACACCCTGAACTACCCACTTCTGACGGCTCTGTTCGCGGAGTTGGGGGTTGCCACCCATCGTTCGAATATGGGCTTCTCGCTCTCGCTGGATGGCGGCCGGTTCGAGTGGTCGGGGCAGGAGACGAATGTCGTTTCCTCGTTCTTCGCACAGCCGCTCAACCTGATCCGGCCGCGTCTGTGGCGCATGCTTCGCGACATGCGACGCTTCTCGTCCGAGGCCGTGGAAGATCGCGAATCCGGCCGGCTTGCGGGGCTCTCGCTCGGCGATTACCTCGCCGCCAAAAACTACGGGCGCGAACTCGTCGAGGACTACGTATTGCCGATGGGCGCCGCCATCTGGTCGATGTCCGCCCGTGCAGTCCTCGATTTCCCGGCGGAGAGCTTCATCGCCTTCTTCGACAACCACCGCCTGCTACACTGGAACCGCCCGGCCTGGCGCACCGTCGCCGGTGGCTCACGCGCTTACGTCAGCAAGCTCGTGAATGCTGCCGGATTTCACGTTCATTCGGGCGATGGTGCGGCAAGCGTGAAACGACTGGCGCAGGGTGTGGAGGTCATCACCACGAAAGGGCATCGTGGCCATTTCGATGCTGTGGTGCTCGCGACCCATTCCGATCAGGCGCTCGCCTTGCTTGCCCATCCCTCAGCGGAAGAGCGTCGCGTGCTTGGCCATGTGCGCTATTCCGAAAACGAGGTGATCCTGCATCGTGACGCTCGCCTGATGCCAAAACGCAAGCGCGCCTGGGCGGCGTGGAACGTCATCGGGGCGAGCGACGAGGGCGCAGGCGAACGGCCCGTCATGGTCTCCTACTGGATGAACCGCTTGCAGGGCATCGATGAATCGCGCCCGCTTTTCGTGACGCTCAACCCGCGCAAGGCCCCCGTGCCGGAGTCGGTTTTCGGCCGGTTTTCCTATGCTCATCCGCAATATGATGCCGCGGCTCTGGCTGCGCAGCGGGCCCTTCCCGAACTTCAGGGACGGGGCGGCATCTATTTCGCGGGCGCCTGGACTGGGTATGGCTTTCATGAGGATGGGTTGCGCGCGGGCTACCATGCGGCTGATCAGTTGATCGCGGCGCATGGCCTTACGGGCGCGCCCAGCGTGCCGATGCTGGCAGTTGGGGCTCCGCCGCGCGTATAATGCCACGGATGAACAGCAACGAGCCGCTTTTCTCGCCGCCTGAGGCCCCTGCCCTTTTCTATGTCGGGCCGGTGATGCACGCGCGGATGAAGCCGAAAGCGCACCGCTTTTCCTACTCGGTGTTTGCGCTGCTGGTCGATCTCGACCGACTGGCAGAAGCCAACGGGCTCTCGCGGCTGTTCTCGATCGGGCGGTTCAACCTGATCTCATTCGACCTCAAGCCGCACGGGCTCGCGAAGGGCTCGCCTGATCCGCGTGCGGATGTGGCCCAAGCTCTCAAGGCTGCGGGCATGCATGAAGACCCCGCGCGCATCCTCCTCCTGTGCTACCCGCGAGTCCTCGGGTTCGTGTTCAACCCGCTCTCGGTCTATTTCGCCTATGCGGCGGATGGGCGGCTGATCGGCGTGCACTACGAGGTCCGCAACACCTTCGGCGAACGCCACGCCTATGTGGAGCCGGTGCAGCCTGGCCAGCTCTCGGAGGCGGGCCTGCGGCAGGAAGCCGAGAAGCTCTTCTACGTTTCGCCCTTCATGGGCATGAAGATGCGTTACCATTTTCGCATTCGCCCACCGCGCGAACGTGATATCGCGCTGCGCATTCACGAAACGGATGCCGAGGGCCCCATTCTCGCCGCCACTTTCACAGGCAGGGCGCGAGCGATTACGGCCCGCTCCTGCCTCGCTCTCGCCCTCGGCCTGCCGCTGATGACCCTGAAGGTCGTTGCGGGCATCCACTGGGAAGCGTTGCGACTCTGGCTGAAAGGTGTAGCTTTGGTGGCGAGGCCAGTGCCCCCGCCGCCAGCCTCTCACGGAGGGAAAATCCTGTCCGTTCCGTCGGACTTCAATCGCGAGGGTGGACATGCTGGTTGAGACAGCGAACAACGCTGTGGTTCTGACAGAGCGAGATTTCGCGAGTGCGACGCGCACCGTACCCCGCGCCAGCCGCGAGGTTCTGCGTTTTGTGCTTGGATTGTCCCTTGGTTCGGTGCGCATCACCCTGCCCGATGGTCGCATTTTCATGGTCGACACCGGCAAACCGGGCCCGCACGCTGAAATTCGCGTTCGCAACTGGCGGTTCGCCCGGCGCGTGATGTTCGCTGGCGATGTCGGCCTCGGGGATTCTTACGGTGATGGCGACTGGGACAGCCCGGATGTCACCGAGGTCGTAAGGCTTTTCGCCATTAACGAGGACCTGACCGCGAATTTCCTCGCGCGCTCCCCTGTCGCTCGGCTGGCCTTCCAGCTTCGCCATTTCCTCAACCGGAATACGAAAACAGGCTCGCAGCGGAACATCTCGGCCCATTACGATCTCGGGAACACCTTCTACTCCGAGTGGCTGGATCGCTCGATGACGTATTCGTCTGCGATATTTGCGCCGGGCGACAACGATCTTTCCAGCGCGCAGGCCCGCAAATACCGCGCACTGGCCGACAGCATGGGCGTGCAACCCGATGAGCATGTGCTCGAGATCGGTTGTGGCTGGGGTGGTTTCGCCGAGTTTCTCGCGAAAGAACGCGGCGCGCGCGTCACGGCACTCACGATCAGCCGCGAGCAGTTTGATTTCGCGACCCGCCGCATGCAGCAGGCCGGGCTCGGCGATCGCGTTGAGATCCGCTTCCAGGACTATCGCGACGAGCGCGGCCTGTATGATCGCATCGGCTCGATCGAGATGTTCGAAGCTGTGGGCGAGAGTTATTGGGGCACCTATTTCTCGACCCTCCGTGACAGGCTGAAATCAGGCGGAACCGCCGGGTTGCAGATCATCACGGTCGCTGATCGTTTCTTCGAGGATTACCGGCGCAACATCGATTTCATCCGCCGCTTCATCTTCCCCGGCGGCATGCTGCCCTCGCCGGCCAAACTCGCCGAACTCGCCTCATCGCACGGCTTGGCCGAGAGTTCGAACCGCTCTCTTCGCCATGACTATGCTGAAACCCTGCGTCAATGGCGCGCAAGCTTTGATACAGCCTGGCCACGCCTTCAGCCGATGGGGTTTGACGAGCGTTTTCGCCGCCTCTGGCGCTACTACCTGAGCTATTGCGAAGGTGGCTTTGATGCAGGCTCGATTGACGTTCACCAGATCGTCTATCGCAAGGGATAGAGCCTGAAATCAGGCACCCATCGCCCGCTTCGAGAGTGCATAATAGAGCGGATACGGCAAAATTCTCAGAAATTTGAGAATAAGCGCGAAGCGGCGCGGGAACGTGATCTCGAATGCGCCGCGATCCATCCCGTCCGCAATGCGCAAGGCCGCGTCTTCCACCTTCATCAGGAAAGGCATCGGAAACGGGTTCTTCGCCGTGGCGGGCGTTTCCACAAATCCGGGATTGACCAGTTGGAACAGAATCCCGCGCCGGTCTCCGTCAAACTTCAGACTTTCCACCATATTGATCAGCCCGGCTTTCGTCGCGCCATAGGCGGCTGAACTCGGAAGGCCCGAATAGCCCGCCACCGACGCGTTGACCGCAACCTGCCCGGCTTCGCGTGCCAGCATGCCCGGCAGCACCGCCCCGAGGGCGTTGGCGACCCCCCCGAGATTGACGGCAAAGCTCTTGTGGAATTTCGAGGTCTCGAACGGTTCGATCTTCACTGGCAAGTAGAGCCCGGCATTCAGGAAAGCACGGGAAATCGGTCCGTGTTCGGCCTCGATACGAGCGACGAGCGCCGCCATGCCGGCTTCGTCTGTCACATCGCAGGGCGCTGGGATGATCGCGTGCGGAATGGGGCAAGCTTTCGCGAGTGCCTCGAGTTCGTCCGCACGACGCGCAGTCGCGACCACACGCCAGCCCCGCCGGGCGGCCTCGAGAGCCAGCTCACGGCCGATGCCGGAACTTGCGCCCGTGATCCAGAAGAGCCCGTCCTGCGGGCTTGCGGGCCGTGGCGCGGCCATGCCGCGGCTCAATGCTTAACGAAGCGGTTGAAGAACCGGCCGATCGGCCCCGTAAGGCGCAAGGGCGCATCCATCACGGCGAAGCACAGGCATTCCTCGCCCGCTTCAGCGATCGGTGTATGATCGATGTCCTCATCGGAAATGGCGATATCGCCACGGCCATAGCGACCGGTGACGTCCGAGAACGCACCGCGGATGACGAGCGTATATTCCGAGCCTTCATGCGTATGCTGAGGCATCTTCTTTCCCGCGCGTATGCGATAGAGCATCGCCGTGGTGCCGTCATCGGTAGGGATCTGGCATTCCTTGACACCGGGAAGAACGGTGCGGAATTTCAGGTCGTCAAGGCTCTTGCCGAAAAAGTGCTCCAGCGCCTTCGGCACTGCGCCTGCAGCGCGGGCTGGCGCAGCATCGAGCGCAAAGATCGCGCTGAGCCGCTCATCGCGATGCTCGACGCGCGTCATCTCATTGCTCTCGAAGCTCCGGCCGAGTGAAGCCTCCAGCACAGAAACATAATCGCGGCTTTGCGGGCTCAACTCGAGATGCGCGCCAACGAGTGCATGCAGGGCTTTCGGAAGCGCGCCCGCCGCGTAACCTGCGAGCAGTGTATCCATCGATTGCCCGTTCGGCTGGGTAGGAGAGTGCATGTTCAAGGCGAGAAAACTCCAAGGCTGCCGGCTCAAAGACCAGCACTGTCATGGGCGATTACGCGAGGGTCCCCGCACTGGATCACTCCGACGGTTACAAGGTGCCAGCCCTGAAATGGCAAGACAATCCGGCTCTTTGACGCAGGATTATGCGGGAAAATGCGGAATGCGCGGCGCGTCGCTTGCCTCAAACCGGCCTCTCATGCGATGCCTTGACGATGGCCCGGAGCAGCCGGAATTCCTGTAACGGAACAAACAGCCAAAATGACTGATCTTATTGATAAAACGCTTTTTTTCCCTGCGACACGCATGCTTTTCCGCGAAGACGCCTACCGGAAGGAGGCTGGAGCGCAATCGCTCGGCGCGGTTGGAGACATGCTTGTTCTCGACCAGACACTGTTCTACGCCGCCTCGGGCGGGCAACCTGCGGATCATGGAGAAATCCGGCTTCCATCGGGTCAAACGGTCGCAGTCACCGAGGTGCGCTATCTTGACCCAGGCAAGACGAGAATCGGCCATGTGCTGCCGCCCGGCCTCGCGGCAGAGCTCGAAGGGCACCCGGTTTCCCTTCATCTCGATTGGGCTCGACGCGAGCGGCTGATGCGCATCCACACAGCGTTGCACCTGCTCTCGGTGGTTCTCCCCTTCCCCGTCACGGGTGGTGCGGTGAATGTCGATGATGGCCGCCTCGACTTCGATATCCCTGATGCCGGGCTTGACCGCGAGGCAATTGAAGCGGAACTCAACCGGCTGATCGAGACCGATGCAGCCGTCACCGATCGCTGGATTGCCGAAGAGGAACTCGACCGCAACCCCTCGCTCGTGAAAACCCTTTCGGTGCAGCCGCCGCGCGGCACGGGCACCATCCGGCTGGTCGAGATTTCCGGGCTCGATCTCCAGCCCTGTGGCGGCACGCATGTGCGCCGCACGGGCGAGATCGGCCGTATGCTGGTCACAAACATCGAGAAGAAGGGCAAGATCAACCGCCGCGTGCGCATCGGTTTTGCGTGATTGCCCGCCCGACCTGCCCTTCCGAAGGATCATTCCATGCCCAACCTCTTCGCTGAAATCCCCTTTGTCTCGACGGCCTGGCTGGCTGACAACCTCGGCGGGCCTCGCGTGAAAATTGTCGATGGTACCTGGCATCTGCCGCCAACCGGCCGTTCCGGCCCGAAGGAATTCGCCGAGGCGCATATTCCCGGAGCGGTTTTCGTCAACATCGACACATTGGCCGATCTCTCTTCCGGCCTGCCGCACATGCTGCCCACGCCGGAGCATTTCGCCCGCGATATCAGCGCGCTTGGCATTTCGAACGGCGATACGATCGTGGTCTATGACCAGCTTGGGCTTTTCACAGCGCCGCGTGTCGCGTGGATGTTCCGCATCTATGGCGCATCCGACGTGCGTATCCTCGAAGGTGGCCTGCCGCGCTGGAGAGCCGAAGCACGCCCCGTGACGGCTGACGCTCCAGCGCCCAGCCCGACTCGTTTCGAGGCGAAACTCGATCGCGCGATGGTGGCAGCCCTCGCGGATGTCGAGAAGGCTCTCTCGACCGGCGAGACACAGGTTGTGGATGCCCGCCCTGCCCCGCGCTTCAGGGGCGAAGCGCCCGAGCCCCGTGCGGGGGTCCGCTCCGGCCATATGCCGGGAAGCCTCAACCTGCCCTTCGATGTCATAACCGCGGATGGCGCGCTCAAGTCACCAGCGGACATCCGGGCGGCGATGGCGGAGGCCGGGATCGATCCCGCAAAACCGGTCATCTGCTCCTGCGGATCGGGCGTCTCGGCGGCGATCATCGCGATGGCGTTGAGCCGCGCGGGCGTGCCCGTCGAGGGCATCTATGACGGCTCATGGGCTGAATGGGGCGCGCGGGACGATCTGCCGCTCGCGACAGGCCCGGCACGGTAGTTCAGCGCCTCGGCACCCAACCCGGCGTGATCGCAAGATAGGCGAGGTAGCTCGCGCCGAACCTCTTCGCGAGTTCGCGCTCCTCGTAGCGTGCCTGCGCGATGACCGCGACCACGCCCGAGAGCAGGCAGACCAGCGAAAAAACCGAGGGCAAAGCGAGAAAAAAGCCCGTTTGCGCCGCCATCACGCCGATGAACATCGGGTTGCGCACGCGAGCGAAAGGCCCAGATGTGAGAAGCGTTGTCTTCTCATTCTGGTCAGCACCGGAGCGCCAGTCCGTAGCCATATAGTGATGCACATAGGATGACAGCCCGAAGCCGATAAACAGAAGGGCCAACCCGGCCAGCACAGTGACGGGCTGCATCAGGGCGGGAAACACCCCGATCTGTGCATCGAATTGCGGGAACGGCACACGGATGACGGTGACGGCCCAGACCGCCAGCCGCAATGTACGAAACAGCGAATGGGTGACGTGCTGCACCGTTCCGGGGCGGCTCGATACGGTGAGAGGCACGCCCAATCGCGCACAGGCTCCCGTCATACGGGTCGCGTAGACGAGAGCGAGCAGCGTAAAGAACGTCGGCAACGCCGCACGCACAAAGTCCAGAGCCTGCACCGGCTTCCCCCTTCCGATGCGATCAACAATGCGAACATCATGAAGGAGTTAGGCGAAAAACAACAGCCCCCCGGGCGGATTTGTCGCGGAGGGCTGCCGGATCTTCAACGCTGATGCGGGGTCGCGCTTCTGGTCCCCGCACCTGATCAATGCAGGATCTGGCTGAGGAATTCCTTGGTGCGTTCGTGCTGCGGGTTCTTGAAGAACTCGTTCGGCGTGTTGATTTCCACAACCTGCCCACGATCCATGAAGATGACGCGGTTAGCGACCTGGCGGGCAAAGCCCATTTCATGCGTCACGCAAAGCATGGTCATGCCTTCTTCGGCGAGGCTGACCATGGTGTCGAGCACTTCCTTGACCATTTCCGGGTCGAGCGCCGATGTGGGCTCATCGAACAGCATGATCTTCGGGCTCATGCAGAGCGAGCGGGCAATCGCCACGCGCTGCTGCTGGCCGCCCGAGAGCTGGCCGGGAAACTTGTTCGCCTGCTCGGGGATTTTCACGCGGGTGAGGTAGTGCATGGCCACCTCTTCCGCATCCTTCTTCGCCATCTTCTTCACCCAGATCGGCGCAAGCGTGCAGTTCTCTAGAATGGTGAGATGCGGGAACAGGTTGAAGTGCTGGAACACCATGCCGACATCGCGACGAATTTCATCGATCTTCTTCACGTCGTTTGTCAGTTCCACGCCATCAACGATGATCTGCCCGCGCTGATGCTCCTCCAGCCGGTTGATGCAGCGGATCATCGTGGATTTGCCGGAGCCCGAAGGGCCGCAGATCACGAGTCGCTCACCCTTCGCGACGGTGAGGTTCACGTCCTTCAGCACGTGGAATTCGCCATACCATTTGTGGACATCGACCATTTTAACGGCCGTGTCGGTCTTCAGCATGGTGGGCTTCAGGTTTGCGATTGCCATTGCTCTTGATCCTTAACGCTTGTCACCCACGGAAAGCCGCCGCTCCATCGAGCGGGCATAGGAGGCCATGCCGTAGCAGAAGATGAAATACACAATCGCGGCAAAGGCATAGCCGGTCGCCGAGGTGGTGGGTGCAGCCCATTGCGGGTCGACACGTGCGGTCTCGATCGCTTTGAGGAAGTCGAAAATGCCGACGATCAGCAGGAGCGACGTATCCTTGAACAGCCCGATATAGGTGTTCACGATGTTCGGGATCGTGATCTTCAGCGCCTGCGGAAGGACGATAAGCCGCATCATCTGCCAGTAGCCGAGGCCCATCGCCATCGCGCCCTCATACTGGCCCTTCGGCAGGGCCTGAAGGCCGGCGCGCACCACTTCCGCCATATAGGCCGAGGCGAAGAGCCCGATGCCGACGAGCGCACGCAGCAGCTTATCGACCGTGATGTTGTCCGGCAGGAACAGCGGCAGCATCGTGTTGGCCATGAAGAGAACCGTGATGAGCGGCACGCCACGCACGAACTCGATGAACATCACCGAGAAGAATTTCACCACCGGCAGCTTCGAACGCCGCCCGAGAGCCAGCAGGATGCCGAGTGGCAGCGACGCCACAATGCCGACGCCTGCAACCACCAGAGTGACCATCAGACCCCCCCAGCGCGCGGTATCGACCGCGCTCAGGCCGAGCCAGGAATTGCCGCCGAGGAGCCAATAGGAGAGGAGCGGCAGCACGATCAGGAAATAGATCATGCCGATATCGCGCCGCGGCGCATTCTGCCACAGCATCCAGCCCACACCGATGGCCCCGAGCACGAAGAACAGATCAACCCGCCAGCGCTGGTCGATCGGATAGAAGCCGTAGATGAAGAACGAGATGCGATCCTTCACGAAAGCCCAGCAGGCACCGGGAAGAACACCGTTCTTCGCGACACACGCCTCGCGGTCTGCGCCCGACCACACCGCATCGGTGAGAAGGAAGCTGACCATGCCCGGCAGAACCCAGGCAGCCAGCAGGGCTGCAACGATGGTCAGCGCCGTATTGGCCGGCGATGAGAACAGATTCGCCCGGACCCAGCCGATCGCACCGACCGTACCGGGCGGTGGCGGCAGGGAGGGCACAGGTTCGACGCGCACATAAGCATGGGCGAGCGCGCCGGTCGGGGCGGTCTGGCCAACGAGAGCACCGGGAGCAAGGTTTTCTTCCATCACCGCCTCCTCAGCGCTCAACCAACGCCTTGCGGGCGTTATACCAGTTCATCAGGGTCGAGGTCGTCAGGCTCAGTGTCAGATAGACCAGCATGGTGATCGCAATCACTTCGACCGCCTGCCCCGTCTGGTTCAGCACCGTGCCGGTGAAGACCTGCACCAGATCAGGGTAGCCGATGGCCACCGCGAGCGAAGAGTTCTTCGTCAGGTTGAGATATTGCGAGGTGAGAGGCGGAATGATCACGCGCATCGCCTGCGGGATCACGACGAGATCCAGCGTCGGGCCGGGCCGCAGGCCGAGAGCGTAGGACGCCTCGGTCTGCCCCTTGTTGACGGCCTGGATGCCCGCGCGCACCACTTCGGCGATGAACGCGGCCGTGTAGATCACGAGCCCCACAACCAGCGCGACGAATTCCGGCAGGATCGGCAGGCCGCCCGAGATATTGAAGCGTCCGAGCGTCGGATAGGTGAAGCTCAGCGGCTGGCCGGCGAGGAAATAGACCGCAATCGGAAACAGGACGATCAACCCGATCGCGACCGGCAGATAGCGCGCCTGCTGACCCGTGGCGGCCTGACGCTTTCTGGCCCAGCGTCCGAAAACCCAGAACCCGAGCAGTCCGAGCGCCAGCGCGGCCCAGACATAGGTGAAATTCGGACCGAAAGCGGGGTCCGGCACGAAGAGCCCACGCCGGTTGAGGAAAGATCCGAATGGCAGTTCGAGGCTGTCGCGCACCTGCTCCGGCAGAGCTTTGAGCACCGCATTGTACCAGAACAGCAATTGCAGCAGCAGCGGAGTGTTGCGGATCACTTCGACATAGACGGTAGCGATCTTCTGGACGAGCCAGTTCTTGGAGAGCCGCGCCACGCCGATGATGAAGCCGAGGAAAGTCGCCAGCACGATGCCTATCACCGCCACGAGCAGCGTGTTCCACAACCCGACCCAGAAGGCGCGACCATAGGTCGATGTGTTGGTATATTCGATCAGCCTCTGGCCGATATCGAAGCCTGCTGTCACGTTCCAGAAGCCGAAGCCCGAGGCGATCTTCTGCTTCTGCAGGTTGTCGATCGCGTTGGTCGCCGCCGAATAGAACAGGAAGCCGATCACCAGAAACAGAACGACTTGAAAGAGATAACCCCGTTTGATGGGGTCATTCCAGAATGCGACCTTTGGCGGCCCTGCGGCCTCCGCTGTCGCCGGGGCATCAATATTTGCCACGGATTTGTTCTCCCCAGAACACGGCGGCTCTCCAACCGCCGGCACGGCACCCTTGCGGGCACCAACCCCTCAAGCCTGCTTCGCCTCCGCGTCCTCGATCCAGAGTTGCCGGCCCCCCGGCCGATCTTGTCCCTGGCGGTTCCACGTCCATGAAAGCCGGCATAAATTTCAGTCGATCATGTCGGGCGCCCGGATGCAAGGCACGATGTCCATGCCAGCACAGATGCGCGGCACATCCATCTCAGGAAAACCCGGAATTCCATGAAAAACGGGGGCACCCCGGAAGGATGCCCCCGAAATCACGTCAGCCGATTAGCGGATCGGCGGAGCGTATTGCAGGCCGCCCTTGTTCCACAGCGCGTTGACGCCGCGGGCGATCTTCAGGCGTGAGCCCGCGCCGACGTTGCGGTCAAAGCTTTCGCCATAATTGCCGACATGCTTGATGATCCGGTAGGCCCAGTCATTGGTGAGGCCGATGGCTTCGCCGAACTTGCCTTCGACACCCAGCAGACGCTTGATCTCCGGGTTGGCGGACTTCATCTGCTCGTCCACATTGGCCTTGGTCACGCCGAGTTCTTCAGCCGTCACCATCGCGTAATGAACCCACTTCACGATGTCGTTCCACTGCGCGTCGCCCTGACGGACCGACGGACCAAGCGGCTCTTTCGAGATGATTTCCGGCAGAACCACGTGGTCGTCCGGGTTCGTCAGCTTCAGGCGCTCGGCGTAGAGGCCCGAGGCATCGGTTGTGAACACGTCGCAACGGCCAGCATCATAGGCCTTGATGGTCTCGTCGGCGGTCGCGAAAATCACCGGCTCGTACTTCAGCTTGTTGGCGCGGAAGAAGTCGGCGAGGTTGAGTTCGGTCGTCGTGCCCTGCTGCGAGCACACCGAAGCACCCGAGAGATCCATCGCCGAATTGACCTTCAGCTTCTTGCGAACCATGAAGCCCTGGCCGTCATAGTAGTTCACGACCGCGAATTCGAGGCCGAGCGACGTATCGCGCGACATGGTCCAGGTGGTGTTGCGCACGAGAAGATCGACTTCGCCCGACTGCAGGGCCGTGAAACGGTCCTTCGCAGACAGCGGAACGAACTTCACCTTGGTGGCATCGTTGAAAACGGCTGCCGAGACAGCGCGGCAGAAATCGACGTCAAGGCCGGTCCAGTTGCCCTGCGCATCCGGCTGGCCGAAGCCGGCGAGGCCCGTGTTCGAGCCGCACTGCAACACGCCGCGCTGCTTGACCTGGTTCAGGGTCTGAGCCGAAGCAGCGCTCGCGGTCATCGCGAGGGCGGCACCGGCTGCAACCGTCATAAGAAGTTTTTTCATCAACTCGTCTCCCCGAGTGTTTGCTAACAATCCCTCGCCCGCATCCGGATTAATATCGGGAACAGGCGTCGTGCGACTGCCCGCCTGGATGCGATCCTGAGAACCACATGCAAGGCGAGATCAGACGAACGGTCAAGACCTATATGCACTTTTGAGATCGGACACCCCATTTTTGATGCAATTTTTGCATCGAGAAGCTTTGCAGGCGCAGGAATCACAGGCGGAGCAGGGAGAACTGTCTTAAAGGCCGCATATTTTTGGGAAGATTTTTCTTTTTTAATGTGGTATTTGAGATCGAACGTCCAATAAACCACTGAATAACGGAATGATTATGCGGAAGCTCGAAAATCGCATCGCCCAAACGCTGAAAACCGACACGCGCCTTGTGGTTCAGGGTCGCAATCCGGACGAGACCTTCGGTTTTGTCAATATCCCGCCCTATCGTGGCTCGACCGTCACATATCCCGATGCGCAATCCTGTCTGGCGGGCAAGAACCGTTACACCTACGGTCGGCGCGGGAACCCGACCTCGGAGGCTCTGGAAAACCTCTGGAACGACCTCGAAGGCTCTGCCGGAACGGTCATCTGCCCATCCGGCGCTTCGGCGGTCACGACGGCAATCCTCTCGGCCGTCAAGACGGGGGATCATATCCTCGTCACCGACAGTGTGTATCGACCGACGCGAAATTTCTGCACCGGCCTGCTTGCGCGTCTTGGCGTCGAGACGAGTTATTACGACCCGCTGATTGGCGCGGGCATCGAGGCTCTGATCCGCCCGAACACGCGCGTGATCTACATGGAAAGTCCCGGTTCGCAGACCTTCGAGGTTCAGGATGTGCCGGCCATCGTCGCCGTGGCGAGAAAGCACGGCATCACCACGATGATCGACAACACCTACGCGACGGCGCTCTTGTTCAGGCCGCTTGATTTCGGTGTCGATATCTCGATCAACGCCGCCACCAAGTATCCCTCCGGCCACTCGGACGTGCTGATCGGCCTTGTAGCCGCCAACGAGACAGCGTTCCCGGCGTTGAAATCAACGCATGGTGATTTGGGACTCTATCTCGGGCCGGACGACGTATTTCTCACTTTGCGCGGCCTGCGCACGATGGGGCTGCGCCTGCGCGAACAGGGCGCAAACGCGCTTCTCATCGCCAGGGAACTGGAATCGAGGAAAGGCGTGAAGCGCGTGTTGCACCCTGCCCTGCCCTCTTGTCCCGGACACGCGATCTTCCAGCGGGATTTCAAAGGGCCGTCGGGTCTGTTCTCGATCATTCTCGATATCCAGAGCGACGAACAGGTCGCGGCTTTTCTCAACAACCTTTCGCTGTTCGGCATGGGATACAGCTGGGGTGGGTTCGAAAGCCTTGCGGTGCCGTTCGATTGCACGAGTTTCCGCACGGCGACCGTCTACAACCCCGGCGGGCGGGGAATACGGCTCAATATCGGCCTTGAGGACACGTCTGACCTTCTGGCCGATCTCGATCGCGGGCTCGCGGCAATGCACGCAGCCGGTTGAAGTCTCGCGATCATATTTGACTTTTTGAATATGAATCCCCAACTCCGGATCGGGCGACGATCCGGAGAGTCACATGAACTCGAGTGCAGCATTCGGAAAGGCAGCGGCCCTCTTCGCGGTGCTGGCGATGATCGGTCCGGCTGCCACGATTGCCCAGATCCCGGCTGAAACCGAAGCCTATCAACGTGGGTGCGGTGGGTGCCACACGCGCGAACGCTCCGTGCTGCGCGCTATTCCCACCGGGTCGGAGGCCGATCGACGCAACTGGATCGAACGATTCATGAGCACTCATCCTTGCGAGCACGACAATCTCAAGCCGCAGATCGTCGAGTATCTGCTGACGAAGACCCGACGCTGAGGTTCAGGGTGCGAGCCAGCGGGCGGAAACCTTGCCGTCCGCATTCCATTCGAATTGCGCGCGCCGATGCCCTTCATAGGCGAGATAAAGCCATTCGAGGCGCTCGACCCGCACCAGCATCGCCACGAAGTTCGCGCGGCCGGTCTCGAGAGCGGTTTCGTCGGAAGTGTCGGGCAGGCTGAAGGCGCTTCCCTGTCCAATGACCGATCCTGGCCCGGGCATTGTGCCATAACAGGCGCGGCTCATGCGCTGCGAGCCTTGCCAGGCCGCATCGGCAATGTGATCGGCATGATGAAGCGTTGCCTGCCCGTTGAGCCGCAGCTGGATTTTTGAGGCCGGATCATAGGCCAGCACGCTCACGCGGGGCTCGGCTGCGATGTCGCGCGCCTTCTCGGAGCGGATATCGGTGTGAAACCGCAAGCTGCGCATTTCGGGATCGACCGCCCTCAGGATCATCACGCGCTGACGCGGCCATCCATCCGGGCCGATCGTGGCGATCACGGGATGATGGAAGGCCGAGCGCCGATCAAGAGCCCCTCGGGTCATTGCGCCCCAGGCTGCGTTGAGGCTGCCCGAGAGGTCATCATACCAGTCGGGGAGCGGCGCACGCCCGCTCATTTGTCACCCTCGATCGAAACCTTGCCGCGCTGACGCCGTTCCTTGGCGATCAGCGCGAGATTGCGGAAATAAATGAAAAACGACAAGGCCTGCCCGAGAATGATCACCGGGTCGCGACGATGAATGCCATAGGCAAGCACGATCCCGGCACCGCCGATCGAGAAGAACCAGAAGGCCAGCGGCACAACCGATCGCCCCGCCCGTTCGCTCGCGATCCATTGCACGATGAAGCGCGCCGCAAACAGCAACTGCCCGAAAACGCCAATGACCGCCCACCACGTGAAGTTCGTCACGAATACGTCGTGCAGGAAACTGTCGATGGATTGCGAGAGCTGGATCAGCATGATGTCTCCTCGCGCACGGCGGTATCGGGCTTGCGGCGGCGGATCAGCCACCACACGCCCAGCAAATCCCAGAGCGCGACTTTTGCCCGCGCCCAGGATGCATAGTTCGAAACACCCGAGCCGCGCGGCCGATCGACGACATCGCAATGCGCGACGCGATGTCCGTCGCGCACCATCAAGGCGGGCGTGAAGCGATGCAGGGCATCGAAAAACGGCAGACGCAGATAAGCCGAGCGTCGCATCACCTTGAGACCGCAGCCGGAATCGCGCGTGCCGTCTTTCAGCATCGCTCCGCGAACCTTGTTCGCCAATTTCGATTGCAGGCGCTTGAACCCCGTATCCGTGCGCTTCGTGCGCTGGCCCTGCACCAGGCCAATGGTGGGGTCAGCATCCATCAGGGCGATCATGCCGGGCAGGAAGGCCGGATTGTTCTGCCCGTCCCCGTCGAGCGTGCAGAGAATCTCGCCCCGCGCCGCCAGCGCCCCATCGCGGATGGCGGCCGATTGCCCCCGGCTTTCGGCATGATGCAACACCCGCAATTGCGGATAGGTGCCGCGCAGATTGCTCAGAATCGTCGCGGTTTCATCCGTTGAGCCATCATTGATGGCGATGATCTCGTGCGGCTCGTTCGCAAGAGCATTCGCGATTTCGGCCACGAGCGGAGCGATGTTGCCCTCCTCGTTCCGCATGGGGATCACGACAGAAATACGCGGGGTGGCGGCTGGCTGGCCCACCGATGTCTCGGACATGAAGTGCTCGCTTTCTCAGCGGCGCACATACACCGCGAGGTCGAGCACACGCAACCGGCGCTGCTTATCGAGCGCCGCGTTGATGTTCACGCCACGCACACGCGTCACCAGAGCGGGCGCCGCCGCGCCCTTCAGCGCCGCGCGGAACTGCTCCTCGAATGCGCGCTCGATAAACGCGATCCGGCAGCCGGAACCCGGCGCTTCGAGGAAAGCGGCTGTCTCTTCCGGTGAGCCCATCAGCAATTCCGTATCGGTGAGGAATACGAGGCTCGGCTCGCGATAGCCGATTGTGGCATAAGCCGGGTTCTCGCAGCCCGTCGCCCGCGCGGCCTCTGCGAGGCGCGGCGAGAGGTTGAAAGCCTTGAGCATCGGCAATCCGAGCGGATAAGCCGCGATGACGAGGCTGGCCGATGCCAGAACACCGAACAGGAAGCCGCGCAGAGGCCGCATCCGGGAAACAGCCAGTGCGGCGGCAAGGCCCAGCACAGCCGCCAGAGCCAGAAATGGCAGTGCTAGGAATGGCAACCGCAGAATGGCGAGGCCTTCTTCAAGGATGAGAAACAAAGCCGGAGCACCGACGAGGAAGACAAGCGGCACCAGAAGCATCAGAACCGCCGCAATCCAGCGCAAGAGCCGGCTGAGGCTCAGCCCGTTGCGCTCGGCCGCGAGCATGGTCAGGATCGCGATGGCGGGCAGAACCGGCAGCACATAATGCGGCAGCTTGGTGGGCACGGCTTCGAGGATCAGCCAGAACGGAATGATCCAGGCGAGCAGGAACGCCACGCCATCATCGCGCCGCTCACGCCACGCGAAAGCCGCCGCCAACAAGGCCAATGGCGCAGCGGGCCAGAATGTGATCCAGAAAATGCCGAGATAGGTGCCCGGGGGTGCGCCATGTTTTTCCTGCGCCGACCCCACCTTCGCCAGCATATCCTTTCCGAGCGATTCCTCGATGAAGCCGCCGCCGGATTTCATGAGGATCATCACGAACCACGGCAGCACGATCAGCGCGACAATGCCGAGGCCTTGGAGCGGTTTCAGCCCTTTGAGCCAACCGGCACCGCGATCCCGGATCGCCAGGACCACAATCGCGAGTGCCGCAACCAGCGGCGTGATCGGTCCCTTGATCAGCACGGCCGCGCCAATCACGATCCAAAACAAAACGAGATGCCGGGAACTCAACCCCGGTGCGATTCCCGGCGCCTTCGAGGCGAGATAGCTTCTCGCCAGAAAGCCCATCGCGGCAATCGAGAGGGCGCCAAGAACCGCATCGGTCTTCGCGAGCCGCGCTTCGACCCCGAGCAAAACCGAGGCCGCCATCATCAGCGCCGCGAGCATCGCCCCCTCACGCGAGAGAAAGGCAAGCGCCGCCCAGTAGGTCAGGAGCACCAGTGCGATCGCACCGACAAGCGAGGGGATACGATAGAGCCAGATCTGGCGCAGCGGATCGCTGACACCCATCGCCTTGCCGATCGAGACTGTGGCGGATTGCAGCCAGTAAATGCCCACAGGCTTCTTGTGGCGCGCCTCGTCCTGAAAACGGATATCGACGAAATCGCCCGTCTCGAGCATCTGCTTCGAGGCCTGCGCGAAACGCGGCTCGTCACGATCCATCGGCTGGAGGGACATCTGCCCCGGCACAAACAGGCAGAACGAGACCAGCGCCAAAGTTGCCAGCGCCCGCAAATGCGTGAGCGTCATCCGGTGAAACAGGCTTCGCCAATCGGTTGCCCGGACCTTGTCGGTTATCGCGCGCATCGCCCTCTGCCTCGTCTATTCCGGCCCTTCTTCGGCGTGACCGGCGCGAAGATCAAGTGCGAAGGCATCCGGGAGGCCGCGGCTCAGGCGAGGAGCGAGCCGGTGGCCGGTCGATTCCCGGAGTCGGATCAGACGGTTGGGCCAGGGTGATCAAGATTTGATTCACCATCCTGAGGCTGTGATTCATGCCCTGCGACAATTTGGATCAAGGACTCTTGACGCACTGCCCCATTCCGATTCATGAAGGGGAATCAGCGGTGCGGCTCCCTCCGAATGGGGGAAATGCACCGGCGAAAACGGCTCCCGCCCGATCATTCGCGCCTGAATCCCTATGTGCCCAGAAAAGGCTCCCGGAACGCAAATTCCCTTCCTTTTCGCGACACCGAGATCTGCCGGAATTCGAATCCCGGTAGAAGGACTTGAGCCTTTGCGCTCACGTGCCGGAATCACTTTCTGAAGAACCGGAATCAAATTGCGAACGCCCTTCCATTCTGGATGAGGCCCTTGAATCTTTCTGCGAGCAATACCTCGCAACACTTTGATAACCATATAAATTATGGCGACCCCTGCAGGGCTCGAACCTGCGACCTGGTGCTTAGAAGGCACCCGCTCTGATCCAGCTGAGCTAAGGGGCCGGAGATGAGAGAAACATGCTCCGAAGCCTGAATTTGACAGAGAGAAGCGCGCAAATCAGCGCGGGTTCGCCCTGGTCGCGAATCAATGAGTCCAGCTGCCAACGCGGTTGAACTTGAAATTGTCGGAATAGGCCGCCGCGCGGCGCATCGCGTCCTTCGGTTCCTCGACACGATAGGCAAGGCCGTTGCGAGTGGCATAGGCGATCGCTTCATCCTTGGTGTCGAACCAGAGTTTCACCTGTCCGAGCATGTCGCCCGATGAGGTCCAGCCCATCAGCGGCTCGATCGAGCGCGGCTCGGATGCATCGAATTCCAGAAGCCAGCGCTCCGTCTTCGCAGTGCCGGATTGCATCGCAGTTTTGGCGGGGCGTGAAATGCGGGCGGTCATTAAACTGTGTCTCCGGGCATCGATGTCATAACGAACGCTCGTGAAATGGTCGGGGCAGCTGGATTCGAACCAACGACCTATAGTACCCAAAACTATCGCGCTACCAGGCTGCGCTATGCCCCGTCATTCTTGCATGCCGCTACCACGCCCGAGCCCCTCCCCGCAAGCGTGGAGAAGTGGGCTGACCCTTGACCACCCAAAATGATCGTTCTATTTTTGTTCTCATTGAGGAACAACGATGGACGATACAAAGCGAAGGGCCTTGCAGGCGGAGATCGATGCCCTGCTGGCAGAGCATCAGGGCGATGCACGGGCCGCGATTGCGGCGTTGCTGCATGATATCGCCGTGCTCGCGAGCGATGCGGAAAGCCGCACCTCGCGCGGGTTTGTGCGTGGTCGGTTTGCGGAACCAAAGCGGCGAAAAGGGCTCAGCGGAACATCGGGTGGATGAGCCTGTCGCCCGGCTTCAGGCCGAGCCTTTCGGCTGTCCCGGCATTCAGTTCCAGCACCGCCCGAACCGGCACGCCGGAGGAGATGGTGCGCTCGCTCTGCACCTCGGTGCGCTGTTCGATCCGATGGATGCGCCCGTCCGCGAAGACGAACAGCATATCGAGCGGAATGAACGTGTTGCGCATCCACATCGAGACCATCTGGTCGCGCTCGAAATCGAATAGCATGCCCTGATTCGCCGGCATGGATTGCCGGAACATCAGACCGCGGGCCCGATCGGCGTCGTTGCGCGCCAACTCGATCTGGAAGCTGTGACGCTTGTCGCCGGAAGTGATCGTCAGCGCTTCGAGCTTCAGGCCTGGCTGAGTGGATTGCTGCGCCCGCGCAGCATCGCGCGCCGCCATGCGCGTCAGGTTCGTGCCCAAAGAAATCGCCACGACGAGGAAACAGAACGCGAGAAAGGCCACGATAAAAATGCGGCCGCGCTTCTGTCGGGATTTCAGATCAGGAGATGTCATGCCGGGTTTATCCGATTGGGGAAAAAGCGGCGCCATCCAGAACGCTTCCCGGTCATCGGGTCAAGCCAAAAGGCAGGCCACGATATGGCAGGATAAGGCACGGCGATGCCTGCGGCTTTCGCTCAATGCGAATTGGGCGGATCGCCTTCTTCCCCGAGGCGCACTTCGGATGCCATCAGGCCCTTGGGCCCCTTGCCATAGCGGACATAAACCGTGTCGCCCGGCACGAGTTCGGCGATGCCGGTGCGGCGCAGGGTTTCCATATGGACAAAAATATCTTCCGCGCCCTCGCCCCCGCGCGAGACAAAGCCAAACCCGCGCAGGCGGTTGAACCACTTCACCACCATCTTCTCGAAACCGCTCGTCGCCGTCACCTGCACATGCGTGCGGGCCGGTGGAAGCTGCGACGGATGGGTCGCGGTGGAGAGATCCATCGAGAGAATGCGGAAGGCCTGATAACCGCGCGGGCGCTCAAGGGCCTCAACGACGATGCGGGCACCTTCCGGCGCAGTCTGGTAGCCATCGCGCCGCAAGCAGGAAACATGCAGGAGCACATCGGCCATGCCGTTATCCGGGACAATGAAGCCGAACCCTTTGGAAACATCGAACCATTTGATGTGACCGGCAATCTCGACCAGATCGAGGGGTTGGTCGTCCAGCCGAGCTTCGGCATCGCGACCGAGCGTCGGAACCATGAAGCGGTTCCCGAAAGCCTTGGCTCCGAAATCGTCACCCGTCACGTGCCTGACCCGCATTTCCCTGTCGGCGTCGCAACCGCTGAAGGTTGTGCCGACGCACGACGAATCTAGTTACCGAGGCCTTAACCATAACATTGATTTGCGCCTCGCTAGCAATCCCCTTTTGCAAGGCTTTTCACAGCTCTTGTCACGCGAGACATGGACCACGACGCCTGAGTTCTTACAGTCCCGCGAAAGCCGCGCCGATCTCGGCTCGCACCAGCATATCCGCGGCTTCATCCAGCGGCGTTGCCTCGCGATTGACGATGACAAGCGCCGCGCCCGCGGCTTTCGCCACCAACGGCAATTGCGCGGCGGGGTGCACCACGAGCGACGACCCGATCACCAGAAAGAGATCAGCCGCGCGAGCCAAGGCATCGGCCCGCCGCATGGCTTCTTCCGGCATGCGCTGGCCGAATGAGATCGTGGCACTTTTCACGAGGCCCCCGCAATCATCGCAGAGCGGTGATCGGCCTGTCGCATCGAAAACCGGGCGGATAGCCGCAAGTTCGTGGCGCAGGCCACAATCGAGGCAGGTGGCGTAGGTGCCGTTGCCATGCAGTTCGATGAGCTTTTCCGCCGGGGTGCCCGCTTCCTGATGCAGCCCGTCGATATTCTGCGTGATGATGCCGAGCGCCCTGCCCTCGCGCACGAAATCTGCCAGCAGACGATGCACCTTTGAGGGTTGCGCCCCGGCGAAGCTGTCATCCATCGTGAATTTGCGCCGCCATGCCTCATGGCGTGCCGCATTGCTCACAACAAACGCCTCGAACGGAATGGGCTTGTTCGCCATCCAGGGCGAACCGGGCGTCCGGAAATCCGGCACGCCGCTTTCTGTAGAAAGACCCGCACCAGTGAAAATCACCAGCCGGCGACTCTGGTTCAGCGCTTGGTGCAGAAGAAGCTGCCGGGCGGGATCGACCATCTCCTCAGGATAAGCCGCATCTCCGGGTGATCAAGCACCACGCGGGCGGATGGCGCAGGCCTCGGCAGCAAGTTTCGTGATGCCGGCCCAATCGCGCGCCGCGATCATGGCCTTCGGCGCGATCCATGAGCCGCCGACACACAGGATATTCGGCTGGGCGAGATAATCCGGCGCATTCAGCGGGCTCACACCGCCCGTCGGGCAGAAACGCAGTTCGGGGATGGGCCCCGCAACGGCCTTGAGGTATTCGAGCCCACCGGCTGGCCCGGCGGGGAAGAATTTCATCTCCGAGAAGCCCCATTCCATCAGCTGCACCATCTCGGAGACGGTGGCCGAACCCGGCAGACAGGCGGCGCCGCAATCCGCCATTTTCTGCGCGAGCTTTTCACTCGTGCCGGGTGTCACCAGAAATTTCGCACCGATATCGACCGACTGCGTGACCTGATCCGGCGTCAGGATCGTGCCGATCCCAAGCACCGTTTCGGGGCACTCGCGCACGATCTCGCGGCAGGCGGCGAGTGCAACGGGCGTGCGCAAGGTCAACTCGATCACCTTCATGCCCCCTGCTGCAAGCGCACGTGCCAGCGGCACGGCATCCTCCAGCCGCTCGACCGCGATCACCGGAATGACCGGCTGGCCCTTGAGAAGCGGTGCGAAAGCAGGATTGGTTGCCATGAGGGCCCCATCGGGAAGCAAGACGACAAGGGGAGGAAGGTCGGGCGGGTGCGGGAGTGAACCCGCCCGGACCATCCTTATACACGAATTTGCACCAATGTGTAGTAAAAATTCATCACATGTTTTGTTTTCCTACAATTGCGTCCGGCACCATCATCCGCCTTGCGCCTGCCAAGCGTGCGGCCCCATATCGAAAGGGTGCAAACACGCCTCGGGAGCCTCAGATGGAATATCTTCACACGATGATCCGGATTCGCAACATCGAGGAGAGCCTGCGCTTCTTCTGCGATGGTCTCGGCCTCGTGGAAACGCGCCGCACCGAGAGCGAAAAGGGCCGTTTCACGCTGATTTTCCTCTCCGCACCGGGCGATGTCGAGCATGCGAAGGCACATCGCTCGAAAGAACTCGAACTCACCTTCAACTGGGATGACGAGGAATACCGGGGCGGGCGGAATTTCGGCCACCTCGCCTATCGCGTTGAGAATATTTATGAAATCTGCGCGCATTTGCAGTCGATGGGCATCACGATTCTCCGCCCCCCGCGCGAGGGGCGCATGGCCTTCGTGAAAAGCCCGGACGGGATTTCGGTGGAGCTTTTGCAGAAAGGCGACAACCTGCCGGTGGCCGAGCCCTGGGCCAGCATGCCGAATACCGGGAGTTGGTGATCCCCCTCCCCCAAACCCCGGCGCATACTCACTATGCGCCTGCCTTATGCACTTCTCTTTGACAATAACTCCCACGAAGACGAGCCTTGCTCCAGCCAGTTCAGCTTTCGGAGGGAGGCACAGATGTCAGGATTTTCACGACGCGGGTTCGGGGTTTTTCTCGCCGGTTCGGGCGCGGTTCTGGCACTCGGCGGGCCCGCCTCGGCGCAGGGTGCGGATGGGCTCATAATCTACACCGCCGGGCAGGGCTCGGCCTTCCTGCCCTACGGACAGGGGCTCGGGCGCTATCTCGAGGCGGCGGCGGGCGTGAAACTCGCGGTGGCGGAGTCGAAGGGCTCGGTCGAGAATGTCGGCAAGATCGAGGAGAGCGCCAACGCGCTCGGAACGGTTTTTCTTGGCACCGCGAACGAAGCGCTGAACGGCCTCGCCTGGGCGAATGGCAAGAGGCACACGAAGCTGCGCGCCCTCGCCCCGATGTATGAAACCTCGTTCCAGATCGCGGTTCCGGGCGGCTCGGCTATCCGCAACGTGAAGGCGCTGGATGGCAAATCGGTGGGCATCGGCCCCGCAGGCGGTCCGGCCGAGGGCTATTTCAAGGCTTTGGCCGAAATCGCCGGAATCGCGCCGAAACTCGTCGCCGGAAGCCCGGCTGATCTCGCCAAGAAACTCGTGACCAAGGAGATCGATGCGCTCTGGCAAGGGGCGATCGTGCCGATCCCCTCGCTGGTCGCAGTGCAGAAGGACGATACGGGCGCGGTGATTTTCGGCCTCTCCGATGCGGAAGTCGAAGGCATGCTCAAGCGCTTCCCCTTTATGGCGAAAACGGAAGTCGCGGCGGGGACTTACGCCAACCAAAGTGCGGCGGTGAAAAGCATCTCGGCCTGGAATTTCGTGCTTGCGAATGCTGATCTGCCGGAAGAGACGGCCTATCGCATCACCCGCGCGATGATTTCGGCGCAGGTGCCGGAGCGGGAAATCCACGCTTTCGCAAAAGGTGTCGGGGCGCAGAACGCCACGGCCAACCGGATCGTTCCGTTCCATCCGGGCGCGGTGCGTGCACTGAAAGAGCGCGGCGTTTCGGTCTGACATTCCATTCGCACGACTGACCTCTCCCCGGCTTCGTGCGATTGATCCCTCTCCCGCCTGAAAAAGCGGGAGAGGTTTCTTGTTTGAGGTCACGCCCGGCCGTATCCGCCCGGCGTCGGCGTGACGATCACGATCGCCTCGCCCGGTTTCAGCACGGTCTGGTCGCACCCCTTGAGCGTCTCGATCACGCCGCCCAGGCGCCGCACCTCGTTCCGGCCGACCTGTCCGTTCTCCCCACCCGCAAGTCCGAAGGGGGCGACACGGCGATGGCCGGAAAGCAGCGCGCAATCCATCTCCTCAAGGAAGCGGATCTGGCGATGCGTGCCGTCGCCGCCCCGGAACTTGCCCTTGCCGCCCGAGCCGCGCCGGATGTGGAAATCTTCCAGCACCACGGGGAACCTGAGTTCGAGGATTTCGGGGTCGGTGAGGCGCGAATTGGTCATGTGCGTATGCACACCCGGCGTGCCGTGCCAGGTCGGGCCAGCCGGCGAACCGGAGCAGATGGTCTCGTAATACTGATATTTCGTGTTACCGAAGGTGAGGTTGTTCATGGTGCCCTGCGCACCCGCCATCGCTCCCAAGGCTCCGAACAGGCAGTTGGTGACCGCCTGCGACACTTCCACATTTCCTGCCACCACGGCAGCTGGATAGCGCGGCGAGAGCATCGAACCCTCCGGCACGATGATGCGGATGGGCCGCAGGCAGCCCGCGTTCATCGGGATGTTGTCTTCCACCATCACGCGGAAGACATAGAGCACCGCCGCGCGGGTTACGGGTTCGGGCGCGTTGAAATTGTCGGGCCGTTGCGGCGAAGTGCCGGTGAAATCGACCGTCGCTTCGCGCTTCTCGCGATCGACGGTGATTTTGACCTTCACCTTGCAACCCTGATCCATCTCATATTCGAAAACGGCGTCATGGAGCCGCGCGAGCACGCGCCGCACGCTTTCAGCTGCGTTGTCCTGCACATGGCCCATATAGGCCTGCACGACATCAAGACCGAAGCCGTCGATCATCTTCTCGAGTTCCGCGACGCCCTTCGCATTCGCGGCGATCTGCGCCTTCAGGTCGTTGATATTCTGGACGATGTTGCGCACCGGATATTTCGCGCCGGTGAGCAGCTTCACGAGGGCTTCCTCGCGGAATTCGCCTTCATCGACGAGCTTGAAATTGTCGATGTAGACGCCCTCTTCCTCGATATTGGTCGCGAGCGGCGACATCGAACCCGGCGCGATCCCGCCGATATCGGCATGGTGACCACGGCTCGCGACCCAGAACAGCAGCTTCTCGTTCTGCGGATCGAAGACCGGCGTGCAGACCGTGATATCCGGCAGATGCGTGCCGCCATTGTAAGGCGCGTTGATCGCGTAGACATCGCCCGGCTTGATATCCGGATTGCCCTTGATGATCGCCTCGACCGAACGATCCATCGAGCCAAGATGCACCGGCATATGCGGCGCATTCGCCACGAGCCGGCCTTCATGGTCGAAAACAGCACAGCTGAAATCGAGCCGCTCCTTGATGTTCACCGAATAGGCGGTGTTCTGGAGCGCGACGCCCATCTGCTCGGCGATCGACATGAAGAGGTTGTTGAAAATCTCAAGCAGGATCGGATCAGCCTCCGTGCCAACCGCCTTGACGCGATCGAGTGCCTCGCGCCGCGTGAGCACGACATGGTCCTTCGAAGTGATCGCAGCCTCCCACCCCTGCTCGATGACGATGGTCTGGTTCGGTTCGATGAGAATCGCCGGGCCCATGAATTTCATGCCGGGCCTCAGCGCCTTCCTGAGATAGACGAGGCCATCGCGCCACTTGCCTTGGCTGAAGAAGCGCGCCGGGCGCTCGGGCGCGGGCATGTCCTTCGTGGTGGCATGGGTCGCTTCGTCGTAACCGGAACCGCCGCCAATAGCTTCGACGTGGATGGCCTCGATCACGATCGGCTTGGCGGAATCCATGAAACCGAAACGGGCACGATGGGCTGTCTCGAAGCGCGCGCGCAGCGCCTGCGGCCCATCGCCCGACCGCCACTCGACCTCGATCGGGCTGTCGGTTCCGGCGTAACGCAGGTGCAAGGCGGTGACGAGTTCGACCGCATCGCGCGCGATCCCCTGCCCCGTCACTTCGGCGATGGCCTCGCTACCGATCGAGGCCTTCGCGCGGGAAACATGCTCTCCGACATCGCCCGAAAGCGGCACTTCGACCGCGAGCTGGCGCGTCGAGCGGATGGCGGCGAGGCCCATGCCATAGGCCGAGAGCAGGCCCGAATACGGGTGGACGAGGATTTTCGTCATGCCCAATGCATCTGCCACGAGGCAGGCATGCTGCCCGCCGGCACCACCGAAGCAGTTGAGCGCATAGCGCGTCACATCATAGCCGCGCTCGACCGAGATCTTCTTGATCGCATTGGCCATGTTCGCGACCGCGATCGAGATAAAGCCATCGGCGATCTCTTCCGCACTCTTGCCCGGCACCTTGGCAACAAATTCGGCAAAACGGGCTTTCACGGCCTCGGTATCGAGGCGCTCGTTGCGGTTCGGTCCAAAAATCGCCGGAAAGAAATCCGGAATCAGCTTGCCCGTCATCACATTGGCGTCCGTCACCGCCAGCGGTCCGCCATTGCGATAGCAGGAGGGGCCGGGATTGGCGCCGGCCGAATCCGGGCCCACGCGGAAACGCGCACCATCGTAGTGCAGGATCGAGCCACCGCCCGCCGCCACCGTATGGATGCGCATCATCGGAGCGCGCATGCGCACACCGGCAACTTCGGTCTCGAAAGCGCGCTCGAAAGCGCCGTCATAATGCGCGACATCGGTCGAGGTACCTCCCATGTCGAAGCCGATCACGTGGGAGAAACCCGCGCTCTTGCCGGTTTCGGCGAGCGCCACGACACCACCGGCGGGGCCGGAGAGAATAGCATCCTTGCCCTGGAACAGCTCGGCGGCGGTGAGGCCCCCGGAGGACATCATGAACATCAGGCGCGCGCCCGAATTTTCGAGATCCAGCTCCTCGGCAACCTGATTGACGTAGCGGCGCAGGATGGGGGACAGATAGGCATCGACCACCGTCGTGTCGCCGCGTCCCACCAGCTTGATGAGCGGAGAGACTTCATGGCTGACCGAGACCTGCGCAAAGCCCATGTCACGCGCGATCTGCGCGACGCGCTTCTCATGCGCGGGGTAACGGTAGGCATGCATGAAGACGATCGCGATCGCGACAACGCCGCTATCCTTGAGCTTCTTGAGCGCGGTGACGGCAGCGAGTTCGTCGAGCGGCTTCTCGACCGTGCCATCGGCACGCACGCGCTCGTCGAGTTCAACGACATCGGAATAGAGAAGCTCGGGCTTGATGATCTCTTTCGCGAAGATATCGGGCCGCGCCTGATAGCCGAGCTCGAGCGCATCGCGGAAGCCGCGGGTCGTCACGAGCACGGTCGGCTCGCCCTTCCGCTCAAGCAGCGCGTTGGTTGCGACGGTGGTTCCCATGCGCACTTCATGCACCACACCCTTGGGAAATTTCTCGCCGGGCTTGAGGCCGATCAGCTCGCGGATGCCCTGCACGGCCGCATCGCGGTAGGAGCGCGGATTTTCGGACAACATCTTCTTTTGATGGAGGTTTCCGGCCGGGTCGCGACCGATCACATCGGTGAACGTGCCGCCCCGATCGATCCAGAAATCCCAAGCACTTTCGCCATTGCCTTTGCCATTTCCGGCCATGAACGCCTCCCTTGCGTCGCATCCTTGAATTGATTTCACACTTAAAACATCGATATTTTGTTGACAAGATGATTTTGTTGGATACCTTTCGTTATCGTGAAGTCAGCGCTGGAGAACCGGACGAGTGGACAAACCCCGCTTCCGTCAAGGCTCCAATCAGGGAGGTGCTGGATGAACAAGGCGGCAAACGCCAACCGGGGGCCGGCGATCGCGGATGGCGAGCTCCGTCCGGATTCGAGCCTCTCGCCCGAGGCCGTTCGCGCTCTCATCCGCGCCGGGCGATATACTGGCGCGACTTCCGGCCTCGCTCCCGGCTACGTTCAGGGCAACCTTGTCATCCTGCCGAGAGATGTCGCGGGCGATTTTCTCGCCTTCGCGCAGCAGAATCCCAAGCCCTGCCCGGTCATCGGCATGTCGGAAACCGGCAGCGCCCGCGTGCCGACGTTGGGTGCAACAATTGATCTTCGCACGGATCTGCCACGCTACCGCGTGTGGAAACATGGCGAACTGATCGCCGAGGTGAGCGACATTCTCTCGTACTGGCGGGATGACCTCGTCTCGTTTGTCATCGGGTGCAGCTTCTCGTTCGAGGAAGCGCTGATCGAGGATGGCATTCCCCTGCGCCATGTGAGTTGCGGCGCGAACGTCGCGATGTATCGCACCAACATCGCCTGCGCGCCAGCGGGCGCTTTCGCCGGGCCGATGGTGGTTTCCATGCGTCCCTTGAAACCGGCCGATGCGATCCGCGCGATCCAGATCACCTCGCGCTTTCCGGCCGTTCACGGGGCGCCGGTTCATATCGGCAAGCCTGAGCAGATCGGCATCGAGGACATCTCGAAGCCCGATTATGGTGATCCGGTCGAGGTGAAAGACGATGAATTGCCGGTCTTCTGGGCCTGCGGGGTCACGCCGCAAGCCGTGATCGGTGCGGCGAAGCCGGCCTTCGCCATCACGCATTATCCGGGGTCGATGCTGATCACGGACAAGAGGAATTCGCAGCTTTCAGCCTTCTGAGAGTTGCGGGGAGAGGTGCACGGGCCGGCGACGGTCACGGCGCGTAACAACAGGGAGCCTAACATGAACTTCGCATCCAAAATGGTCGCAGCCGCTGGTTTTGCGGTTCTCGCGACAGGCGCTTCGGCGCAGGTGAAATGGGACATGCCGACCGGCTATTCGGACGGCACGTTCCAGACGCAGAATGTCCGCCAGTTCGTCGATGAAGTGCAGCGCCTCTCGGGCAACAAGATCGCGATCACCGTTCACTCGAACGGCTCGCTTGTGAAAATGCCGGAGATGAAGCGTTCGGTGCAGTCTGGCCAGGTGGCCGTGGCCGAAATGCTCGTCTCGGTGCTCTCGAACGAGAACCCGGTTTTCGGCTTCGACTCGATCCCCGGCCTCGTCGGCTCCTATGCCGAGGCACGCAAGCTCTATGATCTCGCCAAGGCGAACCTTTCCGCGACGCTCGACAAGCAGGGCCTCGTGCTCCTGTATTCGGTCGCATGGCCGCCGCAGGCGATCTATACCTCGAAGCCGATCAACGCCCTTGCCGACCTGAAGGGCACGAAGTTCCGCTCCTTCAACCCTGCGACCGCACGCTTCGCGACCCTGATCGGCGCGACTCCGACCACCATTCAGGTTCCGGAAATCGCGCAGGCCTTCCGCACCGGTGTTCTCGACGCGATGATCACCTCGGGTGCCACGGGCGTCGACAGCCAGGCCTGGGACTTCCTGAAGTACTTCTACGATGTGCAGGCCTTCCTGCCGCAGAACGTCGTGATCGCGAACAAGCGTGCCTATGACGCCCTGCCGGCAGAGGTGAAGACGGCCATCACGGCGGCCTCGAAGGCAGCTGAAGATCGCGGCTGGAAGATGAGCGAAGAGCTCAACGGCCAGCACAAGAAGATTCTCGCCGAGAAGGGCATCAACGTGCTGCCTCCGACCGACGCCATGAAGGCCGAACTGAAGAAGATCGGCGAGACGATGGCTGCGGAATGGGCCGAGCGTGCCGGCGAAGACGGCAAGAAGCTCCTCGCCGACTTCCGTAAATAATTCCGGGCTCTCCCCGAGACCTCGCTGGAGCGGTGGAAACATCGCTTCAGCGAGGGTTTTAAGGACTTCCCAATCCGCTTTCATCGGGAGATGCTGACCCGCGGGGCCAGCATGAGGGCGGCTTGCGGTCAAATTCTGTGCAGGGAGGACGCGCATGAGACGCGCACTGGATCAACTCTACAGGCTCTGCGGATTCCTCGCGGCCTTCGCCATGCTGCTCATCGCAGCGCTCATTCTCGTTCAGGTTGCCCTGCGCTTTGTGGGAGGGCAGATCAAGTCCGCCGACGACATTGCCGGCTGGGCACTGGTCGCCACCATCACTCTAGGCCTCGCGCCGACCTACCGGCACAACTCGCACATCCGCGTGACGCTGCTGATCGACCGGTTCAAGCTCGGCACCCCGACGCGCACCCTGCTGGAGCGCGCAGTGACAGCCCTTTCGGTGATCCTTGTCGGCTGGGCTGCCTACGTCAGCGTGCATTTTGTCTGGGAAAGCTACGTCTATAACGAGTTGAACCAGGGCCTGCTCGCGGTGCCGATGTGGATTCCGCAGAGCTTCATGGCTTTCGGGTTCATCGTGTTTCTCATTGCCCTGCTCGATGATCTGATCATCGATCTCAAGGGTGGCACACAATCCCATCTCGCGGCCGCGGCAAACGGCGACGAGATGCCGGTCGAGCGCTGAGTCAGGGGCGGATCATGGAACCTTCAACAGCATCCATCCTTCTCATCGTCGTGATGTTCATCACGCTCTCGTGCGGCCTGTGGATCGGGCTGGCGCTCGGCCTCGTGGGCTTCATCAGCTTTGCAGCCATGACGAATGCCAACCCTGCCCTCTCGTTCGGCACAACTGTATGGGGCAGCCTGAATTCCTGGACACTCACGGCCCTGCCGATGTTCATCTGGATGGGCGAAATCCTGTTCCGCTCAAGCCTCTCGGATGACATGTTCAAGGGCCTCGCCCCATGGATGCAGCGGCTCCCGGGGCGATTGCTGCATACGAACGTGTTCGGCTGCGGAATCTTCGCGGCGATTTCCGGCTCCTCGGCCGCCACCTGCGCCACGATCGGCCGGATGACCATCCCGGAGCTGCGCAAGCGCGGCTACGATGACATGATGAATCTCGGCTCGCTCGCCGGCTCGGGCACGCTTGGCCTGCTCATTCCGCCCTCGATCATCCTGATCGTCTACGGCGTGGCGGCGGAGGTCTCGATCGCGCGGCTCTTCATCGCGGGGGTCATTCCCGGCATCATCCTGATGCTGATCTTCTCGACCGTGCTGATGACATGGGCGATGCTTCAGCCGCACAAGGTCCCGGATCGCGATGCGCCGATGACCTTCATGCAGAAGATGAATGAAAGCCGCCGGCTGATTCCGGTCGTGATCCTCATCATGATCGTGCTGGGCTCGATCTATACCGGTGTCGCCACACCAACCGAAAGCGCCGTGCTCGGTGTTGTCGGCTCGCTGGCGCTCACCGTGGCGACCGGCACCTTCAACTGGAAGATGTTCAATGACAGCGTGATGGGCGCGGTGCGCACCAACACGATGATCGGGCTCATTCTGGGCGGTGCGGCGTTCCTCACAACCGCGATGGGCTTCTCGGGCCTGCCACGCATTTTCGCGGAATGGATCAACAGTTTCGGCCTTTCACAGGTGGGGCTGCTGATCGCGCTGACAGCGGTATTCATCATCCTCGGCTGCCTCATCGACGGCATCTCGATGGTGGTGCTCACCGCTGCCGTCGTGATGCCGGCGGTGAAGGCGGCGGGGATCGATCTCGTCTGGTTCGGCATCTTCGTGGTGCTGGTGGTCGAGATGGCGCAGATCACGCCACCCGTTGGCTTCAACCTGTTCGTCATTCAGGGGCTGACAGGGCGGCCTTTGGGGTATATCGCTCTGGCAGCTTTGCCCTTCTTTTTCGCGATGCTCGCGATGGTTGCCATCATGGTAATCTTCCCCGATCTCGCGACCTGGTTGCCCAACCAGATGCTGGGGCAGAAATGATGATCTGGGAGGAGATCGAGATGTCGAGCAGGAAGGATCAGGGTCTCGGAGAGGCCCGCATACCCGACCCGCTCGGCCCCATCGTCTCCTCTGCGCATCTGGCGGCGGGCGCAAGCCCGTCGCTCTCCGAATTCGAGTTCGGACTCATTCTCGTGAGTCATGCTTTCGAGCGTTGGATGGTGCGTTGCATGGCTGCAGCCGGCGTGAAGGATGTCTCGGCGCTCGACGTGCTCGTGCTGCACACGGTCAATCACCGGGGACGCTCGAAGAAGCTCGCGGATATCTGCCTCGTGCTGAACGTCGAGGATACCCACACCGTCGCCTATGCCATCAAGAAGCTTGAGCGCCTCAAGCTCATCAAGAGCGGCAAGGCCGGCAAGGAAAAGACCGTGATGATCACGGCCGCAGGTGAGGCCGCCTGCCTCACCTATCGCGAGATCCGCGAGGCTCTGCTGGTGCGTACGATCCGCTCGCTGGGGCTGGAAGAAAGCATGCTTCACGATGTGGCGCAGCGCATGCGCGCCCTTTCCGGCCATTACGATCAGGCGGCGCGCTCGGCGGCCAGTTTATAGAGAATTGTCGGGCGAATTGGCTGCCGCTCGCGCGAAGACGATGCGACGCTCCGGGAATTCCGGAATCGCGAATGAAAGGCAAGCCCACCAAAGGCGCTGATCAGGAATCCCCGCGCCTTTGCGAGAAACCGGCGCGCAAGGCATCGAATTGCAGTTGAAACCGGTCTGGCCGAAAAAAGCCCTGCGTCACCAGAATTCCACGCCCGATTCCGTCATAGAAGCTGCGCGTGATACTCAGTACCGGATCCGCAAGGCTCAGCCCCAGATAATGTGCGACTTCTGAACTCGCTGCCTCGGCATTGACGTGCTGCGCGCCACGCTCGACATCGCCGGAAGGTTCGGTGAGCCGCCCCAGCAGGAAGTCACGGGTCAGGTCCTCGGCCTGCAGCAGCGGGAAAAGCCGCATAGGCACGTAGTCGATCGCGTAACTCATCGGCTTGCCATCCCGCAATCGCAGCCTCGCAATCCGCCGAATGCGCTCTCCGGGCGCAAGCCGCAACGCGCCGTAGACAGCAAGCGAAGGCGCCATCTCGATGGATTCGATCAGCTGCATTTCAAGCTGCTGCGACTGGCCGCGCAGGCGCGCCAGCAAGCTGACGAGATCAATTGTCACGGGGCCATCGAACTCGCGCGCCCTGAGATAGGTGCCTGCACCGGCACGCCGCTCGACGACACCCTCAGCCGTGAGCCGGTCCAGCACGCGACGCAAGGTGACACGGGAAATTCCGAGTTCGATCGCGAGTTGCGGCTCGCCAGGAAAGCGGTCGCCGGGCTTGAACTCGCCGGACGAAATCCGCTGGCTCAACCGACGGTAGGATTCTTCGGATCGCGAAAGCCCTTCCCCGGGCGGGAATGTCTCTTTCATGATCCGCGTGTTCCGTGAGAGACCGAGGCTGGGGCACAAAGCGATCAAACGGATTATCGTTGCGATCGCAGATGATTTTTCTAGTGGCACCCATAAATTGCTCGAAAAATCCCGTCAATTCGTCAGACCACAAGAAATGCCACCGTTTCGATCGACCCGATGCGTGTTTTCGATTGCCGTGCGTCCGGGCAGTCATGCATCGCGGTCAAGCTGCAATGCGCTCAGGGAATACATTTCAAAGTTGTGATTGGTGCTGGTCAATTTCGCCCATCCAGACGATCAGGATTGAGGAAGATGCCGCGCCGTTTCGCCAAAAAACGCAAGAATTGCCGAAAGGTAGGAACGAGCCACTTCCATGTGAAATCGCGCGTGATCCTGTCTCCAGAGCAACATCTCGGATTTTCCGTAGAGCGTGCGGCTCGCCATCCCGACCGGAAAGGCCGATTCGTGCAAATCCAGCGGGCAACCCGCTGAAAGTGCGAGCATCACACGCGGACCGCACCATTCGATTCCCGCATAACCATGCGATATTTCGATAGCGCCTGGACCGGCGATTTCGTGCCATTTCGGGGATATTTCCGCCTCCGAGACGATCAACCACTCATCGGGGCCGGGGCGCAGCAGCGCGACATCATCCATCATCCGAGCCCGAAGAATAGCGGGCGGCGCGGCCATTCCGGCGGCTTTCATACGGGTTTCGAGTTCCCGTTCGCGAGCCTGAAACAACACCCTATGACGGGTGGGCGATGGCTTGAGCGTCGCACCGGGGATTTCGGCGACCGTGAGATCGGCCCAGGCGTTGCGCGGCGTGAGCATCAGATCAGCCATGAAGCGCCCTCCCCTCCGGATCGAGAAAGACGGGCGAGACAATGCGGGCCAAGACCCGCTCGCCCGGCATGGGAATGGTGACAACCTCACCCATCCGATTGCGGCCATCTTTCAGCATGGCCAGCGCGAAGCCGCGCCCGAGATTGGGGCTGAAATAGGCGCTGGTGACATGCCCCTGCGCCGCGATGCCAGTCGAAGGCTCGTGTTGCAGAATGATCTGCGCCCCCTCCTCCAGCACCACCGCCGGATCGTCAGGCAGCAAACCAACCAGTTGCTTGCGCCCCTTGGCTAAAAGATCGGGCCGCGCGAGCCCGCGCTTGCCGATGAAATCGCGCGGGGCTTTCCCCATTGCCCAGCCGAGGCCGAGATCGTGCGGTGTCACGGTGCCATCGGTCTCCTGCCCGATGATGATATAACCCTTCTCTGCGCGCAGGATATGCATCGCCTCCAGCCCATAGAGCCCGCCGCCGAGGCCCTCGGCACGAGCCAGCAGAGCCTCCATCGCAAAGAACCCGAAATCGGCCGGCACATTCACCTCGAAGCCGCGTTCCCCGGTGAAACTCGCACGCATCAGGCGACAGGGCACGCCCGTCAGTCGCCCTTCGCGGATGGTCATATGCGGCATGGCATCCGCAGCGACATTGATGCCCTCGATCAGCGGCGCGATCACCTCGCGCGCCTTCGGCCCCTGCACCGCGATCACCGCCCAATGTTCTGTGACGGGAGCGAGGAAGCAATCGAGATCGATAAACTCAGTCTGGCGGTAGTCTTCCAGCAGATGCAGCACCTTGCCCACACCACCGGTCGTGGTCGTGATGTGGAAGCGCTGATCCGAAAGCCTCGCGACAATGCCATCCTCGATCAGGAAACCGGCCTCGTTCAGCATGAGCGCATAGCGGCACCGACCGGGAGCCAGATTGGCAACGGGGTTCGCATAGATGCGATCGAGAAAGGCCGCCGCATCACGCCCCGTCACCTCGATCTTGCCCAATGTCGAGGCGTCAAAAATCCCGACATGCTCGCGCACCGTCCGGGTTTCTCGCTGCACCGCAGCCTTGACGCTCTCGCCCGCGCGCGGAAAGGCGTGCGCGCGCTTCCACAGGCCAATATCCTCGAACACGGCGCCGCGTTTCTCGGCGAGATCATGCATCGGCGTGCGGCGGATAGGGTCGAAGAGCTCGGCCCGGTAAGCGCCAGCCAGCGTGCCGAAAGTCACAGGCACATAGGGCATGCGGAAGGTCGTATGACCTGTTTTCGGAAGACTTTGCGACAGTGATTCCGCTGCGATCGACAAGGCGTTGATGTTGCTGGTTTTCCCCTGATCCGTCGCCATGCCGGTGGTCGTATAGCGCTTCACATGTTCAATGGAGCGGAAGCCTTCTCGCGTCGCAAGACGAATGTCGCGGGCTGTGACGTCGTTCTGGAAATCGACGAAAGCCAAGGCTGATTTGTCGTCGTTTCCGGGCAGCAGGCCCAAAGCCGCGCCACGCAACTCGGGCGGAAAATCGCCGGAAGCCAGGCCCGCAATGTTGATGTTTTCCGGAACCTTGTCTGGTACGAAAGCCGAAAGTGGTTCGTCCCAGCGCAGGCTGCCGCGCGCCTGCGACAGCAGATGCAGGGTGGGTGTGAAGCCACCTGAAACGAGCAGCGTATCGCAAGCAATGACTTGCGACGGCCCACGCAGATCTTGATTCTGCATCGGTGCGTAACTCACGCCCGTGACGTGCTTTTTCCCGGTTGTGCCGAGAAGCGTCAACCCGGTCTCGACGCGAATGCCGCGCGCTTCGGCTTCCGCCCGAACGCGTTCTCCGGCATGGTCGCGCCTATCGAGAATGGCCTCGATCCGCGCGCCCCCGTCGGCCAGCGCGAAAGCAGTCCGATAGGCGGCATCCGTCGCGGTTGCGACCACGATCGCGCGACCGGGCAACACGCCATAGCGACCCTGCAAGATGTGCGCGGCGCTCGAGAGCATCACACCCGGACGATCATTGTCGGGAAAAACCAACGGCCGCTCGATCGCTCCGGTTGCGATCACGATCCGCCCCGCGCGCACCTGCCAGAGCCGCTCGCGCGGCGCATCAATCGCCGGATCGGCGAGATGGTCCGTCACCCGTTCGACGAGCCCCACAAAGCCTTGCAGGAAGAGCCCGAAGCATTGCGTGCGCGAGAGCAGACGCACATTCGGTCGCGTGCGGAGTGTTGCGATCGCCTCGTCGCGGAAGCGTGCGCCCGTGGGATCAGCCAGCAGCCAGCCGCCGAAATCATGATCCATCTCGCATAGGATCACGCGCACCGCCGGGTTCTCCGAGGCGGAGAGCGCGGCCCTCAGTCCCGCCTCGCCCGAACCGACGACCAACACCTCACAATGGGCAAAGAGACTCGCATAGGCATCCGGATCGGGTTCGGTCGGCGCAGCGCCAAGCCCTGCCGCACGGCGGATCAAAGGTTCGAACAGGCGGTTCCAGAATTTGGCCTTGCCATTGATCGCGGGGCCCATGAAGGTCTTGTAGTAGAACCCTGCCGGAAACAGTGGTTTCAGCATCGAATTGATCGCACCGAGATCAAATCCGAGGCTCGGAAACCGATTCTGGCTGCGCGCAACCAGCCCTTCGAAAAGCTCCACCTCGGTCGCACGGCAATTCGGCGTGATGCGACCGGGGCCACGATCAACCGTGACGAGCGCGTTCGGCTCCTCAGCCCCAGCTGCGAGCACGCCACGGGGACGATGGTATTTGAAAGACCGGCCCACCAAGCTCACGCCGTTGGCCATGAGGGCCGAGGCCAGTGTGTCGCCCGGATGACCGAGATACGCCACGCCATCAAACGTGAAACTCACCCGACGGGCACGATCGAACCTACCGCCGGAGGTCGCGCGGAAGCCGCTCATGATGCGACCTCCGGCCTGACTTCGCCCGGCTTATAGACGGCCAGAATGCGGTCGCTCACCGTATCGCGCAGCGCATTGAAGTAACGCCCGCAGCCATGCACATGCCGCCAGCGCTCGGCCGCAATGCCTTTCGGGTTTTCGCGCTCGTAGAGGAAGGCGGCATAGGCCTCATCGCTCGCAGGTTCCTCCGGGCGCATCAGATGCGCTTCGCCAGCATGGCGAAATTCGATTTCGGGACGGGGAAATCCGCAATAGGGACAGGGGATCAGCAGCATGGGCGCATCCTGCCTACACAGCCTTTGTCATCGCCGGGCATGACCCGGTGATCCAGCCCTTCCCATGGGTTCGATCTGGATGGCCGGTTCAAGACCGGCCATGACAAGGCCCGGAGCAGAATTCCCATACTCCTCTCCCTCAATGCGCCACGGCGGCCGCGGCTGCCTCGTCAATCAGTCGCCCCGTCCGGAAGCGATCGAGCGAGAAGGGCGCCGCGATCGGGTGCGGTTCGCCAGAGGCGAGCGTCGCCGCAAACACATGGCCGGAGCCTGTCGTGGCCTTGAATCCGCCCGTACCCCAGCCGCAATTGACGAACAAGCCCGGCACCGGCGTTTTACCGATGATCGGCGAGCGATCAGGCGTGACATCGACGATGCCGCCCCAGTTGCGGAGCATTTTCATGCGGCGCGTCGCCGGGAACAATTCACAGATCGCCTCCAGCGTATGCTGGGAAATGTGCAACCCGCCCGCCTGCGAATAGCTGGTATAAACGTCTGTGCCCGCGCCGATCACCAACTCGCCTTTGTCAGATTGCGACATGTAGGCGTGGATGGTGTTCGACATCGCGACACATGGCATCATGGGCTTTACGGGCTCCGAAACCAGCGCCTGCAGCGGGAAGCTCTCGATCGGCATCCGCACACCGGCCATCTCCATCAGCACGGAGGTATGCCCGGCCGCGACCACACCGACGCGTTTCGCGCCGATGAACCCCTTGCCGGTCTCGACGCCCATCACCGCGCCATCAGCGCCGCGCCGAATACCGGTGACCGGGCAATTCTCGATGATATCGACGCCCAGAGCCGCAGCTGCCCGAGCATAACCCCAGGCCACGGCATCATGCCGCGCAACGCCGCCACGCCGCTGGAGAGCCGCGCCGGTGACGGGATAGCGGATATTCTGCTCGATATTGAGCAGCGGGCAGAAGGCCTTCGCCTCCTCCGGCGTCAGCCATTCATTGTCGATGCCTGCGAGGCGATTGGCATGGACGTGGCGCTTGAGCACCATTGTATCGTGATGATTGTGCGCAAGCATCATCACACCGCGCGGCGAATACATCACGTTGATGTTCAGCACATGGCTGAGGCTTTCCCACAATTTGAGCGAATGCTCGTAGATCGCCTCGGATTCCTCCCAGAGATAATTCGAGCGGATCACGGTTGTGTTGCGCGCCGTGTTGCCGCCGCCAAGCCAGCCTTTCTCGACCACAGCGATGTTGCGCATGCCGAATTCGGAGGCGAGGTAATAGGCGGTCGAGAGCCCGTGACCACCTGCGCCGACGATCACGATGTCATAGAACGGCTTCGGCGCGGCCTGTTGCCAATAGGGCTGCCAGCCCTCGTGATTGGCAAAGGCTTGCCGAAGCAGGGAGAGGAAGGAAAAATGCACGCCGCGACCCTCGATCGGAGCGAGAATAGGGCAGTTGGGAAACGCGTGGCAAGCCGCCAGAACACACGCGAGGCTTGATGCGGATCAAGGCTTGCCGGCCGGTTTTCCAGCCCAATGTCTTCTACAGAACAAGAAAGAAAGCCCGGATATCGAGGGAGGATACCCGATGAGCGAAACTGCTGCACGCCGCGACCCCATTGTGAGGCGAATCACCCGCCACGATATCGCCGAGGCACTGGGCGCGGGCCTGCGCGATTTTCAGGCGAAGCCGATTTACGGGCTGGTGTTTGGCGGTCTTTATGCACTGGGCGGCCTTGCCATCCTGTTCTCGGTCACGGCCTTGCAGATGACCTATCTCGCCTACCCTTTGGCTGCGGGCTTCGCGCTGATCGGGCCTTTCGTGGCCGTCGGACTCTATGAGGTCAGTCGGCGGCGAGAGGCCGGCGAGGCGATCAGCTTCGGCGCATTGTGGCGCAAGGTGCGCAGCCGGTCCGAAGTGGGCTGGATGGCGTTTGTCACGCTCTTCCTGTTCATCATCTGGATGTATCAGGTGCGCCTGCTGATGGCCCTGCTGCTGGGTATCAACACGACCTTCTCGACGCTGCCTGAATTCCTGAATGTCGTGCTGACCACGCGCGAGGGGCTGATCTTTCTCGGCATCGGCAATGTGATCGGTGCAATGCTCTCGATCATCCTGTTCTCGCTGACGGTGGTTTCGTTCCCGCTGCTGCTCGATCGCGATGTCGATTTCATCACGGCCATGATCACGAGTGTCCGGGCGGTAGTCACCAGCCCCGCGCCGATGATTGTCTGGGCGATCACCATCGTCATGCTGTTAATGATTTCGGCGCTCCCGGCCTTTCTGGGACTGGTTTTGACACTGCCGGTGCTCGGCCATACGACCTGGCACCTCTATCGCCGCATCGTCGAGGACGAGCCCGGCCTCTGAATCGGCTCTGGCAGTTTGCCCAGGCATCTGGCGGGTTGCCGGGCACCCGGCCCGCGCATTGTCATGCAGCACTGGCAGGCTGCCATTTTCGGACCCCTCATGGTTGACGGATGCTTTCTGAGATCACGCGAAATCGTATGCGAAGTGAAAGATCTCGTTCAACATGCCGTTTTCATTTCCAATATTTTTCAGTGACTTAACGGAATTCTTGTCTCCATGCACTATAACGGTTTGCAGCAGGGCACAGCCAAAACCGTTCCGCCTTGCAACCCGGAGCCAGAACGGTGCGGGGCAACACAAGACAGATGGGGCAAGAAATGTCAGGATCTTCGATCGGTGCTTTTGCACCAAAGACGCTGGGTTTGAACCGCAGCTTCAACATCGCGCAAAACGCGCTGAAACGCATTGCAAGCGGCAAGGCGATCACCAATCCCGCCAATCCGCAGGTCATGCTGGCACGGACAGCGCTGAACCGGATTGCCGGTCTTGATCTCGGCAACAATCGCGTGACGACGCAGCTCAGGGCCGCGAACGTGACGAATGCCATGCTTCAGCACGTGCAATCCTTGATCCAGCAGATGCAGGGCCTCGCGCATCAGGCGATGAACGCCTCCCCGGTTGCTACTCCGGTTGCCGCTGCCGGAGCCCCGGCCGCTCCGGCTGCGCCATCCGGTGCTGTGGGGGCGTTCCCCACCGCCAATATCGGGCGCGATACCATTGTGCAGGGCGCGGGTGCCGGGATGGTTCTTTCCATCACCTCGGATAGCGGCCAGAGCTTTCAGTATGTGTTTTCCGGACCCACAAACTCCACGACCTGGGGTCAGGTGGCGGATGCGTTCAACGCCGCGAATATCGGTGTGACCTTCCGTTTCGATACCGCCAACCCGGCCTCGCCGCGCATGTCGATCGAGGCGACGGATGGCAGCACCGGATTCCGGATCAACGCCAATTCCGGCCGGGAGATTGTCAACGATCTCGCAGGCATCCACTCGGCCTATGACGGCGCTTACAACAACACGCTTTTTCACTCGAATGGCGGGTCGCTGAGCAATTTCGTGGCACCCACAGGCGCGCAGGGCATGACCTTCGGCCGAGGCGGCCATGCCGAGACAGTCCGTTTTGTCGCCACGCCGTCTGCGGGTTCGTCCGTCACCTTCACCGGCAGTGATGGCGTGACGCGGACTTGGACGGCGCAGGCGGGCGACAACTCAAGCAGCATGGCCAATGCCATCAACGCGATGGGCGGTTCGGTGATTGCCGAGCACAACTGGCAGGGCGAAATCCGCCTGCGCGATCGTGACGGCGCGATCACGATCAGCAGCGGCACGGGTGATTTCAACCCCGCTGGCGGCGTGACCCGGTTCGAGACCTATGCGCCGCCGGTCGGAAGCCCGGCCCCTGCTCCGGGGCTGGCCCCTGCTCCCGCTGCGCCTCCGCCACCTGCCGCGTCGGCAGCGAGCCCGGTGGCAGCCGGGCTGGGCCAGCAATTCGATACGCTGAAGGCTGACCTTGCCTCGCTGCTCAACAGCTCCGGCATGCTCGGCGGACCGGCGAGCCAGATGATCGCCAACCTCCGCACGACGCTCTCGGGCATCCCATCCGGCTCAAACTGGGGCGCGGGTGTCGATCCGGCTCGGGCCCTGGCTTCCGTTCGGAGCCTCGGCGACATGGTGCTGGAGACTTCGGCGCAGGTGGACCTGCAGACCAGCCGGCTGGCGGGCCTCCAGAAATCCGCTCAGGCTTTCGGCGGCGATCTCAAGGCCTTCGCCGATGGCGCTCTGGCGGCTGATCTCACAGGTGATAGCGCGACGGCCGCTGCAGCTCAGTTGCAGGCCCAGATCGCGGCGAAGGTCACGGGCCTCGGCGCGCAGCGCGCGAAACAACTCCTGCGCCTGCTCGGCTGATCGTCCTCGATCGGCGGCGCAAGACCCGGCTTCGCCCATGAAGCCGGGTATTCCGTTTGCGGAGCGCGACATGGCCCGGACGAATAGGGGCAGCGCGCGAAGCGACCTGGCGTGAGAAAAAAGTGGCGCGCCCTGCGGGAATCGAACCCGCCTTTACAACGTGAAAGGCTGTCGTCCTAACCGATAGACGAAGGGCGCGTCGGGGGTTCCTCTAGCGAGGTTCGCTGCGTGGAGCAAGCGGGGGCCGATAAGTTTTTCGCCGACAGTGAAAAATCTGCAAGTCCCGGGCCACGCGCGTTTTGCGCTTGCCCGCCGAATGGGCGCATGCTCATCAGAAAGGCGCGCAGCCACGAGCATTCCCGGAACAAGAATCACGTCCATGCCTGAAATGAAAGCCGCTCCTCTCGCGGGCCCCGATCGCATCATGGCCGGGATCGGCCTGATGCTCGCGGCAATGTTTGCCTTTTCTATCAATGATGTGATGGGCAAATGGCTGGTCGCGACCTATGGCGTGGCGCAATTGCTGCTGATCCGCTCTTTTGCGGCTGCCTTGATGCTCGCGCCCGCGATCCATCGCACCGGCTGGCGCACGATTGTGTTTCAGGAGCGCCCTTGGCTCCATGTCGCGCGCGCGATCTGCTCGACAGCGGAGGTCGCGTTTTTCTATTGGGCGGTGATTTACCTGCCGCTTGCCGATGCCGTGGCTTTCTACCTCGCCTGCCCGATTTTCGTGACCTTGTTCGCGATCGTCTTCCTGAAGGAAAAAGTGGGATGGCGGCGCTGGCTTGCGATTGTCGTGGGCTTCATCGGGGTGCTGATTGCGGTCAACCCGACCGGCGCCGGCATCGGGTGGCCGGCTTTGATCGCGATTTCCGGCACCATCCTGTTCGCGGGGTTGAACATTCTCACACGCAAGCTGGCGGGAGCGAATGAGGTCGCTCTGGTGACGTGGCAGGTGGCGAGCGCCCTGCTGTTCGGCCTTGTCGTGGCGCCATTTCGCTGGGTCCAGCCCAGCCTGTTCGATTTCGCATGCCTGAGCCTGCTCGGCATCGTCGCAACTCTGGCGCATATGGGCGTCAACCGCTCTTTGAAATACGCGCCCGCGGCGGTTGTGGTGCCCTACCAGTATACGCTGATCGTCTGGGCGGTTGTTCTCGGCTTCCTGTTTTTCGGCGATGTGCCGAAACTGCATGTGTTGATCGGATCGGCGGTCATCGTCGCGGCGGGGCTATACATTTTCATGCGTGAGCAGGCCCGGGCGCGCGAAAAAGTCAGCTGACGCGGGCGATATCCATCACGCGGAAGCTCACCTTGGTGCGCCCGCCCCAATGGTCGAGGCTCGCCGTGCCCGCGAGATGAACGGTTTCCCCCCGCGCTGCCAGAAGCGCTTCACCCAGTGGCTTGCCACCTGCGCGGAACGCCATTGCCTCGAGCCGGGCACCGCCGGAGCTTAGCAGCACCGCCTTGATATGCCCGCCCTTGAGTTCCATGACATCGGCGAGGCGATGCGCGGGCAGTGCGAAAACCGGCTCGGGATTACCCTGCCCGAAGGGACCCGCCTTCGCCATCGTCGTCACGAAATCCGGTGTGAGACTCTCGGCCGAAAGCGCGGCATCGATGAGAAGCGTATCGTCCGCACGGGCGAGCCGGGCCGCTTCGCCCAGTGTCGTTTCAAGAAACTCAGCGAAGGCTGCAACGCCGCCCGGCGGCAAGGTGACGCCGGCCGCCATGAGGTGACCGCCACCCTTGATCGCCAGACCGGCCTCGACCGCCGCACGCACCCCCGCGCCGAGATCGACACCCGCCATCGAGCGGCCGGAGCCTGTGAGCGCGCCTTCATTGGCCGCAATCGCGAAGGCAGGACGGCGGAAACGCTCTTTCAGGCGCCCGGCAATGATGCCGACGATGCCGGGATGCCAACCCTCGCCCGCGACGACCAGAATATCGCGGTCCTGCTCCTGCATCCCGAGTTGTTGAAGCGCCTGCGCTTCGGCTTCCATCAGCATGGCTTCTTCCACCGCCTGCCTCTCGCGATTGAGGCCATCGAGTGTCTCGGCGATTCGGCGGGCCTCATGCGGGTTCTCGGCGAGCAGGAGGCGCGCGCCGAGGGCGGCATCACCGATCCGCCCGCCGGCATTGATGCGCGGGCCAATCAGATAGCCGAGATGCCAGGCCTCTGGCGCGGCATCGAGGCGCGCGACATCGGCCAGAGCGGCAAGACCGGGGCGCTCGCGCTGGCGCATGATTTTCAGCCCCTGCGCGACGTAAGCTCGGTTGAGCCCGGTGAGCGGCACGACATCAGCGATGGTCGCCAAGGCGACGAGATCGAGCATCGCGATCAGATCCGGCAATGTCTGCCCTTCGCTCCGCAGCGCCCGGTTCAGGCCCGCGAGCAGGAGAAACACCACGCCCGCCGCGCACAGATGCCCGAGGCCGGAGAGATCATCCTGCCGATTCGGATTCACCAACGCGTCGATGGCGGGGAGTTCCACGGGCGCCTGATGGTGATCGAGCACGATCACATCCATGCCGAGCGCCTTGGCTTCGCCCAGCGGCCCATGACCGGACGTGCCGCAATCGACGCAAACGAGGAGGCTCGCGCCCTCGACTTTGAGGCCGCGAATGGCCTCGCTGTTCGGGCCGTAACCTTCGGTCAGCCGATCCGGGATATGGATAAGCGGGCGCAGGCCAAAGACGCGCAGATAGCCCGCGAGCAAGGCCGCGGAACAGGCCCCGTCGACATCATAATCCCCGAAAATGGCGATGCTCTCGCGGGCACGGATCGCCTGCGCC
The DNA here is from genome assembly GCA_017302635.1 of Hyphomicrobiales bacterium. Taxonomy (GTDB): domain Bacteria; phylum Pseudomonadota; class Alphaproteobacteria; order Rhizobiales; family Beijerinckiaceae; genus Rhabdaerophilum. Next base: position 66,532 of record JAFLCX010000004.1, read on the forward strand.
AGCCGTGCGATGGCCCTGTCGGCATCAACCATCACCGACGGATCAGGCATCGCATTCTTGAGGCGCGGCTCAAGGAAATCCGCCGTATTCGTCACTTCTACACCGCGCCCGGCCAGGATGCGCGCGAGCGTGTTCGAAAGCCCATGCGTACCGGCAATCGCCTCGGCGCGCCGCGCACCTTCCGCATCGAGCCGATCAGCCCAGCGACGCTGCAAGGCCGAGCGGCCGACTTTCAGGAAAGGTGGTTTCGCGATCACAGATTGTGACGATAGACGATGAAGCCGGAGCGCTCGGCCACCTTGTTGTAAAGCACCTGCGCCTCGGCGTTGGTTTCGTGCGTGTGCCAGTAGACGCGCGCCCAGCCCCTTTCCGCGCCGATTGCATAAACGTGCTCGATCAGGGCACGGCCCACGCCCTTGCCACGCGCTCCCGGCACGGTGAAGAGGTCCTGAAGGTAGCAGACGTCCTGAAGCAGCGATGTGTTGGCGTGAGGGAAGAAATGCACGATGCCAAGCAGCTTCTCGCCTTCGAACGCGCCATGCGCTTCCACCACATGGGCTTTGTCCATAAAGCGCCGCCAGCATTCGGCCATCACCTCTGCCGGCATTTCGCGCTTGTAGAAGGCGAGGTAGCCCGTGAAGAGCGGCTCCCAGGCAGAGCGATCAGCGGGCTCAAGCGGGCGGATAGTGAGCGGCATGGTCAGTCTCGTGCTTTGTCGTCACCGGGCTTGATCCGGTGATCCAGACGATGACGAGGCATAGAAGGCTGGATGGCCGGGTCAAGCCCGGCCGTGACAAAAGAACCGGAATGCCACGTCGGGCTAACGCCTTCCTCGCAAAGACGCTGGAGTCCTCAATCGAGGTGGAACTTCTCCAGCTCCCGGTGCTCGCCCTTGATGCGACGCACGGTACCGGTGAGCGAGCGGTAGACGATCGTTTCCGTCTCGATGATATCGCCCTTGAAGGCCACGCCCTTGAGGAGCGCGCCATCGGTGACGCCGGTGGCCGCGACCACGACATCGCCCGAGGCGAGTTCGTTGAGGTCGTACTTCTTCTTCGGGTCCTTCACACCCATCGTCGCCGCGCGCGCGACCTTCTCGGGCGTATCGAGGATGAGGCGACCCTGCATCTGCCCGCCGACACAACGCAGCGCACCCGCGGCGAGCACGCCTTCCGGCGCACCACCGATGCCGAGATAAATGTCGATGCCTGTCGCCGGTTCGGCACATTGGATGACACCCACCACGTCACCGTCGGTGATCAGGCGGATCGAGCAGCCGATCTTGCGCAGCTTCGCGATGAGGTCAGCATGGCGCGGGCGATCCATCACGAGGGCCGTGATTTCATGCGGCTTGACGCCCTTAGCCTTGGCGAGGGCTGCGATATTCGCTTCGACCGGCGCATCGAGATCGACAATCCCCTTGGGGTAACCGGGACCGATCGCGATCTTGTCCATGTAGACATCCGGCGCGTAGAGCAGCGTTCCCGCCTGCGCCATCGCCATCACGGCGATCGAGCCCGGCATATCCTTGGCGCAGAGCGTTGTGCCCTCGAGCGGATCAACCGCGATGTCGACCTTCGGGCCCTTTTTGGTGCCGACCTTCTCGCCGATATAGAGCATCGGGGCTTCGTCGCGCTCGCCCTCGCCGATGACGATCTCGCCGTCGATGGGGAGCTTGTTGAGTTCGCGCCGCATGGCATCAACGGCAGCCTGATCGGCCGCCTTCTCATCGCCCCGCCCGCGCAGCTTGGCGGAGGCAACCGCCGCACGCTCGGTGACGCGCACGAGTTCCATCGTGAGGATGCGTTCGATGATCTTGTCTTCAGTGACAACGAGGTCGGTCATGGCGGGCTTCTTTTTCGTTGGGGGCTTTGATGGGAGCGGCGTGTAGCAGTTTTGCGCATGAAGGTCATCCGCCGCCGCGACATCACCTCTCGATGCGGATCACCTGCGGCGGACCGTCGAGCACGCCTTCCTCGGCGATGGCAGCGACGGCGTCACGCACGCGCAGTTCGGTGGTGGCATAGGTGATGAGGATCACCGGGACCGCGCCCGAGGCGCTGCGCGGCGTTCCCCTGCCCTTCTGCAGGATGGACTCGAGGCTGATGCCGCGCTCGGCCATGCGGCTCGCGATCGTCGCGGCGGCTCCGGGGCGATCGAGCACCTGAAGGCGCACATAATATCCGCCCTCATGCTGCTGCATCGGCGCGCGGATGGGCTTGGCGAGCGCGCCCGAAGGTCGCCCGAAAGTCTTCACGCGGTTGCCGCGCGCGAGATCGACGACATCGCCCACCACTGCGGAAGCCGTGGCGCCTCCACCCGCACCGGGGCCGACCAGTGTGATCAGCCCCACGGGCTGCGCCTGGATTTCAACCGCGTTCGTGACACCCATCACGCCGGCAAGCTGGCTGGTGCGCGGCACGAAGGTGGGATGAACGCGCTGCTCTACGCCCTGCGACGTGCGCTCGGCCACGCCGAGCAGCTTGATACGGAAACCGAGTTCCTCGGCCATGGAGAGGTCGAGCGGCGTGACATTCGAGATGCCTTCCACATAAACCGCATCGCCATCCACCTCGGTGCCGAAGGCGAGCGCGGTGAGGAGCGCGAGCTTATGCGCGGTGTCGTAACCTTCAACATCGAAGGTCGGGTCCGCTTCGGCGTAACCGAGGTCCTGCGCGGCCTTGAGGCATGCGGCGAAATCAAGACCCTCCGCCTCCATGCGGCTCAGGATGTAATTGCAGGTGCCGTTGAGAATCCCCGATACGCGGGTGATCTCGTTGCCGACGAGCGCCTCGCGCAGGGCCTTGATCACCGGAATGCCGCCGGCCGCCGCTGCCTCGAAGGCGATGGTGGCGCCGCGTTGCTCGGCGAGACGCGCCAGCGTGCTGCCATGCGAGGCGAGCAGCGCCTTGTTGGCGGTGACAACCGATTTTCCGGCTTTCAGCGCGGCCTCCACGAGGTCTTTGGCCGAGCCTTCCGAACCACCCATCAGCTCGATGACGCAATCCACCTCTGGATCGAGCGCCAGAGCCACCGGGTCGTCATGCCAGCGGTAAGACGAGAGATCGATGCCGCGATCACGCCCTTTCGAGCGTGCGGAAACCGCCACGACACGGATAGGACGGCCGGCGCGCTCGGCGAGTTCATTGGCGGCGCTGGTGAGAATCTTGATCGTTGCGGCCCCCACCGTGCCAAGACCTGCCACCCCGATCTTCAACGCATCCGGCATATCCGCCCCCACCCCTTCGATTCCAGTTGAAGGGTGCTCTAGAGCATTTTCACACGAAGTGGAAACCGGTTCGCGTGCAGAAAATGCGAGAAAACATGGATATAGAGAGGGCGAATGGCCGGAGGAGAAGGCCGCGCCTACACCATCCGCAGCACGATGTTGCCAGTCTTGTGCCCCTCATCCAACAGGCGATGCGCCTCGCGAGCCTGATCAAGCGGAAAGCACGCGCCGATCACCGGACGAAACCGGCCAGCAACAGCGAGATCGGCCAGTTCTTGCAGGTCTTCCGATTTTTCGGCAACGACTCCGGCGCGAACCTTCTTCCCGCTCATCAGATTGATGACGGGCATCGCGAGATATTGTGGCATGCCGGCCACCACGAGGCCGAGGCGCCCCCCGGCTTTCAGCGCATCGCGGCACCCCGCATGATCAAGATTGCCGAAGCAATCGAGAATGGCATCGTATTGCGCGGTCGTGCCGGGCACGGTGTCACGCGTATAATCGACAGCGTGATCCGCCCCGAGCGACAGGACGAGATTGTGTTTCGCTCCGCTCGCGACCGCCGTTACTTCAAGGCCCATCGCCTTCGCGATCTGGATCGCGGCACTGCCCACCGCTCCGCCCGCGCCGTTGATCAGCACGTGCTCGCCGGGCTGAAGTTTCAGCAGATCACGCAGATAAAAAAGGGCGGTCGTGCCACCGAAAACCAGCGAAGCCGCCTCTTCAAAGGAGAGGTGCGCGGGCTTCATGACCATCGCGGCATTCTCGGGTAGAGTGCGATATTCGGCATGGCAGCCCAAGGCAGCGCCCACATTGGCGATGATGGGATCGCCGACCTTAAAACGCGTCACACCTTCGCCGACCTCCTCGACAACGCCCGCGAGATCGGTTCCGAGAACCGGCCTTTTCAGCCGTGACCAGCCGAACATGAGGCGAACCGGAAGGCTGAAACCTGTCGGCACATCGAGCGAGCGGATGCGCCGGTCAGCCGCGGAAACGGTCGCGGCATGAATGCGGATCAGCAATTCACCGGGCCCGGGCTCGGGCTTCGGTGCCTTCTCGATTGTCACAACATCCGAGGAGCCATAGGTCCGGCAGAACACAGCGAGCATGACGTGCAAATCCTCGGACGCGAAAGGCAAGGAGGTGTGGTTTAGTGATAAACCATCTCCCTGTCACCCCGCTCACCCACCCCAGAAGCACAGGCCCGCGATGGCGAACAGCACGATGAAGGCCGGGTGGCGGCCGCGCGTAGCGACCACCCAGTAGAGCCCCGAAACCGCCATCGTGACGCCGATCACCATCACCGGATCGAGCACCAGATCACGGATCGCGCTGGCGACCAGCAAGGCACCAAGCGCAAAGCCAAAGATGGTGACGAGATGCCACGCGCCGCGCAGCACCCGCACCTGCTGCTCGGAGAGCACAGGCCGCCCCTCGCTGCGCGCGGGGCGTTCATTAAGCCCCTTGAAGATCATGTGCTCGCCAATGACGCTGTGGCCAAGGCCGAGCAGCACCGCGAGCAGGCCGGCGAGGAAAAGAGGCCAGTTCATCGCCTGAGGCTCACGGCGCGGGCAGCGCGGAAAGATGCTTCTTCAGCTCCGCGTTCATCTCGCCCAGGCGCTTTTCGACCTCGGCGCGCTTGCGACGTCCCTCGTTCTGCACCTGCATCACCTGGGTGATGGTGTCGATGAGGTCGCGGTTGGTCTTCTCCAGCGTTTCCATATCAACAATACCGCGCTGCGACTGCTTCTCGATCTCGATCGCCTGCCCCTTCATCATCTCGGAGGCCTGCTTGAGCATGGTGTTTGTGGCATCAGTGACGGTTTTCTGCATCTCGAGCGCCGATTGCTGGCGCGTGAGACCCAGAAGCAGGATCATTTTCTGCTTCCAGACCGGAATGGTGAGCTGCGTCGTCGCCTGAAGGTTCTCGATCAGGGTTTCATCACCCGCCTGCACGATGCGGATCTGCGGCAGTTGCTGGATGCCGATCTGGCGCGCCTGCTGGAGATACATCACGCGCTTCTCGAGCCGATCAAGGGCTTGCAGCCCGTCCTGATAGGCCTGCGCGGCCATCAGCCCTTCAGTGGTCGTGGCCTTGGCATCGGCGTCTGCCTTGAGCGCGGCGAGTCGCCCGGTCTTGAATTCCTCGCCATAAGCCTTGCCGGCCTCGATATAGGTATCGAGTTCGGCGATGGCCGATTTCGTCTGCTCGTGCAGGTCATCAAGCATGGTGATGTCGCGCCGAAGCCCTTCCTTGTGCTTGTCGAGCTCGATCGTCACGCGATCGATCTGCGAGGCCACGGTCGAGAACTGCTCCTTGAAGCGCGAAAGGCGCGCCTGCACATTGGTGAAGAGCCGCTGGAACCAGTTGAGCTTGCCGATCGTGGCGGGGTCGAGCCCTTTCGCCTTGGTGAGAATATCGGTGAGCAGGTCGCCGGTCTTGCCCATCTCCTTGTTGCGCGTTTCAGCGAGGATACGATCCGCGAAATCCGAAACACGACGCTGGGCATTGTCACCGTAAGTGACGATCGAGGCGCGATCGGCGAGATCAAGCCCCTCCTTCACCGCCTGCACGCGGCCCTTGTCGAGCTGGATCGAGGGCAGATGGGCCGTGGCGGCCAGCTTGTCGGCGTCGGACATGGAAACCTCTCGGCGATGATGCATCGCCGCGAGATGTAGGGGGGAAGGCGCGGATTGTCACGGGGAGGTTGGCGGATTGATCACTTCAGCGGAGACGATCAACAAAGGCTTCCGCCAATTCGCTTCGCTCTCCGAGCACGTCGATGGGATCGGAGTCGCAGCGGAAGCTCTCCGCACGCTTCTTCGCCTCGCGGCGTGCGACCTCATTCGCATCGGGATTGGTGCGTACATCCAATACCCCCACAAGGCAGGCCTCCTGAGAAGCAACCTTCATCACCGCAAGCAGAGATGATTTCTCATCACCGATGTCGGCGGCGCCTATGCGGACGATAAGGGCGCGCGGCATGATCGTCGCGCCACGCGCCGGGCCGAGCCATTCGATGCGTGGGCCAAGACCGGAGAGAAAACCGAGGGTTGCGCTCTTGCCAGCCTGGGCCTGCTGCGTGATGCGCAGTTCGTGACGGTTCGGAAATTCCTCAATGACGACCTTGAAGCCAAGATAGGCTGGGCAGATGCGCCGGGTCGCTTCGTGATCGCCGCGCGGCCGCGCCGGTCTCGGATTGGTGTCCGAACAGGCACGCCCTGCAATCTCCTGATAGACAGTCCGCCATTCGGCGGATTGCGCCGCCGAAAAAGACGCGACGCCTGTCAGGGCCAGAACCGCAAGGGCGCGACTGACGCGCACTCACACCGCCTTCTTGATGTCGATCACGTTGTGGAGCGTGGCATCGGCGCTGTCGAAGAACTTCTTGAGGTTGCGCGCGGCCTGCCGGATGCGCTGCTCGTTTTCCACCAGCGCGAGGCGCACGTAATCGTCACCATGTTCGCCGAAACCAATGCCGGGGGCGACCGCGACATCAGCCTTCTCGACCAGCAGCTTCGAGAATTCGAGGCTGCCGAGCGCGCGGAACTTCTCCGGAATCTGCACCCAGGCGAACATGGAGGCCTCGGGCGGCGGAATCTCCCAACCCGATTTGCCGAAGCTCTCGACCATCACGTCGCGGCGCTGGCGATACATCGCTCGCATCTCGTGGATGCAGTCTTCCGGGCCGTTCAGGGCTGCGGTCGCCGCCACCTGAATGGGCGTATAGGCGCCGTAATCGAGGTAGGATTTCACGCGCGCCAGCGCCGAGCAGAGCCGCTCGTTGCCCACACAGAAACCCATGCGCCAGCCGGCCATCGAGAAGGTTTTCGACATCGAGGTGAACTCTACCGCGACATCCATCGCGCCGGGCACCTGAAGCAGCGAGGGCGGCGGCTTTGCATCGTCAAAATAGACCTCGGCATAAGCGAGATCGGAGAGCAGGATCAGCTCATGCTTTTTGGCAAAAGCCACGAGATCGCGGTAGAAATCCAGTTCCGCGACAAAGGCTGTCGGGTTTGAAGGATAGCACACGACGAGCGCGATGGGCTTCGGCACCGAATGCATCATCGCGCGCTCGAGAGCGGGGAACATCGCGGGCGTGGGCTCCGCCGGCACGGAACGGATCACCCCGCCCGCCATCAGGAAGCCGAAGGCGTGGATCGGGTATGACGGATTCGGTACAAGCACGACATCGCCGGGGCCGCAGATGGCCTGCGCCATGTTGGCGAAGCCTTCCTTCGAGCCGAGCGTGGCGATCACCTGCGTATCCGGGTTGAGCTTCACCCCGAAGCGGCGCTCGTAATACCCAGCCTGCGCGCGGCGCAGCCCGCCGATGCCCTTGGAGGCCGAGTAACGATCGGTGCGCGGCTTGCCCGCCGTTTCCACAAGCTTCTCGATCACGTGCTTGGGTGCCGGGAGATCGGGGTTACCCATGCCGAGATCGATGATATCCGCGCCCGCAGCTCGCGCCTTCGCCTTGATCTTGTTGACCTGCTCGAAGACGTAAGGCGGAAGTCGGCGGATACGGTGGAACTCGTTCATGGCATGGCCCCTCCTGTAGGGAAGCTTAAGAAACGGGCGATGGCGGAAGTTTGCCGCCTTGTCCAGTGTGAAGCGCTTATTGCGGCAGCAATTCCTTGGGCGGCGGTGCGACCCGAGGCGGAATCGAACCATCGTAACTCGAAGGCGGCACGGGCCTTGTCGCGAAGCCCCGCGCACGATCGCGCTGGGCAGCGAGTTCCGCTTCGAGGGCCGCCGCCTCGCTGGCACTGCGCGGCTGAAGTTCGCGTTGCGGCGGGGTGACACCCACCGGAATATAGGCAGGCGACGCCTCACGCTGATCTCGCACGAAGGGCTTGGCCTCCGACGGGATCGTCGCGGTGCCGATCAGGGCGGCGGAGCGCTTGGTCAGGCCATCATCCGCGAAGGGCTGCGGTGCACATCCTGCAAGGGCCGCTGTCACAAGAACGCCGGCAACCTGTGCGAGGCTCGGCCGTTGCCTCAGCCGAAGGAAGCGTTGAATGCATTTCATGACGGGGTATCCTGCATGAAGCGAATGTCGCTCCGCGATGGTTTCTGCTTCCCTAATGCGGCAGAAATGGGCAGAAAAGACTGAAATCGAAATGCCGCTTCGCGGAGCGGGCGCAACAAGAACACAAGAGCGTGGGAGAGAAGATGAGCGACAAGGAGCGCGACGCCAAGGCCAAGGTGGCTGAAGCGGCCCCTGAAGCCACGCCCGGCATTCCGCAACCGCCTTTCGATCTCGAAAAGCTTGGCGCGATTTCAACCGATATTCTCGCCGAAAGTTCGAAGGTGGGCGCGGCCTATATCGGTGCGATCGAAAGCGGCGAGAAGACCTCGCTTGTGCCGGATGAAAGCGCAGATCTAGCGAAAACGCTCGGCGCTGTCGCGGAATATTGGCTGAAGGACCCCGCTCGACTCGTGGAGGTGCAGAAAAACCTCTCGCTCGACATGATCAACCTCTGGAGTTCCATGCTCAAGAAGGTTCATGGCGAGGAGGCACCGCCCGCGGTTGAAATGCCGGCTAAGGACAATCGCTTCGCCGATCCCGAATGGAACGAGCACCCCTATTTCAACTTCCTCAAGCAGGCCTATTTCATCGGCAGCCAGTTCGCGAACACGCTGGTGGACAAGGCCGAGGATATTGATCCGCACACGAAGAAAAAGGCTGGCTTCTACATGCGCCAGCTCGCGAGCGCGTTCTCGCCGTCGAACTTCATCATGACCAACCCCGAATTGCTGCGCGCCACCATCGAGCAGAAGGGCGAGAACATCGCCCGCGGCATGAAGATGCTCGCCGAGGATGTCGCCGCCGGCAAGGGCGAGATCAAGCTCCGGCAAACCGACGGAACCGCTTTCGAGGTGGGCGTCAACCTCGCGACCACGCCGGGCAAGGTGGTCTATCGCAATGATCTGATCGAGCTCATCCAGTATACGCCGACAACCGAGAAGGTTTTTGCGAGACCGCTGCTGATCGTGCCGCCCTGGATCAACAAGTTCTACATTCTCGATCTCAATCCCGAGAAGAGCTTCATCCGCTGGGCGGTGTCCCAGGGGCTCACGGTGTTTGTCATCTCCTGGGCGAACCCGACCGAGAAGCACCGGACCTATGACTGGTCCTCTTACATGGAAAAGGGTCCGCTTGCCGCACTCGACGAGATCGAGGCGATTACGGGGGAGAAAAGCGTCTCGGCGATTGGCTATTGTGTCGGCGGCACGCTGCTCGCGGCCACACTCGCATGGCTCGCCCAGACAAGGCGCCCCAAGCGCATCTCGGCCGCAACGTTCTTCACGACACAGGTGGATTTCACGCATGCCGGCGAGCTGCTGACTTTCGTGGACGAGGATCAGATCAGCGCGGTCGAGCAATTGATGGCGCGCGTCGGCTATCTGCCCGGCGCCAAAATGGCATCTGCTTTCAATATGTTGCGACCGAATGACCTGATCTGGTCCTACATGGTCAACAACTATCTCAAGGGGAAGAGCCCGCCCCCGTTTGACCTGTTGTTCTGGAACTCTGATTCCACGAACATGGCCGAGGCGAACCATTCATTCTACCTGCGCAACTGCTACATGCAGAACACGCTGGCCAAGGGTGAGATGAAGCTTGGCGGCAAGACGCTGGACCTGAAGCGGGTGACGATTCCGATCTACAATCTCGCCGCGAAGGAAGATCACATCGCGCCGGCAAAATCGGTTTTCGTTGGCTCCAAGCTGTTTGGCGGTCCGGTCACCTATGTGATGTCAGGCTCGGGGCATATTGCCGGCGTGATCAACCCGGTCGCGAAGCCGAAATACCAGTTCTGGACAGGCGGCCCCGTCGAGGGAGAATTCGAGAACTGGGTCGCGCGTGCCAAGGAGACGGCCGGCACCTGGTGGCCACACTGGCTCGCATGGCTGACCGAGGGCGACAAGCTTGTCCCGGCCCGCATGCCGGGTGATGACGGGCGCAAGACCCTGGCGGATGCACCGGGAGATTATGTGCGCGTGAAGGCCTGACAGCCCTTTGCCCGGACTTGATCGGGCTTTGCACCGCTGCCGCCTTGGAGACGGCGAGTCCTCCGCGTGCCGGGCGAGCCCCGCCCCGCCCTCCCTCGCCTCTCTCTCGGCCCAAAAAAGAAAAGGGCCGGTTTCCCGGCCCTTGATTTGCAGTTGAAGCAACTTCGCTCAGAACTTGCGAACCAGCGGATCTTCCTTCTTCGGCGCGGCACCCCAGCGCGAGGTCAGGCCGATCGAGAGGAGATGGGCATTCTGCTTCGACTCGCCCGTGAAGGTGATGCCCGGCACGAGAACCTGAGTGATCGGCGCCTTCTGGAAATGCAGGTAGGAATACGACGCATTGAGGCTGAAACGCTCGTTCACGTCGTAAGTGAAGCCGGTCGAGAGCCAGAGGCGATCGCTGTCCGGCAGGGACATCCGGCGGACCGAGTCCTTCACCGGCGAGATCTCGTAGCCGATGCCGGCGCGCAGGGTCAGGGCCTGGGTCGCGCGGTATTCAGCACCCAGCGAGAAGAACCAGCCGTCGGAATAGCCGAAGGGCAGGCTCGACAAGGCCGCATTGGCCGGGTTGTTCAGGCGGGCATTGCCGATACGGCCCCAGTTCTGCCACTCGATCGACCCGAGGATATCCAGTCGCTCGGTGACAGTCTGGCGGATCGAGAGATTCACGCGGTTCGGCAGGTTGAGCGTGCCCTTGGAATTGGTGCTGACGGCGGGGCCGAAGCGGGTTTCGCCTTCAACGTTCTGTTCGATCAAGGAGCGCCAGCCGAGGCCGATCTGCGTTCCCTTGCGCGGCGTGAAGGTGACACCGGCCGTTGCGCCGATGCCCCAACCATCCGAGGAGATGATGCCCGCGCCCGGAGAGGGCAGGCCGAGACCGGCCGGGAAGGCCGTCGTCTGGCGGGCCGAGATGTACTGGATCTGCAGGCCGATACCAAACGACCACATGTCGTTGAGTTTGTAGGCCAAAGACGGGGTCGCCGTGATCGCACGGAGCTTCGTGGTGGCGGCCAGCAGGCTGCCGCGCCACAGGTTCTCGGCCTTGGTCGAGTTGCCGTAGGTCGAGTTGATCGACAGACCGGCCCAGAGGCGATCATTGATCTGGTAGACGAGATAGGTCGCCGGCACGAAGTAGTTCATGCCGTAGCTGCCCTGGCCCGGCAGAAGTGCGTTGATGCCCGCACCGGCGGCGCTGAAGGAGCCCGTTGCTTTCGAGGACGGAAGGCCGAACGTGTAGTTCGAGTCGATCGTGAAGCCGCGGAAACTGGTCATCGTGGCGGGGTTCATGAACAGGGTCGCCGCCGAAGAGGACCCCGGAGCCGCAGCACCCGCATAGGCCATGCCGTTGCCGACCGTGCTTTGCGAGGAGTTGATGAAGCCACCGGCATAAGCCTGCACGGACATCAGCGATGCGGAAGCAAGAAGCGCCGCGCGGAACATACCCTTCATGAAAGGACCCTTTCATCCCGTGATCAGGCGGCGTTGGCGATCGCAAGAATCGCGAATTTCACCGCTCATTTACTGTAAAATCCATCTTGCAAAGGTCTCGCGTCGGCGCAACTGGCCAAAATTGGAGCAAGTTGCCTCCGTGGAACGCGGCGATCCGGCGAAAATCGGCAAAAAGCGAGCATTTCAGGGAGGGGATCGGGGGCGGGATCGGAAATCTATTGGTTCACGGCTAAACTTCCGTGCTTTTTGCTCATCTCCGGCCCCGCGGCGAAAACGCGGCAGAACTGTGCCTTTCAAGCATTTTTGGCCCAGTGTTGCACCAGAAGCACAAAAAATTGACGCGACGCAGCTTTTTTACATAGACATCCGCGCGGAATGTTGCCTTGAAACCGGATAGCGGAAATGCTCCTATGCATCCCGCTTTTGAGCGCTGGGGGGCAGGATGAAGCTGGTTAGGTTCGGTCGGCTGGGCCGCGAGAAACCCGGAATCATCGACTCAACGGGCAAGATCCGCGACCTGTCTGAACATGTTTCGGAGCTTTCCGGCGCGAACCTGTCGCGCAAGTCGCTCTCGAAGCTCGCGCGCGTCAAACTCGATCGTCTGCCGGTTGTGGGCGGAAGGCCGCGGCTTGGCTCCTGCGTGACAGGTGTCGGCCATTTCATTGCTGTTGGCCTGAACTACGCCGACCATGCCGCCGAGACCGGCGCGCCGATTCCGAAAGAACCCATCCTTTTCAGCAAGGCCCCTTCCTGCATCGTTGGCCCGAACGACGATGTCACGTTGCCGAAGGGCTCCGAGAAGACGGATTGGGAAGTCGAACTGGCCATCGTGATTGGCGAAAGCTGTTCCTATGTGCGGGAGAAAGATGCGCTGGATGTCATTGCGGGCTTCTGCATCTGCAATGATGTCTCCGAGCGCGCCTATCAGCTCGAGGGCACCGGCCAGTGGATGAAGGGCAAGGGTTGCCCCACTTTCGGGCCGCTCGGTCCCTGGCTCGCGACTCCGGATGAGATCCGCGATGTCCAGAAGCTGGGCATGTGGCTCGAGGTCAACGGCAGGCGCATGCAGACGGGCTCAACCGCCACCATGATTTTCGGCGTGAAGTTCCTGGTTTCCTACATCTCGCAATTCATGCGACTCGAACCGGGTGATGTGATCACCACAGGCACCCCTCCGGGCGTGGGGCTGGGCAAGAAGCCACCGGTTTTCCTCAAGCCGGGCGACATCATGCGCCTCGGCATCGAGGGCCTTGGCGAGCAGAAACAGCTCGTTACCGCCTGGGGCGAAGGCTAGCGAACCCAGATCCGCGCAAGGGCGCTCATATTGCCGCCTGTCATCTCGAACCAGATGTCAGATGACCCCAGAATTGGCGCAAGAGGCAGACGACCGGGGAAGCGCCGCTCGTAGAACGGCATCCAGCCCATCTGAAATCGCCCGAGGGGTTTCTGTTCGGCACCGGCAAGTCGGGCTGCCTTGGCGGGGTTGGCAAAACCCTCATGAACGAAGGCCGCGAGGCGGTGGATCGCGCCACGTTCCAGCGGGTACCAATCCTCGCCGCGCCGGGCCGCAAGTTCCGCAAGCATCAGAAGCGGCTGAAGCGAAAAGGCATGATAATGCAAGGCCATGCCAGCGCGCGCCGTTTCCTTCGGCAAGGAGCCATCCGGCTCGATGTGCCGCATCGCCTCGCGATAGGTTTCTGCGGCCAATGCCCAGTGCGCGCGATGCCCTGTCGCGGATGCGGAAGCACCGAGCGCAAACCCGACCCAATAATAGTGGTTGTTGTAGTTCCTCTTCCGGCCCGCGTAATCCTTCGCGACCTCAGCGGCGACCCGGTCAAGCCAAGGCTCGATCATCGCCTGATCCTCGGCCCTGATATCCGGCTTGACCATCAGATAGGCCATCGAGAAAGCTGCCAGCGCCCATTTACGCTCGAATTTGGCCTGAATCTCGTTCATCACCCCGAGCATTGCGCCGCCCTCGGCCCATCCGCGCAGGCCCTTGGCAACGCAGCTGCTCCAGTCCCTGCTGCCAGCGATGGAGCGGCTCGCGAAACGGGACATGGAGGCGCGGAAATCCTCAAGCGGTTTCATCGCCGCTTTGCGCTTCTCCCACAGAGCCGTATCGACGATCGAGTGGTTCTTGTCGGAATAGAAGCGGTTCGAAGTGATATCGACGACAGGCGGCGAGGGAGTGCCGCAATCGCGCGCCTGTGCCGGCGCAGCGAAGCAGCCGGCCACGATGACAAGACCCGCCAGTGTTCTGAACATGGTCGTCCCTCCTGACTGGAGAGATTAGCGGATGTTCTCCAAAGGAAGCTTACAACCCCAGCATCAATTTGAGGTTCTGAACGGCTGCCCCCGAAGCGCCCTTGCCCAGATTGTCGAGTCGCGCCACCAGCACGGCCTGCCCTTTCGTGTCATCACCGAACACGAAGAGCTCCATCTTGTTGGTGTTGTTGAGCGCCTCAGGCTCCAGTTTGCCTTTGAGGTTTGCTGTCTCACCTGCGTCAGCCACGCGCACTTCGCCGCCCGCCGCGTAATGCGCGGCAAGGCAATCGCGCAGGTTCGCGACATGGCCCACACTTTTCAGCATCGAGAAGTGCAGCGGCACGGAGACGAGCATGCCCTGCCGGAAATTGCCGACGCTCGGCACAAAAATCGGCTGATGCCACAAGCCGGAATAGCGTGTGAGTTCAGGGAGATGCTTGTGAGCAAGCGCCAGACCATAAAGCTCGAAAACAGGCGCGACGCCGGTTTCATAGGCTTCGATCATGCTCTTGCCGCCACCGGAATAGCCCGAGACCGCGTTGATCATCACAGGGTGATCCGCAGCCATGAGCCCGGCATCAACCAGCGGACGGATGAGGGCGATGCCACCCGTCGGGTAGCATCCGGGATTGGAAACGTTGCGCGCCTCGGCGATCGCTGACGCCTGTCCGGGTGCCATCTCGGCAAAACCGTAGACCCAGCCGGGCGCGACCCGGTGGGCGGTCGAGGCGTCGATGAAGCGCGGCGCATCCGCCCCGAGGCCCTGCCCCATCGCGACCGTCTCCTTCGCAGCCTCATCCGGCAGGCACAGGATCACGACATCGACCTCGGCGAGCAGCGCCCGCTTGGCTTCGGGGTCCTTGCGCTTTTCCGGCGCAATGGAAACCAGCTTGATCGCCTTCTCTCCCGCGAGCCGCTCGCGGATCTGCAGGCCGGTGGTGCCCGCCTCGCCATCAATGAAAACGGTGGGAACCTTGCCCTTGAGTTTTGGCCGGTGGGGTGCCGCGGGGTGCGCGACATCTTGCACAACGATCGACATGGCGAAGCCTTTGAATTGAAGATGCGGGGACGGAAAACACGGCAGCACGCGGGGCAAATTGCCCCGGCAAAAACTCAGATCAGGCTCGTCGCGGTTGAACCGCCTGATAGGAAAGCCGCATCATCGTTGCTCCTGCAATCGCATCCGCGCACTGAAGGGCGGACGGATATTGGAATTCTCCATGCCGAAAAACGCGCGGCCGCGCAAGAGCCTGCTCGATCATAGGGCTATTCCGGGACGGTCTTCCGGCCCATATGCAGGAATAGCGCAAAAATGATCCAGGGCAGGAAGAACCCGCCCGCCCATAGCATCAGCCCCAGCATATGCGCCCATTGCGGTGCATTGCGCACGTCATTCATCAGATAGGGAGCGGCGGAAACGAGCCCGATCATCACGATCGGTGCCAGAAACGCGGCCATCGCCATCGGGATGCGGATGCGCGCCGGCCGATGCCGTGCAAACAGGATCAGCAAACTCGGCAGGAGCACGAGCAGGACAAGCAAGCCGAGGACAATGATGCGCATGGCGGTTTCCGGAAGCCTTTGGCCCCATATCGGCAAGGAACGCGCGAAGTGCAAGCGGCTGATCTTTGCAACTCACCCGAATTTCGCACGTGCATCCCGTTCATCAAGCGGATAGGCAGGGCGCGTTATCTCGCGAAACCACCCTCGATCGATCTGGACAAAGCCATGAATCTCCCGACCGGAAACCCGAAGCTCGATACCTACCTCGCCGAGGGCTACACGAGCGTGCGCGGCATGTCCTCGGCCTTCGCGGCCTCGATTTCCGGACACATGATCCGCCGGCAGAGCGAGATGGGCATCAAAGGCCATATCGCCGAGATCGGCACCTTCGAAGGCCGGTTCTTCATCGCGCTGGCGCATGGGTTGGCCGATGGCGAGCACGCGATCGGCATCGATATCTTCACCTGGCCGTCCGAAAAGGTGCTCGACAACCTGCACGAGAACCTTGCACGCCACGGCATTGCGCGGGAGCGCTACACCGCGATCAAGGGCTCGACCGCTGATATGGGCATCGCCGACCTGATCGCACCCGTCAAAGGCCGCCCTGATCTCGATCCCCTGCTGCCGATCCGCTTCTTCCATATCGATGGCCAGCATGACGAGGTGAACCTCACGAAAGACCTCGCGCTCGCTTTGCCCCTGATGCATCCGCAGGGGCTGATCGTGCTCGATGACATGCTGCATCCGAGCTATCCCGGTCTGGTCGAGACCGTGCACAAATGGCTGCGCGCGCACCCGGACTGGGTCTGCCTCGCGATCCTCGACCGCGAGGATATCGTCGCGGCCGCCAAATATGTGCTGGTGCGCGCCGAGGCGGTGGCGCTCTACGAGCAGGACCTGCTCACCACTTTCGCCGCCAACGTCTTCCCCATGGGCTCGGATGTGGAAGGGCACTTCACGGTGGTGCTCACCCCGCATCCGAGACTGGCCGAGGTGGATTGAACCGACTACCGCTCCAGAATGGTGGGCCCCGGCACATCGATGAGCTTGCCACGCGCGGGAATTTCCAACCGCGGAATCCGTTCCGGCGGAACGGCGTGACGCTCGGGGATGCGCGCGCCGATGGGCGGTGCCGGGCGCACCGGCTGATAGCCTTCCGCCTGCTCGGGCAGCCTGAGCGGACGGGCAATGGGGTGTGGGGGCGGAGGCAGCGGCATAGCCGGCTGGGTCGGCGCGCCGGCACCATATTCGTGCGCGTAGGGCATGTCGCTCGGCATCCGGCCGGGAATGGGATGGTGCTGCGCCGATGCGAGACCGGTTGCCAGCGATAACATCGCGACAATACTCGACAGAAAACCGGTTGCGCGCGGGAGGGCGATGCTCATCCCGCCAAGCTGCGCCGCCGATGCGGCAAGCTCAAGGCGTGCCTCAACAAAAAGCCCCGGCGAACCGGGGCTTTCGAACACTTTCATACGTGCCTCATCAGGGCGCGCGGCCGAGACGGGCGCTTCACGGGGTCCCGATGCATTGCTGGAAACGGTGGTACGCCGCGCCGCTGGTAATTCGGGTCCAACCGACCTGACCGCTCGGCAACATCTGGGCAAAGCCGCCGTTCGCGACCGAGCAATAACAGGCTTGACGGGAAACGGGGTTGGCAACACGACCACAGGCGCCACCAGCCTGCACAACGCGCGGTGG
This sequence comes from Hyphomicrobiales bacterium, assembly GCA_017302635.1. Classification (GTDB taxonomy): domain Bacteria; phylum Pseudomonadota; class Alphaproteobacteria; order Rhizobiales; family Beijerinckiaceae; genus Rhabdaerophilum. Next base: position 83,706 of record JAFLCX010000004.1, read on the forward strand.
TTGTCCCGAGTAATAGACCGGCGCCGCCCGACGACTGGGCCGAGGCGCCCGAACAAGAGCCGGAATACGGTTGGAATAGACGGGCCGACGGGCATTGTTCACCGGCCGACGGTAAACAACCGGCCGGTAAACACCGCTATCCCCTCTATAGACACGGCGCGTAACCTGCTCACGACCGGTTCTGGATGAGCGCGCGTAAATATTGATATTGTATTGAGGCGCATAGATGATGGTACCAGGAGCATAGCGTGGATGATATGTTTGCGCATGAGCGCTGTCGCTAGAAATAAAGATCTGCAGCACTACGGCGATCACGAAAGAAAAAATTGAAAGATATTTCATGCCACTTCCCCCAAAGTTACGGCTGGCACGAGCCTAAATACAATGATCAACAATGGCAAGCTTGCTGCAACAACAAAAAAGCCCCGGTGAACCGGGGCTTTGAATTCAGGCAAGATGCAGATGGCCGGAATAAGTCCGGCCATGACGGCAGCGCCTCAGCGCTTCGAGAACTGGAAGCTGCGGCGGGCCTTCGCCTTGCCATACTTCTTGCGCTCGACCGTGCGGCTGTCACGCGTCAGGAAGCCACCCTTTTTCAGAACACCGCGCAGTTCGGGTTCGAAATAGGTCAGCGCCTTGGCGATGCCGTGGCGCACGGCACCGGCCTGACCCGAAAGACCACCACCATCGACCGTCACCAGCACGTCATACTGATCGGCACGACCGGCCGCGACGAGCGGCTGGTTGAGGAGCATGCGCAGCACCGGGCGGGCGAAATACACTTCCAGCGCGCGGGTGTTGACCGTGATCTTGCCCGAGCCGGGCTTGATCCAGACGCGGGCCACCGCGTCCTTCCGCTTGCCGGTGGCATAGGCGCGGCCGAGCTTGTCGAGCTTCTGGACATGCACCGGGGCTTCCGCCTGCACGCCCTTGGTGGAACCGCCGAGTTCGGCGAGAGAGGAAAGGGTCTCAGCCATTAGCCGTGCCTCGTGTTCTTCGGATTGAGCTTGGCCACATCCAGAACTTCCGGGGCCTGAGCTTCATGCGGGTGAGACGCGCCCTTGTAGACGCGCAGGTTGCCGAGCTGCTGGCGGCCGAGCGGCCCACGCGGGAGCATGCGCTCCACGGCTTTTTCCACCACGCGCTCAGGGAAACGGCCATCAAGAATGAAGCGTGCAGTGCGCTCCTTGATGCCGCCGATATAGCCGGTGTGGTGATAGTAAACCTTGTCGTCGCGCTTGCGGCCCGTGAACACCACCTTCTCGGCGTTGATCACAATCACGTTGTCGCCCATATCCACATGCGGCGTGAACGTCGCCTTGTGCTTGCCGCGGAGACGAAGCGCGATGATCGAGGCAAGGCGGCCAACAACGAGGCCGGTGCCGTCAATCACGATCCACTTCTTCTCGACCTCGGCGGGCTTGGCCACGAAAGACTTCGTGGCGGAGCTGAGAGCCCTCATATCGTCCTCGATCAGTTCAAAAATGAAACCGGCGCGAATGCCGCGCCGGGATGAAGGGCTGGATAAAGCATTGAAACGCCGAGGTCAACGCAATCTGACACGCTTGTTTTTTGCTGAATTCTATATATTTCAATGAATTAAATAATATGGTATTATTTTACCGCATCAAGATCGTTCACCTGGCGGTACGGAATAGGTGCCGGTGACATGCGCGACTGGCTCATCCGAACCCTCCGAGAATAGGCTCACCTCGCCCACGCAGAGCCGTTTTCCGGCTTTGAGCAGCCGGGTTTCGCTGACGATATCCCCGGTTTCGGGCTTGCGCAGGAAATTGATGGAAAGATTGGTGGTCACCGCAAGTGGCACGCGCCCCACGACGCTCAGAACCGCCACGTAGAGAGCGAAATCGGCGAGGCTCATCATGGCCGGGCCGGAGATTGTGCCGCCGGGACGCAAATTCTTCGGATGATGCTTCATCCGCACGCGGCAGGTGCCGTGGCCCACGGCTTCGATGAAGAGCGTTCGCCCTCCTTGATGTATCTCAGGGAAAATCTCGTCGAGATATTGCTCCATCTCGTCGCGAGATAAGGCTGCATGCGTCATTCGGGGCGGTCCTTCGGGCTGGCCGGTGGTGCGGTGCGGCCTATTTCGCCACAAGCGAAGCCTCGAGGGAAGCCGATGTCAAACCCCGCTCAGGATGTTTCCCCCGAGGACAGGTTCGTGCGCATTGCCCGGCACGGCGCCATCACGCTCATCACCATGACGCAGGCCCGGCGGCGCAACCCGCTCTCGAAGGGCATGATTGCCGCTTTGCATGACGCGACCCTCGAAGCCGGAGCCGATGAGGCCGTGCGCGTCGTGGTGATCGCGGCAGAAGGCCCGGCCTACTGTGCCGGGCACGATCTCGCGGAGATCACGGCCGCGCGAACCGCGCACGATCAGGGCCGCGCGTTTTTCGAGAGCCTGATGGCGGATTGCGCCGCCCTGATGCTCGCCATCCGGGCCTGTCCGAAGCCGGTGATCGCAGCGGTGGAAGGGATTGCGACCGCCGCCGGCTGCCAGCTTGTCGCGACCTGCGATCTTGCGATTGCCGGGGAGGCAGCCGGGTTCGCGACGCCAGGTGTGCATATCGGTCTTTTCTGCTCCACGCCAATGGTGGCGCTGTCGCGCAACCTCGCGCCCAAACATGCGATGGAAATGCTGCTTTCGGGCGACATCCACGATGCTGGCATGGCTTTCCGTTTCGGCCTGATCAATCGCGTCGTGCCGATCGGCGAGGCCTTGCCGCAGGCGCTCGCGCTGGCTGGACAAATCGCGGCGAAGCCTCCCGCGACGTTGCGGATCGGCAAGGAGGCATTTTACCACCAGAATGAAATGCCGATCGCGCAAGCCTATGATTATGCCTCGCGCGTGATGGTCGACAACATGCTCCACCGCGAGGCGGTTGAGGGCATTGGTGCCTTCCTCGGCCGGAAGAAGGGATAACCAAACCGCGAGCCGCGTTAAGCGGGTTGCATCGCGGCGCAGGAACCCCCATTCTTGCAGTCATGATCCCGAAAATCCCCGAACTCGCCTCTCCACCCGTCGATCTGAGCTACCCCGATGCGCTGATCCGCGCGATCCTGAAAACGACGAAGCGCATTGCCCTCGTTGGCGCGAGCGATAACCCGGCGCGCCCGAGCTATTTTGTGTTCAAATACCTCTCCGAGCGGGGCTACGATGTCGTTCCCGTCAACCCGGCCCGCGCCGGGCAGATGCTGCTTGGCAAGCCGTTTGTCGCAAGCCTCGCCGAGATTGAAGGGCCGGTGGATATGGTGGAGATCTTCCGCAATTCCGATGCCGCCCTCGGTATCACGGAGGAGGCGCTGAAGCTCGACCCATTGCCGAAAGTCATCTGGATGCAACTCTCCGTGCGCAACGACGAAGCGGCGGCTTTGGCGGAAGCCAAGGGTATCACCGTGATCATGAACCGCTGCCCGAAGATCGAATATGGCCGCCTTTCGGGGGAAATCTCGTGGCAGGGCATCAATTCTCGCATCCTTTCGGCGAAACGGCCCGCTCTCTCGACCAAAGGCTTCCAGAAACTGACACTGGACCGGCGGCAATGAACTGTCACCGGTTTGTCATGAAAGCCCGTTAGCGGGCAGGCAAACTGGAGGTTCTGATGCCCGATCGCGTGTTCAACGTGCTGTTTCTCTGCACCGGAAATTCGGCCCGCTCCGTTCTGGCGGAATCGATCCTGCAAAAGGAGGGTGCTGGACGGTTCCGAGCTTTTTCGGCGGGCAGTCAGCCGAAGGGCGAGGTCAATCCCTATTCGCTGCGAGTGCTTGCCAGCATGGGCTACCCCACCGAGGGCTTCCGCTCGAAAAGCTGGGATGAATTCGCCGCCCCCGATGCCCCGAAAATGGATTTCATCTTCACGGTCTGTGACAGCGCGGCGGGCGAGACCTGCCCGGTCTGGCTGGGGCACCCCACAACGGCTCATTGGGGCATCGAGGATCCGGCCTCTGTCGAAGGCACCGATATCGAGAAGGAGCGCGCTTTCGTCGAGGCCCTCCGGCTGATGCGCAATCGGATCACGATCTTCATCAACCTGCCCTTCGCGACCCTCGACAAGCTTGCGATGCAGGACCGGCTGGACGAAATCGGCCGCATGGAAGGCTCGACCGGCCGATGACCCCTTCACTGTCCCGTCGCCTGACCGCCGAGGCACTCGGCACACTCCTACTGGTCGCGACGGTGGTCGGATCGGGCATCATGGCGGAGAAACTCGCGGGCGGTAATGTCGCGATCGCGCTGCTCGGCAACACCCTCCCTACAGGCGCCATTCTTGTGGTGCTGATCACCCTGCTGGGTCCAGTATCGGGCGCGCATTTCAATCCCGTCGTGACCGGCATTTTCGCGGCGGATGGATCTCTGAAGCGTTCCGATGCCCTGCCCTACATGCTGGCGCAGATTGCCGGTGGAATCGCCGGGACCCTGCTCGCCCATGCGATGTTCGGATTGCCCTTGCTGGGTGCCGGTGTGGCGACGCGCACCGGCATGGGGCAATGGATCGGCGAATTCACTGCCACTTTCACCTTGCTGCTCGTGATCATCGGCGGATTGCGTCATGCGCCGCAATCCATTCCTTTGATGGTCGGGCTGACCATCACGGCAGCCTACTGGTTCACCTCGTCCACCTCATTTGCCAACCCGGCGGTGACGATTGCGCGGGCGTTCACGCCGACTTTCGCGGGGATCGCACCGGGCGACGTCATGGCGTTCATAACGGCACAGATTGCAGGCGGAATAGCCGGTGCCGCTTGCGGCAGGTGGCTGTTCGGATCGACGAAACAGGCCTGAGAAAATCGTTCGTCAAAAAGAACGTTTCGATTGACGAACGAAAATCCGTTCTGTAGAACGTGCTCCACTTGATTGGAGGAGCATCTCATGACCGACCGCGCACCCGGATTTTCGACCCTTGCCATCCATGCAGGCGCGCAGCCTGATCCGGCCACTGGCGCGCGGGCAACCCCGATCTACCAGACAACGAGCTTCGTGTTCGATGACGTCGATCACGCCGCGTCGCTCTTCGGGCTTCAAGCCTTTGGCAACATTTACAGCCGGATCGGCAACCCCACCAATGCGGTGCTGGAAGAGCGGATTGCAGCACTTGAAGGCGGGACGGCCGCGCTGGCAGTCGCTTCGGGCCATGCGGCCGAGCATCTCGTGTTCCACACATTGCTGGAACCGGGTGATGAATTCATTGCAGCCAAGAAGCTTTATGGTGGCTCGATCAACCAGTTCAATCACGCTTACAAAAAATTCGGCTGGAATGTGGTCTGGGCCGACAGCGATGATCTCGAGTCCTTCCGCAAGGCCGTTTCGCCGAAAACCAAGGCGATTTTCGTCGAATCCATCGCCAATCCTGGCGGCGTGATCACCGATCTCGCTGGCATCGCGAAAATCGCGCGAGAGGCAAATGTGCCATTCATCGTCGATAACACGCTCGCGACCCCCTACCTCATCAAGCCGTTCGAGCATGGCGCGAACATCGTGGTTCACAGCCTGACGAAATTCCTCGGTGGGCACGGCAACTCGATCGGCGGCGTTATTGTCGATGGCGGGAATTTCGACTGGGCGAAGACCGGCAAGCGCTACCCCTCGCTGACCGCTCCGCGCCCGGAATATGCCGGGATGATCCTGGGAGAAACCTTCGGCAATTTCGCTTTCGCGATCGCCTGCCGCGTGCTCGGCCTGCGTGATCTTGGCCCGGCTCTCTCGCCGTTCAACGCCTTCCAGCTCCTCACCGGCATCGAGACTTTGCCGCTGCGCATGCAGCGCCATTCCGACAACGCCCAGAAGGTCGCGGAATTCCTCGCCAAGCACCCGAAAGTAAGCTGGGTCTCCTACCCGGGCCTGAAGGGCGACAAGTATCACGCGCTCCAGCTCAAATATTCGCCCAAGGGCGCCGGCGCAGTGTTCACCTTCGGCCTCAAGGATGGCTACGAAGCAGGCATCAAGCTTGTGTCGAACCTTAAGCTCTTCTCGCATCTCGCGAATGTGGGCGATACGCGCAGCCTCGTCATCCATCCGGCCTCGACCACGCATCGCCAGCTCACCGACGAGCAGCGCGCGCAATCCGGCGCGGGCTCGGAGGTGATCCGCCTCTCGATCGGCATCGAGGATGCCGATGACCTAATCGCCGATCTTGATGCTGCGCTGAATTCCTGAGCCGGGCCATGTGTCCTCGCCCGTTGAGCTTCTCGACCCGCGCGGTCCATGCCGGTGCGGCGCCTGATCCGGCGACGGGTGCGCGCACCTTTCCCATCTACCAGAGCAACGGCTTCGTGTTCGATGACCTCGAGCACGGAGCCGATATCTTCGCACTCAAGCGGGCGGGATTTGCCTATGCGCGCGGCTCGAACCCGAATTGCGCGGCGTTGGAACGCCGTGTCGCCGACCTCGAAGGCGGCAAGTCCGCCATCGCCGTGGGCTCCGGGCAGGCCGCGTGGTTCATCACCCTTCTGACCCTGCTTGGCTCAGGCGATCGCTATGTCGGCGCAAGCCGCATGTTCGGCGGCTCGCTTGGGCTGATGAAACGGATGGATCAGCGCCTCAATATCGGCGTGCAATGGGCTGAACCGGAGGCCGCGAGCATCGCCGCGGCGATCACGAGCCAGACCAAGGCCATCATCATCGAGAGCATCATCAACCCGACGGGCGAGATCGTCGATTTGCCGGCGATCGCGGCGGTGGCGAAGGCGCATAATCTTCCGCTGATCGTCGACAACACGCTCGCTTCGCCCGCCCTGCTGCGGCCCATCGAGCATGGGGCAGACATCGTGCTGCATTCGGCCTCGAAATTCCTTGCCGGGCACGGGCATGTGATCGGCGGGATCATTGTCGATGCCGGCAGGTTCGACTGGAAGAACGATACCCGCTTCCCACTGATCTCGAGCCCGTGGCCGGATTACGACGACATCGTGCTGCCCGAAGCCTTTCCCGAAACGGCATTCACGGCCGCCGCGCGCCTCACCGGCATGCGCGAATATGGCCCGGGCCTCGCGCCCATTCTCGCGCAGATGATCGCCACCGCCACCGAGACACTGCCCCTGCGCATGGAAAAGCATTGCACCAACGCGCTCGCCGTCGCTCGATATCTCGCGAGCCATCCGGCTGTTGCAGTCGTGTCGCATCCGCTGCTCGGCAGCGAAGAGCAGCGCAAACTGGCGGCCCGCCTGATGCCGGATGGGGTCGGCTCGATTTTCACGGCAACCCTCAAGGGCGGAGAAAATGCTGCCAAACAGGTGCTGACATCCGTGAAGCTGTTCTCGCATCTCGTGAATATCGGCGAGAGCCGTTCGCTGCTCGCGCACCCGGCGACCACCACCCATCGCACGCTCAACGAAGCGACACGCGAGGGCCTCGGCATCACGCCCGGAACCTTGCGGATTTCGATCGGCCTTGAGGATGAAGCAGACCTGATCGCCGATCTCGATCAGGCGCTGCGCGGGCTGTAGAGCCTTTTCAAGCGAAGTGGCCGCCGGTTCGCGTGATGAAAAGGCTCAAACCGAAACAGGATCAATCCGCATCGCGTGGATGACCGCCACAAGCAGCACGAGCATCGCAAACGCCTGATGTGCGAGCCCGGCCCAGAGCGGCACCACCAGCAACAGCGTGACGATGCCCATCAAGCCCTGCAGCAGCACGAAAACAGCGAGCATCCGCGCCATTTTCGCCGCACCTGTGCCGCGTGCCGCAATCGCGTGCCAGATCGCAAAGCCCAGCAGCAGATAGGCCCCGATCCGGTGATTGAACTGCACCATCGTCGGGTTATCGACGAAATTTTCCCAGAACGGCCTCACCTTGAAGAGATGCTCGACAGGCGGGATCAGCGCACCATCCATCAGCGGCCAGGTGTTGTAGGTGAATCCAGCTTTCGAGCCCGCCACCAACCCACCGAGCGCAATCTGCGCGAGCACTGCGAGCACGAGCGCCCAGGCCGCTGCTTTCAGCCCGGCGGTGCCGACCTTTCTCTCTCCGAACGCACCCCAATGGCTCGCCATCACCACAAGTCCAATAAAGAAGAGGCAGGCGAAGGTGAGATGCAAGGTGAGCTTCACCGGCGCGACAGCGACCATTCCCGGTTGCAGGCCCGAGGCAACCATGATCCAGCCGATCGTCCCCTGAAGGGCGAGCAGCAGCCCCAGCCCGAAGGTCAACAACGCCATGCGCCCAGTGACCACCCGCGCCGCCCAGAAGGCGAGAAAACCGCCCAGCATGACGAGCCCGATAAACCGCCCCAACTGGCGATGGCCCCATTCCCACCAGTAGATGAACTGGAACTCGGCCAGGCTCATCCCGGCGTTTTGCAGCTTGTACTGCGGCGAGGCACGATAAAGCTCGAATTCCTTCGCCCAATCGGCGGCGGAAAGCGGCGGAATGGCGCCCGTAATCGGCTTCCATTCCGTAATTGAGAGCCCGGAACCGGTCAGCCGGGTCGCGCCCCCCACCGTCACCATCACCAGCACGAGCCCGATCAGCACCAGCAGCCAGAGGCGGAAGGCCCGCGCCCCACGCGAAACCGGCGCTGCAGGAACAAGGGTGGGATGGGAAAGCGAGGCGACAGTCACGTGCGAAAAGCTCCTTCCCGCTTGAATCTCAAGCTCAGAAGCCCGATATGCATCTTGCATCGCGAAGGGCAAGTGTCACGTCGTCGCGACAGGACAAGAGAGCAACAATGAACCCGCGCATCAAGAAGCTGATTGGCACCTTCGTGATGGTGTTTTTCGTGGGATTCTACGCGCTCGTCATCGCCGCGATCGCGCCGCGCCTTCTGGTGCCGGGCACGTCACGCTGGGTGGAACTGGTCTTTTACGTGGTGGCCGGCCTCGCCTGGGCCATACCGCTGATGCCGCTGATCCGCTGGATGGAAAAGAAGCCGAGCGCCTGATCAGCCGATATTGAGCCTGCGGCCCCGGTTCACGGCGGCACTCGGCAGGCCGGAGACCAGTCCGCGGACGAAATCGATGTTCTGGAACAACCCGTTCACGGAAATACGCGGCAAGGCCAGAAGATGCGGTGCATGCTCGGCAAACACCACGCCCGGCCGCGTTGTGACGCCGGTTTCGAAGCCCGCGGCACGCGCGAAGGCGAACTCGCGAACCCCGGCCGAGGTCGGGTCCCCCACCGGATAGGCGAAGTGCCGGACTGCCTTGCCGATTTCCTTCTCGACCCGCTCCTTGCTTTCGATGATTTCGGCCTGCGAGGCCTCATCGGAGAGTGTTTTCAGGCGCGGATGCGTCATTGAATGCGCGCCGATGGTCACGAGGGGTTCGCGGGCAAAATCGCGCAGCGCGCCCCAGTCCATGCAGAGCCGCGCGACACGCCCGAGGGTATCGATACCGGCATCGGCGGCCATTGTAGCGACGATCTCGCGCAAGACCGGTTCGGGCAGTTCACGCAAAGCCCAGTAGAGCCGTTTGAAGCCCGCACGCTGATCATCGGGTGTGCGCGTCGGGTGTACAAAACGCCCCGAAGGCAGTTGCACCTCGATATTGTCTCGCGCCCGGACAGCGTCTTCGAGATCCAGCCACCAGAGCGCGGTTGTGCGCTCGGCAAAGCCGGGCGTGACGAACACCGTGAACGGGGCTTCATGTCGCTTCAGGATCGGCAGAGCGTAATCACGTGTGTCGAAATAGCCGTCATCGAATGTGAGCACTGCGAAGCGTTTGCCCGGCGTGCCCAGCCTGCTCTTGAGCACATCGAGCGGAATGATCTCGTAATCGAGGTCGCGCAATTCACGGATCACCGCCTCAAGGAAAGCAGGTGTGATTTCGAGCAGGCGGTTCTCGGGGAAAATCCGGTCGCTCGCCAGCCGCACGTGGTGAAAGGTGAGGATGACACCCTCGCCCGCGAGGCGCCCCGCCAGCAGCCGGTCGGCGCGCGTCACCGAGATCGCCTTCAGCGCGAGGCCGATGAAAAGGTAGCGCATGCTCGCCATGAGGCATCCCGGAAAGGCACGGAATCGCTCGCGCTCCGCAGCCCGCGACTGATTAGCGGTTTCTTCGCTCCTTTGCAGCCAAAAAGGAGCGGATTCGTTCCCCAACCCCGCCCAAGGGCGCCTCAATGACCATGATCGCGGCTGACAAGAAGGCGTTCCGCATCCATCAGGGTGAAGCGGCGCTCGCGCGGTTGGCCACAACCTCGAACGGCCTCACGCCGTTCCAGCAAGCCGGATTTCTCGCCCCGCTTTTGCGCGGCGTAAATGCGCTCGACGACTTCCGTCTGATCGAGATCCGTGCGGATGGCGGGGCCCTATTGCTGCCTGTCAGCATCGTGCAGCTCGGGCTTTTCCGGCTGGCGGATATCGCAGGCGGCAAGCAGGCGAGCTTTCATGCAGCGACATCCGACGGTCTTCTTGCGATTTCAGCGCAGACGTTGCGAAGGCACCTGATCAACGCAGGCCGCGAGATCGGCATCGACGCATTCACCTTCAGCGATTGCCCACTGACCTACAACGACCGCGACAACCCGCTCGCGATCCTTGCCCGACAGGCCAGTCCGAGTTCCGGCTGGAAGCTCGCGCTGGAAGGCGAGGCCGAAGAGATTCTGGCGCGCCTCTCGGATCGGGATGACCGGAAGAAGCTGCGTCAGAAGGCCAACAGGCTTGCGGCCCTGGGCACGATCCACGCCGGATGGGCCGAAACGCCGGAGGCACGCGCGGCCGCATTCGAGGCCCTGTTCCGCTGGAAGGCCGAGCGCTTTGGTGCCGCAGGGATTGATGATCCTTTCGCGACAGATGCCATCCGCACCAGCCTTGCGGCAATGGCCGAAACGGGCGTGCTGCGGCTGTTCACGCTCCGGGCGGGTAACAGGCTTGTAGCCGTGTTGGCTGGGCTTGTGGGTGATCGCTGCTTTTCCGGCATGCTCAACGGCCACGAACCTGAGGCGGAGATTGCGCGCACCAGCCCGGGCGAGCAGCTGCTGCCGCATCTGATCCGCGCGCTTTGTGCCGATGGCTTCCGCCACTTCGACCTTGGTGTTGGGGAGGCGCGCTACAAGGCTCACTATTGCCCCGCGAGAATCGCGCTGGTCGATTGTGCCGTTGCGGCGAGCGCGAAAGGCATTCTCGCTGCGCGCCTTTTTCTCGCGATGCGCGCCGCCAAGCGCACCATCAAACAGAGCCCCAAGCTGATGGAGCTGCTGACCCGGTTGAGGCGCTTGCGGAGCGGAAAACCGTATAAGGCCTGATCAGCCGAATGCCATTCGGCGACGGCCCTCGCCCGGCGGCGGTTCAAAGCTCTGGCTCGCTTCTTCCTCGACAATGAAAACCGGGGCTCCGCGCAAGGTTTCGAGTTTTTCGGCAGCCGTTTCGAGGTGCGCCTCGCTGATATCCGCCGGCGCGATCAGCGCGAAGGCATCGGCCAAATCGCTGAAAGCCTCGGCGGCTGACCCGACCGGGCCGGCATCAACCACGACAAAGGCGTAAGCTTGGGAAAGCGCCTCGACGAGCGAATACATGGCCGCTCGCGCCTCTGGCCCCGAAAGGATTTGCGCGATGGGTTCACCGGCCGGAACGAGATGCAGCCGCGAGCGCGGATCGCGATGAATGATATCGGTGATCTCACCTTCCCCGCCGAGATAGGCCGCGAGGCCATCGGCCTCCGCACCGACCACCCGGGGGTAGAGTTCGTTCGTGCCGGAAAGATCGAGCACCACAGCCGCACCATCCTGCGACAGGCGGCGGCCAAGGCGCATCGCGTGCAGCGCCGTGCGCGGCTCACGCCCCATGCCATGCAGCATCAGGATCTTGCCCCGCCCGAGATAGCCCATGATCGCGAGTTCGGTGGCGATTTCATCGGCGATGGCATTGGCCGCACGGGACCGGACCGAGAGCGCGGCCTCATCGGAGAGCATTCCGGCACGCGCGGGCATGGCGAATGGGTGGCCGACATCGTTGGCGGCGGGGACATCGCGCGGTTCCTTGCGGGATCGACCCGGCAAGGCCGATCGCATGAAGCTTGCGAGCAGCCCCGGCTTCGAGCGTGTGCCGGGCGGCGGCCCATCGGGCGAAGGTGGCAGCGGCTCGCCATCATGGCCATAGGCCGGAACCGGATAGGACCCGGCATAACCGGCATATTCCGGGTATGCCATGGCCGAGGCGCGCGCCATCAGGTGCAGCGAGGCGACCATAGCCGAGGTGATCACGAGCGTTCCGATGGTTGCGAGCAGCACGATCGGCAACCGTTTCGGAAAGGCCGGATCGTTCTGCGCGAAGGCGCGGCTGATGATGCGCGCATCGGCCGGAGCGGTTGAATCGCTGGTCCGTGCAGCAGCATCGAGGAACTTGTTGCGATAGGAATTGAGCTGCTCACGCAAGGCGGTTGCCTCGCGCTCCAGGGCTTTGAGCTGCACTTCATCCTCATTGGAGAGCGCGGCCGATTTCTTCTGGCTGGTCATCTCGGTCTGAAGGCTTTGCAGGCGGGCCCCGGCGACACGCGCATCATTCTCCAGCGCACGGGCCGCGCGTTCAGCGGCGGCACGCACCTGCTGTTCGAGATCGGCCAGCTGCGAGCGCAGTTCCTGCATGCGCGGATGGCCGGGCAGCAGGGTGCGCTCGTCAAACGCGATCTGCGCCTTCAGCGCTGCGCGCTGCTCGAGCAGCCGGCGGACAAGATCGTTGTTGTTGACCTCGCTCGTTTCGAACACGCGCCCGAGCCGGATCGCCTCACGGATGAGCTTGGCGCGGCTCGTCAAATCCGCCTGCTGCGTGCGGGCCGTGGCGAGTTGAGAGTTCATCTCGGTGAGCTGCTGGGTGGTGATCGAGATGTTGTTCGCACCCACGAACAGGCCGCGCTGAGCGCGGAAGGCCTCGACCTTGCTCTCGGCTTCCACCACTTTTTTCATCAGCGGCTCGATGGCCTTGTCCAGCCAGTCGGAGGTCACGCGCGAAGTGTCGCGCTTTGCCCGCTCTTCGCGGCTCAGATATTCCTCGGCGATGCGGTTGGCGACATCGGCCGCAACCTTGGGATCTTCCGACTGGAACTCGATCTGGATCACGCGGCTCTTGCCTTGCGGAAACACCAGCAAGCGCTTGTAATAGGTGCGCAGCACGCGCTCTTCGCGCGGGATCGAACGCGGATCAGGCATCAGACCCGTCACCATGCCGACCAAATCGATCACGCCGAGCCCTTTCGAGAGCGGATCGAATTCGTCGCGCTCGGCAAGCTTGAGATCGCGGATCACCTTGAGCGCGAGGTCTTTCGACATCACGATCTGGACCTGGCTCGCAACGGCCTCGGGGTCGATGGCAGGGTCAGTGCGGCTATCGCGATCGGGGCGGGAATAGACCGTCTCGCGATTTTCGAGCAGCACGCGCGCCTCACCGGCATAGCGCGTTGGCAGCATGTTCACGATCGCGATGGAACCGAAAAACGCCAGAAGCGTCGGGATGATGATCCAGAATTTCCGCTTCCACAGCGCCTTGCCGAGGCCGGCAATATCGTCATGGGCGCCGAGCGTGGGGACAGCCGGCGTGGTCGCCGCAGACATGCGATTCTTCCCCGTTTGCAAGCTTCAACAAAAGCATTCTGGGGCAAACATGGTTTCTAGCGGGTTAAGGCAGGCGCATTTTCGCAATTCATTAACCATGCTCGTTCATGGTCGGATTAAAGGATTTCAGGACGATTCCATGATTTCGCGTCGAGCCCTCTTTGCTTCCTTGTCGCTGGCAGCCCTCGTGGGCTGCGCGGGCGTGCCACGCCTTACGCCGGAATTCCTCAACGCACAGATCCATGAGCCCTACACACTCGACGCCGGAGATCGCCTCCGTGTGATCGTGTTCGGGCAGGATAGCCTTTCCAATTCCTACGGCGTTGACGGCGCCGGCCGGATTTCCATGCCGCTGATCGGCCTGATCGATGCGCGCGGACGCACGACGCACCAGCTTCAGGCCTCGATCGAGGGGCGCCTGCGCGCCGGCTTCCTGCGCGAGCCGAGGGTTTCTGTTGAGGTTGAGCAATACCGGCCGTTCTTCGTGCTCGGCGAGGTCAACACCTCAGGCCAATACCCGTTCGTCAACCAGATGACCGTGCAGATGGCCGTGGCGATCGCCGGCGGCTTCTCCCCGCGCGCGAACCGCAATTACGCCGAACTAACGCGCGTGATCAGCGGCGAAATCACCACCGTCGCGGTGCCGATCAACACGCCGATGCGACCCGGCGACACGATCGTGATCCGCGAACGCTTCTTCTGATGAGCGACAGCTCGAACCGCCCTCTCCGCATCCTGTTGACCTTCCGCGCGCCGGTCGGCGGATTGTTTCGCCATGTCTATGATCTGGTGAAAGGTTTGCTCCGGCGCGGGCATGAGGTTGGCATCCTGTGCGACTCGACCACCGGAGGCATGCGCGGCAACGCACTGCTCGCCGAACTTGAGCCCAGCCTGAAGCTCGGTCTTCATCGCCTTCCGATGCATCGCAACCCGCATGTCACGGATATCGCGGCGTTCCGCAAGGTGGCCGAGCTGGTGCGCGATTTGAAACCCGATGTCGTCCACGGACAAGGCGCCAAGGGCGGCATTTATGCGCGCCTTGGCGGGGTATTAAACCCAAATTCCGGCCCCATCCGATGCTACACGCCGCATGGGGGCAGCCTGAACTATTATCCCGGCTCGCTGGCCCACAAGGTGTTCATGAAGATCGAGCATCTGCTGGAACGCGGCACAGATCTCTTTCTGTTCGAGAGCCAGTTCGTGCTCGACCGCTTCAATGAATTTGTCACGGTTTCGAGGCGCCCGACCGTGATCGCCCTCAACGGGCTCTATCCGCATGAATTCAACCCCGTCATCCCCAATCCGGACGCACGCGACCTTCTCTACGTGGGCGAATTCCGCGAGGCGAAGGGGATCGACACCTTCATCAACGCCCTGTTGATTCTCGAAAAAAGCGGCGTGCGCCCCAGTGTGCAGATGGTGGGCTCCGGGCCTCTGGAAGCCACCATCCGCGAACAGATCGCGAGCGCGGGCCTCACCGAGCTTTTCGACTGGCGTGGAGTGACCCCGGCGACGGAAGCTTTCCGTCTGGGTCGCATCATGGTTGTGCCATCGCGCTTCGAGTCCCTGCCCTACATCGTGCTGGAAGCTGTTGCCGGCGCGTTGCCTCTCATTTCGACAGATGTCGGTGGAATCCCCGAGATTCTGGCGCGCGACTACCATTACCTCATCCCGCCGAATGACCCCGTGGCCCTGTCCGCTGCCATCGCGGATGCACTCGGGCGTCCGGATGCAGAGTTGCGTGCTGATGCGAGCAAGCTCTCGGCCAGCGTGCAGGAGCGTTTCCGGGTCGATCTAATGGTCAACACCATTGTCGCGGCGTACACACACGCGCTCGCCGTGCGGCGCTGAAAACAGTTAACCCGATCTTGAGGCAACCCTGCGAAGAATGCCGCTTGCCGCACCAAGCGGCCTTTGTGTGTTGCGTCAGGTGTAGTCAGCGTCATGTCGGCATCCAATGTCACGCCCAGAACCGGGCAGGATGGCCAGATCGAACCGCGCGAGGGCCGGTTTCGGAGATTTTTTGCGCCCCGCCCCGGCGGCGACCCCACACTCGGCCCCCTCGCCTTCTCGGCTCTGGCCTGTGTGCTTGAAGCCCTGCTGATTGCTGCATCCGGGTTTCTGATCGCCCTGCTTTATGTCGGCGATCGCCCAGCGATCTTTTCCGAATACCTGCTGCCGGTTCCGCTGCTGGCTCTCGCAAGCATCGCGATTTTCAACTCGCTCGGGCTCTATGAAATCAATGTGTTGCGCCGCTTTGCGAGCGGCTTGGCGCGCCTGGCCAGTGCCTGGACCATAGTCTTTCTCATGGCCTTCACGCTGATCTTCTTCCTGAAGATGGAGGGCGTGTTCTCCCGCGTCGTGTTCGGCAGCTGGTATGCCTTTGGCCTTGTGGGACTGGTGACCGCGCGCTTCGCGATCGCGCGGCTCGGGCACGCGCTGGCAGCACGCGGATTGTTTCGCCGTCGGGCCATTCTCGTGGGCGGAGGGCCGGAAGCGGATGCCTTTCTCGCGGCGTTGAAAATCCAGCCCGGCCACGATCTCGACATTCTCGGCCTCGTCGATGACCGCACCGACGAACGCTCGCCCGCTGAAGTGGCGGGCGTGAAAAAGCTCGGCGATGTCGCGAGCCTGCCGGCGATCGTGCGTGCCCATCCGGTTGATCTCGCGATTTTCACGCTGCCTGTGACGGCCGAGGGTCGCATCATCAAGATGCTCGGCGCACTCAATGTGCTGCCCATCGATATCCGCCTCGCGGCCCATGCGCAGAAGCTCAAGTTCAAGCCGCGTCACTACATCTATTTCGGCTCGCTCCCTGCCTTTGCGATTTCGGATCGCCCGGTTGCAGGCTGGGCGACATTCCAGAAAGTGATGCTGGACCGGGTTCTCGGCGGACTCATTCTCGTCGCGCTGCTGCCGCTGATGGGCCTGATCGCCCTTCTCGTGAAGCTCGACAGCCCAGGCCCGGCCTTGTTCCGGCAGAAGCGCTTCGGCTTCAACAACGAGCCGATCGAGGTTTTCAAATTCCGCTCGATGTACACGGACAAGACCGACCACGATGCCGCGAAGCTCGCAACGCGAGATGATCCGCGCATCACGCGCGTCGGGCGCTTCATCCGCCGCACTTCGCTGGATGAGCTGCCGCAACTGATCAATGTCGTGATTTACGGCAATCTTTCGCTCGTCGGCCCGCGCCCGCATGCCTTCAAGGCCAAGGCCGGCGACCGGCTCTATGAGGAAGTGATCGACGGATATTTCGCGCGCCATCGCGTCAAGCCCGGCATGACAGGCTGGGCGCAGATCAATGGCTGGCGCGGCGAGACCGACACCTCCGAGAAGCTCCAGAAGCGTGTGGAGCATGATCTGCACTATATCGAGAACTGGTCTCTGCTGCTCGATGTCTCGATCCTCGTGATGACGCCGTTTGCGCTCATCAGGGGCGAGAACGCTTACTGAGCGCACAAGTGCAAGGGCTTCACCCTGCCCCGGTTTATGCCCGGCCCCACGTGGGGTGGGCGGCGCATTCGCCGTTTCCCTCCGGGCTGCTTGTGCCGCCTCGACACGGAATGGAAGCGTTGCTGCTGATCTGGCTGGCGCTGACAGTCTTTGCCGGCGCCTTCGTGGTGGTCGACATTGCTTACAACGTGATGACCGTCTCGGCTCTGGGGCTCTTCGTGCTGTTCGGCCTGCGGCTCGACCGGGCGAATGTGCCGCTGATCCTGTTTCTGGCCGTCTACAACATTGGCGGGCTGATCGCGCTTCAGCCCTATCTCTCGGATGACGAAAGCCGCGCCTTCATGCTCGGCACCTGTTACGTTGCGGTGACGGCCGCCTTCTTCGCGATGATCCTGAACGAGAACGCCATTGCGCGGCTCGAAGCGCTGAAATGGGGGCTGATCGCGGGCGCTCTGATCGCTGCGACAACCGGCATTCTCGGCTATGCGCGCATTGCGGGCCTTGAGGATTATTTCACGATGCATGGCGGACGCGCCAAAGGCACATTCCGCGATCCGAACGTGCTCGGGCCGTTCCTCGTGCTGCCGGCCTTGTTTCTGGCGCAGGATATGATCCGCGGGAAAGGCAACCTGATCCTGCGTGCGAGCTTGCTCTCGGTCATCGTGCTCGGCTTGTTCCTCACCTTTTCGCGCGGCGCATGGGCCTCCTTGGTGATCGGCATGCTGACGCTGATGACGGTGAGCGCCATCACGTCAGCCAACTCCGCGATGCGCGCGCGCCTTGGCCTGTTTGTGATCCTCGGGCTTGCTGTGGCGGCGATGGGGTTTGCGGCCATTCTCTCGGTCGATTCCATCTATGAATTGTTCGCCGATCGCTTCGTGTTGCAGAAGGATTATGATTCCGGTCCCGCCGGGCGCTTCGGCAGCCAGTTGCGCTCGATTCCTGACCTACTGACCCTGCCTCTCGGGCATGGGCCGAACCGCTTCTCGCATTTCTACCCCGAAAACCCACACAACACATACATCATGGCCTTCTCGTCCTACGGATGGCTGGGCGGACTGGCGTTTCTCGGGTTCATTCTCACGACGCTGATCATTTCGATCAAGACGCTGTTCCTGCGCACGCCGTTCCAGCCCTATGTGTTGGTGATCTTCTCCGCGCTGATCCCGCATCTTGTGCAGAATTTCCAGATCGACACCGACCGCTGGCGTCACCTGTTCATGATCTACGGCCTGAGCTGGGGATTGGCGGCCATCTCGCGCCGCTGGCTCGGAGAATACCGCGCCTATGCCCATCAAAGCTATCGCGAGCAGGCGAGCCTGCGCGGACGGATGGCGGCAGAACCCGCCGAGTGATCAGCGAGCGGCGAGCAGCCCCGCATAAACCTCTTCGAGCCGCCTGCGATGCCGCTCCAGCGTGAAGGGTTCGCGCCAGTAGTGCCGGTAGGCGGCATGTGACATTGCCTGCACCAACTCATCGTTCCCCATCGTGCGGATGGCACGGGCAAGGTCCTCGGCATCGCCGTGGCGGAACCAGAGTCCGGTCTCGCCATCGCGCACACTTTCGCGCCCGGCCGAGCCATCCGAGGCGATCACCGGCGTGCCGAGGGCAAGGCTTTCGAGCACGGTGAGCGGCTGTCCCTCATACCAGAGCGAAGGGAAAACAAGCGCTCGGGCCTCGCGCAGCCTCCGGCGCACACCGGGCGCATCGTGCCAGCCGAGGAATTTCGATTCAGGATATCGCGCCTTCAGCGATGCGCCGGCTGGCCCGTCGCCCACAAAGACCGGTGAAAGCCCCGCGCGGCGCATCGCCTCGGCATAAAGGAACACACCCTTCTCTTCAGCAAGCCGCCCGACGAAGATGATCTCGCCGCTCGCCGGCTCCGGTTTCGGCCCCAATGCCTCGACCTCGATCGGATTGGCGATCTCATGCAGGCGCGTTGTCACCGGCAAATGCCGCTCAATGATTGCGCGCTGAAAGGGGTGGAAATAGGCGACATCGGCCAGCACGCGCGGCAGGCCATGCCAATGCTTCGCGGCCGCGAGCCGAGCTGCGCGCCAGAGCTTGAAGCCCCAACCGCGCGTATCGCAATTGGTCGTGAGGCACGCCTTGGAGAGCGGCTTCAAGTGGCAATGCTCGTGCGTGCCGTAATGATAGAAGCCGCCATTCGGGCAGAGCAGGAAATATTCGTGCATCGTGTAGAGCACGGGCAGCTTCGACGCGCGGATCGGCCCGGCAATTGCAGCCGAGAGCGCCTTGTGCCAGCCATGCACGTGAATGATTGTCCCCTCGCGCGGCTGGGCTTTCAGCAGCCCATGCAACGCGCGCGCCGCCCCGCGATTGTCGATCGCCCTCCAGGCCGCAGCGACCCGGCTCGGATCGGCGACGAATTCCGGCTGATCGATGCAATGCACCTCGATTCCAGCAGCCGAGAGCGTCGGGTCGGCAGGACCGACAGCCGAGAACAGCACAACCTCGTGGCCTGCTGATTTCAGTGCAAGGGCGGAATCGAGCGCAACCTTCGCCTGCCCGCCGTTCACGAAGCACCAATCGACGATCAGGATGACACGCATTGGCCCCCGCCCCGCTCCGGGCCCTTATTTGCGCAGGATCACAACCGCATAGGTAGTGAGCGCACGGATATCGAGAGCCGACGACGCGCGATTGGCGAGATGATCCAGCTCACGCGCCACCGGTACGCGGTCGAGATAGCGATGCCCCCAGAACGGGAGCAGCGCCATTTCCGAATAGCCGATCGGATCTAGCATGCGCTTCAGTTTGGTTTCAGACCCGTAGCACCAGTCGTAAAGCGCGGGGAAAACCGGGTTATCGCCATCCGCCGCCCGGTTGGGGAAAAAGCGCTCGACAATCGCCTTGGCAGTTTCGGGCGGCAGCAGCTTGTTGATGAGAAACGGCCACGAATAGAGCGTGGGGAAAAACGCCATGCCGATGCCGCCGGGGCGAAGCATGCGATGGATGTTCTTCCAGGCCTGTTCGACATCATGAATATGCTCGAACACCATACGCGCGGTCATCAGGTCGAACGCTTCCACGAGATCCGGGCGACCGCGCAGGTCACCCGCGACATCGAACTGGGCGGTCGGCGTACCAGGCGGCAGAAGCGCGAGTTCGCGCGGATCGATGTCGTTGACGATCACTTCGAGCCCGGCCTTGCGGCCGATTTCAAGAAAACCCGGATCACGCCCGCCCCCGACCTCGAGCAGGCGTTTCAGGCCGAAATGCTGGGCCAAAGCCAGTGTGAGCGGCTCATAATTCTCCCACGCCCAATCCGAATGCCAGTGCGGACCGCGTGTGCCACCGCGATACTGGTCAAGCATGCTCGCAAGCGGGCCGTCGGTCTGGACTCGCTGTGCCGGCATACGGGCGATGGAAAGGCGCTTCGCGCTGTAACCGTCAGCAAGGCTCATGGTTCGCGGCTCCGGAACTGTTCGGCAGGCAGATATCGTCGGTCAGACCATGCGCTATCGCACGAAAACATCCCGTTAAGACGCGATTTTGGCTTTCACGCTTAACAACTGGCTGAGGATGGGGACTGTTCCGTTCACCCCGGACAAGCCGATTGCCAGCCCCGCATCGTTTGCCTATAGAGGCGCTCGGTTCGGAGTGTAGCGCAGCCTGGTTAGCGCACTAGTCTGGGGGACTAGGGGTCGTGGGTTCGAATCCCGCCACTCCGACCATTTTAACCCTTGTGTCTCAATGGGTTGTCAGATTTTCGCCGATTGAACGATTGCAGAACGGATGCGGCGGATGCGGTTGCGGCGCGCCGCATCCGTTCGACGGATGTTCGCACTGCCAGAATCAGTCAGTGACGTGGCGTCACTTCATCCCGATGCTGTGGGGCTTTTTCCAGAAGTGCTCGCGATCGCCGGTCAGCGCCTCGGCCAGATCGTTTGTCGCCTCGCGGAAGCGCTCGAGGGCCTGATAATGGGGCGAGCCGATCTTGATCTTCGCCTCGGCCCGGATGATCTCGCTCCGCGCCTGGCGCACCGCCTCGAGCGCGCGCTCCAGCTCGAGGCCGGACAATTCAGGCAGGCGGCCGGATCGGCGGGGCATTAAGCGCGCTCGGCCAAGGTCCGGAAAACAGCCGCCGCCAGAGCGAGCGCACCCGTCGCCCCCTCAGCTTCGATATTGCGCAAAAGCGGCACATCGCGACTTTCGTCTTCCGGAAATCGAAGCTCTTGCCAAATCCACGCTGCCGCAACGCCTTCGCGCTTATCGCTGGTAGCGGTCCATCTATACCCCGGCAACTTCCGCTCTATCAGCGCCGTGATGGCATCAAGAGAGGCGGTGTAGACAGGCACATAATACCGCCTGCCGCCTCCAGCCCACGTTGCTGCCCCATTGTGATATTCAGGTCCATCGACGTAGACGGTCCCGAAAGCTGGTCCGAAGAAATCCTGCGGGCCGCCCACCAAAAGGTCCAACGTCGCGTCAATCTCTCGATCCGGCCCCGTCGCCTTCTCGCAACGCTCCCCTAGCGCAAGCAATTCTTTGCGGCTCGCCATCACACTGCCCCCATCATCATGCTCACTGCCATATCGGCCTGCTCGCGCGTTTTTGGCAGATACACCTCGAGGATGGCCATGCCTTCATCGATCGTGTGTCCGGAGATCGAGCAGATCAGGTGCACCGGCACCGGCTGGCGGATGATGCGGCCGGCGGCGTCCCGCTGCCCTTCCGCATAATGCACGAAGCCGGAGCGGCGCATGTCTCTGAGCTGCACCGCGGCAATGCGCATCGCCAGCGCGGGATCGACCAAAGCCGCGCGGCGCTTGAGGCGCGCGAAGGCCCGGCCGGCTTCCGCGTCGGGATCCTTCAGGGTATTCGCGCCGCGAAACAGCGTGGCGGGCCTGTTCGGCCGCGTGGCCGGGGCGGTTTCGGCATGGCTCGGCGGATGCGCTTTCAGGCGTGCGAGCACGCGCTCGGGTGCTCGCGAAATCTCGATCGCCTTGCCGGTTTTCGACTGCACCAGCGCGAAGCCGCCGCCGGCGAAATTCTCGGATGTGAGACGCAGCACGTCGCTGATGCGCTGGATGAGGTAGAAGGCACAGAGCATGCAGGTGCCGAGATCCGACCGGGCCTTGACCGGCTGGCCCGCCGAATTGCCGGGAATGAGGATGTCGTCGCGATCGGCGATCGCCACCAAAGCGAGCATATCGGCCTCGCGGATCCGCACGGCGCGGCGACCGGCCGGCAGGTCCATTTTCTCGAAGGGGTTTTCGCCGAAGCTCACCAGCTCGCGTGGCTTGCTCCATTCGAACAGCGCGCGCGCAACGGCAGCGTAGTGCCGGAGGCCCTGCGGCGATTTCAGGCGCAGCGGATCAGCCCAGGCGAGCACGCGGGCCCGGTTGATCCTGTTCGCCCTGTCGTGGCCGAATTCGGCCTCGAGGATTTTCAGGCAGCTCGCATAGGTCTCGCGCGTCGAGCCGCGCAGCTGCTGCCAGTTCGGCGATTGACGCCAGCGATTGGCCAGTTCGGAAAAGGTGAGCGTGGCGCGCGCCTCGGCGGCAAGGCTGTTTGCCCGCGCCTTTTTCGGCCGGGCCGGGCCGGCGCTGGCAAGCCAGTCATCGGCGCGCTGGTTGAGCCCGCGGGCCAGCCGGAACGCCTCGCGCACATCCGCGCCGAGGGCCTCGGTTCGGAAACCGCCCTCCTCGCGCAGGCGACGCGACGGCTTCCAGTGCCAGAACCCGGAAGCTGTGGCATGCGTGCGTGCCGGCGTTTTGAAGGGGCGGACCATGCGCATGAGGTTAACCGTTCGGCTCGAGCTTTGTCGAGCGCCGCGCGCCCGTGCGGCACCAATGCGCGTTGCGGGTGGCCTTGCGGCCGGCTTCGTATTTGAGGGCCAGCCCTTCGCGCAGCAGGATCGCGCCGATCTCGCCTTCGCGGGTGTGGATGCGCGCCAGCGTGCGGCCGAAGCGATCCTCGCAATCCTGTCCGTGCCGGTCGCAGCGCTCGATGCGCACGGGCCGCGCGAGCAGCAGCTCGGCCAGCCGGGCCTTCGCGCGCAGACCGGCGATGAATTCGCGCTCGCAGGCCGAACGGGAACTCTCGGGCGCATCGATGTCGAGCAGCCGGATTTTCTCCGGCGCGGCGCGCGGCGTGGCGTAGTGCCAGACCGTATCGCCATCGATCGCGTGCAGGCGGCCGGTGAGCTCTTCGGCGCGGGATACTTTGGCGCCGATCACGACCACGAAGGCGAGCCAGAACCCGAGGCCCAGAAAGAAGCACGTGATCAGATGGGCGGTCAGCGCGGCGAGAAACTCGGTCACGCGCCCGGCTGGCTGGGTGTTGGGTTCATCCGACATCACGCGCTCCTGTCAAAACAGTTGGGGGCTGGAGCTCTCGCCCTTGCTCGGCAGCATCCATTTCGCGGGTTTGGCAATCGACCCGCCGTGCTTCCATTGGAAAAAGCCGAGCGCGCCACTGCATGGAATGGGCTCGGCGAGCAGCTGCGCATTGGCCATCACCAATCCGATCCGGCCGACAAACCAGCGGCTCGTTGAATGCTTGACCACATCGACAATCTCGGCCGTGCCGATGATTGCACCACGCACCAGCTCGTGCGGTTCCGGGCATTGACGGCCGCATGCATGCATGAAAGCGCGCGCGTGCTCGTATTCGAGGCGTGTCATTCCAGCGCTCGCGTGCAGCGCCACGCGCCCACGAAAGCCGATGCCGGGGTTCGGCTTCCTCCAATTCCGGTTCTCGATGTCCTTCCAGCCGACAGCGACGGCATAGGTCCACGGCTGGCGGATTGACAAGGCGAGGTATGGCAAAACGTTCATCACGCGCTCCTCTCGGAAACCAGTTGCAGATGCGGGGCGGCGGCCGCGTTGCCGGGCATGCGGGCCTCCTCGCGCTCTTTCCAGCGCAGGACAGCGCGCGGGTTCCAGCGCCGCTCGCGGTGGCTCCATGGCAGAGGCGCGGGGAAGCCGCGCGCCTCCCATTCGCGTATTCGGCGCTGCGAGCGGCCGACCCCGAAAACGACATCGAGATCGGCATAGACCCAGAAGGGCTTGGCCGGATCGCCCGGCGGGAATGCAGCCCGAAGCGCGGTCATGTGCGCACCCGCAGCGCCTGATACTCATCGCCACGCAGCCCATAGGTCCATGCAACAGCATCCAGCGCGGTATCGATCGGTCGGCCATCATCACGCCGATCCGGCATCAGAACCGTGCTGGGCGGCACGGACAGGAAATAGGTTTTCCGCGTTCCGTCCGGCTCGAGCGAGCCGTTCAGCACCTCGACCGCGCAATAGGGCTCTTCCTGCGGGCCGAGATCGCGCCGCCACAGCGTGCCAAAAGCGTCGCGATGGATGACCCGGCCGCCGGCGTCCGGCATGTACCGGGCCACGCCATAGATCTCGATCGCGGCGCGCCGAATTTCAGCGTTTGGCAGAAGGGCAATCTGTTTCGGCGTCAGCTCGTGGCGCTTCTCGATCAGATCGGGCGGGATGCGCAGGCCGTGCCAGCAATGCACGATCAAGCCGTCGCCGAACGCCAGAGCTGGCCCATCCGCACAATGCAGCCGCACGCGATCATCTGGCCCGGCAGGCTCAACCGATACCGTCGTCGGCTTTTCGATGAAAATACACAAGCCTTTGAAGGGGATAAACCATAAGCATTCTTGCGCGAGAACTTCAATATCGTTAAGATTATCGGTGTCGGTCTGAGCGTATTGCACGCCGAGACATTGGCCACCGCGAAACCACGAAGCCCACACGTTGAAATAATTAGCGTCGAGCGAACTGTAGAGCGAACTGTCGAGCGAACTGTCGAGCGAACTGTAGAGCGAACTGTAGAGCGAACTGTAGAGCGAACTGTCGAGCGAACTGTAGAGCGAACTTCTGAGCGAACTTCTGAGCGAACTGTAGAGCGAACTGTAGAGCGAACTGTCGAGCGAACTTCTGAGCGAACTTCTGAGCGAACTGTAGAGCGAACTGTCGAGCGAACTGTCGAGCGAATGAAGTTGGCGGCTTGTTTTTTTGTCTTTCGGGTCGAGGGGGGTCTT